>NZ_OZ253573.1:0-4095755 GCF_965262965.1 Candidatus Poriferisodalis sp.
CAGCGATGACAGGCACGGCGGGCGCAGCGATGCCAGGCACAGCCGAGACGGCGATGCGGGCGGCGATGCTGCCTCTGAGAGCCCGGCGGACCGCTCGATCGATCGCTGGCGGGCCGCGCAAGCACCCAACCAGGTCGTGATCATCGCCGAGACCGGCGTCATCGACGGCACCAAACCCCACGGGCTCTGCGAACTGCTCGGCGCCGGACCGGTTCCGCCGTCAATCCTCGATGATCTGTCACCGGACACCCGCATCAGCGGCGCACTGTTCGACACCGACGGAGAGATCCTGTGGCTCGGACGCAGCCGCCGACACGCCAGCGTCGCCCAACAACTCGCCATCGCAATACGCGACCGCGGCTGCGTTTTGTGCCGTGCCCCGATGCACCGCTGCGATGACCACCACATCGACGAATGGAAAGCCGACAACGGCAACACCGACACCCCGAATCTCGCAGCCCTGTGCGGCGACTGCCACAACAAGCTCCACAACAACAACGAACGACTTGAGCGACGCCCCGGCCCCGGCAGATGGACCACCACACCACGCACCCACACCACCGGCCAAACCAGCCACACAACAGCGACCGGACCACCGTGATCCCACCCCCGCGGCCGGCGACACCACCACCAACGCCGGCTACAGGGCGAACGTTTGCGGACACAGCACTAGCTAGCCTCGCCCGGCGATGGAGCGTTTCGGGTTCGTCGGCCTTCCCAACGCGGGAAAGTCGTCCCTGTTCAATGCTCTCGCCGGTGGGGGAGCCTTGGCGGCGCCGTATGCGTTCGCGACCACCGACCCGAACATCGGGGTGGCTCGCGTGCCTGACGCTCGGCTCGATGCACTGGCCGAGATGAGCGCGAGTCGCAAAGTGGTGCATTCGACCACCGAGTTCATCGACATCGGCGGCCTGGTCGAAGGAGCCAGCAAGGGAGAGGGCCTCGGCAACCGGTTTCTCGCTGGCATTCGAGAGGCGGACGCCATCGTCTTTGTGCTGCGCGCGTTCACCGATCCCGACGTTCCTGGTCCGACCGACCCCATCGAGCATCTCCGCATCGTCGAGACAGAGCTGACGCTGGCCGATCTGGAATCGGTCGAGTCGCGCATCGTCCGGCGGCGCAAGGCCGCGCGCAGCCAGCCTTCGGACACAGCGCTCGTCGACGAGGTGGCGGCGCTCGAAGCGGCGCTGGAGCACCTCGAGGCCGGTACGCCGCTGTACCGAGCGTGGCCGCACGCCACATGCACCGAATCTGGGAGCGATGCCCACCGTGATGCGCTGCGAAGCCACTTCCTGCTGACCGACAAGCCCGTGATGGCAGTGCTGAACATCGGCGACGACCAGCTCGACGATGCAAAGCAGCTGGCCGAGCCGATTGTCGCTGAGCTGCCCGGAGCACATGTGCTGCCGCTGTGCGTTCAGCTCGAAGCCGAGGCAGCACAGCTCACCGGTGCCGAACGCGCTGAGCTGCTCGAAGGGCTGGGCCTCGGACAGGGTGCGCTGGAGCGCTTCGTCTCCGCGGCGCACGGGATGCTCGGCCTGCGCACGTTTCTCACCACTGGCGAGAAGGAGTCACGGGCGTGGACGTTTCGGCAGGGCTGGCGTGCACCGCAGTGCGCCGGACGGATCCACACCGACTTCGAGCGAGGATTCATTCGAGCCGAAGTGATCGAATGGACCGAATTGCTCAAGTTGGGTTCGTGGTCGGCCGCTCGCGACGTGGGGCGACTTCGCGTCGAGGGCAAGGACTATCGGATGCGCGACGGTGACGTCGTGGAGTTCCGCTTCAACGTGTAGTCATGCCGTGGTTGGTCTGCGAGGATCGCGTCATTGCGAGTCTCGAGATCGCTCGCGTGGGCAAGCATCGTCGGCGCGGGCTGCGCGGCCGCGACGACATCACCGGCGCGCTGCTCATCGAGCGCTGCGGATCGGTGCACACCATCGGCATGCGTTTCGACATCGACATCGCCTATCTCGACGGTGGTCGGCGGGTACTCGACATCGTCACGATGCCGCCGGGTCGAATAGGACGGCCGCGGCCCCGAGCCCGGTCGGTGGTGGAGGCTCGCGCCGGAGCGTTCGATCGCTGGGGCGTCGCCATCGGAGAAGTCCTCGACGTACGGCTCGGCGCATGAGGACCGCCCAGCACGCCGCGAACGATGCAACCGCCTCACGGGTGCCGCAATGACGACGCCGGGGACACCGAGTCCGCCTGCGTCACCGGCGCTGTGGCTGGTCGCAACACCCATCGGCAATCTGGGAGACATCGCCCCGCGAGCCGTCGAAGTGCTGAGCGATGTGTCGTTCGTCGCCTGCGAGGACACGCGGCGCACCGGTTTGCTGCTGCAGCGACTGGGTATCGGGCAGCGTCCATTGGTCGCCGTGCACGAGCACAACGAGGCCGAGGCGTGCAGCAGAATCGTGGGCCGGCTGCTGGCGGGCGAATCGGCGGCGTATGTGACTGACGCCGGGATGCCCGCTATTTCTGATCCGGGCCAGCGCTTGGTCGAAGCCGCGGCGGCTGCGGGTGTGGTGGTCAGCGTCGTGCCGGGGCCGACTGCACCGGTCGCAGCACTTGCAGTGTCGGGCCTGCCGACCGATCGCTGGGTCATGGAGGGATTCCTGCCCCGCAAGGGCGAGGCCCGCGACCAACGGCTTGGCGAGATCGCCTCCGAGCGACGCACTGTGGTGCTGCTTGAGTCGCCCCGACGGGTGGGCGTCACGCTGTCCGATCTGGCGGGGGCCTGCGGAGACGACCGTGCCGCAGCGGTGGCGCGCGAGCTGACCAAGCTGCACGAGGAGGTGAGCCGCGGGACGCTCGGTGAGCTGGCGACCCGTTTCTCTGACCAGCCCAAGGGTGAGATCGTCATCGTGGTCGGACCGGCGTCTGCTGCTGCGGTATCCGACTCCGCAATCGTCGACGAGGTCCGCATTGAGCTCGCGAACGGTGCAAGCGCCCGCGATGCGGCGGCCGCCGTGGCACGCAAGCTCGGCGTCGGTCGCAACCGGGTGTACCCGCTGGCCGTCAAGATGTCTCGTGCATGCGCGTGAAGCGAGTGACGGGGACCCGATTGTGATCGTCGCCGATTTGCGGTAGTGGCAGTGATGGACTGCGCTGCTGCATGAATGCTCGGGGCGAACCCACCGTCAAGAGGCGGCGGCGAAGTCCTCGACATCGACTTCGGCGGTTCGTTGCCGAGACTCCCAAAGGTCGTGGGCCATCTGCATGCGGAGCCATGTCTCCGGTGTTGAGCCGAACGCTTTCGAGAGTCGGCGGGCCATTTCGACTGAGACGCCGGCCTTCGCGTTGACCACGCTCGACAGCGCCTGCCGGGTGACGCCGAGGCCCTGCGCTGCCCTAGTCACCGTCAAACCCAACGGCTCCAAGCATTCCCATCTCACGATTTCCCCTGGATGGGGAGGACTGTGCATCGGCATCGTCACGTCTCCTTAGTGGTAGTCGGCGCAGTCGACATCGACTGCGCCGTCGTCGTCGAATCGGAAGGCCACACGCCGATTGCCCGACACCGATACCGCAAAGTGACCTTTCAGGCCTCCGGCAAGCGGGTGCAGGCGAAAGCCCGGCAGGTCCATGCCCTGCGGTTGGCTGCATTGGTCGAGAACGGCGAATATTCGCATCAGTTTCCTGGTGTGATCGGGATTCACACCTCTTGAATTCCCTGTGTCGTAGAGCGTCCGAAGTCCCCGGTGGTTGAACGAACGGATCACTCCGGCAGCCTAGTGTGTCAAGTGTCACTTGTCACTTTGCGTTCGACCGGCACCGAGCAGGGCCGCAGCGGTTCGTCCCGAAAAGGGCCACAAGCGTCGAGTACCCCGTCAGTACCCTTGCCGCGTGGGCTCCTACTACGTCACGACGCCGATCTACTACGTGAATGACGCTCCCCACATCGGGCACGCGTACACGACGATCACCGCTGATGCGATCGCACGCTGGAAGCGGCTCTGCGGCCACGACGTCATGTTCCTGACCGGTACCGACGAGCACGGTCTCAAGGTGCAGCGGGCCGCGGCCCACAACGGCTGCACGCCCATCGAGTGGGCGGATCGCACCGTCGTGCGCTTCCAGGAGGCGTGGCAGCAGCTCGACATCGCCAACGACGACTTCATCCGCACCAGCGAGCCGCGCCACCACCACTCGGTCCAGACGCTGCTGCAGGCCTGCTACGACAACGGCGACATCACGCTGCAGACCTACGAGGGCCTCTACTGCGTGAGCTGCGAGGCGTACTACACCGACGACGATCTCGACGACGGCAACTGCCGCATCCACCGCCGCCCGGCCGAGCATGTCACCGAGGAGAACTACTTCTTCTCGCTCAGCCGGTACGAGAAGCCGTTGCTCGACTGGTATGAGGCCCATCCTGACTTCGTGGTCCCGACCACCAAGCGAAACGAGGCGCTGGGGTTCATCCGCGGTGGCCTGCAGGACTTCTCGATCAGCCGGACGTCGCTGGACTGGGGCATCAGGATTCCTTGGGATCCTCGACATGTCACCTATGTCTGGTTCGATGCGCTGACCAACTACATCACCGCGGCCGGCTACGCCAGCGACGACGCCCAGTTCACGCATCGCTGGCCTGGAGTACACCTCATCGGCAAGGACATCCTGAGGTTCCACTGCGTGTACTGGCCTGCGATGTTGATGAGCGGCGGGGTGTTGCCGCCGCGGCGGGTGCACGTTCACGGTTTCTTGCTCGTCGGCGGCGAGAAGATGGCGAAGTCGGCGCTGAATCAAATCGCGCCGGCCGACCTTGTGGCCGACTTCGGCAGCGACGGCGTGCGACATCACTTCTTGCACGACCAGCCGTTCGGGCCCGACGGCGATTTCTCCTACGAGGCCATGGTGGCCCGGTACAACGCCGATCTGGCCAACAACCTGGGCAACCTCATGAGCCGGGTGGCGGCGGTGGTGGAGCGCAAGTGCGGAGGCGTCGGCCCGGCACCCCGCGCCGACAGCCCGCTGGCCGAGCCTGTGGCCCAGTGCTATGCCGCCGCGGCAGATGCCTGGGAGCGGCTCGCCCCCTCCGATGCCCTTGACGCCGTCTGGCGGATCATCCGCGAGACCAACTCGTTGCTCGAAGAGGCCGAGCCGTGGAAGTCCGAGCCCGGCCCCGAGGTCGATGCAGTTCTCGGCGATGCGCTCGAGGCGCTCCGCATTGTCGCCGTGCTGGCGTGGGTCGCGACGCCGCGTGGCTGCGACGAGGTGTGGCGACGCATTGGCATGAGCGGTTCACCATCCGACCAGCGTCTGCCCGAGGCCGCGACATGGGGCGGCTACCCGGGCGGGCTGCCCGTAGCCACGGGCGATCCGCTGTATCCCCGGATTCGATGACGCCGCAGGGGTCGCGCCCGCCGTCCGCTGTGTCGGGAGAAGTCTGGATCGACAGCCACTGCCACTTGTGGGAGGGCGGCGCGGTCCAGGTCGCTGAGGCACACCGCGATGGCGTGGAATGGGTCGTCGACATCGGCACTGACGTCGAGCGCAGCATTGCGGCCATCGAACGCGCCGCAACGCTCGACGGCGTTGCTGCGACGGTCGGGCTGCATCCGCACGATGCCGACCAGGGCCCGGTGGCGCTCGACGCGCTGGAGCACCTCCTTGCCGCGCCCGACGCGGCCGCAGCGCCCGTCGCGGTCGGTGAATGCGGCTTGGACTACTACTACGAGCATTCCGACCGCGTGGCCCAGCGCGAAGCGTTCGCCGCCCAGATCGCGATGGCGCACCGATACGACCTGGCGCTGGTGATTCACAGCCGAGACGCCTGGGAGGACACCTTTGACGTGCTCGACGCCGAAGGCGTGCCTGAGCGCACCGTATTTCACTGTTTCACGGGCGGCTCCGACGAAGCTCGCGCTGCCCTGGATCGTGGCGCAACCCTGTCGTTCAGCGGCATCGTGTCATTCCGCAACGCGGCCGAGATACGCGATGCAGCTGCGCTTGCTCCGGCCGACCGCTATCTCGTCGAGACCGATGCGCCCTACCTGGCGCCTGAGCCCAACCGAGGCAAGCAGAACCGTCCGAGCTGGGTCCGGCTGGTGGGTGCCGCGGTGGCCGCGGCACGCGGCAGCGCTGTGACGCAGGTCGCCACCGAGACCACGGCCAATGCCCGGCGCGTGTTCCGGCTTGGCGACCCAGCGGGGGCATGACCCAGCCGCTGCTGACGCGCCCCGCAGTGCGGGATTTGCTGGAACGAGCAGGCACGGCACCACGTCGGAGTCTCGGGCAGAACTTCGTGGTGGATCCCAACACCGTCCGCCGAATCGCACGCCTGGCAGGCATCGGGCCCGGTGATCGCGTGGTGGAGATCGGCGCCGGCCTGGGATCGCTGACCTTGGCCCTCATTGAGACGGGCGCACATGTGGTCGCCGTCGAGACCGACGGACGGCTCGTACCGCTGCTGGCTGAGATTGCCGGCTCGGGTGCGCAGGTGGTGCATGCCGACGCACGTCGCATGGATTGGGACGAACTGCTCTCAGGTCCCCATGAAGCTGGGCGCGACTGGCATCTGGTCGCCAATCTGCCGTACAACATTGCGACCTCGCTCGTGCTGACGGTCCTTGACGATGTACCCGCGGTCACCCGGCTGTTCGTGATGTGCCAGCGGGAGGCGGCGCAGCGTTTGGCGGCAGCTCCGGGTGGCTCTGTCTACGGAGCCGTCTCGGTGCGCGTCGCAAGTCACGGAGCCGCCGAGCTTGCCGGTGCCGTGCCGCCGACGGTGTTCTATCCCCGACCCGAGGTGGAATCTGCACTGGTGCGCATCACGCGGCACGCCCAGGCGATGGATCTCGAGTTGCGTGCTGAGCTCAACCGCCTCGTCGACACAGCGTTCGCCAATCGCCGCCAGATGGTTCGCCGCACCCTGCGCAGCGCGCTCTGCGATGCCGACGCTGTGTTCGCCGCAGCAGAGGTAGATCCCGCCGACCGTCCCGAACGACTCAGCGTGGATGCCTGGATACGTCTCGCGTCGGCCTCACTGCAAGCGAAAGCACAGGGCTGAGGCGGCTGTGTCTGATGACGCCGCCTCTGTGGCGGGCGCGCCCGCACGACTGCTCGCTCCCGCGAAGCTGACGCTCTCGCTGCGGATCACCGGCACACGTCCGGACGGATACCACCAGATCGACGCAGAGATGGTGTCGCTGGACCTGTGCGACGAGCTGCTGGTGACGCCGAGCGCCACGAACTCGGTTGAGATCGTGCGGACGTCAGCCGGTGCGGGATCAGAACGCGACGAAGGACCCGGGCCGTCGTGGAATGTCCCGACGGATCACACCAACCTGGTCATACTCGCACTTGAGCTCGCAGGACGTACCGCCCACGTCCGGATTCGAAAGCGCATCCCGCCGGGAGCCGGCCTCGGCGGCGGTTCGTCTGACGCCGCCGCAGTGCTGCGCTGGGCGAATCGGCTGACTGCGGCGGAGACGGCTGCAAGGCATCCCGACGCAACGAGCGGGCCGGCGCGCCAGGTGGTGTCGATGCAGCAGGCGGCGTCACTCGGTGCCGATGTTGCGTTCTGCTTGGTGGGCGGAAGAGCTCAGGTCAGCGGCATCGGCGAAATCGTCGAACCGCTGCCGTACCAGCAGCAGGAATTCGTGCTGATGACGCCGTCAGTGCATGTTGACACCGCTTCGGTGTATCGGCGTTGGGACGAATTGGGCGGTCCTGCGGGCGATCACGGCAACGACCTGGAACCTGCGGCGCTGTCTGGGTATCCCGAACTGGTCGGGTGTCGCGACGTCCTCGCGCACAGCATGAGCCGCACGCCTCGCTTGGCCGGGAGCGGCGGAACGTGGTTTGTCACCGCGCCGCATCCTCGGCATCGGGATCTCCCCGTCTACGAAGGCGCGCAAACGCGATTCGCCGCAGCGATCGGCCGAATCTGACGAGGAATTTCGGCGCTGGTCGACGGGTCAGCGATTACGACGCTGGTAGCGAGTGCGGCGCAGCATCTTGCGGTGCTTCTTCTTGCGCATCCGCTTGCGGCGCTTTTTGACCAGCGATCCCATGAAGCCGTGAACGCTAGCGGACGCCGCCGGATCTCCAACATGTTGATCCTGACGCCCTCGGCCAGTCGGCGGCGAGCCAAATATCGGACGCGATGGCGTTCGAGGCGCTCGCTACGCTCACAATCATCGCAAGCCAGCCGCGGCGGCATGCGCGATCGGGGATCGTTCAACTGGCAGGACATCGGGTTTTGGTCCCGACAATGGAGGTTCGAGCCCTCCTCCCCGAACCCGACACATTGCGCCGATGGGGCAGGTCACCTCGATGAGTCACCACTGGGCCGCACACCACTGGTCCGCACACCGCTGGTCCGCACACCGCTGGGCCGCAATTGTGCTGGCCGCAGGTGCTGGTACCCGCATGGGCTCCGATGTGCCGAAGCCGCTTCATCAGATTGCCGGCCGCGCCATGCTGCTACGGGTACTCGACGCACTCGCTGATGTCGACGCCCATCCCGTCGTTGTGGTGATCGGTCACGGAGC
This sequence comes from Candidatus Poriferisodalis sp., assembly GCF_965262965.1. Classification (GTDB taxonomy): domain Bacteria; phylum Actinomycetota; class Acidimicrobiia; order Acidimicrobiales; family Poriferisodalaceae; genus Poriferisodalis. The sequence goes on from NZ_OZ253573.1 coordinate 8,505, forward strand.
GGATCGAGTCCGGTCAGCGGTCACCTCGGACGCACCGAATCCGAATCGACTGGCATTCGCTCACCAGACGCACCTGCTGGGCACTGGCGACGCGGCACGAGTGGGACTGTTGGCATTCGATGACGATGCGACAGCCACCGACGTTGTGGTGCTCCCGGGCGACACGCCGCTCCTGCGTGCTTCCACCGTCGCGGAGCTCGTGTCCGTTCACGATCGTGACGACGCGGCCGCGACGCTGCTGACCGTTCACTTTGACGATCCGACCGGCTACGGCCGCATCGTGCGCTCCGACGACGGGGGAATCGCGGAAATTGTCGAACAGCGCGACGCGAGGCCGGAGCAAGCTGAGATCAACGAGGTCAACACCGGCTTCTACTGCTTCAGGATCGCGGCGCTGCGAGCGGCGCTCCGGCGCCTGCAACCGACAAACACCCAATCCGAGTACTACCTGACCGATGTGATCGGCATTCTCGCTGCCAGCGGTGCTTCGATCTCGGCGGTGACCGTCGCCGACCCAACCGAAGCCATGGGTGTGAACGACGCAGATCAGCTCGCCGCGTGCGAGCACGCGCTCGTTGCCCGTTCGGTGGCACAGCGTCAACCTGGGCCCAAAACCGGCTAGAGCATCGAAATTGCCGGCTAGAGCATCGAAATTGCCGGCTAGAGCATCGAAATTGACTGTGTCAGTTGGGTAAAACACTCGTGTCTGCGAGGTGCCGTCAGGTAATCTCAGGTTGCCGTCGGACTGCAGAACATGCCGCACAAACCCATCCCTGAGCGCTCCGCGCTCCCTTCACTCCGGTATCAATCGAACCGGGCGCAACTGAAACAGGCGCGATCGGCACAGGTGCGAAAGGGACACGCAATGGAGCTGGTCACCAAGAAGCGCCTGCACCTGTTCAGCGGTCGGGCAAATCCTGAATTGGCTACCGAGATTGCCGAGCAGTTGGGTGTCGAGCTGGGTGATCCAGGACTCATCGACTTTGCGAACGGCGAGATCAAGTGCAAGTTCGCGGAGTCGATCCGCGGCGGGGATGTCTTCATCATCCAGAGCCACGCCGCTTGCGAAACCATGAGCCTCAACGACGCGATCATGGAGCAGCTCATCATGGTGGACGCCGCCCGCAGGGCGTCCGCCAAGCGCATCACCGCGGTTGCGCCGCTGTACGGCTACGCCCGTCAGGATCGCAAGGCCGCAGGCCGCGAGCCGATCACTGCGCGACTGCTTGCCGACATGTTCACCGTCGCCGGAGCAGAACGGCTGGTGTCGATCGATCTGCACAGCGGGCAGATCCAGGGCTTCTTCGACGGACCGGTCGATCATCTCACCGCTGCGCCTGTGCTGATCGACTATCTGGCCGATGTCATGGGGCCCGAGACGGTGATCGTGTCGCCTGACACCGGACGGGTCAAGGTGGCTGAGCGATACGCGACCCGCCTGGGCTGTGACGTCGCCTCGATCTACAAGCGCCGGGCGACCGACAGCGCGAACGAGTCCGAGGCGCTCGGGATCATGGGCGAAGTGGCCGGACGCACCTGCGTGATCATCGACGACATGATCGACACGGCAGGAACGATCTGCTCTGCGACCGAGACGCTGCTCGCCCATGGCGCTGCCGATGTGATGTGCGCCAGCACGCACGCAGTCTTCTCGGAGCCGGCCGTCGATCGCCTCAAGAATTCGCAGCTCAGCCAGATCATCGTCACCAACACCGTGCCGATTCCGAGCTCGAAGCAGTTCGACAAGCTGATCGTGTTGAGCGTGGCCGGCGTGTTCGCCGACGCCCTCGAGTCAGTCTTCGAGGACGCCTCGGTGTCTGAGATCTTCGACGGCCAGAACCTCTTCTGAGACAGCCTCTTCTCTCCAGCAACGATCTCTGTTTTGATCCAGCACAAGTCTGCAGTGACGATGCAGTGAAGATGCGGCGACGATGCGGCCGCCGGGCTGCCCACCGCAACTCGTAGGCTTGCCCGTCGCCTATCGCTCGGGAGCGCAGTGATGGAACAGTTCAAGCTCGCCGCCGAGACCGGTCGAGCCACGGGTTCGGCGTCATCGCGTCGATTGCGTGCCGACAACAAGATTCCTGCGGTCATGTACGGCCACGGCTCGGACCCGGTGACGCTCACCCTGGACCGCCTGCGCTTGCGCGCCGCGCTCAATGCAGCCGGCCCGAACGCGATCATCACGCTCGAAGTCGACGGCCGTGACTACCTCACCATCGTCAAGGACATGCAGCGCGACACGATCGCGAACCGAGTGACGCATATCGATTTCCTGCTGATCTCGCTTGATGAGCGTCTCGTCGTCGATGTGCCGGTGCACATCGTCGGAGAGGCCGTGGTTGCAGGCCGAGAAGGCGCCGTCGTACAGCAGCAGCTGATGTCGCTGACGGTCGAGTCGCCCGCGGGCGTCATCCCGCCGACGTTCGAGGTGGATGTGTCAGAGCTGTCGCTGGACAATCCGATCCGCGTCAGCGACCTCGCATTGCCCGAAGGCATGGAGAGCCAGGTCGAAACCGACACGCTGGTCGTCATCGCCCAGCGGTCACGTGCGGCCGTCGCCGCCGAGCAGGCTGACGAGGAAGAGGCTCCCGAACTAGACGGCGAAGACGACGACGCGCTCGACGACGCGGACTGACCTCCGGTATGTCCGTCTTCCGCCGGGCGGCCGCGCGGCGGGGCACAGCCGCTGACTGGCTCGTGGTCGGTCTTGGCAACCCCGGAGAGAAATACGCCGGGTCGCGCCACAACGTGGGCGCCGAGGCAGTGGAGCGCTGGGCCACCGCGCTCGGGTGCGAGCTGCAAGCCCAGCGACGAGAGCACGCACGCACCGCCGTCGCGCCCCACCGCACCCAACTGATCGCGTTGGCGTGCCCGACGACGTTCATGAACGAGAGCGGCCAGAGTGTGAGCCCGTTGGTGAAGCGCCACGGCATCGTCGAAGCGGAGCGGGTCGTGATCGTTCACGACGAACTCGACCTCGAGCCGGGTCGAGTGAAGGTCAAGATCGGCGGAGGCATCGCCGGACACAACGGCTTGGCCTCGGTTGCGAGCCATCTCGGATCGCGGGACTTTGTGCGGATTCGGCTGGGCATCGGCAAGCCGCCGCACCCTGACGCCGGCAAGAAGTGGGTCCTGCAACAGCCGGGCCGCCGCGAACGCGAGTTGCTTGACGCCGCTGTGGACATCGCGGTGTCCGCACTCGAGCGTGTGGTGCGCGACGGGGCGGAAGCGGCCATGAACACCGTGAATTCCCCTCTGCGGCCCCCACGCCCCGACCCCCCTCGCCCCGTCGACCTGCGATGAGCGTGTCCGAAGCCCAACGCATGCCGGCACGGCACAACGATGATCCGACGCGCACGTCTGTGCTGCGGTCCCTCACCGAGCGCCTCGCCGGCGATCCCGGCTTCGTCTCGATGCTGGGCCCGGCGTCGGGATCGATCGCCATCGCCGATTCGGCACGCCCGTTTGTCGCTGCAGGGCTGGCGACGCTCGGGAAGCGCTCGCCGATCCTGGTCGTGACTGCGACCGCCAGCGAGGCCGAACACTGGGCCGACGACCTCGCGACATGGCTGGGTCCGTCTGCTGTGTCGTTGTTCGCTGCGTGGGAGACCCTTCCGTTTGAGAGGGTCAGCCCTGCCACCGAGACGATGGGCCGGCGTCTTGCCGTGCTGTCGGCCCTGCGATCTGGGGCTGACGGCGACGCCGATGGTCCTGCACTGCCGGAGATCATCGTGGCGCCGATCCGAGCCTTGCTCCAGCGCCTGGGGTCCGACGCTCTCGCCGACGATGGCGCGCCGTCGCTGCGCATCGCCCTCGGCGACCGTCTCGATTCGGGCGAACTGGTGTCCCAGCTCGTGAGCTGGGGCTATCGCCGCGAGCACCAAGTCGAGCATCGCGGCGAAGTCGCGGTGCGTGGCGGCATCGTCGACGTCTTCTGTCCGACCGCCGATGCACCCTCCCGTGTCGATCTGTGGGGCGACGAAGTCGATCGACTCACCGAGTTCTCGGTCACCGACCAACGCTCGGTCGCCGATCTGGCCGAGATCCGAGTGTTCCCGGCTCGTGAGCTGCGTCCCGATGTCGTCATGCGCGAACGCGCAGCCGGACTGGCAAAGACCGAGCCGTGGTGTCGCGAGCACATGGAGCGCATTGCCAGCGGCGAGTTGTTCGACGGCATGGAGTCGTGGCTGCCGTGGCTCATGGCTGATGAGGCAGTACTGCCCGACCTGCTCGGACCCGAAGCATTGGTGCTGCTCCTGGAGCCGCGGCGTCTCGCAGACCGCGCCGCCGACATCGAGGTTGAGACCGACGATCTCACCCGCTCGTTGGCGGTGACGTGGGGCCTCGATGTACGCGCGGAAGCCAACGGCGCTCACGACGGCGACCGCGACGATGACGGCGGGGCCGCCGACGACATCGCGGCCCGCTTTCCTCGGCTGCACGTCCGTTTCGATCGGCTCCTGGCGAACTGTGGTGCAGCGGTGTGGTCAGTGCACTCCACCGCCGCGCCGACAGCAGACGGCTCGGAGGGCCCGCACATCGCCACCGTGTCATGGGCACCGGTGGCAGGCGACCCGTCGCGATTGATCGCCCAGCTGCGCAACCTGGCGAGCGGTACCGCGGCGCTGCGCTCACAGGCAACCGACGCGGATCATTCCGCAGCGAGGCCAGTCGTGGTCGTGGCCGCCGAAGGCGCCGGTTCGGCGACTCGGCTTGCCGACACGCTCGGGGCAGAAGGGGTGCCGCTGCGCCTGCACCTCGACGCAACGTCGTTTGCGCCGACGCCGGGCGGGCACATTGTGGTGGCACCTCTCGAACGGGGGTTTATTGCACGCGCTGCGGGCGTTGCAGTGCTGCCTGAGAGCGAGCTGACCGGTCGTCGCCGCGTCCACCGCGCAGCACGTCGTCGCGGCGGCGTCGCGCCGTCGTTCGAAAACCTCAGCGCCGGCGATTACGTCGTGCACTACCACCACGGCATCGCTCGCTACGCGGGCCTGGTGCGCCGCTCGTTCGGCGACGACGAACGTGACTATCTCGAACTCGAATTCCGGGGAACCGACCGGCTGTACCTGCCGACCGAGCAGATCGACTTCATCCGCCCGTACATCGGCGGGGAGACTCCCCGTCTCAGCCGTATGGGCGGCAGCGATTTCCAACGCCAGAAGGCCAAGGTGCGCGCCGCGGTGGCCGAGATCGCCCAAGAGTTGGTGGTGCTGTACCAGCGTCGCATCACCACGTCGGGCAACCCGTTCGACCCGGATGGTCTGGGCATGGCTGAGTTGGCCGAGAGCTTCGCCTACACCCCGACGCCCGACCAGCGCCAGGCGATCGACGAGGTGATGGCTGACATGGCCGCACCGTTGCCAATGGACCGGCTCGTGTGCGGCGATGTCGGATTCGGCAAGACCGAAGTGGCCGTGCGAGCGGCCTTCTGCGCCGTCAGCGGCGGGAAACAGGCCGCAGTGCTCGTGCCGACGACGCTCCTCGCGCAGCAGCACCATCAGACCTTCGCTGAGAGATTCGCCGATCATCCCGTGCGCGTCGAAGTGCTGAGCCGTTTCTTGACCCCGTCCGAACAGCGGACAGTCATCGCCGGAGTGGCCGACGGGACCGTCGATGTGCTGATCGGCACACACCGGCTGCTGTCGGTCGATGTTGCCTTCCGGGACCTCGGCCTGCTCGTTGTGGACGAGGAGCAGCGATTCGGAGTCAGCCACAAAGAGTCGATCAAGCACCTGCGTGCCGAGGTCGATGTCCTCACGCTGACAGCCACCCCCATTCCCCGAACACTCGAGATGGCGCTGGTGGGCATCCGCGACCTCTCGCTGCTGCAGACACCGCCCGCGGAGCGACAGCCGATCCTCACGCACGTCGGCCCGTACGACGAGCGGGCCGTCAGCGAGGCCATCCGGCGCGAACTCCTGCGCGAGGGGCAGGTGTTCTTCGTGCACAACCGAGTCGCTGACATCGAACTGGTTGCGGCAGGTCTGCGCGAGATGGTGCCTGAGGCGCGCATCGCCGTCGCCCACGGCCAGATGGACGAGGGCACACTCGAGCAGGTCGTCATCGACTTCTGGCAGGGCGCCTACGACGTCTTGGTGTGCACCACGATCATCGAGTCCGGCATCGACATGCCCAGCGTCAACACCCTCGTCGTGGACCGCGCCGACCTGTTGGGGCTGGGTCAGCTGCACCAGATCCGAGGGCGGGTGGGCCGCTCAGGCCAGCGGGCGTACGCCTATCTCTTCCATCCCGACGGTCGTGTGCTCACTGAGGAGGCCTACGAGCGCCTACGCACCATCGGCGAATCAACTGAGCTGGGATCGGGTTATCGCATCGCCATGCGCGACCTGCAGCTGCGAGGCGCAGGGAACCTGCTCAGCGGCGTGCAGTCGGGCCACGTTGCGGCCGTGGGCTACGACCTGTATTGCGAGCTGGTCAGCGAGGCCGTCGCCGAGCTCAGCGGCGAGACACCCGAGCCGCCAGCCGAGGTTGTCATCGACTTGCCGATCACAGCGCACCTGCCCGAGGGCTACGTGGGCGAACCGGCCGGTCGGCTCGAGGCATACCGCCGGCTCGGTGCCGTCACCAAGCTCGTCGAGGTGGCTGACATCGAAGCGGAGTGGGTCGATCGGTACGGACCCGTGCCCGAACCTGCGCAAACCTTGCTGCACATCGCCTTGCTTCGCACCGAATGTCACCGACTGGGCATCGAGACCGTGGCATTCGCTCCCGCACCCAGCGGCGGCGGGCGCATCCGCTTGGCACCCGTCGAGCTGAGCGCGAGCGAGGAGTTGCGAATGCGGCGCATCTGTGACGGCACGCCGTTCACCGCTGCTCGCTATAAGGCGGACACTTCCGAAGTGCAGCTGTCGGTGCGAGCGCTGCGGACTGCCGCTGTCGGGCACCTCTTCTCGTTCTGCGGTCAGCTGCGCCCTCCCGCAGGGTGAGCCATCGGGCACCGGCGGCGGATGCCGTCGGGGTCACCGCAACAGCACCCATGGCTCGCAGCGGTCGACAGCTGGCGGGTTTCGGCCCCGATGCTGGGCACAGCACCTACGCTGCCGGGCGTGCATGTGTCGTTGCCGCTCACTCCTGACGCCGCGCTCGATGCGTCAGCGTCCTTGTCCCCCGCGGTTGCCACTGCCATTCGCGTCAGGCGACGTCGGATGTCGCGCTGGTTGCGCGCATCGGTGCTGCTGGCCGCTCTGGCAGCGGGATCGCCGGCATGCGCGAGCGATGCGGATGAATCCGCAGGTGGGTCCGACCGGCCGAGCGACGAGGTCATCGACGCTGTGGACACTGACCGTGACGGGGTGGTTGCCCGTGAGGATGTCGACGACTTCTTGGCCGAGACCGAAAACGAGGCTGAGCGCATCGAGACCGAACGCGAGGCGGCACGCATCGAGGCCGAGCGCGAGGCTGAGCGCGCCGCACGCGAAGCGGCAGTCCAGGCGTTCCTGGCCGATGACACGGCGATCGCGGCGAGCTTTCCCGGCGGTGAGCTGACGGTCAGCACGGTGCTTGCAAGCATCGTCGAAGCGCCCCCTTCGCTGATGGACGACCCGACCAAGCCCACCCGCGACCAGTTCGTCTCCCGGCTGACCTCGATGCTGCAGCTGCGGCTGGTTGCTGTCGCGCTGACCGAGTTGGGCTTCCCGGTCGATGTGGCTGCGTCAGACGCTGACATCAACGCGATGGCGCAGGCGCACATCGAGGGTCCGTTCGAAGCCTTCGCGCAGGAGCGCAGCCTCTCCGAGGATCCCTCCATCGAAAGACTCGCCACGCCCCACTGCGTCAGCGCGCTGGTGCTCGAGAGCGAGGCGGACGCGCTGGCTGCCACTGACCGAGTGCGGCGCGGCGAGTCGCTCGCCGACGTCGCCGTGGAGGTGAATCCTCAGGGTCTCACCGAACCGAACGGTCTCATCGGATGCAACTTGCCGCTTGAGATGTTCGGCACCGGACAGCTCCCGTTGACCCTGATCGGTCTGACGGTCGGCGAGCTGTCCGAACCTGTCGCGCTGCCGTCGGGGGTCAGCCCGACTGGTGAATTGTGGGTGGTCCTGCGCCTCGACGATCTGTTGACCGACCAGACCGACCTGGCGTCTATCGGTCCATTCGCACCGCGAGTGCTCAGCGGTGTCATGACCACCTACGAGATCGATGTGGCACCAGCACTCGGCACGTGGACGCAATCGAGCCTCAGCGTGGCCCTGCCGCAGCCGGGATCCTGATCGGCGTGAACCGGATCGGGACGCCGTGGACCGATGTCGGGGCACAGGATCTGGGTGAGCGAGACCTGGGCGAACGAATCCTGGGTGAGCGAGACCTGGGCGAACGAATGACGGCGTTGCACGCGGTAATCGAGCGGCTTCGACGCGACTGCCCGTGGGACCGCGCCCAGACGCACGCGTCGCTGGCGCCGTACGCCCTCGACGAGGCCGCCGAGCTCGCCGAAGCACTCCAAGCGGCCGATCGTGCGCTCGCCGGCGACGATGCCGACCATGACGCAGCGACTGCGGTCGAGGACCTCGTCGGTGAACTGGGAGACGTCTTGCTGCAGGTGCTGATGAATACGGCGATCGGCGAGCAGGCCGGCACATTCACGCTTGTCGAGGTGCTCGAGACGGTCGAAGCCAAGATGCTGCGCCGCCATCCGCACGTCTTCGAACGTGCTCCCGATTCGCCCGAGCCGTCTGACGGCGAGCTGTCGAAGCAGTGGGAGTCGATCAAGGCCGCCGAGCGCAAGGCACGCGCAGAGCGCATCGCCGCTCGCGCAGCGCGAACTGGGTAACTGTCGAGACAGGGCTTCGGTACTGTGGCGTTGCGTGAGACCCCGGACGGGCAACGCAACCCACATCACCCAAGTAGCAGGCCGCGAGGTGCTTGATTCGCGCGGCAACCCGACGGTGGAAGCTGAGGTACGCACAGCGGGCGGCTCGGTCGGGCGCGCCATTGTGCCCTCAGGAGCTTCGACGGGCCAGTTCGAGGCCACAGAGCTGCGTGACGGCGGCTCCCGTTACGGCGGCAAAGGCGTCAGCGCGGCTGTCGCCCACGTAAACGGAGAGATCGCCGATGCGATCGTGGGCTGCGACGCGTTCGATCAGCGCCTCGTCGATCGCACGATGATCGAGCTAGATGCAACCATGAACAAGAGCCGGCTCGGCGCGAACGCCGTGCTGGCGGTGTCCCTCGCTGCTGCGCACGCCGCTGCGTCGGCGACTGGAGTGCCGCTGTATCGGCACGTCGGCGGGTCGAACGCTCATGTGCTGCCGACGCCGATGATGAACGTCATCAACGGCGGCGAGCACGCCGACAACAACGTCGACCTGCAGGAGTTCATGATCGTGCCCGTCGGCGCCGCTTCCTTCTGCGAGGCGTTGCGCTGGGGCACCGAGACGTATCACGCGCTGCGCGGGGTTCTGAGCGCTCGGGGCTTGTCGACTGCAGTGGGTGACGAGGGCGGCTTTGCTCCCGACCTGGATTCGAACGAAGCAGCCTTGAGCCTGCTCGTCGAGGCGATCTCCGTCGCGGGTTTCGAGCCCGGTGTCGATATGGCACTGGCGCTTGACATCGCGTCGACGGAGTTCTTCGCCAACGGCGTCTACACATTGGCGAGCGAGGGCCGACGGCTTGATGCGGACGAGTTCGCGGCCTACGTCGCCGGCCTGTGCGGTCGCTACCCGATCTGCTCGGTCGAGGACGGCATGGCCGAAGACGATTGGGACGGCTGGTCGCGCTTGGGCGAGTTGACGGGCGACCGGATTCAGCTGGTCGGCGATGACTTGTTCGTGACCAACATCGAGCGATTGGGACGCGGGATTGCCCAAGGCGTTGCCAACAGCGTGCTCGTCAAGGTCAACCAGATCGGCAGCCTCAGCGAGACGCTTGACACGGTCGAGATGGCCGCGCGGGCGGGCTACACGGCGGTGATGTCGCATCGCTCGGGCGAGACCGAGGACACGACCATCGCAGACCTCGCCGTCGCCACGAACTGCGGCCTGATCAAGACGGGCGCGCCAGCGCGCTCGGATCGCGTCGCCAAGTACAACCAGCTGTTGCGTATCGAGGAAGAGCTGGGCGAGGTCGCCGCGTACCGGGGCGGCGGTGCGTTGGCACGTGGCTCGAGTGTCGGCGGTACTGGGCTCGGCGGTACTGGGCTCGGCGGTACTGGGCTCGGCGGTACTGGGCTCGGCGGTACTGGGCTCGGCGCGCCGAAATGAGCGCTGAGGAGCCCACGCCGATTCGGACAAAGTCGGCGCGCCCGCGGGCGATGGCCGTCGTCGCCGGACTGATCGTGACAATCGCAGCGGTGGGTGTGGTCGCAGTGCTCTTGTTGCCGTGGCAGAACCTGTCCAGCCAGCGTCGCAGCATCGATCACGCCACCGAGACACTGGCGCGGCTGCAGGCGGAGACGAGCCACCTCGATCAGCGAGTCGCCGAAGCCAAGGATCCAGTCGTCGTCGAGCGCATCGCGCGTGAGCAGCTGTCTTTGGTGCGCGAAGGCGACACGCTGTATCGACTGAACGTGGACCCGGCCGATGCAGTGAGCCTGCCGCTCGCGTGGCCGCTGCCGGGCGTGGCGCATCTGCTGGGGGGCGCAGATCGCTAGTCGGTCATGATGCGCATCGCGCGGCCGATGATCGTCTCGCGGTACAGCTCAGGGTCGACACAGCGCTGCTCGAGCGAGAGGCGGATGGTGCCCACGGCGGCTGCCGCCCGGATTCGCCCGTCGGCGTCGGGAGACGGTCCCACGAGCCAGGCGAAGAGTTCGCGCGCCTGTGATCTCAGACGCTGTCCCATCGCGCTCTGCTGGACGGCAACATCGTCGGCTACCAGCTGGAAGATCTGGATGTCGCGAGCCAGCAAGTCGTAGTAGCGGTCGAGAACGTCGCGAAGTGCGTCGGGGCTGCGAGCCAGCTCGGCTATATGGGCCAGCACGGCCTCGCCATCACGTTCCATCGGGGCGAGGAGGCCGGAAAGAACGTCGTCTTTGCCGGAAAAGTGGTACTAGAGCAAAGTGGTAATAGAGCGCTGCCGGTGTCAGATTGACGCCCGAGGTGAGCTGGCGAATCGACGTACCGCGATAGCCGTGCTTGGCGAACAGATCCCGTGCTCTGTGCAGGATCTGGTCTCTCATGTCCGCAGGTGCGTGCGCATCGCGGGAAGGCTTCGCGTTCGGCTGTGCCGCCGGAGCGTCACCGTACACGCGCTCCGGTCTCGATTCGTTGTCCGCGACGGCCTCCTGCTCGGCCACGGCGCCAACCTGCTGTTGCCGCACATGCGGGGATTCCTCCCGCCCGTGCTTGTGTCGCGCGCAGCTGTCACATAGGGCATGATGGTGCCCGCTCGGCCCCTGGGTCGGCGAGAGATGCTCGGCCTTTTGGCCGACGAAACATGCTCGGCCTTTTGGCCGACGAACAAAGAGGGGTCACTGTGGAGATCAGCGTCACTGTCAACGGCGAGACCCGCACTGGCGACGTCGAGCCGCGCACGCTGCTGGTGTACTGGCTGCGGGACGACTTGCGGCTGACGGGGACGAACGTGGGCTGCGACACGTCCTCATGCGGTGCCTGCACGGTGCACGTGAACGGCGAGTCGGTGAAGTCGTGCACGATGCTCGCGGTACAGGCAGACGGCGACGACATCCTCACCATCGAGGGCTTGGCGCCATCGGAGGACGAGATGCATCCGATGCAAGAGGCGTTCCGGGCGAACCATGGCTTGCAGTGCGGTTACTGCACGCCTGGCATGGTCATGGCTGCGGTTTCGCTGCTCGAGGAAAATCCCAGCCCGACCGAACGCGAAGTTCGCTTAGGCCTCGAAGGGAACCTGTGCCGATGCACGGGCTACCACAACATCGTCAAGTCGGTGCTCGCCTGCGCGGGCCAGGCATCGGACTGAGAGGGACGCAGAGATGATTCCAGCAGCATTCGACTACGTGCGGGCCGGTTGCGCAGACGAAGCAATCACCCTTCTGGGAGAGCACGGCGACGAGGCCAAGCTGCTCGCCGGCGGCCATTCCCTCTTGCCGATGATGAAGCTGCGCTTGGCAGTGCCCAGCGTGCTCATCGACATCGGCCGGGTCACCGACCTCAGCTATGTGAACGACGGCGGCGACCACATCGCCATCGGGGCGCTGACCCGCCACCGGGCCCTCGAAACCAGCGAGCTGCTGGCGGCCGAGTGCCCGATCCTGGCGCACGTCGCTGGAGAGGTCGGCGACCCTCAGGTCCGTCACCGTGGCACGCTCGGCGGTTCGCTCGCGCACTCCGATCCGGCGTCGGACCTCCCCGCTGCGGTGCTGGCACTGGGCGGCACGCTCGTCGCGCAAGGCCCCGACGGCTCACGTGAGATCGCGGCCGGCGACTTCTTCGCCGGCTATTTCGAGTCGGCACTCGCCGACGACGAGATGCTCACCGAGGTGCGGGTGCCCAAGGCACCGGGTGCGGGTTGGAACTACCAGAAGTTCAACCGGCGGGCCCAGGACTGGGCCATCGTTGGTGCGGCAGCTGTGACGGTGAACGGCGGCACGAATGTGGCGCTTGTGAACATGGGCTCCACGCCGATTCGAGCTACTGCGGTCGAGGCTGCGCTGACCGGCGGCGCGTCGGCCGCTGACGCAGCCGAGCAGGCGGCCGAGGGCACCGATGCCCCCACCGACCTCAACGCCACCCCGGACTACCGCAACCATCTCGCTCGGGTGCTGACCCGGCGAGCGCTGGAGGCCGCCGGCATCGCCTAGACGCCGAGCGGCGCCGCCGGTCTTGACCGGCGGTTGCTTGACCGGCGGTTGCAACCGAACGCGGTCGCCGCAACGCCATGCGCGCTGGCGCGACTGTCGCGTACGGGCTCAGTCGCAGCTGAGCCCTGGTTCAGTCGAGCAGGCCCGTGGCTTGACCGCCGTCGATCAGCAGGCCGGTGCCAGTGATGAACTTGGCCTGCTCGCTGCACAGGAACGCCACCGCTGCCCCGAAATCGTCGGAATCGCCGCAAATGCCCATCGGGTTGCTCTTGCCGGCATCTTCTTGGTTCATCATCTTGGACACCCGGGCGGTCCAGTGAGTGCCGGGCTGGGCGGAGTTCACGGTCACGCCGTCGGCCGCCACCTCGCGAGCCGTGATCTTGAGGAAGCTGGTGAGGCCTGCGCGCGCGACCGAGCTGGCGAGCAGGAACGGGATCGGCTGCTTCACGCCGACGCTGGTTATGGCGCAGACCCGGCCCCAGCCCCGCTCACGCATCGGCGGGATGGCAACCCGGCACATCTCGATCATGGCCTTGCAGTTCATGTCGAAGGCCATCTGGAACGCTTCCATCTCGGTGTTGGAGAAAATGCCGGGAGGAGGGCCGCCGGCATTGGTGACCAAGATGTCCACCGAGCCCAGCCCCGCGATGGCCTGCTCGACAAAGCTGCGACCGCTAGAGGGGTCGCTCATGTCGGCAGTGATGGTGAGCACATCTGCGTCGATTTGCGCCGCCGCCGCAGCCAACCGCTGCGGGTCGCGGCCACAGATGGCGACGCGGACTCCGTCGGCCGCGAGTGCCTTCGCCGCTCCGAGCCCCAGCCCTGCTGATGCTGCGGCGACTGCCGCTGTGCGTCCTGCAATTCCCAAGTCCATTGCTGTCTCCCTTGTCTGGCCGCAGTAGAGGCCCCGATGCCGAGCGTCCGTGCTGGCCCTTGCGCCGCCCGGAACCGTAGCCAATACCGGCCGCAAGGATCAGCACTGCGAGCCGCCGACGCGAAAGCACCGCCTAGCATCGAGAGGGTGACGGCGACGGATGTCGAGATGTCGCACGACGAGATCGTGGCCAAGATGACCGGCGGCATGGCGCGGCCGGACTTGCCCGCGTTCGCGGGGTCGCAGCGTTTGCGACCAGACGGTCGGCCCAAGCCAGCGTTCCGGTCCCAGTTGCGCCGCATCCCGAATGCGATCAATGCGCTCGAAGTTGTCGCGACGCTGGCCGCGCCCGTGGCAGTCATAGCGGCTGTTGTGGCCATCGGCCATCCGTTGGCGGTGGTCGCAGCTGTGCCGGTCATCGGCACGCTGCAGCTGCGAATGTTCATCCTCCACCACGAGGCGTCGCACAGGCTGCTGTTCTCGAACCGCTGGCTGAACGACCGCATCGGCATCAACCTCGTGGGCTGGTTCCCGTTCGGCACAGGTGCGCACCACTACCGCCGGGGCCATGCCAACCACCACCGGGACGAATTCGGCCCCCGCGAGCCGGATTTCCTGCTGTATTCGCTCTACCCAATTGCGCGGTCGTCGCTTCGCCGCAAGTTCATGCGGGATGTGGCGGGCGTGTCGGCATGGCGCATCGTCAAGCCCCGGTTCACCGGCTTGGCCAAGCTCAAGTTCCTGCCGCTGAGCCTGCGGTTCTTTGCGGGCCAGGCCGTCGTGTTCGCTGCCTTCTGGCTGGCGGGGCACCCCTGGCTGTACCTGTTCTTGTGGGTTGTGCCCTTCTTCACCTGGTACCAGATCATCAACCGCTTGCGGGCCATCACCGAGCACGGTGGCATGACCCGGACTTGCGATCGTCGCAACACCACGCACCACATCCGCCAGAGCTGGCTGGCCCGAGTGCTGTTCGTGCCGTTCCACGTCGGCTATCACCTAGCGCATCACGTTGATTCGGGCGTGCCGGCTCGCAACTTGGCGCGTCTGAACAGGGCGCTTGTCGACGACGGCTACCTTCCCGCTGAGGCTTCGTGGCCCACCTACCGTTCGCTTTGGCGTGCACTCGCCTCGGGTACGTCGCAAACCGCGTAGAGGCCGAGCGGCGCGTGAGCAAAGCGAACAAGAGCGGAAGGCGGCTCGCGCTGCCGCACAGGCCGTGACCGATTCGCACACCCTGTGAGCACCGACGCCACGTCGCCGGCGACGTCGAGACGAGGGTTGAGCGTCTCCGTCGAATACGTTTCGAGGCCATGTCGCAACTGAAGTCATCCCAGCTCGGTTCACACAGCGGTCTCCAGGTCTCGGAGCTCTGCTTGGGAACCATGAACTTCGGGATTCCTGGTCGGGGCCACCAGGGGGACTGGACCCTCGACGTCGACTCAGCACGACCCATCTTCGAAGCGGCCATCGAGCGTGGCCTCTACTACTTCGACTGCGCGGACATCTACGGGGTGGGCGCGTCCGAAGAGGTCGTGGGCCAGTTGCTGCGAGAGCTGCTGCCTCGTGAGAAATTCGTGCTGACCACAAAGGTGTCGATGCCGATGGGCCGCAATCCCAACGAGGGCGGGCTGTCGCGCAAGCACATCATGGAGGGCGTTGACAACTCGTTGCGGCGGCTCGGCGTCGATTACGTGGATCAGCTGATCATCCACCGTCACCCGCACGGAATCCCCGGCAGCGTCCACACGCCGATAACCGAGTCGCTGGAAGCGCTGCACGATGTGGTGAAAGCGGGCAAGGCGCTGTACCTCGGCGGCTCCTCGATGTTCGCGTGGCAGTTCGCCGAGTTGCAGATGACTGCCGAGATGAGGGGTTGGACCAAGTTCGTCTCGATGCAGAATCACTACAACCTCATCTACCGCGAGGAAGAGCGCGAGATGAACCCCTATTGCGCGAGCACCGGCGTGGCGCTCACCCCGTGGTCGCCGCTGGCACGGGGCATTTTGGCGGGGTCGTACCAAGGTGGCCTTGAGGCTGGCACCACCAACAGGTCGCAGGGGCAGGATCGTGCTCGTACCGAGAGCCTGTACCGGGGCGAGCGGGATTTCGACATCGCCGCCCGGGTGTCCGAGGTGGCCAAGCGGCTCGATGTGCGCCCCGCCCAAGTGGCGCTGGCGTGGCTGGTGAACAAGCCCGAGATCACCGCCCCAGTCGTTGGCGTGTCGAAGATCAGCCAGCTCGACCAACTCGTCGAGGCCACGATGATCGAGCTCAGCCCCGACGACACCGCCTACCTCGAAGAGCTCTACCAGCCCGTAGAGAACCTGCTCTCACTCGGTACCAGCTGATCCCTTCCGCCATGAATCGGGTGAGCTTCGGGGTGTGACGAGCACACATGCGACGTCAGCGAATTCCGCACTTCATGAGAGGTAGTGTCGCACTCAGCGCCTTTCCATGAGGAACCGAGATGGCCTACTTCGATCTGGGCTCGTACCACTGGCCGGTCACGACGAAGGATGCAGAGGCGCAGCTCTGGTTCGACCGGGGCATGGTGTGGTGCTACGGCTTTCACCATGAGGAGGCGATCGCCTGCTTCGAGCGTGCCCTCGAGCACGACCCGGACATCGCAATGGCGCACTGGGCCATCGCGCATGCCATCGGACCCAACTACAACAAGCCGTGGGAAGCCTTCGACGACGAGGATCTGCGCAGCTCCCTCGATCTCGCTCGGGCGCAAGTAGCCGCAGCTGCTGACGCATCAGCCGGCACGACCGAGGCCGAGAGCGCCCTCATCAGCGCACTGGCGAAGCGCTACCCACCCGATCCGGCCGTACCTGGGCCGGACGACCTTGGCCTGTGGAACGACGCCTATGCGGACGCGATGCGCGAGGTCTACCGGGTCCACCGCGACGAACTGAATGTCTGCGCACTGTTCGCCGAGGCGATCATGAACCGGACCCCGTGGCAGCTGTGGGACCTGGTCACCGGCGAGCCCGCCGAGGGCGCGAGCACCCTCGAAGCGGTCGAAGTGCTGGAGACTGCCTTCGAGACGCTCGATGGCGAGGGCGCCAACAGCCATCCCGGCCTGCTGCATATGTACGTCCACCTCATGGAGATGTCGCCGCACCCCGAGCGAGCGCAGGCGGCGGGCGACCGGATCGTCGATCTCGCTCCCGACGCCGGGCACCTCAATCACATATCGACACACATCGACGTGCTGTGCGGCGATTACCACCTCGTCGTGGCGCGGAATTCAGCGGCGATCGTCGCCGACCGGAAGTACTTGGACCTCGAAGGCCCGTTGAACTTCTATTCGCTCTACCGCTGCCACAACTACCACTTCAAGGTGTACGGGGCGATGTTCGCGGGCCAGTACCGCCCGGCGCTGGATGCGGCGCAAGAGATGGCCCGCACGCTGCCTGCAGAGCTATTGCAGACGCCCTCACCGCCGATGGCGGACTGGCTGGAGGGGTTTGTGCCGGTCAAGCAGCACGTGCTGGTGCGCTTCGGCAAGTGGCAGGAGATCCTCGCCCAACCCCTGCCTGAGGACCAAGAGCTGTACTGCGTCACCACGGCCACGATCCGCTACGCGCGGACGGTGGCCTACGCCTCGACGGGCCAGGTGGACAAAGCGGTAGCCGAACGTGCGGCTTTCCTGGCAGCCAAGGCCCAGGTTCTGCCGAGCCGGAAGCTGTTCAACAACACGTGCGAGGACATCCTGGAGATCGCCTCAGCCATGCTGACCGGCGAGGTGGAGTACCGGCGCGGCAACCACGATGCAGCCTTCACCCATCTCCGCCGGGCAGTCGAGCTTGACGACAACCTGCACTACAACGAGCCCTGGGGCTGGATGCAACCCGCTCGCCATGCCCTCGGCGCGTTGTTGCTCGAACAGGGCCGCGTCGTTGAAGCAGAGGCCGCATACCGTGGCGACCTCGGTCTCGACGGCCAGCTCCGGCGTGCCTGCCAGCATCCCGACAACCTGTGGAGCCTGCACGGCCTGCATGAGTGCCTGGTCCGTCGAGGGGACACCGTCGAAGCGCCGCTCATCCGCCAGCGCCTCGATCTGGCTATCGCACGTGCCGACGTTTCGATCACTGCCTCGTGCTTCTGCCGGCTGGACGCCAACCCATCCGCGTAAGCGCATGGCCCCCTCAGCTGGGCCAGGTCCATCTGCATCGACCATTGGTCAACCGACCGAATCGGACACGAACCGGGCATGATCTGGGCGCGAGGTGCCGTGGTCAATGCTTTTGAACTACTACTCCATCGTGGCCGCCGCCATCGTGGGGACCGCATCAGGGATCCTTTCGGTGAAGTGGCTCCGCGCACGACTCCGCAGCGGCCGAATCGTCGCTCGCGCTGCCGCCGTCGGATTCGTCAGCACGCTCATCTTGAGCGGCGGAGCGTTATTCATCACCGGATTGGACGGGTTCACGCTCGTCCATGTCGCCTATGTCGTGGGGACCGTCGGTGTACCTACCGCAGGCGGCATCGTGCTGCTGACCGCGCGCGAGCGTCCGCGAGCAATCACTGTCGTGTGCGTGATCGCCCTGCTCGCAATCCCGGTCGGCGTATATGCGACCTATGTCGAGCCCTTCTGGCTGCGGGCGGATGCCGCCGAGCTTGGAGTCGATGGCGTCGATGGGCGGATCCGGATTGGGGTGCTCTCTGATCTCCAGACCACAGCGGTGGGGGACTACGAGAACGACGCAGTCGACCGCTTGCTTGGCTTTGCGCCTGACATCGTCGTGTTGCCGGGAGACCTCTACCAATTCGACGGTGAACTGTTCGATCAGCGAGCACCGCAATTCACGCAACTGATCCAGCGAATTACCGACGATGTGCCCTTCGTCTATGTGGTGAGCGGGAATACCGACACCGTGGCGGGTCTGCGGCACATCACCCAAGGAACGGGCGCCAGAGTGCTCGACAACGAGATCGTCACGTTCGAACTCAATGGCACCACGCTGAGCATTGGAGGGACGACGCTCTTCGGTGACGAAGCAGCCGCGCGGCGGATGGCTGAACGACTCTCGGGCGACGAGCACGCCGACGTTCGAATACTGCTCGCACACAAGCCAGACGCAATCGATTTGCTGCAAGCACGGCCTGCCGATCTTCTTATCGCAGGCCACACGCACGGCGGGCAGGTTTCGTTTCCTCTTTTCGGTCCACCCCTGACGCTGTCACGCGTGCCGAGGCACGTCGCCGCTGGCGGACTTCATGAACTGAACGAGACGCCGATCTATGTGTCGACGGGTGTGGGCCGTGAGCGCGGCAACGCCCCCCAGCTCCGATTCGGAGTCCGTCCGTCGATTGGAATTATCGACCTCGTCGGCCCAGAGGTGCCCGAGGGATCCTGAGGGAGTGCGGGACCGGATCACGTTTGTCTGCGAGTCGTAGCCACACCCATTGCGGGGCAAGCGAATTCAGTTGGCCGACAATCTGCTAGAGCTAGCTGCACGCGGACGAATCGATCGCAGGAAGCTCGCATGGCGTATTTCGATCTGGGTTCGTACGGACGGCCCGTCACGACACAAGACCCTGAGGCGCAGCTCTGGTTCGACCGCGGGATGGCCTGGTGCTACGGCTTCAACCACGAAGAAGCGATCGCCTGTTTCGAGCGAGCGCTTGAGCACGATCCCGGCTGCGCAATGGCTCACTGGGGAATCGCGTATGCCATCGGGCCCAACTACAACAAGCCGTGGGAAGCCTTCGACGATGACGACAAGCGCAATTCGCTCGAACGCGCTCTCGCCGCGTCAGCGGCGGCCGCAGATGCGGCTGCCGGCGCCAGCGATGTCGAGCAGGCGCTGATCGGCGCACTGGCCAAGCGCTATCCCACAAGCCCGCAAGAGGACGATTTCGGGTCCTGGAACGACGCGTACGCGGACGCGATGCGCGAGGTTTACCGAGCTCATGGCGACGACCCAGATGTCTGCGCGCTATTCGCCGAGGCCATCATGAATCGGACCCCGTGGGAGCTCTGGGACCTGGTCACTGGCGAACCCGCCCCCGGCGCCAGCACGCTGGAAGCCATCGAAGTGCTCGAGGCTGCCTTCGAGACGCTCGATGCCGAGGGCGCCAACAGCCATCCCGGCCTGCTGCACATGTACATCCATCTCATGGAGATGTCGCCGCATCCCGAGCGGGCGCTCACTGCCGGAGACCGGCTCGTCGACCTCGTCCCCGACGCAGGCCATCTGGTTCACATGCCGACTCATATCGACGTGCTCTGCGGCGACTACCAGAGCGTCGTGGAGCGCAATTCGGCAGCAATCGTGGCCGACCGGAAGTACCTGGACCGCGAAGGCCCGATGAACTTCTATTCGGCCTACCGCTGCCACAACTATCACTTCAAGGTCTACGGGGCGATGTTCGGTGGCCGGTACGCCCCGGCGATGGATGCGGCGACCGAAATGGTCCGCACGCTTCCTGCGGGTCTGCTGCGGACTGGCTCGCCGCCGATGGCCGACTGGCTCGAGGGCTTCGTGCCCATCAAGCAGCACGTACTCGTCCGCTTCGGAAAGTGGCCCGAGATCCTCGCACAAGACCTGCCCGACGACTCAGAGCTCTACTGCGTTACGACTGCGGTGATGCGGTACACCCGAGCAGTGGCATACGCCTCGACGGGTCACGTCGACGCTGCTGCGGCGGAGCGTGAGGCTTTTGTGGCCGCTCGGGATCGAGTCCCCGAGAGTCGGATGTTGTTCAACAACACCTGTCAGGACATCTTGGCTGTCGCCGATGCCATGGTGGCCGGAGAGGTCGAGTACCGGCGGGGCAATTTCGATGCAGCGTTTGCGCATCTCAATCGGGCAGTCGAGCTGGACGACAATCTGCCCTACGACGAGCCGTGGGGCTGGATGCAGCCCGCCCGTCACGCCCTAGGTGCGCTGCTGCTTGAACAGGACCGGCTCGACGAGGCCGAGACGGTGTACCGCGCCGACCTCGGCCTCGACGGTCAACTACGGCGCGCCTGCCAGCATCCCGACAACGTGTGGAGCCTGCACGGTCTGCACGAGTGCCTGACGCGCCGCGGCGAGACCATCGAGGCGCCGCTCATCCGCCAACGCCTCGATCTCGCTGTCGCACGCGCCGACGTTCCGATCGAGGCATCGTGCTTCTGCCGGCTTGAGGTCGCCGCATCCGCGTGAGCGCACGGCCGTCGCCGGGCCGGGACCGTCTGCGTTGGGGGTGGGTCCGTCCCGGTGCCGTCGGGCACCGATTCTTTGCGCAAGATTGCCGCCCAAGGCGGCATTTCTGCGCAAAGTCCGATGAGACATGCCTGCAGATGCATTCTCGTGGACTGCCTGCGTGATACTCAGCGAGACGCCACATCACCGAGGGCCTTGACAACAACAGCGCACAGCTCGGCGGGCTGCTCGGAGTAGTCGTCCCAGGTGAAGGAGAGCACATCCCAGCCAGCTGCTAGCAGTCGGTTGCGGCGGCGCCGGTCATTCACAAAGGATTCGCGGCTGTAGTGCCAGCGGATGCTGTCAAGCTCGATGGCCAGTCGGCGAGAGGGGTACGCCAGATCGACCTGAGCCAGAAAGCGATCGTCGGCCTCGTGCACCCGATGCTCCAGCACTGGCCTCGGAAGACCGGACTCACACAGCAATTCGCATACCCAACGACCCCAGTCGCTCAGCGGCACGGGATCGTCGGCACATCGCTCGGCGAGCACCGCGCCGAGCGGGCCCCGGCCGCGCCTGCCCATGCCAGAGTGGATCGCAAGCACCTCGGAGAGGTCCTGGTAACGCAGGCGCCGGTCGCGCATCGCAGCGTCGATTGCCCGCTCGAGCCGATTTCGACTCACCACTGCGGCGAGATCGAGCAGGGTGCGGGTCAGTCCCGTGCAGGGGATGCCGTCAAGCCGGATCGGACGGGCCAGGTCCATCTGTGTCGAGCGATGCAGGATGACCCCGACGGCGGACCTTCCGCGTTTCGGGCTGACCACGAGTTCGGGACGACCCAACTCGAAGCCGTCGATGCCGTGCAGCGCCGCTGCGGATCGGTGGCTTGCCAAGCCGTCGTAGGCGATGCATGCGGCCAGCAGCTTCGAGTGCGGGGTGACGGACAGGGCCGAGTGCTGGTACACGCCTGCCCCGACGCGCCGCCAGCGACCGGCGCTCACTCGGTGCTGTATGCGATGCCGGGTCATACCGGCTGCCAGGGCCTGAGTGCGCGAGACGAGTCCGTGCTGCCGCCGCATGTGGGCTTCAAGATGCTCCTCGTCCACGACCGGCCCGCTGCCGGCCGGCTCTGGTTCGGCGGTCGGAGAGCACATGCCGACTGGAAACTATTGAAACGGCATGAAATGTGCGAACTGCTTATGCGCCGAGGAGATCTCACCGTTCTGTGTGCAGATTTGCCGCCTGAGACGGCATTCTTGCGCAAAGTCTGGGGGAACGGCCGACCAGGGACAGCTGGGTCGGGGCGTTCGGCCCGAACTGCGTCCGCATGAACGCAACGCCGTAGCCTTTGCCTTCTGTGTTCGAGGCGCCTGCTTCTCCCGATGCCGTCTCAGCGGCACTGTCTGAGCACGGGTACCTGCCCGGCGACGGCTTGTCGACGGTGGTGTACCTGTCGATCACGATGGGACGGCCGCTGTTCCTCGAAGGCGACGCCGGAGTCGGCAAGACCGAGCTGGCCAAGGTGCTGGCCACTTGGACGGGCGGGGAGTTCATCCGGCTGCAGTGCTACGAGGGCATCGACGCCGCCCAAGCGCTGTACGAGTGGGACTACACCCGCCAGCTGTTACACCTGCGTACCGCCGAAGCAGCTGGTCGAGCGTCGGCTGATGCCGAGGCGATCGAGGACGAGCTGTACTCCGAGCGGTTTCTGATCCGCCGGCCGCTGCTGCGGGCAATCGATCACGACGACACCACGCCCGCGGTGCTGCTCATCGACGAGGTCGACCGAGCCGACGACGAGTTCGAGGCGTTCCTGCTGGAAGTGCTCTCTGATTTCACTGTCACCGTGCCCGAGTTAGGCACCATCACCGCAGCGAGCCCGCCGCTCGTGGTGGTCACTTCGAATCGCACCCGCGACGTTCACGACGCACTCAAGCGACGGTGCCTGTACCACTGGGTGGCGCACCCGTCGGTGGACCGTGAGGTCGAGATCGTCAAGCTCAAGCTGCCCGACGTGGACGGCACGCTCGCCCGGCAGGTCGCGTCGGCCGTGTCTGCCATGCGGGAGATGCGGCTCTACAAGCCTCCCGGTGTCGCCGAGACCATCGACTGGGCCACAGCGCTGGGCCGCCTGGGGGCATCCGAGCTGGACACGCCGATGCTCGAAGCGACGCTCGGCACGGTGGTCAAGTACCGCGAGGACCAGCAACGGGTCACTTCAGTGGGCATGGAGATGATCATGGCCGCCGTCGCCGAGGCCTGAGCAGGCCAAGGCCCGGCGCGGACGAGAAGCAGTACGGGCGGAACATGGCGGCCGCGGGGAAGACCGGAACAGCGGAACCGCCGCCTCGGGCGACGAATGGTTACGACGAGCCGCCCGACGGGCTGGTGAACGAGCCTGAGCGGCTGGCATCCGCGTTCAGCGCGATATTGCGAGGCGCGGGCCTCGTCATCGCGATCCGCCGGGTGATGGCCTTCACCGAAGCACTGCGACTGCTCGGCGCGCAGCGGCGAGACGGGGTGTACTGGGCCGGCCGCGCCACGTTGGTCGGCAGCCCCGCTGACATCGGCGTGTACGACCGGGCCTTCGCAGTGTTCTGGGAAGGGCGCGAGCCGAGCGGCATCGTCGTCGAGTTGCCCCCCATCTCGGTGACGCTTGCTACCGATACTGACGATGAGGGCGCCGCCCCGCCAGCGGACGACGACGGTGAGCCCGACACGGGGCCGACGCTGCGTGTTCGCTACAGCGACACCGAGACACTGCGCCACAAGGACTTCGCCGACTGCACCGATGCCGAGTTGTCAGAGCTGCATTCGTTGATGAGCGAGCTTCGATTCCACGCCGTGACGCGCCGCTCACGACGGACGGTGCGGGCCAAGCGGTTCTCCCGCCGACCCGATCTGCGTCGCACCATTCGCCGTGCTTTGCGCACCGGAGGCGAGGCGATCCAGCGCGAGTTCCTGACGGCGGACCGTAAGCCGCGGCGAGTCGTGCTGCTCTTGGACGTATCCGGATCGATGGAGCCATATGCCAGAGCGCTGGCGCGCTTTGCTCATGCGGCGGTGGTGGGCCGGACCCGGGTCGAGGCGTTCACCATCGGCACCCGCCTGACGAGGGTCACCCGCGAGCTGTCGTCACGCGATGCCGACGCGGGCCTGCGAGATGCCGCAGCGTCGGTGCAGGACTGGTCAGGCGGCACCCGGCTGGGCGCGACGCTTCACGAGTTCAACGATAAGTGGGGGGTGCGGGGCCACGCCCGCGGCGCGATCGTGGTGGTCATCTCGGACGGCTGGGACCGTGGCACTCCTGACGAACTCGAAGAGCAGATGGCCCGCTTGCATCGGGTCACGCACCGGCTGGTGTGGGTGAATCCGCTCAAGCACACACCCGGCTACGCGCCCTTGGCGAGAGGCATGGCTGCGGCGCTGCCGCACGTCGACGACTTCATCGAAGGTCACTCGTTCGATTCGCTCGAACAGCTGGCCGCGACGATCGCCGCATGACGACGACCCCGACCGAACGACCACGAGCGACGCGAAGCATCGCCGTGTAGCGAGACTGATCAGATGGACGAGATCTTGGACGACATCGACCGTTGGCGCACCGCGGGCCAGCGAGTGGCGGTGGCCAGGGTGGTCGATATCGAAGGCTCCGGTCCACGCGACCCCGGCGCGGCCATGGCAGTGAACGAAGACGGCGAAGTTGCGGGCTCGGTCTCGGGCGGCTGTGTCGAGGGCGCCGTCGTGGGCGAGGCCCTGGCGCTGCTGGGGGGCAGCCGCAGCGCCGGCATCACGACATTCGGCTACAGCGACGACGAGGCGTTTTCGGTGGGGCTGACGTGCGGCGGCACGATCCACCTGTTCGTGGAGGAACTCGACTGGTGACCAGCATCTACGAGGTGTTCCGCGACGCCGTCCGGGCCGAGGAGCCGGTCGCTCTGGCGACGGTGATCGAGGGGCCGGATGCAGGGGCGAAGATGCTCGTGCGGCCCGATCAGCCGACGCTCGGAAGCCTCAACGACGCCGACCTGGACCGGGTGGTCGAACGCGACGCGCTCGGGATGCTCGACGCCGGCATCAGCGAGGTGCGCCACTACGGCCAGCACGGCGAGGCCCGCCAGATGGACCTCAGTGTGTTCGTGGAATGCCACGCCCGCCGCCCGCACATGGTCATCTTCGGAGCGGTGGACTTCACTCGAGCGCTCGCATCTCAGGCCAAGCTCCTCGGCTACCGCGTCACGGTGTGCGACGCACGCGAGGTGTTCGCCACACGGCGACGCTTCCCGATGGCCGACGAGGTGGTCGTCGACTGGCCCAACCGTCTGCTCGACCGCATCGGCGACGACCTGGGCCCCAGAGACGCCGTGTGCGTGCTCACCCACGACCACAAGTTCGACGTGCCGGCCATCGTCGGCGCCCTGCCGACCCGAGTCGGCTACCTGGGCGCCATGGGTTCGCGCACAACCCACCAGAAACGATCCGAGCGCCTTCGCGAAGCCGGTGTCACCGACGAAGAACTTGCCCGCGTCGCCGCCCCCATCGGCCTAGATATCGGCGGACGAACCCCTGAGGAGACCGCCGTGTCGATCGTGGCCGAGATCATCGCAGCCCGAACCGCCCGCAAAGCCCCCCGCCTCAGCCAAGGCAAAGGCCGCATCCACTAGCACCCCGGGCAAGAAGCGTCGAGCACCCGGCAGGTAGCTTCGGCGCGATGGACTTCACAACGAACGAGGACCACGAGGCGATCCGCGAAGGCGTCCGCCGCGTCTGCGCGGACTTCCCCGACGAGTATTGGCGCGACCGCGACGAGAACCACGAGTTCCCCTGGGACTTCTACAACGCCATGGCCGAAGGCGGCTGGGTCGGTATCGCGATTCCCACCGAGTTCGGAGGCGGCGGACAAGGCATCACCGAGGCCTCAATTGTGCTCGAGGAGGTGGCCGCCAGCGGTGCCGCCATGAACGGCTGCTCGGCGCTGCACCTGTCCATTTTCGGCATGGAACCGGTTCGAAAATACGGTTCGGACGAGCTCGTGAAAGAGTTCCTGCCCGGCGTGGCCGATGGCTCCATCCATGCGGCGTTCGGCGTGACCGAGCCCGATGCGGGCACCGACACCACCTCGATTCGGACACGGGCGGTGCGCGACGGTGACGAGTACGTGATCCATGGCGCCAAGGTGTGGACGACCAAGGCCCCGTATTGCGATGTGTGCCTGCTGCTGGTGCGCACCACGCCGAAGGAAGAGTGCGACGGCCCGACGGGAGGCATGACGCTGCTGCTCGTCAACCTGCAGGACCCCGCGGTCGACATCACACCCATTCCCAAGGTGGGCCGAAACGCGGTTGTGTCCTGTGAGGTCCGCTACGACGGGCTGCGGGTGCCCGTCAGCCGGCGCGTGGGTGAGGAGGGCGAAGGCTTCCGCTACATCCTCGACGGCCTCAACCCCGAGCGCATCCTGATCTCCGCCGAGGCGCTGGGCATTGGCCGGGTCGCGCTGCGGCGCGCCGTTGAATACGCCAAGGGCCGAGTCATCTTCGGGCGTCCTATCGGACAGAACCAGGGCATCGCGTTCCCGCTCGCGGACAGCTATGCCCGGCTTCACGCCGCCGAGTTGGTGGTGCGCGATGCGGCGTGGCGCTACGACAACGGCCTCGACTGCGGCCCACAGGCCAACCTGGCCAAGTACTTGGCGTCAGAAGCCGCGTTCGAATGCACCGACCGGGCCATGCAGACCCATGGCGGGTTCGGTTACGCCAAGGAGTACGACGTAGAGCGCTATTGGCGCGAGGCGAGGTTGATGAAGATCGCCCCGGTCAGCCAGGAGATGGTCATGAACTTTGTGTCGTCGAAAGTGCTCGGCCTACCCCGCTCGTACTAGACGTAGCGACTAGGCATTGCGCCCAAAGGCATCCCGACGATGACCACTGCAGGTGTCCTGCTGGCGGCAGGGGCGGGAACGCGTTTCGCGGCCCCCGAGCACAAGTTGCTCTCGGTGCTCGACGGGCGCACCGTGGTTTCCCGATCACTGGAGGCGCTGCTCGAAGCAGATTTCGACGCTGTGGCCATCGTCACCGGCGCTGTCGAGGTGTCCGCGGCGGTGAGTGACCTCACCGACTTCTCCCAAGATGCAGTCACGCTGCTCCACAACGAGCGTTGGGATTCCGGCATCGCCTCGTCACTGCTGTGCGCGACGGATTGGGCGGCTGGCAGCGGACATGATGCGATCGTGGTCGGTCTCGGCGATCAGCCCTTTGTTCCGACGTCGGCCTGGAACGCAGTTGCGTCGAGCGCCGCGCCGATCGCGGTCGCCACATACGACGGTCTTCGAGGCAACCCGGTGCGCCTGTCCCGGGAGGTCTGGCCGTTCCTCGAACGCGGCGGCGACGAAGGCGCACGAACCCTCATGCGTCGGCTGCCCGAATTGGTGCTACCGGTAGCCTGCGAGGGTCGCCCTGACGACATTGACACCGTGGAGGATCTGCGCCGATGGAATTGAAAAGTGAGTTCCGTGTGGGCATTCCCGTCGAGCAGGCGTGGAACACGCTGACCGACGTCGAGTTCATCGCACCGTGCATGCCTGGTGCGCAGCTCACCGAGGTCGACGGCGACGAGTTCAAGGGCGGCGTGAAGATCAAGGTCGGTCCGATCACGGTGCAGTACAAGGGCTCGGCACGCTTCGTCGAGCTGGACGAAGCCAACCACCGTGTCGTGCTGGAGGCCACCGGGCGGGATTCACGGGGCGCCGGCAACGCAGCCGCTGAGGTGACTGCCCAGATGACACCTGACGGCGACGGCACTGTGATCGCCATCACCACAGACCTCAAGGTCACCGGAAAGGTCGCGCAGTTCGGCCGTGGCGTGATGGCCGATGTGACCGAGAAGCTCATCGGGCAGTTCGTCGACTCCCTGGAACGCAAGCTCACCGAAGCCGGCGCCTCCGATGCAGCAGACGCGACCCCCGCAGCCGACGAGGGCACGGACGACTCCGATGAGTCTCCGGCTGCGGTAGATGGCGACGCCGCCGAAGACTCGACAGCGGAGACAGGGCCTCGCAAGATCGAGATGGCCGAACCCGAACCCGTCGACCTGCTCGGAACCGCCGGCAGGCCGATGCTGAAGCGCCTCCTGGCGCCGATTGCGGTCGTGGCGTTTTTCCTGTTGAACCGCAGGCGCAGGCGCAAGCGCCGGGCTCAGGGCTGAGCGACCGCACAGCCCACACGGCTGCGCATGCTCGCACCGGTGGCCGCAGTCGCGTGCGGTTCAGATGCCGAGCAATCACTGGCACTCGTCGCGTCCGGGAGTTGAGCGATGTTCGAGTGCTCCCCTGATCACGCGCTTGTGACCCAGGCGCAATTCGACGCTGTCGCGGAACTGCTCGGCCGGCCGCCGCAAGGCTCGTTCAGCGTGGCCGTCGCTCACCCCGACGGCCGCCCGGTTGTCATTGCGAACGCGCCGCTGCTCGACGACGGCACGCCGATGCCGACTCGCTACTGGCTCGTCGATGCCGAGCTTCGCCGCCGTGTGTCGCAGCTGGAAGGCCATGGGGGAGTCCGAATGGCGCAAGCAGCGGTCGATGCAGATGATCTCGCAGCTGCCCACGAGCGCTATGCCGCCGACAGGGACGCGCTGATCTCGGCCGATCATCTCGGGCCACGTCCGAGCGGCGGCGTCGGGGGCACCGCACGAGGCGTGAAATGCCTGCACGCGCATCTCGCGTACCGGCTAGCGGGCGGCTTGGACCCCGTCGGCGACTGGGTGCTGGATCGCCTTGTGGACCTCGGTGCGAGATCGTGAGCGCACCGCACAGCTCTGCGCCAAGCCCAGTCGCCGTCGTGGACTGCGGCACCAACACCACGCGGCTGCTCGTCGACGACGGCGAGGTTCTTGGGCAGCGTCTGGCGCGCATCACGGGGCTCGGTCACGGCGTCGATGCCGATGGCCGGTTGCGTGATGACGCCATCGGTCGGGTGCTGGACGTACTGGATGAGTTTCGCGACGTCATGACGGCGCGCGGCGTGACCGCTGTGCGTGCCGTCGCGACGAGCGCCGCACGCGACGCTGCCAACGGAGCAGAGTTCCTGCAGCGGGCGAGTGAGCGCCTTGGTGTCCAAGTCGAGCTGTTGGACGGTGCGGCGGAAGCCAAGTACGGATTCGCGGGCGCCACTTCTGGCCTCGACCGTTCCGGCGGTGCCGCACTGGTGCTCGACATCGGAGGCGGTTCCACCGAGTTCTCCTACGGCACTCCGGGCCCCGGAGCTCTCCCGGTCGACGCCGTGTCGGTGGACATGGGCTCGGTGCGATGGACCGAACGCTTCTTGAGCTCGGATCCGCCCCGACCCGAGGAGTTGAGCGCCGCCATCTCGGTTGCCCGGTTGCATCTCGACGACATCGAGCGTGAGCACTCCGTGATTGGCCGCGCGGCATCTGCGGCTCAGCTCGTCGGAGTTGCCGGCACGATCACGACGGTGGCCGCGGTCGAGATCGGCCTCGATCCCTACGACCCGACGGCGATCGATGGCTTCGTGCTGACCCGTACCGCCGCCGAGGACGTCTTCCGAACGCTTGCCACCGAGGCACTCGCCGACCGGGTGCACAATCCCGGCCTGCACCCTGGCCGTGCGCCGGTCATTGTGGGCGGCTGCTGCATCCTGGTGGCGATCATGCGCCACTGGGCGATCGATGAGTGCGTGGTGCGCGAGCGAGATCTGCTCGACGGGATCGCCGCGGAGCTGAGATCTTCGGGGTCGGGCCTGCGCGATGGCAGCCCGCCCGCGGACGCCGAAACGAGCTAGGCGGCACCATGCGACTCGGTGAGCGTTGGCGTCGCGCCAGTATTGTGCGGGGAGTGAGTCGCCTGCGCACTGAGCGGCTCGAGCTTCGCCCGCTCGTGCCGTCGGACTTCGCCCAATGGAGCGAGGTCCGCCATCGCTGCCATATCTGGCTGGAGAAGTGGGAGCCGCGACCACCGACTGGCTCACCCAATCCCTCTCGTGATCCGCAGGCGTTCACCAACCGCTGCAGAGTGCGCGAGCGCGAGCGCTCGCTGGGAACTGCCTTCGACTTCGGGCTGTGGCATGAGGGTTGGTTTTGCGGCGAGATCAACGTTTCTCACGTTGCTCGCGGCGCGTTCCTGAGTGCACACGTGGGTTACTGGATCGACGAGCGCTTCGCCGGGAAGGGACTCGTCGCAGAGGGCCTGCTTGCGGTGTTCGAGTTCGCGTTCGAGCAGGCGGGCTTGCATCGGGTGCAGATTTCGATCATGCCCCGAAACGCCGCCAGCCTGCGGGTCGTGGAAAAGCTGGGCCTTCGCTCGGAGGGCATAGCCCACGGTTACATCCAGATCGCAGGCATCTGGGAGGACCACGTTCGATTCGGCCTGACCGCCGAGGAGTGGGAGGCTCGGCGCGACGAGATGGCAGAGCAGCTCACGTCGGCGCGCAACGGCGGTGTCGCTCAGTCGTCGAGCTCTGCCAGCCAGTCCTGACCGGGGCCGCAATCCGACGAGATCGGGCACCAGCGACACGCCGGTCCGGGCGAACGGCGAGGCTCGCGTGCTCCCGATGCGAGCGCTATGTAGCGGCCGATGCCGTCAACGGTTCGCCGCAGCGCGCTTGCGAGCACTTCGGGGGTGACGAGCTCGTGCTCGATGCGACCCTCTGCCACGTAGAACGAACCAATACCCAGCGGCGGAACACCGACCGAGAGCGTCTCGATGAGCGCGTAGAAGCGCAGATCCTCGGGATCGGTCGGCGTCCGACCGCCGCTCTTGAGATCAATGATCACCTTGCCCGCACGAGAGCCGCCACCGACGGCTTCCTGCGCGCCCACGGGTTCGGGGGTTCCCAACGTCAGGTCGTACTTGCCGCTCAGGACGAAGGTCCCGCCGCACAGTCGCACGCGCGCCTTCATTTCTGAGGTCGGCCGCCACGAGCGTGGCATATGGGGGAAGGACTCGGAGAAGCGCGTCAGCAGAGCGACGCAGTTGGCCACCAGGTCGGCCCGCTCACCGGGGCTGCAGCCGGCGAGGAAGCCGCCCAGATTCTCGTCCCCCGAGACGAGGCGTTCGACGGCGGCGTCGGTTGCATCGACAGGACCGAGCCCCGAGTGGATCGACAGCTCCACAGCTTTGTGCAGCACGGTGCCGCGCGCGATCGGTACGGACCATTCGAAGCCGATGTCCGCGTCTGCGAGATGGTGGGCTTCACAGCCGAAGACGCCGTTCAGGTCCCGCTTGGAGATCCACAGGCCGCCGCTGTCCACTTCGCGGGCAGCGTCGGACAGCCCAGCGAGCGCGGCATCGAGGTCGGCGCGCATCGCGTCGGCGAGGTTCCCGCTGTAGATCGGTCGCTCGTCGCGTGGGACCCGGATTGCGTCAAGCGTCGCACGCTGCGCCGGCAGCAAGGCACCGACTCCGGGTGCACTCGTTGTCGCCGTCTCCGGTACGGCAGCGCTGGTCATTGTCCGCCATTCTTGTCACACCCGCCTGTGAACCTGTGTGTCATGGCAGCGACACCGCGTACTCATCCACCCGCCCCGCTGCGACTGGTCGGCTCACAGCCCAGCCGCGGCCGCCAGCATCGGCCTGCACCGTGGGGGCCCGACGGTTCGCCAAGCACGTCAGCTGACGGCGCCGACGCCTCAGGTCGCTTCGTGCTCACCGCCCGCGCGCTGGCCGCTGCCGCACGTGAATTGGACTTGTACGTTCCGAGCTTCCAGAGCCCACCGCGCAGCGAGGGTCTGGATCGGTCCGTCAACCGCGTGGCGGGCTCCGATGACTGCGTGGTGGCGATCCGGGTGCGGGGACGTCCCTTCGGGGCCGTCGTGGCGGATGCCATTGAGGGCGTCGTCGTGTGCAACGACTTGACGGCCCCAGACGCCGGCGCGATCCGCAACGAATTGTGGCGAGCGGTCGAACGGGTCGATCGCGATCATCGCCCGCGCCAACAGCCAGCTTCACCGACGGGTGCTGCTGGCCAGCCACCCGAAGCTTGGGGCGAGGCCGCCTGAGCACCGGCGTAGTCTCACCACCGCAGCCCGGCCCGGGTGGCGGAACTGGCAGACGCAGAGGGCTTAAACCCCTCGGCTCCCACGGGAGCGTGCGGGTTCGAATCCCGCCCCGGGCACCAGCCCGCTTCTCGCGCTGCGCAAGCGCTGAGTGGCAATCCGCTACCGAGTCAATTGGAGTCGCGAGTAGTCTGACGTTTCAGAGGCCAGCCTCCCCGAGCTTGGCAGACGTACCGCAGTGGCGTCACTCGGGGGGCTGGCCCTTGCGCGACGCGGCACAGTCCGGTTAGGCCGTGCGGTTTGAGTGTCCCCAGTTGGGCTGGCGAGTGCTCGCTCGAGTTCAGTGAACAGGTCGAGCACCTCGGACGCTTCGAAGACCCGATAGCGCTGGCGATCAACATTGCGTTGACGCAAGATGCCTGCATCGGCGAGCTGGTTCACGGCGTCGGCGGTGCGCGCGTTCGATCGATCGATCAGACTGCTCGCAGATGCAACGGTCACGATCGGCACACCCGGCAAGACTTGCAACAGCAAGTCGGTGCTGGAATTGGCACGGACGCGGCCGAGTTTGGTCCGCCAGGTCGCGATGATCTCACTGATGTCGGCGCTATAGCTCTCAGCGTCCTGGCAAGCCCGGCTGGTGGCAGAAGCGAACATGCGCAGCCACGCTGCCGCTGCGGCAGATCGCTGAGCGCTGTTCGGCTCGCTGAGGTGGCGGAACGTCTTCAGGCCGTTGACGTAGTCGTCTGACAACGTGGCCAGGACGAGGCTGATGGGCGGGACGAACGCCGGCGCTAGGCCGCGTCGCCGCAACACAACGTGAATGAGCGCACGGCCGGTGCGCCCATTGCCGTCGGCGAAGGGGTGAATCGTTTCGAACTGGGCGTGAGCGATGGCGGCTTGTGCGAGCGGAGAGTGGTCGTCGCGATTGACGTAGTCGAGTAAATCGGCGAGCAGGCCCGGAAGATATTCGGGAGGCGGAGGGATGAACGCCGCGCTGCAAGGGTTATACGAACTGCCGCCGATCCAGTTCTGCTCTTCGCGAACGACGCCTCCAAGTTCGGGAGTGGATGAGTTGTCCATCAAGGTGCGATGCACCGACAGCAAGTCGTCGAGTTCGAATCGCGGGGTGCTGAGCGCCAGTGCGACTGCCGACTCCATTGCGGCAATATTGCCGAGCACCTCGGCTGCCACGCGATCGCCCGCTTCGCCGCCGAGCGCAATCGCCGCCTCGGCAAGAGCCAACCGGCGGGTCGCCAAATGGAGGCCTTCGATCCTGGAAGAACCGACAGATTCAGCCCGCAGCAGGAATCGCGCGAGGCCTTTGAGGCTCACATGTGACGTTCCGGCATCGTTCAACGTCCGCACCGCCGACTCGGCATCTGCGATGTCCGCAGCTACGTCGGCAGGAAGTGACGGATCCCACCCTGCGAGTGGGTCGGCGATGTATGCGTCATAGGAGCAGCCGCGTCGGTCTTTTCTGCTCATCCCCTCGAATCTTGGGTCCTAACGTTTTCGTAAGTGTGTTGCCATGGTCCATCTACGTATCGGTTACACATTAACCGTAACTTAAACTGTGCTGCAGTCGACGGTAATAAAAAGGGACCGAGGCCCGCCCATTGTGCTGATGCGCACCTGAGGCTGAAACGTCTCAGAAGGAGTGATGCATGACCAGGCGGTTACAGCTGGGCAGCTGCGGCGCGCAGTGACGCCGCTGTCTCTGTCCCCGGACCGAGGCGTCGGGCTGCGGCATCAACACAGCGCTCGGTCAGCACCCGGTTGAGGGGCGTCGGGATGCCGTACTGCTCGCCGAGCTCGCAGATGCGGCCGTTGAAGTGCTCGACCTCAACGGTCGGGCGCCGGAAGTTCAGATCTTGCCAGGTCGAGGGGTAGCTGAGCAGCGCAGGGTCGGTTGCCCCCCGGGGCTCGCGCGCTCCAGGTTTGCGCAGGCGTGCGATCCACGGGCGCAATTCGCCCATGTCCTCCATGATCGGCGTGATGCCCGCCGCCTCGAGCACGTTGGCCGCTTCTTCTTCGATGTCGGCCATGAAGATCCGGTTTTCTTCGGAGCAGAACCACTCCTGGACCGGCAGATCGGCGAGCGCCGAGAAGGCGTTCGTCAGGTTCAGCACGAGCTTGCCCCACTTGGCGTCCGCGACCCGCTCTTCGAGCGAACCGTTCATCTCGGCGGCAACGAGGTCATCGACCACTCGCGCACAGAGTTCGTCGGTGCCAGTCGGCCAGCAGCCGATCTGAGCCCGGCGTGCGCCGGTGTGGGTGACCACGCCGGGCTCGTCAATGCGAGCACCGATGCGGACCATGACGCCGTAGGCCCGCAGACCCTGTCCGAGCAGCCATTCCTCGTTGGTGACGCCGTTCTGGAAGCAGAACAGCGGCACACCGTCATACAGCTCGCGGTGCCCCTCGATCGCCTCGAAGGTGTGCTGGGTCTTCATGGTCAGCAGCACCACGGTGTTGTCGTCGAGGTCCGCTTCGTGCGCTGTGCGGACCGCTGGCAACCTGAAGTGGCCTTCGGTGCTGCCCGAGATGCGCAGGCCGTCACGGTTGAGAGCTTCGAGATGGTCCCCGCGTGCGATCAGGGTTACCCGCCGTCCTGCTTGGGTCAGCCGCGCGCCGAGCACGCTGCCGATTGCTCCAGCGCCATGCACGATGTAGTTCAATTCAGAACCGCCATTGGCGGCGCTGCGATTTAGGGCTCGGTCGGTAGCCACGGCGGTACATCGTGCCAGATGGTCCGGCGCATGGCCTGCAACCGATCTCGGGGGCTGCTGCGTTGTGTCGATCCTTCGCGAGGCAGCGCTACGGTTCAGCCATGCGCGAGTGGAACACCGACCTGCCCAACATGATGGAGGCGACGTTCTGGACCCAGCCGGCCGATGTGATCGACGCAGTGATCGCTCGACATCATGCCGAGGCCCCGCTGGACTGGTTCGAGGAGCCCGAGTACGAAGGCGTGGTCCCGGCTGGTCCCGGCTACTGGTGCGTCACCCGGCACGCCGACGTGGCCGCAATCTCGCGCAACACCGAGGTCTTCAGCTCCGCTGATGGCATCACCATGCTGGACGCGCCGCCGGAGTTCGTCGAGTTCTTCGGCTCCATGATCGGCATGGACGACCCGCGCCATGCTCGGCTACGGCGCATCGTCGCCAAGGGATTCACGCCACGGATGCTGGCCGATCTCGATGGCGGCGTCCAAGCTGCGGCGGCAGAGATCGTGGACTCGGTGTGCGAGAAGGGCAGTTGCGACTTCGTGACCGAAGTGGCCGCCGCGCTCCCGCTCAAGATCGTCTGCGACCTGATGGGCATCCCTCGTTCGGAGTATCAGGGTGTGTTCGATGCGACAAACGTCATCTTGGGCGTCTCGGATCCCGAATACCAACCACCTGATGGCGATCTCCTGACGGCGCTGCTCACGGCCGGCGGCCAACTGGCCAACTTGATGAACGAAGTCGCAGAGACAAAGCGCGGCGGCGATGGCAAAGATCTCACCAGCGTGCTCGTCAATGCTGAGCTTCCCGACGATCAGTTGAGCGGCGCTGACCTGGCCAGCTTCTTCGTGCTGCTCGTCGTGGCCGGCAACGAGACCACTCGCAATGCCATTTCATGGGGACTCAAGTACCTCACCGACCATCCGGATCAGCGAGCCATCTGGGCCGCAGATTTCGAGGGCGTCGCGCCCACTGCGGTCGAGGAGATCGTGCGGCTGTCCAGCCCTGTCGGCTACATGCGCCGAACCGTCACTCGTGACTATGTCTTCGAAGGCCGCGAGATGCGCCAAGGCGACAAGGTCGCGATGTTCTACGTCGCCGCCAACCGCGACCCCGCGGTGTTCAACGATCCGTTCAAGTTCGAGGTTCTGCGAGATCCGAACCCGCAGTACGGCTACGGCGGCCCAGGCCCGCACTACTGCCTGGGGGCGCATCTCGCACGCCGCGAGATGACGGTGATGTACCGCGAACTGTTCAACCGGCTGCCGGACATCGTCGCCGTCAGCGAGCCCGACGCCTTGCAGGCAGCGTTCATTCATGGCGTCAAACACTTGGACGTCGAGTTCACGCCGACAGCGCCGCTGGCGGCCTGACGGGTAGCGCCCGACAGTCGCGGCGACGCGGCCGCCCCATAGGGTTCGCGGTATGACGAAACCCGAGATCGCACCTGCGACGGGCAAGCTCGGCGTGCTGACGCCTGGCATGGGAGCGGTGGCGACCACGTTCATCGCCGGGGTGCTGGCCACGCGGGCTGGGCTGGCGGCGCCGATCGGCTCGGTCACGCAGATGGCCCACATCCGCCTCGGCGGTCGGACCGAAGGCCGCAACCCATTGATCAGGGACTTCGTTCCGCTAGCCAGCCTCGACGATCTGGTCTTCGGTGGCTGGGACCCCATTACGCCGAACGCACTCGAGGGCGCCCGCACCGCCGGTGTGCTCGAAGAACGCGACCTCGGCGTGATCTCGCGCGAGCTTGAAGGCATCGTGGCGATGGACGCCGTCTTCGATTCGCGCTGGGTGAGTCGGCTCGAAGGCACACGCACCAAGCCCTCGATGGGCAAACTCGACGCCGCCCAGGCGCTCATGGACGACATCGAACGCTTCCGCTCCGAGAACGAGTGCGACCGACTGGTGATGGTGTGGTGCGGCTCGACCGAGGCGTACCAAGAGCCAACCGAGGTGCACGCCAGCGTCGAGGCGTTCGAGGCGGGACTTGCCGCGGACGACGAGAACATCTCGCCGAGCCAGATCTACGCCTACGCCGCGCTCATGAGCGATGTGCCGTTCGCGAACGGCGCGCCGAACCTCAGTGTTGACATCCCGGTGATGACCGAGCTGTCGGAGCACCGTCGCATCCCCATTGCCGGCAAGGACTTCAAGACCGGCCAAACCCTCATGAAGACCCTCATCGCACCGGGTCTCAAGGCGCGGATGCTGGGATTGCGCGGCTGGTACTCCACCAACATCCTGGGCAACCGCGACGGCGAAGTGCTGGACGATCCTGAGAACT
This sequence comes from Candidatus Poriferisodalis sp., assembly GCF_965262965.1. Lineage (GTDB taxonomy): Bacteria > Actinomycetota > Acidimicrobiia > Acidimicrobiales > Poriferisodalaceae > Poriferisodalis. The sequence continues at coordinate 45,289 of NZ_OZ253573.1, forward strand.
TCAAGACCAAGGAGACGTCGAAGCTCGGCGTGCTCGACACGATCTTGCAGCCCGACACCTACCCCGATCTCTACGGCGAGATCGATCACGTGGTGCGGATCAACTATTACCCACCCCGCGGCGACAACAAAGAGGGCTGGGACAGCATCGACATCTTCGGCTGGCTCGGCTACCCGATGCAGATCAAGATCGATTTTCTGTGCCGTGACTCGATCCTGGCGGCACCGATCGTGCTGGATCTCGCCCTGTTCTTGGATCTCGCTCAGCGAGCCGGCGAGGGAGGCGTTCAGGAGTGGCTGTCGTTCTACTTGAAGGCCCCACAGTCGGCGGATCCGGCCGGTCCCGAGCACGATCTGTTCATCCAGCAGACCAAGCTCAAGAACACGTTGCGCGAATGGATGGGCGAAGAGCCCGTCACCCACTCTGAAGCTGGGTGAGCGCCCGGCACTGGCGCCGCCGCAACTTTCTCATTTCGTTCTCAGACTGATCTCAGGGTTCGTTCAGAATGCTCCGTCATCGTGTGCTGCGTCGCAACACGCACACCCGAAAGGAGCGACGAAATGACGAAGCACACCGAGGGCCCGGGCGGGCACTCATTCAATTCAGAACACAGCGGCCGGGAATCTGAACCGGGACGCCGGCGCCGTAAACGCCGATGGTCGCTCATTGCGGTCGCATTGGCCACGCTGCTTGCAGCAGTGGTGACCGCCTCGCTCAGCGCCGGGCCTGCTTCGGCACAGAGCACGGAGGCGGACGGCACCGACCCCCAGGAGAGCTCCGACGGCGACAGCACGGACAGCCACGACTGCGACCACGAACCCAAGGGCCGCCGCGGTGCGATGACCGACACGCTGACCGAGGTGCTGGGCATTGACGCCTCCGAGCTGCGCACCGAGCTGAAGGCGGGTTCGACGATCGCGGAGATCGCCGAGGCCAATGACGTGGCGGTCGACGATGTGATCGATGCGCTGGTCGCCGCTGCGCAGGAGCGGGCGGCAGAACACGACAAAGAGGTCGACGCCGACGAGCTGACCGAGAAATTCACCGCCCTGGTGAACGGCAAGAAACCCGACCGCGGCGATCACGAGGTCAAGCGAGGCCTCCGAGGCCGCTGGCACCGGCACGGCGCCACGTCTGGCTAGCCCCTGGGCGCCGATCGGCCGATGCTGGCGCAAACGGCGACCCCCGCGGCGTCGACGACACCACCGGCCGCCCAAGCGGGCCAGCGAGGATTCTCCCTCCCTCGCTGGCCCGCTTGGGCGCGTTCGGGCGCGCCGTGCGCACATCGCTGACGGTCGTCCGCCAGGGATAGGTTCAGTCGCATGTCCGATGGAGCAACGACAGGCCGTGATGACAGCGCAGTGCTGCCGGTGCTGGACATCTCCCGCGACACCGATCCAGTCGCTGCTGCATCGCTCGGTGCCGAGCTCGACGACGCATGCCGCGGCATCGGTTTCTTCGCTGTGACCGGGCACGATGTGGTCGGATCGCTCCTCGATGAGATGCTCGCCGCATCGCGCCGGTTTTTCGCTCTGCCCCTTGCGGACAAGCGCCGTATCGCCATTGAGCGGCCACGCCACCACCGCGGCTATGCCGGGATCGAAGGCGAGCTTCTGCAGCCCGGTTTGAAGGCTGATCTCAAGGAGACACTGGACTTTGGCGTCGAGCGTTCCCCGACGACCCGGAATTGTCACCGCTCGAGGGACCGAACCAGTGGCCCGACCTCCCCGGTTTCCGCATCACTGTCGAGCGATATCAGGCTGCCGTGCTGCACGCCGCGCAGCGCGTCCTGCGGTTGGTTGACGCCGCGCTGGCTGTCTGGGGATTTCTTCGACGAACGCCTGCGCAGGCCCCTGGTGGGCACCCGCCTCATTCGCTAGCCGGGCACCGAATCGGGCTTGGCGGATCCGGCGCCGCCAGATCAGCTCGGCTGCGGCGCGCACAGCGATTACGGCTGCATCACGCTGCTGCTCACCGATGGCACCCCGGGGCTGCTGTTGCTCGCCGCGGACGGCGTATGGCACGACGTGATCGCCCCGCCGGGCAGCTTTATCGTGAATCTCGGCGACATGCTGGCCCGCTGGACCAATGACCGGTACCGCGCCACCGTGCACCGGGTGCAATCGCCGGTTGGCCGAGTTCGCTACTCAGTGCCTACGCTCGTCAACCCGTCCTACGACACCGTTGTGGAGTGCCTGCCGAGTTGTCTCGCAGCAGGTCAGCTGCCGAAGCACTCACCGATGTCGTCGGGTGCCTACTTGCAGTCCCGCTTCGACGAGACCTTCGCTTACCGCCGATAGCCGCATGGTCGTCTCTGGACATCGACATCGAACCTCTTACGTCACCCTGAAAACGGCTACCCGGGTCACGTTGTCCGGGTCCGCGAGGTCGGCGCCGTCGTAGATCGGCCGCTCCACGAAATGCAGCCCGACGATGGCGCCTTCGCCAACGCGGCGATCCAGCCAGTCCTCGAATCCGAATTCGGAGAAGTGCGCCGAGTTGATGCCGATGGCGCAGTGCGCCCCGCGGCGTGCCACACGCAGCAGTTCAGAGAGTGACTCGGGACCCAGGTGCCCGTGCGTGAAGGCCCCGGCGCTCACGATGCCGCCGTAGGTGTCGTCGGGCAGGTCGATCGGACCGGTGAGGTCTGCTTCGACAAGCTCCCGATAGACGGCGGCTCCGTCGACGGATTTCGAGCGCGCCTCGGCCAGCATTTCGGGCGATATGTCGATGCCGTCGATGGCGGTCACGCCCAGACGGCGCAGCTCAGCCCCCACGATGCCAGTGCCACACCCTGCGTCCAGCACCGGGCCGGCATCGGAGAAGCCGTCCGAGAACGTTGCCGCGACCTGCTGGTGGTAGATGTACCGGCTCTCGGCGATGAAGCCGGATTCGTAGGTCGGTGCCCACGCTGCATACAGCTCCCGGTTCGCCTCCGGGCCGTCGACCGCGTAGGCGTCGTCAAGTCCGACGGTTGAAGCTGGGGCTTCAGACTCCGGCGACGGTGTGGCAGCAGCGCTTTCAGTCATCGCGCGCCGAAGTTAGCGACCCCAGCCCGGAGTTGCCTAGACGAGCAGAGGGTCAGTGATGACTTCGACGAGCGCTGGACCCCGGTGGGCAAGCGCGGCGGACACCGCTGTGTCGAGCTCGGCAGGCGTTCTCACGAGATAGCCGGCTGCTCCACAGAGCTGGGCGAACTCGGCGAAGCTCGGGTTGTGCAGCGAGGTCTGCCAGACGTCGAGCTCGGCGGAGCGCTGCTCTTTCGAGATTTTCCCGAGCTCGGAGTTATTGAGCAGGACATGGGTGATGTCCATGCCGTATTTCACCGCAGTCGTCATCTCCATCGCGTACTGGCCGAATCCGCCGTCGCCGGAGATCGAGACCACCGCCCGCCCCGCCAGGTCCGGCCCCCAGATGCCCGGCGCGCGTTGGGTTGCCGCCCAGCAGCCCATTGCTGCGGGCAGGGCGAAGCCGATCGAGCCCAGGTAGCCCGACATCAGCACGGTCTGGCCACAGGTCTCGAAATAGCGGCCGAATGAGTAGGCGTGGTTGCCGACGTCGACTGCCATGAGGGCGTCGTCTGGCACCAGGCGACTCAAAGCGTCGAACACGACCGCGGATTTCATGCCGCGGTTCCGGTCATCGCCGCGCCGACTCGCCTTTTCGCCCCGCCAGATCGCCCAGCGCTGCGCAACCTCATCTGAGGTACCTCGCGTTGCGGGCTCGGGCACCGCGGCGGCGAGAGCACGAGCCGCAACGCCCACGTCAGAGAGCACCGGAGCAGTCACGGCGTGGAAGCGGCCCAATGCCATCGGGTCGAAGTCGACCTGCACGATCGGCTTGTACGACGCGATGCCGGTGTGGTTCGAGAACGAGACGCCGAACGTCGCCAGCATGTCGGCTTCGTTCATGAACCAGCTGGCGATCGGCGTGCCCGATCGGCCGAGCACGCCGCATGCCAGCGGGTGCGTGTCTGAGATCAGACCTTTTGCTTTGAATGTTGTCGCGACAGGTACGTCCATCGACTCCGCGAGTGCCACGATGTCGTCGATGCCGCCACGGGCGCCCTGTCCGACGATCACCATCGGTCGCGAGGCGCCGGCGAGCATGTCGACGGCGGCCTTCAACGCATCGTCGGGTGGTGAGACTGCCCGCGAACCGATTCGTCCGCCCGGCGAGCCGGCCGCCGATCCACTGTGGGCAGCCGGCAGCACCTGCACTTCGTCGGGCAGCACGAGGTGCGCCACGTCTCGCTCGACCAGCGCCGTCTTGCACGCCAGGTTCATGAGCTCGGTCGCATCCGAGCCCGCTTGCACCGTTTGGGAGTAGCGCGCCACGTCTGCGAACGCAGCCGACAGGTCGGTGTCCTGGAACGCGCCCCGGCCTCGCACCTTCGACGGGACTTGGCCCGAGATCGCCAGCACCGGCGCGCGGTCCGTCTTGGCGTCGTACAGCCCGGTGAGCATGTTGGTGCTGGCCGGGCCTGCGATGGCGAAGCAGGCGGCCAGCTCGCCGGTCAGCTTCGCGTATGCCGTCGCGGCAAATGCGGCAGCGCCCTCGTGACGCACGCCGATGAACGCGAGGTCACCGCGGGACTCGGCGATGCGGAGCGCATCGGCGAAGCCCAGGTTGGAGTGGCCGACCATGCCGAACACCCACGCGACACCCCACGCGGTCATCGTGTCGACGAGCTGATCTGAGATCGTGCGCGTCCGGTCAGAGTGCGTCGGCAGGGCGACGTAGACGCCGTCGCTGCGGACTTCGGTCCGGTAGGCCTCGGGAGCGTCGCCGAACGGCGGCGGGGGACGGCCGTTAGTGGGCGAGTAATCGTATCCGTGCCACGGGCATCGCAGCCAGCCGCCTTCGATGCTGCCCTCGCCGAGCGGTCCGCCTTGATGGGGGCACGCATTGGCCAGGCAACCGATGCCTGCGTCGGTGCGGGTGACGCACAGGCTCTCTCGTTCCACCGTCACTGTCGTGACCCGGCCCACATCGAGCTCTTCGATGCCGATCAGCCGGTGCCACGCGAATTCGCCGTCGGGCAGCACGGGAACCGCGACGCTGGGCGTCGCGGCATCGGAGGAATTGTCTGTCATCGTTTTCCTCTTGTCGATTGTGCTCATCGTCGCATACCTCACTCGCAACGCAGAGGCGGCCCATGATGCTGCGACGCGGCTCTAGCTTCGTCTCCGTGCTGTACCTCGTGCGTCACGCCTCCGCCGGCGACCGGCATGCTTGGCACGGCGATGACAGCCAGCGTCCTTTGGACGCGAAGGGCCATGCACAGGCCGCAGCTATCGCTCGAGCCCTCGAGAATTCCGGCCCCGGACGCGTGCTCTCGAGCCCGGCCGTGCGGTGCGTGCAGACGGTCGAACCGATTGCTGCGGCAACGGGACTCGAGATTGAGCTGGCGGACGAGCTGTCCGAAGGCGCCCACGGCATGCGGACCGAAGCACTGCTCGGCGAACTTGCAGGCGGCAACGGGGTCGCCGTGCTGTGCAGTCACGGAGATGTGATCCCCGAGGTTCTCTGGCGTCTCGCCTACCGCGGCGTGGACGTGGACGGTCTTGGTCGTTGCAAGAAGGCGTCCATCTGGGAACTGCATGTTCGCGACGGCGTTGTCACGCACGGCGCGTATCGCGCCCCCCGCACCTTTGGCGCAGGCGCCAACGACGTCGCGTGATGCACACGCTCGACGCTCGCGCTGTCCGGGCGGCCACGCCGTGGAGCGAGCTCATCGACGCAATCGCACGCATGCTCGTCGACGACAATGTGGCCGTTCCGAACCGCCAGATCCATGATGTCGGCCTTCCCGACGGCGGGACGGGGGCACTGCTCGTCATGCCGGCGTGGATTGAGCGCGACTCGATCGGCGTAAAGGCCGTCACCTACTTTCCCTCGAACGTCGACGTGCCGACCATCAACGCCGGCTATCTCCTGTTCGACGGCCGCACCGGTCAGCTGCACGCGGTGCTCGACGGCGATGAGCTGACGCTGCGCCGAACGGCGGCCGTCTCGGCGCTTGCCGCGGTGCACCTGGCGCGGCCCGACGCTTGTCGACTGCTTGTTGTCGGCACCGGCAAGCTCGCGCCAAACTTGGCGCTGGCGCACTCGTCGGTGCGGCGCTTCGACACCGTGGAGATCTGGGGCCGCAATGCCGACCGCGCCGATGCTGTCGCTCGACAGCTCGCCGACCAGGGGCTCCCGGCCCGACCGGCCTCCTCACTCGACGCAGCCCTGCGCCGTGCCGACATCGTCTCGTGCGCGACCGGCGCAACGAGCCCGCTGGTGCGTGGCGAATTGCTCGCGCCGGGCGCTCATCTCGACTTGGTGGGCAGCTTCCGGGCGGACATGCGGGAGGCCGACGATGCCGCGGTGACGCGGACGACGCTGTTCGTCGACACCGTCGATGGCGCAGTCCAGTCTGGCGATCTCGCTCAGCCGCTCGATGCCGGAATCATCTCGGTCGGCTCGATTGCGGCTGACCTGCGTGCGCTCGCAGCCGGCGAACACCCGGGTCGCTCCGCGGACGACGAGATCACGATGTTCAAGTCCGTCGGTTCCGCTCTGTCCGACCTGGCGGCAGCCCGGCTGGCGCTAGCGCGCACCGAGTCTGCGTGACATGAAGTTCGCCCCAGCTCGCATGACGGGTCGGCCGACCGGTTGGGCGCTTGCAGCGCTCGGAATGCTGCTCGTGTCCACAGACTCCTTGTGGGTACGGGTGTCACGGGCGAGTGCCTGGGATGTCGCCTTCGTCGTCGGCGTGCTGTCGATAGTTCTCTACGCCGGAATCGTGGCGCACACAGCGGCGTCGTCATGGGCGTCAATTCGATCTGACACCAAGCCGCTGCTGCTGGCTGGTGTGCTGGGCACGGTCAGCCAGCTCACGTTTCTCAACGCCATCACCCACACCGAAGTGCCTCACGTCGTCGCGATCGTGGCCGCGGCGCCGTTGCTTGCCGCAGCAGTGGCGTGGATCGTGCTGCGCGAACGCACGTCGGCACGCGTGGCGATCGGGATTGCGCTCACGGTGGTCGGCATCGGCCTCGTGGTCGGTGACTCGCTCGGAACGCCGAACCTGCTGGGCGATTTCCTAGCGCTCGTCGCGGTCGCCGCGTTCGCTGTCATCACTGTGGTCTGGCGGCGGTATCAGACCATGAGCCGCACGGTCGGGTTGGCTCTGTCCTCGGCCTTTGTCGTGGTCATCTCGGCGTTCTGGGCTGACCCGACCACGCTCGATGGCCGCGCGATACTGGCGATGTTCGCGATGGGATTGTGCTGCAATCCGCTGGGTCGGCTCGCATACAGCACGGCTCCGAAGTACGCGCCAGCAGGCGAGGTGGCCCTGTTCGCTCCCGTCGAGACGGTCGCCGGCATCGGCTGGGCTGCGCTCTTTCTCAACGAGTTCCCCACGATCGCAACCGTCATTGGCGCGGTGGTGATTGTCGCGGGGGTGTTGTACGGCACGGTCCTACGCGGCCCGGGCGCCGACGGCGTAACCCACCTCGCGGCATCTGAGGGCAATTGACGGCAACGCCCGGGCCCCGCCGGCAGTTCGACGGGCGTCCGCATATGGGCTGGTTGCTACTGTCGGCTGGCATGGGATCGGATAAGGTGGCCTCGGGTTCCCTTGATGCTGTTGCTGAGCCCGACACGACGGTCGAGCTGCCGCGCATGAAGCGACGCGACTACGAGCGAGAGCTCGGACTCCTGCAGCAGGAGATGGTGCGGCTGCAGCGCTGGATCCGGCACAAGGGCCTCAAGGTCGTCGTCATCTTCGAGGGCCGCGACGCGGCAGGCAAGGGCGGCACGATCAAGCGCATCACGGATCGGCTGAATCCGCGTGTCGTGCGGGTTGTGGCGCTCGGCACACCCAGCGACCGTGAGAAGACCCAGTGGTGGTTTCAGCGTTATGTCGAAGATCTGCCCGCTGCAGGCGAGATGGTGCTGTTCGATCGCAGTTGGTACAACCGTGGCCTCGTCGAGCCGGTCATGGGCTTCTGCACCGAGGAGGAGTATCAGGAATTTCTCCGCTCGTGCCCGGAGTTCGAACGGATGCTGGTGCGCTCAGGCATCATCCTCATCAAGTACTGGTTCTCGGTCAGCGATGCCGAGCAGGAGCGGCGGTTTCAGAGCCGCATCGCAGACCCGGTCAAGCGGTGGAAGCTGTCGCCGATGGACCTCGAGGCGCGGGCGCATTGGGTGGACTTCTCCCGAGCCAAGGACACGCTGTTCGCTCACACCGACATCAAGCAGGCGCCGTGGCGGGTGGTCAACGCTGACGACAAGAAGGCCGCTCGGCTGAACTGCATTGCCCACCTGCTCTCGCAGATCCCTTACGAGACGGTGCCGTGGGAGCACGTCGAGCTTCCCGAGCGACGATCGTCGGGAGGGTACGTCCGCCCGCCGATGTCGGATCAGACGTTCGTGCCCGATCTGTACTGAAACTCGGCAGTCGAGACTGGACAGGCTTGCGTCGGGCGGTTTCCCGCTCGGCCTGTTTCACGATTCTGTCGAGAGCTTGAGCAGCCTCGCTGCGATCGGCCGGGCCTCGTCGAATCCTGCGTCGAAGTGATCGCCGGGAACCCGGTGCAGCACGTCCAGTGCCTGCAGGCTGGTCGCGGGCAGCCCGTCGAGACCGATCACGATGCACTCGGTGTCGTGCTCCATCGCTGCGTCGATGAGCTGTTCCACCACGAGCGCCGCGCTGTCGTCGATGCAGACGGTCTCGGAGAAATCCAGGATCACGACTTGGTGCTCCTGGATGTCCTTGCTCATGGCGATTCGCAGCCGGTTCGACGAGGCGACCGTGAAACTGCCGCGCATCTTGACGAGACCGACGCGCGCCGAGAACGTATCGAATTGGGTGATGTCGAGATTCTCGCTGTCAGCGAAGAACGCTGCGTCCAGAATCGGCACGGACACGACCGAGTCGAGTTCGAGCCGCTCAAACCGGCGACTCGCGGCGAGGGCAGCACCGACCATGCCGACCGCAATGCCCATCAAGAAATCTACGAACACCGTGAGTCCGAGCGTGAGCAGCATCACCAGCGCGTGCTCGCGTTGAACCCTGTACAGGTGCGTGATGAGTCGCCAGTCGATGAGGCCGAAGTCGAGATACAGCAGGATCCCGGCCAGCACGGCATAGGGGATGTCGTCGACCAGTCCCCCCAGCACCAGGGTCAGTACCCCGACGACGACTGCCGACAGCGCCCCGGCGACACGGGTCTGTGCACCTGCCCGGATGTTCGCGTGCGTGGCGGCGGGCGCACCGGCGCCAGGCAGCCCGCCGACGATGCCGGCCAACGCGTTGCCGAGGCCGACGCCGATGAGCTCGCGGTCGGGATCGTGCTGGTGGGCGGTCATGGAGTCCGCGGCTGTGGCATTGAGCAGGCTGTTCAGGGTTCCGATGAGGGCGATCGTCATGGCGCCGCCGACAGCGCTCCAAAAGCCGCCCGAGGGCATCTCCATGCTCCAGAAATCGGGCAGTCCGTCGACAATCTCGCCGATGCGGGCCCCGCCGTCGAAGACCCATGTGCCAAGCAGAATCCCGCACACGAGTGCGCCCGCGGTGGCGGGCACGTAGTCACGCCATCGCTTGGGCCAGGCTCCACAGATCACGATGGTGATCACTGCCAAACCGAATGCGCGGAATTCCATGTCGCTGAATGCATCGGGCCAAGCGCGAATTGAGTCCAGCGGATTGCCTCGCTCGGCGGGGGCGCCGAGGAACGGCAGCACCTGCAGCAGCACGATCATCACGCCGACGCCGCTGATGAAGCCCGAGGTCACCGAGTACGGCGTGTATTGCACCAGGCGACCGAGTCGCAGCAGGCCGAGCAGCACTTGGATGATCCCGGCGATGAAGATGATGGCCAGTGCCTCGACGGCACTGTCCGCGGAACGCACCAGAACGAACGAGACTGCGATAGCGACGGGTGCTGTCGCAGCGGAGATCTGGACCTTCGTGCCACCCACAACGGCGGCAAGGAAGCCGACTGCTACAGCTCCCCACAGACCGGCAACGGGCCCAGGCCCGACACCACGCCGAACGCGAGTGCGAGCGGTAGCACCACAACCGCCGAGGTGATGCCGCCTCGGACATCCGAAAGCAGGCGCTGAGCGTCGTAGTTCATGTCAGGCCTCACCGCCCCAGCCCCGCTCGCGGGTCACTGTGGTTCACCCCCCCTGCGGGGACTAGCGGAGCGAGGCCACCGATCTAGCGGTGCGTCTGAGCAAGCTCAGCCGCTGTGTTTGGATGGTTCGTCTGAGCGAGCTCAACCGTTGTGTTTGGATGGTTCGTCTGAGCGAGCTCAACCGAACATGCCCCCATCGACCGTGAATTCCTGGCCGGTGCAGTAACTGCTGGCGTCCGACGCCAGGAACAGCACCACTCGACCGACTTCGGCCGGTTCGGCGATGCGGCGCAGCGGCACGTGGCGCAGCACTCGGCGGGTGCGGTCGGAGTCCTCGTTGAAGACCGATGTCTGCGCCAGCATCTCGGTGTCGATGTAGCCGGGATGAACCGAGTTGACGCGCACGTTGCGCCGGCCCAGCTCCTTGGCGGCCGACTTGGTCATGCCGCGCACGGCCCATTTGCTGGCGCTGTAGGCGAACGATCCCATGGTGCCCATGAGGCCCGCGACCGAGCTGATGTTGATGATGGAGCCGGACTCTGCTTCGGCCATCACGGCCCCGACCTTCTGCATGCCCAGGAACGGGCCGAGAGCGTTGATGCGCATCATGCGGTGATAGTCCTCGGCAGTGGTGTTCATCAGCCCGGCAGCCTGGAAGATGCCGGCGTTGTTGACCAGCACGTCGATGCGCCCATGCCGATTCACGACGTCGGCGACGACTGCATCCCAATCGGCCTCCGAGGCCACGTCCTGATGCAGGTACTCGCATCCCACCTCGGCGGCGGTCCGCTCGCCCTCTTCGTCGAGCACGTCGGTGAGGACCACGGTTGCACCCTCGTCAACAAAGAGCTGCCCTTCGACAGCGCCTTGCCCTCGTGCGCCCCCAGTAATGATCGCGACTCGTCCGTCTAGAACACCCATCTGCTGCCTCCATGCGTCGATGCGGTTGGTTGCGGCGCAGTTGGCGCCGAAGCCGTGCGTGCGCACGGCTGACGGCGAGACCCTAGACCTCAGGAGCAACCCGTACAGAGGCGTCGCTGCACCCGGGCACGGCGACCGGGCTCAGTTTCGTGTCGTGGCCTGCAGTTCGGTGAGGATCGCCGTGAGGTGCTCGCCGTCTTCGGGGTTGTTGACGGGCAGCGAGAACTCGATGCGGTCGATGAGGGCGCCGTATCGCTCGGCGAGCAGCCTGCCGATCTGGTCGTGCGTGCCGACGGTCGCAATGGTGTGGAGCATCTCATCAGAGACCAGCCGGGGGATCTCATCCCATCGCTGCTCCTTCGACAGCGACGCGCCTTGTTGTGCCTCGTCAGTCCAGCCGTGCACATCGAACGCCGCCTGGTATGCGGGCGTCGACAGGTAGAAGCCCACGCGGTCGCGCACCGTGCGCACCACCTTGGAAAGCGTTGCTTCGTCGGGCGCCGTTGCCACCAGCGGCTTCATGCACCAGTCCACCTCTGCGGCATCTCGGCCCGCCCGCGTTGCGCCACGCTCGACGGCGGGTGCCATGACGTCGGTGATGAACAGCGGCGAGCAGACGGGATGCAGCCGGATGCCGTCCGCGACCTCGCCCGCGACGCCGCACATGCTGGGGTTGATCGCGGCGACTTGGATCGGGATGTCGGGGTGTTCGATGGGCCCTGGGTCAAACAGCGGCACCATGAGGCTCAAGCGGTAGTGCTCGCTTTCGTAGTTGAGCGGCGTGCGGTCCTGCCAGCACTGCCACACGGCACGCACAGCACCCACGTAGTCACGCATCCACGGTCCTGGCGCTGACCATTCCATGCCGTAGCGGCGGCGAATATGGCCACGCACTTGCGAACCCAGCCCGAGGATCACACGCCCGCTCGATGCCTTCTGCAGCGTCCACGACGACAGCGCCGTCACGGTCGGTGAACGGGGGAACGCCATCGCCACCGAGGTGCCAAGTCCGAGCGTAGTGGTCGCGACGGCCGCCATCGCCAGTATCTGGTAGGGGTCGTCCTTGGTTTCCTCCACCACCAGCGCGTCGTAGCCCAGTTCCTCCACCTGCGCGGCGGCCACGCCGATGCGGGCAACGTCGAGCGGAACGTCCGGCGCTCGCAGTCCTGGGTCGAGCTTGCCAAGCGGTAGCAGTGTCTCAGTCTTCATGTCTCAGCCCTCCACCAGCAGGCGAGGCGTGCGGCCCGCGAGGAACGAATCGAGCTGGGAAACGAACAGGTCGTCGTTGCGAGACGGCATCCCACTGCCGGCACCGCCGATGTGGGTCGTCATGACGACCTTGGGGTGATTCCAGAGTGGGCTGTCAGCGGGCAACGGCTCGATATCGAAGACATCGAGCACCGCCGTCGCGGGACGGTCCCCGTCCAGCCATGCCAGCAGGGCATCGGCGTCGATGACGGATCCACGGGCCACGTTGACCAGCACCGCGTCGTCGCGCACCGACGCCAGGAATTTGGCATCGACGAGTCCCCGCGTTTCATCAGTGAGCGGGCACGTCAGGACCACCACGTCAGCCAGAGGCAGCTCATCGGCAAGGGCTTCCATCGTCACCATCGCATCGGCGGCCTCGAGGTCTGCGGCATCGGCGACGCTGCGACGCGCACCGACGACGACTGCGCCAAACGGCCGTGCCAGCGCTGCCAGCTTGTGGCCGATCGAGCCGAAGCCGATCACCAGCCAGCGACTGCCCCGCACCTCTCGCCACGGCTCCTGCAGCCAGACACCGGCTCGCCGACGGTCGATCCGTCCTTCCCAGCCATGAAGGGTGTGCAGGACCAGCGACATCGTGTGCTCGGCGGTGGCGTCGTTCGGAGCGTCACTGCGGCTCAGCTGAACTCCGCCGGCCAACAGCTGCTGGAACGGCGGTGCGTCGGTGCCGGCGAGACACGCTTGGGTCCAACGGAGGGTTCCTGGCGCAAGAGCCGCCTCGACAAAGGCCGGAAACGATCCGGAGAACAGCAGGCTGATCGAAACCCACGCCGCCTCGGGCGCGTACGTCGCGCCCGAGGCGGCGTTCCCGGCCCCATCGACTACCGACGTGCCGTCGGCCAGCGTGACGCCGTCGGGAGCCCACAGCAGCGGTTCGATGTCGTGGTCGAGCGCCGTGAGTCGGCCGGCTAGGCGCAGATAGTCATCGGCGGGCAACAGGACTTGACGAGAAGGCACGCCTGAACGCTACGCAGCCGCGGCCCGCACGGCCTCGCTGTCGACGTCGCGCTCGTGTCTACGGTGCGATGCCTATCCGTTCGGCCTCCTAGGGTGCGGCGGATGCCAGCTGCGAGCGGGCGCGTCGCGCTGCCGAGTTCTACGTCGCCCGAAGCGGCACGCCCCGACGGCCCGCTGCAGCGATTCGGCCTGACTTTCGTGCTGGTGGCCACCATGATCCTGGGGCCATTCCCGTTGATCGCGCCCGCGATCGTGGCGGTGGACTTGATCTCCACGCTCGGCATCACGACGTCGACGTTCGGGATCGCCATCTCCGCCAACACCGTTGCGGCGGCGGTGTTCGCGCCGCTGTCGGGACGCCTGACGGATCGCTTCGGGTCGAAGCTGTCAACGGTGCTCACGATGGCCACGGCGGGCCTGGGCCTCATCGTCATGGCCTACGCCGCTCGGCTCTCAGTGTTGATCTGTGCAGCTGTGTTTGCCGGGCTCGGACAGGGCTGGTGCAACCCGGCCAGTAACAAGCTCATTGCCGAACGGGTGCCCGCCGGCCGCCAAGGCACCATCACCGGTATCAAGCAGTCCGGCGTGATGTTCGGCAGCACCCTGGCGGGTGCGACATTGCCGACGCTGGCAGTTGCATTCGGCTGGCGCGCTGCGATGGCCGTCTATGGCGTCGTCGCGCTGGTGACAGCGACGGGCGTGCAGATCTTCATGCGTTCTGACCGCGGCGGTCGCACTGCGGCAGCCACCCACTCAGAGGCGACGGGCCACGCTCGCCACAGCCCGGGCCTCCTCTCCGGTGGGGGCCGTCACGTGGTGGCTGCCGCGAACGGCGGCGGCTGGGTCCCCGTCGGTCGCAGAGGCGAGGCCGTGCGACGCGCATTCGGACAGTCGGTGCCGCTGATCCAGCGAAGCAACCCCGAGGCAGCGCGCAACGCGGAAACGGCGGCAGCGCAGCTTCTCGAGGCCACGGAGCGGCGAGTGCGTCGCCGGCTCATTGGCATCGTGACCTGGTACTCGCTGCTCATGGGGTCGATCGTGGGCGGCGTAAGTCGCTTCCTTCCGCTGTTCGCCGAAGAGGCGCTGGGGTGGACGAATTTCTGGGCGGGCATGGTCACCGCGCTCATGGGGGTCACTGCGGTGGTCTCACGCGTGTGGTGGGCACGCACGACTGAGCGCCGCGTCGCGCCGCTGCGCGCACTGGCGTTGCAGGCCGCCCTGACGGTCGGTGCCATAGCGCTGCTCTTTGCCGCTGTCGATGTCGGCGGGGCGCTGCTGTGGGTTATGGCACCGCTCGCGGGATTCAGCATGGCCTCATGGAACGCGGTGGCGATGCTGGCGCTCATCACCGGCGTGCCGGTGGCCCTGGCCGGTCGAGCCTCTGGAATCGTGATGCTCGGCTTCATGTCGGGACTCAGCGTGGGCGGGCTCTTCACTGGATACATCGTCGAGTGGACAGGCAGCTACCAGCTCGTGTGGCTACTCTTCGGTGCCTGTGCTGTTGCCTCGACGGTGCTGGCGCTGCTCTATAGCGGCCCCCGCCCCGCAGTGTGAGCTCTGTCACGGCCGGCAACCCCGCCGGTCCGTTTGCGCCGGTCCGTTGGCGATTGCCCGTCGCTCGGACCTGCTCATCTAGGTTGTGATCAATGGGGGATGACTTCGGGGTCGAATATCAGAGCGGCTTCGGAAACGAGCACGCCAGCGAGGCCGAGCCGGGCGTGCTGCCGATCGGCCAGAACAGCCCGCAGCGGGTCGCGCACGATCTCTACACCGAGCAACTGACCGGCAGTGCGTTCACCGTGGCACGTGCCGATGCGCTGCGCACTTGGATGTACCGCATCCGCCCGTCGGTGCGTCACGTGACCGGGCTGCGCGATGTGGACCCAGGCAACATTCGGTCCTCGCCGTGCCGCGAAGGTGCGCCTCCAGTGGCACAGCTTCGATGGAGCCCGATTCCCGTCGGCGACGAGCCGGCGACGTGGCTGTCAGGCCTGTGCACGCTGGCTGCGAACGGCGATGCGCACACCCAGCGCGGAGCAGCCACGCACCTGTATTTCGCGAACGAGTCCATGGTGGACGAGGTGTTCGCCGACTCCGACGGCGAGCTGCTGATCCTGCCCCAGCAGGGCGCGCTGAGGCTGGTCACCGAGCTGGGCACGCTCACTGCCGGTCCGGCCGAGCTGGCAACCGTGCCGCGGGGCGTCAAGTTCCGCGTCGAGCTGATGGAAGAGACGGCGCGCGGCTACGTGTGCGAGAACTACGGCGCGCCGTTCCGGCTGCCTGACCCGGGCCTCATCGGAGTGGATGCGCTGGCGATGCCACGGGACTTCCTGTATCCAGTCGCCGGCTACGAGTCTGCGGATCGTCCCACCCGGCTGGTGTTCAAGCACGACGGTCGCCTGCTGGAGACGCACCTGCCGCACTCGCCGCTCGACGTGGTGGCGTGGCACGGCAACTTCGCCCCCTACAAGTACGACCTGCGTAACTACTGCCCGCTCGGGCCGCTGCTGTTCGACCATCCGGCGCCGTCGATCTGGACATTGTTGACGTCACCCTCAGAATCACCGGGCACGGCCAACGTCGACTTCGTGCTGTTCCGTGAGCGTTGGGCCGTGCAGGAGCACACCTTCCGTCCGCCTTGGTACCACTCCAACGTGATGAGCGAGCTCATGGGGCTCATCGAAGGCACCTACGACGCCAAGCTCGAAGGCTTCTTGCCCGGCGGGGTCAGCATCCACAACGCGTTTCTGCCCCACGGCCCCGACATCGACGCCTACGACGCCGGCACCACGGCGGAACTCGAGCCCCGGCGGATGGCCGACATGCTGGCCTTCATGTTCGAGTCCCGCTATGCGTGGATCCCCACGGCTTGGGCAGCCGGACTGGGTGAGCTGCACGACGGTTACACCGATGCGTGGATGCCGCTGGACGATCGCAGCACGTTGCGCCGCGACCAGGCCTAGGAATCAGCTCGGCGGAATCAGCCCAGCCTGGTCAACCCAGCGGCGACGCGGCAACGTTGTCGGTCAGCCTCGCTGAGCCCAAGTACGCGGCAGCAGCGATCCTGACGGTGCCGGTGATGGTGCTCACGGGCTCGAGCGTTGCAGGATCGACGACCTCTACGTAGTCGCTCTCGAACTGCGGTTCGGAGTTCAGCGTGGTTCTGGCCTCAGCGATGAGCTTCGAGGCGTCACGCTCGCCGGCAGCCACGGCTGCGCTGGCATCGCGCAGAACGGTGGCGAGCAGCGGCGCTACGGCTCGCTGGACGGGGTCGAGCAGTGCGTTGCGCGAGCTGAGCGCCAAGCCGTCGTCGTCGCGCACGGTCTCGCAGCCGACGATCTCGACGTCCAGATTGAGTTCACGCGCCATCGTGGCGATGATCACGAGCTGCTGGAAGTCCTTCTCACCGAAATATGCCCGCTGGGGCGCAACGATGTTCAACAGCTTGGTCACGACGGTAGCAACGCCACGAAAATGGCCTGGTCTGGTGGCGCCGCAGAGGCAGCCCTCAAGTGGCGTGACATCGACGGTCACCTTCTTAGGTCCGGGGTACATCACCTCAGGTGTGGGGGAGAACAGCACATCGGTGCCGTGCCGTTCGCAGATGGCGAGGTCGGTATTGGCGTTTCGGGGGTACTTCGCGAGGTCGTCGGCGCGGTCGAATTGGAGCGGGTTCACGAACAGCGTGGCCACGACCACATCGCATTCGGCGCGGGCCCGGTCAAGCAGCGATGTGTGACCTGCATGCAACGCGCCCATCGTCGGGACGCACGCGACTCGCTGACCGTCACGCTGCGCGACATGGAGTACTTCGTTAAGTTGCGCAATGGTGTCGGCGCGCCGCAGTGCCATGGAGACAGCTAGGACGGTTGGTGCACCGACTGGGGCCGAAGCCCGACGTGTGCCATGACGGGGATGGTGTTGCGGTAGCCCAGCACCACAATGCCCAAGGCGTCTCCGACCAGCAGCATGTCGACGCCGGCGGCGTCCAGCAGGCGGGCCATGTTGAAGTCGTAGGCGGTGAGCATCGTGATCGGCTCACCCTGCTGCTTCTTCGCCAGGATGTCCGGCACTCGAACAACTGCGGCCATGTCGCGAGCGTACATCTGGGACAGGCGGAGCTTTCTCGCTGTCCCGCATGCGGGACAGGAATGGAACACTGTGCCGATGAGTGCGACGCGGGCGAATGCGGATCTGAGCGGTCGGGTGGCGATGGTCACCGGCGCCGGGGCACATGGAGACGGGATCGGCAATGGCCGGGCTGCGGCAATCCTGCTGGCCGAGGCCGGGGCGCATGTCGTCGCTGTCGACCGCAAGCTCAAACTCGCGGAGGTGACCGTCGAGATGATTGCCGCAGAGGGCGGCAGCGCGATCGCCGTCGACGCTGATGTGACCGCCGAGGCTGACTGCGCGGCCATGGTCAAGGCTGCGACCGATCGCTGGGGCCGGCTGGACATCCTGGTGAACAACGTCGGCATCGGCAGCAGCGGAACGGTGGTGACCGAGGACGTGGACCGCTGGGAACGCGTCATGGACGTGAACCTGACCTCGATGGTGCTGGCTTCGCGGCACGCGATACCAGCCATGGTCGAGTACTTGGGAGCGGGAGCGGTCGTCAACATCTCGTCAATCTCGGCGCTGCGGCCGCGGGGAATGACGGCGTACTCGACGTCGAAGGGGGCGATCATGTCGCTCACCTCGGCGATGGCGGTCGACCATGGCGCCGACGGTGTGCGCGTGAACTGTGTGGCCCCAGGTCCCGTGCGGACACCGCTCGTCGGCGGCGATGACATGCCCGAAGAACTCGCCGAAGCCCGCCGGAGGGCGAGCGTGCTGAGAATCGAAGGCAGCGGCTGGGATGTGGGCGCAGCGGTCAGGTTCCTGTGCACCGACGAGGCCCGCTACATCACCGGTCACACGCTGGTCGTCGACGGCGGCGTGACCTTGCGGGGACCCTCACGGGCCACGCTGGCCGGCTGAGCCAGGGCAGCTGACCGGCTGGCAGGATGGCTACGCAGGCTGCTGGCGGAAGCTGCTGCCGTAGTGAGCAGCGGGCAGACGACTGCGGCCGAAGAGCTTGTCCCTCAGCGTTCCCGGCTGATACTCCCGTTGGACGAGCCCGCGTTCGGCTAGCACGGGCACCACACCCTCGATGAAGTCGATGAACGTGCCGGGAGTAGTGGCGTAGACCAAGTTGAAGCCGTCCACCCCTTGGTTCAGGCGGCGCGCCATGCCGTCGGCGATCTGCTCGGGAGAGCCCACGAGGAACTGGCCCGCCATGTTGAGCTTGATGAGGTCTCCGAAGGTCCGCGTTCCCGGCGGAGCGGAATCGAGCAGGGACTTCACCGGTCCCCGCACGCCCTCGGTGGCGAGACTCTCGAGCGGCTGGTCAGGATCGATGTGGCTGAGATCGACGTTGAGGTTGCCGCTCAGGTGTGCGAGACCTGCTTCCAACGAGAGCGTGGCGAGATAGTCGGCGTGTTTGGCCTTCGCCTCGGCCTCCGTTCCGCCCACAATGGGGGACAGGCCGGCGATGATCTTCACGTCGTTCGGGTGGCGTCCGGCGGCGCTCACCCTGCGCCGGATGTCCTCGGCGATGCGGGTGAGGCCCCGCGAGGCCGCCACGACGAAGACGCACTCGGCGTGTTTGGCTGCAAAGTCCCGCCCGCGATCCGAGGAGCCCGCTTGGTAGATCACCGGTGTGCGCTGGGGCGACGGCTCGGCGAGGTGCGGACCTGCGACGGAGTAGTACGGGCCCTCGTGATTGATCGGCCGAACGCCGTCGGGATCGGCATAGACACCGCGCTCGGTGTCGGCCACGACCGCATCGTCGGACCAGCTGCCCTCCCAGAGCTTGTAGCAGACGTCCAAGTAGTCCTCCGCTCGCTCGTAGCGCGTGTCGTGGCGGGGAAGCCGCTCGTAGCCGAGGCTCTGCGCACCGTTCTGCAGGTACGAGGTGACCACGTTCCATGCCACGCGCCCTGCGGTGAGGTGATCGAGTGTGGTGATCTGGCGGGAGAAGGTGAACGGATGCGCCTGCAGCACGTTGCTGGTGAAAGCGAACCCGAGGTGCTCGGTGACCGTGGCCATGGCCGGGATCAGCAGCATCGGGTCGTTCACCGGCACCTGCATGCCCTCACGCAGCGACGTGTCGGCGCTGCCCTGGTAGGTGTCGTAGAGCCCGATCACATCCGCCAGGAAGATTGCATCGAAGCAGCCCGCTTCGCAGATGCGGGCCAGCTCCAGCCACGGATCGAGCGATGTGTACTCGCGCTGGCGTGTGTCGTCGCGCACCCACAAGCCCTGCTGGATGTGACTGACGCAGTTCATGGTGAACGCATTCAGGATGATCCGTCGATTGCCTGGCGCTCGCTGGGTTCCCGTCGCCACGGCGCCAGTCTCGCACCGCTCGGGGTGTTGCGCCCCGCCCCGGTGCGTTCGGCTGCCACCCGGGCTGCGTGGTGAACTAGTCGCCTGTGACCGAGCGGGTGATCTTCGTGAACGGCCGGCGAGCGAGCGCGTGCCCGACCGAACGCCCGTGCTCGAAGTGAATCCTCCCGACGTCGAGGGCACGGCACTGCCCCACGTGTCGGTGGTCCTGCCCGCACGCGACTGCGCAGAATTGCTGCCCGACTGCCTGGCAGCGATCGACGCCCAGACCTACCAAGGTGTGGTCGACCTCACCGTCGCGGTGGCGCCCAGCACCGACGACACCCGGCGTGTGCTGACCGATGCCCGCCTGGGGGCGCCCATGAAGGTGCCAATGAACGTGCAAATGAACGTGATCGACAATCCAGCCGGCACGACCCCGGCCGGTCTCAATGCCGCGATCGCGGCCAGCGACGGCACCGTTGTCGTGCGCGTCGATGCGCAAGCACGGATTCCGCCCGACTACATCGAGCGGGCAGTCGCGACCATGGGGGCATCCGAGGCCGCCAACGTCGGCGGCGTGCAGAGGCCGGTCGGGGGGCCCGGCTTGGCCGGCGTGGTGGCGGCCGCCCTCGCGTCCCCGTTCGGCGCAGGACCTGCGGCGTTCCGGAGCGGTCGCCGCAGCGGACACGTCGACACCGTCTACCTGGGCGTGTTCGACCGATCGGTGCTCGAGTCTGTGGGCGGCTTTGACGAGTCACTCGAGCGCAACCAGGACTACGAGCTGAATTGGCGACTGCGCAGCGCAGGCCATTCCGTATGGCTCGACTCGGGCCTCGTCGTCGACTACGTGCCCCGGGCCGGCTACCGGGCGCTGGCCCGCCAGTACTTCGCCTACGGCGCTTGGAAGCGACGGATCCTGCTGCGGCATCCGCAGTCGCTGCGGCCGAGACAGCTGGCGGCACCTGCCCTGCTGGCAGGGCTTGCCGTCTCTGGGGTGCAACTGTTCCGTGGTCGACCTTGGGGCGCTGTGGTGCCATTGGCGTACACGGGCGCGTCGGCGATTGCGGCGGCGCGGCTGCGCCCGACGCTGCGGTCGGTGAATGAGCAGCTCCAGGCCATGGGCGCTTTCGGTGTCATGCACCTCGCGTGGGGTGCTGGATTCTGGTGGGGCCGAACCCGCCGAAGATGAGCCGGGAGGCTGCCGCTGCGACGAATGCGGCGCCCGCTCAGCGCGGACGCGCCCCCGACGACGCGACGTAGGCCTCGACGGTCTCTGACGGCTCGCCGACGGCACGGACGCGGCCTTCGTCCAGCCAGACGACCCGATCGCAGAAGCGCTGGATCTCGTTCATGTTGTGGGTGACCAGCACCACCGAGCCCGATTCCGATCTCACGTCGTCGATCCGCTCGGCAGCCAGGCGCCGGAACTCTTCGTCGCCGACGGTCAGCGCTTCGTCGATCAACAGGATCTCGGGAATCCGAGCCGTAGCGATGGCGAAGCGCAGACGGGCCCGCATGCCAGATGAATACGTGCGCATCGGGCGGTCGATTGCCGCGCGCAGGCCGGCGAAGTCGATGATCTCGTCCATCCGGCGCTCGACCTCGGCGCGGGTGAAGCCCAGCGCCAGCCCGCCGATCAGGATGTTGCGACGCCCTGACAGCGCCGGGCGCAGCACCGAGGAAACGCCCAGCAGCGACGGCCTCGACCGGCCCCGGATGCTGCCTGAGCGCAGCGGCAGCAGCCCGGTCATCGCGGCGAGCAGTGTCGATTTGCCCGCACCGTTGGGCCCGATCAGCCCCAGCGTCTCGCGCTCGTAGAGGTCGAGCGTCACACCCTGCACCGCAGGAATCAGGCGGGACTCGCGTCGCATCCGGCCCCGGGCAAAGCCCTGCTTGATGCCCATGTCAGGTTCCTCGAACACCCGGTAGCTGACGTGGGCGTCTCGCACCTCAACGGTGACGGTGGAGTCGCTCACGCGCCGAGCCTCTGTTCGGACCGGTGAAACACGACAAAGCCCAGCGCAGGCATCACGATGCACCACAACACGAGGCCGGCGACGGCCCACAGATCCACGGGCTCACCGAGCAGGCACCAGCGGGCACAGGTGATCACGTCGTAGATCGGGTTGAGGGCGAAAGCCCGCCGCCACGCAGTGCTCTCTACAAACGCGTCGACGCTGAAGATCACTCCCGAGCCGTAGAACAGCAGCCGGAATAGGTGCGGAAGGATCTGGCGCAAATCCCGCATCGTCGTGCCGATGCGCGCTACCAGCAATGCAGCGCCGAAGTTGAAGGCGAACTGCGCCACCAGCACGGCAGGTAGGACGAGCCATCGCAGTGTCGGCAGCTCGCCGGTCGCCAGCACCGCCAGCAGCGCCAGCACCAGTGCAGGCACGAACGCGGCCGTCTGGCCATTCACCGACGCCGCCGGCAGCAGGATGCGCGGGAATTGGATCGATCGGATCAGGCCGAGGTTCTGCGTGATCGAGCCGGCCGCTTCCAGCGTGACGCGCTGGGTGAGATGGAACAGCACCACGCCGATGATGAGGAATGCCAGGAAGTTGTCGACCCCACGCCGGGTGTCGATGATCACGCCGAACACGAGGAAGTAGACGCCGACCAGGAGCGCGGGATTCACGAGATGCCAGAGCTGGCCCAGCGTGGTGTCCATGTTCTGTGCCCGCAGATCCTGTGCCGGCACCACGATGGCGAATTCGCGCCGCCGCCACGCTTCGCGCAGGTAGCTCAGCGTCGACGGCCGTGACGTCAGGTCGATGAGCGGCCGGACCGCTGCATCGCCGGCACCTGCGCCGTCGGCGGCCTCGCTGGCCCTGCTTGCCTTACCGCCTTCGGCGTCCATGCGGGTCATCCTACGAACGCCGTCCTGTGGCAACCGTGCGGGGCTGGGGCTGTCGGCGGGGGCATACTCACGCCGCTGAGTGATGTCCGGCGATGGATGTCTGACCGCAACGGACCGCCTGTGTTCACACCGCCCCCAAACCGTCCGACGCCGCCCGCCGATGTGCGGGGCAATGATTGGCGTTCGCTTGCGGTCGCGCCGCTTGACGTCTTCGAGCCGCTGCTGAGCGTGACGGTCGTCGTTCCGTACTACGAAGCGCGCCACGAATTGGGGCTCACGCTGGCCGGGCTGGAACGCCAGACCTACCCGCAGGATCTCTTCGAGGTGATCGTCGTCGATGACGGCTCAGATCCCCCGCTGGATCTGTCTGCGCTTGATTTGCCTGGGCTCGACCTGAGTGGCCCGAACTCGGTGAACCTGCGGGTGATTCACCAAGAAGACCTCGGGTTCGGTTTGGCCCGGGCTCGCAACAACGGCGCACGATCTGCGAACGGCGACGTTCTCGTGTTTCTCGACTGCGACATGGTCCCCGAAGCTGACTGGCTCGCCTCGCACGCCAGATGGCACCACGCGGCGAGCGACCTGCTGACACTGGGTTTCCGCCACCACGTCGATGTTGACGGCATCGAGGCCGCTGATGTTCGGGATCGAGCGGGATCGCTTGCCGGTCTCTTCTCCGGACGCCCGGTGCAGAGTCCTGAATGGATCGAGCGCCGGATGGAACAGACCGAGGACCTGGCATCGGATGCCGATGACGTCTTCCGCGTGGTCACCGGCGGGAATTTCGCCGTCTCGACGGATTTCTTCCGGACAGTCGGGGAGTTCGACGAGTCATTCACCCAGTGGGGCTCCGAGGACATCGAGTTCGGCTGGCGCGCCTACGCACTCGGAGCGGTTCTCGTGCCGGAGCGGTCTGCGCTCTGCTGGCATCAGGGTGAGGGAGCGGTGCTCAGCGAAACCGAAGCCGTCAGCCTCGAACAGCAACGCGACAAGCTCTCACACCTCATCCCCGACAGGCGGCTGCGCACTTCGGCGCCGGGACGGTCCTACACCGTCCCGCAGTTCGTCGTGACGGTGGAACCCGGCCACGCCGAAGAGCAAGACGTGCTCGCCACCGTCGAGCGGGTGCTCGCCAGCAACATCCATGATCTCGCTGTCTGGGTCTCGGAATGGCCAGGTGAGCCATTTGAGCGTCTGCGCCGGCTGCTTGACCCCGATCCGCGAGTCCGCGTGGGTGAACCCGGTGGAGCGGCTGACGCATACCCGTCCGCCGCGTTTCATGTACGAGTCCCCGCTGGTGCCGGTATCGGCCCCAGGATGCTCGACCGATTGGCGAATCAGCTGGGGACCGCGGCGTCGGGTGAGTCGGATCTTGCTTCGGGCCATCGCGTCGGCATTACGCGCGGCTGGGCGATCCAACGTGCACGCCGCTCGGCACGGTCAGTTGCCGAAGTCGGAGCCGTGCTCGAACTCGATGTCGACAGCCTCTTGGTAACCCAGGAAGCGAAGCCGCAAGGGTGGCTTGCCGGCAAGCTCCACGGGCCCGCCAAGCGGCTGCTGCGCCTGTGGGCTCGTGTTCGGCGGCATCTGTCGACGCTGATGTCCGGTCTGCGACGCGTCCGGCGGCCGCGGGACATGGCCCGTTTCTTGGGCGTTGTCGTTCGCGCCGTCTGGTGGCGCCTGCGCAATCTCCGTTGGATCGTCAGAGGTGTGCGGTGGAGAGCGCGGCGGGTCAAGTGGGCGCTGCGTCGAGCGCGCACGCAATGGCCCCGCCGGTTGAAGAAGCGGCTGCGGATCTGGCTGGGCCTGCAGCCTCGCAGCCAGCGCTACGTACAGCGGATGGCGCGCTACCCGCTCGGAGCCAACTTTGCCGTGGCTGGCCGAACGGCTTCGGCGGTATTCGCTGCCTCGACCCGCGTGGCATCTCATGTCGGCGACGGTGGGGATCACCATGTCGACGTCGTCGTGGCCGACTCGCCGGGGGCAGGCGACGCACTGTTGCGCACCGGCACTCTGGAGCGGCGGCCCGCAGTAGCCGTTCTACCGGATCTGACACCGCGACTCAGCGTTCAGGCATTCAATCCCGAAGCCGTCAACCCGATCGGCTGGTCGGCCCATTGCGAGCCGGACAGCGCTTCGCTGCGATCGTTGATGTCGCTCTCACGAGGCTCGGTGTTCAGCCTGCAGATCGGCGGCGAGCTGCTTGTGGACCTTCGTTCTCGCCACCACCTGGCGGACCGATCCGCCGACCATCGGCACCCCGCCGAGCGTGCCGGTGCGTTGGCGGCGCTGGCGGCGGCCGGGGTGCTCGTTCACATCGACGCACCCGATGCCGAGTTGGCGGCGAGCCTCGGCTCATCACTGCACGACCTCATGGCATCGGGTGAAGTTGTCGACGCCGATGCTCACCGTCGCGAGCAGCTCAGCATCGAGATGCGCCGTTGCGCGCTGCGCGACCACTCGCTGCGCGGCCGGGCTCGCCAGATCCTCTCGGCGACGGGCATGGGCGCCCAACCCCCCGAAGTGTCGATCCTCGCGCCGACGCGGCGGCCCGACCGCCTTGTCGACGTCATCACGACCGTGAGCAGCCAGACCTATCCCCGCCTTGAGCTCGTGCTGGCATTGCATGGCGAAGGATTCGACGGCGACGCGGAGATCGAAGCGCTGGCCCGCGATCTCGGTCATTCGCTCCGCATCGTTCGGGTGGACGGCGCCGAGCCGCTCGGAGGGGTTCTGCGAGCAGCCGCGGATGCCGCGGGCGGATCCCTGGTCACCAAGATGGACGATGACGACTACTACGGCACCGAGCATGTCTGGGACCTGGTGCTCGCACACGAGTACTCCCGGGCCGAGCTGATCGGGAAGTCCGCCGAGTACGTGTACCTGGAGCGGCTCGACAAGACCGTACGGGACCAGAACCGCCAGAAATTCTCCGAGAAGTACATCCCCTTCATCGGCGTCTCAGGCGGCGTGCTGATGATCTCCCGTCACGATCTCGAGACAGCCGGCGGATGGCGCCGGGTGCCCCGCCGGGTCGATATCGCCCTGGCTCACGACGTCACCGCCGCGGGCGGTCGCACCTACTGGACTCACGGCGCGGGCTATCTCCGAGTCCGCCACGGCGACGAGCACACCTGGAACGTCGACGACAGCCACTTCCTCGGCAGAGCCAGCGAAGTACGAGATGGCTGCGATCTGTTCTTCGCTGGAGTTGTGGACGCCTGAACCCGGTCTCAGATCCGCCCCGACACAAGGGCCTGGCGTCCCTGCGAGACTGGGGCAATGAGTCGCACCACCGATCTCACCGCGAACGAAGCCGAACTTCACCGCTATCTGGACGAAGTCGAAACTCACGGCTACTGCATCGTCGAAGGCGCCATTGAGCCTGACCTCGTCACCGAGATCCGCGACGCAGTCGCCCGCGTCGAAGACGAGTTGGGCGTCCAGCCGAAGGGGAACCGCATCGAGGGGTTCGCCACCAAGCGCATGTACAACTTGCTCGACAAGGACCGGTCGTTCTGGAAGCTGCCGATTCACCGCAATGTGCTGCCGTTCCCGCAGCGGTTGATGGAGCAGGGAGCAATCCTGTCGGGCACCACCTGCATGCACATCGGCCCAGGTGAGGTGCATCAAGGCCTGCATTCTGACGACGGCCTCGTCGATCAGATCGATGTGCCGCGCCCCCGCGCTCCGTTCATGGTCACCACGATCTGGGCATTCACCGATTTCACCGACGAGAACGGCGCAACCCGTTTGGTTCCTGGGTCGCACCGCTTCGACCACGAGCCCCAGCCGGGGGAGAAGCCCTCCTACATCGCGGCTGAGATGCCTGCCGGCTCGGTCCTCATCGTGAACGGCGGCACCTGGCACTGCGGTGGCGCCAACACGTCCACCGACGACTGGCGCCTCGGCGTCAGCGTGCAGTACTGCCGGGGTTGGATGCGCCAACAGCAGAACCAGTACTACAGCCTCTCCCCGGAAGACGTCCGTGACATGTCTGAAGAACTCGCGGCGCTGTGCGGGTTCAGCCTCTACCGGGGAATCATGGGGCACGTCGATGGGGCCAGCCCCGGCCGGTACCTCGGCGCCGAGCGCCTCGCCGAGACCGCGTATGCAGCTCGGCTGAAGGCGATTGAAGACGGCGAAGAAGTCGGCGGCATCGGCACCGACGAGCCGGCCCAGGCCGCAGCCGACTGAGCTCTCCGTTCATCTGGCGCAGGCTGGGCGGACGTGCCACATCGGGCTCCGCTGCGCGACACTGATCCGGTTCACACTGTCGCAACGCCGGACAAGGAGCGGATGAGATGGAACTGCGCGATCGAGTAGCGATCATCACCGGGGGCGGCGGGGGAATTGGCTCCGCCACGGCACGCCACTGGTTGGCGGAAGGCGCCCGCCATGTCGTGGTTGCCGACTACAACGCTGAGGCTGCGGTGGCAGTAGCCGATGAGCTGGGGTGCGAGGGCGTCGGGCTCGACGTCACCGACGAGGCCGCCGTCGCGGATCTCGTCGAGCGCACGCTCGAAGCTCACGGTCCGATTGACGTGGTCTTCTCCAATGCAGGAGCCGGCGCCGAAGGCGGAGTAGACGCATCCAACGACGCATGGCAGTCCCAATGGGAGCTGCACGTCATGAGCCACGTGTACGCCGCCCGGGCGGTGCTGCCGTCGATGCTGGCCCGGGGCGAGGGCTACCTCGTCCATACCGCGAGCGCGGCGGGTCTGCTCGCGGCCATGGGCTCGGCACCGTATTCGGTCACCAAGGCGGCATGCATCAAGCTGGCCGAGATGGAGGCGATCCTCCACGGCGACGACGGCATCCGGGTGTCGGTGCTGTGCCCGCAGGGTGTGAACACAGCCATGGCGCCGCAGAGGCTCGCCGACGGTGGCACCGACGGCATCGTCGAGCCCGAGTTCGTGGCGCAGGCCATCACCGAAGCGATGGCACAAGAGCGGTTCCTGATCCTGTCGCATCCCGAGGCCCAGACCTACGTGGAGCGCAAGGCCTCCGATCCTGATCGCTGGTTGCGAGGGATGCGCAGGCTCCGTCAGCGTTCGCTGGGCCTCGAAGAAGGCGTCTGAACTGGGCGCGAAGTAGCGCCTGGTCGGCTTCAGCGCGTAGAGAGGCCCGTGCCCTAACTTTGCCGCCATGGCTGATTCCGATGTCAAGGCACTGACGGGCGGGCTTGAGCTGCCCGATTTCGAGACCACGGCGTTCACCACGCCGCCGCCGCTGGCTGATGCCACCGTGGCAATCGTGTCCTCGGCGTCGCTGCACCATCCCGACCAGGACGATTTCGCTCCAACTGACGTCGGCTACCGCGTGCTTGAGGCGGGCCGGCGTGACTACATGTGCGGCCACTGGAGCCCGAACTTCGACGCCACCGGCATCGCCGTCGACATCAACACCGTCTTTCCGATCGACCGCCTCGACGAGTTGGCGGCTGAGGGCACCATCGGGCGGGTCTCCGACGTCCACCTGTCCTATGCTGGCAACCAATTCGACCTGTCTGCGGTGCGGATGGACTCGGGGCCTGCGGGGGCGAAGTTCCTCCGTGAGCAGGAGGTGGACGTCGTCCTGTTTACTCCCGTCTGACCGCTGTGCACGCGTACCGTGAGTACGCTTGCACACGTCTTTGAGGCAGAGGGATTGGCGACGGTCACTCTGGGATCCATCGGCGCCCACATTCAGGGAACCGCTCCGCCGCGAGGCCTCTGGTGCGAATTCCCACTCGGTCGGCCGCTCGGCAAGCCCAACGACGCCGAGTTCCAGCATCGAGTGCTGGCGCATGCGTTCAGCTTGCTGTCGTCACCCGAGCCGGTCGTAGAGAAGTTCTCCGAGACGATCGACGACGACGGCACCGAGACGATGTCGTGCACGCTGCCGCCCCGCCACGACCCGAATCTGCACCCCGCTGTCGACGAAGCCAACGGGCTGCGTCCGGCCTACGACCGTGCGGTGGCCAAGCTCGGCAACCGGGTAGGCGCCGGACGCGCCGTTGCTGCCGCCGACATCGGAGCAGCCGTGCAGAGCTTCGTTGACGTCGCTTCGGGCACCCCGTGGAAGGAGGCGGGCATTCCCGGAATTCCGGCACGCGTGGCCCAGGACATTCGCGGTTACTACGAGACGGCGGCATTGACGCTCGCCGAGCATGCACCGGCCGCGTGGGCCGGGACCCGCTGGTTCTTCGAGTCCACCGAAGCCGGCCGCAGCATCGTTGCTGCCCGCAAGGCGATGGCCGACAGCGGCGAGAAGCACGGCCTCTGGTTCTACATCACGCCCGGCGACATGTAGCGGTGGCCGCCGAGAGCGGCGTCCAGCGAACGAGAATGCGCATCCTGTGAACCTGCTCATTGGCCAGCCGTTCCACGGCTGGCGCGTGGCGTGGGCCGGATTCTGGGTGCTATTCATCGTCTACGGCATCCAGTTCAGCTACGGCACCTTCGAAGATGCCATCAGCACCGACACCGGCTGGTCGGCCAGTTGGCTGCAGCTCGCATACGCCTCCTACATCCTTACCTACAGCGCCGTGAGCGCATGGAGTGGGCAGCTCACTGACCGCATCGGCCCGCGCCGGGTCATCGCCGGAGGCTCCGTGTTGCTGGCAGCGGGTTACTTGGTGTTGTCATCCGCGGGAAACCTCGTAATGGTGTTCGTCGGCCTTGCCGTGATTGCGCCGCTCGGGATGTCATCGTCGTGGGTTCCCGCGAACGCCACCGTCGTTCGCTGGTTCGCCGCCCGGCGCGGATTGGCTACGGGCATCGTCGGCTCCGGCGGGAGTGCCGGCGGCATCGTCGCGCCCCCGATCGCTGCGTGGCTCGTCGAGCAGTACGGATGGCGGATCGCAATTGCGGTGATGGCTGTGACGGGCGGTGTGCTCATGGCTGCCACCGCAATGGTGTTCGTGCGCGACCCGGAGTCGATTGGCCAACGACCCGACGGGGGCACACCCGATCCTGATGACCGACCGCTAGCGCCTTCTCTGGTCGCGTCGCAGCCGGCGGCGTACGTCGTGGAAGCAGTCCAGAGCGGCGCTTCCGCGACTGAAGACCCCGCAACCGCGTGGACCGCCCACCAGGCGTGGCGCAACTCGGTGTTCTGGCGCATTTTCGGGATGTTCGCTCTGACGTTCGTGGTGGTGTTCGTGCCATTCGCACATGGCGTCCAGTACGCCCGGAGCCTCGGATTCTCACCGCTGTGGGCTGCGGGAGTCATCAGCTCCATCGGCGTCGGCGGGCTCGTGGGCAGAATTGTGACCGGCCCGCTGTCCGACCACATCGACCGTCGCCGTGCCGTGATGCTGGCCCTGGCGGTGGAGACGCTGTCGTTCGTCGGCATCGCCGTCTCCGACGGGCTGGTGTTGCTGTACGCCTCGTCAATTGCCTTTGGCCTGTCCTACGGCGGGAGTGTGGCGGTCTTCCCGGCACTGGTCGCCGACTACTTCGGTCGCACCCATGCGGGCGCGATCGTGGGACGTTTCTTCGCGACAGCGGGGTCGTTCGCGGCAGTTGGTCCGTACGTCGCGCAACTGCTGCTCGGTGCCACCGGCGGCTACGGCTGGACATTTTCCTTCGCGGCAGTGGCGAATGCCTGCGCATTGGGCCTGGCGTTCACGCTCCCACGACCGGAATTGCTGCCCATGAAGCCGGGCGGATAGGTCACGGCTCGGGGAACGACTGCCACGCATTCTTTGTGCAGATTTGCCGCCTGTGGCGGCATTCTTGCGCAGAGTCTGGGTCGTCGGGGCTGGCAGGCATCGTCATAAGCATGAGCGCCCTCGTTCAGCAGGCAGCACTTTGGGCTGACGGGTAGCCTCCGCGGAGAGCCACTACGGCGTATCAAGGGGAACCGATGGCACTCGCAGACTTCAAGCTCGAGGACCGTTTCGACCGCGCCGAAGGTGATGTCGCGATGTCTGGCGTCCAGGCGTTGCTGCGTGTGCTGCTCGACCAGCTGCGCGCCGATCGCCGTGACGGGCTGAACAACGCTGCGATGGTCTCGGGCTATCGGGGATCGCCGCTCGGCGGCATCGACAGCCTCATGCTCGGCAACGCCGAAGAGCTGGCCGAGAACAACATCACGTTCCAGCCCGGCCTCAACGAGGATCTCGGCGCAACTGTGGTGTGGGGCAGCCAGCTGGCGAACCGCAACTTCGAGGGCAGCTACGACGGCGTGCTGGGCATGTGGTACGGCAAGGCGCCCGGCGTCGACCGGTCCGGTGACGCCATTCGTCATGCCAACGTCTGCGGCGTCGACCCCAAGGGCGGCGTGCTGCTCGTGGCAGGCGACGATCCGGCGTCGAAATCGTCCACGCTGGCGTCGGAATCCGAGCCGGTGCTCATCCACTACCAGACGCCGATCCTGTACCCCGGCTCCGTCCAAGAGGTCATCGACTACGGCCGTTGGGGCTACGAACTGTCCCGCTACTCGGGCTTGTGGACCGCACTCAAGATCGTCACCAACGTCGCCGACGGATACTCCACCGTCGAAGTCGGCCCCGGTCGCGTCAGCGCGACACGCCCTGCCTTCGAATGGGACGGCAAGCCCTGGGCCCACACCCAGCAGGATGCGCTGTTCGGCCCGAACGCTGTCCGCATGGAGCTCGAGATACACGAGGGCCGCATGGTCGCGGTCGAAAAGTTCGTGGCCGAGAACAAGCTCAACCGCCAGACCGTCACCAGCCGCGATGCCAAGGTCGGCCTGATCGCGGCAGGCAAGACGTACTACGACCTGCGCGAAGCACTCGACCGGATGGGTCTGCGCGAGGCTGAGCTCTCTCGCCGAGGCGTACGCATCCTCAAGCCGGCCGTTGTCTGGCCGCTCGATCCGGTCAGCCTTCGTGAGTTCGCCCGTGGTCTCGACGTGATCGTCGTGGTCGAGGAGAAGCGCTCGGTCATCGAGACGCTGGCGCGCGAGATCCTCTACGGCATGCCCGATGCCCCCCGCATCCTCGGCAAGCGCGACGCGCAGGACCAGTTCTGGTTCCCCGGACACGGCGAGATGGACGCTGACCTCATCGCCCGCAAGGTTCGGCCCTTCCTGGTCGACCGGCTCGGCGGTGGCGGCATCGGTTCGGCTGTGCCCGAGCGCATCACCATTCCGCTGGCAGTCACCACCAAGGACGGCGCCAAGGCGGCGGGCCGCACTCCGGGCTTCTGCTCGGGCTGCCCGCACAACCGTTCAACCTGGGTGCCCGAGGGCTCCGAGGCCGGCGGCGGCATCGGCTGCCACGGCATGGCTGCGATGACCCCGACCCGCAACGTGCGTGGCACTACCCAGATGGGCGGCGAGGGCGTGCAGTGGGTCGGCGCAGCACCGTTCGTGACGATGGATCACCGCTTCCAGAACATTGGCGACGGCACGTTCCACCACTCCGGATCGCTAGCACTTCGCCAAGCGATCGCAGCTGGCACCAACATCACCTACAAGATCCTCTACAACGCGGCAGTCGCGATGACTGGCGGCCAGGACGTGGACGGTGGCATGGAAGTGCCGGCGCTGACGCGGTCACTGCACGCAGAGGGCGTGGCCAAGGTGATGGTTGTCGTCGACGATCCCAACAAGTACCCCTCCGACGCGCAGTTCGCTCCCGACACTGACGTGTGGCACCGTGACCGGCTCGACGAGGCGCAGCGGCTGCTGCGTGACATCGAAGGCTGCACGGTGCTCATCTACGACCAGGCTTGCGCAGCCGAGCTGCGGCGCGACCGCAAGCGCGGCAAGGTGGCCGAGCCCAAGACGCGGGTCTTCATCAACGAGGCCGTGTGCGAGGGCTGCGGCGATTGCGGCGAAAAGTCCAGCTGCCTCAGCGTGCAGCCCGTCGAGACCGAGTTCGGTCGCAAGACGCAGATCCACCAGTCCTCGTGCAACAAGGACTTCACCTGCCTCGACGGCGACTGCCCGGCGTTCATCGAAGTGGTTCCGGGCGGCAAGGTGCCCACCAAGGCGACTGCCGCCGTCGACGAGATCGGCGACGATCTGCCCGAGCCCGATCGGCTCGACGAGGGCAACATCTTGATGATGGGCATCGGCGGCACCGGTGTCGTGACCGTGAACCAGATGCTCGCCACCGCAGCGTTGCTCGACGGCAAGCAGGCCAACGGTTTGGACCAGACGGGTCTCGCTCAAAAAGGCGGACCGGTGGTGTCGAACCTCAAGGTTCGTCGCTTCGGCAGCACCCCCGACGAGGGCGACGCTGGGGGCTCAAATGAGGCGGCCAACAAGGTCGGCGTCGGCGAGGCAGATGCCTACATCGTGTTCGACCTGCTGTCAGGCACGAACCCCGTCAACCTCGAGAAGGCGCAGGCGGGCCGCACGGTGGCGCTGGTGTCGTCGTCCAAGGTGCCGACCAGCGCCATGGTTCGAGACACAGCAGCAGAGTTCCCCGAGTGGACGGCGTTTCAGCGCTCAATCGACGATGCCACCACGCCGGAGCGCAACGTCTACTTCGACGCCGGCACGCTGTCGGACAACCTGTTCCGCTCGCACATGCCGGCCAACGTGCTGGTGCTCGGCGCTGCGTACCAGTCGGGCGTGGTGCCGATCAGCGCGACGGCGATCGAGCGGGCCATCGAGCTCAACGGCGTCGCTGTCGAGATGAACACTCAGGCGTTCCGCATCGGCCGCAAGATCGTGCTCGATCCCGATTTCCTGACGACGTTGCACGTCGATCGTGTCGGCCGGGTCAAGCGTGACACGGGCCCGTCGAAGCGTGAGCAGAAGCTCATCGACTCGGTGGCCGATCCGTCGGAGGAGTTGGCGCGGCTGCTCCGCATCCGTGTTCCCGACCTGGTGGCCTACCAGAGCATCGACTACGCAGCGGATTACGCCTCCTTCGTGGCCCAGGTGCGTGAGTCTGAAGCGGCAGTGGGCGACTCGTCAGCGCTCAGCGAATCCGTCGCGAGGTACCTGTACAAGCTGATGGCGTACAAGGACGAGTACGAGGTTGCTCGCTTGCACCGCAGCAAGGCGTTCCAGCAGGCAGTGCGTGACCAGTTCGGCGACAAGACCGACGTCACCTACAAGCTGCACCCGCCGATCATGCGGCGCATGGGCGTGCAGCGCAAAATCGGCCTTGGCCGCTCGGGCGATGTCGCATTCGCAGTTCTTGCCCGCATGAAGGGCCTGCGGGGAGGCGCGCTGGACGTGTTCGGCAAGACCGCTCACCGCCGCATGGAACGTGAGCTCATCGACGAGTACCGCGGCATGATCTCTCGGACGCTCGACACGCTGGCACGCGGAGACGACGCTGCCTACGCCCGTGCGGTCGAGATCGCTGAGCTGCCCGACATGATTCGCGGCTACGAGGACATCAAGGAATCCAACGTCGAGCGCTTCCGGGCTCGCGCCGCCGAACTCGGCGCCTGATCCGTCTCAGCGGAAACCATATCGACGGCAGCCGTCCACTGTCGGCGGGTCAACATCTGTCGGGTGTCGTCCGATGCTCGGACCGAGCACGCACCGCGGTCCCGGTTCGTAGCCTTCAGCGGCGATGACGGCATCAGGGGCGAACGCGCTGGATGGGCTGGCGATAGCCGACTCGGTGCTTGATCTCGTGGGGCAAACGCCACTCGTACGGCTCAGCCGGGTTACCGAGGGGATTGCAACTCCCGTGGTGGCGAAACTCGAGACCACCAATCCGGGCGGGTCGGTGAAGGATCGTGCCGCGGTCGCAATGATCGACGCGGCCGAAGCCGAGGGACTCCTGCAGCCCGACGGGATCATCGTCGAGCCAACATCGGGCAACACTGGAGTTGGGCTTGCCGTAGTGGCGGCGCAGCGTGGCTACCGGTGCATCTTTGTGTGCACCGACAAAGTTGCGCCCGAGAAGGTGGCGCTGCTGCGGGCGTACGGCGCCGAGGTGGTGGTGTGCCCGAACGCGGTCGAGCCCGAGGACCCGCGTTCGTACTACTCGACGGCGGAGCGGCTGCGCACCGAGACGCCAGGAGCGTTCTCACCGAACCAGTACGCCAACCCGCACAATCCGCTGGCGCACTACGAGAGCACCGGGCCCGAGGTCTGGTCCCAGACCGCTGGGCGCGTCACGCACTTCGTCGCTGGTGCGGGCACTGGCGGAACCGTTTCCGGTGTCGGGCGGTACCTGAAGGAACAGAATCCCGATGTCCAGGTCGTGATCGCAGATCCGCCCGAATCGGTGTACGCAGGCGGCGACGGCCGGCCCTATCTGGTGGAGGGCATCGGCGAAGACTTCTGGCCGGCCACGTTCGACCCCGGCGTCGTCGACCGCGTGATCCCAGTTACCGATGCCGAGTCGTTCGCGGTGGCCCGGCGGGTGACACAGACCGAGGGTTTGCTGATCGGCGGCTCGGGCGGCACCGCTGTGGCGGGCGCGCTCACCGTCGCTCGAGAGCTTGATGCCGCGGGCCGCGCAGCCGAATCACTGGTCGTGACGCTCATCCCGGACTCGGGCCGCGGCTACCTGAGCCGCGTGTTCGACAACGAGTGGATGGCGCAGATGGGCTTCGAGACAGATCGCACCTTCGACGGCGCCACCGTCGCCGACCTTGTCGACGGCGAGTTCGTCTATGTGCGGCCCGATGACTCGGCGGCGGTGGCACGGCAGTGCATGGATCAAGCTGGCCTCCGTGCAGTGCCGGTCTGCACCGGCGACATGCCCATCGCGGCCGCGCAGGTCATCGGGTCGGTCGCCCAGGACGGTCTGCTGGCGTTCGGTGACGAGGTCAAGGTGGCCGACGCTGTCGAGGCACTGCTGCCGGCGGTCGGAGTTGGGGAGCCGGCCGGACGTGTGGCCGAGCTGCTGCGCGACGACGGAACGCTTGGGGCACCTCTCGCCGTTGTGGTCTACGACGAGGGCCGTCCGGTTGCGACACTCGGTCCCGCTGCATCGCAGGGAGGTGTGGGGTGCTAGGAGGCGATCCGCAGCTGTCTGGGTTTGAGGATCCGGACGAGTACGGGTTCGAGACTCGGGCGATCCGTGCGGGGCAGCCCCACGACCCGTATACCGGCGCGGTCGTGACGCCCATCTCGCTGGCGACCACGTTTGCTCAGCAGGCCGTCGGGCAGCCACGGCACGGCTACGAGTACGGCCGCACCGGGAATCCGACACGTCACGCCTACCAGGTGTGTGTTGCGTCACTCGAGGGCGCGCAGCACGGCTTAGCCTTCGCCAGCGGTCTCGCGGCCGAGGACGCGCTGCTGCGGGTGCTGCGCCCTGGCGACAGCCTGCTGCTGGGTGACGATGCCTACGGTGGCACGTTCCGTCTCATCGACAAGGTGCACGGCAATGCGGGCGTGCAGACCGCCGCCGTCGACCTCACTGCGCCAGAGAAGATCCGCGACACCTGGACGCCCGAAACCCGGATGGTGTGGCTCGAGACGCCGACCAATCCGCTGCTCACGATCTTCGACATCGAAGCCATCTGTTCCATAACCCACGAGCTGGGCGGCATCGTCGTGGTCGACAACACGTTCGCGACGCCGTACCTGCAGCAACCGCTGGCGCTGGGCGCCGATGCGGTGGTGCACTCGGCCACGAAGTACATCGGCGGTCACAGCGATGTCGTGGGCGGTTTCGTCGCAACCAATGACGACGCTCTCGCCGACCACCTGGTCTTCACCCAGAATGCTGTCGGCGCAGTTCCCAGCCCGTTCGACTGCTATCTCGCCTTGCGCGGCACCAAGACCCTGGCAGTGCGCATGGACCGCCATTGCAGCAACGCCGAGGCGGTCGTCGAGTTGCTGGCGGGTCACCCGGCGGTGCGTTCGGTGCTGTACCCGGGACTCGACGACCACATCGGCCACGAGATCGCGCGACGCCAGATGAGCGGTTTCGGCGGCATGGTCTCGTTCCGAATGCACGGCGGCCGCGATGCGGCCGAACAAGTCGCTGCCGCCACCAAGGTCTTCACGCTTGCCGAGTCCCTCGGCGCGGTGGAATCATTGATCGAGCATCCCGGAGCGATGACCCACGCATCCGTCGCAGGCTCGGCGCTGGAAGTCCCCGACGACCTCGTGCGCCTGTCCGTGGGCCTGGAGACGACGGCGGACCTGTTGGACGACCTGGCGCAAGCGCTCACCGCCTTGGACTGACCGGCCGCCGGGCGCAGCGAAGCGCGCTCGTCGGTACCGGACGTGCCAAAGGGCTTCAAGAAACCTGGGCGTGTCACGGCCGCTCTGCAATGATTGGCGCCGAATCAGCCCGCAGGCCCCCCAGCCGGTCTGTCGTGACGAGGAGCGCACCTATGGAAGGCAATATCGCCTGGATACTCACGTCTGCTGCGTTGGTGCTGTTCATGATTCCGGGCCTGGCGCTGTTCTACGGCGGCATGGTTCGCGCCAAGAACGCCCTGAACATGCTGAACATGAACATGTGGTGCCTTGGCATCGTGCCGGTGGTCTGGGTGCTCGTGGGTTACAGCCTCGCTGCGGGCGACAGCGGCCTTGCGTTCATCGGCGACTTCTCGCTTGTCGGCATGGCGGGCATCGGTGATGCTGAAGGGCTCGCCACCTTTGCCTTCCTGATGACGTTCGCGGCGATCACGCCGGCGCTGATCTCCGGCGCTGTGGCCGACCGCATGAAGTTCTCTGCCTGGATGGTGTTCGTTCCCGTGTGGTCGCTGCTCGTCTACGCCCCGGTCGTGTACTGGGTGTACGGCGGAGACGGATGGATCTTCAATCTGCCGGCACACGACTTCGCCGGCGGTACGGCCATTCACGTGAACGCCGGTGCAGCGGCGCTGGCGCTGGCGCTGGTGGTGGGACGCCGTTCGGGCTGGCCTGACAACCGGCCCGTTCCGCACAACGTGCCCTTCGTCATGCTGGGTGCGGGAATTCTGTGGTTCGGCTGGTTCGGTTTCAACGCCGGTTCGGCTTTGGGGGCCAACGGCGCAGCAGCACAGGCCTTTGTCAACACGTTCATCGCGGCCGCAGCCGGCATGGTCGGCTGGGCCTTCTCCGAGTTCGCGAGGCACAAGCGGGTGTCCACGATCGGCATTGCGTCGGGCGTCGTTGCTGCGCTCGTGGCGATCACGCCCGCAGCGGGCTTCGTCGGCTCGATGCACTCGTTGGCTTTTGGTGCCATTGCAGGCGTGGTCTGCTTCTTCGCTATCGAGGCAAAGTTCCGGGTGGGCTTCGACGACAGCCTCGACGTGGTCGGCATTCACTGGGTGGGCGGCGCAGTCGGCGGCATCCTGCTGGGCTTCTTCGCCGACTCGTCTGCCGTGCCTGGGGGCGACTTCATCGACGGCGTGTTCTTCGGCGGCGGTGTGCTGTTGTGGAACCAGATCCTGTCGATTGCCGTGGTGACGATCTACTCGTTCGTGGTCACCTGGATCATCGCCACGGTGATCAAGTCGACGATGGGAATCCGGGTCTCTGCGGATGTCGAGCTCGCGGGTCTCGATGTCAGCGACCACGGCGAGGCCGCGTACCAGCTGAACTAGACGCTCCCTCGGGCGCGCCCGCTACGGCGGGCTAGCTTGCCGCCGTGACCGAATCTGATTCCGAACTGGCCGCCACCGATACTGAGGTTCGGCAATTCGAGCAGCAGCGGTGGCAGCGCCCGCCGGGCGCTACCGAGATCGTGATGGTGCGCCACGGCGCCTCGCAGGCGTTCGTGCCCGGCGAGCCGTTCCCGATGCTCGGTACCCAGGGCAACCCGCCGCTCGCCCCGAAGGGTCACACTCAGGCCGCCATGGCGGCGAGGCGGCTCGCCACCGAGCCAATTGACGCGCTGTACGTGACGTCGTTACAGCGAACGCAGCAGACCTTCGAGCCCTTGGCGCGCCAGCTCGTCATGACGCCAACCGTCGAGCCTGACCTGCGCGAGGTGGCGTTGGGTGAATGGGACGGCGGTCGCATCCGCCAGTTCGCAGCTGACAATCACCCGCTGTACGTAAAGCTGCACACCGAGCGCCGCTGGGATGTGATCCCTGGCGCCGAGACCAACGAGCAATTGACTCACCGCTGCATGACGGCGCTCGAACGCATCGCCGACGCCCACCCAGACCAGCTCATCGCGGCCTGCGTGCACGGCGGCGTGATCGGCGCGGTGCTGGCTCACATCGTCGGCGCCAGCCCCTTCTCGTTCGGCGGCGCGGACAACTGCTCGATCAGCCAGATCGTGCGCTGTGACGGCGAGTGGATGATGCGCCGCTTCAACGACTGTTCACACCTCGACGATCACCTGCATCACGGCTGAAGCCCACGAGCCCCATCCCGCCGAGGACAACGTCCCCGGTTGTCACATCTAGCCGTCGGCGAGGAAACCGCCGAGTGCGGCAGTCAGCATTGCCGGGTCGTGGCTGCCGCCGAGTTCGCGTGCGGAGTGCATCGACAGCTGAGGCGACCCCACATCGACGACGCTGATCCCGAGCCGCGCTGCGGTGATGGGCCCAATCGTGGAGCCGCACGCCAGGTTGCTGCGGTGGGCGTACACTTGGTGGGGCACACCGGCCGCCTCGCATGTTGCAGCGAATCGGGCGTTGGTCTGTGCATCGGTGGCGTAGCGCACGTTGGCGTTCATCTTGACGACAGGGCCGCCGTTCAGCTGCGGCAGATGCTGGGGCTCGTGGCGCTCTGGGTAATTCGGGTGCACGGCATGCGCCCCGTCCGCCGAGACGCACAGCGAGCGACTCACGGCCCGCAAGTACTGCTCGCGATCTGCCCCGAGTGCCAGTGCAATGCGTTCGAGGGTGTCCGGCAGGATCGGGCTGCCGGCACCTGTGGCCGAGTCGCTGCCGATCTCCTCGTGGTCAAATAGAACCACGACGGCGGCGGTGTCGTCGGGCGGCCCGCCGTCGAGGCCGGCAAGTGCCTCGACGGCCGCGTGGCACGAAGCCAGATTGTCGATGCGGGCGGACGCGTACATCTCGCCGTCGCGGCCAAGACGTGCTGGCGGCGTCAGATCGTGGGCCATGACATCCCACGAGAGCACAGCTTCGGGCGCCATCTCGAGTTCGCTCGCGAGAAAGTCACGGAAGGCGTCGGGCGTTGGCTCTCCAAGCCCCCAAATGGGGGTCATGTGCTGCTGGCGGTCCAGCTTCAGGCTGTCGTTGACCGCGCGATCGAGGTGAATCGCTAGCTGTGGCACACGCAACAGCGGTTGGTCGCAACGCCACAGCACCGTGCGCACTTCGTCGGCGGTGCCGCCGTCTGCAATGACGAGGCGACCGGACAAGCCCAAGTCTCGGTCGAGCCACGAGTTGAGCAGGACCCCGCCGTAGATCTCGACGCCGAGTTGGCGGTAGCCGAGGGCACCGCTGTCAGGCTGAGGCTTGACGCGCAGGTTGGGGCTGTCGGTGTGCGCACCGATGACGCTGAATCGCAACCGGTCCGGATTCACCCGGTCGCCTGTGCGAACTGCGATGACGGTTCCGCCCTCACGGGCGAGGAAGCCTCGGGCCGGGTCGAGCTCGCTCCACGAGTCGCTCCGGGCCGCTTCGGCGAAGCCAACGGCGCCAAGGCGTTCAGCCGTTTCGTTCGTCGCGTGATACGGCGACGGCGACGCCTCGATGAACTCGAACAGCCGGTCGAGCATGCGTGTTCTAGGCGTCGGCGTATGCGGTGATGACGTCCCGGCTGAAGTCGTCAAACTTCGAGCGGGACATCGGATAGGTGACGAGGCGAGTGATTCCGGCTCCGGCCGCCCGCTCGATGAACTCAGGCGTCCCGGGTCCCTGTGTCATGAAGTCGAGCTGCTCGGGATCTCGACCTGCCCGCTCGGCACACCGCTTCGCATGGTCAAAGAGCGCAGTCATCTCTTCGAAATCGCCCGACACCGGGAAGAAGGCGTCGCCGTACTCGCCGGCGCGCCGCGCTGCGCGCTTGCTGTCCCCGCCGACGACGATCGGTACTGGTCCGACTGGCTGAGGCCGGCAGTAGACGCGATCGAATGAGACGTGTTCGCCGCTGTAGGAGCACACCTCGTCGCGCCACAGCGACTGGTAGGCCGCGAGGTAGTCGTCGGTGACGTCGCCGCGGTCGGCGAACGACGCACCCAGCGCATCGAATTCCTCGGCCAGCCAGCCCGCACCGATGCCCAGAAGCACTCGGCCGCCGGACAGCCGGTCGAGTGTCGCGATGGCCTTCGCGGTGACCACCGGGTTGCGCTGGGGCACGATCAGGATTCCGGTGCCCAGCTTGATCTCGCTGGTTGCCGCCGCCGCAAATGCCATCCAGATGAGCGGGTCGGGAATGTCGATGTCGTCTCGCTTGCCGGGCATCTTGCCGTCGTCGGAGTAGGGGTACGGCGACGCGTAGCCCTCGGGCACCACGACGTGCTCGACGGTCCACAGGGACTCGAAGCCGGCCGCCTCCGCAGCTTGTGCGTAGGCAATCGCTCCGCCCCCCTCGACCTGCGGGCCAGTATTCGCCAGCGTCATTCCGAATTTCACAACACACCCCTGTTGTCCTCGCGCGCGCCCGCACTGCCCGGAATTCGGTGCGACTCGGCGTCACGCAGCGACCGCGACCCTACTGCTCCCTCGAACGAGACTTCCGGGTTCCCCGAGGCCGTAAGGTGCTGAAATGGGTCGTATTTCGATTCTGTTCTGTGTAATCGCCCTTGTCGGAGCCGCCTGCGGTTCTGATTCGGAGCCGTCTTTCGATGACACGGCCGCCACGACGGCTGCCCCGGTGGTGACTACGACAGAGGCGCCGGTTGTCACCACCACGACCGCGGCGCCGGTGGTGACCACCACGACCGCGGCGCCCATCGTCACCACCACGACAGCTGCACCGGCACAGGAGCCCGAAGCTGAGGAGCCCGAAGCGGCACCGCCGTTGCCTGGTGTCGTCGAAGGCACGCTGCTTGAGGGCGCGACGCCTGAGACCATCGAGAACCTCGTGAGCGCGGCGAACGCTCCGGCGGCTGAGCCGTGTCCCGGCACCGCGATCTTCAGCGGGGTCGTGCCGATCGCGTACTCAGCTGCTACGTGGGCCCGAGACACGACGACGGGACCGTTCCTCGACGTCTGGGCCGCCCAATTCGAATCGGTCGAGGTGGCGACACAGGCGATTGCCGACTACGACGCCGAGCTAATCGCCTGCGGCGAGTTTGTCGAGCCAAGCACCTCAGCGCTCGGGGCGTTCGCCCCGGGAGAGAATCCCGGCGTCGGCGACGAGTCGTACGGCTACGACTACGCAGGCATCGTCTCAGGCTTCCCGGTCAATCGCTACAGCATCGCGGCGCGAGTCGGCGACACCGTGTACCAGGCAGGGTTCGCTGCTTTGTTCGTCGAACCAGATGCCGCCGCCGTCTTGCATTCCATCAACGCCCTCCTCGGACCCTGAAGCACCCGCTCGCAGCGGCTGGGCCGATGGTGCCTGAAGACATAGTGTGCGGGGATGCGCCGCATATTGGTCCTGTTTCTCGTGTTCGCCCTCTTCGGAGCAGCTTGCAGCACTGACACGGAGACATCGGCAGACTCCACGGCCGCTGAGGCCGCCCCGGCGACGACGAGCGCCGATTCCGACACCACGTCCGAACCCGTCGCTACGACCGCTGCAGCACCCGCCGTCACGACAACCACTGCGGCGCCGCCAGCAGAGCCTGCAGCAGGTGACCTGGTCTCGTCTGAGTCGATCGATGCAGGCGATCTGGACGGCTGGCGCGTCACATACCTCTCCACGGGCGTGCACGGCGATCTGGTCGAAGTCAGCGGGCTCGTGTTCGCTCCGCCCGGTGTTCCGGCCGGCTCGCCGGTTGTCGCGTGGGCACACGGCACGACCGGTGTCGCCGACATCTGTGCGCCGTCGGTGACGCATCCGGCGGAATCCGGCATCCCGATGGCGATCGCCGCAGCCGGCCATATCGTTGCGGCCACCGACTACCAAGGTCTCGGCACGCCAGGCACGCACCCATACCTGGTCGGTGAGAGCGAGGGTCGCAGCACCATCGACATCGTCCGAGCGGTTGGCCAGATGGATATCGGAGCCAGCGACCGCTACGTCGTGTGGGGCCTCTCCCAAGGCGGTCACGCCGCGTTGTGGACAGGGCAGATAGCGCCCTCATACGCACCCGAACTGGATCTCGCCGGAGTGGTTGCTGCCGCCCCCGCTGCCGACATCGGCGGCTTGATGGACACGGTCGGCACCACTGCGCAGGGATTCGCTGTCATGGCCGCGTTCGCCGTGGCGACCGCGTATGACGATGTCAATCTTGAGGACTACTTCTCTGCTGCGGCCATCGATCAGATGGCAGTCATCGAGCAGGGCTGCGTTGGCGAAGTCTTTGGGGCCTTCTTCGAATTCGAGGCTGATGCGATGCGCAACCCCAGCGGCTGGGACGGCATCAATCCGATCGGCCCGCTGGCTGAGGCGCTCGCTGCCAACCAGGCCGGCGGGGTGCCCATCACCGATTCGCCGGTGCTGTTCGTGCAGGGCTGGGCCGACAGCATCGTGGCACCCGAGTCGGTTCGTGCTCTGCACGGTGCCTACTGCTCACAGGGCACCCACGCCACACTTGAGGTGTACCCCAACGGCGGACACATCGACACCACGCTCACGTTCCTGTCCGAGACCCTTGGCTGGGTCAGCGATCGGCTCGCCGGCGCCGACGCACCCCGAGGCTGTGATTACGTCGACCTCGATCTAGCGGAGATCGACGCGGCCTTGGCAACATCCGCTGCCGTGGAGGGCACGTTGCTCGAAGGCTCGACGCCTGAGGGTCTCGACACGCTCCTGAGCGAAACCACCATGCCGGTGGCAGAGACCTGTCCCGGCACTGCGATCTTCGGCGGGGTAGAGCCGGTTGCATTCTCCGCCGCGACGTGGGTCCGAGACCCGACGACGGGACCCTTCCTCGACGTCTGGGCTGCCCGCTTCGAATCGGCTGAGGAGGCCGCACAGGCCATCAAGGACTATGACGCCGAGCTGATCGCGTGCGGTGAGTTCGTCGAGCCGCGCACGACAGCGTTGGGGGCGTTCAGCCCCGGCGACACGCCGGAGGTGGGCGACGAGTCCTACGGCCACGACTACGCCGGAATTGTCGCGGGCTTCCCGGTCAACCGCTACAGCGTCACAGCGCGTGTCGACGACACGATCTACCACGCGGGATATGCGGCCCTGTTCGTCGATCCCGACGCCGCCGCCGTGCTGCAGGCTATTAACGCCATCCTCGGCCTCTGAGGAAAACGTTCGCAGCGCCCTCGCTGAGCTACAGCGCTGAGCGCCTGCGCGGGGACGTCTTCGGCGGTCTCACCGCGGCGGTGGTCATGTTGCCGCTGTCGCTGGCCTTCGGTGTCGCATCGGGTCTCGGCGCCATCGCAGGCCTCTACGGCGCCATCGCCGTCGGCATCCTGTCGGCGTTGTTCGGTGGGTCCAGGACGCAGATCTCCGGCCCGACCGCGCCGCTCTCGGTGGCGATGTCGGTGGTCGTTGTCAACTACGCGGGTGGTGACATCAGCCGAGCGCTTGCCATAGTGGTGCTCGCCGGGCTTGTACAGGTCTTGCTGGGCGCACTGCGCCTTGGCAGCTTCGTGTCGTACACGCCCTACCCGGTTGTGTCGGGCTTCACCTCCGCAGTCGGGTTGATCATCGTCGTAGTGCAACTGCTGCCGTTGCTGGGTAGCGAGGTCGTGCCCGGCGGAGTGGTGGCCTCGGTCCGCGCTCTGCCAGATGTCATAGGCAACATCGGAGTTGGCGCCGTGGCGCTCGGTGCTCTCACCATTGGCGTCTGCGTGTTCTGGCCGCAACGCCTGCGCCGGTTTCTCCCACCGTCGGTCGCAGCGCTGCTCATCGGCACGCTGTTCAGCGTGCTGTGGATCGACGACGTGGCGATCATCGGCCATGTGCCCTCAGGGCTGCCTGAGATATCGCTGCCCGAGTTCGCCTGGAGCGATCTGGGTGGTGCTGTGGCGCCCGCAGTGACGCTCGCGCTGCTCGGCTCGGTCAACAGCCTGTTGACGGCGATGGTCGCCGACTCGATGACACGCGACCAGCATCGTCCGAATCGTGAGCTGATCGGCGTGGGAGCCGCCAATGTCCTGGCGGCGTTCATCGGAGCCGTACCAGGCGCTGGTGCCACCTCTGGCACGGTTGCGAATGTGAAGGCCGGCGGCCGGTCCCGCCTGTCGGGTGTGCTCTGTGCACTGGTGCTGTTGGCTTTGGTGCTGGGCCTGGGGCGCTACGCGGAGGTCATCCCGCACGCT
The DNA here is from genome assembly GCF_965262965.1 of Candidatus Poriferisodalis sp. Lineage (GTDB taxonomy): Bacteria > Actinomycetota > Acidimicrobiia > Acidimicrobiales > Poriferisodalaceae > Poriferisodalis. Next base: position 89,934 of record NZ_OZ253573.1, read on the forward strand.
GTGCTCGCCGGGATCCTCATCAAGATCGGCTTCGACATCATCGACTGGAACTACCTGACGCAGGTACGACGGGCGCAGTTGGACCAGTACGGAGTTATGGCACTCACGTTGGGCCTGTCGGTTGTGGCCGACCTTGTCGTGGCAGTAGGAGCAGGACTTGTCGCTGCGGCACTGACGAGTTCGCGCCAGCTTGAACGTCTCGAGTTCGACAATGTGGTGTCCACTCCCTTGCTCGACATGACGTTCTTAGGCGCCGGGGACGACAGCGACGCGCCCGGCTTCGACCTCGATGCTGCGGACCCATTCGCCGCGCGGACCGGCCTGCTGTCGCTGCGGGGCATCTATACAGCGGCATCGTCCATCAAGCTGTTCAACACGATCAACGCCGATGTCGCCGAGCACGAGGTGGTGATCTTCGACTTCACCGACACGGGCTACATGGACGACAGCGCGGCCTACATGGTCGGTCAGCTCGTCGCCGTCGCCGTGGACTCGGGGGCGAAGTGCATCGTGATGGGCCTCAAGGGATCGCAGGCAACGAGCATCAAGGAATTGAACGTGCTCCGCGGGGTTCCAGCGGAGCACTTCGTCGACGATCTCGACGAAGCCCGCGTCATCGCCCGGAGGCTGTTGCGCAGCTAACGCTTGGACCTGGCCTTGGCCTTGTCTGCTTGGCGGGCGGCCATCGTGGCGCGATGCGCGAGGGTTCGCTCGACATACGGGGCGATGTCGGGGGTCTTGCAGCCGGTCTGGCCGTGATCAACCTGCACTGGACCGATGCGCTCAGCCGCTGCAACGACCGATCGGCGCAGATTGCCGTCCCGCAGGGCGATCGCGATGAGGGCGCCGTTCATCTCATGCCGAACCCGGTTCGGGCGATCGGTGATCTCAGCTTCGATCTGGCCGACTAGGTCTCGCAATTCGGGTGCGGACCACACGTCGGCCTGTTCGGCCGTGCAGGTCACGATGAACCAGCCCACCGACGCCGGCCATTCGGAGGGCGAGTCACGCCAATCGTCGCTGAGGTCGCGCGCCACCGGAGACTGCGACAGCAGACCTCCCAGTCCCTCGGCAAGCACGTAGTTGTCGACGTCACGCAGCCAGCGGCGAGCGAGCGTCTTGGTCATAGCGGAGGCATCCGCGACCCGCAGCGCGAGAACTAGCGCGTCGTGGTTGCCGCTCTCCCAGAGCTTGGCTGCGAGATCGTGGTCGGTGCGCAGGGGCTTCCCGATGCGGCCGAGCTCTTTGTAGCTGACGCCGAACATCGGCTCGGCAGCACCATGGCGTGTGTACACCTTGCGGTTCTGCGCCGTGCCGGCAGCCTCCAGCTGCGCCATCACTTCCTGCAATGTCGCCATGGGGTGCGGCTCCTCACCGCCAGCCCAGAGGATCTCGGCCGCTCGGAGCCGCGAAACGTACTGGCGCGCGGATCCATCCGCACCCGTGGGGGTTCTAGGGTTCGTAGCCGTGCGACGGCTGGGCGGTCGGAGCGGTGTGCAGCCGGTAGCGACGCTGGTGCTGGGCGGAGTCTCCGTGGTGGTGTTCGCGCTGACGCATCAGCTGGGCCGGGCAGTGCCGTCCACCCCGGGATCGTTGCGATTCTCGGCCCTCGACGGATACTCCACATTCGGTCCTTACATCGCCGAACTGGGTGAGTGGTGGCGCATCGTCACCGGCACATTCCTGCACATCGACCTGAGGCATCTGTTGTTCAACATGCTGGTGCTGTACCTGCTGGGACGCCGGCTCGAACAGGTCACCGGGCGGGCCTTGCTCGTCGGCATTTATGCCGTGTCGCTCGTTGGAGGATCGGCCGGAGCGCTGTTGTTGCGCCCAGATGTCGCCGCAGTGGGCGCATCCGGAGCGGTGTACGGGTTGATGGGCGCCGCGTATCTCGTAGAACTGCTGCGAGGCGGGAACCCTTGGCGCGACGGCCTGGGCAGCCTCATTCTCATCAACGTCGCCCTGTCGTTCCTGACTCCCAACATCTCGATCGGCGGGCACCTCGGAGGCCTCGTGGCGGGGGCACTGTGCGGTGTGGCAGTCGGCGACACACGACGCCGCCGGCACCCTCCGACGCTGGCGGAGCGGCTCTCGCCAGAGCTCACCGTCGAGACGAGGACGCGCCGCTCGCCGTATCTGGTGTGGGCCCTTGTGGCACTGCTCGGCGCCGCGGCGTTCCTTGGAGCGCTGGGCGCGGCGGGCACCTGGCGCAACCCCCTGTTCTGAGGGCCTGCTCAGATCCTGCCCAGCGACACAGTCGCGCGATACTGTGCCTCATGGCCCGAGGTCGACCGGGGGCTGCTCCGACTCTCGGTTGATGACGATGGCAGCGATGACTGCCACGATGCCCGCCGCCTCGCGCAGGTTCGGAACCTGCCCAAGCCACACCAAGCCGATGAACGTTGCCGTGACTGGCAGAAGGGCTTGCAGCAGCGCGAATCGAGCTCGTGGCAGTCGCTGCATAACGAGTTGGTCGATGCCGTACGGGATGACGTTTGAGAGCACCCCCGCAGCGACGCCCCCAGCCAACAGCACAGGTGCGGTGAATGCGGTGCTCACGTCGCCGATGCCGGCGGGGACGATCATCACGGCACCGATGAGCATTCCCACGCCGAGTCCGTCGACGGCAGTGCCCGAGCGCGCAACACGATGTCCCAGCACGATGTAGCCCGCCCACAGCGTGCCCGCGATCAGTGAGAACAGGGCTCCGACCTGGGCCGCCGGAGGCGAGAAGCCGGCCAATATCACCACGCCGACGACGGCGAGCGCCAAGGCCCATCCCGAACGAACGGATCGGGTGCCCAGCGCCGCAACGGCGATGGGTCCGATGAACTCGATAGCCACCGAGTTGCCGAGCGGCAATCGGGCAATGGCCAGGTAGAAGAACAGGTTCATCAATGCCAGCGAGATGCCGAACGCTGCGGTCCAGCCCAGGTCGGTTCGCGACCACGATCGTCGCCATGAGCGTCGCAGCAACACCAGCACCGCCCCGGCGCCCGCGACGCGCAGCAGCGCCACCGTGGCGGGGCCCAGATCGTCGAACAGCTCGACTGCAGTCGCAGCACCGAGGTACTGCGAGACGGCTCCGGCCGCGAACAGCGCTTCGGGCGAGATCCGCGGTCCCCACGTCGAGCCGGCTTGCGAGGCCATGCGGTTCGTTTATCACGCAGCATTGATCTAGAGTCGGACGCGACGGATCCAGCTTGGTGACCACGTTGGTGTCTGCACAAGGCACCGACGGCTGTGCGACCAAGTGCGCCGCGCGCACGAGGCCGATCGCACAGGGTTGCCGGGCGAACTCATCGGGGAGGATTTACGAATGAGACGAAAGCACTTGACGCTGATGGCGGTGATGTTCGCGGTCTCGCTCTTTGCCGCAGCGTGCGGCGGCGAAGACCGGCCTGAGGCCGGGACGCTCGGCGTGGTCGAGGTCGAGGAGGGCGATGCCATCCAGATCCGATCACTCGAGGCAATCACCGGCGATGTTGCATTCTTCGGTCTGCCGATCGAACGGTCCACGCTTCTTGCCATCGAGGACTACGGCCCGATCCAAGGCTTCGACGTAGATCTGGGAACGACGCTCGACGACCTCTGCTCGAACGACGGCGGTCAGGCTGCCGCCCAGACCATCGTCGCTGACGAGGACGTGATCGGCGTGATCGGCACATCGTGTTCGGGAGCGGCAGTCGCCGCAGCACCGCTCATCACTGACGCCGGCATGGTCCTGATCTCGGGCGGGAACACTTCGCCTGCGCTGACCTCGGATTTGGCTGGCACGGCAGGTGAGAACTACAACGTCGGCTACTACCGCACGGCACACAATGACCTGTTCCAGGGCGCTGCGATGGCCAAGTTCGTCTTTGGCGAACTGGGGCTCACCACCGCAGCTGCTATTCATGACGGCGACCCGTACACCCAAGGTCTCGCGCAAGCGTTCGCCGATGCGTTCGAGGCGGAGGGCGGAACGGTGACCGGCTTCACCGCAGTGAACAAGGACGACACCGACATGGTGCCGGCGCTCACCGAGATCGCTGCGGGCAGTCCCGAGGCACTGTTCTTCCCCATCTTCCAGCCGGCCGGTGACTTCATCGCCGATCAGGCATCCGGAGTCCCGGGGCTGGAGAACACGGTCCTGCTCGCTGCTGACGGCTTGCTCAACACGAACTATCTGGCACTGTCGCAGACCGAGGGCATGTACTTCTCGGGTCCGGACACGCGCTTCGGTGACAATGTCAACGAGAGCACCGGCAAGACAGCCAACGACTTCCTGGCGAAGTACGAGGAGCTCTATGGCGAGAAGCCGGCGGCACCCTTCTGGGCGCACGGCTACGACGCCACCACGCTGCTGCTCGAGGCGATTGCTGCTGCGTCGCATCTCGACGGCGACACGCTGGTGATCGACCGCCAAGGCGTCCGTGATCACCTCAACAACATCAGCGGCTACAGCGGCCTCATCGGCACGATCAACTGCGACGAGTTCGGCGATTGCGGTGCGGCCCGCATCACCGTGGTGCAGAACATCGGCGGCGAGGCCAACGCCGAAGCCAGCTTGGAGAACGTCGTATTCTCCTTCGCCCCCTAAGCGGGATGAAGCCGCCCACACAAGAACTGGTTCGACCCGAGTCAGCCTTCTAGGGTCAGCTCGGTGACACCAAAACGAGGCTCCCTCGCACGGGGCGTCCCGCGTGGGGCGCCCCGCGCCGGGCATGCGGCGCGACGCACGAGGGTCGATTGGTTTCTCACGTTCCTGCGGGTGGCAGTGCTCGTTGTTCTGGCAGTCGGCGTTCTGGCGTTCATCGCCCAGGAGATCAATCCCGACAATCCGTTCGCCCGGTGGGCCAATCCTGACGCGACGGGCCTTACAGCAGCCCAATTCAGAGGCCTTGTGGTGTCCGGCGTTGCCCAAGGCTCGATGTATGGGCTGATCGCTCTGGGCTACTCGATGGTCTACGGCGTGCTGGGCTTCATCAACTTCGCCCATGGCGAGGTGTTCATGGTGGGGGCGATGACCGGCATGATCACCTCGAACAAGCTCGCCGACGCCGGACTGTGGGAGTCGAACTTCATCGGGTCGTTGCTGTTCATCGTCGTCGTGTCGATCATTGTGTCGACGCTGACCGCAGTGATCATGGAGCGCGTCGCCTATCGACCGCTGCGCGGCGCTCCGCGGCTGATTCCTCTGATCACGTCCATCGGCGTGTCGTTCTTCCTCCAGAACGCCTCGGTGGTGCTGCTCGGCCCGGCGAGCAAGTCGTACCCCGATGTGCCTGACTGGGTGAAGGCTAAACACACGTTCCTGCAGATTGAGGGCGGAAAGATCCTTGTGGTCGTGGTCGCCGCTGCGTCGATGGCGGCCCTGTGGTACTACGTCGACCGCACCAAGACCGGCAAGGCAATGCGGGCCGTGGCCGAGGACGCCGAGATAGCGGCGCTGATGGGCATCAACGTCAACCGCACCATCGTGAAGGTGTTCGCCGTCGGTGGTGCGATGGCGGGGATGGCCGGAATCCTGTGGGGGATCCTGTTCCGCAGCGTCATCCACACCACTGGTTTCCTGCCAGGCATCAAAGCGTTCAGCGCAGCAGTGGTGGGCGGCATCGGGCATCTGGGCGGCGCGATGGCAGGAGGGCTCTCGATCGGCGTCGCCGAGTCGGTGGGCCCGCTGCTCATCCTCGAGCCTCTCGGCGTCAGCGGGGTGTCGCAGCTGCGAGACGCCGTGGCGTTCTCGATGCTCATCATTGTCTTGCTGGTGCGGCCCGCCGGCTTCTTCGGCGAGCGGCTGCCCGCGGAGGATCGGACGTGAGCGCCGAAGCGCCTTCCGCTGCGCGGGATCCCGATATGGCCGTGACCTCCGCGGCTGTGGGCGACGCGGCGCCGCCGAGGCCTGCGTTCGCGCAGGACTGGCGTCGCATCGCCCGGATGGGCGCCGTGGCCGTCCTTGGGCAATTCTTCATCTCGCTGTCGAATATGCCGGTGCGGCTCGACGGCAGGGCCATCATCGAGGGGCTGCTGAGCCTCGGTTACCTGTCGCTGGTCATCGTCCCGCTGGCGATTGGCCACCGTGTCGGTCAGCAAGTCCGCCGTGAAGGCGTTCCGTATCACGCCGCAGGCGCCCACGAGATCGTCGGTGGTGCCGCGGGCGGCGCGCTCGCGGGCGGTGGGCTGTCGTTGCTGGCGATCCTGCTCGCCAACTTCGACTTGCGCGAGCCACTGGTCAACTGGAGCCCGATCCTGGCCGAACTGCTGGGGTTCGGCCGGGGCACGGCATTCGCCGTGCTTATTTGGCTGGTGATCGGAGCAGCCGTCGGGGCAGCGGCCGGGCTGGTGCGAGTGCTGTGCCCGGTCGCCCGACGCGTGCTGTGGACCATGGTGCTCGCCGTGTTCGGAGCGGCGGTACTCGAGGCGCTGGTCGAAGACCTCGCCGAGGGCCTCGGGATCGAGCCGCTGACCGACTGGTTCTACGCCTCCCGGGGAGGATTGACACCGATTGGCGCGCTGGTTCTCGCTGGGGGCTCAGGAGCGCTGGCCTTTGTCGCACGAGGGCGGGTACGCCAAGCGCGAACCCGCATTGACCAGCTCGAAGGTTCAGCGCGCCAACGAGCCAACATGATGCTGATCGCCGGTACGGGCGCACTGCTGGTGGTCCTCCCGATCTTCGCGGGCAAGCTCACCAACGAGCTGCTCGCGAACGTGGGCCTGTTCGTGCTGCTTGCGCTCGGGCTGAACATCGTCGTCGGGCTCGCGGGCATCCTCGATCTCGGATATGTCGCGTTCTTCGCCGTCGGCAGCTACACCGCAGCGGTGCTGACCGCGGCCACCTCGCCGCGCATCAGCCCGGAGCTGCCCTGGTTCGTTGCGCTCATCGGCGTCGTCGTGGTGACCGGACTGGTCGGTCTGTTCATCGGCGCCCCCGTGATCCGGATGCGAGGCGACTACCTCGCCATCGTGACGCTCGGTTTCGGCGAGATCATCCGTCTGCTGTTCCTGTCGGACTGGCTGTCGGGATGGTTCGGAGGCGCGCAGGGCATCACCAACATCCCGGGAGCAGAGATCTTCGGCCTCGCCGAGGTGTCCGGCACCGATCCTCGCAGTGTCTTCTATTTGGTGCTGGCGTTCTGTGCTGTAGCGGTCTATGTGTCGTGGCGGCTGGAGCGATCGCGCATCGGCCGGGCGTGGATGGCGGTCCGCGAAGACGAGACGGTTGCCGAGGCCATGGGCATCAACACCGTGAACGTCAAGCTGCTGGCGTTCGTGGTCGGCGCAGTGCTCGGTTCGTTCAGCGGTGCGATCTTCTCCGCCAAGGTCGGCTCGGTGTTCCCCGCCAGCTTCCTCATCTTGGTGTCGATTGTCATCCTCGTGGTGGTGATCTTTGGCGGAATGGGCAGCATCGTCGGCGTCATCGCCGGCTCGGCCGTGCTCATTGGCGTGCTCGGCGGCCCCAAGCAGCCCGGACTGCTGGCTGAGTTCTCTGAGTTCAAGCTGCTGATCTACGGGGCCTTGCTGGTGTGGATGATGCTCTCGCGACCCGAGGGGCTCATCCCAAGCGTGCGCCGCACCCGTGAGCTGCACCAAGAAGAGATGGCCCAAGACGCCTGGCTGGCCGGTCAGGTCACCGATGACGACGTTGATGCCAACGGAGCCAGTGACGCGGCCGAACGCGCGGCAGGAGAACCGGCATGAGCGCCGAATCCGACGCCGCCGCTAGCGCAACTGAACCGATCCTCGAGACGCGGGGCCTCAGCGTCGACTTCGGCGGCCTCAAGGCACTTGATGGGCTGGACCTAGCGGTGTACCCGGGCGAGATCATCTCGGTGATCGGCCCGAATGGTGCTGGCAAGACCACCCTGTTCAACGCGATCACCGCCACTGTGGCCGCCACCGAGGGCGACATTCTGTTCGAAGGCGAGTCGCTGATCGGGCTGGACCCCAACCGGGTCACCTCACGCGGCATCGCCCGGACATTCCAGAATGTGCGGCTGTTCGCCAACATGACGGTGCTCGAGAACGTCATGGTCTCCCAGCACTGCCGGACCAGCCAGAACGTTGTCGGGGCGTTGTTGTACACCAAGGCGTTCCGTCGAGAGGAAGAAGAGATCCGTCGGCGCGGAGTAGAGGTGCTGTCGTTCTTCGGCCATCGCCTCGTGGGCTACCGCTTCGACCAGCCCGCATTCACCCTGTCGTACGCCAACCGCCGTCGACTGGAGATCGCCCGCGCCATGGCGACGCAGCCCAAGCTGATCCTGCTCGACGAGCCCGTGGCGGGCATGAACCCCACCGAGTCGGCCGAGCTGACCGGCCTGATCGGGCGGTTGCGCGACGAGTGGGGCTACGCGATCGTGGTGATCGAGCACGACATGGAGGTGGTGCGCGAAGTCTCCGACCGTGTGGTCGTGCTCGACCATGGCACCAAGATTGCCGAGGGCGACTACGCGGACGTGTCGGTTGACCCGCAAGTCGTCGAAGCATACCTCGGCCGCGATGCGGCGGCAGTCTCATGAGCGGGGCCAGCGCCGCAGCAATGTCATGGGCGAGCGGGTCATGAGCGAGCAGGGGCGCGAACGGGCCGTTCCGCTCCTTGAGATGCGTGGGGTGAATGCTCACTACGGCGCAGTTCACGCCTTGCGCGATGTCGACTTGGCCATCTACGAGGGTGAGCTGGTGTGCTTGCTGGGCGGCAACGCCAGCGGCAAGTCGACGACGCTGAAGACCCTGCTGGGCATGCTCACGCCCACCTCGGGCGAGGTGGTGCTCGACGGCGAGGTCGTCAACGACCGCCCGATCAGTTACCGCGTTGCCCGTGGCATCACGATGGTTCCCGAGAACCGCCGCTTGTTCAAGCGACTCACGGTGCGCGAGAACTTGCAGCTCGGTGCCTTCCTGCGCAACGACAGCGATGGCATCGCTGCAGACCTGGAACATGTCTTCGAGCTCTTTCCGCGGGTGAAGGAGCGGTTCGGCCAGAAGGCGGGCACGCTTTCGGGCGGCGAGCAGCAGATGGTGGCGATCGGCCGAGCACTCATGTCCCAGCCCCGGGTGCTGCTGATGGACGAGCCGTCGATGGGCCTCGCACCTGCCCTGGTGCAGCAGAACTTCGAGCTGATCGCACAGATCCACGAAGCCGGGATGACGGTGTTCATGGTTGAGCAGAACGCCAATATGGCACTTGGTATCGCGGACCGGGGCTGGGTGCTGCAGACCGGCCGGGTCGTGCTCGACGACACCGCCGAGGCGTTGCTGGCGAACCCAGCTCTGCGTACCTCCTATCTCGGGGGCGGCAAGGACGGCACACCGAAGGCGAGCGACCCACAGGCAAGCGACCCACAGGCAAGCGACCCAGGGGCAATCGACCCAGGCAAGGGTGACTCGGCGCAGGGACCACCCTGCTAGGACGGGGTCTGTGAGCGACTCTGCAGACGGTTTCGTTACCGGGCTGCTGCACCCCGGGGCCATGGGTGCGACCGTTGGGGCTGCGTGCTCGGGCACTGTGCTGTGGGCCAGCGAGGACCGTTCGGAGGCGACCAGCGAGCGCGCAGCGGAAGCTGGCCTCACCGACGCGGGCGATATCGCATCGATGGCCTCGGCCGCCGACATCGTGATCTCGGTCTGCCCGCCGCACGGGGCTGAAGCGCTTGCCGACGCAGTTGCTGACGCGGGCTTTGCGGGCTGTTACGTGGATGCGAACGCAGTGTCGCCCGCCACCGCTCGGCGAATCGGGGCCCGTTTCTCCGATTTTGTCGATGGAAGCCTCATCGGCCCGCCGGCGAGGGAGCCGGGCACGACCCGGCTCTATGTGGCGGGCGATGGCGCCGACCGGGTAGTCGCCCGCTTCGAGGGTTCTGCACTGGAGCCCCGTGTCCTGTCCGGAGGCGGGGTGGGTGCCGCTTCGGCGTTGAAGATGGCCTATGCGTCGTGGACCAAGGGCACCAGCGCCCTGCTGGTGTCGGTGGCGGCGCTGGCTTGCGCCGAGGGCGTGGCCGATGAGCTGTCCGCCGAGTGGGCGTTGTCGCAAAGCGGCCTGTCACAGCGATTGACGTACACCGCGGTCGCAGTGGCACCCAAGGCGTGGCGCTGGACGGGCGAGATGGACGAGATAGCGGACACGTTCGCCGCCGCAGGCCTCCCTGACGGTTTTCACCGCGCTGCGAGCGAGGTGTACCAGCGTCTGGGGGTGTGGGCAGACGCCCGAGGTGCCTCTGTCCAAGAGATGCTCGACGCACTGCTGAGTTCGCCAGCGGTGACGCCGGACGACGGCGAGTAGTCCCGAAGCGACGCAGCTAGTTCTGCAAGGGCAGGACGGCGTTGGCGACGCCTTCGAGTTCGGCGAACCAGTCCTCGGGCTCGCCCACGAGGATCGGCACGAACTTTGACGCGCCCACATCGATGAAGCGCTGCAGCTGGTCGCGCAGGCCGTCCCAGCCGGTGGGGATGATCTCGCCGGGGTCGATCCCTGGGGCGCGCCGTTCGAGGATCGCCTTGTAGCCCGCGCTCATCTCGCCGTGGGTGTAGGGCACGAGCACGCCGAAGTGCTCGGGATCGATCCAGCGTTCGTGTCCGTCGGCTGATTCGTTGACGATCTTCCAGCCGGCCAGGGCCACGTCGGGGGTGCAGAACGACGGCAGCCATCCGTCGCCGAAGCGGCCGCACCGGCGCAGTTCGACCTCCGCGGCTCCTCCCAGCCAGATGTCCATCGGCTTCTGCGCGGGCTTGGGCAGCAGCGAGATTTCGTCGTAGTGGTACCAGTCGCCGTGATGGGTGACGGGCTCGTCTTCCCAGAAGCGCTTGAGCAGCGGCAGCGCCTCGTTGAACATCTTGGCCCGTTCACGGCGCTGCACCCCGAACGCGGCCTGCTCATGCACATCGGCGATGCCCAGCCCGAACGCGGGCAGCAGCCGGCCGTCGGACAGGCGGTCAAGGCTGGCGAGCTCCTTGGCCAGAACGGCGAGATTCCGGCCTGGCAGCACCAGCACCGACATGCCGAACTTCATGCGTTTGGAGCGGCCCGCTGCATAGGCGAGGCCGACGATCGGATCGGGGCATTCGCCGCCGAGGCGCTCGCTCAGCCACAGCGAGTCGAAACCCAGCTCTTCGAGCGCATCCACGAACGGGTCGAACGTGGCGTGGTCGTTAGTGAAGCTGCGCGTTCCCAGCCCGAAGCCGATCCGAATCTTCATGAGCCCAACGCTAGGGCACTCGACTCAATCACGGGGCGGAGCAAAGCCAAGCCGTACCCTCAGGCGGTGATGCTGGGACCGGCGCAAGGACGGAGACGCTGATGGGGCCGACGGACGAGAGCAGCACCTCGGGCAATGGGCAGATCGACTTGGTGGGGCCGTTCCGGCTGGACGGGCGCGTTTGCGTCGTGACCGGCGCATCGAGCGGTTTCGGCGTCCGGTTCGCACAGGTCTTCGCGGCCGCTGGCGCCAAGGTGGTGGTGGCGGCCCGGCGAGTCGATCGGCTCAAGGCGTTAGCTGCGGACCTGCCCGACGCTCTCGCGGTGGCATGTGATGTCGGCGACGACGATGCCTGCCGAGATCTCGTCGCACGCACGGTCGATCACTACGGCCAGGTCGACGTGCTGGTCAACAACGCCGGCGTCAGCGACGCCATCAACCCCGGCGAGGCCGCCGACGTCGACAACTTCCGCCGCGTCGTCGACATCAATCTCAACGCCTGCTTCTTGCTTGCCGGGCTCGTCGCGGCGGACATCATCGGGCGGGAATCGGCGGGCAGCATCATCAACGTGGCGTCGGTGCATGGCCACGTGGCATCCGCGCCGAACCTGCAGCCCGCGTATGCAGCTTCGAAGGCCGGTCTGGTGAATCTCACCCGCGACCTCGCTGTCCAGTGGGCGACTCGGGGCGTGCGGGTCAACGCCCTGTGCCCCGGCTACTTCGAAACGGAACTGACGGCACCGATGTTCGACGATGACCGCTCAATGGCATGGATCAGCCGGAACGCTCCGATGCGCCGGCCGGGAGTGGAGCACGAGCTGGACGGAGCGCTGTTGTTCCTGGCCAGCGATGCCAGCAGTTACGTCACGGGCAGCTCGCTGATGGTGGACGGGGGCTGGACCGCCCGATGACGTTCACGCCCCGATTCGGCCGGCGACGCTGGAGCGCACGTTGAGTAGGCTGGACATCTCGAGGTTGCAAGTCGGTGCGGCTGCGGTGGTCGCAGCATTCGGCGGGGGCATGTGGTGGGCATCGGGCCGACACCGGCGTGCGTTGAGCTCGGATTCGCTGACCGGCGTCGCCACTCGCGACGGCGCGCTTCGCCACCTGAACACTGAGTTAGTCCGTTCGGCGCGTACCGGCCGGGTGGTCGGCATCGCGTTCTGTGACATCGATGCGTTCAAGCAGGTGAACGATCAGCATGGCCATCTGGCCGGCGATTTCGTCCTCGTCACAGTGGCGCAGTGCCTCCGAGACGCCGTGCGCCCTTCTGACGTTGTTGCCCGTGTGGGAGGCGACGAATTCGTCGTGGTGTGCGGTGGGCTGCGCAGCGCCGACGACATGGTGGCCATCTTGGAACGACTGCAGGCTGCGCTCGCCCAGGCGTCTTTACACAGCGGAACCCACGACCCCTTGGCCGAGATGGATGTCACCGTCAGTATCGGCACCGCAACGGGCCGCGGCACCGAGGTGACGCCAGGTGCGTTGCTCCATGCAGCCGATCGGTCGATGTACTGCCAGAAGAGCCGACTGCCCTAGGAACAGAAGTCAACGGCGGCAGCGCACATGCCTGATCGGTCACCGTCTGTGTCACAGCGAGGTGACACACTCACAGCCGTGGCGAGGACAACCGAGCTGAGCGCCGACGATTCACGTTTCGTCGAGCTGGCTCGTCAGCTGCTTCATTGGCACGGCGCCGCCGCGCATGAGGACAACATCAGGTCCGCAGTTCGCAGCTTTCTCGTCGAGACCGGACTGACCGATCCATACGAGGTGCAATCAGAAGCCAGCCCTGACCCTCAGCGCATCACGAGACGCAGAGTCGACCTGGTGCTGTCGGATGCATTCATTGAGGTGAAGACCCGCATCGGCAGAGCCGCCGACGCGTTGACGCCCGCGATCGAACATGTGGCGCAGCTCGACGGTTACTTGTCAGTATCTCCCGACGTAAGTGTTGGGGTATTGACGGACGGCCGTCACTGGCTGCGCAGAACTGCCGGCCAGGTGGACGTTCCGGCGACGTACCCGTGGGCATTCACGCTGAGGGGCCCCGACGAGGGTGTTGAGCTATACCGCTGGCTCAACGAGTACATCTTCAGCGGTGAACGTGCGAAACCGGTTCACGCGAGCACGGTAGGCAGAGAATTCGGTCCGGGTAGCCCGGTGTACACGACCCATATTGAGCTGATCCGGCGGCTATTCGAGCATCACGGTGAAGACCGCACCGTTGCCATCAAGTACGACCTGTGGCAGGAGTTGCTGGCGGTTGCCCTCGGAGAGATCATCGGGACCGAGCCCGCCGAATCACTACACAGCTTGTTCGTTCGGCACACCTACTTGGTGTCCATGATCGGCATGATTACCCAGGCCACATTTGGCGTGGACATCGAGCGTCTGTCGGCGCACGACCCGGCGGATCTGCTCCTCGGGCGTCGGTTTTCTGCTGATACAGGCCTCGCCGGTGTGATCGAGTCGAACTTCTTCGCATGGCTGGCCGAAGTTGATGGCGGGGTCGACGTCATACGGGAAATGGCAGCGTGGGTCGCGTCCTACGACTGGTCGAGCGCCGAGTTGGGCTTGGCATCGGCGCTGTATCAGAGCGTCATACCCGCGTCAGAGCGAGAGCAGCTGGGCGAGTACTACACACCCGACTGGTTGGCGGAAGCGATGGTTCGTCAGGCGGTCACGGACCCACTGACGCATCGCGTCTTGGACCCGGCGTGTGGCTCGGGGAGCTTCCTCGTCGCAGCAATTCGGCACCTGCTCGTGGCTGCCGACAGAGCGGGCCTGACGCCGGCCGAAACGCTCGCCAAGTTGCGCCGCAACGTCATCGGCGTGGACGTACACCCGGTCGCGGTTCACCTCGCACGATCGGAATGGGTTCTGGCCTCACGCGATGCGATCGCGGACGCAGCGAATCGACCCGAATTCGCGCCTCCCGTCTACCTGGGGGATTCCCTTCAGATGATCACCCGGGCGGAAGGAATGTTGGGCCAGGTCGAAGTCAGCATCCCAGTGACGGGGGATCCGCTACGGCGCGAACTGAGATTTCCTCGGTCCCTCATCGAACGGCCTGAAATGTTCGATGCGGCCATGGAGCGTGTTGCAGCTCAAGTTCGAACTGACGGAGATTCCCGGCAAGCGCTCGTCGACGCAGGAATTCCCACGGACGAGCGCCGAGCGCTGGAACCGACGCTTGACCTCCTGAACAACCTTCACGCTGAGGGCCGCGACCACATCTGGAGTTACTACACGCGCAACGTGGTACGTCCGCTTGTGCTTGCAGAAGAGTCGGTCGATGTCGTCATCGGCAACCCGCCTTGGATCACCTACAACCAGACCATCGACCGCCTCGGTGCACGCCTGAAGCAACTCAGCGTCGGCTACGGCATCTGGGAAGGCGCCCAATTTGCCACCAATGCCGATCTCGCCGCACTTTTCTTTACCCGCTGTGCAGACCTCTACCTCGCGCCCGGAGGCGTGTGTGCCATGGTCATGCCGCACTCTGCCCTCGCTCAGGGCCAATACGCGAAGTGGCGAACTGGACGCTGGATGGGGTCTGATGCGCCGCTCAACATGAACCTCGCGCATTCGACTCCGTGGGATTTGGAGCCACTTGAGGCAAACAACTTCTTCCCGGTACCTGCCTGCGTCGTCTACGGCAGTCGGATGGAATCCAGCAGCCCGCTCCCGTCTGAAGTCGAGCAGTGGATCGGCGAAGCAGGTTCCGTTGACGTCGAGCGATCCGTGTCCCGACTGATACTCGACGAGGGATTTCAGTCGCCATACGCGGGGCGCGTCCGCAATGGCGCGACGATTTTCCCGAGGCGTTTGTTCTTCGTTGAGGAAGCACCCCTTGTCGGACCTGTCGCCGCTGCGGGGACGATTCGAGTCAGCCCACATCGTGAGTTGCCGGGTCGGGAGCCATGGCACTCTCTCGACTTCGCCGAAATCACACAGCAAACCGTCGAGTCCAAGTACTTGTTCGATGTGGCTCTGGGTGCGAGCATCGCCCCGTATTTTCACTTGCGAACATTTCCTGCACTCCTGCCAATTGCATCACAGGAGGGTTTTGAGTGGTTGCCTTCTGACCCAACTCGGCTCGATCCGGCATCGCTGTCGCCGCGAATGCGGGAGCGGTGGGCTTTCTTGTCCGATGTCTGGGAACAGCGCCGGGCGATGACTCTCGCTCGTCGGCTCGACTATGTACACGCACTGTCAGCGCAGCTGGAGTGGCGGCGGACGATCGATCGAGATAACGCAATCCGAGTGATCTACGCGTCATCAGGACATCCCACAGCTGCTGTTTGCGATGACCCGGATGTCATTGTGGAGAACTCCCTTTACTGGATGCCGGTAGGCACAAACGAAGAGGCCCACTATGTGTGCGGCATCATCAACTCTGTCGCGCTACGTGAACTCGTTGCTCCGTTGATGCCGAAGGGTCAGTTCGGCGTTCGACACCTCCATACGCACCTTTGGAAATTGCCGATTCCGAGTTATGACGGCGGTCGAACAGCGCATGTCGAATTGGCACAAGCCGCTGCGGAAGCTGCTGCGGGCGTCGAGCGTCGGATTGGCAGCGAATGCCAGCATCGTGGCGTTGACGTACTGACAGTCACGACTGCGCGCAGGACGGCACGAGAGTGGCTAGCGAGCTCGGCCGAGGGAGCTGCGGTCGAACATGCGGTACGTGGGGTGCTCGACGGCGCTTCGCGCTAGGAGCCTGCTGAGCAAGTCGGGTCTGGGTGGGTGGGGGCCTGTCTGAAAGTGTTTGTGTCGGGCGTGTTGTGACGGTCCGAGGGGTGGTTGGCGGTGTGGCGGTGGCTGTTCGGGGTCGTGTGTGTGGGGTTCGGGTTGGGTTTGGGTGTCGCGGTGGGTTGTTGGCGGTGTTTTGTGGTGGGGGTCAGTTGATGGCCCAGTGGCGGCCGTTGTGTGTGAGTCCGAGGTTGGTGAGTCGTTTGAGGTTGACTGCTGCGGCGCGGGTGGTGAGCCATTGCCGGTTTTTGTGGATGCCTCGGTAGGGGCATCTTCGGTTGTTGCGCACGAGCCACGCGATGGAGCGCTCTGCCATGGGCCGCCGGCGGCGGTAGTCATGGTCGAAGCAGTCGGTGCGGGCCAGTTTGCGGGCTGCTTTGAGGAGCTGGTGGTGGGGGTGGATTTTGATGGTGCGCCCGTCTTTGGCGGTGGTGCAGCGTGCTCGCACCGGGCATGTGCGGCAGCGGCGGCCGAAGCGGGCGGTGTCGGTGGGGCTGATCGTCACGGTGATGCCTTCAGGGCAGGTCACGGTGCCGGCGTCGATGTCGATGTCGAAGTCGTCGATGCTGTACCCGCCGTCGACCGCGGTCTGGATCGGCGGCGGCTTGATCACAGCGGTCATCTCGCGTTCGGCGAGATGAGCGCGCAGATCCCCGGTGCCATACGCGCTGTCGCCGTACACCTCGGTGCCCGCCGCCTCGTCGGCGATCAGGCCGGGCGCGGCCCGCGCGTCGCCGACATCGCCCGCGGTGAGGTCCACTGCGGTGATCAGACCCGTGTCGGGCTCCGCCGCGATGTGGGCCTTGTAGCCGTCCCGGTAGACGCTGCGCGACTTATGCACATGACGCGACTCGGGATCCACCACCGAGATCACTCGCCCCGGCGCGGTGCGCCGCGCGATGCGCCACCGCCCCGGACCGTCGCCGGGCTCCACGTCTTGGCCCGCCACCAGCGCCAGCAACGCCACCGCGTCGCCCTGAGCGTCGTCCAATTCGAGATCTTCTGCTGTGCCGATCAGCTCCAGTGCGTCGTCGACGAGCTCGCTCACGAGCCGTTCCACGTCGCCGGGATCGCCCCAGTCCACCACCGCCCCGCCGGTGTCGAGATTGCGTTCGCGCACCCACACATCGGCGAGCCCGCCGTGGAGCTTGCGGACCCGCCGGATCTGGTTCACCAGCATCGTGACGGTGTCCTGACGGGCCACAGCGTCATCAAGAACCGTGGAATCGAGCACCCGCCGATGGCTCTTCGCTACCGCGCCGCACTCAGCGATCAACTCGCTCACCACCCGGAACACCCGATCAGGATCACCGCTCGCACGCAGCCGATTGCGCCACAACGTCAGCACCGTGTGATGGAACGCCTCATCAGTCAACGCCAGACCCGCAGCAGCCTTCCACGCGATATCAGTCGCCAAACGCCGGCACGCCTGCCGATCCGACAAGCCCTCGAGCGCCTGGAGCACCATCACCACCGCGACCACCTCGCCAGGCACCGACGGACGCCCCCGACGCGACCCGAACAAATCAGCGAACAACCCGTCAGGAAACAGACGACTGCGATGCTCAGCCAAGAACGCATGCACCGAGCCCACGCCCACCAGATGCCCGCACAACGCCCGCGCATCCAAAAGCTCACGATCCAAACGGCACGAACCCTGCATGCACACATTCTCCCGCGCGCACACCCCCAACACGCGGAAATCCGCCCCAATAAATCAGCAGGCTCCTAGCTGATCGCCGGGGTTCCTTCGAAGTTGCCGGGATCGCCAGGGCCCGGCAACACGGGGCGGACCCGCCAGTCCATGGTCTCCTCGGCACGTGCGATGACCGCTGACCATTCCGCGGCATCCCAGCCTTGAGCGGATCCGAGCACGCTGGCGTCCTGGGCGAGGTGCACGAGCGCGGGGACGCGCTCGAGGCCGAGGGAGCGCACAAACTCCCGATCTGGATCCAGCAGGACCAAGTGCTCATCCGCGAATCGGCCGAGGAAGCTCTGAGCGCCTTCGGCGTCGCTGCACACCACGAAGGCGCAGCGCATGTCGGCTTCCTCATAATGCAGGAAGATCCGAGACGCAGTCGGCAGGATCCAGCCGCTCTGGTGCGTGTAGGGGTCGATGACGACCGCCAGCAGGTTGAACACCACCAGCCACTCGCCCAGCGTGTGACCGTGGCCGCTCATGGTCTTGAGCGTGATGTCAGCGGATGGGGCTGCGAGCACGGCAGGCAAGTTACCGCGCGGCGTGGCTGCGGCCACGCTTCGCGGGCGAATTCAGATCGGCAAGCGCACGAGCTCTGCCGCGTATGGGCAGTCTTCGCGCTGCCAGCCGGCAGCCGTCTCGACGCCGCCGGGGCCGACGATGCGGCTGAACAAGCCGAGGGGAACGACTTCCTCATCAGCTTCCCAAGGCTCGTCATCGGCCACGGTCCGCGCCGCCACCTCATAGAAAGGTGCCGGCAGCGCACGGCCTGCTCCGACCGCGCACCAGACCTCCACGCTGCTCACATACGCCACCGCTGCGGCTGCATGCGAGCCACTGGCTGCGATGACGCCGTCGGGACCGGCTGCTGCCGCCTCGATGAGGATCACATCGGCGGTTGAGCACGCAGCGGACAGGCCTGCCAAAGGCACGTCGGTTACCGCGCAGCCCTGTCCAGAGAGCCGCCGGGCCAGTCCTGCGCCCTCGCCGTAGGCATCGATCACCCGCAACCTCACGTCGGGGCGGCTTTCGAGGCGGTCAGCGACGAGATCGGGCCAGCCCAGCAGGCACACGGACGCATCGTGAGGCAGGCCGGCAGCGACATGATCTGCGGTGGCATCCGAGCGCAGCTCGGCCACGAACTCGCGTGCGGCACGATGCGGCTGCGGCGACGCGCACACGCGTGCCGCCATCGACCACAACGCTCCGGCGATGGGGTAGCGGTTCAGGATCCGACGGCAGACCGTCACCAATTCCAGCGGGTCCGATGCGAGCGCCCCGAGCGCCGCGGCCGTCTCGCGCACGAGCATGTCCTGGGAGATGTCGCCCGCGCGGGCCACGTAGCGCAGGTGCTCGATCGGGTGCACGCGCGAAAGCTAACCGCGTTGACTGGCCCGCTGGAAGACGCGTCAGCGGCGACCGTCGTAGATCAGGCTGCCTGCTGGGTCTGCAGGCGGCGAGCGATCACCTTCAGGCACAGCGTTTCGTCGGCGCCTTCGAAAATGGACAGCACGCGGGCGTCCACGAACAGCCGGCTCACCGTGTATTCCTCCGCGAAGCCGAAGCCGCCGTGGATCTGCTGGGCCTCACGCGTCACCCACTCTGCGGCCTTGCAGACGTACGCCTTGATCATCGACGCTTCGAGCGCACCGCCGCCCCGCGCCATCATCTTGGCCACTTCGTAGCTGTATTGACGGGCCGCAGCGATGATCGCTGCCATCCGGCCCAGCTTGGCCTGGGTGAGCTGGTACTCGGCAATCGGCTGGCCGAAGACACGCCGCT
This sequence comes from Candidatus Poriferisodalis sp., assembly GCF_965262965.1. Classification (GTDB taxonomy): domain Bacteria; phylum Actinomycetota; class Acidimicrobiia; order Acidimicrobiales; family Poriferisodalaceae; genus Poriferisodalis. The sequence continues at coordinate 109,347 of NZ_OZ253573.1, forward strand.
CGGCCGCGTAGGCCTTCGCCTCGTCGAAGGCGGCCTGCATGACTCCTACGGCGCGCGCTGCAGTCTGAAGGCGGCCGTTCTCGAAACCGGCCATCTGAAGGTAGAAGCCCTGCCCCAGCCCGTCGTCGCCGCCGATGAGATTCTCTGCGGGCACGAACCAGTCGTCGAAGGCGATCTCGAAGCTGTGCATCCCGCGGTAGCCGAGCGTCGGGATGGCGCGGCCTTCGATCGTTCCGCCGCGGTCGTCAGTGAACTGGAACGAGTGCCCCTCAGCCTGCGGCTTGGGAACGATGAACAGGCTCAGTCCCCGGTGCGCCTTACGGCGATCGGTGTCGGTTCGTGCCAGCAGCATGATGACGTTGGCGCGGCCCGCGAACGTGCACCACGTCTTGGTGCCTGAGATGAGCCAGCCGCCTTGCGTCGGCGCGGCGGCCACCACGAGGTTGGCCACGTCACTGCCGTAGTCGGGTTCGGTCACAGCGACGGCGACCATCGTCTCGCCTGTGGCGATGCGCGGGAACCAATGCTTCTTCTGCTCCTCGGTGCCGCCGCGTTCCAGTGCCCGAGTCAGGATCTCCGGGCGAGTGATGAGCGATCCGCCCGCACCGAGCGAGGCTCGTGACAGCTCTTCGGTGGCGATCACCATGCCGAGGTAGTCGCTTTCGGAACCCGACGCGAAGCCGCCGTATTCCTCAGGCACCGACAGGCCGAAACAACCCAGCTCGGCCAGTCCCGAGATCAGCTCTTCGGGAATGTCGGCGTCGCCGCGGTGGATGTGCTCGGCAGCGGGAGCGATTTTGTCCTCGCCGAAGCGGCGGAATGTCTCGGCCACCAGCTCAAAATCCTCGTCGAGGTGGCTCGGTGCTGCCACATCGGCCAGCGTGGCCACGTAGGACGGGTTGCGGTACGCGGCCACGAACCCGCGGGTTGCATCCAGTGCACCCGGCTCGAGGCCCCACTCGGCCTCGCGGGCGAACAGCCGGGTGTTGAACTCGCCGAGGGCATCGGCGATGAATCCGCACGCCAGCTGAGCCTCAGCATCGCCCTTCGCGCCCCAGTCGAGCAGTGAGCCGCAGATCTGCATGGCGGACGCGGCGTGGGCGAGGTCGTACAGGAAGCACTGGTGCGCATCGGCGTCACCCAGCCCTGCGGCATGGTCAGTGGCCCGGGCAATCGCCGCGGCTCCCGCTGCCAGCGCGTCGGCCGCAGCCGCAAGGTCCGGTTCTGCGGGTCCCGCGTTCGTCGCCCCATGTGTCATAGCCGCACAGGCTAAAGCCCACTCCCTCAAGCGACCCGGCCGCCGACCCTGGTCGGCGGGGGTCCGCCGAGACTTTGTGCAAATATGCCGCTGCAGGCGGCAATTCTGCGCAGAGAAAGCGTGACGCTCTTGTCGACCCGGTCAGCGGAGGTCGTGCGCCGTACGATGATCCGACCCTTCCCACAGCACCACTTCGCGGAGGTTCCCGTGACCGTCCATGACCGCCCCTTCGGGCGCTATTTCGAGGACTTCGAGATCGGTGACGTGTACCGGCACTGGCCGGGCAAGACCATCACCGAGGCCGACGATCACCTGTTCTGCATGATCACCATGAACCACCACCCGCTGCACACCAACGAGTGGTTCGCCCAGAACGAGACCGTGCACGGCCGCAACGTGGTGGTCGGCAACCTCGTCTACTCACTGGTATTGGGCATGAGCGTGCCCGACGTGAGCGGGGCTGCCATTGCCAACCTCGAAGTGGAAACCCTCACCCATCAGCGCCCCACCTTCCACGGCGACACCATCTACGCAGTCACCAAGGTGCTCGACAAGCGCGAGTCGGGTTCGCGTCCCGACAGGGGAGTCGTGACCGTTGAGACTCGGGCCTTCAATCAGCGCTCAGAAGAGGTCTGCTACTTCCGGCGCAAGGTGATGATCTGGAAGCGTGACGCCGGTCCGACGCGCCAGTTCCCCTACACAGATGAGGCCGCCGTCGGCGAAGGTTGATCGCTTGCGCCATCTCGCGCTGGCGCAGTGGGCCGCAGCCGAGCGGCGTGACCTGCCGTGGCGGCAGACACGCGACCCGTGGCTCGTGCTCGTCTCTGAGGTGATGCTGCAGCAGACCCAGGTGGACCGTGTGCGGCCGCATTTTGTGGCGTTCGCGCAGCGTTGGCCGACACCGGAGAGCTGCGCGCAGGCGTCACTCGCTGAGGTTCTGTCGGCATGGCAGGGCTTGGGCTATCCGCGCCGGGCACGCAACCTGTGGCGTGCCGCGGGGATGATCACCGAACAGCACGGGGGCGGAGTACCCGACGGCCTCGATGACTTGTTGGCTCTCCCCGGCGTGGGGCCGTACACCGCTCGGGCCGTGCAGGCGTTCGCGTTCGGCGCCGACGTCGGCGTCGTCGACACCAATGTGGGTCGCATCCTGGCTCGCTGGACCGGCCGCCGCCTGACTCCCGCTGAAGCGCAGCGGATAGCCGACGACTCCGTGCCCGCAGGCGAAGGCTGGTCGTGGAACCAGGTCATGATGGATCTCGGTGCTCGGGTCTGCACCAGACGAGATCCGCAATGCGATGCGTGTCCGGTGTGCGCCTGGTGCGCCTGGACTGGGTCCGATGCACCCGATCCCGCGGAGCGCAGCGCAGGCACAAGCACGCGCCAGCCCCGTTTCGAAGGCAGCGACCGTCAGGCGAGGGGGAGACTGCTCGCAGCGCTGTCGTCCGCACACCTCGAACGAGACCAAGCCGCTGCGGCAATGGGCCTCGAGCACGATCTCCAGCGCACGGAACGACTCGTGGCGGATTTGATTGCCGAAGGACTCATCACGTCCCGAATCGACCACCTGAGACTGGGTTGACTAAGCGGCTACCAGCTGCTCGATCAGCTCGTCGAAGGCTTTGTCGGCGATGGCGACCATCTCGTCGTCGGTGCGGTCCTGGATGGGGTGTTCCACCCACACGGCCGCAGGGTCGAAGCCGAGGGCCTTGCCCTGTACTTGCGCCCCGTCGACGAACTGGACGGTGGCGACGAAGACGGACGGAATGCCGCGGCGTTCCAGATCAGCGATGTCATGCACACTGCACGACGTGCAACTGCCTCAATCGGCTAACGCTTCGATCACCACGTCGCACTTGGTGGCGATCTCGTGGCGCAAGTCGACCGGCGCCGGCTTGGTGAACGTGGGCTTGGCGTAGCGCTCGACGCGCATGCCTCGCTCGGTCAGCCGATCTTCCAGCCGGTTCAGGAACCGGTCGCCGCGGGGCTTGCTGATGTCCAGCAGTCCCACGGTGAGGCCATCCAGCGAGTCGGGCCGCGTCACGCGTTCGCGGTGCGCAGGCGCCGCCTCGTTGGTTGGGTCCAAAACGACAGTGCTCATGAGGTCCCCCCTGTGTTGGATCCGGTGGGCACGTCCTGATCGACTGTAGTCGCTTGTCTTCAGATTTCCCGGAGACGAGTGGTGCTGTTAGCGCCAGGGATCGATCTCGACGCACACGGGTTGGGATCCAACATCGCCGTTCACCCAACCGCCGATGACCGCCGAGAACAGGCCGGCGCCTCCACCGCAGTGCACGAGGTGCAGGCCGCCCTCACGGAACTTGGGAAGGTCCGTCTCGGCCAGGAACTCAGGGACCCCTTCGGCGATGCCGCCGGCGCCGCGCACCAATTCGGCGCCGGGGCGGGTCGTCAGCTCGTTGATGCGCTGTGCTGTGTGCTGGCGGGACCAGCCGCTGTCGATGAAGACACGGGAGTGGTCGGGTGCCACCGCCAGGATCGCATCGAAACCCAGCACCAGCTTGGGGTGGTGGATTGCGTTCAGCGCGGCCGCCAGCGTGCGCGCCAGCGATTCGGGATCGCGAGACGCCTGGTCGACGACCGAGCGGGGCGCTTCGCCGGGGAAGGCCGTCACCGTGTTTGCTCCGGCTTCGAAGCCGAAGTCTGTGCACAGCGGATCCCAGCCGGTGCCGCCGTCGCCGTCGCCGTCGCCCTGCGCACTCTCGATCCCGCCTTCGATTTCAGCGAAGCAGAAGCCCACCTTGCCGGGCTGGCCCAGCGCTGCCCGGTCAACCTCGCCGGGCCGGCCCCCGCCGACGTTTCGCACGATCAGCTGCACCGCCCGGCCGATCGTGCTGTTGGCCCGGTTGCCCTGACCGAAGACGTTGATGCCGTTGTTCATGCCGATCTGGCGCGCGATGGGGCCGTTGACGATGAACACAGGCCCTACGGGCATGGTGGTGGCCAGCATTCCGTGCATGTTGAACGTGCTGTTGCACACAGCAGTGAGTGCAGCCAGCACCACCGGGAAGTACTCGGGCCGGCAGCCAGCCATGACGGCGTTCACGGCCGCCTTCTCAACTGTGCAGTCAGCAAGATCGGGCGCGACGTTGGCCACCACCTCTTCGGGGGAGCGCGTCGTGCCCGTAAGCATTGCCGCCACCCGTTCGGCGGTCGGGGGCACGAGCGGCAAGCCGTCAGACCAGCCGCAGTCCAACATCGCCTCTTGGACGTCCTCCTGGCTGCCGAACTCGACGCGGCGGGCGCTCATCGCTGAGCCGCCGAATCGGGCTTCGAGAGCGTCAGCGTGAGCTGGATCCACCGACAGCGAGCCGCATCCGGGGCGCATCTCGGGCAGGCCGTCTCCCAGCTCGTCGAGGTCGGTGAACGACTCCCACTCTGTCCGCGACCAGCCCACGATGCGTCCGGCTTCGGCGCCGTCAGCAAAGCGCATCAGCGTCGGCACCGTCTCAATGTCGTTGTGCCACGAGAAGTCCAGGTCAGCGTCGTGCTTCCGGACTGACACCGTCTCGGGAAACGCAGGATCATCCTGAGTGAATACCGTCAGCACACCCCGGGTCTCGATGTCGCCCAGCACTGGCGCAATCAGCTCACATGTCGGGCAGTCCCGCTTCACGACGGCAACAAAGCCTTCGCGTAGCGCACCCGCTGCATCGCCGCTTGTTGTGGTCCCGCCTGCCTTCGAACTCATGGCCGGAGACTACATAGGGCCATGCAGAACGGACCGGGTGCTGCGAGCTCCAACGGAGACGGGGAACGGCCCCGGCGGCGTGTCTAGGGTTGCAGCCGTGACTGACGCAAGCGACCAGCCGTCCATCGATTCCGGGCTCTTCCGCAACGTGCTCGGGCACTTCCCGACCGGCGTTGCCGCCGTGACGGCCGTCAACGAGGGCCGTCCCGTCGGCATGGCCATCGGCTCGTTCACGTCGGTGTCGCTGGATCCGCCGTTCGTGGCATTCCTGCCCACCAAGGACTCCACGTCGTGGGCCGACATTCGTGCGGCCGGCTCGTTCTGCGTGAACGTCATGGCCCAGGATCAGATGGTTACCTGCGGCGTCATGGCCAGCCGAGCTGATGACAAGTTCGTCGACGTGAAGTGGCGGCCGGGACCGACAGGCGCACCGATTATCGACGGCTCGATCGCCTACATCGACTGCACCATCGAGGCGGTCTACGACGGGGGGGACCACGACATCGTGGTTGGACGTGTCGTGGAGCTCGATGCGCTTGACGCCAAGGACCCTCTGCTGTTCTGGAAGGGTGGCTACGGCACCTTTGCCTGAGGATGTGGTCGGGTGATCGGGTGATCGAGTGGTCGGCACTGTCGCCCGGATAGCGCTGGGCGTCCTGTTCTTGGCATCGGGGGCGTTGAAGCTGCGTGACCCGTCGTGGCCGGGCGCAGCCCGAGCCATGGGTGCGCCGCGCTGGACGGTGCCGGTTATTGCGCCCATCGAAATCGTGCTGGGAGCGGGACTGGCGGCCGGGGTAGCCGAGCCGTGGCTGGCGTGGCTGGCGCTGGCGCTATTGGCCGCCTTCAGCGGAGCGCTGGCGCTGGTGCTGCGCCGACCGCCTGACGACAGGCCTGCATGTGCCTGCTTCGGCCCCTGGTCCGCGAAGCCTGTCGGTGCCGGTTCATTGTTGCGAAATGGTGCGCTCGCCGTGCTCGCAGTCGTGGCCCTCGTCTAGCGCCTCCGACGCCACGCTGTGCTTGTTGCGCGTGGCTAGGCCACGCGGTGCTTGTTGCGCGTGGCTAGGCCACGCGGTGCTTGTTGCGCGTGGCTAGGCCACGCCGAGCACGTCGCAGATGAACGCCAGAATGAACGCCTCGTCGCGCCAGGCGTTGTAGCGACCTGACGGGCCGCCGTGGCCGGCGCCCATCTCGGTGCGCAGCAGAATCGGCTTGGTCGATGTCGTCGTGTCGCGGAGCTTGGCGACCCATTTGGCGGGCTCCCAGAACTGGACCCGCGGGTCGTTGAGCCCAGCGGTCACGAGCAGCGCCGGATGGTCGACGGCCTCCACGTTCTCATAGGGCGCATACGAGCGAATCGTCTTGAACGCGGCCGGATCGGCGGGGTTTCCCCACTCGTCGTACTCGGTGACCGTGAGCGGGATGTCAGGGTCGAGCATCGTGTTCAGCACGTCCACGAACGGCACTTCGGCAACCACGCCGCAGAACAACTCCGGCCGGCGGTTCACCATGGCGCCCATCAGCAATCCACCGGCGCTGCCTCCACGGGCAGCGATCCGTGCGGGGTCGGCCCAATTGGCTGCTGCGAGATGCTCAGCGCACGCAGCGAAATCATCGAACGTGTTCGACTTCTTGGCCAGCTTGCCGCCTTCGTACCAGGGGCGGCCAAGCTTGCCGCCGCCGCGCACATGGGCGATCGCGAAGAGAACCCCCCGGTCGAGCAGCGACAACCGCGCCGTCGAGAACGACGCCGGCATCGGCATCTCGTACGCGCCATAGCCGTACAACAGGCACGGCGCAGGCCCGCGGATGGCACTCGGCTTCCACACCACGCTGATGGGGATCTTGGTGCCATCGGGAGCCGTCGCCCTGATGCGGTCGGTTTGGTATGCCGTTAGGTCGACGTCGCCGAGCACCGGGAGTTGATCCAGAAGTTCTCGCTCACCGCTGTTGAGGTCCAGTTCGAAGATCGACGGAGGCGTGACCATCGACGTGTAGCCGAAGCGGTACCGCTTGGTCTCGTATTCGGCATTCGAGCCGCCGCCTGCCTCGTAGACGGGCTCGGGCATCTCGATCTCGAAACCCGGCCCCAGCGGGGATCCCTCGCCTGGGGAGCGGGTGTCGTGGACATGCATCGACACCAGTCCGTCTTGGCGCTCATGGACGACAGCGAAGTCGGCGAAGCAGTCCACGCCGTCGAGCCGGATCCCAGGCCGAGCGCCGATGAGCTCTCGCCACTGACGTGAGTCGTGCCCGTCTCCAGTCGGGAGCGGCGCTTCCATGAGTCGGAAGTCTTCGGCGCCGTCATTGGTGACGATGAGCAGGCGTTCGCCCTGGTGGTCGACGCCGTACTCGATGCCGTGGCGGCGTGCCTGCACCAGCAGCAGCGCTGAAGTCGGATCGTCGGCGTCGAGCAGCCGGTGCTCGGAGGTGGTCTTCGACTCGCACCCGATCCCGATGTACCGCTCGCTGCGGGAGGCCCCGACGCCGACCCAGAAGCGTTCGTCGTCCTCCCGGTAGACCTCGACATCATCGGCAGGGTCGGTGCCGACGACATGGCGGATCACCCGATTCGGGCGCTGTGCGTCGTCGGTGCGCACGACAAACATGGTCGAGTTGTCATTCGCCCAGACCAGGCCGTAGCTGAGGTCTGCCAGCCCGCAGCCCTCGGTGGGGACGCCGGGCGCATCGAGCACGCGGCCGCTGGCGATCTCGAAAACCGTCAGCGTGTACTTCTCGTCGCCGTCGGTATCGGTGGTGTAGGCGAGCAGCCGATGGTCTGGGCTGACTGCCAGGTCGCCGACGGCGAAGTAGTCGTGCCCTCCGGCCAGCTCGTTCTCGTCGAGCAGCACGGTTTCTTGGTCGTCAGTCCCGCCTCTGGGCCGCCGTACGTGGATGCCGTACTGGAGGCCCTCGACGGTGCGAGCCCGGTACTCCCATTCGTCCTTTGGCGTCGGCAGCGACTGGTGGGTCTCTTTGATCCGCGACTTGATCTCTTCGAACAGCGTCTCGCGCAGCCCGGCCATGCGCTCAGTGGCGACCTCGGTGTGGGCGTTCTCGGCTTCCAGATACTCCCGAACCGCCGGGTCGTCGCGGTCTCGGAGCCAGTGCCACGGATCGTCGGTGTCGGTGCCGTGCACTCGCCGGACGTGCGGCCGCTTCGGTGCCACGGGAGGCTGCAACATGGATTGCGCACCGTACCGGGCACAGCGCTCGCGCCGACGTTCGGGGCGGGTGGTGCGCAGCCATCGCTGCACCTAGCGTTGCACCGTGCCTATCTACGCGCTTGGCGACTACGTGCCCGACATCCACCCTGACGCCTTCGTGATGCCTGAGGCGATCATCATCGGTCGTGTCACGATCGGCCCCGAGGCCTCGATCTGGTCGGGTGCGGTTCTGCGCGGCGACGACAACGACATCGTCGTGGGCGCCGGCACCTCGGTGCAGGACAACGCTGTCCTTCATGTGACCGAGGAGTGGTCCACGACGGTGGGGGAGCGCTGCACCATCGGGCACCTCGCGCACATCGAAGGCGGCGTTGTGCACGATGAGGCGCTGGTGGGCACCGGTGCCATCGTGCTGCACGACGCCGAGATCGGCGAGCGAGCACTAGTTGGCGCCGGAGCCGTCGTGCCAGGAGGGATGAAGGTCCCGCCGGGCACCATCGCAGTCGGCACCCCGGCCAAAATCCGCGAGCACCCCGACACAGCTTCGCTGATCCTGCCGGGCGTGCAGAACTACCTCGACCGCCGAGTCCGCTACATGGGCGAACTCCGCCGCCTCGACTGATCCAGCGAAGCGACGCTGTGAAACTACTTGGAGATAGACCCAAGCATCTGGTCCCACGCTGACAGCGCGCCTTGGTCCCAGAACATCAAGTTCTGACGACGGGTATCGAGGTGACTCAGTGCATTCGCGACTTCTGGCGTAGTGTCAGGGCGTACTGCGATCACAAGTACGCAGACAGAACGTGTGAGGGCGGTATAAACCCATTCCGCGATAGCCTCATCGAAAGCTGGCGTTGCGTCTGTAGGAAGAATGACTAAGGGCCGTTCCAAACCCTTTATCTTCAGCATCGACTCGCACTGGGCCTCAAGTCCGTGTTGCCTCAACGTCACGGCCAACACATGATCACGGGTCGGAGGTTCGCATATCAACGACCAATAAGATCGTTCTGATGCGTTGCGTGCTTCAAAACTAGACATCGTAGCCACGGCGTTGACCATTTCCTTCGTGTCGCTAGCGTCGACAACAATTGGCCGCGGTCCAGGTACAGCTGACCGTCGAACTTCCGGAATCGAGCCGCTAGCCTCGGACTGCCTGGCAAGGATATTCTCTGCAAGAGGTTGCAGCGCTTCGCATACAAGCGCTGGGAGCCGATAGGAGCCGACGAGCGTCAATATTTCCCACTGAGCTCCTTCAATTCTAGGACGAGGGGAGATGCCAGCCGTGTGGATAGCCTGTGTGGTGTCTCCCGTAACAAACAGCCTTTGTGCCTTAATCGGCGTCCTCGCTAGTAGACGCAACTCCGATCGTGTCATGTCTTGCCCTTCATCCACCAATAGGTGCGTGATTGGGCTAGCCGAATCGCGAAGTCTGACTTGTTTTCCACTCGCCAGCGTGCTCTCGTAGTATCGCTGGGCGGCCAACCTTCTATACAGGCAGACTTGTGGGAACTTCGTAACATTGGCGCGAGCGACGAGTTTTGGCCATAGTTCCGCTCGTTGTCGGCGCGTCAGGCGCTGACGCCTCCCATGACGAGCCGTGATAGCAGGATCAACATAGCGCTCGTGCTCCCAAGCATCCATTCCGAGAACGACGAGTTCCAGCTCCTTGTAGATGAAGTCGACATCAAACAATTCGTTGGCCGACTCATCAAATGCACTTGCTTCCAGTCCGTCGACTTCCAGTACGGGCCTGTTGCTTGGAAGCGTCTGCCATACTCGCGTCGGAAGCTTATCTCGATTAAGAAACCTGATCTTGCAGTCGACTTGACGCGCGTTGGAAACGCTGAGCTGATAATAGCCGCCAATGTCAATCAAGGTGAGGTTTTGCGTCGAGGCGCTGATCCGTTGCTTAGTCCACATGATTAGCTGCTTAAGCATTGGCTTGTTGAACGTCGTTACCAATATGTGGGGTGGCTCGCTTGCCAAGGCACGTTCGCAGATGCGTACAACTCGCTCACATAGCACCATTGACTTTCCTGAGCCGGCTGCTCCAACCACGTAAGTTAGACGATCTTCGGGTTCGGCTGCCTTTTCTTGTTTCTTGTCGAGAATATGATTTGCAGCATCCGTCAGAGTCTCGACGTGACGCTCCAATAGCAAGAACTTGGGCCTTGCACTGACGGACCAGCTCGGTGGCTGCGGAGAGTGCTGACCAACAGAGGATAGAAGCGCTTCCCGAAGCGAGTTGAGTCGTTTGATTTCACCGTCCCACAGATCACCGAGGGGCTGCAGTGGTACTGCTTCCCATCGTGCGCTGGAAGATAGCGTTGTCGCCAGGTGTTGCTTACTGCTAGGGGACACTAGCCCTGATTATTCATGAGAATTCTGTTGGTCGTATTTTCGGTGTGCTTTGCGCCCGGTTTGGTGGTGTGGGGCTGTTGGGGCGTCGGCGGGAGCGTCGCAGGGGAGCCGATGGCCCTGGTTGTGGCGCTCAGGCGGCGCTCAGGCGGCGCTGGGGGCGTGGCGGGGCTGTCCCGCCGGGGGCAGGCGTCGCGCGGGACCGGTTGGCTGGGGGGTCAGCGGGGGTGGGCGATGGCGAGGAGCGCTTTGGCGCCGGGGTGCTGTTCGGGCAGGCGCAAAAGGACGCGCCGTGCGCTGTGGCACATCAGGGCGGGCAGGTGCCATAGCTGCCAGCGGAGCCGTTTGGGGGCCGCGCGGCGCAGCGCCCCGGTGAGGCAGGCGTTCTGGAACCAGCCGAGGGGCGCGAGGCCGATGATGCACATGGCGGCCCAGGCGCTGTTCGCGTGCCAGTCGGTGAACGGCATGCGCGTCAGGCCGCTGTCTTTGAGCCGGCACACGGCGTTCTCGATGTCGGCGTGTGAGCGCATCAGCTTGTCCAGTTGCACGGCGCTGCGGGGCTGGTCGGTCAGGAATCCCCAGTATCGGAAGTTCTCGCTGGGGAACAGGCTGCGCTGCGCTCCGGGGTGGCGCGGCTCGCGGCGCACCACCAGCCGGGTGCGGCCGGGCCAGCCCGACAGGTCCGCGAGGTCGGTGAGGTCGGTGACCTGAGCACCGCGCCGCTTGCGCTGGGCGGGCCGCTTTGGGGCGTTGTGCCAGCGGTCCGGGTCGCCCAGGCCGCCGCGGATCGCTGCTTGGACGCCCGGAGCCGACCGAGCTGACACCGCATAGCCGATGTTGCGGTCCCGCAGTGCCGCGGCGAGTCTGGGCGAGCAGCCCGCGGCGTCGATGCGCACCACCAGCGGGCGTTCCACGACGCTGTCGTCGTCGCCTTCGCGGTGGCCCACGGCGTCGGGCTCGGGCAGCGTCGCCACAGCGGCGTCGATCACCTCGAGGTGATCGGCGATGTCGTTCGCGGCGGCGTTGCCGGGCCGCTGCTTGATCCACAGAGGCTCCCCGTCCGCAGTGGAGCACACCATCGGATGGAACCCGAACCCGCCCTTGTAATGCGGCGCAGCTCCCGCCTTGTTCTCCGAGCGGACCTCCACCAGCGTCGAGTCGACATCGACCACCAGCGGCGCGCTGCGGTCACGGTCGGCCCACAACAGCTCGCGCACCGCTGCGGCCGCGCCCAAAAGCGCCGCGGCGCCGCCCTCGCCCAGGCCCGTGAGGGTGCGGTACAGCGTCGAGTCCGACGCCACGTCGCCGAACAGCTCCCGCTGAGCACGCAGATGCTCGATGTCGGTGCACGCCTCCCCGCCGCCGGCCAGCATCAACAACGCATGGACCAGCACCGCGCCCCGGTCATGAACCGGGGCCCGCTCGCCGCGTGGGGGCACCGCGGCCGACAGCGCCTCGGTCAGCCCGACCCGGTCCGCGAACCCGCCCAAAGCGAACAACCCCACACCCCACACCACACGATCCCCGCCGCCTGCCAGACGCGCGTTTGTGACACTGCTAAGTTTCACCTCGGAGATGCCCCCCTGAACTCGCGGATGCGTTCATCACAGACACGCATCGTCGCAGGTCAGAGGGGCCTTTCCGCGGACCCAGACAACCCAGTCCGCCCGACTCGTGAATAATCAGGGCTAGTAGGAGTTGGCGCGCGCCAATCTCGCGGTGTACCTGAGATAAACGTCTTGAGAGCTCCTTCAAATAGCGATTGTCGGATGAATTTAGAAGGAACGAACAAACAATGAGTATGTCGTCATATCCTTCAATGTCGCTCGGCGGCTCAGTCCAGCTGCCCAGGTTGTTATCAACTCTGACGTCTGAGGGCATGCTTTCAGTCAATCGCGACCATAGCGATTCGGCTGCCTCCAGCATGAAGGGACTGGTGTCTTTGCCGAACACATCAACTTGTGGTACTTGGTGGCCAGCATCCGCGAGGCCAGCGGTTACGGTCGCCGCTGCCCACGCAGTCGCTCCAGTCCCACAGCCCGCGTCATAGATAGCCATGCGGTTCTGACGATCACGAAGCAGAGGTGTCAGTGCCCTAATCAGATAGTGCGTGCGCTGAAGGTGATACCACAGGGCGTAGTGCAGACCGATACTTGGTCGATCATAGGCTAGATCGCGGCTTTGGCTTAGACGCCGGATTTCATTATAGCCTTCTCGAAGCTCGAATTCGCTCCAATTGCCACCATTCCACATCTGCTCACAGGCTCTGAGGCAGGCGTTTTCAAGAATTGGTCCATGCGCCCGCAATGCGTCGATTAGTTTGTCGTCTTCCACGCTTACGTCTACGCCGGTGGCGCGAATCCGTCGCGACCTTCGACCAGGCTAGGGAGCACTCGTCGGAGGACTTCGACAACCTGTTGGTAGCGTTCAGAATCCCATTTCATCTCTTTGGCGAGTTGTTTGGCGGCAGCACCAGTGCCGCGGACGAATCGACCCTTGCCAGCGTGAAAGGGTTGCACTACGAATCTCCGTACACCTGTAGCTGCTAGGTCGTCAGCGAAACGCTCTGCATCATCGACCGGTAGCAACGGAGTTAGTGTGATACCGGTGTCAATACCGAGTTTCGTGAGACCGGCAACTGCAACGAGGCGTTTCGAGTTGGTCGGACAGTGAGGCTCAAACGCGCGACGAACGACTTCTGAATCGGTAGTCACTGTAACGTTGACTTGGACAGTCCGAAACTCACGAATCAATTCGACATCGCGGGCCACCAGCGGACTTCGAGTCTGTATGGCCAGTCTTGGCTGGTGTTGTATCAATTCCTCGAGAATCGACCGAGTAAGTTTGAGCTTGCGTTCGACTGGTTGATAGGGATCGGTGACACTGCTCATGTAGATCGACTTACCAATCAGCGATCTGCGTTGACAGGCGCGACGAATGAGCGTCACTGCATTTTGCTTGGCCTTCACCCATTCACCCCAAGAGTCACGTAGCGACGTGTCTCGCGAAAAAAAGGCCGCATAGCAGTAATTGCAGCCAAATCCGCATCCTGAGTACGGGTTCAGTGTGTAGTCCCACTCAGACATGAATCCGCTTGCGGGGGTCAAGATCGACCGGGCGTCTACGAGCGTCGCCTCGGCACGGCCCGCCTGGATCTCCGACGCAGGCTGACCTAGAGGTGTCGACGTCCCGTCAGTACGCGCCTGAGCGGACGGCATCGGAAGCAGTGCTAACTGCTCATCCGGACCCATGTACGCAAGCTAGCCGGTGCGCCAGTCTCCAGGGCAGAGGTGACTAGTGGGCGATGCGGTGTTCCGCCGTCGGTGGGTGAGCTCTTCGCCTGTGATCTGCAGGGTGTCCAGTGCTGCGACCCGGGGAGCCTGGCCATTCGGGCTGGCGCACTCGCTCCTCAACCCCTCGTCGCTCCCATGCGTTTCGTGCAGAAATTGGTTGTCGGTTCGCGCGCGGTTGTGCGCGTGACGCTGCTTGCGGGACGAAGGCACGATTCAGTGCTGGGTTTGTGGCGGTCAGGGTCGGCTTCAGGTGCCATGAGAACAATGCCCCTCGACCGGCCAAGGATTCGAGAAGGCGTCGACACCGTCCCGCTCATCCTGCCGGGCGTGCAGAACTACCTCGACCGCCGGGTCCGCTACAAGGGCGAGTTGCGCTGCCTCGACTGATCGGCTCTCAGCCCAGGCGGTCCAGCGTCGACAGCAGCTGGCGTCTCGCGGCACTCACGTCCTGCGACTGTCCCTGTCGATGCCAGCCTGACGACCGTACTACCGTCACTCTGTTTCGTCTGACCATTCAGACCAGTCTTCGGCCGGCCCCCAGTGATCGGCTGCTGGCCATTGGGCGCCCGAGGCCGGCTTGCGTTCAGGCTGCGACTCCGTGCCCAACAGGTCTTCGACCTCGCGGACAAGTGTCGGCAGGCTCTTCTCGGCAACGTCCCAGACGAGACGACCGTCCACGTCTGTGTATTGGTGGATCAGCACGTTGCGAAACGCAATGATGCGCCGGAATCCGCTGATCTCGGCCACCACGGCCTCGTCCTTCTGTGCGAGACGCGACATGGCTTCGCCAATGATCTCGAACTGGCGCTCGACTGCTGCTCGCAGCATGGCGTCCGAGAGGTAGTCGGCCAGCGTCTTGTCGCCGATGAACTCCGTCAGCAGTCGGGCAGCCTGGCGGATGTCGTCGAGGTACTTCTTGGATTCAAGCCTCATAGACCGGGATTCTGGTCGTCTCGACGGCTTCCAGGAAGTAGGGGTTCTTGATGGCGGCGCGCACAACCAAGTCGACGGACCGATCGAACAGGTCTTCGAGAGCCTCAAGTAGGCCGAAATAGGTGTTCGAGTAGTCGTCGAGGGCGACGGGTTGGAAATCGACCAGGAAATCCAAGTCGCTGCGATCTGGGTCGAAGCTGCCTCGGGCGGCAGAGCCGAACAAGTCGAGACGCAGAACGTTGAAGCGCTTGCAGAGCTGCTTGACGGCATCGGTGTGGTCGGCGAGGGCGGCGGTCATGCTCGACTCCACGCGGATTGGCTCACATTCACAAGGTATCCCGCAGGTTGGGCCGTCACGCTGACAGCGCTGCGCACAGGACGGAGGCAGGACGGCGGCGGTAGCGTCACGGCTCATGAGCATGGGAAGCATCAACTTGGGACGTATCGGCATCTGGACGGGGGTGCTTGACGCGCTGCCGTCCGCGCAAGGTGTGGAATTCGTCGCCGAAGCGGAGGAACTTGGCTACGGGGCCTTCTGGGTCCCCGAAGCTGTCGGACGTGACCCATTCGTGGCTGCCGCCCGCCTGCTGGAGGGCACCAGCACCATCAAGATCGCCACCGGCATTGCCAACATCTACGCCCGCGACCCCATGACGATGGCCAACACGCTGCGCACCATCGACGAGGCCTTCCCAGGGCGTTTCCTGCTGGGCCTCGGCGTCAGCCACCACCACCTGGTCGAGTACATCCGCAAGCACGACTACTCCCGGCCGCTGAGCTACATGCGCGAGTACCTCGAGCGCATGAACAAGGCCCGCTTCATGGCCCACGGCCCTCAAGACTTGCCCGAGGTCGTGCTGGCGGCCCTCGGCCCGAAAATGCTGGAGCTGTCGGCCACTGCCACCGCCGGCGCCCACCCCTATTTCGTGCCGCCGGAGCACACAGCGATCGCCCGGGAAACCATGGGCCCCGACGCCGCGCTGTACCCCGAGCAGATGGCGATTCTGGACACCAACGCCGAGTCGGCCCGGACCTTGGCCCGCAAGAACATGGCCATCTACTTGGGCTTGCCGAACTACGCCAACAACCTGCTGCGGCTGGGCTTCACCCAAGCCGACATCAACGGCGGCCCCTACGGGGGACCGTCGGACAAGCTGGTCGACGCCATCGTGGCCTGGGGCACCGAAGAGGATGTCGAAGCCCGTGTGGAAGCCCACTTCGATGCCGGCGCCGACCACGTCTGCGTGCAGGTTCTGGCCCCCAATCCTGACGCTGCATTCGACGGCTGGCGCCGCCTCGCCCCCGCCCTGTGCGGCTGAGGCCCTGATCGGCGGCGGGCCGCATGGTTCTGGGTCGTGTGCACAGCCGCCCGCTCCCGGACAGAGGCACGGGTGGCGTTAGGCTGAACCCATGACCGACACCGCCGAAGCCGCCGTCGCCGTCGATCTGGGCAAGTACAAGCTCGGGTGGAGCGACGAGGAAGATTATGTCTTCAAGCCCAAGCGAGGGCTGAACGAAGACATCATCCGAGAGATGTCCGCGCTCAAGAAAGAACCGCAGTGGATGCTGGACTTCCGCCTGCGTTCGTACAAGATCTTCCAGCGCAAGCCCATGCCCAACTGGGGCGGCGATATGTCGCAGATCTACTTCGACGACATCTACTACTACATCAAGCCCACCGAAGGTCAGGTCGACGCCTGGGAAGAGCTTCCCGACTCGGTCAAGGACACCTACGAGAAGCTGGGCATCCCTGAGGCCGAGCGCAAGTACCTCGCTGGCGTCACGGCACAGTACGAGTCCGAGGTGGTGTACCACCGCAACCGAGAAGATCTCGAAGCCCAAGGCGTGCTGTTCAGCGACATGGACTCCGCCGTCAAGGAGTACCCCGAGATCGTCCAGCGCTACTTCGGCAAGCTGATTCCGCCGGGTGACAACAAGTTCTCGGCGCTGAACTCGGCCGTGTGGTCGGGCGGGTCGTTCATCTACGTGCCGCCTGGCGTCGAGGTGGAAATGCCGCTGCAGGCCTACTTCCGCATCAACGCCGAGAACATGGGCCAGTTCGAGCGCACGCTGATCATCGCCGACGAAGGCGCCACCGTGCACTACATCGAAGGCTGCTCGGCGCCGGTGTACACCACCGACTCGCTGCACTCGGCCGTCGTCGAGCTGGTGGCGCTACCAGGCGCGCGCATCACCTACACCACCATCCAGAACTGGTCGAACAACGTGTTCAACTTGGTCACCAAGCGCGCGGCCGCCTACGACGAGGCCCACGTGGAGTGGATCGACGGCAACATCGGCTCCCGCCTCACGATGAAGTACCCGGCCGTGTATCTGATGGGGCCCAAGGCCTCGGGCGAGGTGCTCTCGGTGGCCTACGCAGGCGCCGGCCAGCACCAGGACGCCGGAGCGAAGATGGTGCACGCCGCCCCCGAGACCACGTCGAAGATCGTGTCGAAGTCGATCTCCAAGGACGGCGGCCGCACCACCTACCGAGGGCTCGTGCGGGTCGAGGAAGGCATGACCGGTTGCCGCAGCCATGTGCAGTGCGACGCGCTGCTGCTCGACCAGGACAGCCGCTCCGATACGTACCCGTATCAGGAGATCGGCTCGCGGGACGCCGAGATCGGCCACGAGGCAACCGTGTCGAAGGTCGCCGACGAGCAGCTCTTCTATCTCATGAGCCGCGGTCTTTCGGCCGAGCAGGCCATGGGCATGGTCGTGAACGGCTTCATCGAACCGGTCACGCGCACACTCCCGATGGAATACGCCGTGGAGTGGAGCCGGCTGATCGAGCTGCAAATGGAGGGATCGATCGGCTGATGCGCAGCCCAAAGGACTTCTTCGCCCCGCTTGCACTCGGGGCGCCGCAGCCCTTGCGCGAGATCCCCTTCCGGCCCTCGCGGATGATCCACTTCTTCGATCCGTCCAACGAGCGAATGCGGGCCAAGGTGCTCGACATCGCGCCCGGCGTGGACGTTCTGTTGGGCAACCTCGAGGACGCGGTATCCGCCGACAACAAGGGCGCGGCCCGCAATGGGCTCATCGAGATCGGCAAGGCATGGGAGCCCGGCAGCACGCAGCTGTGGACCCGGGTCAACAGCCTCGACTCGCCGTGGTTCCTCGACGACATCTGGGCGCTGTGTCACGAGATCGGCGACAAGCTCGATGTGATCATGGTGCCCAAGGTCGAGGGCCCCGAAGACATTCACTACGTCGATCGGCTGCTCGCACAGATTGAGGCTCGCGTCGGGCTCGATCGGCCGCTGCTGGTGCATGCCATCTTGGAGACCGCTCGGGGAGTGGCCAACGTCGAGACCATCTGCCTGGCCAGCCCGCGCATGCAGGGGCTGTCGCTTGGTCCCGCCGACTTGGCCGCGGACCGCCGGATGAAGACGACGCGCGTGGGCGGCGGCCACCCCGGCTACCTCGTCCGCACCGATCCAGAAGCGGGCGCCGACGACGCCGCGCGCACCGCCTTCCAGCAGGATCTGTGGCACTACACACTGGCCCGGATGGTGGACGCCTGCGGAACCGCAGGGATCCTGCCGTACTACGGGCCCTTCGGCGACATCGCCGATGCCGTGGGCTGCGAGGACCAATTCCGCAACGCGTACCTGCTGGGCTGCGTGGGGGCGTGGAGCCTGCATCCCAGCCAGATCGCCATCGCCAAGCGTGTGTTCAGCCCCGAACCAGCCGAGGTTGCGTGGGCGCAGCGGGTGGTGACCGAGATGGGCGACGGCACGGGCGCCGTCATGATCGACGGCAAGATGCAGGACGACGCCACCGTCAAGCAGTGCCGCGTCGTGTTGAAGCTGGCCCACGATCTGTCCGCTGGCGACCCTGAGCTGGCTGACGCGTACGGCCTCAGCAACGCATGAGCCCTGCGAACCCCTCGGAGGCAGCGGATCGACCTCGTCGGTCGGTTCTGTATATGCCGGCCGCCAACGCCCGGGCGTTGGAGAAGGCCAAGGGAATCGACGCCGACGCGCTGATCTTCGATCTCGAAGATGCCGTTGCGCCCGACGCCAAGGAAGCTGCACGGCACGGCGCCTGCGCCGCAGCGGCATCGGGCGAATACGGGTACCGCGAATTGACCATTCGCTGCAACAGCCTCGACACGCCCTGGGGCCGCGAGGACGTGCTGACGGCGGGCGCCGCTGCGCCATCCGCGGTCGTGATCCCCAAAGTGTCGGGCGCGGCAGACCTCGCCGCCGTCGCCGAGCTGCTCGAGGCGTCGGGCGCGACCGACGCAACCCGCATCTGGGCCATGATCGAGACGCCTGCGGGCATCGCGAACGCCCGCGAGATCGCTGCGTTCGAGCGCACCGGCGCCGTCGTGATGGGAACCAACGACATGGCCAAAGAGCTGCGGGCCACGATCACCGCAGACCGTGCGACGCTGGTGCCGCATCTGGCGAGCTGCCTGGTGGCTGCCCGGGAGGCCGGTGTCGTGGCATTCGACGGCGTGTACAACGACATCGCGAACGCTGACGGCTTCGCCGCAGTGTGCCTGCAAGGTGCGCAGATGGGCTTCGACGGCAAGACGCTGATCCATCCCAGCCAAGTGGGCCCCTGCAACGACATCTTTTCGCCCAGCCTCGACGAGCTCGAATTCCATCGCAAGGTGATCGCCGCGTTCGATGAAGCAGTGGCCGATGGCCGCGGCGTGGTCACCGTCGAGGGCAGAATGATTGAGAACCTGCATGTGGACGAGGCTCGGCGGGCGATAGTGCTCGCCGAGGCCATCGCGGAACGCTGAGGGAGACGCTGGCCGTGCCGATGCGTACGAACTGTCGCCACTACGAAACCCGTACGTACCCGAACGGTGACACCGTGCGCAAATGCAACCTCGACCTCGCCCCCGAGGCTCCGTGGCGGTGCCCCGAGGACTGTCCGTCGTACTCGCCCCGACGGCTCGATGCCGGCTGGCAGTACGGCTCGCTCGGCCTGCAGAACTTCGCCAAGGAGCCCGAGAGCATCGGTATGGACGACTCCATCGGCGATCTCCTCGACGCCGCTGAGGACATCGTGAACGAAGCCGTTCCGCGCATCGTCGCCGAAGTTGCCGCTGAGAAAAAACGTCCGAAGAGGCTGCGTGGCAAGACGCGTAGCCGCGGCAGCGCGAAGCGCCGCAAGCGCAAGCGTCGCAACTGAGGTCGCCGCAGGCGCGCCGGTAGCCTTTGCCGCAGTGTTCACAATCGAACTGGTCGACGCGCTCGACGGCTCCGACGCGTTGGCGAAGCGGCGCCGCGCCGCCGCCGAACGCGCCGTCGCTGCCGGCCAGCCGTCGTTCACTGCAGAGGAATGGCGCTACACGCCCATCGACGACCTCGACGTCAGCCACTACTCGTTCGGAGCGCCCGGCGGCACCGCGGGGCCCGTGGGCTTGCTGGGGGGCGTCGACGCCGCCGCCGCTGCGGTGGTCCGCATCACCAATGGCGTTGTCGTCGAGGCAACGGTTCGGTGCGAAGGCATCAGCGTGTGCACGCTCGGCGACGGAGCCGAAGACCTCATGGGCATCGTCGCTGCCGACGGTCCCGATGTGTTCGGCGACTGGAACCTCGCGCTCGCGAGTGCCCCGATCGCGATCCGCATCGATCCGCGCGCTGTCGTGCGGGCACCGATCATCGTGCATTGCCACACCGATGCCGACGCCTTGGCCTGGTTCCCGAGGCTCGTCGTGGACGCTGGCCGCACCAGCGAAGCCACGGTCATCGAGCATCACACCAGCGGGGACGGCCCGGCGCTCATCAGCCCGCTCACCGAGCTGAGCGTCGGCGATGGCGCAAATCTGGCGCACCTGACCGTTCAAGAGCTGGGATCAGCCGTCTGGCAGATTGCAAATCACTGCGCGGATGTCGGCCGTGACGGAAATCTTCGCATCGGGCATGTCGCGATGGGCGGCGAATATGCTCGGGCGCGCATCGAGACGACGATGACCGGACGAGGCGGTCACAGTGAGATCGACGCCGTGTACTTCGGCCAAGGCACCTCGACGCTCGATTTCCGCACGTTCCAGACGCACGTCGCGCCGCACACGACATCCGATCTGCTGTTCAAGGGCGCCGTCGACGACCATGGGCGGGCGGTGTACACGGGTCTGATCCGCATTGAGGCCGACGCAGCGCATGTCGTCGCCGAGCAGACGAACCGCATCTTGAAGCTCTCGCCTCATGCATGGGCCCAGTCGGTCCCGAATCTGGAGATCGAGAACAACGACGTTCAGTGCAGCCACGCGTCGTCGATCGGTCCCGTCAATGCCGATCAGCGCTTCTATCTCGAGAGCCGCGGCGTCCCCACCGACGTCGCCGAGGCACTTGTCGTGCGCGGTTTCTTCGGCGAGGTGCTCGAAGTGCTGCCGTCTGTGGAAGTGGCCGCATCAGTGCGTGACCGGATCGACCAGCTGCTCGACGACCCAGCCGAGCACCGAGCGGCATCCGACAGCGGAGCGGCAGCGTGAATGCCGAGCCGGCATCAGGGCGTGTTGCCGTGCTGTGCCGCCGCGACGACGTGCCCGACGGCGAGGCCCGTCGCTTCGACGTGGACGGGCATCGCATTGCGCTAGCCCGCATCGGCGACGCGTTCTACGCGATCGGCGACCGGTGCAGCCACCAAAACTATTCGCTGTCCGAAGGCTGGGTGTGGCCCGAGGATTGCACGGTGGAGTGCCCCCAGCACTCATCATGCTTCAGCCTCGAGACGGGTCGCCCCAACGTGTTTCCGGCGACTCAGCCGGTGCCGGTGTACGAAGTGCGTCTCGACGGCGACGATGTCGCCGTGGTGCTGCCATGAATGACTCCACCTACACCTTGCGCATCGAGGGCTTGTACGCCTCGGCTGGGGGACAAGAGATCCTGCGAGGCATCAATCTTGAGGTGTCGTCGGGACGCGTGCACGCGATCATGGGACCGAACGGCTCGGGCAAGAGCACCCTCGCCCACGTTGTGATGGGGCGGCCCGGCTACGAGGTCACCGCGGGCTCGGTCACCCTCAATGGCGTCGACATGCTCAGCCTCGCGCCGTGGGAACGAGCACAAGCCGGGCTCTTCCTGGCAATGCAGCACCCCACCGAGGTGCCCGGTGTGTCGGCGGCGCAGGCCTTGGGCGAGGCCTTCGCGTATCGGGCGGAGCTCGCAGGCAACGATGCCGCTGGTGACGGCACCAGCAACGGCCACGATGTCAGCGATCGGCTGACGGCCGAGGCTGCCGCGGTGGGACTGAAAGCCGAGCTTGTGGCGCGGCCGTTGAACGTCGACATGTCCGGCGGCGAGAAGAAGCGCAACGAGACGGTGCAGCTCGCAGTGCTCGAGCCGCGCATCGCCATCTTGGATGAGCTCGACAGCGGCCTCGACATCGACGCGCTGAGAGCATGCGCCAACCGCATCGAGGCACTCACCAACGCGGGCCTCGGAGTGCTTGCAATCACTCACTTCAGCCGAGTGCTCCAGTATCTGCGCCCCGACGAGGTCCATGTGATCGTGGACGGCCAGTTCGTCGACTCTGGAGGGCCCGAGCTGGCTGATGCGCTCGAAGCCGACGGGTACGCGCGGTACCTGCCGGAGGCCCCCGAAGCAGGGGTCGCGGTCTCGATCGGGGACATCGGCGGGCTCTCAGGGCTGACCGCCGGGGGATCCGGCGCGGACGATCCGTTTGCTGACCCGTTCGCGGACCTGGCCTGAGCTGAAATCCGCCAAATCCCGAATCGGGAGAAATGCTGCTTGACGGGCGCTATGGGCGCGGGTCAGATGTGACTGGCGACCGTGTGCGGTCGCATGAGGGAGGATGGATGATGGCCCGAGAACTGCTGTCGCAGACTGAGTTGGACGAGCTCGCGGGCGAGTTGACCGGGTGGGATGTCTCCGCAGCGTCGTTGGCGCGCACCTACCGATTCGGCAATTTCGTCGAGGCGTTCGGATTTATGGCGTCCGCTGCGCTCGTTGCGGAAAAGATGGACCACCATCCGAACTGGTCGAACGTCTACAACTCCGTCGAGGTGTCGCTGAATACGCATGATCGTGGCGGCGTGACCGAGCTCGACGCCGCGCTGGCAAGAGCGATGGACAGCTTGGCGGGACGCACGGGATGACGACCGCACGATGCGTCTGAGAAGGCGCCAGCGGGATGCTGCTTCGTCTGACGCTGCTTCGTCTGACGCTGCTTCGTCTGACGAAGGGCGCGTCGTGCCGGCGCCGGTGGTGGAGGGCACCATCGAGCCACGGCCGGGGCCGCGGCGTCTGCTTCACCAGCTCTTCGAGATGTGGGTGCGCTTGCGTCCGGCCCGCGTCACGCTTGGCGTGCGCGGCCTCGTCGTCGACCCCAAGGGTCGGGTCTGCCTGGTGCGCCATACCTACCGGGACGGCTGGTTCCTGCCCGGCGGCGGTGTCAAGCCGCGCGAGACACTCGCCGGGGCGGCGGCGAGGGAACTGCGAGAGGAGACCGGAGTCGTCGTCGCCGAAACCCCCCGGAACGTGCTCGGCGTGTATTCCTCACGCCATGGGCACCGCAGCGATCACATCGTCGTGTTCGTAGTCACCGAATGGCGGGTGGAAGAATCGGTCTCACCCGAGATCGCCGAGGTGGCCTTCTTCGCCCCCGGCGAGCTGCCGCCCGGTACGACGCCGGGCACATCACGCCGCATCTCAGAGTGGATGACCGGAGTCCCCCCCGGCCACCGCTGGTAGTGGTCATAGACCGACGATGCGGCCAATCCAGCGCGGGCGCGTCGCGTCGGTGGGTCCCGTCACAAGGTCATGATGCTGTTCTGGCTGCGAACAGCCACATATCGACCGTGCTGCGGTTGTCGGCAATCCACTGCGATGCGAGTCTGCTCAAGGACGCTCCCGCGAATTGTTCGGCCATCGCTGCCGAGACGTCCAGCGGCGACAGCTTGACGGCTGCGAGCAGCGCCCGGGCCGCCGGGTTGGCCTCGAGGAAATCATTGTTCGCAGTGACCCGGATGTCGGCTGCGATCCAACCGATAGGACACAGCCCGTTCGAAGTGGACTTCGCCGAGGGACAGTGGCTCTGGCTGATGCGCGCGTAGCCGCCCGACCCATCGGCATCGGTTTGATCGAACTTCTCTCCACCGGGCAGAGATGCCGGATTCGAGTCATCCAGTATCCGGTCCATGCCCATCCAGTAGACGTCCACGCCGGGCTGGAACCCCGCGATGTACTGCGACGGTGTCCACGTGAAGATGATCGTGGGCCGACCAGCTGTAACTCGAGCCCGTGCTGAAGCAAACATCGCGCCGTAGTCACGTGTCACTTGCTGAATGTTGTTCCAATCTGACAATGCGATCTGCGACGTAATGATGTCGTCGCAGATCCAAGCAGTGGGGCAGCCGTAGATGTCGGCTTTGCCATTTCCGGGCTGGGGGTCCGAGATGTCGAACGCGTCAATCGCGTCAGGATTGGCATTGAGCTGGTCCAAGGTGTGCACGTTGTACTCGTCCGCGAACGACTTGGAGATCAGGAACCCTTGGAGGCCCCCGTCGATCATCTGCTCACCGAGCACTGTGACGTGGTCTCTCACAGTCGAACCGTCTGCGAGCTTCTGATCGAACGCCGCCGAGTGTTGGGGAAGCCAGGTGTTGACCCAGAAGTCGACGGTGCCGTCGGCGATTGCGGCGTGACCGGCTGGGGAGCCGCTCTCGTGGCGGGCAGGATCGGAAACGTTGTAGCCAAGTTCCGTGAGCAGCTGCCGGTAGAGCTCGGCTTGAAAGTAACCAGTGCTCCAGTTGGCGCGGCCCATCGTTACCTCGACCCCGTCTCCTGGGGTCAGGCTCACACCGCCACTGAGCACCTGCCGGGCGGCTTGGGCTGCCACCCCGAGCCGCGTCGAATCGCTGATTCGCTGCACCGTCGCTGCGGGCGCCTCGCGTCGGAGTTCGGTCACGATCGCCGTTGAGAGCTCGTCGGTCCCGCCGATCAGCACCGCTTGCGCCGGTTCGTGAGTGTCGAGGATGTCCGCCGTGGCCGACGTCAGCATGTCTTGTTGGGCGTAGAGCACCGCGGTGTCATCTCGGGCCGCAGCGAATGCTGCAGCAACGCCGACATCGTGGAGCGACCACCCGTTCGCGATCACCGCTACGGACGCGCCATCGATGAACGCCCGCTCTGCGGAGAGGGCCGCAGTCTCGATTCGTGTGGCGCCACCGAGGCGGCCGACGGCGGCATTGGGCGCTGCTAGTGCCAACTCAGCCTCGATGCTTGACGCTAAGGCGGCCGTACCGCCGACGAGCAAAATGCGCGCCGGTCGGCGATCCGTCACGACCGAGGTCGTGGGTTCGCCCAAGCTGTTCTTCGCGGAGTACAGCACCGCATCGGCGCCCCCGGTCGCTACCACCCCCGCAGCCGTACCTACGTCGGACAGCGACCAGCCGTTCGCGATGACGAGCGTTCCGCCCGTCGAATCCCCAAGCGACCGCTTCGCGGCGAGTGCGGCAGTATCGATGCGGTCGGTGCCGGCAAAGCGCTCAGTGGATGCACCAGGCGCGAGTTGGTTGAGCTCGCTCTCGATGTCCGACGTCAATGCGGCGGTGCCTCCAACCAGAAGAATGCGCGACGGCGAATAGTCCGACACGACTGCGGATGTCGGTTCGCCGAGAGTCTCGGTCGCTACAAACAGCACTGCGTCGCCTTCGCCAGCCGCGACAAGCGATGCCGCCGTGCCGACGTCTGACAACGACCATCCGTTGGCGATCACCAGCGTGACGCCGTCGTCCTGAGCTGCCGCGGGGGTCGCGACCACGGGAATGGCGACAGCGGCAAGGGCAACCGCCAGCGCCGCAACGATCCGGCGGGTAAGAGCGCTCACGAGCAGTACCGCCTCCTCGCGAGAGTTGCTAGTGGCGACTATAACAGCGTGTTACTGCTTGTCACGTGGGGTGGGGCGCACATCGCCCGATTGTCGGCGCGCCCGGTCAATGAACTGAGCGCAAACAGCCGTGCAGCCAGCGCTAGATGCGCGGCGTGCGGGGTGGGTGGCCCATGAGGACGCGGCCGTAGGCCTCCAGCGCAGGGTCCAGCGCAGTGATGGCGTGCATGTTGATCGCTTGCAGATCGGACTGCACTCTGCCGATTCGGTTGGTGTCGCGCACGCCTTGCCCGCCGGTGGCCAGGTACAGCATCTCGACGGCCTCGAGGCAGCGGCGCACTCCGTAGGCACAGTCAAGGCGCACACGGGCCCGCATCGGGAGATCCATCTGGACACCGTCTTGGGCCATCGAATTGATCTGATCGGCGGTGCGTCGCAACAGCAGCTCGCCCTGGTCGACCAGCGAGTCGGCCTGAGCGAATTGACGATGGGTCAGCGCCCAGTCCGTCTGGCGCACATCCACGTGACTGACGACCTTGTGCTGGATCTCATCGGTGAACGTCGTCAGTGCGGCCCGAGCGGCGCCGACGGCAACGGGGGTCAGGGCAAACGCCAACGTCGGCATCAGCGCGCTGCGCTGGGCCCATCCCTGATTGCGATCCATGCCGGGTGTGCTGCCCGAAGCCAGCACAGTGCCTGGGACGAATCGATGCTCAGGAACGAACACATCGTCGACGATGACGCTGCTGCTGCCCGTGGCCCGCAGCCCGCTGGCATGCCAGTCGTCACGAAACGACAACTCGTCGGCCCGAACCACGAACATGCCCGTCGCGCTCGGATCCTCGGACCTGCCGTCTGGGCCGTCGATGTGGCCACCGAGGATCGCCCAATCGGCGCGGTCGATGCCTGAGCCGAAGGGCCAGAAGCCGCTGAGCCTCCAGCCGCCGTCCGTCGGCACTGCAGTGCCACGGTCGGTGAGCACGCCGGCGACGTAGGCATCTGGTCCGTCGCTGTACAGCTCCTCTTGGCACGCGTCCGGCCAGTGGCCGACGAGCCACGCGTGACCGTTGCCCACGCATGCCAGCCAGGCGGTGGACGGGCATCCCTTGGCGAGTTCTGACATCACCTCGAGGTAGGTGATCCAGTCGAGCTCCTGGCCGCCGTTCGCGAGCGGCTGGCCGATCGTAAGTAGCTCGGCGGCCCGAATCTCGGCGATGGCCTCCGCAGAGACTCGTCGTGCCCACGGATCGGCCGCGGCGCGCACGGCCAGCTTCGGAGCGATCTGGCGTGCCCGCTCGACGAGTTCTGGTCGGCGTTCGGACACGACGTGCTCCTCTTCGGGCGGTTCGACGGACCGAAGCAGCGCCGCCGCCGTGGTCATGCCGACTGGGCAGCCTCGTCGAGCCCGCTTGCCAGCGCGTTCCAGCCCAGCGTCGCACACTTGATGCGCACGGGAAACTTGACGACGCCGCGCAGCGCCTCGAGGTCGCCGAGCTTCAGGACGCGGGCGCCGGCCGAATTCCCGACCGCGGACCCTGGGTCCAATGGATCGTCCTGATCCTCGCCGCCGTCGCCGCCGATCGATTCTTCGTGGATCGACATCATCGCCTTGAACGAGCGCGTCAGGCCGCGAATCTCGCTCGCCGACTTGCCGATGACGGCTGCGGACATCATCGAGGCAGATGCTTGGCTGATCGAGCAGCCTTGGCCTCCGACTCGCAGGTCGACCACCGTGTCGCCGTCCAACTCGAAGGTGAGCACCACCTCGTCGCCGCACAGCGGGTTGAAGCCCTCGCTGCGGAGCGCGGGCGGGCTCTCCAGCTCGCCGCGATTGCGGGGGTTGCGGTAGTGGTCGAGGATGATCTCTCGGTACAGGTCTTCGAGGCCGGCCATGAATGTGTTGTCCCGTTGCCTTTAGTAGCCGAATAGCGCGCCGACTTCGTCGAGCGCGTCGGCCAGCGAATCAATATCGGAAGTGTCGTTGTACACGTACAGCGACGCCCGCGTGGTGGCGCTGACGCCCAGGCATCGCATGAGGGGCTTGGCGCAGTGATGGCCCGCTCGCACGCAGACACCGCTCTGGTCGAGCACTTGGGAGATGTCGTGGGGATGCACGTCCCGATACACGAACGAGAGCACTCCGCCGCGTTCGGCAGGCTCCGACGGCCCGTGCACGGTGATGTCGGTGCCGTGACGCTCGGTGAGGGTGCGCAGCGCATAGCCGGTGAGGCTCACCTCGTGGGACCGCACGGACTCCATGCCGATGTGCTCCAGATACCGCACCGCTGCACCCAGGCCGACGATCTCCGCGATCGGCGGAGTCCCGGCCTCGAACTTGTGCGGCAGCTCGTTGGGCCGGAAGCCTTCCTTGGTGACGTCGAGGATCATCTCGCCGCCGCCGAGGAACGGCGGCATGGCCTCGAGAAGCTCTGAACGCCCCCACAGCACGCCCACGCCGGTCGGGCCGCACATCTTGTGTCCCGTGAACACCAAGAAGTCTGCGCCCAGAGCGCCGACATCGGTGGGGAGGTGCGGCACGTACTGGCTTGCATCCACTGCGCACAGAGCACCGGCGTCATGAGCGGCGGCTGCGAGACGTGGCACCGGATTGAGCGTGCCGAGCACGTTGCTCATCGCCGTGACCGACAGCAGCTTCGCCCCGTCGAGCAGCCGGTCGAGGTCTGCGAGGTCGAGGTGACCGTCGGCGGTGATCGGAATCCAGCGGATCTCGAAGCCCCGTTCGGCGGCGAGGATGTGCCAGGGCACGATGTTGGCGTGATGCTCCATTTCGGTGAGCACCACCGCATCGCCGGGGCCCAGGTTGGTGCCGCCCCATGAGCGAGCGATCAGGTTCATTGCTTCGGTGGCGTTCTTGGTGAAGATGATCTCGCGGGCACTCGGAGCAGCGATGAACCGGGCGACGTCGCTGCGGGCACGTTCCATGCGCTCGGTGGCCTCGGCGGCGATCTGGTACGCGCCGCGGTGCACGTTGGCGTTGACGCAGCGGTAGTAGTCGTCCATCGCGTCGAGCACCGCATCGGGTTTCTGCGACGAGGCGGCCGAGTCCAGGTAGACGATCGGGTGACCGTGGACGCTGCGGCGCAGCAGCGGGAACTGCGACTTGACGTCTGTGCCGAGTGCGCTGCCCCTTTGGGCGACAGTCGCGCCGCTCACGCGGCCGGCCTCTGCTCGAAGGCTTCGTAGCCGTCACGTTCGAGTTCGGTGGCCAGCTCGGGGCCTCCCGACGCCACGATGCGACCGTCCACAAGGACGTGTACGTAGTCGGGTTCGATCTCGGAGAGCAGGCGCTCGTAGTGAGTGATGAGCACCACGCCCATCTCGGGCCGCTCGGTACGGACCTGCTGCAAGCCGGTCGCCACCACACGCAGGGCGTCGATGTCGAGCCCTGAGTCGGTCTCGTCCAGCACGGCTACCTCGGGTTCGAGCAAGGCCAGCTGCAGGATCTCGTTGCGCTTGCGCTCACCGCCGGAGAAGCCTTCGTTGAGGTACCGGTCCATGAACGACTCGTCCATGCCGAGCCGGGACATCCACGCGCCCATCGCCACGTAGATCTCGATGGCCGAGACGTCTTCGCCGCGCCGCGCCGAGACGGCCTGCCGCAGGAAGTTGCGCACCGAGACGCCGGGGATGTGTTGGGGATACTGGAATGCCAGGAACAGCCCAGCTTTGGAACGGGCGTCGGGATCCCATTCGGAGATGTCGTCGCCTCGGAAGCGGATCTCGCCGCCGGTGACCTCGTATTCGGGCGATCCCAAGATTGTGGTGGCAAGCGTGGACTTGCCTGACCCGTTGGGGCCCATGATGGCGTGACACTCACCCGCGTTGACCGTCAGATCCACGCTCTGGAGGATCTGCGGTCCCTCAACCGCTCGAACTCCCAAGCTGTCGATCTCGAAGAGGGGTGCGCCCCCTGCAGCGTCCGGCGCTAGGCCGCCCAGTGTCATGCGGCTCAGTGTATGGCTGGCCCCAAATGCCCCAACCGGGGCTCAGGTCGTAGACCCGCAGCCCTCAGTCCCAAAGGCTGCCGACGACGTCGAGCCAGAGCTGGGTGGTCAGCGCCAGCGACTCGACATCGATGCGCTCGTCGTTGCCGTGGAAACGGGCGCCGTAGTCGCCGCCGTCCAGCTCAGGGCTGAACAGTCCGGCGCCATAGGCGATGGCGCCCATGTCGCGGTACACGCGGGAGTCGGTGAACCCGATGATGAGCTGCGGGGTGAGCCGAGCCGTCGGGAAACGCCGACCCACCGCCACTTGCAGCGCGTCCCACAGCGGCGTCTCGACGCGGCTGACCGAGGCAGGGTCGTTCATGATGATCTCGACCTCGACATCGCCGGCCAGATCGCCGAGCGCCTCATTCAGGTGCGCCTGCACTTCCGCTGCGCCCTCGCCGGGCAGCGTGCGCACGTCCACCTCGATGTCGACGTGGTCCGGGATGACGTTGGTCTTCATAGTGGTGGGCGCACCGATGACGTTCGGCGAGAACGAGGTATGCGTGCACGAGTACAGGTGCGCTGCCACTGACGCGCTGGGATGGGCGTCGAGCCAGTCCTCGATGAGTGCCTCGTCCAGCATGATCGCCTTGGTCTCGTCGTCGGCGCCGAGCGTGTCGACCTGCTCGCGCCACAGCTCGTGGAACCTCGGCGGCGGGCGGTACTGCGAGATCCGGTGCACCACTGCGGCCGCCCTGACGAGGGCGTTTTCCTGCCGGAACGGTCGTGAGCCGTGCCCGGGTACGCCCCGAACCCGCAAGCGTCGCCAGGCCACGCCCTTCTCACCTACGTTCATGCCGATGAACGGAGCTTCGGCCGAGCCCGAGTGCAACCCGCCGTTCTCGGTCAGCACGTAGTCGGCACCGATCGCGTCCCAGTGGTTCTCGGCCATCCAGCGAGCGCCGTAGGCCGAGCCGGCCTCCTCGTCGGCGCAGGCGAAGTAGATGAGGTCGCCCGCGGGCCGGTAGCCCGTCTCGGCCATATGCCGGAAGGCCACCGCCATCGACGACGTGAGGTTCAGCATGTCCACCGCGCCGCGGCCCCACACCTCCCCGTCGATGAGTTCGCCGCCGAAGGGATCACGGTTCCAGCCGTCGGGATTGACCGGCACCACGTCGGTGTGGCCCATCAGGCACAGGGTGGGCGCGTTTGGATCGCTGCCTTCGATGCGGGTGACGAGCGACCGCCGGCCCGGAGCCGCATCGAACACCTCAAGATCCAGGCCAGCGCCATTCAGATACGCCTCAATGGTGTCAGCGTTGCGAGCCTCGCCCCCGGACTCCGCTGTGCCGTAGTTGACGCACTCGTTTCGGATCAGAGTCTGCAGCAACTCGACGGTCTGGCCGGTACGCCGGTTCTCGTCGCTGGTCCCGGCAGTGAATGACTGGCTCATGGGCTGCAACCTAGGCGGTGCCTGTGATCGAATGACCCGATGGACACGAGCTCTGGGGACGAAGCAGGCATCTGCGGGCTGACGGCGACGCACATGGCGGCGATGCTGTCGAACGGCGAGATCTCGGCGCGTGAGTTGCTGGCAGCGCACCTCGAACGCATCTCGCAGGTCAATCCCGCCGTCAACGCCATTGTGACGTTCACACCGGAGCTCGCGGCCGAACGGGCGGCTGCGGCCGACCAAGCGCACGCCCGTGGAGAGTCGCTCGGGTTGCTGCATGGGTTGCCGGTGGCGCACAAGGACTTGGCGCTCACAGCTGGTGTCCGCACCACGATGGGCTCACCGCTGTTCGCCGACTTCGTCCCCGATATCGATGCGCTGGTGGTGGAACGTCAGCGCCAGGCGGGCGCGGTGATGGTCGGCAAGACCAATACGCCTGAGTTCGGCGCTGGTTCGCACACGTTCAATCCGGTGTTCGGCATCACACGCAACCCCTATGACCTCGCAAAGACGTGCGGCGGTTCCAGCGGGGGAGCAGCGGTTTCGCTGGCGACCCGGATGCTGCCGCTGTGCGATGGCTCCGACCTTGGCGGCTCGCTGCGAAATCCTGCCGCGTTCTGCAACATCGTTGGCTTCCGGCCATCCCCAGGACGGGTACCGTCAACCACCTCGCAGGACGCATGGTTCCCATTGGCGGTCGAAGGCCCGATGGCCCGGACCGTGGCCGACGTGGCGTTCTTCCTGCGAGCGCTGGCGGGCCCCGATGACCGCTCGCCGGTGTCGAATCAGGAGTCGCCGGAGGTCTTCGCAGGTTCGCTGGAGCAAGATCTGCGCGGTGTGCGGGTGGCGTGGTCGCCCGATGCTGGCGGGCTGCCGATCGATCCTGCGATGCGAGCCGCGACGGCGAACGTGCCTGATGTGCTCAGCGACTTGGGTTGTGAAGTTGTCGAGGCCTGGCCCGATCTGTCGGATGCCCCGCACATCTTTCAGGCCCGTCGTGCCTGGACGTTCGCCGTCGGTTACGGGCCACTGCTCGAACGGCACCGAGACCAGCTCAAGGACACTTTGGTGTGGAACATCGAACGAGGCCTGTCGATGTCAACTGCCGAATACGCAGATGCATGCCGCCGCCACACCCAGCTGTTCGCCAGCGTCGATGCGTTCATGTCACCTGATGGCGGCGGCTTTGCATACCTGGCGTGCCCCACCACTCAGGTGCCCCCGTTCGATGTCGAGATCGAGTACCCCACCGAAATCGACGGTGTCGAATTCGAGACCTACATCGACTGGATGCGCTCGTGCAGCGACATCACCGTCACGACCCATCCCGCCATCTCGGTGCCCGCTGGCTTCACCACCGATGGCCTGCCCGTCGGTCTGCAGCTCGTCGGCCGCCATCGCGCCGACCGCTCGGTGCTCGAATTGGCCCACGCCTGGGAGTCCGCCACCCGCCACATCGACGTGCTCCCGTCACTGTCCTCAAAGGTGAATGGGACACATGATTTGGGGACAGATGTCGCCTTGCCTTAGGACGGCGTTTCGACGTGAGCACCCGGAAATGCCCGAGGTAGCGGATCGACGCCGAACGTGCTGTGAAGCGTCGGTTGCATCGGGTCGAACCTGATCTTCTGCAGATCGAGAGCGGCGAGCGGGTCGTCGTCAACGCTCAGCCAATCGAGTTCTCGGAGCCATATCGGTTCCAAGACTGCCCTAAGTGAACCCGTCAACCTCGACCCTGCACGTACCCGGACCACTGCCGCCTCCATCTTCCCGAGTGCATAGATCGCCCACTGCTGGGCGGGTTCGCCCAGTTCGTACGCGTCGAGAAGGGTGTCGACGGATCGACTCCGGGCGAGCACATTCGCAGCGGTCGCTGCTCGGCGCTGATTGCGACTGCCCAACCAACCCATCAACGTCTCTCGCGTCGCGTCCGAAACCGTATCGATTGCGCCAACGGCGTGAACAGCGACGAGAAGATTGACGTTGAGCATGATTGGCAACAACCGTTCAGGATTCGCGGAGGCACCCTGGCCGATGCCCCAAGCTGCCGCTGCTCGCACATCCTCGTGAAGGTCGTCGCGCCCAGCGATGTCGCATAGAGCGTGAACTGCCTCGAGTGCCGGCACTTCCGTGAGTGCGAGTACAGCCTCCATGTGCTGCTCCCGGTCATCCGTGACGTTGATCGTGGCTGCGACTTGCGGCACCCAGCGTTGCGGGTCATTTCGAGCGAGCGCGACGTTTGCTTCGAGCCGGACGCGCCAATCTTCCCTCTCGTCCTGTGCAACCTGGCTCAATCGTTCGGCAGCGCCGACTCGGCGCAGAATGCCAGTTGCCCTCACCGCCGCGAGACGCTCGACGGGGTCTGCGTCGTATAAGGCTGCTGCCGCATCCCAGATAAGCCCGGGGCACACAAGAGACAGAGGTGGCTCGGCGATGCCGGCGACAATGCGGCTATCGGGTTCGAACGTGTCCCCCGGGAGCAGGTATCGGAAACGCTTGCCCGCCCACTTGCGCCAATGCCAATAGAGCCGCTGCTTTCCCGCGTTGTCGACGACCACGATCCGGTCTTGGTCGTCGACCCCCTTGAATGTGCCCCCGTAGCGCGGCACCCAGCACGGCCAAGTCATCGTCACTTCGGAACCCTCAGATGCTGCCTTGGGGTTCGAGCGACGAGCATGTTGAACGCTGGCGCGCAGGGCTGCTGTGGAGAACCACTCTGGTTCTGCTACTTCGGGCGGAAACGCCCCTTGTGGCGATTCCACTCGCATGAAGGCAAACAAGTCGGAATCACGCATCCCGCCGTCGTCCCATCTACGACCGGGGGTATCGGAGTGCGACAGCACTATCCCGAGCTTCGACTTTGCCTTAGCCTCGACTCTGACACCGCAGCGGACACACAAGAGATCAGGGAGACGAAGTCGCTTCACCTTGGATTGCCACACCTTGTTGGCCATCGCGTAGCGCTCCAGCTCAATCGGCTGGTGGCCAAAGCGTTCCCGTAGGACGTCGGCTGCGACTGCGGTGCCGACGGCACCCATCGCAACGAATCGGGCGAAGTCGCCGTCTTCCTTGAAACCCATCGCTGCGCCTGCTCTCTCCGGCATGATGTGACGCATGCCCCGACGCGCTCACGCTAGGGCCGCCTCCAACGGACAGGTCGGACCCTTCGGCCCTGCCCGCGAGGTGGCGCACCCTTTACCCGCTTCTGTCGCTGTGAAGCGTTCCGACCCTGTGTACATGGCACACGCGTACCTGACGAAGGTGCCTGTGACGGCGGTCATCCCGTTCATCGAGGCCATGACAGCCCCAGGGGACACCGTGCTTGATCCCTTCGCTGGGTCTGGCATGACCGGCGTGGCGGCCCTCGCATCGGGTCGCCGCGCCCGTTTGTTCGATGTGTCCGTGCTCGGACGGCATATCGGCAGCAACTATGTCAATCTCGTCGACGCTGGGCCGCTTCGGCGTGACGGCCGGGCGGCTGTCGAGCGGGCACGTAAGGCCGTCGGCGACCTCTACCGAGTGACCTGCGCCTCGTGCGGAGAACTTGCTGAAACAGCGAAGACGATCTGTTCGTTCGTTGTCGAATGTGGCGGTTGCGCTGCCCAGGTCAACTACTACGAGGCTCTTGAGGACGCCGATTGGAACAAGGCGGCAATGAGATGCTTCCGCTGCGGAGCGCCGATCAGCAGCCGTTCGTTGCGGTTGCGTGAGGAGCCTGTTGTTGACTCAATCGTGTGTCCCTGCTCGAGCACACAGATGGAACAACCTTGGTCGGAACCGCTTGCGGCACCGGCAAATGGCTCACCGTGGCCCGATGTCGCGATCGAATCGAATCGTCAGATGTACCAGGCCTCGGCACTCGGGCGTCACCGCCTCACGTCGACAGCGTCCTTCTTCGGCCGCCGGAACCTGTGCGCGCTTGCGGCCCTGCGTGATGCAGTCGAAGCAACAGATGACGCCACCATCCGCGGAAAGCTGCGATTTGCGTTTACTGCGATCTTGACCCGCGCCAGCAAGCGGTACCAGTGGTCACGCCAAAGACCTCTGAATGCGGCCAACGCGAACTACTACATCGCGCCTGTCTTCTACGAGTGGAACGTGTTCGACCTGTTCACCCGCAAGGTCGACGCGGTGGCTCGATCCGACGAGTGGATACGAGCACAGCGACGCGAACGTGGACTGGTAGCGGTATCGAGGGAGCATGCCGTCCGGTACGACGTCGGAAGCGCGACATCACTGCCCCTCGAGGATCAATCCGTCGACTACGTGTTCACGGATCCGCCATTCGGCTCAAACATCTTTTACTCGGACATGAACCTGTTCCACGAGGCCTGGCTGCCGGGTCAGCGGCTGACGGATCCAGGACTCGAAGCTGTCGTTGACAGGACCGACACGGGTTCGTTTCGCTCGCCAGATCGATACGAATCGATTCTGACGGAGGCGCTGAGCGAGTGTCGCCGCGTGCTCAAGCCGAATGGCTATATCACGATGCTCTTCGGCAACAGTAGCGGAGGTGTCTGGAGGATCTTGCAGCGGGCGATCGCTCAGGCGGGGCTTGTCGTCGTGCCCGAACTCATCGCGACGCTTGACAAAGGCCAGCGTTCCGTCAAGGGCCTCGCTTCTGGTTTCGAGCACGTATCAACCGTCGACCTCATGTTGACGTTGAGCAGCGGGTGTTCGTCAGCGGCAGTCGTGGTCCCAACATCGGCGGAAGTCGAAGGCGTTGTGCGGGACATCGTTTCAACCACGGAACGACTCAGCCCGAGCCAGTGCTACGTCGAGGCGGTTCGCGAGGGATTTCGACGCAGCTGGGACTTGTCGGTGATCGATCTCAGCGCCGTGACCAAACTGCTTCGCGATGCTGACTACGAGGTTGACAAGCGGACCGGCATGCTGCGCCAGCGGGTGAGCGGCTGAATACCCGCCGGTGCTTCAGCCTCCGAAGGGTGCGATGACCAACCGGGCGGTGGCGACAACGTGCGGGTCGCAGGTGCAGTTCCAGCACGGCTCTCCGCAGATAGTGCATGAGCCGTCTTGCTCACTGCACGGGCGTCCTTCCATGTCGAACGTCAGGTTGAGGGGCGACGCAGGGTCGATGTCCGCCGACTCGGAATTGTCCATGATGCCGTCCCACTGCATCAGCAGGTTGACTTTGTTGGGAAAGGTCGCCGTCTCGTGCCCGGCGGCGACCCACGACAGAACCTCATCGGCGATCTCGGACATGAGCGCGCGATCCTCGGTGGTCATCGTGCCGTCGCGCATCTCAACATATCTCTGGCCTGCCATCCATGGACGTAGCTCCTCGTCCACTTCGGCCGACAGGTAAGTGTGCTCGTTCGCAAGTTCGCCGTCGGGTCCGAACACTCCGACACGAGCTTCGAGACGAATCGGGCGACTTGTTGTGCTGGCGCGGTCGAAGATCATGCATGGCCCCTTCCATTGGACACCGTGCAAGTGACAGCCTCGCATGACCCGCAGCGGTCATGTGCGATCTGGCAACGCTTCTGCAGTCCTCAAAGCCGGCGCTTTCGGCCAGTCTCTGTGTTCTCGCCAGGACAGATCGCTCGGGCAGGACGCTCGCTAGCCTGCCGCCCGTGTCCGAGGCGATGTCTGAGGGGTCAGCAACGGCGATTGAGGCCCATGGACTCGTCCGCGACTTCGGTTCGGTGAGGGCGGTCGACGGTGTAGATCTGCAGGTCCGCCAAGGTGAGATCTTCGGTTTCTTGGGACCGAACGGCGCTGGCAAGAGCACGACCGTGCGCATGCTGTGCACGCTGCTGCGCCCGACGGCGGGCACCGCCAGAGTTGCCGGTTTCGACGTGGCGAAGAACCCCGGTGAGGTGCGGATCCGCATCGGCGTCGCCATGCAGGACGCAGCGCTCGACGAGAAGCAGACCGGCCGCGAGATCCTTGACCTGCAAGCGCGGCTCTACGGGCTGCGCCCCGCCGACCGGGCTGCATCCATTGAGCGCGCCATCGACCTCGCCGACATCGGCGACGCCATCGATGCCCGTATCTCCACCTACAGCGGCGGCATGAAACGGCGGCTGGACCTCGCTGCGTCGCTGATCCATGCCCCTGAAGTGCTCTTCTTGGACGAGCCCACGACGGGCCTCGACCCGGTGAGCCGAACCCAGGTATGGGACGAGGTGCGTCGCCTGAACGACGAGCTGGGCGTAACGGTCTTCCTGACGACGCAATACCTGGAAGAAGCCGATGTGCTGGCCGATCGGGTGGCGATCCTGGCCGATGGGCGCATCGTGCAACAGGGCACGCCCACCGAGTTGAAGCGGGCCGTGGGCGCCGACGTGATCGTGGTGGATCTCGAGCCCGAAGACATCGCTCGCGCGGCGGAGGCAGCGAAAGCCGTGCCTCAGGCCGACGATGTGACTACGGGTCGCCATGGCATCACCATTGCGACTTCGGATGGCGCGGGGCTTGTCGGTGCCGTCGCGGTGGCGCTGGCCGGTGCCGATGTGCATCCAACAGCGCTCACCGTACGGACGCCCTCGCTTGACGACGTGTTCCTGCAGGCGACCGGCTACCGCATGGCCGCAGCCGAAGAGGCTGCGGCGCAGAGCACAGTCGCAGCCGAAGAGGCTGCGCCAGACCAGGCCGATTCGGTCGCCCCAGGCACACACCCCGACGGCGTGCGCGTCGCAGCGGGAGGCGGGTGATGACTGAAGCCGCTGTCGCCCCGGGGGGAGGCCTGACTCACGGTGTCGGCTTCCTGACCGACATAGCGACAATAGCCAGGCGGGCTGTCCGAAGCGTGTTGCGCGAACCCGAGTACCTGATTCCGACGCTGATCATCCCCGTCTTCTTCTTTGTCGTGAATACCGGCGCCTTGGAGTCGTTCGTGGAGGGACAGGCGCCTTCGGGGAGCAATGTCGGCCTCGACTACCGGGCGTTCCAGCTTCCGGTCGCGATCATCTTTGCTGTCACGGGCATTTCTCGGGCGAGCGTGCTCGTGATCGACATTCAGTCCGGCTATCTCGACCGGATGCTCGTAACGCCGATCCGCCGGTCCACGCTGCTGTTCGGGCTGATGGTGGCTGACATCGTGATGGCGCTCGGACTGGCCCTGTTCGTGGTCGCGATGGGCCTCGCCTTCGGAGTGTGGTTCGAGACCGGCTTCTTGGGGTTCTTGGTCTTCTTGCTGCTCGCAATTGCCTGGAGCATTGCGTACAGCGGCATCCCCTACACGGTTGCGCTGCGCACCGGGAATCCGGCCGCGGTGAACTCGTCGTTCTTGATCTTCTTCCCGTTTGCGTTCCTGACGCCGTCATTCCTGCCTCGAGAGCTGATGTCAGGCTGGCTTCGCACGGTGGCGGCGTGGAACCCGGTCACCTATCTCATGGAGGCGATGCGGGCGATCCTGTTCGAGGGCTGGGACGGGCTCATGATCCTCAAGGGAGCCGCCGCCATCGTGGGGCTCGCCATCGTGACCTTCTACATAGCGTTCAGGTCGCTCGGTCGCCGAGTGGCGACGGGTTAGACACAGTCGCCGAGTGGCGACGGGTTAGACCCAGCGACTACCAGCCTCGGTCGATCCACTCCTGCAGGTGCGGCGACTCGTTGCCGATGGTCGTGTCCGCGCCGTGGCCGGGCAGCACGAGCGTGTCGCCGGAGAACTTCGAGAACATCCGGCCTTCGATGCTGCGGATGATCTGGTCGAAATCGCCGCCGAAACCGGTGGCGCCGGGACCGCCCGGGAACAGGGTGTCGCCCGTGAACAGCAGCGGCGTGCCTTCCACGTGGAAGCTCATCGAGCCCGCAGTGTGACCGGGGTTGTGGATGGTGCGGATGCGAAGGCGCCCCAGCTCGATGACCGAGTCGTCGGCGAGAATGAAGTCGTAGCTGGGCAGCATCGAAGCGTCTTCGGCGGTGATGCCCACTTCGATGCCGGCGTCGCGAACTGCCGGCACCGCCTGGATGTGGTCCCAGTGGCCGTGCGTCTCGACGACCTTGGTCACACCCAACGCCCGGCACACCTCCAGCAGGCGCTCGTGCTCGTTCGCGGCGTCGATCAGCATCGCCTCGCCGGTCTCGGTGCAACGGATGGTGAACACGTTGTTGTCGAAGTCGTCGGGGAATCCGTGGGGCAGGTCGCCGTCGACGGGACGCACGACCTCCTTGTGGACCTCGATGCCGGTGGCGGACCAGTGCAAAGCCATGGCTGCATCCTAGGAGCGCGACGGCCAGCGAACAGATGCCCCCGCAGGCGGCTAGGCCTCGTCGACGCGCACGTTGATGCGGTGCCAGCCTTCTGCGCCGTCGGGCCGGGGATCTTTGGGGCCTTGCGGCTGGGTCATGCCGGTGCCGTCGATGGCACGCACTTGCAGGGTGTGGTCGCCCGGGGTCGGTGTCCAGGCGAGGTGCCACTGCAACCAGCTCTCGTCGCCGAGCGCCTCGCCCATCTCGCATCGCTGCCACGGTCCGTCGTCCACTCGCAGCTCCACGCCGCTGATGCCCCGAGTCGGCGCCCAGGCGATGCCAGCTACCGCTGCGGGCACACCGGGCGCAAGGCGATCACCGCCGTCGGGCACGTCGATGCGGCTCTGCGTCTTCATGGGGCCGCGCTTGGACCAGCCACGGGGTACCCAGTAGCCGTCGAAGCCGTCCCACGTCGTGAGGTTGATCTCCTCGATCCACTTGACGGCGGACACGTAGCCGTACAGGCCCGCAACCACCAAGCGAGCCGGGAAGCCATGTGAGGTCGGCAACGGCTCGCCGTTCATGCCCACAGCGAGAATCGCGTTGCGACCGTCGTAGAGGAGGTCGGTGGGGAAGCCGGCAGTCCAGTCGTCGACGGAGCGGCCGACGACTTGGTCGGCACCCGGTTGCACTCCGGCGCGCTCGAGCAGTGTCACGAGCGGGATGCCGGTCCAGGTGGCATTGCCCACCAGGCGCCCGCCGACGCGGTTCGACACGCACGACAGGGTGATCACGTGCTCGCTGAGGTCCATCGCCAAGATGTCGTCGAGCGTCAGCTCGTAAGGGTTGTCGACCATGCCGGTGAAGCTGAGGCTCCAGTTCGCCGGGTCGACCTGTGGCACGGTCAGCGCCGTGTCGATCCGGTAGAAGTCGTCGTTGGGAGTGAGGTAGCTGGAGATGCCGGCAACTTCGTTCAGAGTGTCGAGCGCAGCCACCTGAGACATCAACGAGCGCTGAGCGGCGGTCGTGGCGCTCGGCGTCGCGGTCGCACCAGGTGGCGCTGCGGTCGTTGGGGGGCTGGCGCCGCTGAGGTCGATGGAGGCACGAGCGGTCTCTGCGGCTGAGGGGCCGCGCACGCCGCGGCCGAGAGCGACGAGCCCGACCGCAGCCACCCCGGCTCCGCCGACTCCCACGAGGAACGCACGGCGGTTCGTGTCGAGAGGTTCAGGGGCGGCGGTCTCGCTGGGCGGGGCGGCGTCCGGCTCGTCGGGACTCGCTGCAGTGGTTGTTGCGGACGTTGCGCCAGCTCGGGCGTGGGGTGCGAGCCGCAGCAGCAACAGCAGCGTGCCGGCGCCGAGTGCAGCGGCACACAGCGCCACGATCCACGAGCCGATGAACGGGCTCATCGGGTTGCGAGCGGCGGTCCAGCCTCCGACCAACGCGAACGCAGCGAACCCCCCAAGCGGTGCCCGATGACTGCGCTGCCACATCGCAGTCGTGCCCAGAAGGCCGCCGATCACCAGCGCGACGCCGACGATGCCGATCGCGAGCACCGCCTTGTCCTTCTCGCCGAAGAGCTCGATGCTGAGCTTGACCGCCCAGTCCGGCGAATAGTCCACGAGCGCCTCGCCGACGGCCACGACGAGCGAGGGGATCGAGTCGAACAGGCCGTCCATGAGTTCGCCGAAGGACAGCGCAACGGCCGCGCCTGCCATGCCTGCCGCCAGCCCGACGCTGGCGCCGGGCTGGCGGACAAGCCGGCGCGGACTCCTGGCATTCCTTGTCGCGCCTGACGCTGCGGTTTGGCTGGACCCGTCGCTCATTCTCGTACCGCCTTGGCTTCCTTCGGCGCCGTGGCCGAGTTCTTCTGACGCCGGAATGTGCGGTCAGACTTGCCGCGTGCGTTGTTCCCGGAGTCCATCACGAAAGCTAACGCCCCACCCGCACAACTGGTTCCGCCCTACGAGTGCGCCCCACGAGTGCGACTGTGCGTCGTGCCCGATGTTGGCTGAGTGAGCCTCTTGGGCCACAGGATGATAGAACTTCGCCTGTCCATTGCACAGGTTGCACCGGCCCCGGAGGCGCGTCCGTGAACTTCGCATTCACCGAGGAGCAGGAAGAGCTCCGCAACTTCGTTCGCTCGTTCCTCGAGGAGAAGTCCCCCGAGACCGCGGTGCGCGAGCTGATGGAGACTGACGACGGCTTCGACCCGGCGGTTTGGTCGCAGATGGCTGAGCAGCTCGGCCTGCAAGCGCTCGTCATCCCCGAGGAGTACGGCGGCCAGGGCGCCAGCTACGTCGAATTGGGCATCGTGCTCGAGGAGATGGGGCGCAGCCTGCTGTGCGCGCCCTACTTCTCGACGGTCGTGCTGGCAGGCAATGCGATCCTGCATTCGGGCAACGAAAAGGCCAAGGAAGAACTGCTGCCGGGCATCGCCTCAGGCGAGACCATCGCCACGCTGGCGCTCGCTGAGCCCAGCGGCCGCTGGGACGAAGACGGCATCGAGGTCGAGGCATCTGACACCGACGATTCGGCGACGATCAGCGGCGAGAAGATGTTCGTGACCGACGGCGGCACCGCGAACCTGTTCGTTGTTGCGGCTCGCTGCGAGGGCGGAATCCACCTGTTCACCGTCGACGGCGACGCCACGGGATTGAGCCGCGAGAACCTCTCGACCATGGACCAGACCCGCAAGCAGGCGCGCATCACGTTCGACAACACGCCGGCGAAGCACCTCTGCGACACCGACGGATTCGCCTATATCTCCCAGGTGCTCGACCTTGCGGCTGTGGCCCTCGCGAACGAGCAGGTCGGCGGAGCGCAGTACGTGCTGGACATGGCCGTCCAGTACGCCAAGGACCGCGTGCAGTTCGGACGCCCGATCGGCTCCTTTCAGGCCATCAAGCACAAGTGCGCTGACATGCTGCTCGAGGTTGAGTCGGCGAAGTCGGCTGCGTACTACGCGGCGTGGTGCGCGTCGGAGATGAACGACGAACTGCCCTCGGTGGCGTCACTGTCCAAGGCGTATTGCTCGGAGGCGTATTTCCACTGCGCCGCAGAGAACATCCAGATCCACGGCGGCATCGGCTTCACCTGGGAGCACCCGGCGCACTTGTACTTCAAGCGTGCCAAGAGCTCTGAGCTGATCTTCGGCGATCCCGCCTACCACCGAGAGCTTCTGGCTCAGCGCATCGGTCTGTAACCCGGCACAAGCCCTCGCACTCGCCGAGAGCAGGGCTGTACAACCCGCTTCTGTCGAGGAGTGCAACGTGATCGTTGCGGTCATCGCGATCTCGCTGGTGATCGGCTTCATCGTTGCCGCGGGCGTCGTCGGCACTCAGGCGCAACGGCTCGCACGGCAGCGACGCGAGCCCGTCTGGCGTCTCGCCGAGGCAGCGGATTTCGTGGCGCAGCGCCTGCCGTTCGACGTCGCGGCCTCGCTGCGCGGCCACGAGCTCTCCGCACTCCTGCGCGGCCACCTCAATCAGCTGCAATTCGGTGCGGACCCCGAAGACGAGCGCGCCCTCGACGGACCCGACAGCGAGGCCCCGTCGGTCACTGAGCACAGCTCGTCGGCCGCAGATCTGTACCGAACGGTGCGACAAAGCGGTCTCGAGGTTTCCTTGGACGATGTCGAAGCGGTGGTCGAGGCGCACCTGGACTACCTGCGACGCATTGGCGCACTGGCGGCAGTCAACGATCCAGGCGACTCGGGCACCTGATCGGTTCGCACCGCAAGCTGAGCGCCGATGCGAGCAGCTGGGCCCGCGGAGGGCAGAATGAGATCCATGGATATCCCCAGGGAGCTGCACGGTCTCCGTTACGTCGGCGACAAGCGCAACCAGGTCGTGTACGACATGGAGGCTGAGTTGACAGATCCGAGTTCCGAGGCGCAGCTGGTCGCAGCCGTCGCCGACATCGTGGCCGCGCAGTCCTACGCCGCATTCGGACCCGACGAGTTGTCTGAGGCGCGAAATCGCGGCTATCGCCTGTCGCGGCTCTGCCGGTAGGACCTGCGGATGCGCTCGATCGCGGTGCGGCCGCTGCCGCACCTTCGCCAGGGCGCTGCGCTGTGAGCACGACGGTCACACAGACCACGATCGAAGGCGGCCCGAATCTGGCTGCTCTGTTGGTGCGGCCCAAGCGAT
Organism: Candidatus Poriferisodalis sp.; assembly: GCF_965262965.1. Classification (GTDB taxonomy): domain Bacteria; phylum Actinomycetota; class Acidimicrobiia; order Acidimicrobiales; family Poriferisodalaceae; genus Poriferisodalis. Next base: position 152,591 of record NZ_OZ253573.1, read on the forward strand.
CGGTCGGCAGCGGACCGGCGGTGGTGCTGTGCCACGGGTTCCCCTCGATGCAGCGTCCAGGCGTGCCCAACCTCACCTACCAGCTGTTCGCGGAACGCATTGCCGAGGCGCAGGGCTGGACGGTGCTGGCGGTGAGCTTGCGTGGGTGCGGCGATTCCGACGGAGACTTCTCGCTGCTGGGCTGGATCGACGACGTCGGCCGCGCGATCGAGCATGTGCTGTCGCAGGGTTGCCGGGGCGTGTGGCTGGTCGGCTCGACGACCGGCGGGTCGCTGGCGATCCTGGCTGCGGCACGCGATGCCCGCGTGAGGGGCGTAGCGGCCATGGCTCCCCGCGCCGACTTTGACGACTGGGCCGGCGACCCCAAGGCGTTCCTCAGCCATTGTCGCAATGTCGGAGTCATTCGCTCCGGAGAATTCCCACGTTCAGTGAGCGCTTGGAACAAGGAGCTCAAGCAGAACCGCGCGGTGGATGCTGTGGAGCATCTCGGGGATCGGCCCCTGTTGATCCTGCACGGCATCAATGATCGCCAAGTTCCCTACGAAGAGGCCAGTCACCTCGCCTCGCGCCATCCGGATCCGGAACTGCGACTGATCTCCGGTGCCGACCACCGCATCCGACACGACCCCCGGGCAGTCGCCGTGCTGCTCGGCTGGCTCGAACGCCAAGCAGCCGCCCAATACGCCTAGCCCACTCCAAAGCAATCGCGGCGGCACCCGGGCCCGCCGTTGGGCTAGTTCGCTGCTTCGGGCTGGCGGGCGATCATCATGTTGGCGACCGAGCGGACGACTGTGTCGCCATGTTGATTGACGAGTTCGTGAGCCATTCTGAGGATGCCGCGGTCGGGCTTCGAGCGGCTTGGGCGCGCTTCCAGCACCTCAGCGACGAGCGTGAGGCGGTCGCCCGGGTAGACGGGCGCCAGCCAGCGCAACTCGTCCAAGCCGGGCGAGCCCATGCTGGACGGGCCCAGGAAGTGGTCGTTCAGCAAGCGCATGATGATCGAGCCCGTGTGCCATCCCGAGGCGATCAGGCGGCCATAGAAGGTGTTGCGAGCAGCTTCGGGGTCGGTGTGAAACGGCTGCGGGTCGAACTTGCGACCGAATTCGATGATCTCTGCTTCGTCGATGGTCGTAGTACCGAACGTGAACCGTTCGCCGGCCTCGTAGTCGTCAAACCACCGTTGCGGGCACGGCAGGTCGCTGGGCATCGGGTCAGTCTGGTCGCTGGCCGCGAGCGGTGCTGTGATCAGTGAACCGATGCCGACCAAGGATCTGCGCTGTCGACGGCGAGGCCGTACCGCTTGATGGCCTCGGCAGCGACACGGGCGTCGATCTCGCCGAGTTCGGCAAGGCGCCACAGCACGGCCACGACGATGTGCTCGGAGGTCACCTCGAAGTGCTCACGCAGACGGGTGCGAGTGTCGCTTCGACCGAAGCCGTCGGTGCCGAGCGAGGTGTAGTCCCGTCCGATCCACCGTGACACCTGGTCAGGCACGGCACGCATGTAGTCAGTGACCGCGATGACGGGGCCGAAGCCGTCAGCGAGCTGACGTGTGACGAACGGCACCTGCTGGGGCTCGTCGGGGTGCAGCGTGTTCCACCGCTCGCACGACAGCGCCTCTTCGCGCAGCGACTTGTACGACGTGGCGCTCCACAGATCGACCGCGACATCGTGCTCGGCAGCCAGAAGCTCCGCAGCCCCACGCGCCGCTCCCTGCGCTGCGCCCGAGAACATGATCGACCCGCTGTGTGCGCGGCCCGGTGCCGGGGGGGCGAATCGGTACAGCCCGGCCAGGAGATCGGGGACCCGCAGATCGTGGGGTTCGGGCGGCTGCACATAGTTCTCGTTGTAGATCGTCAGGTAGTAGAAGACGTCCTCGTTTTCGCCGTACATGCGCCGGATGCCGTCGCGGATGATCGTTGCGAGCTCGTAAGCGAACGCCGGGTCGTACGTCACGCACGGCGGCACGACCGACGCCAGCAGCGGCGAGTGGCCGTCCTGGTGCTGCAGACCCTCGCCCATGAGCGTGGTGCGGCCCGCGGTCGCTCCCATCAAAAAGCCGCGCCCGCGCATGTCCGCCAGCGCCCAGATCATGTCGCCGACACGCTGGAAGCCGAACATCGAATAGAAGGTGTAGAACGGCACCATCGGCACCCCACGGGTGGCATACGACGTGGCTGCTGCGGTGAAGCTGGCGAGCGCCCCGGCCTCGGTGATTCCCTCCTCGAGGATCTGGCCGTCAATGTGCTCGCTGTATGACAGCAACAGGTCGTGGTCGACCGGCTCGTACAGCTGTCCCTGGCTGGCGTAGATGCCCAGCTCGCGGAACAGCGAGTCCATGCCGAAGGTGCGTGCCTCGTCGGGAATGATCGGCACCACACGCTCGCCGAAGCCCTCTTCGCGTGTCATCGCCCGAAGCATCCGAGTGAACGCCATCGTGGTGGACACGGTCATCTTGCCCGACCCGGCCGCGAACTCCTCGAAGGGCTTAGAACTCGGCATCGGGAGCGGCTTTCGGCGCCAGTCACGAATGCGCTTCGGCAGCTCGCCCCCCAGCGCTCGGCGCCGGGCGATGAGGTACTCGTGCTCGGCGCTGCCCGGCTCGGGGCGGCAGTAGGGCGGATCGTCGGGGTCGAACTCGGCGTCGATCTCGTCGTGCAGACGCAGCCGGTTTCGGATCGTCATGAGCTGGGTCCGGCTCAGCTTCTTGATCTGGTGCGTCGCGTTGCGGGCCTCCAGATCAGGCCCCAATGTCCAGCCCTTCACCGTCTTGGTGAGGATGACCGTGGGGCTGCCCTCATGCTCGACGGCGGCCTTGTACGCCGCGTACAGCTTCTTGTAGTCGTGCCCGCCGCGCGGCAGCTGCTGAAGGTGCTCGTCGGACAGGTGCTGGACCATCTTGCGCAGGCGAGGATCAGGACCGAAGAAGTTCTCGCGGATGTAGGCCCCGCTCTCCACTGAGTAGCGCTGGTACTCGCCGTCGACGGTCTCGTTCATCTTGTTGAGCAGCACGCCGTCGTTGTCGCGAGCGAGCAACTCATCCCATCGTCCGCCCCAGATCACCTTGAGGACATTCCAGCCCGAGCCGCGGAAGTTGGCCTCGAGCTCCTGGATGATCTTGCCGTTGCCGCGCACCGGTCCGTCGAGCCGTTGCAGATTGCAGTTCACGACGAAAATCAGGTTGTCGAGTCGTTCGCGAGCCGCGAGGTGCAGCGCACCGAGCGTCTCGGGCTCGTCGGTCTCGCCGTCGCCGACGAAGCACCACACCTTGGACTCCGACGTGTCGTCGAGCCGGCGGTTGTGCAGGTAGCGATTGAAGCGAGCGTGGTAGACCGCCATGATCGGACCGAGGCCCATCGACACGGTCGGGAACTCCCAGAAGTCCGGCATCAGACGCGGATGCGGATACGACGAGAGTCCGGTGCGGCCGATCTCGCGGCGGAAATGCTCGAGGTCGGTGTCGTCGAGGCGACCTTCGAGATAGGCCCGGGCGTAGATGCCGGGAGCGGCGTGGCCCTGGATGTAGATGTGGTCGCCCGGCTCGCCGTCGTCCTTGCCGCGCCAGAAATGGTTGAAGCCCACGTCGTACAGCGCGGCCGAACTGGCGAACGTCGACAGGTGGCCGCCGATGCCGTCAGCCCACGAATTGGCGTGGGTCACCATGGCGACGGCGTTCCAGCGGATGTATGCGCGCAAGCGCTTCTCGATCTCCTCGTCCGCTGGGAACCACGGCTCGTCCTCAGGCGCGATCGTGTTGATGTACGGCGTCGACACGGTTGCCGGGAAGTCCACCTGCATCTCGCGGGCCTTCGTCATCAGACGCCGGATGAGGAAGCGAGCTCGGTTCTTGCCCCGTTCGTCGACGACAGCGGCGAACGACTGCAGCCACTCATCGGTCTCGTCAGGGTCAATGTCGGGTATCTGCTCGTGCAACCCGTCGAAGAGCATGGGGCCTAGTGTCGCACTTGGCCCGCGGTTTCGGCGCACGCGCCGCACCGATCGAGATACCGCGACACGGAGAGGTCGTCGCCCAGATGTCAGAGCAGGCTGCCGAGCAGTGAGCCCACCGGAGCGTCCCTCAGCAGACCCAGAGGTTCGCCACGTCTATACCGACGGCTCCTGCCTCGGCAATCCCGGGCCTGGGGGCTGGGCGTTCGTTGTCGACGGCGGACCGTGGGCCTGCGGTCACGAGCCGAGAACGACCAACCAGCGGATGGAGATCACGGCGGCTGCACAAGCCGTGGAGGCGCTGGACGGCCCGCTGCGAGTGGTGAGCGACTCGACCTACGTCGTGAAGTGCTTCAACGACGAATGGTGGAAGGGTTGGCATCGGCGGAACTGGCTGAACTCCGCAAAGAAGCCTGTGGCCAACCGGGACCTGTGGGAGCCGTTCATCGAAGCGGTGCAGGCTCGCGGCGACGTGGAGTTCGCATGGGTGAAGGGCCACTCCGGGCAGCGTCTCAACACAGCGGCCGACGTGCTGGCAGTGCACGCCGCTACGACCGGTCAGGGCCTCAGCGGGGGCCGCTTCGCAGACAGTGTGCTCGAGTTGGCATCCGACGACACCGCAGGGGGCGAGTCGGGCGATTCCGCTGAGCCCTTGCGCTCACGTGACCGCGGCACCAAGCCAGACCGCGAAGTCGCCGGTCACGTCGTAGCCGTGCTGGGCCACCGCCCGCCTGAGATCGGCGGATACGCCGAGAACCCCACGGCGCGCAAGGTGCTGCGACAGATCAGCGATGTGCTGGCTGCCAAGCGCGAAATGCACCCTGACCTTGTCGTCGCCACCGGCTTGGGACAGGGCGCAGAGACGATGGGTGCCGAAGCAGCGCTCGCTGCAGGAGTGCCGTTCGTGGCAGTGCTGGCGTTCGAAGGCATGGACGAGCGGTGGCCCCGCCCGTCGCGACACCGCTTCGCCGAGCTACGCGCTGCGGCTGACGCGCAGTTCGTGCTCGGCGGCGGACCGCCGCCCGACAGCGAGGCGTTCGGCAAAGCCATGCGGCGTCGCGACACCTGGCTGGCACGCAACTGCGACGAGGCCGTCCTGGTTCGTCGCGCCGACGATCGCACCTTGGCGAGCGTCCATCGCCAGCTCGAGACTGCGCTCGACGGCGATGTCTGGGTGATCGAACCCGACTGAGAAGACCAACGGTCACACAGGGCGCGGGCGGCTCGCCGTTCGGGCGGACTGCTCAGGCAGCCTCGTTTGGGCTCGTGTCGGGGCTCGTGTCGGGGCTCGTGTCGGGTGTTGCGGGGGGAGTCGTCTCGACAACGGCAGCCAGCCGCTCCAGCGTGGCTTCCATGGACGGCACGTTCTTCTTGTCATAGCCCGTGAGTTCCAGGAAACGGGGCCAGCGTGCTGTTCCCCAGACAAAGGTCTCGCGCACCAGTGTGCTGTCGTCGTCGGAAGGCTCAAGCTCGTAGCGCCAACGATGCCCGTTCCAGTGCGCCCAGGCGATCAACCGGTTCTCCTCGAATTCGAGGACACGATTCTTGACGGTGTAGGCGACGCCGAGACGCACGCGCACGCTGAACGTGCTGCCCAGCGTCAGCGGTGTGTTGCTGCTGGTCACTCGTACCAGCGTCCCCGAACCGTCTATCTCGCAGTGGCGGCTGGGATCGGCAAGGACGGCGAAGATCTGCGCGGCGGGAGCGTCGATGAGCCGCTCGACGCTGACGCTTTGCCGCTCGCTCATTGGGCTGGTTGCTGTGGGGCCGGTGAGAGGGCGTCGTCGACGATGTCGCCGGGAATGCCCCCGCCACCGCGCTCGACGCTTCCGTCGGCACGCACCAGCACCCATCTGGGCTGCGAAGTCACGCCGAGCCGGGACCACAGCTCGCCGGTCAAATCCGGGACTTGCGGGATGTCCTCGAGTCCGTGGTTGCTCACAAACTTGTTGTGTTCATCGAGCGAGTCATTTCCAGGGATGCCAACGATGAGCAAGTCGTCCCCGTGCTCGGCTTTCAGCTCTGCGACCGCAGGCGCCTCACGACGGCAGGCTGGTCACCACGGCGCCCAGAACCACAACAGCACGTCGTTGCCTGCCGCAGCGGCGACGTCGAACTGCTGCCCGTCGAGCTGCTGCGTGTCGAGCAGCAAGATCTCGGGCCGAGTCTCGGCAGGGGCGGCGCTGGCTGCCGTCGTCGTCGGCGCGGCAACGGCGTCCTGGCTTGTACCGTCACCGGAATCGTCACCAGCGTCCGCACTCGCCGCAGCGGCCGCTGTTGTTGCTGGCGCGGCCGCCGCAGCGGGAGCCTCGTCGCTCGGTGTGGCGTCCGTCGAGTCGTCGCTTGCGCCACAGCCGCTCAGGACGCCAACGAGGAGGCCAACTACGGCAATGGAGCCAACAAGACCCGTTCGGGCACGGTGCGCAGGCACGGTCACCGTGCCGATCCTATTGCGGTCCCAGCATGGGTCCCGGTCGACTGGGTGAGTACATTCGGCCGAGTGAGCACCCGGGCGTTGATCGCAACGGCCTTGGTCACGGGACTCGTGATTCTTGTCGCGTTCGCAGTGCAGGTGATGGTGGCGTTCTGAGGCTTGCAACCAATGCGGCGACGCGCAGTCGACCGATGCGACGGGGCGGACGAACGATTCGGCCGAGCGGCGTTACTCTCGACGCGCGATGACCGACACGGCAATTGAGACCGAGGTGTTCGACCTCGTGGTAGTGGGGGGCGGCCCCGCTGGCTATGCGGCGGCGCTGTACGCCGGTGCGGCAGGCCTGCGAGCCGCACTCGTCGAGCGGGATCGACTCGGCGGCACCTGTTTGCACCGCGGTTGCATCCCGGCGAAGGAACTGCTCGAGACCGCCGCCGTGTGGCGCACGGTCGCAAGCGCTGCCGAATTCGGCGTCAACGTCGAGCCGCCCGATCTGGACTTCGGCGTCTCGCAGACCCGCAAGCAGCGGATCGTCGACGGCCTCGAAGCAGGCGTGCGGGGCCTGCTCAAACGACGCAAGGTGGCCGTATTCGAAGGAACAGGCCGTCTGGAGCCCGACAGGACGGTGGTCGTCGAAGCCAATGGGCCCGATGGGGGCGACACCGACACGCTGCGGGCAGATCATGTCCTGCTGGCGGCGGGTTCGGTGCCGATCACGTTGCCCGGATTCGATCGCGACCCGACGCTGGTAATGACCTCGGACGAGGTGTTGGCACTCGACGAAGTGCCGGGCCGGGTTGCGGTGATCGGCGGCGGCGCTATCGGTTGCGAGTTCGCCTCGATGCTGAGCGATCTGGGCGCGGAAGTGACCGTGCTCGAGTACGCCCCGCAGATCGTCCCCGGCGTCGACGCTGACATTTCGAAGGCCCTCGGACGAGCCTTTTCGAAGCGAGGCATCACCGTTCGCACCGGTTGTCGCGTCACGGGCCACACGCCCACCGATGGCGGCGGCACCACGGTGAACTACACGGATGCCAAGTCGGCCGACGAAGCCCCCGACGCCCAGATTGAGGTCGACGCCGTGGTGGTCTCGGTGGGACGCCGACCGTTTGCGGACCATCTCGGGCTCGACGGCACCGAGGTGGCGGTGGACGACCGCGGATTCGTGGTCGCTGACGAGCTCTGCCGCACGTCCATGCCCGGCGTGTACGCCGTCGGCGATCTGATCAACACCCCGCAGCTTGCACACGTCGGCTTCGCCGAGGCGATCGTGGCCGTCAAGGACATCTTGGGCGAGGATCCCGCGCCGGTCGACTACCGCAACGTGCCGTGGGCGATCTACTGCCATCCCGAGGTGGCGTTTGCGGGTTTGTCCGAGGCGGCAGCCACCGACGCCGGTTTCGACGTGGTCACATCCAAGCACCGTTATACGGGCAACTCGCGGGCCATGATCGTGAACGACACCGAAGGCTTGGTGAAGGTCGTGGCCGAGCGCAATGCCGACGGCACCGCAGGGCGCATCCTGGGCGTTCACATGATGGGGCCATGGGTGACCGAGCAGCTCGGTCAGGGCTACTTGGCGGTCAACTGGGAAGCCACCGTCAGCGAAGTGGCAGAGCTGATTCAGCCCCACCCGACGCTGTCGGAGCTGTTCGGCGAGACGATGCTGTCGTTGACCGGGCGGGGGCTGCACGGATGAGGCCGTACCGCAGCCCGCGAACGAGGCCGTTCGATGGCTGACTTGGTGCTGCCGCAGCTTGGCGAGACGGTCACCGAGGGCACGATCACCCGCTGGTTCAAGGGCGTGGGCGATGCCATCACAGTCGACGAGCTGCTGTACGAGGTCTCCACCGACAAGGTGGACAGCGAGGTGCCCTCGCCGATGGCAGGGGTGATTACAGAGATTCTGGTGCCCGAGGGCGAAACGATCGACGTGGGCACGGTGCTCGCGATCGTCGAGGTGTCGCACGACGCGCCGGTGCCCGACGCGGTCGGGGCCGCACCCGCACCGGCGGCAACCGAACAACAAGCGCCGCCGCCAGCCGCTGTACCCGCTGTTACACCCCCCGAGCTTGCGTCCGACGACCTCGCGGACGACCGCCACGGACGACTGCTGTCACCGGTCGTGCGACGACTGGTACGTGAGCACAATCTGGATGCGGCCACACTCGTCGGAACGGGCGTCGGCGGGCGCATCACCCGGGCCGACGTTCTCGATGCCATCGACGAACTCGGCCGTACGGGTCTGCGGGACGGCCCATCTGCACCCGTTTCGTCGCCTGCCGCGGACGCACCGACGCCGACGCGGCCAGTGGTGCCTGCCCCCGTTGCCGCTGCGTCAGCAGCCGAATGGACCGACGGCGACTCGCGTTTCGAGCCCTTCAACAACATCCGCAGACGGACCGGCGAGCACATGGTGCGGTCGGTGTCGATCTCGCCGCATGCGCTCACGGTCATGGAGGTCGACTACGAGAACGTCGAGCAGGTGCGACGGGCCCATCGTGATCCATGGCGGGCGGCCGAGGGCTACAGCCTGACCTACCTGCCGTTCATCGTGGCCTCGGTGGTCGACGCGTTGGGGCACTGGCCACGCCTGAATGCATCGGTGTCCGACGGCGGGCTGCGGATACACCGCCGCCGCAATGTCGGCGTCGCGGTCGACTTGGACTACGACGGCCTGATCGTCCCCGTGCTGCGAGACGCCGACTCGCTCAGCGTGCGCGGCATCGCCCGCTCCATGAACGAACTGGCCCAGCGTGCCCGCGAGCGCCGACTCGGACCTGACGACATCTCAGGTGGCACGTTCACAATCTCGAACAACGGCTCGTTCGGCACCTACACCACGGCTGCGATCATCAACCAGCCCCAGGTCGCAGTGCTGTCCACCGACGGCGTGGCGCGGCGGCCGGTCGTGGTGAGCGACCGCTTCGGCAACGAGGGCATCGTGGTGCACTCGGTCGGGCACCTCGCGATGGGGTGGGACCACCGGGCCTTCGACGGCAGCTACGCAGCGGGCTTTTTGGGTCACATCAAGCGAATGCTGGAAGACCACGACTGGGGTGCCGAGCTGTGAGGCGCGCCCCGGCTGCGCCGACCGGCGTTGCGAAACGAGGGCGATAGATGCTGCGAGTCCGCTGGCTCGGGCGGGTTCGCTACCGCGAAGCGCTGGACCTGCAGCGCCGGCTCTTCAGCCACGGCACCCACGACCATCTCCTGCTGCTCGAACACGATCACGTCTTCACCGCCGGACCGAATGCGGACCAGTCCAACCTGCTGGTCGATCCGGTCGAGGTCGGCGCTGACTACGAGCGCATCGAGCGAGGCGGCGACGTCACCTATCACGGACCCGGCCAACTCACCGGCTACCCGATCCTGACACTGCGCGGGCGCCGCGGCGGCGGTCTGGCCGAGACGGCTGCCTACGTCAACGATCTCGAGCAGGTGCTCATCGACGCGCTGGCCGCCATCGGGCTGGCGGGCTGCGGTCGGTTGCGCGGCTATCCGGGCGTGTGGGTCGACCTCGACGGCACACCGCGCAAGATCGCGGCGATCGGAGTGCGCCTCCGCCGCGGCCGCACCATGCACGGCTTTGCCCTCAACGTCGAGCCTGATCTCGAGTGGTTCGAGCGGATCATTCCCTGCGGCATCCGTGATTTCGCACCCACCTCGCTGCGCGCTGAGGGGAACAGCGCCACGATGCGCCGCGTCGTCGACGCTGTTACTGGCGCCGCAGCGAAGAAATGGGGCGAGTGCGGATACGAGCGGGCCGACGTGGCCTGGCGACATCGGCCGAGCGATCTCAGCGCGTTCAGCCGCGGTCTGGGTCCTGGCAGCGTGCCGATGCCAGCCCCTCGCAGCCGGGCGCGGCTGGCCGAAGTCGGTGTATACGGCGGCATCGGCCTCGCCGAGCGCAAGCCGCCGTGGCTGCGAGCTCGTATGGACGCGAACGCGGGCTACCTGCGGCTGCGCAAGGTGATGCGAGAGCACGACCTCGTGACGGTCTGCGAGGAGGCGGGCTGTCCGAACATCTTCGAGTGCTGGGGTGCAGGCACCGCAACGTTCATGATCAACGGCGAGCGATGCACCCGGGCCTGCGGGTTCTGCCTGGTGGACACACGCCGTCCGATCGCGGTTGACATCGACGAGCCGCGCCGCGTCGCCGACGCGGTCGCACAGATGGGCTTGACCCACGCAGTGGTGACAGCGGTCGCTCGCGACGACCTCGCCGACGGCGGCGCGGCAGCGTTCGCAAGGACCATTACGGCCATCAAACTGCGTTCGCCTTCGACTGGGGTCGAAGTGCTGGTACCAGACTTCAGCGGCGACCCTGCATCGCTTCAGGTTGTCCTCGATGCGGGCCCCGACATCCTCAACCACAACATCGAGACGGTGCCGCGGCTCCAGCGCGCTGTCCGACCGTCGGCTGGGTACGCCCGCAGCCTCGCCGTGCTGGCGCGCAGCGCCGCCGCGGGTCACACCACCAAGTCCGGCATCATCGTCGGCATGGGCGAGCACGACCACGAGGTGGACGGCACGCTGGCCGACCTTGCCGCGATCGGTGTGCAGATCGTGACGATCGGCCAGTATCTGCGCCCGACGAGCCACCACATTCCAGTCGCTCGCTGGGTCGCTCCGGAGGCCTTCGACCGTTGGCGCGACGTCGGTGAGTCGTTGGGCATTGCCCACGTGGAATCGAGCCCTCTGACACGTTCGAGCTACCACGCCGGCGAGTCCGCGTCGGCCGTGCAGCTCGGACCAAGCCGACATCACGTGCCGGCGTAGAGCACCCGTCTCAAACACCCCGAAACGTTCCGCGTAGCGAACCCTGGACTTACCTATGCTGCCGACAGGTTTCGAACTCGACTTGCTTGGTGAGGACGTGTGGCGGCAGTTATCGATGATCTGCTCGCGGCCGGACCGCTGACGCGTGCCGAGCAGCGCCGCACCGCGCAGGCCGAGGGGCTGAACGATGAGAGTCGCGCAGAGCTTGGGCAGTACTTCACGCCCGCTCCGATAGCGAGACTGCTGGCCGACATGTTCGAACCGCCGGAGGGACGCGTACGCGTTCTGGACCCTGGTGCCGGTGTCGGGTCACTCTCGGCTGCGCTAGTTGAACGAGCGGCCAGCGAGGGCTGGCAGTGCTCGCTGGACGTGACGGCCGTGGAAGTTGATGATCACCTGGTGGAAGGTCTCGAAACGACCCTCAGTGACTGCTGCGATGTAATGCCTTCAGTTCAGGGTCGTGTCGAGCATTCGGATTTCTTGACATGGGCTGCGGCCCAAGCAGCGCCAGAGATGTTCCAGCGAGAACGTCTGCCGTTCGATCTCGTCATCATGAACCCGCCATACGGCAAGCTGCGCACAGCTTCGGCGACTCATGAGCGGCTTCGGCGTCTTGGTGTTCGCACGAGCAACCTGTATTCGGCCTTTGTCTGGCTCGCTAGCCGCTTGCTCGTTCCCGGTGGCCAGCTGGTCGCGATCACCCCGCGGAGTTTCTGCAACGGGTCGTACTTCAAGCCATTCCGGCAGGCCCTGCTGGATGCCTGTGCGCTACGGGACATCCACGTCTTCGAATCCCGCGACACCGCATTTCGCGACGGCGCGGTGCTTCAAGAGAACATCATCTTCAGGATCGTTCGGTCCGCTCAGCGCCCCCCGGTGCAGATCGCCGTCAGTTCGGGTTCGGGCCTTGACGAACCCCGCCGGCATGAAGTCAGCGCCGACTCCGTCGTCCATCCGAAGGATCCACGGCTCTTTATTCGCATACCCGAGGACCGCGCGAGCGTCGTGCTGGCGGAGCACCTAGGAGGCCTCCCGCAGACGCTGGCAGGATTGGGTGTCACCGCCTCGACAGGCCGAGTGGTGGACTTTCGGTCGCGCGAGCACCTGCGTGAAGACTGCGACGACGACGCGATCCCGTTGATCTACCCCGGACACTTGCGGCGAGGCAGGATCAACTGGCCGGGTGAATCCAGCTCCAAGCCGTGCGCGATTGCGGTGTTGCCAACAACCAAAGGCATGTTCCTGCCTTCGGGTGAGTACGTGCTGGTCAAACGTTTCTCATCGAAAGAGGAACGCCGACGGGTAGTCGCGGCCGTGCTGGAATCCTTGGATCTGCCGAGCGATGTCGTCGCCATGGAGAATCACGTCAACGTGCTGCACGTCTCGAACCGAGGCATGGAACGCGATCTCGCATGGGGATTGGCGGCCTACCTCAACTCGACGATTGTCGACCTGTTCTTCCGGCAGTTCAACGGGCACACTCAAGTGAACGCTGCCGACTTGGAGTCGCTTCGGTATCCGGACGTTCAATCCCTCCTGGCCTTGGGTGCCGAGGCACGCTCAGCTAATTTCGAGCAGGCAGCCACGGACTTGCTGGTGGAACGCCACGTCCCGGCTCTCGAAGGTGTCCGGTGAACCACCAGATCACCCGGCGCATCTCCGAGGCGCAGTGGATTCTCACGGAACTCGGATTCCCTCCTGCGCAGAGCAACGAGCGCTGTGCACTTGCCTTCCTCGCGCTTTTTGACGTGCAGCCCGACATGCCGTGGGCGGCGGCGAACACCCCGCTGCGGGGCATCACCGAGATGATGAAGTTCATGCGCGTCCACTACGGCAAGGACTATGCGCCCAATACCCGCGAGACGGTTCGACGGCAGACAATTCACCAGTTCTGCGCAGCCGGTTTGGCTACAAAGAACCCCGACGATCCCGACCGCCCCACCAACAGCGGCAAGACGGCCTACCGGGTCAACGGCATTGCCTGGACGTTGGCCAAGGCGCACGGCACCGACGCTTGGTCAGAACGACTGGCCACCTATCTCGAGCGGGTAGGGACGCTCGCCGACCAGCTTGAGCGCCAGCGCCGACTGCGTCGCATCCCAGTGCGTTTGCCTGACGGCACTTCGGTGGATCTGTCGCCGGGAGGCCAGAACCCCCCCATTAAGGAGATCATCCAAGGGTTCTGTCCAAGATTCACTCCCGGAGGAGCCGTTTGGTACATCGACGATGCCGATGAGAAGTTCGCGGTCTACGACGAAAACGCATTCGTGCGTGCTCGTATCAGTGTTCCCCATCACGGCAAGATGCCCGATGTCATCGTCGAGCATGTGGACGAGTCGTGGCTTGTCGTTGTCGAGGCCGTGACATCTCACGGACCCATCGATCCGAAGCGCCGAGCCGAGATGGACCAGCTCTTGCAATCTCCGCGTCTCGAACTCGTCTTCGTCACAGCGTTCTCAGATCGCGCAACCTTTCGTCAGTACGTCGCAGACATCGCATGGGAAACCGAAGTCTGGATTGCCGAATCGCCTGACCACCTCATTCACTTCGACGGATCCAAGTTCTTGGGTCCGTACGACTGAGATTGGCCCGTAGTGGGTGAGGGTGCGCCCGTGGATGTGGCCACGGTGTTGTGCCAATGGGCAACCGGGGGATTGGCCTACTTATGGGTGACAACCCGGCGACGCGAAGTCGGGCTCGGATACGGCTGGTTGCTGCGCTCGCTGTACGGGGCGATAGCGGTCCTCGCAGCCGTCACCGGCTTCGTGTTCCAGCCGACGGCGGTGCGCGACCTCGCCTGCATTGCCATGGCGCTCTGCGCGGGTGCTTCGCTCGTGCGCTCCGCACTTCCCACCGACAGACGCCACCGAGCCACACACGACGCCGACGGGACGACCCGCACGATCGCGGGCTTCGATCCGCGCTGGGATATCGCAGCGCCGCTTGCGGGCTTGGTGGGTGTGGTGGCAGCAGGGCTCGGTGCGAGCGGCGACATCGCGCCTGCGCTCCACCTCGGGCGTGTTGTGGTCGGTGCCGCGTTCTTGGGTGCCGTAAGTGATTCGATGCTGCTGGGTCACTGGTACCTCGTGCAGCCCGGACTGCGCCGGGAACCGCTGCGGGAATTGGTACGGCATCTCGGCGGGATCTGGCCCGTCGAGGTGGGGCTGCTGTTGTTGCCCACGGGCATGATCGCTGTGTTCACCGGCAGCATCGACGATGGCTATGGCGGACTGCTGGGCTGGTTCTGGGCCGCGTGCGCCATCACGACGGTGGCGCTCGCGGCCGTTGCCATGGCCGCGCTGCGAGAACGCCAATACGCAGCCGTAATGGCTGCTACCGGGCTGCTCTACCTGGCCATCCTCACCGGTTTTGGCACCGACCTCGTCGCCCGCCTCACCCTCGCCGGCTAAGAGGATGCGCGGATAGGTGACCATCCACCAGTCGTCGTGTTGGTCCGGCTGTGATGCCGGGTGCGATTTCAACCGACGACGTGGTGGAGGTGCTGTGTCATCATGCGCGCTTTGAGCAAGGCAGTGGTGGATGTCATCTGGGCGGTGATCTGCCTGTTGGTGCCCAGGGTGCCTGATCGGCATCCGTTGGGCTGTCATCGGCCTCGGATCTGTGATCGGCTGTGCCTGCGGGGGATCATCATCCGGCTGGTGACGGGCTGCTCGTGGCAGACCGTGGAGATGATCCTCGACGGGGCTGTGTCGGACACCACGCTGCGCGCCCGGCGCGACGAATGGGTCCAAGCAGGAATGTTCGACCAGATCGCGGACGAGGCGATCGCCGCGTGGGACCGCATCATGGGCCTGCGGTTGGGCGATGTGTGCATCGACGGGTCCACCCACAAAGCCCCCTGCGGCGGCTCTGGCACCGGCAAAAGCCCTGTTGACCGGCGCAAGCTGGGCTGGAAATGGTCCCTGGGCACCGACGCGGCGGGCGTACCCGTCGCGTGGACCGCACACGGCGCGAACCGCAACGACATCATGCTGTTCGAGCCCACCCTCGCCGAGGTCGCCCGCCGGGGCTTGCACCACGACATCGACACCGTCCACCTCGACCGCGGCTACATCGGAACCCGCGTCGACCGGGCCGCCGGCGTGCTGGGCATCACCGACATCGAGCGCCCGCCCAAACGCCGTCCCACACCGGGCTCGCACACCGAGCCCGCACACGCCCCGCTGGGGCTGCGCTGGACCGTCGAGCGAACCAACTCGTGGCTGTCGAACTTCGGGCAGCTACGACGAAACACCGACCGGCGAACCGAGCACCGCCTCGCCCAGCGCATGGGCGGCCTGTGAACACCGTGCACAAACAGATCCAGCGGTCCGGCAAGCGAGGCGAAGTGCTGGCCGGCACAGTGAACGGCGGGACTCACATTCCGGCCGTCCTGCTCGATGAGGCACTTGAGTTCCGTGCACACTGGCAGCCGGTGATCTCTGTCCTGCAAGACGCTGGGATGACCGGCTGGGACATCGTGGTTCAACGTGTCGCGCCACGCCGAGGTCTTCAACAGCACAGGGGTCGGCGACAGCCGATTCAGCCCACTTCCCGCCACCGACGGCCAGCCGATCCCCCACGTCTATCTGGCACAGAACCACGTAGGTGCGCTGCTGGAGAGCGCCTTGCACGATGTCTGGGGGTGCAACTGCAACCATTCGGCGCACAGATCTGCGTGGTCGATGCCTGCGCCGTGTCACATGCCTGACAGGCCTTCGCGTCATAGACCTACGCGACGACCAACTCGACCACTACGGGATCGGGCGTGAGCAGCTCATTGCCGGTCCCCCACAGCACTGTGGGTGCGCACGCAGATGGGCGCAGCAGCGGACTCGGGCATCGATCGGCGGGCAACCGGCCGCCGGATTCATCTGGCACTCACGACAAGTTGAAGTCGCCGCTGACCGCGCACGTGAGCCGATGCGGATACTGCTGGCCATCGTCGAACAAGCTGGGCATACGGCAATCATCTACGACAGCGACGGACGAGGCCACGACTGGTTCAACACAGACATCGTTCACGCAGACCTCAGCGTCGGCAACGGCTTGGCCTTCGTGACCGAACTTGCCGTGGCGTTGGGTCTGCATGTCGAAGACTGAGCTGCCCTCAAAGCAACATTTCGCGCATCGGCTCACGTGGGGACAACGACAGTTCCACGCCGCCCAGCAGCTCGAACCGTGTCCGAGCTGAAGCCGCGAGATTCGACGGTGCCGCATCGGCCTCAGAGCGAATCGTGATGCTGGCGTACGCTCCCTGACAAGACTTCAAGCCGGGAAACCCGGTCCAGGCCGGCGTGGCGTCGGTGCGCAGCGCACTGGGGTGTTCCTGTGCGGCTGTGACGGCGGTTTATTGGGTGCTGTTGGTGAGTGTGCGTGCTTGGTGTCCGACTTTTTGGGCGGTTTGCCAGCGGTTCGGGCCGGCGATGCGGGTGATGTTGTGGCGGTCGGCGATTTTGGCGGCGGGTACTGCTGTTGGGCCGCCGATGACGTAGCCGCCGTGTGCTGCTGCGGCCAGCCGTGTCGCTTGGCTGTGGGGCATGGCCGCTTCGCGTGCGCCGGCCAGTATCACGCAGTCGGTGCCGATGATGCGTGCGAGGGTGACTGCTGAGTAGATGTCGGATTGTGCCATGGCATCCGAAGCCACCACGATGGGCGTGTCGCCGGAGCAGTCCGATGCCACCCATGGGTGTGCGCCGGCCAGGTGCAGCCCGGGCGCGCCGACGTCCGCGGGCAGGGGCGCGGGTTGGGCAGCGGGTGTCTCCGCGGGAGTGCCTGGGGCCGGCCGGGTTGCTTGGTCGGCGATTTTTTGGGCGGTCGTCCATCGGTTGCCGCCCCAGATTCGTGACATGTCGCGGTCGGCGAGCTTGGCGGGGGGCACCGCTGCTTCGCCGCCGACGACGTAGCCGCCGTGTGCTGCTGCGGCGAGCCGCGTCGCTTGGCTTTGGGGCATGGACGCTTCGCGGGCGCCGGCGAGCACCACACAGTCCGTGCCGATGATCCCCGCCAGGGTCACCGCCGAATAGATGTCGGACTGCGCGTCGGCGTCGGAGGCCACGATGATCGGCACGTCGCCGGAGCAGTCCGATGCCACCCACGGGTGTGCGCCGGCGAGGTGCAGCCCGGGCGCGTCGGCGTCCGCGGGCACAGCGAAGAAGGCGACACGGTAGGTCTTGGTGCGGCTGGCGTCGGCGGAGGTCACCGTGACGGTGATCGCCGCGAGGCCGCCGAGCGCGACCTGGTGGCCGTCGGCGGCGTCGGCGTCGCCGGGCTTGATCTCGACATCGGCGCGGCGCTGTGTCGCTTCGGCGGTCACGACGGTCTCGGTCGCGCCCTGCCCGGCGACGGCGACATAGCCGGTGCGGTCGCGGTCGAACCCGCCGAAGTCGACGCCGCTGAGCCAGAGCGCGGCGAGGCGCGCGTCGATGGCGTCGGGCATGTTGTAGGTGTAGACGCGGCGGTCCCTGTCGTCGACGACGTACATGACGTCGCCGTCGGACCAGATCCCGCTAGGACTGCTGTTGCCGGCGCCGGAAAGCTCCCCGAACTCCTCGTGGGGGACACGCTCGAGCGGCCGCGGCTCGCCGCTGTCGGCCTGCGCGGCGCTGACCGCGCCCGGCTGCGCGGGCACGACGGGCAGCCGGTATGCGAACAGACGCTCGGCGCCATGGTCGGAGACCCAGACGGTGACGCCGTCGGACCACAGGTCGCGGGGATCGCTGTTGGCGCGGTCGAGCAGGTGGTGCGCGAGCAGCTGCCCGCTCGACAGGTCGTAGGCGAAAAGCGCCCGCGCGCGGTCGAGCACCCACAAGGTCCCGCCGTCGGACCAGATGCCGCGCACATCGCCGTTGGCCTGATCCAACGCGATCTCGCGCTCGGCGAGGCGGTCGCCGCTGTCGAGGTCATAGACAAAGACACGGTCCCGGCCGCTGTCGGACACCCAGGCAATCCCCGTCTGGGACCACAAGCCGCGAGGGGCGCGGTTCGCGTCGTCGAGCACGAACTCGCTCCCCTCGACCCGCTCGCCCATGGCCAGGCCATAGGCGTACACCTCGTTGTCCGCGCCGGAGCCGTCGTCGACGATCCACAAAGTGACCCCGTCGGACCACGAACCCGTCGGCTCGTCATGGCCCCCGTCGAGGCCCTCGATGTCGTGGCTCACCGTCCACTCATAGTCCACAGTGCTCGGGCCGGGCCCGCCGCCGCCGACATAGACGTCGGGCGGGAAATACGGCACGCCCCCGGCAGGCGCCCTGCCGGCGGGCGCGCTGTTGGCGGGCGCGCTGTTGGCGGGCGCGCTGTTGGCGGGCGCGCTGGTGCGGCCCGAGCCCGACGGCGACCAACCGCTGGGCGTGTCCCCGTTGAGAGCCCGCACCTGCACCTCATAGCCGGTGCCGGCGCTCAGCCCCGTGATCGTCGCCGACACCGACGTGCCCGAATGCGACCACGACCTGAACACACCGGCGGAGCCCACCCGGTACTGCACGCCGTAGCCGACCAGCGCGGGGCCCCCGTCGCGGCCCGGCGCACCCCAGGCCACCTCCACGCTCGTCGTCGAACCCGACGTCGCCGACACCACCGGCGCCGCCGGTGTCGCCGGCTGCTCAGCCACGTCAGTCAAGTTGATAGTGACCGGCACCGTGTCGCTGGCCGTGCCGTCGGAAGCCTTGATCGTCACCGAATAACTCGTCTTGGTCTCAAAGTCATAGACCACGCCCGACCTGGTCTTGATACGCCGGGTCGCCGCATCGAAGCTGAACGAGGCGGAGTCGGCGCCCTCCATCGAATAAGTCAGCGTGTCGCCGCTGTCGGCGTCGGTCGCCGCGGGAACCGCTAGGCCCACATTCGTGTTCGCGGCGGTGTTCTCCGCGAGGCTGCGCGTCAACGAAGCAGCCGCGAACACCGGCGCACTGTTGGTCGGCGAGTTGGTGCGGCCCGTGCCCGACGGCGACCAACCGCTGGGCGTCTCCCCGTTGAGGGCCCGTATCTGCACCTGATAGCCGGTGTCGGCGGTCAGCCCGGTGATCGTCGCAGACACCGACGTACCCGAATGCGACCAGGCCCTGAACACACCGCTGGAACCAGCCCGATACTGGACGTCGTAGCCGACCAGCGCGGGGCCCCCGTTGCGGTCCGGCGCGGTCCAGGCCACGTCCACACTCGTCGTCGAACCCGACGTAGCCGACACCGACGGCGCAGCCGGTGTCGCGGGCTGCTCGGCCACATCAGTCAAGGTGATCGTGACCGTCACCGTGTCGCTGGCGGTGCCGTCGGAAGCCTTGATCGTCACCGAATAGCTCGTCTTGGTCTCAAAGTCATAGACCACGCCCGACCTGGTCTTGATACGCCGGGTCGCCGCATCGAAGCTGAACGAGGCGGAGTCGGCGCCCTCCATCGAATACGTCAACGTGTCGCCGCTGTCGGCGTCGGTCGCCGCGGGAACCGCCGCCCCCACATTCGTGTTAGCGGCGGTGTTCTCCGCCACACTGCGCGTCAACGAAGCAGCCGCGAACACCGGCGCACTGTTGGCAGGCGTGTTGGTGCGGCCCGTGCCCGACGGCGACCATGCACTGGGCGTCTCCCCGTTGAGAGCCCGTACCTGCACTTGATAGCTGGTATTCGCGGTCAGCCCGGTGATCGTCGCCGACACCGACGTACCCGAATGCGACCACGACCTGAACACACCGCTCGAACCAGCCCGATACTGCACGCTGTAGCCGGTCAGCGCGGGGCCTCCGTTGCGGTCCGGCGCACCCCAGGCCACGTCCACACTCGTCGTCGAACCCGACGTAGCCGACACCGACGGCGCCGCCGGTCTCGCCGGCTGCTCAGCCACATCAGTCAAGGTGATAGTGACCGTCACCGTGTCGCTGGCGGTGCCGTCGGAAGCCTTGATCGTCACCGAGAAGATGGTCGTGTTGCTCTCGAAGTCATAAGACACACCCGACCTGGTCTTGATCTGCCGCGTCGCCGCATCGAAAGTGAACGAGACGCTGTCCCCGCCCTCCATCGAATACGTCAACGTGTCACCGTCCGCGTCGGTCGCCGCGGGAACCACCGCCCCCACATTCGTGTTCGCGGCGGTGTTCTCCGCAACACTGCGCGTCAACGAAGCAGCCGCGAACACCGGCGCACTGTTTGCAGGCGAGTTGGTGCGGCCCGTACCCGACGGCGACCATGCACTGGGCGTCTCCCCGTTGAGAGCCCGTACCTGCACCTCATAGCTGGTGTTGGCGCTCAGCCCGGTGATCGTCGCCGACACCGACGTCCCCGAATGCGGCCACGACCTGAACACACCGCTCGAACCAGCCCGATACTGGACGCTGTAGCCGCTCAGAGCGGGTCCTCCGTTGCGGTCCGGCGCGGTCCAGGCCACGTCCAGGCTCGTCGTCGAACCCGACGTAGCCGACACCGACGGCGCAGCCGGTGTCGCGGGCTGCTCAGCCACATCAGTCAAGGTGATAGTGACCGTCACCGTGTCGCTGGCGGTGCCGTCGGAAGCCTTGATCGTCACCGAATAACTGGCCTTGGTCTCAAAGTCATAGGACACACCCGACTTGGTCTTGATACGCCGCGTCGCCGCATCGAAAGTGAACGAGACGCTGTCTGTGCCCACCATCGAATACGTCAACGTGTCACCGTCCGCGTCGGTCGCCACAGGAACCGGCGGCCCCACATGCGCGTTCGCCGCGGTGTTCTCCAGAATACGGCGCCCATACGCGACTACGCCGAACCTCGGCGCCCTGTTGGCAGGCGCGGTCGTGGTCGTCGTGGTCGTCGTCGTGGTCGTGGTGGCGGTCGCGTAACCCTTGACCTCCATCACCAGCGCCTGGTCGGACGAAGTCCAAGAAGCGTCCTCGTTAAACCTGTATTGCCGTGTATTGGCGATGGTCCAGCCCGCCAGACCCGTCTCAGAATTGCTGTTCGTACGACTGAACGTTCCTCGGTTGCTGGATACGGTGACGCCGTCGTTGACGTACACCCAGTAGGCCGTCGACGCCGAAAGGGTGGTGTTCGCCGGCGCCGTGAAAGTATTAAACGCATCCTTGGTGAGGGTGGCCGGGTTCGTGAGCACAGCGACCACATCGCCTGGCTGGTTGCTGGCGTTGTTCTCCCGGATCTTGACCGCCGGCGCCAAATTCCTGTTTTGATCTGCGCTCAGATGAACACGGACCTCAGACAGCGTGTACCCGCCGGTGGTGCTCCCCGTCGTGAAGCTCTGCGCCTGGAAAGTGGCGCTGCGGCCGTCAATAGAACTCGCAGCGTTCGACACCAGCGTCACCGCCGTCGGCGTCTGCGCCTGGGACAGGGGCGTGGCCACAGCCAGCGCCGTGACCAGCAGCACGAACACAGCCAGCGCACGCATCGGCCGACGCAGCCGGACGTGGCCGTCGCGGACGGCCGAAGTCACCGCGACAGCGGCGGCTTCGAGCCGTCCCGCAGCCCGATCGGCTCGCTCCCGGCGAGATCGGGGGGGGGGGGGGGGGGGGGGGAGTCTCACGCCGTCGAGCCGGTCTGCCTTCGGCTCATAGAGGACGTATGAGACGAGTCGTTCACCGCTTGGCTCACCGCAACACCTTCAGTCAAAGACCTGTGCATCAATGACGGACGTTACCGCGGCCGACCACCTCTGGACTACGAGGGCGACGACGGACCCGTCGACGCGCTCGATGACCAAGCCGGCCTCTTGGCCGTCGTGTGTCCGCCAATGAGCTGTCGTCTCGCCCTGCGAGAACGGCAGAACATCGACGATGTGAATGCGGCCGGTCAGTGCCTGCGCCGCAGTCGGCAAGGCGTCGAATCTCGTCGATCCCGTGATCACGAACCGCCCTGGCGCAAGGTTCCGATTCAGCTCGGCCTTGATGGCATCGAGAACCACGGGTGCTTTCTGGAATTCGTCGATGCATACGGGCGCGGGCCCCGAGACGAAGGTCGCGGGGTCGCACGACACTGCATCGCGTACCGCTGGTTGGTCAAGGTCGATCACTCGAACGCCGTGACGACGAGCGGCTCCGGTTCCGGCTCCGAGGAGCCGTACGACTCGTGGGGCAGCCCCTACGGCGCTCCTGGTCCCAAGCCGCGCGAGGGTGCCTGGGACCCTGTCCGGGACTGGCAGTTCATGGGCCACAACGTGAAGCGGTTCATGAAGATCTGGGAGTGCCCCAAGCCGGTGCTCGGGCAGATCCATGGTTGGGCGATCGGCGGGGCCACCGACATGATCCTGTGCTGTGACCTGCTGTTCATGGCCTCGGACGCATATATCGGCTATGCCCCCTCACGCATCTACGGCACGCCCACCACGATGATGTGGGTGTATCGGCTAGGCCTCGAGCACGCCAAGCAGTTCTTGCTGTCGGGCGACGCCATCGACGCCGAGACCGCCCACCGCATCGGGCTCGTCGCCTACGTCTACCCGCCTGAAGAGCTCGGCGACCGTGTCGAGGCATTTGCACGCAAGCTCGCGCATATCCCAGCGAATCAGCTGGCGCTCAACAAGCTGCTCGTCAACCAGGCGTTCGAGAACATGGGCCTTCGCACCAGCCAGCTGCTGGGCACGTTGTTGGCCCTTCGTCGTTTTGCGGGTTGAGGGTGGGTTGAGGGTCCGTTTGTAGGGGTCGAGGCCCTGGGGGGATCGGTGTTTACAGGCGCCGTACCTTGGAGGGCGTCGATGAGGCGTGATGTTGTGTCGGTGCGGCTGTGGCTGCCGCGCGTCAGAGTGCTGGGGGTGGTCGTCGACGCGCCTGAGCGGCTGGTGGCCGACGCGCGGGCGATGACGGTCAACGCCGCAGCTCGCCGCCACGCGCTGAGCTGGAGGCTGGCCAACGCGCTGGTGGTGGCCTGGGCAGGCCTGGTCGCCGGCCGCCGCCGTCGCCAGAGGTGCCGGGTGCTGGTGGTGGACGGGGACCTCGATCCGCGAACGGCACCGGTACGTGACGGTGCTGGCGAACCGCGACGCCGGCGAGGTGCTCGCCATGGCGCCCCACCGCAGCGCCCAGGCGCTGTCGGGGGTTTTGGCTGCTCAGGGGCACAAATGGTGCCGTGGCGTGAAGGTCGTGGTGTGCGACGGCTCGGCGGCGTACAAGGCAGCCATCGAAGTGCGCCTCGGCCACGCCCGCCATGTGCTGGACAGGTTCCACGTGATCAGATGGTTCGCCGCCGGGCCTCTCAGCAGTGCGCCGCGACGTGCAGCGCCGCCCCGAGGGCTCCGAGCCGGCGTTCGACCCCGAAGTGTTCGGGGCGCGGTTCTTGCTGATGCGCCGGCCCGACAAGCTCGACGCCGCCGAGCGCAAAGGCGCCCTCGAAGCACTCGACCGGTTCGCGGACATCTACCGCACCGCGCAGATCCCCGAGTTCAGCGACACCGTCGACACCTTCCTCGCCTGGCACCACCAGATCCTCGACTGGCACCAAACGGGACGGCGCCCCAACGGCCGCATCGACCGAACCAACAACCTGCTCCAAGTCCTGCGCCGCAAAGCCCACGGCATCACCAACTACACCAACTTCGAAGCCCGCGGACTCCTCCTGACACGAACCCCGCCGAGCCCAGCAGCCCCAATCCCACAAATTCGCGAAGGCTCGAGTTTCTGACAGTCCCGATGGAGTTCGCCGTCGCTCGGTGACTCGCTCGATGCGCAGCGCCCTGACCGACTTGGACCTCAACCACCTCTACGTCGTCCATGCGGGCACCCACCGGTTCGCCCTCGACGTGCACATCACGGCCGTCAGCGCCGTCGAACTGCTCACCTACGACGATCCGCTCCGCGAGCCATAGCCACTCGGTAACAAGCACATCGACCCCCGAGCGCCGCATCGTGTGTCATAGCTGTCACCAATAGTGCTTCGGTATCTGTGACCCAACATGGAAGCCGGCATCCTCAACGCCCACCGTGTGCATGCCGCTCGACAGAGCTTGCTCGACAGCGGGGCATTCACTGTCAAGCAACTCGCCCAGCGCATGGGCGGCCTGTGAACACCGTGCACAAACAGATCCAGCGGGCCGGCAAGCGAGGCGAAGTGCTGGCCGTCACAGTGAACGGCGGGACTCACATTCCGGCCGTCCTGCTCGATGAGGCACTTGAGTTCCGTGCACACTGGCAGCCGGTGATCTCTGTCCTGCAAGACGCTGGGATGACCGGCTGGGACATCGTGGTTCAACGTGTCGCGCCACGCCGAGGTCTTCAACAGCACAGGGGTCGGCGACAGCCGATTCAGCCCACTTCCCGTCACCGACGGCCAGCCGATCCCCCACGTCTATCTGGCACAGAACCACGTAGGTGCGCTGCTGGAGAGCGCCTTGCACGATGTCTGGGGGTGCAACTGCAACCATTCGGCGCACAGATCTGCGTGGTCGGTGCCTGCGCCGTGTCACATGCCTGACAGGCCTTCGCGTCATAGACCTACGCGACGACCAACTCGACCACTACGGGATCGGGCGTGAGCAGCTCATTGCCGGTCCCCCACAGCACTGTGGGTGCGCACGCAGATGGGCGCAGCAGCGGACTCGGGCATCGATCGGCGGGCAACCGGCCGCCGGATTCATCTGGCACTCACGACAAGTTGAAGTCGCCGCTGACCGCGCACGTGAGCCGATGCGGATACTGCTGGCCATCGTCGAACAAGCTGGGCATACGGCAATCATCTACGACAGCGACGGACGAGGCCACGACTGGTTCAACACAGACATCGTTCACGCAGACCTCAGCGTCGGCAACGGCTTGGCCTTCGTGACCGAACTTGCCGTGGCGTTGGGTCTGCATGTCGAAGACTGAGCTGCCCTCAAAGCAACATTTCGCGCATCGGCTCACGTGGGGACAACGACAGTTCCACGCCGCCCAGCAGCTCGAACCGTGTCCGAGCTGAAGCCGCGAGATTCGACGGTGCCGCATCGGCCTCAGAGCGAATCGTGATGCTGGCGTACGCTCCCTGACAAGACTTCAAGCCGGGAAACCCGGTCCAGGCCGGCGTGGCGTCGGTGCGCAGCGCACTGGGGGTGTTCCTGTGCGGCTGTGACGGCGGTTTATTGGGTGCTGTTGGTGAGTGTGCGTGCTTGGTGTCCGACTTTTTGGGCGGTTTGCCAGCGGTTCGGGCCGGCGATGCGGGTGATGTTGTGACGGTCGGCGATTTTGGCGGCGGGCACTGCTGTTGGGCCGCCGACGACGTAGCCGCCGTGTGCTGCTGCGGCCAGCCGTGTCGCTTGGCTGTGGGGCATGGCCGCTTCGCGTGCGCCGGCCAGTATCACGCAGTCGGTGCCGATGATCCCTGCGAGGGTGACTGCTGAGTAGATGTCGGATTGTGCCATGGCGTCGGAGGCCACCACGATGGGCGTGTCCCCGGAGCAGTCCGACGCCACCCATGGCTGTGCGCCGGCCAGGTGCAGCCCGGGCGCGCCGACGTCTGCGGGCAGAGGCGCCGGTTGGGCAGCAGACGCCTCCGCGGGAGTGCCTCCGGCCAGTCGGATCGCTTGATCGCCGACCTTCTGCGCAGTCGTCCACCGGTTGCCGCCCCAGATTCGTGACATATCGCGGTCGGCGAGCTTGGCGGGGGGCACCGCTGCTTCGCCGCCGACGACATAGCCGCCGTGTGCTGCTGCGGCGAGCCGCGCGGCCTGGCTTTGGGGCATGGACGCCCCGCGGGCGCCGGCGAGCACCACACAGTCCGTGCCGATGATCCCTGCCAGGGTGACTGCTGAGTAGATGTCGGACTGCGCGTCGGCGTCGGAGGCCACGATGATCGGCACGTCGCCGGAGCAGTCCGATGCCACCCACGGGTGTGCGCCGGCCAGGTGCAGCCCGGGCGCGTCGACGTCCGCGGGCACAGCGAAGAAGGCCACACGGTAGGTCTTGGTGCGGCTGGCGTCGGCGGAGGTCACCGTGACGGTGATCTGCGCGAGGCCGCCGAGCGCGACCTGGTGGCCGTTGGCGCCGTCGGCGTCGCTGTCGCCGGGCTTGATCTCGACATCGGCGCGGCGCTGTGTCGCTTCGGCGGTCACGACGGTCTCGGTCACGCCCTCGGCGACGGCGACATAGTCGGTGCGGTCGCGGTCGAACCCGCCGAAGTCGACGCCGCTGAGCCAGAGCGCGGCGAGGCGCGCGTCGATGGCGTCGGGCATGTTGTAGGTGTAGACGCGGCGGTCCCTTTCGTCGACGACGTACATGACGTCGCCGTCGGACCAGATCCCGCTAGGACTGCTGTTGCCGGCGCCGGAAAGCTCCCCGAACTCCTCACGAGGGACACGCTCGAGAAGCCGGGGCTCGCCGCTGTCGGCCTGCGCGGCGCTGACCGCGCCCGGCTGCGCGGGCACGACGGGCAGCCGGTAGGCGAACAGACGCTCGGCGCCATGGTCGGAGACCCAGACAGTGACACCGTCGGACCACAGGTCGCGGGGATCGCTGTTGGCGCGGTCGAGCAGGTAGCGCGCGAGCAGCTGCCCGCCCGACAGGTCATAGGCGAAAAGCGCCCGCGCCCGGTCCAGCACCCACAAGGTCCCGCCGTCGGACCAGATGCCGCGCACATCGCCGTTGGCCCGGCCGAGCACGATCTCGCGCTCGGCGAGGCGGTCGCCGCTGTCGAGGTCATAGACAAAGACACGGTCCCGGCCGCTGTCGGACACCCAGGCAATCCCCGTCCGGGACCACAAGCCGCGAGGGGCGCGGTTCGCGTCGTCGAGCACGAACTCGCTCCCCTCGACCCGCTCGCCCATGGCCAGGCCATAGGCGTACACCTCGCCGTCGCCGTCGCTGTCGGCGATCCAGAAAACGGCACCGTCGGACCACGAACCCGTCGGCCGGCCCTGACCGCCGTCGAGGCTCTCGATGTCATGTTCCACCGTCCACTCAAAATCCACAAGACTCGGCCTGGCCCTGCCGCCGCCGCCATCGGTGTCGGGCACCGGGAAGAACGGCACGCTGCGGGTGGGCGGGCTGGCGGCGGGCGGCCTGCTGGCGGGTGGCCTGCTGGCGGGCGCGCTGTTGGCGGGCGCGCTGGTGCGGCCCGAGCCCGACGGCGACCAACCGCTGGGCGTCTCCCCGTTGAGAGCCTGCACCTGCACCTCATAGCCGGTGCCGGCGCTCAGCCCCGTGATCGTCGCCGAGGTGGACGTGCCCGAATGCGACCACGACCTGAACACACCGCTCGAACCCGCCCGATACTGGACGCCGTAGCCGACCAGCGCGGGGCCCCCGTCGCGGCCCGGCGCGCTCCAGGCCACCTCCAGGCTCGTCGTCGAACCCGACGTAGCCGACACCGCCGGCGCGACAGGCCGCGACGGCGCCTCGGCCGCGTCGGTGAGGGCGATAGTGACCGCCACCGTGCCGCTGGCCGTGCCGTCGGAGACCTTGATCGTCACCGAATAGCTGTTCTTGATCTCGAAGTCATAATTCACGCCCGACTTCGTCTTGATACGCCGCGTCGCCGCATCGAAGCTGAACGAGGCGGAGTCGGCACCCTCCATCGAATACGTCAACGTGTCGCCGCTGTCGGCGTCGGTCGCCGCGGGAACCACCGCCCCCACATTCGTGTTAGCGGCGGTGTTCTCCGCGAGACTGCGCGTCAACGAAGCAGCCGCGAACACCGGCGCCCTGTTGGTCGGCGAGTTGGTGCGGCCCGTGCCCGACGGCGACCAACCGCTCGGCGTCTCCCCGTTGAGGGCCCGTACCTGCACCTCATAGCCGGTATTCGCGGTCAGCCCGGTGATCGTCGCAGACACCGACGTCCCCGAATGCGACCACGACCTGAACACACCGCTGGAACCGGCCCGGTACTGGACCTCATAGCCGGTCAGCGCGGGGCCCCCGTTACGGCCCGGCGCAGTCCAGGCCACGTCCACGCTCGTCGTCGAACCCGACGTAGCCGACACCGACGGCGCAGCCGGTGTCGCCGGCTGCTCAGCCAGATCAGTCAAGTTGATAGTGACCGCCAACGTGTCGCTGGCCGTCCCGTCAGAGACCCTGATCGTCACCGAATAACTGGCCTTGGTCTCAAAGTCATAAGACACACCCGACCTGGTCTTGATCTGCCGCGTCGCCGCATCGAAGCTGAACGAGGCGCTGTCGGTGCCCTCCATCGAATACATCAACGTGTCGCCGCTGTCGGCGTCGGTCGCCGCCGCAACAGCCGCCCCCACATTCGTGTTCGCCGCGGTGTTCTCCGCAACACTGCGCGTCAACGAAGCAGCCGCGAACACCGGCGCACTGTTGGCAGGCGCGGTCGTGGTCGTGGTCGTCGTGGTCGTCGTGGTCGTCGTGGTGGTGGCGGGCGGGCTGTTCGCGTAGCCTTGGAGCTGCATGGACATCTTCAGGCGCTGCGAAAGCCAATCGCTGAGCAAGCTGAACCACGATAACTGTTTATCGGCGATGGTCCAGCCCGTCAGACCCGTCTGAGCCAAGCTCTTCGTTCGACTGAAGCTCGCGCTGATTCCAGTGACACCGTCGTTGACGGACACCCAGTAGACCGTCGACGCCGAAAGAGTGGTGTTCGTCGGCGCCGTGAAGATGTTCACGGAGTTAGCGGTGAGGGTGGCCGGGTTCGCGAGCGTGGCGACCACACCGCCTGGCCGGTTGCTGCCTAGCTCGTTGGTGGTGTTGTTCTCCCGGATCTTGACCACCGTCGTCGAATTCTCAGCCAAAGCGGCCAGATGGATGCGGACATCGGACAGCGTGTATCCGCCGGTGTTGCTCCCAGTCGTGAAGCTCTGCGCCTGGAAAGCATTGTTGTCGCCTGTATGACGAGCCTGGCCGGCGTTCGACACCAGCTTCACCGACGGCGAATTCGCGTAGCCTTGGAGCTGCATGGACATCTTCAGGCGCTGCGAAAGCCAATCGCTGAGCAAGGTGATCCACGATAACTGTTTATCGGCGATGGTCCAGCCCGTCAGACCCGTCTGAGCCAAGCTCTTCGTTCGACTGAAGCTCGCGCTGATTCCAGTGACACCGTCGTTGACGGACACCCAGTAGACCGTCGACGCCGAAAGAGTGGTGTTCGTCGGCGCCGTGAAGATGTTCACGGAGTTAGCGGTGAGGGTGGCCGGGTTCGCGAGCGTGGCGACCACACCGCCTGGCCGGTTGCTGCCTGGCTCGTTGGTGGTGTTGTTCTCCCGGATCTTGACCACCGTCGTCGAATTCTCAGCCAAAGCGGCCAGATGGATGCGGACATCGGACAGCGTGTATCCGCCGGTGTTGCTCCCAGTCGTGAAGCTCTGCGCCTGGAAAGCATTGTTGTCGCCTGTATGACGAGCCTGGCCGGCGTTCGACACCAGCTTCGCCGGCGTCTGCGTCTGCGCCTGGGACAGGGGCGTGGCCACAGCCAGCGCCGTGACCAGCAGCACGAACACAGCCAGCGCACGCATCGGCCGACGCAGCCGGACGCGGCCGTCGCGGACGGCCGAAGTCACCGCGACAGCGGCGGCTTCGAGCCGTCCCGCAGCCCGATCGGCTCGCCGACGGCAAGATCGGGGGGGGGGGGGGAGTCTCACGCCGTCGAGCCGGTCTGCCTTCGGCTCATACAGGACGTATGAGACGAGTCGTTCACCGCTTGGCTCACCGCAACACCTTCAGTCAAAGACCTGTGCATCAATGACGGACGTTACCGCGGCCGACCACCTCTGGACTACGAGGGCGACGACGGACCCGTCGACGCGCTCGATGACCAAGCCGGCCTCTTGGCCGTCGTGTGTCCGCCAATGAGCTGTCGTCTCGCCCTGCGAGAACGGCAGAACATCGACGATGTGAATGCGGCCGGTCAGTGCCTGCGCCGCAGTCGGCAAGGCGTCGAATCTCGTCGATCCCGTGATCACGAACCGCCCTGGCGCACGGTTCCGATTCAGCTCGGCCTTGATGGCATCGAGAACCACGGGTGCTTTCTGGAATTCGTCGATGCATACGGGCGCGGGCCCCGAGACGAAGGTCGCGGGGTCGCACGACACTGCATCGCGTACCGCTGGTTGGTCAAGGTCGATCACTCGAACGCCGTGACGACGAGCGGCTCCGAGGAGCCGTACGACTCGTGGGGCAGCCCCTACGGCGCATCCGGTCCCAAGCCGCGCGAGGGCGCCTGGGACCCTGTCCGGGACTGGCAGTTCATGGGCCACAACGTGAAGCGGTTCATGAAGATCTGGGAGTGCCCCAAGCCGGTGCTCGGGCAGATCCACGGCTGGGCGATCGGCGGGGCCACCGACATGATCCTGTGCTGTGACCTGCTGTTCATGGCTTCGGACGCATATATCGGCTATGCGCCCTCGCGCATCTACGGCACGCCCACCACGATGATGTGGGTATATCGGCTAGGCCTCGAGCACGCCAAGCAGTTCTTGCTGTCGGGCGACGCCATAGACGCCGAGACCGCCCACCGCATCGGACTGGTCGCCTACGTGTACCCGCCCGACGAGCTCGGCAATCAGGTCGAGGCGTTCGCCCGCCGGCTCGCACACATCCCGGCGAATCAGCTGGCGCTCAACAAGCTGCTCGTCAACCAGGCGTTCGAGAACATGGGCCTTCGCACCAGCCAGCTGCTGGGCACGTTGTTGGCCCTTCGTCGTTTTGCGGGTTGAGGGTCCGTTTGTAGGGGTCGAGGCCCTGGGGGGATCGATGTTTGAGACAACGCCGTACCTTGGAGGGCGTCGATGAGGCGTGATGTTGTGTCGGTGCGGCTGTGGCTGCCGCGCGTCAGAGTGCTGGGGGTGGTCGTCGACGCGCCTGAGCGGCTGGTGGCCGACGCGCGGGCGATGACGGTCAACGCCGCAGCTCGCCGCCACGCGCTGAGCTGGAGGCTGGCCAACGCGCTGGTGGTGGCCTGGGCAGGCCTGGTCGCCGGCCGCCGCCGTCGCCAGAGGTGCCGGGTGCTGGTGGTGGACGGGGACCTCGA
Organism: Candidatus Poriferisodalis sp.; assembly: GCF_965262965.1. Lineage (GTDB taxonomy): Bacteria > Actinomycetota > Acidimicrobiia > Acidimicrobiales > Poriferisodalaceae > Poriferisodalis. Next base: position 183,615 of record NZ_OZ253573.1, read on the forward strand.
TCCGCGAACGGCACCGGTACGTGACGGTGCTGGCGAACCGCGACGCCGGCGAGGTGCTCGCCATGGCGCCCCACCGCAGCGCCCAGGCGCTGTCGGGGGTTTTGGCTGCTCAGGGGCACAAATGGTGCCGTGGCGTGAAGGTCGTGGTGTGCGACGGCTCGGCGGCGTACAAGGCAGCCATCGAAGTGCGCCTCGGCCACGCCCGCCATGTGCTGGACAGGTTCCACGTGATCAGATGGTTCGCCGCCGGGCCTCTCAGCAGTGCGCCGCGACGTGCAGCGCCGCCCCGAGGGCTCCGAGCCGGCGTTCGACCCCGAAGTGTTCGGGGCGCGGTTCTTGCTGACGCGCCGGCCCGACAAGCTCGACGCCGCCGACCGCAAAGGCGCCCTCGAAGCGCTCGACCGGTTCGCGGACATCTACCGCACCGCGCAGATCCCCGAGTTCAGCGACACCGTCGACACCTTCCTCGCATGGCACCACCAGATCCTCGACTGGCACCAAACGGGACGGCGCCCCAACGGCCGCATCGACCGAACCAACAACCTGCTCCAAGTCCTGCGCCGCAAAGCCCACGGCATCACCAACTACACCAACTCCGAAACCCGCGGACTCCTCCTGACACGAACCCCGCCGAGCCCAGCAGCCCCAATCCCACAAATTCGCGAAGGCTCGATTGGTGCGAGAGTTAGGTATAGCGTCCGCTGAAGCGAATTGCCACAGTTGGCTTCGCTGCTGCGTTTAGGCGCCGGTCCATTTGGGCGGGCGCTTCGCGGCGAATGCCCGTCCGCCCTCTTTGGCGTCATCGCTGTCGCCCACGATCTTGCGAATCGACTCGCCCATGCGCAGGGCCTCGGTCCAACCCATCCGTTGGCTGCGCCAGGCCACTTCCTTGACGGCACGCACGGCCAGCGGCGCTCCTTGGCACAGGCGCGCTGCCAGGTCGCGGGCCTCGTCCATGAGCGTGTCGTGCGGCACGACCTTCCATGCCAGGCCCATCTCGCGGGCCCGATCCGCGTCGATGTTGTCGCCGGTCAGCAGGATCTCCATGGCGTTCGCCCAGCCGATCTTGTGCGGCATCCGCATCGAGCCCACGATGGTCGGCACGCCGATCTTCACCTCGGGCATGCCGAACAGCGCGCGATCCGACGCGATCAGGAAATCCGCAACCAGCGCACCCGTCAGTCCGTATCCGATGCAGGCACCGTTGACGGCCGCGATGACGGGCTTGAACAACTCAAGACCGCTCTCGAGGCTGTTGATGGTCGGGATCTCGAAGTACGAACCCGACCAGATTCCCGCCGAGCCGCGGGTCGGGTCGCGCAAATCGGCACCGGCGCAGAACGCCCGGCCGGAGCCGGTCATGATGGCCACCCAGGCGTCGGGGTCGTTGTAGAACTCCATCCAGGCCGCGTTCAGGCACTGCCGCATGTCGCCGTTGATGGCGTTCATCGCCTCGGGCCGGTTGTAGGTGATCGTGGCGATGTGCCCCTCGAGCCGGTACGTAGCAGCTGCTTCGGGGTCCGAGGTATCGGGCACAGGGCCCTTGTAAGAAGGATCCGTCATGCGCGCCGTTCTAGCGCACCCCTTGCGCTGCGTTCCGACGACGCCCGTTGACGGGACCCCAGCGCCAAGATCCATGGGCCAGACCGTGGACGCCACGGCGTGGTAATCCGCGGGGCGAAGCTCCACATCACGGGTGCCTCATTCGGCCACGAGCTCCTCACGATCCCCACCAAGGCGATGAAGGCTGGCGAGGAGGACTGTCGGGCTGGCCCAGCTCGTTGCCGAGGCCAACGGCACAGCCGGCATCGGTCACGTCAAGGAGAAGATCTCTGAGATGATCATCCACGCCACGCTGCTCGGGGCCACGCTGGAGGCCGCCATCGAGCACTGCTCGATCGGACCCGAAGGAGCCGCGTTCGCCAACGAGCTCTACACCAATGCGGGCAAGTTTCACGCCGCGGCCAACTACAGCGCCATGGTCCGGCACCTCCACGACATCGCCGGGGGAGCAGTGCTGGCCTCGCTGAGCCTGCTCATTAGCCCTGCGAGCGCCGGGACGGTTTGAGCAGCCTCCTTGGAAACCCTCCGGTTCGGAGCGTGGCAGATACGTTGAGCACATGAGCGGCGACACCGATGACATAACGGTGATCGTCGAGACATCGGCGCTGACGCAACGATTTGGGTCGACAGTGGCGCTTGACGCGCTGGATGTCCAGATGCGGCCCGGCGTGACCGGGCTAGTGGGCGCGAATGGTGCGGGCAAAACGACGTTGCTCCACGCGCTCCTCGGCTTGCGCACGCCGACGTTGGGCTCAGCAACAGTGCTAGGGCTGGATCCTCTCAGCCAAGGGGCGACATTGCGGGCCAAGGTCGGGTTCGCTCCCGAGCGTGACGTGCTTCCCGACGAGATGCGCGCCGTCGATTTCGTGCGCCATCTGGCGCAGGTGCGCGGCTTGCCTCGCAGCGAGGCGCGCACTCGAGCTTCGGACAGTCTGTGGCTCGTCGGCCTCGGCGAGGAGCGCACACGCACGCTCGGCACGATGTCGACCGGCCAGCGCCAGCGGGTCAAACTGGCGCAGGCCATTGCGTCAGATCCACAGCTGGTGCTGCTTGACGAGCCCACGTCGGGCCTCGATCCGACACAGCGCGGCGAGATGCTTACCCTGATCGGCGAGATCAGCAACGAACACTCGGTCAGCGTGGTGCTGTCGTCGCATCTGCTCGCCGAAGTCGAGCGCGTGTGCGACCACGTCGTGGCGCTGGACGCGGGTCGTGTGGTGGCAAGCGGGCCGCTTGCGGAGCTTGTGGGCGACGGCGAGGGCGTCACTTTGGAACTCGTCGACGTCGCCGAGCACGCAGGGTCGGTCGATCTCGTCGAGAACACATTGCGGGGCGCCGGTGTTGAGGTGCAGCGCTTGGGCACGACGCTGCGTCTGGGCGGCGGCGACCGCGATGAGCTGTGCGACCGGGCTCGCGACGCGGTGGCCGAGGCGGGTGCACGCATTCGACGTCTCGAAACCCGCCGGCGCACCCTCGCCGATCTGTTCGAAGCGACATCGGCATGAGCGAGACAGCTGACGTCGAGGTGCCCGCAGCCGAAGCCGCCGAGGGCGCCGCGCAGATCCTCGACCAGCGTTACCGCCCCTACAGCGGTCCTCGACACGGCCTCGCCGCCGCCATGCGTGCGGTAGTCGCCTCGTCGGTGAGGTTTACGCTCGGTCTGGGCCGCCCGGCCCGCCACAAATTCCTGCCGTGGCTGGCGGTGGTGATAGCGCTCGTTCCCGCCGTTGTCTTCGTCGGGATCGCGACAGTGCTCGACATCGACATGGTCTCCGAGCAGATTCTGCCCGAATACCACCAGTACTACGGCTTGATCCAGGTAGCGCTGTTCTTCTTCTGCGGGATCGTCGTGCCTGAGAGTCTGGTGGTCGATCGCCGCAATGGGATGCTGCCGCTGTACCTGTCCACACCGTTGCGCCGCTGGAGCTACCTGGCCTCGAAGTCGATGGCGGTGGCAGTGACGTTGGCCGTCATCACGGTCGGTCCGCTGCTGTTCCTGCTCGTCGCCTACACCATCGAGGGATCTGGTCCCGATGGCCTGGGGGATTGGCTCGTCGTGTTGGTCCGCATTCTGGCTGCCGGCGTCGCCATCGCTGCGACGATCACCGCCGCCAGCTTGGCCATCTCCAGCCTGACCGACCGGCGGGCGTTCGCCGCGATCGGTGTCATCCTGCTGCTGCTCGGCAGCAACCTCGTCACGAGCATGCTGGTTGAGGTTGCCGAGCTGGACGCGCGGTTGTATGCGTTCAACCTCGGCGACATTGGCGCCGCCCTCAAGGACCGGATCTACGGCGTCGGTCCACCGATCGCTCTCGACGAGGGCGAAGGCTCCCCGGGCCAGCGCCTCAGCGAGCTATCGACGATGTTCGTGGTGGCAGCGAATGCAGCCTGGGTGCTGGCAGGTGCGGCCGTCGTGTGGTGGCGCTACCAGCGAATCGACGGTGGCAAATGAGCGCCCGTCCTCGTCCGGTGCCTGAGCCCGAGCCACGCGCGGACGCTCCCGAGGCCACGCCCGTACCCACCGGCATGGTCGAAGTGCATGGTGTCTCGAAGATCTTCGGCGACGTGGTGGCCGTGTCAGACGTGACGTTCGCGGTGCGCTCAGGTGTGACTGCGTTGCTGGGCCCCAACGGTGCAGGCAAGTCGACGCTGTTCCGCATGATGTGCGGGCTCACCCCCCCGTCGCGAGGCACCGTGCGCGTGCTGGGCGCCGATGCTCGCCGCGACCGCAACGTCCGGGGCCGGATCGGTCTCGCCCCGCAACAGGACGCCCTGTTCGACCGGCTCGACGCAGTCGACTTCGTCACCATTGCCGCTGCTACCCAGGGAGTCGCTGACCCCACGGGCGCCGCACGTCATGCCCTGGGACTGGTCGAACTTGACCCCGACGATCCCCGACCGGTGTCGGGCTACTCCAAGGGCATGCGGCAGCGCACCAAGCTGGCCGCTGCGCTCGTGCACGATCCCGACGTGCTGATCCTGGACGAGCCGCTCAACGGCCTCGATCCGGTTCAACGGCGCCGCATGATCGAATTGCTCGAACACTTGGGCGCGCAGGGGCGCTGCGTGCTGGTGTCGTCGCACGTGCTTGAGGAGGTCGCCCGGCTGGGGTCACGGATCCTCGTGATCGCCCAAGGCCGGCTGATCGCGAGCGGCGACTACCGCGAGCTGCGCGAGATGATGGATGACCGCCCGCACCGAATCAGCATCGAAGCTGACCGGCCCCGCCCACTCGCTGCTGCGCTGGTGGAATCCGGCACCGTCGTCGGTGTGAAGATCGACGGGGACGTCGTCGTAGCGGACACCTTGGAGGTTGATCGGCTCGGGCGTGAGATCGCCCCGCTGGCCCGCCGTCTCGGCGCTCGACTGCGCGCGGTGCGGCCGTTGGATGAGGATCTCGAATCGGTCTTCCGCTACCTGGTGGAACGACGATGAGCGGTTCTGCGATGAGCCCGGGTTCGATGACTGCGAGCCGCCGCGTCGGGGCCGTGCGGGCAACTCTGCTGAGCTACCGGGTGCTGATCCGCCAGGTCGTCTCGGCGGGCCGCCTCGCCGCACTCGGCGCGCTCGGAGCAATCATGATCGTGGTCGGTTGGGTTGTGGGCAATTCGCCGATCTCCCAAGGCCACAGCGACGGCGCACTGCTGCGCGATGGCGCTGGTTACGCGGATGCGTTCGGCTTGATCATCATCGTGCCGATCATCTCGTTGGTCTTCGCAGCGGCCTCGTTGGGCGATGCACGTGACGACGGCACGCTCGTGTACCTGTGGTTGCGGCCGATGGGTCGCGCGCCGGTGGTCGTTGCCGCCGCCGCCGTATCCATGACTGTGGCATTGCCGCTGTGCGTGACGCCCACGGTGCTGGGGGGCTGGCTGGCATCGGACCGCGTCGCTGGTTCAGGAGGCCTCGCCGTGGGCATCCTGGCCGCGGCGGCATTGGGGACCGCAGCGTATTCCTGCCTCTTCGTGCTCCTCGGACTGCTGTTCCGCAAGGCAGTGCTGTGGGGGATCGCCTACGTGCTGCTGTGGGAAGGCCTGGCGGTTGGCCTCGGCGACTTTGCGGCTCGGCTGTCGCTGCGTGGCTATGCCCGATCGGTGCTCGCCCAGCTTGCCGATGTCAATCTGAACTTCGGCCCCAATCGCCTCGCCACGTCCGTCATTGTGCTGGCCTGCGTGTCGGTGGCCAGCCTCGGGCTCGCCGCGCTGCGACTGCGGCATCTCAACGTGGATTAGGCGAGTAACCCAGTCCAAGCGCTGGTAGCGGTGGGTCTCATCGGCGAACCCGAGTTCCCACCTGTCGGGTCAACCCGACACAATGGGCCGGTGCGCCTGGTCATCCAGATCCCGTGCCTCGACGAGGCCGAGACTCTCGGTGAGACCCTGGGAGACCTGCCACGCGAGGTCGACGGCTTCGACGAGGTGCTGTGGCTGGTCATCGATGACGGCTCCACCGACGACACGGCTGACGTCGCCCGGCGCCACGGCGCGGACGCCGTAGTCAGTCTCACCCAGAACAAGGGCCTCGCAGTGGCCTTTGCGACGGGAGTGGATGTCGCATTGCGCATGGGCGCCGACGTCATCGTCAACACTGACGGCGACAACCAGTACGCAGCCACCGATATAGCGAAGCTGACCGAGCCGATCGTGGCCGGCCGAGCCGACCTAGTGATCGGCTCTCGCGACATTCGCAACCATCCCGAATTCTCGCGGCTCAAGAAGCGCCTGCAGCGCCTGGGCTCATGGACGGTTCGTCACGCCTCGGGCACCAAAGTCGACGACGTCACCTCGGGCTTTCGCGCGTACAACCGAGATGCGGCGCTCGCCGCGAACGTGGTCTCCCGCTTCACCTACACGCTTGAGACGGTCATCCAGGCCGGCAAGTCTGACCTCGCAGTAACCGATGTCCCCGTCGGCATCAACCCCACCACCCGCCCGTCGCGCCTGTTCCGCTCCAAGCGCCAATACGTCCGGCGAGCCGCTGGCACCATCGTGCGCGTCTACGCCATGCACGAGCCCCTGCGAGTGTTCGCCGTCCCGGCCGCTCTGTTCGCAGCCGTCGGGGTGTTCCTGTTCGCTCGTTTCGGCTGGTTCTGGGCGACCTCGGACGGCTCCGGCCACGTCCAGTCGCTCATCGTCGGCGCGGTCGCGCTGCTCGTGGCCATGCAGTTGGTGATGCTCGGCGTCCTTGCCGACCTCCTGCGCGCCAACCGCGTCATCGCCGAACGCACTCTTCGCAGAGTCCGAGCCATAGAACTCGACGTCGGCGCGCTGACGAAGCGGGAGCCCCCCGCGAGCGACTCAGCTACGAGATAACGACAACCACGTCGCCGGCACCCACGGTGTCGCCTGGCGCCACCTTGATCTCGTCGACGGTTCCCGACCGGTCGGCGTTGATGCTGTTCTCCATCTTCATGGCCTCCAGCACGACAACACCCTCGCCCGCCGCGACTTCCTGGCCCATTTCGACAAGCACCTTGACGATGGTTCCTTGCATCGGGACTGTGACGCGTCCCGAGCCACCACTCGCCGCTGCTGCTGAGGTCGCACGGCGCGGCCGAGCCGCTGCAGCGGCTGGCGCGGCGCCCGCCGTTTCGGGAACCCACGCGCTCACCGAGAAGCGCTTGCCGTCCACCTCCACCACGATGTCGCGGCGAACGCGCGGCAGCTCGTCGGAGTCGTCGGGTGCATCGGGCGGCGCGTCGGCCTTGCCGCTGACGTCGCTGAGGTCGAGCTGTTCCTCGACCCACTTCGTGCTGTGCGTGCCGGCCCGAAAATCGTCTGCCGCCATGATCGCTTCGTGCGCGGCGGCAGTCGTCGCGACGCCGACGACCCGAAGTTCGCCGAGGGCCCGTTGCATGCGTGCGATGGCCGTGTCGCGGTCTGAGCCCCACACCACGAGCTTGCCGATGAGGTTGTCGTAGTACTGGCTGACGGTGTCGCCGGATTCGTACCCGCCGTCCCAGCGGATGCCGAATCCGTCGGGCACCCGCAAAGCGGTCAGCGTCCCCGGCGAGGGCAGGAACCGGCCGCCGGCAGGATCCTCGGCATTGATGCGTGCTTCGATGGCGTGGCCAACGCAGGTCACCTCGGCCTGGGTGAACGACAGCGGCTCGCCTGCGGCCACCCGGATCTGTTCGCGTACCAGGTCGATGCCCGTCACCATCTCAGTGACCGGGTGCTCCACCTGCAGACGCGTGTTCATTTCCAGGTAGTAGAAGTCGCTGTCCTGGTAGAGGAATTCGACAGTGCCGGCGTTCGTGTAGCCGCAGCCGAGTGCCACGGCCACCGCCGCATCGCCCATGGCCTTGCGGACCGCATCGTCCAGCAGGGGCGCGGGGCTCTCCTCCACCAGCTTCTGGTGGCGGCGCTGGGCTGAGCAGTCCCGCTCGCCCAGCCACACCGCGTTGCCGTGCCCGTCGGCCATGACCTGCATCTCGATGTGCCGCGGCCAGGTGAGGTACCGCTCCATGTAGCACTCGCCCCGCCCGAAGAAGGCCACGGCCTCGCGCTGTGCCGATGCGAGAGCCGCTTCGATCTCGTCAGGGCCGCCCACGACCTTCATGCCGCGGCCGCCACCGCCGTAGGCGGCCTTGATGGCGACGGGATAGCCGTGTTCCGCACCGAATGCGGCAACTTCGTCTGGCGAGCTGATGACCTCGTTGGTTCCGGGCACACCGGCGACGCCCACGCGCCCCGCCGCGAGCCGGGCGGAGATCTTGTCGCCCATGACCTCGATGGCCTCGGGCGGGGGACCGATGAAGGTCACGCCTCGCGATGTGATCGACCGGGCGAAGTCGGCGTTCTCGGAATAGAAGCCGTAGCCCGGATGCACCGCTGTAGCGCCGCTGCGTTCGATGACGTCGAGGATGGCTTCGGTGTTGAGGTAGCTCTCGGCGGCTGTCTGCCCACCGAGGGCATAGGCCTCGTCGGCCGCACGGACGTGCATCGCGTCCCGGTCGAGATCGCTGTACACGGCCACCGACGAGATGCCCATCTCGCGGCAGGCGCGAATGACGCGTACCGCGATCTCGCCCCGGTTGGCGATGAGGAGCTTGTCGAACACGGATGGGGTCCTAACTGTTGCAATCCGGCGGCGCACGCGCGATGCCCCGGTGCAGCGCGACCGGCGGGCAAGTCTGTCGGCTGGCGCTGCGGCTGCCACCGCGGCGGCCCATGCTGGCACACCCCGGTTTCGGGCGGACCGGCACGCTGCTGTCCCGACAGCGCCGGCTCAGTACGCTCGCCGTGTGCCCGAGGCGGATGATTCGCAGCGGTTCGACGCGGTCGGCGGCACTCGCTTCAGCGACGTTGAGTGGTACGCCGAGATCGGCTCGACCAACACCGAACTGCTTGAACGGGCCCGCTCAGGAGCCCCCGAAGGTCTCGTCATGATCGCCGACCTGCAAACGGCTGGCCGAGGCCGTCGCGGACGGCGGTGGACGGCGCCACCTGGGACTTCGCTCATGATGTCGGTGCTGCTGCGCCCGCCACATGCGGCGCTGCCGACGTCGCGAGCCTCGCTGGTGACGCTGGCGCTTGGCCTGGCGGCTGCCGATGCCTGCGACGAGACCAGCGGCGTCCGCCCTCGTCTGAAGTGGCCGAACGACCTCGTCGTCTCCCGTGCTGACGAGCCCGGCCAGCCGGATCGCAAGGTGGCAGGCATCCTCGCGGAGTCGATTACCGGTGGTGGGAGGCTCGAGGCGCTGGTGATCGGCATGGGGCTCAACACGGGATGGCCGCAGGTTCCCCCAGAGCTTGCGGCGATCGCTACGAGCCTGAATGTGGAGTCCGGCGCGCCCGTGGACCGAACGTTGCTGGCCCGCCGGGTGCTCGAAGGCTTCGAACGTCGCTATGTGCGACTGTGCGGCGGCGACGGTGGCGACGGTGCGGCGCTGCTCGATGAGGCGCGCCGATGCTCGGCCACGCTGGGGCGCCGGGTGCGCATCGAGTTCGACGCGGCTGCACTTCGTACCCCGAACGGCCGAGATGCGGCCGGGCGTGCTGACGCCAACGCGCTGGAAGGCGTCGCGACGGATCTCGACGCGGACGGTCGGCTGCTGGTCACCGATCTCCACGGCGTGGTCCACACCGTGGCCGTGGGCGACGTTGTGCATCTGCGTGCTGCGACGGGTGACGCAGTCAAGTAGAACGGCCGTGCGCGCGTGAGCTCGCAGGTGGAATCCGACGAAGAGCGAGGCAACTGTGCCGCTGACCATTTCATCCGATGCCTTCGAGATCGTCACCGATCCGGGCGCTGCGAGTCCCACGGTCGCCACGGACCGGCCGGTCCGCGCAGGTGCGCTCGACACGCTGGGGGTCTCATCGAGCTATCTGGCGGCCACTGGTTTCGACGCGTCAGTCGGCAGCACTGCGGTGCTGGCGACCACGACATCTGCTGGCGAACAGTCGTTGCCGATCGCGGTGGGACTGGGTGACACAGAACTCAGCGAGGCCGATGTACGCAAGGCGGCTGCTGCGGTCTGGCGCGCGGCATCGAAGGTCGCCTCGCTGACGTCAGCGCTTGCCGTGTCCGCCGCGGACGATCTCGGAGCTGACGTCGCCTTCGCCGCCGTGGTGGAAGGCATGCTGCTCGCGTCATACAGGTTCACCGAGCAAAAGGGCGAACCCGGCGACGCTGACCCGCTTGATCGAATCGTGCTCGCAGCGCCCGACGGCACCGATGCCGCTGCAGCGGCCGCACGGGCGTCGGCGATTGCCGGGGGCATCGCGCTCGCCCGAGACTTGGTGAACCGCCCTGCTGGGGCCCTGACGGCGACCGATCTCGCGGCTGCCGCCGTCGACGCCATCGGTTCGGCGGCCACCGACGCTGATCCCGACGTCGGTGCTGCCACCGTGGAGGTGTGGGACCGCGAGCGGCTGGCGGCCGAGGGCTGCGGCGGACTGCTGGGCGTCAACGCCGGCTCAACCGAGCCACCCGCTCTCGTGCGTATGCGTTGGCAGCCGGCGGGCACCCCACGTGCAGTAATCCACCTGGTCGGCAAGGGCATCACCTTCGACACGGGCGGTCTCAACCTCAAATCCTTTGAGGGCATGGAATGGATGAAGATCGACATGGGCGGCGCCGCTGCGGTCATCGGAGCGATGAGCGCGATTGTGCGGCTGACCCCCGACGTCGCAGTCGTGGGCACCTGCTGCTGCACCGACAACCAGCCAGGTCCCACGGCCACCAAGCCGGGCGACGTGCTGCGCATCCGCAACGGCAAGACGGTCGAAGTGCTCAACACCGACGCCGAAGGGCGCCTCGTGCTTGCAGACGGGCTGTCGCTGGCGGTCGAGGACGAGCCCGATCTCGTGGTGGATCTCGCAACGCTGACCGGCGCATGCATGGTCGCGCTGGGCGATCGCTACGCCGGTCTGATGGGCAACGACCCCGCGGCCATCGAGCGTGCCCTCGACGCCGCCCGAGCGGCGGGGGAGAACCTGTGGCACCTCCCGCTGCCGCCCGAGTACCGCAAGCAGCTGGACTCCGACGTTGCCGACCTCCGCAACATCGGCAAGGGCCGCTACGGGGCCACGCTGACAGCCGGTCTGTTCCTGGCCGAGTTTGTGGGCGAGACCCCGTGGGTTCACCTCGACATCGCCGGACCGGTCCGCACCGACGCTGACGAGGGCGAGCTCTCCCGGGGCGCAACGGGCTTCGGCGTGCGCACGCTGGTGGAGTTGGTCTGCGGCTGGTGATCTTGCGCGTGGTGCCGGTTCTTCGGCACCGAACGCACAGCTCTCGGGCCGTGCCAGCCGTCGCCCGAAGGGGTTGCAGGATGGACGCACTGTTCTGACCAGGCCCACGCCGTCGCTTCATTCGCGCAGTGCGGCGCGAGCCCGAGCATCACGAGCCGTTCGGCGGACTCGTGCAGTCCATGGCCGAGCATCAGCATGCACGAGGCCAGCAATCGTGTCTCGCCGACGGAAAAATCCGAGCGTCCCTCGGTACGAGACCACCAGTTGACCTCCTCGCGCAGCTCTGGAGGCATGCGAACGCGCAGCCGCTGCGGAACCGGCGGCAGCCGCTTGCGAACGCTGAGGACGCAATCGTCATCGAGACGGGCGAGGTCAAACGTCCGGCAGCGGTCGATGGTCCGCATCAGCGTGCTTTGGCGGCCGCCGCGGTGCTGCAGACCCAGTCGTCGCGCTGTCAGCTCCAGGTCAAGTCGCAGCTCCTCGCCTGCTGCAAGGCCATCGAATTCACGAGCGACGAGCCGCAGGAACCACACAACGCTCGGTCCCAGCACCGCTACCCAGAACCGCTCGACGTACGCCGAACGCGGATCGTGTCCGGTGTGGTGCCACTGCGAATCGTCCCAGGAGCGCACCTGCAAGATTCGATGGTGGGGTATCGAGGGCGCGCTCGGACTCGCCCCGCCGGACGTCGCGCCCGGAGAGGGGAGCAGCTGCAATGCGGGACGAGAGCCCGTAGCCTCCGAACTCGTGTCGGCGGATGTTGCGGGCGGCTGGTCGGGAGGCATCAGGGTTGTCCTTTCCTCGCCGACGGCGTTGGCGAGTCGCTTGCTTTAGAAGCATTGTTATATACTGAAACATCCTGAAACAAGTCGAATTAGGGAGAGGTCACGGGCTTTGTGGTCCGGCCGGGTTGTGCCATATGGGTCAGACTGGGCGGCATGAGTCCCCCGGCTGGCGCGAGCCCCGCCCTCGATGACGACGTCCGCACTGTCGCTGGGTGGATTGACACCGCACAAGCGATCACTGTGCTGACGGGCGCCGGCATCTCGACCGACTCGGGGATTCCTGATTTCCGTGGTCCGAATGGCGTGTGGACGAAGAACCCGGCTGCCGAAAAGCAGGCCACGCTGCAGAACTACGTGGCCGAGCGCAGCGTTCGGGTCGCGGCATGGCGAGCCCGGATGGACCACCGGGCCTGGGGTGCCGAGCCCAACGACGGGCACCGAGCGCTGGTTGCCCTCGAGCGTCGCCGCAAGCTCGTCTCGCTGCTCACCCAGAACGTCGACGGGCTGCATCACGAGGCCGGTTCGGATACCGACAAGATTGTCGAAGTCCACGGCACGATCCGCGAGGTGGCGTGCCTGGAGTGCGACTACCGCGCCGACATGTCGGTTGCGCTCGACCGCATCCGGCTCGGCGAGGAGGACCCTCCCTGTCCCGACTGCGGCGGCATCCTCAAGAGCGCCACGATCAGCTTTGGTCAGCAGCTTGTGCCGCGTGACCTGCTGAAGGCTCAGATCGCAGCCGAAAACTGCGACCTGATGCTGGCGGTTGGCACCACGCTGGCCGTCTACCCGATCGCGGCGGTCGTGTCCACGGCGAAGTCCGCCGGCGCCCGCATCGTGATCGTGAATGCCGAGCCGACGGAGATGGACCACTTGGCCGACATGGTGCTGCGCATGTCGATCTCCGAAGTCCTGCCGATGATCTGCGGCGGAGCCTTCCGCCGCAGGTGAAGAAACCTGACCAATTGCCAGCTTGAAGTTGTCGAAGTTGTGCGGCATCTGTGGGAGAAACGGATGAGGTGAAGAAACCTGACCTGTTGGGTAGGGTTTAGGTCTCTGCGGGGGACCGAACGTCTGCCGCAGTGCAGCAATGGGAGCGACCACAGGGAGGCCCCCGATGCCGACGTTCCGTGAACTTCTCGCCGCGACCAAGCGCGAGATCACTGAGGTCGACACGGCCGGCGCGGCCGCGATGATCGAGAACGGCTCGCCCGTCGTGCTCGATGTGCGCGAGCCCGACGAGTACGAGCAGGGCGCGCTGGATGGCGCGATTCACATTCCGCGCGGCCACCTCGAGGCCCAGATCGAGAACCGCATCTCCGATCACGACGTCGAGATCGTCGTGTACTGCGCCGGCGGGGTGCGCTCTGCATTCGCTGCCAAGACGCTCACCGAGCTGGGATACACCGGCGCCGTCTCGATGGACGGCGGCTTCGGTCGCTGGAAGGACGAAGGCCGTCCGTGGTCGACCCCTGCGTCACTCGGGGCCGAGCAGCGCAATCGATACCAGCGTCACCTGCTGCTGCCCGAGGTGGGAGAGACCGGTCAGCTCAAGCTGCTCGACGCCAAGGTGCTCATGCTCGGAGCGGGTGGGCTCGGCTCTCCTGCGGCGCTGTACTTGGCTGCTGCGGGCGTCGGCACGATCGGCATCATCGACATGGACGTCGTCGACGATTCCAACCTTCAGCGCCAGATCCTCCACAATGTGGACCGCGTCGGCGACCGCAAAGTGGATTCGGCCAAGAAGACCCTGACGGCCCTCAACCCTGACGTGAACGTCGTCACCTACGACACCCGGCTCGGCGCGGACAACGTGATGGACATTCTGTCGGGCTGGCATGTCGTCGTTGACGGCGCCGACAACTTTCCCAGCCGGTACCTGCTCAATGACGCATCGGTCAAGTTGGGCATTCCCGTGGTACACGGATCGATCTTCCGCTTCGAGGGCCAGGTGACGGTCTTCGATCCGCGCAACGGGCCGACCTACCGCGACTACCTGCCGGTGCCGCCTCCTGCGGAGCTCGCGCCGTCGTGTGCCGAAGCCGGCGTGCTGGGCGTGCTGCCGGGCATCGTCGGATCGATCCAAGCGCTCGAGACGATCAAGCTGATCCTGGGCATCGGCGACGACCTGTCGGGCCGCATCATCGCCTTCGACTCGCTGGAGATGTCGTTCCGCGAATTCCGCCTGCGGCCCGACCCGGCCAACGAGGTCACCTACGCCAACCGTGATCGCATCACGGTGACCGAGCTCGACGGCCTCTGCAGCCCAACGCTGGGCTGATCTAGGACGTACCTGTCGACCAGTCCAGGAGCCCTTGGACACTCACGAATTGCCCATTGAGGGCGACGGGTTCGGCTTATGCTTCGGCAAGGTCGAGCGCCACGGGGGTTGCATCTGATGCCAGTGGGGGTCCCGCCGATCTCTCTCGGAAATGCCGCTGCTCGTGGTGTGGTCGAGCGAATAGATGAGATCCTTGCGGCGACCTACCAGGGCAACAGTCCCGGCATAGATCGCGACGCGGCGGATGCCCACGTGTACCGGATTCTCCGACGCTTAGGCGTAGTAGACGACTCGTCTGCTGTGCCGAACAGCGTGGCGTTTGAGGCTGTCGTTCCCAGGGTAGCCCGCAACCGTTTTCATGCGAATCTCGCGCATCACGGTCGAGAGGTGTGCGGTGAGTCGAACCCGCAGTGTGGGGACTGTCCCCTCATTTCCTTCTGCGAGAAGGGGCGTTCCGGAGTCGCGGCTGCGGCAGGTGGCCTAGCAGTCGTAGATCTCTTCGGCGGAGCGGGTGCGATGGGGTTGGGCTTCGAACAAGCCGGCTTCCGCATCGCTGCCGCGGTGGAGATCGAGAGGCACGCCGCACAGACCTACCGCCTGAACCACCCGGGGGTCCCGGTCATCGAGGCACCCGTCGAAGACACCAGCGGAGATGATTTGAGGTCCTGGCTCCCGGGCTTTGTTGTTCCCGCGGTCGTGATCGCTGGCCCCCCCTGCCAAGGCTACTCGGCCGCCGGCGCTCGGACGGTCGGCGACTGGCGAAATCTTCTCTTCCGACACGTGAGTCGGCTCGCAACCGAGCTTGAGGCACGGACCGTCTTGATCGAGAATGTCCCTGGCGTCCGTCGAGTTAACGGGGTTTCCTACACAGGCCAGATCACGTCGTCCCTAAGGGATGCGGGTTACGAGACGTGGGAATATCCGGCGACTTTGCGTGCGTTTGATTATGGAGTGCCGCAAAACCGTCGACGCCTCTTTTTCGTCGGGGTGGGTCCCGGTGTCGCTCCGCCTGCGGTGCCGCCGCCGACTCACGTTCCACCGGGTGCCGCATCAACTCACCATGCTCTGCCGGAGACCACGACATTGGACCGACGGCTCAAGGATCTGCCCAGTCTTGGCCCAGGGGAAGGATCAGAACGGATGAGGTTGCCTGACGGGCGCGTGGTGCTGAATTCAACTGCGATGAATCACTCACCAAGAGTCGTTGCGAAAATCCGCTCGATACGGCCAGGTGGCGGCCCGATCTCCTATCGGCGGCTTGAACGTGATGTTGCACGCACGCTCGTAGCCGGCCATCGGGCCCTTCCCGTGCATCCAAGAGAACATCGGACGATAACTGTTCGCGAGGCCGCGCGGATCCAGGGTTTTCCGGATTCGTACTTCTTCTGTGGTCCACGCGCGAGTCAGCCGCTGCAAGTCGCGAACGCAGTCCCACCGGCACTCGCTCAGGCCGTTGCGAAAGAGCTGCGCGCATCGCTGGAGACATCAAACTCGCCGATAATGCAACCCTCGTCAGAGCGCGCTGTCTGAGGGTTTGGTGGGCTCCCGCCCAGTGCGGGTCATTGGCTTGGTGCGAACACTGTGTCGACATTCGTCGTGTACCTAGAATCTGACTTAGAGGGTCTGTCGGATTGTTAAAGGTGGCGGATTGGGCATGGCGGATGCGACGCGGCTTGACGCGGCAACCGAGTTACAGATTTCAGACGAACGCACGCCGTGGCAGCAACTCCCGTCTTGGCTGCAGTTTTTCTTCCGGCTCGGTGAACGCGTAGCGGAAACGCACGAGGCGGGCCTCAAGTCGTGTGCCGTCGTCATCCCGCCTGTCCGGTCATACGCGGCAGCCTTCGTCGCGACGGGGGCAACCTTGGGAGCGGCGATGTGCGCCCGAGCCGTTCCTGACGTTGACGTCCACTTCGAAGCGCTCGCCTCGCTCAACGGAGGCACGCACGTCGTGGTCAGGATGGGTGAGCGAATCTATGCAGGCAGCCTCAACGGGGTTGTGCAGCGCGACGGGCTGCCAGGCTTTGAAGTCGTCTACGACCGCATGACCCACTTCGTACCGAAGGACTTGTGCCAGCGGATCCAAATTGGGGAAGGAGGGAAACGGACGCTGCCGAAGGCCCTTCGACAGTCACGGACGACGACTACGACTGTCGTCCAGGATCTCCTCGGTGATTTCTCAGCCGGATTCCTGTCGATCCCAACTGTCGACACGGTCGTCATAGGCCAGGTGTCGTTGCTGGTGCAGGAGCTCGAGTCCGTGAAGATCAGAGCTCGCGGCAGGGGCAAGGTTGCCGCGACACTCGGCGCCCTGCTCCGACCTCGTCGCTTTCTTCCTGACGGAGGCATTTCTCGGAGCTTGCTCGTGTCTGACCGGGTTGCGGAGTTTTCCATGCCAGTCGAGGACGTTCCGCACGTCGCCGTATTTGACGGACCCCGGGCATTTGCTCGACGCCGCACCGAGTTCGCCGGCTCGAGCTGGATCGCTGTTCTCGATCGCTGTTCGGCGAGTTTTGCTGAGGGCGTCGACGTTGCCAACGAGGAATTTGCGATCCGTCTTGGGTCTGCGCCATATCTTGATGAACTTGAGATCCCGCCAGGAACCGAGATGCAAGCATTCGAGCGTCCTCGGTGAAGTACGTTGATCTCGCGCAAGCAGAAAGCTATTTCGCCCTTGCCGCAAGGGCGGGCCTTACGTGGCGAACGCTTGAACACTCTGGGCTAGAGCGCTTCTCCGAGGCAGTCTTTGTACTGAACCGGATGGCGCTAAAGCAGGACGATGACACCGGATGGAGCGGGTTTCTGTACCCAGCTAAGCGGGCGCGCAACATCGCCACCACTGTCCCGCTGCCGTTCTCGCATTCGAAAATGGGCCTCGCGCCACTCCTTGATCAGCTTGAGCGGTCACTTCCGGCGCTCAGTGTGTATGGCGGCGGTGAGGCAAACGCGCTCGGTGAGGAGGTCTTGGCTGCAGGCACTGCGCTGGCAGGGTTGGACGATGCTCCTCTACTCGACGCAGTTCTCGACATTGCAACAGATGACAGGCGGCTCCGAAACGGCGTGGTACTGCCCTTGACGGACTTTGTCGAAATCGCCGGACGGTACGCCAGCCAGAGACTTCCAGGACTCGAGGTATGGGGCCGCCACGATATCGCTGGCCTCGAACCCCTTGATCGCCTCATGGTTGTCGGGCCTCTCTACTGGTTCAATGCGCATCAGCACGTGTTCACGTCCCCAAGGGCACTACAAATCGTGGTCCTCAAGTGGGCGTGGTACCGCGAGCGGTCGCCCTCTTCAACTGCGCTCGAAGGTTCCCGGGGCGGGGCGGGCATCCGGGTCAGACCAGTGCCAGCGATGCGCAGCGAGTTCGAGGTGCGGGCTGAAGATGAGCAATCGTCAGTGGACTGGGCTTCTATCTCTCATGAGCTCTCGCGTGACGACGATGTCGAGTTCCTGGACCCAGTTCTTGCACGGCCGGCGATCCTCGCCGGCAGGCATGGAGTGCTCTTGCCGGAGGACGGCGATCGTTCGGTGTGGCTGCTCGATCCCTTCGCGCCCCGAGAGCACCGCGTCGCACGTGTCGAGGTTGCGGACCTAGAACCAGGCCACGTCATCGTCCTGCGGACCTCCGGCGGTGGAGACCTCATCGTTCCGATCGCAGACGAAATCCTCGGAGGGGACGCCCGAAGATTGCGCGAAATCCAGCATCACTGGAAGACGCAGTTGCGAATGTGGGTAAGGCAGCGCCCGACGATTCAACGTGCGGCCGCCGAGCTTCGTCGATTGGGGTGCAGGCGGGCCAATCCTCAAAACCTCCAGAACTGGCTCTCAGAGCGCTCACTGAGGACAGGTGACCGGGCGGACTGGCAGGTATTGATGGACACCATTTTGATCTCGGACGACGCAGAGACGGTGTGGCGCGCCATGTCGCGACTGCACAGCGCACACAGCCAAGCGGGCAGATCGATCGGTAGCCGCCTCAGGGAAATGGCGAACACCAGTCCACTCGATGAGGTGCTGCGAACGGGACGCCAGGTGTTTACGAATTCCGGTGGTGGATCCATGACTGCATTCAGGATTGAAGCGTTCGCCCCCTCGACCGTTCACTGCGCACCGGAGAGATTGATGGTCCCGGGCGAAGTGCGAGAAGAATGGCTCACATAATCCCCCCGGACTACCCTCCCGGCACGAGCCCCGGCGAGACTCTAATTTTCGACGCCTTGCGTGAACGGACCATCGGAAGGACGTGGACGGTTCTGCATTCGCTCCATATCCCAGAGCACGTGCGTCAGGTCGAGGGCGAGGCAGATTTCGTATTCCTTATGCCTGGCCTCGGTGTGTTGACGCTTGAGGTTAAGGGTCACTTGCGGGCTGACTACGCCGATGGTGCGTGGTATCTCGGCGAGGGCGGCGCCCCCGACTTTCGCGGTCCTTTTCGCCAGTCCGAGATGGCCGCCAGGAGCATTAAGAAGAAGGTGGTAAGCGCTCTCCCGTCCGCATCGAAGATTCTCTTCTGGTCGGCGGTGTTGTTTACCCACTGCACGCCAGCTGTTCGAACTTCGAGCGGCGATTGGCACCCTTGGCAACTACTCTCGAGCGCGGATCTCGATTCCGAGGATCTCGACAGCCTGCTCGGACGGGTTATGCGCAAGGCGCGTAACCACGCAGCGCAGTCTGAGAGCGCACGGTGGTTTGACCCTACGTCGACGAGACCTACGGAGTCCGATTGCGCGCGCATTCGGCGGATCCTCCGACCCGATGTGCACTTCTTGCCAGCGACGTCGACAATAAGGCAGCAGCGAACGACGCAAATTCGCCGCTTTACGGAGGAACAACTCGAAGTCATCGAGGGACTTGATGGTGTCAACCAGCGAGCCCTGATCGAGGGTCCGGCCGGAACGGGCAAGACAGTCTTGGCCCTCGAGGGTGCACGTCGTGCGAACGCGCAAGGTGAGCGCACAGCACTCCTCTGCTTTAACCAGCAATTGGCTGCCTACCTGCGGGCAGAAGCCGAGCGGTACGAGTTCGCGGGTGTCGACATCTTGACGTTTCACGCACTGCTACGCCGCATAACGGGCGAGTCTGGTTCGGTCGAAGGAGGCCATGAGTATTGGTCGCGCATACTTCCGGAACGGGCAATGTCGGTCCTACTCGACAACGGTCCGTTGTATGACGCCCTCATCGTTGATGAAGCGCAGGACCTAGCAAGCCCGGCTTATCTGGATGTGATGGACGCTGTGCTCACCAACGAACTCTCGAACGGCAGCTGGCGCATGTTCGGCGACTTCGAGAGTCAAGCGATCTACAGCACAGGCATCGACGACCCCATTGCGGAGATCACTCGGCGCGGCGAGCCCATCGCTCGATACAGGCTGAGGCGCAACTGCCGGAATCTGCCGCGCGTGGCGGAGTACATCGTTCGGTTGGGAGGTTTGAAGCCTGCGTACAGCCGGGTGATGAGGCCTGACTGCGGGCCGGAGGGCACGCCACGGACAAGCTTCTATCCAACCGAAGAGGACCAAGAAGGTCTCCTTGGCGACGCGCTAAGCCAACTGCAAGCGAGTGGCGAGTTCTCACCCCAAGACATCGTCGTGCTTTCTCCTGTAGTCAACTCGTGCGCGCGACGCGTAGCGGACTCGGGTAAACTGGCTCTTCGCGTTTGAGGGTGGAGTTGGTGGTGTGAGGGTCCCGGTGTGAACGCGGGGGATCCCCCAGAATCGGCGCTGTTCAACGGTGCCAAACCTGGAGGATCCCCGTGGAGAGCGACCCTACGCGTGTCAATGAGCTGCTGGTCGGACTCGGCGCCGATGTGGAAGTGGTGTCGGTGGGCGACGAGCCGGGCCGGCCGTTGAGGGTCCTGGTGCGGCTTCGTTCGCCGCGACCGGTGTGCGGGTCCTGCGGCGGGTCTGTGTGGTCGAGCGGCGTCAGGCGTGCGGAGCTGGCAGATCTTGGGTCGTTCGGGCGGCCGGTGCGGCTGGTGTTGGCAAAGCGCCGCTGGCGCTGCCCGAATGGGGACTGCGCGGTGGGGACTTTCACTGAGCAGGCGGCCGAGATAGCGCCGCCGCGGGCGCGTTTGACGTCGCGGGCAGCGCGCCGGGCGACGCGTCGGGTGGGGCGGGGCCGCACCGTCAAAGAGATCGCCGCGGAGCTGGGCTGCAACTGGCACACCGTGATGAGAGAAGTGCGGCGCTGGGGAACAGCGCTGCTCGCCGCGGACCGCGGCCGCATCGACGGCGTCACCGCGCTGGGGCTCGACGAGATCTTGATGTGGCGCCACGGCAAGTACCGGCGCAAACGGTGGGGCACCACGATCGTGGACGCCCGCCGCGGGATCCTGCTCGACATCGTCGCAGGCCGCACAGCCAATCCGGCGATCAAATGGCTGGAGGCAAGCACGCCGCAGTGGCGCCGGGCGGTCCGCTGGGCGGTGATGGACCTGTCAGGTCCGTACCGCAAGGCGTTCGACACCGCGCTGGCGCACGCACGCCAGGTCGCGGACCCGTTCCACGTCGTGCGCTTGGGCAACCAGATGGTCGACGAGGTGCGCCGCCGCGTCCAGAACGACACCCTCGGCGGGCGGGGCACCAAAAACGGCCCGCTGTACCGGGTCCGCAAGCCGCTCACCATGGCCCACGAACGCCTCAGCACAGACAGCGACGCGAAGCTGCGCGGCCTGCTCGCAGCCGGCGATCCCCGCGGCGAGGTGCGAGACGCCTGGCACGCCAAAGAGACCCTGCGCCAGACCTACCAGATCCCCAGCCACCGCCTCGCCCGACGAGCCCTCGACGCGCTCGCCCTCGATCTGCGCGATCCCGCCTGGTCCCCGGAGATGAACAGGCTCGGCCGCACCCTTGGACGCTGGCGCACCCAGATCGCCAACTGGCACCTCTCACGCGTCACCAACGGACCCACCGAGGCAGCGAACAATCTCGCCAAGCTCATCAAACGCAACGCGTCCGGTCTCACCAACTTCGAGCACTACCGAATCCGAGCACTCCTCTACGCCGGCAAACCCGACTGGACACTCCTCAACACCCTCACTCCACCCTAAAACGCGAAGAGCCGGTAAACTCTCACTTGTCGCCTTGCCGCAGCGGCAGGAGGGGGCGAGCAGTTTCGGAACTGTTTCGTCGTTCAAGGGCCTTGAGGCCCCGGCGGTGATCCTCACGGACGTAGAGGAAATTGGAACACAACGGGCCCAAAAACTCCTTTATGTAGCGGTCTCGCGAGCGACGGATCGATTGCACGTCTTGGCGCGTGATGGGACACAACGTTCGCTAGCCGAGTTGTTTACGGGAGAGGGGACGAATGCCACAGTTCGCTGAGGCGCGGGCCCACACACTTGCAGTACTGCAACGAGAACTCGTCGGGCCTGACCCGCAGGGCGAGCCGTTCGACCCTGAGAGTGATGTGGTCGATGAAGGCACCCGTTGGATGCCTCGCCGCCAAGAGCTAAACGGCGAAGAGATCCTCACTCGAGATGCACCCGACCGCCGCTACGGGGTCGGCGTCATCTACAGCGCGGGTTGCCGGGACGCTCTGGGTCAAGAGGTTGTAGCGGGAGACGGGCCACCCGATGAGCCGCTCGGCGAAGCTGAACCCAAGCTCGTTGCCAACAAGTTTCTGGTCGAGGCTGAATCTGCTCGCGATGGTCTTGGCGACTCGGCACCGACCGACGATCTCGATCTGTCAGGTGCGAACGAATTCCGGCCTACAACCATGGCTGTTACGTTCCTCGCCGAGTTGCCTAGCGACGCAACCGTACGGTTGACGCTGAAGGCAGGTCGCTACAAGAAGCGGACCATTCGGGTGGGGCGGCACGATCGCGTCTGGTGGTTTCGCAACCCTTGCTCGGTCGAGGTTAAATGGGACGCGAGCCAACTCATGGCGCGATCCGGTCGACACGAGGGCGTGGCCACGGCGGAAGGATTGGAAGGCCTCGAAATCGGCGCTTTCGCTGTTTCCCGGCCGCGCGAGGACGAGACTTCTCTCATCACGGTGGGTGTGATCAACTCGACACCCGGTTGCGTACCCGAGTGCTTTCTCTTCCAGGCTGAGTTCGAAGTTGAGGTGTCAGGCTCTTCTGATGCGGCTCGGATCCGCCCGTATCCGCAACCCGTTCACGCTGTGCGCGATGAGGAGGAAAAGTCTATCGACCTCTTGTACCGGGTGTATCCGACCTTCGCGGTTGGTCACGGCTGCGCCGCCGGGTGGGCCGTACGATTTCCGAGTGGCCGGTGTTCGTCGGTGCGCGGCGAGCCTCTCCCCGTGGTCGAGACACCAAGCGTGACGCCGCAGGTCTTTCGTGAGGATGGCTCCGAGCTCCGGATCCCCATGGCGCCGCTCGCGGGCCTCATCGAAGGTGAGGACGGAATAGCAAGTCTTGCCGAGGTTATCGACCTGTACGAGACCTGGATTGCTGAGCGGGAGCGGGACATTCGGGAGCTAGAGCAAGGACATCAGGGAACAGCGCTGCGCCATCTCGCGGAGTGCTCGGCGGCAGCACACCGCATGCGTGAGGGCCTCACATTGGTTCGCGGCTCCAGGCAGGTGAGAGACGCATTCGTTCTAGCGAACCGGGCTGTGCTACTCCAGCAGGTTCATTCGGCAGGCACTACCCGAGAGCTCATTTACGACGCTCGAACCAAGCAACTCAAACTGGCCGAACCCAAACGTCCAACCGACCCGCTCTCTCCACCTGCAGGCAGAGGGGCCTGGCGGCCGTTCCAGATTGCGTTCCTACTCTCAGCGATCGCTTCGTGTGCTAACCCACACCATCCAGATCGAGAACTCGTTGACCTCATTTTCTTCCCTACTGGCGGCGGCAAGACCGAGGCATACCTTGGACTCTCGGCATTCAACGTGCTGCTCAGGCGCCTAAGGGATCCCGAAGACGCTGGAGTGGACGTTCTCATGCGCTACACGCTCCGGCTATTGACGGCGCAGCAGTTTCAACGTGCGGCGGCACTAGTTTGTGCGCTCGAGATCATTCGGGCGGAGCGAATTGACCTCGGTGCCAAACCGTTCTCGATCGGTATCTGGGTCGGAGGCGGCACTTCGCCAAACACGCGCAAGCAGGCGTTAACAGATCTTCGAAATCTACGGGCGGGACGCGGATCGAATCCATTTCTAGTCATTCGATGTCCATGGTGTGCTGCACAGATAGGTCCGGGGCGCGAGCAAGGAAGGCAAACAAGGGGATCGAGGCCGCCACTTGTCCACGGCTACGCGGAAGCAGCCGGCACTGTGCGTATCTTCTGCACCGACACCACTTGCGAGTTCTCCGATGGCTTACCGCTGCACGTGATCGACGAGGACATTTACGATCATTGTCCGTCGATCGTCATTGGAACGGTGGACAAATTTGCTCAGCTTGCTTGGCGTTCAGACACCCGCTCGCTCTTCGGTGTCGGCGACAGCGGGGCGCATGCGGTGTCGCCTCCCGGTCTCATCATCCAGGACGAACTTCACTTGATCTCCGGTCCGCTTGGCTCAATGGTCGGACTCTACGAGAGTGTGATCGAGGAACTCTGCGTTGATCGCCGCGGTGAGAAGCCAGTCCGACCAAAGATCGTGAGTTCGACCGCGACGATCCGGCGGTACACCGATCAGGTCCGCTCCTTATTTGCCCGTGAGCGCGTCGCCCTCTTCCCGCCTCACGGCATCAGCGTGGACGATTCGTTCTTCGCCCGCTACGCCCGGTACCGGGCACCACACCTGCGCGCCGACGAGCTGTGTGAGGGCCGCATGTATGTTGGCGTCCACGGAGCAGGTCTCGGATCTCTCCAAACTGCCCAAGTCCGCGCGTTTTCTGCACTTCTTCAGGCCGGCAGGGATCTGCCCGCAGATGAACGCGACCCCTACTGGACTCTGATGGTTTTCTTCAACAGCCTGCGGGAGCTCGGTACCTCGCTATCGCTGTTGCAATCCGACATTCCTGACTACATGAAGGTGATCCGTAACCGACGCGGTTCATCGTGGGACGACGTGCGGCGGCTAAATCGTGAACTCGAACTGACCGGTCGGCTTCGCAACGACGAAGTGCCGACAGTCATGGAGGCGCTGGAAACGCCATATGCCGATGGGCGAGGCAGCGTCGACATCTGCCTGGCCTCCAACATCATCGAGGTTGGTATTGACATCGATCGACTCTCGCTGATGGCAGTCGTCGGCCAGCCAAAGTCGACATCGCAATACATCCAGGTAACGGGTCGGGTTGGGCGTAGGTGGGACGAACGCCCTGGGTTGATCGCCACGATCTACAGCGCTTCGAAGCCAAGAGATCGGAGTCACTACGAAAAGTTCCGGACGTACCACGAACGTTTGTATGCACAAGTTGAGCCGACAAGCGTCACGCCGTTCGCCCCACCCGTCCTCGCCAGAGCGCTACACGCCGCGCTCGTGGCATGGGTACGCCAGCGCGCTCCCCGAGACGAGGCGTCTAGTCCATATCCGATTCCAGAGGACCTGATCGAAATGGCGTCAAGCATCTTTCGAGAAAGAGTGGCAACGGTCGACATCGAGGAAACGGCTGCATTGGAGCAGTTCTTGACCCTGAGGATCGAAGAGTGGGCCCGCTGGGTTCCTAGCGAATGGCGCAGGTCAACCACAGCAGACGAGCCCGGGCTGCTTTATCGGGCTGGCGAGTACGCAGATCCGGAGGAGCGCGTTCGCTCGTGGGCGACGCCAACGTCACTCAGAAACGTTGACGCGGAGTGCCGGGGTGTAATCACCGGCGTCTATGCGCTCGGGCTGGAAGGCGACACCGCATGACTGGTCTCGGAACACCACTCCGCAGGTCCCAGCTGATTTCGCCGTTCGGAGTCGGCGCGATGACAACGGGGCCCGACGGCATCTCTGTCATGTCAGCAGGACTGGACGCTTGGTTCCGCCGGGAAGGCGGCGGTGAGAATGCGTCAAACTTGGACGTTTCCGAATTTCGGGTGGAGGAATGGCGCCTACAGCGCTATCTCAACGTGCAGGAGTTCCGGCTGCCGCCCGACTACAGGAACCCGCGAAGCTTCGCAGGCGACCCGGCGACGAACTCAATGCTCACGGTGCCGATGGTTCGCTTCCCTCAGATGCATTTCTGCAGGAACGGCCGGTGCCTCCGAATGACCCGACTCTCGCTGCACGCGCGAAGCCGGAAGCGGTGCCCCCACTGCGAGAAGGGCTGGCTGGTGCAGGTGCCGTTCGTTGCCATATGTGCCGCTGGTCATGCGCAGGATTTTCCATTTCGCGAATGGGTGCACCAATCGGTCGCGCCGACCTGCGCGGGTGTGCTCAAGATCCGTTCTACAGGCGGCGCGAGCCTCGCAGCACAAGTCGTGGAGTGCGAGTGCGGCAAATCCCGAAATTTGGCCCGGATCACCCAGGGAAGCGCAGACGGCACGTATCTCTCGACCGATCTCAGTCGTGACGAGGAGTACACGTGCCCCGGCCACACGCCTTGGCACGGCACCGAAGATACGACGGGTTGCGGGCTGCCGATTAAGGGCTCGCTTCGTTCAGCGAGCAATGTCTACTACGCCGTCACGAGGAGTTCGATTTATCTTCCCCAATCAGACGACACCGAAGTCGGGGCAGTCATGGACTTGTTCGGAACCCACGCTGCGCTCGCCACATATCTTCAGGTATTGCGGGATACCGACCAACGTGGCACGGCTACGACTATCCGAACCATCGCGCGCTCCAGTCTCGAACGCTTCTCAGACAGGGTGCTGGACTTGGCCATCGCTGCCCACTTTTCCGACCGACCCGAAGTTCCGCGTGAGGACGACACCGGCCAAGTGGAAGGCGAAATCGCGTTTCGGCGTACAGAATTTGACGCCCTTCGGAGGCCGCAGCGGCATCGAGAGCTAGAGAGCCGGGCCATCGCCATCGAGGACTACGGGAACTGGATGGCGGGCCATTTTGACAGGGTTGTACTCGTCGATCGCCTCCGGGAAACCAGGGCGCTGGTTGGGTTCGAGAGGATTGTCCCGGAGACGCAGACGGAGGTCGAGGAACGCAAGAAACTCCTTTGGATTCGATCTGACCGCCCCAACACGAACTGGCTTCCGGCGGCCCTCGTGTACGGCGAGGGCATATTTCTTACACTCCGCGAAGAGCGTCTCACCGAGTGGGAGCAACGCCTCGAAGTGGGGCAGAGAGCGGTCTTGCTACACGACCGCTTCCAAGAAGCAGCATCCCGGAGGAATCTCCACGAGAGACAATTGCCGGGTCGCTTTCCCATGCTTCACACCCTTGCCCACCTGCTGATGAATCAGCTCACCTACGAGTGCGGCTATAGCTCAGCGGCGTTGCGAGAGCGTCTTTATGTGAGTGAACGACCACAGCCGATGGCTGGAATACTCATCTACACCGCCGCTGGTGATGCTGAAGGAACGATGGGCGGACTGGTGAGAATGGGGCGCCCACAGCACTTGGCTCGTATCGTGTCGCAGGCCCTTGAAAGCTCGACCTGGTGTTCGGCTGATCCCGTTTGCATGGAAGTCGGAAGCACAAGTGGGCAAGGTCCCGACTCCTGTAACTTGGCGGCTTGTCACAATTGCGCGCTCGTGCCAGAGACGGCTTGTGAGCACTTCAATCGGTTCCTGGATCGTGGCCTCGTTGTGGGGT
This sequence comes from Candidatus Poriferisodalis sp., assembly GCF_965262965.1. GTDB lineage: Bacteria > Actinomycetota > Acidimicrobiia > Acidimicrobiales > Poriferisodalaceae > Poriferisodalis. Next base: position 210,563 of record NZ_OZ253573.1, read on the forward strand.
CAAATGAGAGTCGAGAACTGGGCTACTTCGACCTTCAAGCATAGTCCTACGCCAACCGTGATCGCATCACGGTGACCGAGCTCGACGGCCTCTGCAGCCCAACGCTGGGCTAGCTCGGGGCTCGCGCTGGGGCCGCTTTCTGCACGGCCCGCGTTCAGCCGCTCCGGAGGCGCCGGTACCCTGACCGCTCATGGCTCAGAAGCGCTTCGTCGTGGTCGGAGGAGGTCCCGCCGGCCACTCTGCAGCGACGTACGCAGCCCGCTACGGCGCTGAGGTCACGCTCGTCGAACGCGACATCGTGGGAGGCTCCGCGCACCTGCGCGACTGCGTGCCGTCCAAGACGATGATCGCCACGGGATCAGCGCTCAGCTTCGCCGGCCGCCTCGACGATCTCGGCCTCGCGAACGTCTCGACCTCGGTCGACACCCCGCACCTGCGTCAGCGCATCGGCGACATCGAAGCCCGGCTGGCCGAAGTGGCCCGGCAGATGCTCGTGAGCCAGGGCGTGCGCATCCTGTCGGGCACTGGTCGTGTGCTCGGGCCGAACGAGGTCTGTGCCGATACCACCGACGGCGCCATCGAACTGACGGCGGACGTCATCGTGCTGTCCACCGGCAGCCGTCCTCGCATCCCAGATTGGGCGCCGATCGACGGTGAGCGCATCCTCACCACCCGCGACGCTTATCCGCCCTCCGAACTGCCCGAACACCTTGTGGTGGTGGGCTCGGGCGTGACCGGCGTCGAGTTCGTCCACATGTTCACCTCGTTGGGCTCGCGGGTGACGCTGATCGTCAGCCGCCAGCAGGTGCTTCCGCACAAGGACCCCGAAGCAGCCGCCGTCCTCGAACAGACCTTCGGCGACCTCGGCGTCAACCTGCTCAAAGGGGCCCGTGCAACCAGCATCGTGCGAGACGGCGACAACGTCGTGGTCAACTGCAGCGACGGCCGGACGGTGCACGCGTCTCACGCCTTGCTGGCCATCGGCTCGATTCCCAACAGCGACGGGCTAGGCCTCGAGAACACCGACGTGCGTGTCGACGAGCACGGATTCGTGGAGGTCGATCACAACCTCCGCTCGTCGGTTCCGAGCATTTATGCGGCCGGCGACTTGTCGGGCAAGCTGCCGCTGTCGTCGGTGGCGGCAATGCAGGGCCGCAAGATCGTCGAGCATTCGATTGGCCGGCACGACAACCGGCCACATCGGCACCTCGACTACGACAAGGCCGCGTCGGCCATCTTCACCGAGCCCGAGATCGCCGATGTCGGGCTCGCCGAGGCGGAGGCCTTCGCGACGGGCCGCAAGATCCGAGTCACCAAGGTGCCTTTCGGGGCGAATGCCAAGGCCCTGATCGAGGAGAACCCGCGGGGTTTCGTGAAGATCGTCTCCGATCCGCTGACCGGTCAGGTCCTCGGTGGCTCGATCGTGGGCCGTCATGCCGCGGAGCTCATCTCGGTCGTGGCGCTGGCGGTGAGTGCAAACCTGCGTGTCCAGGACATCGCCGAGAGCCTGTTCGTGTACCCCTCCCTCAGCGAGGCCATCTCTGAGGCAGCCGAGTGAGTCAGCCCCAGGCTGCGGAGTGAGTCAGTCTGAGGCTGCGGAGTGAGTCGCCGGCCTTGGCGCGCACGTCTGTTTCTCGCGGGCTTGGCGTCGCTGACGTTGGCATTGGCGGCAGCGACCGCGTTGTCGGCGTATGTCTTGATCCAACTCGGCCGGATCGACCGGCACCCGCTTGCCGATGTTCTGACCTCGGCGCCGCAGCAGCCCGTGACCGCAGCCGACGTGCTGGTCAGCATCGGGGAGCTGGCCGAGTCTGAACCCGCCCAGGCGGACGACCCGCAAACGCAGGAGTCCGACGGTGACACCGACACCGCCGCTGACACAGACCCGGAGAAGTCTTCCGAACACGAAGCGAGCACGGCCCCGTCATCTGGTGGCCAGCTCGTGGCGCCAAGAAGCTCCTCGGGCGAGAACTACCTCGTTGTCGGAACCGACAGCACCGAGGGTCTTGCAGCCGATGATCCGCTGCGCGCGGGACATTCGGACTGGAGCCGGCTGGCGGACGTCATCATGGTGGTGCGACTGCGCGATGACGGCACTGCGGCGCTGATGTCGATCCCGCGGGATCTGGCGGTCGAGGTTGCGGGCACCGGCGACATCCCCGGCACCGGCACGGTGGCCAAGATCAACAGCGCCTACAACCGCGACCGCACCACCGCTGCACGCGCGGCCCGGCTGATCGACACCATCGAGGAGAATCTCGACATCACGCTGCAGCACTTCGTGGAAGCGGACTTCTTGGGTTTCCTGCGCTTGGTGGACTCCATCGGCGGCGTGCAGATGTCCTTCGATCGACCGCTGCGCGATGCCCTCAAAGAGAATTCCAACGGCCAACTGGTGAGCCGCAGCGGCTTCGCCATCGACGCCGGCACGCATCTTCTCGACGGACGCCAGGCGCTGGCGTTCGTGCGGACTCGGAACATGCAGGACTGGGTGCCCGAGCGCGGGTGGAACACGCTCGCCGGAGAGAACGACCTTGCACGCAACGACCGCCAGCGAGAGTTCATGCTCGCCGCGGTCGAGCAGGCCGCGCCCGAGTTGCTCAGCAGTCCGATCAAGCTGCTCTCGGTGCTCGACATCGCAGCGGACCATGTGTCCACATCGGACACGTTGAGCGTCGTGAACGACGGACGCCGGGTGGCTCAGCAGTTCGCCGGCTTCGAGTTCTCCACCGGCACCGAGGAATACGAGCTGCGGGTCCAGGACACGCATACGCCGGTGCCCTGGTCGCTCGAGCTCACCGGGGACCCCCACAACGAGCGCGTGCTCGACGTGTTTCGCGGCATCGACTGGGATGACGTCGTCGAGTCACGCGTGACGGTGCAGGTGACCGGCGCCGATCGCGTCCGCGTGGCCGCCGAGCTGCGCGATCTGGGATTCAATGCAGTGGCAGGGTGGGCGGTTGCCGCAGGGTTCGATCGCGTGCCGAACATCAACCTCATCATGCTGGGCTCCGAGGGGCGGCTCGCGGCAGGACTGCTGGCAAGTCATTTGGTGCCTGTGCCAAACTTCGGCGGCCATGGCGAGCTCGACGCGAACACTGTGATGTTGCACCTCGGCGGCGCTGCGTTGCGCGTCGACGCCGGCTATCGAACGGTCGAAGTGCCGCCCACCCATTTGCTCTCGTCATGACCGACTCTTCCGCGCAGCGCCGGATACTTGTCGTCGGGGCCGGCTATGTCGGACTGACGACCGCCGCGTGCTTCGCGCACCTCGGCCATGACGTCATCTGTGCCGACATCGACCGGGCCAAGGTGGCGTCGCTGTCCGCGGGTGTCGTGCCCATCCGCGAGAACGACCTCGACGTGCTGGTCGCCGAAGGCATCGCCGGGCGGCGGCTGCGCTTCGTCATCTCGGCCGAGGCGGTGGCCCCGTCGTGCGAGTTCGCCTTCCTGTGCGTCCCGACGCCGTTGCGCCCCGATGGCGAGACCGAACTGAGCTACCTGCTCTCAGCGATCGGCTCGGTCGCCCCGCATCTTGCGCCGGGATCGGTGGTGGTGACGAAGTCAACCGTTCCCGTCGGCACCGCCGGAAAGATCGAAGCCGCAATGGGACGCCCCGACGTGGCGCTCGCATCGAATCCCGAGTTCTTGCGAGAGGGCTCCGCGGTCCACGACTTCCTTCACCCCGACCGCATCGTCGTCGGCGCTGACGACCCTGCCGCAGCTCAGCGAGTCGCAGCGCTGTACACGGGCGTTGAAGCTCCGGTGCACATCACCGACCCGACGTCGGCGGAGACCGTGAAGTACGCAGCCAACGCCTTCCTCGCTGCGAAGGTGTCGTTCGTCAACGCCATCGCTGCTGTGTGCGAGGCGGTCGGCGCCGACGTGGACGCCGTGCTCACCGGCGTCGGAACCGACCACCGCATCGGTTCTGCCTACCTGCAGCCCGGACCGGGCTGGGGCGGTTCGTGCCTGCCCAAGGACACGCGGGCGCTGCTGTCGGTCTCGAGCGATGCCGGTTATGTCTTCGAGCTGCTCGAAGGCGTCATCCGAGTCAACGAGCAGCAGCTCGACCGTGTCGCAGCGAAGGCGGCGCGCATCATCTCACCGGAGTCGGGCGACGGTCGGCTCGACGGCCGCACAGTGGCGCTGCTGGGTCTGACCTTCAAGGCCGGGACCGACGACATGCGTGGCTCTCCGGCGATGTTGGTGGCCGAACGGCTGCACGCCGCCGGCGCCCGCATCACCGCATACGACCCCGCTGTGCGCGACGAACTCACCGGCCGCCCCGGCGTGGACGCCGACCTTGCGTCGGTCATCGAAGTGCAGCCATCGCCCTTTGACGCCCTGCGGGGCGCAGACGCGGCGGTGGTGGTCACCGAGTGGGCAGAGTTCGCGGACCTCGACTGGGAGCGCGCAGCCACAGAGATGGCAGCGCCGCGAGTGGTGGATGCGCGCAATTTGCTTGACCCGCAGCGGATGCGCGCAGCGGGCTTCGCCTACGACGGCCTCGGCCGTCGCTGAGCGACGCGGGCGTCTTCGCCGGACCGTTTCGGTGCTCCGACTCCGCATAGGACGAGCGCGCCGGTAGCTTGTCGGCCCATATGGCCAGATCAGCCGCTGCGAAAAAGGTCGCCAAGGCGGCCAGTACAGGCGGAGGCGGCAGGAGCTTCCGTGCCCGCCGCGACATCCTGTTTCCGGCGGCGATGCTCCTCGTCGTTCTGCTTGGAGTTGTGCTGATCCTCGTCGCCCGCAACGAGCGGGCCGACAACGCTCCCGCAGGCCCGCCGCGACTGGGCGATCACTGGCACTCGCTGTACACGATCTACGAATGCGACGACTTCGTCGCCGACCTGTACCCCAACGATGTCAACGACTTCTCGGGTATCCACACTCATGGCGACGGCCTCATCCACATCCATCCGTTCCACACCGGCGTCACGGGGCAGTTCGCCACCGTCGGCGCGTTCATGAACGAGATTGAGGTCCTCTTCGACGACTCGACGCTCGAGCTGCCCGACGGCACGATCCTGGACGAGTCCGGTGTGCAGTGCGCCTCGCCTGATCCCGACAGCGACGATCCCGACGTCTCCGAGCCAGGTGCCGAGTTGAGGGTCATGCGCTGGGAGAGCGTCCAAGCCGAGAAGGCGCTCGGATTCGACGACGACCTCGCCGATGTGCGATTCCTGGGCGACGGCCAGATGTTCGTGTTCGCCCTGGTGCATCCGAGCGTGGAAAACGCGGACATCCCGCGGCCCGATGACGCGTTCCTGCGGTCCTACCTGCAGATTCCCGCCGAGGATCAGCCGATCGCCGACACCTCGCTCGAAGAAGGCCCGACGCTGTTCGATCCCGACGATGACGGCTCGGTCGACGAACCCGCTGAGCCGGTTGACGACGCGCCCGAGACCGGCGAGCCCGGGAACGAAGAGCCCGCCTCGGACGGAGCTGGCGATGACAGCTCGATGGCCGGCGATCCCGCCCTCGCGACATCCTGAGGCGCAGGCACCTTTCTCGGACCCTGTTCGATGAAGGCGGTCCTGCTGCTGGGAGGCCTCGGCACCCGGCTGCGCCCGCTCACCGCTGACCGGCCCAAGCAGATGCTGCCCGTGTGCGGGCGGCCCATGATCGAATGGGTGTGCGAGCACCTCGCACGCCACGGCGTCACCGATGTCGTGCTGTCGCTGGGGTACCGACCAGAGGCGTTCACCGAGGCCTACCCCGACGGCAAGATCGGCCGGCTCCGATTCGAGGTTGCCGTCGAGCCAGAGCCTGCGGGCACCGCTGGCGCTGTGAGGTTCGCAGCCACCGCCGCACAGCTCTCCGAGACGTTCCTGGTGCTCAACGCGGATGTCCTCACCGACCTCGACGTCAGCGCGCTCGTGCAGTTCCATGTCGATTCCGGCGCGCAAGCCTCTATTGCGCTTCAGCCGGTGGACGATCCGTCCGCCTACGGCCTCGTGCTGGCCGACGCAATGGGTCGTGTCCACACCTTCGCGGAGAAGCCCGGGCCCGGTTCGGCGATTCCCCGAAGCCCCGACGGATCCCGCCCCACGATCAGCGCAGGCACCTATGTCCTGGAGCCGACGGTCGTCGAACGCATCCCGCCGGGCCGCGCAGTGTCCATCGAGCGTGAGGTGTTCCCGGCGCTTGTCGCCGACGGCACGATGTGCGCGCTGGCCGAGGACACCTACTGGCTCGATACCGGCACACCCCAGCAGTACCTGGCAGCCAACCTGGACATCCTCGAAGGCAGGCGCCCGAATGCCCGCGTTGGCGACGAGGCGTCCATGGCGAGCGACGGTTTCGACCCACGCTCGCGGGTCCGCGCATCGGTCATCGGCGCGAACTGCAGCATTGGGCCTGACGCCGTGGTCGTTCGATCTGTGCTCATGGATGGCTGCGAGGTCGGCCCGGGCGCCGTCATCGCCGATTCGGTCCTCGCCTCCGATGTCGTGATCGGCGCTGAGGCGCTTGTCACCCAGACCTCTGTGGTAGGCCGAGGCGAGCGCATCGAATCCGATGCTGTCGTGACGGCGGTTCGCGTTCCGCCCGCCTGAGTGCGCTAGCGGAAGAGATCTTCGGCGGGGTCCCGGATGATCTCGGAGCGAACCGATGCTCGCCGGAGCCAAGACCCCTCCACGCCGCGCACGATGGCGACGGGCACGCCCTTGGACTTGCCGCACACCAGATCGGCTGCGGATGCGATCTCGTCGGCGACGCAGACTTCGGTGACGGCCAGCTCGCGTCCGAGGGCATCGTCGGTGCCGCGCAGGTCGACAACGGCAGCGATGCCGGCACAGCCGATGGCCACGTCGGTGACGCCGCGGCGCCAGGGGCGGCCGAACGTGTCCGAGATGATGATGCCGACGCTGCGCCCGGTCTCAGCGGTGATGCGATCCCGAATCTTGCGGGCAGAGCGATCACTGTCCTCGGGCAACAGCGCTGCGTAACCGCGCTCGACGTTGGACAGATCGATGCCGGCGTTCGCGCAGATGAAGCCGTGCTTGGTCTCGCTGATGATGAGGTCGCCACGGCGGCGCACGATCCGGACCGACTCGCGTTCCACGAGCGGCTTGTGCGACAGGGGATCGGTGGGATCGACGGCTTCCATCGCGCCTTCGGCCTTCGACACGATCTTTTGTGTCACGACCAGGACGTCCCCGTCGCGCAGTCCGTGCGGCGATGCCTCGCACGCGGCAGCAATCTCGGCGCCGAGATCGACGCCCAGCGTGATCTCGGCGATGCCTTCTACGGGGTGCAATTCGATGGTCATGGCGTCCCTTGCTCCAGTGCTGTGGGGGCTGCGAGCGTTGCGCGGGCGAGCCCCGCGGCCCGGTCGGGGTCGGCCATGATCGTGTCGGTGACGAACGGCCTCATGCCTGCTGCAGCCACGGCGCCGGCCAGGTGGCGGTCTTGGTCGTCGATCACCAGTGTGGCTGCGAAGTCCGCGTAGGCCGCAGCGACGCCGGCCGCGTTCGGCTCGTAGCCGAGTTCGCTCATCATGTTTCCCGCAGGACCCTTGATCGACTTTCCGCCGACGATCGGAGACACGGCGACAACGCTGTCACGCCGTTGCTGCAACGTCTCACGCACCTGCGGCACCGCCACCACCGGGCCGATCGACACGAACGGATTCGACGGCGCAACGATCACCACCTCGGCGTCTCGCAGGGCCTCCAGCACGCCAGGCGCGGGGCGTGCCTCGTCGATCCCTGCGAAGCGGACACCGCGGATGCTGATGCCGTGGCGCTGGGCCACGAAGTACTCTTGGAAGTCGATCTCGGTGGCATCGGCTGGCTCGGCCGGCGTGAGGCGGGTGCGGATCGGGTCGTCGCTGACAGGCAGAAGCTCTAACCCAAGATCGAAGCTTTGTGCAACTTCGGCAGTTATTTGCGAGAGCGCAGCGCCTTCGCTGAGCCGCTGCGTGCGAAACAGATGCAGCGCGAGATCCAAGTCGCCGAGGGCGAACCAGTCCTGCCCCCCGAGGCGTCCGAGCTCGGTGAGCACATGCCAGGTCTCGCCGGCCCGTCCCCAGCCCGTCTCGCGGTTGATCTCGCCCGCAAGCGTGTAGGTCACCGTGTCGAGGTCGGGGCTGATCGACAGCCCATGCAGCGTGAAGTCGTCGCCCACGTTGACGATGGCCGACACGCCGCTCGGCTCATGCACCGCCAGCAGCCCTGCGAGGAATCGCGCCGCTCCGACGCCTCCTGCAAGCACGGCGACATGTCCACTCGGCACGGGCTGTGACGCTAACTGCCGATTTGACCGGGTGTGATTAGCTGTGATGCGGCGGGCTCTCAGGTGGTCTCCGCGGGGACGCAGTCAGTCGTTGCCGTGTACAGCGCCACGCCCGCAGCGTTGCTCGGGGTCGCGAAGCCGCTCAGTGTCCACCCGCCGTAGCCGCTGCCGAGCGCCCGCACACGCACTTCGTACAGCGTCTTGTTCGCGAGCCCGTCGATCTCCAGCGGTGAGGTGACGTCGCCGAGACGCTGCCAGTCGGCTTCACCGACGGCCCGGTACCGCACCGTGTAGCTGTCCGGCGCACTCCCGCCACTCGACTCGGGCGGCCTCCACGAAACCACCAGGCCTTTGTCACGAGGCTCAATCGTCAAGTCCCGCGGCGCCCCCGGCACATTGACGAAAGGATCACAGTCACGGTCGTCCCCGCGTAACGCTCCGACCGCTCCGTCCGCCGCGGACTCTGCCACGGCCGCCGGTCCTCCCAGCACGGTCAGCAACACGTCATCGGCATCGGGTACCGAACCTGCCAGGAACTGGCGGGTCGCGTCGGGCAGGAGCGGCTCGCTCAACAGCAGCGGCGCCTTGCGCTGGCCCAGGATCGTGCCGCCCACCATTGCGTCGGGAAACTTCCAGCCGTCGGCGAGACCGAACTCGTCGGCTTCGAAACAGCGGCCGGTGAGTGCCTCGGCGACCTCGACCGCGGTGGCGAACCGATCCTGTCCCCAGAATCTGAGTACCGTGATGCCGCGATCGGCGATGTCGTCGGTGACCGATTCGTGGATCGCTGCGGGACCCCCGGCCACCACCACCTGCTCGACGTCGAAGTCGTCGAGGAAGCTCTGCGCCGGCCCCACCAGCCGGTCTGGTTCGGTGAGCAGCACGGGGTGGGGGCCAGCGAACGCGAGCGGAGACAGTGCCAACGCATCGGCAAACGTCGCTCCAGTGGCCAACAGCACGGTGCGGCGGCCGTCATCGCAGAAGTCGCCAATGCCGCCGGCCGCGATCTCGCGCGCGATCCGGGCCACTGTCCGGAACCGGCTCGAACCTTCCAGCCGTTCCGGCGTTGATCTGGTGAGCGTGCCGAGCGCCACCGAGACATCGTCGGAGACCGACTCGGTGCCGCCCGCGATGATGACGTTGCGGATGCCGTTGCGGTCGATGAAGTCCCGAGTCGCCCCGGGCAGCTCATCGGGTTCGGTCAGCAGGATCGGCGCGTTGCGTACTCGCGCCAGCGGCGTTGCAGCCAGCGCATCGGCGAACGCGAGTCCCGAGGCCACGATGACCGTGTCGACCCCCGATGATGCGGTCGTGAATTCCTCCGCGATCTCCGCAGCCGTCTCGTAGCGATCCTGACCCCAGTGCCGTTCGACGTTCACTCGTTCGGCAGCCGTGACCGGCGCGACGGCACCGGCGGTCAGCGCCGCCGCGACCATCGAGATCACCAAGAACTGGCGTGTACCTCGCCGCCGGCCCGAACGAAGGCGAGTCTTCGGCTGCCCGTCGGGGCAACGCAGACAGATGAGTGCCATTCGCGGCACCGTACCGGACCCCACGTCCGAGGCGAGTGAGCCCCGCAGGGCGACTGCACGGCGCCCCCAGTGGCCCGTACCCTTCGAGAAGGCATTGCAGGCCGACACAGCGGTGCCCGCACGCTGTCCCTTCACTCGAACCGGAGCCGACCCGTGCCCACGGCGCTCATTACCGGAATCACCGGCCAGGACGGCCAGTATCTCGCCGAGGTCCTCCACGGCGAGGGCTACCGCGTCTTCGGGCTGATCACGGGTCAGCGCAACCCCCGTGCCGATCTCGTGGCCAGCGGCCTTCCCTATGTCGAGCTGGTCGAGGGCGACCTCGCCGACCTCTCGTCGCTGATCGCTGCACTCGAGTACACCCAGCCCGACGAGGTGTACAACCTCGGCGCCATCAGCTTCGTGGCGCTGTCGTTCAAGCAGGCCGAGCTCACGGCCAACATCACCGGCCTCGGCGTACTGCGGCTGCTCGAGGCGATCCGCCTCGTCGGCGACACCGACAACCCGGTCCGCTTCTACCAGGCATCGTCGAGCGAGATGTTCGGCAAGGTCCGCGAGACCCCGCAGAACGAGCTGACGCCCCTGCACCCCCGCAGCCCGTACGGCTCCGCCAAGGTGTTCGGCCACAACACCACCGTGAACTACCGCGAGAGCTACGCGATGTACGCGTGCAGCGGCATCCTGTTCAATCACGAATCGCCACGTCGCGGCCTCGAATTCGTCACCCGCAAGGTCACGAACGCGGTCGCGCGCATCGCACTCGGACTGCAGGACGAGGTTGCGCTGGGCAACCTCGATGCGAAGCGCGACTGGGGCTTCGCCGGCGACTACGTGACCGCCATGCACCTGATGCTGCAGCAGCCCGAACCCGATGACTTCGTGATCGCCACGGGCAAGACCCACGCGGTTCGTGACTTTGTGCAGCTCGCCTTCGCTGCGGCCGGAATCGACGACTGGGAGCGCTACGTGCGCATCGACCCCCGGTTCTTCCGTCCCGCCGAGGTGGACCTGTTGGTGGGCGACGCATCCAAGGCCCGCCGGGTGCTGGGGTGGGAGCCGAAGATGACGTTCGAGGAGCTTGTGACGACGATGGTCGCCCACGATCTCGAGGCCGAGCAGCGCAAGCTCTCGTGACCGCCCCTCGGCAACGGTGCTGCGTTCGCCAATTCAGGCCGGTATCCGACCGCAGAACCCTGGTGGCCGGTACCACTACTGGAGTGAATGCAGTCCGATTTCGGACGCTTCTGCGTCGCTGTGGGAGTGCATCAGCCGCGCTCGCGTTGACGGCCGCCGCGTTGGTGGCCGTCGCGCCGCCTGCGCAGGCGCAGACCGGCGGGGCGCCCGACGTGATCATCGTCGAAGGCCGCGGTTTCGGGCACGGCAACGGCCTCAGCCAGTGGGGCGCTTTGGGCTACGCGGTGGATCATCGCTGGACCAGCGATCGCATCGTCGGGCACTACTACAACAACACTGCGCTCGAGACCATCGACGAACGGGACATCTGGGTCCACCTGACTCGCAACGACGGCGATCTGCTCGTCACTTCGGGCTCGTCATTCACCGTGGCGGGCCACAGCTTCGGCGGCGGCACCGTCGTGCGTGTCAGCGTCAGCGGCGGCGATTTCTCTGTTCGCTCGAACAGCGGCTGCGGCAGGCGGGGCGATCTCGTCGCCGACGGACTGTCGTCGTCGAGCCGCAGCGGCGACCAATACGTGGAAGCCGTGCCGGACCACGACGACTACGGCGTCGACGACAAGTCGAAACTGCTCGTGATGGTCTACTGCGACGGCACCGACTCGGCGGTGGAGTCGATGCGCATCGCCTACCGGGGCACGCTCGCGGTGGCCGACCAGAATGGTCCCGTTGCGGTCAACCGGGTCCCCCTCGAGCAGTACCTGCGCGGCGTGGTGCCCCGAGAGAGCATCCCCGAATGGGGCGCCGCCGGCGACGGTCGCGGCATCGCTGCGCTCGAAGCGCAGGCCATCGCTGCGAGGTCCTACGTGCTGTCGCTCGCCGCATCACGCCAAGCGCGGGGCATGTTCACCGACACCTGCGACTACTGGAATTGCCAGGTGTATGCGGGCGCGGCGCGCAACGGGCAGGGCCTCGATCACGGCAGCCGGTACGTCCACGCCAACACCGCCATCGTCAACACCGCCGGGCGGGTCTTGGTGCACCCCAACGGGAAGATCGCGTTCGCCGAATTCCATTCCTCCAGCGGCGGATGGACGGCGGGCATCGACGAAGGCTCTCACTTCCCCGGCGTGGAGGATCTCGGCGATTCCACCTCGGGTAATCCGAATCACGCATGGGAGAGCAGGATCCGGCGATCTGACATCGAGACGGCGTTCCCGACCATCGGCAAGCTGCGCTGCATCGAAGTGACCGAGCGCAACGGCAACGGCGCCTGGGGAGGCCGCACTCGCGGCATCCGTCTCGTCGGCACTGACGACACCTACGAGATGGAGTGGGGCCGCTGGGCCCGCGATCCGTTCCGCCGAGCCTTCTCGCTGAAGTCCGACTGGTACCGATTCCCGCAGTTCGCGTCGGCCACGCCCTGCGGTGACGCCGATCCTGTCGAGCCGCCTGATCCACCCGATCCCGTCGATACGGGCGTCTCCGGCCCGGGCCTGTGGCTGCTGAAATCGGATGGAACCGTGCTGGCCGACGGGGCCGCGGAGCACTTCGGCAACGGAGCAGGGTCCGCCGCGTTTGTCGCATTGGCCCCGACGTCGTCGGGACGCGGCTACTGGCTCGCGACCGACGACGGCGACGTGCAGGCATTCGGCGACGCCGACGACCACGGCACAGCGCTGCAGGTCGACTTGTCCGACGACGTCGTGGCAATGGCCGCGCACCCCGACGGCACCGGCTATTGGCTCGCCACAGCCAACGGCGCAGTGTTCGCCTTCGGCACTGCTGCTTTCTGGGGCGCAGCGGCGCACCTCGGGCTGGCATCTGCGGTCACCGACATCGAGGCTGCACCATCGGGCGACGGGTACTGGCTGTTGCTCGCCGACGGCCGCGTGCTGGCGTTGGGCGATGCCCACGACGCCGGCTGCGGTCCGTCGCTTGGGCAGTCACGAGCCGGGGTCTCGCTCGCCGCACAGCCCGACGGCGAGGGCTACTGGGTCGCGGGCGCCAACACCGCGGTGCATGCCATCGGCACAGCCGATCACCACGGCTCGCGAGCAGGAAGCCGGAACCGCCTCAGGACTGTCGCCATTGCTGTGACGTCAACAGGCGACGGCTACTGGCTCGTGTGGAGCGACGGCACCAGCTTCCCCTACGGCGACGCGCCCGACTACACGACCAGCCGAGCCGGAAACGGCGTTGTGGCTGCCGAGTCGGTGCCCTAGGCGTCGCACTGCGCCTCCCATGACGATGAATCCGAGCGATCGACCTCCGACACCGCCACCGAGCAGCGCCGCCGCGCCGGCGAAGTCTCCCGCGGTGGCCGCGATTGTTGTCGCGGGGCCACGGTGGACTGATACCGAAGCGGTCCTGACGGCGCTGGCGGGCCAGGACTATCCCCGGCTGGCTGTGCTGGTGATGTCCGGCACCGACCAGCTTCAACGTCGCCGGATCGCAGATGTGATTCCGGACGCTGCAGTCACCGACTTCGCCCGCAGCGATCTGAGCGGACATCGGCGGGTGCACCGCAGCGCTGCGGTCAACCGGGCCTCGACCCTCGCGCGGGGTGCCGACTACCTCTTGCTCGTCGGCGATGGCGTGGCGTTGGCACCTGACGCCATCAGCACGCTTGTGGCGGACATAGCGAACGCGCCGGGCCGGGTCGTCGGTGCCGCCGGGCCAAAACTGATCGATGCCGACGACGGCGTGACGCTGCGTGACCTCGGCGGCACCGCAGATCGCCAGGCAGTGCGCACGCCGGTGGCGTCCGAGGGCGAACTGGACCAATCCCAGCACGACGAGCCTCGGGATCTGTTCGTGGCACCGACGGGCGCAATGCTGGTCCGCGCCGATCTGTTTGCCGCTGTCGGCGGCTTCGACCCCGCGCTCGAGGGCGACGGCGCCGCTGTCGACCTGTGCTGGCGCATTCAGCTCGCCGGCGGTCGGATCCGGGTCGTGCCAGCAGCCACGGGTATGCAGCGCGAACTCCCGCCGCGTACATCTGGTGGCCCGACGGATCGCCAGCATGAGCACCGCGCCCGGCTCCGCACGATGCTCAAGTGCTACGGGTGGGTGTACCTGTTGCCGACGTTGTTCGTCGCGGCGATCGTGGCCGTCGGCGAGATCGTTGTCTCTGCGGCACGCGGCCGATTCGCACAGGCCTCCGACGTACTGCTGGCTTGGCTATGGAACGTCCGGCAACTGCCGAACACGCTCGCGCTGCGAGGCGCAGCTAAGCGGTACCGACGGGTGCGCGATGCCGATCTGCGTCGCCTGCAGCAGGGCGGCTCGGTGCGGCTGGCGGATTGGCTGCGCTACCGGCTCAGCCCCGAGGGCGGTCTTGCAGCGCGCACACGCGTCGACGAGAGCATCCTCGGCACCTGGCGGCGCAACGCCCACCGCACGGTCTGGGTCGTGTGGGGCCTCCTGCTGGCAGTGATCGCGTTCGGATCCCGACATCTGCTGACCGGCGGCATTCCCGTTTTTGGGCAGTTCGCCCCGTTCGCCGATGTCGGATCGATGCTGGGCGCATACGCCGACGGGTGGCGCGACGCAGGTGTCGGTTCCGCAGGCATCGGCGCCCCTGCGCTGGGCCTGCTCAGCCTCGGCGGCATCGTGTTGCTCGGAGCTGTCGATCTGCTGCGTGCAGTCGCCGTGTGGGGACTGCTGCTGGCAGGCCTCAGCGGCATGTGGCGGCTGTGCGCGCCGCTGGGGAGCCGCAACGGGCGTCTGGTGGCGCTCGTGCTGTATGCCGCATGCCCGCTGCCGTACAACGCGTTGGCGGCGGGCCGCTGGGATGTCCTGCTCGCCTATGGCACGTCCCCGCTGATCCTGCTGTTGGTGGGCCGCCTGATCGGCACCGTGCCGACTGATCGTCGCGTACCCGGCGACGGCAGCAGGCGCGGCATGCCCGCCCGGGCTGGGGCGCTGGCACTGCTCCTCGCGATCGCAGCAGCGTTCGAGCCCTATATGGTCGTGCTTGCACTCGGCGCCGCCGTCATGCTGACCGTCGCCGAGTTCTTGCGCGTCGCTGCAGGCGGCCCGCAAGCCCGGACTCCGCTGCTCGGCCTGCTGCTTGTCGTCATCGCTGCTGGCGTCTCCGTCGTCGCCCACCTCCCGTGGCTGGCCGAGTTCGACTCGATTCGCGACTACATCGACGCCTCACTCGGCAGCCCGACCACACAGACACCCACGGCGCTCACCGAGCTGCTGTCGTTCCAGACCGGACCGCTCGGCTCTGCGCCGCTGGGCTGGGGGATCGTCGCTGCCGCGGCCGTGCCGCTGTTGCTGGCCCGTTCGGCGCGCCTGTGGTGGTCGGTGCGCGGTTGGGCGGTTGCGCTCGCGGGCTTCGCTGCGGCGTGGGCCATCGTCGCCGGGTGGGTCGACAATCTCGCGGGCTTCGGGTGGGTCGGCCACTCGCTGGCGGAAGTCTCCCTGGCGATGGCCGCAGCGGGACTGTGCTGGGCTGCTGCGGCCGGACCGGCGGCATTGTCGGCCCCCAGCAACGACGCCTCGCCACGCTGGCGCAGCGCGATGGTGCTCGTGACGGGCATCGCCGTGGGGGCGATGGTGGTACCGGCGGCATGGGCATCGGTCGACGGTGATTGGTCCGCGCCCAGGTTCGACCACCAGGTGCCGCTCTCGCTCGTCGACGATCGAGACGTCGGGCCTGACTACCGGGTGCTGTGGCTGGGCGCGCCCGAGGTGCTGCCCGCACGCGGCGTCCATCTGGGCGTCGACGGCCTCGCAGCGGCAACGTCGATACGCGGCTATCCCGATGTTCGCCATCGGTGGGTGGTTCCTTCGAGTCCTGGCAACGAGCGCTTGCTCTCGGCGATCCGTGTGGGACTGGACGGCGAAACGCTGCGGCTGGGTCGCCTGCTGGCGTCATTCGGCATTCGGTACGTCGTGGTGGTGGAGCGTTCGGGGCCCTCGTACGCGACGGGCTGGGAGCATCCGCTGCCGCCGGCGCTGCATCAGGCGCTTGCATCGCAGATCGACCTGCGACCGCTCGCAGCGGATCCTTCAGTGCTCGTGTTCCGCAACGAGGCGTGGTGGTCCACTCGGGCGCAGTTCGACGAGCCGCTGCCGCCCGGCTTCGCCGAGAACCCGGTCGATCTGGTGGTGAGCGACCGCAGCGACGGGGTCGGCGTGCTCACGGACTACCGATCGGTCACGTTCCAGCGAGGCCCGGTCGGTGCCGGGCCGGTCCTGGTTGCCGAGTCGTTCGACCCAGGGTGGGTCCTCGAGATCGACGGGAACCAGGTCGAGCCGTCGCCGGCGCTCGGCTGGGCCATGCGTTTCGACTCGCCGATCGCCGGAACGGCCGAGCTGTACTACGAGCGCTCCGATGCTGACACGAACCGCATCTGGGCACAGATCCTCATCTGGCTCGCCATCGTCTGGGTGGCTATCGGGCAGCCGACTCCGTTCGCGGACCGCATCGGAGCAGCGGCGCGCCGTATGACAGGGTCGTCGCGCACTCGCCGAGCGGACGCATCGTGAGCGTTCTTCGCTGGCTGGGGCGACTGGTGATCCCGTTGCTCGTCGCCGCGGCACTCCTCGTGGATGCGCGCCTCGAGCCCGCATCGTCCACTGAAGAGGTCGAGCCTCCCGAATTGCGGACCGAAGTGACGGTGCCGCCGCCGGATGCGCTGACGTCGAGCTGGTTCTGTCCCGTTGTCAGCATGCGAGCGGTCGCAGTGGGCCGAGCGGAGGCCGCGGCCGAGCTCTTGCTCACCAACACGACGGGCGTCACCGCTTCGGTCTCGGTCGAGCTGCGCGGTGCCACCACAGGCCGGCGCTTCGTCATGACCGAGGTACCTCCCCGCAGCACGCAGACGCTGGTCGCTTCGAACTACATCGACGACGAGCTCGCCGGCGCGCTCGTGGAAGCCTCTTCGGGCGGTCTGGCGGTGACCCGGCGATTCATTTCCCCGCTGGGTATCGATGAGGCTCGTTGCTCGAGCCTGTTGTCAGAATCCTGGTACGCGCCGGGCGGTGACACCCAGGTTGACGCCCTTCACTCGCTGGCGATCATGAACCCGCTGCCACGCGACTCGATTGTCGATGTCGCGTTCGCCACGGAAGCCGAATTCGGCCCGTTTGTGGTGCCGGCGCTGAAGGGTCTTGTCGTGCCTGCGTGGAGCACGATCGTGATCGATGTCGGCGAGCACGCCCGTCGCCGCGATGTCGTGGCGACGATCGTGGAAGCCCGAACCGGTCGCGTCGCAGTCGACTCGTTTGTGGCCTATGACGGCACTGTCGGGCGTCGCGGCTTCTCCGCCGAGCTGGCGACGGCGACACCGCACGAACGCTGGCACCTGCCGGTGCCCGGCGTCGATGACCACACGCGGATGTGGCTGCGAGTGCTCAATCCCTCCGACGACGTTGCCGAAGTCGAGGCCGAGGTCATCACCGACGGAGCGAACGGCGACCGGTTGACGTTCGCCGTCGCCTCGCGTGATGTCATCGAGTTGGTTGTCGAAGCCCCCAGCGCACGAGCACCCGGCCTCACGACGTTGCTGGCGGACCCAGGGATGCCGTTCGGGCTCACTGTGGTGTCCTCGAACGCGATACCGATCGTCGTGTGGGTCGAAACTCTCGTCGGAAGTGCTGCGAATCCGCTCACCGACCTCCCAAACACATCAGTTCGCCGCCAGGACGACGATCCCGAGCAGGCGTCGCGCGCCACGACGATCGTTGCGCAGACCGACGAGCGCAGCTACGACCTCGACGCCACTCAGCTCGAACCCGAAGCCGACAACTCCCCCAACGACGCCGTACCCGACGAGAGCTCGCCCGCCGCGCCCGCGGCTCTGATTGAGCCGGTGCTCGTCGCTCGATCTGGTCTCGCCCATGTGCCCGGCATCGGTCAGGCGCGCCTGCGATGGCTGACGGTGATCCCCTCCGAAGCAGGCTCTGAGACGGTGCTCATGATTCAGATGGACCCATCGGAGACGTCGCGCCGGGTCGTGGTCGGCACATTGGAGGCTCAGACCGTCGCGGTCATCGATGTGCCGCCCTCGGGTGTGGCCACGCATCGGCTCGCCAGCGGCACGACGCGGCTGCTGATGTCGGACACGCCGTTCGCTGCGAGCGTGTGGCAGGCCAAAGCCGGTGGTGCGGGCCTCAGCGTCGCGCATCCGGTGGGCTGGTAGCGAATCGATGGAGCGCCTCGTGATCGCCGCAGTGCTGGTGGGCATTGCCGTCGTCGTAGCCCTCGCCCTCGAGCGCCGCCGTACAGCGAGCGCAACCATGGTTTCTCGGTCGCAGCTGCCCGCTGCGGTCGATCTCGCCGCCGTCGGTCTCGACGCAGTCCCTGCCATCGTGGTCTTCTCTGAGCAGACGTGCCGCACCTGCGCAAGTGCTCTCGGCGTCGTGCGCGGCCCCGCAGGCGCGGGCCTGCCGGTTGCGGAGGTCCCCTTCGGCACTCAGCGCGATATCCACCGTGAGCTTGCCATCGACACGGTTCCCACCACTGTCGTTGTCTGTGCAGACGGCGACGTTGTTGATGGATGGATCGGACGAGTCGATCTGACCGAACTGGCGCTGGCGCTGACCGAAGCGCTCGGCAGGCCTTCGGAGGGCGGCTGATCAGCTAGTCGCCGGCGTCGTGTTCGGGGGACTCTGCCCGCCCGATCACCGGCACCGACGGAGGTGCAGTCTGACTGCCGTCGAGCGAGCCGTTTCCGGAAGCTGGCGTGTCGTCGGGACCGGCCACGAGCGCAGTGATCTGCTCGCCCGTGATGGTCTCGAGGTCGAGAAGCGCTGCCGCAATTCGATCCAGGGCCGCCCGATGCTCGATGAGCGCACGGCGGGCACGGTCCTGCTGAGTACGCAGGATGCGCTCGACCTCCTCGTCGATGACACGGGCCGTCTCGTCGGAGTATTCGCGTCCCGACATCAGGTCATCGCCGAGGAAGATCTGTGCGTGCGATCCCCACGCCATGGGTCCGACGCGGTCGCTCATGCCCCACTCCGAGACCATCTTGCGGGCAAGCTCGGTGCCTTGCACCAGATCGTTGGCAGCTCCCGTCGAGGTCACGCCGAACACCGTCTCCTCGGCCATGCGCCCACCGAACAGCACGGCAAGCCGGTCCTCGATGTACTCCTGGCTGTAGGCGTGCCGTTCTTCGGGAAGCTGCATCGTCACGCCGAGCGCCTGCCCGGTCGGCAGGATCGTCACCTTGTGAACTGGATCCGCATTCGCGAACAGCGTGGCGATCAGCGCGTGCCCGCCCTCGTGATAGGCGGTGACTTGCCGCTCTCGCTCTGTCATGGCCACTGACTCACGCCGCTGGCCCATCAACACCCGATCGCGTGCCGCTTCGAAATCGGGCTGGCCGATGGACTCCGAGTCGCGCCGGACGGCGTGCAGCGCTGCCTCGTTGACGAGGTTCGCGAGGTCTGCGCCGCTCATGCCCGGTGTGCCCTTCGCGAGCGTTTCGAACTCCAAGTCCTCGTCGGTCTTCTTGTCCTTGGAGTGCACCCGCAGGATCGCCAGACGCTCGGAGTACTCCGGCAGCGGCACAACCACCTGGCGGTCGAAGCGGCCCGGCCGCAGCAACGCCGGGTCCAAGATGTCGGGACGGTTGGTCGCAGCCATCATCACGATGCCGCCGCTCTCCTCGAACCCGTCCATCTCGGCGAGCATCTGGTTGAGCGTTTGCTCGCGCTCGTCATGACCGCCGCCGAGACCTGCGCCGCGCTTGCGGCCGATCGAGTCGATCTCGTCGACGAAGATGATGGCGCGTCCCATCTTGCGAGCGCTCTGAAACAGATCGCGGACTCGACTTGCGCCGACGCCGACGAACATTTCCATGAAGTCCGAGCCGGTCACCGAAAGGAACGGCACGCCGGCCTCGCCGGCCACCGCCCGGGCGATCAGCGTCTTGCCCGTGCCGGGAGGCCCGACGAGGAGCACACCCTTGGGGACTCTGGCGCCGATAGCGGTGAACCGCTCGGGCTCTCGCAAGAAATCCACCACCTCGGTGATCTCCTGCTTGACACCGTCGTACCCGGCGATGTCCTCGAATTTCGTGGACGGACGCTCGGTTGTGTAGGTCTTGGCCTTGCTGCGGCCAATCGACATGATCCCCGACATCTGGCCTTGGGCACGTCGCTGCATCCACCAGAAGAAGAAAAAGATCAGCCCGAACGGCAGCAGGAACGGGAGCAATTGGACGAACAGGTTCGGCTTGTCGGTGTGGAACTCGATGTCTGTGCCGCGTTCTCGCAGCAGAGCGAGATCGGCCTCGGGGAGCTCGAGAGGCCCTTCAGAGGAGAATTGTGTGCCGTTTTCCAGCTCGCCGGTGATCTCGCCCGTCCCGTTGGTGATGGTCACGTTCTTGACGCGGCCGTCGGAGACTTCTGCGATGAGTGCGCTGTAGTCCATCGGCGTGCGATTGTCGTTGCGAAAAATGCTCGGCAGGAACAGCACCGACAGCAGCACCATGGCGAGCAGCCAGATCGACCAGCGCGGCCAGCGGCCGCCTCGCCGGCGCATCGTGGCACCAGAGGCAGTCTCGCCGTTGTGGGCGGACTGTTCGCTTGAGCCGCCGTCGGCAGGCGCGTCGGAGGACTTACCGTTTTCGGCCTTGCGCGAACCTCGAGAGGAACGCCTCGAGGGCATCTCCGATGCCATGCGTTCATGCTATGGCCCGCCCCGAGCGATCAGTGGCCCCGGTGGGCACGTGGGGGACGCGCAGCCGTCGCTTTGGTGGGCAGGCCGGTGGCTAGCCTGCCCGAGTGGCCGCAGTGACGCTGCGCCCCGCCAACAAAGGGGCCGTCCTGTCGGCGTGGGTCGAGACGGCGGTCGTCGTGGCGAGCTGCGCGGCGGTGGTGCTGTGGCTGGATCCTGGCGGCGTCATGTCAGCGTCGACGCCAACTGGCGGCGACATGGGTGCCCACGTGTGGGGGCCTGCGTTCCTGCGTGACGAACTGTTGCCAGCAGGATCGCTCCGGGGCTGGACACCGGAGTGGTACGCCGGGATGCCCGCAATGCAGTTCTACATGGTGCTGCCGTATCTGGCGATCGTGGCGGCCGACGTCGTGTTGCCGTTCGGTGTGGCCTTCAAGCTCGTGGCGATCAGCGGCGTCGTGTCGATGCCGGCTGCGGCGTGGCTGATGGGGCGGCTGGCGGGTTGGGCGAGACCACTGCGGGCTCTGGCGGCCGTTGCGGCGCTGCTGTTTGTGTTCGACGTGAACTTCACGATCTATGGCGGCAACGCCGCCTCGACGCTGGCGGGGGAGTTCGCGTTCTCGATCGCGCTGTCTGGAGCGCTGGTGTATCTGGGCGTCCTGTGGCGCTCGCTCGAGCGAGGCACCGGGCGCGCTCGAGCCAGCGCAGTGCTTGCGGTCGTGGCACTGTGCCACCCCATTCCCCTCGCGTTCGCGGTTGCGGCGAGCGTGCTGTTGGTGGCAGTGCGTGGCCTGCACGCGTTGCCGGATCGAATCGGTCGCGTCCGCACGTTCGGCGCCGTCGTCGTGGCAGGCGCGCTCTGGGTCGGCCTGTGGAATCTCACCGAGTCGCCGGTGCTGCGCCTCGCGGCACCGGTCGCATGTATCGGGGTGCTTGTCGTGCTTGAGTGGCGGCGCGCGTGGCATGCGCTTGTCATCGGCGTCGTCGCAGGCTTGTTGTCTGCGTTCTGGACGGTGCCGTTTTTCGCCCGGAGAGCATTTCTCAACGACATGGGCTGGGAGCGCATCACGTCGGTGCGCGAGCACCTGTTCTTCACCGACCGGATCAGCGGCGATGGCACCCACCTGAGCATCACGTGGCTGCTGGTGCTGGCCGGCGTCGGCGCTGTCGTGGGCTTGGCGCGCTGGAATCGGCCTGCAATGACGTGGGCCGCGATTGCCGCCACCATGGCCTTTGCATTCATCCACTGGCCCCAGCACCGTCTCTGGAATGCCCGAATCCTGCCTTTCTGGTATTTGGCGATCTATGTGCTGGCGGCGATCGGCCTCTGGCTGATTGTCGACGCGTTGGTCCGCGCCGGGCCGGAGGCCGGTGTCGGTTTTGCGGCGCGCTGGATGCTGAAGCTGGCTCCCCTCGGGGCGCTCGTGGCAGCGCTGTTCCTGATTGCGCTGTACCTCGGCAACTCGCCGGGCGGCGGCTATACCTCGGACGGCGCGTACCGCTGGGGCCCGTTCACCGTCTCTGCGGAGGATCGCAACTTCGTGGGCGGCTGGGCGCGATGGAACTTCCGCGGCTATGAAGGACGGCCATCCTATCCCGAGTATCACGATTTCGTCGAGACGATGGACGACATCGGCGACAGCTCTGGCTGCGGGCGTCTGCTGTGGGAGTACGACCGCGACGTCGTCGGCGCGTACGGCACTCCGATGGCCCCGATGCTGCTCCCGCACTGGACCGATGGGTGCATCTCGTCGATGGAGGGGCTGTTCTTCGAGTCATCGCCGACGGTGCCGTTCCATTTCCTCATGCAATCGGAGCTCTCTGCAGCGCCGTCGCGTCCGATGCGGGGCCTTCCCTACAGCGCCCTGGACTTCGAGCTCGGCGTGGCCCACCTGCAGATGTCCGGGGTGCAGTACTACGCAGCGTTCACCGCAGCAGCGACCTCGGCGGCGGAGAACTCGGCAGATCTGGCGCGCATCGCCACGTCGGGGCAGTGGTCGATCTACGAGGTCGCGCGCAGCGAGTTGGTGTCGCCGCTTCGCTTCGAGCCCGCAGTGGCGCAGAATTCGCCTCAGGCGGGGCGGGCATGGACTGATCCGGCCGTCATCTGGTGGAACGATCCGGGCGCGTGGGATGTGCCGATCGCTGCTCGCGGTCCGGCGTATTGGCAGCGCGTCGAGCTGCTGCCGCCCATCGACGCAGACGCCAATGCCCCGAACTCGCTGGCGCGCTTCAGTGCCGCGCTGCGCCGCGATCTGCCGCCTGTGCAGATCAGCGACATCTCGACTGAGCGCGAGTCGCTCTCGTTCACCGTGGACCGCACCGGTGTCCCGGTGCTCGTGAAGGTGTCCTATTTCCCAAACTGGTCCGTGAGCGGCGCCGACGGCCCATACCGCGTCACGCCGAATTGGATGGTCGTCATCCCGACCGCCGAGAACGTCGAGCTCTCCTATGGCGCCACGTCGGTCGAGTACGGGGCGTGGCTGCTCACACTGCTCGGCCTGGTCGCGCTGGCGCTCGTCGGGGTGCGGCCGCCGGTCCGCTTCGACAAGCGCGAACCGTGCGCCACAGTCGAAGATGAGCAGCTCCAGCGTGAGCACCCGACGGTGCCCTCCGACAGTGACACCGGGGCCGCACCACGACCCGAAGTCTCCGTGGTGCTGCCCGCGTATCACGCAGAGCACCTCGTCGGAACGGCGGTGGCCCAGGTGAGCGCGGCGCTGTCGGGCAACGAGGCTGTCGCCGGCGGCGGTCTCGAGATTGTCGTCGTGGACGATGGCTCCAACGACGACACCGCAGGCGCGGCTCGACGAGCGGGCGCAGACGTGGTCGTCCAACTGCCCGAAAACCGCGGCAAGGGCGCAGCCGTGCGAACCGGGATGCTCGCAGCCCGTGGCCGGATTCGACTCTTCACTGATGTCGATCTGGCCTATCCGCCAGGCCAGCTCAACTCCCTGATCGACGCGCTCGACAACGGTGCAGACGTCGCCCTGGGCAATCGACGGCACGCCGACGCGAGAACGATCACCTCCGCTCCCCGGTTGCGATCGGCCGCCAGCCGTTTGTTCAACGTCTTCACCCGGTTGGTGCTGTTGCGGCGCTACCGCGACACCCAGTGCGGGTTCAAGGGCTTCACTGGTGCCGCGGCAGAGACCATCTTTTGCCGCAGCGTCATCGATGGGTTCGCCTTCGACGTCGAGGTGCTGTATCTCGCGGAGCACCTGGGTCTCGACACCGTCGAAGTGCCCGTGATCGTCGATCACACGGCGGACACGACGGTTCGCATCACTGCGCAGTCAGCCAGCGTTCTCGCCGACATCTGGCGCATTCGCCACCGTGCTGCCGCAGGTGCCTATGACACTCCGGTCGACGTTCCGGCGGTCTCATAGCGCACATGACTCCCGGATCGTGCGTCCCGCATGCTGTGGTGCCGTGGCCGCATCCGTGGTGCCAAGACGGCCTGGGGCCGCTGCTGGCTGAACAATCCGGCTTCGTCGAGCAGCACGCGATCCTCGTAGTCGTCGAACCAGAGCCCTTCGGGGTTGCGCCCCACAATGCAGACCTTGCCCCGGTCGGGTGCGTTCGCCGGATTGCGCAGGATCTTGAAGATGACGACGCCGTCCTCGGCGCCTCGCAGCCCCGCAATTGGCTCGTCGGTGACGGCGGATACCTCGGTCTTGCCCTTGTAGTGCACGATCGTGAGACGTGCGTGAGACTCGACGCCCGACAGCCCGCGCTGCGATTCATTCAGCAGCTCCCACGCCGTCTCGATCGGCACGTTAAAGGCTTTGTAGGCAACAATGTTGCGTCCGCAGAAGAAGTAGTGGTTCTCGACGCCGACGCTCTTGAGCGTCCGTTGCAGGACACGCAGCGCTTCGGCGTCGTCGTTGACTCCGCCGATGATCGGTGACTGGTTTTCCACGCTGATCCAACCGCGACCGGCGAGTCTGTCGATGGCGCGCCGGGTGCTGGGGTGCCACTCATAGAAGCCGTGCTCGTCAGCGATGTATTGACCAGCCCCATCTGTGCGCAAGAACTCGTCGGGATGGTTGAAGTGGATCATCAACCGCAACGCGACCTCGGGGTAGACCTCGTGGAACCGGTCGATCATGTTGAAGAAGGCATCGTCGAATCGGTCGGGATAGAAGGCCAGCTCCTTGGTTCCGACGCGGATTGCCTCGACTCCCGCTTCAGCCAGCGAGGTGAACCACGCCGCCAGCTTGGAGTTGGGAAGCACCATGGGATCGCCGCCTGACAGCAGGATCTCCCGGAGCTTTGGCCGTCCGGTCTCGGGGTGAGTTCCGCCATTCGCTGCAACGGCGGCATTGTGTGCATGGATGTAGTCCGTCACTTCGAGAATCTTTGCGAGTCCCTTTTTCTTCACCGTGCCGTCGGTGCGCTCGATGTCTTTGCGAGCGATCAGTTCTTCTCGATAGCAGAAACGGCAATGGGCCGAGCACGTCGAGATGACATATAGCAATCCCATCTCATACTTATGCAGCAGACCTTCAATCGGACTGTAGTCAAGTTGGTTGGCAGGATCTGGATCTCCTGCGAGATCTATAGTTTCGTCGGGCGATGCCTTTACAAGTCTTTTCAGCGGTGCACTCGACGTCGCCATTTCGAAATAATGGCGTGTGAGTTTTACTGGCATTCGAGCTTCAACATCGCGCTCCGTTCCACGCAATTCCTTTAAAGCTGTCAGCTCTTGTTCGGTATAGAAATTCCGGATATCTTCAGGCGCTGCACCGCTCATGAAGGGTTCGAGACCACTAACGATCTGGCGGTCATACCGCGGGTTTTCGACCTGGTCGAGGACCAATTGTTCCCGCGATGTCGGTTGATACTTACTTTTTCTCATAGCGCCACACGCTTGCTTCTCGTCGGTTCCGTCGTCACATGTGCCGTTCATCCTAGGAAATATCGCCCACAATCGCAAGTGGCTTTCGTGAATCGTCCATGCAGCGGTGCGCGGAACACTGACATTGGGCCCCGTTTCGGCGCTCGCCGGAAGTGTCGCTCAGGCCCGTCTGACAGAGCGTTTAGCCGAGCGCACGGCGATCGAACGGGGCGCGACGGTCGGCTGCGCTTAGGCTTGCGAGCCGAGATGACAGACCCAGTTGAACCGCTTGCGGCGCACGTATTGGATGTAGTCGTCAAGGCATATGACATACGTGGCATTTACCCGTCCGAGCTCGGTCCGACGACCGCTCGAGGCATCGGCTACGCGTTCGGAATCTGGTCGGGCGCCAGCTGCGTCGTCGTCGGTCGTGACATGCGCCCGAGCGGTGTCGAGATGGCGGGCGCGTTCGCGGACGGTGCGATGGCAGCCGGGGCCGACGTGATCGACATCGGACTGGCCTCGACCGATCTGCTCTATTTCGCATCGGGACATCTCGACATGCCGGGCGCGATGCTCACGGCGTCGCACAACCCTGCGGAGTACAACGGGATCAAGCTGTGCGGTGCCGGTGCGACTCCCGTCGGCGTCGACAACGGCCTCGTTGAGATTGCCGCGATCGCCACACGTGGCGAATTGGAGCCTGCGGGAGCCGGCGAGTGCCGACAGCGTGATCTGCTCGATGCGTTTGTCACCCATGTCCGCTCATTTGTGGACGCCGGCCGGCTGGCTCCGCTGCGAGTTGTGGCCGACACAGCGAACGGCATGGGCGGCTACGTGCTGCCTGCGGTGTTCGCCGACCTGCCGTTCGACTGTGAGGTCCTCTACGGCGAGCTGGACGGCACGTTCCCGAACCATCCCGCTGATCCGATCCAGCCCGAGAATCTGATCGATCTCCAGAAACGGGTCCTCGCCACCGGCGCCGATGTCGGGCTGGCATTCGACGGAGATGCCGACCGGGTCTTCCTTGTCGATGAGGCAGGCCGGGCGGTCAGCGGTTCGCTGCTCACCGCCCTCGTGGCACGCACCATGTTGCGGCGCAGCGGTCCGGGTCCGATCCTGCACAACCTCATCTGTTCGCGAGCTGTCGGCGAGGTGATCGCCGAAGCCGGCGGGCAGCCCGTGCGCACTCGGGTCGGCCACAGCTACATCAAGTCTGAGATGGCTCGCACGGGGGCAGTCTTCGCAGGCGAGCACAGCGGCCACTACTACTTCGCGGACAACTACCGGGCTGACTCCGGTCTCATCGCAGCGCTGATCGCGCTGGAGCAGTTGAGCGAGGCCGCCGTGCCGCTGTCGGAGCTGCTGGCACCGTTCGACCGCTATGCATCCTCAGGTGAGATCAACACGCGCGTCGCAGATCCCGGCGCGGTCATACGGCGGGTGGCCGCGCACTACGGCGAACTGCCCCAGGACCACCTCGACGGACTGACCGTCGACGGGGGCGACTGGTGGTTCAACCTGCGTCTTTCCAACACCGAGCCGCTGCTGCGTCTCAATCTCGAGGCCGCCGACGCGTCGGCCGTCGAGCAGCGAGTGAGTGAAATCCGGGCGCTGCTGGCATGATCGCACCGCAGCCCGGCACGGCACGACCCGCTGCCGGCAGCCCACAAACGGCCTCGCGGAGTTGTACGGGGCCGGGAGGTCCACGTGGCGCTTGATCCCGTTCTGGCCGAGATCCTTGCCTGCCCTCAGGACAAGGGGCCGCTGTACTACGTCGCCGGCGAATCGATGCTCTATAACCCGCGCCTGCGGCGTGCCTACGCAGTCACTGACGGCATTCCCGTGCTGCTCATCGACGAGGCCACCGATGTCGAAGCCGCAGCCGCCGATGCCCTCGAGGCACGGATCGACTCCGGCGAACTCGTACCGACCTTCCAGCCATGACTGAGCTGAACCCACGGGCCACCCCCGTCGACGTCCCAATCGATGTGCCAGTCGATGTGCCAATCGATGCGATCGGCGGCCCCGACTCGATCGGCATGGCCGCCGCAGTCGACGCACTTCCCGACCAGATGGAGGCAGCGCTCGCGTCCGCCGCCTACGTCGGGGGCCTGCCCGACGCCAGTGCGGTGACGAACGTCATGGTCATGGGCATGGGCGGCTCAGGCGTTGCAGGCGACATCGTGGCGGCCTTGGCGGCGCCCGAACTGACCGTGCCGGTAGCGGTTGCAAAGGGCTACGACTGCCCGGCATTTGTCGGTCCGACGACGTTGGCGATTGCGGTGTCGTTCAGCGGAGACACCGAAGAGACGCTTGAAGCTGCGATCGCAGCCCACGACGCGGGAGCGTCGCTCGTCGCCGTCACCACGGGCGGCCGGCTCGCAGAGCTGTCGAGGCAGTGGGACGCGCCGCTGTATGCCGTGGACCCGTCGATCCCGATGCCGCGAGCCGCTGTCGGCGCCATCACCGTCGCGCCGCTCGTTGCGCTTGAGCGAATCGGACTGCTCGTTGGAGTCGATGCGATGGTCGACGCGACGGTCGCTCAACTGTGCACCCGGCGCGACCTGGGTGATGTCGAGTCTGACGCGGTGTCCGACGCGATCAGCCGGATCGGCGCAGGCCATCTGCTGCCGATCTTCTACGGCGGTGGCTTACTGGGATCGGTAGCTGCGGGCCGGGCCAAGGCCCAGGTGAATGAGAACGTCAAGATCCCCGCCTATGCGAGCGCCATGCCAGAGCTGTGCCACAACGAGTTGGCCGGCTGGGATCTCGCGGGTGCGCCCGATCAGGCGTCGCCCCTGGTCGTGTTCGCGCTCCGGCACGACTACGAGCATCCACAGATTGCCCGTCGCTATGACTTTGCGCGCCGCGTCCTGGGCGAAGCCCACATCCCGGTGCCGTATCTCGAGGTCCGAGCCCAAGGTGAGGGCCCGATGGCTCAGCTGTTCGACCTCATCTTCCAGGTGGACCGGCTCAGCCTCCGCATGGCCGCCGCCGCTGGACGCGACCCCGGGCCCATCTCGCTCCTCACCGATCTGAAGGCCTACCTTGCCCAGTGAAACAGGAGCGGGGCGCGAGACTGGCTCGGTCGTAGGCAACCTCCTAAGCGGACGGATCCAGGAAAACGCGAATGATTGATTTCGACTGCCCTTCCGATTGGGTGATCCGCGGCGACAATGCCGAGGTGCTCCCCAA
This sequence comes from Candidatus Poriferisodalis sp., assembly GCF_965262965.1. Lineage (GTDB taxonomy): Bacteria > Actinomycetota > Acidimicrobiia > Acidimicrobiales > Poriferisodalaceae > Poriferisodalis. Next base: position 239,151 of record NZ_OZ253573.1, read on the forward strand.
TCTGCCGGATGCTTCATTCCCGTTGATCTACATCGATCCTCCATTCAACAGCGGACGCGAGCAGCGCCGCACGTCGATTTCGGTAGTCCGCGATGACCAGGGCGACCGAATCGGATTCGGTGGACGTCGATACGCAAGTACGCCTCGCACTTCGACAGCGTTCGCGGATCGCTACGACGACTATCTGTGCTTCATCGCTGCGCGGCTTGAGGAGGCGCACCGGCTGTTGACGGCGGACGGGACGATCTACTTTCACATCGACTACCGCGAGGCTCACTACTGCAAGGTGCTCCTTGACGAGATCTTTGGCCGTGACCGTTTCTTGAACGAGATCATCTGGGCCTATGACTACGGAGGACGCTCGAAGCGACGCTGGCCCGCCAAACACGACACGATCCTCGTCTATGTCAAGGATCCCAGTACTTATTTCTTCGATCAAGACGCCATCGAACGGATTCCGTACATGGCGCCCGGTCTCGTTGGCAAGGAAAAAGCCGCCCGAGGAAAACTGCCGACGGACGTCTGGTGGCATACGATCGTTCCTACGAACAGCAACGAACGCACGGGCTACGCGACGCAGAAGCCTGAAGGCATCCTGCGGCGGATACTGAGCGCATCATCACGGCCCGGCGACCGGGTGTTGGACTTTTTTGCGGGCTCGGGCACCACCGGAGCTGTAGCGCAGCAGCTCGGTCGCCGCTTCGTGCTCGTCGACGACAATGATGAGGCCATTGAAACGATGCGACACCGCCTGCATGGCACCGCGATTGAGTGGGTTGATGCGGATGGGCGACGGCTGGCTGAGGTCGACGATGCGGAGCGCGAAACGGCGACGCTGTTCTAGAGAGAGAGCGGGATTTGAATGAGCTTTGTTGACCCGGAAGAGGCACGCTTCGCTGCCCTCGCCCAGGAGATACACGAGTCATATAGGGACGCTGACGACGGCGAATGGATTGACAGTCCATTCGCCTGGATCCGGACGTTGCCGTCGCGGACTGTCGGCGCAATCGGCGAGAAGCTAGTTTCGGCGTGGTGTCTTGAACTCGGCTTGGACGTCGTGCGATCACCGGATCGAGCGGCTGACCGGCTGATCTCGGGAGCGCGAGTGGAAATTAAGTTCTCGACCCGCTGGCAGAACGGCGAATACCGTTTTCAACAGATCCGCGATCAGGACTATGAGTTCCTCTTCGCGCTCGGCATCGCTCCGTTCGCAGTGCATGCGTGGTTCATTCCGAAAGCGGTGTTGAAGGCACATGTGATCGGGCAGATGGGCCAGCACACGGGCGTCGGCGCATCCGATACGGATTGGCTGGCGGTGCGCGTAGGTACTGAGCCGCAGTGGCTGCGCCCCCTGGGCGGATCCCTCAGCACTGTCCGCGAAATCCTGTCGCAGCTGGAGCGACCCGCAGGTCGTCTTCTTTAGACCGTCTAGACCGTCTAGCGCGTCGCAAGCGAAAGCAGGGCAAGACATGATCCACGACTTCGAGGTTGCCGATCTGGGGCTGGCCGCTGCGGGGCGGCGTCAGATCGAGCTGGCCGAGGGCGAGATGCCCGGGCTGATGGCCCTTCGCGCACGGCACTACGACGCGCAGCCGCTGCGCGGCGCACGGATCACCGGATCGCTGCACATGACCGTGCAGACAGCGGTGCTCATCGAGACACTGGTGGACCTCGGCGCCGAGGTTCGGTGGGCGTCGTGCAACATCTTCTCCACTCAAGACGAGGCGGCCGCGGCCGTCGCCGTCGGCCGGGAGGGCACACCCGACGACCCTCGCGGCGTGCCGGTGTTCGCCTGGAAGGGCGAGACCCTGCCCGAGTACTGGCGCTGCAACTTCCGCGCCCTGCGCTGGCCGGATGATCCGGGTCCGACGCTGATCGTGGACGACGGCGGCGACGCCACGCTCTTGGTGCATCTGGGTGCCAGATACGAGGCCGAGGGCGCTGTGCCGAGCCTCACCAGTGCCGACGGCGAGCCGACCGGCGGCGCCTCGCCTGACGAGGTCGCCGTGCACGAGCTGCTCGCAGGCCTGGCGCGAACCGAGTCGGGCTTGTGGACTGCCATGGAGGCCGCCATTCGTGGCGTGTCTGAGGAGACCACCACAGGCGTTGCCCGGCTCTACGAGATGGCCGCCAACGGCGAATTGTCGTTCCCCGCATACAGCGTGAACGACTCGGTCACGAAATCCAAGTTCGACAACCTCTATGGCTGCCGGCACTCGCTCATCGACGGCATCAACCGCGCGACCGATGTGATGCTCGGCGGCAAGGTGGCCTTCGTGGCGGGATACGGAGACGTGGGCAAGGGATGCGCGCAGGCATTGCGCGGCCAGGGCTGCCGGGTGATCGTCGCCGAGATCGATCCGATCAATGCGCTCCAGGCAGCGATGGAGGGCTTCGAAGTCGACCGTGTTGAGAATGTCCTCGACATCGCCGACATCTACGTCACCGCGACCGGCAACCGCGACATCATCTCCGCGGAGCACATGTCGCACATGAAGCACCAGGCCGTCGTCGCCAACATCGGGCACTTCGACAACGAGATCGACATGGCCGGCCTCGGCGCGCTGTCCGATGTCGGGAGGCGGACGATCAAGCCGCAGGTGGACGAGTTCGTGTTCCCGAGGGGCAACTCGGTGATCGTGCTCGCCGAGGGGCGACTCGTGAACCTTGGTTGCGCCACCGGGCATCCGAGCTTCGTGATGTCGATGAGCTTCACGAATCAGGTGCTCGCCCAGCTCGAGCTTCACGCACGCGCAGAGCAGCTCGAACCCGGCGTGCACGTGCTGCCGAAGCGGCTCGACGAGGAAGTGGCGCGGCTGCACCTCGACAAGCTCGGCGCCAAGCTCACCCGGCTCACCGACTCCCAAGCGGGATATCTGGGCATCGATTCCGACGGCCCATACAAGGCGGACCGCTACCGATACTGACATCGAGCGGGAAATCCCTCCCGCGTCACAGCACTTCAAACGTACGGTCGCAGGGTGCTGTTCGAGGTTCGGTGTCCTGGGTGCGACTTGCTGGGGTGGTGTCCGTGTGAGGCGTGCATTTCGTCGTTGCTGCCGCCGCAGCCGGCTGTGGTGGAGGGCGCATCGTCGGTTGCGCTGCTGTTCTCACACGAGGGTGTGGGGCGCGAGTTCATTCATGCGTTGAAGTACCGGCGCGAGCGCGCCATTGCACGCTGGCTGGGGGAATCGGTGGCCCTGACTCACCGGGCCCTGACTCACCGGGCGCCAGATCACCGGGCGCCAGCGCACATCGACACCGTCACATGGGCGCCGACGACGCCAGCGCATCGTCGCGCTCGGGGCTTTGATCAAGCCGAGATGGTGGCGCGAGCGGTCTCCAGAGCGTCGCGAATTCGTCGAGAGCGTTTGCTTGATCGGATCGGCACGACGGTGCAGACGGGCGCCAGCCGTGTCGACCGATTGGCCGGACCGAGCTTTGTTGCGCGCACGGCGGCGGCGGGACGCCGCATCCTGTTGGTGGACGACGTGCTCACCACCGGAGCGACGTTGCGCGTGGCCACTGCTGCGCTGCTCGAAGCGGGGGCGGATGCGGTTCATGTGGCCGCGTGCGCCCGGCGCGGCGACCAAGGCTGGGTCGACCGGCCCGATTCAGTTGCCTAACATGGCGTTCCCTTCGGAAGCGGGCGGTGCCGCCGAACCGGTGGCACACCCAGAAAGCTGAGGAAAAGCCGAGTGCAGATCTCCATCACCGGTCGCAAGGTTCAGGTTCCCGACGACGTGCGGGCCGCGGTAGAGAGGAAGATCGGAGCGCTCGACCGATTCGTCGGCGATCTGGAGCGCGCCGAGGTGGTGTTCCGGGAGGAGAAGAACCCGCGCATTGCCGAGCGAGAGCAGGTCGAGGTGACGTTGCTCGGCCACGGCCATCACGTGCGCGCCACGGTTGCGGGGACCGACCAGCACCAAGCGGTGGATCTTGCAGTCGGCAAGCTGGGCAAGCAGCTGCGCAAGCTCAAGACCCGCGTCGTGCGACGGCACCGGCCGAACCTGCAACGCGACGAGGTGCACCATCCGCTGGCGCGGCTGGACAACGACTTGGTCAACGACACCACGCCCGCCGCTGATGCTCCCGGCCCGGACGACCCCGAATGGGTGCCGCGGATCGTGCGCCGCAAGACGTTCGATCTGGAATTGATGGATCCCACCGAAGCGGTGATGCGCATGCAACTGCTCGACCACGACTTCTTCCTGTTCGTGAACATCGACAGCGACAAGCCGAGCGTCGTGTACTTGCGGTCTGACGGCCACGCAGGGCTCATCGACATCGACGGCTGAGCAGCGCACCCACACCGCGGCGCGCCCAGACAAGGCGCCCAGAAAATCTCGGCTTTCGGGCTGGAGGCCACCGGTAGCCTGCGGTTGTGGCCCTGTTCCAGCGTGTGCTCCGTGCCGGGGAAGGCAAGAAGCTGAAGGCGCTGGAGGCGTTGGTTCCAGAAATCAACGCTGTCGAGCCTTCTGTCGAGGTGCTCTCGGACGATCAGCTCCGGGCGCGAACTGCTGACTTTCGCTCCCAGCTGGATCGAGGGGCGGAACTCAACGACATTCTGATCGACGCCTTCGCTGTTTCCCGTGAGGCGGCTCGGCGTGTCATCGGCCAGCGTCACTACGACGTCCAGCTCATTGGCGGGGCAGCCCTGCACTTCGGCTGGGTGGCAGAGATGCGCACCGGCGAGGGCAAGACGCTCGTGTCGACCCTGCCCGTCTACCTCAACGCGCTGAGCGGCAAGGGTGTCCACGTTGTCACGGTGAACGACTACCTCGCAGCGCGCGACGCCGAATGGATGGGCCGCATCCATGGCTTCTTGGGCCTCGACATCGGTCTCGTCGTCCCCAGTGCGTACGACAGCGAGCACAAGCGCCGCCAATACGGCGCAGACATCACCTACGGGACCAACAACGAGTTCGGTTTCGACTACCTGCGCGACAACATGGCGCCGACGCGCACAGCGCAGGTGCAGCGCGGCCACAACTACTGCATCGTGGACGAGGTCGACTCGATCCTCATCGACGAGGCGCGCACCCCGCTCATCATCAGCGGGCGGGTCGCGGACGCGGCGAAGCTCTACCAGCAGTTCGCACGCATTGCAGCCACGATGGTGCGCGACGTCGACTACGAGGTCGAAGAGGACAAGCGCAACGTTGCGGTGCTTGAGCCGGGCATCAGCAAGGTCGAGGGGGCGTTGGGCATCGACAACCTCTACGACGAGGTCTCGGCCAATCTCGTCCACCAGATGAATGCGGCCCTGCGGGCAAAGGAGCTGTACGGGCGCGACCGCGACTACGTGGTTTCGCACGGCGAAGTGAAGATCGTCGACGAGTTCACCGGCCGGATTCTTGAGGGCCGGCGCTGGAGCGAGGGGCTGCATCAGGCGGTCGAGGCCAAAGAGGGCGTGCGGATCAAGGAAGAGAACCAGACGCTCGCCACCATCACCCTGCAGAACTACTTCCGCCTGTACGACAAGCTCGCCGGCATGACCGGCACGGCTGCCACCGAGGCTGCCGAGTTCGCCAGCACGTACGGCCTCGACGTCGTCCCGGTGCCGACCCACCTCCCGGTCGCACGGGCCGATCACGGCGACCTCATCTACAAGACCGAGTTCGTCAAGCTCGAATCGGTCGTCGATGACATCTCCGAACGGACGCGCACGGGCCAGCCGATCCTGGTCGGCACCGTGACCGTCGAGAACTCCGAGAAGCTGGCCGCAGCGCTGGACCGGCGCGGGATCACCCATAGCGTGCTCAATGCCAAGGAGCACACGCGCGAGGCCGAGATCATTGCCCAGGCGGGGCGACTCGGTTCGGTCACGGTCGCTACCAACATGGCCGGCCGCGGCGTTGACATCCTGCTCGGGGGCAACCCGGAAGGGCTCGCCCGGCGTGACTTGCTGCGCGACAAGGTCGACGCTGATGATCCCGCCAACACCGATGCCTTCATGAAGCTCGTCGAGCGCTACGAGCCCGAGTGCCGGGCCGAGGGCGACCAGGTGCGCACACTGGGCGGGCTGTACGTGCTTGGCACCGAGCGACACGAGTCGCGTCGCATCGACAACCAGCTGCGAGGCCGTTCCGGTCGTCAGGGCGACCTGGGCGAGAGCCGCTTCTATCTGTCGCTCGAAGACGACCTCATGCGCCTGTTCGCGACCGGTGCCGTGAACTGGGTGATGGATCGCACGCTGCCCGACGACGTGCCGCTCGAGGCGAAGATGGTCACCAAGGCCATCGAGCGCGCCCAGAACACGGTCGAGCAGAAGAACGCCGAGGTGCGCAAGAACGTCCTCAAATACGACGCGGTGATGAACGAGCAGCGCAAGGTGATCTACGCCCGGCGTGAACAGATCCTCGGCGGCGATGACCTGCGGGCTGAGTCGCTCGAATACCTGCGGGACGCCACCGCGGCCGCAGTCTCCGATCACTGCGCCGGCGATGTCGTGCGTGAGTGGGACCTCGACGGTCTGCTGGCGACCATCCGCACCTTCTGGCCCAGCGAGCTCACGGCGGAGGAACTGACAGGCGACGGCAGCCGTGATTGGTCGCCAGCCGATGTCACCGAGCTGCTGTGCGCTGACGGTGTGGCGCGCTACGAGGCGCGAGAAGCCGAGGTCGGCCCCACCGCCATGCGCGAGGTGGAGCGGCAGGTGCTGCTGCGACTCGTCGATCAACGCTGGCGCGAGCATCTCGCCGACATGGACCACCTGCGCGAGGGCATCCATCTGCGCGGCATCGGCCAGAAGGACCCGGTCTCGGAATGGCAGCGCGAGGGCTTCGACATGTTCGCAGCCATGCTCGAGCGGGCCTATCGAGACTTCGTGACCTACGTCATGCACGTGCAGGTCACCATCGACTCCAGCGCCGCCGACAGCACTGCTGGACCTGCAGCTGCGTCCGGCGGGGCGCCCCACGGCGTCGCGGCGACCGACAGAAACGGTCGCTCGCGGACCACAGATGTGCAGTACTCGGCTCCGGATCTGGGGCCCGCGGAGATCGGGGGCGGCAACGGCTCGGGATCCGAGGCGTCGCCGGGCAGTGTGCGCCGGGGCCCGAGCGGTCCGTCGCAATCGAGGGGGGTTGCCGCCGCAGCCACCGGCACCGTCGTCAAATCGGCTGAGCAGAAGCTGGGGCGCAACGATCCTTGCCATTGCGGATCGGGCCGCAAGTTCAAGCACTGTCACGGCCGCTGAGGCACCGCCGTGAGTCGAACATTGAGCGACTATGCCGACGCGCTGGCCGATCTGGATCGGCGCGTGACCGAGGCACATCAGTATCTGGGGATCGACGAGGCGCGTTCGGTGGCGAACGGGCTGGAGGCGGAGGCGTCAGAGCCGTCGCTGTGGGACGACCCCGACCGCGCTCGAGCCGTCACGACCCGGCTGTCGCGAGTGCGCGACGATGTCGAGCGTTGGGAGCGGGCGCGAGCCGAAGTGAACGACGCCAATGCACTTGTCGAGCTGGCGATCGAAGTGGACGACGCCGAGCTGCTTCCCGAAATCGACGAGGTGGTCGAAGCGGCCGAGCGCCGGCTCGCAGCCATCGAGCTGATGGCGCTGTTCAGCGGCGAGCACGATGAGAACGACGCTGTCTGCGAGATCAATTCGGGCGCCGGGGGCACCGACGCCTGCGATTGGGCCGAGATGTTGCTGCGGATGTACCAGCGATGGGCCGAGCGCAACGACTTCGACGTCGAGCTGACCGAGGCCACCGACGGGGGAGAGGCCGGGATCAGCTCTGCGACCTTCCTCGTGAAGGGACGGCACGCCTTCGGCTTTCTTGCAGCCGAGCGGGGTGTGCACCGATTGGTGCGTATCTCGCCGTTCGATGCGCAGTCCCGGCGGCACACGGCATTCGCCTCGCTGAGGGTCGTGCCGTTCTTCGACGAGGTTTCCGACGAGGTTCCCATCGACGAGGGCGATCTGCGCATCGACACCTACCGCTCGTCGGGAGCGGGCGGCCAGCATGTGAACGTCACCGACTCGGCGGTGCGCATCACCCACTTGCCCACCGGCACCGTCGTGGCGTGCCAGAACGAGCGCAGCCAGCACCAGAACAAGGATCGGGCCATGCAGATGCTGGCTGCCAAGCTGGCAGATCGGCAGCGCAGCGAGCGAGAAGCCGAGGTCGCAGCGCTGGCGGGTGAGCAGCGCGATGTGGCCTGGGGCAGCCAGATCCGCTCATATGTCCTGCACCCGTACCAGCAGGTCAAGGATCTGCGTACCAACGTCGAGATCGGCAACGTCGACGCGGTGCTCGACGGCGATCTCGGGGGCCTGATGGAGGCGTACCTGCGCTGGAAGCGCTCCCAACGAGGCGCCGCCGAGTCGAGCTAGCGCACGCAGCAATGTGCAGTCGAGCCAAGCGATCATCGCGCTCGCCGACGTGACCGAGTTTCGGCAGGCCGACGACGTACCTTGGGAAACGGCCCCGCCGCCAGCGGGCTGCAACCATGTGAACCTAGGGCGCGCATGATCCGCTTCGACAACGTGACCAAGATTTACAAGGGCGACACGCGCGCCGTCGACAATGTGTCGCTCAACATCGAGAAGGGCGAATTCGTCTTCCTGGTCGGTCCGTCGGGTTCGGGCAAGTCCACGATGCTGCGGCTCGTGACCTGCGAGGAAAAGGCCACTGAGGGCCAGATTCACGTAGCCGGCAAGGATCTCTCCCGGCTCAACAGCTGGCGGGTTCCCTACTTGCGGCGCAACATCGGCTCGGTCTTCCAGGACTTCAAGCTGCTGCCCAACAAGACCGTCCACGAGAACGTGGCATTCGCGCTCGAAGTGATCGGCCGGCCGGACAGCGTCATCCGGACCCAAGTGCCCGCGATCTTGGAACTGGTGGGCCTCGACGGCAAGCAGAAGCGCTTTCCCGACGAACTGTCCGGTGGCGAGCAGCAGCGCGTCAGCATCGCTCGGGCCTTCGTGAACCGCCCGCTGATTCTGCTCGCGGACGAGCCGACCGGAAATCTCGATCCCGACACGTCCTCAGAGCTCACCTCACTGCTCGACCGCATTAACCGCACCGGCACCACGGTCGTCATGGCCACCCACGACAGCTCGATTGTCGATCGGATGCGCCGTCGCGTGGTCGCGCTTCGAGGGGGCGAGCTGGTTCGTGACGAGCAGCGTGGGGCGTACGGCAGTGCAACCGGCACGTCCGAGGCTGTGCCGCCCGCCGCGCCGCCCGTACTGGGCGGCGCAGCGGCGCTCGGTAACGCAGCGGCCCGCCAGCTTCCGCCTAGGCGAGATACGTGAGTCGGATCCGCTACTTCGCTCGCGAGACCTGGACGAACATCCGGCGGAATCTCACGCTCACCTTCGCTGCCATCCTCACGGTCGCGGTGGGGGTGATGCTTGTCGGCATGGGCCTCATGGCTGGCTACGCCAGCTCGAATGCCCTTGGTCGCTGGGAGGGTGGCGTCCAGTTCGAGGTGTTCCTGCACCCCCAGATCGACGGCAGCCAGATCGACGCGCTCGGCGTCGAGCTGCAGAATCATCCCGAGATCGACCGCATCGAGTTCTTCAGCGCCGACGAGGCATATGCGCTGGTGTCCCAGCAGATGTCCGACCAGCCTGAGCTGCTCGCCCAGGTGTCCCCCGAAGCGCTGCCCGCGTCGTACCGCGTCGTTCCGCGCTCGGTCGAAGCCGAGCTGATCGAGTCGCTCGCCGCTCAGTTCCGGCAGCGGCCCGGTGTGCTCGCCGTCGAGACAGGGCGCGAGGAAGTCGATGCCATCCGGACGTGGTTCTCCTCGTTCCAGGGCATTGTGCTGCTGCTGTCGATCGTGCTGTCCGGCGCCAGCGTCATGCTTATCTTCAACTCGATCCGTGTTGCCATGTTCGCCCGGCGCCGCGAGATCGAGGTAATGAAGCTGGTGGGAGCCACCAACAGCTTCATCCGGTTCCCCTTCATGCTCGAAGGCATGCTGCACGGCCTTGTCGGCGGTGTCATCGGGGCAATAGCGGCGGGAGCACTGCGGGGCCACGTCGAGGGGCTGTTCTCGCGGTCGGAGATCCTGGCGTTCTTCCGTTCCTTCGTGGTGACCTCCAGCCAGTTCTCGACCGTCGTGTTCGTCACCGTCATCGCCGGTGTGGTTGTGGGGGCGCTCGGCTCGGCGCTCGCTGCGAGTCGCTTCTTGGACGTGTAGAACGGCTCGACGTAGAGAACGGCTTGGCGTGTAGACAAGCCGCCGACACAATCGCCCGTCATCATGGGCGTTTCGGAATGCGAGGGGGCACAGTGCCGGAGTTCGAAACGATCCTGTACGAGGTCGAAGACCGCGTCGCAACCATCACGCTGAACCGGCCGGAACGGCTGAACGCCTTCAACAGCCAGATGCAGCGTGACGTGCTTGATGCGATCGATCTCGCGGATGCCGACGACGAGGTCCGAGCGGTGATCTTCACCGGCGCCGGCCGCGGGTACTGCGCCGGAGCCGACCTGGGCAAGGGCGCCGCCACGTTCGACTACGACCGCCAGACCGACGAGCAGAAGGCCGAGCGTGCCACCGAGGGACGCTCAACCGACGACCTCTCGTGGATGCGCGACGGCGGCGGCTTGCTGACGTTGCGGCTGTACGAGTTCAACAAGCCGCTCATCGCCGCCATCAACGGCCCCGCCGTGGGTGTCGGCGTCACGATGACGCTGCCGATGGACGTGCGGCTGGCGTCCAACAAGGCTCGCATCGGATTCGTATTCGCGCGCCGGGGCCTGGTGCCCGAGGCGTGCTCGTCGTACTTCTTGCCACGCGTCGTGGGCGTGTCGAAGGCGCTGGAGTGGTGCTTCAGCGGCCGAGTGTTCGATGCCGACGAGGCGCTTGCGGGCGGCTTGGTGCGCAGCCTGCACGAGCCCGACGACCTGCTGCCCGCAGCGCGGGCTCTTGCCGCAGAGATCGCCGAGAACACCTCCGCGATCTCGGTGACGCTGATCCGTCACATGATGTGGCGGATGCTGGGTGCGGACCACCCGATGGAGGCCCACAAGGTCGACTCACGCGGCATCTTCAACCTCGGCCGCGGCGCAGACGCGCGCGAGGGCGTGGTGTCATTCCTCGAGAAGCGTCCTCCAGAGTTCTCACTGCGCCCCAGCGAAGACCTTCCCGACTTCTTCCCCTGGTGGGACGAGCGCAGCTTCGCCTAGACGGCCCGGCGCAAGATTTCGGCACCCGACTAGGGTGCGATGTCGGTTTGGCGCCTAGGCGCGGCCGAGGGGGCAGGGGCATGGACGTCGGGATACTGATGCCGTTCGCCAGCGACGGCTGGCACGACATCACAGATGGGCAGGTGTACAGCGAGGAGCTGGGCTTGGCCCTGCTCGACCACGTGTCGGACGGCCGCTTTCGCTTCGGCGTCGGTCGCGGCTTGTCCCGTCGTGAGTACGCGCCATTCCGCGCCATCGAGATGGATGAATCCCGCGCCCGCTACGACGAGGGCACCGCAATGGTCATCGACGCACTGCGCACGGGTTTCATCGAGGGCGACGGGCCGTTCTATCCCCAGCCGCGCACCGAGATCCGCCCCCGGCCCGAGCGCTCGTTCGACGACCGCCTGTACTGCGTGGCCTCCAGTGACGACTCCGTCGAGGCGGCTGCGCGTTTCGGCGGACGCATGACGATGTTCGCGGACCGTTCCTGGGAGCACCGCATGCCCAGCATCGAGGCGTATCGCTCCCGATTCTCCGAGCTGCACGGCCGCGCAGCGCCGACGCTGATGACAGCGGACTTCTGCTTGTGCATGCCCGATGCGGCCAAAGCTGAAGAGCGCGCCCACCACTACATGGGTACCTACTTGGGCAGCCTGCTCGAGCACTACGAGGTGATGGGCGACCATTTCGCGGTGACCGAGGGCTACGACGCCTATGCCAAAGCCTCCGAGGTGCTGCGCCGGGTTGGGGAGAGCGGCTTCTTGAAGATGTTCATGTCGGCCACGGCGTGGGGAACTCCCGATCAGATCTTGGCCACGCTTGAACGGCGTCGGGAGATGATCGGGCCGTTTGAGTACACGACGGCGTTCCGGTACGGCGGCATTCCGTTCGACGAAGCCAGGGCTTCGATGGAGCTGTTCGCCGAAGAGGTCCTGCCTGTGCTCTCGACTTGGGACTAGCGGCGTCGGGCACGAGCCCGCCCGAGGCCGCATCACGGCCTTCCCAACGCACTGCTGGGCCGGTGCTTGGACCCCTGCACGGCGTTCGGGTCATTGACCTCTCGGCGGTTGTCTCGGGCCCGTTCGGCACGTCGATCCTGGCCGACCAAGGCGCCGATGTCATCACCGTGGAGCCCATGCACGCGCCGGACATAGTGCGCAACGCAGGCCCGTCAGTCGAGAGCGCCCGAGGCGTCAGCGCCTTCTGGGCAGCGATGAACCGCAACAAGCGCTCGGCGGCGCTGAATCTGGCGCACACAACGGGCACGCAGATCGTGAAGGATCTCGTGCGCGAGGCCGATGTCGTGGTCCAGAATTTCCGCCCCGGTGTGCTGGACCGCATGGGACTCGGCTGGGAAGTGCTCAGTGCGATCAACCCGCAGTTGGTGATGTGCTCAGTCAGCGGTTTCGGTGCCGATGGCCCGTATTCCCATCGTCCCGCATTCGATCCGATCGTGCAGGCGATCGCCGGCTATCCGATGGTGCAGATCGACGATGACGGTGCGCCGCAGCTGATGGCGACGATCGTCTGCGACAAGGTGACGTCGCTCAATGTCGCCCAGGCCGTGTGCGCGGCGCTGGTGGCGCGGGCGAACGGCTTCGGCGGCCAGCACATCGAGCTGGCGATGATCGACGCCAGCATCCATTTCCTGTGGCCCGAGGCCATGTGGAACGAGACCTATCTCGACCACGAGACCGACATGCCCAACCTGTCGTCAATCTATGAGCTGTTCCCGGCAACCGACGGATGGGTGATGGTGTACCCGATGGCCACCGACGCCCACTGGCAGGGAATGTGCGGGGCCCTCGGCCGGCCTGATCTTGCCACCGATCCGCGTTTTGTGGACCTGCAAGGCCGGGTCCTGTACGGCGGCGACGTGAACGACGAATTGGCCAAAGAGACGGCACGGTTCTCGACAGCGGAGTTGGTGGAGCTGATGGACACCGCCGATGTCCCCGTCGGGCCGGTCAACACTCGCGCCGAAGTGATTGAGGATCCGCACGTGCGCCACCGGGGAATCGTGGTGGAGTCGGTGCATCCGACTGCGGGGCGTATACGCACAGCGCGGCCGCCGGCGTTGTTCTCGGCGACTCCATCTCGTCCGGCACGCCCTGCACCGCTGCACGGCGAGCACACCGCAGAGGTGCTTGCGGAAGTCCTCAGCTATGACGACACCCGCATGGCCGCACTGCGGTCCGCGGGCGTCATCGGCTGAGAGCGCTACGTCGGCGTTGCGCCGGGACCGGCCGCTCGACTCGATGGTGCATGCGGTTCGGGGTCGTCGCCCCAGCCGGTGAGCGCGATGCCCACGATGCACGCCGCGACTGCGAGGGCAAAGGCGGGACCAAAGCTGTCGAAGCGGTCGGCGAGCAGACCGCCGAGTTGGGGTCCTGCCGCCAGGCCGAGGCCGAAGACGATCGTCGCGACGCCGTAGGCGGCACCGAACTCGTCGCCGGCGAGGTTGTCGCTGACGCGTGCGGCGATCGAAGCGATGATGCCCGTGAAGGCGGTGCCGAACACGAACGCTGACGCCCACGCAAGCGGTGGCCCGCCAACTGCAAGCGCGGGATATGCCGTCAAGGTGATGATCGAGACCATCGACACGGTGAAGCCGATGGTGACGGTGCGCCGTCTACCGAGGCGATCCGCCATGCGGCCGAAGATCGGCCCACCGGCGATGCTGCCGATGCCGATGGAGGAGAAGGCAATTGCTGCACTGCGGCGGTCGAAGATGTCGCCGTAGCCCTCAAGGTGACTGACGATGAAGGTGAGCACCGTCGTCACGACGAAAGCGTGGAGGCTGTAGGCGACGATCAGCCGGGCAGCCTGCGGCACTTTCGCGAGCGCAGCACGAGCGCCGGAAAACCCGGTCCGCCCGGGTGTGCGCGACCACCTGCGCACGGCCACGACGAGGGCCACCAGCACCGCGACACCGATCACGAATTCGATCCCGTACACCTTGCGCGGGTGAGTGAGATCGGCAGCGGCGAGTACGGCTTGCCCTGCGTCGCCGTTGCCCGAATCGCTGAGCAGCGAATCGATGGCAGCGGCCGCGACCATGCCGCTGCCGACGCCGCCGGTCATCCAGCCCGCAGCAGCACCCCTGCGCTCGGGCCCCAGCAGCTCGGCGGCGAGGCCGGGGGTGCCCACCCACACGCCTGCGGCGCAGAAACCTGTCAGCGCGAGTGCGGCGGCGGCGATTGCCACGTTTGGACTCCACGCCAGCAGCGCCAAGCCGACCACGTTGCCCGCGAGGCCGATCCGCACCGCTTCGCTCAGACCGGTGCGCCCGACAGTCACCGCAACCGCCAGCGAGCCCAACACGTACCCCAGCAGGTTCAGTGAGCCCAGAGCACCCGCAGCAGTGTTGGACAGGCTGAAGCCGTCTCTCAAATCGGTGTACAGCAGCGAGTACGTGAAGCGTCCGAATGACTGCGACACCGCCGCCGATGCGGCCAGCGTGAGCAGTGTGGCAATCCTGCGCGCCGGACTGAACCCGTCGGCATGCGTCGCAGTGCTCATGACCAGCGCGCCGTGTGGCTCATCGCGTTCCGCAGACGGGCTCTCGCGGGTGCAATGACGTGGGGTTCAGTCGTGTGGCCAGGTGACCGCCGGAACCGGCGGGCGCTGACCGTAGATGGTCTCGGTCGTGATCACGCGTCGCGGTGAACGCTGGCCATCGGCGAACTTGGCCACGTCGGCGCGGATGACCTCACGGTCGTTGTCGTCGCCGAAGAAACGCTCACGCATGTCCTCGAGCGTGGAGAACGACACCAGTGCGAATCCGTCGAGCGGCTGGCCGCTGAGGGTCGCCACCACGCTCAGCTGGGTGTAGTCCCACATGCCCGGATGGTGCGCAAGGGCGAGCGGCGCGTGGGTGTCGCGCCAGTGACTGTCGCCCTCGACATGGGAGAGGTCCGGGCGGTGCACCATCGCGAAGATGGCGGTGACGCCAGGCGAAGGGCTGCCGGGCTCGGCCGACTCAGACCGTTCGCGGATGATGCGGGAGAACGCCAGGTACGTCCCGCACTCCGCAGCGGGCGCGAGCAACGACGCGTCGTCGGTCATGGCGCGCACCATTGTCCGGAACGGAAAGTCGCGATGGTCGTGGGGATCGGCGGCGTAGCAGACGCCATTGACCCGGGCTGCTACCTCCGCCGCGGTGTCAGGATTGTTGCCCGTCACGACGAGTTCGTGCATTCCATGACGCTAGTGCTGGGCTTCGAGGGGTGTCGGCGTTGGTGGCGCTTGCGCAGCCAGTCGGCAGGATGGGTTCGTGCTCGAGATGGACGAAGAGCCTTTTGCCGAGCTCGTCGAAGAGGCGCTCGAGCTGATTCCTGACGCGTTGCGCGATCTGATGGACAACGTGGCGATCTTCGTCGAGGACCGGGGCGAAGATCCTGACCTGCTGGGCGTGTATGAGGGCATTCCGCTGACCGAGCGGCATGACTACGGCGGCTTGGCGATGCCCGACAGCATCGTCATCTACCGGTTGCCGATCCTGGAGATGTGCGAGACGGCCGACGAGGTGATCGAGGAGGTCTCGATCACGGTGGTGCATGAGATCGCCCACCATTTCGGCATCGAGGACGACCGACTGCACGAGCTGGGCTGGGACTGAGCGATCCCCCCGGGTGCTGTGCTTCGCGCTCAGCGCTCAGATGCGGCCGAGGCCGAGATCGAGGTGGCCGCGAGACACGTTGGCGGCCAGTACCTCAGTCGGGCCTTCGGCGAGGCGCATCGCACGAACCCGACGCAGCATGTCCGCAAGCGGATGTCCGTCGATCAGCGCAGTCCCGCCGACGAGCCCGATGGCGTCGTCGCAGACTCGGCTGAGCGTCTCGGTTGCCAGTGACTTTGCCGCCATCACCTCGTTCACGGCGTTCTCGTCGGCGTCGACGAGGCGCGCGGTGCGGTACAGCGCGCTGCGAGCGGCGTAGGCGGCGATGCGCATGTTGCCGAGCGTGATGCGTTCGGGTGCTGTGCCGACAGCATTGGGATGGTCCTCCAAAGCGTGGCGGGCGGCGCGCGCTGCCAGCGTGTCGGCGACGAGCTGCAGGGCGAAACGGCACTGGCCGACGCAATCTGCAGCGATCGCCATTCGGGTGGCGCTGATCTGGGCGAGCGCACGGCCCATGCCGCGGCCCGCCTCGCCGATGACGTGAGTCGCGGGCAGTCGCACATCGGCGAACGTGAATGCGGCGTGGTGGCTGCCGTCGAGCGTGGCGAACCGCTGGGTCAGGGTCACGCCCCCTCGGTTGGTCTCGATGAGCACCATTGCCGGCCCAGCACCTTCGACCTCGACGAGGGCGTTGATGAAGTCGGCTTCTGCGCCGCCCGTCACATACGACTTCTGCCCGTTGACGACGAGTTCGTCGCCGTCGCGCCGGGCCCAGGTGGGTCGGGGTGCGTCGGACGGCTCGGTGAATCCGAATCCGCCGCGCAGGTCCCCGGCGAGGTACGGCAGCAGGAATCTCGAGCGCAGCGGTTCGCCGACCTGCGCCAGCACGCCTGGCGATGGGCCGAAGACGCCGCCGAGGTGACCGACGCCGTGGCGTGCGAGCGTGTCGCGAACGATGCACAGCGCCAATGCCCCCGCTTCGGTTCCGCCGAATGCCGCGGGCTGCGTCATGGCGAACACACCCGCCGCCTTCGAGGCCTCCCGAACTGCGCCCGCAAGCTCAGAATCGCCGTCGGCGCCGGCGTGATCGGCAAGCGTCACCAGCTCCGGCGCCAGCTGCTCGGCTACCTCGAGCCACCTCTGGTGACGAGCGTCCAGGAAGTCCGGCATTGCGGGGACTCTAGGAGGTGTGGCTGCGCACCCAGTCGGTGATCAGGTCGGCAGCCTCGGCACGCGCCCCGGGGGGGTCGGCCAGGTAGTGGTCGCCGGCGATGCTGTGCATCGGCACGTGAGGTGCACCGGGTCGGCCGCGCAGCGCGTCGACGATCTTGGCGGTGTCGCAGGAGAAGATGCCGGTGTCGGCGTCGGCGTCGATGACCAGCGCCGGCAGCGTGATGTGCCGGGCTTGATCGGTGCTGCACTGTGAGTCGCTGAGGCTCCACATCGACAGCCAGGTCCGCAGCGAGCTGACCGTGCCGACGCCGAAGATCCCGTAGTTCGCCCTGCGCGGGTCGCCGAGGTAGCACCCGG
This sequence comes from Candidatus Poriferisodalis sp., assembly GCF_965262965.1. Lineage (GTDB taxonomy): Bacteria > Actinomycetota > Acidimicrobiia > Acidimicrobiales > Poriferisodalaceae > Poriferisodalis. Next base: position 256,455 of record NZ_OZ253573.1, read on the forward strand.
GCACGGCTCGCCGGCTGGGATCGATCGAGCCGTCGAGCATGCGCAGGTCGGCCCACAGCCGTGGCACCACGAACAGGCGCTCGCGGTGTCCTGCGGCCGACAGTCGATCCAGCTCGTCCTTGCACCATGCGGTGATGCGGTCGTTGCGGGCACGCTGCGCATTCCGGTATGCACCAATGAACACAGGATCGAACGGGGGCTGGCGATCCGCGGCGTATGGGTCGAGGGCCGAGTCGACGCTGAGGGGATCGTTCTCGTCGGTGACCGATGGATCCATCCAGTTCGTTAGGACTTCGGCTCGGCCGGTGTGCGCCACGATGGAGACGTAGAGATCACCGCCGGCCAGATCGTCGATCGCCGGGCTGAGACTTCGCCGGCTGTACTCGGGAACCAAGTTGGGCGCCGTGGCCTGGGCTTGATAAGTGGCCATGAGCGAGCCCCCGCCGCTGTTGCCCAGCAACACGACGCAGTCGACGCCTTGGCCTCGCAGCCATCGGACCCCGACATCGATGTCCGCAAGCGCCAAGTCGGCCAAGAAGTACGGCTCGCCGCCCCGGAAGCGAGTGTTCCAGCCGAGAAAGCCCAAGCCACGCTCGGCGATGAATTCGGCCAGGTAGTGCTCGCTGAAGTCGATGTTGTAGTGGGTCGCGATCAGTGCCGTACGAGGCTCGTGGCCCACGGGCCGGTAGTAGACGCCTTGGCAGGGATGGCCGCCAACCCCCGCTCGGGGAGCGGTGGCGCTCGGCAAGGCGACGAACTCGCGGGTGACGCGATCGGTCGAGCTGTCGTTCATTGGTGAACGTCCGTCGTCAGGCGGTGGCGCCGGACATCGGGGCACGCATCACGGAGAGAGCTTCGTCGGCGTCAGCGGGGATGCCCGGTGTATCGACACACAGCTCGATCATGATGCCGTTGGGGTCGACGTAGTACAGCGAGCGGCACCAGCCGTGGTCGATGTCCATCAGCGGCTTGATCCCTGCATCGGTCATGCGTTCACGCACAGCGTCCTGCTTCTCGAAGGTGGCTCGCACCGCGACGTGGTTCACCCACACCGGCAGGCCCACCGACGTGCTCAGGTCGGTGCTGAAGTCGGCCTGCTCGCCCATGTTCTCGATTCTGAAGAACGCGATGCACTCGTCGCCGCCGATGTCGTAGAAGACGTGCTTGATCCAGCCCGCTGGACGCCCGTCCGTGGGTGGCCGATTCTCCCCTTCGGCGTGGACCAGCGGAAACCCCATGAGGTCCTCGTAGAACCGATGGGTCGCTTCAAGATCCTTGGTCGCGAATGCGACGTGATGCAGTGCCATGACTCCCCCGCTGTGTTGCGTGTCCTACAGCGTCGCGCAGTCTCAGGCTCTCACGTTGCCGCCGCCGTGCTGCGCACGCGAGCGAGGTGGATAGGTGCGTCAGCCCAGCGGGAAACTGGCCACGTTCACGTAGTGGCCCCAGGGCGTCGATTCGACCAGGCAGATCTCTGACACAGTGAAGTTCTCGTCGAGTTGCGGCCAGTCCAGCGATGGCTGGGCGCGTTTGAAGCGGGCAATGGTCACATGGCCGACGAAGGGATGGTCCGGTGGCGGCTGGCCGATGAACATGGTGGCGTCGGTAACGGAGCCAGCAAGTTCGTCGACACCGGCGGCAGGCAACATGAGCACACCGCGGCCCAGCGGTTCGACAGCGGGGCCCAGCGCGACGCCAGTCGGAGCGAGCGAAACGGACTCGAGCGCCGCACGCGCCTCGCCGTGGTCACAATCGCCGAGGAATCGCAGCGTAATGTGCATGCGCTCGGGTGCTGTCCATCGCACACCGGGCGCCTTCGGCCGGGGGAGTGCTGCGAGGTCGCAGACCACATGTTCGGGAGGCCAGACAGCCACGAACAGGCGGTGCACGGCCCGACTGTAGACAAGCCACCGGTGCGTCGAAGCGATCTGTTGCGACCCGATTACGCTCGCTGCCGTGGCACAGCGCTTGCGATATGCGGTGGGTCTCGTCGCGGGCTGTCTGTTCGTAGCGGCTGCATTGGCCGGCTGCAGCGATGACAGCGGCGAGACACCCCAAACCGTGGTTCAGGCCACCGCCGCGTCCGCAGCCGGTTCTGCCGAAACCGGGGACACCACTGCGCGCAGCGGCTCCGACGATGACCACGAAGACGCCGAGCGGGATGACGACGCCGATGACGACGATCGTGACCGTGACGTTGCCGATGATTCAGATCGTGACGACGAATCCGACGACGCGCCCGGCCACGAAGAAGACGACGGCGAGTCTGACGACGGCGAGCCAGATGATGATTCCGACGGGGGGTCGGGGGATGATTCGGACGATCGTGAGAGCGATGACGACGATGACGGCCGCGATGACGACGATGACGGCGGGCGCGATGACGATGACGGCCGCGAGGATGACGATGACGGCGGGCGCGAGGATGACGATGACGGCGGGCGCGAGGGCGACGACGATGACGAGTCCGAGGATTCCAGCGACGCCGACGATGGATCTGAGCAGTCCTCTGACGCCGTAGCCGCCGAGCCTGCTGCGACTGAGGAGCGCCCGCTGGTGCTTCAGCTGGCCGTCCCCCAGCTCAATGGCGAGCTGTTCGACGTCAGCTCGGCGGCCGGCCGCGACGTGCTGCTGTGGTTCTGGGCACCGTGGTGACCGACGTGCCAGAGCGAAGCGCCTGCGGTCGCAGCGTTGAAATCACAGCACGGAGACAACCTCGTTCTCCTCGGCATTCCCGGCCGCGACACCCGAGCGGCGATGTCACGCTTCGTGAGCACGTACGGCGTCGGGAACATGCCGCACCTACCCGACGAGAATGGCGACCTGTGGACCGCGTTCGGCGTCAGCTACCAGCCCCGCTGGTTTCTGGTCCGGGCCGATGGCACCTCCGATCGCGGCGGTGGCATCCCACCCGAGAGCATCGTCCAAGACGCCCTCACTGCCGGCTAGCCCGCCGGATCAAACGACCTCGCCAAGCCGTGCCGTCCCGTGCACCCGGCAGAATTCGCTTGGGCGTCCGGCAGATACTGAAATACATTCACTTTCTATGAACGATGAGATGCTGAGTGATGACGGCGGTGAGTTGCAGCGCCGCGAGCTGCGTGCTGCTGGGGTGCTCATCGCAGCTGACGCCCGACTGCGACCAACCACCACCATGGTCGCCGATGACGAGGCGGGTGACACGGTGGCAGTCGCCACCTTGCTGCTTGACGTGACCCGCCCAGATTGCGTCGACCGGGTCGTGAGCTGGTTGCGCGACACAGCGACGCTTCTTGAAGCCATCCGCTGCCTTGAAGACTGAACTCATCGTCGGAACAGACTCGAGCCGCGGGCGGTCTTGCGGCTCGGGGCTCGCGTTCGGCGACAAGCGAACGAGATGAGCGGACAATTGTGGCTACGCTTGTGCCCACCAGATGGAGTGCAGGTCACGAGGAGGCGCGAAATGCGCACGGTGGGGGTTCGCGAGTTCAGAGATCACGCTTCGCAGCTCATCGCTGCGGGGGAGACGCTCACTATTGAACGGCATGGCAAGCCAGTCGGTTTCTACGTCCCGATCAAGGCCAAGGACCGACGTGAGGGTGCCGCAGCGCTTGACAAGCTGGGGGAACTCGTCGGCAGCATTCTCGCACGGACAGGTATCAGCGAAGACGAGCTTGTGGCCGACATGACGGCCGAAGACGCTGCATCGCAACGAACGCACTCCACGGGCTGACGCAGCACCGGAATCGAGCAATTGTGCGGCGGGGAGACCTCGGTGCGGCTCGTCGTTGACACCAATGTGCTCGTCGGCGAGCTCTTGCGCGTCAAAGGGCGCGGGCGTCTCGCTGATGAGCGCTTGGAGCTGTTCATCCCGGAGCAGATGTGGGAGGAATCGCAATATGAGATTCCCCGCCGGGTAGCCCGCATCGGGGCCAAGCGAGGGCTGAGCGTCCACGAGTCGAGCGCGTTGACCGAACTCGCGCTGGGCGCCATCGAAGCCAACGTCGAAAAGGCGCCTGCGATGCTCTCGTTCGAGCCTGTATGCGCGTGCGCTTCAGTGGTTGCTCGCGGATGCCGAGCGCAGTGAGATCACGGCTCAGCTCGACGCCGTCTACGCGGAGGAATCCTCGGAACTCGACGCTGGCCTTAGCGCCGCACAGGTGCGAGCAATCTCGGACGACCGTTGATCCGACGCGGAGACATCTGCTGGATCGACTTGGGCCAGCCAGCGGGTTCCGGTCCGGCCCATCGCCGTCTGATCGTCGTTGTCTCTGATGACGAATTCAACCGAAGCCGAATCTCGACGGTGATCGGCGTCGTCTGCGCCACCAATCTTCGGCTGGCTGACGCCCCAGGCAATGTGATGCTGCATGTAGAGGAATCAGGCTTGCCGTACGACTCCGTTGTCAACGTCTCCCAGGTGATCACGGTCGACAAGGCGGAGCTGACCGAGCCGCCGGTCGGCGCCGTTGGGTTGCCGTCGATGAGGCACATCGAGGATGGCCTCAGACTGGTCCTCGGCATGACGCCGCCATTGCAGCGCTGGTGAGGCGGTCTGACCGAGCTGTCAGCGCCTGACATGCGTTTTCGTGAGGGCCAACGGAGAGGACGTTTAGGTCGCCACTCTCCGTGCCGGACGCGTGCTGCGGACACGATCAGTGGACACGATGTTGGACACTCAGGTGGACAAAATAGAGAGCCTTCGTCTTTTTGTGGGATTGGGGCTGCTGGGCTCGGCGGGGTTCGTGTCAGGAGGAGTCCGCGGGTTTCGGAGTTGGTGTAGTTGGTGATGCCGTGGGCTTTGCGGCGCAGGACTTGGAGCAGGTTGTTGGTTCGGTCGATGCGGCCGTTGGGGCGCCGTCCCGTTTGGTGCCAGTCGAGGATCTGGTGGTGCCATGCGAGGAAGGTGTCGACGGTGTCGCTGAACTCGGGGATCTGCGCGGTGCGGTAGATGTCCGCGAACCGGTCGAGTGCTTCGAGGGCGCCTTTGCGGTCGGCGGCGTCGAGCTTGTCGGGCCGGCGCGTCAGCAAGAACCGCGCCCCGAACACTTCGGGGTCGAACGCCGGCTCGGAGCCCTCGGGGCGGCGCTGCACGTCGCGGCGCACTGCTGAGAGGCCCGCCGCGAACCATCTGATCACGTGGAACCTGTCCAGCACATGGCGGGCGTGGCCGAGGCGCACTTCGATGGCTGCCTTGTACGCCGCCGAGCCGTCGCACACCACGACCTTCACGCCACGGCACCATTTGTGCCCCTGAGCAGCCAAAACCCCCGACAGCGCCTGGGCGCTGCGGTGGGGCGCCATGGCGAGCACCTCGCCGGCGTCGCGGTTCGCCAGCACCGTCACGTACCGGTGCCGTTCGCGGATCGAGGTCCCCGTCCACCACCAGCACCCGGCACCTCTGGCGACGGCGGCGGCCGGCGACCAGGCCTGCCCAGGCCACCACCAGCGCGTTGGCCAGCCTCCAGCTCAGCGCGTGGCGGCGAGCTGCGGCGTTGACCGTCATCGCCCGCGCGTCGGCCACCAGCCGCTCAGGCGCGTCGACGACCACCCCCAGCACTCTGACGCGCGGCAGCCACAGCCGCACCGACACAACATCACGCCTCATCGACGCCCTCCAAGGTTCGGCGCCTGTAAACACCGATCCCCCCAGGGCCTCGACCCCTACAAACGGACCCTCAACCCGCAAAACGACGAAGGGCCAACAACGTGCCCAGCAGCTGGCTGGTGCGAAGGCCCATGTTCTCGAACGCCTGGTTGACGAGCAGCTTGTTGAGCGCCAGCTGGTTCGCCGGGATGTGTGCGAGCCGGCGGGCGAACGCCTCGACCTGATTGCCGAGCTCGTCGGGCGGGTACACGTAGGCGACCAGTCCGATGCGGTGGGCGGTCTCGGCGTCTATGGCGTCGCCCGACAGCAAGAACTGCTTGGCGTGCTCGAGGCCTAGCCGATATACCCACATCATCGTGGTGGGCGTGCCGTAGATGCGCGAGGGGGCATAGCCGATGTGCGCATCTGAGGCCATGACCAGCAGGTCACAGCACAGGATCATGTCGGTGGCCCCGCCGATCGCCCAGCCGTGGATCTGCCCGAGCACCGGCTTGGGGCACTCCCAGATCTTCATGAACCGCTTCACGTTGTGGCCCATGAACTGCCAGTCCCGGACAGGGTCCCAGGCGCCCTCGCGCGGCTTGGGACCGGATGCGCCGTAGGGGCTGCCCCACGAGTCGTACGGCTCCTCGGAGCCGCTCGTCGTCACGGCGTTCGAGTGATCGACCTTGACCAACCAGCGGTACGCGATGCAGTGTCGTGCGACCCCGCGACCTTCGTCTCGGGGCCCGCGCCCGTATGCATCGACGAATTCCAGAAAGCACCCGTGGTTCTCGATGCCATCAAGGCCGAGCTGAATCGGAACCGTGCGCCAGGGCGGTTCGTGATCACGGGATCGACGAGATTCGACGCCTTGCCGACTGCGGCGCAGGCACTGACCGGCCGCATTCACATCGTCGATGTTCTGCCGTTCTCGCAGGGCGAGACGACAGCTCATTGGCGGACACACGACGGCCAAGAGGCCGGCGTGGTCATCGAGCGCGTCGACGGGTCCGTCGTCGCCCTCGTAGTCCAGAGGTGGTCGGCCGCGGTAACGTCCGTCATTGATGCACAGGTCTTTGACTGAAGGTGTTGCGGTGAGCCAAGCGGTGAACGACTCGTCTCATACGTCCTGTATGAGCCGAAGGCAGACCGGCTCGACGGCGTGAGACTCCCCCCCCCCCCCCCCCCCCCCCCCCCCCCCCCGATCTCGCCGGGAGCGAGCCGATCGGGCTGCGGGACGGCTCGAAGCCGCCGCTGTCGCGGTGACTTCGGCCGTCCGCGACGGCGGCGTCCGGCTGCGTCGGCCGATGCGTGCGCTGGCTGTGTTCGTGCTGCTGGTCACGGCGCTGGCTGTGGCCACGCCCCTGTCCCAGGCGCAGACGCCGACGCCGGCGAAGCTGGTGTCGAACGCCGGCCAGACTCATCTTTCAAGCGCCAGCAATGCTTTCCAGGCGCAGAGCTTCACGACTGGGAGCAACACCGGCGGATACACGCTGTCCGATGTCCGCATCCATCTGGCCGGTTGGCCTGGGACTGCGACGACGGTGGTCAAGATCCGGAACCACAGTACTAACCAACCAGGCAGTGTGGTCGCCACGCTCGCGAACCCGGCCACCCTCACCAAGAATGCGGTTAATACTTTCACGGCGCCGGCGAACACCACTCTTTCGGCGTCGACGGTCTACTGGGTGTACGTCAACGACGGTGTCACTGGAACCAGAGTGGCCCTCAATCGAACGGACAGCAACGCTCAGACGGGCCTGACGGGCTGGACCATCGCCGATACACGGTTATGGAGGCACAACGAGATCAGCTCTTGGAGTTCGTCGAGCTCGGTGCTGTCGATGGAGCTCCAGGGCTACGCGAACAGCCCGCCCGCCACCACCACCACGACGACGACCACGACGACCACGACCGCGCCTGCCAACAGGGTGCCGGTGTTCGCGGCTGCTTCGTTGACGCGCAGTGTTGCGGAGAACACCGCGGCGAACACGAATGTGGGCCTAGCGGTTCCCGCGGCGACCGACGCAGACTCGGGTGACACGTTGACTTATTCGATGGTGGGCACAGACAGCGCCTCGTTCAGCTTCGATGCGGCGACGCGGCAGATCAAGACCAGGTCGGGTGTGTCCTATGACTTTGAGACCAAGGCCAGTTATTCGGTGGCGATCAGGGTCAACGACGGCACGGCCAGCAACACGTTGCCGGTCACTATCAACTTGTCTGATGTGGCTGAGCAGCCGTCGCGGCCTGCGGCGCCGTCGGTGTCGGCGACGTCGGGTTCGACGACGAGTGTGGACGTGGCCTGGACCGCGCCGGACCGCAACGGGGGCCCTGCGTTGACCGGCTACAGCGTGCAGTATCGGGCCGGTTCGAGCGGTGTGTTCAGGGCTTGGTCGCATTCGGGGACGTCGGTGTCGGCGACGATCACCGGGCTGACCGCCAACACCAGCTATCAAGTGCAGATACGGGCTCTCAACGGGGAGACGCCCAGTGCATGGTCGCCGTCGGGCACCGGCCGCACCAACACGCCCGCCAACAGTGCGCCGGTGTTCGCGGCTGCTTCGTTGACGCGCAGTCTGGCGGAGAACACCGCGGCGAACACGAATGTGGGGGCGGTGGTTCCTGCGGCGACCGACGCCAACAGCGACTCGTTGACGTATTCGATGGAGGGCACAGACAGCGTCTCGTTCACTTTCGATGCGGCGACCCGGCGTATCAAAACCAGATCGGGCGTGACCTATGACTTCGAGACCAAGACGAGTTATTCGGTGACGATCAAGGCTTCCGACGGCACCGCCAGCGACACGGTGACGGTCACTATCACCTTGACTGATGTGGCCGAGCAGCCGGCGACACCGGCTGCGCCGTCGGTGTCGGCTACGTCGGGTTCGACGACGAGCCTGGACGTGGCCTGGACCGCGCCGGACCGCAACGGAGGCCCCGCGCTGACCGGCTACAGCGTGCAGTATCGGGCCGGTTCGAGCGGCGTGTTCAGGGCTTGGTCGCATTCGGGGACGTCGGTGTCTGCGACGATCACCGGGCTGAGCGCCGACACCGGCTATCAAGTGCAGGTACGCGCTCTCAACGGGGAGACGCCCAGTGCATGGTCGCCGTCGGGCACGGGCCGCACCAACACGCCCGCCGCCAACAGGGCGCCGATGTTCGGCTTCCTCGCGCTGGGGCGGGGGGTCAGGGAGAACGCCGCGGCGAACACGAATGTGGGTGGAGGGGTGGTTCCTGCGGCGACCGACGCGGACGGTGACACGTTGACGTATTCGATGGAGGGCACAGACAGCGCCTCGTTCACTTTCGATGCGGCGACGCGGCAGATCAAGACCAGGTCGGGTGTGTCTTATGACTTTGAGACCAAGGCCAGCTATTCGGTGACGATCAAGGCTTCTGACGGGACGGCCAGCGACACGTTGGCGGTCACTATCAACTTGACTGATCTGGCTGAGCAGCCGGCGAGACCGGCGGCGCCGTCGGTGTCGGCGACGTCGGGTTCGACGACGAGTGTGGACGTGGCCTGGACTGCGCCTGCCCGCAACGGGGGCCCCGCGCTGAGCGGCTACCGCGTCCAGTATCGGGCGGGCTCCAGCGGTGTGTTCAGGGCCTGGTCGCATTCGGGTACGTCGGTGTCTGCGACGATCACCGGGCTGACCGCCGACACCGGCTATGAGGTGCAGGTGCGGGCCCTCAACGGGGAGACGCCCAGTGGTTGGTCGCCGTCGGGCACGGGCCGCACCAACTCGCCGACCAACAGTGCGCCGGTGTTCGCGGCTGCTTCGTTGACGCGCAGCCTCGCGGAGAACACCGCCGCGAACACGAATGTGGGGGCGGCGGTGCCGGCGGCGACCGACGCGGATTCGGGCGACACGCTGACTTATTCGATGGAGGGCGCCGACTCCGCCTCGTTCAGCTTCGATGCGGCGACGCGGCGTATCAAGACCAGGTCGGGCGTGGTCTATGACTTTGAGACCAAGAGCAGCTATTCGGTGACGATCAAGGCTTCCGACGGCACGGCCAGCGACACGGTGCCGGTCACTATCAACTTGACTGACGTGGCTGAGCAGCCGGCGACACCGGCGGCGCCGACGGTGTCGGCGACGTCGGGTTCGACGACGAGCGTGGAGGTGGCCTGGGGTGCGCCGGGCCGCGACGGGGGCCCCGCGCTGGTCGGCTACGGCGTGCAGTACCGGGTGGGCTCCGCCGGTGTGTTCAGGTCGTGGTCGCATTCGGGGACGTCTACGTCGGCGACGATCACGGGGCTGAGCGCCGGCACCGGCTATGAGGTGCAGGTACGGGCCCTCAACGGGGACACGCCCAGCGGATGGTCGCCGTCGGGCTCGGGCCGCACCAGCGCGCCCGCCAACAACTCGCCCGCCGGCAGGCCGCCCGCCGGCAGGGCGCCTGCCGGGGGCGTGCCGTATTTCCCGCCCGACGTCTATGTCGGCGGCGGCGGGCCCGGTCCGAGCACTGTGGACTATGAGTGGACGGTGAGCCACGACATCGAGGGCCTCGACGGGGGCCATGACGAGCCGACGGGCTCGTGGTCCGACGGGGTCACTTTGTGGATCGTCGACGACGGCTCCGGCGCGGACAACGAGGTGTACGCCTATGGCCTGGCCATGGGCGAGCGGGTCGAGGGGAGCGAGTTCGTGCTCGACGACGCGAACCGCGCCCCTCGCGGCTTGTGGTCCCGGACGGGGATTGCCTGGGTGTCCGACAGCGGCCGGGACCGTGTCTTTGTCTATGACCTCGACAGCGGCGACCGCCTCGCCGAGCGCGAGATCGCGTTGGATCAGGCCAACGGCGATGTCCGCGGCATCTGGTCCGACGGCGGGACCTTGTGGGTGCTGGACCGCGCGCGGGCGCTTTTCGCCTACGACCTGGCGGGCGGGCATCTGCTCGCGCACCACCTGCTCGACAGCGCCAACAGCGACCCCCGCGACCTGTGGTCCGACGGTGTCACTGTCTGGGTCTCCGATCATGGCGCCGAGCGTCTGTTCGCCTACCGGCTGCCCGCCCGCGCGCAGGCCGACAGCGGCGAGCCGCGGCTGCTCGAGCGTGTCCCTCGTGAGGAGTTCGGGGAGCTTTCCGGCGCCGGCAACAGCAGTCCTAGCGGGATCTGGTCCGACGGCGACGTCATGTACGTGGTCGACGACAGGGACCGCCGCGTCTACACCTACAACATGCCCGACGCCATCGACGCGCGCCTCGCCGCGCTCTGGCTCAGCGGCGTCGACTTCGGCGGGTTCGACCGCGACCGCACCGGCTATGTCGCCGTCGCCGGGCAGGGCGTGACCGAGACCGTCGTGACCGCCGAAGCGGCACAGCGCCGCGCCGATGTCGAGATCAAGCCCGGCGACAGCGACGCCGCCGACGGCCACCAGGTCGCGCTCGGCGGCCTCGCGGCGATCACCGTCACGGTGACCTCCGCCGACGCCAGCCGCACCAAGACCTACCGTGTGGCCTTCTTCGCTGTGCCCGCGGACGTCGACGCGCCCGGGCTGCACCTGGCCGGCGCACACCCGTGGGTGGCATCGGACTGCTCCGGCGACGTGCCGATCGTGGTGGCCTCCGACGCCGACGCGCAGTCGGACATCTACTCAGCAGTCACCCTGGCAGGGATCATCGGCACGGACTGCATAGTGCTCGCCGGCGCCCGCGAAGCGTCCATGCCCCAAAGCCAAGCGACGCGGCTCGCCGCAGCAGCACACGGCGGCTACGTCGTCGGCGGCCCAGCAGCAGTGCCCCCCGCCAAGCTCGGTGACCGCGATATGTCACGAATCTGGGGCGGCAACCGGTGGTCGACTGCGCAGAAGGTCGGCGATCAAGCGATCCGACTGGCCGGAGGCACTCCCGCGGAGGCGTCTGCTGCCCAACCCGCGCCGCTGCCCGCGGACGTCGGCGCGCCCGGGCTGCACCTGGCCGGCGCACACCCATGGGTGGCGTCGGACTGCTCCGGCGACACGCCCATCGTGGTGGCTTCGGATGCCATGGCACAATCGGACATCTACTCAGCAGTCACCCTCGCACGCATCATCGGCACCGACTGCGTGATACTGGCCGGCGCACGCGAAGCGGCCATGCCCCACAGCCAAGCGACACGGCTGGCCGCAGCAGCACCACACGGCGGCTATGTCGTCGGCGGCCCAACAGCAGTGCCCGCCGCCAAAATCGCCGACCGCCACAACATCACCCGCATCGCCGGCCCGAACCGCTGGCAAACCGCCCAAAAAGTCGGACACCAAGCACGCACACTCACCAACAGCACCCAATAAACCGCCGTCACAGCCGCACAGGAACACCCCAGTGCACCGCGCACCGACGCCACGCCGGCCTGGACCGGGTTTCCCGGCTTGAAATCTTGTCAGGGAGCGTACGCCAGCATCACGATTCGCTCTGAGGCCGATGCGGCACCGTCGAATCTCGCGGCTTCAGCTCGGACACGGTTCGAGCTGCTGGGCGGCGTGGAACTGTCGTTGTCCCCACGTGAGCCGATGCGCGAAATGTTGCTTTGAGGGCAGCTCAGTCTTCGACATGCAGACCCAACGCCACGGCAAGTTCGGTCACGAAGGCCAAGCCGTTGCCGACGCTGAGGTCTGCGTGAACGATGTCTGTGTTGAACCAGTCGTGGCCTCGTCCGTCGCTGTCGTAGATGATTGCCGTATGCCCAGCTTGTTCGACGATGGCCAGCAGTATCCGCATCGGCTCACGTGCGCGGTCAGCGGCGACTTCAACTTGTCGTGAGTGCCAGATGAATCCGGCGGCCGGTTGCCCGCCGATCGATGCCCGAGTCCGCTGCTGCGCCCATCTGCGTGCGCACCCACAGTGCTGTGGGGGACCGGCAATGAGCTGCTCACGCCCGATCCCGTAGTGGTCGAGTTGGTCGTCGCGTAGGTCTATGACGCGAAGGCCTGTCAGGCATGTGACACGGCGCAGGCATCGACCACGCAGATCTGTGCGCCGAATGGTTGCAGTTGCACCCCCAGACATCGTGCAAGGCGCTCTCCAGCAGCGCACCTACGTGGTTCTGTGCCAGATAGACGTGGGGGATCGGCTGGCCGTCGGTGACGGGAAGTGGGCTGAATCGGCTGTCGCCGACCCCTGTGCTGTTGAAGACCTCGGCGTGGCGCGACACGTTGAACCACGATGTCCCAGCCGGTCATCCCAGCGTCTTGCAGGACAGAGATCACCGGCTGCCAGTATGCACGGAACTCAAGTGCCTCATCGAGCAGGACCGCCGGAATGTGAGTCCCGCCGTTCACTGTGACGGCCAGCACTTCGCCTCGCTTGCCGGACCGCTGGATCTGTTTGTGCACGGTGTTCACAGGCCGCCCATGCGCTGGGCGAGTTGCTTGACAGTGAATGCCCCGCTGTCGAGCAAGCTCTGTCGAGCGGCATGCACACGGTGGGCGTTGAGGATGCCGGCTTCCATGTTGGGTCACAGATACCGAAGCACTATTGGTGACAGCTATGACACACGATGCGGCGCTCGGAGGTCGATGTGCTTGTTACCGAGTGGCTATGGCTCGCGGAGCGGATCGTCGTAGGTGAGCAGTTCGACGGCGCTGACGGCCGTGATGTGCACGTCGAGGGCGAACCGGTGGGTGCCCGCATGGACGACGTAGAGGTGGTTGAGGTCCAAGTCGGTCAGGGCGCTGCGCATCGAGCGAGTCACCGAGCGACGGCGAACTCCATCGGGACTGTCAGAAACTCGAGCCTTCGTCTTTTTGTGGGATTGGGGCTGCTGGGCTCGGCGGGGTTCGTGTCAGGAGGAGTCCGCGGGCTTCGAAGTTGGTGTAGTTGGTGATGCCGTGGGCTTTGCGGCGCAGGACTTGGAGCAGGTTGTTGGTTCGGTCGATGCGGCCGTTGGGGCGCCGTCCCGTTTGGTGCCAGTCGAGGATCTGGTGGTGCCATGCGAGGAAGGTGTCGACGGTGTCGCTGAACTCGGGGATCTGCGCGGTGCGGTAGATGTCCGCGAACCGGTCGAGTGCTTCGAGGGCGCCTTTGCGCTCGGCGGCGTCGAGCTTGTCGGGCCGGCGCGTCAGCAAGAACCGCGCCCCGAACACTTCGGGGTCGAACGCCGGCTCGGAGCCCTCGGGGCGGCGCTGCACGTCGCGGCGCACTGCTGTGAGCCCCGCCGGCGAACCATCTGATCACGTGGAACCTGTCCAGCACATGGCGGGCGTGGCCGAGGCGCACTTCGATGGCTGCCTTGTACGCCGCCGAGCCGTCGCACACCACGACCTTCACGCCACGGCACCATTTGTGCCCCTGAGCAGCCAAAACCCCCGACAGCGCCTGGGCGCTGCGGTGGGGCGCCATGGCGAGCACCTCGCCGGCGTCGCGGTTCGCCAGCACCGTCACGTACCGGTGCCGTTCGCGGATCGAGGTCCCCGTCCACCACCAGCACCCGGCACCTCTGGCGCTGCGGCGGCCGGCGACCAGGCCTGCCCAGGCCACCACCAGCGCGTTGGCCAGCCTCCAGCTCAGCGCGTGGCGGCGAGCTGCGGCGTTGACCGTCATCGCCCGCGCGTCGGCCACCAGCCGCTCAGGCGCGTCGACGACCACCCCCAGCACTCTGACGCGCGGCAGCCACAGCCGCACCGACACAACATCACGCCTCATCGACGCCCTCCAAGGTACGGCGTTGTCTCAAACATCGATCCCCCCAGGGCCTCGACCCCTACAAACGGACCCTCAACCCACCCTCAACCCACAAAACGACGAAGGGCCGAGATGGGTCAATCGAGGCGGACGACCCGCAAGCTCGGTTTCGCGGATTCCGTCACCGAAGCGATCGAGCGCTTCTACAGCACGACGTTGCAGCGTTTACGGAAAGTGGCCCCGCCGGCACCCAAGGCATTGCCTAGCCATCCGGGGCCGCCACTCGCTGGGGACGGACCGGAGGGGGCTGTCGATGCGGGCCAACAAGAAGTGTCGAGGAGTGTCGACGATACGGCCGAGCGCGTTGTGCGTCGGGAACGGCCCGAAGTGGACTAGCGCCACCTCAGCGCCAGTCCTAGGCCGCCCTTCCAGGGCGAACCGTAGAGATCCTGGCGATGCCACGCAGCGTTCCGGAATTGGTGGTGATTCGGAAGACTGTCAGCGCAACCTTCCGAAATGGCCGCAGTTTCGGAAGGCTCTCCCGGGCGATTCGTTTCTGCTGAGTGGAACGGCCGCCCGGTCGAGGCGTGGGTGCCCGCACCGCTGTCGGAACGCGATCTCTCGCTGACGGCATCTGACGCTCGTGCGGCGGAGCGCGCCGTCGCAACGCTTCGAGCCGCCGACAGTCGGCTGCCAGCTACTTGGGAAGTGCACGCACGCTTGCTTCTGCGCCACCAAGGCATCGCTTCTTCGGGTATCGAGGGTCTGCGCGAACCAGTCGAGTCGGTGCTTGTCGCCGAGCGAATCGGTGGTGGAGACCCGGTTGGCTGGATTGCCGACAATCTCGCTGTCATCGGCGCAGCGCTCGACGGTGCCAATCAGCACGGCCATTGCCTGCGATCCCGGTGGATACTTGTCGGGTCTGCGACTGTTCGAAGAAGGCCAAGTCGGCTCATGGGTTCGATGGTTCACAGAAATCGCTGAACGCGCCGCTCGTACGACCACCGACATCGTGCAACAGACCGAGGAAGTGTGGCGGCGATGGGCGGTTGCTGCCGCAGGTCTTCGGGGCCGACAGCACTGCGCTGGCACTGTTGCCGTTGCTGCCTGGATACCTGGTGCTGTGCGCGTCCGATGCCGCTGAACTGCTTGACGTGAGCGAGAGGTCAGGCCGCTCGGCCCTCGATTCGTTGGCCCAGCGTGGCATCGTCAAGCCGATACACGTCGAGACGGGCAGGATTGGGCGTAGTCGACATTGGTTCGCAGCGAGCGACCCGCTTGAGATTTGGGCATCCTGATCTGCCGAGATCATGATTGCCGACGAGACTGAGCTGAGCGCCCCGCGCCGCAAGCTGTCTGGGCTCGCGGCCGTGGGCCTGATGGCGCTTCTTGCAGGAGTGGCTCAGTCGTTCGGGCGTTTCACCTACGGGGTGCTGCTGCCGGCGATTCGCGATGACCTCGGTTTGTCGAACACCGTGGCCGGATCGCTGGCGACAGTCAACTTGGCTGCGTATCTCATCGGCTCTTTGGTCGTCGCGGCGGCCACAAGCCGCTTCCGGCTGTTGGCCGTCATGCGAATCGGCATGGTGCTCGCGGTCACTGGCCAGTTGCTGGCAGCCGTCGCTGCGGGCGCAGCGGCCCTGGGGCTCGGGCTGTTCATGATGGGCCTCGGCGGAGCCTTGACCTGGATCCCTGCCCCCGTCGTCGCGTCGGACGCAATGGCGCCAGGCAAGCGGGCGTACGCCATTGGAGTGCTCGGCGCAGGCATGGGCCTCGGAGTCGTCTTCGCCGGCCAGTTCGCCGGATTCGTGCGCTCCACCATGGGAGACGCGTCCTGGCGAAACGTATACGTCGCGCAATTCCTCATTGCTGTTGTGGTGGCCACAGCGGTGTTGCTGTTGATCGGTCATCACCAGGGCCGCCCATCCTCGAAAGCCGGCATCGGCGGGTTCAGCGCGCTTCGGCGCATGCGGGGCTGGGTGCCCCTGGTGTGCGCCTTTTCTTCGTTCGGGTTCTTGTATCTGCTGGTGGTCGCGTTCTTGACGACGCGGCTCGAGGACGACAGCGGCTGGACGAGTGCGCAGGCGTCATTCGCGTTCACGCTGCTCGGTGTTGCAATGGTTTTCGGCGGCCCGGTGTTCATCGCGTTCGCGAGCCGCTTCGGACCGCGCCCCACGGTGGCGTTCGCATTCGCTGCCTGGGCGGTCGTCACCATCGCGATCCTGCCCGGGTGGTTCGCGCCGACATTGGCAGCATCGGTCGCGATCGGCCTGCTGTTCGCGGCCATGCCGACGATCCTCACGCTTTATGTCGTCAACAACACCACCACTGACGACTACGGGCCGTCGTTCGCGGCGGTAACGCTCGCGTTCGGCGTCACCCAGATGATCGCGCCTCAGTTGGGCGGATACATGGCTGACGCGACAGGGTCGTTCACATGGGTGTTCCTGCTGTCGGCGGCTCTCGCCGTCGTCGGACTCGGCGCCGCGCTCCGGCTGCCCGGCCCGGCCCGTCCCGACTTCGCACCCACGCCTGCACCCGCGCTGGAGGCCGACTGGCGCAAGATCAACATGACCTACGTCGTCACGCCTGCAGATGCAGCTGCTCACTGAGGGACATGCCGGCCCGAGGACGCGATCGCGCCGAACGACCGGTCGTGGACGTCTTTAGTTGCAGGAGCCGCTGTCGCTGACGCCGCGTTCGCTGTAGCACAGGGGCGTGGCAAAGACGCCCTGCAGCGTGAATGTCTGTGGTTCGGCGTCCGTGTCGTCATCTCCCGACGAGCCACCGCTCGAGGTAGCGGTGATCAGCAATCGGTAGCCTCGAAGCGAATCGTCGGGCAGGCCCACGACGTCGATGATGATCCTGGCGACTCCGCCGGATTCGCCCGGTGCCCCGCTGACTGCAACGTCCGACGGCGGCTCTTCGGACTTGAAAACCCCGGCGATTGTGTTGCCAAGCCCGGTCAGCGTTGACGACGTCGGTGTTCTGCCGAGTTGGCTCGTGACCTCGTCGGTCACATTGAGGCGGATATCGGGCGACAGCGGAGCGAGATAGGCGCCGCTCGCCCAGCCGAAGATCGGGCCGGCTTGGATCTCGAGCCACGTGGTTGTCGACAAGTCGCGGCTGCGGCCCGTCGCGGTGAGGCCGTCGACGCCCAGCGACGCGACAACCTCGTCAGCGCCGGGGTCGCGGACCTGCAGCACCCCGTCGCCCTGTCCGCCGATCCGCAGATTCAGCGTGGCGACGATTGCGCCGTTGGGCGCATCACGGACATTAAGCAGGCTGTTGTGCCTCACGCCGACGACACCTAGCTGCGTACCGGCTGCGGGTCCGAATTCCGACGGCTCGCCGGGCAAATCGTTCGCCGTGTCGGTTGTCGCAATGGTCGAGGTGGGTGCCAGCGTCGTCTCCGGTGCGGCGGTCACGACGGGGACGGTCCCGGAAACAGTCAGCGTGTTCGACGCAGTGGTCGGAACGGGCCGGGCGATGATCGCTGAGGTCGTGCCCGGCGCCACGGTCGTGACGTCGGCTTGAGCCGGTGCCGGATCGTTGTCGTCGCGCAGAGAGACAAACAGCGCGAGCACCGCAATCACTAACGCGGCACCCGCTACTCCGGTCGCGAAGTTGTTGGTCATCGCAGCCGCACCCCCTGTGCATGTGCTGACCGTGTGGCCAAGCGCGACAGTACCCAGAGAACCACAGAGTTGGCGTCTCGGACGGGCACTCTCCACCAGACGCGTCGATTTCTGCGCTGTTGCGGCACAGTCGGGGCGATCCGGGCACGCAGTAGCGTCGCCTGTGTGATCTCCGAGATCCGGTCGTTACCCCGCTCTGTGTGGCCGCGTGCGCTCCTGTACAGCGCAATAGCGGCGACGCTGATTGCGGTGCCGTCGGACCTCATCGACACGCCGATCTTCAGCCGGCCCGTTGCGGTGCGCTGGCTCGACTACGTGATCCTGGCGATCACTGCAGCACTGATTGGGCTGATCTTGGCAATCCGACCGGTGCCGGGCGCAGCGCAAGCCGCCGTCGAACGCCAGGGCACCACAACCATATGGGGCGGCTTCGTTTCGTTCCTTGCCGTGGGCTGCCCCGTTTGCAACCAGGCAGTGGTCGCGCTCGTCGGCGTCTCGGGGGCGTTGTCGTGGTGGACGCCGGTGCAGCCCGTTGTCGGCATGGCGGCCGTCGCCCTGTTGGTGTGGACGCTGCGCAAGCGCCTCAACGCCTACCGCCTCGCCGCCTGCCCATTGCCGGCCTGAGCGCAGGGCATCGGGTGCAATCGGGTCCAGCTCACGGCCCTGGGTCAGATGGGCGGGGCGAGGGCGGCTCGGATTCGGTGCCGGGTGATCCACAGGCGCAACAGCACCAGCGCCGCCAGCCCGGCCGCGGTCGATCCGTAGACCATGATCGGCCCCTTGGCGACAAGGACTCCGTAGAACCCCCACAAGATGCCCTCGGACGCGACGAGCATCCACGTCAGCGGGGACACGCCAACGGGCGCATGCGACCGCCACACAGCGAACACTGACGGTCCGAGGTACAGCCCGTTGGACAATCCCAGCACCGTGCCCAGCACTGTCCAACCAGCGCACAGCTGGATCGCCACCGACGCCGCGCCCACCGCGAGGCCCAGCAGGATGCCGATGCGCACGTCGGCACCGTTGCGGTACAGCAGGAACAGCACTAGGCCGTAGCTGGCGGCGCCGGCCAGCACTGCGGGAATCGTGTACCAGAGCTGTTCCGCCACGACGTAGGCGATCCAGCCGACGTTGATGGCCGTTCCGATCGCGGCCCAAGCGGGCGACGTGCCCTCGATGCGCCTGATCCGCAGAAGCCGCAGGACCTGGGGCACGATTTGGACGAACGTCACGGCCGAGGCCGCGACAACCACCACGAGTTCGATCTGGGTCTGGTTCACAGAAGGCCACGCAGGCGGGCGTCGTCGTGTTCGGGGATGAACTGGATTTTGCAGCGGTCGACAATCGCCACCACCGCAGAGCATGTCACAGCGATGTCGGTTACTGCGCGGGTGCGCCTTCCTTCTTCCCAGCAGGGCTGTGTGGGTCCATTGATCGCTGGATGTGGGCCTGCGAGACTGCGGCCGCGGACGATCGGGAACGGGCGAGCAGTGATCGATGACCTCAGAGAGGGCTATCGCCGCGCCGGGTGGTGGAGCGGGCAGAGCCTGATCGATCGCTTCGAGTCGTACGTCGTCGAGGCGCCCGACGAGTTGGCTCTCGTCAGTGGCGCCGACGTCGTGTCGCGTGGCGAGCTGTGGCGATTGGCGGGCGAGGCCGCCGAGCAGATCCGCGGTGTCGTCGGTCCCGGCAGGCATGTCGTGGTGATCGTCGCGCCCAATTGCTCGGCTTGGTGCGTGCTGTTCTTGGGTGCGTTGCGGGCCGGCCAGGTTCCCGCTACGCCCCCGGTCACCACGACCGCGGCCCATCTGCGCCACATCTTCGACTTGATCGAGCCGGCCCTCGTCGTATGGGCGCCACAAGGCCGCAAGTCAGTGGGTGAAGCGGTCGCCGAAGCCGCGTGCGGGGCAGCGGGGAACATTGCCGTGGCGGCTGCCACGGCCGACGGAACCGACTTGACGGTGTCCGGTCCTGCCTGCGGTTCGCCTCGGAGCGTCGACGTTCCCGAGGCCACCGCCCATCTCATGTTCACATCGAGCACGACCGGCCCTCCGAAGGCGGTCAGTCACAGCGAAGACTCCCTGGGCACGCTCAACCGGCAGTTCGCCGAGCGCTTCGGGCTCAGCCATCGCACACCCGTGTTCATGCCGTCACCGCTCGGGCACAGCGTCGGCGCCATTCACGGTGCCCGGCTCGCAGCGTTCCTTGGCGCGCCGCTCATTCTCCAAGACGAATGGGACGCCTGCATCGCTCTCGATCTCGTGGACCGTCACAGCGCAGCCTTCACTGCCGCTGCGACACCCTTTCTGATCGATCTGGCCGATGCGCCATGGCGCGGCGCCGAGGCGAAGCTGGCACCGCTTCGCAGTTTCCTGTGCGGTGGGGCCCAAGTCCCGCCCGTTCTGATCCGGCGCTGTCGTACGGAGTTCCCGCACACCTTCGTTACGCCCCTGTGGGGCATGACCGAAGGCGGTCTCACCACATGTGTGGCCGACTCGACCCTCGGCCAGGTTGAGAACACCGTCGGTGTGGGACTGCCGGCGCTGGAGCTGCGTGCTCTCGACGACGAGATGCAGCTGCAGGCTTCGGGTGCGGGCGAACTGGTCATGCGCGGACCGGGTGTCTTCAACGGCTACTACGGACAGTCCACGCTTTACTCCGAGCACATCATCGGTGATGGGTTCTTCCGCACTGGCGATCTGGCGCGCATCGAATCCGACGGTTACGTGTCGATCATCGGTCGGGTCAAGGACTTGATCATCCGTGGCGCGGTGAACATCTCACCGGTCGAGACCGAGAATGCGATCGCCGCCCATCCTGGCGTGGTTGGCGTGGCCGTGATCGGGTGGCCCGACGAGCGCCTCGGCGAGCGCCTCTGCGCGGTCGTTGCGGCCAATGCCCGCCTCGACCTTGACGATCTCATCGCCTTTTGCGCCGTGCAGGGGCTGGCCAGACGGTTCTGGCCCGAGCGGCTGGTGCAGGTTGATCGCTTCCCGCGCACTGCCGGAGGCAAGATTCGCAAACAGCAGCTCCGCGACGAGCTCGTCAGCTCCGCCGCTGTCGAGGCGGCGGACGGGGTCGGCGCGGGTTCAGAACCGGGGGTGGGCCGGTGAACACGGTCAAGCTGGGCGACATCATGGTCAACTACCGCCGGCGCGGCTCGGGACCGCCGGTGGTGCTGCTTCATGGGCTGGCTGAGGACCATTGCTCCTGGGACGCTGTCGTCGGCTATCTCGGCGCGTTCACCACCTACGCGGTGGATCTGCGGGGACATGGCCGAACAACCCCAGGCCAGGGTGCGGGCACTTTGTCGCAGCTGAGCGAGGATCTGGCGGCGTTCTTGCGCGACGTGACCGGGCCGGCCGCCGTCGTCGGCTATTCGCTCGGCGGCACCATCGGGCTCAAGGCCGCCACCGACGAAGAAACTCTGGTCCGCCATCTGGTCGTGGTCGCCACATCTTCGGTGGTCGGCGGGTCCGCAGCGGAGTTCTTCGGGGGCCGCATCGCCCAGCTCGAAGCCGAAGACTGGGGCGGATTCGCTTCCGGTCTGCGAGACGACACGTCCAAGCAACTGGTCACCGCAGCAGATCTCGACGGCGTGGCCGCGCTCCGGTTGGCCGCGGTCGGCGATGGGCGCGGCTACATCAACGCTGCCCGGGCGATGATCGAGATTCGCTCGGAGCCGCTGAATCCGCTGCTGGGCCAGATCGAGGTTCCCACCGACGTCGTCGGGGCTGACGGCGATGTGTTCTGCCCGCGCCGCGGGTCTGACATCATCATCGAAGCGGTGGATAATAGCCAATATCACGAGGTGGCCGGCGCCGGCCACCTTCTGTCGGTCGACCAGCCTGACGCGTACGGCAAACTGCTCGCTCGGCTCTTGAGCGAACCGATTCCGCCATGACGCACCGCTATGGCATCTCAGTGGGAGTGAGCCCTCGCGAGCCTCTCCACCGCGCGGCTGAACTGGCCCGAGCCGTCGACGAACATGGCTTCGAGGCGTTGTGGTACATCGACTTTCAGCTTGGAATGAAGGACGTGTACGCCGCCATGAACCTGGCTGCGCTGTCGACACGGAACGTGCTCATCGGCGCTGGCGTGACGAATCTCCTCACCCGCCACCCCACGGTCACTGCCAATGCCACCGTCGCACTCGACGAGCTCTCCAACGGTCGGGCAGTGCTGGGCCTCGGCGCAGGCTGGTCGGCCGTGCTCGGCGCCGGCGGATCACCGTCGAAGCTCGCAGAGCTGCGGACGGGAATCGAAGAGTTTCGGCAAATGTTCAGTGGCCAGACGTCCGATCTCTACGGCACCGAGATTCGGCTGGCCGCCGCCAAAAGGCAGATTCCCATCTATCTCGCGGTCTCGCAGCCCGCGATGCTGCGGTTGGCAGGCGAAGTCTGCGACGGCGCTGTGCTGATGGGCGCCGCCGACGTGGAGTTCTGCTCATGGCAGCTCGACTACATCCACCAAGGGCTGGAGGCCGCCGGTCGCGACCGCTCGGAGTTGACTGTCGACTTGTTCGTCACCATGTCCGTCGGCGACGACCCCGCGACTGCTCTCGACGACGTGAGGGCGTGGGCCACGAGCCAGGCGGCCACGTTCCATCCTTGGAAGCGGATGCCGCCTGCGTGGGAGAGATTCCGTCCCGAATTCGCTCGGGCCGCGGCCGCATACGGCCTCGTCGACCACCTCTCGCTCCAGGCGGAGCACAGCCAGATCGTCTCGGACGAATTCACCCGGTCCGTGGCGTTGGCAGGCAATCTCGACGCGTGTATCGACCGGCTCCGCCAACTCTGGGAGCTTGACATTGACCGGATCACGTTCGCATTGCTGTCGGGGGGGCGCGAGCAGCGCTTGTCTTACCTGGCGGACACGGTGATCGGCGCGGTCGAAGCACAAGGAGCGAACTGATGGCGACAGGCCAAAGCGTGGCATTGGTAACCGCGGCAGCGGGTGCCGGCATCGGAGCGGCGGTGGCCAGACGCCTCGCCCATGACGGGCTGGACGTCGTTGTCACTGACGCCCATGAGCGCCGGTGCCACGAGTTTGCCAGCGCCCTGGCCCACGAGGTCGGCCGCCCCACAAGCGCCTACCACCTTGACGTCACCGACCACGCGCAGGTGCGTGCGGTGATCTCAGAAGTCGTGGCCGAGCGGGGCGGTCTCGACGTACTGGTCAACAACGCGGGCTGGTCGAAAATCGAACCGGTGGCCGAGATGTCGCTCGAGACGTGGCAGCAGTGCCTTGACGTCGATTTGACCGGCACGTTCGCCTGCATGCGTTACGCGCTCGCACCGATGATCGCCGGCGGCGGCGGCTCGATCATCAACATCTCGTCGATCGCGGCGTGGGAGATGTCGACCGAGCACGGCGCCGCCTACTCCGCCGCGAAAGCAGGCGTGCTGGCTTTGACCCGGGTCGCCGCTGCGGAGAACGGAGTCCACGGAGTGCGGGTCAACGCGGTGGCTCCCGGCCTGATCTACAACGACTTCCTTCGGAAGATCTACCCCGAGAAGTTCTTCAGTGACTACCTGTCCGACAAGGCGTTTCTGAGTCGCATAGGAGAGCCCGGCGATGTCGCGAGCATGGTCTCGTTCCTGGCATCGGACGAGGCGAGCTATGTGACGGGCGAAGTCTTCACGGTCTCGGGGGGCGTGTCCGCTCGTGGGTGACGGGCACGCGTACGCCGCCCGCCACGTCGGACGCTCGGTTCCCAGGCGCGAAGACCGCGGCCCGCTCACAGGCCGGAGCCGGTACATCGCCGATGTGAAGATCGCCGGGATGGGAGAGGTTGCGTTCGTTCGCAGCACCGAAGCCCACGCCCGGATTGTCTCCATCGACATATCAGACGCTGCGGCCATCGACGGCGTGATTGCGGTGTTCACCGCGCAAGACCTCGCCGAGGTGGACGCCTTCCCTACTACATCGAATACATCGGCTCCGTGCGCCAGCGACCGCTGGCGCACGACAGGGTGCGCTACGTCGGCGCCCCATACGCGGCAGTGGTGGCGGTGGACCGCTACGTCGCTGAGGACGCGGCCACCCTCGTGGCCGCCGGAGCGGAGTTTGAGCCGCTGCCGACGGAATGCTCACGGCGTGGTCTTCCACCCAGAGCCCCCACATCATGCGCACCACGATCGCATTGGCGCTCGGGATGGCCGAGGCGAAGGTGCGGGTGGTCCATCCCGCCATCGGTGGCGGCTTCGGCGTCAAGACCCACATCTATCCCGAGGACATGGTGGTTCCTTGGATCTCCCTCACGCTCGGCCAGCCCGTCCGTTGGATCGAGGACCGCATGGAGAACCTCGTGGCGTCAGTGCACGCCCGCGAGCAGCGCCACGACGTGGCTCTCGCCTACGACGATGACGGCACGATCCGAGCCGTGCGTTGCATGTCCACCCTCGATCTCGGCTCGGGTGAGATCGTCATTCCCGGCGTATCACCGGTCTTTGTCACCAACGTCTGCCTGAGCGGGAGCAATGACCTCGCCAACGTGGCGACGCGCACCGTCGCGGCGGTGACCGACAAGATTCCGTCAGGCGCCTACCGCGGCTTTGGAGTTCCCGAGAGCACGTTCGTGATGGAACGCATCATCGACCGGGTGGCCCGGCATACAGGTACCGACCGAGTGGAGCTGCGCCGCAGGATGCTGCTGCGTCCCGCGCAGTTGCCCTATGTCATGCACGGCGGCGGGCGCGTCGACTCCGGCGCGCACGCCGAGTGCTTCGAGCGGGCTTTGGAGGTGGCCGCACCAGCGCTGACACGGGCGCGATCAGCCCACGCCGACGATCCCGATGTGCGAGTCGGTGTCGGCTACGCCAACTGCATAGAGCCGACCTCGCCGAGCTGCTTCCTCACGACCGGCCACTGGGCGGGCGGCGACGCGGCCACGGTGAGGGTCGACCCTGACGGCTCGGTGCGGATCGCAGCCGGGCGCAGCGCGATCGGCCAGGGCGCAGAGACCGCGGCCGCGCAGCTCGCGGCCGATGCGCTGGGCGTCTCGCCGGAGGGCGTCACCGTCGTGCTGGGCGACACCGAGCGCTCTCCGTACGGCTTGGGCTCATGGGGAAGCCGTGGCCACCGCAGCCTGGGTCCGCACGGTGGACCTGCCCGACGGCATGGAAGCCGGCCTGGAGATGTCTGGCTATTTCCAGCCGGCGAACGTGGCGCACGAGCGCGATGGCGCCGGCAGGGTCAATTCGGCTGCGGGCTGGTCGAACGGCACGCACATCGGGATTGTCAGCGTGCGGATCAGCACCGGCGAAGTGGCCATCGAGGATTTCATCGTGTTTCACGACTGCGGCACCATCATCAACCCGGCGATCGTGGAGGGCTAGTGCTGTGTCCGTAAACGTTTGCGCGCTTTGGTCATGCGGCTGCTTTGGTGGGTCTGCCCCAGCGGTGTTGTTTTTCGGCGCGGGTTCTGGCTCGTTCGCGTCGTTGGGCTGCGAGCGGTTCGGGTGAGCGTTTGTTGGCGTTGCGCCAGCGCAGGCAGGCGTGCAGCGCGCGGGTGAGCACGGTGTGGTCGGGGTGGTCGGAGTTGTTGAGCACGAATTCGCGCAGCGGCCCGAAGTGCGCTTCGATGGGGTTCGCCCATGAGCTGTAGGTCGGTGTGAAGCACAGCTCGACTTTGTTGCGCTTGGCCCATCTGGCGATGTCGGTGCGGTTGTGGGCGGACAGGTCGTCCAGGATCACATAGACCCAGCCGCCGTCAGGGCGCCGGGCGCGGATGACTCGGAGAGGATCCCGTGCAGCCGCTGCCGACCGACGCGCACCACCCGGGTCGGGTTGTCCGCCAGACACGCCGCCAGCTTGCGGACGCTGCACCGCGTGAACGGCTGGCCCAGCTTCTTTGGGCGGGTGCGGGCCGTCTCCACGATGAACGCATCATCGCCAGTCGTGATACGGCGACCACAGCCACCCGCCCACAAAGGGTCCAACAACGCCATCCCCGACTCGTCGAACCTGTGGACCATCTCGCGCACCCGGTCAGGCGACGCCGCCGCCAACTGCGCGACCACCGCCACCGAGTTCCCGCCCGCCGACGCAAGGACCACCACCCCACACCGCCACCGCACATAAGACCCCGACGACTTGCCGGCACCGCGACGCACGAACCGCCGCAACGCCCGGCCTTGTTCACGGGCCAACCGACAGACCCGAACACGCTCACTCATACCCCCGACCAAACCACAAACCACACCCCGCCACGCCGACACCAACCCGACGAACGTTTACGGACACAGCACTAGTCTCGGCTCGTGACCGCAACTCCATCACACACGGCCGGCGAACCATCGGACTCAGTTGGCGGCGGTGAGGAGCACCTCGCGCTGTTCGGAGGCTGGAAGGCCGTCCTGACCGATCTGGTGGCGGGCATCGACCTCAGCCCCGAAGTTGCCCGTGCCGCACTCGGCAGCATTCTTCGCGAACAGGCCACCGATGCCCAGTTGGCAGGGTTCATCATCGCGCTCGGCATGAAGGGCGGGTCAGTGCCCGAGCTCACCGGTCTCGTCGACGCCATGCTCGATGCGGCAATGCCGTTGACGGCGCCGCCCCGAGCAATCGACATCGTCGGAAGCGGCGGTGCGCCGGGTCGCCAGCAGCACGCACTCAGTGTGTCCACGATGGCCGCGTTCGTGGCGTCAGCCGCGGGAGCGGTGGTCTGCAAGCACGGCTCGGTGGCTGCGACGTCAAGCTCAGGGTCATTCGACACACTCGCCGCGCTCGGTCTGGCAGTCGATCTCGACGGGCCGGCTGTGGAGCGTTGCCTCTCTGAGATCGGCCTGGGCTTCGCATTTGCGAAGAAGTTTCATCCGGCCATGCGATTCGCGGGACCGGTGCGCAGCGAGTTGGGAGTTCCCACGACGTTCAATTTTCTGGGGCCGCTCGCGAATCCAGCTCGTGTCAAGCGGCTGGTGCTGGGTGTCAGCGACCCAGTCATGGCACCACGCGTCGCTGGCGTGCTCGCGGCACGCGGCTCGGAACGATCGCTGATCGTGCACGGCGCCGACCGCCTCGACGAGATCACCCTCACCGATCTCACTCGTATCTACGACGTACGCGACGGCGAAATCACCGACGAGTACCAGTTTGACCCATCCTCGATCGGTCTCGAACGCGTCAATCGCGCCGCCCTGTGGGGCGGCGGGCCCCAGGACAACGCCGACATCTTTCGGGCGATTGTGGCGGGTGACGAGACCGGGCCCCGCGCTGAGATCGTGCAGTTGAACGCCGGTGCCGGGCTGGTCGTGGCGGGTCATGCCGAAAACCTCGGAGACGGATTCGAGATAGCGCGTGCCGCCGTTGCCGACGGACGTGCTGCGGCACAACTCGAAGCTGCCGTCACGCTGACGACTGAGCTCGCGGCAGCAGCCGGTTAGCGAAAGGCTCGGTTGCTTCAGGGTCATGGTCGTCGGACTTGCGCTGCCGTTCGGTGTCGGCGACGTCGTACGCCTGTCCGCTACCGGCGACGAACGACGCGACGAATTGGTCGGTCGCTGCGGAACGGTGATTGCCGTGCGCCCGGGAGATCGGCGTGTGATGGCGATCGTCGCATTCGACGAGGGTCCACCGCAGACGACGCTCGTGTACGGGACCGACGAGGTCGAGCTCGTGGAGCGTTACCGCCACGGCCATACCTGAAGGTCACCGGCCTGCCAGCCGAGGTGTCTTTGCCCGGCCTGCCAGCCGAGGTGTCTATGCCCGGCCTGCCAGCCGGCGGAGCAATCCACGTCGGCGCTCGCTGTCCTGGGCGGGGATCTCGACAGCGGCGAGCGCGGCAGCGAGATCGGCGCCGCTGGTGAAACGGTCTTCGGGTGACTTTGCCATTGCCGTGAGAATGATCTTCGAGAGCTCGGCAGACACGCCTCGCTCGGCTGGATCCGGCGGCATCGTGCGGACGTGCGCGTGGAGCAGATCGTTCCTCTCGCCGTAGAACGGCGCTGAACCGACGGCCACGACATACAGCGTCACGCCGAGGCCATACATGTCTGTGCGCGCGTCAACTGCACCAGCCATGGCCTGTTCGGGGGAGAGGTACATCGGCGAGCCGTATACCCGGCCCGGTGGTGAGGGCGGACCGTCGACATCGTGCGCGAGGCCGAAGTCGAAGAGCACAGCACGCTCACTGCCGTCTGGGTGCGGCCCCAGCATGATGTTCGAAGGCTTGACGTCTCGGTGGACGATCCGACGCTCGTGCACGTGATCCAGCGCGGCGCAGATCTGCTGGACTGCGGAGATTCCCTCGGCCAAGGTCGGCGGGTGCCGGCTCCCGAACCGATCGGCGAGCGTGTCGCCTTCGACGATCTCCATTTCCATGTAGTGGGTACCGCCGATCACTCCGGCGTTGTACACCGCAAGCACATTGGAATGGTCCAGGCGGGCCATCAATTCGTATTCCTGCTCGAAAAGGGAACGAACCTCCGCCCGAGCCTCGGCGAACGCCGTCAACACCTTGAGGCCGACCTCGTCACCACGCAGCGTGGTCGCACGGTAGGCGTGCGCCACCGTGCCGCGGCCGAGTACCTCTGTGATCTGGTACGGGCCGTATTGGCGGCCAACCCAGACGTCTACGTGGTCTTCGAACATGTCATTGCCGCTGTGGGGCCGCCTACGTCCAGCATAAGAGCACAGGTGAGCTCCGGGCCGCCGCCACGAAACCACTTGATTCCCGCCTGTGGGCCGAGCACGGCACACTGCATCGATGGGCGCAGCATCACCGACACGCCTCGGAGGGCAACACGCCGCCGATGACGAGCTGATGGCCCTCGTGCACGAAGCCGCAACCAATGCAGGCATCGATGCTGTCGGCGTCACAGATGCGGCGCCGTTCCTGCCAGCACGTACGGCCATCCTCGAGCGCAAAGCCGCTGGACTTCACGCCGGGATGTGGTTCACCTACGGCCGGCCGGAACGTTCGACTGAACCGAGCCGAATCCTCGACGGTGCACGGAGCATCGTGGTGTGCGCGCGCAAGTACCGCGGTGTCCAAACGCCCCCCGATTCGGCGCCCCCCGGCTCGACGCACCCCGATTTGAACAGTCATGGGACCACAACGCCCGAAAGTACTGGGGGGACCGTGGCCGCATACGTCGCCGAGGATGCGTACGGCGCGTTGGCGGCTGGTCTGGAGCGGATTTGCGAGGTCCTGCGGAATCGTGGCTGTGCTGCCGTCGCCGTGTCGGACGACAACCGTCTGGTGGATCGCGCCGCCGCAGCGCGTGCTGGGCTGGGCTGGCTGGGCCGCAACACAATGCTGCTGTCCGACGAGCTCGGCTCGTGGACGGTGCTCGGCGCAGTGGTGACGACCGCGGTGCTGCCTGTCGCCGGAGCACCGCAGCCGGACGGCTGCGGATCGTGCCGTCGCTGCAGTGTCGCCTGCCCCACCGGCGCGCTCGACGTCGCTGGAGTCCTCGACGCAAATCGCTGCCTGGCATGGATGCTTCAGGCGACGGGTTCGTTCCCGGCTGAATTTCGTGTCGCGCTCGGAGATCGTCTGTACGGCTGCGATGACTGTCAGGTCGTTTGTCCGTACAACGAGGCGCTGGGCCCGACGGCTGACGCAAGCCGTCAGCCCGTGCAACTCCGTGACCGTGCCGCAGCGTCGCGAGCCCCGTGCGTCGACGTCATCGGCTTGCTCCAAATGTCAGATGAGCAGCTCATGGCGACGTTCGGCCATTGGTACATCCCTCGCAGGCGTCCCGAGTACCTGCGACGCAACGCTCTTGTCGTGCTCGGAAACGTGGCCGACCGAGACGCGCCCGATGTGGAACGCGTGCTGCGCCAGGCACTGGCATCGACCTCGGCAGTGGTAGCGGCGCATGCCGTGTGGGCGGCTCGTCGTCTCGGCCACGACGATCTGGTGGCGGACGCGGAGGATGACGGCCTCGGCGACAATGATCCCGACGGGTTGGTGGCAGCAGAGCTCTTGCGTCGCGTGCCACGGCGAAGCGGAGCCGTCTGATGCGGCCGCATCTGCTCGTCACGAATGACTTCCCGCCCAAGATCGGCGGCATTCAGAACTACCTCTGGGAACTTTGGCGGCGCCTGCCGCCCGATGCCACCACCGTGCTCACGACGCCTCATCGCGCTGCGGCGCCATTCGATGCGTCCCAGCCGATGCGGATCGTGCGGACGCGTGAACCCTTCCTGCTGCCGCATGCACGACTGGCAGGGCACGTCCGAGCCCTTGCAGGAGAAGTGGGAGCCGAGATCGTCCTGTTGGACCCGGCGTTGCCGCTCGGCGCGATTGGTCCGCGACTTGGCATGCCCTACGGCGTGGTGCTGCACGGAGCTGAGGTGACCGTTCCCGCACGGCTTCCCGGGCTGTCTGCGGCGCTAGCTCGAGTACTGCGGTCCGCGTCGCTCGTCGTGTCCGCCGGTGGCTACGCAGCCGGCGAAGCGTCGCGATGCGCATCTGTCGAGCTGCCGGTGCTCGAAATTCCGCCGGGCGTCGACACGAGTCGATTCGTACCCCTGGACGAATCGAGCCGGCGCGACGCACGGGCGTGCTTCGGCCTCGGGCCCGGTCCGCTGGTGGTGAGTCTCAGCCGGCTCGTGCCGCGCAAAGGATTCGACATCGTCATCGAGGCGACCGCGCTCCTCGCCGAGCGACATCAAGGGTTGCAGCTGGCTGTCGTGGGAGAGGGCCGTGACCGGCAGCGGCTTGAACGCTTGGCACGCAGATACGCGGCACCGGCTTCGTTTCTCGGACGTGTCAGCGGCGACGACGTGCCCCGGGCGTTGGGTATGGCGGACGTGTTCGCCGCTCCCTGCCGCAGTCGCTGGGCGGGATTGGAGCAAGAGGGCTTTGGCATCGTGTTCGTCGAAGCTGCAGCGTGCGGGATTGCCTCGGTGGCAGGGCGCTCGGGGGGCAGCCACGAGGCCGTCGCGCACGGAACGACCGGCATCGTGGTGGAGCGGCCGGCAGATGTCGCCGAAGTCGCCGCCGGGCTTGACGAACTGCTGTCCGATCCCCGGCGCCGGGCCGACATGGGAGCGGCGGCACGCTCGACGTCAGAGCGCCGCTTCTCTTATGACCATCTCGCACAACGCCTCGAAGCGGCACTGGCCTGAGACAATGGCCTGAGACAATGACACGTGACGACGCTTCAGCTTGAGAGAATGGGCGCAGCGCGAAACCAGGGACGCAACGATGATCGATGAGATGACGATGACGACGGTCGTGGCTGCCGCACCTGAGGCATGCCACGCGGTGGTGTCTGACATCGAGCGTTACCCCGAATGGGCGACAGACATCGAATCGGCCACCGTGCTCGAGCGTGATGACGAAGGCCGTGTGGCCCGGGCTTCGTTCCGGGTAGCTGCGCTCGGACGCTCGGCGACTTACACGCTGGCGTACGACCACAGCGCGGCACCGCACCGCATCGCCTGGCGGCTCGTAGAAGGCGACATCATCAAACATCTCGACGGTATGTACGAGTTCAATCCCGGTACCGAGCCGGATCGTACCGAAGTCCGGTATCAGCTCGCGTTGGAGTTGGCGGTGCCGATGCCAGGCTTCGTCAAGCGCCGCGCAGAACGTCGGATCGCCCACACGGCATTGGCCGACTTCGCTGCCCGTCTCGAAGCGGGCGGCGGCGCGCCCGCCGAGTTCCTGGGCGCTGGCCAGTAGACGACCATCGGCGAACAGGGATCGACGCTGTGGAGTTCCGCCGCATCGGGGTTTGCCTCCATACGTCTTCACGATCATCGATACGTTGAAGATCGAGCGACGCCGCGCAGGGGCCGACGTCATCGATCTCGGCTTCGGCAATCCGGATATTGCTTCTCCGGAGCGAGCCGTGAAGAAGCTGGCCGAAGCTGCGCTCAACTCGCGCAACCACCGGTACTCGGCAAGCCGCGGGATTCCCCAGCTCCGCGTCGCGCTCGCGGAGCTTTACCGCCGAAAGTGGGGAGTGGAACTTGACGGCGACACCGAGGTCATCAACACCATCGGCGCCAAGGAGGGTTTCTCGCACCTCATGTGGACGCTGCTGGCGCCCGGTGACGCGTGCGTGGTGCCGGCGCCGTCGTATCCGATCCACATCTTCGGTCCGCTGTTTACGGGGGCGAACGTTCGAGAGGTGCCCTTGGACACCGGGGACACGTTCTTTGACCGATTGGTGGAACGCTTCGAGTACTCGTGGCCCCGTCCGCGGGTCATCGTGCTCTCGTTTCCGCACAACCCGACCACGGCATGTGTGGATCTGGAGTTCATGCAGCGCATCGTGGATTTCGCCCGTGAGCGCGAGATCTTGCTCGTGCACGACTTCGCCTATGCCGATATCGGCTTCGACGGCTACGAGCCGCCGTCGATCTTGCAGGCGCAGGGAGCCAAGGACGTCGCGGTCGAGTTCTACAGCTTGACGAAGTCCTTTTCGATGGCTGGCTGGCGAGTTGCATTCTGTGTCGGCAACGCCGAAGCCATAGCAGCGCTTGCGAAGCTGAAGAGCTACTTGGACTACGGCACGTTCCAGCCAATCCAGATCGCCGCGACGGTCGTGATGAACGAAGATCAGGACTTTCCCGCAGAAGTACGCGACACCTACCAGAACCGGCGAGATGTGCTTGTGCGCGGCCTGTTTCGCGCCGGCTGGGACATACCCCCGCCGCGGGGGACGATGTTCGCCTGGGCAAAGATCCCCGAGCCGTACCGACACATGGGCTCAGTGGAATTCTGCAAACACCTCGTGAACGAGGCGAACGTGGCACTTTCGCCGGGGTGGGGTTCGGTCCCGGAGGCGAGGGTCACGTGCGATTCGCGCTCGTTGAGAACGAGCACCGGATCCGCCAAGCCACGAGCCAGCTGCGCGCGGCACTCAGCGAACTCAGCGGGGTGCCCTAACCCTCGCTTGTCGGGACTGCCGACCCGGATGCCCATCCACGGGTCAGCGCGAGAGCGCGACGCCATTGTGCGTGGTTCTCGTCAGCGACGGAGCGGTCGCCAGATGGCTCGAACCGGCGCTCGAGCCGCCACAGGGCGGCGACCTCGCGCGTCGATGACCACACACCTTCGGCGAGGCCGGCCAGCATCGCTGCTCCGAGCGCCGTGGTCTCGGTAACCGCGGGGCGGCTCACGGACGCACCGAGATGGTCTGCCTGCATCGCGCACAGCAGATCGTTCGTGGCTGCGCCACCGTCGATTCTCAACTCGGTGATCGCCCTGCCGGTGCCCGCGGACATCGCTTCGACGACGTCACGGGTCTGCAGGGCCATCGACTCGATGGTGGCCCGTGCCACATGGGCGGGTCGGGTGGCGAATGTCATACCCAGGAGTGCCGCGCGCGCATCGGGATCCCACCACGGGCTCCCAAGTCCGGCAAACGCTGGCACCATCACGACTCCAGCGCTGTCGCTCACTGATACGGCCAAGGCTTCGGCATCGGAAGGGCTCGTGACCATGTCGAGTCCGTCACGCAGCCAGCTCACGGCGGCGCCGGTCGCGAAGATCGAGCCCTCGAGCGCGTAGGTGGGGCCTTCACCAAGATCCCACGCAACGGTCGTGAGCAGACCGTCGATTGGCTCCGGACACACATCTCCGACGTTCATGAGCACAAACGAGCCCGTCCCGTAGGTGTTCTTCGCCATGCCGACGCAATGGCAGGCCTGGCCGAACAGAGCCGCCTGCTGGTCGCCGGCGACTCCGCTGACTGCGATGCCGGCACCGAGTGCAGTCGTGTCGGCGGTGAGGCAGAACCGGCCGGACGACGGCCTGACCTCGGGCAGAGCATTGGTCGGAACCGAGAGCAGATTGCACATCTGTGACGACCACTGGCCTGCCACGATGTCGTACAGCAGCGTCCGTGAGGCGTTCGTGGCATCCGTGGCGAAGGCCGTGCCGCCGCTCAGCTTCCACATCAGCCAACTGTCCACCGTGCCCAGCGCAAGATCGGGACCCCTCTTGACTCCACCCTCGCGTAGCAGCCATTCGGCTTTGGTGCCGCTGAAGTACGGGCTGAGCACCAGCCCGGTGCGCTGTCGAACTTCGTTCTGATAGCCGGCGGCTTCGAGTTCGGCACAACGTGCCGCTGTGCGGACATCCTGCCACACAATGGCCGGCGCGAGGGGTTGGCCGCTGCGGCGGTCCCACGCCACCACGGTCTCGCGCTGGTTCGTGATCCCGAGGGCCGATATCGCCGGCATGCGCCCGTCGTTGCTCGCCCGAAGCACTTCGCACAACTCGTTCAGGGTGGCCGTCGTTGTCTCCCAGATCTCGCTGGGATCGTGCTCGACCAAGCCGGGAGCCGGGTAGTGTTGAGCAAACGCCTGATACGCGTAGCCGACTTCGGTCCCGGACTCGTCGACAGCCATCGATCGAACGCCGGTCGTGCCAGCGTCGATCGCTACGACTACTGCCATTGGCGGCCTGGGGTTCCAATGCCCATGACGGTCCTTCCCGCTGTCGGGACCAGTCTGGCCCCGAGGCGTGTGGCCCAGGGAGTTCTCAGCACGATGACGGACCATTCGCGCGACCCGCAGTAGCGTTCCCGGCTGTGAGGATTGTGGTGGTCGGAGCCGGTGAGGTCGGCAGCTACATCGCCGAACGCCTCAGCCGCGAGGGCCATGATGTCGTCGTTGTTGACCACCATTCGGGTCGGCTCGATGCACTCGCATCCGAGTTCGATCTCCTGACGGTCAATGGCAGCGGCACCAATCCGCGGGTGCTGTCAGAGGCAGGGCTCGATCGAGCAGAAGTTGTTGTCGCAGTCACCAACTCCGATGAGGTGAACCTGCTGGCGTGCATGCAGGCCAAGCAGCAGGGAGTGCCGGCGGCAGTCGCACGGTTGCAGGACAGCGATCTCCGCGGGGCCCCAGGCCGGGCGATGCGTGCCGCAATCGGCGTGGACCTCGTTCTCGACCCCGACGAGCAGACAGCCGACGCCATCATGGATCTGCTCCTCTATCACGGCGTTTCGGACGTCAACGAGCTCGCCAACGGCGAGGTGCTCGTTGTCGGCGCTCGTCTCGCCGAGGATGCCCCTCTGGTCGGCAAGACCATGGCCGAGATCGGCGCGTACTACGAGCCTGAGTGGGATTTCATCTTCGGCGCGCTGTCGCGTGACGGCGAGATGAGCGTGATGCGGCGCGACGCCGAGCTGGAGCCCAACGATCTTCTGCGAGTGGTCTGCCGGCGCCAAGGACGGCGCGAACTCATGGAGATCATGGGGCTGAGTCGAACCGACCTCCGCCGAGTGATGATTCTGGGCGGCGGTCGCACAGCCGGTCTGCTTGCGGGCCGGCTCATCGAGCGGCACGTCGATGTCGTCATTATCGAGACGCGCTACGAGCGTTGCCTCGAGCTGAGCGAGCGCTACGCGGGTGCCTTGGTGTTGCACGGCGACATCACTGACATCGATGTTCTCGCCCGCGAGGACATCGGCAGCTTCGACGCCGTTGTCGCCGCAACCGGCGAAGACGACGCAAACGTCTTGGCCTGCCTGTACGCCAAGTCCGAGGGAGCCAGCGAGACCATCGCCGTCGTGCACCGTCTGTCGCTGCTGCCGTTGCTCGAACAGGTCGGCATCGATGCTGCGTTGTCGCCGCGAACCGCCAGCGCCAACGTGGTCTTGCGCATGGTGCGCGGCGGGGTGACCGCAGTGGCCACGTTCCTCGAAGGAAACGTCGAAGTGCTCGAATTCGAGGTGAGCTCTGGCTCGCGGGCCGACGGATCCGGGGTGCGAGATTTACACCTGCCGGGGCAGATGCTGCTTGCAGCGATCGTTCGTGATGGCAAGGCTCGAATTGCTCGGGGCCGCAGCGAGCTGAGGGCGCGGGACCACGTAGTCGCCTTCGTGACTCCTGACTGCGTGGACGAGGTCAAGCAGGCCTTTCGGTGACACCTCGTCCGGCGCGCCGGGCTCCCCAAAAAGACAGATTGCGCCGCTTGGTGGTGCGTGCGGCCAGAGCAGCCGATGGGGCACTGCGAAATTGGGCCCGAGGCCCGTACGAATCGACGTTGGCCGTGACCGTCCTCGTCGTGCTGACGAGCTCGCTGCCGGTATTCGCCGCATGTGCCGCATTCGATTGGCTCGTGGGCGATCGAGTCGCTGCGAGCGGTGTGCGCGGATCCGACGCCGTCCAACTGATCGCAGCGGGTCTCGTCATTGCTGCGGTAGCGCTCGGCCTGCTGCGGTTGTGTCGATTTGAACGGCGCATCACCGAACGCCAAACACTGACCGCCTTGGCGCTCGCTGCGTTCGCTGCCGTCGCAGCGGTCGCTGTCGCGCATGTCGCGACCGGCGCAGTCCCGCCATCAGCGTTGGCTACTGCGTTTGCGGAGGCCGCAGCCACGGTCACCGGCACCAATACCACCAGCCTGCCCCCCCAAAACCTCGGTGCAGGAATGCTGGCACTGCGGGCATTCGGCCAGTGGCTGGGCGCCGCAGCTTTCATCATGGTCTTGGTCCGCGTGCTTCCGCACTTGGGCGTCGGCGGCTTGGATTCCGACGGAGGAGTGGCGACCCGCTCGGCACGGCGACTTGCCCCCCGCAGCGCCGGCACGACGGGCCGGCTGCTGCTGCTCTACGGCGCGCTGACTGTGGCGACATGGATCGGATATTCGTTGGCGGGAATGCCAGTGCTGCAGAGCGGTTTGCATGCGCTGACCACAGTGTCGACCGGCGGTTTCTCGACCCAAGCCGGCTCGATAGGTGCCTACGGATCCGGCGCGGTGGAGTGGGTCGCCATCTTCGGGATGGCAGCCGGCGGGGTCAGCTTGCCCCTCATGTTCTTGGCCATCAGGCGACGGGATCCGGCTCGATTTGTGCGCAGCTACGAATTCCGGCTCTACGTGACGATCATCGTGTTCGTGGCTGCGGGGATCGCTTTGTGGACGGACGGCGACTTCGGCGCGGATCAGATTCGAGGGGCACTGTTTGCCGCTGTTTCTGCCATCTCGACGACAGGCTTTGAGACGCTGTCAATCGTCGGTCTGTCCGCGAGCAGCCAAGCACTGCTGGTGCTGCTCATGCTCATCGGCGGCATGAGCGCCTCTGTGGCGGGCGGCTTCAAGGTCGTGCGCCTGTTGACACTGGTGTCATACATCGGTCGGGAACTTCGCAGGGCCGTACATCCGCCATTGGCCGAACGGTTGCACCTGGGGCGTTCGACGATTTCGGAATCCACGATGGGCCGCATCATCGGCGAGTTGCTCCTGGCCACGCTGCTCGTGATCCCGGCATCGGTTGCCCTTGCTGCGAGCGGTCTCGGTGTCGTCGACGCTCTGTCGTATG
Source organism: Candidatus Poriferisodalis sp. (assembly GCF_965262965.1). Lineage (GTDB taxonomy): Bacteria > Actinomycetota > Acidimicrobiia > Acidimicrobiales > Poriferisodalaceae > Poriferisodalis. Next base: position 293,519 of record NZ_OZ253573.1, read on the forward strand.
CCGTGTCAATGTTGTCCAACGTCGGACCGGCGCTCGGTGCCGCAGGCTCAACCGGACATCTGGAAGCGCTCGACTCGCTGGGTCGCGTGACCGCGGGCCTGTTGATGCTTCTCGGCCGAGTGTCGGTCACCGCCATGGTGGTTGCGCTCACCGTCGCGGTCTACCCAGCAGCCAGCGCAGCCCGCCATGGCCCCTGGCGTCGACGCAAGGTGTACGGGATGCGGGTGTGATGAGCCTCAATGCAAGCGTCGACGCCAACTTGAACCCTGGTCGACGCAAGGTGTACGGGATGCGGGTGTGATGAGCCTCAATGCAAGCGTCGACGCCAACTTGAACCCTGGTCGACGCAAGGTGTACGGGATGCGGATGTAATGAGGGCTGCGGCTGGCGTGCTCGGGGGACCCATCGAGTCGACTCCGGTGCGGGTCAGCGGTGCGGCGCTGCTCTTTGTCGCTGTCGGCATGGCGCTGTCTGCAGCGGTCGCCCGGGTGGATGGAGGCGGAGGCACGTTGGCGCTGTTGGTGTCTGCGGGCCTCACTGCCGCCATAGGCAGCCTGATGATGGGCGGGTCGGTCGTGTCGGCTCGCGCAGATTCGCCGCTGGCGTTCGCGGCGGTGGCGTGGGCCTGGCTGGCGGTCTCAATTGCCGGCGCCTTGCCGTTCCTGCTCGGGGGAGTGATTCCTTGGAGCCAGCTGGACAATGCCCTGTTCGAGTCGATCTCGGGTTTCACCTGCACAGGAGCCACGATCCTCGCGGACATCGACGCGGTGCCCGCTGGAATTCTCTTCTTCCGGAGCATGATCCAGTGGTTCGGCGGCATGGGTCTCATCGTGCTCGCGGTCGGCGTGCTGCCAGCGCTGAAGGTCGGAGGGCTCGAACTCATCGCGAACGAAGCACCCGGCCCGACTGCGGACCGCCTCACGCCACGCATCGCCGAGACAGCGAGGCGCTTGTGGATGCTCTACGGCGGGCTGACGCTGGCCGTTGCAATCGCGCTCGTGATCGCAGGCATGAGCCTGTTCGATGCGGTGGCGCACGCATTCACGACGGTTGCGACCGGTGGGTACTCCACGCATTCGGCTTCGATTGCCTACTTCGACTCGATTGGGATCGAGCTGGTGCTCATTGTCGGGATGTTGGTGTGCGCCGCGAACTTCTCGGTGCACTGGCACACGATCATGCGTACTCGTTCGATGCTGCGGGGATACTCGGAATTGCGCTGGTACCTCGGGTTGGTCGGCGCAGCGTTGCTGATGCTGGTGTGGCTGAATTCGCCGAACATGAGCTTCGGCACGAACGTTCGCGAGTCGCTCTTCTATGCCGTGTCGCTGGGGACGAGCACCGGGTTCGGCACGGCCGATTACACCCATCCGGTGTTCTGGGCCCCGGCAACCCACTTGGTGCTGTTGGTGCTGATGCTGGTCGGTGGGATGACCGGCTCGACGGCCGGAGGCATGAAGGTGCTGCGGCTGCAGGTGGTGACGCGCTCTGCGGCGCGCGAGGTGATCCGTGCTCGTCACCCCAATGCCGTCCTGCCGATGCGAATCGGAGACACCGTTGTCGCCGAAGACATCGCAGCGCGGGCGCTGGGTTTCGTGCTGCTGTACCTCGGACTGATCATCGCCGGCGGTGTGATGATGACCGCGCTCGGAGCCGATCTCGAGACCGGCTTCTCAGGTGCAGTGTCAGCTATCGGCAATGCGGGCCCGGCACTGGGCGATGCCGGCCCAACGTCAACTGCGTTGGCATTCCCGCGGGAATCCAGACCGGTCCTGATGGCGCTCATGCTGTTCGGGCGGCTCGAGGTGTTCCCGACGATGTTGATGTTCGTTGCAGCGTTACGGGCGACGACGCGGTCGCGGCATGGACGTCTGGGGAATCGGCGGCTTCTGCGGCGATCCGAGCACTGGTTCAGCCGGTCGCAGCGGCGCTCTGGGAATTGAGCGGCATCAGCTCGCCGAAGTCCTCGACCCGAAGCGCGCGGGGACGCTCGCCAAGGCGAACCTGAGCGATTGTTCCGGCCCCGTCGGGCAGCGATTGCGCCACACCCTCGAGGAAAATGAGAACTCCCTGGGTGTCACGCGCCAGTGACGAGGCGGTCAGCACAAGCTGCGCCACGGCACGGATGCGCTGCGCTCCCTCGACTTCGAAGAAGACCGAGTTCAGATGGACCGACACCACGTTGTTTCGAGACAGCTGGACGTCGACGACCTCGGTGCCCGCGGGTATTGCGGACTCGAGCCCGGTCTCGGCCTCGGCGGGTGTCGGACCCGCCAACAGATCGTTGAGCGGCGCATCCAGGAATACAGGCGCGGCGAGCGGCCGCTGAAGTTCCACGAGGCGACCGTCGCGCAGGAAGAACACTGCATGCAGGGATGCGTCGGGTGCCGATGGGGCTCCCGAGATCGACTGGTCGTCAGGGGTGGGAAAGATGTCGGATGGCACCTCGACCGCTGACGGAGAGACATCTGTCGGCAGCCCGCAGCTGGCGAGCACAATCACGCATACGAGCAGCGCCTCCCCGCAGCGCCGTGAAACCCACAGCCGCGACATCACCGGTGCCCCGCGATCGGGAGCTCGACGACGAAGCGAGCACCCCGCCGTCCGTCGGTCCTGGACTCGACGTGCACAGAGCCGCCATGGCGCCGCGTGTGCTCGTACACGAGAGCCAACCCCAGACCCGCGCCGCTGCCGGCGCCTCGCTTGCGCGCTGCGGCGCCGCGCGTGAACCGCTCGAACACCAGTTCGCGCTCGGACGGGGTGACTCCAGGCCCGGAGTCCTCGACGGCGACTCTCACGGCGTTGTCCGGGCGCGAGATCTCGACGCGGGTCGCACCGCCCCCGTGCTTTTCGGCATTGCGGAGCAGGTTGTCGAACACCTGTGCCAGACCTCGCTTGTCGCCGATCACCACAGCGTTTGCCGCTGCGGGGCTGACGTCGAGCGTGATATTGCTGTTCAACGCGCCGACTCGGTGCTGGACCAGTTCGGTGACGTTCACGAGACCGCGCTCAAAGACTGAACCGTGAGCGTCGGGCCGCGAGATCTCGAGCAGGTCCTGCACGAGCTGCTCGAAGCGGTCGATCTCCGAGGCGAGCAGGTCGAGCGCCGTGGAACCCTGGGGCGAGAGTTCGTCCCGATGACCGTTCAAGTAATCGATGGAACTCCGAAGCGTCTGCAGGGGAGAGCGCAGCTCGTGGCTCACGTCCGACGCGAATCGTGCATCTCGTGCGATGCGTCGCTCCATCGCGTCGGCCATGTCGTTGAACGATTCCACGATGACCGCGAGATCCGGATCGTCGCTGCGTTCGACACGCGTGTCGAAGCGTCCGTGCGCGATCGAATTGGCGGCGTCGGACACGTTGGCGAGCGGCCGCAGGAGGCGGCCACCGGCCCACGCGCCGATGGCGACACCGATGAGAACGGTCAGCGCGCCGCCGAGACCGAGAATCAGTCGCAAACTTCCCAGCGTGGCCTCGATCTCGGACAGCGGGACGACCTCGAAGTACAAGGTCTCGCTGAGCTGTGAAACCGCAGCGGGACGCAGGCGAAGACCGAGCGCGAGCTGTGGCACACCGTCGAGCCGGTACCGCATCGCATAGGCACGGTTCGAGCCCTCCACGACGTTGACCAGTTCAGCGGGAAGGTCGCTGGGCACCAGCGACGGTGATCTCCAGGTGTCGGACCCCGTGCGCACGATGGAGCGGCTGCCGCTCAGGCTCGGCAGCGACTCGAGCAAGACGGCGAAGTCCGGACTCTCAGCCCGCAGCGAGCCTTGGACCTGCTTCGCATTGGCGAAGAACTGTGCTTCGGAAGATTCTTGGCGAAGGCCCAGCATCGAGTTTCTTGACAGCCCGTAGGTGATCACCACGAGCATCGATGCCGCGATCAGCGCCCCCAAAGTGAATGCGCCGACAACACGTGCGCGCAACGGCAACCGTCGCAGAGGACGCGGCCGACGCAGCCGACGCAGCGCCATGTCAATCTCGCAGCTTGTAGCCCATGCCGCGGGCGGTGGCGACGTAGCGCGGGCTGGCGGGATCATCCTCGATCTTGAGGCGCAGCCGGCGAATGTGCACGTCCACGAGTCGGCCATCGCCGAAGTAGTCGTATCCCCAGACACGCTCCAGCAAGTGCTCGCGACTCATGACCTTGCCAGGATTGTCGGACAGTTCGCAGAGCAGTCGGAACTCGGTCTTCGTCAGATGCAACTCGTCGCCGTTCTTTCGCACGACCCCTTCGTCGGGATAGATCTCGAGGTCGCCAATGAGTCTCGGCAGGTCATTGCCGTCCACGGTGCGGCTTCTGCGCAGCAATGCCCTGATGCGAGCCGAAAGCTCCTTTGGCGCGAACGGCTTCGTGAGATAGTCGTCGGCGCCGGCTTCGAGTCCAGCGACGATGTCGTGAGTGTCGTCGCGCGCAGTAACCATGATGATCGGCACATGGCTTGTTCGCCGGATGGACCGGCACAGGTCGAAGCCGTCGAGTCCGGGAAGCATGATGTCGACGAGGACGACGTCGGTGTTGTCCGGACTGAAGCCCTCCAGGGCTTCTTCGCATGACTCGGCCTCGGAAACACGCCAGCCTTCGTCCTCGAGGGCCAGCCGCAGGGCCGTTCGGATTCGCTCGTCGTCCTCGACGACCAGGACGTTCGTCGTCACTGTGTTTCCGGTATCTCGCAGTTGCTCAATGTGTAGCCGTCGTTTCGCAGATGCTCGGTATGACTCCGTAGCTTCGCAGGTGCTCGCTGTGTCGCCGTCTAGGTGACGTCGTTCGTTGGATCCTTGGGGACACGGTTCGGGCGGCGACCCCACACAGATGCCTGGTCGGCCCACTCGCTCATCGAGCGAAGGACCAGTGCGGCAAGCGCGGCAACGCCGACAGCGGCGACGAGCGCACCGATCGCAGCGCTCGCCAGCGATGTGCCCGCACAGCCTTGGCTGCACGACAGCGCGCCGGTGGCGTACCCGGCGAGACCTCCGCATACCGCGGCGATCACGATCGCCCCGAATGCGAGAGCCCGGGCGAGCACCGAGGGCAGTGCCGTCGGCGCCATCGTCAGCATCGGGGCGCCGAACCGCTCAAGCGACGCCCTGTCGCTCGCGCGCAGTTGCCGGCCGTCGTCGCTCACCGCGGCAATGGTACGGGCCACCGCGCAACTGCGTTTCGGCGGGTTCGGTCGTGGCAGACTGCCTGAGTGCCGCAAAACATGCACAAATGGGCTGTTGCAGGCGGCATCCTCGTGGCAGAGGACGCAGTACTGATGGTGAACAATCGGCGCCGCAACGGCAGCACCGATTGGAGTACGCCGGGCGGGGTGGTTGACCCGGGAGAGACGGTGCTGGGCGCCCTTACACGCGAGGTTGCCGAGGAGACCGGTCTGGCGGTGTCGGCGTGGGACGGGCCCTTGTACACCGTGGAGGCAGACGGACGCGACGGACCCGGCTGGATCCTGAGCGTCGAAGTGCACGAGGCTCGTGGCTGGACTGGCGAATTGGATGTCGACGATCCCGATGGCATCGTGTTCGATGCCCGTTGGGTCCCAGTACCGCAAATCTCCGAGCTCCTCACCGGTCAGTACGCGTGGTTGAGTGAGCCACTGCTCGCTTACCTGAGCGGAGACGCGCCGAGGGGTCACGAATTCCGCTACACCGTCTCGGGTGATCACCGATCCGGGCTCACGGTCACGCCTCGATAAGTCAGCCGCCGGGAACTGACCCCGACATATCGACACAGGCCTCGATCCGGTCAAGGCCACACTTTGGGGAGCCGAACCGAGGGGCTGGCGGTCGATGACGAGCCAATCGCACGAGCCCGCCGGCACTCCGTCGGCTGACGAGCTCTCGATCTTGCACGTCGACATGGATGCCTTCTACGTCGAAGTAGAGCGCCAGCGCGATCCGTCCCTTGTCGGTCGCCCGGTCATCGTCGGCGGATCGGGCCGGCGCGGCGTGGTTGCGTCCGCGAGCTACGAAGCGCGCGCTCGAGGCGTGCGTTCCGCCATGCCCACCGCACAGGCCCGGCGACTGTGCCCATCGGCTGTCGTGGTCACGTCCGATTTCTCGGGCTATGTCGAAGCGTCTGCCGCAATAGCCGAAATATTCGAGTCGGTGACGCCGCACGTCGAGCCGATTGCGCTGGATGAGGCATTTCTCGACGTGTCCGGGGCGCACCGGTTGTTCGGGACATCTCCGGAGATCGCCTGGCACATTCGAGGCGTCATTCGCGACATCGTCGGACTGGATTGCTCGGTCGGTGTCGCGTCGACCAAGACCCTCGCGAAGCTGGCATCAGTTGCCGCCAAGCCGATCGTCAGCCCTCACGGTCCACGGCCTGGCCGAGGCGTGCGAGTGGTCGAGGCTGCCGAGCAGTTCGCGTTCCTTTGGGGGCATCGCGTGGAGGCTCTGTGGGGAGTGGGCCCGGTGACGCTGCAGCGTCTGAGAGCGATCGGCGTCGTCACGGTCGGTGATCTCGCCACGGCTCGCGTCGACACCCTCGTCGCGGCCGTCGGAGCTGCACACGGCGCCCACCTCGCCGCACTTGCGAAGGGCCGCGACGACCGGCCGGTACATCGCGGCGGGACGCCGAAATCCATCGGGCACGAAGAGACTTTCGAGTTCGATATTGCCGGCTCTCAACGGATCCGCAGCGAAACGGTTCGTCTCGCGGACGCGGTGGCATCGCGCTTGCGTGCAGCCGGCTTGTGGGGCCGCACGGTGACGGTGAAAGTGCGCTACCCGGATTTCTCGCTGCGGACGCGGGCACAGACGCTGTCGGAGCCGTTCCAGACCTCACGTACGTTGGCCGCTGTTGCTCACCGCCTGGTCGAACGGCTTGATCTGTCAGCAGGCGTACGACTCCTCGGCGTCTCGGTGTCGGGCCTCGACGACGTCGCTGCAACCGACGGCCGCCCATCGGGTTCATCGGCATCAGGTGCAGACTCACCAGCTTCGGAGACACTGCAGCTTGCGCTCGACTTGGGGCCGCAGAGTTCAGTCGCTGCGGGGCAGGAGCCCGATACGGCAAGAGGGCCGACGGGTGACACCGAGCTCGACCGACAGATTGCGGACGCTCTCGATGCAATCCGCGCAAGATTCGGCCGCGCTTCAATTGCGCAGGGCGCCGGCACCATTCGCGACGCGGCTCCCGGCGAGCGCCGATGGGGTCATTGATCAACGAGCAAAGGCCCGAATGTCCTGTAAATGCAGTGAACGCGAGAAGTACGGAAGAGGCTTCACGATTTACACCCCCCGTCCGTGGGACCTTTCACACCGACGCGCGTGGATACGGTGACGGGTCCGGTCCTACACTGGCATCAGTATCGGAGAAGCAGCGTCTGGAGCCTGTGCGTGCCGCTCTCGGAAGACGAACAACGCATCCTGCTCGAAATCGAGAAGGACTTTTACGACAACGACCCTGAGTTCGCGCGCGAGGTCTCCGAAACCACCCTCACACGTCATGCTCTGCGCAACATCCGCTGGGCGGTGCTGACCGGCATTTTGGGACTCGTCGGCGTCGGCGTGGGCCTGCAAGTGCATTTCGCAGTTTCGTTCGGTGCATTCCTGGTGGTCTTCGTCAGCGCCGTTGTGATCGAGCGCAATGTTCGCAAGATGGGCCGGCTGGGTATCGAGAAGGTGTCCGACTCGATCGCGAAGCGAACAGGGCCCCACAGCGCCGACTCGCTCGGCGACCGGATGCGCCGCAGGTTCCGCAACAACGAGAACTAGGCCCCAAACGAGTATCGATCCAGTCGCTTTGTGACTGCGATCCCCGCTTGGGCCCGGAACACTCAGCCGGCGTCAGTCCCGACATATTGCTCGGACAGCCGCGCTCCGTTGCGATGCCGAGAGCGTGGTCCTGCTGTCAGGGCGATGGGACGACATGCGGTCGCGACGCGGTCCCAGTAGCTGCGTCCGGATCGGATCCTCGCCTCGAGACTGTGCGCGTCGAGGCGCGCTGAGACCACGGTCTGGGGCGAAGGGGGATCGGCGGCGAAACAGGCTTCCTGCGTGGCCGCAGCCAGGGACGCGAGCTCGGAAGCGTCCATTCTCAGGCGGCGATCGACGCGCGTCGCAAACTCGGAGTGGGTTTCCGCTCGGCGCTGATCGAGACCGATCTCGAACAGACGCTCAGCGACGTCGTGCCAGCTGGCCTCAACTGTCGCTCTGGGGTTGCCGCGCGCGCGCCGATGATGCAGGGCTCTGCGCAGTCGCACCACGGCCGGTACCGAGATGAGCCAGACTCCTGCGACAGCCGCCATGGCGTAGAACGGGATCACAACCCAGTCGGCCCACGATCCGGTCGCCTGGTTGGATCCTTCAGTGTCGAGCACGTCGACGAAGCCCTCAAGGTTGCCCGATGTGCCTTCGAGATCGTCGAGACCGAGGGCTCCGATGAATCCCGAGCCCGCCTCGCCCGCGGCTTCGGGATCTCCGGACACGACTTGCTGGGGCGCGACACCGGTGTACACGACTGCCCCCGGCGCACCACGGCCGGGTGTCGGCTCGAAGTACACCCATCGGCCTCCGATCCAGACCTCTGGCCACGCGTGGTAGTGCTCGCCCCGGACGATGTACTCGCCGTCGACCAGATCTCCAGGCGTGAAGCCCACGGCGACCCGGGACGGGAGGCCCACAGCGCGCGCCATCGCTGCGTACGTACCCGAGAACTGCTCGCAGTAGCCGCGACGGTCCTCGAAGAGGAACTGCTCCATGCGCTCAGTGTCATGACCGCTCGGAACCCGAAGCGCATACGCGAAGTTCTCCAAGAAGAAATTCTGCAGTGCCAAGGACTTCGCGTAGGGGCCGGAGACGTCGGCGGTGACCTCGGCTGCAAGCTCGACGACGCGCTCGTTGAAGCCTTCCGGCAACTCCAGGTAGTTCTCCGCAATCTCAGACGGGACGTCATCAGTGGCGGAGACGAGGGCGGCCACCGAAGGAACACGGATGGCGGAACTGACGGTGTAGGAGAATCCGGGCTCCAACTCCATGCTGTGGTCGGTTACCAGCGCGCCGGACTCGGCGTCGTACAGCGCATGGGGGCCGTCGTAGGCCACCGGTTCGAACGCTGCAGGAAGCCAGATGCTGTCGAGGGCGGCGACGGTCACTTCCTGGCGCAGATAGTCGCCCGGTGGCGGGGCACTCAGCAACTCAGCCGCATCGCTGTACAGCTGTTCAGAGCCCCAGACCGTGCCATCGAAGCGTCCAAGCCCTGAGACTCGCCAATACGCCGGACGCTCGGCTCGCACCCGGAAGAGCTCGCCGCCCGACACCCCGGTCAGCCGCCCTTGCGCGTTCACGAGCGGGCTGATCGTGACACGGGACGCGGTTGCGGTGCCGTCGAAGTCTTTCCAGGACATGATCGCCGGCGCGTCGGTGCCGGGCAGCAATGGGACGATCAGCGCAGCACCCACAGCGACGATTCCGCCAAACCGCAGCGCTGTTCGCATCGGCACCGACACTCGGCGGCGTCTGGCGGGACCGATCTGCACCCAACCGCCCGTGTGGTGGATGCCATGAGCGGCAGCGAACGCGACGCAGGCAACCACCATGAACGCCGCGCTGCGGATGCGCCAGCCGTCGGTGCCCAGAGCGCCCACGAACGCCAGCATGATGAGGCTGGGCAGCATTGCCTCGATCAGCAAGCGCCCCCGAAATGCCGCCGTATCTGCGGCGACCGCCCCAAGCCAGATGATTGCGCCTCCGACCAGCAGGAAGCCCGGCGTCGCTGCGGTCGGCGCCTCCACGATTCCGAAGGCATCCCACGCTGCTGCGATATCGGCTGCGGCTTGCCGGACCGTCGCCGCGGTCGGCATCAGTCCCGCCAGCAGTGTGTCGGAGTACAGCGCGAGGCTCACCGAGATCGCGAGCAGCACCAGCCCGATCGTCGCTGCGATCGCCATCGGCCAGCGTTGGCGCCGCGTGACCGCTGCGGTGGCATGACCGCCAGCGGCGAGGATGAGCCACAACGGCAGGTAGTCCCACGAATCGAACAGCCGCCGGGCGGTCAACACCGAGACCAGCGTCAGTGTCCACAGGGCGACTTCGGCCAGCCGCAACGACTGGCGAGTCATGCGCGCACACTCTCGGCCTGGGCCCACGCCCACGACCCAGACAGCTGCGACAGGCTGGCGATCTCGACGTACCGGCTCGAGAATCCCTGCGGACGACCCATCTCACCGCCAGCGGGGCACACGCGAATGACGGTCACCGTCGAAGACGCCCGCGTTGCAGCCGTCACGATCTCCAAGTCCCGTGACAATTCGAACGGGGCGCCCGAGAGCACAGCCACCACCGCGCCCGATGTCGCCGCTGTGGCTTCGGCGATGACCCGTCGAATCGAGCCTAGGCCAGATGTCGTCACTTCGGCAAGATGATCGAACACTTGAGCCAAGCCCTCGCCAGATGTCACGAAGCCCGTGTCAGCTCCTGCGATTGTCAGGAGGCGGAGGGGATCGCGCCGCGTTGCGCATGCCAGAACGACACTCGCTGCCGCAGACACTGCGAGCTCAAATCGATCGTCGTCGAACGACGAGCTCCGAGTGTCGAGCACCACGGTGACGCGGCTGCGTCGAGGAACCTCGTCCTCACGCACCATGGGTCGCCCCAGACGTGCCGTGGATGGCCAGTGAATACGTCGGAGGTCGTCTCCGACGGTGTAGTCCCGTAGCGCGTAGAAGTCCTCGCCGATGCGCTGCAGCGTGTGTGCGTCAGCGGCGATCCCTAGCGGCTCAGGCCCCCGGAACAGACGAGGCGGCACCAGCGTCTGCGTCGCCGGGTACACCACCAGAGTCGTCGGCGAGCTCACGCCGATCGAAGTACGGGCCACTCCAAGCGGATCGGCGACCGCCACTTCTGCGGGCCCGATGACGAGACGCCCCCGACGCTCGGTCGGGAGCAAGTATGACGCCGTCACCTGCTCCGCCGGTCCAAGAGGACTGACAAGCAATCGAGCACCGAGAGTTCCCGTGACCGGATCGGTCATCTGCACGACGGGTGTCGGGGCGCCGAGATTGGTCACTGTGAGCTCGACTCGTGCCACTCCGCCGGCATGGACGCGAACCGGTTGCACCGAGCGCGCCACCCTCAGGCGAATGCGTCGCGTTCGGGTCCAAACAGCGGCGAGCGTGAGCAGTCCGAGGGCCGCGATGGCCAGAACGATGAGTTCAGCGATCCCGAAAAATCGGCCAGCGGCGACGAGAACGACAGCCACGATCCCGACGGTCCATCCGCGTCGTGTCAGCACGGCGGCTCACCTCGTGGGGGAGCCGAACTCAGCACGGCGACTCACCTCAGCGAGCACTCGACGGCACGGTGACGGAGTCGAAAACCTCGCGCAGCGCTGTGTGCGGTGTCAGTCCCTGTAGCTGGGCATCGGCGCTCAACCGGATCCGATGGCCAAGCACCGGATCGGCGACAGCTTTCACATCGTCAGGTACCACATAGTTCCGACCCCCTGCCACGGCCCGGGCCTGCGCAACGCGTTGGAGATCGAGGGTCGCTCGAGGGCTGATACCGAGAGTGATGGTGCCGCGCTGGCGCGAGGCGTCGGCCACGGCGACGATGTAGCGCCGCAGTGCTGGCGCCACGTGCACTTCTGCCACCGTTCGGGCCATCGCAAGTACCTCAGAAGCTGTGATGACCGGCGACAGCGAGATCTCTGTCGTCCCGTCGTGCAGGTCGAGCACTTCCATCGCAGCTTCGGGATCGGGGTAACCGATGCTGATGCGCATGAGGAACCGGTCGAGCTGCGACTCGGGGAGGGGGTAGGTGCCCTCGTGCTCGATCGGATTCTGTGTGGCGATCACCATGAAGGGCCGACCGAGCGAGCGAGTCGTGCGGTCGGTGGTGACCTGGCGCTCCTCCATCGCTTCAAGCAAGGCCGCCTGCGTCTTCGGCGAGGCACGGTTGATTTCGTCAACGAGCACGATGCTGGCGAACAGAGCTCCCGGGCGGAAATCGAAAGCGCGCTCGCGTTCGTCCCAGACATTCACCCCGATGACATCTGACGGCAGCACGTCGGGAGTGAACTGAATACGCCCGAATGGAGCTGCGATGGATGCCGCCAACGCCTTCGCCAGGCTCGTTTTGCCGACGCCCGGCACGTCTTCGATCAGCAGGTGACCGTCGCAGAGCAAGCAGAGCAGGGCCAGGCCAATCGCATCGGGCTTGCCTCGAATGACTCGCTGCACGTTTGCTGAGATGCGTTCGAAGTTGCTGCGGAACACCTCAGGGACGGCTGCCGGCTCTGCGGTGAGGCCGTCCGCGACAATCGTGCCAGCAGAAGGTCGACCCGTGCTGGGAGGCATCAGATCTTCGTCTCGGGGGCCTTGATTGCGCACGCGTGCCTGCTCTCTGCGTGTTTCGGCCGTTGAGACTACTCATCACCCCAACGAGGGCACTGTCGGGTGTGGGGGCTGCACGTAGAGTGGCCCGGTGCGTCGTTCCGGCCCCATTCGAAGGCTCGCGCTGGTGAGCGCTATCGCGATTCGCCCAACGCTGTGGCTGACCGCAGCGGCAGCGATCAAGCGTCTGGCGCCGCCGCGCTGGTGGGCACAGCCACCGTTCCTGCCGGTGCCGCACTCCGACTATGTGCGATTTCGTGCCCTGACGGCACTCGGAGGCGACGACGCAGCAGCGCCGTCGGCCGACGATCTGATCCAATGGCTCCAATGGTGTCGACACTGGCCCGCCGCGACTGAGCAGTCATGACCGCACGGAACGCCGTCGCGTACGCGCCACCCGTCGGGTTGTCGGGCGGCGCGGACGTTTCTCCTTCGTCGACTGTGACGGGAAATGGCCATGCAACGGCGAACGGCACGACTCGCGTGCGCTCGGTTCTTGCCGAGCGAACCTTGGTGCTGAACGTCACGTACCAGCCGCTGTCCATCACGACCGTGCGCAAGGCATTGCTCCTGGTTCTTGCCCGCAAGGCTGACGTGATCCACTCTGGATCAGGCCGGATCCGCTCACCGAGGATGTCGATTGCAGCACCTTCGGTGGTCCGGCTGAACTATCACGCACGGGCTCCCTACCGTCGTCGAGCACCGTTGCATCGCCGAGCAGTGTTCGCGCGTGACGCCTACCGCTGCCAGTACTGCGGGGATCGGGCGGAGTGCATCGACCACGTGCATCCGCGCAGCCGTGGCGGCGAGCACACCTGGGAGAACGTGGTGGCCTGCTGCCGAGCATGCAACGTCGGCAAGGGCGACTCGTTGCTGGGCGACGGCCGCTTCCGGTTGCGGCACGTCCCGTATGCGCCAGAGCCTCTCGCCGTCGTTGCCGCGATGCGTGGCGGCGCACCACCGGAGTGGAAGGACTATCTGCCCAAGCTGAGGGGTCAACTGGTCTGATTGGCCGGAGTCTGGTGCCATCGTGGTGCCGTGGCCGGATGGATCCTTGATGAGTGGCGTGGCAGTGCGGAGCTGCTGCACGGTCGCTCCATGCCTCACGACCGCCGCCGGCGCGTCTCGGTGCTCCGTCCGAGGAGATCCGCGTTGGTCTTGGGTTCAGCAGAGCCGAATCCATTTGGGCACAGCGCCTCTCGTGGATCGAATGCAAGCTGGGACCTTGTCCGGCGCCGCAGCGGCGGCGGCGCGGTTTGGTTGGATCCGCAGTTGTGTACGTGGATCGATGTGTTCGTTCCCGCTGCCGATCCCTTGTGGCGGGCCGATGTCGGTTCGGCGTTCGGCTGGCTCGGGAAGCGATTGGCCCAGGCGTTCTCGTCGCTCGGCGTGCAAGCGGACGTTCACGAAGGCGCATACGAACCCGGCGGGCTGGTGTGCTTCGCCTCGCGGGGGCCCGGCGAAGTGCTCGTGGAGAATCGCAAGCTGGTCGGTATCTCGCAGCGCCGCGCGCGACAGGGGAGCAGGTTCCAGTGTGCGTGGTACACGCACTTCGAACTTGGACCGCTGTCGGAACTCCTCGATGCCCGTACAGCTGCGTTGACGCACGATCGTGCGATCGGCTGGGTCGATCTGGGCATCGACCTGAGCCCACCGCAGCTGACCTCGCTTGTTCTTCGACACATCACATCGCCCGAAAATTGAGCATCACGGCCCCTCGCACACACGCAGGGTGGACAATGTGGGTGATCTACCCATAAAGTGGTGCGAAGTGGTAATCAAGGGAACAGCTGGGAGATGGCTCGATGGACGGCCTGTTCGTCGGACAGCATGAGCACGCGCTCGACGTCAAGGGCCGGATCGTGCTCCCTGCGGGTTTCCGCGGCGCGTTCGAACCATCCGGTTTCTTGATCAAGCACAGCGAGGGTTGCCTCGCGCTCATGACTCCCGAACGCTTCGGCGAGATCGCGGCCCAGATGTCGCATCGCTCGCAATCGGGCGGCCCGGTGAACCGGGCCGCCAAGCGTTCATTCGGTGCGGGCGCGGCACGCGTTCTGCCGGACAAGCAGGGCCGCATAGCGATTCCCGAGGAGCTGCGTCGATTCGCCGGCCTGCAGCGCGATTGTGTCGTGATCGGCGCAATTGACGAAGTGGAGATCTGGGACGCCGCGCGGTGGCAAGACGTGAACGCTCAGGGCGAGTCCGTCCTTGCTGCACCCGAGGGCGCGGATCATGCGGCAACGCCGTTGGACACATCCGAGTCCGTGGATGCGACGTGAGTGCGGCCGCCGCTGTGGAGTACTTCCACGAGCCAGTCATGGCTGACGAGATCGCCGACGTCTTTCGTCCGGTGCCCGGAGGCCTCATCGTCGATGCGACACTCGGTGGCGGCGGTCATGCCGAGATGTTGCTGCGGCAGCACCCGGATCGAACGCTGCTGGGCATCGATCGCGACCCTGCTGCAATTGCAGCTGCTCGCGAACGGCTGGCTCGGTTCGGCGACCGCGTGACATTGCGCTGTGATCGGTTTGATCGCCTCGGCGAGCACGTCGATGAACTTGACGGCCCGGTGGTCGGCGCGTTCTTCGACTTCGGTGTGAGCAGCCACCAACTTGACGTCGCGTCACGCGGCTTCTCCCATCGCTACGACGCCCCGCTGGACATGCGAATGGATCCACGTGCCGAGTTGCACGCCGGCTTTGTCGTCAACGAATACTCCGCCGACGAGCTGCGCGATCTCCTCCGTCGGCATGCCGACGAGCGACATGGCGGCCGCATCGCCGCTGCGATCGTTGCCGCTCGCCCACTGCGCACCACCCGACAGCTCTCTGACGTCGTGCGTTCCGCCGTACCGGCGGCTGCACGACGGGGCAACCGCCACCCGGCGATGCGCACGTTCGCCGCGATCCGCATCGAAGTCAACGATGAACTCAACCTCATCGAACCCGCAATTCGAGCTGCGCTCGCCTGCCTTTCGGAAAAGGGACGGCTGGCAACGCTCGCATATCACTCAGGAGAAGACAGCATCGTGAAGTTCATCTTGCGAGAAGCAGCAGACGGCATTTGCGAATGCCCATCAACCCTGCCGTGCATCTGCGGCGCGGCGCCGACGATCCGACTCTTGCGACGCAAGATCACGCGCCCGTCGGCAACCGAGGCGGAACGCAACCCACGGGCGGCAAGCGCCATGCTGCGGGCGGCGGAACGCCTTGAGAGCACAAGTTCCTGACTCCGGCACATCTGATCGGAAACTCGCCCAAGCGAACTGCATATGACGGTTGCTGCCGCTGTCCCGCTGCGGGCGCCAAGTGCGCCGGAACTGAGATTGGTTCCTGCGCGCCGCGCGATGGGCGTGCGACTCGTGGGGATCACGACGTTGCTTGCGTGTGCGGCCATCGTGGTGCTCGCCGGGTTGGCGATCTTCCATACGATGCTTGCGACGGGGCAGTACCACCTGTCCGAGCTGAACGCTGAGATCGCCGTCGAGCGAGAACTTCTCATCGACCTGCGGTACGAACTGCAGACGCTGCAAGGCCCATCGGAAATCGAGCTCATGGGCGTCGGCGCGCTCGGCCTGGTCACAGCATCGGATCCGGTCGACGTGCGAATCGAACCGCGGCACATTACATCGGTCGATTCCCTCACTGATCAAGCCGGCGGGGATTGGCTGTCGATCAAGACGCTGCTGACCGACGCGTCCACAGCGCATGACCGACGTTCTTGAGGAGGCCTACCTCAAATCGGCGGGGACTCGTTGGCACCCGTCGTCGGGGGCTCCGCCCGGTTTGGGTGTCGCGGACCGCGTGCGGCCCGGCGTCGCGCCGCCGCAGGACACGATGCCCGATCGCCGCCGGCACCCGTCCGGGGGCGGACCCACGCGAGCCGCGGATCGTCCTCCTCCCGCACCCAGACGTCGCAATGTGCGCGCAGGACCGCCGCAACGGAGGGCGCTGCTGCTGATCATTGCCACGGTGATGGCATTTTCAGTGCTCGCCGCCCGGTTGGTCCAAGTACAAGTGCTGGACCGCGAGACATACGCGACGCTGGGGCAACGGCAGGGAACGGCCCAATGGGAGATCGAATCCGTCCGCGGCGCAATCTTGGATCGGAACTTCAACCTGCTGGCGGTCTCGGACACCCTTCCCACGATTTGGGCCGATCCCCGACTGGTCACTCATCCGGTCCAGACTGCGACAGCCTTGGCAGAAGTGCTGGATGTCGACGTTGCCGAGGTGGCCGAGCGCCTGGCGAGCGATCGCCATTTCGTCTACGTGGCACGTCAGGTGGATCCCGCAGACGGTCTCCGAGTCCAAGCGCTCGGAATTCCGGGAATCGAGGTGCGCGGCGAATCGTCCCGGCTCCGACCGAATGGCGACGAGTTCGCCCGCGGCCTTCTGGGAGCAGTCGACATCGACGAGAATCCGCTGGGCGGCGCTGAGAAGCAATTCTCGGATGTGCTCGGCGGCACCGATGGGCGCGAAGTGGCACGCATCGCCAAAGGCGGAATGCCGTTGCCGAACGGGGTGCAATTCTTCGAGCCTGCCAACGATGGCGAAGATCTCGTTCTCACCTTGCATACCCAGACGCAATGGGTCGCCGAGCAAGCCATCATCGAAGCTGTCCGCGACACCGGTGCGCGAGGCGGCATGGTCGTGGTGATGGAGGTCGACTCGGGGGACGTGCTCGCACTCGCAGGGGTGTCTCGGGACACCGAATCGGGCGAGGTGGTCCCGGTCGCATACAACCCCGCCTATACCGACGCGTTCGAACCGGGCTCGGTGGCCAAGACGTTCACGGTCGCCGCTGTGCTGGACGCCGGTCTGACGACGCGCACCGAGGTTCACTCAACGCCGGCGAGCTACACGTTCGCCGACAGAGAATTCGTCGAGCCCTACTCAAGGTTTGACCGCCAGATGACGACCGGGGAGATCCTGACCCATTCGTCGAACATCGGCACCATCCGGCTGGCGGAGCGGATCGGCGCCGGGGACTTGCAACGCGCCCTGCGGCAGTTCGGCTTCGGGCGGCTCACTGGTGCCGATGACATCGCTGCGCTGCCGGGGGAGAGCCGAGGGATCTTGCGCCCAGCGATCGGGTGGCGAGGCACCGACCTCGCGACGATTGCGTTCGGCCAGGGCATCGCAGTGACCGCGGTGCAGCTGGCGGCGGCCTACAACACGATTGCAAACGACGGCGTCTACGTCGCGCCTCGCCTGGTGCTCGGAAGTGTCGGCTCGGACGGAATCCTGCGTGCCGCAGACCCCGCATCAACCCGACGGGTGCTCAAGCCCGAAACTGCCGTTCTGATGCAGTCGATGCTGGCCGAGGTCGTCGCCGAAGGCACCGGCAAGCGAGCCGCGATTGCGGGCTACAGGGTCGCCGGAAAGACCGGAACCGCACAGAAACCCGGCCCCGAAGGCGGATACAGCGACACGGCCTACACCAGCTCGTTCGCTGGATTCCTGCCGGCTGATGGGCCAGAACTGACAGTCGTCATCGTCCTTGATGAACCTGCCGAATATCGCGCTGGCATTGTGGCCGCACCGGTATTCGCTGAAATCGCCGAGTACGCCTTACGAGTCCTGCAGGTGGCGCCCGATGCATGAGACGTCGCTCGGCAAACTGGCCGCCGCTGTCGGGGGCGAGATGGTTGAGCCATCCGCTGCGGGGGTTCAGGTCACCGAGATCACCCATGACAGCCGGCAAGCAGTGGAAGGCTCGTTGTTCTGCTGCGTCGCCGGCGCTCAACACGACGGGCACACCTTTGCGGCAGCAGCGATCGAGGCCGGTGCTGCTGCGCTGCTTGTCGAACGCAGACTCGATCTCGAAGTGGCCCAGATCGTGGTCCCAAGCGTGCGAGCGTCGATGGGGCCGGCTGCAGCGACGATCTTCGATCATCCTTGGCGGCGCTGTCGTGTGGTCGGGGTGACCGGGACCGCCGGGAAGACCTCCGTGACACACGCCCTAGCGGCGATTGGGAACGCCTGCGGATCGGTATGCGAAGTGGTCGGGACGCTTGATGGCCCTCGGACCACGCCCGAAGCCCCGGACCTCTACCGCCGGCTCGACGCTGCTGCGCGCAACGGCGTCGATCTCGCCATCGTGGAGGTGTCGTCGCATGCCCTTGAGCTCGGCAGGGTCGACGGTGCCCGATTTGCGGCCGGTGTGTTCACCAACCTGGGTCATGAGCATCTTGATTTCCATGGCTCCATGGAGCACTACTTCGCTGCAAAGGCCAAGCTCTTCGACGGTCGCTCCGAGGTGGCAGTGGTGAACATGGCCGACCCGTGGGGCCGCCGCCTGGCATCGATGGCTTCGGCCGTCGCAAGAGTGCATCGATGGCAGCCCGATGACGTGTCAGTCGCCTCGGCGTACGGCCTGCGAGGGCACTGGCAGGGTCGACCTGTCCGCTGCAGCTTGCTCGGACGGATCAATGCGGCCAACGTCGCGGGTGCAGCTGCAACGGCGTGTGCGCTGGGTTACGAGTCGGACGACGTCGCGCGCGGCATCAGCGCAATCGAACCGGTGCGCGGGCGTCTGTGGCCGGTCAGCACCCCCGCTGACGACGTGTTGGTGCTGGTCGACTTCGCGCACAAACCAACCGCACTCGCTGCGACGCTGTCGAGCGCGCGCGAACTCGCTGCCTCCGGTGGCAATGTCTGGGCGGTCTTCGGCGCAGGCGGAGATCGGGATCAGTCCAAACGAGCCCTGATGGGCCATGCTGCCGACAGGCATGCCGACCTGGTGGTGATCACCTCGGACAACCCGCGCAGTGAGGACCCAGCTGAGATCGCTGCGGTGATCGCATCCGGGGCTTCGAGACGTCACGGCCCCGATGACGGGCTGCACATCGAACTCGACCGTGCTCGAGCGATCGCTTTGGCAATCGACAGCGCCTCTGCGGGCGATGTGATCGTGGTGGCCGGCAAGGGGCATGAGACCATGCAGATCCGCGGCGACTGCGCAGTCGCGTTCGATGATGCGAAAGTGAGCGCGGAACTCTTGAGCAGACGCAGGGAGCGGACCCGATGATCGCACTGCTCATTGCCGCCAGTTCCGCCCTGATGGTGTCGCTTGTCGGCACGCGCTACTTGGTGCCATGGCTGCAGGCCCGCGGGGTCGGCCAGCCGATCCGGCTCGATGGTCCGCAGGGTCACATCACCAAGGCCGGCACGCCGACGATGGGCGGCGTCGCGGTCGTTTCCGCGGCGGTCGTTGGCTATGTGGTGAGTCATCTCCGTGCTGAAACTGTGTTCACCCGATCGGGCATTGTGCTGATCTGCACCGTTATCGGGGCCGGTGCCGTCGGTCTGGTCGACGATTGGATCAAGGTCAGCCGGGAGCGAAATCTCGGACTCAACAAGAAGGCGAAGCTGTTCGGCCTGCTCGCCGTCGGAATCGGCTTCGCCGTTGCATCGGTGTGGTGGGTCGACATACCCACTGCGATCACCTTCAGCCGCCTCGGCAGCAATTCGCTGCAGATTCCGGCAGGGGTGTGGGTGCTGTGGGCGGTACTGATCGTGTTGGGCACCTCGAATGCGGTGAACTTCACTGACGGCCTCGATGGACTGGCAGCAGGCGCCTCGACGGTCGCATTCACCGCGTTCGTCGTCGTGGGCTATTGGACGTTTCGGCACGGCATCGCGTACGACGTCAAGCATCCCCTCGACCTCGCCATTGTCGCTGCCGCCATGGCCGGAGCGTGTGCGGGATTCCTGTGGTGGAACGCGCCGCCGGCACGCATCTTCATGGGCGACACCGGTTCGTTGTCCATCGGCACGGCCATGGCTGGCCTGGCGATGCTCCTCCATGTCGACTTGTTGCTGCCGATCATCGGCGGGCTCTACGTCATCGAGACGGCATCGGTGATCCTGCAGATCGGCTCGTTTCGCCTGCTGGGCCGTCGGCTGTTCCGGATGGCTCCGATGCACCACCATCTTGAGCTGGGGGGCTGGCCGGAGACGACGGTGCTCATCCGGCTGTGGGTCGTGAACAGCCTCTTCGTGGCCATCGCGCTCGGCGTGTACTACGCCGACTTCTTGAGCCTCGACCTCGTCGAGCTGCCGTCAGGTTCGCTATGAGTCATCTCATCGTGGGAATGGGTGTGACTGGACGCGCTGTTGCAAGTGCGCTTGCCAAGCGCGGCCATGACGTGGTGATGGCAGACGACCGGCCCCGACGTCTCGATGGCCCCGAGTTCGAGCACGCGTGCGTGCACGACTCGACTGATCGCGACGTGTTGGCATCGCTTGTCGCCGACGCCTGCGTCGTTGTGCCGAGTCCAGGCGTGCCCCCACGTCACCTCGCGTACACCCTTGCGGATGCGGCTGGCGTGCCAATCGTGAGCGAGCTTGACCTCGCGGCCGAGTGGGACAGTCGACCCTGTGCCGCGGTGACGGGCACCAACGGCAAGACCACCGTCACTGCCCTTGTCGAGAGCATGCTGAATCGCAGTGGCATCAGCGCTGTCGGGGCGGGGAATACCGACATCGCGCTGGTCGAAGCGATCGACCGCCCGGTTGACGCCTTCGTCGTGGAAGCTTCATCGTTTCGCCTGCATCGCGCCCGCACGTTCGCTCCTGCGGTGGCGGTATGGCTGAATCTCGCTCCGGACCATCTCGACTGGCATGCCGATGTGGACGACTACGCCGCGTCCAAGGCGCGCATCTGGGCAGCGCAGGAGCCCGACGACTGCGCTGTGGCGCCCTACGGCGACGATGCCGTCGGCAAGTTCGCTGCAACGGCCCCCGCACGTCTGGTGACCTTCGCGCCTGCGCAATGGCTCAATGCGCCAGCCGACGTTCGCGTGGAGAACGGCATGCTCACGGCGTACCGAACGCCGCTCGTCGCCGCCGCAGAACTCCCGCGTCATCGCCCACACGACCTGTCGAATGCGTCCGCTGCGGCGGCGGTCGCGATCGAGATGGGGGCATCGCTCGACCACGTTGTCGCCGAGCTGTGCGCATTCGACGGCCTTCCGCACCGGCTTGCGCTCGCTGGCAGCATTGGTGACGTCGTCTTCTACGACGACAGCAAGGCCACCGCGCCCCACGCCACGGTCGCTGCCGCTGCCGGCTTCGGTGACGCTGTGCTCATCGCTGGCGGCCGCAACAAGGGCCTTGACCTCGGTGACCTCGCGCAGGCGGCGCCCCACCTTCGAGCGGTGGTGGCGATTGGCGAGTCCG
The DNA here is from genome assembly GCF_965262965.1 of Candidatus Poriferisodalis sp. GTDB lineage: Bacteria > Actinomycetota > Acidimicrobiia > Acidimicrobiales > Poriferisodalaceae > Poriferisodalis. Next base: position 315,045 of record NZ_OZ253573.1, read on the forward strand.
CCCCGGAGGTGACGGCGTGCTTCCAGCACGCGGGCGCGGGCAGGATCGAGCTCGCCGAGGCCGGGTCAATGGCAGAAGCGGTCGCGCTCGCCTACGACATCGCACGTCCTGCGGGCGACGTGCTCCTGTCGCCTGGATGTGCGTCGTTCGATTGGTACTCGAGCTATCACGAACGAGGGCAGAGCTTCATCTCCGCAGTCTCAGATCTCGCCATCCAATTGGGAGCGGGTGGCCAGGAACGATGAGGGCAAGCCGGACCGTCACCGTCGGGCCATCCGTGCGCTATGTGTCACTCCTCGCAGCAGTCCTGCTGTTGATCCTGACCGGCGTCGTCTTGGTTCTCTCTGCAACCTCCGCAACTGTCATCGCGTCACCCGATCGACCGTTGCACTACTTCTCGCAACACCTGTGGCCCGTGGGCATCTCGCTGGGTGTCTTGGGAATCACGCTCGGGATTGACTACCGGCACTGGCGTCGCCTCGCGTTTCCGATGGCCGCCGCAAGCATTGCGCTGCTCGTGGCGGTCCTCGTCGCGGGCCGTCAGGTCGGCGGCGCTCGCCGCTGGCTCGAATTCGGAGCCTTCAATGTCCAGCCGTCGGAGATCGCGAAACTGGCCCTGATCGTGGCAATGGCGACCTTCCTGGATGCACGCAAGGACCAAATCGACCGGCATGATCGAATCTTGCGACCCTCGATGCTGATTCTCGCTGTGGGCTGCTGCCTGGTGCTGCTCCAGCCCGACCTGGGCACGACGCTCATCCTTGCCGGCATCGGCGTCGGAATGCTGTTCGTGGCAGGTCTGCCGGGCCGCGACCTCGGAAAGATCGCGCTTGTCGTCGGTATCGCAGCTCCAGCGCTGGCGATCGCAGCTCCCTACCGCCGAGCACGCCTCGCCGGATTCCTCAATCCCATCGAAGGGCGGGCTGACGAGGGCTACCAGACGTTCCAGAGCCTGGTCGGTCTCGCCCAGGGAGGCCTGCACGGTACCGGGCTGGGGGCGGGTCAGGCCAAATGGGGATGGGTGCCGAATACGCCGACCGACTTCATCTTTGTGATCGTCGGCGAGGAGATGGGCCTGTTCGGTGCCGTTGGCTTGCTCTTGCTGCTCGGCGTCGTCGGTGTCGGTGGCCTGCGGACCTCTCAACGCGCACCGGACGAGTTCGGAACGCTCCTGGCCGCTGGCATCGCGATCTGGTTCGTGCTCCAGACGTTCATCAATGTCGGCAGCGTGGTTGGATTGCTCCCAGTGACCGGTGTGACCTTGCCGTTCCTGTCTTTCGGCGGTTCGTCGTTGGTGGTGACCTCAGCAGCTGCGGGCCTGCTGCTGAGCGTGACGCGGAGATCTGGCTGAGCCATGCCCGTGGGGCGTCGAGGCATCCTGATCGCAGGCGGCGGGACGGCGGGACATCTTGTACCGGGTCTTGCAGTGGCTGCAGCGCTGACCGAACGCGGTTGGCCCCCCACCGACATCTACTTCGTGGGCAGCGCTCGGGGCATGGACTCCGACATGGTGCCGCCGGCCGGATACCGCCTGACCACTCTCGGCGGCAGAGGCCTCAATGCACGGCGGCTGAATGGCTCCAATGCCATAGCCGCTGTGACACTTGCCTGGGCAACACTGCGAGGCGTGGCGCTCGTCGGGCGGCGACGACCCGCCGCGGTGCTGTCGTTGGGGGGCTACGCGGCCCTGCCCGCGGCCGTCGGTGCTGTCTTGTGGCGTGTACCGCTCATCATCGCCGAACAGAACGCGGTGACATCGGGCACGAACCGTCTCCTCAGGCGATTCGCCAAGGCGGCTGCTGTACCGGTCGAGGGCACCGGCCTGCGGCGCGAGGTCGTCACCGGCAACCCAGTACGGCCCGAAGTCGTGAGCGCCGCCCGCAACGCTGCCGACGCCCGTGCGCAGCTCGGCTGGTCGCCCGCGGCGACGATCATCGTTGCATTCGGCGGCTCACTCGGATCGGAGCGCATAAATGCCGCGGTGTGGGGTGCTCTCGATGAGTTGCTCCGGCGTGACGCAGTGCTGATGTATCACGTCGTCGGCAAGCGGGATTGGGAACAACGCCCGTCAGCGCCCCCGGTTCGCGATACCGATGCGGTCGTGCGCGATTGGTACCACGCGGTCCCCTTCGACGAGCATCTCCCGCTCGCATTGGCGGCAGCGGACCTAGTGATCTGCCGCGCCGGAGCCTCGACAATCGCTGAATTGTCAGTGCTCGGCACCCGTGCAGTGCTCGTGCCCCTGCCGGCGGCGACCAAGAACCACCAGCATCACAACGCCTCCAGCCTTGTCAATGCCGGCTTGGCCCAGATCGTGCCCGACGTCGAATTCGATGCGAGCCGACTGGTCGCCGAAATCGATATGGCAGCGAAGCTCGGGGGTGACACGTCGAGCGGAGACACGTCGAGCACTAACGACGTGCCGAGCAAACCGACATTCGGTCGCCCAGACTCTGCTCGACGTGTCGCGGACCTGATCATCGAGCACAGTTCGATGGTGCCCGGCACGATCTTGCCTTCCGAAACGGATTCACGCGAGGAGTCTGGCCATTGATTGACCGCCAGCCTGCGACGCGCAAGGTGCTGCTGACCGACAGGCGTCGCATCCATCTTGTGGGCGCGGGCGGAGCGGGCATGAACGCCATCGGTGTGGTGCTTGCCGAGATGGGCCACGAGATCAGCGGCAGCGACCTGCGCGGGGGCCCAGGCATGACGCGACTTGCGGCCCACGGCGCTCGCATCGAAATCGGCCATGACGCAGCCAACCTCGGCGAAGCCGAACTGGTCGCACACTCGAGCGCAGTCCACGCCTCCAACGTCGAGCTCGCCGCGGCTCGCGCACGAGGCCTGCAGGTCCTGAGTCGGGCCGAGATGCTTGGATCGATCTGTGACCGGAAGCGGACATTCGCGGTCGCCGGCACCCACGGCAAGACAACAACATCGTCCATGCTTGCGCTGTGCCTGGTTGCAGCGGGCGAACAACCGTCGTTCTTGATCGGCGGCGAGGTAAACGAGATCGGGTCGGGCGCGGTGTGGGATCCCAGCGGCGAGTGGTTTGTCGTCGAAGCGGACGAGTCCGACGGCACTTTTCTCGAATTGGGGGCGCAGGGTGCACTTGTGACAAGCATCGAGGCTGATCATCTCGATCATTACGGCAGTTTTCCTGCACTGACCGCCGCATTCGAGCGATTCCTGTCATCCGCCACCGATCCACGCGTGGTCTGCACAGACGATCCCGTGGCCTCAGAAGCGTCCGAACGCGTCGGCGGCACCATGACGTACGGCACCTCACCGCACGCCCACTACCGGGTGGTCAACGCGTTGAGTTCCCGTTCGGGGGCACGGTTCGAATTACTGGGGGGAGGTACGGCCATCGGGTCGTGCGAGTTGCCGCTGCCCGGAATGCACAACATTCTCAATGCCGCCGGTGCCCTGGCCGCTGCGTTGGAGATGGGAGCTGCGGCTGAGCCGATGCTCGAAGCTCTGGGTCGCTTCGGCGGGGTGGCTCGGCGCTTCGAGCGCCGCGGCGAGAGCGCTGGCGTGGCCTATATCGACGACTACGCGCATCTGCCCAGTGAAGTGGCTGCGGCTGTTGCCGCCGCTGCGGGGGGAGGCTGGAAGCGCATCATTGCGGTGTTTCAGCCGCATCGCTATACGCGGACTGCAGCACTGTGGCAGGACTTCGCCCATTCCTTTGGTGTTGCCGACCACATCGTGCTCACCGATATCTATGCAGCGGGCGAGGTGCCTCAGCCGGGAATCTCCGCCGAGCTCATCGCACAAGCAGTGCTCGACGCGCACCCCGAAGCCAGTGTCGAGTACTCGCCCGGGCGCGCAGAGCTGCGGGCACATCTGCGAGGCTTGCTGCGCCCAGGAGATCTGTGCCTCACATTGGGCGCCGGCGACCTCACGACGCTTCCGGACGAATTGATGTTCCCGGCGAGTGATTCGACTGATGTGTGACCACGCCGATGAGTAACGAGACACCTGCGTGGGCTGACCAGGCTGCGATCGAACAAGCGGTTGGAATTCTCGGACAGAGCGCGCGCCTGAATGCACCGCTCGGAGCGATCACGACATCACGCGTCGGCGGACGTGCCGCAATCTCGTTCACGGCCAACACCGCAGCGGACCTGTGCCGCGTCGGCGAAGCCAGCCAAGTGGCTGGCGTGACCGTGCTCATCTTCGGCCGCGGTTCGAACTTGCTCGTCGCCGACCGCGGTTTCGACGGCATCGCAGTGTTTCTCGGCGCAGCGTTCTCTCGAATCGACATCGATCAGCGCGCCGCGACCGCAACTGCCGGCGCCGCGGTCGCCTTGCCTGTGCTAGCTCGACGATGCGCTGCAGCGGGAGTGGGTGGTCTCGAGTGGGCAGTCGGCGTGCCTGGATCCGTCGGCGGCGCCGTCAGGATGAACGCCGGCGGGCACGGCAGCGATATCGCTTCGTGCCTCATCGATGCGACGATCATCGATCTTTCTTGCGATGCCCCGCCGTCGGAGCCCGTCACCCAAGACCCACGGGCACTGGACCTGAGATACCGCCACAGCGGCGTGAGCGGGACACAAGTCGTCACGAGGGCTCGCCTGCAAGGGCGATCGGATGACCCCGCGGCCGCCTTGGAGCGGATCGCAGAAATTGTTCGATGGCGACGCGAACATCAGCCTGGCGGCCAGAACGCAGGCTCGGTGTTCATGAATCCGCCACAAGACTCCGCTGGTGCACAGATCGACCAAGCCGGCCTGCGGGGCCTCCGTATCGGCAGCGCCGAGGTATCGCGCATGCACGCCAATTTCATCGTGTCCGATCCCGGAGGAACCGCCGCAGACGTCGCCGCTGTGATGGCCGAGGTTCGTCGACGCGTCGCGGACTCGGCCGGCATCGCATTGCAGCCCGAAATCCGAATGGTGGGTTTCGAATCCTCCGACTCCGCCAGTTCTGTTTGAACGCGCCGTGCCTTCCGACGCCCCGCAGGCCCGGACACGACGCTGGCCATGGGCACTCGGAGGCGTGATCGGCGTGATTTCGCTCGCAGTTGGGGTGCTGGCCTCTGGTGCGGTCGATGTCGACCGGATCGAGTTCACCGGCCTCCATCGCGTGAGCTTCGACGAGGCGATCGAGGCGGTGAGCATTCGTGCAGGCGATGCCATGCTGCTGATCAACACGAGTGAAGCAGCGGAGTCCCTGCAAGAGCTTCCCTGGATCGACAACGCGCAGGTACGCAGGCGATGGCCGGGCACCGTGGAAGTCGAGATCACCGAGCGCCGAGCAATCGCGCTGGCGTTGCAGGCTCCGCAGACGTGGGTGCTCGTCGACACCGAAGGTCGCGTCCTCACCGGGGCCCTCGCCGACCCACCGAAGCTGCCGCGCCTGTCGGGGATTCACGCTGCTCCCGCTGCGGGTGGCTTCCTGTCCGATGATGCCGACGCGATGCTCGAGGTCGTCGAGGCCCTCTCGGCCGCACACGGACTTGTCATCGAAAGCGTGTGGCGCGATCAGCGCGGCGACCTGAGGGCGCGTTTGCGTATGCTTGCGCAGCGCGCGTATCTCGGAGTCGTTCTCGGTGACAACTCGCGAATCGCGGCGAAGTCGGCAGCGGTCGCGACCGTTGTGGGGAAACTGTCCGAAACCGCTCAGACGGGCACGGATGACGCCGATATCAGCGAACTCGATGTCTCCGTGCCGCGCCTGCCCGTATTGCGCACCGGATCCGAAGCACGCCCATAGACACCTTGATCCAAATTCAGCCGACACCGCAGGCCCTTGTCGTCAGTGTGAGGCATCGGTACTGTCGTCTGTTGCGCTACTTTGCGCTGGTAGGGCTTGTTGTCGTGCCCAGAGTTGGCAGCCGGCCAGTGAACTCGAGGAGACTTGTGGCGTCACCGCAGAACTACGTGGCAGTCATCAAGGTCGTAGGCGTCGGCGGCGGTGGGTCCAATGCCGTCAACCGGATGATCGATGTCGGACTCGGCGGTGTCGAGTTCATAGCCGTCAATACCGATGCCCAGGCACTGCTGCTCAGCGACGCCGACGTCAAGCTGGACATCGGTCGCCAGCTCACGCGCGGGCTCGGCGCCGGGAGCGACCCAGAGATAGGCACCAGGGCCGCAGAGGAACATCGAGATGAGATCGCAGAGGCCCTGCAAGGGGCAGACATGGTCTTCATCACTGCTGGCGAGGGTGGTGGCACCGGGACAGGCGGCGCGCCCATTGTCGCTGAAGTATCCAAGGAAGTCGGTGCTCTGACGATCGGCGTGGTCACGCGCCCGTTTGCCTTCGAAGGCAAACGTCGGCAGGTGCAGGCCGAGCAAGGCATCGAGCGATTGAAAGAACGCGTCGACACGCTGATCGTGATTCCGAACGATCGCCTGCTGACAGTGTCGAACGAACACACCTCGATCATCGATGCCTTCCAAATGGCTGATGACGTCCTGCGCGAAGGAGTCGCCGGGATCTCAGGGCTGATCACCACGCCAGGCCTCATCAATACCGACTTCGCTGACGTGAGAGCGATCATGTCGAGCGCCGGCACCGCCCTCATGGGCATCGGCAAGGCACACGGCGAAAACCGCGCGAAGAACGCCGCCCGGCAGGCCGTGTCGAGTTCGCTGCTCGAAGAATCGATCGACGGCGCGCGGGGCATCCTGCTCAACATCGCCGCTGGACCCGATCTCGGGCTGTTCGAGGTCAACGAGGCCGCCGAGGTGATCCGCGAGGTCTCTCACGCCGAAGCCAACATCATCTTCGGCACTGTGATCGACGATTCACTGGGCGAGGAGATCCGAGTCACGGTCATCGCCGCTGGATTCGACCGGTACACCGGAGGTCGGCGGGACATGGACGCTCCGGTAGGGGACTACGCCGCATCCGAGGACGACCTCGCGGATCCGTTTGGTGATCTCGACGAAGACGACGAATCGTTCGACGTTCCCAGTTTCCTGCGTTGAGGCCGCCAACGGTGCTGGTCGAACCAGCGCTCGAGGCGAATCAGGGCTGAGGCGCCGTGCTGACGATGCACCGGCGTGTTGGCAAAGGTCTCGCACGCATCGCCGTGACAGATCGGGCAGACGACGATTGGGCTACGCCGAACTCGCTCGACAAGAGCCACATCACGCTCCTGCGACAGGTACATGGCACTGAATTGGTCAGAGTGTCGAAGCCCGGCGACCACGTCGGGGCGTGCGCCGACGGGGCGTGGACGACGATGCGGGGAGCAACGCTCGCGGTGCGAACCGCCGACTGCGTTCCGATCGCGCTCTACGGAACCCGAAGCGATCATTCCGCGGCGGTTGCGGCGGTACACGCAGGATGGCGCGGACTGCTTGCAGGCGTGATCGATTGCGCAAGCAATGAGTTCCGCAAGCACGGCTTCACGAGCCTGCGCGCTGTTGTCGGACCGCACATCTGTGCGCAGCACTACGAGTTCGGCGAGGATGACCTCAGTGCTGTCGTCAGCGAATTCGGTGCGCAAGTGTGCAGCCGTACGGCCTGGGGCACCCGCTCATTGGACTTGTCCGCGACCGTTCGCACTGCGCTCGGGCGTTGCGGGGTGGCCATCGACACAGAGCTGGCACGCTGCACCGCCACCGACATGAGGTATTTCTCGCATCGAGCACGTGCCGAGCAAGGGCGTACAGCACTGCTTGTCTCGATCGAGTCCACGGAACCGGCAGCAGAATCGTTGCGGTGATGGACCCAGCGGAGGTGTCTCAACGCGCTGAGCGAGTCCGGAATCGCATCGATGACGCGGGCGGCGACCCCGATCAAATCGCCATCGTGGCGGTGACGAAGGGTTTCGACTCATCAGCTGTGGAAGCGGCAGCGGGGGCCGGGCTGACGCTGATCGGCGAAAACTACGCCCAGGAAATGCTGTCAAAGCTGTCGCAGCTGCAGCCAGAGATCCTCGATGGCATCCAGACACACTTCATCGGCCGGTTGCAGACCAACAAGGTTCGCCAGCTGTCGGGCGCAGTCGACGTGTGGCAGAGCATGGACCGGATGCGGCTTGTCGCCGAGATCGCTCGACGCAGCCCAGGCGCAGGCGTTTTCCTGCAGCTTGACGTCAGCGGCACCGGCACTCAGGGCGGTTGCGCGGTGTCGGTCGCCCCGGCGTTGCTGGCCCAGGCGCGACAGGCGGGCCTTGACGTGAAGGGCTGTATGGCGATCGGACCTCAGGGCCCAGCTTCAGAAATCGCCGCGGCGTTCGCCGAGGTCACCCGGTTTGCGGACGAGCACAGCCTTCACCATCGGTGCATGGGAATGAGCGCCGATTTGGAGGCCGCAATCAAGGCCGGATCGACGATGGTCCGCATCGGAACGGCGCTCTTCGGCCCGCGATCGACGCGGGTCGCGCACTCTGGTGCCAACTGACCGTATCTTGGTGGTCAGTAACCTTTGCTCGGGCAGACTGGCCAGGCGAGGATTGGCATGGCTTCGATCATGAAACAGGCGATGAACTATCTGGGCCTCGGCCCCGATGACAGCTACGCGTCGCCGTCCGAGCGCCCTGCGCCCGCCGAAATGGCAATGACGGATCTGGCGTCGGACGCTCCAGCCCACAGCGGTGTGACGGTGATCGAACGACCTACAGGCTCGGCTGGCGTGCCACGGGTCGCAGGTGCCGCAGCCCCCACCGGGGTTCGGCGAGTGCAACCGTCGACAGCGCAGCCGTTCGTGCTGATGCCGCGAATGTTCGATGATGCGCAACAGATCGGCGACCGGTTCAAGCGCGACCAGCCCATCATCCTCAACCTGCAGGGGCTCGACCGCGACACTGCGCGCCGCCTCCTCGACTTCGCCAGCGGACTCTGTTACGCCTGCGACGGCGAGATGCGTAAGGTGGCCAACGCCGTGTACATGCTGGTGCCGGCAAACGTTGTGGTCACCGACGAAGATCGCCGTCGGGTCACAGAGCAAGGCATCGGGACCTGACACGTTGACGAAACCACCAGCGCTATCTCGGATGAGACGATGACCAGCGTGCTGTGCCCTGTCATCACGCTCTTCATCGTGGCAGTCCTCGGTCGCGTCCTGTTCTCGTGGATACCACTGGCACCAGAGAGCCCAGTTGCGGTGGTGCGGGTATGGCTGGTGCGCCTGACTGAACCCGTCATGGGTCCGCTGCGGCGGGCACTGCCGGCATTGCGGATGGGCCACGTTGCACTCGATCTGTCGCCGATCGTGCTGATCATCGGGCTGCAGGTGCTGCGGTCCGCCCTTTGCTGAGACAGCGACGCCGTGGCCTGATGGGGCCGTGAGCGCAGCGAAAACGAGGACAGTCCCGTGGCTGCACCGCTCAAGCAGTGACGTCTGCGCGCTGTTTCTCAGGCGAGTCCCGCGGACGCTGGTACATTGCGCGCCATGGCGACCCCTTCAAGCGATTCCAGAGGTGCGGCTGGCATGGGCATGCTCGAGCGACTCGACGCCGAGCTTGCCTCGATGCGAGACCAGCTCGCAGAGATGAATCAGCGAGTGTCCAGTGTCGAATCGGGGGTCCCGGCTCAGGTCGCTCCGTTACACGTCCAATTGGCACCCGAGGCGATCGAGCAAATTGTGGCTGCGGTCGCGGGGCTTTCCGCAGCGGGCGTCGAGGCGCTCGGCGAGGCACTCGCCGCGGGTGGGGACGATCTGGCCGTTTCGATAGCGACCCTTGTGCAAGGCGAGATCGAGCGCACCCTTGCCGAGGCAGGCCTGGATGTCGCCGTCACTTCTGAGGTCTCAGAAGGACTCGGCGAAAGCCCTGTCACCGGGAATCAGGACGTCGACCCCGCAGTTGCCGAGGCTCCGGTCGTCGAGGCTCCGGTCGTCGAGGCTCCAGTCGTCGAGGCTCCAGTCGTCGAAACTGCTGAACCGGTGCCCGAAGCCCCCGCATCTCCGGCAGCAGTTGCCGCACCTGTCGTGTCGCTTGCTGACTCAGTAGCACTGAACCATGCAGAACCGACGTCCGCGGGACAGCGAGGCGGATTCGGAATCGTTGACGAAGACGATCCCGACGCGTTCTCCGACGACGCTGACCGGCCGACGATTGCGCTCTCCGAGCTCGACGATCCGTTCCTCGACGCTTTGATCCGCAGAGAGCCTCTCTCCGCGTAGCAGCCCAGCCAACGGGCGTACTTGCGCGCCTTGGCGCTTCCGGCTTACTCAGGAGCTGACAGCGAGTTCGATCCGTGGATCGTCCCCCCCGGACAGCCATACGATATTTTTCGCGAGCACTGCGGCGCAGACAAGCGATTCGTGCTGGCGGATGGCATCGAGATTCGCCGGGCTCCAGCGAACGGTCATGTCGATTCGATCCGTCACGTCGAGTCCGTGGTCCTTGCGGGCCTGCTGCACGGTGCGAATGAGATCCCGTGCGGCCCCCTCGGCTTCCAGCGCGGGGGTCACGGTCGTGTCGAGAACGACGACAAGACGCTGAGCGTCCAGCACTGAGCTGGTGTCGGGGTCCGTTGGCTGCAGACTCAGTTGGTACTCGCCGTCGGTCAGTCGGTGACCTCCCGCAACAACCGACCCGCCATCGTCGAAGCGCCAGTCACCCTTGCGCGCTGCGGCGAATACCTCTTGTGCCTGGCGACCGAGCCGTGGCCCGAGCACTGCTCCGTCAGGCCGCAAGACCGGCACGGCGAGATCGCCGAGCTCGTCGGAGAGCACGATCTCCACAACGTTGACTTCCTCGGCCAACAATGCGGCGAATGGCGCCAGAGCCTCGGCGCCGACACCTGCGACCGTGGCTCGCTGCAGGGGCAGACGAACCCTCAATCCAGCGTCCTCGCGCACGCGCAGTGCAGCGGACGCCGCTGCTCGAATGGCATCCATACGCCGTACGAGGTCTGGATCCGCCGGCAATTCAGCTGGATCTGGCCAATCCGACAGATGGACGCTCTGCCCGTCTGTGAGCCCACCGTAAATCTCCTCGGTGAGCATCGGCAGCAACGGTGCTGCCATCGCGACGAAGATGCGCAGAACCGTATACAGGGTGTCGAAAGCACCAGGATCGCCAGTCGGGCGCCCGTCGCCGACCGGTGATCCGACGGAGGCTTCGCCCCAGAATCGACCCCGGCTGCGCCGGATGTACCAGTTGTTGAGAGCATCGATGAACGCCTGCAGTTCAGCGGCGGCACCGGGAAGGTCATACGCGTCGAAACGGTCAGTGACCGATTCAAGCGCTTGTCGTGTCTTGGCCAACAGGTACCGGTCGAGCACGTGTTCGGAATCGACACGGAACTTCGCCTCGTAGCCATCAGCGTTCGCATACAGCGTGAAGAAGGCGTAGGCGTTCCAGATGGGGATGAGCACCTGGCGCGCGACCTCGTCGATGCCGGCATCGGAAATGCGCGTATTGCCGCCGCGAACGATGTTCGTCGCCATGAAATACCAGCGCAATGCGTCGGCGCCCTGCTTGGCGAAGATCTCGGTCGGTTCGGTGTAGTTGCGCAGTCGTTTGGAGAGCTTGTTGCCGTCAGCGGTAAGCAGGACACCGTGGCAGATGACGTTTTCGAACGCCGGCAGCCCGAAGAGTGCACCTGCGAGGACGTGCAGCGTATAAAACCACCCGCGAGTCTGATTGATGTACTCGACGATGAAATCAGCGGGGAAGTTGCGCTCGAACCAGTCCTTGTTCTCGAACGGGTAATGCACTGCCGCGAACGGCATCGACCCGGATTCGAACCAACAGTCGAGCACCTCCCGAACGCGCCGCATCACCGAGCGGCCTGTCGGATCGTCGGGATTCGGGCGGGTCAGCTCGTCGATGAACGGCCGGTGGAGATCAGTGGGGCGAACGCCGAAGTCAGCTTCGAGCTCGTCCAGGCTGCCGTACACATCGACACGGGGGTACTGCGGATCGTCGCTCATCCAGACCGGGATCGGTGAGCCCCAGAAGCGATTGCGGCTGATGGACCAATCCCGCGCGCCGGCCAGCCACTGCCCGAAGCGTCCGTCACGTACATGGCCGGGTACCCAATTGATCTTCTGGTTGGTCTCGGCCAGGCGATCTGAGATAGCCGTCACCTCGACGTACCAAGAGTTGATGGCCCGGTAGATGATGGGCGTGTCGGTCCGCCAGCAGTGCGGGTAGTTGTGCTCGTAGCTGTCGTGGCGAAGTACTCGGCTGCGACGCTTCAGTTCCGCCACGATCGGCGAATTCGCCTCGAACACGTTGAGGTCGGCCCACGGAGCGATCGGCGCAACGAAGCACCCGCGGTCATCGACGGGCACCGCATCGCCGATCTCGATCCCGTTGGCCTCGCATGCGATCTGGTCGTCCTCGCCGAAACCGGGAGCCAGGTGCACCACGCCCGTACCTTCGGATGTGTCGACGAAATCACCTTCCAGGACCCTGAATGCTTCGCTTCGGTGCGCGAAGAAGTCGAACATCGGCGTGTATCCGCGCCCCACGAGATCGGCCCCCGTCAGATGGCCGAGCACCGAGTACGGGGCGAGATCATCCTCGTAGTGATCGAGGCAGTCCGCAGCCAGCACAAACCGAGCCGGCTCGCCGCCGAGCGCCGAGGTTTCGACGACCGCGTACGAGATGTCCGGACCGACGGCGATCGCCAGATTCGACGGCAGTGTCCATGGCGTGGTCGTCCACGCCAGCAGTCGGAGCGGGCCGAAGCCGTCGTCAGATGCATTGAGCTCGAACCACACCGTGACCGCAGGGTCCTGGCGGGGGCGTGTCGCGTCGTCGAGGCGGATCTCGAAGTTCGACAACGGGGTCTCTGCTCCCCACGAGTACGGCATGACCCGGTACGCCTGGTACACGAGGCCTTGGTCCCACAGCTGCTTGAACGCCCACATGACCGACTCCATGTACGACAGGTCCATGGTCTTGTAGTCGTGGTCGAAATCGACCCAGCGGGCCTGGCGGGTGACGGTCTTGCGCCATTCGGCCGTATATCGCAGCACCGAGTCCCGGCAGTGCGCATTGAAATTCTCGATTCCGTACTCGCTGATGGCAGCGCGTCCGCTGACTCCCAGTTCGCGCTCGGTCTCCATCTCGGCCGGCAGCCCGTGGCAATCCCAGCCGAAGCGTCGGTTGACACGATGGCCTCGCATCGTCTGGTAGCGGGGCACCACGTCCTTGACGTAGCCCGTCAGCAGATGTCCATGGTGGGGCAAGCCATTCGCGAACGGCGGTCCGTCATAGAAGACGAACTCGTCGTTAGCCGGCCGATTCTCGATCGAGGCCTCAAATGTCCCTTGGTCGCGCCAGCGCGCCAGGATCCGCTCCTCAAGTTGAGGAAAGTCCGGTTGTGCACGAACGCGGGGGTACACGCTGTCGCTCGACTCTCGCATCACCAGTCCTCGGATGCCTTCAATGGGCACGCAGGCCGCACCCGCGCCGTCTCCGGTATCGCAGACTGGCCCACGGCGCGCCGATGGTACCGCTGCATCAGTCCGCATCCGTGTCCCTTTCTGCTTCGGAGGACGCAGCCGCATACATCCGAATGTGTTGGGCGGATCGACGAGAGCAGTTCTAGACTGCGTCGTCGCTGAGCAGGGGAGGGGCTATGGCCACCGATAAGACGGCGCCGTCTTCGCCACGCAAGCCTGCCAACAAAGCGGTCGCAGCTAACAAGACTGCGGCAGCCTCGACCAAGGCACCGGCCCGAAAACCCGCTGCGAACAAGTCGGCTGCGAACAAAACCGCCGCCACGAAGGCCGGGGCAAAGAAATCCGCCCCCCGCAAGCGGTCGACGCGTCCCCGGTTCGGTGAGGTGTTCCTCGAGAAGCAACGTCAGGCTCTCCTGTCAGAGCGACGGCGTTACACCGCGCATGCCGAGCGCTACGAGGCCGAAGCCGAGCAGCTGGTGAACGAACGAGAGCCCGGCGATGTGCAGTTTGACGAGGAATCCGGAGAGGGCGACTCCATCGCTGTCGAGCGAGACCGAGCCTTGCAGATTTCCGCGAGAGAGCGCGAGGAGATTGCCGAGATCGATGCGGCGCTTGCACGAATTGAAAACGGCACGTACGGCACTTGCATTGTCTCGGGCAAGCCGATCCCCAAAGAGCGCCTCGAGGCCATCCCTCACGCCTCGATGCGCGTGGAGGTCAAGAGCAGCGGTCCGTCGTGGCGGCGGTCGTAGCTGAACGACCGTGCTCGACAACCCGATGAGCCCTGCGCGTGACCGAACGTCGCGCAACATCTGGCTCGCCGTCACGGCTGTCGTTGTCACGACCGTCGATCAGCTGTCGAAAGCTTGGGCCGTCACCGCTCTCGAGGACGAGATCATCGATGTGGTGTCGACGCTGCGGTTGCGTCTGGTTCACAACACGGGGTTCGCCTTCTCCGCTGGGAAGGGTCTCGGACCTGTCCTGGCACTCGCTGCGATCGTGATCGTCGGGGTGCTGTGGTCGTCGCGTCGGCGCGTGCACGGGTCGTGGCCGACAGTTGGCCTCGGCGCGATCATCGGCGGAGCGCTCGGGAATCTCGGAGATCGCGTCTTCCGCGGTGACGGGTGGGGATCAGGCGGCGTCGTCGACTTCATCGACGTGCAGTGGTGGCCGATCTTCAACCTCGCCGATGCGGGAATCACGATCGGTCTCGCCGGCCTGCTGGTGCATCTGTACCGCAGTGAGCGGCGTTCGCGGACAGCGTCGTGACGTGCCGAGACACTGTTCGTTGCGCGATCACGCCGGACAGATGCACGCAGCCCAGATGACAGCCGGGGATCGGCGCCATGGCACCGGCTGAACGCTTCGAGGTCACTGGCGCACTCGATGGCGAGCGACTCGACCGTGCCGTTGCCCTGGTCACAGGCCGACCTCGTTCTGCGGTGCGCGCCCTGGTTGCCGACGGAGCGATCCTGCTCGACGGCGTGCCGACGACGGTTGCCTCGACGCGGCTTTCGGTGGGCGCAGTCGTGCACATCGCCGCGATCGCCAAACCCACGATGGCCCCAGATGCCGCCGCCGCCCCCGTACCGGAGGAAACGGTGGACGTCGAGGTGGTGTACACCGACAACGACGTCGTAGTGGTGAACAAGCCGACCGGAGTCGTCACGCATCCTGGACCCGGGCACCCCACAGGCACCTTGGCGGATGCCCTGGTGCAGCGATTCCCAGAGATGACCGAAGCGGGGCCCCCAGACCGGTGGGGGATCGTGCACCGGCTTGACCGCGGCACGAGCGGCCTGCTCGTCTGCGCCCGCAACAGCGCCGCCTACGACGCGCTGGTCGCTCAGCTGGCATCTCGAGAGATCACGCGGATCTACCTCGCGCTCGTCCGAGGTATGCCCGAGTCGGTTCGCGGCACCATCGACGCACCGATCGGCCGCGATCGGCATCACCGGACCATGATGACGGTGCTGTCCGATGGCCGACCGGCCCGTACCCATTTCGCACTCGTCGAGTCGTTCTCGCACCCAGTGGATGCGTCGCTGCTGCGCTGTGCGCTCGAGACCGGCCGCACTCATCAGATCAGAGTGCACCTGGCGAGCATCGGGCTGCCCCTGCTCGGGGATCTCGCCTATGGAGTGCCCGATCCCTTCGGCATCGGACGACCTTTGCTGCACGCGACGCGCTTGGAGTTCCGTCATCCCTCAACCGACGAGGCAATGTCGTTTGAGGCCGAGTTGTCCCCTGACTTCGCTGAAGCGATCCGTCAATTCGGCGGCGATCCGGCAACGATCACGGTGACCTGAACGCAAGTCGCCGGTGCTACGGCCTGAGGGATTCTCCGGCCACTTGCGCCGTGCCGGGCCACGGCGCACGTCCTCGGGCGACCTCGGCGACAGCGGCAAGGCTGTACGAATCGAGCTCGGAGCGCATGCGCAGCCCGACGGAATCCCAGATCGCAAGCAGCACGCACTGGCCTTCGTGGTCGCAAGCTCCGTCTTGGTGCGGTTGGCCGAAGTCGCCAAGTGCGATGGGACCGTCGACGGCCCGCACGATCATGCCGATCGTTACCTCGGAAGGGTCGCGGGCCATCACGTAGCCGCCGCCGACACCGCGTTTGGAACGAACGAGTCCGGCGCCCTTGAGGGCGAGCAAGATCTGCTCCAAGTAGGGCTGGGGCAGGCCTGTCCGCTCTGCAATGTCGCGAACTGAGGTCGGTTTTCCGTCGTCGTTGAGGACGAGGGACAGAAGTGCGCGGCTCGCGTAGTCCCCCCGGGTCGACACCGCCACATCCGCAGCGTAGCCCTGCGCCCAAGACCGCTCGTAAGGTCATCACTGTGAGTGACGAGCGACTCGAGTTGCAGCGGACAGTGCCCGACTACGGCGGCCGCTGCATCACCTCGGTTATGCCGTCGATCCTCGCCGGAACAGGTGCCGCGCCCCTTCATCCCGAGCTCGAGAGGGCGAAAGTTGTCGTGCTGTTCGTCGTCGATGGCCTTGGCTGGCATCAGCTTCGGCGCAATCGAGACTGGGCGCCGTCACTGGCGGCGGCGTGCGATGACAGCTCGCCGATGACAACCGTTGCACCGAGCACGACCGCAACGGCGCTGACATCACTGACCACGGGCGCCACACCAGGCGAGCACGGTCTTGTCGGCTACCGCGTCCCGACGTCGCTGGGCTTGATGAACTCGCTGCGCTGGCGCGCCGGCGGGCAGGACGCGCGTGCGCTCGTGCCGCCTGAGGAGTTGCAGCCGGTGGTGCCGTTCTGCGGTCAGCCGGCAGCAGTGGTGACACGAGCAGAGTTCAAGCGCAGCGGGTTCACCTCTGCACACTTACGCGGGGGAACCTTCTGGGGCTGGCGCAACCTCGGCGAATTGGTGGAGTCCGTTCGCAACGCTGTCGATGCGGGTGCGGCGACGGTGTTCGCCTACTACGACACGCTCGACACTGTCGCCCACATGCATGGTCTCGGCGAGCACTACCGCGAAGCCCTCGCGGTCGTCGAGCAGCTTGCCGTCGCACTTCGAGCGTCGCTGCCAGATCATGTGGCTCTCGCCGTGACGGCCGATCACGGCATGTTGGAAGTGCTCGAGCCCCCGATCATGATCGAATCCGAAATCGTGGCATTGACCAACGGCTGGTCCGGCGAGGCCAGAATGCTGTGGCTTCACGCCCGTGCCGGCAACGCTGCGGACCTGGTGGCGCTGTGCGGGCAGTACTCGTCGATGGCCGAGATCGCACCCGTCGAGCGAGTCCTCGACGAAAGTTGGCTGGGGCCTCACGTCTCGGCACATGCTCGCGACCGCATCGGCGACGTTGCTTTGGTACCGCTTGGCACGGAGGCGTTCACGATGCCGGACGAGGATCGGCCCCACCATCCGTTGATCGGTCGCCACGGAGGTTTGACCGCCGAAGAGATGCACGTGCCGTTTGTGGTGCTCTGAGGCCCGCAAAATAGCCACGAAAGGCATGCCGCACAACCGAATGAGCGTCTTTTCTGGGTAGCCTCATCGTGATGGTCGGCGATGGTGCCCAGAGTCCGGAGCACGCAGAGTTGTGGAACCGCGGGCCGGTCGAAGAGGACGGCGGCGCGGACGAAGAAGAACCGTTCGTTCCCGAGCCCGCAAAGCTCATGCGCATTGGCGGCATGATGCGCAAGCTGCTCGAGGAAGTGCGGCATGCAGATCTCGACGACGCGGGCCGCGACCGGATGCGCGACGTGTACTACCTGTCGGTCAGCGAACTCTCCGAAGCCCTGTCCGAGTCGCTTGCCGACGAGCTCAACCGCCTCGCATTGCCGTTTGACGAAGAAATTCCCACCGGCCCAGAGCTGAGAATCGCGCAGGCTCAGTTGGTCGGGTGGCTCGAGGGTCTCTTCCACGGCATTCAGGCGGCCGTCTCTGCCCAGCAGATGATGGCAGAGCGACAGCTGCGCAGCATGCGTGGCAACGCGCTCGAAGCCGGCCCAGGACCGACGCAGAATCCGCGTCCCGAGCGCGGCGGTGTCTACCTGTGATCGGGGCGGCGTCCCCTCCGCGGCCGTGGCGCCGTTCGTCAAGCGCCGCTCTTGCAAGGGGCGCGTTCGCGCGCTGGACTAGGGGGTCGGCCGGGGGTTTGACGGGCCTGCTCACAAGCACCTGACGGGAGCAAGAAACCGATGGCCCTCGAGGTAGAAACCAAGGATTGCACGGCGCTCAGCGACAGCGAGATCTGTGAGATGGCTGAGTTGATCAGCGGAGAGAGCGTCTACTTCGATGTCGGGCACCTCTCCAAGCAGCGCGATGCGTGGGTGCTGGTAACCCACGTCCGCGACGGTTCACGGCTGGTTGCCTACGGCTTTTGCACTCTCGAACGGGTAGGCGGAGACCCCACGGTGCTCATGGGCGCGGGCGCGACCAAGCGATCTGCCCGTCGTGACAGCGCGTTGCGGGCGATGGTCAACGCCCAGCTGCGTCGGGCAGTGCTGGCGTTTCCCGACGAAGACGTGCTGGTGGCCGCCCAGATGGCCGATGCGGCAACCTTCACTGCCTTCAAGCCCCTCGACCGAGTGGTGCCGCGTCCGGGCTACGAGCCCAACGGCGAGGACCGGGCCTGGGGACGACGTCTCGCCAAGCGATTCGACGTGCAGGGCGAGTACAAGGCCCGAGAATTCCGGGTGTACGGAGACGGCGGTCCATCGTTCGTGCTGAACCACACCGCGGCTCGACCCGAGGCAGTCCCCACCGATGTCGCTGCGCTGTTCGATGGATACGACACTCGCAACGGTGATGCGATGATCGCGTTCGGCTGGGCCACCCGCGAGGACCTCGCAAAGCTCCTGTAGCCGACGCCCGCAGCGCCAGGACGAAACTGAATCTCCGCAGGTCGAAACATGGAATTCGCCGACCTCGTCCGCCGTCGACGGATGACACGGGATTTCCTGGCGGATCCGATTGGCGACTCCGTGCTCGAACGGGTCTTCGAGGCCGCCCGTCGAGTGCCGTCCGCAGGGAACGCGCAAGGCTGTGACCTTGTCGTTCTCAATGGCCCAGCCGAGACAGCCCGCTATTGGGATGCAGCATTACCGGCCTCCCGGCGGGAGACCTTCAGATGGAAGGGACTGCTGGTGTGTCCGGTGCTGGTCACCGTCTGGGCAGATCCAGCGGCCTATGTGGCCCGCTACGCCGAAGCAGACAAACAACGGACTGGGCTGAGTGCGGGCTCCGATGCTTGGTCCACGCCGTATTGGATCGTGGACGCGTCATTCGCCGCCATGGCGTTGCAATACGCCGCGATCGACGAGGGATTGGGCGTGCTGTTCTTTGGCATGTTCGACCACGCGCCGTCGGTGGCGGCGGCGCTGGGCGTGCCAGCTGGTCACGAACCGATCGGCACCCTCGCGATCGGCTGGCCCGACCCCAGCGGGAGCGAGAGCCCCGGCGCGAGCGCCGGCCGGCCGCGGCGCCCGATGTTTGACGATGGGAAGGCGCCCGTATCGATGAACCCCCTGGTGCACCGGGGCAGGTATCGGGGTTGATCGCCCGGCAACCGATGCCGGGTCCAGCACCCTGGGTAGCACATGTGCTCGCTGCTACATTCGTGCTGCGCGGTTGGGGTGCATTGCCGGTGCTGGGCCGACACGAGACCTGCGCTGCGCCCCCAGAGCTGTCGCAGCGCGCGAGATGCTTGCGAGAGAGGAACGCCTGAGTGGCCGATCAGATGTCCATGGTCGAATACCTGAGTCTGGGTGATGGCGACCCGCATCTGGTGGCCAATGTCTGCGATTCCTGCGGCACCACATTCTTCGACCGGCGCAACGCCTGCGCCGCCTGCGGGGCTCGCAGTTTCTCCCAGACACGGCTTTCCAACAACGGCGCCGTGCGAACGTTCACGATCGTGCATCGAGCGGCCCGTGGCGTGCCGGCACCGTACGTCTCGGCGGTGATCGATCTCGACGGTGGCGGCCGAGTCAAGAGCAACATCGTCAACATCGAGCCCGCGCCTGAGAAGGTGAGTCTCGGCATGCGCGTGCAGCTCGCCACCTACGTCACCGCCACCGACGACGACGGCACCGAAGCCGTCGCCTTCGGCTACGAACCCGAATCTGCCTGACACCTGCTTCCTTCACCTAGGAGAATTCTCATGAGCAATCAAGACCCCGTCTGGATCCTCGGCGCATCGATGACCAAGTTCGCTCGTTACCCCGACAAGGACCTCATGGACCTCGCCGCCGAAGCGTCGCTGGGGGCTCTCGACGATGGCGGCGTGACGATGGCCGAGATGGACGTCCTGGCTGCAGGATGTCTGTACGAAGCCAACGGAGGCGTCGGTCAGCGTCTGCAGAAGCAGCTCGGCCAGACCGGTATCCCCGTGTTCAACGTCGCCAACGCCTGCGCCACTGGAGCGACCGCCGTGCGCACCGTCATGATGGCCATCAAGGCCGGCGAAGCGCAGATGGGGCTCGCCGTCGGTGTGGAGCAAATGGGCAAGATGGGCATGCTCGGTGGCGACCGAGCGGCCCGCTCTGACAAGCAGGTATTCGAGCGCAAGGGCCGCTTCGGCTCAGTGGTCGGCGTGGAGGGCCGACTGGGCACCAACATGATGCCCGGTGTCTTCGCACAGGCCGGAATGGAGTACGCCTACGAAAACGACGGCGTCGGCTTTGAGCAGTTCGCCAAGGTCGCCCAGAAGAACCACGAACACTCGACGCTGAATCCTCTGGCGCAATATCGCAAGGCATTCTCGCTGGAGGAGGTCATGGCGTCTGAGGTAATCGCGTATCCCAACACGCTGCTGATGTGCTGCCCGACGGGTGATGGCTCGGCTGCTGTGGTGCTGGTTTCCGATGAGAAGCTGCGGACGCTGTCGACGCAGCAGCAGCGACGGGCGGTCAAGGTCTCAGCTTCGGTGCTGACGTCGGATCCCTGGACCGAGGGCTGCCAGGTTCAGCCGGACGTGAACACCCTGACCCGCAATGCCGCCGATGCGGCCTATGAGGCCTCCGGCGTCGACCCGGCCGATCTCGACTTGGTGGAACTGCATGACTGCTTTGCCACGGCCGAGCTTCGCCACTACGACAACTTGCGGCTGTGCGAGCCCGGTGGTGCCGGCGAGTGGATCGACAAGGGCGGTCCGTGGCGCGACGGCGAGATCCCCGTCAACGTCTCGGGCGGCCTGCTTTCCAAGGGGCACCCGATCGGTGCGACTGGCGTGGCCAACCTGTTCGAAGTGGCCACCCACGTTCGTGGCGAGGCCGGCGATCGTCAGGTTCCCGACGCCAAGGTCGGTCTGGCGCACGTCATCGGTCTGGGCTCCAGCTGCGGCGTGCACATCCTGGAGCGCTCGGGCCTCTAGCTCGCGCTATTGCTCAGCCGTTGAACGCCTCAATTGTTGGCGTCAGCTCGTCGAGGTGCTGCAGCGTCTCGTCAGCTGATGGCAGATCGAAATTCACCGGGGTGAACACAAACTGGCTGATTCCCGCTTCGGCGTAGGACTCCAGCCGGTCCATCCGCGGCCATCCCCACACGTACAGCGTGATGGGAATGTCATGAACGTTTTCTCGACCGGCTTCAGCCGCGAGCCGCCGGAAGAGGGCGATCCCGCCGACGACATCGGGCTTGCCCCCCACGTTCATGACGCCGACATCGATCGGACACCATTCGTCTGCGTACTCGGCGGCGTGCTGGATGCCCAACGGCCCGGCGTTGCCCAGCGCTACGGGCACTGATCCGTCCACGGGCTTTGGAAAGATCCACGATTCGCTGTAGCTGTCCCAACGGCCGTCGAATGCAGGCACAGGATCCTCGGACCAGATCGAGCGCATGGCTGCCACCCGCTCGCGCATGGCACCGTAGCGCTGGCGGAACGCCATGTCGGGGCGATGATCTGCCAGCTCCTCTTTGTTCCATCCCACGCCGATGCCCAGCACGACCCGGCCGCCTGAGAGCACGTCGGTTGATGCAACCGTGCGTGCGAGATCGATGATGTCGTGCTGGAGGATGAGGCAGACGCCGGTGCCGAGCTTGATCGTCGACGTCTGTGCGGCGGCGACCCCCATCGAGACGAACGGGTCCATCATGTGCAGGTACGTGCCAGGCAGCTGCCCGCCGTTGGGATACGGACTCTGGCGCGATGTCGGGATGTGGGTGTGCTCGGGATACCAGACCGAGGAGTAGCCGCGTTCCTCGAGTTCTCGGGCCAGATCGCCCGGATCGATGCCGCCGAAATGATTGCCAGTGAGGTATCCGAATCTCATGGCGCGCAGCATAGGCAGCGGGTGCGCGCAGAGCCGAGGAGTGGGCGGGGTCAGCCGCGGCCGACGAGGGGCATTCCGTTCGCCATCACCGTCATGGTGAGCACGTTGGCGTCGGCGGGCAGCTCGGCCATGTACAGGACTGCTCGAGCAACATCGTCGGCGTCCATGAGCGGTTCCGCGCGAATGCTGCCGTCGGGTTGGGGGACGCCCGACGCCATGGCCTGGGTCAGCGGTGACTCGGCATTGCCGATGTCGATCTGGCCGACCGTGATGGCGTGGGAGCGCCCTTCGAGCGACAGGGCCTTGGTGAGACCGGTAATCGCATGCTTGGTCGCGGTGTACGGAGACGAATAGGGGCGCGGTGTTTGCGCTGACACCGACCCGTTATTGATGATGCGGCCGCCTGACGGACGCTGCCGCTTCATATGCGCAAACGCGGCACGGGCGCAGAGCCACGAACCGGTGAGATTCACTGCGACGGTCGCCATCCAGTCGTCGATCGGCAACTCGTCCACCGGCATCGGACGAGTTGCCATGCCAGCGTTGTTGAACAGCAGATCGACTCGGCCGAACTGATCTGTGGCCGCAGCGAACAGCGCATCGACCTGTTCGGGCACCGAGACGTCAACAGTGACGGCAAGCGCTTCACTCGCACACAACCCGACGACATCGTCGAGCAGCTCTCGGCGGCGGCCGCAGATCACCACCTGCCAACCGGCTTGCGAGAGTGACAGCGCACAGGCCTTGCCGACACCGGTGCCGCCACCGGTGATGACTGCCACCCGGCCGCCTGGGGCATCGTCGTTCGAAGCAGCACCGGTTTCGGCTGCTTGCTGCGCGGTCACGGGGCCTCCTTCCGTGGCTGCTTGCCACCTTGCTTGCCACCTTGCTTGGCGGCCTGGGCCTGGCGCTTTTGAATGTTGGCCCACTCGTCGCGCAGACCGACCGTACGGTGGAACAACCTCGGCGTGCTGGCGTCAGCGCAGAAGTAGCCGAGCCGTTCGAACTGCACGACCGCTCCGGGGGCGACGTCTGCGATTGCCGGTTCGGCCACGGCATCGTTGACGACCTCACGCGATGCAGGGTGCACGTCGTCGAGCGGGTCTCCGGTGCGGTCGCCGGGCAGCTCGGCGTCGAAGAGCCGTTCGTAGAGCGCAGCAGTGATCGGCACAGCGTGGTCGACGCTGATCCAGTGGATCGTTGCTTTGACCTTGCGTCCGTCGGGGGCCTGCCCGCCGGATGTCTGCGGGTCATAGGTGCAGTGCACCTCGGTGACATTGCCGTTGTCGTCGGTCACCGCATCGGTGCACCGCACGAGGTAGCCAGCCCGCAGCCGGACTTCTCGTCCAGGGGCCAACCGGAAATACTTCGGCGGCGGGTCAAGCCGGAAATCGTCCTGTTCGATCCACAGCGTCCCGCTGAAGGGCACCTGCCTCGTGCCGGCCGACGGATCTTCTGGGTTGTTCACCGCTTCCCGATATTCGGTGACCGGCGAGCCGTCGCTTTCGGTCGGCCAGTTAGTGATGTCGAGTTTGAGCGGGCGCAGAACGGCCATGCGCCGTGCCGCTGTGGCGTTGAGCTCAGTCCGCACAAATGACTCGAACAGTTCGGGAGCGTGCCGGCTGTTGGTGCGAGCGACGCCGATGAATGCACAGAACTCCCGGATCGCTGCGGGCGGATAGCCGCGCCGTCGCAGGGCCCGCAGCGTCGGCAGGCGGGGGTCGTCCCAGCCATTCACCTGCCCACCGTCAACGAGACGGCGCAGGACCCGCTTGGAGGTGACTGTGTGGGTCAGCTCCAGCCGGGCGAACTCGGTCTGGTAGGGCCGCTCACCGGTGTGGCCGAGGTCATCGAGCGGCAAGTGCTCCAAGTACCAGTCGTACAGGGCCCGGTTGTCCCGGAACTCCAGTGTGCACAGCGAATGGGTGACGCCCTCGATGGCGTCGCTCTGGCCGTGTGCCCAGTCGTAGGTGGGGTAGATGCACCAGCGGTCGCCGCTGCGGTAGTGGTGCTCGTGACGGATGCGATACATCACCGGGTCGCGCATCTGCATGTTCTCGTGCTGCATGTCGATGCGAGCACGCAGCACCCGGCTGCCATCGCGATGCCGGCCCGCCGCCATCTCCCGGAATACACGCAAGTTGTCTTCGATCGGCCGGTCGCGGCAGGGGCTGTCGGTGCCGGGACGGCCGAAGCCTCCGCGCCCGGCCGAGATGGCCTCCGAGTCCTGATCGTCGATGTAGGCCAGCCCTCGTTCGATGAGCATCTCGGCCCACGCGTACAGCTGCTCGAAGTAGTCAGAGGCGTAGCGGATCTCGTGCGGTTCGAAGCCGAGCCAGGCAAGGTCTTCGACCATGGCATCGACGTACTCAGGACTCTCGGTGGCGGGGTTCGTGTCGTCGAAGCGCAACAAGCAGCGTCCGCCGAACTCGGAGGCAACGGTGAAGTCCAGACAGATTGCTTTGGCATGCCCGATGTGGAGGTAGCCGTTGGGTTCGGGGGGAAAGCGGGTCTGGACCCGTCCGGCGAACCGGTCGGAAGCGAGGTCCGCCTCGACAAGATCCCGAATGAAGTCGCGCCCGCTGCCCTCGCCTGATGAAGGTTTCGAAGCGGCAGAGCGAGAGGACACAGCTCCTCAGGCGGCGACGGTGACGTGCGGTGGAGGCCAGACGCCCGCGACGATGCCGGTCTCGACGAGGTACGCCGTGATGCGCTCGAGGCGAGTAAGCAGCGTCTCGAATTCGTCGACGGTCAGGGCATCGGCGGCGGCGGATGACAGGCGGTCCGTGTCGCGCTCCACGGCTCTGCGGGCGGCGTTGCCTTCGGGGGTCTGCTCGCCGTCTGGGGTGATCCAGCCGCGATCGATGAGCCGCTGGCAGGCTGCCTCCCACTCTTGCGCGTTCCAGCCGCGGATCTTCTGGATGGTGGCGCCGTTTCCGTGGCCGCCAGTGGTCATCATGACGTGGCACTCGACGGGATCCAGGTCGCCGGCTGCGAGCGCAATGTTGTGCCCGTCGAAGCGGAACTCGCGCAGCAGCGTGCAGCCGTGCCACAGGTCCATGACGTCACCTCCGCCATCACCGCTGGCTGTGCTGGCGTGCCCGGCGGTACCGCCGCCGGGCCATGGCTCACTGGCCCATGCCGCATACAACGGCCTGGCACCGATCGGAAGCTGATCCGCGAAGCTGCGCAAGGCCGCTGCAGCGCCAGAGATGTCGTCGGGGTGTGGATAGTCACCGAGGGCCCGCAGCATCGCCGCCGTGGTCAGTTCGAGCTGGCGGGCACGTACCGCGTCGGGCGCCATGATGTCCCAGCACGTCGGCATCGCCCGCTCCACCATCCGGGGGGCGAAGTTGTAGAACACCGCCGTCACCGCCGGAGCACTCACGGTGCCCATCGGGGCTGAGCGGTAGGCGAAGTAGGCATGCCACCAGCCCTTGAAGCCGTCGTCGTTGAATCCGTAGATCTCCGGCGAGTAGTACGCCACCGTGTGGATCGGCTCGACCGTGCGGCCCAGCCGCCGGATGGGGCTGCGACGGTCTTCAGTACGGGGAATCTCGCCCATCTGCGCTCCCTTGCTGGAGGTCGCCGCAATGGTATGGGGCAGCGGCCTTGACCGCAGTTCTCCGCACAGCACGGAACTATGGTTTCGCCCATGACCGTTCACCGAATGCACCACGAAGCAACCGTCGAGATCGCCGCAACGCCCGACGCCGTGTACAGATTGGTGTCGGACGTGCCGACGTTGTCCGCTCCGCCATGGCCACAACCCTCGCTGCCATCAACGCAGCCGCCGAGGGGTAGTACTTGGACTGCCTATGACTGGCAGCCGACTCCGTTGCCGTCCCGGTCGAGGCGGTATGGGTCCTCGCCGATGACGATGACCGTCACGGGCTTCTGGGCAGCCGTCAAGTCGCCGCAGTTGATCGCATCGCCCGGAAGGTTCGGCAGGCACGGTTCGTAGGCAGGGTGGCAGTCGTTGCCGGCATCGTCGGTTTCGGCGGCGTCTGCTTCGCCGTCGTCTGGTTCGCCCTCGTCCGATGCGGTGTCGTCGGGTTCCCGAGTCAGTGATGTCGTGGTTGCTGGCTGTGGGTCGCTGAAGTCGAACTCGTCTCCGGTGCACGCGTCGAGTGCGTCATCGAGAACTCGTTGCTCGACGGAGTCCACAGCGAGATCCCAACGTGACTTCACGGCGACCCAATCGGCTGTGTATTGGCATCGGTAGGCGTCCTCAGGCGGCCACCACTCTGAAGGATCCCGAGCGCTCTTACTGCGGTTGGATGACGCTGTGACGGCAACGAGCGAACGGGGATCGTCGAGATCGTTGGCGTACCGGGTCCAGGTGTCGGCGGTCCACAAGTGCCCGCCGGATTGCCAAGCTTCGACGAGGGGCACTAGGTGGTCGATGTCGAGATCGGCTGCCACGGTCACGCTGACGTTGTCGTACAGCGACAGCCATGTGCCGTCGGAACGCCGTTCCGCTGCCAGGACTCGATCTCGGGTTGAGCGTCCGTTTCTGTAGAGCCAACCGTCGAATACGGCCTCGCGGTCGTAGCCCCGGCGTTGTTCAGCTTCGACACGCAATCGCTCAAACAGCCCGATGACACTCCGCCGGCGTTCGAGATCCGCTGCTTCGGCTTCAGGGTCCCGAATGCTCGCATCGGGAAACGTGACCGGTGGCAGCACTCTTGTGTCGTCGTCACCGGTGGCAGTGGATTCTGTTTCCGATCCTCGGTCTGTGGTGGTTTCCGGTGTCGTGCCCGTTTCAGTGCCCAAGTCGTGGGCGGGCTCGTTCGGCGTCGTGGCGACACGGCCACCCTCAACTTCGCCGGACGGGCCCGTCGCAAGCGGTGCTCGTGCCGTGGTCGGCGCACCTGACGGAGTCTCGGCAGGACGCTCTGCCCCTGGCGGATCCTGATTCGGAGTCGTGGAGGCGCACGCTGAGGCGAGAGCCAGCCCGGCAGCCACGAGACCCCACCGATGCAACCTGACGCAGACCGCCGTGTGGATCGAGTGACGGCACCGCATCTGACCCGAAATGTAGAAGGCGCCCGGGTCACCGTGCCGGATGCCGGGTCGAGCTCGAGCAGATGACACCTACGCTTCGGAGATGGATGGAATGGACTTTGGGAGCTTGAACTACTGGGCGATCATCGTGGCGGTGATCTTCAACCAGATGCTGGGTGCGGCGTGGTACAGCACGCTGGCTAAGCCGTGGATGGCCGAAGTGGGCCTTACCGACGATGACATGGCTGCGATGAAGGGAACCCCTCGACAGAGCCCAACCATTATGAGTGTTGCAAGTGAGTTGAGTGTAGATGTCGTGTGCTGATGCCCAGTGGTGGAGTCGGCGGGGCATGTGGTTGAGTTTGTCCTCGATGACCGAGAGCCGCAGCTGTGCGATGTCGAGGCTGGTGCCTTTGGGGAGCCATCGGCGCAGCAGTGCGTTGGTGTGCTCGTTGGTGGGTCGCTGTCACGGCGAGCGCGGCTCGCAGAAGAACACCTCGATGCCGAGCGCGGCCTCGATGTCGGCCCGGCGGGCCTTCTCGCGGCCTTGGTCCCAGGTGAGGGTGCGCACCAGCCCGCCGGGCTGGCGGCCCAGCGCCGCGGCAGCTTCGCCCAGGAGCCGGCGGGCAGGCCGCTGCGCGCGTCGCTCGCGTAGCACGCCCGGTAGATCGTCTGCGCGCACACGCTCATGCCCGCCTCGCGCAGGTCCGCCGCGGTCGCGTGCGGGGACCACCTCAGCTTCAAGCGCTCATCGACCGCAGCGGCCAGCACCGGATCATCCGCCAGCTTGGAGACGCGAACGCGTCGCGCCCTCGCGCATGCCCACGCGTGCGCCGAGCGGGCGTCATAGCCCGCCCGCCCCCAGCGACGACTCGATGAACACCCGCTCATCCAAACTCAGCCTCGCTGCCATACTCGACACCTCGATCGGTCGGCTGCATGTGTAGGCAACGGCCATCATGACCGTTCACTTGCAACCACCCACCGATGGAGTTCGCCCCCCTTGACCAACCAGCGGTACGCGATGCAGTGTCGTGCGACCCCGCGACCTTCGTCTCGGGGCCCGCGCCCGTATGCATCGACGAATTCCAGAAAGCACCCGTGGTTCTCGATGCCATCAAGGCCGAGCTGAATCGGAACCGTGCGCCAGGGCGGTTCGTGATCACGGGATCGACGAGATTCGACGCCTTGCCGACTGCGGCGCAGGCACTGACCGGCCGCATTCACATCGTCGATGTTCTGCCGTTCTCGCAGGGCGAGACGACAGCTCATTGGCGGACACACGACGGCCAAGAGGCCGGCTTGGTCATCGAGCGCGTCGACGGGTCCGTCGTCGCCCTCGTTGTCCAGGGGTGGTCGGCCGCGGTAACGTCTGTCATTGATGCACAGGTCTTTGACTGAAGGTGTTGCGGTGAGCCAAGCAGTGAACGACTCGATTTATTCTCGCTATGAGGGCCGAGGGCAGACCGGCTCGACGGCGTGAGACTCCCCCCCCCCCCCCCCCCCCGATCTTGCCGTCGGCGAGCCGATCGGGCTGCGGGACGGCTCGAAGCCGCCGTTGTCGCGGTGACTTCGGCCGTCCGCGACGGCGGCGTCCGGCTGCGTCGGCCGATGCGTGCGCTGGCTGTGTTCGTGCTGCTGGTCACGGCGCTGGCTGTGGCCACGCCCCTGTCCCAGGCGCAGACACCGACGCCGGTGACGCTGGTGTCGAACGCCAGCGGGATTCCTAGTCATCACCAGAACTTTTACGCGGCGCAGAGCTTCACGACGGGGAGCACCACCGGCGGGTACACGCTGTCCGATGTCCGCATTTATCTGAGCGCAAATCAAAGCAGCAATTGGGCGCCGGCGGTCAAGATCCGGGAGAACAACGCCAGCAACCAGCCAGGCGATGTGGTCGCCGCGCTCACGAACCCGGCCACCCTCACCAAGAATGCGGTTAATACTTTCACAGCGCCGGCGAACACCACCCTTTCGGCGTCGACGGTCTACTGGGTGTACGTCAACGACGGCGTCACCGGCCGCGGCAACCGAGGAAGGTTCGGTTATACGAACAGCACTTCTGAGACGGGTCTGGCGGGCTGGTCCATCGCCGATTCACGGTTGACGTCTAACGATGGCACCACTTGGAATGCGTCGGGCTCGGTGCTGTCGATGGAGCTCAAGGGCTACGCGACCAGCCCGCCCGCCACCACCACCACGACGACGACCACGACGACCACGACCGCGCCGGTCAACAGTGCGCCGGTGTTCGCGGCTGCTTCGTTGACGCGCAGTCTGGCGGAGAACACCGCGGCGAACACGAATGTGGGGGCGGTGGTTCCTGCGGCGACCGACGCCAACAGCGACTCGTTGACGTATTCGATGGAGGGCACAGACAGCGTCTCGTTCACTTTCGATGCGGCGACGCGGCGTATCAAGACCAAGTCGGGTGTGTCCTATGACTTTGAGACCAAGGCCAGTTATTCGGTGACGATCAAGGCTTCCGACGGCACCGCCAGCGACACGGTGACGGTCACTATCACCTTGACTGATGTGGCCGAGCAGCCGGCGACACCGGCGGCGCCGTCGGTGTCGGCGGGGTCGAAGACGAG
The DNA here is from genome assembly GCF_965262965.1 of Candidatus Poriferisodalis sp. Lineage (GTDB taxonomy): Bacteria > Actinomycetota > Acidimicrobiia > Acidimicrobiales > Poriferisodalaceae > Poriferisodalis. Next base: position 344,715 of record NZ_OZ253573.1, read on the forward strand.
CCTGGACGTGGCCTGGACCGCGCCGGCCCGCAACGGGGGACCCGCACTGACCGGCTACGACGTGCAGTATCGGGATGGTTCCAGCGGCCCGTTCGCGGCGTGGTCGCATTCGGGCACGTCCACCTCAGCAACGATCACCGGGCTGACCGCCGATATCAGCTATCAGGTGCAGGTACGCGCCCGCAACGGGGAGACCCCCAGTGCATGGTCGCCCTCTGGTAACGGCGTCACCCATGCCAACGCTGCGCCGGTGTTCGCGGCTGCTTCGTTGACGCGCAGTCTCGCGGAGAACACCGCCGCGAACACGAATGTGGGAGCGGCTGTTGCGGCGGCGACCGACGCCAACAGCGACACGTTGACGTATTCGATGGAGGGCGGGGACAGCGTCTCGTTCACGTTCGATCCGGCGACGCGGCAGATCAAGACCAGGTCGGGTGTGTCTTATGACTTTGAGAGCAACACGACCATCTTCTCGGTGACGATCAGGGTCTCCGACGGCACGGCCAGCGACACGGTGACGGTCACTATCACCTTGACTGATGTGGCTGAGCAGCCGGCGACACCGGCTGCGCCGTCGGTGTCGGCTACGTCGGGTTCGACGACGAGCCTGAACGTGGCCTGGGGTGCGCCGGGCCGTAACGGAGGACCCGCTCTGAGCGGCTACAGCGTGCAGTATCGGGCTGGTTCGAGCGGTGTGTTCAGGTCGTGGTCGCATTCGGGTACGTCGGTGTCGGCGACGATCACCGGGCTGACCGCGAATACCAGCTATGAGGTGCAGGTACGGGCTCTCAACGGGGAGACGCCCAGTGCATGGTCGCCGTCGGGCACGGGCCGCACCAACTCGCCTGCCAACAGTGCGCCGGTGTTCGCGGCTGCTTCGTTGACGCGCAGTGTGGCGGAGAACACCGCCGCTAACACGAATGTGGGGGCGGTGGTTCCCGCGGCGACCGACGCCGACAGCGGTGACACGTTGACTTATTCGATGGAGGGCGCCGACTCCGGCTCGTTCAGCTTCGATGCGGCGACGCGGCGTATCAAGACCAGGTCGGGTGTGACCTATGACTTTGAGACCAAGACGAGTTATTCGGTGACGATCAAGGCTTCCGACGGGACGGCCAGCGACACGGTGCCGGTCACTATCAACTTGACTGATGTGGCTGAGCAGCCCGCGACACCGGCTGCGCCGTCGGTGTCGGCTACGTCGGGTTCGACGACGAGTGTGGACGTGGCCTGGACTGCGCCTGGCCGCAACGGAGGACCCGTACTGACCGGCTACAGCGTCCAGTACCGTGTCGGTTCCAGCGGCGTGTTCAGGGCCTGGTCGCATTCGGGGACGTCCACGTCAGCGACGATCACCGCGCTGACCGCCAACACCAGCTATCAAGTGCAGATACGCGCCCTCAACGGGGAGACGCCCAGTGCATGGTCGCCGTCGGGCACGGGCCGCACCAACTCGCCGACCAACAGGGCGCCGGTGTTCGCGGCTGCTTCGTTGACGCGCAGTCTCGCGGAGAACACCGCCGCGAACACGAATGTGGGGGCGGTGGTTCCCGCGGCGACCGACGCCGACAGCGGCGACACGTTGACTTATTCGATGGAGGGCGCCGACTCCGCCTCGTTCAGCTTCGATGCGGCGACGCGGCGTATCAAGACCAGGTCGGGCGTGGTCTATGACTTTGAGACCAAGACGAGTTATTCGGTGACGATCAAGGCTTCCGACGGCACGGCCAGCGACACGGTGCCGGTCACCATCAACTTGACTGACGTGGCTGAGCAGCCGGCGACACCGGCGGCGCCGGTGGTGTCGGCTACGTCGGGTTCGACGACGAGTGTGGAGGTGGCCTGGAGCGCGCCGGGCCGCGACGGGGGCCCCGCGCTGGTCGGCTACGGCGTGCAGTATCGGGCGGGTTCGAGCGGTGTGTTCAGGTCGTGGTCGCATTCGGGGACGTCTACGTCGGCGACGATCACGGGCCTGTCCGCCGGCACGGCCTACGAGGTTCGGGTGCAGGCTCTCAACGGGGAGACGCCCAGCGGTTGGTCGCCGTCGGGCTCGGGCCACACCAGCGCGCCCGCCAACAGCGCGCCCGCCGGCAGGCCGCCCGCCAGCAGGCCGCCCGCCGCCAGCCCGCCCACCCGCAGCGTGCCGTTCTTCCCGGTGCCCGACGTCTATGTCGGCGGCGGCAGGGCCAGGCCGAGTCTTGTGGATTTTGAGTGGACGGTGGAGCATGACATCGAGAGCCTCGACGGCGGTCAGGGCCGGCCGACGGGTTCGTGGTCCGACGGTGCCGTTTTCTGGATCGCCGACAGCGACGGCGACGGCGAGGTGTACGCCTATGGCCTGGCCATGGGCGAGCGGGTCGAGGGGAGCGAGTTCGTGCTCGACGACGCGAACCGCGCCCCTCGCGGCTTGTGGTCCCGGACGGGGATTGCCTGGGTGTCCGACAGCGGCCGGGACCGTGTCTTTGTCTATGACCTCGACAGCGGCGACCGCCTCGCCGAGCGCGAGATCGCGTTGGATCAGGCCAACGGCGATGTCCGCGGCATCTGGTCCGACGGCGGGACCTTGTGGGTGCTCGACCGCGCGCGGGCGCTTTTCGCCTACGACCTGTCGAGCGGGCATCTGCTCGCGCACCACCTGCTCGACAGCGCCAACAGCGATCCCCGCGACCTGTGGTCCGACGGTGTCACTGTCTGGGTCTCCGACCATGGCGCCGAGCGTCTGTTCGCCTACCGGCTGCCCGTCGTGCCCGCGCAGCCGGGCGCGGTCAGCGCCGCGCAGGCCGACAGCGGCGAGCCGCGGCTTCTCGAGCGTGTCCCTCGTGAGGAGTTCGGGGAGCTTTCCGGCGCCGGCAACAGCAGTCCTAGCGGGATCTGGTCCGACGGCGACGTCATGTACGTGGTCGACGACAGGGACCGCCGCGTCTACACCTACAACATGCCCGACGCCATCGACGCGCGCCTCGCCGCGCTCTGGCTCAGCGGCGTCGACTTCGGCGGGTTCGACCGCGACCGCACCGGCTATGTCGCCGTCGCCGGGCAGGGCGTGACCGAGACCGTCGTGACCGCCGAAGCGACACAGCGCCGCGCCGATGTCGAGATCAAGCCCGGCGACGCCGACGCCGCCGACGGCCACCAGGTCGCGCTCGGCGGCCTCGCGGCGATCACCGTCACGGTGACCTCCGCCGACGCCAGCCGCACCAAGACCTACCGTGTCGCCTTCGCTGTGCCCGCGGACGTCGACGCGCCCGGGCTGCACCTGGCCGGCGCACACCCGTGGGTGGCATCGGACTGCTCCGGCGACGTGCCGATCATCGTGGCCTCCGACGCCGACGCACAATCGGACATCTACTCAGCAGTCACCCTGGCAGGGATCATCGGCACGGACTGCATAGTGCTCGCCGGCGCCCGCGAAGCGTCCATGCCCCAAAGCCAAGCCGCACGGCTCGCCGCAGCAGCACACGGCGGCTACGTCGTCGGCGGCGAAGCAGCGGTGCCCCCCGCCAAGCTCGCCGACCGCGACATGTCACGAATCTGGGGCGGCAACCGATGGACGACCGCCCAAAAAATCGCCGACCAAGCAACCCGGCCGGCCCCAGGCACTCCCGCGGAGACACCCGCTGCCCAACCCGCGCCGCTGCCCGCGGACGTCGGCGCGCCAGGGCTGCACCTGGCCGGCGCACACCCATGGGTGGCGTCGGACTGCTCCGGGGACACGCCCATCGTGGTGGCTTCGGATGCCATGGCACAATCCGACATCTACTCAGCAGTCACCCTCGCACGCATCATCGGCACCGACTGCGTGATACTGGCCGGCGCACGCGAAGCGGCCATGCCCCACAGCCAAGCGACACGGCTGGCCGCAGCAGCACCACACGGCGGCTATGTCATCGGCGGCCCAACAGCAGTGCCCGCCGCCAAAATCGCCGACCGTCACAACATCACCCGCATCGCCGGCCCGAACCGCTGGCAAACCGCCCAAAAAGTCGGACACCAAGCACGCACACTCACCAACAGCACCCAATAAACCGCCGTCACAGCCGCACAGGAACACCCCAGTGCACCGCGCACCGACGCCACGCCGGCCTGGACCGGGTTTCCCGGCTTGAAGTCTTGTCAGGGAGCGTACGCCAGCATCACGATTCGCTCTGAGGCCGATGCGGCACCGTCGAATCTCGCGGCTTCAGCTCGGACACGGTTCGAGCTGCTGGGCGGCGTGGAACTGTCGTTGTCCCCACGTGAGCCGATGCGCGAAATGTTGCTTTGAGGGCAGCTCAGTCTTCGACATGCAGACCCAACGCCACGGCAAGTTCGGTCACGAAGGCCAAGCCGTTGCCGACGCTGAGGTCTGCGTGAACGATGTCTGTGTTGAACCAGTCGTGGCCTCGTCCGTCGCTGTCGTAGATGATTGCCGTATGTCCAGCTTGTTCGACGATGGCCAGCAGTATCCGCATCGGCTCACGTGCGCGGTCAGCGGCGACTTCAACTTGTCGTGAGTGCCAGATGAATCCGGCGGCCGGTTGCCCGCCGATCGATGCCCGAGTCCGCTGCTGCGCCCATCTGCGTGCGCACCCACAGTGCTGTGGGGGACCGGCAATGAGCTGCTCACGCCCGATCCCGTAGTGGTCGAGTTGGTCGTCGCGTAGGTCTATGACGCGAAGGCCTGTCAGGCATGTGACACGGCGCAGGCATCGACCACGCAGATCTGTGCGCCGAATGGTTGCAGTTGCACCCCCAGACGTCGTGCAAGGCGCTCTCCAGCAGCGCACCTACGTGGTTCTGTGCCAGATAGACGTGGGGGATCGGCTGGCCGTCGGTGGCGGGAAGTGGGCTGAATCGGCTGTCGCCGACCCCTGTGCTGTTGAAGACCTCGGCGTGGCGCGACACGTTGAACCACGATGTCCCAGCCGGTCATCCCAGCGTCTTGCAGGACAGAGATCACCGGCTGCCAGTGTGCACGGAACTCAAGTGCCTCATCGAGCAGGACGGCCGGAATGTGAGTCCCGCCGTTCACTGTGACGGCCAGCACTTCGCCTCGCTTGCCGGCCCGCTGGATCTGTTTGTGCACGGTGTTCACAGGCCGCCCATGCGCTGGGCGAGTTGCTTGACAGTGAATGCCCCGCTGTCGAGCAAGCTCTGTCGAGCGGCATGCACACGGTGGGCGTTGAGGATGCCGGCTTCCATGTTGGGTCACAGATACCGAAGCACTATTGGTGACAGCTATGACACACGATGCGGCGCTCGGGGGTCGATGTGCTTGTTACCGAGTGGCTATGGCTCGCGGAGCGGATCGTCGTAGGTGAGCAGTTCGACGGCGCTTCAGCCCATCGTCAAGATTTCGCACTGTGATGCTGGCCACGAACCCGTCTTCATTCCCTTTGCAAGTCGATTCCTTTTACCTGGAGATTGTGCCTTGCAATCATTGTAGTCAATGCACTTAATGCAATCAGTGTGGCCCGGTGGTTCGGATGGCTAAGAGCTGGCGATGTGGCGAAAGGCGGAGTATCTCGGCTGGTCGATCGCCACCTGGTGGGCCACTGAGGTGCGCAGGTAGTCCGCGAGGCCTGAGGTGTCGAGCGCCATGGACCCGTCTCGCAGTTGATGCACGAGTTTCCAGCGCAGGGCCGTGAGCTGCTCGGTGATGTCGGCGTCGGCGACATGGCCATCGCCGGGAAGACTCTCGCTGGACCGCAGGCTCCCATCGTCCAGCAGGGCTACAAGCTGGTCCAGTTCGTAGCGATGCAGTTGCGGGCCAATCAGCCGCTCACGCAGCGCAATGTCGATGGAGTTGCCCGCCACGAGCGCCAAGAAGCTCGTTCGGCCGTCGGTGGCCTGCCGCACCTCCCCATGCAGGAAATCTCGAACACTCTCGAGGATCTCGTCGACACGGGGCATGTCCCCGGCCGCAGCATTCGCCTCCGCGCTGGTCGTACTTCCCCCAAGTGCTGACACCTCCGCAGCTCGGCGCCCGAAATCAGACGCAAGCAGCCCCAGCGAATGCACCGCAGGCAAGAACTTGACCGGCCCCGGAATGATGAGATGCGCACAGTCGAGCTGGCATTCAGAACTGCGGCGGCCGATCGCCGGGCGCTCGACTGTGGCGTCGGATCCTTGGCGGTACCGATCGGCCATCCCCAGGCATCCCACCGCCCACCAGAACGACCCGAACACCTCCCAGTACTGCACCCGGTCGGGGTCGACCGGCACCCCGGCGACATTCTCGTAGCCGGCGAACAGGTCGTCGTAGTGCCCGAATCCGCCCACGGGCAGGTGCCGCTGCCCGAAGCGCCACGAATTGGTGCACATCCAGCCGAGATCTCGCATCGGGTCGCCGATGTGGGCCGTCTCCCAGTCCAGCACCGCGACGAGCCCCGCGTCGGCGTCCACCATCACGTTGCCGTTGCGGAAATCATTGTGCACGAGCGTCAGCTCGACCCGATCCTGCCCGTCGAGTTGGGTGGCCAGCCAGCGGGCGGCGTAGTCGATCATCGGCTGCGGCGTCGATAGCTCCCGGTAGCGATCCCAGGTCTCGTTGAGATATTCGCTGGGCTGGGCGCGCCGCAGCACATCGCCCAAGCCGGTCGAACCCACATCGATCCGATGAATGCGCGCCATCTCCTGCCCGCACTGAAACGCCAACTGCGACCGCACCCCCTCAAGCTCGGCGGCCCGAGTGATGCGAGCACCGAGCGTGACCCCATCCAGCCATTCCATGATGAAGCCCGCACCGACGCCGTCTCCCGGAACCAGCACGTACAGCAGCTCAGGCTCAGGCACGCCCGCCAGACGAGCCGTGCTCATGCACAGCGCCTCGGCTTCGACGCCGGTGACGTTGTCGCCCTCGCGGTCCATGCCGTCAGGCCCCCGCCGTAGGCAGATCTCGAAGACACCGCCCGGGTCCGAAACACGGCGACACCGAAGCCGATACGTCTCCATGCTCGCCCCGCCGCTGAGCCGTTCGGCGTCAACCAGCCCGTCGCAGTCACGGATCTCGCGCCGCAGAACTGCGTCAAGAGCTTCGGCGAAGGTGGGCAGCACGTGCTGACGGTCGTCACTCATGGCTGGGCGAACCTCTCGGCGACGGCGCATCCGGCCCTGGAGCGACTCAGCCGTCCTTTTGCTGGGAGCCGAAGATGGTGGGCGGACCCTTGCGTGACCAGTCGGGGGCGACATGCATCGCCCGTCCCTCGATCGTGAGCTTCTGAGTGGCCTCCTCCCCGCCGCAGATCCGCCCGCCGTTGGGGCCGGTGACACCGTTCACACCGCAATTCGCAATCGGATACGACCCCAGCGCCGAGTACGTCTGCAGCAGCAGGGGCCGGGGCCGGGGCGAGTTGTTCGGCATCGAGCCATGCACCATGCAGCAGTTGTGAACCGTGACCGAACCCGCCGGTCCGCCGAGATATTCCATAGCGTCGAGGTCGAGCCCGGCAGCGTCGTCGTCGCTCATCGCCCCGGCCCAGTTTCCGTCGGACCCATACAGGTCATACAGCGACCCCAGATGGCTGCCCGGCAGCACGCCCATCGGCGACATTTCCGGATCGACGTCGGAGAGATACACACCGATCGTCAGCGGCGTGAAATCGGTGTGCGGCCAGAATTGGATGTCCTGGTGCCACTTGACCTCTTCACCGCCTTCGGACCATTTGAAGTTGAGCTTGGAGTGGTGGTACCGGACGGGGCCGCCGAGCAGCGCAGAGGCCAGTTGCGCCGGTGGACCTTCGAAGGTGAAGCGGGCGTACGTCGGGTGCTGGTCCACAGGTGAGATGAGACGGCGCAGCCTCGGTGCGTCGGCCGTGTGCGTGGGCTCCAGATCGAACACCTTGCCCGAGGTGGTCTCAGCCCGGCTGGCCTCGATGAACTCCGCCGTCACGGCGCGCAGCTCAGCCAGCCATTCGGGGCCGACGAACTCAGGCAGGCACAAGTAGCCATTCGCCTCGTAGTCGGCCCTGCGGCGGTCCGAGACAGCGCTGACGGCGACCGGGGGAGCTTTCGCAAGCGTCATGGCCGAAACCGTACCGGCTCGTGCCCTCCGAGTCAGAGAGCGCTGCCCGCAGCACGACCAAGACGTTCGCCCGACGCCGTGATGCGTTGCTTAGGGTGAAGCGATGGCAGCGGATCTCGTGATCACGGGTGGCAGGCTCACAGACGCAGCGAAGCCGCTCACCGTGGACCCTGTCGACGTCGTCATCGAAGATGGGCAGATCGTCGCCGTCATGCCCGCCGGCGACGCTGGCCCCGCTCGCCGCACGCTCGATGCCACCGGCGCATTGGTGATGCCTGGGTTTGTCGATATTCAGGTGCACTTCCGCACGCCGGGCGGCACCGAGAGCGAGGACATCGCATCGGGTGCGGCCGGAGCGGCGATGGGCGGCGTCACGGCTTGCGTGATGATGCCGAACACGAATCCGACCATCGACAGCCCCGACATGGTCCGCGAAGTGCTCTCGCTTGCCACCGGAGCCCCGTGCGACGTGCGGACCTCCGCCGCGATCACGCTGGGCCGACAAGGCGAGCGGCTTACCGATATGGCGGCGCTGCATGCCGCCGGTGTTCGGGTGTTTACCGACGACGGCGATTGCGTGGCCGACGACGCCCTCATGGAGATGGCGCTCGCCGCCACCGTCGGCCTGCCGGGCTCCGTGGTCAGCCAGCACGCCGAGGACCCGTCGATGGTTGCGGGCGGGGTCATCAACGACGGTGCGGTCGCGCAGCGCCTGGGTCTCGCCGGCCGTCCGGCGGCGGCCGAGGAGAGCATCGTGGCGCGTGATCTGGCACTCGCAGCCACGACCGGGGGTCGGTACCACGTCTTGCACCTGTCCACGTCTGCTGCGATGGCCCGAGTCTCGATTGCGAAGCGAAACGGCCTCAATGCGACAGCGGAGGTGACGCCACAGCATCTCGTGCTTACCGAGGACGACATCGAGCGACTCGGCACGACCGGCAAGATGAACCCCCCACTGCGCCTGCGCAGCGACGTAGAAGCCTTGCGCCTCGGAATCTGCGACGGCACCCTCGACGCGGTCGCGACTGATCACGCGCCGCACCACCCCTCGCTGAAGGACACCTCGCTGCGCGATGCCGCTGCGGGCATGACCGGCGTGGAGACGATGGCATCGGTGATCTGGTCAGAGATGGTGGAAGCGGGCGCAATGTCGCCCGCCCGTTTTGTCGAGGTGGTCTCGATGGCGCCGGCACGCATTGCCGGTATTGCCGAGCACGGTCACCGCGTCGAAGCGGGGATGCCCGCCAACCTCGCAGTGTTCGATCCCGCCCAGCACTGGACGGTCCACGCTGACGAGCTGCAGTCACGCAGTCGCAACACGCCATGGGCGGGTCGCGAACTCACCGGCAAAGTGCGCCACACCGTGCTGGCCGGCCGCCCCGTGGTTGCCGACGGCGAACTCTGCAGCTGAGCCTCGGGATCGACCCCGGCGGCTGAGCCCGGCGACTCAGCCGTGCCTCAGCCGTGCCTGACGCAGCTACCAGGCCCCCGCCTCGCGCCACCGCTCCAGGTCGTCCCATTCGACGCCAAGCTCGAGCAGCACTTCCTCGGTGTGCTGGCCAAGCTCAGGCACTTGGTTGCTGAACCGCGTCGGCGTGTCGCTCATCGTGATCGGGCACCCCACCCAGGTCTGTTCGCCCCATTCGTCGTGGTCGGCCTTGGCCAGGTAGCCGTTGGCATAGGGCTGCTCGCTGGCCACAACTTCGGAATGCGAGCGCACCGCGCAGAACCGCTGTTCCTCTGCCTCGAGCCGCTTTGACCATTCCTCGGTGGTCCGCGTCCCGAACACCTCGATGAAGAACGCCCGCATCTCCGCAGACACTTCCGGGCTGACGAAGTAGGCATTGAACGTCGGATGGTCCACCATGTCGGGCCGCTCGATGGCCCTGCACATGCCTGGCCACAAGTGCTCGGGGCAGCCCGCCATGGCCAAGTAGCCGTCGGCGGTGGGGAAGATGCCGTACAGCGCGTGCACCAGGGGATGCCCGCCGTTCGAACGGCCTGCTTCGTTGCCTGTCAGCAGCAGGTGGGTGTACTCGACCGCCTGGAGCCAGATCTGCCCGCCCAGCAGGCTGACGTCGACTCGCTGACCCCGGCCCGTGCGTTCACGGGCGAACAGCGCTGCAATCACCCCCGTCTGGAGGTTCTGCGAGCCGCAATGGTCAGCCACCAGCGAGCCATACGTGGACAGCGGGCCGCCGTCATACCCGCTGGACGCAATCACGCCCCCAGAGGCCTGCCCTGCAATGTCGGCGCCCTCGCGCAAGGCGTCGGGCCCGACGGGGCCCAAGAAACTGCCCGCCGCCCAGATGATCCCGGGGTTCACTTCGGCGAGCTCCTCGTAGCTCAGGCCCCACTCATCGAGCGTGCCCGGCTTGAAGTTCGACAGCACCACGTCGGAGGTCTCGACCAGGCGCAAGAACGCCTCCCGACCCGCCCCGATGCGCAGATCCAGCGTCACTGAACGCTTGCCACGGTTGCAGGCGATGAACACCGAGGTATGGCCGAAGTCCTCCAGCATGTCCACATGGCGGCCCACGTCGCCGATGCCCGGCAGCTCGATTTTGATCACCTCGGCGCCGAGGTCGTGCAGCATCTCGGCCGCCTGGGGACCCTGCACCAGTGTGGACAGGTCCAGAACTCGAATTCCGTCAAGTGCACCGGCCATGATTCCCCCTGAGTCCGTGGATTGCCGATGATGGTAGTGAGCGCTTCGCCAGCCGCCTGCCAGCGGCCCGGCGGCGCCCCGACAGCCGGCGGTGGCTGCTACCTGGGTGGTGCCAGCGAGACGGGCTGCGAGAATGGTCCGCTGTGAGCGACACGGCCGCAGCGCAGACGTCGGCACTCGATGAGGCCAGCGCCCAGTCGCTTCGGTTCTCGATTCTGATCTCCGCAATCCGCTGCACGCTCACCTACGTGCTCCTCCCGTTCGTCGCGCCGTTCATCGGACTTGCGCCGGGCGTCGGACCCGCTGTGGGCATTCCCATCGCGCTCGTCGCACTGTGGGCGAACATTGCCAGCATCAAGCGGCATTGGCACTCCGATCACCGGTGGAAATGGCCGGTCAGCGTGCTCAACGTCGGAATCATCGTGCTGCTGGCGATCCTGCTCATTCTTGATGTGGGACAGCTGCTGTAGCACGCCACAGCCCGGTACCGATGGAGGCGTCTGGGAGAAATCTCAAGTTAGGTTCGCCGGATGCACGTGCTGATCACCGGGGCCGCAGGGATGCTTGGCCGCAAGTTGACCAAGCGACTGATGGACGTTGGCGTATTACGTGCGAGGCCTATCGGGCGGATCGATCTCGTCGACATCGTTGAGGGGCCGATCGAGGGCGCCATCTGCACAGCGCCGACCTCTGCGAGCCTGGGGTCGCCACCGAGCTGCTCAAGCCGATGCCCGAGGTGATCTTCCACCTTGCCGGCGTCGTATCGGGTGAAGCTGAGGCCAATTTCGACAAGGGAATGCTTGTCAACATCGACGGTGCCCGAGCGCTGTTCGATGCTCTGCGTTTCGCCGAGGGGACCCCACGGGTCGTGTTCACGTCGTCAATAGCGGTCTTCGGTGCGCCCTTTCCCGATCCGATCCCCGATGAATTCCACCTGACGCCGCTCACCTCCTATGGCACGCAGAAAATGGTCGCCGAAGCACTCCTCGCCGACTACAGCCGCCGTGGTTTCTTCGATGGCATCGGCATACGACTTCCCACCATCAGCGTTCGCCCCGGTCCCCCCAATGCCGCTGCATCTGGCTTCTTCAGCGGCATCATCCGTGAACCGCTGGCTGGAACACAGGCGGTGCTGCCCGTTTCCAGGGAGGTACGCCACAGCCACGCCAGCCCTCGCACGGCAATCGAGTACATGGTCCATGCTGGGGAACTCGACAGCGCGGCATTGGGAGCACGCCGCAACCTCACCATGGCCGGGGTCTCGGTAACAGTCGGCGAACAGATCGAAGCCCTCACTCGCGTCGCTGGGCCTGATGCCGAAGCACTGATCGCCGAAGCACCCGACCCGGCCATCGTGCAGATCGTCTCCGGGTGGCCCGAGCGATTCGACACTCGGCGGGTTCTGGACCTGGGCTTCGCACCCGACCAGAGCTACGACGACATCATTCGCGCCTACATCGAAGACGACTTCGCCTCGCGCTGAGCGGGAGTCGCAGGCCCGAATGGCCCGTGGGCCCAATCGCATGAGGATGGGGAACAAGAGCGGGAAACACGAGTGTCAACGCGCAGGGTCGCGCGTTTGGCACACTGGCTGAACATGCAGGTACATGTCCCAGCAACTGCGGCGGCGGGCGCAGTGACGGCATGCCCTGTCCGAGCGGTGACGCCGATGCGCATTCTCTTTGCTGACAAGATCGATACCGGACGCCTTGGCCGGCTCGAAGCTGCGGGCCACGAGTGCATCGTCAAGCCCGAGCTGACCGCCGACGACCTTGCCGAGCACATCGGAGGCGTCGAAGTCCTGGTCGTGCGCAGCACCGAGGTGAAGCGCAAAGTGTTCAAGGCCGCCGATCGGCTCGCCATGGTGCTGCGCGCCGGCGCCGGAACTGACACCATCGACTGTGACGGGGCCAGCAAGTACGGCGTGTATATCTGCAACGTACCGGGTCGCAACGCTGTGGCCGTTGCCGAGCTGACGATGGGCTTGCTGCTGTCGGTCGACCGCCAGATCCCCGACGCCACCTCGGACCTGCACGAGGGGCGCTGGAACAAATCCCAGTACATGGGCGCCTCGGGTCTGAAGGGTCGGCGGATGGCCGTCGTGGGCATGGGCAACATTGGCATCGAAGTCACCCGCCGAGCCGCTGCGTTCGGCATCGAGGTAGCGGCGCTGTATCGCTCAGACCGTTCAGCCGAGCTGCTCGCCGAGATGAAGCGGCTTGAGATCGAGATCGCTCCCGACTGGGACGCCCTGTTGGCAGAGGCCGACATCGTCTCGCTGCACCTGCCTGCCAACCCCGAGACGTGCGGCCTCGTGGACGCAGAGTTCCTGGCGAAGATGCCCGACGGTGCGATCCTGCTCAACACGTCCCGCGGCGAGATCGTGGACGAGAGTGCGTTGCTGCGAGCACTCGACGAGCGAGGCATGCGGGCAGGGCTCGACGTCTTCCAGGGAGAGCCTCCCGAGGCCGAGCCGAACTGGCGCTCGCCGCTGGCGTCGCATCCAAGCGTGACCGGCACGCACCACATCGGAGCCTCGACGACTCAAGCCTTAGAGGACATTGCCGACGGTGTCGTGGAAGTCCTGGAGGCGTTCTCGACCGGCGAAGTGCTGAACTGCGTGAATCGTGCCGAGCGGCCCTTGGGTCGCAGCACCATCGTGGTACGCCACCGTGATCAGGTCGGTGTGCTTGCGGGAATCCTGATGACGTTGCGAGCGAGCGGGATCAACGTGTTGCAGATGCGCAACGAGATCCTGGCAGGGCCGAAGCACCATGCAGCCGTGGCGACGATCCGAGTATCACGCCGTCCCTCCCAAAAGGTGCTGGCTGAGCTCAACGCGATGGAAGCCATCTACGGACTGCGCCTCATCAAACCCTGCTGAGGCCAGATCTCAGCGTCGTTCACCTCCGCTTTGACTCTTAGCCTGAGCCGGTGCACACCCCGACACCGCGGAGCTCGATGGTGCCCGTGCTCGTGGCCGGAAGCATCGTCACTGCCGTGACGCTCGGTGTGCGGGCCACGATGGGGCTGTTTCCCGACGAGATCGATGCCTCCTTGGGGGTGGGTATCGACACGGTCGGGCTGACCGTGGCCCTGCAGAATCTGATCTGGGGTCTGGGCCAGCCCATCGCCGGCGCGATTGCTGATCGGTTCGGCGCTGTTCGGGTCCTGTTCGTCGGGGCCGTGATCTATGCCGCCGGGTTGCTGGTCATGGCGACGGCGTCGGGCCCGGCGAGCCTGTACTTCGGCGGCGGGTTCGTGACGGGTCTGGGTATGTCTGCGGCCTCGTTCGCCGTCGTGCTCGCAGCGATGGGAAAGCTGGTGGATCCGCAGCGACGCACCTTTGCGCTCGGGATCGCTACGGCGTTCGGATCCTTCGGTCATTTCGTTCTGGTGCCCCTCACGGGCGTGCTGATCGGCTCGCTCGGGTGGCGCACGGCGCTGGCGTTGCTGGCGCTGGTTGCCGTCTCGATCGTTGTGGTGCTGCGACCCCTGCGCACGCCGCCCGCTGGCCTACCGGGTGGGTCCGGCACGGACACCGCGCCCGACGCAGCGACTGCCGAGACTGCGGACCACGACGAGCCGCTGCGATCTGTGCTGACGCGTGCTGCGCGCCATCGTGACTACGTGATGCTCAACGCAGCGTTCTTCGTCTGCGGCTTCCATGTCACCTTCATCGGTGTCCACCTGCCCAAGTCCCTCACCGATGCGGGCCACAGCGCACGGATCGCCACGCTGTCGTGGGCCTTCATTGGCTTGTTCAACATCGTGGGGGCCTTTGCTGCGGGGGTTCTCGGTTCACGAATCGACAAGAGCCGTCTGCTCAGCATCATCTATATGGGCCGGGCCGTGGCGTTCGTGGGCTTGCTGGTGCTGCCGGCCACGCCGCTGGTGGCATTGGGCTTCGGCGCTGTGGTCGGCCTCGTCTGGCTGGCCAGTGTCCCGCTGACGTCCGGGATCGTCCTGGGCCAGTTCGGCGTGCGCAACGCCGGGACGCTGTTCGGGTTCGTCTTCCTCTGTCACCAGATTGGCGCCTTTGCCGGGTCCTACGGAGCGGGAGTGCTGCGTGAGGCGACAGGTTCATATGACCTGTGGTGGTGGCTCGCCGCGGCCCTGGGAATCGTCGCGGCTGCGCTGCATCTGGCCATCTCCGATCAGCCCGCGGCCCGCCCCTTGCGACCCTGCGCCCGAGCACGGCGGTGCGGGCCTACGATGTGGCGGAGCTAGCGCAGCTGGCTGATTGCGGCGTCTCGCCAGGCCATCGTGGATTCGATGGCGTTGAACGTGAAGACATGCAGGCCAGCGATGTTGAGCCGGTCGGCTTCCGCAGCGAGCTTGTTGAGCAATGCGCTGGGGTCATAGCCGCCGGGCCGCAGCAGCCGTGCGACAGCACCACGGTTCTTCCGCAGGTATCGCAGGGAGGCGCCGATGCCGAGGCGAGTGCCGATGCGCACCAGACGTGCTGGTTCGACGGCGCCAGGGATGCCGAGATGGACCGGCAGCATTAAACCGCTTTGGCGCTCAGCAGCCAGCCAGTCGGTGATCGAGCGCCCGTGGAAGCACATCTGCGTGGACGCGTGCCCCTCGATGCCCGCACTTCGTAGGATCGCCTGCTTTGTGTGGAGCGCGTCATGCAGCACATCGTCTGCGATGAGCGCATGACCTTCGGGGTACGCAGTGACACCGATATGGGTCAGTGAGTGATCGACATCGACCAGTGTTTCGAGCAGCGCGACAGCGCTGTCGAACGGGCCAGCGGGCGACATCACATCGCCTCCCACAAGAAAGATCTCGTTCAGGCCTAAGTCGGCCAGGCGCCCCAACATCTCTTCGAGATGCCCCCGGCTGCGGACCATGCGAGCGGCGATGTGGGGGACCGGCCGATGTCCGAGCGTGCACAGCTGCGCTGTGAGATCCAGCGTGTCCTCGAGCGTCTTGGACGCTGATGCGGTCACGGAAACCGGAGCATTCGCAGGCAAGTGCGGAAGTTGCTCGGTGAGGTTCTTGAGCGGGATCAACTCCCACTGGGCTTCGCTGAGGAGCCGACGGAGCGCATCGCTGGTGCTTGCCGACGTCGGGGTCCCGCGCCGCCCCGACTGCACACGTGCGGCCGCGGACATGCGTGCGGCCGCGGCTGCGCGACAGGCGCGCACGGTGGTGAACATTATGACCATCGGAGTCGCTCCGGCTCAGCTCAGGCCGACGATCTCACCGTCGGCGTCGAGGTCGATGTGGCGTGCGGCCGGGTCACGACCCAAGCCGGGCATGGTGCGCATGTCGCCGCAGATCGGGTACACGAAGCCGGCGCCCACCGACGCACGCACCTCGCGCACCGGCAGCGTCCAGCCCGTCGGCGCACCTTTCAGCGACGCATCCGACGAGATCGACAGGTGCGTCTTGGCGATGCACACGGGCAGATTGCCGAAGCCGTTGCGCTCGTAGCTGTCGAGCTCACGGTTTGCCCGGGCGGTGTAGCTCACGTTGTCGGCGCCGTACACGTTGGTCGCGACGGCGTGGATCTTGTCCCGCAGCGGAATGTCGTCGGGATAGAGAACCGCAAAGTCCGTCGGCTCTTCTGCGGCTTCGGCCACTGCGGTGGCGAGCTCGGCTGCACCTGCCCCGCCGTTCGCAAAATGGGTGCAGCGCGCCGAGCGGGCGCCGTACTCGGATGCGATCTCCGCGATGGCGTCGAGATCAACCCCGTGATCGCCGGGGAACTCGTTGATGGCCACCACCGGTGACACCCCGTGCATCCGCACGTTCTGCAGCTGCTTGCGCAGGTTGTCGCCACCGGCGTGGACTTCGTCGGGGTTTGCCTCGAGCAAGGCCGCGGGCAGGGGTCGTCCCGCCGCGATGCGATGGTTGCCCGAGTGTGCCTTGAGACCCCGCACGGTTGCGACGATGACGGCGGCATCGGGGGACACGCCCGAATACCGGCACTTGATGTTGAAGAAGCGCTCAGCGCCCATGTCGGCGCCGAATCCGGCCTCGGTCAGCAAGAAATCGGACGTGTGGATGCCGATGCGATCGGCCACGATCGAGGAGTTTCCCGTGGCGATGTTTCCGAAGGGCCCCGTGTGCACGAGCGCCGGTGTGCCTTCGAGGGTCTGCATCAGGTTCGGCTTGATGGCCTCTCGCAGCAGCACCGCCATCGAGCCGGCAGCGCCGATGTCCTCGGCGGTGACCGGTTCGCCCGCGCCGGTATAGCCCAGCACGATGCGGCCGAGCCGAGCCCGCAGATCCTCCATCGACGTGCACAACGCCAGGGTCGCCATCACTTCGGACGCAGCGGTGATGTCGAAGCCGGACTCGCGGGGGATGCCGTCGAGGCGCCCGCCGAGCCCGATCGTGATGTTGCGCAGCGCCCGGTCGTTGACGTCGAGCACACGCCGCCAGGTGATGTTGTGAATATCGAGGCTCGGCTCGCTGCCGTGATACAGGTGCGCATCCAGCATTGCCGCACAGAGGTTGTGCGCGGCAGTCACGGCGTGCATGTCGCCGGTGAGGTGCAGGTTGAACAGGTCCATCGGCACGACCTGGCTGTAGCCGCCGCCGGCTGCGCCTCCCTTGATGCCGAACGTCGGGCCCATCGACGGCTGGCGGATGGCAATCGTCGCAGTGCGGCCAATATGGGCGAAAGCCTGCCCGAGCCCCACGGTCGTCGTTGTCTTGCCCTCGCCAAGAGGCGTCGGCGTGATGGCAGTGACCACCACGTAGCGCCCCCGGGGTCGGTCGGCCATGGCTTCGGCAGCCTCCAGCTGGACCTTGGCCACGCCGTGCCCGTACAGCTCCATGAACTCCTGCGGGATGCCCGCGTCGTTGGCGATCTCGGTGAGCGGTCGGATTGTCGCCGCTGAGGCGATCTCCAGATCGCTCGGAAATTCACTGGCTGCTGTCATGACGCGCACCCCCTGTGCTGTGCTGACGGATGCGACCACGCAGCCGCTTCACGCTCCATCAGTGTCGCTCATCCACGCGTTCCTGAGTTACTGTTCCGCGCTAGTCTGTTCCACTGAGCGGAACAGTTCCATCATACAGAACACGAGTGGCCCGATCGGTCACTTTCGCATGTCGTACTCTGGCGGCGCCCAGGGCCGAATTTCGGTTGCATGCTTGTCTTTGGAGGGGGTTGGCATGAGCGAGTTTCCCAAGAGGGCCGACTGTGTCGTCATCGGCGCCGGCATCGTCGGCAACTGCTTGGTCGGGCACCTCAGCGATCTCGGCTGGACCGACATCGTGCTGCTGGACAAGGGGCCGCTGCCCAATCCGGGGGGCTCGACGGGGCATGCGTCCAACTTCATCTTCCCCGTCGACCACTCCAAGGAAATCGTCGACCTCACCGTCGAGAGCCAGCGGCAGTACGAGGCGCTCGGCCTGCAGAACACCTGCGGGGGGCTCGAGGTGGCCCGTTCGCCTGAGCGCCTCGAGGAGTTTCGCCGGCGCATGACCTCGGCGAAGTGCTGGGGGATCGAATCCAAGCTGCTCACCGTCGACGAGGTCGTCGAGATGGTGCCCTTCATCGACGCAAGCGTCATCCTGGGAGGCTTCTACACGCCGAGCGTGTCCGCGGTGGACTCGTTGGAAACGGGCACGCAGATGCGCAAACGGGCTCAGGACGCCGGGCACCTGTCGGTGCATGCGAACACCGAAGTGCTCGACATCGAGACCGCCCCAGGGCCCAACGGGCCGCGGGTGTCGGCCGTCGTGACCGACAAGGGGCGGATCGAATGTTCGACGGTGGCGATCGCCAGCGGCGTGTGGAGCCCGAAGCTCGCCGAGATGGCGGGGGCGACGATCCCGCTGACGCCCGCCGTTCACCAGATGGTCGACGTCGGCCCCTTCGACATCTTGGTGGAGACCAATCAAGAGCTGGCCTACCCGATCGTGCGGGACATGGACACGTTCTGCTACGAGCGGCAATCCGCCGGCTCCATGGAAGTGGGCAGCTACGCCCATCGGCCGATCCTGCACCGCGTCACCGACATTCCCTCGAACGCAGAGGCGGCACTCAGCCCCACCGAGATGCCGTTCACGCCCGACGACTTCGACACCCAGCTCGAGCAGGCCATCGAGCTGATGGAATTCCTGGGCGACGGCGAGATCAAGTACGCCATCAACGGGTTGCTGTCGCTGACGCCCGATGCCGCCCCGGTGCTCGGGCCCACCATCGAGGTAGAGAACCTGTGGTCGGTCGCAGCCGTGTGGGTGAAGGAGGGTCCCGGAGTGGGCCGCCTGGTCGCTGAGTGGATGACCTACGGCTACCCGCGGCTGACCGATCCGCACGGCTCGGACGTGACGAGGTTCTACAATCAGGACCGCAACGTCCACCACATCGAAGCCCGCGCCGACGAGCACTTCAACAAGACATACGGGATCGTGCACCCCCGTGAGCAGTGGGACACCCGACGCAATGTAACGTGCGGCCCCGCCAAGGCCCGCACCGACGACCTCGGCGCGTTCTATTTCGAGGCCGGCGGCTGGGAGCGGCCGCACTGGTACGAATCCAACGCCGATCTCGTCGGGCGCTACGCCATCGCCGATCGCACCCACGAGTGGGATGCCCGCTGGTGGAGCCCCATCACCGAGGCCGAGCACCTGCATCTGCGCGAGCACTGCGGGCTGGTGGACATCTCGCCGTTCCAGGTATTCGAGGTGTCCGGACCCGGCGTCGTGCCCTACATCGAGCACATGGTGGTCAACAAGTGCGACCTGCCCGTCGGCCGTTCGATCTACACGCCCGTGCTCACGCCCGATGGCGGATTCCGATCCGACCTCACCATCGTCCGGCTCGCGCAGGACCGGTTCCGCATCGCCACCGGTGCCTTCGACGGCGGCCGTGACGAGTACTGGTTCCGGCACAACCTGCCCGACGACGACGTGGCGTTCGAGAACCGCACCGAGGCGCTTGCGACCTACGGCGTGTGGGGGCCCAACGCTGTCGCATTGCTCCAGACGCTCACCGAGACCGACCTGTCCCAGGAGGCGTTCGGTTACGGGCAGGTGCGCAACGTTCTGCTGTCGGGCATCCCGACGCAGATGCTGCGCATCTCCTACGTCGGCGACGCCGGATTCGAGATCTATTGCGCCACCAGCGCCGGTCTGGCGCTGTGGGATGCGATCTCGGTCGCCGGGCGAGACTTCGAGCTGCGTCCCGTAGGTGCCGGGGTGTACGGCACAACCGGCCGTCTCGAGAAGGGCTACCGGCTCATGGGCGCCGAGCTCGAAAGCGAGTACAACCCGGTGGAGGCCGGCCTGGCACGGCCCAAAGTGAAGGCGTCCGATTTCATCGGCAAGGACGCCTACCTTGCCGCTCGCGAGGCACCGCCGGCCGCTGCGCTCGTCATGCTGTCGTTTGAGAGCCTGCAGTGCGCCGACGGCTACAATCGGTTCCCGATGGGGGCCGGCAACGAGCCGGTGCTGACGCCCGCGGGAGAACGGATCACCGACTCCCATGGGCGCGTGAGCAAGGTGACCACCGCGGGCAACGCGCCGTCGGTCGGCGCCTATCTCGCAATGGCTTACCTGCCCACTGAGCTGGCCACGATCGGCACCGAGCTTGCGGTGATGTACCAGAACGAGCACTACCCGGTGAAGGTGGGGGCTGCGGGAGCCAACCTGGCGCTGTTCGATCCCGACGACAAACGGATGAAGGCCTGAGCGGCACGGGAAGGCGACGATGCGCATCCTGGTTTGCGTGAAGCGAGTCCCGTCACCGGGCTCGCGCATCAACGTGACCGACGACGGTCAGCAGGTGGACACCGCGCATCTCGGCTTCACCACGAGCCCGCACGAGGAATGCGCTGTCGAGGAAGCGGTGCAGCTCATCGAGCGTGCCACCGCCAGCCACCCTGACAGCAACGACGTCCACGCCGTTGTGGTGCTCACGCTCGGGCCCGACGTTGCTGCTGAGCAGCTGCGTTATGCGGCCAGCGTCGGGGCGACCGGTTTTGCGCTCGTCGAGGCCTCCGGCGGCCTGGATTGGGACCCCCAGCGGACCGCGTCCGCGATCGCCAACGCAGTGCAGCGGCTGGAAGCTGACGAGGGCGTGTTCGATCTCATCCTGTTCGGCAATGAATCGGCTGACGGCGGCAATTTCCAGGTCGGCATCAGAGTGGCGCATGCGCTCGGTCGCCCCATCGTGAACGGCATCAAGGGCATCGAATCGAGGTCCGACGGCGGCTTTGTGGCGAGGCGACAGACCGACGCCGGCTACGAGGTCTACGAGCTGGATGCTCCCTGCGCCCTTGGTGTCAAGGAGGGCATCAACCTTCCGCGTTATCCGACCATGAAGGGGCGGCTGGCATCGCGCAAAGCGCAGATCGAGACGCTCGACAACGCACGCGAGGCTGCTGCGGGCGGACAGGCGCGTGTGCGGCTCCACCGGCCGCCCGAGCGCGCGAGCACGACCGTTGTGCTGGGCGACAGTGCAGCTGCTGCCCCCGCAGTCGTGGACCTGCTCGATGAGCTGGGTGTGCTGTGACCGGTGTTGCCGTCCTGGTGGACCACGACCGAGGGATCCCATCGGGCGGTGCCCTCGAAGCACTGACCGCTGCCCGGTCGCTTGCGGTGGCGCTCGAAACGACTGTCGAGGCGGTGGTGCTCGGCGATCCGGCGCTCTTCGAATCGCATGGAGCCGATCTGGTGGCAGCATGCGGTGAATACGGCGCTTCCATCGTGCACCGAGGCATCGGTGACCTGCTCGCTGACTACGGCCCCGATGCCTGGGGCGCCGCGCTCGCTTCGTTCGTGGAGGCCCGCCAGCCTGCTGCTGTGACCGCCGTGGGCACCGACCGCGGCGCAGAAGCCATGGCGCAGTTGGCCGCCCGGGCCGATCTGCCGCTCGTCGCCAACTGCGTGACGGTGACACCCGGTGCGAAGAATTGGCAGATCACCCGCATCCAGTGGGGCGGTTCGCTGCTCGAAGACGTGACGCTCGAGGCCTCGTTGCCGCTGGTGACCTTTGCGCACCATGCGATCGAGGCTGAGCCTGCCCGCACCGCTGGCGAACCGACGGTGAGCGACTTCGAACCCGAACTGGGCCTCGACGCGGAACGAACGCTGGTGCGCGACCGGGTGACGCTGACCGAAGGTGTGACGCTGGCGACCGCCTCAGTGGTGGTCTCGGGAGGGCGCGGCGTCGGATCGGCCGACGGCTTCGCTGCACTTGAGGAACTGGCTGAGCTGCTCGGCGGCCGTGTCGGGTGCTCGCGCGCTGTCACCAACAACGGGTGGCGCAATCACGCCGATCAGGTGGGACAGACCGGCACCCGCATCGCGCCCGAGATCTACATCGCGTGCGGCATCTCGGGTGCTATCCAGCACTGGGTCGGCGCCATGGGCGCGAAGAATATCCTGGCCGTCAACATCGACCCCGAAGCCAACATGGTCACCAAGGCCGGCTACGCGGTGATCGCGGACCTGCATGAGGTTGTGCCAGCCGTTTGCGACGAGATCAGGCGCCGCCGCGACCACCCGTAGTCAGGGGCGCGCCCGTGCCCGGCCCGAGAGATGGTCGGAGAGGTTTGCCGCCGATTCGATGAGCGCGAGGCCGATGTCGTGGGTTCGGTTCGGGTCGGGAAATCGGTAGGCCGGGCCGTGGACGTGCAATGCGGCGATGATCGCGCCGTCGGCATCGAAGACCGGTGCCGCCGCTGAGTTGATGCCGGGTGCGAACTCCTCGTACACCCAGACGTAGCCGGCGCTGCGTATCTGGGCGAGGCGCACCTCGAGCTCAGTGGGATCGGTGACGCTGTTCGAGGTGGTGGCCTCCAGCCCTCCAGCCACGTACTCCGCAAGGGAGTCTTGGGACACGTGGGCCAGCCACACCAGTCCCGAGGGCACGAGGTGCATCGGGCAGTACTCGCCGGTCCACGAGCGAACCAGCACCTCGGATTCGGGCTCGACCTGGTCGAGGTAGTACACGGTGCGGTCCACACGAACGCTCACGCCTGCGGTTTCTGCCACCTGATTGACGAGGTCATGCAGATGAGGCCGTGCCGCCGCCACCAGGCCTCGTTCGTCGCCGGCGGCACCCACGATGTCGATGAGTCCCTGGCCGATCCGGTAGTCCCCACCCGTGTCGTCCTGGGCCACTGCACCGACCGCTTCCAGCGATGTCAGCAGCCGCGCGACGGTGCTCTTGGGCAGTTCGACCTGATCGGCCACCTCGGTGACCCCCTGCGGCGCGACGGCCAGTGCACGCAATACCGCGAACGCACGAGAGATCGACTGCACCGGCCCCAACGTACCCCGTGCCCCGTCAGTAACCGACAGAAGTGCTATCGATCGGCCGTTCGCGTGCCGTATTGTGGAACTGTTCTGCTCAGCGGAACGCAATGGGGGGCACTAGGCTGCTGGCTGCAGCTAGTGCCCTACTATCTGGTATCGCAGAGCACTCGCTGGGGGCATCCATTGGGGGCATTCATTGGGGACTTTGCACTCGGGAGGGGCGATGCCACGCCGGACCATGCCGACTCGCCGCAGCCGCAACGAAGCGCTTCCGCGGCTGGAGACGCCCCTGGTGCGAGACGGCGGCGTGCTGCGGCAAGCCACCTGGGACGATGCCCTCGATCGCGCTGCAGCGGGCCTCGGGGTCGCCACCCAGCAGCATGGCGCCGGCGGTGTCGGCATGTTCTCGTGCTCGAAGAGCACCAACGAGATGAACTATGCAGCGCAGAAGTTCATGCGGACGGTGCTGCGGTCCAACAACATCGATTCCTGTAATCGCACTTGACACGCGCCTTCTGTCGTCGGTCTGGCGACGGTGTTCGGTCTCGGGGGTGGGACGAGTTCCTACCAGGAGATTCACGAGGCCGATGTAATCCTGCTGTGGGGATCGAATGCTCGTGAGGCGCACCCGATCTTCTTCCACCACCTGCTGCGAGGGATCGACAACGGAGCCGCTATGTATGCGGTGGACCCTCGCCGCACGTCGTCGGCCGAGTTTGCGGACGTGTGGCTCGGCCTTGACGTCGGCACCGATATCGCGCTGGCGAACACCGTGGCCCGTGAGATCATCGCCCAGGGCCTCCACAACCGTTCTTTCATCGACCGTGCGACCACGGGCTTCGATGCCTTTGCGACATCGGTCGAGCCGTTCACGCTTGACGAGGCAGAGCGACTGACCGGCGTGCCGGGCAAAGCCATCGCGGAGATGGCCCACGCCTACGCCACCGCCTCGAGAGCCCAGATCCTGTGGACACTGGGCATCACCGAGCACCACACAGCGGTCGAGAACGTGCTGTCACTGTGCAACCTGGCCCTGCTCACCGGTCACGTCGGTCGCCGCGGCTCGGGTCTCGTGCCCTTGCGAGGCCAGAACAACGTTCAAGGCGGCGGTGACATGGGCGCATTGCCCGACCGCCTGCCCGGGTTCCAGCCGCTCGTCGATCCGCAGGCCCGAGCGAAATTCGAGAACACGTGGGACTGCGAGCTGAACGCTGTCCCTGGCAAGCATCTCACTGCGATGTTCGAGGCCATGGAAGAGGGTGAGCTGCGGGCGCTGTACGTCATCGGAGAGAACCCCGCCGACTCCGAGGCCAACGTGTCCCACGCCCGCAAGCTGCTCGAGGGTCTCGACTGCCTTGTGGTGCAGGACATCTCCCTCACGCACACCGCACGCATGGCCGACGTGGTGCTGCCCGCCGCAGCGGGATGGTCCTCGTCGGAAGGCACCGTCACATCCTCGGAAAGGCGAGTCCAGCGGGTGCGTGCTGCGGTTCCGCCCCAAGGAGAGGCCCGCGACGACGTGCAGATCATCGGCGACCTGGCTCGCCGGATGGGCGCGCAATGGCCGGCCGCGTCGGCTGCGGAGCTGTGGGAGGAACTGCGATCGCTGTCGCCGATGCACGGCGGGATGACCTGGGAGCGGCTGGAGTCCGAGGGCGGGCTGCAATGGCCATGCCCTGACGTGGACCACCCGGGCACCGAGTTCCTGCACGCATGGCTCTGGGTGCCCGATCTCGCAGGGCACGAGCCGGCGCCATTCACCGTCAACGAGCATCGACCTCCCGCTGAATCTCTCAGCGAGCATTTCCCGCTTCGCCTCACCACCGGACGAGTGCTCGACTCCTACAACACCGGTGCACAGTCCGCTGGCTATTCCTCGCCGATCAGATCCGGCGATGCAATCGAGATGAGCAGCGCAGATGCCGCCAGCCTGGGCATTGCCGACGGGGACTCAGTGCGGGTTACCTCCCCTCGCGGCTCGGTCGTCATGGACGCGGCTATCACTGCAAGTGTGCGCCCAGGACTCGTGTTCACGACGTTCCACTTTCCCGAGTTGGTGGACCTGAACGTGCTGACCAACGACGTGTATGACCTTCGCAGCGGCACGGCGGAATTCAAGGCGGCAGCGGTACGCATCGAGCCGCTGCCGAACGCGAACGACCTACGAGCAACCGGCAGTTCAAGTACCGCAGCGGGTGGTGGCGGTGGCTGACCTGCGTTTCTCCGACGCCGAGCCCACTGCGTCAGAACGCCGAGCAGTGACCGCAGCGCTCGAGACTGCGACCGACAACGGGATGTCCGCACTGCATCACCCGGCGCCCGCACCGGCTTCTGGTGAGCCCGCAGCGGCCTCGAGTGCCGTTGCGAATGACGGTGCGAACGGGTCGGTGTCGCCTCTTGGTGCGATGCCCGCGGGCACCGCGGCCGTGGTTGTCGCGCACCCGCGCGTGGTGCGAGGCGGGACCCGGCGGCGCAAGCAGCTGCGGCACCTGTTGTTGCCGGCACTGCACGCCTTGCAGCGAGAGGCAGGGTGGATCTCTCCCGGCGGGCTGAACTTCGTGGGACGCCAGCTTGGTGTGCCCCCGGCCGAGGCCTACGGCGTCGCAACCTTCTACGACATGTTCGGTACTGAACCGCCCTCGCATGCCGACAGCGTCTGCCACGTGTGCGTCGACCCGATTTGCGCGCTCGCCGGAGCGGACGAGCTGGCGGAACAGTTGCGCTCGCAGGGCCGCCAGACCCACCTCGGGCCGTGCTTGGGCCAGTGCGAGCGTGCTCCCGCCATGTTCATCCAGGGCCGCGGCGAGCCCGACCGGGTGCCTGCCGATGACGATGAGTCAAACTCGTTCGTTGCAAGCGTGACAGCGGAGGCACCCGACGCCCCGTGTCTGCTGCGACGCATGGTTCCAGGCGTTGCGGGCCGGCCGCCGTCTGCTGAGAGTTTCACCATGGACGCCTACCAGCAGCGCGGCGGGGGAGAGGCCCTCGCGGCGGCGCTGCGAATGGGTCCCGATGAGGTCATCTCTGCGGTCAGCGCGGCCGGGCTCTCCGGCCGCGGCGGTGCCGCATTCCCCACCGGCATCAAGTGGCGTGCCGTTGCTGACGGCGGCGGCCCGAAGCACGTCGTGGCCAACATCGATGAATCAGAACCAGGCACGTTCAAGGATCGGCTGTTGTGCGAACGCGATCCGCTGGCGGTGATCGAGTCGATTACGGTGGCAGGCTTGGTGGTGGGTGCCGAGCACGGATGGATCTACATCCGAGGTGAGTACCCGCTGGCCACCCAGCGCCTGCGCGGGGCCATCACCACCGCACGCGAGCACGGCTGGCTCGGCAACGACGCCGCCGGCTCGGGCCAACGCTTCGACATCGAGCTGCGCAGGGGCGCCGGCGCCTACATCTGCGGTGAGGAGACGGCGCTGTTCAACTCGCTCGAGGGCTTCCGGGGCGAGCCTCGCAACAAGCCTCCGTTCCCGACGACCCATGGGCTGTTCGGTCGGCCGACCGTCGTCAACAATCCCGAAACGCTGCTCAATGTGTCCGAGATTCTCAGAATCGGCCCCGATGGGTATCGCAGCGCGGGAACGCAGGGCTCACCGGGCACGAAGCTGTTCTGCCTGTCGGGGCATATCGGTCGCCCAGGGCTGTACGAAGCGCCGTTCGGCATGCGGCTCGGAGATCTGGTGGATCTGGCCGGGGGAGTGCAGGGCACGCTGCGAGCGGTGCTGCTCGGCGGTGCGGCCGGAAGCTTCGTAGGACCCGACGCGCTGGAGCTGCCGTTGTCGCTCGAGGACACCCGTGCTGCGGGCACGACACTGGGCTCGGGACCGGTGATGGTCTTCAACGACACCGCCGACATGAGCGCCGTGGTACAGCGGTTGGCGCAGTTCTTTCGCGACGAGTCGTGCGGGCAATGCGTGCCGTGCCGTGTCGGAACGGTACGCCAGCACGAGATTGTCACCCGCATTCGCGACACGGGCGCGGTATCGGGTCGCGAAATCGAATTGATCTCCGACATCGCAGCCGCCATGGGGGACGCCTCGATATGCGGCCTCGGCCACACCGCAGCGTCCGCGGTGGTCTCGGCGCTGCGACTTGGTCTGTTGGAGGACGCAACGACATGAGCGCGCCCCGATGAGCGAAACAATGGCCGCGACACCGGCTTCGCAGACTCAGATGGTCACCTTGACCGTGGACGGCGCAGAAATCTCGGTGCCTGCTGGGCAAACAGTGCTCGCAGCGTGCACCGCGGCGGGCGTGTCGACTCCCACGATCTGCTGGGCGCCCAATCTCACACCGGTCAACGTCTGCCGAGTGTGCGTCGTGGAGCTCGAAGGCTCCCGAACCCTTGTGCCTGCGTGTTCTCGGCCGGCAGAAGACGGCATGGTGATCAGCACGGACTCCGATCGAGTGCGCCACAGCCGCCGAATGGTGCTGGAGTTCCTCGGTTCTGCCAACGATCTCAGCCAGGCCACGGAGATCAACGAATGGTCTGCGGAATACGGCGCCGACCCGGACCGCTACGACATGGCCGAGCAGGTCGACGAGCCCGTTCGGGTTCAAGATGAGCTGTACATCCGGGCCTACGACCGCTGCGTCCTTTGCTACAAGTGCGTCGAGGCCTGCGGTGACGACGCTCAGCACACGTTCGCGATCGCAGTGGCTGGACGCGGCTTCGATGCCCGTATCCGCACTGAGTACGACGTCGAGCTTCCAGAGTCGGCGTGCGTCTACTGCGGCAATTGCGTCGCTGTCTGCCCGACCGGGGCCCTGCAATTCCGAACAGAGTTCGATCTTCGAGCCGTGGGGGAGTGGCGCCCCGATTCCCAGACCGTGACCCGCACGGTCTGCTCGTATTGCGGCGTCGGCTGCAATCTCGATCTTCACGTCCAGGACGAACGCATCGTGAAGGTCACCTCGCCCGCCGATCACTCAGTGACAAGCGGCCATTTGTGCATCAAGGGGCGATTCGGATGGCAATACGTCCACGCCCCTGCTTTCGAGCCCCCAGCGCCTGGCGCAGCGGGCCAGTAACGGCCAGGACACCGCTAGCCCATGTCGGCGACTGAGCCGACTTCCGAACGAGTCTCCCGCCGGGAGCGAGCGTTGGAGCGCGCCCGCCAGGCGGTGTCGGAGCACACGCCCCGCATCGCACGCGTTTCGCCTCCCGAATCGCCCGAACCACTCGTCGGCGGACCGGCGCTGGAATCGCCAGCTGCCCGCAGCACTGCGCTGTTCATCGGCATCGCACTGCTGATGGCCGGCAATGGCCTGCAGAACACGTTGCTGGGTGTTCGGGCCCAGTCCGAAGGCTTCGGCTCGACGGTTGCGGGCCTCGTCATGGCGATGAACTTCATGGGCTTCTTGGCCGGTGCGGCACTGGCGCCTCGGTTCTTGCGCCAAGTCGGGCACGTTCGGGTGTTCGCAGCGCTGGCCTCCGCAGGCAGCAGCGTGGTGCTGGTGCAAGCGGTGTTCATCCACCCGATCGTGTGGGGCGTTGGACGATTCAGCTGGGGCGTGTGCTTCGCCGGGCTGATCGTCGTCGCCGAAACATGGCTCAACGAGTTGGCCACCAACGAGAACCGGGGACGTGTCCTCGCTCGTTACATGGTGATCACGATGGGAGCTATCGCGACCGGCCAGCTGCTGGTCGCGACTGCGGACACCAACGGCTTTGCTCTGTTTGCCGTCGTGTCGGTGCTCGTGTCGCTGGCGCTCGTGCCGATGTCGCTGTCGGCATCGAGCAGCCCCGCAATCGTCGCACCCGAGCCGCTTGGGCTTCGAACGCTGCTCCGCACTGCGCCGACGGGCGTCGTGGTCGCGTTTCTCGTCGGCGGGGCGCTCGGATCGATCTCTGCCATCGGTCCGGTGTACGCATCGGCGAGAGGGCTGTCGCCCGTGCAGGTGGCGATGTTCGTCGCTGCCCCGATGGTCGGCAGCCTGTTCGGCCAACTTCCGCTGGGGCGTCTGTCAGACCGGGTTCCTCGACGAGCGGTGATCGTGGTTGCGTCCGCGATTGCCGGCACGATGTGCCTGCTGATGCTCGCACTCGACGAGCGTGGCCTTGCGGGCATCGTGGTGATGGCAGTGATGGGAGCGTTTGCCTACCCCGTGTACTCGCTCGCGATTGCCCAGGCGAACGACTGGCTGCGGCACACGCAGCGAGCCAGCGCGAGCGCTCTGCTGGTGCGCATGAACGGCATCGGAGCCACTGTGGGACCAATGAGCGCGGCAATCGGCATGTCGGTGACGCTGAACGCCTTCTATTTCGAGATGGCAGCTGCGCATGCGCTGATCGTGCTGTTCGTCGTGGCGCGGGTGCTCCTGGTGGCCGGGCCGGCGGTCGCAGATCAGGGCGCCTTCCATCCCATCCCCGCACGAGCCACCGCGAGCGTGGCGGCCCTGTTGCGACGGCGGCGATGACGTCGCCCCGGCGCTAGGCACCGACGGTGGGAGCACTCTTCGGTCTGCTGACCTCGGGTGCCATCGGGGTCAGCGACCTGTTCGGGCGCCGTGTGGTGATGCGGTGCCACGTGCTCTCCGCAATGGTGATGTTCCAAGGCAGCGCCGCGATCGTCGCGCTCGCCATCGTTCCATTCGTGCCAGGCTCGTTCGCGAGCGACGACTTTGTGCGCGGCCTGGTCTCAGGCCTTGGCCTGGGCACGGGCCTTGCCTGCTACTACACGTCGTTGGATCGTGCAGGCTCGGCTGTGGCAGCACCGATCGTCGCCACCCTGTCGGCCGTCATCCCATTCGCCTACACCACACTGCGGGGCCACGACCCGCCCCTCATTGCCATCATCGGCGCTGCGGTTGCCTTCGCCGGACTCGCACTGGTGACCGCCGGGGGCACACGAGGCGCCAACGTGGTGGTGGGGACGGCATGGGCGCTGGTGTCGGGCATCGCGTACGGCGTGGGACTGGGAATCCTCGTCGACATCTCCGAGAGCTCAGGCGCCTGGCCGGGTTTCGGGCAGCGGCTTACCTCCGTGGTCGCCATGGCAGCGCTGGTCTCGGTTCGGCGCCTGCCGATGCTGCCGCCGCCCGACGTCATGGGCTTTGCAATGCTCACCGGCGTAGCGAGTGCATCGGCAACGATCTTCTACATCGTAGGTATCTGGTTCGACGCCCCGGCAACCGTCGTCGGCGCCTCGATGTTCCCGGTGATGAGCGTCATCGTCGGTCGGGTCAGCTATCACGATCCCATCAATGTGCGCCAAGCCATCGGAATCGCCGCGGCCGTCATCGGCGTCACCGTGGTCGTCACGTCCTGAAGGGTCGAGTCGAGTGACCGACGCGCCCTACACCAGAGCGTCGGGCTCTTCTGCTTTGCGGCGGGCGATGTAGTCGCGGAGTTCTTCGTCGATGGCGTCGTCGATCGGAGGAGCTTCGTAGTCCGCCAGCATCTGCTTCCACAGCGCATTGGCGCGTTGGGCCGCATCGTGCGAGCCGTCGTCGGACCAACGTTCGAAGCTGTTGTTGTCTGCGATGGAGGACTGGTAGAAGGCCGACTCGAAATTCTCCAACGTGTGCGGGTGACCCAGGAAATGGTTCCCGTGAGGATTCGTGAGGAACGCTTCGACGGCCTGCCCGTTGGGGGACATGTCGATGCCTTTGGCGTAGACCTCCATCATTCCGAGCTGGTCGGCGTCCATGATGAGTTTCTCGTAGCTCAGCGCCAGGCCGCCCTCGAGCCATCCCGCTGCGTGAAGCACGAAGTTCACGCCCGCTGCCATCGTGGGCAACAGCGTGGATGCCGATTCGTACGCCGCCTGGGCATCGGGAGCCTTGGACGACGTGAATTGCCCGCCTGAACGAAACGGCATGCCCAGGCGCCGGGCGAGCTCCGCCATGACATAGATGGCCAGACCTGCTTCGGGCGTGCCGAACGTCGGGGCTCCGGTCGCCATCGACATCGACGAGGCGAAGGTTCCGAAGATCACCGGCGCACCCGGGCGCACCAGTTGGCACAACGCCATGCCCGACAGCGCCTCGGCCAGGCACTGTGCCGCCAGTGCAGCCACGGTGACCGGCGACATCGCCCCCGCCAGGACGAACGGCGAGATGACGCACGCCTGGTTGTGCCGCGCGTAGACCTCCGCTGCACCGAGCATGGTGGCATCCCAGCGCAGGGGCGACGACGCATTGATGAGGCTGGTGAGCACGGTGCGATCGCCCAGATCGCCGCCGAACGCGATTCGGCACAGCTCAACCGAATCCTCTGCTCGCTTGGCCGCTGTGACCGAGCCCATGAGCGGCTTGTCGCTGTACCGCAGATGGGAATACACCATGTCGAGGTGGCGCTTGTTCACCGGCACATCCACCGGCTCGCACACGGTGCCGCCGCTGTGGTGCAGGTGCGGGAGCATCCACGTCAGCTTCACCACGTTCTCGAAGTCCTCGAGCGTGGCGTAGCGACGGCCCTCGTCGAGGTCGGTCACGAACGGCGATCCGTAATTCGGGGCGAACACCGTCGCATCGCCGCCGATCGGCACGGATCGAGCCGGGTTGCGGGCGTGCTGAATGTATTCCGAGGGCGCGTTGTCCTGGACAATCTGCCGGCACAGACCGCGTGGAAAGCGGACGAGCTCCCCGTCCACATCGGCACCCGCGTCGCGCCATAGCTCCAAGGCACGGGGGAATTCCTGAAAGGCGATGCCCACCTCGGACAGGATCGTCTCCGCGTTTGCCTCGATCTGGGCCAAGCCTTCTTCGTCCAGCACACTCACTGGCGCCAACTTGCGGGTCAGGTGGGTGTGCGTGACGTCGTCACTGGCCGCCCGCAGGGCCTGGCGGGCCGCCCGGCCGCCTCCTCGTCGTCGTGTCCGCTCGCTCATTTTCGCTCACTCATTGGTTTGCATCGTCTTGTCTTCGATGTTGTGTACCGGGCCTTGCCGCCTGATGTTGGTGGCATTGGGGCCGACTCGCTTGCGCATCACCGGCTCCGCCGGTGTCGGGGGCGTCGTCGGGCGCCTGTGTCGGAGGGCCTGCGCGCATCAGTGCCGTGCGCAACAGTGCGCTCGGGTAGTTCAATTTCAGCCCCAAGCAGCGGATTCGGCGCTGTCGCATGGGGGAGCGCCATCGCAGCCACGAACAGCTCCTGAAATCGCGGCTCGGTTGCTGTCTCGATCTTGCGGATCTCGCTGACGACGGACTCCATCTCGGCACGCTGGGAACCCGAGAGCAGCGCACGCACGGCCCCCGTCCCGGCTGCATTGCCTACCGAGCGCACCGCTTCGGGATCGCAGTCACCGATCAAGCCCAGAACCATGGCGCGCACCGGGTCGATGTGGGCACCGAATGCCCCCGCCAGCTGGACCTGCTGGGGAGCCCTGATGTCGGCACGCTCGCACAGTAGATCGATGCCTGCACGCAACGCCGCTTTGGCGAGCTGCACTGCCCGGACGTCGTTCTGAGTGACCGTGATGGTCGGACCATCCCTATGGGGGGGCGGTTCGTAGACCACATAGGAGAACGTGCGGCCGTCGGCGATCACCCGCGCCGAGCGCTCGTCGCATGCTGGCGGCGCAGCGATGACTCCCTCAGCAGAAAGCACTCCGGCAAGGAACATCTCAGCGATCACTTCGATGATGCCCGAGCCACAAATGCCCGTGACACCGGCGGCCGCGGAGCGCGAGCCGACAGCCACTGTGCGTTCGACGGCATCGTCGAATCCGGGATCGTCGGACCATAGGTCGCAGCCGATCACCCGGAAACGCGGCGCCCAGGTCTGCGGGTCGATGCGCACGCGCTCGATCGCCCCAGGAGTGGCCCGCAGCCCGCAGCTGATCTGTGCTCCTTCGAACGCGGGCCCTGTCGGACTCGACGCAGCCCACAAGCCCGCCGAGCTTCCCAACACGATCTCGGCATTAGTGCCGACGTCGACCAGCAGCGTGATCTCGTCGCTGCGATGAGGGCCACCGGCGAGAACCGCAGCGGCGGTGTCGGCGCCCACGTGCCCCGCAATGGCGGGCCCGACGTACACGCGTGCCGCCGGGCACGCAAGCCCAAGCTGGGGACCTTCGATTTCTACTGCGGAATCGGTCGCGAGCGTGAACGGCGCCTGCCCCAACGGTGTGGGATCGATGCCCAGGGCGATGTGGATCATGATCGGATTCCCGACGAGGACCACTTCGACCACCATTTCGGGATCCGCCTCGGCATCGGTGCACAGTTCGACCACGAGCTCGGCGAGCGCATCGCGCACAAGCGCAGTGAGCTCCGCATCGCCGCCGACGTTCATCATCACGTACGACACCCGGCTCATCAGGTCCTCGCCGAGCCGGATCTGAGGATTCATGCGTCCCGCCGAAGCCAGTACCTCGCCAGTCTGCAGATCGGTGAGATGACCGGCCACCGTGGTGGATCCGATGTCGACGGCGATTCCCAGAGCCGTGGTCACCACACCCGGCCATACCGCCGCCAGCGAGCCGGTGCGGTCCAACGGTTCCGTGCCGCTCCAGCGCACTGCGGCTGTGATGAGACCATCGCCCGCTGCAACAGCGCGATGAAGTCCCACGAGCGCGCACGGCAGCGTGCCGCCGACTGCGACGCTCCATTCGGCGCACAGCTGCTCAATGACGATCTGAGCGAGTCCACGGCGCTCATCCAGCGTTGGCGCGGGAATGGTGACCGCATGCAGTGTGGTCATCGGGTCCAGCACGATGTCGCCGACATCGATCGACTTGCGCACCACCGGACCGTGCAGCTGGCTCTGCGGGGGAACGTCGAGCACGGCATCGGAGCGAATCGCGGCTTGGCAACCCAGTCGTGCCGTCGAGGTCAATGGCCGGCGGCCCGCATAGGCAGCTTCAGTCTCATTCGACGGGCTGAGAGCGTCCGCTGTGGCTTCGATTGCCCACTTGGGGAACGATCCCAGCGAGGGCACGACTTGGCACCGGCCGCAGATGCCGCGTCCTCCGCACACGCTGTCGAGGTCCACGCCAAGCACCCGGGCCGCATCGAGCACCGTGGTGCCTTCCGCGACGGCGCCCGAACGCCCCGATGGCGTGAATACGACATGTGGTTTCCGAGCGCTCGATCCCGGCGTCATCGCCAGGGCCTCGCTATCCGGTGAGCGCCCGGCGGCCACCACGACGCCGCGGCCGCTCACCCGGCGCAGTGCCTCCCGACGCTCTGCGGTCGGCCCCCAGAGTGCTCCGGTCCCGGTGCTCCGCAATCCATGCTGCGCAGTTCTGATCGTTGCCGGCGAGTACGTCGGCCGCCATCACCGCAGCCTTCACTTCGGCGTGGAGCGGGTTCATGATGGCCGATGTCATTCCGGCTCCGATGGCCATTGCCAGGTACGTGCCGGTGATGACGTTGCGATTCGGCAGGCCGAAGCTGACGTTGGACGCACCGCACGTGGTGTTCACGCCCAGCTCGACTCGCAGGCGACGCACCAGGTGGAAGACCTGACGACCTGCTGTTGCCATCGCGCCGATCGGCATCACGAGAGGATCCACCACGACGTCATGCGCGGGAATGCCGTAGTCCGAAGCAGCGTTGACGATGCGGCGTGCCACCTCGAAACGGACATCAGGATCGGTGCTGATGCCAGTCTCGTCATTGGAGATGGCCACGACCGCAGCACCGGCGCGCGCCACCAGCGGCAGCACGCGTTCCATCACTTCAGCCTCGCCGGTCACAGAGTTGATGAGCGGCTTGCCGACGTAGGCATCCACTCCGGCCTCGAGCGCCTCGATCACGGACGAGTCGATACTGAGCGGCACATCGGTCACCGACTGCACCAGCTTCACCGCCGACGCCAGCAGAGCCGGTTCGTCAGCAAGCGGCACACCCGCATTCACGTCGAGCATCTGAGCACCAGCGGCAACCTGCGCAAGGGCGTCGGCCTCCACCCGGCTGAAGTCGCCCGCTCGCATTTCTTCTGCGAGCAGCTTGCGGCCTGTCGGGTTGATGCGTTCACCGATCATCACGAACGGCCGATCGAAGCCGATGACAACCTCACGAGTGGCGGAGCTGATGACGGTGTCGGTCATGAGAGCACCTCGACGCGCCCGCGTCGAGACGGTGCCGCGACGCTCACCATGGTGTCGAGAAGCTCGCCGTAGCCCGTCTCGACGATCACCAGCGGAAGGCCGAGGCGCTCGGCACCCGCTCGTGCACATGCCTCGACGCGGACTCGTTGCGTCCCATCGGACGTCTGGGTCAGCAGAACAACCCGCTCGTAGTTGCCGAAGTACATCTCCGCGAGCTCGGGGTGTGCCTCGATGCCCAAGCCCTTCCACACCAGCAGGTCGAAGTGACGTGCGAGGTAGTCGGTCAGGTAGAAGGTTGCGGGCTCGGCATCGTGCATCGAGGCGAACCGGCCTGCGCCTGCGAAGAACTCGTAGCAGTGCGCTCCCGGCATCATCGACATCGGCGGTCCGTCGCCGGCTGCGTGGGCAGCGGCAAACTCCTCGCAGAGCTTCTCGAGCGCTCCGGCAGTTCCGCAGTCGGCGTATCCCAGCAGGATCTGTGCGTACGACTTGCCCTGCTCGCCGAGTCGCGCCAGCCGCTCGCGGACAGCCCCGGCAATCAGTGCGGGGCGGTTGTGCAGTTTGGCGGGCAGACACTCCACATCGACGTTGACGAGACCGTGGTGGCGCACCACCGCCTGCATCTCGTTGACCAACGCGCCGCAGCCGAGGACCAGGATGCGCTCGACGTCACCTCGGGCCTCGGGGCTCGTCGCCGGCGGCGCGTTCACTGACGTCACCTCAGGCAGCAGCGGCGCGGCGCGCCCGGATCAGATCGGTGGCGGTCTCGGAGGCGACGGCAGCGTCGCGACAGTAGGCATCCGCGCCCACCGCGTCACCGAACTCCTGGTTCAACGGCGCCCCGCCCACGATCACCAGGTAGTCGTCACGCAAGCCCTTCTCGATAAGGGTGTCGACCACCACCTTCATGTACGGCATCGTCGTGGTGAGCAGCGCCGACATGCCCAAGATGTCGGGTCGGTGCTCGTCGAGGGCCGCGAGGAACTGATCGACATCGGTGTTGATGCCCAAGTCCACGACTTCGAAGCCGGCTCCTTCGAGCATCATCCCGACGAGGTTCTTGCCGATGTCGTGGATGTCGCCCTTCACGGTGCCGATGACGATCTTGCCGATGGGCTCCGCACCAGTCTCGGCAAGCAACGGACGGAGAATCGCCATGCCGGCCTTCATTGCATTCGCCGCGAGAAGCACTTCGGGCACGAAGAGGATGCCGTCCCGGAAATCGATGCCGACGATGCGCATGGCCTCAACGAGTGCCTCGTTGAGCACCTTGTCAGCCCCCCAGCCGCGGCCCAGAAGCAGGTTGGTGCCTTCCACGATTTCCGGCCCGAGGCCGTCGTACAGATCGTCGTGCATCTGGGCGATGAGGTCATCGTCGTCGAGTTTCGAAAGGTCGATCTCTTCTTCGACGTCGGCATCGGTTGTGCCGAGTGTTGACGTGTCGGCCATGCCCCGCCCCCTCGTCATCGCCAAGCCAAGCCGCTCTCGACCTGACCCGCCTTCAGATACTGTGCTTCCTGTTCCGCATTGTGGAACTGTGCCGCACAACGGTACAGACGGTTACGGTATCACGAACCTTGCTCAAAGGGCGTCATCGCCGCGCAATCCATTGCGCCCACGACGGCCCGCTTCAGCGCAGCGCCACGTAACGCGGCGTTCTCTACAGCGATGCTGCGGTCACGACGGCGACCACGAGTTCTGGGGCCTCGCCGACTTCGATCATTTGCGTCTCGCCGGTCGAGCGTTCGGTCAGCTCCAGATTCCCCTGCGCGAGGCTACGTGCTCCGACGGTCACTCGATACGGGATGCCCACCAATTCTGCGTCCGCCAGCTTCACTCCGGGGCGGAGTACGCGGTCGTCATAGAGGCAGTCGATGTTCCGGCGCTGCAATTCGCTGTACAACACCTCGCTGGCGCTCGACTGCGCCGGGTCGGCGGGATCAAGCACCGTCACGACGACGTCGAACGGCGCGACACCCACGGGCCAGCACAGTCCGCGATCGTCGTAGTGTGTCTCGGCCACGGCTGCCATCGCGCGGCCGATACCGATGCCGTAGCTACCCATGATCGGCGTGCGTGCAATGCCGTCGGCGTCGAGCACTGACACGCCCATTGCCTCGGCGTACCGGCGCCCGAGCTTGAAGATGTGACCGGCTTCGATGCAGCGGACAATCTCCAGGGTCCCTCCGCACTCGATGCACGCTTCACCCGCCGACACCCCACGCAGATCCGCCCAGCGCGGGTCGATCAGATCACGTCCGACGTCGACACCTCGATAGTGCCAGTCGTCGGAGTTGGCTCCCGTCGTCATCGACCGTCGCCCTCGCAAGGCTTCGTCGGCATAGACCGGCAGGTGATCGACGCCGACTGCTCCCAGGCTTCCTGGGTTGGCGCCGAGCTCGGCGACGGTCTCGGCGGCCGACGCCGGCCGGATGTCAGTGGCACCGGTGTGATCCGCGAGCTTCTGAAGGTTCAGCTGGTGGTCACCCCGCAACGCAACGAGGGTGACCTCGTCGTCGAGCACCATCACCATCGTCTTGATCTGCCGTCCGGCCCGAGCGCCGCCGTCGAAGTCGCTGAGCTGAGCGATGGTGCGCACGCCAGGGGTGGGGAATCGCTCAGGGGCGGAGCCCGACGGCGGATCGTCGATCGGGGGCACCGCCGCGCGCGCTCGCTCGACATTGGCTCGGTAACCGCACGCTCCGCAGCGAGCAACGTCGTCCTCGCCCGCAGGCGAGGCAACCATGAATTCGACGCTGGCAGAGCCGCCCATGGCGCCCGAAGAGGCCTCCACAGCCATGGCGTCGAGCCCGAGCCGCCCGAAGATCCGCACGTACGCCTCGCGGTGTATCTCGAACGAGGCGTCGAGACCGGCTTCGTCGATGTCGAAGCTGTACGAGTCCTTCATTGCGAACTCTCGAACCCGCAGCAAGCCGCTCTTGGGTCTGGGCTCGTCGCGAAATTTCGTCTGGATCTGATACCACGTCTGAGGCAGCTCCCGGTACGAACTCATC
Organism: Candidatus Poriferisodalis sp.; assembly: GCF_965262965.1. Classification (GTDB taxonomy): domain Bacteria; phylum Actinomycetota; class Acidimicrobiia; order Acidimicrobiales; family Poriferisodalaceae; genus Poriferisodalis. Next base: position 382,632 of record NZ_OZ253573.1, read on the forward strand.
TCCGCAGCCAACAAGGCGAAGACTTCCTCGTGGGTCATGCCCAACACGATGTCGACGTCGTTTCGGTCTCGCAGGCGGAACATCTCCGCACCCATCACGTCCCACCGGCCGCTGCGCTGCCACAGCGCCGCCGGGTGCATCGCGGGGAGCAAGAACTCCTGAGCACCGATGGCGTCCATCTCGGCTCGGACGATGTCCGCCACTCTGCGGTGAACGCGCAGCCCCAGCGGCAGCAAGCTGTAGTGGCCCGAGTGCAGCTGGCGGACGAAACCGGCGCGAACAAGCAGTCGATGGCTGGCGGCTTCGGCGTCTGCGGGCGGCTCGCGCAGCGTGGGAATGAACGAATCAGACCATCGCATCCGATGCAGGGTAAACGGGGGATCGATGACGGCAACGGGATTCCCCATATCAGATGGGGCGAATCAGCTGCGGAGACCATTCAGTATTCCGGTCGTTGTTCGCATGTGTTGTGCTGGCGTCGGGGCCCAGTACCCTCAACACTTGACACCGATGGCCACGCGTCGACCGCGCGGTCTCGGCCACGGACCGGGGCAGCAAGTGTCCCCTGCGGGTCCTGCATCGGCGGCTCGAACGAAGCGCAATTGCAGTTCGAGCGGACGTTGCAGTTGCTCTCCCGGTCGACTACTTGACGCGATGAGCGAAGAACACTCACTGACACGTGCTGCGACACAACCCGCGCGAGCGGCTCTCGCTGCCGCGACCGCGGACGCGAGAGCCCGCAACGGGCGTTCGGCTGCCGCGCGCCCGACGGGCAGCGACAACGGAGCGATGACCTCGGCGTTGGCGTCGATGCGGTGGCACGAAATTGCTCGACTTGTGTGGTCCGAGGCATACCGAACAGCGGGATTGCTGGAAGTCGCAACGCTCGAAACCGATCCGACGCGGTGGGAACGGGTTCTGCTGGACTTGCTCGAACAGACCGAGGAGTCGCTGACGTTGGCACGCCGGCTTCCCCGCGGCGTGCGCCGACAGGTCGTGCGGGACTTCGAGACAGACCTCGCAGAACTGGCCGATGCCTACCATCGCCTGACCGGTCTCGACGCGACCGAATCGACCGACGAACCCGCACAAGCGCACGAATCGCACGCTCATGCCACCGACGTCTCGACACCTCCGGCTGAACCGGCGGCGCTGCAACTGTCGTGGCAACCAGGTCGGATCGTGGCCTGGTCTGCTGGCGCTGGCAGCGAACCCGAAACCACCGGGCGCATCATCGACCGGCTCGCTGCATCAGGCGCTCCTGACAGCGTGTGGCGACCACATCCCGGACTCAAGCTCCCCGGTGGTCACACGGCTGAGGCCCTCGTGGCCGATGTCGGCGATATCTTGGGCTGGCTGGTGGCGCTCGACGGGCCGGTCGCGGTTCCGCGGCCACCTGAACCCGGCGAGACGCCGCGGACGGCATTGAATGCCGGATCGGCCCAGACCGCCGACGAGTCGCTTCACGGCAACGAATCAGTGGATTCGACGGCCGATGACTCCGATACCGACCAGCTCGTCGGTGCAAGTGCGGCATGGCTGCGGTCAGCGGCGACCGTCGCCGTCGAGCTCGTCGCTGGGGGCCGGGCAGTTCCCCGACTGCACCGCACACGCAAGCGGCGCAACCGCAAACGACCCGACACGGCCGAGTTCTCGGTTCAGTGGCAGCCTGCGGCACTCGAGACCGAACAGTTCGAGCTACTCGTTGGGACACTGCCAGGTGCGGTCGCCGCATCAGAGCCCAAGACCGAGCCTCGGACGGTCGTCCAGTCGGCACTCGTCGGCATGGTCGACGCGATCATGACGAGCGCCGCACGCCGGCTCGATGTCCCGGCAGCCTCGCCCGAGCCCCGTAGCCGCGCAGAGATGGCGGAGGCGTTCCTCGCATATCTGAACGGCACGCGATTCACTGGTTCCGCCACACACGGATCAGACCTGGCGCGACGAATCGAGCAGTGGGCCCGTCCGGTGACCAGCGCATCGCGACAATCGCTCGTCGTTCATCTGGACGAACCTGACGATGCAGGCGCATGGCATCTGCGGGTTGTCGCGCTCAGCCCTGAGGGCGCGCCCGAACCCGTCGAGGTTGCGATGGTGAGCGGCGTGAGTACACATCGCACCGAGGTACGCGACCAGCTCACTCGGCTCGAACGGCTGCTTCCCGTTCTCATGCGCCCCGGCGGCAAGCGCCGTGGCGAAGTGATCCTGAGCCAGGACGAGGCATGGGAGCTGATGTCGGTCACCGGACCGGCACTGCAATCAGCCGGCTTCGGTGTGCGCGTCCCAGATCTGTCGCGTGATCATCCCGCGCCGTCGCTGCGACTGACTGCACAGGAGACGGGAGACAGCGCACTCGGCGCACAGCAGCTCACGGCGGTGAGCTGGACTGCGGTCTTCGGCGATGTGGAACTGAGCATGGACGAGATCCACGATCTCGCCTCCCAAGCCCGGCCACTCGTGCGTGACAAGGGCAGGTGGATCGCCCTCGACCACGCAGACCTCGCAGAGGCTGCCGCCGCGCTGGCCGAGCGCGCCAGTGTCAACGCGCTGACCGGCTCACAGATGCTTCGCCAAGTACTGGGCCTCGAGGGTCCCGCAGTACGCGGGGGCATCACCATCTCGGGCAGTGGATGGGCTGCTGACCTGCTGCGCGCAGCCACGACGATCCCGGCTGCGCCTCGGCGCTCTCCGGACGGCTTCGTCGGCGAGTTGCGCACCTACCAGGCCGAGGCCGTCGCCTGGCTCGAGTTCCTCGACAGTGCTGGCCTCGGCGGCTGCCTCGCCCTCGACATGGGGCTCGGCAAGACGCCCACCGTGCTTGCACGACTGGCCGCAGATCACAGCGCTGGCCCCGCACTGGTCATCGCTCCGCCGGCGGTCGTGGGAAATTGGGCCGCGGAAGCGGCGCGCTTCTCACCTGGCTTGAAGGTCGCGGTTCACCACGGCCCGTCACGGCGTGCTCCACAAGAGCTGGCGCGGTCGTTGCGAGGTTCGCACGGCCGCCTCAACGGAGACGGTTCCGGCGAGGTCGGACCCGATGCTGGCTCGGATGCTGGCGCCGACGAGATCGACCTCGTGATCACGACGTACGGGACAGCAGTGCGCGATATCGACGCTCTGTCCGACATCGTCTGGGACCGGATCGTCGTCGACGAGGCGCAGGTCATCAAGAACCACACCAGTGAGACGGCCAAGCAGCTGCGACGCCTCAATGCACGCATCCGTCTCGCGCTCACAGGCACTCCCATCGAGAACGGCTTGGGCGACCTGTGGGCCATCATGGACTTCTGCAATCCGGGATTGGTGGGAACCCGAACGCCCTTCATCGCACAGCTGCAACGACCTGGCGATGCCCGAGGCGCCGCAGAATCGGCGCTGCATGCGCTCAATGGCGTGCTTGTGTTCCGGCGCACGAAATCCGAGCCCCAGATCGCTGCAGAGCTTCCCGATCGCATCGACGAGCTCGCGCACTGTGCCATGACACCCGAACAGATCGGCCTGTATCAGGCCGTGCTCGACCAGCTGATCGTCGACACCGCCGAGAGCGAGCAGGCGGGCGACAGACGCAAGGGTGCCGTCCTGGCGGCGATCACGGCCCTCAAACAGATCTGCAACCACCCGCTCAACTTCCGCCCCAACAGCGATGACATCCGGATCGAGGGCCGCAGCGGCAAGCTCGACCGCCTCAACGAGATTCTCGAAGCCGTGTTCGCCGCGGGGGAGCGGGCCCTGGTCTTCACGCACTTCGCCACCTGGGGTGAACGGCTGGCCGGTTATCTCTCTACGCACACCGGGTATGACATCGACTGCTACCACGGCGGCCTCGGCCGTACGGCCCGGGACCGCATGGTGAAAAAGTTCCAGACTGAGCAGGGACCGGGCGCCATGGTGTTGTCGCTCAAAGCTGGCGGCACCGGCTTGAATCTGACCGCTGCAAGCCATGTCGTGCTCTATGACCGATGGTGGAATCCCGCCGTAGAGGACCAAGCGCGTGATCGCGCTTGGCGCATCGGCCAAACCCGTACCGTCATCTGCCACCGGCTGGTCTGTCCCGGAACCGTCGACGAACGAGTCGAGGAGGTGGTCGCCGGCAAACGTCGCATCGCCGACATGGTGCTGCCGAAGTCGAGCTCCATCGCCGATCTCGACGCCGAGCAGCTGCGGCACGCCCTCGGCATCGACACGGGCGCACTCCTGGCTGACGACCTCGAGAATGCCGACACCGTCCGGTCCGAGCTCGCAGCCGCAGGGGTCGGCGGGGGAGGAGCGCTATGAGCTCTCGCAGACGTCGCAAGACATCGCGCACGCGCCGTCTCGACGACAACGATGCCCAGCAGCGTCAGGCTGCTGAAGCCGCCATGTCGTTCTGGCACGGACGAGTGAATCCAGCCGGCGCGATGGGCAATGGCACCGATGGCACTCCGTCAGCCGGCGCTTCCGGGAAAACAGCATCGTCGGAAGCATCCCAAGCGCACGAGCAGGTCACCGCCGACTCCGCGTCGCCACTGGTGTTCGAGAAGCCACGACGGATAACTGTCACCGCCGATCCGACGTCCACGGTTCGCTCACTCGGGAAACCGCCGCTGTCGGGGCGCGAGACCGTCGCCGAGCACTACTTCGAGGCCGTCTACAAACGGGCAGTTGCAATGGCGGGAGCCCTCGCAGCTGCCGGCGACCTCCTCGCCGACGACAAAGAATCAGCCTGAGCGCGGCACTTCGGCGCTAGCCGGCAGCTTGGGGGTCGAATCCCACTTCCTTGCCGCGATTGATGCTGACCCAGTCGCGGGCCTCCAAATACGGCTTGAACGTCTCGTAGATTGCACGCTCGTCTTCAGCCATCTTGGGCCGCTGCACTTCGTACAAACGCGGGAACTCCAGCCAACCCACGACGAGGTCCCACATCCGCAACGCTGCATGGCCCGTGGGGGGCTCGAGCAGCACCGGACCAAAGATGGCCTTGTCGTCGAAGAAGAGCGTCGGAACGCCGAAGCCACCCGAGTCGATCACTCGCCGGTGCTCGGCTTTGATCTCGTCGTGGGTGGTCTCATCGGAGATGGACACATCGACAACGTCGGGATCGGCGCCGATCTCGCGCAACAGGTGCCGGGCAACGTCGGGGTTGTGGGGGCGATTGCCGTCGACGTGCAGAGCGCGCCCCGATTCGGCGTACCACTTGTCGAGCAGGTCCATGGAGTCGCGGCGCAGGATTGCCCCGATCCGCATCATCGACCAGCCGTAGCTCCAATCACGTTCCCACGGATGCTTCTTGCCTTCACGCAGGTTCACCTCTTCGAGGCTGAAGAACTTCCAGTTGACCTGCAGGCCAAGTCGATCTCGTACGTCTCTCATCCACAGCGACGTCTGATACGCCCACGGGCACATCACGTCGAAGTGAAAGTCGACCTCCATCGGGCCGGTGTAGCTGTCCGCGTCAATGGTGCTCATCTCGAGATCCTCTCGATGTGATTCGTCACTTGCTCAAGCGTGCCAACCCGGCTGCTCAGCCGCGCAGCCGCACGGCGCCCTCTCGACCGCTCAACCGCGGCCGTGCCGCAGCAGTCGGCCTGGCGTCGCCCCCGTGCACTCGCCGGATTCGAACGTGATCTCGCCGTTGACGATGATCTGGTCATAGCCCTTGGCCCGCTGGACCCGGCGCCACTCGCCGCCCGGCAGGTCGTGCTCGACGTTGCCGATCCACGGCGGGTCGATCTCAAGCTCTTCCATGTCGTAGACGACAACATCGGCGGCGGCACCCTCGCGCAGCGTGCCTCGGTCCTTGAAGCCGGCTGCATGAGCCGCCAACGCGGAGAGGCGGTAGTGCGCTTCCTCCAGCGTCACCACGCCCTCGTCCCGGACAAGCCATGTCAGGAAGTCAGTGGTGTAGGAACCGCCGCTGAAGAACTTGGTGTGCGCACCGCCGTCGGAAACACCGGGAATGGCGTACGGCGACTGCATCATCTCGCCCATGAACTCGGCGTTCGACCCCTTGTCTGGTCCGAGGAATTCCACGTTGAGATCGCCCCGCAGGGACAGATCCAGCATCACCTCGATGGGGTGCTTGCCCTGTTCTTCTGCCAGATCGCCGACGGAGCGACCGACAAACGCTTGCATGTCAGCCTGCCGGTTGACTCCCTGGACCACCAGACTCTTGGGATTGCCGCCGACACCGGCCTGGATGACCTGCAGTCGACGGTCGGCCTCCTCGGCTTCGTCCACCAGCGCTTTGCGCAGCTCAGGGTCGGCCATCTTGGCGATCTTCTCCTCCTTGGTGCCCGTCGTGACCGTTCGCCAAGCGGGGGAGGCGTCGTAGAGGTTCCAATGCTCGAGCGTGAAGGCGAAGCCTGCTCGACCCGTTCCGCACTGCGCATAGATCGGCAATTCCTGGGACCAGCACTTGTCGATCCAGCGAAGGGGACGCCGGTGCACTTCAGGGTCCTTGCGCGCAGGTGCCACCACGTTGTGCAGAATCGGCCGTCGTGCGGTCGCCGCGAGCACTTCGAGGAACTTGATGTCCGACCGGATGTCGCCGGTGCCCTGTGTGATCTGGATGAAACCCTCGTCACGCTCCGACAGGACCCGTGCAAGGTTCAAGATGTCTTCGTCGCACATGATGTCGGTGACCATGGGGGAGCCGTCGAAGTCGGCCTGGACGCTGTCGGGACCGAGACGCTGGATCGAAAAGCCGCACAGCCCGGCGTCCATGCCCTCGTGCAGCAGCCGGGCCATTTCCTTGCGCTCGGCCTCTGACGCTGGCTCGCCGGCCTTGGCCTTCTCCAAGCCCATGACATAGGTCATCAGCGACGCCGTCGGCATGTACTGGATGACATTCACGCCCTTGGGGGCACGATCCAGCGAGTCGAGGTACTCGGGAATGGTCTCCCAGTCCCAGTCCATGCCCAATCGCATCGACTCGTAGGGAATCGCCTCGGTACGGGTCATCGTCAGCATGGAGCGATCCCGGAACTCCGGCTTGACCGGGGCGAAACCGAACCCGCAGTTGCCCAGCACCACCGACGTCACCCCGTGATAGCCCGAGATGGTGCACCACGGATCCCAGCGAATCTGGGCGTCGTAGTGGGTATGGAGATCCACGAATCCAGGAGCGACGATCCTGCCGGCGGCGTCGATCACCCGCTCCGCTGTGCCGCCGGGACGCCCGCCGAGCTGGGCCACCTTGCCGTCTTTGATCCAGACGTCGCCCTTGTAGCGGGGCACCCGGGTGCCGTCAACGACGGTCCCGCCCTTGATGTGAATGTCGTACTCGGTGCTCATGGCATGCCCCCGCAGTGCTCAGCTCAATGTGCTTACGCCAGGTCCGGCAGCGCTCAGAACGCGCCAGTTCCGCCCGTTCACGCTACCCCTCCCGTTCCCAGCGTGCCCGGACTCTGCCCACGATTGGGGGCCCCAGCGCCCTAGGCTCCGGCCTCGTTTGCCGATCCCCCCGTGGCAATGACGTTTGTCTCCCAACATCCCAAACGCGTCCTCACCGTCGCGGCGGCCTGTGTCGTTGCAGGCGTGCTGGTCCCGTTGACCCTGAGCGTCATCCGTTCGCCTGGCGTCGATGCGGCGCCCCCAGCCATCCACTGGGACACGTCGGGTTCGGCGGCTTCTGAGCGAACCAGTGACGTGACGGCCCCGCCGTTGATCGTCGACATCGCCGAGCAACCGACATCGCCTCGCAGAGGGGGAGTGGAGACCAATGCAGTGGTCGAGCATCCCAATCTGCCCGTTTCGCCGATCGCAACTGCCTATGACCTCATCGAACCCAGCCAGGAGTTCCGCCGCACAGTCGCACCGGGAGTTCCCCTGTCCTGCGACCAATACCGGGCCCAGATCCGTGACACAGGGGAATGGGATCCCGATGTCGTTGTGGCGATCATCTGGCGAGAGTCCCTATGCAACGAACGTGCCGTCTCCAGGACCAACGACTCGGGCCTGCTGCAAATCAACGCAACCTGTTGGGCCGGCAAAGGCCTCAACGGTGTTCCGGCCATCAGGCAGTTGCCTGACGGAATCGAACCAGAAGGCTTGCAATGCGACGGGGCAACCAAAGCCACCATGGCGGCTGAATGGTGCTTCCACGCCAAAGAACAAGTCCACCGCACCGGACATCGACCTGACTCACCCTGCGATGCGTGGCTCGATCCCGCGACCAATCTCCGCGCTGCGTACGAGATGTGGCGTGTGCGGGGGTGGCAACCATGGTGCTTTGACGCCTCGAGCAGGGAAACACCAGCGTGCCGAGCCGCCGCGGCCGCCGATCAACCACAGCCCGAAGAGCACTAGCCCCCTCACCAGTACCGAGACTCCCTCGTCGAACCCTCGGCCATCGGACTGCGCATGGATCAGTCTTTCTCCAGATGGTCTCCCCGGTGGCGAGATCCGGACCAGCACATAGTCAACTTGACATACCAGGATGCGAGCCACATCGCCTGCCCGCTCGACTTCAGTATCCCTGGAGGTGCCAAAGCCGCTTCCCAAGGATTACGCCCGACTGACGGGCGTCGCGTTCCTCCAGCGTCGCAGCAAGAACCGCCTCGCGAAGACGGCTAGACCGACAGTCGCCATCACGGCGACCAGATAGGCGACTATCACGGGCATTGCTTCACTACCGAGCTAGCTGCATGGGCCGAGCGGGTGCACTGTCTGGGCTGCGCAAGCCGCGGCACTGACAGTTTCGATGACAAGTTGCGTTCAGAATGGGTTGGGGTAGTCCTCGGAGATTCGCCTGCACCACCCGCTGTACTTGCGCTCACGCTCAGCTCGTCGCAGGTACTTGGCAGCGGATTTCTGATCGCCGTTGGCCTTCGCCGTCTCGGCTCGCGCCTGGAACTCCTCCGCCTTGCGGTCGCAACCCCGAATCGCCCAGTCGTCGAGGCGGCTGACCTGCTGGTTGACCCAGTGCCCGGGACCCACCTTGACCAGTGCTTTGCCTGCACTGCCGAGAGCTTCGACCCGCAGCACGGCCCGACGCAAGCGGTTCCTTGCCACGAATTCGAACCCGACGCCGTTCGCAATACTCGCTGGAATCAGGACCCACCACGCCGCCCAACTCGAAGACATAATCCACAGGATCGTCACGGTGATCCCCGATGCCTGGGACCACAGATGCAGGCCAAGCGCGACACGGTCCTGCCGATAACTCACAGGACGACCGTCAGACCAGCGGACCCTTCGCAACGCCGCCGTCACCCGTGCCATCGGCTCAACCGACTCCCGCAATCAAGGTGCCACGGCACAAGACCGTGAAACAATGCGAGGCTTCGTCGCCCCGTTCAGCATCCGGTCCGGTTTCTGGCATTGCACGACGACGAATTTCCTGGGCGGCTGCCGCTAGATGACCCGCCACTGGGTCTGGCGTGATTGTAGACAGCACCGCCGGTGGCCCTAGCGACCGCCACGCACTGCGCTGGGCCGCAACGCGACAGTACCGCCGCAGCTGTGGGAGCCATGATCCGCACCGCCAAGACGACGGCTGCAAACCACACCGGGTCGGCGACTACGGGGTAAGCAGCACCTTCGTGATCGACGGTTTGAACGAGAGTTGTGCCGTCGAGCTCGTAGCTTGTGGGCACTTCGGCGCCGTTGGCGTCCAGGGCCCAAGGCGCCCCGATGCCGCCCGATTCGTTGCCGTCGAGATCGTAGAACCTCACCGAACCGTCCTCGAGCAATTCAGCGGTGCGGCCATCAGGAACGGCGTTCTCGAATCGGTACTCGGTAGTCGCCTCGGGGCTGTCGATCACAAGCAGCGCAGCAAACGCCGATCCATCCTCAGTTTCGAACTCGATCAGCTCAACGTCGGGTCCGTCGGAGAGGACCTCGACAGCCGCCGGGACGAATTCTCCAGGTACCCACACGGCTTCATATGTGGCCGCGCCGGTAACGCCAACCGGGCCGACCGGCCCCTCCGGTTGCAGTTCCTCAATCGGATCGTTATCGGTGGGCTGTTCCTCGCCGCCGCCCGAGCCGGGCCCGTGGTCGGTGGTCGGTGGTGGATGGCTCGCGCGAGGTGTCGCTCAACACTCCGCCGCCTGGCCCGATGCCCCCGAAATCGTCGGCCCCTGCGGGCACCGTCACCAAGAAGCTGCCACCCAGAACCAGGGCAACCGCCGCGGCGAAATACCGTACTTGTCGTTTCAGTTCGACCCATTTGCGCATGCACTGTTGCCCACGCAAATATTGGGCAGCAGGCCTGATTTCTCACGAATCTACCGCATTTATATATGGGCGCGCCTCGAGTCGCCTTTGGGTATGCCGGCTGGCCTGTCTTGTCGTCTCCGGGTTGTTGGGGTGCCGGACGGCACCGCCACCGTCAGCCCAGGCTCCCCGTTGTGAGCGCTCACCGGTAGTCGCGTTCTGCGCTCGTTGAAAGAAGCGACATGAGTTCATATTCTGGGGGTGGCAGCGCCGGCGGGGATGGCTCCAAGCGACATGCCTCGCTGCGGTCGTGATGACCGTGGCTTGTTCGGCGTGGCTGAGGGTGCCCGCACGACGCCCCACATCTCGTCATCGCCGACCGGGTAGCAGCCGTGGAACTGGCGCGCCCCGAGACGCTTGTGATCCGGCCCCGCCGCCACCTCCCATGCGAACGCGACGCCCCCCTGCGCCGACCTGCTATCCGCTGCAACGACCGACCCTGCTCAGGACTCCGCCGACGAACCCGAACACGCTTTACTATCCCCCCGCCACACCGCTAACCGCGCAAACGTTTGCGGACATCCTGTTTGGAGGGACACGCCATGCCCCGAAAGCTGCTCACAGCCGCGGTCGCCGTGCTGCTCATGGCTCCGCTGATGCTGCCCGCTGCGGCGTCGGCGCAGACATCGGGCGCCTATGTAGACGGCGCTGAGCCGTGGACCGAATCGGATTGCGCCGGTGGCATCCCCGTCGTGGTGGGCGCTGACGCGAAGGCGCAGTCGGACAGCTACAGCGCTGTCACCCTCGCCGGGGTGCTCGACACCGATTGCGTGATCCTGGCGGGCCCACGAGACGGGGACATGACAGCCGCCCAGCGGGCACGACTCGAAGACGCCGCCGAAGGTGGGTATGTCGTGGGCGGCACGGCAGCGGTGCCCGAAGCCAAGATCGCCGGTCGCGACATGACACGCCTCGGCGGCGCTACCCGCTGGGCCACCGCGCAGCAGGTCGGCAGCGAAGCTGCTGCGCTCGCCGCCGGCACCGAGCCTGAGCCCGCGGCTGCGCCCGACACGACGCTGACAGCACCCGCCGACGTTTCAGCGCCGGGGCTGTTTCTCGACGGTGCCGAGCCGTGGATCGCGTCGGACTGCACCGGTGACACTCCGATCGTGGTGGGCGGCGATGCGAAAGCCCAGTCGGATATCTACAGCGCCGTCACCCTCGCCGGGGTCGTGGGAACTGACTGCGTGATCCTGGCGGGTCCCCGCGACGGGGCGATGCCAGCCAGCCAGCAGACACGTCTCGATGCCGCTGAGTCGGGCGGCTATGTGCTCGGCGGCATCGCCGCGGTACCCGCCGCGAAGATCGCCCGTCGCGACATGACACGCCTCGGCGGCGTCACCCGCTGGGCCACCGCGGAACTCGTCGGACGACGCGCCAGCGGAGACACCACCGCAGGCACCCGCACCGCAACCGAAACCGACAACACCGACACCGAACCCGCAGGATTCACCGCCGTGTCCGGCGGCGGGGACAACGGGTGTGCGTTGCGCGTCGACGGCAGCATCGCCTGCTGGTACCCGGTGTGGGACGGCGTAACCCGTTACGACCCGCCGGTGTCGGGGAAGTTCACTGCCCTGTGGGGCGATGGATGGGACGGGTGCGGGTTGCGGACCGACGGCAACCTCAGCTGCTGGAACGCGGAGCGCGCACTTGTGGCCAACGACGATCGGCCTGTGTCGGGGAAGTTCACCGCCCTCAGCGTCCGGGGCGTCAGCATTCGCAGTCGCGGGTGTGGAGTGCTAACTGACGGCAACCTCAGCTGCTGGCTTCTAGGCTCTACCGGAATGTTGGGCAGCGACGATGACCGCACAGTTTCGGCGGTGTCGGGGAAGTTCACCGCCGTGGGCGGCAACGGCAGTAGCGGGTGCGGGTTGCGGACCGACGGCAGCTTCGCCTGCTGGGATACCGGACCGGACGACGACTTGTTCAGCGTCGATCGGCCTGTGTCGGGGAAGTTCACCGCCATGAGCGGCCGCCACTTCATCACCGGGTGTGGGTTGCGGACCGACGGCAGCTTCGCCTGCTGGCACAATGGGGAAGCTGCGGCTCCGCCCGTGTAGGCCCGCTGCGGGTGTCGGCACACTGTCGTCGCCGTCGGGTTCCTGACGTCCTGAGCGGCTCTTGTCGCGTCCGGATTGTTGACGCGGTCCGCGGCGATGACGGCACGGTGTCCGAGTGGCATCTCGACAGCGCTCTGTGGTGGGCACCTGCGCCGTGCTGGCGAGCTGGAACGGCATTCAGGCCATGTGAGGCCGCTTCTCAGAGCGTCTCGGAATCGCCGCGGACGCGCCGCTGCGTCCGGCGTCGCGCTGATGGCGCGGGCACCCCGGACGAGGTGCAGGCCGGCCCGGCCGTGCGGGCGACGTACCTCGGCACCGAGAGCGACGCGCGCAGCGGTCTGCTGGGGTGGGGATTCCCGCATTGTGCCGGGCCGGTAGTCGGCTAGCGGGCCTCGCTGCCCGACCTCGCTTGTGTCGGGGCCCGCACCGCCCACAACCACCACAGCACCCTGGCGGCCCCGCTCAAGCTCCGCGGAGGAGACATCGGGGCGCAGGGTCTGGTCCCCCAAGGCTGCGACGACTGCTCTGACAGAAGACTGCCCTCGATCGAGGGACACAACGACGACACACCGTCGAGGGCGGCGGCTCGGTGTCTCAGGACTGACACGGCGTTCTCGCTGAGACGGTCGGGGTGGGGGACTGTCAGATTCTGACAGTCCCAACGCTGGTAAGGACAACACCAACCAGCGTCATCAACTCCCAGAGCCCCAGCCCGCTGCAACTCGCCGCCTAACCGGCCCGAACCGCAAGCCAGCAGATCGACCATGCGCGCCTGTGCATCCGCATCTGGGCTATCCCAACTCGCTCTGGGCACCCGGAACACGGTCGATCACGCCCTAATCGTCAGAATCGTCTACTTCGGTATCAATCGCGCCATGAACCGCGCCGCGAATCGCGCCGACCCCGCCAAGATTGCTCCACTTTACATAATGTCTATTATCGGCGGGGAGAAAACAGCAGGTCAGGGGCTGTTTCCCTGCTTTCGCTTATGCGAGATGCGCGGCGGCGACTGTGGTCGAGTGGCACGCCGCCGGCGACCTGACTTAGATGTCACACCCCCAGAGGGCACTGGTGGTCATGAGCCAATCATCAACCGTCCCGGCCGATGCCGATCTGCAGCGCGCACATGAACTGCGCCGGCAGGTGGAGGGCCACAATCGTGCCTACTACGAGCTCGATACACCCACCATTCCTGACTCGGAGTACGACGAACTGGTCCGCGAACTCCGAGCGCTCGAGGCACGCCACGGGCTGGACGACGAAGCGTCGCCGGCCAGCACGGTCGGAGGCGCGCCGGACGCGAATCTGTTCGATCCTGTTGAGCACGCCCACACCTGACCCGCCGCCAGCCCCCAACCGCGCACACCACGCGGCGACAGCCCGAACCGCTCACCGCCAGCCAAGAACAGACCCCCAACACGCCACTCACACCATCAGAACACCCACACCGGCATTCTCATGAAAAATCAGGGCCAGTCGACTACCAAGCAGCGGGCATTGTCAGCCAATTTTCGTTTGCGGTCCGCTTTCTGACGCAGATTCCACTCTGTGAAGTCGTCTTCTGTCGCAGATGCGCGTGAGAGGCACCTGTCCGCTTTAGCGTCCCATTTCACTATTGCTTTGGCGAAGCGGCGAGACCACCACCTGCGCGTAATTGTCGGAGCCGTCTGGTCGAGTTCGCCTGTGTCGTTTCGGTGTCTCATGACGTGATGCAATCGAGCGTTGGTAGCCAATGACAACACTAGGTCCGCAGCCAGCGCAACCAGGCCTGCGCTCAACGACCAGAACAACACCAGTGCGGCCGAGGCGGTTCGTGCAGCGATGGCGCAAATCCACCCCGCTGTGGCGATCCGGTCGATGCTCGGCGCAACAGCCTGCCCGTTGGGGCGCTGGGGTCGGCAGAGCATCGACAGGAACCGGGCTGTCATAGGGTCAGCATCCCTGACGGTTACGCGAGTTGCAGGTGTTGGTAGGACGGCCTGTCGTCCCCGAACTTCCGTCACCGGTGACTAACCTTGTTCGCGCATTCCATGCGTGGGAGACAACGGGGGCCACAACCGCGGGAGAGAGCCTGGCAAAAGTTACCGCGGTGTTGACACATTGGGGATAGGCCGCACAGATACGTATGGCCACTACCACGGCGACCCAGAACGGGTCGGCGACCACCGGATACGCAGCGCCTTCATGATCGATGGTCTGCACCAGCGTCGATCCATCCAATCGGTAGCTCGTCGCCACCGATTCATCCACACCGTCAAGAGCCCATGGTGCCAATATCATTCCGGCTTCGTTGCCTTCGGCATCGAAGAATCTTACCGATCCGTCGGGCTGTAGCTCCGCCGTGTGACCAGCAGGTACTGCATTCTCGAATCGGTACTCGGTGGCGGCATCTTCATTGTCAATAATCAGCAGCGCCATGAGAGCCGAGCCATCTTCGGGCGCTATCGTCACTAGATCCACGTTCTCGTCGTCTCGGAGGACTTTGACCTCCCACGGGACGATCCCGCCGGGCACCCACTGAGCCTCATAGGTGGGCGCGCCGGTATATCCGACAGGTCCCGCGGGTCCCTCAGGGGCCAACTCCGCCAGCACATCCTCATCAGGCAGAGGCTCCTCATCGCCGCCGGAATCGTCGTTCTCGTCGGTGGCAGTGTTGCCTGGTGTGTCGTCCTCGAAGAAGCCGGAACCCCCATCGCCTGTGGCTGCCGCGGGCGCCGCTGCCACGGTGCTGCTCAAGAGTGCCAGAACAACTACCGGCACCCAAAATCGGATTCGCTTGATCATCGATGACCGCCTGTAGCGCGAACTCGCTTGCGCTGCCTGCTGGAACTCGACTGGTAGGAAATAGAATCAATTCCATAGCACATTCACGTCATATGCGACTCGCGTTCCCGATCCGCCGGGCAACGAACGAGCACGCATTGATCACGATCGGGGGCCTCAATGTCAACTTCGGTCGCTGTTCGCGTCAGACAGCGCGACTGCAACCGATTTCTCGCACACGACCCACGGGCTCGTGGCCGGAGTCTGCGCCGTCCCGTCCCCGCACGCCAACAACACAACCCTAAAACCCTGACCAGGCATTCTCATGAACAATCACGGCTAACGCACGAGGCTCAAATGCACTCGGCAATGTCGGCGCGTCAGCGAGGCTGCCCTGACGCCCAGCCGGTGGCGGCGCGGCGTGCCCGAACAGCGGCGAGCGAGCGCCGGTTCATGACCGGGGCACGGTGCTGACTCAGATGGCGCTGGTGCTCGCCGGCGGCGGGGACGCGTGCAGCGATATCGAACATCTGCGCGCCGAGCCGGCGCTGTTCGGTCAGATCGCGTCGCAAACGACGGCGTATCGCACGCTGACGGGCATCGAAGACGCCCGGCTCGACGGGGTGTGGGACGCCGCGGCGGCCGTGCGCGCCCGCGCGTGGTCGGGTCGGGTCGTCGATCGGGAACGGCCGTTGGTGCTCGACATCGATTCCACGCTGGTGGAGGTCCACTCGCAGAACAAAGCCGGCGCGGCGCCTCATTACAAGGGCGGCTACGGCTTCGGTCCGATGCTGTGCTCTACCGGCGACGGGGAGCCGCTGTGGGCCAAGCTGCGGGCGGGCAACGCGGCCGCGAACCACATAGCGGATCATCTCGAAGTGCTCGACCGCTCGATCGGCCAGCTCCCCGACGCGTTTGCCGCGGGGCACCGCCGCGGCGACGATCCCGAGGCGGCGGCACAGCCGATGCGGCTGCGGACCGATTCTGCGGGGTGCTCCGCGCTGATCGCCCAAGGCTGCAGGGACCGCAACATCACCTATTTCATGACCGCACGCCACAACACCCAGACCACTGCCGCTATCGCGGCTGCGCGCACCGATCCCGACCGCTGGCAGCCCGCCACAGGCGGCCCCCAGTCGCGTCGCGCTCGTTCCCAGGCCCGCCGTCGCGCACGCGCCCAGGTCACCGAGCTCACCGAAGCGGTCGACTTGTCGCACTGGCCTGCGCGCACACGGCTGATCGTGCGACGCGAGCCGGGCCACCCCGGCGCGCAGCGCACCTTGTTCGACTCGCCCAACTGGCGCTACTGGGGGTTCCTCACCGACGCCGTCGGCGACCCCGCACGCCCCGACACCCCCAACGCGCCCACAACCGGCCCCACACCAGCACCGCCAACCCAAAAACGAGCCGCCACCAGCAGCTCAAACCCTCAAAACACCCACTTCGGCATTCTCATGAAAAATCAGGGCTAGCCGGTTCACGGTCACACGCTCAGCCGCTTCTGCGATTTCGACGACTGCTTGGTTCGCGCTTGCGTTCATGCTGGTCGGGTGGGGTGCCGCGCTTATTCGGACGTCAGTCAGCGGCTACTGAACACTCAATTTTACATAATCACTCTTATCGGCGCTTCGTAGCGGCAGCGGCTCATCGATTCGAACGCAACCACGAGCGATTTGTCGGCAACGACACCGTGGCAGGAGCACCCCCGGCGAGGCGAGCGACAGCGGGAGCCGAATGGCTCCACTACCGGGGTGACCACGCATCCGCGAATGTCCCAATGATCGAAGCCGTCAGATATCGAGGGCTTGGCCGTAGTCGCTGCTGTGCTCGATGATGAAATCCCGTCGAGGTGCGACGTCGGCGCCCATCATGACGGTGAATGCGTCGTCTGCGCGGGCCTGAGCGCTGCGGGCTTCTCCGAGGCTGATCTTGCGAAGGACCCTGGTCTCGGGATTGAGCGTCGTCTCGAAGAGCTCGTCATCGTCCATCTCGCCGAGACCCTTGAACCGGGTGAGCCGGTACCTGCGATGTGCGGTGTCGAGCTCTGCGGCGAGTGCTGCTCGCTCGGCCTCTGAGTACACGAATTTCTTCTGCGTGCCGATGCTGAACGCGTGTGTCGGCGGCTGGGCTGCGTACACCCGCCCAGCGGCCAGCAACGGGCGCATGTAGTGGTAGATGAGCGTCAGGACGAGGCATCGGATGTGGCTGCCGTCCACATCTGCGTCGGCAAGCAGGATGAGCCGTTCGTAGCGGCACGCATCGAGGTCGAACGCAGCACCCGAGCCCGCACCCAGTGCCGTGAACAGCGCCGTGGCCTCTGCGTTGTCCAGCACCGCCTTCAGGGTTCCCTTGCTGGCATTGACGACCTTGCCTCGCAGCGGCAGCACCGCTTGCCATGCGCTGTCGCGTGACCGCTTTGCCGGGCCTGCGGCGGAATCGCCTTCCACGATCAGCAATTCGCCCGCCGGATGCAACCGGCAGTCGGCCAACTTGTCCGGGAGTCCGTTGTTGCCCAGTGACGCCGCCTTGCGCTTCTGATCAAGGGCCCGCCGCGCATCCACACGGTTGACGACCGCGTTGGCGAACTTGTCGATCAGCGCTCGTACATGGACCTTCTTCGAGCCTGCAGCGCTGCCGTCGAACCACGCACGCAACCCTTCGCGCACCACATTGGCCACGATTCGCTGCACCTGAGGAGTCCCCAGCTCGCGCTTGGTCTGGCCCCGGAACTGCGGTTCGGCAAAGGTGGCGCGCACCACGGCGACGAGCCCCTCTTGCGCGTCTTCTCGCTGTGCACGGGCATCGTCGCGCAGGCGCCGCAGCTTGCGCGGGTCGGCCTTGGCCAGCGCTGCGTTCACCGCTGTGGTGAGTGCGCGTTCGAATCCCGCGATGTGCGTGCCGCCCTCTGGTGTTGGGATCGTGTTCACGAACCCGACAATGCGGCTGTCGTAGGCCTGCGTCCAGCGCAGTGCTGCCTCGACATCGCACTGGCGTGTGACGTCGGTGAGCTTGCCGTCCACGGGCACCCGCTCGGTGAACTCCTCCGAGCCCCTCAGGCGGATGAGCCCGGTCACCGGTTCGTCATCGCCGCACAGCTTGTCGACGAAGTCCGCCAAGCCGCCCGCGGAGACAATCTGCTCGACGACCGGCGGATCCGCCCGGCGGTCGGCCAAGGTGATCTTGACCTTGGGCACCAGGAAGCACACCTGTTCGATGCGTTCGCGCACATCGTCGAAATTCACGACAGCCGACGGGTCGAAAATCCCGGTGTCGGGCCAGAACCGCACGCGAGTGCCCGTGCGTCCCGCCGGCACCCGTGCGACCCGCTTCAGCTTGTGTCCGGCGCGGAAGCGGTTGGCGCTGTCGGTGTGTCCGGCAATTCGATCCTTGAATTCCAGGCGATGCGTGACGCCCTCGCGATTCACATCGACGACGAGATGGCTCGACAGTGCGTTCACGACCGATGCGCCGACGCCGTGCAGACCTCCCGAAGACCCGTACGCCCCGGTGCCGAACTTCCCGCCAGCGTGCAACTCGGTGAACACCACCTCGAGGGCAGTGATGTTGTCGTGCTTGATGTCGACGGGGATCCCCCGACCCCGGTCGACGACCTCATAAGAGCCATCGTCGTGCAGCGTGATCTCGATGCTGCGACCGTGGCCGCCAGCAGTCTCGTCGACGGCGTTGTCGATGATCTCCCACAGAAGGTGCGCTAGACCCGGCGAGCCGGTGCTGCCGATGTACATCCCCGGCCGCTTGCGCACGGCTTCGAGACCTTCGAGCACCTCGATCGAGCTGGCGTCGTAGGCAGCTGTGTTGCTGGGATCGCCAGCGCTTGCTGGGCGCTTTGATCTGGCATCGCGATCAGCTTCGTCTGCCATCTTGCGGGGTGTTCCTTCCGTCGCTGTGCGGGAGTCTGTGCCAACCTGTGTGGGGGCCGCAGCCATCAGAATCGGTACTCCCCCAGCGTCACGATCCGGGTCTGCGCCCCTCGGGCTGCGCCGTCGCGCCGGGTCGAATCCAGTTGCGGTCGCACTGGCGTCGGATCGGGCGACGAGATGTCGCCTTGGGGTGCCGTGATCGCCGCAACTTGCCGATTCACGCCCACCCACGCGTAAGCCACTTGCGTCTCGAACCCTGACAATCGAACCGTCGGCGAGCCTGAGGTGCCTCGGCCGCGGGACGGGACGTCGGACATCTCCGTGACTTTGAGTGCCCCCTCATCGGTCACCTGTGCCACCAGCGTGCCAAAGGCAATCGACCCAGCAGCGAGCACAGTGGCCCCCGGCCGAAGCTTTATTCCGGTCACCCCAGCGGCACCAGGCCCTCTGACCGTCACCGAATCGGCGGCGAATCGAAGCACATGCCCTGTCGAGGCCACCATCGCGATCTCTCCTGCGTCGGGTGCTGCGAAGGCAGCCACGACGCGGTCGCCCTCGTTCAACGAGATCACCGTGTTTCCGCTGCGGATTGAGCCGAGCGCAGCCGCATCGAGGCGCTTGGCGATGCCCGCGCGGGTGATGATGGCAATCGGTCCGCTGGTATCGCCGAACAGCGACACGGGTTGCTCGCCGCGGGCCAACGAGAACATTTCCCGCACGGACGCTCCCCTGCTGCCGCGCAGCATCTCAGGCACCGCTCGCACCTCTGTGCGCAGCACACGACCACGGTCCGTGACGAGATGCACTGCATCGAGATCCGATGCCGTCGCCGTGGCCACCAACACGTCGTGGCGCCCAGGCTTGGCGCTGAGCGGGTCCTCGGAATGGCGCCGTCCCAGCAAGCCTGATGTTGAGAGCGTGATCAGGCTGGTTCGCTCAGCCGCATCTTGGTCCCCGTCGAATTCGAACACGCCGCCGGCGTCGGCGTCGCTTGGCGGCACGGCCATCGTGACGAGGTCGTCACGGTGCCGGATTTCTGTACGCCGCTCGACTGCGAACTCCTCCACCAGCTCGTCCAGCTCGCGCTCGACAATCGTTCGGCGCCGTGCGTCTGAGTCGAGAATCCGGCGGTACCCGGCGATGGCATCGCGCAACTCCCCCAATTCGTCGCGCAGACGCTGAGTCTCGAGCGCAGTCAGGCGTCGCAACTGCATGTCGAGGATGTGATTGGCCTGGATCTCGGTCAGATCCAGCCGAGCCATCAACGCAGCGCGTGCCGCAGCGACATCGGCCGCCGAGCGGATGATGGCGATGACGATGTCGATGTTGTCGAGGGCGATGAGCAGACCGTCCACGATGTGCTCTCGTTCGAGCGCCCGGTCCAGCCGGTACTGCGTCCGGCGGATGATCACATCGAGACGGTGCTCGATGTAGTGCTCGCACAACGCCCGCAGTCCGATCTGTCGGGGCACACCGTCTACCAGCGCCACGTTGTTGATGCCGAACGTGTCCTCGAGCGGTGTCAGCGTCCACAGCGCCGAAAGCACGGCCTGTGCGTCGACACCGGGCTTGCACTCGATCACGAGGCGAAGCCCGTGGTTGCGGTCAGAGAGGTCGTTCACCGCAGCGATACCCTCGATCCGATCACCTGCGGCCAATTCCCGGACTTTGGCCTGCACGCGTTCGGGACCCACCATGTAGGGCAGCTCGGTCACCACGATGCCGTCGCGCCTCGCGGTGATCGGCTCGATGTGGGCCTTTGCCCGGATCCGAATCGTGCCCCTGCCCGACTCGTACGTCTCGACGAGGCCGTCGTCGACGATCACGGTGCCGCCCGACGGGAAGTCAGGCCCGCGAACCAGGCTCATCAGCTCTGCGGTTGTGGGCTTGGGTCGGCGTTGGCGCAGGACCAGCTTGATCGCCGACGCGACCTCGGCCAAGTTGTGCGGCGCCATGTTGGTGGCCATGCCCACGGCGATGCCGCTGGCGCCGTTCACGAGCAGATTCGGCAGCAGCGCCGGCAAGCACGAAGGCTCGCTTCGCTCGCCGTCGAAATTCGCCACGAGGTCAACGGTGTCCTCATCGATGCCGGCCACCATCGTCATCGCCACCGCTGCGAGCCGCGCCTCGGTGTAGCGGTACGCGGCAGGCGGGTCGTCGAGGCTGCCGAAGTTCCCCTTGGGGTCCACCAACGGGGCTGACATCGCGAAGGCCTGTCCCATGCGGACCATTGCCTCGTAGATCGCGCCGTCGCCGTGAGGGTGGTACTTGCCCATCACCTCCCCCACTACTCCTGCCGACTTGCGAAACGGCGTGCCGGGGCGCAAACCCAGGTTGTCCATGACGTACAGGATCCGGCGCTGCACCGGCTTGAGACCGTCACGGACGTCTGGAATCGCCCGGGCCGTGGTGACCGAGAGCGCATACGGCATGAACGAGTCGCGCATCTCATCAGCGACATCTACGTCGTGGATCTCACGGGCAATTGACGTTGGAGCAGTCGGACCGGCCATCAGCACCGATTCCTTTCTGTGGCTGGCCTTGCAGCGACTTGGGTGTTCTCGCGCGGCGAGCACGCGACATCGTGGCCGAGGCCATCTGATGCGTCAGAGGGCCATTTCGGCTGGCACTTGCGAGGGTACGACCCTCGTGCGGTTGCGCTGAGTCAATTGTGCCGGAGGTGCTCCGTTGAGGCCGGCGCCCGAGTTTCTTTGCCGTTGGCGAGTCAGCAAGGACTACCCTCCGGCACGTGTCGGTGAGGCCTGCGGCGGGATTCGCTGCCCCCACAGAACGCCGTGTCGCAGGCACGCTGGCTGTGCCATCAGCGCAGCCGGTGTCCCCGCTGCGCACAGCGCAGGATGCCCGACGTGCGGAGCGACGATGAGCCGACGTATCGAGGTCGAGCTGACGAGTCGACGCGACGACGGCTCGTGGACGTGGCGCGCTGCGGGAGCCAAGCAACCCAAAGGAACCCTCGACGGCGATCTGGTGCCGACGGGCATTACTGCGGGCGATGTCGTGCGGGTCGATGCCGACTTCGAGATCGACGGCATCATCGTCACCGCGGTGTTGCCGGCCAAGACCCGAAGCGGCAAGCCGGAATCCGAGAGGATCGAGTTGCTCGGCCCGCCCGAGAGGGGCCGCGGCTCGGTCACGACATCTGGCGTCGGTGCCCGCCGAGGCGGCCGCAAACGCGATGGGGAGCGAACCGGTCGACGTGACGGCGATCGCGGACCTCGCTCGCGGCGCAAGCCGCGCGGCGATGGCGGCGGCGCCCCCGAAGGGGCCACCGCGAAACGCGGCGCCACCGCGAAGCGCGACAGCACAGCCAAGCAACGCCGCCAGCGTGACGGAGACAACCGAACGCCCCGAGGCCGGTCCGCAGATCGCGTCAAGAGATCCGAGCGCTCCGCGCCCAAGCCCGAAACCCCTGATCGTCCGCCTCGTCCAAAGGCTCGCAAGCTGCGTCCTGGCCGCAAACATCGAGACGCGCTGATTGCCTCCCTGCCTGCCGAGCAACAGGTCGTAGCCGAACAGGTGGCTCGGGGAGGGCTCGCAGCAGTCCGTACCGAGATCGATGCGCAGAACAAGAAGGCAGCGGCTGAAAGAAATCCAGAAGTTCCCGCCGAGGGATTGATCTCGTTGGCAGAGTCCCTCGTCGCCCCGCTGCAAACTGCGGAGTGGCGCGACCGCGCCGACGCAGCGATCAGCCAGATCGACCGGCTCGACCTGCGAGATCTTCGCTCTGTTCTCGTCGCCGCAGAGGACTTCGCCCGAGACGCCGAGGCTCGCGAACTAGCAGATCGAATTCGCGACGGCCTCAACGAGCGGCTCGAACGCGGCCAGCGTGAATGGCATGACGAGCTGCGTGTGACGCTGACCGAAGGTCGCGTTGTGCGTGCACTGCGGCTGAGTTCGCGCCCGCCCAAGGCCGGTGCGCCCTTACCGCCCGAGATCGCTCAGGAGCTCACGGCCCAAGCCAACGCTGCGCTCGGCACTGGGGCCTCACAGCACCGGATTGCCGTGGTGCTCGAGGCAGTTGCGTACTCGCCGGTTCGCCCCTATGTCGTGCTGCCGAACATTCCGGACCAGCCCGAGTCCGAACTTCTCGAGGTCGTGCGCAAGGTCGCAGACCGGCTGCCCGAAGTCGCCACCGCGCTCGGGATCGACCCCACGGCCGCTCGTCGGCGTGGCCGGCCACGCCGTGGCACCAAGCGGCAGGCTGCGCGCAGGCGGCCCAAGAAGGCCGATGCCGACCAGCCCACGGCCACCGCAGACACCGCCGACGAACCTGAGGCCGAAGTGGACGCACCCGAAACCTCGATCGACGAGGCGTCACCCGAGTTGGGTGAGGCCCCACCGGAGGGACCGGACGAGGACTCAACTCCTGATGATGTGGCGGTCGAGGAAGTCGCGCATCCCGCCTGAGAGCGGGATCAAGCCGTCGCTAATCTCGTCAAAACTGACGAAACGCGCGTCTGCGGCGTCATCGCCGGCAATCGGCGTCACGTCCGGTTCGCATCGAACGGCGTAGTCCAGGATCACGAAGTGATTCGTGGCGCTGACGTGCTCGGTGACGCCGACAAGGTCACCGCACTCCACAGTCAGGCCGGTCTCTTCAGCGAGCTCTCGTTCCACGGCGGCGCGCAGGCGTTCCCCAGGCTCGACACGGCCCCCCGGAAGCGCCCACATCCCAACCGCCGGCGGTCGGCCTCGCTCGACGAGCAGCACCGAGCGGTCCCGCACTGCGATGCCGCCGACGCAGATCTCCGGTATCGGGCCCATCACTGCGCCGCATTTGCGGGCCGTTCACCCTCCAGCTTTCGGTGCAGCACCAACAGACGCGCGGTGAAGCCGAACGTCTCGAAAAAATTCTTCGTGGCTCGGTTGCCCGGCAGCGCCAACGCATCGATGCCGACGCAGCGGTGTTCGCCGCACCAGCCAAGAACTTCTGAAATGAGTACCTCGCCGACTGCGACCTCTCGCGCGCCCGGTGTTACGTACAAATCAAGCACTCGGCCGAGGAGTTCCCCGGTCTGCAGCACCTCGATGACGGCCGTGGCGTAGCCAACCGCAGTGCCGTCGATCGTGCCGATCCAGAGCTGCTGATCCGGGTCGTTCAACGCGGCATCAAGACTCATCTCGAAGGGGCGAGGACGCACTTCCCGGCGCGACCAGATCCAGCCACCACGTGCATCGACTTGCTCGGCAACGGCGTCTGCGGCGAGACCAGCGAGCGCTTCGAGATCTCCCCGAACGGCGAGGCGTGCATCAACTTCCATGTACGACGTCCATGACTGCGGTGCTAAGCGGGCTCGGCAGAGCGACGGCGCTCGGCGGCTTGCTCGGCACCGAGACGGCCCAGCATGCCGTCGGAGAGATCCACGTGCGACAGCATTTCGGCGACAGCGCTGTGACCTGCCACCTCAGCAATCTGGCGGTACATCTCGGCCACGATGCGCCGGTAGTCGGTGTGCCCTTGCGGCTGGGAGCGCAGCTCGATCATGTGCATCGCCTCGCGAGCGTTGAACTGCATGCTGTACCGCATTCGGTACGCCATGGCGACGGCGTATGAGGCCTCGGGGCGACCGACCGACTCTTCCAGCGTGTCGTACAGGTCGGCTGACCGCTCCATGACGTCGTCGTAGGACTCGCCTTGCCCAGCCGCGTCGATCACTGCCGGCACCGAATAGCCGTGCCGGGGACTCAGGGGTTGCCACTCGATGGTCAGCAGACGGTGTCGCTGGAGGTCCCGGAAGCTGCCGTAGTCGGCGAGCATCTCGAAGCGGTAGTCGATGCGCTCAAGCGCGCGACCTGGACGGTGGCGCCGGTTCGTGCGCTCGCCGACGTAACGCCGAACCAGGTTGACTCGCTGGGCATCGGTCATCGACGCCACGCGGTCAGCGATCTGGGCGGTTCCCATGTCGGTATACGGGAAGAGCATCGCAGCAAGCATCTTGGTTTCGCCATCGGGATCCCAGTCAGCCAGTGCTACCTCCGGCGTGGCCTCGGGTTCGTCGTCCGCGAACACTTCAGCGGCGAATTCGTCCATCGCCGCCTGATTTGCCGCCAGGTATTCGGACCAGACGACCCCGCGATCGGGCTGGTCGACACGGCGAAGGAACGACGGAATGACTTTGCGCAGCTCTTGGAGCATAAGGGCTGCGTAGCTGCGCGCTTCGGGCAGCGGATGGGCTCTCATCCGCAACAACAGCGCCTCGTATCCCTGGCCGCTGCCGAAGATGCCGACGTTCGACAGGCTGGCGGCAGGCAAGAGTCCGCGCGCTGCGTCGAATGCCTGCGCCCTGATGGCGCGTCGCCGAGCGAGGTCCCCGCCTGCGGACCGGGTTCCCACAGGGGTCTCGTAGTGCTCGGTGAGCCATGCCGTCATGCGCCGGACCATGTCGCCGTATGCGTCAAACATCCGGTCGATCTCACCCACATAGCGCGTCCCGGCTGACGAGGTCATGACCGAGGGCGGGCGGCAGTAGCGGTAGCGCCCCTGCACCCGCTCGTCGTACGCCAGATAGCGAGTGGATTGCTCGAGGTACGACATCAGCCGTCCGCGCTCGAGAATTTTCGTGAGCAGGTTCGACGCCTGCTCGCAGGCAAGGTGCACCGCGCCGAGCTGAGCGACCGAGTCGTCGCCGTATTCCACGAACACGCGCTGATACAGCTGCTCCGCGCGCGCTACCCCGACGGTTGCGTCGATGGTTTCGTCACCGGAGATGTCGAGATCGTCCACAAACTCGTCGAGCAGCAGTCGCCGCAGGGTCTTGTGCGTTCGTGAGTAGCGGGCGAACAGGGCTCCCTTGACGACCTCGGGCAGGTTCACCAAGGCGAAGACCGGCTGGCGCAGATTCGTGACGTAACGCCGGAGGATGTCCTCCTCCGCGGCCGTGAACGTCTCGGCGGTGTAGTGAATCAACAGCGGCCTTCGGGGTGTGACGGCACTGATGTGTGATGGTAAAGCTTCGACGCTGTCGGTTCGGGGATCGACGTTCCGCTTCAGAATACGACGGTTGCGGCGTCGGGTTCGATCGACACCTCAAGCGTCCGGCACTTCGCCACTCGTTCTCCGTCCAGCCACAGGCCCATCGGCCGCTCGAAGCTGAACTCGGCTTGCTCGACTCGCCGCAGCGCAATCGCCGGATGAGGTACGTGGGTTCCCGCCCCAAGCCGTCGGCGAGCCAGCAATCGCTGCGCGAAGCTCAATGCCGCGGCGCCGTCGCAGCCAGTATGCACAACGTGCAACCGGCCGTCGTTGGGGTGCGCCGCAGGCGCCAGCCGCCAGCCACCGGCACGATCTGCGTTCATGGCTGCGACGACAGGGCCGCTCCACCACGAGTTCCGAGCAATGACGTGGGCACACGCCCACAGCGTCGTTCCGTCGGCCTGCACGCGAATCAGGTCGATCGGAACCGTTTGGGCGTCTTGGGACTGCAAGCGTCCGATGCCGCCCCCCGGTGCCCCCACGACTCGCCACAGGTCGCCTCCGCACAGTCCGATCGGCTCGGGTGATGCACCCGCCTCCGATTGCTCCGTCACCAGTCTTCGCAGAGCGGCATTGCTGCGAGCGAAGGGTGCTCCGCTGGCAAGCGGCTTGGCACAGCCCCAAGGTTGGCCTCGCCGAATCGTCATTGAAGCCGTCGCACTCGAGTCGTCACTGCTTCGTGCACGAAGACCTCGGCTGGCGGTGCCCCGACTCCCGCCGGCAGCGGCGTGTCGGAGATGCGAGTTGCTGCTGCCACGACGCCGCGGTCGAGCAACGCTCGGGCTGCTCGGGCCGTGTCGCGGGTGCGAGATGACGGCGCGACATCGCCGACGCGGTCCACTAGGTCGATGAGCTGGCGGATCTGGCGAACGAAGTCGCCCCCCACCGGCGTGTCCGCGGCCGTCGCATCGCCCGACCACAATTCTTCGAGGGTGGCTCCGCACGCCCATGCATGCACAGCGGCCACAAAGGACGCTTCCGGGAGCCGTGAGAGGGCAAGTCCCCAGCGACGCTCAACCCGGGCGATCTCATTGGCCACCTCGAAGATGCGAGACGCCCGCGCGCGGCAGTCGCTGTCGGGATATTGAGGCTCAGGCGCCCGCACACGGCTGCGGTGCTCATAGGTGAGCACTGACACCAGACCTGCAAGCTGGGCTGGGCCGACACCATCGAACAGCCCGTCCCGCAGGCACAGCACCACAAGCAGATCCGATTCGTGAAATACCGATCTCAGGCATTCACCTGCGGGAGTGAGAGCCCAGCTATCGGCGCATTCGAAGTGGGCCAACACCTCAAACGTCGCATCGAGTTGCCGCGCAAGGCCGCCCTTGGCCATCTTGATGCGTTCCTTGAGCCTGCCGACGCGCGCGGCGCTGCGTTCGACACTGCGCTCCGCGGCGACGATGGCGCTGCTGGCGCGATGGTCGCCATGGCCGCGCCGATGCCTGTGACGTTCGCCTCGGTGCTGTGACGCCCCCCGAGAGCTCGTCGAGCCGGATCTGCCGGGGCGCGCGCCGCCGAGCGAGCGCAGCTTGGTCCGCGCCGCTCGCAGTTCTTCGCGTTCGGTCGCCAGCGCCTTGGTCCACTCGCCGACTCGACGGTCAGCTCGCCACTGAGCGAACGATCGCTGCAGCAGTTCCACCGCCTCAGTGCGCGAATGGCTTGCGATCAGGTTGGCCGCCATGTTGTAGGTGGGACGGAACGACGACTCCAGCTCGAAGTCGCCGCTGGCAGCCAGACGGGCGGTTTCGGCAAATTCGGCATGCGGATGCCAGAGCGTGTAGGCGAATCCGACGTCATCGATGCCGCGCCGTCCCGCCCGTCCCACAAGCTGGGTGTACTCGCCCGGGGTGAGCATCGCGAATCCGTCGCCACGGAATCGACTGAGCTGCTCGATCACCACCGAGCGGGCTGGCATGTTCACGCCGACAGCAAGCGTTTCAGTAGCGAACACGACCGCCAGCAGACCCGCTGTGAAGCAGTCTTCTATCGCCTCCTTGAACGCTGGCACCAGGCCGGCATGGTGCGATGCGACGCCCGCGCACAGCCCTGCAAGCCACTCGTCGAATCCCAATGCTTCAAGATCACTCGGCGACAACGGCGCCGTGTGCGCAGCAGCGATCTCGCAGACGCGGTGCTGTTGGGCCGAGTCCAAGAAGGCAGCGCCCTCCGCAACAAGCGTGCGGGCCGCGTCATCGCAGCCTTGCCGGGAGAAGACGAACACGATTGCGGGAAGCCTGTTCTGTGCAGCGAGATGCTCGACGATTTCCGAACGGCGGGGTCGCGCCAGCCGAATACCGGAGCTGCGCTGTCGTCGGCGGGTTGAGTTCCGTGGGCGTGAGCGCTCCAGCAGCCGTTCAACCTCAGGATTGGGCCGTCCGTTCGCAAGCGTCGCGAAGTCGAGCAGTTTCCGGCTGTGGCGCTCATAGAGCAGGTAGCGATCTTCGAGCGGTACCGGCCGTATCCCGCACACGACAGCGGGACAAGCGCCCGCGGTCGCATCAATCCAGCGGGACAGCTCGGTCGCATTGCTCACTGTCGCCGACAGGCACACCAGGCGGATGTGCGCGGGCACGTTGATGATGACCTCTTCCCACACCGCACCGCGGTACGGGTCCTGGAGGTAGTGGACCTCATCAAGTACCGCCACACCGAACTCAGCGACGTGTGGCGAGCCGGTGTACATCATGTTCCGGAGCACCTCGGTGGTCATCACCACCACGTCGGCATCTGGACGCACGACGTTGTCGCCGGTCAGCAAGCCGACCCGCTCGGTCCCGAGCCATGCCTGCAGATCTCTCAGCTTCTGGTTTGACAGGGCCTTGGTGGGGGTTGTGTACGCAGCCCTGCGGCCCGCCTCGAGCGCTGTCGCGATGGCGTATTCCGCAACAAGGGTCTTGCCCGAAGAGGTGGGTGCGGCAACCAGAACTGAGCTGCCGCTGTCGATCACGTCGAACGCTTCGACCTGGAACGGGTCGGCCGCGACCCCGCGAGCTGCCAGCAACGCAGAGCGAACGCTTCGGCGGTTCGGGCCATCGCTCACGAGCCAGCGTCCGCAGCATTCTCGGGTGCATCAGAGGCCGCGGATACCTGGGCTTGCCGGCGCAATCGGCGCGGCTGCCAGCCACGCCGACGCCGTGTCAGCAAGTGGCCGACCAGGATCGATAACTCATAGAAGATGTACAGCGGCACCGACAAGGCCGCGAGCGAGATCGGATCGCCCGATGGCGTGATGATCGCCGCTCCCGCCACGATGCCGACGATGGCGTACCGGCGTGCCCGGTTGAGCTGGCGGGGCGTCACGATGCCCGCCAACTGCATGAAGACGAGCACGATCGGGAATTCGAATCCGATGCCAAACGCGATCATCATGAACGTGACGAGTCCGAGGTACGAGCCAGGACCCAGCAGCGGTTCCACCGCATCGCCGCTCACTGCGATGAGGAACTCGAGTGCCCGCTCGAACGTGAAGTACGCGAGTGCAGCGCCCGACGCAAACAGCAGAAATGCTGCAAGGACGAACGGCACGGCCCACTTCTTCTCACGCCGGTCGAGCGCTGGGGTGATGAAGCGCCACAGGTGCCACAGCAGTACCGGCATTGCCACAACGATCCCGAGGTAGGCCGACACTTTGATCCGTGTGCGGAAGCCCTCGAGCGGCGAGGTAATCACCAGGGTGCATGGGCGATCGATCTGCTGGGATTCGAGTACGCGGCAGTACGGCGGCAGGAACACCTCGCTCAGCAGCCAGTCGTAGACGATCAGCCCGACAATGGTGCCGACCGCTATCGCAACCACACTCCAGATGAGACGTGTCCGCAACTCACCGACGTGGTCCCAGAATCCCATCACCGGCGGGCGCTGGCGGCGCCGCCAGAACGGCCTCACGCAGCGCCGTCGCTGGTCGACCGATCGATCGCAGTGTCGTCGCCCGAAGTCGAATCGGCTTCGGGGGTGTGAGCGTCCTGCGTCGGCACGACAGGCGCGTCAGTGACAGGCGCGTCAGTGACAGGCGCCTCGGACGCAATCGCGTTCTCGGCAGTCGTCGCACCTGCTTGGGCGTCAGCCGCGGAGGAGGTGTCGACAATCGGGGGCGAGAGCGTGGCATCGATCTCCTGCCGCATGGTGGTGGAGAATTCGCGCACCTGCCGGAACGCTTGGCCGATGCTGCGAATCGCACCCGGCAGCCGCTTGGGGCCCAGCACGATCAACGCCACGAGCACGATGATCAGCACCTCGTTGGGCTGCAGGCTCACGGCTCGATGGTAGAACCCGCGTCGCGGTCAACGGTTCTGGCACCTCGAATTGTCTCAGCGCAGCAACACGCGGCGGATCGGCGCCACAGAGCTCACAGAGGCAGGATTCGCCGTGCCACCCAGCGCACCGACATGCCCAGGGCACGCTCGACGGTGACTTGGCGCAGCGACGGCACATCAAGTTGATCGATGGCAGTGCGCGCGCGCTCGACGTCATCTCGCACCGATGCCGTCGCCTCGATGACCCCGTTCAGCGCACGCTCGGTGGCCCGCAGCTCTGCGCAGAGCCTGCGGATCAGCAACGCGCTCACGATGGCCAGAACACCGAACGCGATAGCGGGAAGCAGCCAAATCACCGACATGCAACGAAGTTAGGCGTTCCGGTTGGCACCATAGGGGCGTGCCCCCGCAGCCGTTGCCGTCATTACGCACGCCCCCGATAGCGTTCGCGCATCGTGGAGGCCGGGCACACGGGCCTGACAATTCGATCGAAACGTTTCGCACGGCCCTCGCGATGGGGGCAACCGGTCTCGAGACCGACGTCTGGCTGAGCAGTGACGGAGGGCCGATGCTGGACCACGATGGCGTGATCTGGCACCGAGGCGTCCGCCGTCCGTACAGCTCGGTCACGCGTGAGCGGATCGGCTCGGACATTCCCACGCTCGCGGAGATGTACGAGGCCTGCGGAAGCGACTTCGAGCTGTCAGTCGACCTCAAGGATCCCGATGCAGCCAGCGCCGTCATTGCTGGCGCCCGAGCGGCGGGGGCCGAAGACCGTCTCTGGCTCTGTCACGGCGACTGGAACCTGCTCACCAAGCTGAGAGGTCTCACCGCAGCCCGGATTGTCGATTCGACTCGGATGCGCCGCATCAAGGAAGGCCCCGAGCGCCGCGCCGCCGCCATGGCCGAGTCAGGCATCGACGCGGTGAACCTTCCAGCGAAGGATTGGACCGGTGGACTCGCTGCGCTCTTTCACCGCTTCGAGCGCCACTGCTTCGGTTGGGATGTCCAGCATTCCCGGCTGGCTGCGACGCTGCGCGACATGGGACTCGACGGCGTATACGGCGACCACGTCGACCGCTTGCTGACCGGCTTCGGATCAGGAGCCGGACGTGCGGACCATGGTGCGGGCGATGCCCGCACCATGGGATCGGACGAGACGCAGTGCGCGTGACCGCGTTGTGGGACGAAGCCTGACCGGAGCCGTCGTCACAATCCGCCGAGGCGACTCAGTGGCCAGAATCGGGCAAACGCTCGCCCCACAATCTCGCTCTCCGGCACGGTTCCGAAGTAGCGGCTGTCCTGGCTGGCAGTCCGGTTG
Source organism: Candidatus Poriferisodalis sp. (assembly GCF_965262965.1). Taxonomy (GTDB): domain Bacteria; phylum Actinomycetota; class Acidimicrobiia; order Acidimicrobiales; family Poriferisodalaceae; genus Poriferisodalis. Next base: position 414,107 of record NZ_OZ253573.1, read on the forward strand.
TCCCCCATCACGAAGACGTGATCCGTCGGCACCAAGTTCGGGCCGAAATCTCGCGTGTAGGTACTCGAAGGGAGGTACGGCTCGGCAACTCGGTGGCCATCAATGAAGAGCTGCGAGCCGATGGCTTGCACCATCTGCCCCTCGACGGCCACGACGCGTTTGACGAGTTCGGAGGTTTGTGACGGGCGCATGTTCGGCGGCGTGTGAAAGACCACGATGTCGCCTGGGCTGGGGTCGCCAATCCGGTAGCTGAGCTTGGAGACGAGCAACCGGTCCCCCACTTCGAGCACTGATTCCATCGACTCCGACGGGATAAGGAACGCTGCCACGAGAAACGTTCGCATCAGCAACGCCAGCGTCAGCGAAGCCAGCAGCACCCACGTCCACGCCAGCGCATCGCGCGTCCGCGGATGCATGACTCGTCGGATCCGCGGCTGCCGGACCGTCGGTCTCTCGTGGCTCTCGGCGCTCCCGGTGCTCATCTCGTCGGGGCCGTCGGGAGTTCCGGGATCGTCGGGACTACCGTCGTGGGGGTCTGGCTCACCATCGCCGTGATCCGGGACGCTTGGGAGCATCACGCACCATCCGCGAGCCAGCTCGCCGCCGCACCGAGCCACGCGCACGCATGCGCATCGGCAGCCAACGGCTGTCCCATCGTCGTGATCGTCAGGCCGGTACGTCGGATCGCGTCCGGGACGCTCAACGGCTCAACGGCGACGGCACGGCTGCCAAGCGAGCGGGCCCAGGCGGCGTCGGTCCCGGACATCAGTTCGTCGCTATCGACACAGTCCGGCAAGATGGGGCGATCTTGCGCCGGCGCCGGCGTCGGCACCGCAGTCCGGGACGGGCAGAGTTCGGACCAGAAGTCGGACGTACGGAACCAGGTGCGAGCGGTGCAGACGCCATCCAACCGGACGACACGCAGTGCACGTGACCGCGCCGCGCTGCGATGCCTGATCGGAGCTTTGGTCACAATCCGCCGAGGCGGCTCAGTGGCCAGAACCGGGTAAACGCTCGCCCCACGATCTCGCTCTCCGGCACGGTTCCGAAATAGCGACTGTCCTGGCTCGCTGTCCGGTTGTCCCCCATCATGAAGACGTGGTCCGAGGGCACCAAGTTGGGGCCGAAGTCTCGCGTATAGGTGTTCGGATCGAGGTACGGCTCCGCGACGCGCCGGCCGTCAATGTAGAGCTGCGAGTCGATGAATTGCACCATCTGCCCCTCGATGGCCACCACGCGCTTAATGAGCTCGGCGGTTTGTGACGGCTGCATGTTCGGAGGCGTGTGAAAGACCACGATGTCACCGGGGCTGAGGTCGCCAATCCGGTAGCTGAGCTTGGAGACGAGCAAATGGTCCCCCTCTTTGAGCACTGATTCCATCGACTCCGACGGGATATAGAACGCTCCGACGAGGAACGTTCGCATCAGCAGCGCCAACGTCAGCGAAGCCAGCAGCACCCACGTCCATGCCAGCGCATCGCGCGTCCGGGGATGCATGACTCGTCGGATCCGCGGCTGCCGGCCGCTCGGCCGCTCACAGATTTGTGTGCTGCCGGCGCTCAACTGGTCGGAGTCGTCCGGATATACGGCATCGCGCTCACGCTCATCATCACCGTGACCGGGATCGCTTGGGGGCATCACGCTCTTCCCACAAGCCAGTTCGCCGCCGCACCAAGCCACGCGCATGCATCCGCGTCCATATCCAGCGGCTGCCCCATCGTCGTGATCGTCAGGCCATTGCGCCGGATCGCCTCCGGGATGCTCAATGGCGGAACGACAACCGCGCGGCTGCCGAGCGAGCGGGCCCAGGCAACATCGGTCTCCGGCATCAGATCATCGGTATCGATCCCGTCCGGCAAGGAATTTCGAGCCTGTGCCGGCATCGGCACCGCAGTCCCCGACGGGCAGAGCTCAGCCAGTGTGACTGCATGATGGCTGACGCCGTGATGTCGAGGGCGTCGGTCCGCCGACGACGCGCGCACGGCGACCGCGGTAGCTGCTCCGAGGCGATCCAGCACCGCGGCATGGCCCGCCAGATCCAGTCCCGCGAAACCGAGGGGGCTGTCACTGCCGAGGTGCCCGGGCCCTGGCGCGACGACGATTCGATCGATGCCGCGCTGTGCAAGTGCCGCCACACCCGAAGCCACCGTGACCGACTCGATCGGTGCGCCGAACGCATGACCAGCGCTGACCGCAGTCGCGAAGACACCGCCCTCAAGCGCCGCCGCTGCGAGATCGCTGAGCACGAACGGCAGCGCGCCGCCGTCGGTCATGACGTAGCCGGGGCCCGTCCCCAAAGCATCGGCAACCGCGGCAGCGAGCGCCACTGCATGGCTGTGTAAGACACACAAGACAACCCGGACCGATCCGAGCGACGGCAGTTGGCCAACGGTGCAAGCCGAGCCAGATTCTTCGATTGTCTCGACCCCCAGCTGCTCGGATAGGTACCGGGCCTTCATGATTCGTCCCGGGCCCGCAGCCCCCAGCCAAGGCGAGGTCAGGTTGGCGTGTACGACATGGGCCCCGCCAGTTCCGAGCCCCAAGTCCACAGCTGTCGTGTTCACCAGCAGCTCATCACCGGCTGAGACGATTCCGCACAGGTCGGTCAGCGCATAGGCCTCGCTGTTGTCAGCCAGAGTCATCCTCTGCAACCCGGGCCGGACATCACGAACGGACATCGCCCGCAGGCGCGCGAAGCGCGGCATCTGGTGCTCTCAGCCTGCTGGATCGTTGCGCCGACCCATGGCCAACTGCGGTGGATTCACTCGGCCTGACTCACAGCGATTCGATGAGTTTGTCGACACGCTCGTCATGGGATCGGAACGGGTCCTTGCACAGCACCGTCCGCTGCGCCTGGTCGTTGAGCTTCAGATGCACCCAGTCGACGGTGTAGTCACGCCGACGGGCTTTTGCCTCGCGCACAAAGGCACCCCTCAGTCGTGCACGCGTCGTCTGCGGAGCTTCTTCTGTGGCGCGGTGAACATCTGCGGGGTCGAGGATGCGCTCGACGAGACCTCGGCGCTGCATGAGGTAGAAGACGCCACGTGTCGAATGGACATGGTGGTATTGCAGGTCCAGCAGCGCGATCTGCGGATCGTCGAACCCGACGCCGGCCCGGTCGCCGAACTCGGTCAGCAATTTGTGCTTGATAACCCAGTCGATTTCGCGGTCGAGCGTGAGCGGATCGTCCGCAATGGCAGTCATGCAGTGCTCCCACATCCGCAACGCCTGCGATTCCTCGTCGGAGAGCTCGTTGGTCTCCGCAAATCGGAGTGCGCGTTCGAGATATTCCGACTGAACGTCGAGCGCACTGACTTCGCGTCCGTTCGCGAGCCGGACCCGGCGCCGACATGTCGTGTCGTGGCTGATCTCGCGGATGGCCCGGATCGGGTTCTCGAGCGTCATGTCCCGCAGCACGACTGCTGGATCTTCGAGCATGCGCAGTATCAGCGCAGCAGCGCCGATCTTGAGGAATGACGTGTACTCGCTCATGTTGGAATCGCCGACGATGACGTGCAGGCGCCGGAAACGCTCTGCGTCAGCGTGCGGTTCGTCCCGCGTGTTGATGATCGGGCGGCTGCGGGTGGTGGCACTCGACATGCTTTCCCAGATGTGCTCGGCCCGCTGCGTAATGCAATACCGCGCTCCCTTGGCGGTGTTCAGCACCTTGCCCGCACCTGCGTAGATCTGCCGAGTGACCAGGAACGGGATCAGCACCTCGGCATAGTTCGAGAAGTCGTCCGCCCGGCTGGTGAGATAGTTCTCGTGACAGCCGTAGCTGTTGCCTGCGGAATCGGTGTTGTTCTTGAACAGGTAGATGGTGCCGTTGAAGGCTTCCTCGGCAAGACGCTCTGTGGCGCTCGAGACGAGCTGTTCAAGAATGCGCTCTCCGGCGCGGTCATGGCAGACCACGTCGTAAATGGAGTCGCACTCAGGCGTTGCGTACTCAGGATGGCTCCCGACGTCGAGGTACAGCCGCGCACCATTTGCCAGGAATACGTTGCTCGAGCGCCCCCAGGAGACGACGCGACGGAACAGGTAGCGCGCTACTTCGTCAGGGCTGAGCCGGCGCTGGCCCCGCAGGGTGCAGGTGACTCCGTATTCGTTCTCGAGTCCCATGATGCGACGCTGCACGGCGCTCACGGTACTGCTGGCCGGCACAGCCCGGCGCGCCGGTGGACTGCGTCGAATCCAGACACAGTCAGCACGGTGCGTGCAGTGTCCGGCTGCGCTGTCCCGGTCGACGAGCGACCAATAACTCGCTAGGGCTCGGAATCCTCGCCGAGGGCTTGGGCTACCTCGGCATCGTCGAGGCGGCGAAAACACCGTCGGCGATGCGTCGCGCCGGGCACGATCGCCTCCAGCAACGCCACCTCGAGGTCCGGTGCGGTGACCTCGCGGTCCTCTCCGGCGAGTGCGCCACGGGCCAGCGTGATGGCGGCTGCGGCATCGAGCTCTGGGTCGTAGCCCTCCGCCACGCGTTCGCGCACTGCATCGGCGTCACCGCCGATGCAGCAGTACGCGTCCTCGTCCATGACAGTGCCGTCGTATTGGATCCGGTAGAGCTGGTTGGGCCCATCCGCCGTGCCGACCTCGACAACGACAATCTCGACCTCGAGGGGTTTGAGCTCATGGGTGAAGAATTGGCCGAGCATCTGTGCGTACTGATTCGCGAGGCTGCGAGCCTCCACGTCCAACCGTGAGTACTGGTAGCCCTTCAGCTCGGCATGGCGGACCCCGGCGACGCGCAACTGATCAAACTCGATGTAGCGGCCGACGCCGCCGAACGCGATGCGGTCGTAGATCTCTGAGACTTTGCGAAGTGTGGCGCTGGCATTCTCTGCCACGAGCGCGATCCCGCCGTCGTATTCCAAGGTGACCAGCGACCGACCCCGCGCAATCCCTTTGCGCGCGTAGTCGGCCCGGTCCTGCATCAACTGCTCGGGGCTGACGTACAGCCCAGGCATGCTCATCGCGAACCCCCACGCTTTGCTGAGCCCCGAGCGGCCGATCCGCCCCCGTTCGTGAGGTCTGCTTGGAGCGAAGCGAACACTTCGCCCGACTCAGCGTCCGCGAGCTGCCGGAAGCCGTCCGGTCCGATGACCGCGAGAACCGGGTAGATACCCCGGACGGGATCGGGCCCGCCCGTCGCGCTGTCGGAATCGGCGGCGTGCCACAACGCTTGCACGCTGAGAGCCAGAGCTTCGGCTTCGGTCAGATCCTCACGAAAGCCGAGCTTGAGGACCGTTCCGGCGTGGAGGCTGCCAGAGCCCGCCGTGGCGTAGTCCTGCTCCTCATAGCGGCCGCCAGTGACGTCGTATTGGAACAGGCGCCCGCGGTTGGCTGTCGGTTCGTAGCCAGCGAAGATCGGCACCACGGCCAAGCCCAGCATCGCCTGAGGCAGGTGGCCGCGCAGCATCTCAGCGAGCTGGTTTGCCTTGCCCTCGAGGCTGAGCCGTTTGCCCTCGATCTTCTCGTAGTACTCGAGCTGCAGCTGAAAGATGCGCACCATCTGCACCGCAGGGCCCGCAGCCCCCGCGATGGCAACCGCAGAGTGAGCGTCGGCCGCGAAGACCTTCTGCATGTCGCGATGGCTGATCAGGTGGCCGCTGGTGGCACGCCGGTCGCCCGCTACGATGACACCTTCGGCACTGCGCACCGCCAGCACCGTCGTGGCGTGGCCCGGATCGAATCCGGTGTGCTTGGCGTCGGAGGCCGATATCTGGGCGAATCCCGAGAATGGCTCGTTGCCCGTACGGCGCAACAACTCGAGGAAACTTGCTCCCGGGTCGTCCGCTGCGGCGTAGAACGGTATGCCCGTCACTCGCCGCCCTTCTGCACGTAGTTCTTCACGAACTCCTCTGCGTTGGTCTCCAGCACGCCGTCGATCTCGTCGAGCAAGTCGTCGAGCTCGGCCTTGAGCTCGGTCGCCGACTCGGCGGCTGCACCCTCGGGCGCTGGGCTCTCCGTCTCCCTAGGTGCGGACCGTCGCCTCTGTTCGCGTTCTGCCATCTCGGACCTTTCTCGCTCCTCGAGTGCGGGGCGTCTCGAATTCTGTCTCGATCTACCGGTACTCGCGCGTCTCGATTTGTCGAGCGCCTCAACTGTGTGCCGTGTGGCACCAAGCCGACTAGCTGCCCAAGCGGCGCAGCAATTCGGCTGCGTCGCTGCATTCGTCCAACAAGTTACCCACGTGGTTGAGCGTTCCCCGCAGCGGTTCGAGCATCGGGACCCGCCGCAAGGGATCCGATCCGATGTCGAAGACCATCGAGTCCCAGTTGGCTGCGACGATCTCGTCTCCAAACTTCTCGAGGCATCGGCCACGGAAATAGGCACGTGTCGTGGGCGGCGGCTCGGTGACCGCCCGATACACCTCGGTGTCATCGGTGATGCGTTCCAGCCCCATGCGCCGCGCCAGGGACTTGTCGGGTCGCAGATCGTGGTACTGCAAGTCCAGCGCAGCCAGTTTCGGATCATCCCAGTCAAGTCCGTGACGGTCGGCAAACCCTTCGTACAGCCTGAGCTTGGCTACCCAGTCCAGCTGTGTCGCCAAGCACATCGGGTCGGATTCGAGCGCGGCAAGCATCGCCTCCCAGCGATCCAGAACGTCGTTGCCGACGTCATCGCCGCCGACCGCCTCCAGCCCATGGCTTTGTGCATACTTGCGAGCCAGATCGAGGTACTCCCACTGGATCTCAGTCGCACGCATCTTGCGCCCGTCAACGAGTTCGATGAGTCCGGTCAGGCTCGTGTCGCAGCTCACTTGGCGCAAGGCTGCGACCGGCACCTTGGGTGTCAGCGGCTCCGGCACGAAGTCGTCGTCGATCATCGCGAGCACAAGCGACGTCGTTCCGAGCTTGAGATACGTCTGGACTTCGCTCATGTTGGCGTCACCGACGATGACGTGCAGCCGCCGGTACTTTCGGGTGTCTGCGTGGGGCTCGTCGCGGGTGTTGACGATCGGTCGCTTCAGCGTCGTTTCGAGCCCTACTTCCTCCTCGAAGAAATCCGCTCGCTGAGTGATCTGGAAGGGCCGCTCGGCGAATGACGCCCCGGACCGATCGGGCATCGGCACTTCCATGCCGATCTTGCCTGCTCCGCAGAACACCTGCCGCGTGATGAAGAACGGCATGATGTGGGTCACCACACGGCCGAACGGCACATCCCGATCCAGCAGATAGTTCTCGTGACAGCCGTAGCTGTTGCCCTTGCCGTCGCTGTTGTTCTTGTGGATCACCAGCTCCTCGCCGTCAGGAAGCAAGTTGTTGGCAGCTTCCATCGAGCGAATCAGGATCTCCTCGGCAGCGCGGTCGTAGACCACGCACTGGCGGGCATCGGAGCACTCCGGAGTCGACAGCTCGGGATGAGCGTGGTCGACGTAGTAGCGCGCCCCGTTGGTGAGCACCGCATTGACAAGGTGTGTCTCGATCTCCGGGGCGAGGGCGTCGAACTCGTTGAAGCCCCGTGCGTCAGTGCTCGGATGCTCGTCTTCGAAGTCCCAGCTGACGCGCTGGCACAGATAGCCGTTGACGTACGCGTTGATGATCATCGACGACGCTGCGACCGGATTCGAGTCACCGTCGCAGCGATGGAGGATGCCGAATTCGGTCTCGATGCCTACGACCTTGTGAACCGCCACCGCGCGAGACACTAGCCCTCAGGTCCGCGACGGCCACGTCCTCGCCTCGGGTTCGCGAGCCGGATCACGGCAGGCTCGCCGACTTAGAGGTACTGGCTCGTTTGGACTCGTTCGATGGCTCGGCCACCAAGGACCTCGCTGTCATCGGGGTCGACGAGCGTCCGAATGAACACGATCCGCTCGCCCTTCTTGCCCGAGATCTTTGCCCAGTCATCGGGATTGGTCGTGTTGGGCAGATCTTCGTGCTCGCGGAACTCCTGGCGGATCGAGCTCGTGAGATCGGCAAGCCGGATCCCGGTGCTGTCGGTCGCGAGTGAGCGCTTGATCGCATTCTTCTTGGCCCGACGAACGATGTTCTCGATCATCGCGCCCGACGCGAAGTCCTTGAAGTACATCACCTCTTTGTCGCCGTTCTGATACGTGACTTCCAGGAAGCGATTGAGATCATCGGGGCGGTACATCTCGTCGACCGTGCGCTCGATCATGACCCGGACGGCCTTGTGCGGATCGCCCCCGCCGAGGTCGGCCACTTCCATCGGGTCGATCGGCAGCGCTGGCGTCAGGTAGGTGTTGAAGATTGAGAGCGCCGCCTGTTCATCGGGGCGATGGATCTTGATCTTCACGTCGAGGCGTCCGGGCCGCAGGATGGCCGGGTCGATGAGATCCTCCCGGTTCGACGCCCCGATCACGATGACGTTGCGCAGGCCCTCGACACCGTCGATCTCGGCGAGGAGCTGTGGCACCACGGTGGATTCCATGTCCGAGCTGATCCCGCTGCCACGGGTGCGGAACAGCGACTCCATCTCGTCGAAGAACACGATGACCGGCCAGCCTTCGGAGGCCTTTTCCCGCGCGCGTTCGAAGATGCGGCGGATCTGTCGCTCTGTCTCGCCGACGTACTTGTTGAGCAGCTCAGGGCCCTTGATATTGATGAAAAAGCTGCGCGCGCCCTGCTGACCAGAAACCTCGCCGACCTTGGATGCGAGGGAGTTCGCAACCGCCTTGGCGATGAGCGTCTTCCCGCAGCCGGGAGGGCCGTACAGCAGGATCCCCTTGGGGGCAGGCAAGTCGTATGTGCGGAACAGATCCTGATGCAGGTACGGCAGTTCGACTGCATCAGTGATCAGTTCGATCTGGGTGTCGAGGCCGCCGATGTCCTCGTAGGTGACATCGGGCACCTCTTCGAGCAGGAGATCGTCGACCTCGGGTCGCGGGAGTCGCTCGAGCACGAGGTTGGCGCGCACGTCCAGCAACAGATTGTCGCCGCAGCGCAATGGCTGGCCCCGCAGGTGCCCAGCCAGCTCGACGACTCTTTCCTCGTCGGCGCGCCCGGTGACCACCGCCCGAAACCCGTCCTCCATGACCTCGTTCAACGTCACGACTTCGCCGGAGCTCTCAGGGCCGCGGGCCAGCACCACGTTGTAGGACTCGTTCAGCACCACCTCGTTGCCCTCGGCGAGCTCGGTCTCGGCGAGGTCGGGGTGCAGCGCGACACGCATCTTGCGGCCGCTCGCATGGACGTCAGCGGTGCCGTCGTCATTGCGCGCGAGGAAGGTGCCGTAGGCCGATGGCGGTTGCGTCAGCTTGTCGACTTCTTCGCGCAGTGTCGCTATGTGTTCGCGCGCTTCTCGCAGGGTGTAGGTCAGCTTCTCGTTCTGCGAAACCGCCGCCGACAATTGCCCTTTCGCCTCGAGCAAGCGCTCTTCAAGTGTGCTGACGCGCGCAGGAGTATCAGCCAGTTTGCGGCGCAGCAGGGCGACTTCTTCCTCGAGCGCGCGGAGGCGACTCCGGAGCACGCCGGTGTCGGCCGCGCTCTCGCGAGTGGCGTCCGCGTCGCTTGAGTCCATCCGCGCGTGACACTACCCGCACGGTGCAGCGATGTCGCGACGCTGCGCCTGCATGGGGGTCGTCGGCGCTCGGCTGCCGTGCGGTGCACCCCAGGACTCGGTAGATTTCATGGGTGGCGCGTGTCCGCGAATCGGGCAGCCTCACAGGAAGGGTCGCAACACGATGAAAGTCTGGATCGATCAAGATCTGTGCACCGGTGATGGGCTATGCGAGGAGATCGCACCCGACGTCTTCACGCTGCTCGACGACGGGCTTGCCTACGTGAAGGAAGGCGACAAGGTTTTTGCCGAGCCCGGCGGTGTGGAAGGCCTCGCCGAGTTCTCAGACTCACAGCTCGACGCCGTCATCGAATCCGCCGAAGAGTGCCCCGGGGAGTGCATCTTCATCGAGGCGTAAGCGTCAATAAAGCGACAAGCACGGATCGAGGCGCAGGCCTGCGAACCCGAATCGAAGCGAGCGCCTCGGAGCGTGACCATCGCTACCCGCCCCCGCACTCACCGTTGGGGGTCGCGCTGAGATCATCTCGTCGTGCGTTGATCACCGTGCGGCCAAGGTAGTCAATCCGTGCATCGACGCCAGATTCGACAAGGAAGTTCAAGAGTTCGCCACGGCTGAGCGCGAACGCGACCTCGGCTGAGCCTCGCAATTGCGCGAATGCGATGCCGATGACGTTGCCATCGGAGTCGAGCAGTGGTGCTCCTGACTGTCCAGTGCGAACGTCGGCTGCAAGGACGTAGACATTGCGAACGTTGTCAGTGCCCCACAAGCCGGTCGCACGCACGAAGTGCTCAACGCGGGCCGGCGAGGCCGTGAGTTCCTTGCCCGCCGGGTAGCCCAGCACGACGCCTTCCGCACCGATTCGGGCACGACTCATCGGAAGCGCCGTCACCCTCATGTCACTGCGCAACAGAGCCAAGTCGCGATCTGGATCGAAGCCCACAACCGTCGCCGCATGGTCCGGTGAGGGATTGTTCACATCATCGCCGAGGCTCCCAACTTCAACTGAGGAAGCACCAGTCACGACATGGGCCGCACCGACGAGCAGCCCTGGTGCGACTGCGAACGCCGTGCCATTCGAAGTCGGACCGCACCCAAGCGCGCGGACAGCGACCACACCATCGGAAACTCCAGCCAGCACGTCATCGCCGATCGGAGAAATTACGGGCGGAGCCCCGAGCCACAGCGGCCCTGCGCTGCTTCGGATCGATACGACACGCTCGACTGGCTCACCGCCACTGCCCGAATCGTCGAAGTCGGCTCCGCAGCCAGTCAGCGACGTGGCCACAAACAGGGCTGCACCAGCCACCCACGGCCTTCGCTGCTGTTGCCTCATTGTCGCATCGTCGTCGGGTCAGTGCCGTATGAGATCGCCGCTCGATTGCTCCTCACGCCTCGATAAGGCGGGCATGAGTCAAGAAGCCCGTGTGCGCAACCATGCGGTGGTCGGGTCGCACTGAGGCTCCCTCGACGTGCCAGCTGCGGTGAAGCACCTCGATGGTCTCGATGAGACCCCACGGTCCGTCATCGAGTGTTCGGCGGAGTTGCTGGACCTGGGTGACCGACGGGTTGTACGCCACGAGGATCCCGCCGAGCCGGAGGCGCCCAGGCAAGTGCACTGCCACTCTCCAGGGCTCGGGAATGTCCAGGACCGCCCGGTCGTACGCCCCAGAAGCTGCCCCAGTGCGGCACATGCGCGGAACATCCACGGCCTCGTATGCATCGCGCAGCTCGACGTCGTAGCGCTCGAGTGCGGTGGGTCCGCCGAGCGCGGCGACATTCGCCTCTGCACGTTCGGCAAAGTCGGCTCGGAGCTCGTAACCAGTCACGAGGGCACCGGCGCGTAGCAGCGTCGATGACAGCGCCCCAGAGCCGACGCCGGTCTCGAAGACATGCATGTCGGGCCGCACATCAGCAAGCATCAAGATTGCGCCGAGATCTTTGGGATAGATCACCTGCGCACCGCGCGGCATCTTGAGGATGTGATCGGCCAGCGTGGGGCGCAAGGCGATGAAGCGAGCACCGGAGCCGCTGCGGAATTGCGTGCCCTCTGACGCACCGATGATTTCGTCGTGCGCGACAACGCCCGCGTGGGTGTGGAACTCTCCACCGTCCTGAAGCGTCACCAAATAGCGACGTCGCCGGCTGTCGATCATGACGATGGATTCGCCCGCGCGCAGCTCGATGGGCTCGCCGGTTCCGGCGGATGCTGCGGCGGCGGCGTCGTCGTTCACAACTGGTCCGCTGCTCGTTCAGCCGTGCGGACGCTTTGTTCCGTGTGTTTGATCGTCAGTTGCTCTCCGGGCGCAAGCTCGCTGCGGTACACGACCTCACGCTGGCGGCGGGACAGCCGAACGATGACACGAAGGCCACTCGCAACGATCGCCGCAGCCAGCCAGATGCCGTTGCCTGTGCGTGCCCGTGCCCACATTGCGTTCCATGCGCGGGCTCGAATGCCGACCTTCGTGAACTTCCGGCTACTGCGGGGTGTCGGCTTGGCTCGTACAACCACCGTCACATCCGGACGACTTCGACCACGGTGCTCCGACGCCGCCCGCGACGGCGGCCGAAGAGGAACGCCGCGAGCACCAGACCGGTCCCGACCACAGCCGCTGCAGCGACCGCGGCGCTGGACATCTCTTCTGCTGCGTCGCCCGCACCTCCCAGGAGACCTCGCACACGTTCAGCAATGTCCGCTGGCGTGATGCGCTCACCGCTCGCTGCGGTTGCATGGTGGTGCGTCGAGTTGCGCTCAGACATCGTGGGGCTCCGGTTCGAGATCAACCCCGGAATTGCGCACAGCACTCCGAGATGGCCGGATCGCGCGCATCAAGGTAGCGATCGCAACCACGAGCACGGCCGCGCCGACGAGATGTGGCACGAACGACCAATTCGCCCCGAACACGCTGGTGGTGGTCTGCAACGCCCGTACGGCGGCGAGTGTCGCGAGGATGATTGCCGAACTCACCAGCACGGCGCCGATCAGGCCGAAGGCCAGATACCGGCCCAGTCCGCGCAGCGGTCCGACCGTTTCTTGCACGGCGTAGGCGCGCAGCGTCGCTACCAGTTCGGAGACCTCGGCGCGCAGGCCGGCGTCTCGTCGCGACCTCTTGCGTCGAGACTCAGTTCGTCGAGGCACAGTCCGCCGATGGGTTCAGCCGGGCCGTCGGTCGGCCCGTGCGGCGACGCTACCGCCCTGCCAACAGTTCTTCCACGCCGTCGAGAATCTCCGAAATCACGGCCAGTCGCTGCGTCGGGCCGGGGGCGGTGAGCATCGCATGACGGTCGAATGGGCCAGCGGGCACGAGCGCCGAGAGCTGAAAGGACCACGGCGTTGCATCTGTGGTCACGTCGCCGAGTTCCGCCAGGTGATCATCGATCGCCGCCGACTCCGCAGCGCTGGCTCCCAACGCGCCGAGTTCGGATGCCTGGGCCCGAACACGACGCAGGCGGGCGACCACGGCTCGCCGCTCGTCGGTGCTCAACGCGCCAGTGTCATCGGGCCATTCGAGCACCAAAGCTCGCGGGTAGGGATCGTCTTGGAGCCATTCCATCACTCGGACTCGCTCGCGCCCTTGGGCAAGGAGCACCCATCGCCCGTCTGCGAGCTCGGAATGCTGGACGATCGCGGCCATGCAACCCACGTCGGATCTCGTGTCGCCCCCGCCGACCTCGCTCCCCCGCTCGATCATGACGACGCCGAACTTCTCGTCATTGTCGGTGCAGCGACGCGCCAATGCCCGGTAACGAGGCTCGAACACGTGCAGCGGCAAGATCGCGCCCGGCAGCAGCGGCGAGCCGAGCGGGAACATCGCTCGTTCTCGCGAGCCGCCAGATCCCGGTTCCGCGTCAGAGTCCTGCACTCGTCAATCCTCGCAGTGCCGCCGCATCGCCGACCGGATAGCGCAGCAGCTGGCCGGCCAGGGCTTCCTGCATTTCGAGGCCGATCCTCGACCCCTCCGGAACGCCATTGAGGATCTGGGCGAACGTGACCATTCCGGTGTCAGTCTCGACGAATCCGGCGAGCGCGTTGACCCCGGTGAGGAGTCCGGTCTTGGCCCGTAGGCGACCCGCTGCGGGGTGCTGGGCGAACCGGTGCGACAGCGTGCCCGTTCGAGAGGCAACCGGCAGTCCAGCCGCGACCGCCGAATCAGTCCCGAGTTCATCCAGCAATGCTGCAAGGAAGCTGCAGGTCACTCGATTCTGACGGTCGAGGCCAGAGCCGTCGAACACTGTGGGCGGGGACTGGTCCGACAGCATTTCCGAAGCGATCCGCGCCGCCGCCGCTGCGCCTGTCGCGGTGGATCCTTCCCCTGCGCTGCGCAGTCCGATCTCCCGCAGCATCAATTCCGCAGTCGTGTTGTCGCTCTCGCGAAGCATCTGCTGGATGATCTCGATGAGCAACGGCGATTCCAGGCGGGCGATCTCGGTCATGCCGCCAGGAGCCGGTGCCGCATCGATCTCGACGTCGACCGACACGCCCCGTACGGCGAGCAGGTCCCCGAGTGTCGATACGAACGAGCGCGCCGGATGTTCCGAAGCTGTGAGGGCTGTCGTGAAGCCGGTGATGCCATCGTTCAGGCTCAGCGCCGACAGGGGTCCGCTGTGGAGTTGGGTGACGTAGCGCTGAGGCCAGGTCTCGGGGAAACGCGTGTTGTCGTAGCGCGACTCGTCGGCGATGAGCTTGCCGGCCAGAGTGGTGATGCCCAGCGCGACCAGGTCGTCGGCGAGGTCTTCGATGGGCGTTCGCAACTGGGGCTGACGACTGTGGGAGCCGGAGTAGGACTGGGTCATGATGAGCGGGTCGCCGCCCCCGACGACCCACACGGTGCCGTCGAGAACCCCCTCAGAGATGGAGCTGTCAGTCAGAACCCGCGTGGCGAAGCGCTCATCTGGATCAACCACAGCCAGCAAGGCAGCTGCGGTGATGAGCTTCTGCACCGACGCAGGAATCAGAGGCTGCTGGCTGCTGGAGAACACCTCCACCCCGTCGACGCGGATGGCGAGGCAGTGAGGCTGAGGCCAGTCCCTGCTGAATGCCGTCATCTCGGAGCTGATGCGGTAGTGCTGTGCTGCGCGCCACAGTGCCGCGGGCGCACGCTCAGCTCGCAGCAGGGGCGTCGCCGACGCCGAATCACCGAGGTCGGCTCTCGTTGGCGCATCGTCGGCGAGCGTCGCCTCCGTACCGAATATCGGCGTGCGCAGTGCTACGGCGTACGCAGCGGCATCTGCGGCAGTGGCGTCCATCCGCACCGCAGCCAGCGTCGGCAGCGCTCCGGCTGCCGCCATCAGCAATACCAGCACGGCGACGCGTAAGGGCCTCACGTCACTGGCTGACCCTTGGTGTCTGCGTTTCGCTGACACTCTGTGTTTCGCGAGCACTCAGGGCGCCTCCGAGCGCTGCACCCAATGCCGCAGAGAGCTCACCAGCCTCTGAGGCCAGCACTCGGGGTCGTGTGGCCGTCGAGCGACCGATCAGCATCTGGGCCAGTGCGTCACCCACGGGATCTGCCAGCAGGTCCCAGTCTGTGCTGAGCCCGCCTCCGATCACCACCAATTCAGGATCGGTGAGCATGCACAGGTTCGAGATGCCCAGCGCGAGCCACCAAGCGAACTCAACCAAGACGTCGCTCGCAGCAGCATTACCCTGTCGGGCCGCAGCGGTCGCCGAGGGCCCCCGCTCGGCGGCTCCGAGCCGTTCCTGGGCGAGCCGGTCCAGCGCCGAACCCGAGGCATACATTTCCCAGCAGCCGCGGCGTCCGCAGTTGCACACGCGCCCGTTGGCCTCGACGACCATATGGCCTGGCTCGCCAGCGAGCCCGGCAGCGCCACGGAGCACTTCTCCGTCGAGTATGAGTGCGCCGCCGATGCCGGTACCTACCGCCACCATGAGCCCGTGCAGGATGCCGCGAGCGGCTCCGAAGGCCAGCTCCCATCGGGCAGCGCAGTTGACCTCGTTGTCGAGGATGACCGGCATGCCGAGGCGTTGCGCGAGCTGTTCGCCGATGTCAGCACCTTCGACACCGGTGACGTTGGGCGAGATTGTCACGCACCCGTCGTTGCCGATCAAGCCCGCCATGCCCACTCCGACAGATGCGACATCGCAACCAGCCGCCAGGCGGCTCACCATCTCCGCCAGAGTCTCGACGAGTGCGCGGGCGCCTTCGGGCGTGCTCTCGCGTATCGATGTCAGCAGTGCCCCGTCACCATCGGTTGTGACACCGAAGATCTTGGTCCCGCCAACGTCGAAGCCGAGATGCAACTCCGGTGTCGCAGCGCTCGATGCCCCGACCGGTGCCAGTTCGCTCGTTGACATGTTTGCTGCGACGCTCGTCAGACGGTGACGTCGCAGCCGTGCATGCGTCTGCGAAGAACTAGAGCTTGCCCAGAACCGCGGAGCAACTCGACACTTCGATCCCACCGCCCGGCTCTAGCTCGAGCGCCGTCACCGTGCCGTCCTCGATGACCGCTGCATAGCGACGCGAGCGAGTGCCCAGACCGGATCCGGAGCCGTCCATGACCAGGCCCATCGCCTCGGCGAACTCGCCGTTGCCGTCAGCGGCCATCTGGATGCCCTGCGCACCATTGGCTTGCGCCCAAGCGTGCATGGTCCAGGCGTCGTTCACCGAAACGCAAACGATCTTGTCGACGCCCTTGCCGGCGAGCTCGTCGGCGCCTTCGACGTAACCAGGCAGGTGCACGTTGGTGCATCCCGGGGTGAATGCGCCAGGCACTGCGAACAGCACCACTTTGCCGCTGCCCAGCATCTCGCTGGACTGCACGGGCGCGGGCATGCCGCTTTCATCGAGCACTCGCAGCACTACGTCCGGAATCTGTTCGCCGACCTCAATCGCCATATCTCTGCTCCGTCCCCTTCTGCCTTCTCAGGCCGTGTCTGCCTTCTCAGGCCGTGTTTTTCTTCTCACGAAGTGTGACTCGCAGCGTATCCGCGCCGTTGGCCTGCGGTCTGACCGCAGGCTCCGGGGACGAATCAGCCGCTGCGCTTGCTGTCCGCTGTCTGCAGCTCGACGTCGGTGATCCATCGCAGCAGGTCGCCGTAGTCGGACATCGCTGGCAGATCCGGGTTGGCCTCGACAAGCGTCGGCGGGCAACGGAACAGGCTTGCCGCATGCGCAGAGCGCAGCATCGTGAGGTCGTTGTACGAGTCGCCGACTGCGGTCACGTGATAGTTGAGGTCACGGTACGCCTGCACCGCGAGCCGCTTGGCATCGTGCACCCGCCGGCGCCATCCCAAGATGCGGTCATCGGCCACGTCGAGGCGATGGCACAGCAGGTGCGGGTAGCCCATCAGCTCGAGAAAATGGTCATCGAATTGCTCGAAAGTGTCTGACAGCAGTACCACGACCCACCGATGCCGAAGTTCGTCGAGAAACTCCCGCGCCCCGCCAAGCAGCGGCAATTCGGCGATCACCGAGCGGATCTGCGACAGCGAAACGTCGTGTGCTGCGAGGACGTCGAGGCGGTACTGCATCAACGCGTCGTAGTCGGGTTCATCACGGGTCGTACGCCCGAGTTCGGCAATGCCGGTGCCCTCTGAGACGGCGATCCAGATCTCGGGTGTCAGTACACCCTCCATGTCCAAGGCAATCACGCGCTGCACGAGCGCCGATTCTCGCACGCCGCGGGCGCTTGTCCACGAATCGTCGCCCCACCAAAGGAGCGACACGTCCCCAATGTCGTCCGAGAAGCCGGTCCGGGGCCCGGACACGCCACGGAGCATGGCAAAGTTTCTAAGCTATTTTAGATATTCAATGCGGTCCAGCGCCGCGAAGACCAGCGAGCGAGGCCCTCATGAGCATCGACACCGACAACATCGAGTCAACATCGCTCGCAGAGATCTTCCTGCCGGAGATCGATTTTGATCCCGACGAGCTGCGGGACCGCTACCGGGCCGAGCGCGACAAGCGCCTGCGCGACGATGGCAACGAGCAGTACGTCGAGGTGGTGGGCGACTTTTCGAACTACGTCGACGACCCGTACACCGAGCGCGTCGAGCGAGAGCCGTTCTTCGACGAGGTCGAAGTTGCGATCATCGGCGGCGGCTTCGGCGGCCTGCTGATGGGCGCCCAGCTGCGCAAGGCGGGCTACGAGAGCATCCGAGTCATCGAAAAGGCCGGCGACTTCGGCGGCACCTGGTACTGGAATCGCTACCCCGGAGCGATGTGCGATGTGGAGTCGTACTGCTATCTGCCGCTGCTCGAAGAGCTGGCGTACATGCCGAAGCACAAGTACTCGTTCGCGCCGGAGATCTTTGGGCATTCCAAGGCCATTGCCCGCCACTTCGGGCTGTATGACAACGCGTGCCTGCAGACGTCAGTGTCGCAGATGCGTTGGGACGACGATGCGGCCCAGTGGATCATCTCGACCGACCGTGGCGACCGCATGCGTGCCCACTACGTCGCGATGGCGAACGGTCCCCTCAACCGGCCCAAGCTGCCGGGCATCGGTGGCATCGACTCCTACGAGGGCCACACGTTTCACACCAGCCGATGGGACTACGACTACACCGGCGGGAACTCCGAGGGCGGCCTCGTCAACCTGGCTGACAAACGAGTCGGCATCATCGGCACGGGTGCTACCGCCGTGCAGTGCATCCCGCACCTGGGCGAATCTGCCAAAGAGCTGTATGTGTTCCAGCGCACGCCGTCGTCGATCGACGTGCGAGACAACCGCGAGACCGATCCGGAATGGGCTGCGTCATTGGCGCCCGGCTGGCAGCGCCGGCGCATGGAGAACTTCAACGTCCTCGTGAGCGGGGGGAACCAGGACGAGGACCTGGTATCGGACGGCTGGACCGACATCTTCCGCAATCTCACCGGTATCGCCGCCAAGACCGCAGCCCGCAAGGCTGGCCGCCGTCTCACCGGGCGTGAGAAGGGCGAGCTCATGGAGCTGGCCGACTTCCAGAAGATGAACACGGTGCGATCGCGGGCCTCCGAGATCGTCGACGATGCCGAGATCTCCGATGCCCTCAAGCCGTGGTACCGCCAATTCTGCAAGCGTCCCTGCTTCCACGACGAATACCTGCCGACGTTCAATCGGCCGAATGTGCATCTCGTCGACACCGACGGCCGCGGAGTAGAGCGCATCACCCCGCGCGGCGTTGTTGTTGGCGGTACCGAGTACGAAGTGGACTGCATCGTGTTCGCGACCGGCTTCGAGGTCGGCACTGCGTACACCCGACGTGCCGGCTACGACATCATCGGCCGGGGCGCACAGACGCTCTCGGACAAGTGGGCCAATGGCGTCAAGACTCTCCACGGCCTCACCAGTCATGGGTTCCCGAACTGCTTCTTCTTGGGTTTCACGCAGACCGCTGTGACCGTCAATGTGCCCCACGCGCTGTCCGAGCAGGCAGCACATGTCACCTACATGCTCGACGAGGCCGCCGAACGGGGCTGCACGCGCATCGAGCCGACTGCCGAAGCCGAGCAGTGGTGGCAGGAGGAAATGGCCGACAAGGCCCGCCTCGGCGTCCGTTTCTACGAAGCATGCACGCCCGGCTACTACAACAACGAGGGCAAGCTCGGGAACCCGAACGGCTTCTTCACTGCCATGTACGGCGCCGGTCCGATCAAGTTCTTCCGCATCCTGGACGAGTGGCGTTCAATGGGTCGCCTCGAGGGCATCGACCTAAGCTGAGCGGCAGGGCGATTTCCCGACATCAGCGAAAGCAGACTCGAGACGTCGCCCCCCGAACACGGACCTCTGCGGGGAGGCTGGACATGGCAAAGCCGATCAAGATGGCCCACGCCGTCTTTCGCACCGACGACATCGAGCGCCTCCAGTCGTGGTGGTGCACGGTGCTCGACGCCAAAGTCGTCCACAACGGCGGATTCATCTCGTTCATCTCGTACGACGACGAGCATCATCGGCTGGCTTTTGTGAACCGTGGCCAGCCCGGTCGGTACGACTCTCGCCAGGGCACTCTCGAGCACATCGCATACTCGATGGGCAGCTTCGGCGACCTCCTCGACCTCTACGAACGCCTCAAAGCGGCAGGCATCATGCCGGTGCGGACCATCAACCACGGCCCCACCACGTCGATGTACTACGCCGACCCCGACGGCAACGGTGTGGAATTCCAGATCGAGAACTACGCGACGATGGCCGAGTGCATGGACTTCATGCGCTCGGAGACCTTCGAGGCGAACCCCATCGGCGTGGAGTTCGACGCCGACGTGCTCGTCGAGCGCTTTCGACGCGGCGACCCGCTCGAAGAACTCGTGAAGCAAGGCTCCGCACCGGCACCGGTGGGCTGAATCGGTGAGCAACGTCCATCGCAACACCTACATGAGCGACGAGCTGCAGGCGATCTACGACCAGACAGTTGCGTTCGTGACCAACGAGGTCACCCCGATTGGCGATGCCTGGGAGGAAGCCGGCCAGGTCCCGCGTGAGATCTACAAGCGGATGGGCGAGCTGGGGATGTTCTCGCTGCGGGTGCCTGAACGCTGGGGCGGGTTGGGCCTCGGTCCGCTCGCGTCGGCGGCGTTCTCCGAGGCGCTCGGCTCCTCGACCTACGCAGGCTTCGAAGCGAACGTGCTCGTGCACACCGACATGGCCTTGCCCCACCTGTTGAACGCTGGATCCGAAGAACAGCTTGAGCGCTGGCTGCCGTCGGTCCAGTCCGGCGACACCATGTTGTCGATCGGCGTGACCGAGCCCGACGCCGGTTCCGACGTGGCAGGGCTGCGCACCACTGCGGTCCGCGACGGTGACGGCTGGCGGCTGAACGGCGCCAAGACATTCATCACCGGTGCCGTGTACGGCGACATGACCGTGCTGGCGGCTCGGACCGACCCCGACAACCGGTACGGGATCTCGATGTTCCTGGTCCCAGCGCAGACCGAGGGCTTCGAAGTGGCTCGCAAGCTCGACAAGCACGGTTGGCGCAGCTCGGATACTGCCGAACTCGTGCTACGTGATGTGTGGCTGTCTGACGATCACCTTCTGGGCGAGAGGCATCGTGGCTTCTACGCCACGATGCAGAACTTCCAAAACGAGCGCATGGTGATCGTCGGCATGGGCATCGGCGCAGCTCAGGTTGCCATCGACCTGACCAACGCCTACACCCAGCAACGCAAGGCCTTCGACGCCACGCTGTACGACCTGGGCGCAATCCGTCAGCGCATGGCAATGAATCAGGCCAAGGTCGACGCAGTGCGCGCCTCGATGTACCACGCCGCCTGGCTCAAGGAACAGGGCATCGACGCCATCAAGGAGATGTCGGGCGTCAAGGCGCTCGGTGCCGAAGTCGTGAATCGGGTCATGTACGACTGCATGCAGTTCCACGGCGGCATCGGCTACATGCGGGAGTCGACCATCGAGCGAATGTGTCGCGATGCACGCCTGCTGCCCATCGGCGGCGGCGCCACCGAAGTCATGCTCGAAGAGGTCGCAAAGCGCAGCTACGTCAATACTTGAGCTGAACTGCAGTTGCGTCTCTGCGCTCTGAGTCGGCTCGTCTCAAGCGTCCGATAATTCGGGGAAGTAGTTGACGTAGAAGCCGCGGTCTCGTGTCAGGAAGAACTCCGCCGCGATGACGGCATGAGCGCCGATTACAAAATCCGTGATGATTCGCTGCCGCGGTCCGCCGATCCGGCGGTATCGCTGCCAACGCAGACCGGCCTCATATGCGATGTCTCTCGTGGTCGGAGATGGCGTCACGTTGATCTCCTGCAACGCCCGGTCCAGGATGACCCGATCGTCGAACGCCGGAACGAGTTCCGCATACACGATGTCGCAAATGATGACCGCACCTTCGTCGTATGCCCGTCGCAATCGCTCCAGCGATTCAAGGCCGTGCCGTTCATCGCCTCCGAAGACATCGAGCAGAACGTTGGTGTCTACCGCGGTGATCACCGTCCGCGGATCTCCTCGATGTACGCGTCGGTGCTCGTGACGCCGCTCAATATGGCATACACCCTCTCAACCGGGTGCGGCCCCACCGTGCGTTTGTGGATGAGTAGTCCCTCATCGGTGGGGGTGATCTCTACCTCGACGTTGTGGTTCAAGCCGAAACGATCCCGCAAACGCTTCGGAATCGTGATCTGACCCCGCTCCGATATGTGCATGTCTCGACCTTCTCGCCATCTCAAATACGACTATTGACATATGACAATCTGATTCAGTAATTCATACTATCGTCGTTGACGAAACTTCACGCGGCATCATGCCGATCAAGGGCCAACCCATCCAACTCATGCCCGACCTATCCGCCAAACACAACTGCGTCGGCGACTGGACCCAAGAAACTGACGCTGCAATGCTGGAGTTCTCACATCAACCCGCGGCATGGGTCTTGCGAGCTTCAGTACGGCGAGGGCGCAGGTCGCTGAAGCCTGCCGCGGAAGCACAACATCGGCATTCTGGGCTTGAGCCGGACCGGCCACGAAGAGCGGAATTCCTACAAGGGCGACAATCGACAACACACGAAGGACACGACCCACGGCCGCGCAGATTGGCAAACCTTGGATCTGGCAAGCCGATTGCCGCCTGACCGGGTGGCGAAGATCGTCACCGACGTGTGGACGGCCGCGACGCTGGGACTCTTAGCGGGATTCGAGCCAGTCGCGCACAGCGCCGGTGAACCTCGCGGCTGGGGCGCCGTCGAAAGCTCGGTGATCCCAGGTCAGCGAGAGGGTGAGCACCGGGCGGGCCTCGGGGCTGCCACTTGACCAGTCGGTCTCAGTGCGGATGCGTCCCACGCCCAAAATGGCGGTGTTCGGTGGGTTGATGACCGGCGTGAAGGCGTCCACGCCGAACATGCCGAGTGCGGTGACCGTGAACGTGGCGCCCTGGAAGTCGTCGTAGCCCAACCCTCCGGAACGCGCTCCGCCGGCAAGGCGCTTCGTCTCTGTTGCAATCTCGCTCGGGCTCAGACGATCTGTGTGGCGGACGACGGGCACGAGCAAGCCATCGTCAAGCGCGACAGCGAGACCGACGTGGATGTCCCCCAACAGCGCCACGGCATCGGCGGTGACTTGCGAATTGACCCTCGGATACACCCGAAGGGCGGCGGCGGCCGCAGCCACGACGTAGTCGGTGTAGCCCGGCACGGCCGCATCCGGGGCTTCTCCGCCGGGGTTGCCGGTGGCGTCGTCGCCGGCGCTGCGGGCAATCTCGACCAACGCGGCCCGTTCGGCAATTACGGCGCTCATGTCGACGTCCATGGTGAGAGTGAGCTGGGCCATCTCCCGAAGCGAGGCAGTCATGCGCTCGGCAATCACACCCCGCATGCCGCGCAGCGGGACCTGCTCGGTGGGCGTCTGCGCAAGCGGTGGTGCCTCGTCTGCTGGGGCAGGCTTCGGCTCGAGCGTGGCGGGTATCGGCGCGGCACCCGGCACCGGGCCTGAAAGCTCGGGCGCGGGGGCGTCTGCGGTCGGGCTCAGGCGGGACAGCAGCGTCCGGACATGCGAAGCCACATCGGCGCGTGAGATACGTCCGTCGGCGGAGCTGGCATGCACAGCGCGAAGGTCCACGCCGAGCAGGTCGGCGAGTTGTCGGGCTGCGAAAGTCGCAGGTGGCGGCACTGGGATACCCGGACCTGGGATACCCGGACCTGGGATACCCGGACCTGGGATACCGGGACTTGGCACAGCCAGTCGTTGCACATCTCCCGTTGCCGCTGGAGCTGTTTCACCCGGGGCCGGAACAGGCGGCGCGTCGAACGCAGCCTGCACGTCTCGTTCGGTGATGCGCCCATTGGGACCGCTCCCGGCGATGATCCCCAACTCCACACCGAGTTCTCTCGCCAACCGCTTGGCCGCCGGAGATGCCAGGACACGCTCCCCAGGTGCACGTGCCACCGCCGCAGCAGCCGCCGCCGGCGCCGCGGTCACAGCCGAGCCCGTGATCGAGGACCCCAACGGCTGCGAAGCATCCCCGGGCGGGCCAGCAGCCACCTGAGGCGGGGACTCCCCCGGCTCCAAGAACCACCCGATCCGCACACCGCAGGCGTATTCCTCGCCGACCTCGCCGCTGTGAGCCAGCACGCCGCTGCCCGAAGCCTCAATCTCGGTCTCCACCTTGTCGGTCTCGACCAGCACGACAGATTGGCCAGTATCCACTGGCGTGCCGTCAGGCACCAGCCAGCGCAAGATCGTGCCCGACTCCATCGTCAGACCCAGCTTCGGCATCGCAAACTCGGTGGCCATCGGTGTCCTCTTGCTCAGCCGTCCGCAACAGCAGGCACGAACCGATAGCGCCATCGCTGCAAAACCGCAACAGCTGCGCTCACGTCGATCACCCGCGGACCATCCGGACGGACGGTGACCTCAGCCCTCTCCCCTCGGCTCAGCACGATCTCGC
The DNA here is from genome assembly GCF_965262965.1 of Candidatus Poriferisodalis sp. Classification (GTDB taxonomy): domain Bacteria; phylum Actinomycetota; class Acidimicrobiia; order Acidimicrobiales; family Poriferisodalaceae; genus Poriferisodalis. The sequence goes on from NZ_OZ253573.1 coordinate 437,925, forward strand.
GCTCCCCGTCGAGCGTCAGCACACCGGGACCCCGCAGCGTGACCGGCTGGTCGAATCCCACCTGCTCGCAATGTTCAATGTCAATGTCGGAATAGCAGCCGGGCATCACCGCCGCCCGGATCAACAGGCTCCCCTGAGCGCTGCGCGACGCACACCCCAACCGAACATGAACTCCGCCCGCCTCGTGCCGCCCCAGCGGGGCGACGGCCGCTGCAATCGCTGACAGCCCCACCGATGCCGGCTCGGCGATGGCGGCGACGATCTCGCTCACCGATGCCGATTCCCACACAGCCCGTGCGCCCACAAAAGCGCCCCGCACCAGACACACATCGACCAGCGCTACATCGCAGCCGCCACTCGACGCCAGCGTGATGTCGATGATCTTTGCCTGCGTTGTCACCTCCGCCGCAGCCCCGAGACCGCTCGCCACCGCTCCTGCAGCGAAGCCGACAACCGTGGCTTCCAACTGCTGTGGGAAGACGTTGTTGGTGCCAACCGCCAGCGGTACCAGAGGCACATTTCTCCAGCCTTTGGCTACATCGCGCTGGGTGCCATCACCGCCGAGCGCGATCACTGCTCCCACACCCAGCTCACAGAACCGTGCCGCGGCCAACTGGGAGTCGCGGCCGGTGTGCCAGCCGTGCGGCTCCAAGACCTCCACCGGTCCCGAGGCATCAAGTCCCGCCAGCGCCCGGTCCCCCAGTCGCGCCCGATCGCCGCTGATCAGCACCCGCTCCGCTCCGCCCTCGAACGCGCCCACCACAGCACGGCGGATTGCACCGATCTTGACGGCGTCTGAGACCGGTGTGGCTCCTGAGGTGAGCCTTCTTAGGTCCTTGCCGGCCAGCGGATTGGCAACGATGCCGACCGTCGGGCCGACAGCTTCACTCACGCGGCCGCGAGTGCTCGGATTCGCTCGCCGATCAGCTCGGCGTTGGGCACCCATTCCTTCTCGAGCACGGGACTGAATGGCACCGGGCTGAACGGTGCGCCGATGCGTTCGATCGGAGCATCGAGATAGTCGAAGGCTTGCTCTGCAGTCTGCGATGCGATCTCACCGCCGAGTCCGCCGAATCGGACCGCCTCATGCACGACTGCAACGCGATTCGTCCTGTGTGCAGATTCGATGACGGTGTCCATATCAAGCGGTTGCAGCGTGCGGAGATCAATCACCTCGCACTCGATCCCTTCGGCCGCCAGCGCATCAGCAGCCGATGTGGACTCGTGCACCATCCGGCCGTACGTCACCACGGTGACATCGTCGCCGGGCCGCACGATGCTGGCCGAGCCCAACGGGACTTCGTACACGTCGGTGGGAACGTCGCCGCGCAGGCCCAGCAGCCGCTTGTGCTTCACGAACACCGTCGGGTTGTCGTCACGGATGCACGAGATGAGCAGGCCCTTCGCGTCGTACGGGTTCGACGGCATGACCACCTTGAGGCCCGGAATGTGGCACAGCATGGCCTCGAGGCTCTGACTGTGCTGAGCCGCGGCCGACAGCCCTGCTCCGGCACTCGTGGTGATCGTGAGCGGCAGCGTGGCCTTGCCGCCGAACATGTACTTCAGCTTCGCCGCCTGATTTACGATCTGATCCATGGCGACGAGGATGAAGTCCATGAACATCAGGTCCACGACCGGCCTCAGGCCGCTGACTGCCGCGCCCGTGCCGAGACCCACGATGGCCTGCTCGCTGATCGGCGTGTCAACCACACGCATATCGCCGAAGCGCTCGTTCAGCCCGCGGAACGAACCGAATACTCCCCCGGCTTTACCGACGTCCTCACCGGCCACGAACACATTCGGGTCGGCTTCCATCATCTGTGCGAGCCCCTCGGCGAATGCGGCTCCGTAGGCGATGCTGCGCCCTGAGGCACCGACAGGGGCATCGACAGTGGCGGTCATGATGACGCTCCTGAGTAGGTAGCTGCGGTGAGATTCGCGCCGGTGTAGACGTCGACCAGCAGATTGTCCAGGTCGGGCAGCGGACTCTCTTCGGCGAATGCGATCGCCGCTTCGATGTCGGCCTCGGCGGCGTCATGAACGGCTTGAGCACCGCCGGCATCGAGCACACCGGCTGCCGCCAGCCGGTCTTCGAACAGCTCGATCGGGTCCCGTTGCTTCCACTCGGCGAGCTCGTCGTCGGTGCGGTATTTCATGCCCAGCGTCTGCACGCCGTGGTGGTTGTAGAAGCGGTATGTCTTGGCCTCGATGAACGAGGGTCCTTCACCCCGACGGGCCCGGCTGACGGCCTCTTTGGCTGCTTCCCATACCGCCACCACGTCCATGCCGTCCACGATTGCCCCGGGCATGCCATACCCGGCTGCTCGGTCCACCACATCGGTGATGGCCATCGTGCGTTCACGTGGCGTGAACTCGCCGTACTCGTTGTTCTCGCAGACGAACACCACCGGCAGCGACAGTGCCGCCGCCATGTTGGCGGCCTCATGGAAGGCCCCGATGTTCGAGGCGCCGTCGCCGAAGAACACCACCGAGACCCGGTCGTTGCCCCGGTACTTGTTTGCGAATCCGGCGCCGACGGCGATGGGCACACCGCCGCCCACGATGCCGTTCGCACCGAGCATTCCCAGGTCGAGATCGCAGATGTGCATGGAGCCGCCCTTGCCCCCGCAGTAGCCCGTGGCCTTGCCCATCAGCTCAGCCATCATGTAGCCGTAGTTGCCTCCCTTGGCCACCAGATGCCCGTGACCCCGATGGGTCGAGCTGATCTGGTCGTCGTCGTCGAGGTTGGCGCACACCCCTGAGGCAACCGCTTCCTCCCCCACGTACAGGTGCAGGAATCCCGGCAGCCGGTTCTGCTCGGCCAGCCGCCCGGCAGATTCTTCGAAATGGCGAATGCGCACCATGCGTCGGTGTAAATCCAGCAGTACTTCTGGGCTCGGATCCATGCGTGCCCCCTCGGAGCGGTATCGGCGCGCCACACACTAGTTCCGCGCCTTCGAGCCGACCGTTGCCGCTGTGACAGGTGCAGCAACGGGAGTCCGTACGGCTGGTGTGCGGCACGCAGCGACGCGTAGTGTGGCCCGGTGGCTTCCGAACCTGATTCACGCCCATCCTCCGAACCTCGTTCGATCCATCCTGCCGACGGTCCCGACCCCGGTATCGGACGCGGCGGTCTGCGCTCGGCCGCTTGGTTCGACATCGAGGGCGACCCGCTCATGTCGGCGCTCTACCTCGAGCGCTATGCCAACTTCGGGTTGACGCGAGAAGAACTCCAGTCGGGCAAGCCCATCATCGGCATCGCCCAGACCGGCTCAGACCTCTCACCGTGCAACCGCCACCATCTCGAGCTGGCGAAGCGCGTGCGCGAGGGCATCCGCGAAGCCGGCGGAATTGCCTTCGAGTTCGGGGTTCATCCCATTCAGGAGACCGGCAAGCGACCTACCGCATCACTCGACCGCAACCTGGCCTATCTCGGTCTCGTCGAGGTGCTGCAGGGGTACCCCCTCGACGGTGTGGTGCTCACCATCGGCTGCGACAAGACCACACCGGCATGCCTGATGGCGGCAGCGACGGTGAACGTGGCGGCCATCGCTCTGTCGGTCGGGCCGATGCTGAACGGCTGGCACGAGGGCCGCAGGACCGGATCGGGCACCGTCGTGTGGAAAGCCCGTGAACTCTATGCCGCCGGCGAGATCGACGACACGGGATTCATCGATCTAGTTGCGTCGTCGGCCCCGTCAGTGGGCTACTGCTCCACGATGGGCACCGCCACCACCATGAACTCCCTCGCCGAGGTGCTGGGCATGCAGCTTCCGGGTTCCGCCGCGATCCCGGCCCCGTACCGCGAACGGGCGCAGATGGCCTACCGAACCGGGCTGCGCATCGTCGAGATGGTGCGGGAGGATCTTCGTCCGTCCGACATCATGACCCGCGAGGCATTCGAGAACGCCATCGTCGTGAACTCCGCGATCGGCGGATCCACCAATGCCCCCATCCACCTCAATGCGATCGCCGCGCATCTCGGGGTCCCGCTTGGCAACGACGACTGGCAGAAGCACGGCTTCGCAGTGCCGCTGATCGTCAACCTGATGCCCGCTGGGGAGTATCTCGGTGAGGATTATCACCACGCTGGAGGTGTTCCCGCCGTGGTCGGCGAGCTGATGAGTGCCGGGCTGCTGCCTCACCCCAGTGCGCTGACAGCCAACGGCCGCAGTATCGGCGAGAACTGTGCCGAAGCCAAGATCATGGACGCTGATGTGATCCGCACTGCTTCCGAGCCGCTCTTGGCTGATGCCGGCTTCATCAACCTGTCGGGGAATCTCTTCGACAGCGCCATCATGAAGACGAGCGTCGTCTCCGGTGAGTTCCGCCAGCGCTACCTGTCCAATCCGGACGATCCCGACGCGTTCGAGGGCCGCGCCATCGTCTTCGACGGACCGGAGGACTACCGGGCGCACATCGACGACCCCGCTCTTGACATCGACGAGAATTGCATGCTGTTCGTTCGCGGGGCCGGACCGATCGGCTACCCCGGCGGTGCCGAGGTCGTCAACATGCAGCCCCCGGCAGCACTGCTGGTGCGCGGTGTCCACTCGCTGCCGTGCATCGGCGACGGTCGTCAATCGGGAACGTCGGGCTCGCCGTCGATTCTGAACGCGGCTCCCGAAGCTGCGGTCGGCGGCGGCTTGGCGTTGCTGCGTACCGGCGACCGTGTCCGGATCGATCTGCGTCGCGGCAGCGCCGACATGCTGGTCGACGATGACGAACTGGCCCGCCGCCGAGCCGACCTGGACGCGGCCGGTGGTTACCCGGTGCCGCCGTCGCACACACCGTGGCAAGAGATCCAGCGGTCGATCGTCAGCCAGTTCGATGAGGGAATGGTGCTGCGCCCGGCTGTCAAGTACCGGGACACGGCTCGTACCCATGGCACTCCGCGTCACAATCACTAGCTCCGCGCTCTTGAGATCGGGGCCCTCGCAGCGATGATCCTCGCGTTGCTGGCGCTCTTGGCAGGCTTGGTTCTGCTGGTGTGGGCTGGCGATCACTTTGTGACGGGCGCGTCGCAGCTCGCGACCGCGCTGCGCATCCGCCCTGCAGTGATCGGGGCAGTGGTGCTGGGCTTCGGCACGTCCGCACCGGAGATGGTCGTGTCTTCACTGGCAGCGATCAATGGCGAGCCCGCGCTCGGCGTGGGCAACATCGTGGGCTCGAACGTGGCCAACGTCAGCCTGGGTCTTGGAGTGGCAGCACTGCTGATGCCGATCCCGTTCTCCCGGATGGCGCTGCGTCGCGACGTTCCCTGGTCGGTGACCACCGCAGCGATATTCGCCTTGTTGGTCGTGGACGGCACGCTGGGCCGCTTCGAGGGCGGTTTGCTGGCTCTACTGATGGCATTCACATTGGTGTGGCTGGTGCGCTCGTCGCGCGACGACACCCTTTCGTCCGATGCGGTCACGTCCGCCGTCGCTCAGGATGCCGGTCGGCCGATCACCAGCCTGATCCGGGTGCTGCTGGGGTTGTTCGGCGTCATCGTGGGCGCCCAGTTCGCGGTGCAGGGCGCCACTGCACTCGCGGAGCACTGGGGCCTCAGCGACGGCTTCATCGGCTTCTCAGTCGTCGCGGTGGGCACGTCGTTGCCGGAGGTCGCGACCGTTGTGGCCGCTGCTCGAAAAGGGCAAGCCGAGCTGATCGTGGGCAACCTGTTTGGCTCAAACGTCTTCAACAGCCTTGCTGTGGGCGGGGCCATGGGCCTGGTGGGCGCGGGAGCCATCGACGAGCCCTCGCTGACCGGACTCGGAATCGGGGCGATGATGGCCGTGGTCGTGCTGGCCTACCTGGGAGCGCTCGTCGGCAAACGTGCCAGCCGGATCGACGGCGTCGCCCTGCTCGCCGTCTACATCGGCGCAATGGTCCTGCTCGGCGTCAGCTGAGGCCTCGCATCGAATGTCCTGCGCGCCGCTACGGGTTCCTTCGTCGGCGGGGATGAAGAGAGCGAATCGTGACCTGCTGAGCGTGGATCGCAAGGAGATCCAGATCTTTGAGATCCGCCGTAAGGATCGTCGTTCCGGGCTCGGCCATCGCTACGAGGACGGCGTCGACCACCGATCCTGCTTTCGCACGAGTTCGCAAGTCTCCGGCACGCTGGGCAATTTCTCTCTGCAGGGCATCTTGGGTCTCGCACATCTTGAGAAGTTTGTAGACCAGTGCATCAGTGCCCTGCCTTCCAGATATGCACTCCGCGAGCACGATTGGCGGCCAGAGCCCTTGTCCCTGGAGTTCTTCGATGTCTGCGAGCGATTGCTCGCGCTGTTGCGCCAGATGCGCAACGGCACCCGAATCAAGGATCAGCACCGGCATTAGGTGATGTCAGATTCTCAATCTTGCTTCAAGCTCTCGGCTCGGGCAGCAGTTCGCCGCTTGTGCTTTTTGGACGGTTCACCGACCTGCGTCCGCAGTTCAGCCAGATAGCTGTCAGTTTCTGCGAGCAGGATCTGTCGTCGCTCCTTTGGAAGCTCCAACCAGTGCGGCGTTTCCGAGTCCGCCGATGAGCCGCTACGAGAATCCTGATCAACTGGTGTGAGACCTGCCACAAGTGCAGCTTCTGTCGCAGCGCGCCGGCTTTTCGGATCGACGCTCCTGCTGGCCGAGCTCTTGAAACGCCCGCCCCAAGGAGAACCCTTGGGATGCCATGACTGCGTCATGGAGCCAGCGTACGAGACTGAGCATGCGAACTTCAAAGAGGTCTTGAGGAATGAGCACGGTCGACTGCTCAGTTCGTATGACGTCGTTGCTATCTGACGACAGGAGCGACACCGCGCTGCCAGATTCCCAGTAGCACTATGCCGAACAGCGAGCATGCGGCCGCTGCGTAGAACGCGCCGGCGGTTGCGCCGACGACCGCAGCGGTGACTCCGAGAATCGGACCGCCGATGCCGGCAGACAGCTCGAAGAACATGGTGAACGTGCTCATGGCGCGGGCGCGCTCATTGGGAGGGACACCTTCAATAGCGGCGACCATCAGCGCTGGGTAGAGCAGCGAGCCGCCGAGCGCCAGGATCACCACGCCGATGTACAGGCCCGGGACCGACACGAAGGTGCCGATCACCACCATGCCGGCCGCCGCACCGACGAGTGCCAGCGTCGCCGTGCGCTTGGTGCCCAGCTTGTCGGGCAGCTTGCGTCCGATGATTCGCAGCACCAGAACCAACATGCTGTAGACGAAGAAGACCGGGCCGAGCCAGCCAAGACTGTTCTCTTCTGCGAGCTTGGGCAGGTACCCGTACAGCGCCGGGATGATGATGATCCCCATGGCCAAGATGGTCCCGGGCCACAGCGCAGGCCTGTAGAAGACCCGGCCTGCATTGCCCGTGCTCGGGGGCGCATGGACGTGCGGTGCCGCAGGCGGCTGGACTGCGCTTCCCTCTTTGGCGACGAGTTGGAACACCAACGGGCGTGCTGCCTGGGCGAGGCGCACCTGCAGCCCCCAAGCACCAGCACCTGCAGCCCCGTTCAGCTGGCCGTCGCCGCCCTGGGTGAAATGCTGCCCCATGGCGCTTGGCGAGTCCTTCGGAAGGAACCCGCCGATGACCGCAGAGAGCATCATCAGCACTCCCGCAAGAGCGAACGCTGTGTCGTAGCCCCCCAAGGCGAAAGAGGTTTCACCCCACTCCTGGGTGATCGTTCCCAGTCCGGGGCCCAATCCCATTCCGAAGTACAGGAACACCGAGAACCAGCTCACGGCCTCGCCCCGGCGGTGTTCCGGCGCTAGGTCGCTCACCATCGCGGCGCTGCCCACGAAGAACATCCCCTGGAACGCGCCGGTCAGCATGCGCATGGCCAGGATCATCACGTAGGTGTCGGCCCAGATGTGCGCGAAGAACGTCGCCGCGGTGGTGAAGCCGCCGAGGACGATCAAGAAGCGGCGGCCACGCTCGTCGCCGAGACGGCCGATGAGCGGCCGGGCTGCGATGGCCGTGATGGCGAACACGCCGATGGCAAAACCGACTGCCACGTCGCCACCGCCGGTCTGGTTGGTGACCAGCAATGCCGTGAGCGGCAGCATCGACGAGAACGAGATAGCCGAGAAAAGTGCGCTGATGTTGAGGATCAGGAACGGGCCGGTGAGCAGGCGCGACGAATCGTCAGGGGGAAGCGCGGCAATCGGCGTCGCCGAGAAAGTCGTCTGTGACATGGGGCGATGGCCTCACGCGCACGACGCCGGCAATTCGATGCCGTCGCGCCGTGTCGGCTGCACCATGCTAGAGCGGATGGCTGCGCCGCTACCGGGGAGCGCTACGTCGTGAGCGACACCGAGACCGTTGTGCGAGGCGCGTGCCATCACGACTGCCCTGATACGTGCGCCTGGGAGGTCACAGTTGTTGACGGTGTAGCGGTGAACCTGCGCGGCGACCCCTCCCAACCGTTCACCCAAGGACAGCTGTGCCCGAAGGTGAACCCCTATCTGGATCGGGTGTACCACCCAGATCGATTGCTGCACCCGCTCCGACGAGTTGGGCCCAAGGGCGAGGCGCGGTTCGAGCCGATGTCGTGGGATGCGGCGATCAGCGAGATTGCGACACGACTCAGCGCAGCAATCGCCCGCCACGGAGGAGAGACGGTCCTGCCGTATTCGCTCGATGGCACGCAAGGCCTCATACAGAAGGGCGTCATGGCCGATCGGTTCTTCGCCGCGCTGGGGGCGACGCGGCTGAACCGCCACATCTGCGGGGTCACGGCGTGGCTTGGCGCGTCAGACGTGCTCGGCGTTCCCTTGGGCAGCGACCCGACCGATGTGGAATTCGCTCGCACGATCGTGCTGTGGGGCACGAACACATTGCTCACCAACCGTCACCTGTGGCCATACATCGAGACCGCCCGCAGCAATGGCGCCTGCGTGATCGTCGTGGACCCGGTGCAGACGATGACCGCTGCCCGCGCAGATCAGCATGTGCAGCCGCGGCCCGGTTCCGATGTCGCCCTCGTGCTCGCGGTGATCGCAGAAATGGACCGCGCCGGCCGTATTGACACCGAACACCTGGCTGCGACAACTCAGGGGTGGCCTGAGCTGCGCGCCGACGCGCAGGCAATGACGCTCGCAAAGGCCGAGCGCATCACCGGCATCGATGCCGACACGATCCGCGAGCTGGCCGCTCGTATTGCGGACGCGCCACCTGTCGCGCTGCGCGTGCTCGTCGGCATGGAGCACCGCGAATTCGGTCGCGACCTGCACCGGGCTGTGGCGTCGCTCGCAGCCGTATCGGGCGCAGCGCGGCATCGAGGCGGCGGGCTGGTGCGTTCCACGCAGGTGTACTTCGACACAGCGCTGGCCGACATCACCCCGCCAGACGGACCGCAGCGCGTGGTCAACATGTCGTCATTGGGCAATGCGCTGAGCGACGCGGTTGACGATCCCCCGGTGACCGCCCTGGTGGTCTACAGCTGTAATCCGGCTGCGATCACCCCGGACCAGAACCGCGTGATTTCCGGACTCGAACGCGAAGATCTGTTCACCGTCGTCATCGAGCAATTCATGACCGACACAGCCCGGTACGCCGACATCGTGCTGCCCACCACGACGCAGATCGAGCAGCTCGATCTGATGAACGCGTGGGGTCACCTGTACGTGTCGCTGAATAGGCCCGCTATCGAGCCGCTGGGCGAATGCCTGCCCAACACCGAGATCTTCCGGCGTCTCGCAGACGCGATGAGCCTCGACGCCCCGGGTCTGGCCGACAGCGACAGCCAGATGGTCCGCGATCTGCTCTTGAGCGGCCATCGGTGGCTCGAGGGCATCACCTACGAGCGATTGCTGCGTGACGGCTGGGCACGACTGGCAGTGCCGCCCGGTTGGTCCTCAATGTCGAGCCGGGAAGTCCCCGTCGCGCCAGCTCGCAGTTCGGGCGCCGCTCGTGACGCAGACCATCAGGTGCCCAGTCATCAGCAGCAGCTGGGGCCGCTGCGGCTGGGTCCACTGCGGTACCGCGTCGCAGCCGAGTCGCCAAACGGCGACCGGGCACTGGCTGAGCGCTATCCCTTGGCGCTCATGTCGCTCAAGCAGCACCTGCGCTTTCTCAACAGCCACTACGGAGGATTCGAGCACCACCTGCCCGACCCCCCGCACCCTCAGCTCGAGATCAGCGCCGCTGACGCCGAGTCGCGCGGCATCGCCGATGGCGACGAGGTCCGCGTCTTCAACGACCGCGGTGAGCTCACGCTGCACGCCGCCATTTCGCAGCGCCTGCAAACCGGGCTGGTGGCGATCCCGTTCGGATGGTGGGCGGGAGCAGCCGACGCACGCACAGTCAATGCACTCACGAACCCGAGCCTTGGAGATCCGGATCCGACCGTCGGCTCGGCGGCCTTCCACGACACCCTCGTTCAGGTCGAGCCCGTTGAGCGAATCGCCAGCGGGACCGTCTGAGCGCTGCGCCATCTCGTGGCCCCGAGGGCCGCGGCAGGTCACGGGCCCATCGCCCTAACCTGCGATTGCGATGAACGTCGCCGAGCTGCTTGAACGCGCAACCCACAGCGATGCGGTCGTCCTGATCGACCGGTCTGCTTCGCCTCCCGAACCCGTCACCGCTGCAGAGCTTCGAGATCGGGCACTGCGTTGCGGCGCAGGCCTGGCCGCACGCGGTCTCGCGCCGTCGGCGCGCGTCGGTTTGCTGGCCGGCAATTGCGGTGAGTTCTATGACGTGCTGTTCGGCGCACCGGCGGCGGGCCTGGTGTTTGTGCCGCTGAACACCAAGCTGCCAGCGGAAACCCAGGCCTACATCGCCCACGACGCCGAGGTGCAGCTGGTCATCTCCGACCGTGAGCACGCCGCACTCGTGCCGCCCAATGTGCCGAACATCGTGATCGGCTCGCCGCAATGGGACGAACTGCACTCGCACGAACCACTCCCAGCCCCCGCAGACGTCGACGATGAGGACGTCGCGGTGCACATCTACACCTCGGGCTCCACCGGCCGGCCCAAAGGCGTGCTGCTCACTCACCGGAACATCACCTTCACGGTCTTGGAGTACGGCGCGGCGATGCCCGGCGAGGTGATGCTCGTCTCGGCCCCGCTGTACCACAAGAACGCCTCGATGTCCTCGAAGCTGGCGTTCGCCAACGGAGGCACTGTCATCCTCCTGGGGGGATTTACTGCCTCTGGCTACATCGACGCCATCTCCGAGCACAGAGTGACGATGTGCTCGGGCGTGCCGACGATGTTCGCGCTCGTCACCGCCGAAGTCGCTGCCCGCGTCGCGGCCGGCGAGCAGATTCCTGACCTGTCCTCAGTGCAACGAGCCTTCATCGGCTCGGCGCCGCTGACCGAAGCCCTCCACAGTGACGTGCAGCGCCTGCTTCCGGGGGCACTGGTCACCAACGGGTACGGCACGACAGAGGCCGTGCTCGAGTTCGGCCCCCACCCGCAGGGCAAGCCGCGGCCCAAGATCTCCGTTGGCCACGCGCATCCCAAGGTGCAGCTGCGCCTGGTCGACCCTGGGACCGGCGAAGACTCAGATGCGGGCGAGCTGTGGGTGCGTTCGCCCGGGGTGATGGCCGGGTACCACAACCTGCCCGAGGTCAACGCAGAACGGCTGACCGACGGCTGGTACCACACGGGCGACCTGATGACCCGAGATGCCGACGGCTGGTATTTCTTCGTCGGCCGGGTCGACGACATGTTCGTCTGCGCTGGCGAGAACATCTACCCCGACGCGGTTGAGCAGATGCTCGAACAGCACCCCGCAGTGCATCAGGCGGTCGTTGTGCCAGTGCCTGACGAACTGAAAGGGCAGCTCCCGGCCGCCTTTGTGCGCATCGAGCCGGGCCGCACGCTCACGACGGAGGAGGTCAAGCATCACGCGCTGTCGAACGGGCCGGCGTACGAACATCCCCGCCACGTCTGGTTCGTCCCCGAAATCCCGCTCGCATCGACGGCCAAGATCGACCGCAACGGCTTGGTCAGGCGAGCCGCGGAACTCGTCAGATTCGCCGCACCGACTGACACCGACACGATCGAGCCGAACACTGCGGACATCAGTGCGGACACCGTGCCGCCCGCACCTTGAACCCCGCACAACGCGAGATGTCAACGGACGCTCCATCGCGACTTCGCGCCGTGGCCCGCACGTCGCTGCATTTTCTCGACGAAGCCCGGGCCGACTGGGGTCGCGCGCGTATCGGCGGACTGTCAGCCGAGATTGCATTCTTCGCCCTGCTGGGCCTGTTCCCGGCTGTGATCGTGTTCGCCGCTGCCCTCGGCTCCCTTGACGTTCTCATCGGCCAGAGCGCGGCGGGCGACACTGAACAGTGGCTGATCGGTCGAATCAGCGACACGTTTGGGTCCCAAAACACGCTTGACGCAACGGTTGCCGATCTGTTCAACCGTTCTGACGCCCGGGTCATCACTGCCGGTGTGGCAGTTGCCATGTACGCAGCCTCACGAGGTTTCGTTGCTGTCGTGCGGGCGCTCAACGTCATCTGCGGCCACCGCGGGACGCGCAACTGGCTGTCGACTCGCGTCGTCGGCTTCAGTCTCACGTTCCTGACACTGTTCGTGGCGGTGCTCGTAGCAGCGATGGTCGTCGTCGGCCCGCTGCTGGGAGGAGGCGAAGAACTCGCGGACCGGATAGGCGCAGGTGCAGCCTTCAGCACCGCCTGGGATTGGCTGCGTTGGCCTGTCGTCGTTGGCGCCGTCGTGGCATGGGCCGCGACCGTGTACCGGATCGCGCCCCGCAACTCCGAGCGTTGGCGGCACGAGCTGCCGGGCGCTGTGCTGGCCACGGTCTGGTGGCTGGCCGTCTCGCTTGGTTTCGGCGCCTACTTGAACCTGGCCTCGAACGGTGTCAACGCCGTGTTCGGCCTGCTTGGCGGTGCGCTCAGCTTGCTGTTGTGGCTCTACCTGCTCGCCATGGGACTGCTTGCCGGCGCAGAGATCAACACCGTCCTCGAACGCCGCCGCCCAGCAGGATGCGGCTCGCAAGCGTCGCCTGCCGCATGCGGCTCGCAAGCGTCGCCCGCCGCATGCGGCTCGCAAGCGTCGCCCGAGGCTCCGTCCTAGTGTGACGCGCATGTGGATTCGCTTGCGTCAAATCGCTGTCACGACTGCAGACCTCGGCCGTACCGCAGTCGACATACAAACAGTGCTGGGAGTCGAGCCGTGTCATATCGACCCGAGTGTCGGCGTCTTCGGATTGAAGAACACGCTGTGGCCGGTGGGAACCCAATTCTTGGAATGCGTGACGCCGGTCACCGACGACACCGCCGCGGGCCGTTACCAGAATCGTCGCGGCGGCGATACGGGCTACATGGTCATCACCGAGGTGGACGACGTGGCAGCGCGACGTGTACATGTGGATGATCTTGGAGTGCGCCTCGCGTTTGAGATGAACTATCCCGACGACGGCATCGTGGGCATGCAGCTCCACCCAGCCGACACCGGTGGCGCATTCTTCGAAATGGACCAGATGACCAGCGACGGCGCCGGGGCAGTCGGCGGTCCGTGGTGGCCCGCCGGCAAGCACTGGGAGCCATTCGTGCGTACCGAACTGGTGAGCGGCATCGCCGCCGCCGAATTGCAGAGCCCCGACCCACAGAGGTTGGCCGATCGGTGGAGCCAAATCGCACAGATCGATCTCGAGAGCGACGCGGACGGCAATCCGATCATCCCGATCGACAACGCCACGCTCCGATTCGTGGCCGAAACCGACGGCCGCGGCGAAGGGCTCGGCGGGATCGACGTGACCACCGTCGATCGCGATGCGGTGCTCGCTGGTGCGCGTGCCCGTGATTGCTACGTCAACGACGCTCAGGTCATGCTCGCCGGATTGCGAGTCAACCTCGTCGACAGCGACTAGAACTCCGCCGGTGCGCATCGCCGCACCCCCGCACCACGACGGACCGGCAATCCGACACCCATACCAACCAAGGAGACAACACCACCATGAGCGACAACCTCGCGAACCTCACCCGCGCCATCGAGCTGTTCGATTCCGTCTGCGCTCAAGTGCCCAGCGAAGCTTGGGACAACGACTCCCCGTGCGAGGGCTGGACTGCACGCGATGTGCTGCGCCATCAGTGCGGAGTGCTCGACGCTCTTGCGTCAATCGCCCGTACGGGTGAACTGTCCTTTCCGACCATGCCCGACGCGCCTGCCGATCCCGCCGCGAGGTGGGCCGAAACCCGCGACGGCGTCACAGAAGCGCTCAACCTGCCTGGCGCTTTGGACCACGAGGGCAAGTGGTGGTTCGGGCCGATGAGCGTCGAGGCTCTCCTGGGTGTCGTGAGTTGGGATCCGCTGACACATTCATGGGACATCGCTCAAGCCGCAGGCATTGATGTTGAGCTGCCCGCAGACCTGTGCGAGATAAGCCTCAACACCATCAAGAGCATGGGCGAGGGCCCGCGCAAGATGAAGCTGATCACCGATCCGGTCGAGATTTCCGACGACGCCCCGATCGCGGACCGTTACCTGGCATACGTCGGGCGTCAGCCATGAGCGGCATCGACGAGCGTGCCGAACCCCTGCGCTGGCAGGTCGGCGACGTCAATATCACATCCGTGGCCGAGTCCGATACGCCGACCTCTCCGAGATTCCTGTACGACGGCTTGGGCAAGAACGACGTACTCGCGCGCGCCGACGCCGCCCCATGGCTGCGACCGCACTTTGTCAGCGACGAGGGCTACCTGCTCCAGCGCATCCACTGCTGCGTGATCGAGGCAGGCGATCACCGCATCGCCGTGGACACCTGCGTCGGCAACGACAAGCAGCGCTCCAATCCGTTCTGGCACGAACAGCAGGGGCCGTTCCTCGACGACTTGGCTGCTGCGGGATTCCCGCCCGAGTCCATCACCCACGTGGTGTGCACGCACTTGCACGTAGACCATGTCGGTTGGAACACCCGGCTCGTCGACGGCGAATGGGTGCCGACGTTCCCGAAAGCGGAGTACCTGTTCTGCCGGGCCGAGTACGACCATTGGGAGAGCACCGACGATCTGTTCGGCGACGGTGTCTTCGACGACTCGGTGGCGCCGATTGTGGCGGCGGGCCTCGTCGAGATGATCGATCCCGATCATCAGATCTGCGACGAAGTGTCGTTCCAGTCCACGCCGGGGCACACCCCAGGCCACATCTCGGTGGTGGTCACCTCGAACGGCAAGCGGGCGATCATCACCGGCGACATGGCGCACACTCCCCTGCAGCTCGCAGACCCCGATCTGAGCTCGATGTTCGACACCGACCAAGACGAGGCCCGGGCCACCCGCCACGAAGTCTTCCCCGACTGGGCAAACGGCGAGACCCTGGTCATCGGCACGCACTTCGGCGCTCCGACGGGTGGAATCATGGTCCGCGACGGAGAGGGCTACAAGCTCGAATTCGAAGACGACGCCGAGCGGGTCTGAACGCGGCCCTGAACGCGGCTCTGAGAACGGGCCAGCGGTCTCAGTGGCCGCCGCGCAGCAGCTCCGCTATCCCTGACATCAGGCGATCGGGCTTGCCCGTTCGCAGCTCGCGGTCATCGGCGACGCCGAGGAGCGCTCGGCTCACGCGCACTCCGAGCCAGCGCAGCGGCTCGGGTTCCCAGCGCCGGGAGGTGACTCCCACCCAAGGGAGACTGGTGCGCTCGGTGTCGCGCTCGCAGATCAGCTCGGCCATCGTGCGACCCGCAAGGTTGGAAGCCGCCACGCCTTCGCCCACGTATCCACCGAGCACGCCTTGGCCGGTTTGCGGGTCGAAATGCACGCCCGGCAGCCAGTTTCGTGGAATGCCGAGCACCCCGCCCCATCGATGCGTGATGCGCGCATCTGCGAGCTGCGGAAGCATGTCGACCAGTACACGCCAGATCCGCCGGTGCATGCCCAGGTGGGTCTCGGCAGCCGGGACGATCCGCGAGCCGAAGCTGTAGGGCACACCGGTGGCACCAAAGGCGATCCGGTTGTCGGCTGTGCGCTGGCCGTAGGTCACCATGCGACGGTCGTCGGCAAAGCTGGGCCGGTTCGCCAGCCCAATGTCGTCGAACAGCTCGTCGGGCAGCGGCTCGGTGGCCACCATGCGCGAGTACACGGGCAGGATGTCGCGCCGTTGCCCTCGCAGGTCCCGGGTGTACGCCTCCATTGCCCTCACGATCACCGGTGCCCGCACTTCGCTACCGCCAACCTGCACGGCCCCGCCGCCGATTGTCCTCGCTCGGGACTGCTCGTAGATCTCCGTCCCTGCCGATTCGGCGACCGCGGCGAGTCCACGGGCCAGCTTCGCGGGATCCACTACGGCTGACGGACCGAGCAGGATGCCGCTGTGCACGTCAGTGGCGTTCAGCTGCTCTGTTGCCTCGTCGGCATCGAGGCGGCGGATCTCGTCAGGAGTCAGCCCTATAGCCCGGGCCTCAGCGATATCCGCGACCTGGCGCTCGGCTTGGGGAGCAGTGCGCGCCACCCGGATCGTGCCGCCCTTTGCGTAGTCGCAGTCGATGCCTTCGGCGGCTGCGACCCTGCCGATCTCGTCCACCGCATCGAAGACGGCTCGAAGCAGGTGTCGTGATTCGGTGGGGCTCGAGCGCCGCGCATAGTCGCCGACAGAGCCGGCAAGCTCCCCCACCGCCCAGCCGCCATTGCGTCCCGACGCCCCGAAACCGCAGTAGTGCCGCTCCAGCACGGCGACGCGCAGCGATGGTTCGAGCTGCCGCAGGTAATACGCCGTCCACAGACCGCTGAACCCGCCGCCCACGATGGCGACATCCACGTCAAGATCGCCATCGACGCCGGCTCGCGCCGTGATGGGCGGCTCCAGACGATCGATCCACAGCGGCGTGGTGGACGCCGTCTCGAGTGACCAAGGCTCAGAATCACCGTGAACGGCCATATCGCGGAAACTACTGCCGCGACCAGTCGGTTCTTGTCGCCGCAGTAATGTCTCATGCGGCAGCGGGGTGCCGCAGGCGCCTGCGGGGGGTCTGCGATGCGTGAGATCGAAGCAGTGTCTGTGGGCGAGCGTTCCGGCCTGACCTACGCCTGCATTGTCCCCGGATGGGCCGCCGAGCTCGAGTCACTGGAGCTGGCCTCCCACCCGACCGCCGACCCGCACGACCTGTACGACGCCGACGCGTTCGACCAGCTGGCGCGTGACTTCTCCGAAGGCTGCTTCGCCGGATTCGACGGCGACGAGCTGGTCGCCATGGGCGTCGGCATCCGCTGCAACTTCGACCTGGCGAATCCGATACACACGATCGCCGACATCGTGCCCGACGACCACGGCGGCAGCGGCCACGTACAGGAGGGTCGTTGGTACTACGGCACCAGCATCGCCACCAGGCTCGCCTACCGTCGCCGCGGCATCGGAGCCGAGCTGTACGAGCTGCGCAAGCAGGTCTGCGGGGATCTCGGACTGGCGGGCATCGTGGCGGGAGGCGTCATCCCTGGCTACGCCGACCACAAGGCGACCATGACCGCCGATGAGTACATCGCAGAGGTTCGAGCGGGCCGGCTCTATGACCGCACGCTGAGCTTCCAGATCGAGAACGGATTCTCCGCGGTGTGCGGATTGCCGAACTACATCACCGATCCGGCCACTGAGAGCTGGGCGGCGCTGATCGTGTGGCACAACCCAGAACTTCGAGGCGACGCCACATGAGCGACGCTGCCGAGTCGTCTTCGGGCGGCGGGGGCTTGGTCGCCGGGGCTGACGCCTCCGACATCGGCGATCAGGCATTCCGGTCCGAAAGCCTGCGCGGCCGCTTGCCGGAGATGACCTACGGCGGGGCGCTGTCGTTCCTGCGCCGCCGCTACACACGCGACATCGCCGGCGCCGACATCGTCGTGTCGGGCATCCCGTTCGACATGGCCACTTCGAACCGGCCCGGTGCCCGGCTGGGGCCCCGAGCCATCCGGGCGGCCTCGGTCGGCCTCGCCGAGCTTGACGCGTACCCCTTCGGCTTCGACCCCTTCGAACACCTCGCCGTCGCCGACTACGGGGACTGCTTCATCGACTACGGCCACCCAACCGAAGCCGTCGAGCGCATTGAAGCCCACTGCACAGAGATCCTTGCTCACGATGCGCAGATGGTCACGTTCGGCGGTGATCACTTCGTCACCTACCCCATCCTGCGAGCCCACGCCGCCAAGCACGGCCCGCTGGCACTCATCCACTTCGACGCGCATCCCGACACGTGGCCTGACGACGAGGGCCGGCTCGACCACGGCTCGATGTTCCTGCGAGCCCTGCGTGAGGGGATCATCGACCCGTCGGCTTCGGTGCAGATCGGCATCCGAACCCACAACGACGATCACGGCTTCACGGTCCTCGGCGCGCCCTGGGTGCATCGCAATGGGCCCGACGCCGTCATCGAGGTCGTGCTCGAACATGTTGCGGATCGTCACGCGTATCTCACCTTCGACATCGACTGCATCGACCCGGCTTTCGCCCCTGGCACGGGCACGCCGGTATCAGGCGGTCTCACCACCGCCCAGGCACTCGAGATCGTGCGTGGCCTCTCGCCGGTCGACATCGTCGGAATGGATGTCGTGGAGGTTGCCCCCGCATACGACGTCTCCGAGATCACCGCTCTGGCAGCAGCGACCATCGCCCACGACTTCATCTGCACGCGTGCGGTGCGCGCGGGTGTCTCGCCCAACCCGGTGGGACTCACATGAACACAACCGCGGACGGGACCTCGGCCGGCACCGGTGCGCCGGCTGTGGAGCTGCGCGACATCTCGAAACGGTTCGGTGATGTCGTAGCGGTCGACTCGGTTGATCTGCAGATCGCTGACGGCGAGTTCTTCGCGCTGCTCGGACCGTCGGGCTGCGGCAAGACTACGACGCTTCGCATGATCGCCGGCCTCGACATTCCCAGCGAAGGCAACTTGTTGATCCACGGCGAAGAAGTCGCTTCGTCACCGCCGGACCGACGACCCGTCAACACCGTGTTCCAGGCGTACGCCTTGTTCCCGCACATGACGGTGGCCCAGAACATCGCCTTCGGCCTGAACATGCGCGGCATCCGCGGTTCCGAGGCTGATCGGCAGGTTGGCGAGGCAACCGCGCTCGTTCAGCTCGAAGGCATGGAACACCGTCGGCCCTCGCAGCTCTCGGGCGGGCAGCAGCAACGGGTCGCTCTGGCCCGGGCGCTCGTGAACCACCCCAAGGTGCTGCTGCTCGACGAGCCCCTGGGAGCGCTGGACCTGAAGCTGCGCCAGGAAATGCAGGTGGAGCTCAAGATCCTCCAGCGTGAGGTGGGCATCACGTTCGTGTTCGTGACACACGATCAGGAAGAAGCCCTGGCGATGAGCGACCGGGTGGGCGTGATGTCGCAGGGCCGCCTGCTGCAGGTCGGCACGCCCGCGGAGGTATACGAGCATCCCGCCAGCCGCTTCGTGGCCGACTTCATCGGGCGGACGAATCTGCTCGAAGGCGTCGTGGAGAGCCCTTCGACGGTGCGCCTGCACGCTGGGGCAGTCGTTGCTGCACAGAGCAATCTGGCCGCGGGGACCCCGGCCACGTTGAGCGTGCGCCCGGAACAGGTGCGGCTGCATCGGTTGGGCGAGGCGCCCGCCGGTGCTCCGTGCCTCGACGGCGTCATCCTCGACGTCACCTACCTCGGCCACGCCTTCGTCTACACGGTGTCGATTGGCGCGGCAGCCGGCACGAGCAACGACGCAACGACGGTCACCGCCCGGGTCGAGACCGGCGAGGCGGCACAGGCCGCAGGCGAGCCGGTCAGCGTGAGCTGGGCCCCGGCCACTACGACCGTCGTGGCGGACTGATGCCCACGCTGGGTCGCCGACCCAACCCAGCCAAAGCGCTGCTCACACCCCAGGAGCAGACCGCGCAGCGCCGGGCTCGGCGCATCGGGACGCTCATCGCCTCGCCCGGTGCGCTGTACCTGGGAATCTTCTTCATGGTCCCGTTGGGCCTTATCACCGTGTACTCGTTCGCCACCCGCACATCCACGGGCCGCACCTCGCTCAGCGGCTGGAACCTCAATTCCTACGACCGCCTCGCCGACGACGTGATCCTGGGCATCGTCGCCCGCTCGGCCTGGCTGGCGTTCATCACGACCGTGCTGTGTCTGGTGGTCGCGTACCCCTTCGCCTACTACTTGGCCACCCGCTCCCCCAGGGTCCGCGCCCGTCTGCTCGTGCTGGTGATGATCCCGTTCTGGACCAACGGACTCGTGCGGATTTTCGCGATCCGCTTCCTGCTCGGCTCGAACGGCCCGGCCTCAGCGCTCAGCGAGGCTTTGGGCTTCGGCACGTTCCGCATCCTGTTCACCCCCACTGCTGTCGTGCTGGGAATGGTGTACGGATTCCTGACGTTCATGGTGCTGCCGCTGTATGTGGCCCTCGAGCGCATGGACTGGCGCTTGGTCGAGGCCGCCCGCGATCTCTACGCCAGCGGCGCGAAGGCGTTCTGGCGGGTGACGGTTCCGCTGACCCGCTCGGGCATCGTGGCGGGCTGCGTGCTGGTGTTCGTGCCCAGCTTCGGCTCCTATGTCGTGCCCGAGATTCTGGGCGGCGCCAAGACGCTGCTCATCGGCTCGTACGTGGCCCGCCAGTTCCAGGCTGCTCGCAACTGGCCGCTGGGCGCCTCGCTGAGCGTGCTGGTGATCGTGGCGATGCTCATCGCAGTGACGATCAATCAGCGCAATTCGGAGAACGCCAAACGCACCCGAGCAGGTGCGCCATGACAGGTGCGCCATGAGCAGTCTCGACACTGCGGGTACCAAGCGCTCGTCTCGGCGGCTGTTGGCGGCGAACGCGTGGCTGGTGTTCACGTTCCTCTATGTGCCGATCGCCGTGCTGGTGGTGTTCTCGTTCAACGATTCCGAGCGGGTCAATGTCTGGCAAGGCCTCTCGGCGCGTTGGTACGGCGAGGCTCTTGGCAATACCCAGGTGGTCGGCGCGCTACGGGTGTCACTGGTCGTCGCTTTCACCTCGACGATCGTGTCGACAGTGCTGGGCACAGCGGTGGCTCTTGCGCTCGACCGCTACCGCTTCAAAGGGAGGCGGGCGTTGGACGGCACCATCTACCTGCCCATCGTCATCCCCGATATCACGATGGCCGTCATGTTGTTGGTGTTCTTCGCCGAGGCGTTCAAGCTCATCGACACGTTCGGCCCGCGGCTCACCTTGGGTGTCACGACAGTCGCCCTCAGCCACATTGCGTTCAACATCTCGTTCGTCGCGGTGGTAGTGCGCGCCCGCCTGGATCAGTTCGACCGCACGCTCGAAGAGGCCGCACGTGATCTGTATGCCACCCCGTGGCGTACGTTCAGGAGGGTGACGCTGCCGCTCATAGCTCCAGGCATTGCGGCCGGCGCCCTGCTGGCGTTGACGCTGTCGCTCGACGACGTCGTCATTTCGGCCTTCACCGCCGGCCCGGGCGCTACGACTCTGCCGGTGTACGTCTTCAGCAGCATCCGCCAAGGCGTCACGCCCGAGCTAAACGCCATCTCCACGCTGATGTTGGCCGCCTCGATCACGCTGGTCGTGGCCTCGCTGGCACTGCAGCGGCCCCGGAGCATCACGCCGTGAACCGGCACCACTCCACACAAGCACGCTCACACAGAGCAATTGATAGCGCGGCGTTCCGTTGGGGCGTCCATAAGGGAGGAAACATGACCGATTCAGCGAGCACCCGAGGCCGGCTGCGCCGCAGTCGATGGCTCGCCGTCACCGTTGTGGCTGTGCTGTTGCTGGCCGCATGCGGCGACGGCGACGGTGCCAGCGAGGCTGCTGCCACCACTGCAGCGACAGCCGATGCGGGAGACGCCGGTGATGCCGGTGACGCTGCGGCTGCGGACGACGGCTGCGAACCCGGCGAGACCGACGGCGATCTGACGTTCTACAACTGGGCCGACTACATCGACGAGGAATTGCTGGTCGCCTTCGAGGAGCAGTCAGGCATCAGCATCGACTACTCGGTGTATGAGTCGAACGAGCAGATGCTCACTCAGGTCGAGTCAGGCGCCGCCGTCTATGACCTGGTCGTTCCGTCGGACTACATGGTGGCGCTGATGATCTCGGAGGATCTGCTGCTGCCACTGGAGTTCGATGCCTTGCCCAATGCCGCGAACCTCGACGATGCGTGGGACAACCCGCCGTTCGATCCCGATCACCGCTTCCATGTGGCGTACCAGTGGGGCACGACGGGCATCGGCATGACCTACGACATGCTCGACACGCTGGGCGGCGAGTCGTCATGGGCGGTCATCTTCGATGCTGAGACAGCGGCGTTGGTGCCGGGCGACATCTCCATGCTCGACGACGCGCCCGAGGCTGTTTCGGCCGCACTGAAATACTTGGGCTACAGCATCACTGAGGTGATCGAGTCCGGTAACGAGGAGGCCGTGCGCGAAGCGGGCGCATTGCTCAAGGCCACCAATGACCGGCTGCTGAAGTACGACTCGGTGACCTTCGGCGACGACCTGGTCAACGGCGAGGTCGATGTGGCACATGGTTGGAGCGGCGGGTTCGCCCAAGCCTTCTTCGAGACCGATGCGTATGAGACTCACGTGTACACCATCCCGATCGAGGGCGGTGTCCGCTGGGTGGACACGATGGCCATTCCGTACAACTCCGACAACGTGTGCTCGGCGCACGCCATGATCAACTTCCTGCTCGACGCGCAGAACGGTGCGGCGTTGACGAACTACACCTACTACGGCAGCCCGAACGTGGCCGCTACGCCGTTCATCCTGGAAGAAATCCTCGACGACCCGGGCATCTATCCACCGCCGGAGGTGTACGCACGGCTGGAGTTGATCCCCCAGATGGGCGACTTGGGCTTGATCGTGCAGGACATGCTCACTGAGGCCAAGAGCTGAGGGGGGCTGATCTGGGTTGGGTCGACCTCAGCTGGGATCAGCTGCACTGATCCGGCAACACGCCGGGCTGGGCTTCGGCCCGGCCCGGCTCTGTCGCGCTCAGCGGTCGCGCTCAGCGGTCGCCATCAGAACCTGGCGTCAGGATCGCCCCAGCCGGTGAAATCGTCGAGATAGTCGGTGTCGTCGTTGAGCGCTTCATCGCGCGGACGGTCGACGGCGTAGTTGAGCGCGCCGTTGATGTCGTTCTCCCACACCTCACGCGGCAGGTCGTAGAGCACTTCGACGCCGTATCCGTTGGGGTCGGTGATGTAGATGCTGTGCGTCATGCCGTGGTCAGTGCGGCGACCGATCCTCACGCCGTTGTCCATCAAATACTGGACCTGGGACAGCCACGACTCGCGATCGGGATACGTGATGGCGATGTGGTTGACCGCACATCCTCCGCTTCCCAGTGTCCATTTCTCCGGGGGCGGCGCCAGGTCGTCCTGTTCCATGAGCGCTATGTCGTGGTGGTGCTGGCCTTCTTCGGCGTCCCGTGTTCCGCTGTAGAAGCGCATCGTGGGGCGCTGGCGACCGTCGGGTGCTGCCACCAGGTTGCCGACCTGGCGGAATCCGAGCAGGTTGGACCAGAAGTGGTGGGATTCTTCGATGTCACGCACGTTGAGGACGAGGTGGTTGACGCCGCGGGGTGCAACGGGCTCGGTCCGCTTCGGCACCTCGGGTGCGGGAGGTGCCTCGGTACTGCTGTCGGTCGCCGTCATCGCTGCTCCCTGGCTGACTTGATCGACTGACTTGATCGACTGACTGTTCTGACGTGCCTCAGTTGCGCGGCACTTCGAGCCACGGGATGTCCTTGTCGATCCGTGGTTCGCCCGGGAGCCCCAGGACCTGCTCGCCCAGGATGTTCCGCATGATCTCCGAGGTGCCGCCCTCGATGGAGTTGGCGCGTACGCGCAGGAAACCGTGCTGCACGCCGCCGTCGGACCCGTCCACCGACAGGTCGCCGGGGCGGCGGAACGTGTAGTCGTAACCGACAAGCCCTTCGGCACCCATCATGTCCACCGCACAGGTCATAAGCGCCTGGTTCAGCTCGGCATAGGCCAGCTTGGCGATGGACATCTCGGGCCCGGGATTGCCTTTGCGCCGGTTGACCCCTGCGCGCATATTCGTGAGGCGCAGCACTTCCGCACGGGTCCACAGCTTCGTGAGCCGATCTCGAGTGACGTCGTCGCGGTCAGCGTCGGGCCGCTGGTTCCACAGCTTCATCAGCACCGCGATCGGTCCCGATCCCTGCTTGGGCGGTGCGCCGCTGCCGGCGCCGATGGCATTGCGCTCGTTCATCAGCGTGGTCAGCGACACCCGCCAGCCGTCACCGACGTCGCCGACGCGGCTCGCATCGGGCACACGGACATCGGTCATGTAGACCTCGTTGAATTCGGCCTCGCCGGTGATCTGGCGCAGCGGGCGCACCTCCACACCGGGCGACTTCATGTCGAGTGCGAAGTAGGTGAGCCCCCGGTGCTTGGGCACCTCGGGATTCGTGCGCGTTACGAGCATGCCGTAGTCGCCGAGGTGGGCCAGCGTGTTCCACACCTTCTGGCCGTTCACGATCCACTCGTCGCCGTCGAGCACCGCTCGGGTCGCCAGCCCGGCGAAGTCGCTGCCCGCACCCGGTTCGCTGAACAGCTGGCACCAGAGTTCCTCGCCGGTGAACATCGGCCGCAAGAAGCGCTGCTTGACCTCTTCGCTGCCGTGAGTGTGGATGGTCGGCCCGGCCAGGTGCATGAAAAAGGTGACGGGCTTCATCGGCCGCCCGCCGGCTGCCCGCAGCCGCTCCTCGACCCGGCGCTGGAGCTGTGGCCTGACGCTCAGGCCGCCGTGCCCCTCGTCGAAGTACACCCAAGCGAGACCGGCGTCGAACTGTGCCCCGCGGAACTCGGCATAGCTCAGCTGCTTGGGGTCGTGCGATGCCAGCAGTTCGTCGATGGCGGCGTCAACCCGCGTCGCGGCGGCATCGGCGGTCGTCGGTGCTTCGAGCGTGTCGGTCATGGGGCCAGTCTGCCAGCACTGCAGCAATCCCGAGACGGGTCAGTAGCGCTCGCCCGGGAACGAAGGATCGGTCTTGGCCAAGAACGCCTCTGCGCCGTGCGACATGTTGCGCGGGATGAGCACCGCTTGGTGGCCCATCTCGACATCAAGCTGGTCGGCGAGATCACGCTGCATGGCGCCATCGACCGCTGATCGGATTCTCGCCATTGCCGCCGGGGAACTGCGCCGAAGCACATCGACGACCTGTGCCACCGCAGTGTCGAGGTCGGCGTCGTCAACCGTCTTCCACACCAGGCCCCACTCGGCGGCTTGATCTGCCGTGACGCGCTCTCCGAGCAGCGTCATGCCCAGCGCCCGTGCCCGACCGACCCGCATCGGGAGCTGCCAGGTCGTGCCTAGGTCAGGGACGATGCCGAGCCGAGGGCCGAACGTTGCGACGAAGAATGCCGATCGGGCTGCGATAGCGATGTCGCACGAGAGGGCCAGACCAATGCCGCCGCCAGCGGTGACGCCGTTGATACGGGCGACCGTCGGCACCGGACACTCGGCCACCGCTCGGATGGCGGGATGAAACACGTTGTCCATCGAGTCGGTCGTGGCATCGTCCGGAGCCTGGAGATCGACGTCTTCGGCACCATCGGCGACCGCACCGCGCAGGTCAGCGCCCGAGCAGAATCCTCGTCCAGCCCCGGTGAGAATCACCGCACGAACGTCGTCGTCGGCCGCCACCATGGCGAACGCTTCGCTGATGTCGTTCATGAAGTCGTCGTTCATGGAGTTCAGCGTCTCGGGACGGTTGAGCGTCACCGTGGCGACCTCGCCGTCGACGCTGAAATTGACCGTGCCGTTCGACGGTTGAGGGTGGCTGCTCATGCTGGCCCCTTCTGCAGAGTTGCCGATCACGGGCCCAGCGCCCGTATGCAGGGTTGCAGCGTAGATCTGCTCGTCGGATCCGCGCAGGCCGGCGCTGAGTGCCCCAGCGAGCGCGCCAATGAAGAACCGACGACGCCGAGCACCGCAGTGCCGGAACGGGCGGCTACTTGGCTACTTGTAGCGGTAGGTGATACGGCCGCGGGTGAGGTCGTACGCAGAGACCTCCACCTGCACCCGGTCGCCGGGGAGGATGCGGATGTGGTGCTTGCGCATCTTGCCGCTCAGGTGCCCCAGCACCTCATGCCCGTTGTCGAGCTGGATGCGGAAATGGCCGCCCTTGAGGGCTTCGACGGTCTTGCCTTCAAGCAAGATGGCGTCGTCTTTGACTTTGGGCACGTAGGTTCTTTCGTTGGAAACAGTCGGTGCGTTGGCGCTTTGGCCGAGCGCACAGACCAGTACATGGTAGCCGAGGGCGCCTCAGGGCGTCTGCCCGACGTGTCCGCGCCCGGCCGGCAAACCTCGCTCAGTGGCGTTTCACGCCGCCGTACTTCATCCGAGTATCCGACATCGAAGCGAGCCGCACCTCGTCGTTGTTGATATCGGCTGCCACGATTTCGCCTATGAACAGCGTGTGAGTGCCCAAGTCCACGCTGTGACGCACCTCGCAGTCCAACCAGGCCGCGGCATCGACGAACACTGGCGCCCCGGTGGCGGCTTCGTACATCGACCAGCCGTTCAGCGTCCCCGTCACCGACCCCTCAGCATCGCTCACTGCTTCATAGGCAGCAGGCTTGGAGAACTTCACGAACGGCCGGGTGTTCTGCGCGTCCCAGAGGTTCACGGTGAACGAGCCGCCGTCGGAGATCAGCCGGTGCGTGACGGCGGCATTCTCGACGCCGACGCCGATGAGCACCGGTTCCATCGACAACTGCGTGATCCAGCTGGCCGTCATGGCGTTGCGTTCCTCGCCGGAGCGAGAGCCGACGAGAGCGAGCGCGTTGGGGATCTTCCACGTGACCCGATTGACCATTTCGTCGGCGAGGGCGGCGTTGCTCATGTGAGAACCCTACGTAGGTCACCAACGTCTGGTGCTACCAGTCGGTCTAGGCGTGGCGAGGTCAGCCGCAACACATGTGGGCGTTGAGCCCGGCTTGAGTCAGTTCTTGCCTCAATGCGGAACCCGAGTCGAAGGGGCGGAGGTACTCAGCGCCGCTTGCAAGGAATGCGGCTAGTGCTGTGTCGGCCAACGTTTGCGTTGGAGTCGGTTCGGGTGCGGAGGTGTCGTTTCGAGGTTTTCGTCTAACACCCCCTATTTACAGTGATTGTCATGACGCACACCGACGTTCGTAGCGAACTGGCGGCGAGAATGCCGACAGGTTCCATGCCGGCGGACGACGCAGCTATGACCGTGCCATCTCCGATGGCCTCGCCGATCGAGTCGGTTGGGCCGTCTTTGCCTTCGGCGGAGAGTGTGTTGTCGGTGCTGTGCGGAGCACGTGACGTTGTTACCCGAGCATCGCGGGTGCCACTGGGCGGAACAGACTGCGAGACGCTCAGCGACGTCATCGCCGCTGCGTCACGACTGCGGTCAGCAACAGACGCACTGCTGCTCGCAACAACCGCCGCACTCGAAGCCGCCCGTGCGGGTTCGGGCCGTTCGGCGTTGCGTGACCGGGCGCGTGTGAGCAAGCGCTATGCCAAGCGCACCGTGGAGGTCAGCGAGCAGGTCGCTCAGATGCCGAACGTGGCTCGCGGCCTGGCTGTCGGCGAGCTGAACGTCGAGCACGCGGCTGTGCTCGCCGACGCTGCGCGGCGCACGAGCCCTGACGCGGTCAACACCGCATCGGAACTGCTCGAAGCCGCCGCGGTGGTCTCGCCTGAGACGCTGCGCGAGCAAGCCAAGAAGTTTGCGGCCCGTCACGACCCCGCCGCCGCTGAGACCGAATTGGGCCGGCAGCGCAGTGAGCGTTGTGCTTCGTTGTTTGTCGATGAGTCCACTGGTATGGGTGTGCTGCACGCCGAGTTCGACCCGGTCAGCTTCGCGTTGGTGCGCCAGGCGTTCGAGAAATACAACGACGCGTTGTGGCGTCTCGACGGCGGACGAGACGGCACACCCGACCAGATCCGCGACAACCGCCAGCGTCTCGCGGACAGCCTGTTTGAAATGATCACCGACCGCAACGCCCTGGCCACTATCGGTCACCCTGCCGCACACACCCCCAACCAGCACAGCAACACCCAAGCAAGCCACCACGACCACACCGAAGCACACCGGCACAGCAACACCGAAGCGGGCCAGCGGGGCAGCCGCGCCAAACACCACCTGGGCGACGGTGCCGACCCTGGCCACAGCGACGGTGCTGGCCCACACGACCCCGCAGGACGCTCGATCCAGCACTGGCGGCCAGCCCAGGCGCCCAACCAGCTCGTTATCATCGCCGAGATCAGCGTCATCGACGGCACCAAGCCCGACGGAACCTGCGAACTGCTCGGCGCCGGACCAGTCCCGCCGTCACTCTTGGACAACCTCTCACCCGACACGCGCATCGCAGGCGCTCTGTTCGACACCAACGGGGAGATCCTGTGGCTCGGACGCAGCCGTCGACACGCCAGCGCCGCCCAGCAACTCGCCGTGGCTGTACGCGACCGCGGCTGCGTGCTGTGCCGCTCACCCATGCACCGCTGCGACTACCACCACATCGACGAATGGGCAGCCGACAACGGCAACACCGACACCCCGAACCTCGCAGCCCTCTGCAACGACTGCCACGACAAGCTCCACAAGAACGACCAGCGACTTGAGCGACGCCCTGGCCCCAGCAGATGGACCACCACACACCGCTCTAACACCGCCGGCCTAACCAGCCACAAGATGGCGAAAGGTCCACCGTGATCCCACCCTCGCGGCCGGCGACACCACCGCCGACAACGCCACCACCATTGATGCTCGTGACACGCCCACCAACACCACCGCCGACGACATCGTGAACGTTTGCGGTCTCAGCACTAACGTGGCCGTCGCGGCCTCGGGTTGATCCAACCCGAGAGCAGGGGCGCGTTCGCGGCGAGCACGGGGTTTACGACATGGCTTACGACCTGAAGATCACAGGCGGAACGATCATCGACGGGACTGGAGCTCCTCGCTACGTCGGCGACGTGGGCATCTCGGACGGCAAGGTCGTGGCGCTCGGGTCGGCGCCCGCTGAAGCTGCGCAGACCATCGACGCCACCGGGCGCATCGTGTGCCCCGGGTTCGTGGACATCCACACGCACTACGACGCGCAGATCATGTGGGACCGGCTGGTCAGCTGCTCGCCGTGGCACGGCGTGACGACCATTGTGATGGGCAATTGCGGCTTCTCAGTCGCGCCCACCCGTCCTGAGCACCGCGACCTCATCATGCGAACGCTCGAGAACGTGGAAGGCATGAGCGTGGACGCCCTTCGAGCTGGCCTGGGCGACTGGGGCTTCGAGACCTTCCCGCAGTACCTCGACGCGCTGGAGTCGAGCGGTTCCGCGGTCAACATGGCGGCTCTCATCGGCCACACCGCCGCCCGCATGTACGTGATGGGCGAAGAGGCCACCGAGCGAGAAGGCACCCCCGAAGAGATCGCTGCTCAGCGCGACCTGGTGGCCGAGGCGCTGCGAGCCGGGGCGCTCGGCTTCGCAACCTCCAAGGCACCTACCCACGTCGGCTACGAAGGACGTCCGGTGCCCAGCCGCGCCGCGACCACCGACGAGATCATCGAGATCGCCCAGGCGCTGGGCGACGTGGGCGGCGTGATGCAGGCCACGGTGGGTCGGGGCCTGAGCCACGACGAGTTCGCACGCATCGCCGAGACCACTGGGGCGCACGTGAGCTGGACGGCGCTGCTTGGGTCAGCACGCGGCCCCGGCAGCCACCGTGTCGAATTGGAGCGTGCGCGCGAGATCGCCGCGCGTGGCCTGCCGGTCTTCCCGCAGGTCGCCGTGCAGCCCATCCAGTTCGAGATGAGCTGGAAGGCGCCATTCATCTACGAAGCCCTGCGCTGCTTCGCGCCGGTCTCCAAGAGCAATCTCGAAGGTCGCAAGCGCTACTACGCCGACACCGACTGGCGGGCCGAGTTCAAGGAAAAGGCCGGCAACGGCGGCAAGATCGGCGACCGCTGGGCTCGAACCGAAGTCAGCTACCTGCCCCACAACCCAGAGCTCGAAGGCCGCAACGTGCAGCAGATGGCCGACGATGCCGGCCAGGACCCGGTGGACTGGGTGCTCGACATGGCGCTCGAGGCCGACCTGGAAATGCGCGTCATCCAGGACGTGATCAACCACGACCCCGACGACATCGACGAGCTGCTGCATGACCCCACGACGGTGATCGGGCTCTCCGATGCCGGGGCGCACGCCAGCCAGCTGTGCGACGCCAAGTACTCCACGGAGTTCCTGCAGACCTTCGTGCGGAGTCGAGGCAGCTTTGACCTCGAGACCGCTGTCCACATGCTGACCCAGCGCCCCGCTGAGGTGTTCGGCATTTCCGATCGCGGCACGCTGGCGCAAGGCAAGCCGGCCGACGTCGTGGTGTTCGACGCCGACGAGGTCGGCCATCTGGGCAAGCGGCGGGTCTACGACCTTCCCGCCGGTGCCGACCGCCTCATTTCTGATGCGAAGGGCATCGACGCAGTGATCGTGAACGGCACCGTCATTCGCCGCGACGGCACCGATGCAGTCGACCCGCACGGCCCGCTGCCAGGCAAGCTGCTGCGCAACGGCAAGGCCTGAGCCGCTTGGCGGGCCTGCCGGGGCTGAGCTCCGGGCGCCGAATGGCTCAGCCCGAACAACCTTGTCCGAAGAGGCCAGCTCTGCGTACGTTGCACGGCGCAAGCCCCATGGCAGGCTTGCTGCCGTGATCGACCTGCGTTCCGACACCGTTTCTCGCCCGACCGCTGACATGCGGGTCGCCATGGCCGCAGCCGAGGTCGGGGACGACGTGTGGGGCGACGACCCCACCGTCAACGAACTGGAGCGTTACACCGCCGAACTGCTGGACACCGCAGCGGCTCTGTACGTGCCGAGCGGCACCCAGTCGAACCTGTGCGGACTCATGGCGCACTGCGAGCGGGGCGACGAGTACATCGTCGGCCACCACGCCCACACCTACATGTACGAGGGGGGCGGTGCAGCCGTGCTGGGGAGCATCCAGCCACAGCCGGTACCGACCGACGACACCGGCATGCTCGACCTCGACGCGGCCACCGAGGCAGTGAAGCCCGACGACAGTCACTTCGCCCGCACCCGCCTGCTCTGCCTGGAGAACACCATCAACGGCAAGGTGCTGACAACCAAGCAGCACCAAGCCGCCCGGGACTTCGCCGACCAACACGGCCTGGGGCTGCATCTCGACGGCGCCCGGCTGTGGAACGCAGCTGTGTGGCTGGGCCTGTCCCCCGCCGAGGTTGCGGCGCCGTTCGACTCCGTGTCGGTGTGCCTGTCAAAGGGCCTGGGCGCCCCGGTGGGCTCGGTGCTGTGCGGCACCGAAGAGCTCGTGGGCAAGGCGCGGCGTTGGCGAAAGCTGCTCGGGGGCGGGATGCGTCAAGCCGGCATCATCGCCGCGGGCGGGCTGTTCGCCCTGCAGCACCACATCGACCGGCTCGCCGACGACCACGCCAACGCGCAACGGCTCGCCGCCGGGCTGGACGCCATCGACGGCATCACGGTCACGGACTGCGACACCAACATGGTCTTCTCGCAGCTCGAACGGCACGATCCCACGCTCAGCAAGCGTCTCGAAGGCCGTGGCGTGCTGGCCGATTGGCGATTCGGCCGCTCGCGGATGGTGCTGCACCTCGACGTCAGCGAAGCTGACGTCGACGCGACGCTAGAAGCCATCGCCGCCGAGCTAGCGACGTAAACCCGGCTCGCAGCGCACAGACGGTTGCTACGATTCCCCAATAGAGGGCAGTGGCCGTCGCCAGAGCGGACGAACTTTGGCAGTACGACGGCCCCGCCCCTATTCCGAACATAGCCATGCGCTCCGGCGCGACACTATTGAATTTCAGTTGATATCACTCAGTCTGCGACCAGCTCTCGGTCAGCCACCCGTGGCTCGCAGACGTAGTCGTCGAGGTTTGCTTCGGAGGTCATGTCGAAGTAGTCCACGTTGCGCCAAGGCGAGTTCACGACGATACGGCCCGACTCGTTTCGGTAGTAGCTGGTCATGCCTGGGTGCATCCAGACCATGCTCTCGTGTGCCTCGTCGACGCGATTGCGGTAATCGGTGTGCACCTCTGGACGCACCTCTACCGCGCCGAGATTCGAAGCACACATCTTGCCGATCATGTCCATGATGTATCGGACCTGCATCTCCACGACGAAGATGAGGCTCCCGCCGTGGCCAGGCTGCAGATTCGGCCCATACAGGGTGAAGAAGTTCGGAAAATCAGGCGTCACCGTGCCGAGGTAGGCACTCGCGTCGTCGTCCCCCCACGATTCGCGCAGCGTCCTGCCTGAACGGCCCACCGCCTCATAGGTGGTGATGAACCGCAGCACGTCGAACCCCGTCGCCAGCACCAGCACATCGGCCTCGCGCTCGGAGCCGTCAGCGGTGCGGATCGTCTGGCCCGAGATCTCGTCAATCGGATCGTCGACCAGCTCGACGTTGGGGTTGCGCAGCATCCGGTACCAGCCGTTGTCCATCAGCATCCTCTTGCCGAACGGCGGGTAGGCGGGCAGCACCTTGTCCAACAGCTCGTCGGCCCGGTCGCCCAGCTCGTCGACCACGTAACGCGTGAAGTACTTGCGGTGCGCATCGTTCTGCGCATTGAGCGAGCGCTCAGGATGATCCCAGTCGGGATCGCGCTGCAAGGCCGAGTGGATGCGGTCGTTGAACGTCCAGCCCAATCGCACCCGGTACCACGCCCGGTACAGCGGCACGGCTTCGAACAGCACCCGCATCGGATCGGGAACCGGCTTGCGGAACTGGTCGAACGGCGCCGCCCAGTGGTTTGAACGCTGGTAGATCGTCAACGACTCAACGTCGTCCTGGATCTGCGGACCGGTCTGCATGCAACTCGCGCCGTTGCCCACGATGGCGACGCTCTTGCCCCCCAGATCCGCATCTGCAGGCCATCTCGCGGTGTGCCAGGTCTCGCCGCTCCAAGTCTCGAGGCCGTCGATGTTGGGGCGGATCGGCGGGTTGAAGATGCCAGCGGCGCTGATGACGACGTTGGCTTCGATGATCTCCGTGAGTCCGTCGACGCCCTGAGCGTGACCGTTCGCACCGGGTGCCGTGGCCGCTCCGTCATCGCGCCGGCGCAGGCCTGTCTCGTCAGGCGTGGCGCTCAAGCCCAGACTGCCGGTCTCCCAGCGTCCCTCGTTGTGGGCGACATGGCGCACTTCGGCGCGCCAGACCTGGCGCTCGGCGTCATAGCTGACGCTCTCCACCGAGGTGTTGAAACGAATGCTGCGGCGCACATCGAAGTCGTCGGCGACCTTTTCGAGATAGCCGTGCAGCTCTTCGCGCAGACAGAAGTACATCTTCCAGTCGTGCGGGGCGAACGAGTACGAGTACAGGTGGTTCGGCGTGTCCACGCCAGCCCCCGGGTAACGGTTCTCCCACCACACCCCGCCGACGGTGCCGTTGCGCTCGACCACCTCGAAGGGCACACCGGCCTGCTGGAGGTTGATCGCCGCGCACAGCCCAGATGCACCGGCTCCGATCACCAGCACCTTGAAGCCGGGCGGCACGCTGATGGGGTCGTGGTCCAAGAACTTGGCGAGGCCGAGCTGGGCGGCCGTGAATGCGCCGTATTCGTCGGGGACGTGCTCCCCCATTGCCGTGCTCAGCATCCGCACGATCAGGTCGTCGTCAGGCTCGGGGATCGCCATGGGGCGGCCGTCGCGCCAGGCGCTCACTGTCTCGAACGCCGCCTCGCGCACTTCCTGTTGATGTTCGGGAGTCAGGCCGCCACTGTCGTTGTCGCCAAGACCGGGCTGGCGCTTGGGGAGGTAAGGGGCCTCGAGCCAATGCAGCTCGCCCGTCATCTGCACCAGCACCATCAGCAGCGTCGGGATGTTCGCAACAGCCACTGCTGCGGCGAGCGTCTCGTCGTCGACATCAGGTCGGCCAGCGGCCGTCGGCGCGCCGTGATCGAGCGCATGCGCCCCGTTCGTCGCACTGTTCTGTGACACCTGTGGCATCGCTCCCCCTCGGCTGTGTGAGCCAGCGTAGAGCGTGGCGTGTCGCCGATTCCGGTGAAGCGAATTGCGCCGGTGTGCGTCCGGAGTTCTCGGAGGCGGTCAGTCCTGCCTGATGAGTTCGCCTCGCAGGTGATGGACGAGTTCGGTGTAGCCCACGGCGGCCATCCGCAGCTCGGAGATCAAATTGGTGCCGTTGACGGTCAGTTCACGCCGGACCGAGGTCACTTCCTTGGCGGTCGGTGTGAGGCTGACCTGTTCGCTGGTCAGTTCGATCACGAGGCCGCTGTCACTGGTGCTCATGGTGCCGAGATGGATTTCGGTGACGCCTGACGGTTGGGCAACCGTGAACTCCAGTTGCCCGTCGGGCAGGGCCCGCAGGTAACCCGCCTCGGCGTGCAACGGTTCACCGGTGACGCGGTTGCGGGTGCGCT
Source organism: Candidatus Poriferisodalis sp. (assembly GCF_965262965.1). Lineage (GTDB taxonomy): Bacteria > Actinomycetota > Acidimicrobiia > Acidimicrobiales > Poriferisodalaceae > Poriferisodalis. Next base: position 472,224 of record NZ_OZ253573.1, read on the forward strand.
GGATCATTGACACGAACGGCTTGCCGACGTGGCTGAACTCGAGCTCCTCCACATAGGTGAAGTCATCGATCGTCGGGTAGTGGCCAACGCCGGTGCCCTGCCAAGTACCCAGCAAAGGGGCAAGCGGTTCGCATTGCATATGCAACTCAGCCATCCTCGCAACCTAGTGGGGATTGACCCGACACTGAGGCGCAGTGCACGCTCTTAGCCTGAATCCACCGATTGGCTGTTGGTGAGCGTGGGGTTTCTGGGCTGGTGGCGGGTTGGGGTGGCGTCGGGTTGTTGGGGGTGTGGTTTGGTGTGTTTGGGCGTGTTCGGCTGGGGGTGCGGGTGTGGTTTGGGGTTGTCGACGCTGGGTTTGTGTGGGGGCGTCAGTTCCGGGCTGTGCTGTTTAGCCGGAGGGTCCGGGCAGAGCCCTGAGAGCGTTGAGCGTGGCTGTGAATTGTGTTTCCCAGGGCCAGCGGGCGGGGTATCGCAGGGTGGGTGTGCCTGATCGGTTGACCGCCACGGCGGCGAGTGCGACGAGTCGGGTGCGGCGCGAGCGGTTCGTGGCCGCCGGCGCGCCGGCGAGCGTGGCGCTCCAGTGGCCGATGTTGTGGGCGAGCATTGCGCAGGCGAGCGGTGCGCAGTTCGCGCCGTAGTGGCCTGAGGGGACGTGTTCGAGGCCGGAGCCTTCTTTGAGGTCGCGGATGGCGAGCTCGACCACGGCGTGGCCGCGGTGGAACTCATCAGCGGCGGCGGTGTCGTGTTCGGTGTTGGTGATGAATGCGTGGTGTCGCCAGTCGGGCCGCAGCCGTTGCTGTGCGCTGTTGGTGAGGCGGGTGCGGCGCACCACGAGACGAACGGTGCGCTTGGCTTTGCCGCGGCCGGTGGCATAGGTCGTCTCGGCGACTTGGGCGTGGCCGTCTTTGGTGTAGTCGATGTCGGCCCAGGCGTCGTCGCGGATCGCTTGGATCGCAGCGCGAACAGCAGGTATGAGGGCGACGGTGATCGACCACTTGAAGTCGTGGCCGTCGAGACGGTCGATCAGCTTCCATGACCAGAACCCCGAGTCCCCGCGCACCGTGGTCGGCCCGCTCGCCCCGGCGCGCCGCAGGCTGGCGACGAGCTCGTCGGCGAAGCGCGCCACGCCTCGCGAGGACCCCGCGGAGCCTTTGCGCATGCGGGCGGCGAGCACCTCGCGGGTGTCGGCGCGTGCGGCCAGCAGCGGGTGATAGCCGAGCACGCTGGTGTAGCCGTACGCGGCGCCCTGTTTTTGTTTGCCGTGGACCTCGCAGATCGTGGAGTCCACATCGACCACCAGCGGCGCCTCGCCGGGGCCCGCGCCCAGCGCCCAGGCGCGAGCCAGCGTGCGCGACGCCACCGCGTCGAGCTGGCGGGCGTGACCGAACGTGAACGTCCGCAAGAACGACCCCACCGTGGACGGCGCCATCGGGGCGAACCCCAGCACCCGCGCGGTGCGCCCGGCGCGCAGCATCTCGACATGATCGATGTGAGTGCCGCCAGCGAGCATCGCGGCGACCACCGTGAGAATCTTGGGCCCCGGGTTCGCGGAACCGGTGCGCACCCACCGCTCGATCAGCCCCAACAGACCCAGACGGTCCATCAGCGTTCCCGCCAGGATCAGGCCCGCGTTGGCCACCAGGCCTTCATGGTCAACCGTCGTTGCGAACCGGTCCAGCCTGCGCGATGATCCAGACACAAAAAGTGCCTCCTGTTTTTGAGACGAACGTGGATATCGACATCACAATCGTCGCAGATCAGGAGGCCTTTTTCGCGGACGCGGCAACCCCCACACACCCACCACACCGGTGGATTCAGGCTAAGGTCTGCCGCCATGAGCGCAGCCATCGAGGTCGGATTCAGCGTCAGCGACACACACCGCGTGACCGACGAAATGTCCCCGCCGCATCTTCCCAACAAGGTGCTGTCCACGCCCGACATGGTTCGCCTCATCGAGGGAACCTGCCTCTTCGGCGTCCAACCGCACCTCGACGAGGGTCGCACCACCGTGGGCATCCACATCTGCGTGAGCCACGAGGCTGCAGTGGCCTCAGGCGAAGACGTCGTGGTCTCTGGCGAGATCAGCGAGATCGACCGCCGCCGCCTCGTCTTCGACATCAAGGTCACCCACGGCGACACGCTGATCTCGCAGGGCACCCACCAACGGTTCATCGTCGGCGGCTAACCGCCGAGCAGCAACACGGGGCGCGTAGCCGCCGAGCGTCGTTACCGGGAACGCTGGACGAAGCGAAGGATCCGCAGCGTGTCGATGGCCGTGATGCGGCCAATCGGACCGGTGGAGTAGCACGCCTGGGCGACTTTGCCCCCCGGAGCCAGGATGAACCCGGTGGCGTGCAGAATGCCCCGCTCGGGCTCGATGAAGGCACCCGTCAGGGCCGACACCGCTGCCGGGTCGGCGCTGTGCAGCATCCGGACGGGACCCAGCTGCAGATTGTCTGCAAGGCGCTGTGTGGTGTCCTTGTCATCGACGGACAACGCCACCACGCTCGCACCCAGCATCTTCAGCAGTGATGCGGCGCCGTTGAAGTCAACCAACTGTTGACGACAGTACGGTCACCAGTGGCCCCGGTACATGAGCACGACGCCCCAGCCGTCACCGAAGACTTCTGGGATCGAGACCTGCTGGTCTTCCAGATCGCTCAGCGTCAATGTTGGGAAGAGATCTCCGCTATCGAGTTTCATCTTTCGTGCGCCTCCCTGTCCAAGGGCCGACACGGACCGTAGTGCAACGTTCCCATCGCGGCTCGCCGAGCCCCCGACGGCCGGTATCGCCCTGCGGTTCGGTCAGTCCATTCCCCGCATGTTCGGTGCGGCAATACTGACGGTCGGCGCAGGCATGCGCGAAAAGGGGCGTAGATCATGATCGATTGGCTCGGCATCGACCATCTGTTCGAATTGTCCGGTGGCGAGGCCGTCCTGGGGTTCGCGACGCCGCTGTTCGTCTGCGCGGCTGTCTTCGCAGCGCACATGGTCTTGCCCGCCCGGCGTGTGACCGGCTACGTCGCCGACCGCGAAACCGGTGAGCTCCGCAACTACCGGCTCAACGGATTGGCGGTGTTCGTGCTTGCGCACATCGTGTGGTGGTTCGAGCTCACCGGAATGCCGCGGGATTGGTTCTACCGGTCCACCATGTACGCAGTGGCCGGCGGACTGGTAATCGGCATCATCGCGACCACCGTCTTGGTGTTCACTCAGCCGGAAGGTGAACAGAAGAACCGCTTCTTGGCTTGGTGGTTTGGGCGTGCGCAAGAACTGCAGTACTTCAACGGCCGCTTCGACCTCAAGATGTACTTCTACATCGTCGGTGGCACCATGCTGTCGCTCAACGCGTGGTCCGGAGCGGTCTGGCACAACGACAAAGTTCCCGATGCCAACCCCGGTCTGTTCCTCTACGTCGCCATCAACTCCTTCTACATCCTTGACTATTTCGTCTTCGAGCGGGTGCAGCTCTACACATACGATCTCATCCACGAGAACATCGGTTTCAAGCTCACTTGGGGCGGACCGTTCGTGTGGGGCTGGATGTTCGTCCTGCCGATGTGGGGCATGGCCCCCGTCGCCGATCCAGGCTTCTCGAATGGATGGACATACTTCTGGCTGATCGGCTCGGCAGCGCTCTTCGTGGTGGGCTGGGTGATCTCTCGTGGCGCCAACCTGCAGAAGTACACCTTCAAGCGGTGGCCCGAACGCAAGTTTCTCGGCATCATCGAGCCGGAGGTCATCGAGGCCGGCGATCGCAAGATCCTGTGCAGCGGACTGTGGGGGGCGGCGAGGCACTTCAACTACTTCGGCGAAGGGCTCTACGCGGTTTCCATGGGACTTGTCTGGGGACACTTCACCAACCTGTGGGCCTGGACCTACGCCATATTCATCGTGTCTATGTTCGTTCCGCGCCAGGTCGAAGACGACAAGCGCTGTGCTGAGAAATATGGCCCCGAGAAGTGGGCTGAGTACAAGGCCCGGGTTCCTTACAGGATCGTTCCCGGGATCTACTAGCACCGGCTTGGGTGTTCATGAGCAACAAGGAGGCCTGCCATGTTTGAGCGGCTTGGCATCGGACACTTGGTCGAGCTGACTGCGACCGAGGCGCTGCTGGGATTTCTCACTCCGCTGTTCGTGTTTGCCGCCTTCTTCGTGCTGCAGATGGTCCTGCCCGGACGGCACGTTCCCGGCTACGTCGTCGATCGCGAAACTGGCCTGCCCCGCAGCTACCGTCTCAACGGCCTGCTGGTGTTCGTCGTGGCCCAAGCGCTGTGGTGGTTCGAACTCACAGGCATGCCGCGCGACTGGTTCTACCGATCGTCGGTGTACGCAGTCGCCGGCGGCACGGTGCTCGCCCTCATCGGGACCCTCATCGCAGTTTTCAGCCAGCCCCCCGGAGAGGTGAGGAACAAGTTCTTGGCGTGCTGGTTCGGGCGCGCCCCCGAGATGCAGTTCTTCAACGACCGCTTCGATCTCAAGATGTACTTCTATGTGGTCGGCGGGACGATGCTGTCGCTCAATGCCTTTTCCGGCGCGGTCTGGCACTACAACAAGTTCGATGACCCAAATCCAGGCGTCTTCATGTTTGCGGCGTTCTTCACCTTCTATGTGTTCGACTACTTCGTGTTCGAGCGGGTGCAGCTCTATACCTATGACGTCATCTACGAGCGTCTGGGCTTCAAGATGTTCTGGGGAGGTCTCGTCGTCTTCGGCTGGATGTTCATCATTCCGATGTGGGGCATGGCGGCGCTTCCAGATCCGGGCCACGCGGCCGGATGGCGCTACCTCTGGTTGATCGGGACACCAACATTGTTCGTCATCGGATGGTGCATCACCCGTGGTACCAACATGCAGAAATACGCGTTCAAGCGCTGGCCTGAACGCAAGTTCTTGGGCATCGGGCCGGAGTACATCCAAGCCGGCGACCGCAAGATTCTCTGCAGCGGTTTCTGGGGCGCCGCACGTCACTTCAATTACATGGGCGAGGGCTTCTTCGGACTGTCGATCGCCTTGGTTTGGGGCCACTTCGGCAATCTCTGGGCGTGGACATATTTCGCCTACGTCGTGGGGCTGTTCACCTACCGCCAGATGGACGACGACAAGCGTTGCGCTGAGAAGTACGGCCCCGAGAAATGGGCGGAATATCAGGAGCGCGTCCCGTACCGGATCATTCCCGGCATCTACTGAGCGGATCCATCGCGGCGCTGGGGTGGGCGCTGCAGGACTCGAACCTGCGACCCCCTCCTTGTAAGGGAGGTGCTCTCGCCAGCTGAGCTAAGCGCCCCCGTCGGCCGGGTCTCGCAGGCTACCGGTGGTCGTCGCGCCCGAAGCCGTCGAGCAGGCTTGCCAGTTGCGCTGTGCTCGTGGCGATCGGTCCCCGGCGCTGGCGGTGCTCGAGGTAGAACAGCTCCCTGCCGTGCGTCTCGCCGGTCCACGCTCCCGCCTCGGCGCAGATCAGCACCCCAGCGGCATAGTCCCAGACGCCATGGTTGGAGTTGAGATCGATGTAGGCGTCGAGACGCCCGCATGCGACGGCGCAAAGGTCCAGCGCGGCCGACCCGAGAACTCGGACTTGCCAACCGGGCAATTCGGGGCCGGGGCGTCCGGAGACACCGATGATCGCTCGCTCGAGTCCGGTGCAATTGCTTGGGCTGATCCGGTGGCCGTCACAGTGTGCGCCTCCGCCGGACGTTGCGGTGAATTCCTCGCCCGAGACGAGGTGGCGTACAAGACCTGCCACTGGCGTGAGACCGTCGACGACGCAGAGGCTGATGCAGTAGTGCGGGATGCGCCGTGAGGCATTGGTGGAGCCGTCGACAGGGTCCACGATGACGGTCTCGCTTCGGCGACCGCGGCGGAGACCGGATTCCTCGCTCAGAATCCCCACTCCAGCCGGTACCAACACCCCCAGCGCCGCTGCGTCCGCCACTTGGTCCAGGGCGTATTGATCCGGCCGATCTCCCCGGTCCTTCCAGCGTTCAAACCCCGAAAGCGCAGCGACCACCGCATCAGCCGTCCGTCGGAGCAATTCGAGCCAGTCAGGTACCACAGCAGTCACGAGCCGTTCCCATGAGGCGTCGGCCGCTGCCCGGGGGATGCACCGTACCTGTGCACGTGGAGCGTTACCGATGACATCTGGCGCAGACTACCGACGGCTCTCGACTGCATTTTCCGTCGTCATGCTGATTCGCGGGCCGCACCGGAGCGACGGCGATATAACCTCCGCGCGTCGTCACCGCGACAACACGGGAGCGTTCGATGGCAGCGATCGACATCACCGGCTACGTCGCGAGCCTCAAGGATCACGCCCACGCCCACGGATTCCACATCCATGATGAGCGACAGTTCATCGAGACGTACAGCCTCCGCCAGACATGGGAAGTGGATCTTCACCCTGCAGAGGCATGTGGCGGGCCATTGGATCTGCACCTGACGCTCGAGGCCGACCCGCGCACGCTGCTGTCGTTCGAGGACGTGCTGTGGTCACTGCCCGAGGACGACCTGCCTCCCGACGAGTACTGGCTGCCGCTCACCTTCACCTGGGCGCTTCCGCCGGTCGACGACAGCCCCAACATGCTCGTTCTCGCCACTGATCTGGCCGGTCTCGGCGGAACCGCACTGCCAGTCGAGGTCTCTGCCATCGATTCGCTGATTTCGGTTACCGATCCCACCAAGCGAACGCTGATGATCGTCGCCCGCAAGGAGTTGTCGCTTCAGGCGCTGCTCCAAGGCGAAGACGACATGTGCCAGCCGTTCGATCTCTGCGCCAAGATCTGCGACTACCTCCTGCACCACGCCCAAGACTGGTACGAATCCGAATCGGCGTGAGAGCGAGGGCTGCGGCTGCCGCGGTCGTCAGGCTGCGTTGATGACGACGCCGGTTTCGCTGACTCGGCCGGACGCTATGTTGCGTTCGAGCGCCTCGGCGGCCTCGTGCGAGCCGACGGGATAGAAGCAGCGGTACAGGTGCTGGGTGGTCGCTTCGTCAGGGTGTGACGCAGCGGCAGGCATCAACGCCGGCTCCTCCGCCACGCAAAGGTCCTGGGCGTACTTGCAGCGCGGCGCGAACTTGCAACCAGGTCCGAGACGGGTCATCTCAGGCGGACGACCGCCGATGATCTCCAAGCGCGTGTGACTGTCGTCACTGACCTTCGGGATAGAGCGCATCAACGCCTCGGTGTAGGGCATCCGCATGTCGCGGAACAGCGTCGCTGTGGGTGCGCGTTCGACAATGCGGCCTGCATACATCACGACGATCTCGTCAGTGCGCCCTGCGACCACCCCAAGGTCGTGAGTGATGAGCATGAGTGACATATCGCGCTCGGCCCGCTGCGCCTCCAGCAAATCCAGGATCTGCGCCTGCACGGTGACGTCGAGCGCGGTCGTGGGCTCATCTGCGATGAGCAGGCGAGGGCTGCACGCCAATGCGATGGCGATCACGATGCGCTGGCGCATGCCGCCCGACATCTGGTGGGGATACTCGTCGATGCGGCGCTGCGGCTCCGGTATGCCAACCTCGTCGAGCAGCTCGAGCGCAGCCGCCCGCGCCGCCTTCGCCGAAATGCTGCGATGCACTCGCAGGCCCTCGCCGACTTGCCGCCCGATCTTCATCACCGGGTTCAGCGAGCCGAGCGGATCTTGGAAGACCATCGCTATCTGCGGTCCCCACAAGTCGAGGAGGTCTCGCCGCGACAACGACATCATGTCGATGCCGTCGAAGAGCACCTTGCCGCTTGTCGTCACCTTCGACTTCGGCAACAGCCGCATGATCGACCGCGACATGACCGACTTCCCGGAGCCGGACTCGCCCACAACGCCCAGCCGTGAGCCCAACCGGACTTCGAGGTCCACACCGTCTACTGCGGTGAGGGGACCCGAGGGTGTGTCAAATGTCGTCCGAAGCCCCGAGACCTCAAGCAAGGGCCGCCCGGATCCGCGGGGCGTCGCCTCGCTCATGACGCTGTCCCGACGGGCGATGCAGCCACTGCGGTTGGCGGCGCCGGCTCGCCCACAAGCGGCGTGTGACAGGCAACGAAGCGGCCGGGCGCTATCTCGCGCATCTCCGGCTCCTCGTCCGCGCAACGCTGCGCTGCCAGCGGGCAGCGGGTCCGGAAGCGGCAGCCCGACGGAGGCGACAGCGGAGACGGCAGTTCGCCGCCGATCTTGCTGCTGTCCCCGATGGGGGTCTCGGGGTCCGGATGAGGGATGGCCGCCAACAGCAGGTCGGTATACGGATGTGCCGGTTGGGAATACAGCGGGCCAGGTTCGCTGACTTCGCAAAGCTTGCCGAGGTACATCACCGCCACGCGGTCGCTCACGTTCTTGACCACAGCCAAGTCGTGCGCGATGAACACCAGCGTGAGCCCCATCAGGTTCTTGAGGTCCTCGAGCAGGTTCAGGATCTGCGCCTGAACCGAGACGTCAAGCGCCGAGACCGGCTCATCGCAGATGATCACCTGCGGCACGCTGACGAGCGCCCTCGCAATCGAAAGCCGCTGGGCCTGCCCGCCGGAGAACTCCCAGGGGCGCCGGTCCAGCGCATCGTCGGGATTGATCCCGACATAGGTGAGCACTTCGCGCACGCGCGGATCTGCTCGTTCGCGCAGTTCTTGCCGGTTGGCGTGATACCGGCGACGAATCCAGACGAACAGCAGCGTGTCGACGACGCCGGAGGCGACCAGGACAACGAGCTTCGGCGTGTCGTCGAGACCGCCGATGTAGAAGACCTGCAACACGATCATCGCAGCAAGCGACGTCGCAACGGCGCTTGTTCCAGCCAGTGCAGGTCGAACCAGCGACGCCAGGAGCCACGAGACGAGCACGACCGTGATCGTCCCCAGCAGCCCGGAGTTGACCCAATGTGCCCATCCGCCAAAGCTCGACCACGTCCGCCACAAAAGGAACGTGCTTGCCGCGGTCGTCGCGACGACGCCGACGAGTCCGACCGAAGTTGGGACCGCGCCGAATTGCCGTGACATCAAACCGAACGGCAGCATCAACATCAGCAGGACCCACGCGACGCCGAAGACGGCGAACACGGCGCCGGCAGCGAGCGACAGTGCCAGCGCCGGGAATCCGATGATCGCTGCGGGCACTTCTGTCCACCCCAGCAGACTCTCGGCCGCTCGTTCCTCCACTGTCTCGGAAAGGATCCAGAGCACGAACGCCACTGACATCGCGAAGCCCAGAATGCGCATCGGCGTTGCCACAAGACTGGCCAAGCGCTGCACGAGCGCTGCGACCTTCTCCTGCCACACCGCAATGGCGGATCGCCGCGCCAAGTTGTCCACCGCGATGAACAGCGGTTCGGCCACGATGTCTCGCACCGTGCGCCTCGGATTCAGCGAAGAAATCGGGTCCTGGTAGATCATCTGCAACCGCGGGCGAATGAGCCGCATCGCCTCGTCGTCGAGGTCGGTCAACTCTTGGCCGCCGAGCTGCACCGAACCCGAGGTGGGCCTCGGCAGCTGCAGCATCGCCCTGCCGGTCGTGCTCTTGCCGCAGCCGGATTCGCCGACAAGGCCGAGTGTCTCGCCCTCCATGATGTCCAGCGACACCCCGGACACGGCATACACCGTGCGACCGCCGGCCGCCGGAAACTCCACCACCATGTCTCGTGCGCTGACGAGTGCGTTGGGACGCAGATGGGCGTTGCCGCGCCCGGCCATCAGAGGACCGATTCCCTCGGCTCGAAGTGCTGTTGGAGCTTGTCGCCGACAAAGTTCAGCGCCAGCACGGTGACGAACATCGTGATTGCGGGCATCAGGCTGATATGGGCCGCAACATCGAGGTTCGTGCGCCCTTTGCTGATCATGTCGCCCCAGGTCGGCGTCGGAGGCGGCACGCTGAGGCCCAAGAAGGCGACGGCACCTTCTACGACGATGAGGCCGGCCATGATGATCAGCGAATAGCTGATCAACGAAGGCGCCACATTCGGCAGTACCTCGCGGAACAGCACTCTGCCGTCACGCGCACCCAGCGTGCGCGCCGCAAGCACGAAGTCCTGCCCCGCCCACGTCAGCGTCGCTGCGCGCACCACCCTGGCTATCGGCGCAATGGACAACAGCACAAAGGTGAAGATCAGAATGAAGACTCGGCGCTGAGCCTTCGAATCCAGGAACAGCACCAGCGCAAGGAACAGGATCAGCGGTGGGATCACAATCGTGGCGCTCAACGTGGCAGTGAGCCAACGATCGATCCGGCCACCGTAGTAGCCCGAGACCAAGCCCAGTAATCCACCGATCGTCAACGCGAGCATCGTCCCGACGGTCGAGATCACCAAGCTCACTTGGGCCCCGTAGATCACGCGGCTGAACACGTCCCGGCCGACCGCATCATTGCCGAACCAGTACGTCAGGCTGGGACCTGACTTCGAGGTGCCTGCGAAGGTCTCCGCGGGATGCTTGAGAGGCAGCACGTCGGCGAAGATCGCCGCGAGGCCCAAGACCGCCAGAAACACGACAGCCAGCCAGAAAAAGAACCCGAGTCGTTTACCCACGCGCAGCGACCTCCCTGCCGCGCAGCCGTGGATCGAGCGCGAGATACAGGAAATCGGACATGGTCAGCACGACGATGAACAGCGCCGAGATGACCAGCACCCCGCCTTGTACCGCTATGAAGTCGCGCTGGGTCACGCCCAGGAAGATGTAGGCGCCGACGCCGGGAATCGTGAAGATGAACTCGATGATCAGTGCTCCGCCGATCAGCAAGCCGACGGTAAGCCCGACGACGGTCAGCAGGGTGAAGCTCGACGGCCGCAGAGCATGGCGCCACAGGATGCGACGCGTTGGCAGGCCTTTGCTGCGAGCAAGATCGATGAATGGCAGCCGCAGCGTTCCGATCATGTCCGATCGCAACAGGCGCATGAACACGGCCGCCTGCCCCATCGCCAACGACAGAGAGGGCAACGCCAAGTGCTTGAAATGGAGCACTGGGTCATCGCCCAATGGCACGTAGCGGGCTGCGGGCAAGGCATGGAAACCGACTTCGTTGCCGAACACGCTCAGACCGCCGACAGCAAAGAACAGCACCAAGAGCACCGCCATCACATAGTTCGGCGTTGCGAGAAACCCGAGCATCACATTGTTGATGCCGCGGTCTGTCGACGTGCCCTGGCGATACCCGGCCCAGATTCCCAGAGGCAGTGACACGACCAAGGCGATGATGACTGAGTAGGTCATCAACTGCAAGGTCGGCGTCATCGAGCGAGAGATCCCGTCGGCGACTTCCTCACGCAGCACGATCGAGTTGCCGAGATCGCCCAGCACAACGCCGCCGAGCCAGTCTCCATACCGATTGAAGAACGGCTGGTCCAAACCGAGTTCAGTCCGGACGATCTCGATCTGGTCGGGCGTCGCCGCCGGACCCAGGAGGTTGATGGCCGGATCGCCGGGCAAGCTCGCCATCAGCGCGAAGACGACGAACGACACCAGGACCAGCACGGGAATCAAGGCCGCGAGCCGGCGCACCGCGTAGCGGCCGTCGGCGATCGCTGCGCCCAGCGTCCCGATGCCGACCAGCACGCCGAACGTCCAGCTGAACGGCGGCCGCCAGAACCACGCCCACGCGACTGTCGCTACGAGGGCGACGGCGACGATGCGCCCGAGCTGATCACGTACGGCTTGTTTCATCTGGCCCAGTGAGTGACCCGCGTCGCCGTTCGGTGTGCGTTCAACGGTGACACTTGCCTTCCGTGCACCAGATTTGGGTCATGTGGTGCTTGCCCGAGATCACCGGGAACACGTTCTCATCGTTGCCCGGGATCGCCAAGTCGGTCAGATTCTGCACCCTCGGGTTGGCGACGATTCCCCACAGCGTCCAGTGGGTCCAGAAATTCCAGACATTGCGTCCGAACGCCCGGTTCACATCTTCAGCAGCCGCTTGGCGGGCAGCTGGGTCGGGGTTGTGCCGGATGACCTGGAATGCCGCATCGATCTCAGGATCCTGGAAACGTCCGAAGTTCAGCGCAAGCTCGGGAACTGTGGGATCGATCGGGCTCGCGGTCGACGAACTCCACCAGAACCATTGCTCTACGGGATCCACACCGCCGTGGTTGCGCCAACTCTTCATCTGGTAGACGCCGGCCAGAGCCAGGTTGATGTACTGACCCTGTTCGATCGGTTGGATCGACACCGCGAGCTCTTCACCGAAGACTTCGCTCCACATCGCAACAACGAGTTCGTTCGACTCGACGTTGAAGGTGTCGTTGGTGGTGTTGAACGAGAACGTCACCGGGTTCTGGCCACTTTCGGCCTTGCACTGCTCGAATTCGGTCCGCGCTGCCTGCGGATCGTAGGAGGGGTAGCCGCTGTCTTCAAGGTAGCCCACGCTGCCGGGAGGGAACGGTCCGTTTGCCACGTTCACGAGGCCCTGATGACGTTCGTCGACGAAACGCTCGCCGTCGAATGCGTGCGCGAGCGCCTTGCGGCAACTCAGGTGAACGAGCGGATTCGCCCTGTTGAGCCCGAGCGGATCCATCGCAATCGGTTCTTCTGTGCCGCGCACGAATGACAGCACCGGATTCACCCCGGACGCCACGTTGATGATGCTGTGGCTGGTCTCGCCGTAGTCGTTCGCCTGCAACAGGACAAAGTCCTCGTCACCCTCGTACTTGGCGATTTCGTCAGCGTTTGACGTGTGGATGATGTCGAACTGCCCGGCCTTCAGCCCGTTCGAGCGACCTTGAATGTCGACCGCCACCACGAACTCGATCTCATCGAGATAGGGAAATTCCTCGCCGGTGATGCCGTTGGGGCCACGCCAGTAGTCAGGGTTCCGCTCAGCGATGAAGCTGTTGCCGTTGCCCGGCGTATAGCTCACGAACTTGAACGCGCCCAGCCCGACTGGTGCTGCGGGATTGCCCGTCGCCGCCGCCTTGCCCGCCGCCTTCATCTCCGCGGACAGCGGCGAGGCCGGCGACACGTACAACGGATTGTTCGGCAGCGTCTCCAGCCATGCCGGAGAGAACATGAAACCGCATGACTCGGCACGCAAGCCTGGCGAGAGGCTGGTGGCTGCCGACAAACCGAACGTGACGGTCACCGTTTGGCCGTCACCCACGATGTCGTCGACGCCCAAGAACGCCGGACCAGTCAGCTGGCTGAGCCGGCAGAGGTTGATGTTGTAGGCCACCGCCTCGCCGGTCAATGGCGTTCCGTCGTGGAAGAAGATCCCGTCACGGATCGTCATCGTCCACTCCGTGAAGTCCTCGTTGTGCGTCTCGGACTCCACCAAGTACCCAACGATGTCACCGTCGGCGTCGGTGACGTAGAGCGAGTCGCTGACTGCGCGCATGATCATCCGGCAGCTGATCGCGCAAGATGATGCGTAGGGCGTGAACGGATTGGCCGTGTCGGCCTCGATGGCGTACACCAGCCTGCCGCCATGAGTCGGGCCGCTGCCGACCTCTCGGGTGTCTTCGCCTGTTGCCTCGCCGGCCTCGCGTGCTTCAACCACCTCTTGCTGGGCGGGATCGTCGGTTACGGGAGCCGGAGCGGACGTGGACTCGGGTTCGGGAGTTGCGCCCGTGCCCTCGTCAGCGGGGCTGTCGCTTCCGCCGCACGCAACAGCAGCCAATGCGAACGTCGCGGACACAGCAACACAGCCCAGCTGCCATCGGACCGCCACCGCCCGAGCCGGGGCGCGGCGCTCGTTGCGGATTCTGCTGCCAACACGCCCCGTCTGGCATGACTGCATCGTCGGTTGACCCCCCGCGCCTGACCCCGCCACCCCGCGCGCAAGCTACTAGCCCGCGTCAGCGCCAAGTGTCGTCTTCGGAACGACGCTGCGTCGTGTTCAGCCTTGGCAGTTGCCCTCTGTGCACCAGATCTGGCCCAGGTGGTGCTTGCCCGAGATCACTGGGAATGTGTTCTCGTCGTTGCCTGGAATCGGCAGATCGGTGATGTTCTGTACCCGCGGGTTCGCGATGATCCCCCACAGCGTCCAGTAGGTCCAGAGGTTCCAGACATTTCGTCCGAATGCCCGGTTGACCTCTTCCGCAGCCGCCTTGCGGGCAGCTGGGTCCGGGTTGTGCCGGATGGCCAGGAACGCCGCATCGATCTCAGGATCCTGGAAACGCCCGAAGTTCAGCGCAAGCTCGGGCACCGTCGGATCGATCGGACTCGCCGTTGCAGAATGCCACCAGTACCACTGCTCGGACGGGTCAACGCCGCCGTGGTTGCGCCAACCCTGCATCTGGAACACACCGGCCAAGGCCAGGTTGATGTACTGACCCTGCTCGATGGGCTGGATCGAGACGACCAGCTCGTCGCCAAGGGTCTCGGTCCAGAGGGCCACGATGAGCTCGTTCGACTCGACATTGAATGCGTCGTTCGTCGTGTTGAACGCGAACGCCACCGGGTTCTGGCCGCTGTCGGCCTTGCACTGCTCGAATTCGGCACGTGCCGCGTCCGGGTCGTACGATGGATAGCCGCTGTCCTCCAGGTAGCCGACGCTGCCGGGCGGGAATGGTCCGTTCGCCACCTTCACGAGGCCCTGGTGGCGCTCGTTGGCAAAGCGCTCGCCGTCGAACGCCTGCGCCAGTGCCTTGCGGCAGCTGAGGTGTACGAGCGGGTTCGTCGAATTGAGCCCGAGCGGGTCCATCGCAAGCGGTTCAGCTGCGCCTCGCACGAACGCAAGCACCGGGTTCACACCCGACGCCACGTTAATGAGATTGTGGCTGGTTTCGCCGTAGTCGTTTGCCTGCAGCAAGACGAAGTCGTCGCCCTCGTACTTTGAGATCTCATCGGCGTTCGCCGTGTGGATGATGTCGAACTGGCCAGCCCTCAGACCGTTCGAGCGGCCCTGAATGTCCACAGCGACCACAAACTCGATCTCATCGAGATACGGCAGATTCTCTCCGGTGATGCCGTTGGCGCCTCGCCAGTAGTCGGAGTTGCGCTCGGCGATGAAGCTGTTGCCGTTGCCCGGCGTGTAGCTCACGAACTTGAACGCACCGAGCCCGACAGGCATGGACGGATCACCAGTTGCTCCCGCCTTGGCCGCTTCCTTCATCTCAGCGGGCAGCGGCGAGGCGGGTGACACGTACAGCGGATTGTTCGGCAGTGTCTCGAGCCAGGCCTGGCTGAACATCTGGCCGCACACTTCGGCCCGCCCTGCGGGGCCGATGCCGGCTGCGAGGGGCTGTCCGGGACTGGCGGTGACCGTCACCGTCTGGCCCTCGCCGGTGACGTCGGCGATGCCCAGAAATGCCGGCCCGGTGAGCTGGCTCAGGCGGCACAGATTGATGTTGTAGGCCACGGTTTCACCGGTCAACGGCGTCCCATCGTGGAAGGTGATGCCGTCGCGCAGCGTCATCGTCCACACCATGTAGTCGTCGCTGTGAGACTCCGTTTCCACCAGGTACGGCACGATCTCGCCGTCGCTGTCGGTGATGTAGAGCGAATCGGTGATGGACCGGAAGATCATGCGGCAGCTGATTGCGCACGACGAGGCGAAGTGCACGAACGGATTCGCCGTGTCGGCTTCAATGCCGTACACCAGCCTGCCGCCATGGGTCGGGCCGGTCTCGACCTCTCGAGTGTCCTCGCCGGTTGCCTCGCCGGCCTCGCGTGCCGCGACGACCTCTTCCTCCTCCGGATCGTCCGCGTCCGGGGCTGCGGCGACGGTGTCGGCCGTCTCGTCGTCGGGCGCAGCATCCTCATCGCTGACGCTGTCGCCCCCACCGCACGCAACGGCGATGAGTGCAAAGGCGGCGAAGATCGAAACCAGGATCAGCCGCGAACGGCGTGCCTGCCCGGGAACAGCGGCACGCTGCCACTTTGGAAGCTCGTCGGCATCGCGCCGCGTGTGGCTGTGTTGCATCGTCGGTCGTCCTCCCGCGAAGCGCCGACTCGGCGCCTAGCGCGCAAGCTACTAGGCCCATGTCGCACCAAGTGCCCCCTTCGCCGAATGTCCTGAATCGAACGGCGTCGAGACCGCTACCGTGCTTGCGGGCCGGTAGCTCAGTGGTCAGAGCAAGCGACTCATAATCGCTGGGTCGTGGGTTCGATCCCCACCCGGCCCACACAGGTGACCAGCCACTCCATTCGTATCGCCGTTTTGGCTGCAGCGCTGACGGCCTGTTCGGCGTAACAACCGAGCGTCGTATTCAATGAGGCACGGTGGCGCAGCCACTGCTCTGTATCGTTGCCCCTCGCAGTGGGACCGCACCGCGGCCCGCGCCTTCCGGGGTAGCTCAGTTGGCAGAGCAGCGGACTGTTAATCCGTTTGTCGTGGGTTCGAGCCCCACCCCCGGAGCACCCCACCCCCGCAGCACTGGGACCCGTGCGCTGCGTCGGGTGCTCAGCCGGACGCATCTGGCGGAGCCGGCCGATCCTTTGTGGATGCAGCGACCCCGCGGAGCCAGCTCGCGACCGCCTGGGCGGCTCCGATGCGGGCGTCGAGATCCCGAAGCTCGGCCTCTCGGTCGAGCAGCCAGCGCAGCCACTCCTGGCGGAAGCGCAACCGCTCGGTGGGTGACACCTCGACGTCCACCGGCGCAAAGGGCACATCGGCCCCATCGCTGATTCGAAGGATCGTGTCTTGCACGTAGTGCCACAACGACGTCGCTACTCGGTCCATCGCCTCCTCCGCAGAGAGTTCCTCACCACCGGCCGCAGCAGCCACCAAGAGGAGTTTCACATCGTCGCTCGCCGAATCTGACGCGATGCTCACGAGTTCGGACTCCTGAGACACGCCGCGGACTTCCTCCCGCCAGCGCGGATCCGAGGCGATGCGTGAGAACGCCTCGCGAGCAATGCTCGTGACGAACAAATCAGAAACCATGAGTTTCACCGCATCACCTTCGGAGGCCGCCGCCTCCAGCAACAAGCGCTCAGCGGCCGCGCGGTGACGCGCTGCCTGCTCGATCCGCACTCGAACACGCCGACCGAGCGGCACCGTCGCCGGTCCGGCTTCGACATCCTCGATGAGACCGAAGTTGCCGATGGACTCATTCGCGAAGTAGCCGTCGCCGGGATCGGGCGGAGGCGGCGCTTCATCGGGCCTCCTTGCCGGGGGCCTCTGCGCTGTGCGACCCGAATTCGCCCGGGCTCGAGCGGTGTCGACTCGCTGGCGCAACTCCTCGACGCCCATTGGAATTCGTCGCGCGATGGGCTCGAGGTCTGCTTCGTTGAGGATGTCGGCTGGATACACCGCCAGCACCTCTGCGGCCTCATCGGCAGCGCGATCACGACCTCCCGGACTGACGAGATCGGCACGCGCCAAGATGCGCTCTGCCCGGAAGGCATGCAGCGGTTGCGCCCCATCGAGAGCCCGCCTGAGTGCCGGTGGGTCGCTTGCTGCGAGATCACCGGGATCTGTTCCTGGCGGAAACGAGGCGACGAAGACGTCGAGCCCGTATTCCCGCTCCCATTGGTGCACCCGCTCGGCGGCGTTCTGCCCGGCGACATCGGCGTCGAATGCAAGCACGATGCGCTTGGCCGTACGCGACAGCAACTCTGCATGTTGCTGCGTCAACGCGGTGCCGCACGTGGCTACGGCCTCGTCGATGCCGGCAAGGCTGCAGCCGATGACGTCGGTGTGCCCCTCGCACACCACGATTCGGTCAGCGACACGCGCCGCCTGCTTGGCCAAGTGCAGGCCGTACAGCACTCGACTCTTGTCATACACCGGGGTGCCCGCGGTGTTCTTGTACTTGGGACCTGTCGGCGTCGGCTCGCCGTCGCGGGGCAGCAGGCGACCCGCGAAGCTGACCGGCCGGCCGCTCGAATCGCAGATCGGGAACATGATTCGATCTCGGAAGAAATCCGATGCCAGACCTGATGGCGCCGCCCCCGCAGGACCGGGAGCCGTTGCGTCGTCGGACGGCGTCGCTGCACCGCGTGGGCCCGCGTACGCCAGCCCTGCCGCAGCAAGGCGCTCCGGCGCAGCGCCGAGGTGTACACACAAGGCGTCTCGCAGTGGCGGTGCGTAACCGAGGCGCCATTTCACCACGGTGTCGCGGCCGTAACCCCGTCGTCGCAAATACGCGCGGGCAGGCCCGGCGTCGGGACCGCGCAGCAAGCGGTCGTGATAGAAGTCGGCTGCTGCCGCGAGAAGATCCAGCAATTCCTTGCGACGCTGCTGGCCGAGACGCTCGGAAGGCTGGTCGTAGTTGAGTTCGATCCCGGCACCTGCCGCCAGCAATTCGACGGCCTCGGTGAAATCGCAATGCTCGGTCTCACGCACGTACGTGATGGCATCTCCGGAGGCACCGCAACCGAAGCAGTGGTAGAAGCCATCGGCTCCGTTGACGCTGAACGACGGGGTGCGCTCGCTGTGGAAGGGGCACAAGCCCACATGACGGACGCCGACTTTGCGCAGGCTGACGCGCCGACCGATGAGCGCGGCGAGGTCGGTGGCCTCGCGCACACGACGCACGTCTTCGTCCCGTATTCCCATGTCGATTTCGACGTTACTGAGTCGCTGTCAGCCGCTATTCGCCCCTCAACGCAGCCTCGCCCCTCAAGACCGCCTGCGCAGCGGCCAGACGCGCGACCGGGACGCGATACGGCGAGCACGACACATAGTCGAGGCCGGCTTCGACTGCGAAGGAAATGCTCTCGGGATCGCCGCCGTGCTCACCGCAGATGCCGGAACGCAATTCAGGCCGCACCGACTTGGCCCGCCGCAGTGTCGTCGCGATGAGCTCTCCCACACCGTCGCGATCGATCGTCGCGAACGGATCAGACTCGAGCAGACCGCGGGCCACATAGGGTTCGATGACACGCGATTGCACGTCATCACGGCTGAAGCCGAATGCGAGCTGCGTCAGATCGTTGGTGCCGAAGCTCACGAACTCCGCTGTGGAAGCCAAGCGGTCGGCGACTAGGCAAGCCCGGGGCGTCTCGATCATCGTTCCGATCCGAGGTGGTGCTACCGCCGTCGGAGCGCCCGAGAGGCCTAGTGCCTCGAGTGTCTCGCTCCATGCCGAGCGGACTGCGGCCGCTGCCGCGGTCAACTCGCTTGCCGTCGATACCAGCGGAACCATGACTTCCACCCGCGGATCTCCGCCTGCCGCGAGCCGATCGGAGACCGCACCCGCGAGCGCCTGGACCTGCGCTGCGTAGATCTCGGGGCGCAACAAGCCGAGGCGAACTCCGCGTACGCCAAGCATCGGATTGTGCTCTCGCCACTGCTGCGCGGCGCCAGCATCCGCTGCTCCGGCAAGAAACTCGTGCATCGGCGCGTCAAGCAGCCGCACGGTGACACACAGCCCGTCCATGGCCTCGAGCAATGTGCTGAAGTCGTCGCGTTGCGCTGCCACCAAGTCGTCGAGATCGGCGCGCGTTGACGACATATCTTTGCCGCTCAGGATGGCCCGCTGCACAATCTCGAGGCGCCCTGGCTCGAGAAACATGTGCTCGGTGCGGCACAGCCCGACGCCTTGTGCCCCGAGCCTGCGGGCGGTCAACGCGTCTGCTGCGGTGTCCGCATTCGCGAGCACGGCCATCCGACCCGCAGCGATGCGGTCCGCCCAGCCGAGCACCTCGCTGATCGCCGTCGACAGCAGCTCACCAGGCGCTGCGCTGGTCACCTCGCGGTCGCCGAGCATCACCTCGCCAGTCGAACCGTCAAGCGAGATCGGGGTGCCGTTGGCGATGTGGACATCCCCAACCCAGAATCCCTCGTCTTCCACGATGACCTCACGCGCATCGCACACTGCTGGGATTCCCCATCCTCGGGCCACCACGGCGGCATGACTGGCCAGCCCGCCGCGGGCGGTCACAATCCCCGCTGAGAGCCCCATCGCTGCAACGTCGGCCGGCGTCGTCTCCGTCGCGATCAGGATCACTTGATTGCCTGCGGCCACCAGATCGAGCACCGCCTGCGAACCAATCGCGGCGAGTCCCGAAGCCGCCCCCGGCGAGGCAGCGAGACCAGTCACGAGCAGCGTCGGCGAGGTCGTGGCTGCGCTGTGCGTGCTGCTGGCGAAACTCGGGTGAAGCGCGTCGAGCACCTCGTCGACGCGCAGCTCTGCGACAGCTTGCGCTTGCATCGTCGATACGTTCGCTTGCGATGGCTCCCGAAGGGGCGCTTCCAATGGCGTTCCGGGCGGCGCTCGGTCAGCTGCGCTCACCGCGGTATCTCTCCCGCACAGAGCCGGCTCATCGTCCCCCCTTGGCCGCTACAGGTTCAAGCGGCTCCCGAGATGGTCTACCAGCGCGTTGATCGGCACTCGGTCCTGAGCCATCGTGTCCCGGTCACGCACCGTGACGTAACGGTCATCGAGGGATTCGAAGTCGACTGTCACGCACAGAGGCGTGCCGATCTCATCCTGGCGGCGGTATCGGCGACCGATCGCCTGTGTCTCGTCGTAGTCGCACATCCAGTGCAGTTGGCACGAAGCCAGCACCTCCGCGGCAAGCGCAGTCAGCGGCTCCTTGCGTGAGAGCGGGAGGACGGCGACCTTGAATGGCGCGAGCTGTGGATGCAGCCCGAGCACCGTACGGACGTCGTCGTTCACCGTCTCTTGCCGATACGCGGCCGTAAGGAACGCCATCAGCGATCGAGTCGCCCCCGCCGCCGGCTCGATGACGTGCGGTACATACCGCTGCCCGCTGGCTTGGTCGAAGTACTCGAGCTTGTGGCCCGAGTGCTCAGCGTGCTGGCGCAGGTCGTAGTCGCCGCGGTTGGCGATGCCCTCCAGCTCGCCCCAGCCCCACGGGAACAGGAACTCCACGTCGCTCGTGCCGCTGGAATAGTGGCTGAGCTCGTCGTCATCGTGAGCGCGCAGACGCAAGTGGCTGGCCGGAATGCCCAAGTCCAGGTACCACTGGTAGCGCTCCGCGAGCCAATACTCGTACCACTGCGGCGCTTCGTCGGGTGGGACAAAGAACTCCAGTTCCATCTGCTCGAATTCGCGCGTGCGGAAGACGAAATTGCCTGGAGTGATCTCGTTGCGGAACGACTTGCCGACCTGGGCGATCCCAAATGGAGGACGTTTGCGACTGGTCTCGAGAACGTTCTTGAAGTTCACGAACATGCCCTGCGCCGTTTCGGGACGCAGATACACCTCTGCGCCGGCGCCTTCAACCGGTCCCGCATGTGTGCGGAACATCAGATTGAAGGCACGGGCTTCAGTGAACGTGTCGCGCGAACCGCATTTCGGGCACTGATCGGGGTTTTCCAATTGATCTTCACGATGGCGCGTCTTGCAGGAGGTGCAGTCCACGAGCGGGTCGGTGAAATTGCTCAGGTGACCCGAGGCCTCCCAGACCTGTGGCGGGCTCAAGATGGAGGCATCAAGGCCGACCACATCGCTGCGGAGTTGCACCATCGAGCGCCACCAGGCGTCCTTGACGTTGCGCAGCAGCTGGGCACCGATCGGCCCATAGTCGTAGGCGCTGCGGAATCCGCCGTAAATCTCCGCGGAGCCAAAAACGATGCCGCGGCGCTTGCAGAGATTGACGACCTTGTCGAAAAGGGACGGATCGGTCTGCGCGCCAGGATTCTCACCCGTTGGGGCGTCTCCTTCAGCGGACATCACCTGCTGGGACATGAGCGGCAAGGGTACCCAGCGTCTCTGCGGGGACAGTCGGCAATTTCCGGCCCCACCACATGGGCTTTCGGACTCGACCAGTCCGATCGCGGTCCCTCGTTAGGCTCGCGGTGATGAAGCTGCGCGATACCACAGTTGTTGCGCTGTGCGCCTTCCTCGGAGTGATGGCTCTGCTGACGCCGATTCCGGTGTTCAGCGGGCCGTACGAGGGCCTCGCAGCGGACGAGGTCGACTGGACATGCCGGATGCCGCTGCTCAGCTTGGCCCCGCCGGATGTCGACTTGGACGACGTGCGAGCAAGGGTCAAAACCGCTCACGTCACCGCCGACTCCACCGGTGCGGCGTACGTGCCCCACAAGAGTCCGCATCCTCTGTGCGGCGGTCTTGCGCGCACCCAGGTGGTGCTGGCATTGCTCGCATTCGCCGGTGCTGCATGGCGCGGCACCGTGTGGTGGCGCTCCAGCACCGACGCGCGAGCAGAGAAGCGCTTCAAGCGACTGCACGCAGGCGCGTCAGGCAACCAAGGCCGCAAGCGACTCCTGCGCTGAGTCGCAACGACACTCCGCTAAGAGTCCAGCAGGTCAGCACTTCGCAGCCGCCGAACCGTAGCGATGGGATCGACAGCTTCGACCTCAGCTACGAATCGAGCAGATCGGCACTTCGCAGGCGCCGGTCCATGTGGTACTCCCACATCCGACTGATCGCTGCCGCGGCCTCTCGCGCGTGGGGCCCGGTCGGTGCCTCGAGCGCAGCGTTTACCTGGCCAGCCGCGACGCTTCGGAGCAGTGCGAGCGCGTCCGGTGACATCGGCCGGCCGCGACGGTGCGTCTCGCACGTCACTCCGCCGAGTGCGGGATCGAATGCAACGATGGCGGCCCCTTCGCAGCCGGTCGCCATGACGCACCCGTCGAGCATGGGCGCCGTGCCCTCGTGTGAGAGCAAGCGCAGCAAGAAGGCAGGAACCAGCATGTCCGAGTCGGCCTGGTCGAGGCGGCCCAGCGCCCCAACGAGCATCTGGTACGGCACCGGATCGTCGCCCCGGTCATGGACCGATTGATCGACGGCCTCGGCCAACGTCATGGCCTTGCCCAGTCGCTCCAAATCCTCCCGCACCTCGGGCCAACGGTCCAAGGTGACTGCGCCGGTGACGATGTCGAGCTCGCCTCGTCCGCGGTACATCTGCAAGTCGACGTGACGCAACGGCTCAATCAGCCCTCCGAGGCGGCTGCGAGTGCGTCGTGCACCCTTCGCGACGGCACGTACCTTGCCATTCGATGCCGTGATGATCGTGACGATGCGATCTGCTTCGCCGAGTTTGATCGTGCGGAGCACCACCCCGCGGTCCCGGTACTGCATCGGCCGGGACCTCCCTCAGCAGTTCAGGCCGCCGAAGCGCCGGTCGCGGGCTTGGTATGTGCAGATGGCGTTGTAGAGATCGCCGCGCCGAAAGTCAGGCCAGAGCGTGTCGGTGAACACCAGCTCGCTGTACGCCATGTGCCACAGCAGAAAATTGGAGACCCGGTGCTCGCCCGACGTCCGAATTACGAGATCGACGTCGGGCATCTCAGGGTCATACAGACGGCGTACCAGCGCAGCCTCGTCGACGTCGGCGGCTGAGACGCCATCACGAATCAGGGCGGCAGCGGCATCCACGATTTCGGCACGGCCGCCGTAATTGAAGGCCACCGTGAACGTCAGCCCCGTGTTGTTTCCGGTCAACTCAATGGCCTCGTCGATTCGCGTCTGAGTGCGCCTCGGAACGCGGGAATCGCGGCGCCCGACAAAGCGAATGCGCACGTTCTTCTCATGCAGTTCACGGCTGCGACGTTCGAGCAACGACTCGTTGAAGCCCATCAAGAAGCGCACCTCTGACGGAGGGCGGCGCCAATTCTCGGTGCTGAACGCGTACACGGTCAGCCATTCGAGCCCGATGTCGGCTGCTCCCTCGACCGTGTCGATCAGTGCGTCCTCCCCCGCCGTGTGACCTTCCGTGCGCGCCAGCCCGCGCGATTGAGCCCACCGCCCGTTGCCGTCCATGACGCAGGCGACATGTCGGGGCAGCCGCCGCGGATCGGGATCGAGACGCCGGTTCACACTGCGCAGGGTAGAACCCTCGCCGCCGACCCCCATTGCGTCACGGCCCTCGTACCGTGGACGACCGCGAGAGCCGACCGATCGGAGCCGCCCATGAGCACGACGGCCGACGAGCCGTGGGATCTTGCCAGAGCGCCGAGTCTCGACACCGCAACCGTGCTCGAAGCGCTCGACGACGCGATCGCAGTGCTCGGCAACAACGGCGAGCAGCGACCGGGTCAAGTCGAGATGACGGGCGCTGTTGCCGCGGCCATCGCCGACGGCACCACCTTGCTGTGCCAAGCCGGCACAGGCGTCGGCAAGTCCCTGGCGTACCTGATTCCCGCGGCGCTCGCGGCGGCAGCGGGCAATCGGGTGGTGATCGCAACGGCCACGCTCGCGCTCCAGGACCAGCTCGTGACGAAGGACCTTCCTCTGGTGGCGGATGCTCTCAGCGAGCGCCTCGGCCGACCGCTTCGCACCGAAGTCCTCAAAGGCCGCAGCAACTACCTGTGCCGGCATCGGTGGGAGGAACAGCGCAGCCAACCGCAACTCCACATCTCCGACAGCGCGGCCACAGTCACGGCTGTCGAGATCACGCGCCGACGACAGCTCGACGAGATCAACCGCTGGGCCGAGCGGACTCGTACGGGCGACCGCGCTGAGCTCACCGTCGAACCCGACCGGAATGTGTGGGCCTCGGTGTCGGTGAACAGCACCGAGTGCGTGGGAACCGATGCATGTCCCCAGGGACACCGCTGCTTTGCCGAGGACGCTCGCGCCCGTTCGGCCCGCGCGAACATCGTGGTGACCAACCAGCACCTGTACTGCATCGACTTGTTCGGTGACGGATTCTTGTTCGGCCCCCATGACGCCGTCGTTTTCGACGAGGCGCACCAGCTTGAACCTGTCATCACTCAAGTCGCGGGCGCAGAGTTGACACCCGCCGGCTTCACGCGCCTGGCGGCCGAGGCGCGCTCTGTCGGCGTTGCCCGCAGCGTTGTCGACGCAGTCGCGGACATCGCACCGCGGTTGACCAGCGAACTCGAGCCGCGGCGCGACACGCTGCTCGGAGCGATCACCGGCGACCTCGCGATCATCCTCGAGGCGGCCGACGGTCGGGTCGAACAGCTCGCCGCCGAGATACGCACCGCAGGCGGTGAAGGCGACGGCAAGGACCTCGATCGGCTGCGCGTCGGCCGGATTGCTGCGGAAACCTTGACGTCATTACGCCTGGCCGCCGACCCGCCACACGGCACGGTGATCCTCGTTGACGGTCGAGTCCAACCGCGCCTTCGCCTCGCCCCGCTGGATGTCGGCGACCTGCTGGCAAGCAGGCTGTGGGGCGAGCGCGCGTCGATATTGACCAGTGCCACCTTGGGACCGCATTACCTCAAGCGTCTCGGCGTGCCCGCCGATGACCACACCTACCTCGCTGTCGACAGCCCGTTTGACTATCGCTCGAACGCGCTGCTGTACTGCGCCCGGCATCTTCCCGCTCCGACATCGGAAGTGTTTCGTGCGCTGGCGTCAGACGAGCTCGCCGACTTGGTTTCCGCGGCCGGGGGTCGCACACTCGCACTGTTCACGAGCTGGAGAGCGCTGCGGGACACAGCCGATGCGCTCGAAGAGCGCCTGAGCGGAATCACTGTGCTGCGACAGGGCGGCGGGCTGACAAATCTGGCTCTGCTCGATGCGCTGTCGGCGAACGCCGCAACCGTTGTCTGCGCCACAATGAGCTTCTGGCAGGGCGTGGACATCGCCGGGCCCGCATTGTCGCTGCTGGCAATCGACCGGCTCCCGTTCGCCCGGCCCAACGAACCGCTCCATCAGGCGCGCCGCGAGGCAGCGGGCGAGGACGCGTTCATGTCGGTGGACGTTCCTCACGCTGCAGACCTGCTGGCCCAGGGCGTCGGCCGCCTCATCCGCACGATGACCGACCGCGGCGTGGTCGCGGTGCTCGACTCGCGTCTGGCCACCGCCCGCTACAGATCCCGCCTGCTCGACCCGCTGCCGCCGATGCCTCGCACGGTCGACCGCGCCGAGGCAGTCGAGTTTCTTGCTGCCATCCGCGACCAGGACCCAACTTGA
Source organism: Candidatus Poriferisodalis sp. (assembly GCF_965262965.1). GTDB lineage: Bacteria > Actinomycetota > Acidimicrobiia > Acidimicrobiales > Poriferisodalaceae > Poriferisodalis. Next base: position 497,896 of record NZ_OZ253573.1, read on the forward strand.
TCAGTCGTGTCAATCCCCCGGATCCGAAGGCTCCGGGGGGGCGAGCATTCGCGCCACTGCGTCGGGGGTGCGTTGCCAGTCAGGTTCGACGCGCACGCGCAGCTCGAGGTGCATACCGTCGAGGCCGAGTTCGCGCCGCGCCGCAGTCCCGACATCGCGCAGCATGCGCCCGCCCCGACCGATCACGATGCCCTTTTGCGATTCTCGTTCGACCGCGATGTCACAACGAATTCGACGAGCCTCCCACTCGGTGACCCGCACCGCGATGCTGTAGGGAAGCTCATCGTCGAGGCGCGCCAGAAGCTGCTCTCGTACCGCTTCAGAAATGCGCCAGGCCTGCGAGAGATCCGTGACCGACTCGGTCGGGAAGTATGCGGGACCCTCCCCAAGCCCGGCTACGAGGTGGTCCCGCAAGGCATCTGTGCCCTCGCCGGTCAGGCCCGAGACGGGAAAATAGGCATCTGCGGACAGCTCGGCTGCTTCGGACAGTTGCGATGCCACTTGCGCACGTGACGCACGATCACACTTGGTCACAGCGATCACTGTCGCTGCGTCCTCAGGCAACGACTCCCAGATCCGGCGATCCCCACGGCCCAGCGGTGCGGTGGCGTCGAGGACCATGCAGACCACGTCGGCTGGCTCGAGTTCCGCTACCGCAGCGCGCGCCGTCTCGTTGAGGCGCTCACCGAGCGACGTGACCGGCTTGGCGACGCCAGGCGTGTCGACGAAGACAATCTGGGCGTCTGGCAGATGGCAGACGCCCATCACACGCATGCGTGTGGTCTGGGGCTTCGCCGAAGTGATGCTGACCTTCGCGCCCACCAAGCAGTTCAGCAACGTGGACTTGCCCGCGTTCGGGCGACCCACGAGCGCTACAAATCCCGACCGCATTGCCGAACCCGCGCTTACGCGGGGCCTCGCCGTGCCTCGACGAGGTTGATGCGGCGCCCCTCGACTTCGAGCGCCGACAAGCGCCACCCGTCCAGCTCGATGGTCTCCCCGGGTTCGGGGACATGGCCGGCGCGATCGAGTACCAATCCGCCGACGGTGTCCCAGTCGCCGTCTGGCAACCGCAAGTCCAGAACCTCAGCCAGTCTGCCCGCGGGCAGCCGACCAGAGAACAGAAAGCGATCGTCGCCAAGCTCCTGGACGAGGGCCTCGTCAGCGTCGAACTCGTCGACTATCTCGCCGACCAGCTCCTCGATGATGTCCTCGAGCGTCACCAGCCCGGCCACACCGCCGTATTCGTCCACCGCGATCGCAAGGTGCGACTTCGACTCCTGCATCTCGCGCATCAGGTCACTTACCCGCTTCGTCTCAGGGACGAACGTGGCAGGCCGTAACACCTGCTCACATGTCGCCGATGCACCGGTGGCGTCGTCGGGGGAGTTCGCCTTCGTCGATCCGAGGCCGGCGTGCGCGGATCCGTCGGCACCATGCATATACGCGGCTGCGAGGTCCTTCGCCAACACGATGCCGCGCAAGTCGTCGACGCTGTCTCCCGCTACCGGCAGTCTCGTGAAGCCCGACGCGATCACCGTCTCCAATGCGTCGGTCACACTGTCGCTCAGCCCGACAGTGACCATGTCGGGTCGGGGGACCATCACTTCGCGCACGATCGTGTCGCCCAATTCCATGATCTGCCCAATAAGCGCGGCCTCGCTGTCCTCGATGAGACGCGCCTCGGCGGCAGCGGAAGCCAGCGCGACCAGCTCGTCCTCGGTCACCTCGCCACTGTCGTCGTCGGCTGTCGCTGGCCCCAGTGCTCGCGCCGGAGCGGCGAGCAATCGGGACAGCCACACAATCGGAGCGGCTCGACTGAGCGCACGAGCCGTCGGCGCGAGGATGCGCGCCATGCGGTCGTTGGCCTCGACGCCCCAGCGCCTCGGCACTGCCTCGGTAACCAGGAAGAGCACGGCGGCTGCAACTCCCATCGCAGCGACGACCCCTGCCGCACCTACTCGGACCGCCGCGGTCCAGGTGACACCGCCCACGACGGTCACTTGCGCGAGCACGCGCAGCAATGACACCGGGCCGAGCACCAGCTCTCGGTCTTGGACGAGTTGCTGCAACGTTGCACGAGCGGGCGACTTGGCCCGGTCGCCATTGCTGCGGTCGCCATTGCCGTTGGCTTCGTCAAGGCCAGACGCTCTCGCGCGCCCGAGGCGAACGAACGTGGTCTCGACCATGCGCAAGAACATTGCGGCGGCAAGCAGCACGGCTGCTGCGATACCGCCGAGTACCCAATTCACGGCGTGGCCCACAGCACGCTCAGATGCTCTGCTTCCCGTTCACGCATGGCGGCAGCGTGTTTTGGCTTGTCATGATCCATGCCGAGCAGGTGCAAGAGCCCATGGACGACGAGCAGATCGAGTTCCGCAGTCACGGTGCCGTCATGGCCCCGCCGAGGGTTTTCCCCAGCGGCTGCGTTTGTCGCCGCCACCGCAGGGCACACAACTACGTCTCCTACCAGGACTCCGCCTGCCGCGCCGTCGAACGGATCCGCGGCGTTCGAGACCTCGCAGCGGTCCGCAGCGCCGCCAGCAGGCGCGAGGTCGATCGGAAAGGCGAGGACATCAGTCGGCCCCTGATGGCCCATGTGCAACTCGTTGAGCTCCGCCATCTCGCTGCATCCGACAAAGCTCACCGCCGTGGAAGCATCCCTGCGAACGCCCTCGGCTGCCAGGACGTGGCGCACCAGCCTGCGATAACGCGTCAGGTCGAGCTGCACATCGGACTGGCGATTCGCCAGCAGCACCGAGTACCCGCTCGAGACGTCGTCGGGACGGATCGGCACAGACGCGTCAAGCGCTGCCGTTGCGTTCCGCGTCACGTCGGTCATAGGCAGCGACGATGTCGCCGACGATGCGATGGCGGGTGATGTCTCGGCGTCCCAGCATCGCGAAGGCCAGCCCTTCAATCCCGTCCAATGCTTGCTCCACGTCGATCAGGCCGCTCTTGCCGCCGGGCACGTCGATTTGTGTTCGGTCGCCGGTCACGACGACCTTGGAGCCGAAGCCGATGCGCGTCAGGAACATCTTCATCTGCTCCGGCGTGGTGTTCTGTGCCTCGTCCAGGATGATGAAGCTGTCATTGAGCGTCCGCCCGCGCATGAAGGCAAGGGGGGCGACGTCGATGGTCTTGCGCTCGAGCAGCTTGGCGGCCGTCTCGACATCAAGCATGTCGTAAAGAGCGTCGTAGAGCGGTGCGAGATACGGGTCGATCTTCGCCATCAGGTCCCCGGGCAGGAAGCCCAAGCGTTCGCCCGCCTCGACCGCGGGTCGTGTGAGCACGATGCGGCGTACGGCCTTGGACATCAGAGCGTCCACGGCCAGCGCGACCGCCAACCAGGTCTTGCCCGTGCCCGCAGGCCCCACGGCGAAGGTCACGGTGTTGGACCGCACTGTTTCCACGTAGTGCTTCTGGCCAGCGCTCTTAGCGCGGACGACACGGCCGTTGGGCGCCCGGACGATCGGAGCTGAGAGCACGTCGCTGGGACTCTCGTGGGCCTCAACCATGTCGATGACCCTGCCCAGCATCTCGGGCTCGAGTCGCTGGCCAGCCTCAAGCACCTGAACGAGCTCGGTGAACACCTGCCCGACGACAGTCGCGCTCGCCCCTTCGACGGTGATCTCGTTGCCTCGCACGTGAATGTCGGCATCAGCGAAGTGATCTGCAACCAGACGCAAGTGCTCGTCGCGCTGGCCCAGCACGCCGACCATGAGATGATTTCCCGGAACGTGGACCCGGACTTGCGTGTCGGTCACAGGGTTCGGGCGCTCAATGCGCCAAGACGGCATTTGGAGGCGCCGACGGATCGGACAATCACGATGGGCGCAAGGCTAGTCGCGCTCATCGGCGCTTGATCGGCCACGTACGCGGATCAGGATCGAAGGCCTGCGTAGATCTCCCTGCACGCCGGGCACACCGGGTAGCGCTCGCCTTCGCGGGTCGGCACCCACCGCTTGCCGCACAGAGCAATGACCGCCTCGCCCGTCACAGCGGAACGAGTGAGCTGCACCTTGTCGACATAGTGGGAGAAGCGGTCGTGGGCACCGTCGCTCGGGCGCTCATCGACGAGCGTGTCGCTCTCAGGCGAGTCCACAACGGTTTCTGTGCCCACCTCGCGCCTTCCGCTCGCTTATGACGACTTGGATCCGCGGACCGCTCGACTGAGCTCGCTCGGCTCTGGCGTCGAGTCTGCCGCACAGTATGGCGGCACGCCGCGGCGGTATTGTGCGCGTTTGCGCCGGCGGCCGGCCGGCGCGGCGAAGGGCTGCATGTGAGCCGCAACGCGACGCCTCCCATCGCCACGGGGCGCAGCAAGATCGACTCGGCGGCCGGCTGGACGGTGGTGTTCTCAGCCGCACTGGCGACCTTCGCGGTCTTCGGTGTGGCGTACAGCTTCGGCGTCGTCCTCGCCGAGATCCAGACCGAATTCGGGCTCGGGACCGGCCTGACCTCGTTGCTGTTCTCAATCTCCACATTCACCTTCTTCGTGCTCGGAGTCTTCACCGGGCGCCTCGGGGATCGTTACGGGCCGCGGCGTGTCCTGCTGGCCGGCGCGGTCGCGTTCGGCGCCGGCCTGTGGGCAACCAGCCTCGCGAACAACATCTGGGTCGGAATCGCCACGTACGGGCTCGGTGTGGGGTTCGGCGTCGCGTGTGCCTACGTGCCGATGGTGTCTGCTGTGGGCGGATGGTTCGAACGGCATCGAACGTCCGCCCTCGGCGTCGCAGTGGCCGGCATCGGACTCGGGCAGTTGGTCGGGGCACCCGTCGTCAAGCGGCTCGTCGCGGACTACGGCTGGCGCGACACCTATCAGGTCATGGCCATCGTGGCGACCGGCCTGCTGCTGGTGGCCGCCGTGGGTGCGCGCCGACCGCCCAATGTTGCACCCCAAAGCGATCTGCCGTCCATGGGACGGCTAATGCACAACCGCCGCTTCACTCGGCTCTACCTGTCGATGCTCTTGCTGAGCGCCAGCCTCTTCATACCCATCGTCTTCATCGACAAATACGTGACCGATGGCGGTGGCACCCGCGGAGCGTTCCTCATCGCGAATATCGGCTTGGCCTCGATGCTGGGACGGCTCGGCCTTGGTGCCCTCGGCATGGTGCTTCCGCTGATGCGCCTGTACCAGATCTCCTATTCGGTGATGGGGTTGAGCTACTTGATCTGGTTGTTCGCCGACGACAGTTTCACGGCTCTGGTGGTGTTCACGTTCGTGATGGGCAGCAGCTATGGCGGTTTCATCGCGCTCTCCCCGGCAGTTGCAGCACAGCTGTTCGGCCTGACTGGTCTCGGCAGCGTGCTGGGTGCCCTGTACACCGCGGCCGGCGTGGGCGGGCTCGTCGGACCCCCCATAGCCGGCCTGCTGATCGACAGCTACGGCTTCAGCGTGGCCATCGTGGCTGCGATGTGCACAGCCTTGGCGTCCGTGCCGCTCCTCGTCGCTACTGCCCGTACGCCAGCGGTTCCGCTGGAAACTGTCGGCAGCGCAGAACAATCCCCCACCGCATCGTCCGCTCCCCGAACACCCACGGCGGCGGGGCGCGATGGCTCGGCCCCCCCTGCGACCATCAGCGGACTCGTCACCACAGCGACAGCGATGGGGCCACGGCAAGTCGACTCCGTCATGCTGCTGTCGTTCGGTGGACCAGATGGCCCCGACGATGTGATGCCGTTCCTGCACAACGTCACACGAGGCCGCGACGTCCCCTCCGAGCGGCTCACCGACGTCGCGCGGCAGTACATGCGCCACGGCGGCGTGAGTCCGATCAACGCCCAGAATCGCGAACTGCTCCACGCTCTGTCAATCGAGCTCGACCGGCGTGGCCACGAGATCCCCTGTTACTGGGGAAACCGCAACTGGCATCCATTGCTTGGTGACACCGTGCGACAGATGGCACTCGAGGACCGCAACCACGCCGCCGTCGTGACGACATCGGCATTCAGCTCGTACTCGGGCTGCCGCCAGTACAACGAGGATCTCGAGCAAGCAGCTGCGGGGACACCGCACGCGCCACGGCTGAGCCGGGTGCGCGTCTATGGCAATCACCCGGGGTTCGTGGGCGCGGCCGCGCACCGCATTCGTGAAGCCCTCGACGGCGCACGCCTCGGATCCGGCGTGCACACCGTGTTCACTGCACACAGCCTGCCGCTGTCGATGGCGGCAGCCTGTGACTACGAGGCGCAGCTCGTCGACGCAGCCGAGAACGTCGCTGACCTGGCCGGGCTGGAGGGCCACGTCGAAGTGGCGTACCAGTCCCGCAGCGGACCCCAGCATGTGCGGTGGCTGGAACCCGATATCAACGATCGCCTCGTTGAGCTCGCACGGCAAGGGTGCCGCAGCGTTCTCGTCATGCCCCTGGGTTTCGTGTCCGATCACATGGAGGTCATCGTCGACCTCGACACCCGCGCCCGCGCCACCGCGTGCCGCGCAGGGCTCACCATGGTTCGTGCTCCCGCTGTCGGCACGCATCCGCTCTTCGTTGCTGCCTTGGCGGATCTCGTCGAGGAAACCGCCGGGCTGCGTGATGATCGACCTGCACTCGGCGACCTGGGCCCTCGGCCCGACGTCTGCGCGGCCGGCTGCTGCGGGATCCGAACCCGGGCCTAGCCGCAGCCGCTCGTCGTACCGCAGGAGCGGCATGCGAAGCACGAGCCCGCGCGGACCATACGGTCGCCGCAGGTCATGCACAGCGGCGCATCGCGGTACCCGATGCTGGGGTACGAAGAGACCTCGCTCGGATGCGTGGGCGGGTCCGCAGTCGGCTCGGCGCCGATCGCACTGGGAACCGAGGCGCTCTCGAGCCCCGGCAGGGGCGGTTCGGTGCGCTCGTCAACGCTGAGCACACCGAGTTCAGTCCGCTCGTCGAGGGGCAGGTATTCGAGCGCGAGTCGCCTGAAGATGTAGTCCACGATGCTCGTCGCGATCCGCAATTGGGGATCGTCGGTGAGCCCTGCGGGTTCGAAGCGCATGTTGGTGAACGCCTCGACGTAGGAACGCAGCGGCACGCCGTACTGCAACCCGTGGCTGACCGAGATGGCGAATGCGTCCATGATCCCGGCGAGCGTCGAGCCCTGCTTCGCCACGATGAGGAATATCTCCCCTGGCCTTCCGTCGTCGTACTCCCCCACCGTCATGAAGCCGTGGCAGTCCGTGACCCGGAACGACAACGTTCGCGACCGTCTGCTGCGAGGCAGTCGTTCACGTCGGGGTGCCGCGTGCGACGCCGCAACGCTCGCGAGATCGCTCGCCGAAGCGGCGAAACCCGATGCGATGTCGGCTGCTCCGACGGAGAGGGGCTGGCCCACCTTGGAGTGGTCGCGATAGATCGCAACAGCCTTGAGCCCCAGCTTCCACGAGTGTCGCAACAGTGATTCGATGTCGTCGACCGTGGCGCTCGCCGACAGGTTCACAGTCTTGGAGATCGCCCCCGACACGAATGGCTGACACGCAGCCATCATCTCGATGTGGCCTTCGGGGGCAATGGCACCTTCGCCGATCGAGCATGCAAACACCGCCGAGTGTTCCGCCGACAGATGCGGGGCGCCCGCGACGTGCGAGGTGGCCAAGATGTGTGTTTCGATGTCAGCAATCTGCGCTTGCGAATAGCCGAGCCGGGCGAGTGCGATCGGGACCGTCGAGTTGACGATGCGGAGGTCGCCGCCCCCAACCAGCTTCTTGTGCTTCACCAGGCCCAGATCGGGCTCGATACCCGTGGTGTCGCAATCCATCATGAACGAGATCGTGCCGGTGGGCGCGATGACCGTTGCCTGTGAGTTGCGCACGCCATGGGCTTCACAACCCGCTACCGCAGCATCCCATCGAGTGCGTGCCGCCACGGAGATCTCAGCCGCAAGCTCACTCAATGCGCTGCGGGAGAGGGCGTCGTGCCCGTTGCGCCGCGGCGTGGGCGGATCGGCGCCACCGAGCCCTTGCTCTGCTGCCGCCTCGACGTCTTCCAGCGCACAGCGATGCCGTTTCAGCACCCCAAGCGTCGCAGCAGCGTTCGCGCCATATCCGTCGAAAGGCCCCAGTCGCTCCGCCAGATCAGCTGAGGTCGCATACGCCTCGCCGCACATGAGTGCCGTGACCGCCGCCGCGAGTGTGCGACCTTGCGTCGAGTCGTACGGAGCGCCGGCCGCCATCAGCAGCGCCCCCAGGTTCGTGAACCCCAACCCGAGCTGACGGAATTGCCGAGACGTCTGCCCGATGAGCTCGGTCGGATAGTCGGCGTGGCTCACGAGCACGTCTTGCGCGATGAACGTGATTCGAACCGCTTGGCGAAAGCCCTCGATGTCGAATTCAGTGCCGTCGCCATCGCCGTCGGCGCGGGCTGCACCGTCTGCGAAGAAGGGCAGCAGGTTCACGCTGGCGAGATTGCACGCTGAGTTGTCGAGGTGCAGATACTCGCTGCACGGGTTGCTGGCATTGATCGGTCCGTGTGCCGGCGCCGTGTGCCAGCTGTTGATCGTCGTTGAGAACTGCACCCCCGGATCGGCGCATTCCCATGCTGCTTGTGCGATCTGGCGAAACAGATCACGAGCCGGCAGCTCAGAGGTCACCTCCCCGGTCGTGCGAGCGCGCAGCTTCCAGATCGAGTCCTCCTCGACCGCAGTCATGAACTCGTCGGACAGGCGGACCGAGTTGTTGGCGTTCTGGTACTGCACTGAGAACGAATCTGCGCCGTCGAGGTCCATGTCGAAACCGGACGACGCCAGCGCTCGGGCCTTGCGCTCTTCGCGCGCCTTGCACCACACGAACGCCTCGATGTCGGGGTGGTCCGCGTCGAGCAGCACCATCTTGGCCGCGCGACGGGTCTTGCCCCCGCTGCGAATGGTTCCCGCGGATGCGTCGGCGCCGCGCATGAAGCTGACCGGACCGCTCGCTTCCCCGCCGCCGGAGAGCAGCTCGCACGATGCCCGGATGGCCGACAGGTTGACACCTGCGCCAGAACCGCCCTTGAAGATCCTGCCTTCGGTGACATACCAATCAAGAATTGAGTCCATGTCGTCATCGACCGACAGGATGAAGCAGGCCGACGCCTGCTGCGGCACGCCCTCGACGCCGATGTTGAACCACACCGGGCTGTTGAAGGCGACCCGCTGGTGCGCCAGCAACCACGTCAGCTCGGCTTCGAAGACATCCGCGGCCTCGGGCGAATCGAAGTAGCCGTCGGCGATCGCCCATTGAGTGATCGCCGAGACCACGCGATCGATGACCTGACGAAGCGAACTCTCACGAGAAGGGGTGCCAAGCGTGCCTCGGAAGTACTTCTGAGCGACGATATTTCCTGCGGTCGGGCTCCAGTTCTGCGGAAACTCCACGTCAGGCTGAGCAAACGCCACTGTGCCGTCGCCAGAGTTGGTGATGAGGGCGTCGCGGCGTTCCCACCGGACCGTGTCGTAGCGATGAGTGCCGACGGTGGTGAAGTGACGCCGCAGCCGCAAGCCTGTCGATGGCGCAGCATCATGCACTTTGGGAACCTTACGGCTGGTCTCCTGTGGACCGGAAGTGTGCAACGCCGGGATCATCTTGGGGAAATTCCTGTGGATAGGCAACCGACACTGTGGATGACAGTGTCCAAGTCTGTACGTCCAAGTTATCCACAGCCCCTGTGAATGAGTGCGTCACCTCAGCAGCGGCCGAAGAAGTGAACAATGGCAGACTCGCCGGGTGCATCGGTTGTACCCGGCGCGACCGGCCGACGAAGTGGACGCGCATCACGCCGTGATCCGTTCGCGTGAGCCTCTCAACGGATGTCCCTGGCTGATGCTCAACATGGTCGCCAGCATCGACGGCGCGGCAGCCGTCGACGGTCTGTCCGGCGGTCTGTCCGGCCCTGCCGACATGCAGATGTTCGCTGAGCTGCGAGGAGCGGCCGATGTCATCCTCGTCGGCGCCGGGACCGCCAACTCCGAGCGTTACCGCCCGCCTCGCCGAAGTTCGGCACGCCTCGCGATCGTCAGCGGTTCGGGGAGCATCGATCCAAGCCTTCCGTTGTTCGCAGCACGACGGACCGGCGCGAACACGCAAGTCCCGCTCATCGTGACCACAGCCGAGGCCGGCCCCGCCGTTGAGGCGGGTCTCGCTGGCCGTGCCGAAGTCTTCGAAGCGGGCACTGACACTGTCGACCTCAACGCCGCGCTGATGCACCTTGCCGAACAGGGAGCACGCGTCGTGCTGTGCGAGGGCGGTCCGCAGTTGAACGCGAGCTTGCTCGCGGCCGACCTCGTCGATGAAATCAATCTGACGATCGCGCCGCTCGCCATTGGAGGATCCGCACCCCGCATCGCCGGCTCAGCGAGCGGTCACCCCGATACCGTTTCGCCACGCGGATTCGATGTGGACCAAGTAATGGCGGACGGCGACGTGCTGTTCATGCGCTGGATCCGCTCCCGTCGCCGGTCGTGATCGACTGAAGCGAGTTCGACGCACGAACAAATGCGCGCACTGTCGAACATTTGTTGCTAACGTCGCTCGGTGGAACAACAGTTCCGCAACTGGGAGCGCCAGGTGCTGCTGTGACGGCGTCGATCTCGCCAGGCAGCCGCACCACCAAGGAGGACTGAGATGCAGATGACTGACGGCGGCGGCGCTGCAGAACAACGGGTCGCCCACCTCGGCAAGCGGCAGCAGGCCATGCTCGAGTTCATTGACCACACCCAGCGCGAGCGTGGCTATCCGCCGTCGGTTCGCGAGATCGGTGCTGCAGTGAATCTCAGCTCCCCCGCCACTGTGCACCGGCACCTGCGTGCCCTCGAAGCCGACGGGTGGCTGACCCGGGATCCATCGCGCCCCCGCGCGCTGATCGTGAACTTTGACTGGCAGACCGGCGTCAAGGGCGAGCGCCGTCCTACTCGTCACGTGCCACTCATCGGCGATGTCGCGGCGGGCACCGATGTTCTGGCGCAACAAAACGTCGAGGAACTCTTGCCCTTGCCCGCCGATTTCACCGGCAGTGGCGAGTTGTTCATGCTGCGAGTCCGAGGCGACTCCATGATCGACGCCGGAATCTGGGACCGTGACTACGTGGTTGCTCGGCATCAACCCGATGCCGAGCCCGGTGACATCGTGGTAGCGGGCATCGATGGCGACGAAGGAACTGTCAAGCGATACCGACCGAGCGGCGACGAGATCGTGCTCGAGCCCGCCAACTCCGAGCACGCGGCGATCGTGCGACCCGCAGACGACGTGACGATCTACGGCAAAGTGGTAACGGTGATCCGCCGCGTCTAGCAGCGGACCATCGGACACAGCGCCGCGTCTAGCAGCGGACCATCGGACACAGCGCCGCTTCGAGCCGCGGATCCCTAGCGCCAGGTCCGCACGGAGCTGACACGACGGGATCGAGATCCTCGTCACAGCGACCACAAGGTGCGGTGTGCTCAACTTGAGCGGTGTTCACCGTGCTGACCCAGCCGCCGCCCGAATTGGACATGTCCGTCAAGATCTGGATTCCCATTCGAGCCGGGACGGTATTCGCCGAACCGGGCGGCGGGCTGTGTCACCGCTCCCAGGCACCGATCGGCGACGGCTCAGACGCCGGCGCATTCCTGGGAGTCCTCGACGGCATCGGAGTCTGGGCGGTCGATATGGACCCTGCCGGTGAGCCTGCGCTCGATGAGGGTGATCTCGAACCTGTGCCGCTGCGGAAGCTGTACGGGCGCATCCCCGATGAGCACTGGCAGATCGCCGGACGTGCATCGCAGATTGTCGAGTTCGAGCGCACTCACCGCTACTGCGGGCGCTGCGGAACACCGACCCAAACCAACGTTGCCGATCGAGGCAAGGCGTGCCCTGAATGCAAGCACATGGCCTTCCCGCGGCTCAGTCCTGCGATGATCGTCCTCGTCGAGCGGGGCGACGAGATCCTGCTGGCGTGGGGTCGACAGTTCCCTGGACGCTTCTTCAGCGCCCTTGCGGGTTTCGTTGAGCCCGGCGAGAGCCTCGAAGATGCGGTGATTCGAGAAGTCCGCGAGGAAGTCAGCGTGGAAGTCGCCGACGTCCGCTATTTCGGCAGCCAGCCGTGGCCGTTCCCGCACTCGCTGATGTGCGGATTCACTTGCAGTTGGCAGTCAGGCGAGATCCTCATCGACCCCGACGAGATCATCGAGGCCAGCTGGTACACCGCCGATGACCTCCCGCCGTGTCCTCGCGGAGGCATGTCCATCGCGGGCTGGCTCATCGAAGACTGGCTGCGCCGGAGCGCTGAGACCGCCTAGAGATCCCTTACGCGATGCCATGTCGCGCCAGTCGCACCGTCAGACACGACGACACCCGCCGCTGCGAGGTCGTCGCGAATCTGATCTGCTGCAGCGAAGTCCCGGGCGGCGCGGGCTTCCGAACGCCGGGCCAGCATTAGCTCCACTTCGGCGTCAGAGAGGTGATCGCCGTTTGCGGAATCACCGTCACCTTCGTCGACCTCGATGCCGAGCACAGCGAGCAGCCCCAGCGCAGTGCCCGCTGCTCGTTCGGCATCGGAGCGTCGCATCTCGTCAAGCGCTGTATTCGCGCTGCGCACAAGCCTGAAGACGACATCGAGCGCTGCGGGTGTGGCGAAATCGTCGTCCATCGCAGCGACGAAAGACGCAACGGCGTCGACGTCTACATGTCCAATCGAGACGGCCTCGATGTCTGCTCGCCCTATTCCGATGTCACGCTCGGCGGCGACGCCCGCTCCAGCCATCCGGCGAGCGAAGGCATCGAGCCGGCCCACCGCGTTGCGGGCGGCCTCGAGGGCTTCGGAGCCCATCTCCATCGCTCGCCGATAGTGCGTCTGCAACGCCAGCAGGCGAACTGCGCGCGCACCGGCGGCATCGATGGCCTCAGCCAAGTTGGTGAAGTTGCCCAACGACTTGGCCATCTTCTGGCTGCCGACGTTCACCATCGCACTGTGCACCCAGTAGCGCGCAAACTGCTCGCCCGATGCGGTGACCTGCGCCCACTCGTTCTGGTGGTGCGGGAACACCAGGTCATCCCCGCCACCGTGAATGTCGAAGCCTGGGCCGAGCGCCGCCAGCGACATGGCGACGCATTCGGTGTGCCAACCGGGCCGCCCGTCGCCCCAGGGTGTCGCCCAGCGCGGCTCTCCCGGCCGCGCCGCCTTCCACAGCGCAAAATCCAGCGGCGACCGCTTGTCGGGGTCCACTTCGACGCGCGCACCGGCGTCGTCTGCGAGTTGCGACAGAGTCCGGCCCGCCAGTCGCCCGTACCCAGGCGCGGCCTCGACCGCGAAGTAGACGCCCTTGCCGCCGATGTCGTACGCGGCACCCATCGATACGAGCGTGTCGATGACGTCAATCATCTCGGAGATGAAGTGCGTGGCGTGCGGCTGGGAATGCGGGGCGAGCACGCCGAGGCGTCGCATCTGCTCGTCGTACGCAGCGGTGAATTCCGCGGCGACATCAGCCTCGGCGCGGCCTTCGCCCTGCGCCCGGGCGACGATCTTGTCGTCGATGTCGGTGACGTTCGACGCCAACGTGACGGTAAGACCGCACCACTCGAAGTACCGCCGAATCGTGTCGAAGGTCAGCGCAGTGCGCCCGTGTCCTAGATGCGGCACGTCGTAAACGGTCGGACCACAGACATACATCGACACCTCGCCCGGCGTGCGCGGGGCGAAGGCGGTCTTGCGCCGCCTCATCGTGTCGAAGATCTGCAATGTCATGTCTGGTTGGCCCGCGTCGCGAAGGGATGCCGGAACGGGTTGCAAGGGTACTGACGGCCGTTCGGGCGAGCCCCTGATTTGTGGTCCTGCAACTGCACACCGTCGGGCCGCAATCTCCGATGCTCTGGTGCCAATGCTCCGGTGCCGACGCTCGGGCTCAGCGGGGATTGACGCCATGGCGAGTCGGCTTATGGTCATAATTGGCTACGTGTCAGCATTCCTCTACAGGCTCGGCCGCGGCTGTGCGACGTATCGATGGCGGACGATGCTCGTGTGGATCGTCGCGGCGATCGCACTGATCTCGCTCAACCAGGCCTTCGGCGCAGAGCTGACCAGAGGTTTGGACATGCCGGGAGTCGACAGTCAGGTCGCGCACGACCTGCTGCGCGACGAGTTCCCGACCGACGCCGGGATTCAAGCGCAAGTTGTCGTGCAGGCACCTCCGGGGTCCCAGCTTGCCGATCCCCCCCAAACCGTCGCGATCGCTCTGTTGCGCGCCAGTCTGCAAGCTGAGCCGGTCATCGTGGGGATCAACGGGTCGGACCCTGAAGCTCTCGGAGCTTCGGCGAATGCGCTGGCCCGAAGCGCCAACTCGGTCAATGCCGACGGCACGATCGGCCTGATCACGGTCGGGTTCGATCCCGATCTCGAGACGTCCCGTGAGCTGGTCGAACGTCTCGAGGCGGCGGGCGACGCGGCGATCGAACAATTCGGCAGTGCCACGCTGCGCGTCGAGTACGGCGGCACCATCTACATCGAGACCCGCGAGACTGATACCGGAATCGGCGAGGTGGCCGGATTGTTGGCGGCCGTGATCATCCTGCTCGTCGCCTTCGGCAGCTTGGTGGCAATGAGTCTGCCCATCGGCGTAGCGCTGGTCGGCCTCATCATCGGGGTGATGGGTGTGATGGGCCTCGTGGCGATCGGTTTGCCGGTGCCCGATTTCGCGCCGAGCATGGCATCGATGATCGGCCTCGGGGTCGGCATCGACTACGTCCTGTTCATCGTTACCCGCTACCGAGAGGGCCTGCGAGAAGGCTTGACCGTCACGGACGCTATCGGTCGCGCCAACGCCACAGCTGGGCTGGCAGTCATCTTTGCAGGCGGCACCGTCATCATTGCGATCCTCGGGCTCGCCATGGCAGGCATTCCGTTCATGACTGCCGCTGCAGTATCGGTCTCGGCGATCATGGTGCTGATGGTCGCCGCGTCGGTGACCGCCCTGCCCGCATTGCTGGGGTGGGTGGGTATACGCATTTTCCCGAGGCGACAACGCCGACTCCACATCGAGCGAGTCCAGTCGCTGTCCGCCTCGGGTGACCGCTCTGCTGGGACAATCGAGGTGCATGCCGTTTGGCAACGGTGGGGAACTCACGTCTCGAACCACGCGATCAAGTACTGCATCGTGACTCTCGTTGTGCTGGTGGCGCTGACAGCCCCGGTGCTGTGGATCAACATGGGCTTTCCCGATCAGGGCAACGAGGACCCCGAGAGCACTCACCGCCAGGCCTACGACCTGCTCGGGGAGGCCTTCGGCCCGGGCTTCAACGGGCCACTGCTCATTGCAGCAGATACGACCGGCACCAACGCAGCCGAACTTGCGCAGCTCTCGGCCGCGGTTGCGGCCGACCCTGGCATCGTCGCCGTGTCACCCACTCACTTCTCCCCAGTCGGCAACGCGGCCACATTCACTGCCTTCCCGACCACATCACCGCAGGACACCACCACGTTCGACACCCTGGAGCGGCTGCGAACCGAGATCTTCCCCGCAGTGCTGGAGCGGCCCGATGCCGTGCATGTCGGCGGCGGCACCGCAACCTTTGCCGACGTTGCCGGTCGCGTCGCGGCTCGCCTGCCCGTATTCATCGCAGCCGTAATTGTGCTGAGCTTCTTGCTCCTGATCCTGGTGTTCCGATCGATTCTGGTGCCGCTCAAGGCAGCAATTCTGAATCTGCTGTCGATCGGCGCCGCGTACGGTGTCCTCGTCGCAGTGTTCAATTGGGGCTGGGGCCTCAGTCTCATCGGCATGGCCGAGCCAGTGCCGATTGTGTCGTTCATCCCGATGTTCACCTTCGCGGTGCTGTTCGGGCTGTCGATGGACTACGAGGTGTTCTTGATGAGCCGCATCAAGGAGGAGTACATACACAACGGCGACAACAACCAGAGCGTGATCAGCGGCATCGCCAACACCGCACGGGTCATCACCTCGGCTGCGCTCATCATGATCGCAGTGTTCGTCGGCTTCGTGAGCAATCCCGATCCGACGATCAAGATGCTGGGCCTCAGCCTCGCAACAGCAATCGCCGTGGATGCGTCCATCGTGCGCACCGTGCTCGTGCCGGCGTCGATGCGCCTGATGGGCGATACGAACTGGTGGTTCCCCCGCTGGCTGGAATGGCTGCCGCGCTTCGACATCGAGGGCGAGCAGAGTCTTCCGCCACGCCAGTACATCCACGCCGAGCCTGCGACGATCTGAGGCGCGCTGGCTGCCACCGCTACGCCAGCACCCCCCCGTTGAGCGCAGTGTCGAAGCCCCAGACTGCGAGGTTGTGCGTGGCATGCAAGCCGACGCCTGCCCACCACCCATAGCGCACACGAGCGATCGTGAACATCAGGCCGAGCCACAACTGCGGGCTGACAACCAATGGAACGCTCACGATTGCGGCAACCGACCATTGCACCTCGAAGTTGTTCAGATGCACCAAGCCGAAGGCTGCGATCGAACACCACACCGGCCATTGCGGTGAGTCCGCCCACCAGCGCTCGACGAGGGCGCGCCATGTCTGCGGGGGTGATGCATCTGTCCCGAGAGATCTCGTCGCTTCACCTCCAGCGGCGTGTGCCTGAGCCCACAACACACATGCGGCCACTGCGATGGAGGCGAACACTGCCGCGGCCACGGCTGCTGACACGCCGCCCCCCACGAAGCTCAGCGCACCCAGGACGCCAGCGGCGCCGAGCGCACTCAGGCGTAGCGGCGCCGAGACAGCCAGCCGGTAGACCGCTTCTTCGAGCAACGGCGCGAACAGTGCAATGAGCACGAACTGTCCAGCAAGGGAGTACTCACTCAGCGTGGTCTCAAGCGTGTTCTCGAAGTCGCTGCGCACCGCGAAAGTTGAGATCTGGTACGCGAAGACCGAGCCAATGAGCCCGGTGACAAACAGCAGCCCGAGTCCTGCCGGCCATCGCCGGGGTGCCCCTGCACGCCGCCAGTCTGGTCGGATGACGAAGATTGGATTGACTGTGGCCCACGCGCCTAGCGGCGTCAGAGAATCTTCGGGCCCTCCCGCAGGGGGCCTGCCGCTGCTCAATCCTCGTCGACCTCGAGATCCTGCGGACGCGCCTCGGGGTACAGGTGCTCGAGGCTTCCGGGCTCGACACGGCATTGCTCCACGAAACGATCGATGTCTGCGAGCTGGAGCCGGATCACTCGGCCGAATCGATACGCCGGGAGATCACCTCGATCAATAAAGCGGTAGAGAGTTCGCGTGGTGATGCCCATTCGGTTGGCCGCCTTGAGGGTCGACAGCCAGACGACCTCGGGATACGAGTCGTCACTGTCGTCACGGACCTGCTCGAGCTCGTCTCCCAACCCCGTCGACTCCTCGGCCATCATCGCAACTTCCTATCGGTCGACCAGCGCCTTTTCAGCCGTCGGCGTCCGCCGACATCGTGGTGCCAACGGTAGTGCGCGTGTCGGGACCGATGGCGCATCTCCGCGCCGATCGTCGGTATCGCGCGCTATATCGCAATATTTATGCAGCATCTCGGACATATAACATTGGTTTTCAATAACTATCTTGATATCTGACAGACATGTGCCTAGGTTCGCACTGTGCCCCCAGCCGGACCGTCGCTCACACGCGAGCAATCGCTGCCAAACGTCGAACCGCAGCAGCGTCGGGTGCTGTCCGTTCGCACGGGCGTCCGCGCTCGTGCGGTCGTAGGCGGTGTGCTGTGTGCTGGAGCGGCCATGGGGCTGTGGTGGGCGTTCGAGCGCGCCGACGCTGCCCCGGACACGAGCTACCTCGTCGCCCGGTCGCCGCTGATACCGGGTAGCGCCGTCGAGCCCGGTGACATCGGACCGATACCGATTCGCCTTCCTGACGAGATCGCCGCAACCGCTGTGTCCGAAAGCGCCGAGGTGCTCGGTGGAATCGTCGTTCGAGCAGTTCATGTCGGAGAGCTGCTCGCATCCACCGACGTCGTGGGGCCCGATGTCGCAGCAACTCGATTGCGGGGTTTTACGCTCGCCGTCGAGCTCGATCGAGCCCGTGCCCTCAACGGGAATCTGGTTCCAGGAGAACGAGTTGATGTCATCGCGATCGATCGCGATGCCCCCGGCGGCGGTTCGGTCATAGCGTCCGACGCCGCGATCTTTGATGTCGCAGAAGCGGGCGGCGTCAGCACACTCGGTGGCGCCCTCACTGTCACGTTGCACGTCGCCAAGGTTTCCGAAGCTACCGCTGTCGCCGCAGCGGCCGACGAGAATGCGCTGATACTGGCGCGAGTGTGGCCGTGAGCACGAGCGCGCACGTGCTCGTGCTGGGGCTCGCAACGATGCAGTCAGAATGGCCTCGGCGCGTCGTGGACTGGACGACATCGGGCTCTCTGCGCGCTGATTTCGCGCAATGCATCTCGCCAGCCGAACTCGTGAACCGCGTGCGCTCCACGTCTGGTCCCACGGCCCTGCTCATCGACGAGGCCGCCGGGGATCCGACACCTGAGGTACTCACGGTGCTGCGAGAGGGTGAGTGCCTCTTCATCATCGTCGGCGAGAACGGCCTTCCTCAGTGGGCTGAGCCAGGGACGCTGCGACTGCGGCCTGACTTCGGCCTGCACGAGCTCAGTCGCGGCCTCGGCGCTCGATTCGCATCACCAGAGCACGACCGCGCTGCGACCAACAAGATCGAATCTCGCCATGATCGCGAACCGTCTGCCGGCGCACTGGTCGCCGTGTGCGGGCGCCCCGGCAGCGGCGTGTCGACGACGGCGATCGCGCTCGCACAGGGTCTCGCGAATTGTGATCGCTCCCGCCGCGGTGTTCTGCTGGCGGATCTGTCGTGGAGGGCGGATCAGGCGCTGCTGCACGACGCGGCCGCAGAGCGGCCGAGCATCGCAGATCTCTTTGATGCAGCGACGAGCCGTGAACTGCAGCAGGAAGACCTTGGGTCTGTGACCTTCAGCGTTCCCCAACGCGGCTACGACGTGCTGTTGGGCCCTCCTGGAGGCCTCGATCGCAGCGGTATCGAAGGCCCGTCGGTGCAGCGGGCGCTGTCCGCTATGCGGGCCGGATACGCCGTCACCGTGCTTGACCTTGACGACGACTTCGCCGACCCGGCCAATAGGCGCGGCCAAGGCCGCCTCGGGGCCATCGATCTTGACGCTGTAACCGCTGCTGATGCAATTGTGATCGTCGGCGTCCCGTCGCTCACCGGTCTGGGGGGCCTTTTGCATGGGATGCACGAGTTGTCTGGGTGTGGCGTGCCTCCGTCGCGCGTGCGACCGATACTGGCACGCATCCCCGGGCGGCGGAGGCTGGTCGGTCACGCACGAGCTATCGATTCGCGCCGAGCCAGCGAAGCGTTCCTGTCCGGGGCAATCCGCAGTCATGAGCGCCCAGAGCTGGATGACATCCACGGCAACGCGTCGGCGATGCCACAGCAGTTCGTCGACACCGTGATGGCGGCGATCGGCGATATCGCAACAGCAGCGCGGCTCGGAGGCCTCGTGCCAACGGAGTCGTCGTGACCGAGGTGTCGCCGCTCGCCGAGATCGAGCGCTCAGTGCAGGCACGTGCGAGGGACCTCGGCTTGGACCCGCGTGCGCCTGGATCCGACAGCGCGCTCAACCAGCTGATCAATGAAGAGGTGCGGCGGTGGAACCTGGACTTCAAGCGGGGCATGCGTCCTCGAGAGCTCTACGACGCCGGCCGTATCGCCGAACGAGCCAGGCGCGATCTGCTCGGCTACGGACCGCTCGAGCCGTTGTTGGACGACGACGACGTCTGGGAGATCATGGTCAATGCACCCCACAAGATCTTCGTCAAGCGTCACCAGGGTCCGAGCGGGTACCACGACGAGGCGTTTCACGACGACGAGCACGTCCGCCGGACCTTGACGCGGATTCTCGACGACGCATCCGGATCGCACCGCAAGCTGGACCCGAGCGAAGGACTCCAGGACGCGCAGCTCGACAACGGCGCACGCCTGCACATCGTCCACGACGACATCGGCCGGGGCGGGCACCTCATCTTCAATGTCCGCAAGTTCACCGGAGTCGCATTCGCGACGCTCGAAGAACTGACCCTCGTGGGCACACTCACGCCGCAGATCGCCGATCTTCTGCGCGCCGCGGTTCGCGCCCAGCGGTCAATCCTGTTCGCGGGTGCCCCGGGCAGCGGCAAGACAACCCTGCTGCGGTGCTGCGCTGCCGAACTCGATCCCTCGTTGCGGGTCGTGACCGCCGAGGAAGTGTTCGAGGTCGAGATCCCGCTGCCGAACGTTGCGAGCATGCAGACACGCCCCAGCCGAGCCGAGCGATCCCCGGTCGACCTTCGCCGCCTCGTATCGGGCTTTCTTCGAATGGCACCTGACGTGGCCGTGGTCGGCGAGGTTCGCGACCGGGAAGCCGTGCCATTGCTGCTGACGCTGTCCAGCGGTGTCACCGGATACGCCACCATTCACGCCGGCTCTGCTCGCCAAGCGCTCGCCCGGCTCCGCTTGATGTGTCAAATATCACCAGAGGTCCGCGGTATGCCGGTTGGGGCGATCAGCCAGCTGATCGCTGACTCGATCGACATCGTCGTCCATCTCCGACGAAGCTCAGCCGGCGTGCGGATCAGCGAGATTCTCGCCCTCGAAGGCTCCGACGCAGACTCCCACGAGCCACGCTTCGCGGCGACCACGCTGTACAGCAACGACGCCGCCGACACCACCATCGGGACCGAGCAGACTCCAGCTCGAGCAGTCGAGCCGCTTCCGACAGTCGTGAGTTCGTCCGGACTCCCCGAGCGCCCCGGGGCACCCCCCACGGCGCCTCAGCGGACTGTTGCCCCATGCCGCTGATGTTCACCATCGGCGGCTCGTTGGGGCTGTTCCTGTTGCTCGGGATCCCTCCCGCAGGACCCCTGCGTGTCGGGCGCCGCCCACACGCGGCGCAGTCGATGACATCGTGGCGGCCGCGGGCTCGGCTCGTTCGGCCACGCCGAGCGCTCCTGGGGGTGACGTCAGCGATCGCAGGGTGGTTCGGGGCATGGCTGCTATTCGGCAACGGGCTCGGTTCAGCAACCGCCGCGGTGCTCGCAGCTGTGATCCCCGTACACAGCGCAGCGACTCTGCGTCGACGTCGGATGTGGAGTGCTCGCCAGGCGTGGCCTCGGCTGCTATCGGAGATTCGCGTCCTCGTCACGAGCCGTGGTCAGTCCATTCCTAGTGCTCTGTTCGCGGCCGGTGCCAGCGCCCCCATCGAGATGCGCGGTGCATTCTTGGATGCGGCCCGAACCTGGGCGCTCAGCACTGACTTTGAAGTTGCCCTAGCAGTGCTTCGGGGGGCACTGGCCGACCCCACCGCAGACGCTGTGTGCGAAACCTTGCTCGCCGCGCATCGAATCGGAGGAGTCGATCTCGACACTCGATTGCGCGCCCTTGCAGAAGCCGCCCAGGTTGAGGCAGCCGCACGTCAAGATGCCCGCGCCCGGCAAGCCGGAGCGCGGTTCGCTCGGAGCTTCGTGCTCGTGGTGCCTGCATTCATGGCCGTGGTCGGTCTAGGCATCGGTCGGGGACGAGAGGCTTACCAGAATCCGAACGGGCAGCTGCTTGTGGCCTTGAGCTTTGGGGCCGTGGCGGGCTGCTGGTTCTGGGCGGGTCGGATCATGGCCGTGCCGCAACGGCGCCGGGTCTTTTGCGAGTGAACGCGATCGTGGCGAGCAGCTCGGCGGGACTCGGTGTCGGCGCGATGCTCATCTTGTCCGAGGTGCGATGGTTCCGCCGCGTGCCGCTCGCACGACGCCTAGAACCGCCACAGCCCCAGCATCAACTGCCGCTCCGGGCCCGCTTGATCTCCCCAACGATGGCCGCCGAAATCGGAGACCGCGTTGCGACCGCGTTCGGCCTGGATCAAGAACTCGGCACACGCTTGGACCGCCTCGGACGACGGCAGTCCGAGGCTCAGTATCGAGCACGTCAAGCCTCGATGTCCGCTGCTGCGCTGCTCATATCGTTCGCCGCGTTGCTGTGGATCGGTATAGCGCTGATTCCGGCGCTTCTCATCGGGGCCGGATTCACCATCGCGACGTTCCTGGCACCAGAGCGTCTGCTTGCGCAGGCGATCGCTGCGCGCGGCGCCGGGTTGACCGAGGAGCTGCCAACCATCACCGAGCAGATTGCGATGCTGCTCGCCAGCGGCATGTCACTGACCAATGCCCTCGCGACGACCGGACAGCGAGGCCAAGGCATCTGCTGTGCAGATCTGAGACGCGTCAGCGCCAGGGTCGCTGGGGGTGCCACCGTCGAGACTGCGCTCGAAGAATGGGCCGAGACGGCTGGCTCATCCGACGTTCGCCGCCTTGTCGGCGTGCTCACACTGCATGAAGACACTGCCGATATCGCTGCGCTGGTGTCCGACGAGGCCCGTTCGGCGCGTGCCGCGGCTCACCGACGCCTCATTGAACGTATCGAGCGCCGAAACGAGCAGGTCTGGATACCGGTCACCGTGGCAGCGCTCGTGCCCGGTGCAGTGCTGCTCTCGATTCCGTTCAGCGACGCCTTGCGGAGCTACACGGGCGTGTGATCTGCCAATCAGCGCCACGGCGAGCCTGTTCAACCTCGTCCCCAGTCACCCCAGTCCAGCCACCCCAGTCCAGCCACCCCAGTCCAGCCACCTACTAAGGAAGAGAACCACTCATGATTCACGTTGCTTTCGTTGCCCAATCCACCGTTGGAGCCGCTATGGCGACCATCGTGCTCCTCGTCCACTGCTGTCCCGATGCTTTGTTGCCTCGTCGAATGCCCCGCCGCAGCGAGCGAGGCGAGGGTGTCATCAGCGCCGCCATCGCGGTGCTGATCATCGCCTCGCTCGGCGCGCTGATGTGGGTTGGCTTCAAGACGTTGTGGGAGAGTGCCGAACAGACGACGAATGCCGAGATCGCCAAGATCGGCAAGTGAGCGCGAACCGGGGGCACCGACATCCGTCTCGGCGCCCTAGCGCCAAGAGATCCAGTCGCCGGGTGGCCAGCACGCCCACCAATGAGTTCGGCGCCGGACTCATCGCGCTCACTTGGAGCGTACTGGCCTACCTGATGTTCCTCATGCTTGCGGTGCAGGTGGCAATGGATTTCTACACCGCGTCGATCGTTGGCGCCGTTGGCCATGACGCCGTGCGTCAGGCGGCGTTCGCCGGTGGTAGCCCCGACGCACGCGCCGATGCCGAGCAATGGCTGCGGGCCCGAATTGGCAGTTCGGTAAACCTCGAGTCCGTCCGCTGGGACACCACCGATGGCGTCGTATCGCTCAATCTGGCGGTTCGTCCACCCACGATGCTGATCGGTGCACCCGGTTTGCCGACCTCCCGACGTTTCGAGCGTCGCTTCGAAGTGCGCACCGAGACGCCCCAGTTCGCGCGGTCCAGGTGACGCCGCCGCACCCCACGAGCGTCGCCCAACGAGCAGGGCGCATCGACGAATCGGGCATCGTCGGTCTCGAGGTGCTGCCATTGCTCGTCGTCGTCTTCGTCGTGGGCACTCTCGTGTTCGCCCAGTCATGGATGGCACTCGACGCCAAGATTGCTGCGACCGCAGGTGCGCGCGAGGCGGCTCGAACGTTCGTCGAGCATCCTGCCGCTCAGACGGCGCGCGCCGCCGATGCCGCATCGCGGGCTGGTCTGCGTGCGATGGCCGGTCATGGCCCCACAAGCACCGCTCGCGTGGTCGCCATCGGCGCGGTCAGCAATTCCCGCTGCGCGCGCGTGACGTTCGAGGCGTCATACGAAGTTCCGACCCTCGCCTTGCCCTTGAACGGCTGGCGGCAGATCACTGTGCGGGCCCGCAGTACCGAGACCGTCGATCCGTTTCGTCACGGACTCCACGGTCGCGCTCCGTGCAGCGCGTGAATCGGCTGCTTCGCGGCCGCGCACAGTACTGAACCGCGCCGATGTCTCCCACACGCACCTGCGAGCGTGGCACGGTCCTGTTGTTGGTGCCTGCTGGAGTTCTCATCGTGGTACTGCTCGCAGCGGTCACCGTCGATGCGGCAGCGGCATTCCTGGCCGAGCGCGAGGCCGCCGGTGCCGCTGGCTCGCTCGCAAACGACCTGGTCACGATGGCGATCGACGAAGCCCACTTGCGACGCTCAGGGCACTACCGGGTCAGCCCGTCGCGCTTGGCTTCGTTGTCGCAATGGAGTCACCGAACTGCGCTCGACCGACTCTCGGCAGTGTTTGAGCCCAATTCGGTCGTGGTCAACGTGTCCACCGTCGGCCCGACGGCCGTGCGCGTCTCCGTCGCCGGAATGGCACGGCGTGTCATCGGGTTGCCCGCTGGCGTCAATGGCCCCCGTCTGCGGCATGTGGAGGCTCATGCCACGGGACACGTATACCTCTCCCGTTGAGCGTCGACCGTCTTGCCTCGCTCGACAAAAGAGTTTCTATCTATATCAATATGTTTCATATATTCTCCGTGTGATCAGAAGCCCGACCGTGCGTGACGACGGTTCCGGCAATCCGACCCTGGTGAAGCACGCAATCGGCGACGGCTGCCACCGACTTCGCCACGAAGCTGAGATTCTCGTCGCAGCACGCGGTGCGAACGTCGTGGAAGTGGTCGGCTTCGACGCACACGAAAACCGTTGCGAGCTCTCTCTTCGCTATCTCGAAGCTGCGACGCTTGCCGAGCATCCGGCTCTCGACCTCGCAGAGTTGCTCAGAGTGCTCGCTCAGGTCGGTACCGCCATCGCTGAGCTTCATCGGCGGGGAATCTGTCACGGTGCACTCAACCGGGACCACATCCTCGTGGAACCTCACGGCTCGCCGGTGCTGTGCGGTTTCGGCGAAGCGACCGGCCCCGAAGATCTGCAGCAGTATCCATCTGGGTCAGATCTGACCGCCTTGGCGTCACTCGCAGAGGTCGAATTGACGCGGACCGAACAACTGGTCGTCTCGGGAATCGAGCGACGTCATTGCGGCGAGGCTCGTGCGGCTTGCCGTGATCTGGCCGACACGGCAGTTGCGGCTCCGGACGACTCCCAAGCACTGGGTGCATGGCTCGTGTGCATTGAGGCCGTGCGCGCATCGGTAGTCCGCGAACGCCAGTCGCCCCTCGGTGACAGCGGCCGGGAACTGTCAGCACTGCCTGCCGTCGTTGGGGGCCAGCGCGACCTGCGCGAACTGCTCGGTTTCGGGGCATCGATGGCCGAGGCCGGAGGTATCCCTCGCAGTCCCGCGAGGCCAACTGCGGCGACCGGTGGTGGCGAGCGGGATCGGCGACGGCTCGCCGCAGCAGCGGCTTTGGCTGCCGTGGTGCTCGTGGTCGCCTTCATCGGCTGGCAGATGCTCGCAAGCGAGGGCCTGCACGAGTCCCCCGACGTCGTCGCAGCGATCGGGGGGACGCTGCGGGACACCTCGGCGACCGCGCTCGTCAGCCCGCAGCCGCCGCGCCCAGTAGCTGCTGCCCCGACTGTGACACCGTCCGCCAGCGAAGGCGCCCAGTCAACACCGGCATCGTCGTTCGACGCCGCTGCACTGTCGCAGGTGTCGGGCCGAGCAACTCTGATCTACGGAACGTCACGTGCCGACTGTGCGAACGCGGTCCCCGAATCCACCGACGCGGGCGCACTCGATGCAGAGCCGGACGTCGGCCCCAGCTCGGCCAGCCACGATTTCGGATTCGCCCACAAAGATGTCGATGGCGATGGGTGCCCCGACAAGGTCAGCATCGAACAGGCGGTCGCAGACCGTCGGTCATCAACGATCACGACGCCGTTCGGACGCTGGAGGCTCGGCACGACGGGTGATCTCATCGCCGTCGGCGATTGGAATTGCGACGGCCGCTCGACGTTGGCTCTGGTGCGTCCCCGCAGTGGCCTGGCCGCCTTCTACGAATCGTGGCCTCGGTCCGCGCGCTCAGTGGTGCCAGCGCGCATCGTCACGGTTCCACTGCTTGCAACGGCAGTCTCAACGGCGGCCGCCGCGGACGAACCGCTCCTCGACGGGGACGAGTCAACGACGTCGACTGCGTTGAACGCCGCAGGCGTCATCGCAACCGGTTGCGACAAGCTTGTGATTCGCTACGACGACGCAGTCATCGAAGTCGCCCCTCGGGACCTCGATCACGACAACGGATTGGATCTCACTTCCGACGCTGGTTGACGGCTCAGTCCTCGGTTCCCGAGGCGCCGAGCCGGATGGCGACCTCGTTGGCCAGCAGACGCCCCTGTGTGGTGAGCCGCAACCGGCCCGCAGCGGCAGGGGCCATCAAGTGCATCACATCGTTGGGCACTTCCGACGCCGGCACGCCTTCGGCCGTGCGAACTGCAAGCTGCAGTGATTCGGCGCGACGCTGGGCAACGTCGAGCCTTTCGGAGCCCGCCTCTGGTGACGAACCGGACTCAATCGCCTCAACGAATCGCTCTGGCGTGTGCACGCTCCAGAATCGTCGGCCTTCTCGATGGCTATGGGCCGCACATCCCAGGCCCGCGTAGTCGCCTTGGCGCCAGTAAAGCTGGTTGTGCACACAACGCGCTCCCGGCAGAGCCCAGTTGGAAATCTCGTAGTTCTCATAGCCGGCACGAGCAAGCGTGTTGTCGGCGAGCAGGTACTTGTCCGCCATGTCGTCGTCGTCGGGATGGCGATGCTCATCAGCGGCCAGCGGTGTGCCTGGTTCCACCGTCAGCCCGTAGACGCTGAGGTGGTCGGGCCCCATCGCTACGGTCTCGCACAGCGTGTGTTCCCAATCGTCAAGCGTCTCGCTCACCGCACCGAATATGAGATCCATGTTGATGAGGCCGATGCCGGCCTCGCGCGCAGACTCGGCAGCGGCTTTGACCATGGCGGGATCGTGGCGCCGTCCGAGCGCATCGAGGACCCGCGGCGACATCGACTGCACTCCCAGGCTGACCCGGTTGACGCCCATGTCCCGAAATGCCGTCATCTGAGTTGGCGTGACGAGATCAGGGTTGCACTCGACAGTGATTTCTGCGCCGGGCGCGAGCGGTAACTCGTCCAAGACGGCACCGATGGTCCGAGGCGGAGCGAGGTTCGGCGTCCCGCCGCCGAAGAAGACCGATGTCACCGGCGGCAACTCCGTTGCCAAGTCTCGAGCCTGGCGTTGACAACTGGCCATGTAGGCCTCCACCAAGTGTTCGCGATCAGTCCACGTGGCGAAGGCGCAGTAATCGCAACGATGCGTGCAGAACGGTACGTGGCAGTACACACCGAATGCGCCCACAGGCCCGTCCGTGTCGGTCACCGGTCGTTCGTCGCTCGGCGGTTGGCTCACAGGACCGCGTCGTCCGGAAAGCGACCTCGCAGTTCGTTGTCGTGATCTCCGACTGCTCCCGGCGACCAGTCCGGCAGCAACTCGGCGGGATCCACGTCATAGACCTCGGCGAGACGCACCAGCCGGTGCACCCGGATGCCTCGCTGGCCACGCTCGTATGCCCCGAGCACCGACACCTTGAATTCGCCGCGAGAGGCCGCCTGCACGTCTTCGAGCGAGAGTCGTCGCTCTCGGCGCACTGCTCGCAGGCGTTCACCGATACGGGCGTGCAGTGACGCGTCAACGGTCGCAGGCGTGCCCACTGCAGCAACCTCAGTGCTTCGCTCGTCGCTTGCGACGCCGAGTCCGAAGCTCATCGCAGTCAGCGATGTTCTCGCCGCGCTCGACTGCGACCTCGCGCAGTTTCGCCGCCTCGGTCTCGGAGAGCCTGGCTGGAATCTCCACTCGAACGACGAAGTGCAGGTCGCCGCGTCCGCGGCCGTTGGCTCTCGGCACACCGAGACCACTGAGCCGGATTGTGTCGTCGGGCTGAGTACCGGGAACCACCACGAGCTCCTGGGGCCCGTCGAGTGTGGAGAATTCGACGCTCGCCCCAAGCGCAGCCTGGAACATCGTCACCTTCAGCTCAGCCACGAGGCTGTCACCCTGGCGAACGAAGACTTCCGATTCCGCTACCCGCAGGTGCACGTACAGATCGCCCGCTGGGCCTCCGCGTGGCCCGACTGATCCGCGACCGCTCAACCGCAGGGTGGCACCGGTGTCCACGCCCGGCGGCACTCGCACCACCAGTGAGACCCTCTCAGCCCGACGCCCGTCGCCTCGACATCGCGAACATGGCTCGGCGATCTCCTCGCCCATCCCACGGCACCGTCCGCACGGCGCTGTGGTCACCATCTGACCGAGCAGGCTCTGGCGTACCTGGCGAACCTGGCCCGCTCCGCCACACGCGCTGCAAACGACCGGGGCGGTGCCGGGCGCGGCACCCGAGCCCTCGCAGTCGTCGCAGGCCACCAGTGTTCGCACCTCGATCGTCCGATCGACGCCAAAGATCGCCTCGGAGAAGTCGAGATCCACGACGGTCTCATGGTCATCGCCGCGCGGTGGCCCCGCCGGTCCGCGCGAACGAGCGCCGCGGAACGGATTCCCGCCGAAGAACGAATCAAAGATGTCGTTCAGATCAAAGTCGAACCCCGCCCCGCCGCCGGGGCCTCGAAGGCCCTCGTGGCCGAACTGGTCGTAACGCGCCCTGGCGTTCTCGTCGGAGAGGACCGCGTAGGCCTCGCTGATCTCCTTGAACCGCGCCTCGGCTCGATCGTCCCCCGGATTTGCATCCGGGTGGTGCTCGCGGGCCTTGCGCCGGTACGCACGCTTGAGTTCGTCGGGGGTCGCGTCTCGGCCCACATCGAGCAGGTCGTAGTAGTCGGCAGGCATGGAGGCCGGTTCAGTCCCGGAGTGGCGATGCGGTGCTGACCGCAGCATGGGACGGCTCGCTCTCACCAAGCGACGCGGACAGCCGTCTGCTCACGGTGTGCACGGCGGCGAGCGCTTTGGAGTAATCCATCCGCGTGGGACCGAGCAGGCCGACGCTGCCGACCGTCTCGCCGTCCACTTGGTACGGCGCCACGACAACGGAGCACTCCGCCAGCGGAGCCACACCGGATTCGGAACCGATCGCCACGCTCAAGCCCCGGTCCACGAGGCTCCGCAGCAAAGACACGACCAACAATTGCTCTTCGAGCACCGACAGCACGGACCGCAACGATGACACCGCTTCGAACTGCCCGGTGATGTTCGAGGTGCCGCCGACGTAGAGCTCGCGTGGCGCCGTCTCGTCTGACGTGAGCGCCGCGAGCGCCGCCCCCACGAGCGCGTCAGTTGCCGGGTCACCCGTCGCACGCGCTGCATGGACGACCGAATGGGACTTGCCGACGAGGGCATCGGACAAAACCCCCGACGCCGAGCCCACCGCCGCCCCAGAGGCGGCGGCAACGAGATTGGGGTGGCCGTAGACGTCGACGTACGCGCGCTCGACGGCGCCCGACGACATCACCAGCACCAAGAGCAGCCTGCCTCCGCCGAGGTCGACGAGCTGGGCCGAGCGGATCGTGTCGCGATCAATGCTGGGCGCGACCACCATCGCGGCGTATTCAGTCAGATCCGACAGCAAGCGGCTCGTGTCGGACAGGAGTTCTTCGATCTGACCCTGAGCATGGGCGAAGAACGCTCGCACTTGTCGGATCTCGGAGCCCTCGAGCGTGCCAGGGCCCAAGCCGTCGACGAAATGGCGATAGCCCGCTTCGGTCGGAACCCGGCCCGCGCTCGTGTGCGGCTGCATGAGGAAGCCGCTGGCTTCGAGAGCGGCAAGATCGTTGCGGATCGTGGCGGGCGACACGTCAAGATGGGCAGCCTCGAGCACGGCTTGAGAACCAACCGGCTGTGCATTGTCGATGAAGCTCTCAACCACCGCCCGCAGCACCTTGGCCCTGCGCTCGTCCATCGCTCCTCCACCGCCCTGCAACCAATCGTCGATCGCCGAACGAGCGCGATGCTACCGACCTTGCCTTCGACAGCTTCTGCTCGGGACAGGGCTGCTGCCGCAGCGCTGGCGACCAGCCGCGTCGCCGCAGTCCGCGGTCGGGGCGTCGTCAGGAGTCGAGCCGGAGCGCGGACACAAAGGCCTCATTTGGCACTTCGACGCGTCCGATCGCCTTCATCCGCTTCTTGCCTTCCTTCTGGCGTTCGAGCAGTTTGCGCTTGCGAGTGATGTCGCCGCCGTAGCACTTCGAGAGCACGTCCTTGCGCTTGGCCCTCACGGTCTCTCTGGCGATAATGCGCCCCCCAATTGCGGCCTGGATCGGCACGTCAAAAAGCTGTCGCGGGATCAACTCGGCCAGCTTGGCCGTGATGGCCTTGCCATAGATGTACGCACCGTCGCGGTGACAGATCGCCGAGAACGCATCGACGGGCTCGCCGTTGAGCAGGATGTCCACGCGCACCAAGCGTTCGGACCGATAGCCGGCCTGGTCGTAGTCGAGACTGGCGTACCCCTGCGTCCGGCTCTTGAGCTGGTCGAAGAAATCCGTGACGACTTCTGCCAGCGGCAGCTGATATCGCAGCTCGACACGCTCGGGCGAGAGGTATTCCATAGACGTCATCGAGCCGCGCCGTGTCTGGCAGAGGTCCATCACCGCGCCCGTGTACTGCGACGGAGTCAGCACCGAGACGTTGAGCATCGGCTCGGAGATCTCGTCGATGGCCGCTGCCGACGGCAGTTGGGACGGATTGTCAATCTGGATTTCGCGACCGTCGTCGGTGCGCACGCGGTACGCCACCGACGGTGCAGTAGCGATGAGCGAGAGGTCGAATTCCCGCTCCAATCGCTCTCGGACAATCTCCATGTGCAGCAGACCCAAGAAGCCGCACCGAAAGCCGAACCCAAGGGCGGAAGAAGTCTCCGGCTCGAAGGTCACCGAAGCATCGTTGAGCCGCAGTTTCGCCAGCGCATCCCGCAATTCGGGATACTCATCACCCTCGACGGGATAGAGGCCACAGAACACCATCGGCTTCGGATCGTCGTAGCCGGCCAGCGGTGTTGCGGCGGGCCTGTTCGCTGACGTGACCGTTTCGCCTGACCGAGCCTGTGCGACGTCCTTGATGCCGGCGATGAGATAGCCCACCTCGCCGGGTCCAAGTTCATCGGTCGGCGATGCGTCCGGATCCCGGACACCGACCTCCTCGGCAACGTGCATACCGCCTGCGTGCATGAATCGGAGCCGATCTCCGGCCCGCAGGCGGCCATTGACGACACGCACTGATGACACGACGCCGCGGTACTGATCGAAGCGGGAGTCGAAGATCAGTGCTTGCAGAGCCTCATCTGGACTTCCGACCGGCGGCGGCACCCGGTCGACGATCGCATCGAGGAGCTCTGCGATGCCCTCTCCTGTCTTGGCCGAGATCGCCAGCACGTCGTCGGCGTCGATGCCGAGCACTCGCTCGATCTCGCCTGCGTAGAGCTTTGGGTCTGCAGCTGGAAGATCGATCTTGTTGAGCACGGGCACGATCTCGAGGTCGGCGTCGAGCGCGAGGTAGCAATTGGCCAGCGTTTGGGCCTCGATGCCCTGAGCGGCGTCGACCAAGAGCACGACACCTTCGCAGGCAGCCAGGGAACGGCTCACCTCGTAGCCGAAATCGACGTGGCCTGGTGTGTCGATGAGATGCAGTGTGTGACCCCGCCATGCCACACGCACATTCTGCGCTTTGATCGTGATGCCGCGTTCTCGTTCGAGATCCATCGAATCGAGGTATTGGGCGCGCATTGCGCGCTCCTCCACGGCACCTGTCAGCTCCAGGATCCGGTCCGACAGCGTGGACTTTCCGTGGTCGATGTGGGCGATGATGGAGAAGTTCCGGATCGAACTCGGCCCGACGCCAGCAGACTCAGGCACGGACGCAGGGGGCACGTGGGGCATCGCAGGCCGCACGGTACCCTGCTGAGCCGGTATCACGGCAGGAGCGCGGCACCCCGGCGACAGCCGCAACGCACCGCCGACCCACCCTCGAAAGGGCACGACTTCGTGGCCAACATCAAGAGCCAGATCAAGCGCAACCGTCAGAACGAGACGCGTCGCGTGCGCAATCGCGGAGTGCGGTCCGAATTGCGGACGCGCGAGAAGGCTGTCGTCGCCGCCGCCGCTGCCGGTGAGCCCACGACAGAGCTGATGCGTTTGGCGCAGCAGCGAATTGACAAGGCCGCAGCGAAGGGCGTCATCCACCCCAACGAAGCTGATCGGCGCAAGTCCCGCCTGATAGCACGAGCCGCGCGGATCGAAGCCGACTGAGCCCACGCGACTGAGCCCACGCGACTGAGCCCACGCGACTGAGCCCACGCGATTGAGCCGCGTCGAAGCGCCCGCACAGGCGGCGATTCGACCGGAGAATCGGTCAATTCCGACGGCTGCTCGTTCGCAGTCTCAACGAGCCGTTGCAGCAAGCCGCGCGCAGAGAATCTCTGTGACGCACCGGGGCGGAAGCCCGGAGCGCCCTCGAAGATCCACGTCCGCCGCGGCGAGCAAGTCGACGGCACGCGCAATCCCTGCAGTTCCGCGTCGCCGGCATCCGTCGAGTGCCTTTCGGGCTGGGAATGTCGAGCGGCGAAGGCCCAAGACGTCGGCTGCGTCTTGCTCTGTCGCCGCGTCAGCGCCGTCAAGGCGCGCCATGCGCGAAATGTGTGCGGTGAGGTTGGCCGTCACTTGCAGCGGGTGACGACCGGCGCCCCACATCCGCTGCAGCACTGCGAGCGTGGCCCTGACATCGCCTCGGTCGATCGCGTCGGTGAGGTCCCAGGGCGGAACATCGCCCTCAGAGCCGAGGTACGCAACGACATCGTCCGGTCCAAGATGGGCGCCGGGCCCGTACACCGCCTCTAGCGTCTCGAGGGTGGCACCCAATCGCGCGAGCTCATCGCCGAGATGCTCGCTGATGCACTGGCGCGCCCGGGCATCGAGTCGCAGCGAAGTATCTGCGAGGCGTTCGTCGAGCCACGTCCGGCGGTTTCGAGCCCCACTTGGGACATCAGCGGCGATGCGCTGGCCGCCCGCGGCTTCGGCAGCCTCCACGAGCTTGCGGGGAAGTCGGCCGCCGTTCCATTCCACGACCAAAGCAGTCGTCGGGCACGGGTCTGCCAGCCACGCGATCAGGGGCTCGAGCTGGCCTGCGCCGAATCGTGCGAATCCGCGGCCGACCACGACCCGGTGAGTCGCCAGCATCGGCGGTGTTGATGCAGACAACACCAAGTCTTCGACCGAATATTCCTCGCCTGAGAACTCATCGAGCACGTCGGCTCGGTCGGCACCTCCGACCAGCTCGTCGACGGCAGCCCGAACCGTTTCTGCCACAAGCACGTCATCGGCGCCGGTGATCACCCGCACCGCGCGAGCAGCCATCAAACGGCTCTCGCGTCGACGCTGTTGTGATCGCGTCGGCTCATCGGACCCGTCGCCACGCTGGATCCCGCCATCACGGTGACGCTACTGCGGGGCTGACACTCAGACGCTCACCGATCGCATCGACGACAAGGTCGCCGACCGGCGTCGGTCCGGTGACGGCGCTGTACCGAACAAGCCCGCCCAGAGATACCGGTGCGAGGACACGCGCCACCGAATGCCGCTCGTGCACTGCCCGTACGGCTTCGCGTCCGGCGCGGCTCGCGGATCGTGCAATGAGGACGTCGATGTCGTCGATTCCCGCAGTCGCAAGCTGATCGAGGGCTCTCGCAGCATCCGGGCGGTCGATGACAACCACGGTCGGGTCAATGCCACCGACGCTGAGGTGTTCGCTCGACGGCAGCGCGCCACGCTGGCCGCTCGCGACGATCCAGATCCCGATCGCCGCGACGACCACCGCAATCGCTGGCGCTCCGGCGAAACGGCGTCGAGCCAAGAGCGCTGTCGCGACGCAGCCGACGACGACAATCACTACAGCCGCGACTTCCGACGTCTCGATCTGCGGCCAGCCCGCCGCCGCTCCCCATCGGGCCACCGCCGCGACCCAACCCAGCATCACCTGCGTCGGCAGGTGCAGGAACGATGCGACGGCATCGCCCGCCAATCCTCCGGCGAGCCCGGCAACGAGTCCCCAGACCATTGCGGGTCCGGCAAGCGGGCCAGCGAGGACATTGGCGGGGATGCTCACCAGCGGCAACGAACCGAACACCGCCAACTGAACCGGCAGGACGCCAATCTGGGCTGCGAGCGTTGCAGCCAGGGGCAGCCGGATCCACTGCGGTCCCCACAGCAGCGCAGCAATGCGCCTGGTGCCAGCCACGATCGCCGCAGTGGCAGCCACTGACAGCTGGAAACCGACCGACCGTACGAGGAGCGGATCGATGAGCAGCAGAACAATGATCGCGAGCGCAAGGAGGCGAACCGCGGAGGCGCGCCGGCCCAATGACTGGGCGCCGACGGCCAGCGTCGCCAGTACGCACGCTCGCAGGACGGACGGCTCGCCACGCGTCAGCACGGCGAATTGTCCGAGCAGCACTGCGACAGCGCCGAGGCGCATGACCGGTCGAAGCCGAATGAGCAGCGGGGCCGCCAACAGGAGCACGAACGCCACATTCGAGCCGGAGACGGCGAGGAGATGCGTCAGCGCTGTGGCTCGAAAGTCGTGCACCACCTCGGCCAGCTGTCCACGGTCATCGCCGTAGACGAATCCGGCCAGAAGTGCCGCATCGCGCGGTGACAGCGAAGCACTCGAACGTTCGATCAGGCCCCTCACCGCATTCGCCAGACGAAAAGGG
Source organism: Candidatus Poriferisodalis sp. (assembly GCF_965262965.1). Lineage (GTDB taxonomy): Bacteria > Actinomycetota > Acidimicrobiia > Acidimicrobiales > Poriferisodalaceae > Poriferisodalis. The sequence goes on from NZ_OZ253573.1 coordinate 532,364, forward strand.
GCGCTGCCGCCATCGGTGCGCCGCGCTGTGTGGATCTGCGCCTGTCCGGCGTAGTGACGTGGCCACAGGAACGGACGGTCACGCGGCTCCGCTGTTTCAGCGACACCAGAGATCCTCCAGTGCTCCCCTACTGCCGCATCCTCGAGCCCGTACGCGGCCGCACCGCGCGACCAACCTTCCCAACGGTGCTCGCGTCCTTGGATCTCGACAGACACGGGCACGGTCAGCGCACCCTGACGCCAATGCGGGTCCGCAACGATGACGGCCTCGCCGTCGAAAGATCCTCCGGCCGCCTCACTGAGGTTCTGTGCTTGTTGACCCATGGCTGCAGCCGCGAGCAACAGCAGGCCCGCCGGCAGCAGCACGCGAGTGCGCCTCGCTGCGCCCGCAATGAGTGCTGCCGCGCCGCACCACCACGGCACGTCAGGTGCCCACAGGGCGCCGATGGCTGTGGCCGCTGATCCTGCGACGATCCAGCGGTCACTGATTGCGCTGAGCAAGCGGAATCGGCGCGGCGGGGCCCACCGGACTTCATGTCCGATTGCATCCGACGCTGCGCCATCGCGACTCAGTGCTCGGGCATGTGGCGGCCCTCGTCGGGAAGTGCCCGCAAGCTGGGGGTCAGGTCCGCGCATGCGCCCGCAACTGCTCGAGCTTGCTCGGGCCGATGCCCGGGACATCAGTCAACGCGTCGAGCGAACCAAATGGCCCGTGCTCGCTGCGGAAGGCGAAGATGGCCGCCGCCAGAGAGGGCCCGATACCTGGCAGCTGCTCGAGCTGCGCTGACGTTGCTGTGTTGACGTCGAGCGGCCCCGCGGAGTCCATGTTCTCGCTCGCAACCCGGAGCGCCTCGCCCTGAGTCGGAAGGTAGACCTGCTGCCCGTCTCTCAACGGCTCAGCCAGGTTCACGGCCGCTATGTCTGCGTCACGCCCCGGGCCTCCCGCGAACTCGAGCAAGTCGCCGATCCGATAGCCGCTCGGCACCTCGTACAGCCCTGGTCGGTCCACGGCACCCGCGAGGTGCACGCGCACCGATGTCGGCTGCGTCGTGGCGACTGGCGGGGGCGCCCCGCTGGCGGCGAGAGGAAGTTCAATCGGCTCGGGAGCGCCGTGACGCACCCCGGCCAAGAACGTCACTGCGACGACGGCAACCAACGCCGCCACCAGCACCGCAACAGGGGCCACGCCGATGCGCCGCGCAAAGCTCGCAGCCTCGGCTGCAATGGACCGCCAATCCACATGGCGACTCTAGCGAGCTGGTTTCATTCCCTTTGGTGGAGTTTTGACAGCTCTCAATCGCCACATCGCGACAATCACAAGCACCCCGCAGGCCACACCCCAGCCGCCGAAGAGCCACCTCGATCCGTATTCGGCGTACAACGGTGGACCGGCCTGTGCAGCGATCGCCGCCATAGCCAACCCGATGGCCTCGAGCGCGCCGGTGCCCATCGCAGCCTGCTCGACGCCGGTGGCCTCGAGAATCAGCACCTGCGAGCCCATCTCGGAATAGGACTCAGTCGTTGACTCCGCTAGTCCGATCAGGACAAAGCTCCACAGGCCACCGACCCAGCCATACAGCACAACGGCCGGGGTAAACACCATGAGTGCTGGGATTGCTACCCGGGCGCCTCCGAGGCGCTCTGCCAGCGATCCTGCGTGAGGCGGCAGCAGGATAAGCGGGACGCCGATCATCAGCAGTCCCGCTGCGAACTCGCCTGAGGTCAGTCCCACATCGGTCAGGTAGCGGTCGACGGTGGCATCGAACATGCCGACGAAGCCCCACACACCGACGTGAACGCAGATCGCCGCCTGCACGCGCGGTCGCCGCAGCAGTGCCGCCAGGTGTGAGTAGTCCACTGGACTCGCCGCAATGGGCGACCGCGAGATTTGCACGACCGCGATTGGACCCAGCACGGCCATCACTGTTCCGGTGAACACGAACGGCGCCTCGAACGCGATTCCGCTCATCGCGGCACCAATGAACGGTCCGGTGATGAAGCCCGCGACGCCGCATGACAGCAAGCCGCCCACTTTTGTTCCGCTGCCGCTGATGTCTTGACCGATCAGCGCCTTGCGCGCCACGAGTCCGAAGAGCCCAAAGCTGACGCCCGCGAGGGCCCGACTCCCCACCAACGACCACGCCGAATGGGCGAAGACGAATCCGAACGCGCCTCCCACGGCCGTCACCACGGAGATCCACGCAATAGAACGAGCGTGACCACGGTCCACCAGCGGCGACAGCAACAATTGTGCAGCGAGCGCGGCCACGAATCCCACGGAGGCAATGAGGCCCAGCTCGATGTTCGACAACTCGTAGCGGTCCTGCAGATCTGCCAGATAGGCGAAGACCACGCCCATCGAGGCCGTGACGAAGAACTGCGTGGAGTACACCGTCACGAACAGCACCGGCGAAGCGTATTGCGCTGGCACTCGCGGCCCTGTGTGCGCACAGCGGTCGTCACCGCCACATCACACGGCACGCGGACAGCGCCGCGGCCATGATGGAGCGCGCAGATGTAGCCTCAGCCGGTTCCGCCTCCCGGGAGGATGGCCATTGACCGAGGGCGATGCGCACGATGTCGCTGGGATCGACGCCGATGCAGTCACGTCGTGGCTGGCCGAACGTGCCGAGCTCTCCGAGCCACTCCACTTCGCGCTGATCGCGGGCGGACACTCAAACCTGACCTACCGCGTCACCGACGCTGCCGGTCGCCGCTGGGTGCTTCGCAGGCCTCCGCTCTCCCACTTGCTGGCCGGAGCGCATGACATGGTGCGTGAGCACCGGCTGCTGGCGAGCCTGGCCGAAACCGACGTCCCGACCCCTCCGGTCGTCGGACTGTGCGAAGACGCGGCAGTCAACGGCGCCGACTTCTATGTGACCGAGTTCATTGACGGCAGTGTGCTGCGGACACACGCGGACGCCGCGGCCGTACGCCCTGCCGCCCGCGGCGCGCTGTGTTCTCGACTGGTCGAATGCCTCGCCGCGATCCACGCCACCGACCTCGATGCGACAGGGCTCTGTGATCTCGGGCGCTCGCAGGACTACGTCGCCCGCCAACTACATGTGTGGCAGCGCCAGTTCAACGCCATGACGATGCGCGAGCTGCCGATTATCGAACGCGTTCACGACGCACTCGTCGCGACGATCCCACCGCAGCGCGACGCCACACTCGTCCACGGTGACTACCGGCTCGACAACTGCCTCGTCACTGATGCCGGTGATGTGGCTGCGGTGCTGGACTGGGAAATTGCCACCCTGGGCGACCCGCTAGCGGATCTGGGCTTCCTGCTCGGGTATTGGGTGGAGCCCGGCGACTCGTTCACCCCGCTGGGCCACGATGCCACCACGGCCGAGGGTTTTTGGACCCGCGACGAACTGGTGAGCGCATACGTCTCGGCGACCGGGCGCGACATCTCTTCGATTCGATGGCACTTCGCATTCGCCAGCTGGCGGCTTGCCTGCATCCTCGAGGGCGTCCACGCCCGCTATGTCGGCGGCGCCAACCCGCAGATTCCCCCCGAGGTCGATCTTTTCCCTCGCAGTGTCGTGTCTTTGGCTGAACGCGCCGAAGAGGTGTTGGCGACCTGCTGACGCAGCACGACGGGCCGGCGCTGACCCCGGCGAGCCGCTGCGCAATCGGCAGACGAGCGATAGCGTCGGGGCCATGAAGGTTGACGGCGGATTCGGCACGAGCAGCGGCTTCGAAGGACTCATGGAGTCCTGTCGCGAGCAGGAGGAACTGGGCTACGACGGCCTGTGGGTTCCCGAGACCAGTCACGATGCGTTCACCATGCTCCCGCTCATGGCGCACGCCACCGAAACGGTCGAGCTGGGCACCAGCATCGTGGTGGGCTTCGCTCGCAACCCAATGTCGCTGGCCTACAGCGCCAACGACATCCAGCTGCTGTCGGGAGGGCGGTTCATTCTGGGACTCGGCAGCCAGATCCGGCCGCACATCACTCGCCGCTTCTCGATGGAATGGTCCAAGCCCGCAGCGCGCATGCGCGAAATGATCCTGGCAACCAAAGCCATCTGGAACTCGTGGAACACCGGAGAGAAGCTGGACTTCCGCGGCGACTTCTACCAGCACACGCTGATGACGCCCTTCTTCCATCCCGGCGTCAACCCCTACGGTGCGCCACGCGTTGCGCTCGCAGGCGTCGGCCCGCTGATGACCGAGGTGGCCGGTGAGACGTGCGACATGTTCCTCTGCCACGGCTTCACCACCGAGAAGTACCTGCGTGAAGAGACGATTCCCGCCTTGGAGCGTGGTGCAGCCCGAGCGGATCGTTCGATGGACGAGATAACCATCTCGGGCCCGTCGTTCATCGTGACCGGCAACACCGAAGAAGAAATGGACAAGGCCAAACAAGCCACCAAGCAACAGGTCGCGTTCTACGGCTCCACTCCGGCGTATCGCCCAGTTCTCGACTGCCACGGCTGGGGCGAGATGCAGACCGAGCTCAACTCGATGTCCAAGGAAGGCCGCTGGACCGAAATGGGCGAACTCGTCGATGACGACATCCTTGACGCATTCGCCGTGGTCGCAGAGCCCGAAGCCGTGGCCGCAGAGCTCAAGCGCCGCTTCGACGACGTCGTCGACCGCGTCAGCTTCTACGCCCCCTACAGTGGCGATCGCAGCCGCTGGCAAACGATCTTCAACGACCTGAAGAGCTAGCGCCAGCTCACTCGAAGCGGCTCAAGCGACGAGCGGATTCCTCGTCACGAGCTGGGGGAACATCGAGAAGTCACGGTCGCAGGTCAGCAACGCTTCGACGCCATTGGCCACGCAGATCGCCGCGACCTTGGCATCGTGGACCATGGGACCGCGAACGTGAATGAGGATGTTCGTGTCTACAGCGATCACTCTGCAAGGCTCCGTTCGCCGCCCCGCTCGCCGTAGATGAGTTCCCACAGCTCCGGCCACGTGTAGTTCTCGAGTGGGAACGGGTCATCCGGGTTTCCGACGCGCAGGTCGGGCATCTGGTACCCGGTTTGAGGGGGCTTCTCCAACACCAGACGCAGACCTTCTTCGACGACGGCACGTAACGACTGGCCGGTCGCAGCAGCGTGCCGATCAGGAATCGGTGGAGCTGAGCGGAGCGCAGTCGGAGGCGCACCCGCTGTTGCTCGGCGGTGTTGCCGGTGTTGCAGGCCGATGCAGGACGCCCGAAGTCGGGCGAAGCTCCAATTCGGGCCCGTCGGCACCGTCCACAGTGCGGGCCACGGCGTCGACGATCATCGAGTAACCCCCCGGTTCATACGGTGGCCACAGCACCGAGATGTTCGGTCGTTCGGCCACGTCGGCGGCTGCGGATCGGCTGGCGCCGCAACGCAGTACGTCGCCATCGAGGCGCATCACTAGGTGAGCGATGTGCGGTGTGGCATCGTCACGCACCGTCAGCACGTATGCATCTGCGCCGAAACGCTCCATCTGATTGCCGATGTCGGCCGGTTCCACGGGGATGCTCATACCTCCGACGTTACGCCCGCAGCGGTTCCTGGCGCACCTCGCCGACTCCTTCGAAGTTCGCCAGCGCGCTGGTATCGTCGTGGGGCCTCGGGGCTATAGCTCAGTTGGTAGAGCGCTTCCATGGCATGGAAGAGGTCAGGGGTTCAATTCCCCTTAGCTCCACCCGAAGAACTTGCCAGGGATTCCCAGAAGATCCCAAAACCGCAGGTCAAAGACCATTTCTGGCAAGTTGCTTGCTTCGGCAGTTCCCATGCCATAGCGTCAGTTCCCTAGAAAAAGGGAACCGGAAAAGGGAACTCGTGCGACGCTCCAAGCGCCTCACCGCCAAGACAGTCCAACACGCGCCGCCTGGCAAGCACGCGGACGGGGACGGACTCACGCTCGTCGTCAAGCCCAGCGGCACCCGATCATGGGTCGTGCGCTTGACCGTCGACGGCAAGCAACGCGACATCGGCATCGGCGGCTACCCAGGCGTCAGCCTCGCCGATGCCCGACTGCGGGCGGCGGAGATGCGCGCTGACGCCATCCAAGGTAACGATCCGACAGGCGCCGAACGCACCAGCGATGCCCCAACGTTTGCGGTCGCCGCCAAGGTCGTCCACGAGATGAACCTGCCTCGGTGGCGCAACAAGCACGCCGCTAACGAATGGCTCGCCAGCCTCGAGCGCTACGCATTCGACCGAGTCGGCAACGTTCCAATGCAGCGCATCGAACGAAGCGACGTCATCGCCGTACTCTCCCCGATCTGGACCACAAAGCCGGAGACGGCACGGCGCGTGCGACAGCGGATCCGCAAGGTCATGCAGTTCGGCATGGCGCACGGATGGGTTGACACCAATCCCGCCGGCGAAGCCATCGACGGCGCTCTCCCGTCAATGCCCAAGGTCAAGAACCATCAGCGAGCACTCCCCTACTCAGAGGTGCCGGCAGCCGTCAACAAGATCGCACAGTCTCGTGCGAGCGAAGCATCGAAGCTGTGCCTCCGTTTCTTGGTCCTGACCGCAGTTCGATCTGGCGAGGCACGAGGAGCCCGCTGGTTCGAAATCGATGCAGCGAACGCCACTTGGACAATTCCCGCCGAACGCATGAAGGCGAATGGAGAGCACCGCGTGCCGCTCAGCCGCCAAGCACTCAGCACCCTCCAATCTGCCAGGGCCCTCGAAGACGGCAGCGGCCTTATCTTCCCCAGCCCACTTCGCCGAGGTGAACCCCTGAGCTGGCAGGCGCTGCTCAAGCTGCTGCGCACCTACGACATGGACACAACAGTCCACGGCTTCCGATCAGCGTTCAAGACCTGGTGCATCGAACAGACCGCGACACCGTGGGCTGTCGGTGAAGCCGCCCTAGCCCACGTCGTGGGCAACAGTGTCGAAGCCGCCTACGTCCGGTCGGACCTGTTCGACCAGCGCCGCGAGCTCATGCAGGACTGGGCTGACTTTGTTGCACCATGAGACATCCATTTAATCGCCGCACAACGGACCGCTGGTAGTCGATCAGATCCTGACGTACTGCCGCTGATGTTGATCGTCTTCCTGTCGCGGCGGGCGAGCCGAGGCGGCGGCCCACTCCAATCATGCGCTCACAACCTCACGCAAACCGACATGCATGTCACGGTATTGGGCTGGCAGCGCCGGTGGGGGTGGCGCTCGCAGTCGCGGCGGAGAGGTGACGCGACCGGCGGCCGGAATCGGCAGATCGGCCTCCAATGCGGCCACAGGGCACGCCTCCGCCGCTGAGCAGCGACCGGCGACCTGGTGCGCCATGTCGGCAATCGAGGCCATCCGCTGAGCGTCTGCTGGGTCCGCACACCTGTTCGGTTGGCGACTGCCGCCCGACGCATAGGCTCGCCTGCCGCGCCGTGGGGAGAACGGAGACCCTTCGCATGCACATTGAACGAGTCACGCTGTCGAGTTTCCGCTGCTTCGCCGCTGATGCGAGCACCATTGAGCTTGATGCGGCGTTCACTGCTTTCGTCGGCGCCAACGGCACGGGCAAGACCGCCGTGTTCGCCGCGTTCGGCCGCATGTTCGGGGTTTCTCGCGCCGAGCGTCAGGTAGTGCGCGAGGACTTTCACGTTCCGATCGACGAAACCAAGCCGCCGCCTACGAGGAAGCTATGGATTGAGGCGGTGATCGCCTTCCCTGAGCTCGACAGTGTCGGCGGTGCAGCAGGTGCCGGAGAGGAGGTGGACGATGTCGCTGAACCCGATCCCCTCGGGGGAGGGTCGGCGACCGTGGCGGAATTCTTTCGACATATGGCGGCGAACGGGGAAGGGCAACTGAAGTGCAGATTCCGCCTCGACGCCGAATGGACCAACGACGGCTCGGTGGACGGGACTGTGACCGAGACGCTGCGGGTGATCCGCACATTGGACAGCGATTATGGCGACGACGACTGCAGCCCGTTACGGGCAATGGATCGGAGCCGAATACAGATGGTCTATGTGCCGGCGTCTCGCGACGGCGCACGCCATCTCACGGCATTCCTGAAATCCCGGCTGTGGCAAGCAGGACAGTGGACCGAGAAGTTCCGGGCCGTCGTCGACAAAGCCGCCGCCAAGGTCAGCGATCGATTCCGCGCCGAGCCCGTCGTGAAGGCAGTCGAAGGAGCGCTAAGCGAACGTTGGAATCACCTGCACCGCGGAGAGTTCGATGCCCAGCCGACGTTTCGCCCGAATGATCGTGATCTCGCGCAGCTCGTCAACAAGTCTCGGCTGGTGTTCGATCCGGGCGAGTCCGGCCGCGAGCGGACCGCGGACCAGCTCAGCGACGGTCAGCGCTCGCTACTGCACATTGCCCTGACCGCTGCGACGATCGACATCGAGAGCACGATCGCCTCCGGCGGCCACGTGGAAGAGTTCGACTCCGACGCTGTGCGATTGCCGTCCCTCACTTTGCTCGTTGTGGAGGAACCCGAGAACAGCCTCTCGCCTTACTTCTTGTCGCGCATCGTTTCCCAAATGCTCGACATCGGCGCAGGCGCGCGGGCACAAGCGCTGGTGTCGAGCCAGTCAGCGAGCGTTCTGGGTCGGGTCGATCCGCGCGCTGTGCGCCACTTCCGGCTCGACGCGGAATCCCTCACCGCCGAGGTCAACTGTCTCAAGCTGCCTGCCAGCGCCGATACCGCGGCGACCTACGTTCGTGAAGCAGTGCAGGCGTACCCGGAGCTGTATTTCGCCAAGTTCGTCGTCCTAGGAGAGGGGAGTTCCGAACAGGTCGTCATACCGAGGCTGGCTCAGGCTACGGGCACCTCGATCGACCAATCCTTCGTAGCAGTGGTGCCCCTCGGCGGGCGCCACGTCGGACACTTCTGGAGGCTCCTGCGCGGACTGGGGGTCCCCCATGTGACGCTTCTGGATCTCGACCGTGGCCGGTGGGGCGGCGGCGCGGGACGGCTTCAGACGACGTGCCGCGAACTTGAAGCGGTCGGCATCCAGGCGCTCGTCGGTCTCGACCGATTCGAGAACGCCGAGGACCTCGGAGACCTCGGCGAAGACGACTTTGCAGCGGTGGTCGCGGCCCTCCAAGAAGAGGGTGCGGTGTTCTGCTCGCCGCTCGACCTGGACATGAGCATGCTGAACGCGTTCCCCGACGCGTACAAGCAGACCGAGGAAGATCAAACCGGGCCGCAAGCCACGCCGGCTTTCGATGCCGTTCTCGGGGCGAACGGAAGTGCTGAATTCTACGAGTCGTCCGAACAGGGCATCGAGTGGGGCGAGGAGATGCGGTGGTACCGCTATTTATTGGCCCTTCGTCTTTTGTTGGGATGAGGTTGGGTTGAGGGTCCGTTTGTAGGGGTCGAGGCCCTGGGGGGATCGGTGTTTGGAGACGCCGAACCCTGGAGGGCCTCGATGGCGAGTGATGTTATGTCGGTGCGGCTGTGGCTGTGGCGCATCAAAGTGGAGGGGGTCGTCGTCGACGCGCCGGAGGAGCTGGTGGTGCGGGTGTGCTCGACGGTGCGCCGCCCCAGATGCCCCGATTGCGGGGTCCCCGGGCGGGAAGGTTCATGACCGCGGGGACAACAAGATCCGCGACTTGGAGGTGTCGGGGCGGCCGGTGACGCTGATCTGGGAGCGGCGGCGGCTGGTGTGCGAGCCGTGCGGCAGCCGTTTCAGTGAGGGCCATCAGGGGTTCGAGGGCCGCGTCACGGCGCGTCTGGCGCGCCGGCTGGTCAAAGACGCCCGTGCGATGACGGTCAACGCGGCAGCCAAACGCCACCAGGTGAGCTGGAAGCTGGTGAACGCGCTGGTGGTCGCATGGGCGGGGCTGGTCGGCGAGCACCGCCGCCGGCAAAGATGCCGGGTGCTGGGGGTGGAGGGGACCTCGATCCGCAAGCGGCACCGCTGCGTGACGGTGATCGTCAACGGCGACACCGGCGAGGTGCTCGCCATGGTGCCCCACCGCGACGCCCAGGCGCTCAGCGCGTTCCTGGCCGCCCAAGGGCCCCGATGGTGCAAAGCCGTGAAGGTCGTCGTCTGCGACGGCTCGGCGGCGTACAAAGCAGCGATCGACGCGCGGCTCGGCCACGCCCGCCACGTCCTGGACCGGTACCGGGTCATCAGATGGTTCCAAGCAGGGCTCACCGCGGTCCGCCGAGACGTCCAGCGCCGCCCCGAAGGCTCCAAGCCCGCTTTCGACCGCGACGTGTTCCGGGCGAGATTCCTGCTGATGCGCAGACCCGACAAGCTCGACGCCGCCGACCAGGCCCGCCTTGACGTCCTGTTCGCCGCCCACCCACGGCTCAACCCAGCCCGGGACGCGCTCGGCGAACTGCACGGCCTCTATCTCGCCGACGACCACAAAGGCGCGATGGCAGCGCTCGACCGCTTCGCCGACATCTACGCCACCGGGCTGATCCCCGAGTTCAGCGACACCGTCGACGCCTTCTTGGCCTGGCATGCCCAGATCCTCGACTGGCACCGAACGGGGCGGCCCCCCAACGGCCGAATCGACCGCACCAACAACCTGCTCCAAGTCCTGCGACGCCGAGCCCACGGCTTCACCAACTACGCCAACTTCGAAGCCCGCGGACTCCTCCTAACATGAACCCCGCCGAACCCAGCAGCCCGAATCCCAACAAAAGACGAAGGCTCTATTTATTCCTCGGCCGCTCAAAGCCGACCACGCACCTAGTGTCCTGTTTGGGGAATTCGTTGGATATATGTGGCGAGGCTGTCGAGTATCTCGTCGGCGGTCTTGCGCCATATGAAGGGTTTGGGGTCGTTGTTCCAGTTGTCGACCCAGGCGTTGATGGAGTCTTTGAGGTCTGTGACGCTGGTGTGGGTGCCGCGGCGGAGCCATTTGGTGGTCAGCTCGGAGAACCAGCGCTCGACGAGGTTCATCCAGGAGCTGTAGGTGGGGGTGAAGTGGAGCTTGAAGCGGGGGTGGCGCAGCAGCCAGCGCTTGATGGAGGGCGTTTTGTGGGTGGAGACGTTGTCGAGCACGATGTGCACGTCGAGGTGCTGCGGGATCTCTTTGTCGATGAGGTTCAAGAACTTGCGGAACTCCTCGGCGCGGTGCCGCGGCGTCATCGAGGTGATGACCTTGCCCGAGGCGGTGTCGAGGGCCGCGAACAGGTCGGTGGTGCCGTGGCGGCGGTAGTCGTGGGTGCGCCTCTGGGGTGTGCCGGGCATCAGCGGCAGGATCGGGGGCGGTGCGGTCCAGTGCCTGTATCTGGGTCTTTTCGTCCACGCACAGCACCACCGCGGCCTCGGGGGGGTTCAGGTACAGCCCGGCCACGTCGCGGACCTTGTCGATGAACTGCGGGTCCGGGGACAGCTCGGACTCCTCGGCGAGGTGGGGCTTGAGCCCGAACGCCTGCCAGATGGCATGCACCGACGACGGCGAGATGCCCGCCGCTTTGGCCATCGACCGCACCGACCAGTGCGTCGCGTCCGCCGGCGTGCTCTCCAGGGTGAGCACGATCACCCTCTCGACGGCGGCGTCGTCGATGGTGCGCGGCGGGCCCGGCCGCGGGTCGTCGCAGAGCCCGTCGAGGCGGCGCTCGGCGAACCGGCGGCGCCACTTGGACACCGTCGCGGGATGGCACCCCAGCCCCGCAGCGATCTCCTTGTTGGGGCGGCCCTCGGCCGCGCCCAGCACGATGCGGCACCGCAGCGCCAGCGCCTGGGACGACTTGGGCCGCCGCGCCCACCGCTCGAGCGTCTCGCGTTCCTCGCCGTCCAGCACGATCGCGACCGTCGGCCGTCCCCGCCGTGCACCCATGTCCGCCTCCGATCATCGCCTGCCGCAGCCACGCTGCCGCCCCACCATGATAACGCGCCGAACTAGCCAAACAAGACACTAGGCGCGTCGTGCGATGTCCCCGCAGGCGCCCGCCGTCATAGACGGCCGCGTCGGTGATCCGCAGGAATCCTGCCCACGGATCCCGGCGGTGTCGGGGCCTGATGGCTTGCTTCTCGCCGATCGTGGCCCACACGAGCGCTGATTGCGTCTCGTTGAGAAAGCTCGCGAGACTGTCTTCGCGCATGAGCAGCACACCATGGCTGTTGTCGTGGGCCGATGAATCGAACGCCGCGAGCGTCCCGTCCGCATGCACGAAGTCTGCTCCGTAGCCGGTCCATCGCAGCCCGAGGGCGTCGGCTATTCGGGGGCTGGGCCGGTAGAACTCAGCGCCGTGGGCCAATGAACAGTCGTATTCGCCGCCGTTGGCGCTGCATTCGAATGCGGCTGATTGCAGCGCTATTGGGCATTGCGGACCGTCACGGGGCTCTGGCTGCTGGGCTCCCAGGTGGTCGCCGAGAAGCGCTCGGGATGCGGTGCTCCATCCGAGTTCTCCGAAGAACAGCTCATGGCTCCGTGGCGGTTCTGGCATCCAGCGACCCGAATAGTCCACCTCTCGGGACCAGGCGATGAAGTCTTCGACGTCGGAGGTGTCGATGAGATAGCCGCACGCGTACAGCCAGATCTCGCGCTGGTCGACCTCGTGAGGGTCGTAGCCCGTCGGAGGCGATGACTGCCAGACATCCATGCCTTGGAGCTTGATCCATGTGCTGCCGCTGTCGGGGTCGATGAAGCGCAGCTGCTGGTTGCGGTCTGGAATGTCGGCCTCGCGGCGCAGCCACAGCATGTCGTCGGTGTCATCGGGGGAAGCGATCGGCGCGTCGTGGCGCCACCATCTGCTAGCGGTCCCAGACCGTTCGCGGGATGCTGTTGCGGGCGCGACGATGGCGGAGGGGTCGATGTCGCGAACCGAGAGTTGCCACGCTCCGCTGTATTCGTGTGCGGGTGCTTCGTCGTCGTAGCGAGCCCGGTACTGGTAGCGGTCCGATATGTGCGCCAGGATCTCGTGGTATCCGATCCATTGGTATTTCTTGCCGATGCGTTCGGGCTTGCGGGTGCCGCGGCTGGCATTGCTGTTCGAGCTGGAGATGCGCCAGTCGAGGTCGCCGAAGCGTTCGATGGTCCACCCCAGGTCGAATGCCCTCCATAGCACGTAGCGCTGGATGACCTCGAGACTCAACCGCGGTTCAGGAGCGTCGCGAGCGGCCTTGATCTGTTGGTATGCGGTCTGCTGCTCGTCGCTGAGGGCTGCGAGGAACCGCTCCTCGGGATCGGGATCGAGATCGGGCTCTTCAACCGTGAACGGGAAAATCGGCTCTTCGGCATCGTCGAATTCGGCGTGGAGCAGAGCGCTGAGGGCCGCCAGGTAGGCCTCGCTGGTGCGGGTGCGACTGGGTCTCCACAGGGATTCGAACATCTCGTTCAGGTCGGGGTCGAGGACCCGCCTGAACGCTTCGGCGCGCTGTTCGGGTGACTGCCAGGGGGACTCTGTGATCGGCACGGTCAGCCAATGGCGCGATGCCGAGTTGGTGCCGATCACGTAGCGGGCGAAATCCCAGCGCATCGCCGAGAAGGCGATGCGTCGGTGCACCCTCTCCGTGTTCGTCAGTTCCGGCTGATCTTGGCGGAGGGGGGGATCGAGCCTCTCCATCTCGCTGTCGTCTGGGATGTGGGGCCAATCGCTGCCGTATGGCGGCACGACAAGGCTGCTCTCCACGTCGATGCTGGCATCGAGGCACTGTGCGCGTTCGATGACCCCGCGCGCGTAGTCCCGCAACAGGATGTGGGCCGGAGGCCTGCCGTCGGCAAATATCAACCGATACACGGCCTCAGCCAGCGGGGCGAGCGCTTGGGCGTCGATTATGCGCATCGCCACGCCGTACGCGGCTGCCATGACCCGCTCTCGCACGTAGGGATCGTCCACATCGTCAAAGCGCTCGACAAGATCGCACGACAGCGCGATCTTGTCGGTCAATACCGCTACGAGGCCTTTCGTTGCGCGATCGCGGACGAAGCGATGCGAGGCCGTCAGACACCACGCCAACACGACAGCACATGCCTCTGCGGCCTCGTCGTCTAGCGCGGTGACGCGTTCGGGGTGCTTCTCTGTCCAGTCGAGGAGGCGGTCCAGCGGTCCCTCTCGACCATATGCCCGATGCAGGTAGTGGGACCAGACGGCGTCGCGGTCAGGCATCTCGAGGTTTCGCAGATGCTCGTCGAATATCGCTCCGAGGGGATGATGAGGCACGACAGCGCATGCCATGAGTGCGTCGAAGGCCTCCTCGGTGCCCCGGCGGAATGCCGTACCCAGCAAATCGACGACCAGCGCCCGGCAGTCCGATCCGATTCGAGCCGGGTCTCGCCATGGCAGCCCGCTCAAGAAAGCGCGCCTGACTTCGGGGTCTGTGCCGTGACTCGAGAGTGCTGATGGCAGCTCGACTCCGCGCAGCTCCGGCAGCAAGATGCTCAACGCCTCAAGGGGCGCGTTCCAAAGCTCCCAGCCCTCGACTCTGCTCCCGGCCTTCCCACCTGTCAACGCGGCGGCCAGCCCTGCGGCGTCGCCGCATCGCTCAATGAGGTGCTTGGCGATCAGATGGTCAGCGAACCACTCATAACCGAACGAGACGCTCCAGTCGTCTTCGCGGTCAGACCCCGGGCTCTCCAACAACAACCCGGCGTCGACGAGCGCTCGATACAGCGAAAGCCGATAGCCGCTGCTCGGTGCCAGCGGATCGACAAGTTCCCGGGCCTTGCGCCTCGAGAGCCAGCGAACTGCACGCCCGGCAAGCTCTGAAGCCACAGCGTCGAGTGCGCGGGCGACGATGCGATCGCGGGGGTCGTAGTCCAGCTTGTCAGCGATCATTGCTTCGATCGCGTTCAGGTGCCTGCCAAAGACTGTGGTGACGCCCTCAGTTCCGACCGGGATGATGCGTTCGCCGCGGTTGTGCAGACCCTCGCAGAGCGTCTTGAGGAACAGCGGGTTGCCGAATTCAGGTCGCAGCAGGGGCGTCGCCGGGAAATCCAATCTGTAGTGCTCGCAGAATCGCTCGACGGCGGCGTAGGGCTCATCAGCGAAACCTCGATGTGTCACCTCGTGAGCTGTGCTCCTGACCGAATCCGGGACGACGTGGTCGATGAACGGCGAACGAACCGACAAGACGACACCGATCCACGGAGAAGCTCTCAGACGGGAAAGAAGGTCGGCGAGATGCGGCGGCCAGATCGCGTGGCCTTCTCCCTCATTGATCGCGTCGATCATGAACAGCGCCCTGACGTCGGCAGCCTGCGCCGTGGCCTCCACGGCGCCCACGAACTGTTCCGCGGAGAGGTCTGTCAGGTCGAGCTGAGCGCGTGCCTGCAGCCACGGGAGCTCAGTCGTCGTGAACTGCTGGCCCATCAGCACAATGGTCGGAGACCCCTCGGCCAGCCGCCTCCGCGCGATGTCGCACAACAGGTGTGTCTTGCCGGACCCGGCTTGGCCCTTGACGATCAACAGGTCGCTGTTGACAACCCGTTCAAGCCCCATCAGCGTTGCCGATGCGTCCCACAGGGCCTGTCGCACAGCACGCACCTCACTGACAGCATCCCTATACGGGTTCGACTGCCGCCGGCGCTCGACGTCTTCGGTCTGGTCGTGCTCGTCGAGAGCGTCCGCCTTCTCGAGCAGCGACGTGAGGGACTCGGACAGGCACGCGTCGACTTCGTCGATGGTCGAGACAATCCCCGACAGCGGCCACTGCTGATGCGCGGCACAGCGCATGCCATAGAGCTCGGCAACGACGGTGTCGACCGACTCGACAGCATCATCGAGCCCCGCGATGGCGTCGGATGCTTCTTCGCCTGCGAGCCGCCGCAGCGTGTAGGACGGCGCCAGACGGACGTTCTTGGCAAGTTCGCGCACCCGTGCCGCCGCAGCTGCGGTGCGGCCGAACGCCTCGAAGTCCCCGGCGATCGGGACATCGACATGAACCTCGGGCGTGTACCGAGGCCCCGCCACCTCGAGAGCCCGCTCCAGCTGCGGATTGAGCCACTCGTGGCTGAACTGCCCACCGGTGCCAAACCAAAAGCGAAGACGGCCCACCTGACTGTCCTGCGACAGCAGGCCCGTCAGCTCAGACGACCCCCACCACACAAACTCGACTTCCCTCTGTCGTTCGTGCGCCCAGCTCTCCCAGGTGGCGACCCGTCGCTCCCACTTCTGCATCTCGGTTACGACGCCTGCGCGACAGCTGTCAGCACGATCGCGGGGAACGCACACGAAGTACAGGACCAACCGCGGGTGCGCATCCAAAGCCGCCTCGACCGATCGATCAAGCTGCCGCCACTGCGAATCACCCAGCGACTCGCGGAAGAACTTCGCCTGCCAACCCCATTCTCTGTCGTCCTCGAGCGTGCAGAAGCACTCCACACCACCGTCTGGGCTGCCTTTGCGAACGAACTCCGCGTCCGCCGGTGTCTCCAGACGCGCCAGTTGGCTGCACAACTCCTCAAAGCCATCTCGCTGAGAACCGTTCAAGGCCCTGAGATCAGATCAATTCAGACCCATGTGCCCGGCACCTCGAAGTCGATGGACGGGGCCGATTGAACTTACCCCGGCACACTTTCGGTCCACGCGGAAACGCCCCAGCTCATCTGAGACGGCAACCGTGACCCACGGTCGCAGGTCTGGACATGGCTGGCTCACAGTCAAGCCACACCGCCATGAGTGCCGCACAATGCCGGTGCGAGACTCTGCTTCCGGGCATTGGGACCGGCACGGTCCACGGGGTCTCTCAGGAATCCAGCAGCGAGAGTCGCCGTCAGCGGGAAATTGTTCGTTCCTCTGTGCGGAGTGACCTCACGAGAACGCACAGCTTGGGGAACTACCCTTGCCAGTACGCGAAACGGCTTCCTTGGGGGCGTGAACGATGCCGAAGACCTACACGTTGCCCTACACACTCAAAGCCCCCTCCGAGGACACCGAGCACATGTATCTGGCCGAGGTGCCTGTGCTGCCGGGGTGCCGTGCGTGGGGCGAGACCGCCGAAGAAGCCCTGCACAACCTCGACGGCGTCGCGGCGGACTTCATCGCATCGTACGAAGAGCACGGCGACGAACTCCCCCAGTCCATTGCCGCTGCCGGCGAACTCGTCATCGCGGTGTGACGTATCGGGAACTGACCCGGAAACTGAAGTCACTCGGCTGCGAGTTCAATCGCCAATCGCGAGGCTCGCACGAGATCTGGCGCAACCCGGCCACAGGTACCCGGACCACGATCCCCAACTGGGTCGGGCGGGATCTGCGCCACGGAACGATCCGGGCGATCATGCGAGACCTCGAACTCGACAAGGCGGCCTTCGACCAAGCCTGACCGTCGCTCCCGCAGGCCGCGTCCCGACACTGGCCGAACGATTCAGCCAACTGGCCAAATGACCGGTCATCGAGGAGGGCGCAAATGGCAGTCGTCCAGATCGCGAAGGGAACTATTAGGGAACTGGAGGCACGAATTGCTTCTGATCAGTATCTATACGTTTCCCTTAGCTCCACCCGAAGCAGAGGCGCACAGCACTGTGGCCTCGCCCTCGCCTGCACACATGACTCGACGCCATTTGCCGTCGAGCGGAGCGGCGCAACTGACCGACGGACATTCCCGTAAGGTCGCCGCCGCGCTCCGAAGGGATGTCGATGACGGATCCGCTGATTCCGGTGCCAACGCCGGAAACCCAACCGTTCTGGGATGGCGTCGAGTCGGGTGAGCTTCGTCTGCCACGTTGCACCGATTGCGGCGGCGCCTACTTCCCGCCCAGCCCGGGCTGCCCCTCGTGCACCTCGCGCCGCACCGAGTGGATCACCGCCTCGGGCGACGCAACGCTGTACAGCTACGTCATCAACCACCGGCCTCCTTCGGGTTGGGACAGCGACGGGCCGATGTCGGTTGCACTGGTGAGGCTGGCCGAGGGTCCGATGCTGGTGTCGACCGTCGTCGATTGCGAACAGACGCCGCAGGCGCTGATCCTCGATATGCCGCTTCGGGCGACATTCCGTCGGTTCGCCGACACCGATGTGCTGTGCTTCGCTCCTGAGGCGACCCGATGACGGTGAGTCCCACCTGCGCCATTGTCGGGGCAGCCGAGTCGACCGACATCGGTCGGGTCCCGCATTTCTCGTCCACAGGCCTTGCGCTGGACGCTGCGGCCAACGCCCTCGCGGATGCCGGGCTCACCGCCGCGGACATCGACGGCCTCACTACCGGCTACTTCCCCGTCGCCGACGTCTCGACGCAACTCGGCATCTACCCCAGCTGGGCCGACAACACCGTGGTCGCGGTTGTTCGTGGATGTTCCAACTACGCAACGCAATCGCCGCCATCGCAGCCGGATACTGCACCACGGTGCTCATCGTCTACGGCGAGTCGGCTCGCAGCACCCGACACCTGACCAACACCAACGACGGGATGGCGCCGGGATCCATCGGACAGCAGTTCGACGCCCTGTATGGCGGTGGCACCCCAGCCGCACTGTTCTCATTGCCGATCGTTCGCTACATGGCCGAGTTCGGCTTGACCGAAGAACAGCTCGCAGCCGTGCCCGTAGCCCAGCGCAAGTGGGCCGCCATGAACCCCAGGGCCACGCTGCGGGACCCAGTCACTGTCGACGAGGTCCTGGCCGCGCCGATGATCGCCTGGCCCCTCCGACGATCGATGTGCTGCCTCGTCTCGGACACGGGGGGTGCACTCGTGGTCACCGCGTCCGAACGAGCTCCTGACTTCCCCGGTGCGCCCGTGTACGTGCTGGGGACTGGCGGAGCCCTCGAAGGAGGCCTCCTCAGCCCGGCGGGAGTCCGGGATCCCATGCGACCGGAATTCATTCACACCTCGGGTCGCGCCGCGTTCGGGGCCGCCGGCATCGAACACGACGACGTCGACCACCTCATGATCTACGACGCTTTCGCCCACAATCCGATCTTCGGCCTCGAAGGGCTCGGCTTCGTCGAACACGGCGAGGCCGGAGCGTTCATCGCGGACGGAAACACCGAGCCCGGCGGCCGACTGCCGATGAACACCAACGGCGGGGGCATGAGCTATGCCCACGGCGGTGCCTACGGAATGATCTGCATGCTCGAATCCGTCCGCCAGGTGCGCGGCGAGGCGCCCGCCCAAGTCGCCGACGTCGAAGTCAGTGTTGCACATGGATGGGGCGGCTTCTGGTCCGCCTGCTCCACAATCGTGTTCGCCAACCGGCGTTCCTAGCGGACGGCTTGCACCCCGCATTGCGGGACTAGTTTTCGCAGCACTATGACGCTGCTGTCTCCTTACCGAGTGCTCGACCTGACCGATGATCGGGGCCACTTGGCCGGGTTCATCCTGGCACGGCTCGGTGCCGAGATCATTGCCATCGAGCCGCCGGGCGGTACCCCGGCGCGGCGACTGGGGCCATTCGACGCGAACGGTACCTCGTTGACGCACTCTCCCTACGCCCGCGGCAAGAAGTCTGTCGAGCTCGACATCACCACCCCAGATGGCGCCGATGCGCTCCGTCGATTGGCGGCCGGTGCCGACGCACTGCTGGAATCAGCCCCGCCTGGCGAGCTGGCATCGCTGGGCCTCGGACCCGATGCTCTCGCCGAAATCAACCCCGCACTCGTCATCGCTTCGATCTCGCCGTTCGGCCAGACCGGGCCTAAAGCCAACTGGGCGGCGGCTGATCTCACCGTGTGGGCATCGGGCGGCCCGATGCACCTGTGCGGTGACGAAGACCGGGCACCGCTGGGCGTGGGCGTTCCTCAGGCATTCCGTCACGCCGCTGCACACGCAGCATCAGTGGTGACGCTTGCACTGCTGGAACGCAATCAGTCCGGCAGGGGCCAGCACATCGACGTATCGGCGCAAGCCGTCGCGATGAACTCGACGATGTCGTCGGTGCTGTGCTCGCTGATCGGAGCGCCCTTGACCCTGCGAGGCGGCGGAGCGGTGCGCAGCGGCAATCTCCGGCTGCGGTTCATGTACCCGGCCAGCGACGGGCACGTCTCGGTGACCCACGTGTTCGGGGCTGCCATCGGGCCAGCGACGGCTCGCCTGATGGACTTGGTGCACACCGCAGGATTCTGCGATGCCGAGACCGCGTCGAAGGACTGGATCGGCTACGGCATGGCGCTCAGCGACGGCAGCGAGACGATCGAGGATTTCGAGCGCATCAAGGAATGCGTCGCCGCGTTCACGTCCTCCCGAACGAAACAAGAACTGTTCGCCCTCGCCAACGAGCATCGCCTGCTGCTCGCACCCGTCGCCACAACCGCCGATGTCGCAGCATCGCAGCAATTGGCCGGTCGCCGCTACTGGGATGACGTCGACGGGCAGCGCTATCCGGGGCATTGGATGAAGCCCGAGCCCGCCGACGGCTCGGCAGATCGAGTGCCGGCCGTCGGCGAGCACACCGCCGTGATCCTGGCCTCGCAGCGGACACCGGCGGTGTTCGCCCCGGAGTCGCCGACCAGACGTGAGCGCCCGCTCGAAGGCTTGAAGGTGCTCGACTTCATGTGGGCAGTGGCCGGCCCGACGTTCTCGCGGATCCTCGCCGATGCGGGGGCGACCGTGATCCGAGTCGAGTCGTCAGTGCGGCTCGACGCGTGCCGTACGTTCCTGCCGTTCATCAACAACGACCCCGGGCCCGAGAACAGCGCCCTGTTCAACAACATGAATGCGGGCAAGCTCGGCATCACACTGAACCCGGGCACGCCAGCCGGCCTCGAAGTCGCCCACGACCTGATTCGCTGGGCCGATGTGGTGTGCGAGGCCTACACGCCCCGAGCCATGCGTTCATGGGGTCTGGACTACGACAATGTTCGCGAGATCAACCCATCGGTCGTCATGCTGTCGACCTGCCTGTTCGGCCAAAGCGGGCCGCTTGCCAACTTCGCGGGGTACGGCAACCTTTCGGGCGCAATGGCCGGGTTCTACAACATCACGGGCTGGCCCGATCGCGCCCCGGTCGGGCCCTATGGCGCCATCACCGACTACACCTCGCCGCATCCAGCACTGGCCAGCCTGCTCGCAGCCGTCGATCATCAACGCCGGACCGGTGAGGGCCGCTACATCGACTTCTCCCAGGCGGAGGCGTCGATTCACTTCATCGCGCCCGCCATGCTCGAGTACTTGCGCAATGGCACTGTCGTGCAAGGGCGGGGCAACTCCAGCGAACACGCCTGCCCGCACGGTGTCTTTCCCGCGGCCGGGGACGACCGGTGGGTTGCCGTGGTCGCACAAGATGACGACGCATGGGCTGCGCTCGCCCGCCTTGTCGGCTGCGCTGACCTCGCGACGCTGTCGGTCGACGACCGACTCGAACGGCGGGCAGAGCTCGAGGCTGCGGTCGCCACCTGGACGAGCAAGCTCGATGAAGCAGAGGTGGAACGGCAGTGCCAGGACGCCGGCGTGGCTGCACACCGGGTGCAGAACAGCCCCGAGCTGGCAGTCGACCCCCAGATCACCCATCGGCGTCACTGGGTTGAGGTTCCCCACTCGACGCATGGCTCGACGATCATCGAGGCGCCCCGGTTCACCATGTCGCGCAGCCGAGTGTGGCCCGAGGTGGCCGCGCCCTCTCTCGGAGAGCACCTCTACGAAGTCCTGACTGAGCATCTCGGTTACGACGCTGATCGCGTTGCCGAGCTCGCCGCCGCAGAGGCATTCGACTAGCACGGCGACAGCGCGATCCTTCTTTGTGCAGAAATGCCGGCTGAGGCGGCATATCTGCGCAAAGTCCGCGCCGGTCGGCCTGATCTGGCGGTCATGCCGCCTCTCCGCACAGCCTCTAACGTGCGTGCATGGCAGGACTTGACCACATTGTGTACGCAGCACCAGATCTCGCGGCCGGAACCGCAGCCGTTGAGGCGCTGGTCGGCATGCGGGCGGCGCCAGGCGGGCCGCATCCGGGCGTCGGCACGCGCAACACGCTGCTCTCCCTCGGCGACGACGTGTACTTGGAGATCATCGCTCCGGATCCCGAACAACCCGAGCCAGCCAACCCACGGCCGTTCGGCATCGAAGGCATGGCCGAGGGGGCGTTGGTGACCTTTGCCGTGCATGCATCCGACGGCGAGAGCATCGAAGATGTGACCGCCGCCATGCGCGCGTGCGGCGAAGACCCAGGCCCGGTCTGCGCAATGAGCCGTCTGAAGCCCGACGGCGAAGAGATCCATTGGTCGCTGACCATGTCGGCGGGGCCTGGCTTGGTCCCGTTCGTCATCGATTGGGGCGACACCACGCATCCTGCAACGGTGACTCCGACCGGCTGCACGCTGGTGTCGTTGGCGGGCACTCACCCCGACCCGGACCACATCAATGCGCTGTACAGCGCCATCGGCATCGAAGTCGCGGTCACGGCGGGCGATGCAGTCAGCCTCGAAGCCACGCTTGACACTCCCAACGGCCGCGTCACGCTCCGCTGAGGCCGTCACGCTTGTCTGAATTCAGCTGAGTACGAGCGAAGCCTTCAGCTGCGCCGAATCAGTCGCTGAGACTCCAGTCGACCGGATCGCGGCCCGCCTCGGCCAAGGCCGCATTGGCGCGACTGAACGGGCGGCTTCCAAGAAAGCCGTTGTGCGCGCTCAGCGGCGAAGGGTGAGCTGACTCGATGACGACATGGCGCGTCATGTCCACCAGCGTCTTCTTGCGACGGGCGAACGCGCCCCACAGGATGAATACGACACGCTCAGGCTTCGCGCTGACAGCACGAATGACCTCGTCGGTGAACGTCTCCCAGCCCGCCGACCGGTGAGAAGCCGCCGATCGGGCCCGCACCGTGAGAAATGCGTTCAGCAACAGCACGCCTTGACGCGCCCAGGGCTCCAAGTTCCCGTGCGACGGAGGCTCGATGCCCATGTCGTCGCGAAGTTCGGTGAAGATGTTCTGCAGCGACGGGGGCGGCGGCACTCCGTGCGGCACCGAGAAGCACAGCCCGTGTGCCTGTCGGGGGCCGTGATAGGGGTCCTGTCCGAGGATCAGCACCTTGACCGACGCGTAGGGCGTCAAGTGCAACGCAGCGAAGACCTGATCTGGTGGCGGATACACCGGCCCGTTGCCGCGTTCGTCGGCCACGTACTGCGCCAGCGAGCCCCAGTACGGCTTGTCGAACTCCCCTCGGAGGATCGGATTCCAGTCGGTGCGCGGCATCATCCGCTATCCGCCTCTCGCTGCGCTAGGAGATCGCCGTTGCCGCAGCGGCGGACAGCTCGATGCCGCGACCGATGCGGGCCCGGTACAAGTCCAAGTCGACGTCGTCGGACGGCTTCTGGCCGCGCATGTAGCGGGCATAGACGCCGTGAATGATGCACGCCGACTTCCAGTGGTTGAAGCTGACGTAGTACCGCAGTTGCGAGAGATCCGCTCCCGTACGTTCCTCGTAACGCTCGATGAGGTCGGCACGGCTGACGAATCCGTCCACCAGCGTCGGCGGATCCGAGCCCTCCAGGATGTCGTCGCTCGACTCGGTCCAGCTATTCAGCGCGTACGCGAAGTCGGCGAGCGGGTCGCCGAGCGTGGAGATCTCCCAATCCAACACCGCCTGCAGCTCGCCTGCAGGGTTGAACAGGCAGTTGTGCAGGCCGTAGTCGCCATGCACCACGCGGGCGGGGCCCTGTTGAGGCTTGTGCTCGGACAAGAAATCGTGCAGTTCGTGGACAACGGGCGTGTCGTACTGGGCCGCGTCTGCCGAAGCGGTCCACGACCGGTACCACGTGCGAATCTGGCGCCCGACGTAGTCCTCCTTCTTGCCGAGATCGCCCAGCCCGACATCGTCGGGATCCACCGAGTGCAGCGCTGCGAGCACGTCCATGAACGACATGCCGACATGTGCTCTTCCCTCGGCGCTCAGGTGCTCGCGGGCGTCGGCAGACTCGAACAGGGGCCTGCCCTCGACGTAACTCATCACGTAGAAGTGGGCGCCGGTCACGTCGGGGCTCTCGCAATAGCCGTATGCAATGGCGACCGGCACGTTCGTCGGCCCCAAGCCGCTGATGATCGTGAACTCGCGCCCCATGTCGTGCGCCTTCGGCAGCAGCTCCCCCATGGGCGGGCGGCGGACGACCGCCGTGGTGCCGTCGGCGGCGGTCAGCTTGTAGGTGAGGTTGCTGTGGCCGCCCTCGAGCTGAGTCCATGTGAACGGCGGCTCGAGCCCGTCGACGTTCTCGCTGATCCACGCTTCGACGGCGGGCACGTCGTACCCGACGACAGCGCCTGCCGTTGACTCGCCTGCCGCCTCGTCGGCCATCTCGTCTCCCCTTACGCCCGGCGAGCGCCCGCCGATGTGCAGGCTGGCGCAGTTCGCACACACTATGGCAACCGGCGGTGCCCGCTGCGGGCTGTGCACACCCGCGCCAACAGCAGCACCGGCACCGCGAATCCGCTACGAATCGCTGCAGCGGCGACCGGTAGCGTCGGCGCCATGGACTCGACCGCACCAGGTCTGCGATCAGAGCTGACGTCGCCGCCGCCGCACATGACGCCCGAGGAGTTCCGGCAGCATGGCCGAGAGGTCATCGACTGGATCGCCGACTACTGGGAGCGCATCGAGTCGATGCCGGTGGCGTCCACCGTTGCGCCGGGTGACATCCGGGCGATGCTGCCCGACGCCGCCCCTGAAGAGGCCGAGCCGTTCGAGAATCTGCTCGCCGACCTCGATCGGGTCGTCATGCCCGGCGTCACGCACTGGCAGCATCCGGGCTGGTTCGCATATTTCCCGGCGAACAACTCCCCGCCGTCGGTACTGGCCGACACGGTGTCCGCCGGCCTCGGGCTGATCGGCCTGCTGTGGTCGGCATCGCCGGCGCTGACCGAGATCGAGAGCCACGTCCTCGACTGGCTGGTCGATCTGCTCGACTTGCCTCAGCAGTGGAAGAGCACCTCCGCGGGCGGTGGCGTGCTCCAGGGCAGCGCCTCGGACTCGACGCATGTCGCGATGGTGGCTGCCCGTTACCGAGCTCGCCAACGAGGCTCGCAGCCCGTCGAGCGCATGGTGGCCTACACGTCAGCGCAAGCCCATAGCTCGATCGAGAAGGGCGCCAACGTCGCCGGCTTCGGTGCCGTCCGCCTCATCGAGACCGACGAGCGTTTCGCCATGCGTCCGGCGGCTCTGCGCGCAGCGATCGACGCCGACGTGACGGCCGGCCTGCTGCCCGCATTCGTTTGCTCGACCGTCGGGACGACTGGCACCACCGCGGTCGATCCCGTCGATGAGATCGCGCAGGTCGCCTCCCCCGCCGGACTGTGGCACCACGTTGACGCTGCCTACGCAGGCACGGCGATGATCTGCGAGGAATTCCGGCATCACCAGCGCGGCATCGAGCTTGTCGACAGCTATGTGTTCAACCCGCACAAGTGGATGATGGTGAACTTCGACTGCTCGGCCTTCTACGTCGCAGATCGAGGCCCTCTGACTGATGCGCTGTCGATCACCGCGCCATACCTGCGCAATGCCGCCAGCGACACCGGTTCGGTGATCGACTACCGCGACTGGCAGGTGCCGCTCGGGCGCCGGTTCCGGGCGCTCAAGCTGTGGTGGGTGCTGCGCAGTTACGGTGCCGCCGCCCTCCGCGAGATGATTCGCCACCACGTGGCCCTCACGACCGAATTCGCCGCCCGACTGACCGACGACGACCGTTTCGAGATTGTCGCGCCGCACCCGTTCTCGCTCGTGTGCTTCCGCTGCCGGCCTGCCGATGATTCTGAGGGGGCACAGGCCGCCGCCGATCGCTCGACTGACGCACTGGCCGCTGCCATCAACGCCAGCGGCACGTCGTATCTGACGCCGTCCAAGCTCAACGGGCGCAGCATCATCCGCGTGGCCATCGGTCAGGCCCGCACCGACCGCCGCCATCTCGAAACCCTCTGGGACACCATCGCAGCAGCAACCGGCGCGTAGCTGCTCGGACGCCCCGGTCGATCGCTCCGGGTCAGTCGCCCTGGGCCAGTCGCCATATTCAGCTTGCGTCGGTGAAGATCCCCAGCGCGGCCAGCAGCCGATCGTTCTGCGCAGGCGTGCCCAAGCTGATGCGAACGCCCTCGCCTTCGAATGGACGGGTCACGAGACCCTGCTTCTCCAGCCGCACGAACAAGCCCATGGCCCTCTCTCCCACCGGCAGGTAGACGAAGTTGGCCTGACTCGGCACCACCGGCCAGCCAAGGTCGCTGATCGCAGCACTGAGGCGGTCGCGCTCGAACAAGATGTCGGTCACCCGTTCGGCCAGCTCGGTGGCGGCCTGGTCCTCAAGCGAGGCGAGCGCCGCCACCTGAGCGATCCCGCTGACGATGAATGGCAGCGCCACCTTGTCGAGCGCTCCGATGACACCCGGGTGGCCGACGCCATAGCCAACACGCAGATTGGCAAGGCCGTATGCCTTGGAGAAGGTGCGCAGAACGAGCGCATTCGGGTGCTTGTGCACGATCGTTTCAATCGGATCGGACACGGCAGGGTCGGTGACGAATTCCCGGTAGGCCTCGTCGATCACCACGATGACGTCGTCGGGCACGGCCGCCAGCAGTCGCAGCAGTTCCGACGTCGAGCAGACCGTGCCGGTCGGATTGTTGGGGGTGGACAGGATCACGATCTTGGTGCAATCGGTCACTGCTGCTGCGATGGCATCAATGTCGAAGGCGTGGTTGACCAGCGGCACCGTGACAGCACTGGCGGCGGACACCGCGCAGAACACTGGGTGAACTTCAAACGAACGCCACGGAAACACCACCTCGTCGCCCGGATCGATGTAGGCAGCGAACAGCTCTTGGAGCACGCCCACTGAGCCCGAGCCGACGGTGACTTGGTCAAGCCCGACGCTGTGCCGTCCGGCCAGCGCTTCGCGAACCTCCATGCAGCGATGGTCGGGATAGCGATTCATGCCAAAGGCTGCTTCGGCGACTGCTGTCGCGACCGAGGGCAGCGGGTCGTTGGCGTTCTCGTTGGACGCCAGCTTGACGGCCTCGTCGAGATCGTGCTCGGCGGCGGCCTGAGCAGCCGAGCGACCCGGCTTGTATTCGGGCAGGCGCGCCACCGCAGCTCTCGGTCGTCCGATCATGCGCTGGCACTCCTGGTTCGGTGGGTCGGCGGCAAGCTATCGGCTGGCGAGAGCCGGCGGTTCGCCCGGTCCCCGGGTGAGTTGGCTGCCCGGACGTTGCCGGCCACTAGTGCCGGCCGGGGTTGCTGAGCAGTGCAGCGAGACGGTCGTATCGAGGGTCTTCGTCGCCGACGATCCGCCCGACCCATCGGAGGGCTTCAGCGGTGTCAATGTGGGTGCCCAGTGTGATCATTGCCTCGATGTCGACCCAGTCCTTGGGTCGGTCGAACACCGCCTTGCAGACACTGAGGTGCGTTGCCGACAGCACGCGAATCGTGTGGCCGGCGAAAGGAACGCTGACGGCCGCTCGTTCAGCTGCTGCATGGAATGGGTCGTAGCTGAAGAACAGGTCGATCGGCGTGTTGTCCCACATGACCCGGGCTTGACCGTCACCATCCACCATCTCGGCCGCAGTGCGGAGATCTGCCCCGAGCCGGCCAAGGGGCTCGAGAACCTCAGGGGCTCGTTCCGCCGTCACAAAGACATTCACGTCGATGTCGATCGTGGCTCGCGGCTCGGCGTGATAGCCGAGGGAGATTGCGCCACCGAACGCATGTGGGATCGCTGCCAGAGCACGGTCAACTGCCAGGATCTTGTCGGGAAGCGGCAACCGTGTCACGACGTGTCGATTCGAGGAAAGGCGACGGGGGCACGCTGAGGGTGCCCTATGGCGTCAGCGAGAAGCAGCACGTCGACGAGCCGCGCAGCGTGCTCTTCGGGATTCACCGGTGGAGGAATCTCAGGCGGCTCGATTGCGAGCCTGAGTTCCAAGCGTTCGCCAGTGGCTGCAATGAGCCGGCGCAGGGTACGGGTCGTGGGGTCGCGCCGTCCGCGCTCATAGGCGGAAATGACCGGTTGGCTGGTGCCGGCACGTTCGGCCAGGGCCGCCTGGCTCAGGTCATGACGCTGCCGGGCCATTCGAAGAAGTTGTGCCGGTTCCATAATCAGCAGCCTAATATATCTTATTGTCTATGTGATGTGCCGCTGAAGCAACACGACGTCAACGCCGAAGCGGACGATCCCGGAAATTTCGTCGGGGGCTGTACGTCCCAGTACGAACCGGAACGCTGCGCTACGAGGAGCGGTTCGCCTGATCGCCTGGCGTGGCGGTCGCCCGAAACTCGTCAGCAACAGCGGCCATGGTGGTGAACGTCACCCCGGGCCCCGACGCCATGTGATCGATGAGCCGCTCGAGCATCAGCATGCGGCTGCCTCGACCGATGCACTGGGGATGCATCGTGAGCACGAACGCCCCGCTGCCGACCCGGTCACAGAGATAGTCGAACTCAGCGGACCACACGTCATAGACGTGATCGGGGGTGCGCAGCCCTTGCACCATGGGACCGTCGTAGCTGAAGTACGGCCAGTCGTCGAGGATCCAGTCGAACGGCAGCTGAACGAGGTCCACCTCACCGCCGAATCGGTGCGGTCCGTCGGTGGTGGGCACGTCGCCGAGCCGGCACCACGTGGGCGCGTAGTCGTTGCGGGCCATGGAGGAGTCGTAGGAGAAGCCGTGCTCGATGAGCAGGCTGATCCAGCGGTCCCCGCAGTTGCCGCCCGGCACCCGGTGCCCGACTGGCGGGCTGCCCGAGAGCCGTTCGAGGCAGTCCATGGAGCGCGTCAGGATGGCCCGCTCATCGGCTTCGTCACGCTTGGAGGAGGGGGCCTCGTGGCAGTAGCCGTGGTAGCCCACTTCGTGGCCGTCCGAAACCACCCGGGCGCACACGTCGCCGAAGGTGTCGATGGTGTGACCGGGGATGAACCACGTCGTCGGGATGCCACGCTCCTCCATCAGGTCGAGCAGCCGGTGCGCGCCGATCGTGGAGAATTCTCCGCGAGCGGTCAGGTTCGGCGATCTTGAGCCTCGTGGCCCCGTCCAGATCGAGATCGCATCGAAGTCGAAGCTCAGGCAGACCGTTACACGAGGTCTTGGGACATCAGGTGTTCGTTCGGGGCTCATCTGCGGACCCTACTGAACCCCCATCAGCACCCGCTCGGCCCGCAAACGCCGCTTCCTCGGCCGGCAGGCCCCATTTGGCGAAGCTGCCGGGCGCTACCGTGACCCGATGCCAGAACGGACAGACGCTGGTCCCGCTGAGGGGCCACCGCTCGCCGGGATGCGGGTGCTGGAGGTGGCCACTGGCATCGCCGGGCCGTTCGCTGGACGGTTGCTTGCGGGCGCCGGCGCGACAGTTGTCAAGGTCGAGCCTCCGAACGGTGATCCTGCCCGACGCCAGCCCGTCGACGATGTCCCGCTGCTGCCCGGCGAGCTGAGCCCGCTCTATGTTCATCTCAACGCCGGGAAGCTGAATTGCTCAGTCGACGACGTCGACCCCGGTTGGCCTCAGGTGGTGATCGCCGGCGAAACGCTGGCGGGGCTTGCCGGTACTTCGTGGGACCCGCAGCGACTGGCTGCCCGCGCCTCCGCAGGCGTCTCGGCACCGAAGCTCGTGACAGTCACCGCCTGGGGTGCAGATGCAGACGACCCGGGCGTCATCGCCGACGAGCTTCTGGTGCAGACCGCAACCGGCTTCCTGGGCTTCAACGGCGATGAGGGTGCCGAACCATTGCGCCTTCCCGGCTGGCAGGCGCAGTACACCGCGGGCGGACTCGCAGCTTGGGCTGCACATCTGATTCTTCGGCGGCCTGAGACCCACGTGGACGTGTCGTGGCTGGGAGCGCTGCTGACAGGGGTCGAGCTCTGCTATTGCGATGCACTGCACTGCGAGCGGCCGCGGCCGCTGGTGGGGCCGCATCCGCCCACTGCCTACCCATCGGGCGCGATCGGCTGCGCGGACGGTTTCGTTTGCCCCGGTTCGATCCGGCGCGACGACTGGGAAATGCAATGCCTGCACTTGGGCATGCCCGAGTGGATCGACGATCCTGAGCTGAGCCATCGGCATCGCCGGGTTCGCCACATCGAGGTGATTCGCGAGGTGATCGAGCCGTGGTACGGGGCGCGCACCAAGCGTGAACTCTTCCAGTTCGCACTCGAGACGCCATGGGCCGTCGGCATGGTGATGACCCCGCTCGACGCGCTGGCAGACGAGCACCTCGCTGCACGCGGCTTTCTCGGCAACATCGAGACACCGACTGGCTCAGCTGTTGGACCGATCCGACCGTTCGCCGCTCACGACGTGCCGGTGCCGAATCAGCGGGTCAGCGACCGGGAAGCTGACAGCTTCCCCGAACCCGTCCAAGGTTCCGGCGATGGAGCCGAGCAGACGCTGCGCCCCGCCCGACAGTTGCGCGTCATCGAGATGACGATTGCTTGGGCGGGCCCGTACGTCGGCAACCTGCTGACGCCGCTCGGCATCAATGTCATCAAGATCGAGGCGCAGAACCCCTTCGACGGCTTCCGCACACAGCGCCCCTACGACCACGGCATGGCGCCGGGGCTCGAACACCTGGTGGCAGACAATCGCTTCTACGAGGCGGGTGGCCACTTCAACTCGGTCAACAAGGGCAAGCGTGACTGCGTGGTGACGCTTGCCACGCCTCAAGGCCGGGATGCGTTCATGGAGCTGGTGCGCAACTGCGATGCGCTCGTGGCCAACTTCTCGGCCCATGTGCTGCCGCAGCTGGGGCTCGACTTCGAGAAGCTGGCGGAGGTCAACCCCCGCATCGTGCTGGTACGCATGCCTGCGTTCGGCGTCGACGGTCCGTACGCGGACGCCGTGGGCTACGGCTCGATCATCGAGGCCATGGGCGGGCTCGGCCACCGTCAGGGCTACGAGCACGAAGGCGCCCGGATCTCAAACATCTACTTCCCGGACCCGGTCGCTGGCATCGCTGCCGGATTCGCCCTGCTGAGCGGCCTGCACTACGCGGAGACCACGGGTCGCGGCATCGAAATCGACGTCTCCCAGCAGGAGGGCACTTGGCAGCACAGTGGCGAGGCCCTCGTGCTGGCCTCGACGGCGGGTCGAGACATCGGGCGCATGGGCAACCGCGAGCCCGGCGCGGCGTGGAGCGGCTTCATAGAAGGAACCGGCGGCTGGCTCGCGGCGATCGTCGATGCCTCCCCGGACAGCCTGATCGAGAGCCATGCAACGAACGTCGTTCGAGAGCTGCTCGATGAGGTGAGTGCAAACGACGGCAGGCCCGTGCGAACCCGAGCCGACCTTCATGCAGCGCTTCGTCTTGGAGGTGCTCGCACCGAATGGTGTTGGGATCCGTGGACGGCGCCGGACCATCCCCCACTCGCCAACCACCTCGATGTCGTCGAGCACCCAGTCACCGGCCACAGGCGCCACATTGCGTCCCCGTTCACCCTCGACGGAATCCGCCCCACCCCCGCAGGCCCCGCCCCCCTCTTCGACCAGCACACCGACGAGGTCCTCGCCGAAGTAGCCGGCCTCCCAGCCGACAAGATCGCCGACCTCCGAGCCAACGGCCACACAGGAGGCGAACTCCCCCCACCCGCGGAACTCGGCTTCGTCTACGACTGAGCGGGACTGCCGAGAGCGTCGCGGCACGAGGGGTGCGACAACATGAGCGACGTCACACCTGCGGGCTACCGTGCGCCAATGCGTATCGAACCGTTCCAGATCGCCGTCCCGGAAGAGCAACTCGACGACCTCCGCGAACGCCTGGGCCGAACCCGCTGGCCTGAAGCAGAACCTGTGGACGATTGGTCACAGGGCATCCCCCTCGCCTACCTCCAGGAGGTGTGCGACTACTGGGCCAACACCTACGACTGGCGCGCTCGCGAAGCCGCACTCAACCGTTTTGACCAGTACATGGCCGACCTCGGCGACATGGACGTGCACTTCATTCACGTCCGCTCGCCCGAGCCCGACGCGATGCCGATCGTGATCACCCACGGCTGGCCGGGCTCCGTGGTCGAGTTCCACAAGGTCATCGAGCCACTGGCCAACCCCGTGGCCCACGGCGGGAACGCAGCCGATGCATTCAACGTGGTCTGCCCTTCGCTGCCCGGCTATGGCTTCAGCGCAAAGCCCAACGAGCCCGGCTGGGGCATCGAGAAGATCGCCGACTGCTGGGCCGAGATCATGGCCGGCTTGGGCTACGACCGCTTCGGCGCCCAGGGCGGCGACTGGGGATCGGCCGTGACGAGCGCGCTCGGCAGTCGCCACCCTGATGCTTGCATCGGCATCCACCTGAACATGGTGATGCGCGGCAGCCGCCCCAAAGATCGCGAGCCCAACGACGAAGAACTGTCAGCCCTCGCCGCGGCGAAGCACTACAACGACTGGGATTCGGGCTACTCCAAGCAGCAGTCCACCCGTCCCCAGACCCTGGGCTACGGGCTGACGGATTCTCCCGCCGGGCAGGCCGCATGGATCCTCGAGAAGTTCTGGTCGTGGACCGACTGTGACGGCCATCCTGAGAACGCCCTCGGCCGCGACGAGATGCTGGACAACATCATGCTGTACTGGCTGAACGCCACCGCGGCCTCGTCAGGCCGGCTCTATTGGGAAAGCTTCCGCCAGATGCCCCGCATGACTGTGGACGTACCCACCGGCGTGGCCAAGTTCCCCAAAGAGATCATCCCGCCGGTACGCGCCTGGTCAGAGCCGATCTACTCCGATATCCGGCACTGGACCGACATGCCCGCCGGCGGGCACTTCGCGGCATTCGAACAGCCCGAACTCTTCGTCGACGACGTGAGGGCCTTCTTCAGCCTGCTGCGATGAGCCAAGGCACGCCCGAAGCGCTTCGAAGGCGTTTGCGATGACGGCGGACGCTTTCGGGCCATTCCTGGCCGGAAACACCATGGACCGGCCGCTGCTGGTCTCGACCCTCATTTCCTATGCATCGCGCAGCCATGCCGACACCGACGTCATAGCTGTCGACTCAGCTGGCATCACCACGCGCAGCAATTGGGGCTTGGTCGGTGAGCGCTCCCGCCGGGTCTCTGCCGGGCTCACAGCCGACGAGGTCCGGCCAGGTGACCGAGTGGCAACCATCGCGTGGAACGATCACCGCCATCTTGAGGCCTACTACGGCATCACCGGAATCGGCGCCGTCTTGCACACCGTCAACCCACGGCTTCACGACGACCAGATTGCATACATCCTCAACGACGCAGCCGATTCGGTGGTGTTCGTCGATCCGTCATTCGTCGAGTTGGCCAATCGCGTCGCCCCCCGGGTGCCGAGTGTGCGCAAGTGGATCGTGCTCGGCACGGGCCGTCCCGTCGGCGATCTCCCCGGCGAAATCGCGTACGAGGACTGGCTGGCCGCCCATCCGGAGGGCGCCGCATGGCCCGACTTCGACGAACGCTGCGCGGCGACGCTGTGCTACACGTCCGGCACTACCGGTAACCCCAAAGGCGTGCTGCAGAGCCACCGTTCGATCGTGCTGCAGACCTGGGCCTGCTGCACTGGCGATGGCCATGATGTGCACTCGGGGCACGCAGTGCTGGGCGCAGTGCCGATGTTCCATGTCAA
This sequence comes from Candidatus Poriferisodalis sp., assembly GCF_965262965.1. GTDB lineage: Bacteria > Actinomycetota > Acidimicrobiia > Acidimicrobiales > Poriferisodalaceae > Poriferisodalis. Next base: position 565,640 of record NZ_OZ253573.1, read on the forward strand.
CGGTTGGGCGCTGCCGTTCGCCACGGCCATGAGCGGAGCGAAGCTCGTGCTGCCCGGACCCGATCTGAGCCCCCAGGCGCTCGTCGATCTCATCGAAGCCGAGGACATCACCTTCTCCGCGGGCGTGCCGACCATCTGGCTCAGCGTGGCGCAGTACCTGCAGTCCACCCGCCGCAGCGTGCCTTCGCTGCAGAAAGTCGCAGTCGGGGGTTCCGCTGCGCCTCGTGTGCTCATCGACACGCTCGAGGACGACTACGGCGTCACGGTCAGCCACATCTGGGGCATGACCGAGATGACCCAAGGCACCTCGGGTCGCTTCACCCATCGCACCGAGCGCATGGACCGCGACGCCCAACGCGCCCGGCAGGCAAGAGCAGGCAGAGAGCTCTACGGCATCGAGCTCCGCGTCGTCGACGACGAAGGCAACGTTGCGCCTCGCGACAGCACCAGCGTCGGCGAGATTCAGGCTCGGGGCCCATGGATGTGCGGTGCGTACTACGAGGGAGCGCTGACGGCTCCTGGCGCATTCGACGACTCGCATCTGATGGCCGCAGATGGCGGATGGCTTCGCACCGGAGATGTGGGCGCGATCGACAGCGAGGGTTACCTCACCCTGACCGACCGCTCCAAGGACGTCATCAAGAGCGGTGGCGAGTGGATCAGCTCGATCGAGCTCGAGAATGCCGCCCTGGCCGCCCCAGGGGTAGCGGCCGCGGCTGTGATCGGTTTGCCGCATGAGCGCTGGGGCGAGCGTCCGCTGCTCATCGTCGAATTGGCAAACGGAGCGTCACTCGACCGTGCCGCAATTCTCGACTCCATACGTCCGCGGGTCGCGTCATGGTGGTTGCCCGACGACATCGTTGTCGCGGAGGAGATTCCGTTGACGGGGACTGGCAAGATCGACAAGAAGCTGCTGCGTACGATGTATTCGGAGTACTCTTGGCCTCCATCGGGAGCCAGCAGGTCTGGCCGCGGTGCGCTCGACAGCGTGTAGCACTCGGCCCGCCGACTCTGTGAAGAGCACCGCCGGTAAACTCGCCCATCGGACGCCGCAGACCTCGTTGTCGTCGGCATTGTCCGCTCACGGCCGTCGAGGCCTCAGCGAGCTAGAAGCGCGGAGGTCCACCCGTTCCGCCGTGTCCCTACCGCGAGGAATTCTCATGGCTGCTGGTCGCACAACGTTTGAGAAACTGCAGCGGGACCGGGCGAAAAAGGCCAAGGCCGACGCCAAGCGCGCGAAACGCATGGGCAAGATCCCAGAGAGCGGACCGCTGGTCAGCACAGCCACGGTGCCCGACGACAGCGGGGCCATTCTCGATGGCAACCTCGACGAAGAACTGTCGGCCGCCGATCTGATTCGCCTCGTCGAACAGGTGCAGACCCAGTTCGACAACGAAGAGATCACTTTCGACGAGTACGAGGAGCGCAAGATCGAGCTCCTCGCTCGCCTGCCTACCGATTGAGTTCTCTTGGCGAAACCAAGAGGCACCGAGATTGTAATCTGCTAGGGTGACTACTATGATACAAGTCATCCATCCGGGCACGCTCAATGTCTCGAGCCGGGCCTGGAAGATTCTCGGTGCCACGTCGCTCACGAACTTCGTGGTGGGACTGGACTTGTCGATCACGAATGTTGCGATTCCCGACATGGGCCGCGAGTTCACCAGCGCCAGCACCGCGGATCTCTCGTGGGTGCTGACCTTCTACATGGTCACCTTCGCAGGCTTTCTCATCGTGGCCGGACGGTGGGCCGACAGGTATGGGCGCCTTCGTATGCTCAACATCGGCATCGCCTGCTTGGTGATCGGCGCTGCGTTGGCCTCCATCGCACCCTCGCTGGTGGTCCTCATCGCCATGCGAGGACTACAGGGGATCGGCGCGGCGATGATGGCCCCGGCTTCGCTCGGACTCGCCGTCGCCGCGTGGCCCGTCGAACGGCGCGGCACCGCGGTCGCAGTCTGGAGCTCGACGCTCGCGCTGTCGACCGCAGTCGGCCCCGTGGCCGGTGGCTTCTTGATCGAATACGGCTCGTGGCGCTGGGCCTACGCGCTGGAAATCCCGGTGGGCTTGATCGCGCTGGTGTGGGGAGTGAGGGTGCTGAGCGAAAGCGCACGCCACCCCGAAACGCACCACCCTGATCTGGTAGGCGCAGCGCTTCTGGGAGCGGCAACCGGCGGCCTCGCTCTGGCAATCGTGCAGGGACAGGAATGGGGCTGGGCCTCACCAGCAGTGCTCGGATTGCTGGTGTTTTGCGCCGTGTCGATCATCATGGTCACTCGTCGCACCGCTACACATCGCGACCCGATCGTGCCGAGAACGCTCCTGGCAGTGTCGTCATTTCGAATCGCCTCCACCTCGCTGTTCCTGTTCGGCCTCGGGTTCTTCTCCATGCTCTTGGCCGTGGTGCTGTACCTCACCGAGATCGCCGGTTATTCCACCGTGACCGTCGGCATCGCGATCATCACGTTGCCCATCGCCGCCTTGGTGTCGGCCAACGTCAGCGGACCACTCGCCGACCGCTTCGGATTCCGGGCCGTGGTGATCCCCGGAATGCTGCTCTTCACTGTCGGTGCGCTGTGGCTCGGTGTGAGAGCGGGCCCGAGCCCCAATTACCTGTTGGATCTGTTTCCAGGTTTTCTGCTGGCCGGAACTGGCATCGGAGCGGGGCCAGCCATCCTGAACGGGGCCGGAGTTTCCGAAGTCGACCCTGCGCACTTCAGCGTCGCCGGAGCGGTCACCCAGACCGCCCGTCAGCTCGCTGGGGCTATCGGTGTCGCCATCCTGGTTGCCATTCTCGGTGCCAGCGCATCCGGCAGCCCCACGGTCGGCACCTTCCGCTGGGCGTTCGTGTTCCTGGCGTCCGCCGCAGTCTTGGCGAGCCTGGTGGCCACCCGGCTTCCCGCTCGGACCTCGGCCGCCTGAGCCCATGCCGGTGGCTCATCCGGTTCCAGGCGCGCCTTTTGGTACGTTGATCGTATGAAGCGCAAGAGTTTTGAGCACATGGCGTGCCCCATCGCCCAGTCGCTCGAACTCGTCGGCGAATGGTGGACGCCGCTGATCCTGCGCGACACCGTCCTCTTCGGGCTCACGCGCTTTGACGACATTCAGAACGACCTCGGCATTGCGCCGACGGTGCTCACCAGCCGGCTCAACCATCTCGTCGACAGCGGCCTGCTCGAGCGCCGCCAGTACACCGACCGCCCGCCGCGGTTCGAGTACATCCCCACCGAGGCGGCGGAGGATTTCAGGCCGGTTCTGGGAGCCTTGGCTGAGTGGGGCCAGAAGTGGACCAGCCGCCGCCCATCTGACGCCAGCTCCTGACGGTCAGCGGTCCCCCGCACCGCCGCGAACAGCCGCTGCGTCGAGTCTGTGCACGGACACGGCGTAGTCGCCCCCGTCGAACGGGTCGCCATCCCACGTTGAGTAGCGAGCTTCGAGCGCTAGCCCGTTGCGCTCGGCGAGCGCGTCGTAGACGTGCAACGGCAGGTAGACGTCGCTGAGCTGGAAGCCCGCCACGAGCACGCCGCCGGGCCGCAAATGCGTTGCCAGATTGGCAACAACTGCAGCCTCGGTACCGCGCTCGAGGAAGATCATGACGTTGCCGGCGGCCACCACGGCGTCGAAGCGGCGCGGGTGGCCGGCGGAATCAGCGACAACGGTGTTCGCGAGGTCGCCTTGCAGCCACGCCAGCTCGGGAGCCTTCTCGCGGGCAAGGTCGAGCATTGCGGGGTCCAGGTCGGCACCGACGACGTCAAAGCCGCGATGCGCGAGCTCGATGGCCACGCGACCGGTACCACAACCAGCATCGAGCACCGCCGCGCCCGGCGGCACCAACCTCGTGACAAGGTCCGCCTCGCCGTGCACGGACTCGCCACGCGCGGCCATCCGGGCCCAGCGCTCGTCGTAGGCGGCCCCTCGGGGGATGTCGCCTCGATCTTCCCAGCGGCTCAGCGGTCCTCCCAATTCGGATCGCGTCTCTCTGCAAAAGCAGAAGCGCCTTCAATGGCATCTGCGGACCCGAAGACCTCCTCGAGCGCCGGTTGCTGGTACTCCCAGAAGTCGTCCTCGGAAACACCGAGCACATCGCGAATGAGCCGTTTCGAGGCACGAACGCCCATCGGCGCATTGCGGGCGATGCGCTCCCCGAGCTCCACTGCAACGTTGACCGCTTCGCCCTTACCGCAGACCCGGTTGATCATGCCGTGCTGGTGCGCGATTTCGGCCGTGATCGGCTCGGCTGTCAACGCCATCTCCATGGCCAGGCTGTGGGGAAGCTGACGCGGCAGGCGCAGCAGCGCACCGGCGCCCGCGAAAAGGCCCACGCCCACTTCGGGAATGCCCAACATCGAGCCTTCGGATGCCACGATGAGGTCGCACGACAGCGCCACTTCCAGTCCCCCCGCCAAAGCGAAGCGCTCCACTGCGGCGATGAGCGGCTTGGCAGCACTGCGTTCGGCAATGCCGCCGAAGCCACGGCCGGGCGGGTTCGGCATGGCGTCGATGCCCCCGCCGCTGACGAAGGCCTTGAGGTCCATGCCTGCGCTGAAGCCTCGCCCCGCACCGGTCAGCACGCCGACGCGGACATCGGGATTCGCGTCGAGGTTGTCGAGGGCTTCGCCGAGCGCCTCCGACAGGGCCATGTTGAACGAGTTCATGGCATCGGGGCGGTTCAACGTCAGGATCTGCACGTAGCCGCGCTGTTCGGTCAGCACAAGCGGTTCATCGCTCACGAGATCTCCTCGATAGGCGGAGCAGTCATTCGAGCTCCGGCGGAATGGTCAAATCGGCAACGCCGACGGTGCCGAATGTAGCCTCACCAAGCGGCGCGAATCCTCCAGCGACCGCGGATTTGGGGTTGGCATGAACAGCGGCGGCCCACCGGCAACGGGCGAGGCAACGAGCAGCGACAAGCTCCGTGACCTGCTTGCTCGCATCGAGTTGGCCGAGCCGTCTGAGGCCCTGATGCTGGTGCAGCTCCTGGCTCGCACACCGAGTCTCCAGCAGTCGCAAGGGCCGACGGCATTGCGGGCCGCTCGCGCACTGAGCGTCCACGGCGGGCCACAGCTGATGTCCATCGCCGGGGAGCTTGCAGCACGCGCGCACCGCGACGGGCAGGCAGGCGCCGGAGTCATTTTCGCTGAGTGCTCCGACAAGATGAGCTTGATGGGCGGCCGACCCCAGCAGTTCGGCACGGTGGTCACCCGCCACCTGGGTGATCTGGTGATGGCCCCCGTCGACGGCAGCGTCGACGACGACTCGCGTATTCGGATGGGTTTGCCGACCATTGCCGAGCGCCGCAGCCAGATCGATCGGCGCAACCGGGAACTCGCCCGTGAGCGCGCCGACGAGAGCGGATTGCCGCCGGGGCAGCGCATATGCCGGGTCTGGCGCGACCCGAGCCCCGAGTTCCTGACCACCCAGCTCGAAGCCAATCCGAGCCGAGCGTGGGCCAACGGCGATGAGCTGACGTTCGCGTGCCGCAGCGACGCCGCTGGCGTGCTTCCAGGGCCGGTCATCGAGCTGCCCATGTGGCGGATCGACGACAGCGACTTGTGGGCGATGACCGTGCGCATCGAGCGTCTCGAAGAAGCAGTGATCGGCTACGGCTTCTGGCCGCTCGACGACGGCGGTGGCCTGCTTGGCGGTCAGCGCGGCTCTGTGCCCCACCGGTATCGAGGTCCGCAAGCGCCTGCGGAACTGCCGTCGCACGCCGACGACGAACTGCGGGGCACGACGCAAACTCACTCGGTGCCGAGCGTTGCGTTGCGAAACCAGCGCAAGGTCACGGTGTACTTGCCACCCCAGCACGCCCCTTCGGAACAGTTGCCGGTCCTCTATGCCACCGACGGCAACATGGTCGGCCCATACCTGCGCCGGCTCGATGCCGGCATCGTCAACGGGACCGTGCCGCGCTTCGTGATGGTGGCAGCTCACTCGGCGCCGATGGGTGGCTACGGCAATGAGCGAGCCATGGAGTACCTGCCGGGCTTCGACGACGATCGCTTCGACCGTCACCAACGATTCTTCGTAGAGGAACTCGCAGCGTGGGCGGAGAGCTCATTCGGCGTGTCCGGCGATCGCGGCCAGCGGGGCGTGTTCGGCGCCTCGGACGGCGGCGGTCACGCGATGGCCGTCGGGCACATGCATCGCGACAAGTTCGGGCACGCGGTGGCCTATTCCACCGGCATGCCCCCGAACGAACGCATGGACTGGAACGCCAGCGAGGCGCCGTTCGTCCACCTGTGCGCTGGAACGCTCGAAGGCGGCTTCCATCAAGCAACCGAGGCCTGGGCAGCGTGGCTGCACTTCGCGAAGTCCCCCCACGAGTGGACCGAGCGGGTGTGCGGGCACGACCTCATCCAGTGGATCGAGGAACTCCCCCGCGCCGTCGCGCGGGCATGGGGCTGATGCCCGTTCAGGATCGCCCATCCGACGGTGTCGACGTGACGGTCGCGCGGGGTCGGATCGACATCGACGGCGTCGGGATCGCGTACCAACGCTTCGTCGGAAGCCCAGTTGCGGCGCCGCAGGACACACCGGGCGCCGTCAACGCGTCTGCACCGACCGTCGTCATGCTGCACGAGGGACTCGGCAGCATCACCCAATGGCGTGACCTGCCCGAGGTGCTTGCGCGTCGATGCAGGCTCGACGTGATCGCCTACGACCGGGGTGGCTACGGACGCTCCGACCCATTCCCGGCGACCTATGGCGACGGCTTCATGACCCGCGAGGCCATCGAGATGCTGCCAGCGGTGCTGGACGGACTCGGTGTGGCGCGGCCCATCCTCGTGGGGCACAGCGACGGCGCATCGATTGCGCTTATCGCCGTCGGCATGGGCGCTGTGAGCCCGCTCGGCGTGGCGACGATCGCGCCGCACACGTTCATCGAGGACATCTGCGTGGACGGCATCCGCTCGATCAGCACCCAGAGCGAGCGCGTCATCTGCGGCCTGGCGCGCCACCACGACAATCCCCGCTTGGCATTCGAGCGGTGGCGAGACGTGTGGCTCACCGATGAGTTCCGCGACTGGGACATCACCGCGCTGCTCGGCGACATCAAGTGCCCCCTCCTGGTGCTGCAAGGCGACGGCGACCAGTACGGCACCAACGCGCAGGTGACGACCATTGTCGAGATGGCGCCCGATGCGACCGGCCACGTCCTCGCGAACTGCGGTCACGTCGCCCATCGCGACCAGCCCGCCCAGATCGCCGACTACCTGGCCGACTTTGTCTCGGCCTGCGCAGCGGTCGACACCGCGACGAGCGCGTCGTCGGCGATGATGTCGGGAGCCTCTAGCGGCCCGAAGTGACCCAATCCGTGATACGTGACCAGGCGGGAATTCGGCAGAACCTCGTGCGCCGGAACGCCGATGTCGTTGAAGGTCATCTCGAGTCCCTTGCCGATGACCACTGGCGTTGAGATCCCGTCGATCCGATCCGTCGTCGAGGTGTACTCCCCGTCGTAGGTGTCGGCTTCGTCGGTTGCCGCGCAGCGGAGCTGCACCGTCCCGTCATCGAGGTCTCGGAAGCCATTGGTGACGTAGCTGTGCAGCGAATCGGCACGCACCAGCCCGAACGGCGGGCGGGAAGCGAATCGTTCCATGGCCTCAGCCCGCGAGGCGAACACCTCCCTGCGTTTCGACGCCACAGCAATGAGCGGGTTCTCTCCGGGCCCGAAGATCTCGGCGCTGCGCCAGACCACCGGCTCGTAGCCGTACATGCGCCGGATCGTCCCGGGACGCTGCGCATCGGCGAGCAACAACGTCGCAGCGCCGATCGAATGTCCGACGCAGTCGAGCTCGCCGTGCGGGATTCCCAGGTGGTCGACGACTGCGAGCAGATCGGCGGCCAGAGTGACCCAGCGGAAATCCCGCGCGGCCGGGGGCGGGCTCCATCCGTGTGCTCGCAGGTCCGGCGCCCAAACGGTGAAGTGCTCGGCCAGCCGGGAGGTCAGCGGACCGTAGGTGCGGCCGTTGAAGCCTGTCGCATGAACGAACAACAGCGGCTGGCCATCTCCCCCGAGGCAATGCAGCGCCAACTCGACACCGTCGGCGACGCGGACCATCTGGGGCTCGTCGGCCCCGTCGGAGTGTCCCCTCATGCGACGGCACTCGGTGTGGTAGTCATGCGCGCATGAGTACTACAGAGGGCGCCACAGGTGCTGACGAGACCGCGGATCTGGAGTTCTTCTGGGACCCGGTGTGCCCGTTCGCGTGGATCACCTCGCGCTGGGTCAACAAGGTTGTCGAACAGACGGGCTACACCGTGGACTGGCGGTTCATCTCGCTGCGGATCCTGAACAAAGACCGCAACTACGCCACCGACTTCCCGCCCGCATACGAACACGGCCACACCGCGGGTCTGCGGATGCTGCGAGTCGCAGCGAAGGTGCGAGCCGAACTGGGTCGCAACCTGATGGGGCCGCTGTACGACGCCTTCGGCGAGCACTACTGGGAGATGCCCCCCGGATCCGGGCTGCGCAAGCGCATCGGCACCGCCGAGCACACCGCGGAGGCTCTGGCCACCGCGGGACTGCCCACCGAATACGCCGTCGCTGTCGACGACGAGTCTTGGGACGCCGAGATCTCCGCCGAGACCGAGTTGGCCTTGAGCCGCACGGGGCGTGACGTGGGCACTCCGATCATCACGTTTGAGCCGCCCGACGGCCTGTCGTTCTTCGGCCCGGTGATCTCGCGGGTGCCATCTGACGAACAGGCAGTCCCGCTGTGGAATGCCGTCATCGAGCTCGCCCGCTTCCCGGGATTCGCCGAACTCAAGAGATCGCTGCGCGAGGCCCCGCAATTGCGCATCCTCGGCACTCTCACCGACATGCCCGAGATGCAGGACTGGGAGGCCGGCTCCCGCAAGGCGCACAAGCCGAGCTGAGCTGACAGGCCCAACGATGCTGATGAGGCGGTAGCGCTCAGTCGTCGATCCGGTACGCCCGTGCGATCGGCTTGAGCGGGCGAGACAGCCACATCGGGCGCCGAAGCCCACCCGGGCCTGGTGCGGGGCGGGTCATTGCGAGCCACTCCTCGTAAGCGGCCCTCGCTCGGTCCGTGTCCACGACCACATCGCCGTAGCGGTCATCGGCGGCTGCTGGTCCGATGCGCACCCGCTGATGCCAGCACTGCATGCCCGAGACCGGATCGGGCTGCACGGAGAACGTGAGGTTCTGATGCACACCCGTGTCGTTCCACCAGACACGTTCGGAATCGGGATCATCAGATGCGAACGGCGCCATAGGCGCAGTCCGTCTCAGCTTCCAGACGCTGCCTTCTCGTTCGATCTCGGCCGGTCCGCCGGCCCACGACCTCGGGCCCGACTGCCCGCTACCAGATCGGCCGCCCTCGGCGCGTCCTGCGGCTGCCGCGCCATCGAGTCGCCAGCGACCCATGTGATGGGAGGCGGCAACCACTCCCGGTCGGATGCCCTCGGTACGCCACGCTGAGATGACGAAGTGCCCGATGCGAGTGTTGACCCGTACCAGCCCCCCGACTTCAATGCCCAGCGCCTCTGCATCGGACGGATGGATCCACAGCGGATGGCGATGGCTGATTTCCGCCAGCCATTTGGCGTTCGCCGAACGAGTGTGTATCAGCGTCGGTATCCGGAACGTGGGCAACAAAATGCGTTCATTGCCCGCTAGGTCCAGCCGCTGCCAATGGACATGACTTGGTATCCACCCGGGCGTCGCGTGCTCCGGCCAGCCCCAGTCCGCAAGCGTGGTCGAGTACAGCTCCAGCTTGCGCGACGGCGTCGGGAAGCCCTGCCGCGCAGCACCCGCGACCTGCACGGCGACAGAACCGTCTCCCAATGGAGGCAGGGGCGCCGTCGGCGAGGCAGCGCCTCTATGCGGCCGGTACACCGCATCATCGCCCAGCACGGCGCCCGCGAGCGCCGATGGCGGCACTGTGCGTTCATGGTGGCCGTACGCATCGCCTCGAACGGCGTAAGCGCCTCGGTCGCGCATGAACTCGAGCGGCGTCTGGCCCACCGCTGCCGCATCGTCGGCCAGCCCCGGAACCTCGGTGGCGAAGATCGATTCGTAGTACTCGTCGACGCTGATGGGCTGATTGGGCCGCGATGGACTCTCGAACCAGCGTCTGATGCCGAGCGAGCCGTCGGGATCGATCCTCCACGACAGGTCGATCCAGAACTCGTTCTCCTCCCAGACCTCGCCTGGATTGAACTCGTGCGTGCGAGTCTCCGGCCCGACTTCGCGTCCCTGCAGCTCGGCGTAGCGACGCATGACCGGCTGACGGAATCCGAGCCACTGGCCAGCATGGGTCTCGAAGGATGCGAGGTCGTGGCGTTCCGACCCGACCCCCATCGGCAGCACGTAGTCCGCAAACCACGCTGTCTCGGACCACGTCGGCGTCAACGCGACATGGCAGCCCACCTGTTCGGGGTCGCTGAGCGCCTCAAGCCAGCTGAATCCGTCCGGGTTTGTCCACACAGGGTTGTACACCCGGCTGAAGTAGGTGTCGAGCTTGCCGCGGCCCTCCCGCAGAAAGTGGGGCAACAGGATTGACATCTCGTGATGGCTGAGCGGATATTCCCGAGGCCACGACATCTCGTTCCAATGCCCCACGGGAGGCGGCTGCAGCGGCGGCTTCGGCTTCAACTTGTGCCAGCCCGCACCTGTGGTGCCCCCGACTGTCCCGACCGAGCCCGTAAGGACGTTCAGCAAGAACAGGCAGCGCGCCGTCTGCCATCCGCCGAGGTTTCCGGCTCCTGCAGCTCGCCAATTGTGCGAGGAGAACCGGCCTGGCGATTTGGCGATCACCGCAGCGATCTCGCGCAGCTGATCTGCGTCCACCCCGCACAGCTCCGACGCCCGCTCCGGGGTGTACTTCGCATAGGCCTCGCGCAGCGCTCGCTCTGCCGATTCGAAGGTCGGCGGCAGATCAGGCCGGGTCTTGGACAGGTACGTCTCCCAATTGGTCCAGCGATGGACGAACGCACGGTCCCAGGTTCCGGCTTCGAGCAGCAGGTGAGCGAGGCACAGCAGCAGAACCGGTTCGGTTCCGGGCCACGCCGCCAGCCAGTGATCGGCCTTGGCTCCGGTATTGGAAAGCCTCGGATCCACGCAGATGACCGTGGCGCCGCGCTGCTGGGCTTCGATGATGCGCTGCGCATGCGGGTTGAAGTAGTGCCCGGCCTCAAGATGGCTGGAAATGAGAAAGATGACTTCGGCGTTTGCGAAGTCCGATGAGGGCCGGTCGTGACCCATCCATGTCGTGTACCCGACCCGGGCACTGGACGAGCACACATTGGTGTGGCTGTTGTGACCGTCGATGCCCCAAGCGGTGAGCACCCGTTCGGTGTATCCGTCCTCGCCCGGGCGACCGACGTGATACATGATCTCGTCGCGCCGACCCTCGACGATCGCCGTCCGGATGCGAGACGAGATGTCGGACAGGGCCTCGTCCCAGCTGATCCGCTCCCAGCCGCCGGCTCCTCGCTCGCCGGTTCGCCGCAGCGGATACAGGATGCGTTCGGTGTCATGGACCTGGTTGATGGTCGCGGGGCCCTTGGCACAGTTGCGACCGCGCGACGCCGGGTGCTCCGGGTTGCCCTCGAACCGCACGACCTTGTCGGTCTCCTGGTCGATGTAGGCCACCAGACCGCACGCTGCTTCACAGTTGAAGCAGGTCGTGGGCACCAACGTGTAGTTGCGCTCGACTCGTTTTGGCCACGACGCCGCATCCAGTTCGGTCCAGTCGTGCCACTGGCTGTGCGGCGGCGCCGACCTCAGGCCTGCGACAGTGCCCGAACCGACAGTGCCCGAACCGACAGTGCCCGAACCGACAGTGCCCGAACCGACAGTGCCCGAACCGACAGTGCCCGAACCGACAGTGCCCGAACCGACAGTGCCCGAACCGCCAGTGCCCGAACCGCCAGCACCCGACGGCGACGGTGCGGATTCGGCGGTGCTCATGACAGCGGCGCCGCCTGAGCGGCCCGCAGGAACGCCCGATCATGCCGCCACAGCCACACCAGCACTGCTGCGGCTGCTACGGGTGTCCACGAGAACGCAACTGCGTTTGCCTGCAGCGCCACCAGCGATCCCCACACGGCCCCGCCGCCGAGCGCAGCCTCTCCGACGAGCCGGGCGGCCAGCAGTGTCACCGGGCGGTCATGCCACATCACCCTGCCGCGGCATTGCCGCAGCAGGAAAGCCGTGTACGCAGCTGTCAAGACTGAGCACAGCGCCAGAGGCGCGATCAGCACAATGAACCACGCAGAGCCAGCCCACAGGCCTCCGATGCCCCACAGCGTCACCAGCACGCCATCGGCCATGATCACCCAAGCGCCGGCAGTGATCCAGCTGCGCATCCGCCCCTTGGTGAACAGGTACCAGAAGCGTTCGGGCCGTTTCAGGTCTGCGATCAGCAGCACGCCAGTGACCGCCAACGCAACCAGCGCTGCCACGGCGGGACCGGTCGCGACTGCTGTGCGGTCATCCCAGCCGACGAGCGCCGCGGCGACCGCCCACAGCATGACCCCTGCTGCCACGCCTTTCGTGACCATGTAGCCGGCAACTTTTGCCCCCCAGGCTTCGGCATGGGCCACGGTGTACGCCGTACGTGCGGGCGCGGCCTCCGTTTGCGGCGCTGTGGGCCACTGGGCGCTTCCGGTCCAGTCGGCCCAGATCAGGCCGTCGTCTGCAACCGGTCTCGCGAGGGGGTCCAACGCCGCCGGCGTCGTGCCCGCGTAATGCACCTTCGGCAGCGTTCGCCGCTCCGGCGAGCGAACCGGAAGGTCCTCTGTGCGAATCCGCGCCGCAGTCGCATCGGCAGGGTCGTCGTGATCCACCACGGTGATCGCCCGTGTCGGGCACACCGACACACACGACGGCTCGAGGCCGACCTCCAGCCGATGCTGGCAGAAGTTGCACTTGTGGGCCGTGCCGGTCTCCGGCGAAATGTAGAGCGCGTCGTAGGGGCACGCATTCATGCAGCCCTTGCAGCCAATGCACCGCGAATCGTCGAAGTCCACGACGCCATTTGACGCCCGAAACAGCGACCCGGTCGGACAGATCGAGATGCACGGCGCGTCGTCGCAGTGATTGCAGCGCATGACGGTGAAGTGACGCTCCGTGGCCGGAAACTCTCCGGTCTCGACGTAGTTCACCCATGTCCGGTTGACGCCGAGCGGCACATCGTGCTCGCTCTTGCACGCCACGGTGCACGCGTGACAGCCGATGCACGCGCCGCTGTCCAGCAAGAACCCAAGGCGCGTCACCGCCTTAGATTGGCACAGCCTCACGGTTCGGAGGGCACACCTCCGCACGCCCACACCGGGTGCCCGCAGTTCGCCTGCTCTGCACGGGCGCATTGCCGAGGCAGCTTCGCGCGACGCGTATGGTGAAACGGAACGAATTCGGGGGAAGCGTATGAGCGACGACTCTGCAGGCAACGGTGCCGCGGGCGGCGCGCGCAGCCGCAGCACCGAAGGCGACGAGATCATCCGTCTGAACGAGGTGTACAAGATCTTCGGGCCGCAGCCGCAGGGACGTGCGTTCGAACTCGCCCGTTCCGGTGTCGACAAGAACGAGGTGCAACGCCTGTCCGGGCACGTCGTGGGTCTCACCGATGTGAGCTTCTCGATCAACCGCGGCGAGATCTTCGTGGTCATGGGCCTGTCGGGTTCGGGCAAATCGACTGCGATTCGCACTGTCAACAAGCTTCACGACGTCACCTACGGCGAGGTCCTCGTGGACGGCGTGGATGTGCAGAAACTCCACGGCACCGACCTGCAGGCGTTTCGGCGGGAGAAGATGGGCATGGTCTTCCAGCACTTCGCCCTGTTCCCCCACCGAAATGTGCTCGACAACGTCGGATACGGCCTCAAAGTGCAAAAGGTCAGTCGCAGCAACCGAGGCGAAGCCGCCATGCGGGCACTGAACCTCGTCGGACTCGCCGCGTTCGCAGATCACCGGCCTGCGCAGCTCTCCGGCGGCATGCAGCAGCGCGTTGGCCTGGCCCGGGCGCTGGCGTCTGATCCGGACATCCTGCTCATGGACGAGGCATTCAGCGCGCTGGATCCGCTCATCCGCCGGCAGATGCAGGACGAGATGATGGAGATCCAGGACGAGGTCCACAAGACGATCTTGTTCATCACGCACGACCTGAACGAGGCCCTTCGCCTCGGCGACCGCGTGTGCATCATGAAAGATGGCGCCGTCGTGCAGATCGGCACGCCCGAAGAGATCCTCACAGAGCCCGCGACGGGCTACGTCGCCGAGTTCGTGCAGGACGTCGACCAAGGACGCGTCATCAAGGCGCTCGAGGTGATGAGCCAGCCACGACCGATCCCGATTGACACCTCGCTGAGTGATGCCCTGCTCTTGGTGGACGACATCGCCGGACGCTTCTGCTGCAATGCCGCCGGCAAGCCGGAAGCGCTGCTGACCGCTGCGGACGGCTTGCGAACGCGAAGCATGGGCAGCAATGACCTGAAGAAGGCGCTGCGAACGGACTTCGACCAGTGCAGCCCGGACTCGACGCTGAATGAGCTGTATGCCTCAGCTGGGCGCGGCCTGTCGATCGCCGTCGTCGACGACGACGGCAAGCTGGTCGGCAATCTCGATCCGCGCCTCATCATGGAAGAGATGGGCCGCGTCGAACAACTCATAGACGGCTTCGAACGGGAGGTGTTCATGTGAGCATCGCCGGATTGCTCGCTCAGGCCAACGGCGAGGCGGAAGAGGAAACCGGCCATTTCATCGACGGCTTTGTCGACACGGTGACTAGCCCTGAAGGCGCGGATCGACTTGCCGACTGGGTGACGACCGGCATCGAATGGGTGCTGCTGGCGGCACTCTTCGTCATCCCCGTGCTCTTGATCGTCAGCGGTGCGAAGGGTCGCCGATACGGCATGGCGGCCGGTGGGCTGGTCGGGCTCGTCGCGATGTGGTGGTACCGCGTTCGGCCCGAGCAGATCGTCGCATCGGGCACGCACAGCTACCGCGTGGACGGCGAGAGGTTCGAGTGTCGAGATGCGCTGCTCGACGCCGAGGGCGATTTCCTCTCATGCGGCGACTCCGGAATCGCGGAGCAGGCGCGCCAGAACACTGTCCTCGACAACTGGGTTATCCCGGTTGGCGACTGGGGAGAGCAAGTCGTTTTCTGGGTCGACAACAACATGAAGGCGACACTCGAGATCATCGAGTGGCCGTTCGCCAAGCTGCTCAACATCATCGTCGACCAGTGGCTGCTCCAGATGTCCTGGCTGACCGTCTGCATCGCCGTGTTCTTCTTGGGCTGGGCGGTGCGGAACCTCCAAGTCGGCGTACTGAGCTTCATTGGATTGATGATCTGCGGCCTGCTCGGAGAGGCCTACTGGCGAGAGACAGCGCTGACGATCGGATTTATCGGAGTTGCAGTCCTGCTCTGCGTGATCGTCGGCATACCTGTCGGCGTCCTCTGCGGGCGTGTCGACGGTGCCTGGAAAGTCGTTCGCCCTGTGCTCGATGCCATGCAAGTCGTGCACTCGTTCGTGTACATGCTCCCGTTCATCTTCTTTTTCGGCGTCGGATCCGTCTCGGCGACCATGGTCACGATGACGTTCGCCTTGCCGCCGCTGATCCGCCTCACGAATCTCGGCATTCGGCAAGTTCCCGAGGACGTCGTCGAGGCGTCCCGTGCCTACGGCGCACCTGAATGGCGCGTGCTCACAGACGTGCAGTTGCCACTCGCACGTCCCGCGATCATGACCGGTCTCAACCAGACGCTGCTGCTGGCAATCTCCATGCTCGGCATTGCAGCGATCATGGGCGCAGGCGGCTTGGGTCGGCTGCTCTTTCAGGCGATCTCGAATCAAGACGTCGCTCTAGCAGTCTCGGGCGGCCTGGCATTCTTCCTCGTCGCCGTCGTGCTCGACCGGCTCAGCCAGCCGGAGGCAAGCGATTCTGGGAATCTCCTGAGTCGCATCGTCCGGGCCTGGCGGAACCGCCGGACTCCGGAAAAGCTGCTGATGGAGGCCGAGTCCGGTGGCGAATCGGCAGGCGCAGCGCGCGATATCGAACCCGCGACGCCTGCAGAAGCGTTCGTCGCCCCGAGCGGCGCCGAGCGCAGCGCAGTCATCGCCACGGCGATCGGCTCGCTGGTCACGCTCATCGCATTGCTTCTTCCCTGGAACATCGACGCCGGCTTGGTCTCGGGCTATGCGCGCAGTACCGATGTCGACCTTCGCACCGAGACCTGCTCGGGCAATTGGATCGAGATGCGTTCGCTGGATCCCTTGGCAGCCGACGGCGCCGCGCTGGTCTGTGACGGGGACACTGAGTTCGTCTCGAACGCGTACAACGGCATCTCTGCGTCGGGAGGATCGTGGTTCGGCATCCTCATCGGCCTCGCCTCGATCGTTGCGCTTTACGCCGCGTACAGCACTCTGTTCCGGCCGGGACGCGGCTCACGCTGGTTCGCGTCCCACGGTGCCGTGGTCTTCTCGACTGCTGCGCTTGTCAGCGCAATGGCGTACGCGCTCTCCCGCGCTCCCGACAACGTGGAGGAATTGCTGATCTATCGCAGGGGCTCCGGCGTGTACCTCGCAGTCGGGGGAGCACTCATCGCGACCGCGGCAGCATGCGTGTGGCTGTGGCGAGCCCCGATGGCGGCGCGGCGTCCCCTGTCGGCCAGCATCGGCTGGGGCCGCATGCTCGGAGCGCTGTCCGCCGTCCTGTTGCTCGTCATGGGCGGCTATGCCGGATGGAGCTTCGATACTCGGACTGAGTCGGTCATCAATGAGGAGCTGCAAACGGAACTCAACACGATCGCGGCCGAAGGCGCTGCTGCGGGAACTGCGGCAACTGCGGCCCGCGCCGAGGCCGAGCAAGCGGCCCTCGACGGCGACGTTGAACTCGAGAAGCAGAAACGTAAAGAAGAAAACGTCGCCCTCAGCCTTGCGGGAGTGAGGGCCGCTGACATCGCGTCCAAGATCGCCGAAGCCAAACGGACGGGCGACGTCATTCACGATGGATTCGAGTCCGAGGGTGCAGGACTCGGGATCTGGACCTTGATCGTCGGCCTCGCTGCGCTCGTGATGACTGTGCCGGCGATCGGAATGCTTGGCATCGATGAGCTGTTCCGCTACCGGTGGAGCGCGCTCGTGGCGGGTGCCGGACTGGGAATTGCCTTGGTAGCGCTCGCGTGGGTCGTGACGATTGTGCGCGTCGCCGATGCGAACTTCGTTTCCGGAGTCGGCATAGTGTTCGTGATGACCGCCGGCGTCACTCTGTTCGCGACATCAAAGGGCACTCTCTCCGAATTCGAGCGAACCAAGGTGTACGGCGATGTCCCCAGTAAAACGGGCTGATGTCAGCCGCTGCCCGAGGTCACGCATTTCATCCGAACACCTCTGCGCGGTCTAGGGTCCGGAACACACCAAACAGGCGACTACGATGCAACCAACGCGGCCCTCGTCGAGCCAGGCGAGCGGCGCCCACGCGATGTGGACGTGACTTGATGCGCCGCAATCCGTACCTCTGGGAGGATTCAATATGTTGACCAAACGAATGAGGAAGCTGTTCTTGTTGCTCGCAGCTTTCGCTCTGTTCGCTGCCGCGTGCGGCGGCGGAGATGACGACAGCGACGCAACGGCCACGGACGAGACGGAGGCGCCCGCCGCCGACGACGAAGACATGGCCGACGAAGACATGGCCGACGAAGACATGGCCGACGAAGACATGGCCGACGAAGACATGGCCGACGAAGACATGGCCGACGAAGACATGGCCGACGAAGACATGGCCGACGAAGACATGGCCGACGAAGACATGGCCGACGAAGACATGGCCGACGAGATGTCGATGACTCCGGGCGAGGGTGTGTCCGTCACCATGGGTCGTGCCAATTGGACCACTGGCTACTTCCAGACTGAGCTGTATCGCCAGCTGCTCGAAGAGCTGGGCTATGACGTGTCCGACCCAGCAGAGCTGGAGCTTGGTCCGAACAACGCCTATATCGCGATGGCAGAAGGCCAGATGGACTTCTGGGTCAACAGCTGGTATCCGGGCCACCTGGCGTGGCTGGCGGGCGAATTGCCCAACGGCACGCTCGTGGGCGACCACCTGACCGTCCTGGGCGAAGAGATGATCGCCGGCGGATTGCAGGGCTACTTGGTGACGAAGTCGTTCGCCGATGAGTTCGGCGTCTACACATTGGACGCGCTTAACAGCGACGCTGCCGCATTGGCGGCGTTCGACGCCTCCGACCCTGTCCCCGGCAACGGCATCGCCGACATCTTCGGCTGCCCCGAGTCATGGACATGCGACAACATCATCACAGCGCAGATCACGTTCTCTGGCTGGGACAACATCAACCAGACCATTGCCGGCTATGACGCAATGTTCGCCCAAGCAGTTGACGCTGCGAACGAAGGCGTCCCGATAGTGGCGTACACTTGGACGCCGTCGGCGTACATCACCCAGCTGCGCCCGGGCGACAACGTCTACTGGATCGGCGTCGACGAGATTCTCGACGACTCGAATCCGAACGGCGTCGATGGCGGCGAGGAGTATAGCCAACGCGGCGCTGACGGAAGCGGCGGCTACGCAGCCATCGGCCCAGACCAGTGCCCGGCTGCGGCCGACAACGCCGACGGACTGTGCCCGATCGGCTGGGTCGCTGCGGACATTCTGGCGACAGCCAACAACGACTTCCTGGCAGCCAACCCCGCCGCTGAGGCGCTGATTGCTGCAGTGAAGCTGTCGGTCATCGAAGTGTCGCTCGCCAACGTCGATCAGGACGAAGGGGCCCGCCCCGGAGACCTGGCCACCGACTGGATCGACAACAACCGCGCAACGGTCGACGCCTGGCTCGACGCCGCACGCGCCGCCGCGTAGGCGACCACACTCCGCCGTTTCCTCTTCGCAGGCCAGCGGCTGACTGAGGACTCAGCAGGGGTGCCGGACCACGGTCCGGCACCCCTGCGCGCGTCAGTCCTCGAGTTCGGGCAGGGCCGGCGGCGCGTTGGCTGCCGTCACCCGGGCGAGCCCTCCGTCCACCACGAGCGTTTCGCCCGTGATGTAGCGGGCCGCATCCGAGGCAAAGAACAACACCACGTCGGCGATGTCGTCGGCCAGTCCCCAGCGTTTCAACGCGACCTGGCCGGCGAGGTCTTCGATGAGTCCCGGCACCTCAGAGCGCGCCTTCTCCCAGATCGCCGTCGCGATCAGTCCTGGAGCGATGGAGTTGACCCGGATGCCCGAGGGGCCCCAGTCGGCGGCGAGTGCTCGGGTCATCGCGTCGACTGCGCCTTTCGTGCCGGCATACGCGACACGGCCGAGCGGGCCGTGGACGCCTGCCACCGAGCTGATGTTGATGATCGAGCCACCGCCTCGAGCAATCATCGACGGCGCCAGCCCGATGCTCAGCATCGCCAGCGACCGAACATTGATCGAGAACACCTGGTCGAAGTCGGCTTCAGTGAGCTGGTCCGGCGTGCGACGCATGGGGATGCCCGCGTTGTTGACAAGCACATCGACGCCGTCAACTTCGCCGAGGATGCGTCGGGCCAGATCTGTGCCCGCTCCCGTGGGCTCCAGATCTGCGGTCAATACGACCGGTCCGTTCTGCAGACCTCCCGCTACTCGCTCAAGATCCGAAGTGGTGCGTCCGGTCAGCACCACCCTGGCACCAGCGGCATCTAGGGCTCGAGCACTGGCTTCGCCGATGCCTCGGGTCGCGCCGGTGACTACCGCCACTCTCGCGTCGAGTCGCATACCGGTGGTGTTGGAGCTTGCCGTCTCAGTCATGCGCGCAAGCTAACGCGCTACACCGCCGCGGTGACTTGCGTTCGAGCTCAGGGGGTGTGCTCGGCGAGAAACGCTGCGAATTGATCCATCGCAGCGCAACGGCCGGCACCTTCGGTCCAGTCCTCGATGAGTGTCGAGTTCGGGGCCGCATCGTGCACGATCCGCGATGAGGACTCCGGGTGGTACAGATCGTTTCCGGCCAGCACCAGCAGTGGCGTCTGCACCCCTTCAACGAAGTCCCGATCGACGTTGAACAGGAAGTTGTCGCCGTCGTACATGTTGGAGCGGAACTGAGACCAGGCGGCATCGTCGGCTTCTGGATGGCTGCTGCGGATCGCGTTGGCCCAGTCGTCGAACATGTCGTAGAACGCATGGCGATTGTCGTCGAGGCCGATGGTCTGGAACAGCGTGGCGCTCACCACCCGCTTGGGGGCTGCGGAGATGAGGCCCATGATGTACGGACCGCCGATGCACATGCCGGCAAGGTGGAACTGATCGCATCCCAGATGGTCCATGAGGGCGAGCTGGTCTGCGGTATACGTACGCCAGTTGTCGTCAGGGGAGACCGGCGCTGTCGAGCGACCCGCATTGCGCTGGTCCATTGCTATGACCCGGTACTGGTCGGCCAGTTGGGTGACGGGGTTCCACGGCGTCGACTCCCAGAACGACGCCGCAGAGCGCATGCCGCCCGGAGCAATCAGCAGCAACGGGAAGCCCGAGCCGTAGTCGTCGTAGTGGATGTCAACAGAATCACGTGTGAAGTTCGCCATGTCCTCATTGTGCCCGCTCGCGCTTGGCGAAACACCGTTGGAACGCTCCGCTCCCGAACGCTGCGCTAGCGTCCCGCTCCGATGATTCGCCTGACCGGGTCTGACGGTGAGCACGCGGTGCTGCACGACCTCGGCGGCAGCGGCCCACCGCTGCTGCTGACGCACGGCAACGGCCTCAATGCCGGCATGTGGGCAACCGTCGTGCCCCACTTGACCGACACATTCCGCTGCTGGGGGCTCGACTTCCGGGGCCACGGCGCAGCGCGGCCTCAGCACGACGACATGTCCGTTGACAGGCCCCGATTCGTCGAAGAGGTGCTCTCGGCAGTGAACGCCCTGGGTGGCGAGCCGATGCTGGCAGCAGGACACTCTCTCGGAGCTGCCAGCCTGCTGCTCGCTGAGCTCGCACAGCCCGGCACATACCGGGGTCTGTGGCTCTACGAGCCGGTGCTTGTGCAGCCCGGCTTTCCCCGGCCCGACGGTGACCACGCTCTCGTTCAGGCGTCGCGGCGCCGACGCATCCGCTTCGCGACCGTCGACGAGGCGTACGAGCGATTCGTGTCCAAGCTGCCGTTTTCGGCGTGCGAGCCCGAGGCGGTATGGGCGTACGTCGAGCTCGGCACCTACCCGTCAGGCGACGACGCTGTGCGGCTGTCCTGCTCGGGCGACACAGAGGCGCGCATCTACGAAGCGGGTGTGCCCATCGAGTACACCGAATTCGGCCGGGTCACGTGCCCGGCCGTCGTGGCGCGCGGCGACTCCCCCACGTTGTGGAACGAGATCCCGCCGCAGGTCGCTCAGCCGATTGCAGAAGCGCTCGCAAACGGCCGCCTCGAGGCGTTCGCAGAGCTGAGCCACTTCGGTCCGATGGAGAACGGTGAGCTGGTCGCGAAAGCCATCCGCGGCCACCTGGAACCGCTGATCGACGCATAGGCGCAGATGCGCAGCCCTCAGGCTGCCGTGGGCAGCTTGTCGGGGTCGAGGCCGTAGAGATCGATAACGTTGCCCCAGACCATCTGTTCGGTTTCGTCGTCGGGGACGCCCGAGAGGATGTCGTCAAGGATCGGGCGCGAGTTGGGCCAGATGGAATCGTGGTGCGGGTAATCGTTGCCCCACACCAGGTTCGACACCCCGATGGAGTGCCGGGTTGCGATGCCCTCGACATCGTCCTCAAACGTCACCCAACAGTTCCGATCGAAGTACTCCGACGGCTTCATGGTGAGCTCGTCAGAAACCTCCCACGGAGTGCGGTACGCAGCGTGGTCGAGACGCTGCTTGAAGTGGCCGACCCAGCCGGTCTCGTACTCAGCGCACACGAAGCGCAGGTCGGGGAAACGCTCGGTGACGCCACCGCAGATGAGATCCATCATCGTGTTGGCGATGGTCGTGTGGGCCAGCGTGTAGCCCTTCAGGTGGCCGCCCGGAGTGCCCCAGTGCTCGGGCATCCCGCCCTCGAGGCTTGACCCCGTGAAGATGTGCATGGTGAGCGGCACACCGAATTCTTGGGCGCGAGCCCAGAACGGGTCGAAGTCGGGGTGGCAGTACGGCTTGGCAGGGTCGATATGGGCGGGTATCGCGAAACCGCGTACACCGAGCTGTGCCGAACGGTCGATTTCGGCGATCGCCCGCTCGACATCCGGCAGGGGCAGGCAGCCGACTCCAATGAGACGGTTGCGGTCTACCGAGCAGTAGTTGAGCACCCAGTCGTTGTGGTTGCGGAACGCCGCATCGCGGACTTCGTCGTCAGGAACGGCAAAAGTGAACATCGACAGGCTGGGGTACATGACCTCGCCCACGATCCCGTCCTGGGCCTGCTCGTCGAGTCGAGCGTTCGGGTCCATCACGCCCGGATTGAAGCCGTCGTAGCCCTGCTCGATGCGGGCATGAGTCGCCGGATCGGTCAGGCTGGCGCCTGCGATGCCGAGCCGACCCACCGGCACCGCCCGCATTCCATTCGGCAACACCAGCCAGGTACCCGGCTTGCCGTCGTAGTCCTTCTCGATGAAGGGCGCCCGGTCACCGAATCGGTCGGTCAGCCCCGCATAGATCTCGGCCGCCTCCACCACGTGCGAGTCA
The DNA here is from genome assembly GCF_965262965.1 of Candidatus Poriferisodalis sp. Lineage (GTDB taxonomy): Bacteria > Actinomycetota > Acidimicrobiia > Acidimicrobiales > Poriferisodalaceae > Poriferisodalis. The sequence continues at coordinate 588,251 of NZ_OZ253573.1, forward strand.
CATGAGTAGTACCGCATCGCTCTCCCCTATTTGCGCTTGAGCGCACTGTCGCCGTTTCGCGGCCAACAGTACCAGCGGCCATCGAGCCGCTTCCCAGAGCGATGCCAGCGCTACGCGGTCGGGGCGCAATATGTGGCGGCGCTGCGCCATCGCCGGCATCTGTGCCATCTTGTCGCCATGCGTGCATTGGAAGTGCAGTCCCTGACCGGTCCGACCGGCATCGCCGTCGTTGACGCGCCGGAGCCCGAGGCCGACCCGGCCGGGGCATCGGTGATCGTCGACATGGTGTGCGGCGGAGTGTCGTTCCCCGACCTCCTGCAAAGCCAAGGTCTGTACCAGTACCGGCCGGACCCGCCGTTCCGGCCCGGCATCGAAGCCGCCGGCGTGGTTCGTTCGGCTCCCGCCGATTCGGGCTATGCGGCCGGTGATCGGGTGTGCGTGTGGACCAATGGGTGCCTGGCCGAAACCGTTGCCGTGCGACCTCGGGACCTGTTCGCTCTGCCGAGCCAGCTCAGTTTCGAAGAGGGTGCGGCGCTGGTGATGAACTACCAGACGGCCGTGTTTTGCATGATCGATCGGGCGGGCCTGCGCGAAGGCGAGTCCGTTCTGGTGCTGGGCGCCTCAGGAGGTGTGGGGACGTCGGGCATCCAGGTAGCCAAGGGCGTCGGCGCTGGACCGGTCATCGGCCTCGTATCCACACCCGCGAAGGGCGAAATCGCTACGGCCGCCGGCGCGGACCACATCGTGCTCATCAGCGACACCTGGAAGGACGAAGTGCGTGAGCTCACCGGCGGACGGGGGGTTGACATGACCTACGACCCCGTGGGCGGCGACCGTTTCTTGGACGGGATCCGGGCCTTGGCGCGATTCGGCCGGCTGGTCGTGGTGGGTTTCGCCGCTGGCGAGATCCCGACCGTCAAGGTGAACCGGCTGCTGTTGCGCAACGTGAGCCTGGTCGGCGCCGCCTGGGGCGAAGCCGTGGCCGCTGACCCGACGATCCCGGCCCGTATCCATGAACGGCTCCTCGACATGATCGCCACGGGCGCCGTGCGGCCGCCGATCGGGCAGGTGCTGCCCTTTACCGAGGCGACCGAGGCCTACCGGCTGCTGGATGAACGCGAAGCCGTCGGCAAAGTGCTCGTGCGCATGCGCCCCGACCCGGCCTAGCCGCCAGGCGCCAATCAGTCCCCATCGGTTGCGACGTCGCGGGCGAGCAAGGCCATCGTGACAGCGACGTAGACCGCGTCCTCGCCCACGTTGTGCCCTCCGGGACCTTCGCTGCGCGCGTGTCCCTGTTCTTCGCTCTCGACAGTGACGAGGCCGAATCCGATCGGGACGCCTGTTTCGAGCTGAACAGCCATCACTCCCTGCGCTGCACCTTCGCTGACCAGCTCGTAGTGAGTGGTCTCGCCGCGGATGACCGCTCCGATCGTCACGATCGCGTCGATACGACCGGAGTTGGCCAGCATCTTTGCCGCCAGCGGGATTTCGAAACACCCAGGCACGGTCACTTCGGTTCCCTCGGTGACCCCCAGATCATCGAGGCCCCGCCGGACGCCGTCCGACAGCCGATCGACGATGTCGGGATTCCAAGTTGCTCGCACTATGCCGACACGGAATCCGGCACCAGCTCCTGGGGGCGGCCTGCCGGCCCGCTGGTCGCCACTTGCCACACCTGCACGGTACCCGCAGCTACTAGCGGCGACCGAATGCGGCTCGCCTACGCTGGGTCGATGGCAGGCGCACGTGCGCGACTCGCAGCCGACATCGGCGGAACCTTCACTGACATCGCGCTGGAGGTCGACCGCGGCCGAGGCGCGCATCGGGCGCTGCACACGGCGAAGGTGTTGACCACGCAGGAATCGCCCGCCGATGCCGTGCTTACCGGTGTCAAATCCGTCCTGGCCGAGGCGGGGGTCGCACCCGCTGAGGTGGGCGTGCTCATCCACGGCACCACGCTCGCCACCAATGCACTTATCGAGCGCCGCGGCGCACGCACGGCGCTGCTGACGACCCAAGGCATTCGCGACTCGGTCGAGATGGCGCACGAGAACCGGTTCGAGCAGTACGACCTGTACATGCGCCGGCCCGAACCGCTCGTGCCGCGGCACCGGCGAATCGGCATCCCCGAACGGCTGGCTGCCGACGGGAGCGTGCTGTTGCCGCTGGACACCGATGCTGTTCGGGCCGCTGCCGAATCACTGGCAGCCGATGGCGTCACCAGCGTGGCGGTCGGCTACCTGCATTCGTATCTTGACTCCCGCCACGAGGAACGCACTGCGGAGATCTTGGCCCAGTGCTGGCCCGAGGCGAGCGTCACCCTGTCCAGCGAGGTCTGCCCGGAGATCCGCGAGTACGAACGCTTCTCCACCGCGTGCGCCAACGCGTACATCGCACCGCTCATGCGGCGCTACCTGACCGACCTGGATGACCGGCTGGCAGCGCTGGGACTGGGCGGCGAACTCTTCCTGATGACCTCTGGCGGCGGGCTGGGAACGCTCGCCGAGGCGCTGCGCTTCCCCGTCCGGCTCATTGAGAGCGGACCGGCAGGCGGCGCGATCCTCGCGTCGGAGATCGCCCGGGGCCTCGACTGCGAACGGGCGCTCAGCTTCGACATGGGCGGCACGACGGCAAAGCTGTGCATCGTCGAGTCCGGCCACCCCCGCACGAACCGCGAATTCGAGGTCGGCCGCGAGTACCGGTTCTTGCCAGGCAGCGGATTGCCGCTGCGCCTGCCGGTGATCGAGATGGTCGAGATCGGCGCAGGGGGCGGCTCGATCGCAAGCCTGGACGCACTCGGTCGCATCACCGTCGGTCCGGCCAGTGCCGGATCAGAACCGGGCCCCGCGGCCTACGGACGCGGCGGCACCGAACCCACCGTGACCGACGCGGACGCCGTGCTGGGCAGGCTGCTGAGCGAACGCTTCGCCGGCGGCACGCTGAGATTCGACGCCGGCGCTTCTGCCAAGGCGCTCACCACCGCGTTGGCTGAACCGGCTGGACTGCAGACGACGGTCGCTGCGATCGGCATCACCGAAGTCGTCGACGAGAACATGTCCAACGCCGGACGCGTCCACGCAGCCGATCAGGGTTGTGACATCAGCAGCGGCACTCTGATCGCGTTCGGCGGTGCCGCCCCGCTGCACGCTGCCCGGGTGGCCGCCAAGCTCGGCATCGACGACATCGTGGTACCGGCCGGGGCGGGCGTGGGCTCGGCCATCGGCTTCCTGCGGGCACCGGTGGCCCACGAATCGGTCCGGACCCGCCATGCCCGTGTCAGCGAGCTGACTGCAACAAGCCTGACAGACCTGCTGGGCGACATGGCCGACGAAGCCAACGCGATCGTGCGGGCTGCTGCGCCCGACGCGCAGACCACCACGCACGTGCGCGCCCTCATGCGCTACCGGGGCCAAGGCCACGAGATCACCGTCGAGGTCGACGCCGCCGCGCTGCTGAGTGACGACATAGCCAACCCCAGTGACGCCGAAGTACGCAGCCAGCTGCGGACGGCGTTCACCAAGGCCTACCAGCAGCTGTACACCCGCCACATCGGCAACCTCGAGATCGAGGTGCTCAGCTGGCTGCTGGAGGTTCGCACGCCCCAAGCCGAGGCCATGTCACTGCACCCCGAAATCGCTGCCAAGCCGGTCGCTTCGCCAACATTCACGCTCGTCACCGACACCGCCACCGGCCGAGCCGTCGCCCATGGCGTCTACGAGCGGGATGCGCTGCGAGAAGGCGACTGGCTGGTCGGCCCTGCACTGATCACCGAGGATCAGACCACCACGGTGGTGCCGGAGGGATTCGTGTCGACGGTCACTTCAGGTGGGCATCTTCGGATCACGATTGGTTCGGCATCGAATGGCACTCGCCGACTCGGCGGAGCTGCGACGGTTGCTGAGGGCACGAGCCGAACCGCCGAAGCGGCCGCTCTCGACGCCGTACGGCTGGCTGTGCAGTGGAACCGCCTCATCTCGGTCACCGAGGAACAGGCGCGAGCGCTGGTCCGTGCCGCCTTCAGCACGTCAACCCGCGAAGCAGGCGACCTGTCTGCAGGGATCTTCGACCCGCAGGGCCGGATGCTCGCCCAGTCAGTCACCGGCACGCCGGGCCACGTCAACTCCATGGCGTACTCGGTCCTGCACTTCCTGGATCGATTCCCCGCTGCGGAGATGCGACCCGGCGACATCTTCCTCACGAACGATCCCTGGAAGGGCACCGGTCACCTCTTCGACATCGTGGTGGTCACCCCCGCGTTCCGAGGGGGCGAGCTGGTGGCGCTGTTCGCCTGTACCAGCCACGTCGTGGACATCGGCGGGGCCGGCTTCACCACCGACTCGAAGGAGGTGTACCACGAGGGCCTGTTCCTGCCGATCCTGAAATTCGCCACCGACGGCGTGTTCGATCCCACCGTGGTGTCGATCATCGAGGCCAACGTGCGAGACCCGATCCAGGTCATCGGCGACATCCACTCGCTGGCCGCCTGTAACGAGACCGGTGCGGCTCGTCTTATCTCGATGATGGACGAGTACGGCATGGCCGACCTCGACGAACTTGGCGAGCACATCATCTCTTCGTCACACCGGGCGATGCTCGAGGCCATCGCCGAGCTGCCCGCAGGAACCTGGAACTCGACCATGCGGGTCGATGGCATGGAGGAGCCCATTGACATCGTCTGCTCGGTGACGGTTGCGGGCGACGGCATCGAGGTGGACTTCGCCGGCACGGGACCCCAGTCGGGCTGGGGCATCAACGTGCCAATGGCCTACACCGACGCCTACACGTCCTTCGGCGTCCGCTGCATCATCGGCTCCGACATTCCGAACAACACAGGGTCACTGGATGCGGTTCGGGTCCGAGCGCCCGAGGGCTGCATTCTCAATGCACCCCATCCGGCGGCAGTGAACGTACGACACGTGATGGGCCAACTTCTCCCCGACGCCGTGTTCGGCTGCCTGAGCCAGGTTGTGCCCGAACGGGTGCCCGCCGAGGGCACATCATCGCTGTGGAATCTGCTCGGCACCGGCATGTGGCAGCCCGACACCGGAGTCGGCGCAACGAATCGCTCCGAGACGGCGATGGGACGCTCCGGCGATGACTCCGACCGGCACAAGAGCGAGCGCTACATCCTGATGAGCTTCCATGCCGGAGGGGCAGGCGCCCGCCCGAGAGCCGATGGGCTGTCGGCCACAGCGTTCCCCAGCGGAGTGCGCAACATGCCCGTCGAGGTGAACGAAATCGGCTCACCGCTGGTGTTCTGGCGCAAGGAGTTCCGCACCGATTCCGGCGGGTCGGGCAAGTACCGGGGCGGGCTGGGCCAGGTGATCGAGCTCGAGAACCGCCAGGGGCGGGACTTCGCAATCAGCGCCACGTACGAGCGCACGGTGTATCCAGCCCGTGGCCGCCATGGCGGCGGGCCAGGCGCGTTGGGCCGCCTGTCGCTCGACGACGGCACTGAGGTGCGCGCCAAGGGCCGCTCGGTGATCGGGGGCGACCGCCGCCTGATCGTGGAGTTTCCCGGCGGCGGCGGGTTCGGCGACCCAGCGAATCGCAGCCCGGAAGCTGCGGCACGCGACCTGCAGTTGGAATTCGTTTCCTTGCAGCCGGATTCGCCGCAATAATTCCCGCAGGTGGCGCCGTGTCAGGCCCGCAACCGACGATCACACTGTGAGGCAGCCCTTCATGAACGCATCAGCGGAAACCGGCACCGCCGCTAGGCACGAAGGCGCCGACGAGACGCTCCACCGCAGCACCGGCGAGCTGGCGGCCTCACTGCCGCACATTCGCAATGCACCGGCTGAGGGCGGCGTGATCGAGCTCATCGTCCGCCGTCCGGCTATAGATGCCCGGGAGGTCCTGAGCGAGGCCCGCATCAGCACGGACGAGGGCATCGAGGGCGACACGTGGAACCAGCGAGGCTCACCAACATCAGCCGATGGCGGGCCGCACCCGGATGCTCAGCTCACCATCATGAGCGCGCGTGCGGCCGCCGTCATCATCGGACCGGTCGAACGCTGGCCGCTCGCCGGCGATCAGATCTATGCGGACTTGGACATCAGTCACGAGACGCTGCCCGCCGGCACCCAACTGAGACTCGGCGATGCCATCGTGGAGGTCACGGCCAAACCACACAGGGGCTGCGCCAAGTTCGCAGCCCGATTCGGCCGCTACGCCCTGCGGTTCGTGAACACTGGCGAAGGCCGTGACCTGCGCATGCGGGGCGCCAACTGCCGTGTGATCCGGCCCGGCACGGTCGGCGTCGGCGACTCCGTCACCCGCCTCTGACCCGACTGCGCCCTTGCATGGCGCTCTCCCTCCCATCGGTTCCGTCCTGGCTCCGAAGTGCCTTCATCGTCCACCGGCCGGATAACGAGGGGATGTTGGTTACACCCCGTCACTACGGTCCTAGTCCATGAGATTCATACACACAGCCGACTGGCAACTCGGGATGACGCGTCACTTCCTCGACGGCGAGGCCCAGCCGAGGTTCAGCCAAGCACGGCTCGACGCTGTGGGGACCATCGGCCAGCTTGCGGTCGACGAAGGGTGCGAGTTCGTCGTCGCATCCGGCGACGTCTTCGAGTCGAACCAGATCGACCGCCAGGTGCTCACCCGCGCCCTTGATGCGATGGCCGCCACACCAGAGGTGACCTTCTACCTCCTGCCTGGCAATCACGACCCGCTGAATGCCGCCTCGATCTTCCGCTCGAACACGTTTCGCGAACGGAGACAGCCGAATGTCGTCGTATTAGAGGATTCTGTGCCGATTCAGGTAGCTGAAGACGTCGAATTGGTTGCCGCGCCTTGGACGTCCAAACGCCCACTCCAAGACTTGGTAGATCAGGCGTGCGCAGCTGCGGTGCCGTCTGCGGCGCTTCGCATCATCGTCGGCCACGGCGCGCTCGACAGTCGCTCGCCCGATGCGACCGATCCTGCCCTCATTTCGCTGGAGCGATTGGAAGAGCGCGTTGAGACAGGCGAAATCCACTACGTCGCGCTCGGCGATCGACACTCCACAACCGACGAAGGCACGACAGGTCGTGTCTGGTACTCAGGTGCCCCCGAGCCGACCGACTACCGGGAGGAAGATCCGGGAAACGTCCTCGTCGTTGACCTCGAGCCAGGACAGATCGAGGTAACGCCGCGCAGCGTTGGCAGGTGGTGTTTTCTGCAGCGCCACTCTCACCTCACGTCGGATGCAGACATCGACTCGTTGGAACAGTGGCTCGACGCCCTCGAAAACAAGCAGCGGGCTGTCGTCAAGCTGTCACTCGTCGGCTCGCTCGCACTCGGTCAAAAGGAGCGCCTCGACCGGTTGCTCGATCATTTCGCCGACTTGCTTGCGGCTCTCGAGACGTGGGAACGGAGATCAGATCTGGTGGTCGTCCCTGACGACGCCGAGACCTCCGCACTTGGGCTGTCGGGCTTTGCGAGCGACGCATTGGGCGACTTGCGTGAACTGGCCCAGTCACCCGACCCTGCCGAGGCGGTCCGGGCCCAGAACGCGATGGCACTGCTGCATCGCCTGGTGAGGTCCGCATCATGAGGATCCACCGCATCACGCTCACGAACTACAGAGGCGTCGATCATGCCGAAGTGACCTTCGACGAGTGCGGGGTCACCGTGATCGAAGGCGACAACGAGGCTGGCAAGACCAGCCTCGTCGAGGCGCTCGAGTTGCTCCTCGACGAGCGCTTCTTGGACCGTTCCGGCCATCGACGCGTCAAATCGGTCATGCCCGTACATCGTGACGCCGATCCTGAAGTCGAGGCCGAAGTCTCGACCGGGCCGTATCGGTTCGTCTTCGCTAAGCGGTGGGGGCGCAGCCGTATGACCACACTCGACGTCTCAGCACCACAACGCGAACAGCTCACCGGCGATGAGGCTCACGAACGCGTGCAGTCGATCCTCTCAGAGACCCTCGACACCGACTTGCTGCGAGCGCTCCAAGTCCGTCAAGGTGCCGAATTGGCGTTGCCCTCTTTCGCCGACACCGATCTCGGCGCCGCGCTTGACACCGCAGCAGGCGCCGTCGGCGAGAGCGACAGTCACGACGGGATCTGGCAGGCGATCACTGCCGAACGTGACATGTACTGGACGTCGACAGGCAAGCGCAAGACCATCCTTACCGACTCGCATAGAAGCGTGGCCGACGCTGAGGCCGATGTGGCGTCGTTGACCCAGCAGCTCGCCGAGGTCGAAGCAGACGCCGACCGAGCAGCGCGACTGGCCTCGGACGCGGAACGCCTGCAGGAGCTAGTGGTCCAAGCCGAAGAGGCCTGCGACGAATGCCAACAGCAGGTAACCGCAGCCGAGGGTGTCGAGGAGGAGCTCAGCCGGTGTGAAACTGAGTTGGAGCGACTGAAGACCGAGGCCGAGCGCGCACAGGCCGACCATCAAGCACGGACAGACCTCGTCGACGAGGAGGAACGATTCCGGCAAGAAGCAGCCGAGCTAAGGACGCAGGCCGAACAAGCTGCACCGGCATTGGCCGCAGCCCGACGACACCATGATGAGGCTGAGGCTGCTCACCGGACAGCACGGGAACGCTTCGAGCAGACCCAGCAGGCAAGTGCGCTGGCAGACCGTGACAGCGAACATCTGAGGCAGATCATCGAAGCCAGACACCTCGGAGCGCGTCACGAGCGTGTTGTAGCAGCGCAAGAGCAGCTCGACGCTGCAAGCGCCGTCATCGAATCCATACATCTCGACAAAGATGACGTCGCACAGATTGAAGCTGCCCAACAGGCCGTCATTCAGGCACAGGCTGCTGCGGACGCTGGTTCGGCCACGGTCGCGACCACCGGCTTGAGCGACCTCGAAGTCATCGTCGACGGTGTTGCCGTGCATATGAAAGAAGGCGACGAGCAGATAACCGATGTTGTCGACTCTGCCAATTTCGTCGTCCCAGGCTCGCTGAGGATCACGGTGACCGCTGGAAACGAATCGCGCCAACTCGGCAGCAAGCTTGTCGAGGCCGAAGCAGCGTTGCGCGGGCTCTGTGACGAGGCCGGTGTAGCCGATCTCGCCGAAGCTCGCGACGCGCTGGTTCGCCGTCATACCGCCTCGCGCGAGCACGGCCAAGCACGTGACGACATCGAACGCGACCTCGACGACCTGACCGTCGATGATCTGGCCAGCAAGGCCGAACGGCTCTCGGCGCGAGTCGCCGCCTATCCGAACGAGCGCACTGCTGATGTTCCTCTACCGCCCGACCACGACACTGCTCTTCGAGCTGCGCTCGACCTGCGTGACGAACTGAAACGCAGGAAGGCAACCTTCGAATCCGCCGTGACACTTCTCGACAGCGCGCAGACGGCATTGCATGGAGAAGAAGTCGATCACGCCGCTTTGACAGCGACCATCGTCGCTGCCGACAACGCCGCCATAAACGCATCACAGAAGCTGGAGACCGCCAGGGCGCAGCTTCCCGACGCAGTGCTCGGCCAGCGTGTAGCTGCGGCACGGGAAACGGAACGGACGGCTCGATCTGACCGAGACGCTGCTCGGACGAGGCTCGAAGAACTCGACATCGACTCGCTGCGCAGCCGTCTGTCAAACGCGGAACAAGGGTTGAGCCGGGCGCGGGCCGCGCTGTCGCAGAACCACGAAGATCTGCGGACCCTGCAGATCAGTCTCGACCTCCGAGGCGAGAAGGGCCTCGGGGCTCAACTCGACGCCGTGTGCAGCAAACGGGATCGTTGCATCGCATCGGACCGCAGCCTCCGCGACAGGGCGGAGGCCGCGAAGCTGCTTCACCAGGCTTTTGAGCATCGGCGCACCGAAGCACGTCAGCGATACATCGCGCCATTCAAGCAACGCATCGAGCAGTACGGGCGCATCGTCTACGACACCTCATTCGAGGTCGACGTGGATGACGCGCTGGCAGTCTCCCGCCGCACGCTCAACGGCATCACACTCGCCGTGAACCAGCTCAGCACCGGCGCGCAAGAGCAGATGGGAATCATCGCACGGCTGGCCTGTGCGTCAATCGTCAGCCCCGACGGCGGCGGAGCGCCGGTGGTTCTCGACGATGCACTCGGCTGGAGCGACCCATCCCGATTGCAAGGCATGGGTGCCGCGATCAACATTGCTAGCGGGCACTGCCAAGTGATCATCCTCACCTGCACCCCGGGCCGCTATGCCCACGTTGGGAATGCCACGGTGGTCAACCTGCCGATGTCGCCGCGCCTGGCGTAAGACTGAGAACCGCCTGGTCCTCCAGACTGGAGACTCAACAGAGTCGCACTTCGAGCCCCTTCCAGATGACGAGCTCGCTGCATGGGAAGGCGAGTGAACGATCCTTGCTCGACACGCAGCCCCCACCGGGACACTACGGACCGAGCTGGATGATGGGAACTACGTGCACACCGTCGGGCCGGCGGTACGCGGCGCCGACCGACGTCACCACCATCAGGCCGGCCATGTCTTGAGTGCGACCTACTGCGATCTTGTCCTGCAGCCGCAGCAGCGAGACTGCGGCGCGGTCCACGGCCTCCGCCGCGGGACTCAGCTTCACCTCCGCAGCAATCCAAGCGCCGTCATGGCGCTCGATGACCGCATCGATCTCCAAGCCGGTGTCGTCCCGATAGTGAAAGACCTCGCCGCCCAGCGGTGCGCTGTACACGCGCAGGTCCCTGACGACCAGCGATTCGAAGAGCAGACCGAGCGTTCGCGGATCGGCCAGCAACCGCTCCGACGACGCGCGCAGCAGAAACGCCGCCATCGACGGATCGACGAAATGGCGTTTTGCCTGCTTGCGCAACGACGCCCGCGACCGCAGCGTCACCGACCAGGCCGGCTGATCCTCCACGACGAAGATGCGCCGCAGCGCATCTAGGTACGCCCCGACGGTGCTCCGGCCGGGCGTCGCACCGTCCATGTCCGCCGCCAGCTTCGTCTCGCGGGCCTCGGTCGCGACGTTGCGCGCCAGCGAGCGCAATAGCCGTCGCACCGCTGCCGGATTGTGCTGGACCTCGCTCGCCTGCGGTATATCGACTCGCGTGATCTCGTCGATGTAGTCCCCCACTGACAGACGAGCACTCTCGTGGTCCAACGAGAGGCCGCCGGGCCAGCCGCCGACGACAAGGTGACGCACCATGTCGCTCAACGCGGCACCGGGTGTCGGCAACGACGACCGTTCCTCGCCCTCGAAGAGTCCCCGCAGGGAGATCGCGCCGCCCGAGGCCCCCGATTCGCACAGCGACATGGTTCTCATCAAGACCCGGCCCACGCGGCCGGTTCCGGTGTGCCGGGTGAGGTCATCGGTGGGACTGGCCGATCCCGTCAAGATGAATTGCCCCGGCTGCGCCCTGTCGTCGCACTCGCGCCGGACCGGGTTCCAGATACCCGAGGCGTTCTGCCACTCATCGAGCAGGCGCGGTACCTCACCGGCCAGTGCCGATGCCGGATCGGCTGCGGCAAGCAAGCGCATGCCCTCGACATCGAATCGGGCCTCGCTGCGGGCATGGTTGCGGCCCGTCCACGTCTTGCCGCAGCCCCTGGCGCCCTCGATCAGCACCGCGCCGCGCCGTCGAAGAGCGGCCTCGATCTGGAGGTCGGCCACGCGGGGTAGGTAGCCAGGCATGGTGAGCCTCGACGCTGCTTCGGGCATTGCACTCCGGTCTTTGCAGGGCACGCTGCGACCCCACTACAGCGATGTGGACAAGAGATCGATGACGCGTTCTAGGAATAGTTTATAGCGCGTTCTGGGAATGATTCATAGTACGTTCTGGGAATCATCTGTAATACGTTCTGGGAATGACCTAGAGTGCGTTTGGGGATGTCTCGGACAGACACCGTGAGAGTGCTCAGGCTGGGCGCGACCGCGTAGTACAGGGAGTTCGCGTGCCAGCCGCCGACGATGCGACGATGCGGTGCCGTCAGCAGCGGCAGGCAATCAGCGTGGTGTCTGCAGCGGGGCGGTGGCGGGGACCTGTGAGGGGCGGCTGAAGACCTCGTCGAGCAGGGGGCGGAAGTCTTCAGCGGCGAGGTTGGGGTAGTTCGGGTCGAAGCAATTCTGGTCGTAGTTCTCGCAGAAGTCCAAGCAGGCGTCGTAATGCGGGGACTCCCGGCACTGCTCGCGGGCGTCGCGGTCCCCGCCGAGGTGACCGAAGTAGTAGTAGCCCTGAAAGAGCCCGTGATGGGCCACTACCCAGTGGGTCCGCTCGTCGACGTAGGGCTGCAGGACCGCGGCCGCCGCCGCACTGTGGTTTTCCGGCGCGAACGAATCACCGATGTCATGGAGCAGGGCCGCCACCACCAGGTCAGTCGACTCTCCATTGCGCAGCGCACGCGTGGCGCACTGCAGGGAGTGGTCGTAGCGGTCGATCTGGTAGCCCAGCGTGGGGCCGCGCAGGCAACCCAGGATGTCAAGCAGGTTGTCGACCAGCCGGGATCGGGTGTGCGCGTAATGCCACGGCATCAGGACTTGGTAGTCCTCGGCCGTCCCATGCTCCATCGCTGTCCAGGACACGTTGCGGCCGGCGTCCTGGCTGACCATGGGGCTCAGCCCTTCACGGGCGTGCGCCAGCCGAACGGATCGGGCGCTGCGCCGACCTGGATGTCGACGAGCGCCTGGCGCAGGCGCATCGTGTTGGCCCCCGGCTGCCCGTCACCCACGGTGAGCGTCTTGCCCTCATCCAGGATGGTGCCGACGGGCGCGATCACGGCAGCCGTCCCGGACAGGAAGGCCTCTCCTCGTTCGGCCCAGTCGACGAGTTCTTCTGGATCGATCGACCGTTCCTCGACCTCGTATCCCAGCGATGCAGCGAGCTCGATCACTGACGCTCGGGTGACACCGTGGAGGAACGACTCGTCGAGATGGCGGGTCACGACCCGCTCGTCGTCGACCAAGAAGAAGTTGGAGGCTCCCGTCTCGGTGATGTCGCCGCCGGTGGCAAACAGCATCTGATCGATCGCCTCGTTGCCAGCCATCGCGTCCAGCGTGGGCGCGAGTGCCATGGCGTAGTTGCCGCCGCACTTCACCATGCCGAACTGCGGGACGGTGCGGGGAATCTCGGTCTCCACCAGCAAGGTCAGCGGCCGGACCCCGCCTTTGAAGTAGTCACCGACCGGGCAATTCACGACGTACAGCAACGCGCTGCGGGTCGGGCGAGCTGCGGCGCCGATATCGGGCTCGGTGCCGATGAGCGTCGGTCGGATGTAGAGCGATCCAGGCGGATCGGGCACCTCGCCGGCATTGGCCTCCACTGCGTCAACGGCCATCTGATGCAAGACATCGCCGTCAATAGCCGGTAGCCGGAGCCGGGTTGCGCTCGACACCATGCGGTCCACATGGCGGTCCAGCCGGAAGATCGCCAATGACCCGTCAACTTGGCGGTGCGCCTTCAGTCCTTCGAAGATCGCACTGCCGTAGTGCAGTACGTGGGCCGCGGGGCTGATCGAGAAGTCGCCGAAGGGCTCTGCTACGCCGCTGTAGATGTACGGCCCGTCATCGGCGCGCGCCGTGGTCATCCAGTCACAGAAGATGGTCCCAAACGGGACCGTGAACGGGTCAGGCTTGTCGGTCACCAGCGCTCCATTCGGCACGGCTTGAGGCGGGACAGCCGCATGGTACCGCCGACCCCTTGTCGCATAGGGCGAAATATCAGCATCTGCGGGCTCAACACGCTCTTGCCTGAACACCGACCATGGCTGCTGCGTACGCTTCGGGCCCATGACACAGGACGGCCCCAGCCAGATCACCGAGTCAGTGCGCATGGAACGCCGCGACGACGTGGCACTCATCATCGTGAACAATCCGCCGGTCAACGCTCTGAGCTATCACGTGCGCCAGGGCCTCATCGACGGCATGGCCGCTGCCGAAGCCAGCGACGCTTCAGCCATCGTGCTCATCTGCGACGGGCGCACGTTCATCGCCGGCGCGGACATCACCGAGTTCTCCCAGCCGCCCAAGCCGCCGGCACTCGTGCCCGGCCAAGAAGCCATGGAGAATTGCAGCAAGCCGGTCGTGGCTGGCATCCATGGCACCGCACTCGGAGGCGGGCTCGAAGTTGCGCTGTGCGCGCACTTCCGGGTGGCGATCAGCTCGGCGCAGTTCGGCCTGCCCGAGGTGAAGCTGGGCTTGCTGCCCGGAGGCGGCGGCACACAGCGCCTGCCTCGCATCACCGGTCCGCAGCGTGCGCTCGAAATGATGGTCAGTGGCAACCCCATCGGCGCTGCCGAAGCGCTCGAGTGCGGGCTGATCAGCGAGATCGTGGGCGACTCGCTGGCCGATCTCGAAGACGGTGCCGTGGCATTCGCTCGGCGAGCCGCTGCACAGAACATGCCCCGGCCACGCATCCGTGACCGCAACGAACGCCTTGAAGGCTTCGGCGCCGAGCAATTCGCGGCGTACCGGGCATCGATCGCCCGCAGGACACGCGGCTTTGAAGCGCCCGACCGGATCATCCGCTGTGTCGAAGCAGCGGTCTCCACGGCTAACACGGGTGACTTCGAGGCCGGCCTCGCGGCGGAGGCGCGCATTTTCGGCGAGTTGATGGGCAGCTCGCAGGCCAACGCCCAGCAGTACTACTTCTTCGCCGAGCGTGCGGCACAGAAGGTGCCTGACGTGCCGCGTGACACGCCGCAGGTCGACATCGCCCGTGTCGGCATTCTCGGGGCGGGGACGATGGGCGGCGGCATCGCCATGAACTTCGCCAACATCGGCATCCCGGTCACCCTCGTCGAACGCGACGAAGCGAGCCTGGAGCGTGGCCTCGCCGTGGTCCGACGCAACTACGAGCGGACGGCGGCCCGCGGCGGCATCTCCTCCGACGACGTGCAGACCCGTATGGGCCTCCTCCAGGGTTCCACCGACATGGGCGACTTCGCTGAATGCGACCTGATGATCGAGGCCGTGTTCGAGAACATGGCGCTCAAAAAGGACGTGTTCGCCCAGCTTGACGGCATCTGCAAGCCCGGGGCTGTGCTGGCCAGCAACACGTCGGCGCTCAACGTCAACGAGATCGCCTCGGCCACGTCCCGGCCCGAAGACGTCATCGGCATGCACTTCTTCTCCCCCGCCAACGTCATGCGAATGCTTGAAGTCGTGCGGGGTGATGCCACCTCGAAGACCGCTATCGCGACAGCCATGTCGATCGGCAAGCGCATCGGCAAGACGCCGGTGCTGTGCGGCGTGTGCCACGGTTTCATCGGCAATCGGATGCTGTTCATGCGCGGTCTCGAAGCCGAGAAGATGCTGCTCGAAGGCGCAACGCCAGCCCAGATCGACCAAGTCGTGTTCGACTTCGGCTTCCCGATGGGTCCCTTCGCCATGAGCGACCTGGCCGGTCTCGACGTGGGCTGGAACGAGGCCACCTCGTCGAGCTCGACGGTGCGCGAAATGCTCTGCGAATCGGGCCGGCGAGGCCAGAAGAACGGCCGGGGCTACTACATCTACGACCCCGATACCCGGGCGTCGACGCCGGATCCCGAGGTCGAGCAGATGATCCGAGATTTCGCCTCTGACCGGGGAGCGACGCTGCGTGAGGTCACCGACCAGGAGATCCTCGAACGCTGCTTGTACCCGATGGTCAATGAGGGCGCCAAGATCCTCGACGAGGGCATCGCCCTGCGGGGCAGCGACGTCGACGTCACCTGGATCAACGGCTACGGCTGGCCCATGTACACCGGCGGCCCTATGCACTGGGCTGACGAGATCGGGCTGGGCGAGGTACTGGATCGAATTTGCCACTACGACCAGACGCTCGGCGGGGACCACTGGACGCCAAGCCCGCTGCTCGAACGCCTTGCGGCGCAGGGCGGCTCGCTGGCCCGCTACGAAAGCTGAACCGATGCTGACGATCGAGCCGATCCATCCCGACTTCGGCGCCAGGGTCACCGGCATCGACCTGACCGCCGAACTTGACGCCGAGGCGACCGCAGCGCTTCGCGAAGCCATCGACACCCACTCGCTGCTGCATTTCCCGGGACAGGACATGACCGACGAGGCGCAACTCGCGCTCACTCAGTGCCTCGGCGAGCCCGAGCCGAACCATGTCCTTTTCGGCAAGACCGGCAAGATCGAATTCTTCGGCACGATCGGCAACGTGATCGACGCCGGCAGGAAACGAGACGAGTCAGATCCGCGGACCCGGAACCAGAAGGGCAACAACCTCTGGCACTCGGACTCGTCGTTCCGGCTTGTGCCGTCATACGTGTCGATCCTGCATGCCTATGAGGTGCCCGGCGAGGGCGGCGAGACCGAGTACACCAGCCAGCGGGCCGCCTACGCCCGTCTCGAGGGGTCACGCCAAGCTGAGATCGACGAGCTCCAGGTGCTGCACGACTACGTCTTCAGCCGCACCCAAGTGGCCCCGGTCGACCCCAACCACGCTGCATCGCTGCCGCCGATCCCCCAGCGGCTCGTGCGGACCAACCCCGGTAACGGCGCGAAGAACTACTACGTCGGCTCCCACGCCCGATCAATCGTCGGATGGCCGGGAATCGACAGCCGCCGGCTGATCGACGAGCTGAACGCGGGTGCGACGCGACCCGAAGACGTGTACTCGCATCGCTGGAGCCCAGGCGACACGGTCATCTACGACAATCGCTGCATGCTGCACCGCGGTGCCGGCTACGACGCCGACCGTTGGCGCCGCTACATGCGTCAGACCCGTGTGCAGGGCCGGGGGCCGACCCTCGACGAGTAGGGCCAGCAGCTCGAAGCCGGCCTGCGTTCAGGAGCCGCTGACGGCAGCGATCGTCGCCTCGGGCACGCCCGCGGCCCGGGCACCGGCGCAGATGCTCGCCCACGTCGCGGCGGGCAGCGTGATGCCGTTCGCCATGCGGTGCTGACGCCGTTCGTGCTCGACGTCGCCGGGCAGCTTCACGGGATGGTCGGGGTTGATGGCCGCAGCCTCACCGAACCAGTCGAGATAGTCGGCCGCGATGCCGTTGTAGCCGTCGTCGGCTTCGCCGACAGCAGCATCGATCTGAGCCGGGTCGACGTACACCGAGAGCATGCCGTTGGCAAACCTGACCCGGCGGGGCCCCGCTGTGCCCGTGCCGGTGAGCGCTCCCGCGAGCAGCTCGCACATGACCGAGATGCCCGAGCCCTTGTGCTCCCCCATCGCCCGCAGCGCTCCGGGACCGTCCATGGAGTTGGGCCGCTGGCCGTCTGCGAAGCTGTACAGCACCCGTGGGTCGCCGGTGATCTCGCCTTCGGCAGACACCAACGCGTTCTCCGGCACCGCCGGACCGCCGTGCAGCGCAACCATGGCTTTGCCCTCGGCCACGACCGAGGTGGCGAAGTCATGGATGACGGGACGGCGACCGGCGACGGGCGCGCCATATGCACACGGGTTGGTGCCCATCCGCCGCTCCTTGGCGCCGAAAGGTGCAACCAGCCGGCTGTTGGCAACGTTCACGAAATGCACTGAGACAAGGCCTTCGGCTGCGGCCATCTCAGCGTACTCACCGATGCGTCCGAGGTGCCCGGCGTTGCGCAGCCCCACGACGGCTACGCCCAACTCCTTGCATCGCTCGATGCCGAGTGCCACAGCTGCCGGCCCGACGGTCTGACCCATGCCGTACTGACCGTCCACCAGCATCAGCGAACCCGAGTCGATCAGCACCTTGATCTCCTGGTCGGCCAACTGAACGCCGTTGGCCAGGAGCTCGACGTAGAGAGCTGAGCGGATGACCCCGTGGCTGTCGTGGCCGGCAAGGTTCGCACCCACGAGGCTGGCGCCGATGCGCTCGGCTTCGGCATCCGAGCACCCGGTATGCCGGAAGATCTCAGCGATGAAGCCAGCCAGGCGTTCATGGTCGATCACGACGGGCTGATCGGCGGCAACATCGGCGGTCGCAGCGTCACTGGTTGTACGGGTTTCGCTCATCGCGGCAGCGTACGTCGCGCACCGACACCGTTCCCAACTCGCCACCAACCCGCACCGTTCCGATGACCCACATAGGCTCGCCCGACGTGAGTCAGCCCGATGTCGCGCCGACGCCCGAGCACCCGCAGCACTTCGAAGTCGTGGTGGTCGGGGCCGGCAATGCCGCCATGTGCGCCGCGCTGGCGGCACACGAGGGAGGCGCCGAGGTGCTGGTGCTCGAACGGGCGCCCGAGGCCGAAGCTGGCGGGAACAGCCGCTTCACGGCCGGCGCAATCCGCTTCGCCTACGACGGCGTCGACGACCTGCGCGCACTGATGCCCGACCTCACCGATGCCGAAGTCGAGATGACCGATTTCGGCACCTACACCGAAGACGAGTTCTACGCAGACCTGGGCCGCATTACCGACTACAGGTGCGATCCCGAACTGGCGGACACGCTTGTCACCCGCAGCAATGAAACCCTGCTGTGGATGGCGAGCCATGGTGTGAGGTTCGCGCCGATCTGGGGACGCCAGGCCTTCAAAGTGGACGGGCGCTTCAAGTTCTGGGGTGGCCTCACGGTCGAGTCGGTGGGCGGCGGCGAGGGACTTGTCGAGTCGCTCCGTACGGCGCTGGATCGCAACGGCATCGACCTGTGGCACGAAGCTGCGGGACGATCACTGGTGCTCGACGAGAGCGGCGCCGTGCGCGGGGTGCGAATCCGGCGACAGGGCCGCATGGTCGAGGCCGCGTGCAGTGCGGTGGTGCTGGCCTCAGGCGGGTTCCAGGCCAACGCCGAGTGGCGCACCCGCTATCTCGGGCCCGGCTGGGATCTCGCCAAGGTGCGCGGAACTCGTTTCAACACCGGCGACGGCATCGCGATGGCCTTCGATGCCGGGGCCATGCCATACGGCAACTGGAGCGGCGCTCACGCAGTGGCATGGGACTACAACGCCCCCGAATTCGGAGACTTGGCCGTCGGCGACGGCTTCCAGAAGCACAGCTACCCGTTCGGGATCGTGCTGAACCGGAACGGCAAGCGATTCGTGGACGAGGGCGCCGACTTCCGCAACTACACCTACGCCCGCTACGGCCGGGAGATCCTGGCCCAGCCTGGGCACTCTGCATGGCAGGTCTTCGACGCCAGCACTGACCACCTGCTGCGTGACGAGTACCGCATCCGGCAGGTCACCAGGGTCACCGCCGGCAGCATCGCGGAGCTCTGCGGGCGCATGGAAGACGTCGACACCGAGGCGGCCATGGCCACCATCGCTGAGTTCAACGCAGCCGTCGACCGCGGCGTCGCGTTCGACCCCAACGTGCTCGACGGGCGCCGCACCTCCGGCCTCAGCCCCGACAAGACGAACTGGGCCATGCCGCTGGAAACGCCGCCCTTTACGGCTTTCCGGGTGACCTGCGGGCTGACGTTCACGTTCGGCGGCCTGCGCATCGACGACACCGGCTGCGTGCTGGATACCGATCTGCGGCCGATCAGCGGCTTGTATGCCGCGGGAGAGCTCGTCGGCGGACTGTTCTATGGCAATTATCCGGGAGGCTCGGGCCTGAGCGCCGGAGCAGTGTTCGGTCGCCAAGCCGGGACCTCCGCCGCATTGCACGCTCTGCGCCCCAGTACTTGATCAATTGGGCCTGATGAACCGGCCTCGACAATCTGGTCTGCGCGCTGGGCCCGTGCTTGGGCCCGTCACCGTGCAACCGGCGAGCGATAGCGTCGCAGCGCTATGTCGAAAATTGTCTACACGCACACCGACGAAGCACCAGCGCTGGCCACATACTCGCTGCTGCCGATCATCACGACGTTCACCGAGGCTGCCGGCGTGGATGTCGAGCCGCGTGACATCTCTTTGGCGGGTCGCATCGTCGCCAACTTCAGCGACTGGCTCGACGAATCGCTTCGAAGCTCCGATGCCTTGGCCGAACTCGGCGAGTGGGCCTTGGAGCCCGACGCGAACATCATCAAGTTGCCGAACATCTCTGCGTCCGTCCCGCAGATAAAGGCCGCCATCGCCGAGCTTCAGGCCAATGGCTTCGCGGTGCCGCACTATCCGGACGATCCGGCCAACGACGACGAGCGGGCGATTCGCGAGCGCTACGACCGCGTGAAGGGTTCCGCAGTCAATCCGGTTCTGCGCGAGGGCAACTCGGACCGGCGCGCGCCCCGTGCAGTGAAGGACTACGCCCGCCAGTACCCACACTCAATGGGCCCATGGTCGCCCGATTCGGTGACCCACGTTGCGACCATGTCCGAGGGCGACTTCCGCTCGAATGAGCAGTCAGTGACGATGTCAAGCGACGACACGCTGGACATTTGCCACGTCGCTGCTGACGGCAGCGCCCAGACGCTGCGCAAGGTGCCCGTGACCGCCGGCGAGGTCGTCGACTCGACGTTCATGTCAGCCGCGGCGTTGCGGGACTTCCTCGATGCGGAGATCACCGACGCCAAAGACTCCGACGTGCTGTTCTCGCTGCACCTCAAGGCCACGATGATGAAGGTCTCGGATCCGATCATCTTCGGTCACGCGGTGCGCGCCTTCTTCGCCCCGGTGTTCGAACGACACGGCGACGTGCTCGACGCCGCCGGCGCCGATCCCAACGACGGCTGGGCGAACGTCCTAGCGGCAATCGCGAACCTGCCAGACGCCCAAAGGTCCGTTGTCGAGGCCGACATAGCGGCGGTGCTCGCAGATCGTCCGCCGCTCGCGATGGTTGACTCCGACCGCGGCATCACCAACTTGCATGTACCCAGCGACGTGATCGTCGACGCCTCCATGCCCGCGATGATCCGTTCTTCGGGCCAGATGTGGAACCCGAAGGGCACCTTGGCGGACACCAAAGCGGTCATTCCCGATTCCAGCTACGCCGGCGTGTACCAGGCCGTGATCGATGATTGTCGGGCGAACGGCGCTCTGGATCCCGTGACGATGGGTTCGGTGCCGAACGTCGGCCTCATGGCACGCAAGGCCGAGGAATACGGCAGCCATGACAAGACATTCGAGGTCGCAGCATCAGGCGAGATGCGCGTGGTATCCAGCTCCGGGGACATCTTGATGAGCCACGCCGTCCAGCAGGGTGACATCTGGCGGATGTGCACGACCAAGGACGCCGCAATCAGCAACTGGGTGGACCTCGCGGTGCAGCGCGGAGAGGCAACCGGGGCGGCCGTCGTGTTCTGGCTCGATGCCGACCGTCCCCACGACGCTGAGCTCATCACGAAGGTCGACGACGGTTTGGCCGCGCTTCGCGCCGAAGGACGCTCCGTCGATGAACTGGGCATCCGCGTCATGGCTCCCACCGACGCCTGCCGTTTTTCTCTCGAGCGCATCCGTCGCGGTTCCGACACCATCTCGGTGACGGGCAACGTGCTGCGCGACTACAACACCGACTTGTTCCCGATCCTAGAGCTCGGAACGTCGGCCAAGATGCTCTCGGTCGTTCCGCTGATGGCCGGCGGGGGACTGTTCGAAACCGGAGCCGGCGGCTCCGCACCGAAGCACGTCCAGCAATTCGAGGCCGAGAACCACCTTCGGTGGGACAGCCTCGGCGAGTTCCTGGCGCTTGCCGTCTCGCTGGAGCACCTGGCGCGGGTCGCCAGCAACGCCGCTGCTCAACTGCTTGCGGACACCCTCGATGCGGCCAACGGCACATGGCTCGCAGAAGGGCGAGCTCCCAGCCGCAAGGTCCACGAACCCGACAACCGCGCGAGCCACTTCCATCTTGCGAAGCACTGGGCCGCCGAGATGGCCCGCCAGGGCACCGACCTCGCTCTCGCCGTGCGCTTCGCATCGCTTGCGGCGGCGCTCGCCGACAGCGAAGACACCATCATCGCCGAGCTGATCGACTGTCAGGGCACGCCGATGGACATTGGCGGCTACTACCTGCCCGATCCTTCCCTCGCCGAATCCGCCATGCGGCCCAGCGCAACGTTCAATCAGATCCTCGACGACTTCCGCTCAGCGACGCAGGCCTGAGAGGGGGTCGGACGAGCGGGTCAGGAGTCGAGCTCGGCGAAGCCGCCTTCACCCAGGCGGCCTGACTCTCGGTAGGCAGCGAGCTTTGCACGGCTGTCGGCGATGTCCAGATTCGCCATGGTGAGCTGCCCAATCCGGTCCGCCGGACCGAACGCAGCGTCTTCGACACGTTCCATCGAGAGCCGGTCAGGCTCATAGGTCAGACCAGCGCCGATGGTGTCGAGCACCGAGTAGTCGTCGCCGCGGCGCAGCCGCAGCGTGACCTCGCCGGTGACGCTCGAGCCGACCCAGCGCAGCAGCGAGTCGCGCAGCATGAGCGACTGCGGGTCGAACCGGCGCCCCTCATAGAGCAGCCGGCCGAGGCGACGCCCCATCGTGCGGTAGTTCTCGAGCGTGGCCTCGTTGTGAATTGCTGACAGCAAGCGCTCATAGGCGATGTGCAGCAGCGCCATGCCCGGGGCCTCGTAGATGCCCCGCGACTTGGCCTCGATCACACGGTTCTCGATCTGGTCACTCATGCCGAGGCCGTGACGGCCCCCAACGGCATTGGCTTCCACTACCAGTGCAACGTGGTCGCTGCCCTCGGCACCTCCAGCAGCAAACTCCCGTCCGCCGATCGCCACCGGCCAGCCTGCCTCGAACCGGACGGTCACGTCTTCAGGCTCGATATCGACCGCAGGGTCCCAGTGCGCCACGCCCATGATCGGCGAGACGATCTCCATCGAGGTCGCCAGGTCCTCCAGGCGCTTCGCCTCATGGGTGGCGCCCCAGATGTTCGCATCGGTGGAGTACGCCTTCTCGGTGGGGTCCCGGTACGGCAGGCCGCGCGACACCAGGAATTCGCTCATGCCGGCACGGCCGCCGAGTTGATCTACAAATGCCGAGTCCAGCCACGGCTTATAGATGCGCAGCCCGGCATTGACAAGCAAGCCGTAGCGGTAGAACCGCTCGATGTCATTGCCCTTGTAGGTCGAGCCGTCGCCCCAGATGTCCACGCCGTCTTCGGCCATGGCAGCCACCAGCATCGTGCCGGTCACTGCACGCCCCAGCGGCGTCGTGTTGAAGTACGTGCGGCCCGCCGTCGAGATATGAAACGCGCCGCACTGCAGCGCCATGAGACCCTCTCGCACGAGCTCGGCCCTGCAGTCCACCAGGCGTGCCGCATGAGCGCCGTAGTCGAGCGCCCGCTGCGGCACACCCGACAGGTCCGGCTCGTCGTACTGGCCGAGGTCGGCCGTGTAGGCCCACACGAGCGCACCCCGCTCGGCCATCCACGCAACCGCCGCCGATGTGTCGAGTCCACCGGAGAAGGCGATGCCCACCCGCTCGGCTGCCGGCAGCGCAGACAGCACACGCGCACCGCCGGCCGCCGGGACTCCGCTCGCCGACGGCGAGGTCGTGTCCTCAATACCATTCGACATGGACCCCAACGGTACGGCCTCAGCCATCGAGGCTTGCATGGCGGCGAATCCACCTCTGCGGACTGGTCTCGCCGATTGGCAAGTGCTGTTCGGCCCCATGGGTCCGACCGCGGGCGAACCCACATAGCGATGGAGTACCTCCACGCACGGCTACCGCCGCGCGTACGCTCCGCCACGAAGGGGTGACTCATGAACGACGGCACGGCGACAGGCACGACTGGCGGCACAGCGACGGGCCAGTCGATGGCCGAGCTGCTGAGCGAGATGGTGCGCATCCCCAGCGTCAACCCGATGCATCACGGGCCGCGCTCAGGCACCGTCGCCGAAGCCGATATGGCCAACTGGGTGGCGCAACGAGCCGAGGCCCTCGGCGCCGAGGTCGAACTGGACGAGATCGAGCCGGGACGGCCCAACGTGTACGCCCGCTTCGCCGGCCGCACCGAGCGGATGCTCACCGTCGACGTGCACCTCGACACCGTCGGCGTCGAGCACATGAAAGGCGACCCCTTCGACGGCCGCATCACCGAGGGCCGTGTCTGGGGACGGGGGGCTGTCGACACCAAGGCGACCATGGCCGTCGTGCTCGCCGTGATGGGCGAGATGACCGCCGCCGGGCGGCAGCCGATGTGCATCGTCGAGCTGGTGGGGACCATTTCGGAGGAAGGGGGCGGACTGGCCGGCGCGTCCGCCTACCGGGACCGGCTGCTCGAACGCGGTGAGCGCCGCGAACAGATCGTCGTCGCCGAGCCGACAATGTGCGCACCCGTATATGGCCACAAAGGCGGCTTGGGCCTCGAAGTCGAGGTGGAGGGCCGTGCGGCGCACTCGTCCAAGCCCCACCTCGGCATCAATGCGCTGTCAGCCGGGGCCCGCATCGTGGCCGCAGTCGATGCTGAAGCGGAACGGCTGGCGAACCAGCGCGAGGTCGGCGCACTGGGCGCCGGCACCGTCTCGGTCAACGAGATGAGCGGGGGTCGCGCACGCAACATCGTGCCCGACCACTGCAAGTTGTACGTCGGGCGGCGCATCGCCGACACCGAGGACTACGAGGAGGAATTCGCCCGTCT
The DNA here is from genome assembly GCF_965262965.1 of Candidatus Poriferisodalis sp. Lineage (GTDB taxonomy): Bacteria > Actinomycetota > Acidimicrobiia > Acidimicrobiales > Poriferisodalaceae > Poriferisodalis. Next base: position 612,547 of record NZ_OZ253573.1, read on the forward strand.
CACGGAGCTGATACGTGCCGCAGCGCTCCCGGCCCGTGTCAAGGTGAAGTTGGCGAACGGGTTTGGCAGCAACGCGTTCTTCCAGGCCCCTGGGAGCGACCTGGTAACCGCGCTTGCCGAGATGTCAGGGCACGAAGCGACCGTCGCGGACTACGGCACCAATGCCCTGCGCTACGGCGAGGTCGCTGACCAGATCGTCGTGTTCGGCCCGGGTTCGATCGACCAAGCGCATCAGGCCGTCGAGTGGGTCGACATCTCCGAGCTCGAACGTGCCGCTTCGGTCTACCGCCAGCTGCTGCTGCGCTGAGCCACTCCTGCGCGACCCCTGCGCCTTTGGGCTCAGCTGGGGCGCGCAGTGATGAAGACGGGGATCTCGCGGTCGGTCTTTTCCTGATACTCGGCGTAGGGCGGGAAGGCTGCCACGCAGCGTTCCCACCATGTGGCACGCTCGTCGCCGGTCACGAGCCGCACCGTCGTCTCGAAGGGCTCGGGACCGTCCTGGATCAACACGGTCGGGTCGGCCACGAGGTTGTGGTACCAGCCCGGATGCGCGGGTGCGCCGCCCTTGGAGCCGACAATGGCGTACTCGCCCTCGTGCTCGACGCGCATCAGCGGAACCTTGCGCACCAGCCCAGTGCGATGTCCCAGCGTGGTCATGACGATGATCGGCAAGCCGGTGTCGCGCAGCGTGTTGGCATCGGTGCCTGCCGATGCCTCGTACGCATCGGCCTGCTCCTCCACCCAATCCCAGGTGCTGGGCCCGTAGTCGCCGTCGAACTTGTCGCTGTGAGTCATACGGTGAAATCTACGTTGGCGAAGCGTTCGCGAGCCGAGGTTGCTGCACGCCTACGATCCTGAGTGTGCAGATCATGTCGGCCCTGTTCATCGAGCACTTCGATATGCGCGAGGCCGCTGGCGGCGCAGCCCGCATCGATCTCGGAGGCGTGCACTTCTCGATGGCCGCACCCGGGCCATTCCCGGTCACCGTCAACCCGCACATGCTCGTGCTCGTTCGCTGCCCGTCCACGCACAGCGGTCTCGCAGCGCTCGAAGTGCGCTTCGTGCGCGGCGACACCCAGGTCGCCCGCAACGTGCAGCCGCTCAGCGTGGAGCCAGGCAAGTTCGGCTACAACCTCGTCCAGGCTGACCTCACGTTCGACGAGCCGTCCACTATCGAGGCCCATTGCCGGATCGATCAGGGTGACGCCGTCGTGGTGCCGTTGACCATGACCCCTCCCGCCGACGACGACGAAAGTCCGGCGCCCACTGGGGGCGGATGGACCGGAACGCCCGCGGAACAAGCGGGATAGGCAGGTCGGTCGTCCATGCCGTTCACCGTCGGGCTGTCACAGCACATCGATCCTGGCATCGCCGTTGGCGAAGTCGTCGGGCGCGTGCTGGACCGCCTCGGGCCCTCGCCGGACATCGCACTTCTGTTCACATCAGGTGAGCACGCCAGGGCGACGGAGAAGATCGCGGCGACGATCACCGAACTGCTCGATCCGACAGCGTTCATCGGCACAACGGCGTGTTCTGTCGCGGCCGGAGAGCGTGAGATCGAAGACGACACCGCTGTGGTGCTGTGGGCGGGCACGTTGGGCTTCGGCAATGGGCCCAGGGCGCGTGCTGTGAGGCTCGCCGGCGTGCCAGACCCGGGGTCGGACGACGAAGCGCTGGCGGCGGCATTCTCCGACGTCGTGGCCACAGGGGATCACTCGTTGATCCTGCTGGCGGACCCGTTCTCGTTTCCCGTCGATGCTGCGCTCACGCACTGGGCCGACCGCTGGCCGCAGGTAAGCGTCCTGGGCGGCATGGCGTCCGCTGCGCCCATGCCCGGCGGCAACCGGGTCGTCGTCGACGGCAGCGTGCACTCTGACGGCGCAGCTGCGCTCGTGGTCGGCGGCTCGGCGACGGTGACGCATCTGGTCTCCCAAGGCTGCCGGCCCATCGGCCAGCCGTACATCATCACCTCCGCGGAGGGCAACATCGTGCGTGCCCTGGGCGGGAAGCCGCCGTTCGAACGGCTGCAGCGAACGTTCTCCCAGCTTGAACCCGCCGATCAGAGCCTTGTCCAACGCGGGCTGCACGTCGGCCGGGTGACTGATGAGCGCAAGATCGAGTTCGAACGCGGCGACTTCCTGATCCGCGGCGTTCTCGGCGCGGACCGCTCCACTGGCGCTATGGCAATCGGCGATGAGGCCCCTATCGGTGCAACCGTTCAATTCCACGTGCGCGATGCCCGGACCGCGGACCAAGACCTGCGAGCAGCGCTCGAAGAATCAACGACGGCGCAGGGAGCGCTGCTGTTCACGTGCAACGGTCGTGGCACGCATCTGTTCGACACTGCGCACCACGACGCCGCGATCCTTTCCGAGCGCGCCTGCGCCGAGGTGGGCGGGATGTTCTGCGCCGGGGAAATCGGCCCGGTCGGCCCGCGTTCGTATGTGCACGGCTTCACTGCCTCGATGGCGTTGTTCGCCGACTGCGACGACGCCCCATGACGGTGCAAACCCAGCGATGACAGGACTCCCAGCAAGCCATGATCGCCGAGTAACGAGCCGGCAACACAGAATCGTGAGCCCCGAACAGTGAGCCCTACAACAGTGAGCCCCGACCTCGAAGCCCGCCAAATCAACACGATCCGGGCGCTGGCCGCCGATGCGGTGATGCGCGCAGGCAGCGGGCACACCGGCACGGCCATGGCGTTGGCACCCCTGGCACATGTGCTGTGCACCCGCATCATGCGGTACGACGCCACTGCACCGGACTGGTCCGACCGGGACCGCTTCATCCTCTCCGCCGGCCATGCGTCGATGCTCATCTATGCGATGACGCACCTGCTGGGCTACGGCGTGACGCTCGACGACATCCGTTCCTTCCGCCAGCTGGGCTCGATCACCGCCGGGCATCCCGAGCGGGGACTCACGCCAGGTGTCGAGGTGACGACCGGCCCGCTGGGTCAGGGCTTCGCCAACGCGGTCGGCATGGCGATCGCCGAGCGGAACCTGCGGGCGCGCTTGGGGGCCGACCTCGTCGACCATCGCACGTTCGTCATCGTGAGCGACGGCGACCTGATGGAGGGCATCAGCCACGAAGCCGCCTCACTCGCCGGTCATCAGCAACTCGGCAGGCTGATCGGTATCTATGACGACAACCGCATCACGATCGACGGCAGCACCGACCTGGCGCTGAGCGACGACGCAGCACGTCGCTTCGAGGCGTACGGCTGGCACGTCACAGATGTCGGCGAAGCCGCCGAGGACCTCGACACGCTGGAGCGCGCGATACGAGGAGCGCTGCTCGTCAGCGACCGCCCGTCGATGATCGTTGTACGCAGCCATATCGGATACCCGATGCCCACCGCCATCGACACCTCTGCGGCGCATGGCGCAATCACCGATGCCGCCGAGATCGCCGCCGCCAAGCGCGCCATGGGTATGGATCCCGATGCCGAATTCGTCGTGGACCACGACGTTGCGCAGGCCTACCTCGCAGCAGGGCGACGAGGCGAATCCGAACGTCTCGCGTGGGAATCGCGGCTCGCTGCGAGCGGTCACGATCGCGCGTGGCTGGAAGCGCTGTGGTCAGCTCGGGCCACGGGCGACGCCGAAGGGTCCACGCCAGTGTTCGACGCCGGCACGCAGATGGCGACGCGAGTCGCTGCAAATCGAGTCCTCGACGCCGCTCTCGACACCGTTCCCGCGCTCATCTGCGGAGGCGCTGACCTCACCGGCAACACCGGCACCAACGTGACCGCCGAAGTTCTGTCTGCGGCGAATCCCGGCGGACGCAAGCTCTACTTCGGGGTGCGCGAACACGCGATGGGCGCAATCGCCAACGGCATGGCACTGCACGGTGGCGTATTGCCCGTGGTCGGCACATTCCTCGTGTTCAGCGACTACATGCGGCCGGCCGTGCGACTGGCAGCGCTGAGCGGTGCCAAATCGGTGTTCGCATGGAGTCATGATTCGATCGGCCTCGGCGAAGACGGACCGACGCATCAGCCCGTCGAGCACCTCGCGTCGCTGCGTGCAATCCCGGGCCTCTGCGTCATCCGGCCCGCAGACGCAAACGAGACCACGCAGGCATGGCAGGTCGCGGTGAACCGCGACGGACCCACAGCACTTGTGCTCACGCGTCAGAACGTGCCTGTGCTCGACGGCACAGACCGATCAGGGCAGGTGGCACGCGGCGCGTACATCCTGATCGACACGCCGTCTCCGTCCGTCATCCTGGCGGGCACGGGCAGCGAGGTGCAGTGCTGCACTGGGGCTGCCGGGCTGCTGGCAGCGGACGGCATCGCCACCACGGTGGTGTCGATGCCCAGCTGGGACCTTTTCGAGGCTCAGAGCGTCGAATACCGGTCGTCGGTGCTGCCTCAGGGTGTGCCCGTCCTGGGCGTGGAAGCTGCAGCACCATTTGGCTGGGACCGCTATGCCGACGCCACCGTCACCATGGATCGCTTCGGAGCGAGCGCTCCTGGCGGCGAGTTGATGACGCACTTCGGCTTCACAGCCCAAGCAATCGCCGATGCCGCCCGCAAGCTCTTTTAGCCCACAAGCTGGGGTACCGCCGCAAATTCGGAGTTCGCGGCGCCCGGCAGGACAGACTGAGCCAATAACAACCGGCGACCAAGACAGAAGCGCTGCCGCTCGTGACGCGGCGGAGGGATACGACATGAGAGATGGCACAGGAGGCGGAGCCATGATCGGACGGCTCGCGGCGCTGAATGAAGAGCACCAGCAGAGTCCCTGGCTTGACAACCTGCGGCGGGGCTGGCTGACCGGCGGTGAACTGGACCAGTGGGTACAACGCGGAATCCGCGGCCTGACGTCGAATCCCTCGATTTTCCAGAAGGCGATCGAATCCTCCGACGACTACGACGAACAATTCGGCGATCTTGTGCGCAGCGGTGACTCGGTGGACAGCGCGTACTGGCAGCTCGTGACCAGCGACATCTCGGGTGCGCTGAGCGCGCTCGGTCCTGTCCACGCTTCATCGGGCGGCACCGACGGATTCGTCTCGGTCGAAGTGGATCCAGCTCTGGCGCACGACACCGACGCGACCGTGCGCGCTGCACGTCAATTGCACGAGACCATCGCGCGCCCGAACCTGATGGTGAAGATTCCTGGGACGGCCGAGGGACTGCCGGCGATCAAGCAGATGATCGCCCGGGGCCACAGCATCAACGTGACGCTCATTTTCTCGGTGGCCCGCTACGAGCAGGTGGCGGAGGCGTACGTGAGCGGGCTGGAAGACAGGGCCGCTGCCGGCGAGACTGATCTGCGCGGCATCGCAAGTGTGGCTTCGTTCTTCGTCAGCAGAACTGACACCGAAGTGGACCGCCGTCTAGATGCCGTTGGCACTCAGAGCGCTCTGGCGTTGCGGGGCCGCACCGCGGTGGCCCAAGCACAAGCTGCGTACGGTCGCTTCGCCGAGATCTTCAGCGGTCCGCGCTGGGAAGCCCTCGAAGCACTGGGTGCGCAGTGCCAGCGCCCGTTGTGGGCATCGACCAGCACGAAGAACCCGGCATATCCCGACACGCTGTACGTCGACGAGCTCATCGGTCCCCGCACGGTGAACACCATGCCCGACGACACGCTGGCCGCCTTCTGCGATCACGGCAAGCTCCGCCGCACTGTCGACGCGGACCAAGCTGCCGCGCGTTACGTGCTCGATGCCGTGGCCTCGCATGGCATCGACCTCGACGACGTCGCCGCGACGCTCGAGGCACAGGGCGTGGCTGCGTTTGCCAAGAGCTTCGACGAACTGCTCGTCTCGCTTGAATCCAAGGCTGATGTATTGGTGTAGTCCGAGCTGGCCGCGACCATCGAGTTAGTTGCAATCCGAAACTGACTGACCTAGCCTGCGCGACCGTGACTCAGGTCCCCGCCTCGGCGCCCACCTGCTCGATTCAGGCGACGCTCGACATCGTGGGCGATCGGTGGTCGCTGCTGATCCTTCGCGACCTGTTCCGCGGCGTGCGTCGCTTCAGCGCGATGCAGCACGACTTGGGCATCGCTCGCAACATGCTGGCTGACCGGCTGAGCCGCCTCACCGAATCCGGTGTCGTCGCGAAGGTTCCGTACCAGCAACGACCGATTCGCTACGACTACGTGCTGACACCGAAGGGCCTGGACCTGTCCGGAAGCCTGCTGGCGCTGATGCGCTGGGGCGACAGCTGGTGCCAGGACGGCGACGCTCCGACTGTGCTCGTGCATGCCGACTGCGGCACGCCACTCGAAGTCGCGACTCGGTGTCCATGCTGCGACGAGACCGTCAGCCCCACACGGATCCGCAACCGCCAACCCAACCCGGGCGAGAACCTCGCTGCAACCCACGAACCTGCCCGCCGCAGCACCGAACCCGGACGCTCCCAAGATCGCAACTGCCGAAACCCGAACGGAGGGGTCTCTTGACTCTCACCGAACCACCCCGCCGCGTCGACGACACTGCGACGTCAGGCGCCGACGACGCCGCCGCGGCACCACAGCCGTCCCCCCAGTCGCTGGCCATGGCGGACCTGCCGCTGGCCGAGCTTGCGGCACGGGCTTCGGCCGTCCGCGACAAGGCGTTCGGCACTCGTGTCACCTACAGCCCGAAGGTGTTCATCCCGCTGACGATGCTGTGCCGGGACAAGTGTGGCTATTGCACGTTTGCCCAGCCTCCGGCGCGACTCGATTCTCCATTCCTCACGCCCGAACAGGTGCTCGAGATCGCGACCAGCGGCGCTCGGGCCGGCTGCCACGAGGCCCTGTTCACACTGGGCGAACGGCCGGAACTGCGCTATCCGGCGGCCGCCGACTGGCTCACCGAGCACGGCTGGGACTCCACAGTCCATTACCTCACAGAGATGTGCCGACTCGTGCGTGACGAGACCGGTCTGCTCCCTCATGCCAATCCCGGCGCGATGACGGCCGACGAGCTGGCGGCGCTGCGCGAGGTCGCACCCAGCCAGGGGATGATGCTCGAATCGCTGAACCCCAACCTGGACTGCCACCGGGGTTCACCGGACAAGGAACCGGCACGCCGCCTGGCAACGCTCGAAGCGGCCGGTGAGCTCGCGATCCCTTACACGACCGGGATTCTCGTCGGCATCGGCGAGTCGCTGGCGGACCGGTTGGCCGCGCTGGAGGCCATTGCCGCCAGCCACGCCCGATGGGGCCACATCCAAGAGGTGATCGTTCAGAACTTCCTGCCCAAGGCGGGAACCTCGATGCACAACTTCGGGGCGTGCCCAGCTGACGAGTACGCCCAGGCCATTGCGCTGGCCCGCCTCATCCTGCCCGCCGACATCCACCTGCAGGCACCGCCGAATCTCTCCGACGACTTCGGCGGTCTGCTCGACTGCGGCATCGACGACTGGGGCGGTGTCTCGCCGATCACGGCTGACCATGTGAATCCCGAGCGTCCGTGGCCCGCGCTGGACCGGCTGCGCGAAGTCACCGAGGCACGGGAATTCACGCTCGCGCCCCGCCTGACCATCTATCCCGAGTTCGCATTGGATCCGGGGCGCTGGCTGGCTCAACCGAATCGGTTCCCGGTGATGGATCGCTGCGATGCGGAGGGGCTCGGCCGCGACGACCCGGGCAGCCAGATGCCCGAGCGCACGATGAACAATCTCGACGCTGGCTCGGGCGCCGATGTGCTGGTCGCCGATGAAAACTCGACGCAGTGGTACTCCGGCGGAGCAGTCCACCTGCCCATCAACATCATGGGCGGGCGCTCGGGTGCGCGAGGTGCCGTGCGCGAAGTGCTCGACGGCGTCATGACCGGACAGCAGGTCGGCCATGTCGAGATCGTGACGCTGTTCGAGGCGCGGGGTCCCGAAGTGGTCGCCGTCGGAGAGGTCGCCGACGAACTGCGCCGCGAAGCAGTCGGCGACATCGTGACCTGGGTGCACAACCGCAACATCAACTACACGAACGTCTGCACGTTCAAGTGCAAGTTCTGCGGCTTCTCCAAAGGACCCCTGTCGCTGAATCTGCGGGGCACGCCCTACATGCTGACTCTGGCCGACATCCAGGAGCGGGTGATCGAGGCGGCCGAGCTGGGCGCCACCGAGGTGACGCTGCAGGGCGGCATACACCCCAGCTTCGACGGCGATTACTACATCGACGTCTGCCGGGCGATTCACGAGGTTGTCCCGGACATGCACCTGCACGGGTTCACTGCGCTGGAGGTCATCGAGGGAGCAAAACGCCTCGGTGAATCGCTTGTGGACTATCTCATTCGTCTCAAAGAAGCGGGCTTGAAATCGCTTCCCGGCACTGCCGCGGAGATTCTCGACGACACAGTGAGAGCGACGCTGTGCCCCGACAAGATCAACACCGCCGAATGGCTGGAGTGCCATGAGGCCGCGCACGCTGTGGGCCTGCACTCGAACATCACGATCATGTTCGGGTCGATCGAGCAGCCCGAGCACTGGGCCAACCACATCGTGGCCACACGCGACCTGCAGAAGCGCACCGGCGGCTTCACCGAGTGGGTTCCGCTGCCGTTCGTGCACATGGCAAGCCCCATCTACCTGCGCAAGGGAGCCCGGCGCGGGCCGACGTTCCGTGAGACGATGCTGATGCACGCCGTGCCCCGCATCGCCTACCGAGGCCTCATCGACAACGTGCAGGTGTCATGGGTCAAGATTGGTCCCTCGGGCGCCGAGCAAATCCTTCGAGCCGGGGCCAACGACCTCGGCGGGACGCTCATGGACGAGAACATCTCTCGTGCAGCCGGCGCTCAGCACGGACAGGGCCTCACCGAGCAGGACTTCCGGGACATCGCTGAGCCTCTCGGCCGGCGGACCCGCCAGCGCCTGACCGGCTACCAGAACGCCGACGGTGCGCCGCAGGTGCACAGCCGCGTGCTCCGGCCCACGAACAACGCAACCGACCGCAAGCTCATTCCGTTGGAGTCGCTCGGCAGTCGCGTCTAAGCGACTGCGCAACAACACAGCAGTCGCGTCTAAGCGACTGCGCAACAACACAGCAGTCGCGTCTCAGCGCAGTGATCACAAACGCTTGCGCTGTCGCCTGCGGGTCGGGTACATCGCGACGCCGGCGCCCGATGAGGCGGGACGTACGCTTCGCGGTGCGATGAAATCCTCCGGTGTGCGCTACGCAGCGCTGGGCGTGTTGTTGGCCGGAGCTGCGCTGATCGTGTGGACTGCGGTCAGCGATGGCGAGACCGAAGACGACTTCGGCACCGTTTCAACCGAGGCGATGTCGACGTCATCGGATACAGCGGTGACCTCTCAAGCATCGAGTTCGGATGCAGCCCGAACCAGTGAGACCGTCACGAGCAGTGGAGTGACCGCCGCGCAGGCTGCGACCACAACGACGGAGCCGCTGGCGCCGATTCCGATTCTGGGCACGGCGGACACGCTCACGGGGCTCGACGGCTGGCTGAACACTGAGGCCACGTCGCTCGAGGAGATTCGCTCAGCGAACACGATCACCGTGGTGCAGTTCTGGACGTTCGGCTGCCGCAACTGCAAGAACACGCTGGACGCGCTCGGCCAGCTGCACGCCGACTTCTCCAATCGCGGCGTCGAGATCGTGGGCGTCCACTCCCCCGAGTTCGCCTACGAAGCCGACGTCGACAACATCATCGAAGCGGCCGACAACCTCGGCGTGATCTGGCCGATCGCGCTCGACACGCATCGGCGCAACTTCCATCGCTGGCAGGAGGGACCCACGGGCTACTGGCCCCGCGTCTACGTCATCGACAGCGACAATCAGATCCGCTTCGACCGGCGAGGTGACAGCGCCGCCAAGTACCGCGAGCTGTACGAGATCGTCGAGCGGCTCCTGACCGAGACCTGAGCTCGCCCGGTGGGCACCGTCGTCGATACGTTCATCGAGGGCGTCGAGGTCATCACGTGGGCGTGCACGCTGACCGTCCTGGTGCCAGGGCTGGCGCTCGTCCTGGTCGCCCGGCGGACCCGGTTGACGGTGGCGGTGTACTACGTCGTGGGCGCAGCGTTGCTGGCATGGGCGCAAGCGGCCGGCCATTGGTGGGTTTCGGCGCAGGGCGTGACCCTCGTGATCGCAGCGTTGCTCGCCGCAGGCACCTATTCGGCCGCGTGGGTCGCACCCCAACACTGCTCGCCATTGGCGACCGGTGCAGGCATCGTCGGCGGCGCGCTGGCCGGCTGGATGTGGCGTCCTTGCGTCGGGACGCTCCTTGGCGACATCCTCAACGACGCGACGACCGAGGGCCCACGCACCGCTGGCTTGATGCTGGTGTACATGGTCGGAGCGCTGCTGCCAGTGCTGCTCATAGCGATCGCTCCGTACGCGGTACCTGCTCTCGGAAGAGTCCTGGATCGGCGTCCGGTCGCCGTCGTAGGCGCTGTGGTCGGCGCTGCCTACGCCGTGACGTTGGCCATTGGGCGCTACGACGACCTCATCGGTGAGCTCTACCGGATCTCGAGTTCCGCCTGACGTCAAACGCGGCCGCGGGCCGCGATTGCGGTCGCTCAAGCGTCGGGGTGCGGGTCCGACGCACCGACCGACTCCCGCAAGATCGAGGCGGCCTTGACGGTTGCCCGGCGCGCACGCGTCACGCTTCGCTCCAGCCGCGAGCGCGCGTCGCTGGTGTCGGCGTCCGCGAGCGCCCCTTGCAGCAACTCGATGGCCACCTCGGCGAGCTGCTCGGACACATCGTCGAGACGATCGGCGATCGAGGAGATCTCATCGTGCATGCCAGAACTCCTCAGCTTGGCGGCAGATACTCGGCAACAATCTCGATCGGGTGGCGCACCGTCAGGCCCGCTGCCCGCAGATGCAGCATGCAACCGGGATTGGCGCTCGCAACGACGCCCGCTCCGGTGCGCTCGATTGCAGCAACCTTCCGGTCGCGAACAGCGGCCGCAATCTCGGGGTGCTGCTGGGCGTAGGCACCGCCTGCGCCACAGCACAGACCGTCGTCGTCAAGCTCGGCAATCTCGGTGTAGCGACCGAGCACCGTCCGAACCGACAGATGCGCTTGTTGGACGTGGCGCAGGTGACACGGGTCTTGTACGGCAACGCGTAGGGCTTCAGAACCTGCCTGCGTGGGCCTCTGCGGCAGGTCGTCGACGCGTGCAGCGAGCCACTCATGGATATCGAGGACTCGGGCGGCGAACTGCTCGGCTTCGACGGTCCCCAGCAAGTGGCCGTATTCCTTCATAGCGGCACCGCAACCCGCTGAGTCGACGAGGATCGGCGCTTCGCCGGGCAGTGCCGCAATGACGCGCTGGGCGAGACGCCGGGCTTGGGCACCGAGTCCGGCGTGGACGTGCAGGGCACCGCAGCAGGCAGCGCCCAGAGGCGGGAGGGCGACCCCAGCTCCGGTGGCCTCTATCACCTGCTGGGCTGCGCGGTGGGTGTCGCGCATCCACGCATCCATCACGCATCCGGTGAAGAGCCACACATCGTCGCCGCTCGCTTTGAGCGGCCGCTGACGCAACGGAACCGTCGGCAGCGCCTCGACAGCTCCCGCGAGCGACCGCAACGACCGCCTGCGGCCGAGCCAGCCCGCTAGCCGCAGCACGCCCAGCCGCTGCGCCAGCGCGAGCAGTCGCGAGCTTGCAGAGAGCAGCCGCGGCATGCCCAGGATGCGATACGCCGCCCGCCGGATCGTCGGCTGGTAGCTCGTCTGCGTGGCGAGCGCTTCGCGGGTCGCCTCCATCATTTCGCCGTAGTTCACGCCGGCCGGGCATGCGGTCTCGCATCCGCGGCACTGGATGCACGCGTCCATGAATTCCACGAAGGCGTCGTCCGCGGTACCGAGCTCTGTGACGTCGCGCATCATTGCGATGCGCCCACGGGGCGATGCAGATTCCTCGCCGGTCACTCGATACGTCGGGCAATGTGGCAAGCACATGCCACAGCCGACGCACGAAGCCAGCGTGTCGTCGTCGATCTCAAGCCTCAGCGCGAACGTGTCGCTCGCTGCGCCGGATTGTGCGCTCACCGAGCTCACCAGGCCTTCCGCCCGGGGTTGAGGCGGTTCGAGGGGTCCAATCTGCGCTTCAACTCCGTCATCAGTGCAGCATTCACCGACGACGCCGAGCCCAAGGGCACTGGACCTTGGCGATGCACGAGCCCGATACCGATCTCAGCGATCCACCCGCCAGCAGACCTCGGCGCGCCTTCGGCTGTGTGGTGTCCGCCGCCAGCGGAAGTGTGCGCTCCCGAATCAACGAGCGTGCGCAGATCCGAGGGCCGCATCGATTCGCGGCCCTCATTCGGGATCGGCGGCGGACCGTCGGTCTCTGCGAATCCCAGCGGAGCGAGCTTGGCGGCCTCCGCTGCAACATCAGCAGGGTCGCCCTCGAGCAAGACCCACGTGCTTGAGCCATTCCACAGAATGCTGCTCGGCCGGTAGAGAAGCTGTTGCACGTCGAAAGGGTCGGCGTCGCCGGCCAGCCATTGCGAAGCGGCCGGTTTCGGCAATGTCCGCAGGATGACCTCGGCGAGCAGACCGAGACTTCCGAGCGAGCCCACCAACAAGCGGGGCAAGTCGTACCCGGACACGTTCTTGACCGTCGGCCCGCCCGCCGTCACCACCTTGCCGTCGGCGCCGACGTGGCGCGTCTGCAGCACGAGGTCACGCACATGGCCGTACCGCAGCCGGCGATGCCCGCTGAGCCCGCACGCCAGCACTCCCCCGACGGTGGCCGTGCCGCTCGCCGGATCGAACGGCACCATCTGCCTGCCGGGAGCGAGGTGCTCGGCGAGCTCGGCCACCGTGGTCCCGGCACCGCACCGCACCGTCATTTCCGACGGCTCGTGCTCCCACACCCCCGATGGCGCCCGAACCTCGCGACACTCCGCCGCCGGCGGTCCGCCGATATGCCAGTGGGTACGCCCGCCTACCACCGTCACCGGGCCGCTGGTGCCGATCTCGCAAGCGAACTCGGTGACCGCAGGCGCAATCGCGGCCGCGAGACTGCCGCTCATACCCACGCCCCTTCAGGCACGTGCTGGCGGAACGAATCGCTGCACCGCGAGCCCGACGGGATGACCTTCAGGGGATTGGCGAGACCGTCAGGATCGAACGCCTCGCGCACCAGATCTTGGGTGTACATGTCATGGGCGCCGAAGAGCATCCCCATGTAGTCCCGCTTCTCAAGGCCGATGCCGTGCTCGCCGCTGAGCACTCCGCCGGCTGCAATCGACGCTGCGACGATGTCACGGCCCGCGGCGTGCACCCGCTCGTCGACGCCTGGCTCTCGCCGGTCGAACGCCAAGATGGGGTGCAAGTTCCCGTCGCCGGCATGAAACACGTTGACAGCAATCAGGTCGTAGGCGTCCGCGATCCGATACACCTGCTCGAGCACCTCCACGAGACGAGAGCGAGGCACCACAGTGTCGTGGAGGTAGTAGTCGGGTTTGATCCGGGCAACAGCGCCGAAAGCGTTCTTGCGCCCCTTCCACAGGAGCGCTCGCTCGGCATCGTCGGCAGCGACCCGCACGTGACCGACATGGTGCGCCTCGGCCACTTCGCGCACAATCTCGACGCCTGCGGCAACCCCACCCGGCAGACCGTCGAGCTCAACCAGCAGGACCGCTGCCGCTTCGGTCGGGTAGCCGGCGTGTACGAAGGCCTCGACGATCTCGATGGCCCGCTGATCCATCATCTCCAATGCCGAGGGAACAAGTCCCGCAGCGATGATCGCTGACACGGCCGCCGCGCCTTCGCTGACGTCGTCGAAGTCGAGCAGCAGTGTTCTCACTGCCGGCGCATTGGGTGTGAGGCGGACCGCCGCCTTGGTCGCGATACCCATCGTGCCTTCCGAGCCCACGAACAGTCCCCGAAGGTCGTAACCGGGCGGCTCGGCGTCCACACCGCCGAGCATTGTGGTCTCGCCCGACGGCAGAACGACTTCAAGCGCAGCGATGTGCGCCGTCGTGACGCCATAGGCCAAACAGTGCGGGCCGCCAGAGTTATTGGCGATGTTGCCTCCGATCGAGCAGACCTGCTGGCTCGACGGATCGGGGGCGAAGTGAAAGCCGGACGGCGCAAGGGCCCGTGACAGGTCCAGATTGAGCACTCCGGGTTCCACCCACGCAATGCGGTTGTCGATGTCCACCTCGACAATCCGGTCCAGCTTGGCGGTCGCGATCACCACCGGAGCGCCGACGGGGACAGCTCCGCCTGCAAGACCGGTTCCCGAACCGCGAGCCAGAAACGGCCGGCTGTGGCGTCGACAGATCCGCACGATCTCAGCGACTTCGTCGCCGGTTGTCGGCAAGCAGACGATGGCCGGCGAGCTGCCCTCGATCGAGCCGTCGCGACGATACAACCCGCGCTCGAAGTCGTTGTCGCGTGCTCGATCGCCGAGCAGGGCACGCAGATCAGCGAGCAGCGCTGCATCAGCTGCGGGATTCCCAGACGTCCCGCTCGCCGGCGGAGACTGGCTGGTCACGGGTGCGACAGGCTCGGGAGCCACATTGTGACCGTACCGTAGGCTCGCCGCTGATGGCATCGGAGATACTGGCGAGTCCGCCGAGTCCGCCCAGCGGGAGCCCTCACGACGAAGCCAGAGAGTGGCTGTCGCTCGAGGACCCGCACGAACATCGCACCTGGCTCTTCGACGTGACGTTTCTCGCAAGCGCATGGACATGCATCTACGGTGCGGGCTGCCCTGGTACCGACGAACGGCCGGCGCCGGAGCGCGAACTCGGCTGCTGCACGCACGGCGCATACCTTGCCGATGACGACGATCTCGCGCATGTGCGCTTGATGATCTGCGAACTCGACGACGAGCTCTGGCAGCTTCGCCGCGAGCCCGGCGAAGCGTTGTGGCAGGACGACGACGGCTGGTGGCGCACCCGCGTGGTTGATGGAGCCTGCGTCTTCGCAAATCGGACTGGTCATCCCGCTGGCGCAGGCTGCGCCTTCCACCTCTTGGCGCAACGGACGGGCCGGCGGCCGATGGACACGAAGCCAGAGATTTGCTGGCAGGCACCCCTTCGACGCGAGGACCACGAGACGGTCACCGGGCACGTCTACACAATGGTGCGCGAATGGGAGCGACGCGACTGGGGCGGGCCCGACACTGACGTGTGGTGGTGGTGTACGTCATCATCACAGGCTCACGTCGGAGCAACGCCCGTATTCCGGGCACTCGCAAGCGAACTCGCGGCGATCTGCGGACTTGAGACCTACAACGCGCTGGCCGCGGTGCTCGATGTGCGGATCCGGCAGTCGGCACACAGTGAGCGACTGCTCGCGCACCCAGCAGTTCGCAGACGCGACTGACCAACCGCAACGAACGCTGCGACGCCGCTGCCGACGAGGTGTGCCGCGGCGATGGCGCTCGGTCAGGCGTTCTCGCGCTGCGAGACCTCTTCGTCGGCGTCGTGTACGAAATCGGCGTACTTGGCTTCGAGGTCGGAGTAGTCGTCGTACTTGTCGGCGAGATCGCCGTACTGATCGTCCTCCGTCGACTCCTCGTCATCGAACTCCACACCGAATCGGTCCGTGTTTTCGAAGTCGTAGTCCTCAACCGTGAATCGCTCCGCAGTGGCCCGCTGGAACTTGCGGGCTTCCTCGTAGCGGCGATGTCGACCCTTCTTCACCGGCTCGCTCCTCGTGCTCTACTGGGTGCTTCGCTTGGGGGCCTGATGTGCCCGCATCCCGTTTGCGCGGCGAATGGGGCACCCGTGGTCTACGAAGTGCCCCGCCACGATACCGCCCCACGGGGCTTGCTGCGTGGCAAAACTGATCGACTCAGGTCTGCTGCGGCACCCTCGGTTCGAGCTTCAAGCCGCCGTCGAGATCGAATGCCAGTGCCGCTTGGCCTGCGAGCAGCGACCGGATGCCGTCGCCCACCACTGCGGCCCGCCAGCCGCTTGCCAGACGTGAATCCCCATTGCCAGCAAGCAAGGCGGCAATGTCGGAACGGGTCGCGAGCAAGCTGCGATCGAGACCTTCCGATCGCGCCACCTCGTCCACCCAGGCGGCCACGAGCGGCACGGCTGGCTGCAGTGCTGCATCCACGTTCGGGCCAACGGCGAGCACCCCTGCGGGAATGTCGCCTGGCGCCATGTCGAGGCCCCGATGCACCTCGGCCACAATGCGCTCTCCGATCCCCGACCGCATCTGGCCGCCGTCGACACCCCGCAGGCCGCTGAGCTCGGCAACCGTTCGGGGACCGCGTTGCGCAATCGACAGCAGGGCCATGTCTGAGAGCACGAATCGCACAGGGAGGTCACGTTCGCTGGCCGTGCGCTCTCGCCACGCGGCCACGCGGTAGGCGACGGCGCGCTGGCTGCCCCTCAGCTGCCGGGCCCCCTTGATGCGCATCCAGGCTTGAGCCGGGTCCGGCGGCGGCGCGGGCGGCCGGCGCCACAGTTCGCACTCGTCGAGCGCCCATCGCCAACGTCCACGAGCCTCCAGGCGTGATCGGAGCTCATCGTGCAGCGCTAGCAGGTACGCCACGTCGTCGGCCGCATAGCGTCGCTGAGACGACCGCAGCGGGCGCTCGAACCAGTTGGCCATGCGGTTGCCTTTGGCCAGCCGCACGCCGCACAGCCTCTCTGACAGCACTCCGAGCGAGGGCGTGCTCATGCCCAGAAAGCCTGCTGCCACCTGTGTGTCGAACAGCTGCGATGGGATTTCTCCGCACTCCTGGACCAATATCTCGATGTCCTGCGCGCAGGCGTGCATGACGACTAGGACCTCGGCACGCAACACGGCTGCGAGCGATGACACGTCAACCGTCGTCGGGTCGATCAGCACGACGCGCTTGCCAAGTGCGATTTGCACAAGCGCGAGCTGGGGCCGATAGCTGCGCTCGCGGTGAAACTCTGTGTCGACTGCGATCCGGTCTGCCGCGAGCAGGTCATCTATCAACGCGTCGAAATTCGGCTGGGTGTCCACCCATTCGTTCTGGCTCATGCGCCCGCCTGAGCCGAATCGGCAGCCGATGAGCCGGCGCCCGGCGCGAGCGCCCCGCGTGCGGCGAGGATCTCCCCCGCCACGACCAGATCGTCAACGGTGTTGACGTTCAGCACGTCGCCAGCGGCCGCTGGCACCGTTGCGACGTCCAAGCCGCCTAGGACCGACGCTGGGCCTCGCGCACCGTCGCGGTAGCCCGCCCGCAGTACCCCGAGCACTGCCTGGCTGTAATACCCGATCAACGGTTCGATGCGATCACTGCGGGCCAGCACGACCGGCACGCCGGTCCGCGATGCTTGCTCGACGATTGTCGCCAGCAATTCCGTGGACACCGTGGGCACATCGGTCGGGCACACCAGGACATCTCCGTGGCGCTCGAGAACATCGATCAGAGCCGCGAGCGGACCCGCTCGCGGAACGCTGTCCGGTTCGGCGACGAGCGGCGTGGGCGCGGTACCGCCCTGGGCTATCACTGGATCGGCGCCCGCTGCTTTCAGCGCCGCGGCAACCCAGATGGCAAGCGGTTTGCCCGCCAGATCGAGCGTCGCCTTGTCGCTGCCCATTCGCTGCGAGGCGCCGCCGCACAGCACGACGCCGGTCGGCGGCGGCGGCGCATCGGACTCGGGCTTCCGCCCCCGGACGCCCTCGGGGCGCCGGCTGGCACCGCGGGTGTCGCGCCCGGCGGGGCTCACGCGGCAGGCCACTCACCTGTTGGGGGCGAACCGCCGGGATCCAGCTGGGCGAGGAATTGTGCGCAGCGTTCGGCCTCGTCGTGTTCGCCGATTGCAGCCGCCGCACGTCCGAGTCCCAGTAACGACCACAGGAATCCGCGATTGGTCGGTTCGGCCCAGCGCACATAACCGCTGCCTCGCCAACCAGCAGCTCGCAGGGCGTCGAGTCCTCGGTGATACCCGACCCGGCAATAGGCATACGCCTCGACGTGACGGCCCCCATCCGCGGCCGTGCGGCCGAGCTCGGCCCAGGCTTCGAGCAGGCGAGGCCACTGGGCCGCGACGTCGGCCAAGTTCTCACGTCGATCGGCTAGCGGCAGGCGCAAAGCTGCCGCCATTGACGCCGCAGCAACAGCTGGCGCTGGATCGAGAACGGTGGACGGGAGCCCGCCGGGTCGTAGATCGATCGGAGTCGATGCCATGGCGCGATGCTACCGAGCACTCAGCCGGCCCCCAGGAGCACTGGCCCTCAAGCCGGGCGGTGTCTGCGTACCCTCAACAGAGGTGGTCGGAGAGTGGCTCGACGTCGATCGGCTGAACATCGCGCTCGTGGGCGGCATCGCATCGCTTGCCGTCGCGGCGCTGGTCGCGTTGCGCTTGATTCGCAAGCTGGTGCTGGCAGTCTTCGTCGCGGTCGTGCTCGTGTGTGCTGCTGGCGTGCTGGCAGTGCAATGGACTGGACTGCGCAATTGTCGCGAGACCTGTACGTGCGAGGTGTTCGGACGCTGGGTGGACGTGCCCACCAACCCGCTGTGCGGACCGAACCGTCTCGATCCAGGTCGCATCGATGTGGACATTGACATCAGCACTCGAAGTGGGTCGAGGTGACCCCTGTCGGCGATCGTGGCTAGGGAACTCGCATCGCACGCAGGCTGTCGGTGGCGTGAGATTCCGGAGTTGAGCCTGACACGACCACAACCATGTCGCCTGAGCGCACGACTCCCGTGCGGGCTGCGGCCTGTACTGCTTCAAGCGCTGATTCCGCAGGCGTCAGCCGCTCGCCGAATACCAACGGCCGCGTGCCCCACGAAAGCGACAGCTGCATCGCAGTGCGGGGTTCGGGTGTGAGGCCCAGCAAGGGCATCGAGGGGCGGAAGCGGGCCGTGCTGCGCGCCGTGAAACCCGACCGGCTCAGGCAGATGATGGCCTCGGCGCCCAGCTCTGTGGCCAGCCGCGAGGCTGCCTGAGTGATGCCGTCGGTGACGAGCTGGTAGTCAGCAGCGCGGTCGTCAGGCGGCCGCAGCGACAGCAGCCGGGTCCACCACGCTTCATAGTCGAATCGCTCGTCGGCACGGCCAGTAATACGTGCCATCGTGCGCACCGCGTTCACCGGGTCGTGACCGATCGCCGTCTCGCCGCTGAGCATCACCGCAGACGTGCCGTCGAACACGGCATTGGCTATGTCTGAGGCCTCCGCACGTGTGGGCACCGGTGAGTGCAGGAGCGACTCGAGCATCTGCGTGGCGGTAATGGCTGGGCGCCCCTGGGCGACACAGGCCTCGATGATGTGTTTCTGCAAGTGCGGAAGATCCTCGATGTCGCACTCCGCGCCGAGATCCCCGCGCGCAACCATGACCGCCGACGATGCCTCGATGATGCCATCGAGGTTCTCGACTGCTGCGTTGGTCTCGATCTTCGCGACCAGCAGCGGTCCGCGGGGCACCGGTTCGACACCAAGGCGTCGCATGTCATGCGCCGAACGCACGAACGACAACGCGATCATGTCGGTGCCCAAGTCGATAAAGGTGTCGGTCAGCTTGAGGTCCTGCGGCGTCGGCGTACTGAGCCGCAGCTTGGACGAGTCGATGTGAAGCCCCGGCCGGCCCTCCAGATGCCCGCCGTGCAGGACGCGGGTCTTCAGCCCATTCGAAGCACGGTCCTCGACGACCAGCACCACGTTGCCGTCGCCGAACGAGAGCTGGTCGCCCGGTCCGACATCGGTCAGCAGCCCTTCGTAGTCGACGATAAGCCGGTCAGATGTGCTTGCGTCGCCTTCGATGCCGACGGACACCACAGCGTCCTGCGCGACCTCGCATCCTCCTTCGGCGAAGGGACGGCACCGCACCTTCGGGCCCGGCAGATCGACCAGGATGCCGACATGTCGCCCCGAGTCCTGTGAAACGGCGCGCAGCCGATGAAAGGTCTCGACCTGCTCGTCGAGCGTGCCATGTGCGAGGCCGAGGCGCCAGACATCCACGCCCGCTTCGATCATGGCCCGCATCGTCGCCTCGTCGTTGCAGGCCGGTCCGACGCTTGCGATTATCTTGGTTCGTCTTGCCATGTGCTTCCACGGTACCGCTGCACCGGTGACGCGAGGCCCGCGAATATGCCAAGACCGAAATCGACGCTGTGGCGCCGCGCCGATCGCCTCATAGCGTCAGCCCACGTGGAATTGGTCTTCGTACGCCATGGTCAGCCAGAGCGAGTCGTGCGCCACGACGGGCAGCCCGCCGATCCTGCACTGTCCGACATCGGTCGCCAGCAGGCCGCTGCGGTGGCCTCCTGGTTGGAAGAGATGCAGATCGACGCGCTGTACAGCAGCCCGATGCGACGTGCCCTACAAACAGCGGAAGCGATCGGCTCGACGACCGGCCTCGTGCCCATCGTACGCGACGGCCTCAGCGAGTTCGACCGCGATGCACCGGCGTACGTGCCGATGGAGGTGTTGAAGCAGACCGACCGTGACCGCTGGAACCAGCTGGCGAGCGGTTCGTTCGG
This sequence comes from Candidatus Poriferisodalis sp., assembly GCF_965262965.1. GTDB lineage: Bacteria > Actinomycetota > Acidimicrobiia > Acidimicrobiales > Poriferisodalaceae > Poriferisodalis. The sequence continues at coordinate 632,886 of NZ_OZ253573.1, forward strand.
CGACGCCGAGCGCACGGCGCTCTTCGTCGCAACGGTCACCGATGCCGTCGACGAGATTGTCGGCGCGCACCGCAGCGAGCGCGTTGCGGTGGCGTGCCACGGCGGTGTGGTGAACGCATACCTCGCCAAGTGCCTCGGTTTCGACAGCGAGAGCTTCTTGCGTTTCGATGTGGATTACACGTCGGTCACACGCGTGTTCGCGTCAGGCCACGGGCACCGCAGCGTCCTCTCGGTCAATGAGCGCACCCACCTGCGCGGACGCCCCGACCTGGCCATCGGCTTGTAGCCCGCACGCCTCGCTTCGGCCCCAGGGCTGCCCGCCGGCCTAGTTCAACTGGTCGAGCCGACTGCTGCGTCGAGAAACCGGGCGTCGAAGGCATCCCAAGGGAGCGGCCGTGGCAGCGGCTCGCCGTTGCTTTGCAGGTCGGCCACGATGTCATCCACCAGCACACGAATACAGCGGAGGCAGTCTGCCTCTGTCGGTGCGACGTGGCTCACAAGCAGGAACCCGTTGCACACGCCGATCCAGGCATCATCTTCATCCGACCACGACGCTCGATACTGGTACCGAGGTTCATTCATTGCTGGCCTCCATCGAGCCGCATATCAACGCTCATCGAGGCCATCCGCCGACGCAGCATCCCACAGTCGGCTCCCGGCTTGGTATTCAGCAACCTCTACGGAAGTCATCTCGTCGAGCGAATTCCGGACCAAGGACCACCACTCGTCGCGGCCGAGCAGATGCACGGGATCCGTCACCACACCCACCATCGTCGTCCTGCGTTGCTCAGCCATCCGGGCAATCTTGCCCCATCCTCTCGAGATTGACGCAGTCCGTTAGGTTGCCGTGATGCTCTCGTGGAACGAGATCAGGGTGCGCGCTGCCCAGTTCGCCGCGGACTGGGCCGACGCTTCCTATGAGAAGGGCGAGACGCAGACTTTCTATAACGAGTTCTTCGAAGTCTTCGGAAAGCGGCGACGCGACGTGGCCCGCTACGAGGAACATATCCGCAAGCTGGACAACACTCACGGCTTCATCGATCTGTTCTGGCCCGGACTGCTGCTTGTAGAGCAGAAGAGTCCTGGGCGCAGCTTGGTAGCTGCTGCGGAACAGGCGGGCACCTACTTTGACGCCATATCGGAGCGCGAACGGCCTCGCTATCAGCTCTTGTGCGACTTCAAGATGTTCGAGTTGCTGGATCGCGACACGCGTGAGGAGGTCCGGTTCTCGCTTGCCGATCTGCCGGATCAGGTCGAGAACTTCGCGTTCATCGTCGGGCAGAGGCGTCGGGCGCTTCGAGAAGAGGACCCGGTCAACATCGAGGCGTCGGAGCTGATGGGCCGGTTGCACGACGCGCTCGACGAGTCCGGCTATCGGGGCGAGGACCTTGAGCGTTTTCTGGTGCGCATGGTGTTCTGCATGTTCGCCGACGATTCGGGGATCTTCCCCCGCCAGGACATGTTCCTGTATCTCGTGGAGGACCGCACCTCCGTTGATGGTGCTGATCTGGGCCTGTGGCTCACGCGGCTGTTCGAAGTGCTCAACACGCCGACTAAGCGGCGGCAGCTCAAGCTGGACGAGGACTTGGCCAAGTTCCCCTATGTGAACGGCGAGCTGTTCGCTGAGCGGCTGTCGACCCCTGACTTCGACGCCGAGATGCGCACCGCGCTGGTGGACGCGTGCCGGTTCAACTGGTCCAAGACATCGCCCGCGATCTTCGGCGCGCTGTTCCAGTCGGTGATGGAGCCGATCGAGCGCCGTTCCCAAGGCGCTCACTACACCACCGAGCAGAACATCCTTCGGGTGATCGAACCGCTGTTTCTCGACGACCTGCGAGCAGAGTTCGACGCCCTCGCAGCCAAGCACAGTGGCGACGTCGTGGCCGAGCTCTACCGGTTCAGGGACCGGCTCGGCGAGCTGCGCTTCTTCGATCCGGGGTGCGGCTGCGGCAACTTCTTGATCATCGCGTACCGAGAACTCCGACTGCTCGAGATCGACATCCTCGACGAGATAGCGGCACGCACCCGATTGTCAGCCCAGCAGATCATGCCATTCGAAGTGAAATCGGTGATCGACGTCGACCAGTTCCACGGCATCGAGATCAGCGAGTTCCCGGCGCGCATCGCCGCCACCTCGCTGTGGATGATGGACCACCTCATGAACCGGGAGCTCGCCAACACCTTCGGCGAGCCCTACGTGCGCATCCCGCTCGAGAAATCGCCCCACATCGAAGTCGGCGACGCACTGGAGCTCGACTGGACAGCGTTCCTGCCGCCTACCGAATGCTCATACGTGTTCGGCAACCCGCCGTTCATCGGCGCCAAGTACCAGAGCACCGAACAGCGAGCACAGGTGCGCCGCATCGCCCAACTCGGCGGCAGCGGCGGAACGCTCGACTACGTGACCGCATGGTTCATCCGCGCCGCCGAATACGTCCGCCAAGCCGACACCGGAACCGGCCTGGGCCAACGACCGCCGCGGATCGGGTTCGTCGCGACCAACTCGATCACCCAAGGCGAACAGGTCGCACAATTCTGGCCGATCATCTTCGAGCGGAGCAACCTGGAGATCTCATACGCGCACCGAACATTCGCATGGGGCTCCGACGCCCGAGGCAAAGCACACGTGCATGTGACCATCCTCGGCCTCGACCCAGCCGAGCACACCCCACCGGACCGGCCGCTCTACACCTACACCGACATCAACGGCGAACCCCTCGTCGGCACCTGCAAGATCATCACGCCCTACCTGCTCGACGGCACGAGGCTCAAGAACCCACATCGCCTCGTCGAGGAAGAGAGCCGGCCAATCAACGGGTTGCGACGGCTGCTGACCGGCTCCCAACCGATCGATGGCGGCCACTACATCTTCAAGAGCGAGCAGCGAGCCAACTTCCTGAACAAAGAACCCGCCGCCGAGCCATTCATGCTGCCGTACGTCGGCGCACGCGAGTACCTCCAAGGCGGCGATCGCTGGATCCTCGCGCTACACGAGGTGCCGCCTAACGTGCTGTCGAACCTGCCGCTGGTTCAAGAGCGCATCAAGGCCGTACGCGAATACCGGCAAGCCAGCCAGCGAACATCCACCCGCCAACTAGCTCAGACACCCAGAGAGTGGCAGATCAACCTGCTGCCAATGCATCCCTTCCTGGTACTCCCCGAAGTGAGTTCGGAACGGCGGTCGTATGTGCCCATCGGCTGGCTCGAACCGCCGACGATCCCCAGCAACCTGCTCAAGGTACTGATGGACGCGTCCCTCGCCGAATTCGGCCTTTTGTGTTCGGCCATGCACATGGCCTGGGTACGTGCCGTCGCTGGCCGAATGAAGAGCGACTACCGCTACTCGGTCGGTGTCGTTTACAACACCTTCCCCGTGCCCCAAGGCTTCAGTGACAGCAGCACGTCAGCGAAACTCGACGCCCCGGCTCAGGCAGTGCTCGACGCGCGCACAGCGCACCCCGACGCCACGCTCGCCGAGATCTACGACCCCGACCTCATGCCGACCGATCTACGCAAAGCACACCGCGACCTCGACCGAGCCGTCGACCGCCTCTACCGAGGCCGGCCCGCCTTCAAGTCCGAATCAGAGCGTCTGCAACATCTCTTCGGCCTCTATGAGCAGATGACCGGCACCCTCCGCCCCTGATCCCAAGAGCGAAGACTGCGCTACCCACCGTTTCAGCGGACGTAACGGGGACCCGATTTCGGCAAGCCCCGTGACCGCTGCGCGCCGCCGATCCGGGGTCACCATTCTCCCTCCGCGAGGTCCTTGAACATTGCTGGCCCTTCGTCTTTTGTTGGGATGAGGGTGGGTTGAGGGTCCGCTCGTAAGGGTCGAGGCCCTGGGGGGATCGGTGTTTGCGACGCCGAACCCTGGAGGGCCTCGATGGCGAGTGATGTTATGTCGGTGCGGCTGTGGCTGTGGCGCATCAAAGTGGAGGGGATCGTCGTCGACGCGCCCGAGCGGCTGGTGGTGCGGGTGTGCTCGACGGTTCGCCGCCCCGGATGCCCCGATTGCGGGACCCCGAGCGGGAAGGTTCATGACCGCCGTGACTACAAGATCCGCGACTTGGAGGTGTCGGGGCGGCCGGTGACGCTGGTGTGGGATCGCCGGCGACGGCAGAGGTGCCGGGTGCTGCTGGTCGATGAGACCTCGATCCGCAAGCGGCACCGCTACGTGACGGTGATCGTCAACGGCGACACCGGCGAGGTGCTCGCCATGGTGGCCCACCGCGATGCCCAGGCGCTGTCGGGGTTTTGGCCGCGCAAGGGCCCCGATGGTGCAAAGCCGTGAAGGTCGTGGTGTGCGACGGCTCGGCGGCGTACAAGGCCGCGATCGAGGTGCGGCTCGGCCACGCCCGCCATGTGCTGGACCGGTACCGGGTCATCAGATGGTTCGCGGCGGGGCTCACCGCGGTGCGCCGCGACATCCAGCGCCGACCCGAGGGCTCAGTGCCCGCGTTCGACCGCGACGTGTCCAGGTCCGGGTTCTTGCTGATGCGCCGACCCGACAAGCTCGACCCGGCCGACCACAACCGGCTCGACAAGCTGTTCGCTGCCCACCCCAGGCTGCGCACCGCGTGGGAAGCGCTCGCCGAGCTGCACAACCTGTACCTCGCCGACGACAGCAACGGCGCGCTCGAGGCGCTGGACAGGTTCGCGGACATCTACTGCACCGCGCGGATCCCAGAGTTCAGCGACACCGTCGACACCTTCCTCGCATGGCACGACCAGATCCTCGACTGGCACCACGCCGGGCGGCCCCCCAACGGCCGCATCGACCGAACCAACAACCTGCTCCAGGTCCTGCGCCGCAAAGCCCACGGCTTCACCAACTACACCAACTTCGAAGCCCGCGGACTTCTCCTAACATGAACACCGCCGAGCCCAGCAGCCCGAATCCCAAAAAAAGACGAAGGCTCCGAAAATCAGCGACCGGTTAGCATACCTGATCGTATAGGGGCTCTTCGCGTTTTGGCGGCTCTTCGCGTTTTAGCGTGGGGTGAGGGTGTCGAGCAGGCTCCAGTCAGGCTTCCCCGCATGTAGCAGGAGTCCCACGGCGTCCAGGGAACCCGCTTTGAATCGCATGGCGCGACGTTCCCTCGACCGTGGTCAATTCAGCTGGGCCCAGAGGCGCACTGCTGCGTTGTTGAGGTGTTCGGCATCGCTGCCGCCGAACCGTTCCGCTGCTGCTTCCAGGGTCCGGGCACCCTCGTCGGGCCGTCCCAGCGTTGCCAGCGCCTGACCCAGCCGCATGAATTCGTCGAGCGGGCAACCGGGCAGCCGCGTCAGGAGTTCCAGCACAGCCACCAGCGACGGCGCATCGGGTTGACGAATATGCAGCGTCCGCAGGTTGTTCAGCATTCGCAGCAAGATCCCCCCCGGCGGTGTCGGCTGGAGGAACGAAGCGTCGAAGGGCTGCCGTGGCTCGAAGCGGGTGAACATCTCCACAGCACCAGCGTGGTCGATAAAGCGGCCGTCGAAGGCATCAATGAAGATCTCCGGAGCCGGGGTGCCGACCAGGAAATGGCCCGGCATGCCGACACCGTGCAGCACGACACCGGCGCGGCGAGCCACTTCGATCGTGACCACAGCCAGCGTGATCGGTATCCCCAGCCGCCGCGAGACCACGAGGTCGAGGTAGCTGTTCGCCGGATCTGCGAAGCGGCCCCGATTGGGGCCGAACCCTTCGTCGTCGAAGAGCAGCTCGACGACGGCGTTCGGCGTGGGCTCGCGGACCGCTGCACCGAGACGGTCCAGCTCGGCCAACGCCGCAGCTTCGTCGACCCCCTCTGGTCGGCAATGGGCTGCGATGCTCAGCGCCGCCCGGTCGAGCGGCACCGGTTCGCTGACCGCCCACGTGGCAAAAGCATCTGCTGGCGACGGATGGTCGCCCTCGGGATCGGTTGCCCCAGTCTCGCCATCAGACATCGACACGACGGTACCGGCGGCACTGCACTGCCTGGCGGCGATACTTGCGCTGTGACGTCGCATCATCCGTACCTGGACGAACCGGGTCCAGTGCCGATCGCCCACCGCGGCGGCAGTGCCGTGTGGCCGCAGAACACCATGGCCGCATTTGAGGGCGCGGTCGGCCTCGGCTATCGCTACCTCGAGACTGATGTGCAGGCGACGTCTGATGGAGTGCTCGCTGTCTTTCACGACGATGCGCTTTCGCCGACCTCGGACCGCAAGGGGCACATCTCGGAGATGACCTGGGCCGAAGTGTCACAGGCCCGTGTCAGCGGCGAGCCCATCCCCCGACTCGAGGAGCTGCTTGACGCATTCGACGATGTGCGCATCAGCATCGATCCCAAGACCGATGCCGCCGTTGAACCGTTGATCGAGGCGCTGAGACGGCCAGGCGTGCTCGACCGGGTGTGTGTGGGCTCATTCTCCGACGCCAGGTTGGCTCGCATCCATGAGGCCTTCGGAGACTCAGTCTGCTTGAGCTTCAGCCCACGTGAGATCGCCCGCCTCGCGGCGCTCAGCGGCGTGGGCTTTCCTGCCAATGCGAGCCTGAGACCTCGGCTCGGGTCGCGGAGCCGACTGCTGCAGAGGCGTCCGTTCCGTGGACGCATCGCTTCGATCCCGCTGCGGCGGGGCCCCATCCAGCTCGCGACCCGCCGCCTGGTCGACTATGCGCACCGGGCAGGGCTGACCGTGCACGTGTGGACCATCGACGATCCCGCCGAGATGGACCGCCTGCTCGACATCGGTGTCGACGGCATCATGACCGACGAGCCGAGAGTTCTGCTCGAGGTCATGGCAGAGCGGGAAGACAGGCCCGAGGGCGGCGAAGGGATTGGGCCATGAGAGTCGGTTCATGAGGTTCGAGCGATGAGCTTGGGGACATGAGCGTCGGCACGATCGATCCAGCTGTCGTTGACGAGCTCATCGAAATCGTGGGCCGGGCGCACGTCCTGTGCGATCCAGAGATCACTGCGTCCTATTGCATCGACTGGACCCGCCGCTTCGTGGGCTCAACGCAGTTGGTAGCGCGACCCGCCGACACCGCTGAAACCGCCGCAGTGATGGCCGTGCTTGCAGACGCGCGCATCGCCGTCGTGCCCCAAGGCGGGAATACCGGACTCGTGGGCGGCAGCGTGCCGCTCGCGGGCGAAGCCGTGCTGTCGTTGCGGCGTCTGGACATCTGCGAGCCAGCAGACGAGCTTGCGTCCCAGGTGACGGTGGGCGCAGGGGTCACGCTGGCCGACGCCCAATCGCACGTTGCAGCGGCCGGACTCAGCATCGGTGTGGACCTCGCAGCGCGCGACTCGGCAACGATCGGCGGCATGGTTGCCACCAATGCCGGAGGCATAAACGTGCTGCGGTACGGCGCCATGCGTGCCCAAGTCGTCGGCATCGAAGCAGTGCTCGCCAACGGCACGATCGTGAGCCACCTTGCTGGTCTGGAGAAGGACAACACCGGCTACGACCTCGCAAGCCTGCTGGCGGGCAGCGAAGGCACGCTGGGCGTCATCACGCGGGCGCGGCTGCGCTTGCACCCTCAACAGCGCGAGCGCGCGACCGCCCTGTTGGCCCTCGAGACTGCCCAGGACGCTGTCGTCGCCGCTGCGGCACTGCGCCGGAGCGTCGGCTCGCTGCACGCGCTGGAAGCCGTATTCGACACGGCGATGGCGCTCGTGTCGGCCCACTTGGGCGTCATCCCTCCCGTCGGCAGCCTTGCCAGCGGCTACAGCGGTGCCGCGTGGCTGATCGCCGAGGCTGCTGCACGCACCGATCCCAGCGAAGAGCTCGGCACTGCGGTGGACGAACTCGCCGATCTCGTCGTCGATGCCGCTGTGGCGCTCGACCCTGCTGCACGCCAGCGGCTGTGGGCATTCCGCGAAAACGTCACCGAAGCGATTTCGGCGGCCGGCATTCCTCACAAGCTGGACGTCACACTGCCAGCGGCTCGTCTCGCCGAATTTGTGGACGGCGTCCCCCACGTCGTCCGTGCGGCCGACCCCGACGCCCAGCCGCTGCTGTTCGGCCACCTCGGTGACGGCAACGTGCACGTCAACGTGCTGGGACCAGGCGGGGCTGAGCCCGCCGAAGAGGTGGACGATGCAGTGCTGCGGTACGTGGCCGAACTCGGCGGGAGCATCTCGGCCGAGCACGGCATCGGCACTGCCAAGCTCGGACACCTGCACCTCAACCGCACCGAGGCCGAGCTGGCGGCATTCAGAGCCATCAAGCGAGCGCTCGACCCGGAGGGTTTGCTCAATCCCGGGGTGCTGCTGCCCTGACCCACAGCACAGCGCGGACCAGTCAGTTCGGACGCATGTATCGCTGGTCGGGTCTACCGTTCGACCCATGAGCCGATCCCGTCCGCAGGTTCCGTTCGCCACCCGCTACGCCCGCAGCGGCATGGTGTGCAGCGTCGACCACCTCGCAAGCGAAGCCGGAGTGTCGCTGCTGCGTGCCGGCGGCTCAGCGGCCGACGCTGCGGTGGCCGCCTCCGCCGTGCTTGCGGTCACTACGCAGCACATGTGCGGCATGGGCGGCGACCTGTGGGCGCTGGTCCATCACGCTGACGGCGAGGCCCCCGCCGCGCTCAATGCCAGCGGTCGGGCCGGAAGCGGCGCTGACCCCGACGCGCTACGCGCCGAGGGTCGAAAGCGGATGCGCTTCCACTCCGACATCCGCAGTGTCCCAGTGCCCGGATGCGTTGACGGGTGGGTGAGCTTGCACGAACGGTTCGGGCGAGCGCCCCTGGCGGAGGTGCTGGCTCCTGCTATCGACCTCGCGAGCGGAGGCTTTCCCCTCTCGCCCCATGGCGCGGCCGCGGCTTCACTGCTCGACGGCATTGCGAACTCCGAGGACTACTCGCCACAGAGCCAGCCAGGAGAGATCATTGCCCGATCCGGCGTCGCCGAAGCGCTGCTGGGGATCACCGAAGGCGGCCGGGAGGCCCACTACGAAGGCGACTTTGGGCGGGACCTCATCGAGCTGGGCTCCGGTGAGTTCACTGCGGCGGACTTGGCCCGCTCGCAAGCCGACTGGGTGACGCCACTGAGTGTGAGTGCGTGGGACCACAGCGTGTGGACCGTGCCGCCGAACTCGCAGGGCTACCTGACCCTTGCCGGCGCCTGGATCGCCGCGGGACTGGACCTGCCATCGGATCCGGACGATCCGCTCTTCGCCCACCTGTTGGCCGAGGCAGCCAAGCAGGCAGGATGGGATCGGCCCGCGGTGCTTTCAGACACCGCTGACGGCGCCGCGTTGGTTGCGCCCGACCGGCTCGCTCCGCTCCGCTCCGCGATCTCGCCTGACACCGTGGCTCCGCTCGGCGCCGGGACCGGGGTTGGAGACACGATGTACCTAGCGGCGGTGGACGCCGACCGCATGGGCGTCTCGCTGATCCAGTCGAATGCGGGGGGCTGGGGTGTGGGCCTGTGGACCCCGACCCACCGGATCAGCCTGCACAACCGGGGCATCGGCTTCAATCTCACGGAGGGCCATCCCGCGCAGTACGGGCCGAGGCGGCGCCCGCCGCACACGCTCGCTCCCGCAATCGTCCAGCGCGCAGACGGCTCCCTGCGCTCGGTAGTGGGGACCATGGGAGGCGATGCCCAGCCGCAGGTGCTGCTGCAGGTGCTGGCCCGCTCGCTGTGTCTCGACTCCGATCCGGCGGCGTCGATCGGTTCCGGCCGCTGGCGCTGGGGAGCGGCCGAGGGAACAGGGTTTGATACGTGGGCCGACCCCGGCAACCTCGAACTGCGGATCGAAGGCCATGCGGCGTGGGCGAGCGCCGACGGGGTCGCCAACCTGAGCCGGCGCGGCCACCGGGTCGGCACCGACGGCCCGCACGACAACTCCTACGGGCATGCGCACCTCATCGAGGTGCACGACGGCGTGCTTTCCGGGGCGTCGGATCCCCGAGCGCTCACGGGCGCGACCGCTGGCTACTGATCTTCCCCTGTCGAGGGCACCGCCTCGAGGATCCAGCGGCCGCATTCGTCGGTCTCGAAATACTGGCCGACAGCCAGCTCGACTCTGCGGCCGAAGGCGTCGTCGAAATAGGTCGTGACCACCGATCGCAACGATCCACTCAAGTCCGAGGTGACGGCGAAATAGCAAGCGGCGCCAGCGCCACGCGTCACGTACCGACCCGGTGCCAGATCAGTGCCCACGAGAGACATGCCGTCGCGTATCACGAACGTCGTCGGAGCGCTCGCGTCCAACGACGCAAAATCAGGAGGTTCATCGGCAGTGGCGGCCCCTGCGACGACGGTCTCGGTGGATTGCGTCTGGATGCGCTGCATCCACAGTGCCGTCGCCGTGACACCCAGCAGCACGCCCAATCCGAACACCATCAGCATTCGCAACGCACGGTTGCGGTCATGCACGCCATTCGAGGCTACGCGGCCCTCGCGGTGGCCGCAGCAACGCCCGTCTTGACAGCCGCTGAAACCCCATTGGGCATGATGTCACCGAGGCATTGACGCCATCGCGCCCGCTACATCACAGGGACCGGACAGCTGACGGATCTCATGGACAGGTCGCGCACGCCGAGAGACAGGATCTCCGTCGCCGCAGGCGCGCTCCCACGAGCCTGCGCCACACGCCGTTGTTTCGTCGCGGCCGGTGTCGCCACGCTCGCGGCTCTGCTGGCGATTTCGCCCACTGGGTCTGCCGCAGGTGGCGAGACATCGCCTGACGCGCAAGTTGGCTCCGCTGATTCGGTGCGTGTCGATTTCGCTCGGGCCGCACTCGACATCGGTGTCGCCTACTTCTTCGCACACAGCCGAGTCGAGCCGAACCTGAATGGCATCTCGATTTCCGAGGTGCCTCCCCAGCCCACGAGCGACCATCCCTTGGTGTCCCGGCTCGTTGCGCACGCCAGCCGCCGGGACCTCTCGACCGTCGATGCATTCGAGAGCCACCTCGCCGCCATGCTGAACGACAAGATTCCTTGCATCGTCGGTGGACTCGCTCCGGAGGCGTATTCTGCCCTTGGGTAAGTTCGCTCCTGCCGCCCTCGCTCGATCCGGCGCCTTACGGCGCGCCAAGCTGCCGCGCAGATGCGTCACCGCAGGAGCCAACCGAATCAACCCTGCCAAGTCACCGCCCTGTGGGTCGCTGCGGCCATCGTTGCCGACGCACCGGATATCCGGTTGGCAACTGCTGGGTTCTGGCTCGATGGCGACACCGTGGTGCATCTGGGGTCTCTGGCCCGACACGCTGCGCGGAGAGGATGCCAAGCCGCTGCGGCCATGTCGAGGAATAGCCACACAGCGCTGCCAGCGAGCCTCGTGTTCTGGAATCAAGCGACCGTGCTCGCGATAAGCGCACGAGTTCGGATTGGCCGTGGACTTCAACTGCGGGACGTCGGGCGTCGGCATCACACGAACGAGTCGCTGTTTCAAATGGCTCGCGGCGAATGCACATAGCTACGGCTTGTACAACCTGCTGTCAGAGCCTTGGCATTGGTCCACGACGGGCCGCTGAGCGGTGTTCGACCGCCGTGGGCTATAGGCGAAGCGGCTCGGCCACCTCGAGTCGGGAAGGGCCGAGCGACCGGGCAATGAACAAGGCTGCGTAGGTGCGGTCACGCAGGTCTGCGGCTTCCAATGCGTGGGTGGGATAGCTCGCTACGCCCATCGAGAGCGTGACGCCGGTGTGGTATGACCGTGCGGCTACCTCGCGGCGAACCCGATCGGCGGCCCAGACCGCTCCGCCGTTAGGCGTGTCGTCGAGGATGGCGGCCAGGACCCCGTCGGTGCAGTGGCAGACGCTGTCGGACTCACGCAGCGTGCCTCGCACCAAGCGGGCTGCGAGCCGCTGCGCCACGCGGGCCTGCGTGCTGCTGAGCTGCTCGAATCCGTCCACTTCGAAGAGCACAATCGACAGAGGCTGCAGGGCTCGCCGGGCCAGCGCCAGTTTCCGCTCGAGCAGGACCGCGAAGACGCGCACGTCCGGAAGCCCTGTGACGGGTTCCAGCACAGAGTCGAGTACGCCGGGGGTCGAGCCCCCGGCGCCATGGCGAGCCATGGCGCGCAAGGGTGCCACTGTCGAGCGCTCCGCACAATCCCGAGCTTCGAACTCACGGAATTGGCGCCGATCCGCACTGGCTTCATCACCGCATCCAATGGGCGCCTCCGCACTAACGTCGGCACCATGCGAATCGCACGGCATCTTGTGGACGGCCAACCAGCTCTGGCCCTCGTGACCGACGAAGGATTGGCAACGCTGGAGAGCGACCACACCGATCTGCCATCGCTCCTGAACGCTGCGGAAGGCGATCTGATCTCAGCGGTCGAGGCAATGGCTACGGGGCCCGTGAGGACGCTCGACGACGCTCAATTGCTCTCGCCAGTGGGAAGGCCGCCTGCGATTCTTGCCGTTGGATTGAACTACGGGGCACACGCCGCTGAAGGAGGTCGCGAGCCTCCCTCGGTGCCCATCATCTTCAACAAGCACCACAACTGCATTGTCGGACCGGGTGCGGCGATTCATCTCCCGGCCGCGGCGCCGAACATGGTCGACTACGAAGGCGAGCTGGCCGTTGTCATCGGACGCTCAGCCCGGGCTGTGTCAGCGGCCGATGCCGCGGATTACATCGCCGGCTACACGATCATGAACGATGTCAGCGTGCGCGACTGGCAGCGTGCAAGCCCGACGATGACGATGGGCAAGTCGTGGGATACCCACGGACCGTGCGGCCCGTGGATCGTGACCAGTGACTCGATCGACCCTCACTCGTGCCGATTGGTCACCGAGGTAAGCGGCGAGGTCCGCCAGGACGCCAAGACCGACGATCTCATCTTCGATTGCTACCAAGTCGTCGAGCACCTCTCGACTGCGTTCACGCTCGACCCAGGCACGATCATTTCCACGGGCACGCCCGCGGGTGTCGGCCTGTTCTTCGATCCGCCACGTCTGCTGAGTGCAGGCGACGAGGTGTCGATCACCATAGAAGGCATCGGCACGCTGACGAACCCGGTGATCGCGGAGCCGGGCGCGTAGCGGCAGGGCCACCGATGCGGTCGACCACGGACGCGCCGAGCACACACCCCGCCAGAGCGGCTGACGTGGCGCAGCGCTTCGAATTCGAGTTCGAGCTGGACTCGGGCCGATCGCTGGGCCGTGTCGGCGGCAAGGGAACACTCGGGCCAGCGCTGTACGACGGCGCCCACATCTGGCGGGCTCAGGACACCCCCGATGGCCCTGCAACGCTGCGCATCACGCGCTCAGGTCGCGCCGCCGACGCAGCGGCGTGGGGTCCAGGCGCGCACGCCGCAATTTCCGGGGTCCCGGATCTCCTGGGAGCGCGCGACGACCCGGCAGCACTCGTTCCTGCGCATCGCGTCGTCGCCGAATGGGCCCGCCGCTGGCCTCGACGCAGGCTCACCGCGACCCGCAGTATTTGGGAGCACGTCATCCCGACCGTGTGCGGTCAGAAGGTGCCCGGGCTGAACGCGCGCAATGCATGGCAGGGGATCCTGCGCCGCTGGGGACGAAACCCTCCAGGCCCCGCACCAGCGTCGCTGCGACTCCCGCCCGACGCCGGCATGGTGGCCTCGCTGGCCTACCACGAGTTTCACCGATTCGACGTGGAGCGCCGCCGAGCCGAGGCGATCATCGAGTTCGCGCGCCGGGCGCGCACGCTCGAAGGCGTCGCCCGGCTCGATCCAGCGACGGCAAGAAGCCGGTTGCAGGCGGTGCGGGGCATCGGCGGTTGGACGGCATCGATCGTGGTGCTGCTGTGCCACGGCGACCCGGACTCGGTGATCGTCGGCGACTACCAGATACCCAGCTTCGTCACCTGGTACCTCGCAGGCGAACGACGCGGCGATGACTCTCGGATGCTGGAGCTGCTCGAGCCCTATCGCGGCCAGCGGGCCCGGGTCCAGGCCCTGGCAAAGTCTGCCGGTGCTCCCCCGCGCCACGGGCCGCGCATGTCCCTCCAGGATCTGCAGGGACGTTGAGCACGGGCTGGCGGACCTGCAGGAACGTTGAGCATCCCAACCGCTGCCGCGGGGACGGACTATCCGAGCAAACTCATTGGGATGTCGACCACCTTCGCGCGCAGGTATTCGCCGAGCGCCTTGGCCTGCGGATCCTGGCGTGTCGACGCTGCCACGCCCTCTTCGAGCAACCCGTGGAAGATGAAGTTGAGGCTCAAGATGTTCGGCAGGTCGTAGCGGTCGACCCGATGCTGGGATGCCTCGGGCATCAGCTCTGCAAGCTGCTCGGTCGTCAAGAAGTCCGACAGCCACCAGTACGCCTCCGCCGAGCGGGCGAAGATGCCCAGATTCGCGTTCGGTCCCTTATCTCCCGAACGCGTGCCGAACAGCGTGCCCAGCGGCGCCGCACGCTTCGGCCCCGGCCGAACGTCGACGCGTGAAGGCGAAACAACGTCGAACGGCTCGAAGGGGACCTCGGGCGGTGTGCTGTCCACCACCGCGAGCCTGCCATCGACCACGACCTCCATCGGCACCAGCGTGGCGTCAACCAGGGCGGGCCAGTAGACGCCGAAGGGCTGTCCCGGTCCCGGCCCGCCACCGGTGCCGAACATGCCGGGAATCGAGCACAGTCCGATCTCGGTGCCCGCATTGGAGAACGCTCGGCCGACCTTGCGCTCGTCGGGGTCCTTCACGATGATCTTGTAGACGGCGACTGCTTCCTCGTTCGTGGCTGGGTCGGCCTTGTGCGTCGGCAGGAACTTGCGCACCACCGTCTCGTAGTCCTCGGGGCCGTACGGGCAGGCGTGCCAGAATTGCCGCTCGATCAGCTCGGCTTTCGCCTCGATATCGAGTCCCGTCAACCCGATCGAGATCTGGTTTCGGTAGCCCCCCTGATAGTTCATGGCCACCTTGAGCGTGGGGGGCGCCGGTTCGCCCCGCACCCCGCTGATCCGCACTCGATCAGGGCCGGTTTGGTTCAGGTCGATCGAGTCGAAGCGGCTGACGACATCAGGATTCATGTAGCGCTCGCTTTGAATCTCATACAGCAACTGCGAGGTCACGGTTCCGATCGAGACCTCGCCCCCAGTGCCTGAGTGCTTTCCGATCACGCTGGAGCCGTCGGCGGCGACCTCCGCCCACGGGAAGCCGGGGTACGTCATGTCGGCGATCTCGGTGAAGAAACTGTAGTTGCCGCCGGTGACCTGCCCACCGCACTCGATGACGTGCCCGGCCACGATGGCGCCGGCGAGCGCATCCCAGTCGTCTCGGGCCCAGCCGTGATGCCACGCTGCCGGCCCGGCGACCACGGCGGCGTCGGTCGCGCGCCCGGTGATAACGATGTCGGCCCCCTGGTTCAGCGCCTCAACGATCCCCCAGCAGCCGATGTAGGCGTTCGCAGTGACAATTCGCTCTGCCAGGTCGCCGAGAGGCTGGCCGGTGTCGAGATGGGCGAAGTCGTTGCCGGCGGCGATCACGTCGCCGAGCCGATCCGTGAGGTCATCGCCGGCCACGTACGCGATCGAAGGGTTGAGCCCGAAGCGATCTGCCACCTCGTGAACCGCGTCCGCGCAACCAGCCGGGTTCAGGCCGCCGGCGTTCGAGACGACCTTGATGCCGGAGTCCAAACAGGTGCCCATGACCTGCTCCATCTGGGTCACAAACGTGCGGGCGTATCCGGCTCCGGGCCGTTTAGCGGCGATGCGCGACAGGATCAGCATGGTCAGTTCGGCCAGCCAGTCGCCCGTCAAGGCGTCGATCGGACCGCCCGAGACCATCTCGGACGCGGCCGAGAGCCGATCGCCGAAGAAGCCGCTGCAGTTGGCGATCCGGATCGGGGGTGCGGTGCTCGTGCTCATGAATCCTCGGCTTGGGTAGGAACCGGGCCACAGTACTGCCGGCCCGCTCGCCAGATCCGGGGCGCAATGACCGACCTCAGGGCTTGGCGATGCAGCGGCTGAGCCGCTGGCCCCCGACGCGCCGTCTGGCAGACTCTCGGCTGTGTCGAATTCACCCTCGCCGAATCCTGTGCTCCTCCTTCACGGCTTCACCGGCTCGGTGGCCGGAACCTGGCAGCCGACGGGAATCATCGACCTGCTGAACGATGCCGGCCGCGAGGTGATCGCATGGGATCTTCCCGGCCACGGCTCTGCAGAAAAGCATCACGACCCTGCGGGCTACGCCGACATGGAAGCCAAACTCGTCGAACGGCTGGCCGCCGAATCCGGTGATCAGCCCGTCGACGGTGTGGGTTTCTCGATGGGAGCGCGCACGGTGCTGGCGATGGCCGCCATGGCCCCGGAACGGTTCAGCCGTCTGGTGGTCGCCGGCGTGGGCCGCAACCTGTTCGAACAGGACCTCGAGCAGGCCGAGCGCATCGCCCGTGGCGTCGCCGGAGAGGCCGATTCCGACGATGTGCACGCGCAAACGTTCGCCCGGTACGCGGCCGAACCCAACCAGGACGGACGTGCACTCGCGGCCTTCATGCGTCGCAAGCACGCACCGCTGGGGCCCGAGCAATTCGCAAAGATCACACATCCCGTCCGCGTCGTGCTTGGCACTGAGGACTTCGCCGGGTCAGCCGATCCGTTGCTCGACGCGCTCGTGGATGCCTCCTACACCGAGTTGCGGGGGTGCGACCACTTCGCCACCCCGAAGAACTTCGGCTTCATCGACGCCGTCATGGAGCACCTCGAGGTCTTTTGACGAGTCGCCCCACGAGATCAGCGAGCCGTACGATCATGACTGAGGACAGCTCGGCGTCAAGCGCCGCCATCGGCGTGACTCCGGCCACGCTTTCGCAGGCCCGCTGCTCGAAGCAGCGAGACGAGTTCTCGACTGTTCACTGCAACTGCGCCGGATTGCAGCGCGATCTCGCGTTCCGCGGTGTCGACGTCGTAGTGATCTCCTTGGAACGCAGCCCGGCGCTTGCCGATCGACGCAGCGAACGCATGCAGCTCCTCGTAGCTCTCATCGGAGACGAGGTGCGCCCAGAGTCGGCCGCGCCAAGGCCAACGCGCTTCGTCAACCAGAATCGTCATGACAGGCCGCGCCAAGAGGCCACGGCGTGTCTGAGACCGCTTATCACGGGCCTGCCTCGGCGCCAGATCAGCAGCGGAAAACGGGTGTTCGCGGCGCGAATAGACTGATCCCCGGCTTGGCGTGCCCGCTGGAAGGGAGGCGCTTCGTGAAGGAGTCGGCAAATCGCGCTCGATCGATGGGCAGTCGGATTCTTCGTGTCATCGCGGGAGCGATCGTCGCGCTTGTCAGCGTCTCGTTCGGGGCGGGCGGCATGGGCCACGCGGCCGATGTCCCAGTCGACATACCTCCATGGAGCCCGCACTTGAACGCCTGTTTCCCCGAACCGGCGCTGCCGTCGGCGCCGTACCTGGGCCGCTCTGTCGAAGGCGCGTTGACCTATGACGACTGGCTCGCCACCGTCATTGCGATCCTGCAGGGCTGCGATACAATGCGCATGCCTGTCTTCGGTGAGCTGCGCATGCCCTTGGCTGACCCGATCACCAGCTCGATGTTCGGCCGTCGCTACCACCCGACACGCCGACGGTGGCTGCCGCACACCGGTGTGGATCTCGTCGATCGCGACCGGCAATGGCGAGCCCCTGTCTTCGCTGCTGGGGCCGGCTCCATCGCTTCCACCGGCTCCTCTGCGGCATACGGGCGATCGATCATCATCGACCACGGCCATCGAGTCGCGACCGTCTACACACACCTCAGCAGCGTCGAGGTGACACAAGGCCAACGGGTCGAAGCGGGCACCAGGATCGGACGCGTCGGCGCGACGGGCGCCGCGACGGGGCCGCACTTGCACTTCGAGCTGCGACTGGGCGGTGCCGCAGTGGATCCGCTCGACTATGTCGCGCCATGGACCGAGCCGCCGCAAGGTCATCCCTGACAGCGTTGCTGAGGTCGACACGGCATTAGTTCGTCGCGGACGGGTCGATCCCACCCTCCGGCTCAGCTGCGCTCGCTGGGCGCTGCTCATCTTCGTGATCCTCAAACAGGTCCGAATCAATGAGTTCGTGACGCTTCACATAGGTAGACACGAATGCCTGAACGGTGGCGGCTGCAGGCACCGCAAGCAGTGCGCCGACCGAACCCAGCAGCGCTGCGCCGACGAGCACCGAGCCGAACGCCACAGCGGGGTGGATATTCATCGTGTGCGCTGTGACGCGCGGCGACAAGACGTAGTTCTCGATCTGTTGATAGGCGAGCACCACCGCCACAACCCAGATCGCACTGATCGGATTGTCGAGCAGCGCGATGAGCAGCGGCAGCAGGCCGGCCAAGTAGGTGCCGACGACAGGCACAAATTGCGACAGCACGCCTACCCACATCGCCAGCGGCAGCGGAAACGGAATGCCGATCAAGGCAAACGCGAACCAGTGCACCAAAAACGCCGCGATGGCGAGCAGCGTTCGTGAGTAGATGTAGCCACCGGTCTTGTCGATCGCGAGCTCCCATCCCCGCAGCATGACGGCCTGGCGTGAAGGGGCCAATGCCGAGCACAGAAGGCGCCGCAGCCGCGGTCCGTCGGCCACCAGATAAAACGTGAACAGCACCACGGTCAGCATCTGCACCGCAACATTCACGACTGTCGATCCGACCGACACGAGGTTGCCGGCTACATCGCCCAGCAGCGAAGCAGCTGTTCCGCCCTCGGTGAACTGGGCCCTGAGATCGTCGGTGCTGAGCTGAATGCCGAATTGATCTTCCACCCAGCGTTCGACGTCCGCAATGTAGCCGGGTGCAGCATCGATGAGCGTGTTGATCTGATCCGCGAGCACCGACGCCATTGCCGCCGCGAATCCGAATCCTGCGAGCGTCGTGAAGCCGAACACGAGTGCCGTCCCCAACCCTCGACGCCACCCGCGGCGGGCCAGCCAGTTCACGGCGGGCTCCATGGCGAACGACAGGAAGAGCGAGATCAAGAAGACCACGAGGAGATCCCTCAGCTGCTCAAGCAGCCAGGCGGCGGTCGCCAACCCGACCACGCCCAGCAGCGCCAATCCGATAGCGCGGGGAACCCAACGCGGCATCCGGTCGCGTCGGGGCAGCACCTTTGGGGCGTCCGCGTCCGGTTCTGGCGGTGCGGCTTCCCCAGGAGCGTTCTCGGGCTCAGCCATCAGCAGCACCAGACGTCGGGTGCATTGCGTCGATCACCGCGGAGTGCAGTGCTCCGTTCGTGGCGATGCCGTTGCGGTTGCGGTAGTCGGGCCGGCCACTCATGTCGGTGAAGATGCCACCGGCCTCGGCGATGATCACCGGCATCGGCGCGAGATCCCAGACCTCGCAGATCGGATCGATCATGGCCTCGGCGTGGCCGGTGGCAACAAGGAAGTATCCGTAGGCGTCTCCCCATGTCCGCATCATCGCGCCTGCTGCGCGCAGCGCTTCGAATTGTTCGGAGTCGAACGTCTCGAAACTGGAGGTGTTGACCACAGCGCCGTCCAACGCGGTGCGTTCGCTGACGCTGCATCTGTGATCGCCCAGCCAGCAGCCAGCGTCACGGCCCGCAGCGAGCGTCAGACCCATGGCCGGCAGATCAATGACGCCGACAAGCGGGCCGTGCTCGTCGACCAGCGCGAGCAGCGTTGCGTACAGCGGCACGCCCCGCACGAATCCACGGGTGCCGTCGATCGGGTCGATGATCCACGTCCGCCCGTCGCGACGGATGACGCCCCCTTCCTCCTCGCCAAAGATCGCATCGTGGGGAAATCGCTGCGTGATCTCCTCGCGGGCTCGGCGTTCTGCAGCGCGGTCGGCCTCGGTGACCTCGGTGCCGTCTGGCTTCCAGGTCACGCCCAGATCGCGCTGGCCGAACCAGCGCAGCGTCAGCTGACCCGCCAAGGTGGCGATGTCACGGGCGACGCTGATGAGCGACTCCACCGCAGGAGGCGGCTCAGCGTCCGCTCCCCGCGCCGCCGGCGCGCCGTCGTTTGTCAGTTCTGCCATGGCAGCCGGCGAGGTCGCGGCGATTCGTCGGCATCGGGAAGGTTCAACGGAAACGCCAGAACTGGCACCGAGAGCTGTCGGGCGATGCGTTCAGCCGGCAGGAGGACCAACCGCGAAGCCCCGGTGGACGGACGCGGTGCGAACAGCACGACAAGGTCGGCCTGGTGCTGGCTGCACGAGCGCACGACCGCCCCCGCGAAGCTCTCGTTGCGCAGCGAGCGGAACTCTAAATCCACGTCCCGGCTGCCGCACCGTTCGCCGATCTTGGCGGCGTTGGGCTCGTCACGTTCCCCGGGCATGAGCACGACCAGCGAGGATCGCCAACGCGCTGCTTGATCAATGAGCCACTCCGGTAGATCGACCTGCACTGGAGCCGCAATCAGCACGCGCGCCGGCAGCTCGAACTGCTCTGGAGCGGTCCCGCTCTCTTCTTCTTGGGACGACCAGCCACGCAAGTCGCGGGCAACCAGCAGTGGTCCCACCAACTCAAATAACACGACGGCACCCAGCACCACCGTCGCGGCTTCTGCACCCGGGGCGCCAAGACGCTCTGACGCGATGACTGCCAAACCCACCGCAACACCCGCCTGAGGCGTCAGGTTCACACCTAGCCGCAGCGACCGGCGCCAGCCGAGGCCGCCCAACAAGCCCCCCGTCAAACCACCGACGATCTTCCCAGCTGTGCGCACGACGACGTATGCGATGCCGACAATGCCAACCTTGGGCACATCGGCGAGGTGGATGGAGGCACCGGCGAGAGCGAAGAACAGCAGGTACAGCGGCTGTTCAACGGTCTTGATGGTGCGGAACATCCTGACCGAAAACGACTGCGGCGACACGGTCGCCGCCGTGGCTCCCGCAACCAGCGTCGCCAACGGCAACGAGATGTCCAGCCATCCCGCGATGGTCCACCCGATGACGATGTGCACCAGCACGAAGAGCAGGAGTTCACCAGAGGTCTCGATCTGAAATCCGAGGCGCGAGATGAACAAGCCGAGAATGAGGCCCAGCACGGCCCCGCCGATGCCCAGCTGCACGAAGTCGAACAGAGCGCTGCCGACGTCAGCGGCTTCGTCGGAGAGCAACAGCGCTATCGGCAGCACGGCGGCGAACGTGGTGGTGGCCAGCGCGTCGGACACCGCGTGCGTTCCGACAATGCCGGTGGGATAGCTGCCCCTTGCCTTCACGGAACTCACAATGTGCGCGATGGTCATCGGCGCGCCTGCACCGGCGAGCGCACCAAGCACCAACGCCACCGAGCGGTCTGCTCCGAGCCTGCTCGTCACCCAGTACACCGCTATTGCGCTGAACGCAAACTGAACTACACCGGTCGTGAGCGTCCATCGCGCAGCCCGCAGCGCACGCACCGACACGCGCTCGCCGATCACGAACATGAGAACTGCGAGCGCCACCTCAGTGACAGGTCGCAACGCGATGAGCGATGGTTCGTCGATCAGATTGATGAACGGCGGGCCTGAGGGGCCGAGCAGGGCGCCGACAATGAGGAACGCGACCAGCTCGGGCAGATGATGGCGTGCCAGTAAACGGCTGGCCAAGTACGCCAGCCAAGCCAAGACAGCGAAGGCGACGAGCGTGTCGTTCATGGCCGCCTCACGGCTCTCGTCGCCGCACTGATTCTGCTTTCGGCCGGTCGGTGCGTGACTGCATGTCCACCGGTGTCAATACAGCCAGCGCCGCGAGCGCGGCGGGTCTCGCCAGCTCTGGCGCGTGCGAGCGCCTAGCTGTCGGCGACGACTGGCTCGAAGTTCGGATCGCGCTGCTCGACAAAGCTTTGGACGCCCTCTTTGAAGTCCGGACGACGGAGCGATTCGCGCATGAGGGCGTTCGACTCTTCCAAGGCCTCGCTGCGCTCCATGTCGAGCTGACTCCACACCTGGCCCTTGATCTGCGCCATCGACCACGGAGCGCTGAATCGACCCAGATCGCGGGCGTAGCTGACCGCGGTCTCGAGGAGCTCGTCGGCGGGAACGACCCTGCTGACCACGCCCATTTCCTTGGCCTCTTCTGCGAGGAAGACGCGGCCCGACATGAGAATATCCAGCGCATTGGACGGCCCGACGACCCTGGGCAACATCCAGGCGACGCCGTGCTCGGCGATGAGACCGCGACGCACGAACGCACTCGTGAACTTGGCCCCTTCTGCCGCAAATCGGACATCGCACATCATGGCGTGGACGAAGCCCAAGCCCGCGCATGCTCCGTTCACCGCAGCGACCACGGGCTTGGGGATCGACAAGGCGTAGTCGTGACGCTCCGCCCGCATCCGCGGGGCATCCGAACCCTCTCGCTGACCGCTGCTGATTCCCTGCAGGTTGTCCATGTCGGCACCAGCGCAGAATCCACGCCCGGCCCCGGTCACCACGATCGCGCGTACATCGGGATCAGCGCCAGCTCGATCGAGTGCGTCGAAGTAGCCCGTTCCAAGCTCGCCCGTCCAGGCATTCAACCGCTCCGGCCGGTTCAGCGTGATAACCGCCACGCCGTCGTCGGCCTCGTACAGCACCACTTCGCTCATAAGATTCCTCCTGCGACTCGCGGCTGCATCAACGCTACTCGCGCAGTGTCATCCGCTCAGCGAGAGGTCCATGGCTGCCACGTCACGAACGCGGCAGCTCCTCCGCCGTCACCGTGCCCATCGTGTCGCCGACTGAGATGCTGAGCGCTACGTCCATGCCCTCGGTCACGAAGCCGAAGAGGTTGTAAGCGGACTGCAGCTTGGTGCGGCAGTCGTCAATGCAGATGAAGAACTGGCTGCCATTGGTGTCAGGTCCTGCGTTGGCCATGGCCACCGCGCCGAGCGTGTATTCGCCCTTCACGGGCTCGTCAGCAAAGCGATAGCCCGGACCGCCGCGGCCCGAGCCTTCAGGACAGCCGCCCTGAATCACGAAGTCCGGCACAACTCGATGGAAGGTCAACCCGGTGTAGTAGTCGTCGCGCGCCAGATTCACGAAGTTGTTGACCGTCGCCGGCGCGAGTTGCGGGTCGAGATCCATCACGATGGGGCCCTTGGACGTGTCCAAGGTGACTCGCCAGATCGAATCGGTGTTGATGTTCATTGCGGGTGCTGCGGGCATGAGCGAGCGACGCTACCCGCAGCGCCGCACGATCGCAGTGCTGGACGTCAGTCAGTAGAGCGAAGCGTGTGCCCGGCCAGTGCGCCGGTGTGCTCGCCGTCGCGCATGAAGACCTTGCCATTGACGAGCGTGGCCGAGTAGCCCGCACCGCGCTGGATGTACCGACCCGCCCCGCCTGGGAAGTCATAGACGTACTCGGGACCCGACAACGAGAGATGCTCGAGGTCGATGACGTTCACGTCGGCGTACCGGCCCGCCTGCAGGCGACCTCGGTCAGTGAGCCCGAAGAGGTCCGCCGTGTCCGAGGTGATCCGGCGAACGCCCTCTTCGATGCCGAAGAACCCGCTGTCGCGTACCCAATGGCTCAAGAAGAACGTGGGCTGGCTGGAGTCCATGATCTGTCCGACGTGCGCCCCGGCGTCGGCGAGGCCCATCACGATTGAGTCGTGGCTGAGCATCCGCTCGATGGCGTCGAAGTCCTGGTTGAGAATCGGAAGGCTCAGCATCACCGAGCCTTCCGAACGGTCGGTGACGTCGAGGAATAGCTCGACAGGACTCACGCCGGCCGCAGCGGCCTGAGCCTCGAGCGTGTCGTCTGGTCCGATCCGGTAGTTCGGATTTACCGCATCGAGCAGGTACAGCCGGCTCAAGTCGACCAGCGAGTTCGCCATTCCGGTGGATTGGCCGTCCGAGGCTTTGGCCTCAGCCACGAGCTGCTTGCGCGTCGCCGGATCGCGAATCACCGCGAGCTTCTCCGCGACGGTCAGGCCTCGCAGCGAGCGCCACGTCTGCCCCGCGCGGTCCCACGGCGTTCGGTGCCCGATGCCGAGCACGACGCCGATGGCACGGCAGGTCGTCTGCGGCCGCAGCAGCCCACCGGCGGCGTTCTGGTCGCTCACATAACCCAGCACGAGATCGCTCATCTCGGGCTTTCGGGCCGAGTACACCAAGCCGAATGTGGAGGGCTGCCCGCTTCGACGCGTGATCTCGCCGAGCACCTCGATCTCGTGGCGTCCTCCAGCGAAATCCGGGCCGGCCGCTTCGAATCGCGGCGCGGACTCGAACACTCCGCGGCCGTGTCGCCCGAGAACGTCGCCGAACGCGTACAGCTCGTCATCGTCGGCGAACGTGCCAGGGATCGGTCGCCCATCGGGTGTGCGGTGCAGCAACGTGCGCGACGTCGAGAATCCCAGCGCTCCCGAACCCATTGCCTCGTCGACGAGCTCGCACATGGCTGCTACTTGCTCAGGCGACGCGGGACGCTCTTCGAGGCTGTCGGGGCCCATCGTGTGCCAGCGCACGGCAACGTGGCCGACCATGCCGCCCGCGTTGATGCCCTTCGGCATGCCGTCCAGGAACGACAGGTATTCGCCATAGCTGCGCCAGTCCCAGGGCAAGCCCTCCATGATCGAGCGCTTGGGGATGTCCTCGACCGACTCCATCACTTCGGCGATGTAGGTGATGTCGGCGGTCTTCACCGGTGCGAACGTGACGCCGCAGTTGCCCATCACCACCGAGGTCACGCCGTGCCAGCACGAGCTGGAACCGATGGGATCCCAGGCCAGCTGAGCATCGAGATGGGTGTGAATGTCGACGAACCCTGGAGTGACGACCTTGCCGGCCGCGTCGAGCTCAGTTCGTCCGGGCGCGTCGACCTCGCCGACTGAGGTGATGCGCTCGTCGTCGATGGCCACATCGGCCACCGCGCCCGCAGCACCCGTCCCGTCTACTACCAGTCCGCCTCGAATGACTACGTCGTGCGACATCTCAGTTCCCCAATGTGCAGCCGGTGCTTCGACGTTCCAGCATAGATCTGCGGTTCCGGGCGCCGCTGATTCGAACACGCGCGCGAAGCGAACTGCGTCACGCAGATCGATCGATCGCCGAAGCCGCTGCTGCAGCGCTCGCGGCGGACTGTCTCCGCGCACCCGAGCGCTGTTCGGTACTCTCAAATGGATGCCGCCATCCCGACAAAGGGCGTTCGCCGTGCAACATCTCGACAGCCGCAGCAACCGTAGGACCCGGCAGCGGCCCGCCGCGTGGCGTGTTCTCGCTGCAGCGGGCGCCGTAGCGCTGCTCGCCAGCGCGTGCGGATTGCTCAGCAGTGACACCACCGACACGACGACCACCACCGCCATGGACCAAGACATGTCGATGGACGACAGCAATCCCAGCATCGTCACTGCAGCAACGCCCACGACGGTCGCCGGCGACGCCATGTCCGGCACCGACGAAGAGCCCGAAGGCCCGAGCGTGAGCACCGAGTCGAAGCTGTCGACAGCTGGCTTGGGCCCGATCCAGATCGGGCACTCGCTCGAAGACGCGCGAACGGCTGCTGGAGCCCTGTTGATCGCCGTTCCTGGCGGCACTGATTCGTGCCGCTACTACACGGTCCAGAACGGCCCCGAAGGTGTCCGGTTCCTCGCTGTCAATTCCGAGATCGTGCGCGTCGACATCGATTCCGGTCCGATCACCACGATCTCGGGCTACGGCATCGGCTCCACTCGGAGTCAGATCGTCGAAGCGTTCGGCGACCGGATCGAAGACGGTCCCGGTCTGGCGGCAATCCAGTACGTCCCCGTCGATACTCCAGATATCGATAAGCGAGTCGTGTGGGAGGTCGACGAGGCGGGCGCGGTGACATCCCTTCGTTCAGGCCGGCTGCCACACATCGAACCACGAGTGGCCTGCACCGGCTGAGCAACCGGGCTTCTGCCGGCACAACAGCCGCCTGCGGCCCAGATGGCCCAGTCAGTCTCAGCGGGCCCCGACCCAAGCTGGCCCAGTCAGTCTCAGCGGGAGACGGCGTCGCCCAGGTGGTGGACCACGTCGATCCACAGCTGAGTGGTCAGCGCCAGTGAGTCGATGTCGACGCGCTCGTCGTTGCCGTGGAAGCGCGTCATGAAGTCGCTTGAGTTCACCCGGTCGCTGAACAGCCCAGCACCGTAGGCAACTGCGCCCTTGTGCCGGAAGAAGCGAGCGTCGGTGGCACCGACGATCAGCTGCGGCATCAGCACAGCGCCGGGATGCGCCTTCGCCATCAATTCCCCCAAGAGTTGCCACATCGGCGTATTCGTCGGCGAAAAGCTCGCTGGATCGTCATGGAGATGCTCGATCTCGACCTCGTCGAACAGGTCGCCGAGTGCGGCGCGCAGGTGATCGTCCACGACGGTGGGATCGCCTGGGGCGGTACGGATGTCGACTTCGATCTCGACCCGGTCGGGGATGATGTTGGTCTTGTCGCCGCCCGTGACGACGTTCGGGCTGAACGTCGTGTGGCTGCAGGCATGCAGGTGGCGGGCGAGACCGGGCGACTCAATCCTCGCGACGGCGTCCCACACACGTCGGGGATCCAGCAGCGCCTCGCGTGTCTCGTCGTCCACGTTCAGCGTCGACACGTGGTGCTGCCACATCTCGGTGAGCTGGGCTGCCGGCCGGTACTCGGCGATGCGCCGCACGATCTCGGCCGCCTTGATCAACGCGTTGTCGGTGCCGAACGGCATCGAGCCGTGACTGGGGGTCCCCCGCACCGTGAGCCTCCGCCACCCGAGGCCTTTTTCCCCTGCTGAGAGCGTGAGCTTCGTTCCTTGCGGCGTGTGCGTGGGGATGCCGCCGAATTCGGTGAGGACGTAGTCACAGGCGATCGCGTCCCAATGGTGTTCGGCCATCCACTTGGCGCCGTAGGTACCGCCAGCTTCCTCGTCAGCCACGCCGAAATAGATGAGATCGCCCGTCGGACGAAAGCCGCTGTCCGCTATGTGGCGGAATGCAATCGCCATCGACGAGGTGAGGTTCAGCATGTCGACGGCTCCGCGGCCCCAGACCTCACCGTCGATGAGTTCGCCTCCGAAGGGATCCCGACTCCACCCGTCTGCGTTGACGGGGACGACATCGGTGTGGCCCATCAGACAGAGCTTGGGGGCGCTCGGATCGCTGCCCTCGATGCGAGCGACCATCGAGCGGCGTCCGGGTTCTGACTCGAAGCGTTCGACCTCCACGCCAGGGCCCTCAACAAGAGTCTGCAGGAGGTCGCTGTTGCGGATCTCCTCGCCGGAGGTGACAGTCCCGTCGTTCACGCAGGCATTTCGGATCATCTGCGCCAGCAGATCGACGGTCTGGTTGGTCAACGCGGGATTGGTGTGGCTCAGGTCGCCCATAGGAGCGATGTTACGGCCGCTGCCTGGGCCCACGGCTACCGTGTGGCCGATGGAAACCGCCACCGAGGCCGGTTTGAGAGAATTCCGCGCCGAAACGGCGCTCTTCCTGCGAGAGGCAACCGACGCTGGCGCCGCCTGCGGGGCCTACGGAGCGATTCTTGTGCCTGCGCTCCACGAGCCGGCCCGACGCTGGCAGCGATACTGCTACGACCACGGTTGGACCGGACTGCATTGGCCCGCCGAACACGGAGGCCGCGGCCTCACCCGTGCACACACAGGCGTATGGATGGAGGAATGCGAGCGCGCCGGCGTCGCGCCGTACCTGAACCTGCAAGGCATCGTGCTGGCAGGCGAAGCAATCATGCGCACCGGCACCGAACGACAGCGAGAAGAGTTCCTGCGGCCCACGCTCACGGGCGAGATGCTCTGGTGCCAGCTGTTCAGCGAACCTGGTGCGGGGTCCGATCTCGGCGGACTCGGATCCGCAGCGGTGCCTGACGGCAACCGATTCGTGCTCAACGGGCAGAAGGTGTGGTCCTCGAACGCCCAGTTCGCCGAGTACGGCATCCTGATGGCGCGCACCGAGCCCGACGCGCCGAAGCACCGCGGCATCAGCTTTTTCCTGCTGGACATGAAGCTCCCGGGTGTCGAAGTGCGCCCGATCCAGCAGATGACGGGCGATCGGGAGTTCTGCGAGGTGTTCTTCGACGACGTCTGTGTGCCAGCCGAAGCGCTGCTGGGCGACCGAGGCGGCGGCTGGGGCGTGGCTATGGCCGTGCTTGAAGACGAGCGCAGCGGTGCAGGGTCCTCGGGTGTCATCAGCCTTCGCAAGCGCCTAGCGCAGATGGTCGACGCGGCGGGCAATGCCGGCCCGCTGGGGCGGCAGTCTGTGGCCGATCTGCTTGCACGCGGGCGTGCGCTGGCCGCATTGATGGAATTGCACGGTGCTGATCCGCGCATGGCTCCCGTGTCGAAACTCGCCAACAGCGAACTCGGCTACGACGAGGTTGCGGTCGGAACCAGCCTGCGCGGCGCCGACGCGATGCTGGCGGGCACCGAGACCGATGCCTTCCTATACGCGCCGGGAATGCGCATCGCCGGCGGCACGAGCGAGATCCAGCGCAACATCATCGGCGAACGAGTGCTGGGACTGCCCCGCGAGCCCTCTGCGTAGAGTCCGCCAGAGACTGGCCGCAACACTTGGCCGTCACACCTGCCCGCAACCCTTGATCGAGGAGACCACACGTGACCGTGAAGTTCTGCTGGTTCAACCTGATGCCATGGCCAGACCTGCCCGACGACTTCAAGACCGAGCATCGATCGGTCTGGGTCGACATCGACAGCTCGCTGTTCGATCCTGAGCGGGCGAACGGCGTCTACCACGAGTACATGGACCAGCTCGAGTTCGCCGATGAACTCGGCTTCGACGGCATCGGCGTCAACGAGCACCACCAGAACGGTTACGGGATCATGCCGAGCCCGAACATCATCGCAGCGGGCCTGGCGCGACGCACCTCGCAGGCTGCCATCTGCGTGATCGGAAATTCCATCGCGCTGTACAACCCGGCGCACCGTGTCGCCGAAGAGTTCGCGATGCTCGACTGCCTCAGCGGTGGTCGGTTGGTGGCGGGTTTCCCGGTCGGCACGCCGATGGACACCAACTTCACCTACGGTCAGATTCCCGCGCTGACCCGCGAGAAGTACTACGAGGCCCACGACCTCATCATGGAAGCGTGGACGAACCCCGACGTCTTCGCCTTTGACGGCAAGTACAACCAGCTGCGGTACGTCAATTGCTGGCCGAAGCCGATCCAGAAGCCGCACCCGCCGATCTACATCCCTGGCGGTGGCTCGATCGAGACATGGGACTTCTGCCTCGAGCGTGACTACAACTACTCGTACCTGAGCTTCAACGGCTATCTGGCGGGCCAGACCCTCATGGACGGCTATTGGAACCGGGTCGCGGAAATGGACAAGAGCGAGACGCCCGGCCGAGCCGGCTTTGCGCAGATCATCTGCACCGCCGCCACCGATGAAGAGGCTGAAGAGCTGTACAGCGAGCACATGCTGTATTTCTTCAACCGCTGCCTGCACGTGTTTCCAGGGTTTGCCGATCCGCCCGGCTACCGAACCGTCAAGACCATCCAGGCCGGCAAGCTCGACCAGTTCCGCAAGGAGAACCAGGCGCTGTTCAAGCGACTGACCTGGAAGGACCTCGTCGAGGGCGGCTACGTGATCGCCGGCTCGCCTGACACGGTCCGAGAGCGCACGGAGGACATGATCAAGCGCCTGCGCGTTGGCACCGTGTTCTGCCTGCTGCATATGGGGAACATGCCGGATTGGAAGACCCGCTATTCGAGCCAGCTCTTCGCCGAGAAGGTCATGCCGGGACTGCGCGACATCTGGGGCGACCAGTTCGCAGATGCATCCGATTGGTGGTGCAAGCCGCTGGAAGACCGGGTTCGGCCTGAACAGACGTTCCCCGATGCCCGCCGCTATCCCGAGGCGAACGGCGGAGCTTCGGCATGACTGCGCCCAAGACCGCCACTGCCGAGGCCGCCACTGGGTTGTTCAGCGAGATGGCGTTCAGCGAGGTCGTCGTCACGACCCGGCGTTCGGTCACTGCACCCGTGCGCGTCTACGAACCTGCCGCAGGCGCCGCCGCGAGCACCGCCACGGTGCTCGCGCTGCACGGTGCCGGCGGATGGCTGGCGAACGAGCCCGTGCTCGATGGGCTGGTCGACGCGGGATTCCGGGTCGTGGCCCCGGTTTGGCCCGCCTGGAGCGAGCACACCGACGAGGATCGCCTGTCGGACATGCTCGACTTCGCGCTGCACGGCTGGGACGTCGCGACCGAGATGGGTTTGGTCGACGGTGGCCTTCACCTCGTGGGCCACTCGATGGGCGGCATGATCGCAGCCGAGATGTCGGCGCTTGCACCGCAGTCTGTGGGCCGAATGGCGCTGATGTGCCCGGCAGGGATGTGGCTGGCGGATCACCCGATCCCCGACATTTTCGCGATGCTGCCCTACCAGTTGGCCGAGGTGCTCTTCGCCGACCCCAACGTGGGAGAGGAAGTCCTTACCGGGGGTGCCGACTTCTCCGACAACGCCACGCTCACCCGCTTCATGGTGGCCAGGGCTCGCCAGCAAGGCATGGCCGGCAAGATCCTGTTTCCGATCCCCAACCGGCGCTTCTCCGAACGCGCCTATCGCGCAACGGTGCCGACGCTGCTTGTATGGGGTCGGCAGGACCGACTGATTCCGCCCGCCTATGCAGATGCCTGGCAAGCCGCTTTGCCCGACGCGTCGGTCCGCCTCGTTGACGGGGCCGGTCACATGCTCCCGTATGAGCAGCCCGCCGCCGCCGTCGACGCCATCACAGCTCACCTGCGCCGGTAAGCGTCAAGCGTCGGAGATCGCGCAGTGGCGCACGCGAACGCTCCGTTGCCCGCGGCGGGCAGTGCTCAGTTGTCGGCGCCGAACCAGCGATCGTGAAGCTGGCGGTACACGCCGTTTTCGCTCATTTCCAGCAACGCGATGTTGAGTTGCTCGCGTAGCTCGGCGTCGGCTTCGTTGAGCATGAACCCGTACTGCACCTTGTCGAAGTCGGGTCCGACGGTCAAGAACCGGCCTTGGCCTTCGTGAGCGACTCGGAAGTGCAGGACCGGTGCATCGAACACAATGGCATCCACCTCTCCTTGGTCCAAGAGTGCGTAGGCGTCGTCGACATCGGTCACGACGACCGGACCGACGCCGATCGACGGAAGGTAGGCGTGCGCGGCTGAGTCCTCTACGGTGGCCACTTGGTTCCCAGGAAGGTCGGACGGTCCAGCGATGTCTCCCCGCAGCTCGCTGACCGCCAGCGACGATGCAATGGACGCGGTGAAACTGGCGAACACGAGCGTCCCAAGAGCGATCCACACCAGCGCGACAACCCGACCAGGCGAGCCCCGGGCCACTTTGTCGCCATAGCCGACAGTGCTCATGGTCACCACTGACCAGTAGAGCGAGTCCCAAATGCCATGCCGATACCGCTCGCCAAAGTCAGGGTTTTGCCGGCGCTCCAGCCACCAGATCAGATGAGCAGCCAACAGCACGGCAATACCGAACACAACGAGCAGCCATGGCAGGTCCGAGGACCAGATTGCCCGTAGGAACGACATGATTCGCTGCCCGAAGCCATGAGATCGCTGCGTTGACGTCATCACCGTCAAACCCGAGTCCAGGACCGGCAGCGAGAAGTCGACGATCTGCTCGCGCGACTCGGTGATGGCCGTGCCTCCGATCCCCACGTCGGCGACGCCTCTGGTGATGTCATCGATCTGTTTGGCGACGGTGTCCACCGCGTCGATCTCCACCGACATGCCCAACCGCGCCGCCAGCAGGCGCACGAGCTCTACCTCGAAGCCGCTGTAGGCGCGGTCTGCGTAGATCACGAACGGCGGGAGCGTGCGCGCCACAACCCGCAGGGTCCCCCCGTCACTGGCCCCGTCTGCGGACGCATCTTCGTAGGTAACTGCGCCCGGCGAGGCCGTCTCGAGCCAGCGCCCGACGGCGCCCGCGTTGGCGTCCACCCATTCCTGAGCGTGTCGGCGTATGTCTTCGGGGTCGCCACCGTGGCTCACCATGCGAACGTTCTGCGCAGAGATGTCCTCGAGCGGAATGACGACCTGCTCCCCAAGTCGGCGTACCCCCGGATTGGCGTCCAAGAAATCGGAGTTGGCCACCACCCGAATGTCATTGGGCGGCCAGCCGACTGCGCATGGGTCGTTGGCGCAGCCCCTGATGCCGGCGATGGACGTTGCGTCGAGGGCCGCTGCCTGATCTTCGGGCAGCGACGGGAAGGGGGTCTCGAGCCACACCACATCGACGCCGGGGACGAGCGCGCCGACGGTCCAGTTCGGTGTCCATGTGTAATACAGCACCGGCTGCCCGGCCTCGTAGCGGTCGATGGTTTCAGCGATGAGCGGCGAGTAGTCGCCTTGAACCTGCTCCACTGTCTCCGACAGCCCGTAGGCGCGCAGGTGATGGTCGATGGTCGCAGCGCACGACCACCCTGCGTCACAGCCGATGAGTTCAGCTCGGCCGTCGTCGTCGCGGTCAAACAGCGCTGCGATCTCCGGGTCGGCGAGTTCGGCCAGATTTGAGATTCCGTGAGCTTGCGCAGTGGCCGCGTCCATGAAATAGCCCTGCAGGGCCCCATCGTCCACCGTCGTGCCGACTTTGGTCACCGGGGCATCGGGAGCAATGAAGACGTCATGAGCCGGGAACCAGCCGTTGGCCCACAAGTCCACGTCTCCGGCAGCGACGGCGGTGTAGAAATCCGCGTTGTCCATCGTCACCGGACCGTCCACGCGGTAGCCCAGGCGCTCGAGCAGGAGCCGATAGACCTCCGCTTGGAACCAGCCGGTGTCCCACGTGGCTCGTGCCAACCGAACCCGGGGCTCCTGCTGAGCGATGGCCGCAGTCCCGGCATCGGACACGACGAGCAGCAACGCCACAAGCGGTACGACAAAGACGGCGAATGCTCGGCGCATGGACGGCACCTCAGCAGACATCGGGCGCTGGCTGGCCTGCGGCGGGACGACCGACCACTTGCGTTTCGGCCGCACCAAGGGGGGGTCGCATTGAGCCCCGTCCAAGGGGCCACGCGCGACTCTACTAGGTTGACGTTTGGGCCAGTTCGGACTCGCGCCGCGGGGCATGCGAGCTTCCGGACCAAGCAAAGACCACCCAAAGGGGGGCCGTCATGGACGACGACGCCGACGGGGCTCCAGCGGATCCGCGGATCCATCGCAGTCCCGACGACACCGACATCGATTTGACCGAGGCGACTCTGGCGCTCCACGACTGGGAAGTGCAGGAGGAGGAGCTTCGACGCGAGGCGATCCAAAATCGCAAGCCCTTCGAGGGGCTGCAGGTCGACCCCGACATCGACTTCTATCCAGAGGTCGCAGACCGGGAGCCCGGCGACCGCAACATCGTCCGGGTGGGCTTCGACATCCACCCGCAAGTGACCTTCTGGGCAGCTGGATTCCTCACCGTCTTCATCACCCTTTCGCTCGTGTTCACCGAAGCGACCGCCGGTGCCTTCAGCGCAATCCTCGATTTCATCAACACCAAGCTGGGCTGGTTGTACATACTCGACTTCAACATCTTCGTCGGTGTAGCGCTGTACTTCGCTTTCAGCCGGTACGGCAAGATCAAGCTCGGCGGTCCGTTCGCCCGGCCGGAGTTCTCCACCGGCGCCTGGTACGCGATGCTGCTGTCAGCAGGTCTCGGGATCGGGCTGATGTTCTGGGGAGTCGCAGAGCCGATCTTCCACCTCAGCTCGCCGCCGCCGTTGTTCGATGTCGAAGCGGGCACGGGTGCCGCGGGCAAAGCGGCCCTGGCCACCACTTATCTGCACTGGGGCATACACGGCTGGGCCTTGTACGGTCTGGTAGCTCTCGCCCTCGGCTTCTTCGCCTACAACCGAGGGCTGCCGCTCACGTTCCGATCGATCTTCTACCCGGTCCTCGGCCCGAAGATCTACGGCAACTGGGGCCACGCCATTGACACTCTGACGGTGGTGGCAACCCTGTTCGGGTTGGCCACATCGCTCGGCTTCGGTGCGGGGCAGGCCGCTGCGGGACTCCACAAGCTGTTTGGCTTGCCCGAGGGCACCGGCTTCCAGATCTTGCTGATCGCAGTAATCACCGGCCTCGCCACAATCTCGGTCGTCGCGGGCCTTGATGCCGGGGTGAAGCGGCTCAGCCAGATCAACATCTACCTGGCTGGCGCGTTCCTGATCTTCGTGCTCCTGGTCGGCCCGACATTGTTCATCCTGTCGCTGTTCACCCAGAGCCTCGGCTACTACATCCAAGTCCTTCCTGAGTTCGCCTTCTGGAACGAGGCCTTCACCGGCACCAGCTGGCAGGCCGGATGGACGATCTTCTACTGGGGATGGTGGATCTCGTGGTCGCCGTTCGTCGGGATGTTCATCGCCCGGATCTCGAAAGGACGTTCCGTGCGGGAGCTGCTGACGGGCGTCATCTTCCTGCCGTCGATCCTGTGCTTCTTATGGATGGCCGTCTTCGGCGGCTCGGCGATCGACCTCCAGCTGAGCGGTGAGCGAGACGTGGCGACCGCTGTCAACGAGAACGTCGCTACGGCCCTGTTCGACATGCTCGAGGCATTCCCGTTGACCGGATTTGTGTCATTGGTCGGGGTGCTGCTGCTGGTCTCGTTCTTCGTGACGTCCTCGGACTCAGGATCGTTGGTGGTTGACCATCTCACCTCTGGAGGCAAGCTCGACTCCCCCAAGCCACAGCGAGTGTTCTGGGCGATCATGGAGGGAGCCGTCGCAGTCGTCCTGCTGCTCGGCGGAGGCTTGTCGGCGCTGCAGACCGCGGCCGTAGCGACCGGATTGCCCTTCGCAGTGATATTGCTCGTCATGTGCTGGAGCATGAAGAAGGCGTTCGACGAAGAACTGGACTTGCTCGAAAGCCATTACGACGAGGTGATCTTCCGATCACAGCACAAAGGACTCATCGACACCTTGAAGTCCCGCCTCGCCGCGGGGCTGAAGAAGTAACTCAGAGGCACGCGCACTGGAGGCCCGAGATGCCCGCTGCAAGCCACATACAAACAAGCCCACTCGGAGCAACTGGTCTCGACCGGACGCATCGCCGTCCTCGCCGCCGAGCTATCGCCCGGCTCGTGGCCGTGCTCGGCGCAGCGGCACTGGTGCTCTCGGCGTGCGGCACAATCGAAGACGACGACACGATTGCCATCGCTCGGGCAACTTGGGACAGCGGCCATATGCAGGCCGCGATCTACGCGCAGCTGCTCACCGAGCTCGGCTATTCGGTGACCGATCCCGCCGAGCACACGCTGGACCCCAACGGTTTCTACCCGGCGCTCGGCAACGGCCAGTACGACCTCTGGGCAAACGGCTGGTTCCCGATTCACGACATCTACCTGGAAGCCGAGCGCGTCACCGGGCAGTCGGTCGAGCTTCCGATCGAGCCTGTGGGATACCAGGTGCGTTCAGGGGCCTTGCAGGGATACATGATCGACAAGGCCACGGCGGACAGCATGGGAATCACGTCGATGCACCAGCTGGCCGATCCCTCAGTCGCCGAAGTATTCGACCATGACGGCGACGGCCTCGCGGACCTGATCGGATGCAATGAAGGCTGGGGCTGCAACTCCGTCATCGAATCGCACATCGCGGATTTGGACTGGGGCGGCAACGTTGAGCAGGTCGTCGGTGACTACGGCGATCTCGTGGCCGGTGTCCAAGCGTCGATAGCAGCGGGCGAGCCAGCGCTGTTCTACGCCTGGACGCCGAACTGGACCTTCGAGGCCCTTCGGCCCGGCGTCGATGCCGTCTGGCTGGAGTCATCAGCCATCGAGGACGACGAGGGCCTGACTCTGGTGGAGGGCCTCGACGGCTGCGCGGCTGATCCGTGCAATCTTGGCTGGGCGGTCAGCAGCATCCGCGCAGTCGCGCACGAGGACCTCCTTGCCGACCATCCCGACATACGGCGCCTGCTTGAGGTCGTGACCATCCCGCTGGCCGACATCGCCGTCCAAAATGCCCTGATGGCTGGCGCCGAGCGGGACTACTCCGAAGAGCAGATCGTCGCCGACGCCGCCAAGTGGATCGCTGATAACCGGGCGACAGTGGACGGCTGGTTGGAGACCGCTAGGGGCTGAGTGGGCTGCGCCCGGCCAGAAAGTCAGCAACTTCGGCGAGTCCCTAGATGTCTCGCATATCGGCGGTCACTGCTGCCACCGCCTCAGCGCTGAAGGCCATAGGGATGAGGTCGCAGGCGAGCCAGGCGCTGCGCTGATCGAGGTCGTGGTCGCCGCCGCGGACACCGGACACACCGTGCGGCACCACCCAGCCCGAGTTGTCCCAATCGCCGAGATCGAACGCATAGCGGGCGCACGAACCGTGAATGGCTCGCTCACCGGTCTCAGGAGCTGTCCCGCCTTGGCGAACCGTGTCCGCGTCGCCCCCGCAGCCGTCGACGGGCGGGTGCAGCTCGCGGGCCGACGGGAGGGCCGAGGCGAGTGGGTGCGGCGAGGCCATACGGTGCAGCCGCTCCCACGCCCACGTCTGGGGATCACCGCCGAGGCGCTGGCTCAGCTCGGCCGCCGTCTCATCGACACACGCACTGACCGCCATGCGCAGCCCGATCGGATTGTCAAGACCGGGCACGACGTCGAACCGCCGCTCGCAGATCATGCGAACTGCAGCTCCGGCGGCCATGCGGCTGGCTTCGGCAGCGGGCGGCCACCCGGAGGCACCGAGTTCAGCGCCGGCAATGCCGAGCCGCTCGGTGATCGCCTCGATGAGACGCCGTTTGATCACTGCATAGACGGTCGCGGCCGCAGACTCGGCGGTCATGCGGTGGTCCCAGGCGGCGAGCATGTCAAGCAGCCCATTCGCCATCTCGTGGCCACACTCCACGCCGTACTCGAACACAAGATCGAGCACCTTGGGCGCGACCAGCGACGTCACGTCCGCGTGAACGCTGGCCATGTCCGCCACGGTTGCGTCTGACATCGGCGCGATCAGCTCGCAGACACGGTCGTGCCGGGCCGGGCCGGCGTAGTCCAGCGAGATGTACGGCCCTGCGTCAGCAGTCCGGTTGTTGGCAGTGACGAGAAAGCCCCGCTGCGGATCGGACGACTCGGGCAATTGCTCGAACGGCACGGCTTCGAGACCGTCCCACGCGAACTCGTCAGTCGCCGGAACCGGGGTCCATCTGCTTGCGGGCGAACGCTCAATGACCCGGCCCCGGATCTTGAACGCAATCTTGCCGGCGCGGTCGGCCACGAGCAGGTTGTTGACCGGCAGCACCCAGGGGCGAGCTGCTTCGATCGACTCGTCAACCGAGTCGGCTTCGAGCATGGGCCACAGCGCGTCGAGCGTGGTGTCGGCGCCGTACATGCCGGTCCACATCATCGACAGCGCGACGCCGTCGCCAGGGTCGCCGAGGACCACAGGTCCGCGGGGCGTCGTGCCGCACAGCACGTCGACATCGCCCTCGCCCCGGATGCGAAGCGTCTCGGTTCGCCACTGCATCTGGGTGGACTCGCCATCCGATTCAATGGGTCCGAATCGCTCGACGAAGACGTCTGTGTCGTCGCACATGCCGTGCGTGATGCACCACGCGACCTCGGCGTTGTGGCCGAAGTGAGGAAAGCCGGGAACGCCCGGAAAGCCCATCCCGATGGCGTCGAAGTCGTCGCAGGTGATGTGGCACTGGTGGTACACGTTCGGGAATTCGATGCCCCGGTGAGGGTCTCCGGCGAGCAGCGGCTTGCCGCTGGCCGTGCGGTCGCCGCGAAGCGCCCACGAGTTGGAAGCCCCGTCGGCGTCCATCGCCGCAGCCAGCGCGGCCATATCGCTTGCCGCTGTGTCGAGAACTGCGGCAGCGTCACCCAGCAGATCGGGTCCCGGGCCGCCGCCGGGCAGTATCGCCGAGTCGGCGGTGATGTCACCGACGGTCGCCATGACTGCCTCGGGTCCGGCTTGGGCCATGATCCGCCCGCGCCACAACTTGCGAGTGAGCGTTCCCATGAAGATGTGGCGGAGCTTGTAGACGGCCACGCAGTGCCACGGCTCCCACAATTCGGGCGGCGCCGGGTGGTGATCGAATTCGGGCGGCAGCGCCTCAGCGTGGTCAGCCAGCCACCGGTTCACACCCTCTGCATACACCTCGGTCATCGCACGTGTGCGCGGCGCGAGGGCCTCCCAGTCGGCCCGGGCGATGTCGGCGAGTCCAAGCCGTCGGAAGAAGGCGTCCTCGCGGGCTCCGGCCATGCCGACAACCTCAGCCCACCGGCCCAGTACGCGACGCCGGTCCCATTCCATCTGCCAAATGCGATCGTCGGCAGCCACCCAGCCCTGCGCTGCGAAAGCAGCCTCTGGCGAGGGCGCGTCGACGTGGGCGATACCCCAGGTGTCTCGCCGAATCGTCGCGCCGAGCGCCCCTGCCGGTGTCTCGCTGTCCGATGTGATGGGCTCAGCCATGGACGCCAAGCTACGGCGGCGGTCCGGTCGCTGCGAGGTGGTTCTGGCCACAATTGTCGACCCGCGCTGTGTCCCCTCAGCGAGCAGTCGGGCTTCGCAGCACCGCGTCGAGCGCGTCTGCCAGCGCCGGGTGCGCGAACCCGAATCCGCTGTCGACGAGTGCGTCCGGAACGACTCGCGCCGAGTCGAGCAGCAGTGCTTGGCCCATCTCCCCCAGCGCAGCACGTATTGCCAAGCCGGGTGCGGGCATGAGCGACGGCCGCTTGAGCGCCTTGCTCAACGCGCGCTGAAAGTCACGTTGGCGGAGCGGGTTCGGCGCAGTCAGGTTGACCGGCCCAACGACGCTTTCGGCATCGATGAGGTGCCGGATGGCCCTCACCTCATCGTCGAGGCTGATCCAGCTCCACCACTGCTGGCCTCGTCCGAGCGGACCGCCAGCGCCGAGCTTGGTGATGCGGACCATCCGTCGCAGCGCCTCGGCCCCAGGGCCCACGACCAGACCAGTTCGGATGCGCATCAGCCGCACGCCAGCGTCCGTGACGGGTGCCGCAGCGAGTTCCCAGCGTTTGCACACGTCAGCCAGGAAGCCGTCGCCCGGCAATGACCGCTCAGTGAGCTCGTCATCGCCCCGGCTGCCGTAGAAGCCAATCGCAGAACCGCTCACGAACACCGACGGCTTGGCATCAAGTTGTGACACAGCACCCGCCAGCAACTTTGTCGACTCGACGCGGCTCGACATGATCGCCGACTTGCGAGCAGAGGTCCACCGCCCTGCGATGCCCTCCCCGGCTAGGTGCACAATCGCATCGAGCCCTTCGAGCGCCTCGACCTCGATCGTTCCGGACTCGACGTCCCACTCCACTGTCGGTTCGGCGAGATTGGCGCGGCGCGACACCCCCACGACGTCGTGGCCGTCCGCCCGCAAGCTGGCCGCGAGCGCGCCTCCGATGAGCCCTCGCACGCCGGTGATCGCCACTCGCATGTCACTCATCATGTCGCAAGTCCGCACCCCCGCAATGTCGCGGCGGCGGACGGCAGCAGATCTGGGCGGTCGAGCGGCCTTGGCTAGCGACCTTGGAATCTGCCGGGACGGCGTTCTGAGACGGAGGCCATGCCTTCTTTGGCGTCCTCGGTACCCCCCAGGCGGAGCTGCTCGGCGGCCTCGCGCCGGGTGATCTCTCGGACGCGGTCACCGAGGCCCAGACGCAGCGTGGCCTTGATGGAGCGCACCGCCAGCGGGGCGTTCGCGGCGATCTCGCGAGCGACCTCGATTGCCCGATCGCGTACTTGATCGGCCCGGACGCACTCGTCGGCGAGACCCAGCTCGACGGCCTCGTCGCCCTTGTAGCGCTTGGCCCCCAGCAGCACCTTCGCGGCGCGTTCGGGACCGAGCAGCGCCGGCAGTGTCACGCTCATGCCGAAGCCCTGATGAATGCCGAGCGAAGCGAAGTTGGCACAGAAGCGAGCTTCGGGACAGGTGATGCGGATGTCCGGCACCATCGCCAGACCCAGACCGCCGCCGATGGCCGGACCATGGATGGCACCCACGATCGGCAAGGTGACGTCGAACAGCCGGCCCGAACCCTGGTACAGCATCAAGGTGGCCTCGCCGCCCACCTTCTCTTCCGCACCGCCGCCGACGCCATCGCCGCCGAGATCGGCCCCGGCGCAGAACGATCGCCCGGCTGCGGCGAGGACGGCACATCCGATGCTGGTGTCGCGCTCCAGCTCGACCAGCGCGTCAGCAATGTCATGCACCTGGCGGTAGCTCAGAAAGTTGTGCGGCGGACGGTCCATGACCACCACACCGACGCGCCCATCGCGCTCGACCCTCAGTCCGTCTGCCATCGGTGTTCCTCCGTCGTCGCGGCGGCTGCTGTGCCTCCGGTCGGCGGCTCACGCTAGCGCTGGCCGAACTAGCGTGACCGCAGCACCGTTCTGGCAACACCGCCATGTTCGGGCTGAGTGTGCGCCGAGGGGGAGCCGTGACCCAAACCGACGTGACAGAGACCACCGAGACCACTGCGCATGTGCGCACCACCGCAATCGACTGGGACGAGTTGCTGGCTCGCCTGCAGGCTGTCCTACGGCTGCGCACCACACCTATTGGCATGAAGCTGTTCGAGACTGTCGCCGACATGGAAGCAGTGCCACGGGTGCGCCGCCCGAACGCCATCCACACCACCGACCAGATCGTGGGCATGGCCTGCCGGCTCAACTGGACGGTTGGCTTCACGATGGATGACCTCGTCGGCGCCCAGTGCGGCGCGGTCATCGGGCTGCATCCCCAGGACGACAAGTGGTTGTCGGGCGACCGCATGGCTGGGGTGTGGTACGAGACGCTGGAAGATGCCTCAGCCCACCAGCACGCCATGGATTTCGTGCCCTACGGCACTTATGAGGCGATGGTCGTCTCGCCGCTGTCGTCGAAGCGGCTCGATCCGCCCGATGTCTGCATGATCTATGCCACACCGGCCCAGATGATCATCTTCATCAACGGCCTGCAGTGGCGGGAGTACAAGAAGCTGGAATGGGGCTGCGTCGGCGAGTCGGCCTGCGCTGACTCGTGGGGCCGGGCGCTGCGCACCGGCGAGCCCAGTGTGTCGATTCCGTGCTTCGCCGAACGGCGCTACGGCGGCGTGATGGAAGACGAGATGCTGGTTGCGCTCACACCGGAAGATCTCGTTGTCGCTGTCGAGGGCATGGAGGCGCTGGCACGCAACGGCTTGCGCTACCCCATCCCGACATACGGCATTCAGACCGACGCCCGGGCGGGCCTGGGCGTCAGCTACGACTGAGCACACCGTTCAACCGCACCGACCAAACACAGACAGGGAACAACGTGGCACTGCAACCGACCAAAGAAGGCTTCGACCTCGGCATCGTCACCAGCAACGGCGACGAGATGCTCGCTTTCTATCGCGATGTGCTCGGGCTCGAATTCGAAGCGACGCTCAACATGGAGAAGGTGGGCATCGCCCAGATGCACCGACTGTGGGCGAACAAGAGCCTGCTGAAACTTGTGGTGCCCGGCGTGGTGGTCGGGATGGTTGAAGATCCCGACGGCAACTGAGTGGAGTTCATCGACAACCCCTGAACCTAGGCTTGCGGGGCATGGCGACGTTGGGAGCGTTGGGAGCGTTGAACTGTGCCTGAACCACAGCGCAAGACAGTCCACGACCTGCTGGCGGAGGCGCGCGCCGGGCTGGACCGGGTCTCGCCCGCTGAGCTTTCCGTGCTGCTGGGGGCTGTGGCCTCGGCCGGCACCGGACGGCTGCGCGTCATTGACATCCGATCGCGGGACCAGCGCGAGGCCAACGGCATCATCGAGGGCTCCGAGCCCATCGACCCCTTGGTGCTCGAGTGGCGCATCGACGGCGCATCAGGTTTCGCCGAGGGCACAGCAGCCGACTTCGACGACCGCTTGGTCATCGTGTGCAATGAGGGTTACAGCTCCAGCCTCGCCGCCGCTCGCCTGCAGGACCTGGGGTTCGGCAACGCTACGGACCTCGACGGGGGCATGGCCGGCTGGAAATCCCACGGTTTGCCGGTAATCCCGCCGCCCGCGGCCGGCGCGGAAACCGCCGGCTAGCTGATCCGGGTCTCGATCGCCGCGCAGACCTGCGAGGCGAATTCAGCTCGTGCCAGGGACGGGCCGCTCGCGCAGGCGCCTTATGACGTCGGCCATGAAGTCGTCGTCCTGTGCCCCCGGAATGACGAGGCGCCCGTCCAGCAGCCAGCTGGGAGTGGCGCTGATGCCCCACTCATGTGCCCGAGCCATCGACGCTCGCAGAGCAGGCAGCAGCTCGTCGTTGGTGACAACGCGCCGCAGCACGTCAGGGTCAATGGCCACATCGGCCGCCAATTCGACCAGCACCTCAGGATCAGAGACGTCGAGCTCGTCTTCCCAGTAAGCGGCATAGAGCCGATCGTGGTAGCGCTCGGCGGCGGCGGGGTCTGCATGCTCGACTGCCAGCGCTGCCTGGTGCGCCTTGGCGCTGTTTCGCAGGCGCTTGGGAGACACGAAGCGGATGCCCTCGGCTTCGGCGAGTGCCGCCACCCGATCGAATCCTGAACGGACCTCGATGCCCTCCGTCGGCACCTCGGGATGGATTTCGTAGGCAAGCCAGGTGATATCGAGGTCGTGACGTTGA
Source organism: Candidatus Poriferisodalis sp. (assembly GCF_965262965.1). GTDB lineage: Bacteria > Actinomycetota > Acidimicrobiia > Acidimicrobiales > Poriferisodalaceae > Poriferisodalis. The sequence continues at coordinate 675,212 of NZ_OZ253573.1, forward strand.
GCCAGTTGGACCGCCCGGGCCCGTGCCAGATGGCACCACGGTCACAGATAGTCCGACCACACCAGCACCGACATCGAAGTTGGCATTGACATTGCCCTCACCCCATCTATTCATCCTCGCACACGCTCCGGCGGGGACGGCAGGTGGCCAGTAGTTTGCCGCGCATGGAATTCACCATCCCCGCCGACATTGCGCAGCTGCTCGACGACTTGGACACGTTTATCGACGACGTCATCAAGCCCATCGAGAACGAAGACGACAACATCCGGTACTTCGACCACCGCCGGGAGGACTCACGCACCGACTGGGAGCGCGACGGACTGCCCAACGCGGAGTGGGAGGCCCTGCTGGTCCGGATGCGCTCCGAAGCCGACAAGGCGGGCTTCTTGCGCTGGCACTTGCCCGAGCGCTTCGGCGGCAGCGATGGGACGAACCTGGGCATGGCGATCATCCGGGAGCACCTGGCGCGGCGCGGTCTGGGTCTGCACAACGACCTGCAGAACGAGAGCTCGATCATCGGCAATTTCCCGACCGTGCTGATGATGGAGCGCTACGGGTCACCCATCCAGCAGGAGTACTGGATTCCCAAGATGCTCGAAGGCCAGGCCCGTATCGGATTCGGTTTGACCGAGCCGCTGCACGGCTCGGATGCCACCTGGATGGAGACCACTGCGGTGCGCGACGGCGACGAGTGGGTCATCAACGGCGAGAAGTACTGGAACACCGGGCTGCACCATGCCACCCACGACTACATCTTCGCCCGCACCTCAGGGAACCCTGGCGAGGGCCACGGCATCACCTGCTTCATCGTCCCCACGGACTCCCCCGGTTTCAAGGTGGAGGAGTTCATGTGGACGTTCAACATGCCGACCGACCACGCCCACGTCCGGCTCACTGACGTGCGAGTGCACAACGACGACATTCTGGGCGACGAGGGCCGCGGCCTGCAGACGGCGCAGTTGTTCGTGCACGAGAACCGCATCCGGCAAGCGGCGTCGTCGGTGGGTGCGGGTCTGCACTGCATCGACGTGGCGGTCAACTACGTGAAGAACCGGACCACCTTCGGCAAGCCGCTAGCGCAGAACCAAGCCATCCAGTTCCCACTGGCCGAGCTCTACACCGAGGCGGAGATGATCCGGGCGCTCATCTACAAGACCGCCTGGGAGATGGACGAGGGCGTCGACCACATGGAGATCACCGACAAGGTGGCCATGTGCAACTACCGCGGCAACCGGTTCTGCTGCGACGCCGCTGACCGAGCCATGCAGAGCTGCGGCGGCAACGGCTACAGCCGTCACATGCCCTTCGAGCACATCTACCGGCACCACCGCCGGTACCGGATCACCGAGGGCTCAGAAGAGATCCAGATCCGCAAGGTCGCCGGCAAGCTGTTTGGCTTCGCCGGAAGGGCGAAGGGCTAGCACAGCGCCGGGCGCGCCACGGGCTAGCGCGACCGGTCGGAGGCGAGCGGATGCAAGACGAGGCACCAACAACTAGCGCGGGGAAAATGTCGGAATGCCCGCGTCTTGCGCAGCGCGGGCAAGCCTCTCGTCGTACGTGACGAATCCATGGAGGTCGTCTCCGAGATCGACCGCAGTCGCAAGATGCAACGCATCAAGACTGCGCAGCTCCGGTGGATCGAGGATGGCTGCGCGCTCCAATCTCGCCTGCGTCACACGGACGAATGTCACCGAGCCGAGCAGGTGCTGGGCGCGATCCGTGAATTCGGGCGCGTAGCGACGTACAGCTCTCATGACCTCAAGACGCGCGAGGTCAGACGAGACCGGAGGCTCCTGCTCGTGGCTGAGCCAATCTGCGAGCGCCGTCGACTCGGCCTCGCGGACGACAAGCTTGACCAGCGCTGAGCTGTCGCAATAGTTCGCCACCGACGATGCTCAGACTCAGTAGCGCTCTTCGGCCCGCATTGCGATGATTGCAGCCGAGAGGTTCGGGCCCGGAGTCGGCGGCGGGAGGTCGGCGAGGTTGCCTTGCGCAGGTGTTGCTTCGCCAGACGCAATCAATTCTTCTAGACGCGACCGGCGGATTGGGGTGAGCTTCGCTACCGGTCGGCCCCGATTCGTTACCGTGATCTCCTCACCGGCGGCTGCGCGTGATACGACCTCCGACGCGTTCTGCTTGAGCGCCCTGATGCCGACCTCAGCCATGTTCTACATTGTACTACATCGGTGAGTCGTCGGCGGAATCCCGAAGGTCCATATGCGGAGGATTCGGCCCCGCCGATCAGTCGTCGAGGCGGGCTGTGGCCTGACCAGTCAGGACTGCTCGGTCGTGCTGGTTCGTCGTCGTGATGGTGAGATCGGCCAGCTTCTGGCCGTCCTCATCACGGATTTCCGCGACCTCGGCCGTCGCGGTGAGGGTGTCCCCGGGCCACACCTGGTTGGTGAACCGAACGCCGTAGTAGGTGAGGCGGCCGTCACCCACGAAGTTCGTGACCATGCGGCCGGTCATTCCCATGGTGAGCATCCCGTGTGCGAACACCGTCGGGTAGCCCGCCACCTCGGTCACAAACTTCTCATCGGTGTGAACGGGGTTGTAGTCGCCCGACGCCCCTGCGTACTGCACGATCTGGGTGCGGGTGAGATCGTCGACGATCTCCTCGGAGTAGCTGTCTCCGACGCTGAGCTGTGATGCACTGAGTGCCATGTCTGTGTGCCTTTCTGCGATTCGTGTGTGACTGGCGGCGATGCGCTAGTCGTCGATCTGTGCTCTTCGGGTTGTCTCCGAACTAGTCGTCGATGACCTTCTCGGTGACGACGCCGACGCCCTTGGCGGTGATGACCAGCTCGTCGTCCTCGTCGCGGTATTCGGTCACGGATTCGGAGAACTTGAGAATGCCTGCCCGCCGGGACTGCTTCTCCCACTTCTCGCCTTCGTAGGTGACCGCGTGGAGCACGTCGCCGGGCTTCAGGTGCCGGTAATAGGTGAAGTGCTGCTCGGCGTGCAGGCCGCCCGCTGCGGCACCAGATTGCTTGTCGTCCTCGCGCTCGTCGGCGACATCGGTGCCATCTGACTCAGCGACGTCTCGCACCAGGGTGCCCGAGGCCGTGCGTCCGCTGCCGAACCACTTCTTGTCCGGCTTTGGACGCAGGAAGTAGTTCGGGTCGAATTGGGCGCTGGACTGCGCGAACGTCGGCGGCGCGATGATCGAGCCGACCTCGGTGCCTGCGGCGTAGTCCGCGTCGCTGTAGATCGGGTTCGTGTCGCCAACGGCCCGCGCAAACATCAGGATGTGCGAGGCCTCCACGGGAAATCGCTCAACTGCCATGTCTGGCTCCTCTCGCGGCTGCTCGATTCGGGACGCCGCCGCAACATGATGGCAGCCGCGCGCGCAGCGCGCACAAAAGACACAGCGCGCAGCGCGCACAAAAGACACAGCGCGACACGCTCACAACCGAACACAGGTCCGGTTTGACGGGCGTTCTAGGCCAGGGCGGCAGCGAGGGCCGTTCGAACGGCGGCGGGGTCCTCATTCATCATCATGTGGCCGGCGCCAGCGAGGTGGACGACGTCGATGTTGTCGAAGTCGGCGATGAGCGGAACTGCGGCCCGTGGCGGCGTCATCTTGTCCTCGCTGCCGACGATGACCGTGACCGGGCATTTCACTCTCGACGCCGCGTCGCCTGCCTCGTAGGTCGCGCATGCAGACAGGTCGGCGTGGATGACTCCGTCGTCGGCCCGCTCGAGCAGGGCTAAGCCGCCACCCAGCATCCACAAGCCCGGCGTGGGATTCGTGGCGACGTGTGCCCGGTTGCCGTGACTCCAAGCCGTCATGAGTTCTGGCGCAAGCAGCTCGTTGCGCCGAGCGGCGCCGAGCAGCGCCGGATGCACGGGCATGGCCGCCGCCGTGCCCAGCAGCACCAGTCGGGCAATCCGGTCATGGTCGGCCGCCGCAGCTTCAGTGCAGATCAGCGATCCCATCGAGTGACCGACCAGCCGCACCTGCTCGCTGTCGAGTCGCTCGGACACCGCGGTGATCGCCTCACCGAGCCAAAGGGCCATGTCCGCCACCGAATCGAGCGGCTCGCCGTCGCTGAGACCGTGGCCTGGCAAGTCGATTGCCAGCGGCGTGAAACCGTGATGTGCGAGCCAACGGGTCTGCAGCTGCCACACCGTGCGATTCATGCCCGCACCGTGTATCAGCATCACCACCGGCGCGTCGGCCGCTGACGAAACGTTGGGCACCACTCCTCCGGTCGCCACGCCAACTGACTGGGACCGGACTTCGAGAGAGAACGACTCAGTAGCTGTCATCAGCTCAGCCTTTCTGCGAGGCGCGCAGGGCGCGGGACAGGTCCGAGATGATGTCGCCGGGGTGTTCGAGGCCGACCGACAGGCGCACCAAGTCCTCCCCGACACCGGCGGCGGCGAGATCTTCAGCGCTCATCTGCTGGTGGGTGGTGCTCGCGGGATGGATGACCAGCGTCTTGGCGTCACCGACGTTGGCGAGGTGTGACGCCAGCCGCACCCCTTCGATGAAGCGTCGGCCGGCCTCACGGCCGCCTTCGATGCCGAAGCTCAGGATCGCACCCGCACCCTTGGGCAGCAGGCGCTTCGCGAGCTCGTAGTCGGGGTGCGTCGGCACCGACGGGTGGCTCACCCAGCTGACTGCGTCGTGGGTCATCAGGAATTCGACGACCAACTCGGTGTTGGCGACGTGCCGGTCCATCCGGATCGGCAGCGTCTCTATCCCCTGCAGGAGGTAGAACGCCGTGGCTGGGCTCATCGCGGCGCCGAAGTCGCGCAAGCCCTCGGCTCGGGCCCGCATCGAGAGTGCCTGAGGTCCGTACTCGTCGGTGAAGGTGACGCCGTGGTAGCCCGCATAAGGCTCGCTGAGCGTAGGGAACTTGCCCGACGCGGCCCAGTCGAAGCGCCCGCCGTCGACGACGACGCCGCCAATCGCGACGCCATGCCCGCCCAGGAACTTCGTAGCGCTGTGCATCACGATGTCGGCGCCCAACTGGATCGGTCGCATCAGGTGCGGAGTGGTGAACGTGGCATCGAGCATCAGCGGCAGATCGGCCTCATGGGCCACCGCGGCCACGGCCGAGACGTCGAGCACTTCGATGTTGGGATTCCCCAACGTCTCAGCGAACAGCACCTTGGTGTTGGGCTGGATCGCTGCACGCCAAGCGTCAAGGTCGCGCGGATCCACGAACGTCGTGGTGATGCCGAAACGCGGCAGCGTCAGGCTCAAGATGTTGTGCGTGCCGCCATAAATGTTGCGACTGGCCACGATGTGGTCACCGGCTGAGGCAATGGTGGCGCACGCTAAGTGGAACGCCGCCATGCCGCTGGCCGTGCAGACCGCGCCGACGCCTCCCTCGAGGGCCGCAACGCGCTCTTCGAGCACTGCCACTGTCGGGTTGGAGATGCGGCTGTAGATGTGGCCGGGGATCTCGAGGTTGAACAGGCTGGCCGCCTGCTCGGTGTCAGTGAAGCTGAACGAGGTCGTCTGGTAGATCGGCACGGCTCGCGCACCGGTGGTCGGGTCAGGCCGCTGACCGGCGTGCAGCGCCAACGTGTCAAAGTGCAGGAAGTCCGGCTCGACCATGGGTGCCTCCGGGATGGTGTGCGAGAGCTCAAGTATTCAGCACGCGAGCGTGGGCGCCACCCGTCGCCTGAAACTGGGTGCCAGTCGGTCAGCCCGCGGCGGCCTCGGCTGCGCTGACGGCCTCCCAGACCCGCTGGGGTGTGACCGGGATGTCGATGTGCGTCACGCCGAGGTGGGCAAGCGCGTCAATGACCGCGTTCTGCACGGCCGGCGGGGCGGCGATGGCGCCGTTCTCGCCGATTCCGCGGGTGCCGAGTTCGTTTCGGCCGGTCGGTATGCCGAGCCGGGCCGTGTCGATCGGTGGCACGTCTGCGGCGGCCGGGATGAGGTAGTCCATCAGCGTGATGGTGCGCGGCGTGCCGTCGTCATCCCACTGGGCGGCTTCCATGAGGGCCTGGGAGATGCCTGCGACGGCTCCCCCGTGCTGCTGGCCCTCCACCGAAGCCTCGTGCAGCATGCGGCCGCAGTCGTCGACCGCTGCGAAGGCCAGCAACGTGACACGACCGGTCTCGGCGTCGACCTCCACCGCCGCAGCGTGGGTGCCGTAGGGATGGGTCGGACCGCCGCGCCGCTCAGCGACCGTGGCGCTGATGCCTTCCGGCGCAGCCGCTGCGATGTCGGTCCAGCTGGCCAGCCGGGACGGCACGCCGGCGACGTGCGCGCCGTCGGGTGTGACCTCGATGTCGTCTGCGCTTGCCTCGAGCATCTCGGCCGCTACTTCGCTGATGCGTGCACGCAGCTCAGTCGCGGCGGCGGCGATCTGGCTGCCCAGCACCGACGCAGTGCGAGAACCGCCGGTGACCCCGCCGAACGTCGACGTCACCGAGTCGGCGTCGTTCACCCGCACCGCGCCCTCGGCGATCCCGACCCTGGCGCTCGTGATCTGCGCCCACAGGCTGTGGTGGCCTTGACCGTGACCATGGCTGCCGCAGGTGACCAGCACGCTGCCGTCGGGACCCAGCTCCAGCGAGGCGTAGTCGGGATCGTCACCGCTGCCGGCGGTCTGGCTGTAGCAGCCGTAGCCGACACCGATGAACGCACGGCGATCGCCAGCGGCCCGGCGATCGGCGGCCAGCGCCTGCCAGCGGGCGTCGTCGATGAGCTCCTGCGCTGTGTCGAGGGCCCGGTGCGGGTCGCCACTGTCGATGGTGACGCCGGTGCCGGTGTCGTACGGCAGCTCGTCGGCGCGCAGCAGGTTGCGGCGCCGCACCTCGGCGGGGTCGAGGCCGAGCTCGCGGGCGCCAGCATCGATGGCCCGTTCGAGGGCGGCGTTCACCTCCGGCTGGCCTGCGCCGCGGTACGCCCCTACCGGAGGCGCATTGGTGACCGCGGCGCCGTAGCGGTAGCGCAGCCGGGGCACCCGGTACAGGCCGGTGCTCTGGCGATAGCTGGCCGCAGCCAGCATGGGCGCCATGTGCGGGTAGGCCCCGGCGTCGCTCCACATCACCACGTCGATGCCCGAGATGCGACCCTCGTCGTCGAAGCCCATGCGGATGCGGTGACGCTGACCGCGCCCGTACGGCATCGAGACGAACTGTTCCTGGCGGCTCTGCACCCAGCGCACGGGGCGACGCAGCAGTTGCGCAGCGCGGGCCACCACGAAGAACTCGGGCATCGGGTCGCCGCGGCCGCCGAAACCGCCACCGACCCAGGGCTCACGCACTCGAACGGCGGTCGTGGGCACACCCAGCAGGCGGCGATACAAGTACGGCGCGCTGTGCACTCCCTGGCCGGTGCTCCAGATGTCGAGCTCGCAGTCCGGCGACGCGCCGTCGGCCTGCGGCGTGCCGCGGATCAGCTCGAACGGCGTCGCCACGATCGCGCACGGCTCGATCGGCACAGAGGAGATTCGGTCGTTCTCGCACACAAGCTCTACGACACACGCTGCGCCAGCGCAGGGGTCGTCGCGGGGCGCGCCATCGGGCTGTGCTGAATCCACCGGGCGAGTCGGCTCGGACACAAAGCCGCCTCCGTCGGGCGGATCGAGCGGGCGAACCACGTTCGTGCCCGCATCCGGGTAGAGCAGGACCTCGTCGGCAGCAGCTCGCTCGACATCGATGACGGCCGGCAGTTCGTCGATGTCGACGGCGACCAACTCGGCTGCGTCCAGAGCCGCTGCAGGCGATTCGGCCAGTACGACGGCAACCGGCTCACCGACGAATCGCACTCGTCCGTCGGCCAGCAGCGGCCGGGCCATCTTTCCGCCCAGGGTCGTGGCTCGGTAGTACTCGAACGGAGCGAGCCCCAAGGCTGGGGCATCGAATACCGCAGCTACCCCGGGCGTCTGCTCGGCCTCTGTCAGGTCCACGTTCCGCAGCTCTCCGTGGGCCACGTTCGAACGCACGAAGGCTGCGTGCAGGCAGCCGTCGGGAACAGCCAGGTCGGCGGTGAAGGTCACCGTCCCACGCAGCATCGGCAGATCTTCGGACTCGAGCCGGGCAGTGCTCATGGCGTCACCGTAGCGACGCAGGTTCCGGTGGTCGCGCGGAGACCGACTGCTGTCAATCGACGGGTGCGGGATGTGTGCTGCCCGTTTGTCTGGCCCCGAGTTCGACCTGGATCTCTTTCCGGTGCTCGTCGAGGTACGGGGCTCGGCGCATCGCAACGTCGATGCCTCCAATGAGCGAGCCGACCTGGGTCATCGGGCCCCACTCGGTCTCACCGAGATCGACAACGTGGCCATTCGAAGTCGCGACCTCCGACCCGACGAATCCTCGCCGTTCGGCGGGCAGATTGCTCGTGCCCTCCGGCGTCTTCTGGTGCCAGACCCACTCCGGGCCGTCGGGGGTCGACGCCTCCAGGTAGGTGCGGTCGGGACCGCTGCCTCGGTAGTCGAGCCCGCCCATCTCAGCCGGTGGCCGCCCGTCATAGGACACGAATTCGGCTGCTTGCGCCGCCATGACCGTCTGGGTGAGCGACGTGCGCACGGTCCGGCCCTCGCCGTCGGCCAGCCGCCGGTAGAGCGAGCACAGGACCCCGAACGTGGCGATCATCGGCGTGGCGGCGTCGTGCACTGGGACGGTCAGGAATACCGGTTCGTCGTCTCCACCCTGGGCTGACATGATCCCGCCCAGCGCCTGCAGCAGCGGGTCGAAGGCCGGCACCTCTGCCATTGACTTGTCTCGGCCGTAGCCGGGGCTCTTGACCAACACGGCATCGGGACGGATGCGGCGCAGTTCCGCGTCGGAGCATCCAAGCCGTTCGGCGACGCCGGGGCGGAAGTTCTCGACGATCACGTCGGCGTCGGCGACGAGCTGCGCCATGACCGCGTGGTCCGCGGCGTCCTTGAGGTTGAGGCAGACCGAGCGCTTGGACTGGTTCCAGCCATTGAAGTAGGGCCCGAGGACGCGGAATGGGTCGCCGCCGGGCTGCTCGATCTTGGTGACCTCGGCGCCCAGCATTGCCAGATGGCGGGTGATGACCGGTCCTGCGATGAACGAGCTGAGATCGACGGCCTTCAGGCCAGCCAAAGGCGCTGCGCCCGGTGCCGCCGGGTCGGGGCCCGGTTGGGTGGACCATGCGCCAGTCTCAATCTCGGCCGCTACCTCGCCGTTGTGCTCGCCCAATCGCGGGGCTGACCGCAGTTCGACAGCGTCGCAGCCATCGATCCACATTGGCTGCGGCGGAGTGCGTACTTCGCCGAGGTCGGGATGGGAGACGGTGGTCGCGAGCCCGTTGGCAGCTGCCAGCGGCGACGCCATGAACTCTTCGCGGGTCTGGGTCGGCTGGCACGGCACGTCGTGAGCCCCGAGGATTTCCAGCCACTCGTCGAGGGGGCGGGTTGCGAAGGTCTCTTCCAGGATCGGTGTGATCTCCGCCAGCGGCTCGAGGTCGAGCAGGCCCCAGGGCGGGTTCGGGAAGCGCTCATCACCCAGCAGGTCCTCGCGTCCGATGGCTCGCAGCATCGCCACGTAGAAGGGCAGCGTGCCGCAGGCCACGAACATCCACCGGTCTTCGGCGGCCCGGAACAGTCGGTACACGGGTAGTCGTCCCGCCGAGCCCAGCGGGCACGAGCCGTCGCGGTCAAGACCGGCCATCTCGGCCATCTCGAAGTCGCCGATCTGCATGGCGCCCGAGCCGGACACTTCCGACACGGTGTAGGTGGGCGCTGCCCGGCGCGCCCGCCGAGCATACAGACCCGCTGCCGCGGCCATTGCGCCGAGCATTCCGGCCCCGTAGGAGGCGAGCGGCACCACCAATTCGACCGGGCCTTCGGAGTAGCTGATCTGGTTCCAGCCGATGCCGCTCACGGCGGCAACCTGCGACGGCGTACCGGCGCGGGTGGCATACGGCCCGACATCGCCCCAGGTGGGACACGACACGATCACAGCGCCCCGAGCGAGGCACCGGACTGCGGCCGCGGAGTCGGCGTCGGGCACGAACACCGCATCGGCACCGCCGAGCAGCTCGCCGAGTATCGGCGTGGTGAGCGATGCCGCCGTGGGCCGCAGGATGCCGGGCAGTGATGCCGCCGGACCGTCGACGCCGGCGGGCAGCGGGGCGCGCTCCCATTCGACGCCGTCGGGCACCACCGAGCGCTTGTTGCGGCTCACGGCTTGGAAGCCCGGGTCGCTGCGGTAGGGATCCCCGCTCAGCGGTTCCACCTTCACCACCGCAGCGCCCTGATCGGCGAGAAAGCGCGCTGCGTACGGCCCGGCGATGCCCGTGGTCATTTCGACAACACGGACCCCGTCGAGGCACTGGACCGTCGAGTCACTGCTTCGGGCGCCGTCGGTGCTGCTCATCGGGATGACTGTAGGTGGCCCGGTCCTGCGGTCGCCGGAGGCTGCGCGCTCTACGATTACCCCTGTGACAACGACTTCTGACACCGCCGCGGACCCCTTCACGGAGATACCGATTCCCAACGCGCCGACCTTCGACACGATCGAAGCCGAACGACAGCACCGCAAGGAGCGCTTGGCCTCGGTGTACCGGGCGTTCTCGCTGTTCGGCTTCGAAGAGGGCGTGGCCGGACATGTGACCGCACGAGACCCAGAACTGACCGATCACTTCTGGGTGAATCCCTTCGGCGTCGGATTCGGCCAGATCAAGGTGTCGGACCTGCTGCTCGTGGACCACGACGGCAACATCGTCGAGGGGCGCTATCCACTGAACCAGGCAGCGTTCGCCATTCACAGCGAGGTGCACAAGGCGCGGCCCGACGTGATCGCCGCGGCACACACTCATTCGCTCTACGGCAAGACGTGGTCGAGCCTGGGTCGCCTGCTTGACCCGCTCACCCAGGACGCGTGCGCGTTCTACGAGGACCACGCCCTATTCGACGACTTCACCGGAGTCGTGCTCGACACTTCAGAGGGCAAGCGCATCGGGCAAGCGCTTGGCAACTGCAAGGCCGTGATCCTCCAAAACCACGGTCTGCTCACCGTCGGCAGCACCGTCGACGAGGCAGCGTGGTGGTTCATCACCATGGAGCGCACCTGCCAAAGCCAGCTGCTGGCCGAAGCCGCTGGCACGCCAATCCCGATCTGCCACGAGTCAGCCAAGCACACCGCCGCACAGGTCGGCAGCCCCCTAGGCGGCTGGTTCAGCTACCAGCCCATCTACGACAAGATGGTCGAGCGCGACCCCAGCTTCCTCGACTGAACCCTCAGCCGGCCGTCACGGCCAGTGTGGGCCGGGGTACGGCATCGGGCGATCCCGCCAACGCTGATGCAGCGACGCCTCGGGCATCGTGGCCGAGTCGCTGCAGTTCGGCTGCGGCAGCAGGCGGGAACATCTCGTCCAGCAACCATCTCACGTCGTGAGCAAGCGCTCGCGTCTCTCAGCAATTTCGCGCAGCTCGGCGGCGACCCTCTCGTTCATGTCGATCCGAGCATCGATCTCGTCAGGAAACGCTGCGTAGTAGTCGGCGGCAAGCCCGATGGCTTCGGGCGCGAGTCCCGCTTCCTCCGCAACGAGATCGACACGTGAGAGGGTCGTGCCGCGCGCACGCTTGAGATCGCGGACAATTTCCCAAACATCCGGCCCCTTAGCCAACCCGGCTCGGCGACCGGCGGGGCCGTCGCGAAACACGATGCCCGGGAACTGGCGCATCTTGAGTCCTTCGTCAAGCAGCGAGACGGCAAGCGAGGCGACGGGTGTGGCGATTTGCCGGCCCTCATTCTCAAGCCGCACACGCAACTCGTCTGGTAACCGCAACGATGTCGGACGGCTCATCGGTACATCTCCACTGCTCGCGCTACACCGTAGCGCGATGTACTCCCTTCGTGATCTTGAATTCGCCGATTGTGGAAAGAGCTGGTGACGCTCGAGGCACTCGGAGCTACCACTCGGCGGCGATGTACTGGGTTTCGCAGAACTCGTAAATGCCCTCGCTGGCGCCTTCGCGGCCGAGGCCTGACTGCTTCATGCCGCCGAAGGGTGCTGCGGGGTCAGATACGGCGCCCCGGTTCAGGCCGATCATGCCGGCCTCGATTCGCTCGCTGACCGCCAAGCCCTTGGCCAGGTCTTGGGTGTAGACGTAGCCGATGAGGCCCATCTCGGTGTCATTGGCGGCGGCGATCATGGCGTCGGTGTCGGTGAAGCTGGAGATCGGGGCAACGGGGCCGAAGATCTCTTCTCGGGTGATGGGCGCCGCCGGGTCGACCCCACCGAGCACGGTCGGCTCGTAGAAAAAGCCCGGGCCGTCAATGGCGCGGCCGCCGGTAACGGCTTGGGCTCCCCCGTCGATCGCCGCGCGCACGAGCCGATCGATGTTCTCCACTGACGCGGCATTGATCATCGGCCCGCAGCCGACACCGGGGTCACGGCCGTTTCCAACCTTCACATCGCCCATGGCTGTCGCCAGTCGCTCGACGAACTCATCGTGCACGGGTGCTTCCACGAAGAAGCGGTTCGCAGCGGTGCATGTCTCGGCCGAGTGACGCATCTTCGCGACCATGGCGCCGAAGGTGGCAGCTTCGAGGTCGGCGTCGGCAAACACGACAAACGGCGCGTTGCCGCCGAGTTCCATCACCACTTTGAGCACCCGGTCGGCACAGCGCTTCAACAGCACTCGGCCAACCTCGGTGGAGCCGGTGAACGACATCATGCGCACCGCACGGTGGTCCACTACAGCGTCGAGCCAGGCGCCAGAGTTCGACGTCGGCACCAGGTTGACCACGCCAGGCGGCACGCCGGCCTCGCCCAGCAGCTCAGCAACCCGCAACGAGGTCAGCGGGGCCTCGCGGGGCGGCTTGATGACCACGGTGTTGCCGGCCGCCAGCGCCGGTGCCAGCTTGCGGGTGATCATCGCTGCGGGGAAGTTCCACGGCGTGATCATCGCCACGACACCGACGGGTGGGTGCCGGGTGATGATGCGGTTCGCGCCCGAAGGGGCGACGCTGATCGAGCCGTGAATGCGCACGGCTTCCTCCGCGTTCCAGCGGAAGAACTCCGCTGCGTAGGCCACCTCGCCCACTGCATCGGCGCGGGGCTTGCCGTTTTCGAGCGTGATCAGATCGGCCAGCTCGTCGGTGTGCTCGATGAGGATGCGGTGGGAGTCCCGAAGGATCTCCGAGCGGACACGCGGTGGCGCGGCGGCCCAACCCGGCTGCGCAGCGGCTGCTGCGTCACACGCAGCTGCTGCGTCTGCTGGCGTCCCGGCTGCGACGCTCGCCGCGACGTCGCCCGTGGCAGGGTCGAGCACGTCAATCCGGCTTGCTGCGTCTCCAGCCAGCCAGCTGCCTCCAATGAGCATCTGTGTCTGCATCGGGCCAGCATCGCAAATCTGCCGTTCGTTGCGCGCCACCGTCAGGACATGGCCTCGGCGGGATGACCCAAACGGCAGCCCGGCTGACGCGTCCGAGTTGTGGTGTGATCAGTCGCCGTAGTGCTGGAGACCGCGCTCGCGGGCGCGCATCTCGGCGACAGCGCGCTGTGCGTCGCCGATCGCGTTCTCCAACTCGTCAATGACGACGTCAGGGTCGGAGGTGAACTCCATCTCCTCAACGAGGCGAGCCAAGCGCCCCTGGGTCCGCCACGCAGCGAACTTGGCCCACTCGGTCCAGAGCACCTCGTGGTCGTCGATGTCGATGAGGTCGGACGTGCGACTCTGCTCGTCGACTGCGACGTCGGTCGCCACGTAGCCGTTCACCATGGAGATCCGCTCGCACATCTCATCGAGGGGTCCGGCCCGGTGGACCACCATGTCACCGTGCAGCGCGACGGCGTATCCAGGTCCTGGGAAGTCGGGAGCGACAGTGCGGTCAAGCGGGACTCGCTCACCGGCATCGGCAAGCTCGGCAGCCTCGTGCTTGGTGCCCCAGAACCACTCGAAGCGGCCACCGGCGACCTCGGCTGGGTCGGTTACTGCGAGCACGTAGTCGAGGGGCAGCGTGTCGTGATGCCACTTGTCGATGGGACTGTCGATCTGTGACGGCTCGTAGTTGAGGTGGCCAAGATGCACCGGCATCGGGTGCGGGGCAATCTCGATGCCGTAGATCGCTTCGAGATGCGCCGTCACCTCCGGGCTGAGACACACGTCGCGCAACCAGCGTGAGCGGTAACAGCCGCCGCGCACCGTCCGCTCGATCCGCTCCCCTGCCGGACGGGTGAAACACCGCAGGCGCCGGGCCGTGTCCAGCATGATCGCTGCGCCCTCGTCGCTCAGCATCCGGAACGGCGACGACAGCGCCACCGGCGTGGCCTTCGTGGCGATCTCGGCATCGTCATAGCCGAGGTCAGCCAACATGAGGACTTCGGCTGGCGTTTCAAGCTGCAGATGCCGGTCGGGATTGAACACCGGCTCATCATCGAGCCACTCGTAACCCCGTGGCAGCGTCTCCGGAAATGGAATCGCGATACCCATAAACGCCTGCCTTGTGTGTAGATCTCGGCGGAGACCGTAGCCGGGTGGCCATCGATAGCCCTGCGGCTCACGATCTTGCCAGAACTGCTACCGCGCTCCCCGCTTCTCCGACACACCCGGATTGGGGCGCGTCGGTCGCGGAGGCGCTACTGGCCTTTTTGGCTGTGGCCGAGGCGTCTTCTTTGGGCTTGATTGCACTTTCCTAGCCATGAGCAGTATCTCCCAGAGCGACAATGACGCCGACGACTTCTACGGGCAAGAATAGCAAGCCCCGGTTGAACCACTTCAGCCGCATGCTCAGCTGATGTCGATTGAAATCCGTCTGATGCCCGAGCCAGAGCGCGAGCTCGCGATGGAGTTCCGGCAAGTCAGCCGGAGGATCTCCCTCAATGTATGAGCCGACGATCACGCCAGCATCGTGGACAAATTGGCCCTCGACCGGTCGCCAGATCATGACCGTCGACAACACGATCCCGGAAAAGCCCGCCACTGCGAGCACAGCGCCGGCCAATGCAAGCCAACCGATATCGGCTGAGCGGTCATCGGTGAAGAACAGACCTGCTGCGAGTCCACCAGCCACGGCTGCGACCGACAGCAACGCGCCCGCCCGATCACGGGTCTCACGCAGTATGGATGCTTGCTCCGCTACGGCATGGAGGCCCGCTTCGTAGGCGAGCTTGTACCCGTCCGCGTCACCGAGAGCGACCATCGACGCAACCTAACTCGGCTTACGAATTGACCGGCTGGAATAATCGAACTGACGCTGAACGGCCAAGACCGTCGCAGACCGGCTCTTCGCCTGAGTTCAATTCAGCCCGAGCAATTGGTCGGTGCGCTGCTATTCGAATTCGGTGGCTTGGGCGTTGAGATTTTGGGCGTTCTCGCTGACGGTTCTACGAGTGGCGTCGTTGTACCCGTCGGCATTTTCTGCGCGGACCTCAAGCGCTAGTTCAAGGTTGGGGCCGAGGTGTGCGGCGATGTGGTCGAGGATGTCGCCCAGCTGCTTGATGCCACGGACCGGATCGAGCTGAAAGTGAGCGTAGAACTGGGTTCGGGTGGCTGATCGGCCCTCGGGAACATCGTCCGTGTCGGCCTCCCCCTCCGCAGATTCGACCCTGATTCGGGCATCGAGAACCGGGGCAATTAGCCCGATGTTCGCCCTGATCGCCTGTGCTTCGAGTTCCACGACCTGCGGCACACGGTCGGGATGGATGATCAGGCCACCGACTGTCGGATCAACGTGCTCAGCGGTGCGGAGATCGACCCAGTTGTTGCCGTCGTGCGCCTCGGCATAGGCGAACGTCTCTTGTTGCCAGTTGAGATTGGCGGCACCGTCGCTGACGGCGCTCTCAAGGACCTCCCGAGACTTCAAGCGGGGCATGTACGGGAAGCGCGCATAGGCGTCCCACAGTTCCCCGACAGCGATGTCGCCTCGCTCAGACCACAAGTTGGAACGGTCGATATCCATGCGGATGCGCACACCGGCGTAGCGGGCAATCAGCTTCTCCTCGCTGGCCAGCTTGCGGCTGACCCGCTCGCCAAGGTCACCGGCGGTGGATGCCTTCGTTGTCTGCCAGACGATGTCAGCCGTACCCGGTGCGCGGGACGGAACGAGCACCTGGGTGAATGTCTCGGCAATCAGGCTGTCAACCTGTTTGGAGACATCTGCGAGCTTGCTGTCGGCTTGGCGCTTCTGCTGCGCTGTGAGATCCAGCGATTCGTGACCGTCGACGATCGACTGCCACGCCAAGAACGAGCGGGCAGCAACACGCAGCTCAGCCAGCCGGTTCGCCGCGGCCGCCACGAACACCAGCAGGTTCTGGTTCAGCCTCGGACCTGCGTCGCGCTGGGCAAGAATGCGCGCCGCCAGCTTCACTGCGGGCGAGTTCTCATCACCCGCAGAGTGAGTCGCATCGGGTGCCAGAACGACCAGGTGCGTACCGTCGTCGTTGTCGGGCACATCGCCCGGTCCCGCTGCGAACGGATGCATCGCAACGAAATCGCCCCGGTCACGCTGGCCGGCACTCCGGGTCCGCACCTCGTCGTCAGCGTCAAGGTCGCTGAAGTTCGAGGCCGCTCGATCCCCTGCGATGCGTGTGACGTTGGGGACCAGCGAGTACCAGTACTGCGAGCCATCGAGGTAGAGGTGCGTGGCCTGGTCCGACAGGCGCCGCAGCGCGTCGGCGAACTGCCCCACGGGCTCGCCCGGCTGCACGCACCCCAATACGACCGACTTGACGTCCACGCCCTTCTTGCCCTCGGGACGGGGGGCTGAGCCCATGTACACAGTGCGGGCTGCACGGCGGGTGGCAGACAGCCGGCCGAAGTGGGGGAAGTCGCTGTCGATGCGCAGCGGCAACGCGTTGGGGCCGTCCACATCGGACTTGATGACCGGATCCCAGCCCTCCTCGAGGTACTTCTTCAGCTCGCTGGCCACCGTGCCTGAGTCCATGGGCAGGTTGCCGGGCATGATCAGCAGCGATTGGTCGCCGCGCTGCCACAGTTGGGAGATGGCGGTTGCCATGAGCCGCAGCACGCCACGGGTGCGCTGGAACTTGTCCAACGCCGACCAGTCCTCGAAGAGCCGGTCGAACAGCTCCGGGTGAATCGGGTACGACAGCTCCATCCGCCGCCGGTAGTCAGCCTCTCCAGTGCCAGAGGGGAAATCGCCCGCCGCATCGCTGTACATCTCGCTAAAGGCGCGTATGACGCCGTCGCGCACCCGTGCCTTGTCGGGAGCGATGGGATCGAACAGCCGCCTTCGCACGATCTCGAACGACTCGTCTGCGGTAGCCGGCTGCCACTGAGTCGCAGTGCGAGCAACGACGTTCTTCAGGCGTTCCAGCGCCGTAAGTCCTCGCGGCCCGCCGGTCTCGATGTCAGATGCCGGGATCGTGATGAGCACCACGACGTTGTCCGCTGCCGCCGCTGCCTCGGTGAGCGCCTGGGCGAAGGTGAACTGCGTGTCGAAGTCGCCCGCCGCAACCCTGCGACCTTCGGGCCCGGCGTCGGGCAGCTGACGTGCATACGCCACCCACTCATCGATGAGCACAACTGCAGGGCCATAGCGCCGAAACAGCTCACGCAGCGACTCGCCCGGGTTGGTACCGGCCTCGTCATCAGTGCGGACCAGTTCGTAGCCCTCCTGCCCTCCCAGCTGGTAGGCGAGGTGTCCCCACATGGTGTTCAACGCCGTTCCGGGGCTGACCTGCTTGGGCTGGGACACCGACATGACCTGTCCCACAAGCACGGCCCGGTTGACCTGGAGGGGCAGCTCGAGCTCGGCTTCGGCCAGCATCTCCGAGACGCCCGGCAGACTCGTCGCAGGAATACCGGAAGCGAGGTGGTACAGCGCGATCATGCTGTGGGTCTTGCCGCCGCCGAAGTTGGTTTGCAGTTCGATGACCGGGTCGCCATCGCCGCCGGAGAGTCTCCGGGTCGCCCCGACCAGCAAGTCCCGCAGCCCAGCGGTGAGGTACGTCCGGGCGAAGAAGTCCTCGGGGTCTTGGTACTCGTCGTCGGCGCGTCCCTGGGAGACCTCGTACAGGTCGGCAGCGAACTCCGCCTGATTGAAACGGCCCGTCGCCACATCGGCGTGAGGTGTGATGATCTCTCGCCACGGCGTCAGGCCGGCCAGCGGCTGCCCCTCGGTGGGCTTGGCTGCAGTCCGCCGCCGTTCGGCGCGTGATTCCTCGTCGAACATCTGCCGCATGAGGTCGCGGCGCAGCCCGCGAATCTTCTGCCGCTCGTCACTGTTTCCGAACGCCTCAAGCAATCGCTCCATGGAGTCAAGGGCCCGCGCGGTGTCGTCGGTAGTGAATTGCTGCTTGTGCGCCCAGTTGTTGCGGGCATCAGCCACCTCGAACACGAGCGATCGGATCGTCGCCGAGAAGCCGTGCCCGAAGATCTGGTTCCAAGTGGCCTTCATGCCGCGAAGCATGAAAGCAATATCGGTCGTGGACGAGTTCTGGTCGCGGTCGTGCATCTGGCGCTGGAGTGCTGCGAGCCAGTCGTCGCCGTAAAACCCCTGCCAGGTCTGCTCACACTTCGGCCGAAGTCCGTCACCCAACAGGTCGAGCGCCTTTGATACCCGTTCAGCGTTCGCCATCACCATCGGTTGCGCGCCTCCTGACGACCGGCGACCTACGCCGCCGCCCAATCATTCCACTGCGGTGCCACATCACGCACCGTCTCAATACGACATGGAGAATCGGATTCGTTCGCGCCAATTGTCAATGCCCTCCAGGTGTGAGCGTGCCAGCGCTCACGTAGAGCAACGACGGCGCGTCACGGCTGCGTGCGAAGCGGAAGCCGCCGTGGGATTGGTCACGAAATTCGCTTTGCTGCGCAGTGCCGACTGCGTACGGTCCCAAACTCGTGGACGCACCTCCTCACAGCGTTCGAATCTCAGCCTCGGCGCGTCGCCACGGTGTGCCTGTTGCCGACATCCTTCACGCCTACCGCAACGCAACCGGGCTTCACTACATCGATGGAGACTCCTTCATGCTGACAGGGCCACGACGGGACGGTTCGCCACTCGAGATCGGCGTTCGGTACCATCCGGATGTGAGCTGCGATGTCGTGTTCCATGCGATGACAACCCGTCGCAAGTATCCGGAACAACTGCCATGACATCGACCACCCGCACGTGGACTGTCGAAGAGACACTGGCGCAAAGCGAAGCTCTCGCCGACTATTTCGAATCGGTCGATCTGTCGCAGCACCCCGCGTACCCGGCCGCTGACTATTGGCTGATGTGCGCAGCGCAGCGCGCCGCTGCCACCGCGAACCCCGATCACGACCGGATCCGTGAACTCGTCGCCGATGCCCGATCAGCCGGGTCCTCGTGGGAACGCATCGCCGAACTCTTGGGGATGACGATCGAGACGGCGCAAGAGCGCTACAGCGACGCGGACGACGCCGATCAGGCTGAGCCGCGATTCGCAGGCGGGTAAGTCTGCCTCTTGGCCGTGCCGCTCGGCCCGGCTGCTTGCGGTCAAGGGCGTCGGCTCGCGAACCGGCACGCTCACCTTGGCCCGGCGCCGGCTCTGGCAGCGATCAGAGCAACTGCTGCTGAGACGGCCCTGCGGAGCGGGCTGCGGCAGCGAGGGCGCCTTCGCGCAGGCTCGGCCATGCGGTGATGAGGCTGTTGTAGGCGTTGGCCTCGGCAGCCCAACCCTGATCGTTGGCCTTCTGATAGAGCAAGTAGGCGAGCTGGCGAGCCCGATCGCCGTTGCCGCCCAAGGTGTGCAGCAGATCGGCCGCTTCGGACTCAGACTGTTCCAAGGCAGCAACGAGATACTGCAGCGCCTCCCACACGGTAAATCGGTCATCCTCAGTCGGAGACCAGTCGGCATCCAGCTCCGACCGCTCGTACAAGCGGAACTTGCCTGCACGAGCCTCGCCGATACCCGACTCCGAGATGCCGTCGAGCGAGGTGTTCTTTGCCTTGGCCACGCTTTCCGCGTCTCCAGCTGACCCCGGGCCGTACCCGTGCTCGGCGAACCATGTGAGTGCGAATCGCGTGTCCCGGTCGAGTTCTGCCTGTTCGCCGTCAAGCACTTCACCCAGCACATCGTTGATGATCGACAGTGCCGCTGATACTCGCATCGAGGATCCATCGGCCTCCACGACTCGGGCGTATCGAGAGAACACCTTGACACCGGGACCGATCGTCGATTGGGCCATGTCGACCGGAGCAATGTTGCCCGACTGCAAGAGGCGCACAGCCTCCGGCATTTCACGACGAAGCGCTGCGATGAACTCTCCACGCGTTGCCATCGTTGCGGATTCAAGACGCGGACGACAAGCCAAGGCAATCGAAGACGCCAAAGCGTTCGTGCCGACTGACAGCATGCGCCCCGGCCGCTCCGTGCGCATAGGCCATGTGGCCGTCACTTGCAATCCTGCGTCGAGGATGGCCTGCAGAAATGTGTCCCAACCGGTCGTCCGAATCTCGCCTTCATTTGTCTCTGTGGCCTTGTAGGCGTAGTAGACGGTGGTCGGGACATCTGCTCGTGCACCAGCTGAGACTTCGGACATGAATTCGGCCATTCCAGACTCGAAGTGCGCCTCTGACTGCTTCTTCGAGCCGGCACGGTACCGATTGGCAATCAGTTCCTCGGACTTGGGGGTCAATAGCGTCGAGCACTCGTCTGGCCAAACTCTGGTCAGGTTTTCCGCAGCCAGACGTAGAAGAAGTCGGAAAGGTCCGCGTATGAAATGTTGTCGTAGTACGGCGGGTCGGTCGACAACGCAGCCTCCGGCGACTCGCGCATCCGGGCTCGTGCATCCATTTGGACGGCTTTGCCGTCGGTGCCAGAGGCAGCGAGTTGTTCGATCGCCTTGACGACCCAGCCGGTCATCGACTTCCAGCTTCCCGTCGATGCCGAGAACGGGTTGACTTCCACGAAGTCCCAAGTCATCGGGATCGCCTGACGTGCGAAGGTGCCGCGGACAAACTCACCCGAGTTACTCCAGGTGGAAATGGTTGACCAGTAATCTGCGCACTTGTCAATCACAAACGCTAGGTATGTCACGATCGCGTCCGCGTACGCCGGAGCACCACGACCGCCATCTCGTAGCCTCACGCCATCGTCTGCCACGCCAGCGGCAACTGCGTCTCCCTCGACCATCAATGAGATCTGCTGGAGCAATGCGGAGAACGTTGTTAGGGCAACGAGCTGTCGATCAGAGAAATAGTCCGCAAATTCGAAGAAGCCGTAGTAGCGCCCTTGCGCATTGCCACCAAACGTGCCACGTGTGCGTCCGTGAGGCAGACTCGACTCGTCCACCATCTCCCGCTCGAGGGACGAGCGAGCGAAGGCCGCAGCGTCCTCTGCGGCTATCGGGAGGTACAGGCGACCAGCCGGACCCTGCGCAACGACCGCCATGGGAACTGCGCCCATACGGCCATCCGCTGCCTCACGGTCGATCCTCGCTCCCGGAATGGCAGCGCCCGTGGCGATGCACGTTCCATTGGCCCGGCTTACGGTCCGACCGACGCTTGGATTTCCCCCCATTCGGATCTCGTAGCTGATCGTCATCGAATCGCGGTCGATGACGGGCTCGATCCAGATCGTCGGTTTGCCCTTCCGCTTAGAAAGCGTCCACGACGCGACGAGGGGCACATGTCCCGACCAACTCGGATCGGGCGATTTCACCGTCCGCGCCCAAATCCAAGCGATCGGCGTGAGCTTCTCGCCGCTGGAGCCAGTGGCGTTGGGGTAGAGGTGCCCGATGCGCCGCTCAGCCTCGTCGCGCATCCAACGACCGTAGGCGCCCACATCGGCGGCCAGCCCCTGGGCCCGCTCCCACGTAGTCAGGCTCCTGTCAACGTCGGGATGCACCGGCCGCAACCCGGCGAAGCGCGACGGAATCTCAATCATGGCCTTGTTGATGAGCACTGCTACGGGATTCAGATCCCCGGCGAACGTGGTCAGCCCGAGCCGCTGGGCCTCCAGCGGGATCGCCCCTCCTCCGGCGAACGGATCGAGCATTGGCGGAGGCCCATCCGGGAAGCACCGGTCGATCTCAGCCCGCGCTTCAGCGAGCACCTCAGGGTCGTTGGAGTTCTCCCACTTGACCAACCGCTCCAATATCCCGTGTAATCGTTGCCGCTCCACCTCTTGTGCCTCCACGGTCGGCAGCAGATTGCCGTATGGGTCCCGGTACCCCTCGGCCGACGGATCATCCACCAGCGACGACCAGATCACCGCCCGCGCCGCCGCCAACGGCCGCCGCGCCCACCACAAATGGAGCGTCGACGGATGTCCATGTCGAATTGACTTCTCTCGCGCAGCTTCAGCGTTAATCGTCGCCAACGGCAACGCCACTTCAATCAACTTCGGGTTCATCCGCTAGCCCTGCCTGTCCTCAATCGCTCCACAGCGACACTATCTCTACAGGTCCGCTTCCTCGATATTGTGGCCGACAAGTAGGAGAACCACGACTCGGGCCACTCATGTCTCAATAGGTCCGTGGTATCGGCCAGCAAGTTCACCCCGAGCAGTTCTGTAACGATTGAACTCGTTGTTGTATCGCCGTTCTCGGGCAACGAATGCAGCGACTCCACCCTCCATAATCGCTTGAATCGATTCACGTACAGCGCTAAGTTCGATTGGACCGTCGATATCGCTACCATTCGCTGACGCAATGACCAGCGCACCTCCCCGGTTCTGCAGCACACACACGCGTTCCGCGTCTCCATTGACCGGAATATTCGCATTGTGCGTGACTACGATCACCTGTCGGCGTGATCGGCACCGCCGAATTCGCTGCACCACCAGCTCGGTCACGAGGGCCGTATCGAGGTCATCCTCAGGTTGATCCAAGATCAACGGCTCCTCGCCATAAGCCAGCACTAGGCCCAACATCGCCGCACTTCTCTCGCCTGGCGAGCCCGTACTCACCGACTGCCAAGCATCCGCATCAGTTGGACTCTGGCCCTCTCGTAGAAATGACATCTTCACTATGTCGTCCGGTATTGCAGCTGCAATAGCGATTCGCTGCGTGAGCTCCATATCACCCAAACGACTCCAAAACTGCTGTCGTATCCCGGTCTCACCAGCAAGATCACGGAATTCTCCATTCAGTAAACTCTGCTTCCATAAGACAAGGCGCCGTTTTCGCTCAATATTCTCTCCATTATCAGATTCCCATAACCACTTTGCGAGTTGAGGTACTTCATTCAAGAAACCGTCCGTCCGTAACGCCATTAGGCGTCGAAGTTCATCGGACCAACTAATCCAATCGCATTCTTGCAGCACATCAAAGCGTAACGTTCCGTCCGATTGGGCCGCGTCAAAAACCTGTTGCCGCTTTGACCTTCGCTCGATGCGGAGACTCGCCAAAGCATCCTCTGCCGTAGCCTCCACTTCTAATAAACCCACCAATTCTGCAGATCTGGCTTCGATGGTGCGCAGATGCACTTCTTGCGCCTCAAGGTTCGCCAAAAGTGCACTATAGCCTTCCACATCAAGGCCCGCATGCGCTAGTTCATCAAGATAGGTTGTAGTGTCGATGAGTCTCGCTTCAACTCCATGCCACCAGTCAGTGGACCGATAGTTGGCGTCAATTTCTGCTAACTGCTAAGCGGTCAATGGCCTCATTAAGCGCTCCCAGAATCGTATTCGTTACGTCACTGACTACCGACCGGGCGCTTGTATTGACATCCGCTAACTGAGCGACGGTGATAGCAGGCGTGTCTAGAGCGGCAGCTAGCTTTTCCCCTACGAGCGTATTAATTCTTCGGAAAGCGTCTTGTCTATCTTCAATAATGGCTACATATTCATGCTGAATCGTTCTGGCCTCTTCATGCCCTGCGCGTCGTTCGGTCGCGGCATCAGAATCAAAATACTGCAATTGGGTGCGAACATCGTCAATGCGACCCTGGATAGCGTCACGTTGTTGTTGGCTACCTTCGGATTCTGCTTCCACGCGCGTCCGAATTGACGCCTCCAAATCCCGACGTGCGCTCTCCATACGACGCAAGAGGTCACTGGGCGTTGTCCTACTCGTGCCAATTATGCCCGCCCAACTGTCGACAAGTTGCAAGAGGCTGGCCGAGGCCTTTTCAGGATCCCCTGCCGCCGAACTGGTACGCTCGAACAATTCCTTCTGGCAAATGATCGTAGCCGAAAACTCCGTGAGTGTCGATGGCCCGGTCGAGCGTTCAGTAAGGCTCCCTGTGTCGTATTTCCAAACGGCTTTCTGTAGAGGTTGAGTGTCGTTGGGCTCTGGCGTCGGAAGCCTGTGCGTCGTATTGACTTGCCCGTTCTTGAGAACTGTTTGGGCAAACTCGCTGCATTCATTTTGGATTGCAGGGGGTAGTTGCTCAGGAGAACCGTAGGATTGTAGAAGTCCATTGACGATCGTCGACTTGCCGGAGCCACGTCCGCCGACTATTACATTGAGATGCGGGTCAAATTCAACGCTCAAGCGCTTGGTCGAATTCGATATGCCACTCAATTCGATACTCTCTATCCAAGCGTGGCCTACATCGTTGGGCGATTGCTCGTTCGCGACGCGAGGGTCCCAAGACGGAATAACTCTCGCCTCATGGTCAAGAAACGCTTGTCGAAGAGCTTCAATAGTAGGGCTTGCCATTCGAATCCACGTGAATCTGCCACCGAGATCATCCAATTTGTATGCATCAGATGTCGCGACGAATGGCATCCACTCGAGACATGGGAAATCACTCAGTTCTCTGCCTCTGAAGCGGCTGTTGAAAGAGCCACTGCTAGCACCAGTACCCGAGGTGCCGACGTCAATCGCATTGAGCCGCTGGTGATGAAGGGCTTTCCATCGGAGGCTGCCCTTGACAGTGCTTTCCGATGCGATGCCGTTATCGTTAAGCGCATGAGGAGCGATGACGAGGAAGTCCTCCCCGAGTTCGTCGAGTATCTGCCCTAACGTCCGAGGACTCGGCAGTGGCTCTCCGGTCTCGGAGAACAGCGGATGATCCGCGCTGTAGCCGCATGGACCGTAGAGCACGCGCTCTAGATCTTCTGTTGCGCAATCCTGTGCACCAATGATGATCAGGTGCACGCCGTCTTGGCCGGAGCCGCTGGTGATTTCCATGCCGGGCAGCACCACAAGCTGATCAGCCGCTGCATCCCTCATGTAGTCGATCCAGGAATCGGCGCGATTGTGATTGGCGAGCGCGACAACCTCAATCCCATGTGCGCAAATGGCCTGAACGTATTGTTCGGCAAACGCGCGACAGTCCGCTTCCGCGGACCAGTCCGCCGTGGTTCCTGGCGGTACGCGAAAATTCCACGGGGGTGTCGCGATCTGCAAATCGCATTTCCACCATCTTGACGCACGCCCCATCTGCAGACCTCCTTCCGTCGTGGCCGAGCGAGAGATCGACGGCCTGGACCATTGAGGCCGCGCGAGGTTACCAACGCGCATGTAGTTTGCCGAGGCCCGGCGTCGCTCGATCGATGCCACTAGATGATTAGTTCCAAGGGGTCGGGTCCACCGGTTGTGGGGTGAGGGTGTCCAAGCTCGGGGTGTGTATTCACGCTTCGATCTTGGAGGTTCTCAGCATGGGCCCGGACTTGGACACCCTCGCGACCGCACTGTATGTGAGGATCGATGACCTGTTGGCAGAGAACCCTCATTGGGCTCCCGAGCGGCCTGTGGTGGGGTTCGCCCCGAAGCTGTCGGACGCGGAGCTGGTCACCCTGGCGGTGATCTCGGCGCTGCTGGGCTATGACAACGAGTCGCAGTTCGTGCGCTACGCGAAAGCGCATCTGGGGCCGTGGTTCCCGTACCTTCCGAACCGCGACGGGTACAACAAGCGGCTGCGGCGCAGCGGTGAGATGATCGCTCGTGTCATGGGATGGCTCGCACGCGAGTGCGAGTCGTGGCACGACGACGTGTGGCTGGTCGATTCCACGCCGGTCGAGTGCGGCCGAAGCCGCGAGACCCAAAAGCGCTCTGACCTCGCGGGATGGGCCCAATACGGCTACTGCGCGTCGCATTCCCGCTGGTTCTGGGGCCTGCGCCTGCATCTTGTCGCCACCCCGGCGGGTCTGCCGATCGCGTTCGCGCTCGCCGGCGCGAAAGCCGACGAACGCGACGTCTGCGCAGACATGATCGACGCGGCCCGCATCGCCCGGCCGGGCCAGACCCTCATCGCCGGCAAGGGTTACCGCTCAGCAGCGTTCGAAGCCGACCTCAACAACGCCGGCATCACCCTGCTGCGCCCCGCCACCCGAACCGAGGCCCCACGACCCGGCGCAAAACTCCTGCGGCCCCTGCGCCAGATCATCGAATCGATCATCCAGACCCTCAAAGGCCACCTCACCCATCGTCGCAGCACTCCCAGACCCCGTGGTGGATCACCCGCATATCATGACCAGTGCACCCAGCCGAGGGTGGCGAGCTCGACGTCGTCGATCGTGCGCCACGGGCCTTGTGCGGGGCCGCGGATCAGCTCGGTCTTGTAGAGCGCGTTCACGGCCTCGGCCAGGGCGTTGTCATATGAGTCCCCGACCGATCCGATCGAGGGGACGGCGCCGATCTCGTCGAGGCGCTCGCCGTATCGGATGCTGGTGAACTGGCTGCCCGCGTCGGCGTGCGCGACGAGCCCTTCGAGGCGGACGCCGCGGCTCCAGCGGGCCATCTCCAATGCGTCGAGCACCATCTGGGTGCGCATGTTCGACGCGGCCCGCCAGCCCACGATGCGGCGGCTGTGGGCGTCGGTGATGAAGCACACATAGGCGACACCGGACCAGGTGGCGACGTGGGTCAGATCGGCGACCCACAGCCGGTTCGGGGCATCGGCGGTGAAGTCCCGCTCGACGAGGTCGGGGGGGCGGGCCGCTTCGGGGTCGGGCCGGGTGGTGCGCACCTTCTTGGTCCGCTGGACGCCCCGGATGCCCAGCCGCCCCATGAGGCGGGCGACTTGGTCGCGGCCGATGTCGTGCCCGGAGCGGCGGGCGGCGATCCACAGCTTGCGCGCCCCGTACACCGAATAGTTCGCCTGCCACAGCGCCAGCAGCAGCGGCATCATCAACGCGTCGCGCTTCGACCGCTCAGACGGCGGCGGGCGCTTGGTCGACCAATACGTGGACGGAGCCACCTGCAACGCAGCGCAGACGGGCTCGACTCCGAACTCGGCACGGTTCTCGTCGACGAACTCGACGGTCATCGCTGTCGGCGGTCGAGCTCCGCCCCGAAAAAAGTCGCCGCCCGCTGCAAGATCTCATTCGCCCGGCGCAGCTCACGGTTCTCCTGACGCAACCGCCGCAGCTCCTCGCTCTCAGCCGAGGTCAGCCCCACACGGGCACCCGCGTCGATCTCGGCCCGGGCCACCCACTTGCGCACCGACTCCACGCCATAGCCCAGCTGCCGGGCCACCCTGGTGATCGTGCCCGCCGAAGTGCCCAGCTCCTCGCGCAACGCCAGCACCATCCTCATCGCGTGCTGCTTCTGCTCAGGCGAATACCGCCGCGACGTCGCCGCCCTCGCTTCTGTGCTCATGGCTCCCATGCTTGCTCCAATCTCTGGAGCCTGCGCAAAACCCAGGGTGAATCAGGGTCGTGCGGGGTAACCCGTCAGTAATGAAACCCAAGTGCGCGATTTCAATGCGGCAGTAGCACCTCAGCGAGGACGCAGCGTCACAGTGTCAAGCAACTATATGAGCCACAAATAGCACTGCGTCTTCGACGCGCCTCTTCATGACATCTAGCCGAGTGAGGTCGAAACGCCCGGCGCTACCGTGCGTCCCGTCATTGAATTCGCGGAACAACGTAACGACATCTTCGACATCAACGTCGACGAACTCCGCAACGGTCGCTTCGAGTGAGCCACTTCTATCGAGGCAGTGTTCCACGCGAGACCGCCGCGTCGCCGTTCCGCGTTCCGTCTTTCCAGCGCTCGGATTCGCTGCGAAGACTGCGGAGTCAGGCGCCGCGCGCTCCAACATCTGGTCGAGCAACTCCCGCGAGCTCGTACAGAAGTGCCGAGCTGCATCCGGATTTCGCGGGTCCAGGGCAAAGAGCGCTCCCCGCCAACGACGGTCTAGGTCCGAGTCAAGGAGCGCAAGTTGATCGTCGATAGTTGTCGCACGCAACCTGTCGAGATCTTGGTCGCGGAAATCGCCCTCGGACGAGCTGTTGCCAAGTGCGTTCAGCACCGCCACGCTATTCGCCACCTCGCCCTCGCCTCGGTCGAGGAGCCATTCATCTCCGGTCCAGCCATCGGCTTCCGCAGCGGCTTCAAGCTGCCGGAACGATTCCTCCACTGTCACGACGGAACTTCGGTACACCGTGAGGCGGGTACTCATCGAAGTCGGCGTTCGACTCAGTCTCTCGAGCTCTCTCCGAAGACGGTCACGGTTAGTCCGAACGCGCGCGTTGTGTGCCCGTACGTCACGGTTGTACCTGTCAACTGACTGCTTCAATCTGCGCACCTTGGCGTTGGACTCGTTAACTGCCCTTCGTTGCTTCGCCTGCGCTTGGCGCAGCTTGCTCTGCAATTGGGAGCGACTGATGTGACGAGCCACGTTGCCGAACTTAGTTCCCGTAGACGCCAACCTCCGGGACGATTCAGTGCCGCGCAGCTGCACCATCACGAGGTGCCCGGAAGTATCCGCGCAACCCGCTGCTACGGCAGCCGCGAATCTGGACGGCTGAGACTGAAGGTCAGGCCGCGAGCCGCAAGCGTGCGCACTCGGCGGCCGCCGCAGTCATGTTGTCGACATATTCAAGCTTGTTGCGCCAGTGGCTGGGAATGGCGTCGGCGCCGTGAGTGACCCCGAGCAGGCCGCCCGCGATGGCGCACGTCGTGTCGGCATCGTCGCCCCGGTTGACCAGGTCCACGAGCACTGACTCCAGCGATTCGGGCTGCTGGATCGTCCACACCGCACAGGCGAGACTGTCGATCACGTAGCCACCTGTGCTCAGCTGCTCGACGGGCACTGTTGCTGGCGTCTCGAGGGCGCTGCGAGTGTCGGGGTCAAGATCGAGCTGGCGGTCCGCGTCGATGGCTTGGACCGGGCTGTGGCCCTCCAGGAGCGCGGCACCAATCTCGTTGTAGGCCGCGCAGCTGGGGCAGGAACCCAAATGTGGCCGCCGCGAGTCCGAGCACGACGACCGCCATGGCAAGCGTCTTGTTGGCGCAGCCGGACTTGCTTGCCCCGGCTGGCTCCGAGCTGCGGTGCTGGCCGCTCTTCGGCGTGCGCTTGTGCGGCCGTTCGGGCTCTGCCACTGCTTGGGTCCCAGCAATCCGCTCGACCAGCTGCTCCTCCGCTGACCACGCCTTTTCCAGGAGCTCCGCGACTGTGCTGCGCAGGTAGTCGTGCTCCGAGGCGTCGGCGACGGCCATCAGCTCGGCATTCTCGGAGAGACCTGCAGCAGTGAGGTTGGCCGAACCTAGGAGAAACGCCTGGGGATTCTCGTGGTCATCAAAGGCAGCCCAGATCTTGAGGTGCGCTTCAGACCGACCGGCTGCGTTGCGGGCCGTCCGGTACCAGTTCCGCACTTCAACATCGCTGCGTTCCACGAAGTCCACCGCGGTGCGGCGATCGACATCGGTCGCGTGCTGAAAGTTGCGGCCCTGCAAGTCACCGATCAGCAGCGTCACTGGCCGTTGCCGAGTGCGCTCGGCCAGCCACACGAGTCCCGGCACACTCGCCGAGCCCACGCAGACGAGCAGCCGCCCCTCTGAATGTGCACTCAGGAAGCGCTCGATCCGGTCCCCGGCACCCGTTCCAACAGACATACGACGCCACAAGCTAGCCCAGCCACATCAGCAGGCCTTCCTGCGACCGCGAAACTCACTTGGCCCGTTCCAGGTACCTGCCTACGGTGCCTGCTCGTGGATGCCGAGCCTCGACGCTGGCGCATTTTGCGATCAGCGCACCGACACGGCATCCCGGCAGAGGACATCTGCATGCCTATCGAAACATCACTTGGACAATTCCACAGGACGACTGCCGCATGACGCTCGTCGGACCCCGTCGGGACGGCGATCTGCTTGACGTGGGCGAGGCGTACGATTCAGTCACGGACACCGACCTCATCATCCATGCGATGCGTGTCCGTGCGAAGTACATGAGGCAACACCGTGGATCAACCCGCTGATCAGGCATCAATCGACGAATCTGACGAGTATTGGGATGAAGTCGCCGACAGGTTCGAGCAGTTCGACTGGTTGAACTTCGCCGACGAGCCTGCTCACGAGCTGTATCTCTCGCTTGCCGTTCAAGCCGAAACCACCATCGCAGAACCGACAGAGGTGAGCAGGCAGCAAATCGAGGATGCGGTCTGCTGGGCTCGACGCGAAGGCATGCGATGGGACCGCATCGCGGAGATCCTTGGTGTCACCGCCCCGGCGGCGAGGGCAGGCTACGGCGAGGCCGCCAAGGCGGTGAGGGCTTAGGCGCAGGTCAAGCTGCGCTCCTCAGGCGAGCGAGTTCGGCGGCGGCCTCGGTCATCTTGTCGGTGTATTCGAGCGCCCCGCGCCAACGGCTGGGGATGGCGTCGGCGCCGTGTGTGACGCCGAGCAGGCCACCGGCGATGGCGCATGTGGTCGAGTGCTCCGAGGTGAGGCCGCTGGTTGCCGGATCGCCATCTCGGCGCAGGTGGCGCAGCGCCTCCCGTGTGGTGAGGCCGACATCGGGCGGATCGGTGTCGAACCACGCCAAGAACTCCTCGGCAATGGCTTGGAGGCTGTCTATGCCCTCTGTGTTCAGGTAACCGGAGACGACCGCCCAGGTCAGATCGGTGTCGTCGGTGCCTTGGCCGGGGCGCCAGCCGAACGCTCCCCCGCCCACGATGTCGCGATGGACGCCGTGGCGGCGCTCGATGTCAGCCGGCGACATGAACTCGACCGTGGCGCCCAGCGCATCACCGGCCGGTGCGCGCCAGCAGCCAGGACACCGAGCCGACAAATCACGAAAAAGGCACAAAGCCCGTGACACCCTGGGTCAGACCCGGGCCCGACTGCTGACCCCAACATCATGGCTGTGACACCCCCTTCCTACGGTGGAGGCATGTCACAAGACGGGTTGAGTTTGTTTAGCAGGGCCCTGTGGGGGCCAGACGGTTCTCCGGAAGATGCGGCCACCAAGCGCGATTGGAACGATGTGGCACCCATCCGGCGACCAGAGCCAATCCCGCCACCCCAGATGCTGCTCTCCAACGCCGAGATGCAGGCAATTGCCAGCGGGTACATCCCAATGGACATGAACGACAAGTGGTTTGCCTTCATGGAGGGCGACGGCTTGTTCCTGCATCGCAGCTGGACCGGTCTCGGCATCTACGAGGTCACGTTCGTCGCGAAGGAAACCGGGTTCATGATCACCTCAGCGCGAGTCGAGAGCGATCCAGAGTCCTACAAGCGGGACTCGGCCATCGGAGAGCGCGAACGGCTGCGAGATCTCATCGTGCACGTCTCTGGCGAACCGATGCCGCCGTTGCTGCCGATCTTGATCCAGAGCAAGCCCCAGCTTGAAGCGGTGCTCGGAGACATCACGGCTGAGCGCGTCGACGCCATCGTCAATCCGGCCAGCGCGGACCTGCTCGGAGGAGGCGGAGTTGACCTGGCGATCCATCGCGCTGCTGGCCCGGAACTCCGTTCCTACTGCATGACGTTGGGACCCTGCGAGTTGGGCCGCGCCAAGATCTCGCCCGGCTTCCGTCTGAGCGCTCGATGGGTCATTCACACCGTCGGGCCCCAATGGCGAGGCGGATCCGATGGCGAGCCGGTACTGCTCGAATCGTGCTATCGGGAGTCACTCGCCCAAGCTGACGAGGTCGGCGCCGAGAGCGTTGCCTTTCCTGCAATCGCGACTGGCGCCCACGGGTGCCCGCGGACAGCAGCTGCCGAAATTGCCGTCAACACCGTGCGCTCCACGCCGACGAAGGTTCGTCAGATCCGCTTCGTCTGCTTCGACATGCCCACGCTGAAGGCGTACCAGAGGTTGCTCGGCGAGACGGAATCGGTCCGCTAGGCAAAACCACCTCTGCGAACCGCAGTGGGGACCAGAGGGCCGGCCCGCCTGAAGTCGGCTCGGCGGCCGAGTGCTCAGGTCACCCTGCGCAGGCGGTTGTTCCCGCGCCCTCCGGTAGTCCAGAAACGTAGCCAGGCAATAGTGACCTCGGTGCCATACCTGTAGCCGGGGGGTGCCGGGTCTTTCTTTTCTCTGCCCAGCTCCCGGCAGCGCCGAGGGTCTCAGCAGGGTGGGCTGGCGTCGGCGAGGAGGGTGGCGACCTTCAGCGGGACGCTTGTTTGGGCTGGGTGCATGATCACGCCGGCAAATGGCGTGACCAAGTACGCGACACGTGGCTCAGCGGCGGGGTCGTCGGGCACTGATACCACGGCGAGCCGCCAGCGTTCGGGGTCGTTCTGGGCCCGGCGCACCTGACGAGCGCTGACGTGAATCTCTTCAGTCCGAGGCAAATGGCCCTTGACCTCTATGAAGTAGTGGTCGCCCGTCGCGGGGTCAACTGACATCACGTCGAACCCTGGGTTGTTGTGCGCTTGTTCCTGCGGGATACGTCCCAACTCGCGTTCGGCTGCCAGGACCGCGGCGACTGCTCGCCGGTCGGTTTCCATCTTGTCGGCGACCGCTTCGACGTCGGGTGGCGAACCGGACAGTGCGTCGACCAATCCTTGGGGCACGATCACTGCCGCCGCGACCACGGTCGGCGGGCTGCTGTGCAAGTCGGCCTCGGTGTCGAGCTCGGCACGGCGGCGGGCCATGCGAGTCTCCAGCTCGTCGGCACGCGCCCGGGCACGACCTGAGTTCAGCCTGGGCTTGCCGCCGGCGATTTCCTGCGCCTTGATCTCGTTTGCTCTCCGATCCCAGTAACGGATCTCGGATTCGAGACGCTGGCGCACCGCTTCGCTTACGCGCGCCGCCCGGCCGCGCACTATGGCCGCTACCGATTCGAGGTGCGGGCCAGCGAGATGTTCGATTGCCCAATCGCGGGCGACCGATTCGGCGGCCGGCCCTGCCCACGACGTTTCCAGCCGGTCGGCCAGCAAGCTCTCCTGGTCGCCGGCCGGCGGTGCATAGACCAAGTACGGCTCCGCTCCAGGGTCACGGGCGTTTCCAAGTTCGTCCACCTCCACGTATTGGAACCGACGTGACACGACCTGGCGGGCACCGTTCACGATGCGACCGTCGGTAACAACATGATCCAAGTACACGAGCAGCCGAGGTTCGGTCGACGGATCCGCTGGATCAACCAGGACCGTTCCACGCTGCAGCGACTCGCCCCAGTCGGCGAGCACTTTGGACGCCACCACACTCAACAGCGCGCTGCCGGGAGAGATCAGCTCCGCACGATCACCGGCGGCCCCAGACAAATGGGCAACGGCTTCGGCGTCCGGCAGCACATGGCTCTTGTCGAACGCCACCCGTGCATATCGATCGTGCACCGGTCCGAGAGCCGGGTCGGCACCCAACCGCACCGCTGCAGGTACGCGGGTGACCTCGTACCGGCCGTGTTCGCGGCCGGCGATGCGACCGCCGTACAGCCGTAGTGCCTCGGTGAAGAAGTCGTGCACGAACCACGGCTGCAGTCGGCGAGCGCGGGACTCTTCCATTCGGCGGCGGATTTCGTCGTTGGCGGACGGGTCGGCCAGTCCCGCCACGAGCGCCCGTTCCTCGAGCACTTCGCGGAGCTGCTCACCGATGCCACTGTCGATGACCTTGTCCATCCAAGCGGCATGCGCGGGGTCGGTGTCGGCTCGGATGGCATCGATCAGCAGTTCCCGCAGCGAGACGTTGATCTGGGCATCGCCCAGCACGTCGTACACCTGGTCGCCATACACCTGACGCTGTTGCTCGATCTTGGCGAACAGCCGCTCGAACACCTGGCCTTCCCGGGTCCGGTGCGCGACCAAGTTCCAAAGATGGCAGGGCCGACGCTGGCCGATCCGGTGAATTCGCCCGAAGCGTTGCTCAATGCGGTTCGGGTTCCACGGCAGGTCGTAGTTGACCATCATGTTGGCGACTTGCAGGTTGACGCCCTCGCCGGCGGCATCGGTGGCCACCAGCACCGACACGGTCGGATCGACCCGGAAGCGATCCTGGGTGGTGCGGCGGTCTTGGCGTCTCATGCCGCCGTGGATTGTGACGACCGCTTCGGGTCTGCCCAATTCGGCGGCGATCCGTCCGGCCACGTAGTCGAGCGTGTCACGGTGCTCTGAAAACACGATCAGCTTGCGACGGTCGTCGTCCGCTCCCGAGATGCCGTCGAAGTGTTCAGAGCGCAACAGATCCCGAAGTCGAGTCCACTTCGCATCCACGCCGCTGTTTCGGACCCGATCAGCCAGCTCCACCAGGCCCTTCAGGACGACAACCTCCGCCTCGAGCTCGTCAGCGGTGGCCGCAGCCGAGGCGGCGTCCACAGTGACGTTCTCCAGCTCTTCGAGCTCTGCTTCGTCGAAATCGTCGAAGTCAAAGTCCTCCAAGTCGATGACCCGCACTCCCCGCGGCAGTTCGAGCACCGGAATCGGCTCGCCAGTGGCGGCCAAGCGACGCATCTCGGTGGCCTGTCCGGCCAGACGATCACGGCGCCTGCGCAGCGACTCGTAGATCGCTGCCGGTGAGGACGCCAGCCGTCGTTGCAGCCCCGCAAGTGCGAACCCGACGATCACGCCACGCTGGCGGTCGCCTTCCTCTCGCATCCGGGCGGCGCGGTTCATCTCTTCGCGGACGTAGGTGGTGACCGCCTCGTAGAGCTCTGCCTCCGGCTCTGACAGGTCGAATTGCAGGCTGTGGGCGTGACGCTTGGTGAACAGCGGCTTGCCCTCGAACGTCCGCAAATTCTCCTTGACCAGACGGCGCATGACGTCGCTGACATCGGGAACCTCAGCGGCTCCCCCGCTGCCGTTGGTGGCGCGCAGCCGTCCCTCGAATCGCTCGGGGTCGATGAGCGTCATGAAGGCCAAGAAGTCCTCGTTCTTGCCGTTATGGGGAGTTGCCGTCAGCAGGAGGAAGTGGCGGGCACAGTCACGCAACACCTCGCCGACGATGAAGCGCTTTGTGCGGCGCAGCTCGTCGCCATAGCGGTGCGCGGACATCTTGTGCGCCTCATCGACGACTACGAGATCCCACTCCGAAGCGCCCAGACGCGCAACCAGATCTTCCGAGCGGGCGATTTGGTCGATGCGGGCGATGAGCAGGTTCCGTTCGACGAAGGGATTGCCGGTGCGTGACGCCTCGACGGTCTCACGTGACATCAGATCGAAGCTCAAGCCGAACTTGTCCCACAACTCGTCCTGCCACTGCTCGACGAGGCTGCCCGGCGCCACGATGAGGCACCGAGTGACGTCGCCACGCAGCATCAGCTCACGAATGAGCAGACCGGACATGATCGTCTTGCCCGCGCCCGGGTCGTCAGCGAGGAGAAATCGAAGCGGCTTCTGAGTGAGCAGGCGGTTGTAGACGGCTTCGATCTGGTGCGGGTAGGGCTCAATGTTCGACGTATCGACCGCGGCGAATGGGTCGGCGAGGTGGGCCATCTGCATTCGCCGGGCTTCAGACGCCAGCTTGAACATGGCACCGTCAGCGTCGAAGGTCCAGGTGCTCTGCGAAGCCGGGCGAATCTCGGCGAGATCGGTCTCTGTGATGAGCCGTTCGCCGAGACGGTTCTCCGCCGTGCGATACGTGAGCGTCGCCGAACCTGGGCCGTGAATGTCGACGGCAACAACAGTGACATCTGTTCCCGCCACCACGCCAGCGAGTCGCATCCCGGCAGCCAAGTCGCTGAGTTCCATCACCATGCCGTCGCCAAACCGCTGTGTCGCCACGTCTGAACCCAAGCGGGCCGGTCGTCAGGCTCAGCCGCAGGGTACGCCCACAACGCGCCCGGCTCTGCCTTCAAGGTCGCTGGCAGCGGTAGCTTTTGACCCCATGGGAAGCAGTGAGGGCGAAGACCGGGCAACGCTGGCGGTCACGGGCGATACCGAGGCCGACCAGCTGCTGCTCGACGACCCGTTTGCGCTGCTGCTGGCGATGATGCTGGACCAGCAGATCCCCATGGAGTGGGCGTTCAAGGGCCCCGCCCGGCTGGCAGAGCGGCTGGGCGATCAGTTCTCGGTTGCCGCCATCGCAGCGATGGACCCCGACGAGCTGGAGGCTGCGTTCAAGGAGAAGCCGGCGCTGCACCGCTTCCCCGGATCGATGGCCCGCCGCTGCGGTGAGCTGTCCCGCCACATCGTCGAGCACTACGACGGCGATGCCGGTGCCATATGGGCCGACGTGCGCAGCGGCAAGGCGCTGTACGACCGGCTGCGCGCCCTGCCCGGCTACGGCGACGAGAAAGCCAAGATCTTCGTGGCCATCCTGGCGAAGCGTTTCGGGGTCGCTCCCCGGGGCTGGAAGGCCGTCGCCGGTCCGTTCGCCGACCGCCAGCCTCGCTCGGTGGCTGACATCGACGGCCCCGACGCTCTCACCGAGGTCCGTGCCTGGAAGAAGAACCAGAAGGCCGCGGGCAAGTCCAAACAGGACTGAGCGACCCGCACAAACGCGGATCCCGCTCAGCAATCGGACGCATCGTGCATGAATATCGCGCTCGAGCATCCGCCGGCACGGTCCGGGACTATTCCACTTCTGTGACACGCAGCGTCCGACCCCTCTCTGATCTGCGGCGCCCACCGAGCTGACCGCGGGCGGTCGGGTCGCCACATTGCGTCCAGGTGACATGTCGATGTCACTGCCGAAATAGGCGGAACGCGGTCCTGCGTTCCGGCGTCGAGGGACCAAGTCAAGAGGCGACGCTGTGCCTGCTGGCGGCGGCCTGCACGGCAACCGACGACGCAGACGACACAACTGCGAACGAGACGGAGACTGAGTCCACCGACCGCGCCACGCCCGTGACGGCAAGTTCATCCAGCAGGGCGGATGAACAGATGGACGAGGCGGACGACGACCAAGAGCAGTCTTCGCTCGGCGGTGCTGCTTCGGCAGAAGACGTCGAGGTGGCCGTGGCTGGCGGGTCCGACGACATGGCCGAGGAAGAAATGTCAGACGACGCCTCGTCGAGTCAGTCCTCGAGCGGAAGCCGCACTCAGAGCGATCCGTCGGAGTCAGCAGAGCCGGAGCCGGAGCCCTACGAACCGAACCAGCGGCGGCGCCACGCCGAACCCGACAACTTCGTCGACTACGGCATCAACCCGTTCGTCGACACTGCTGACGACCCGTTCTCGACGTTGGCGCTTGACGTGGACACGGCCTCGTACACCATCGCCCGCAACTTCCTCGACGGCGGCCAGATGCCGCCCTTCGAAGCAGTCCGGGTCGAAGAGTTCGTCAACTACTTCGACGGCGGATACGACGATGAGATCGACGAGTTCACCATCAGCGTGGAGGCCGCGCCCTCGCCGTTCGCTGACCCGGCGATCTGCTGCCGCGAGTCGGCGTGCAGGCACCTCACGTGGTGTCGGACGCCCTGCGGCCCGACAGCGTGATCCTGGTGCTCGACAGCTCGGGCTCCATGAATGAGGAAATCGGCACCAGCGACGACAGGACCCGCCCCATCGAATTGGTCTACGACGCCGTCGATCTGCTTGTGGGAGGGCTGGAATCCGATACCCGGGTGGGTGTCGTGGCCTACGCGAACAATGCCCGCACCGTCGACCGGCCGGCCGCCGTCGGCAGGTACTACGACGACCTGATCCGCCGCATCCAGCGAGACGTGCGGCCCAACGGCAGCACCAACATCGCAGCCGGCCTCGTCAACGGCTACCGCATGGCCGAGAGCGAAGCCGCCGCGCGACGCAATGTGCTGGTGCTGTAGTTCTCCGACGGCGTCGCAAACGTCGGCGCTACCGAGACCGACCGGATTCTTCGCCAACTCGGCGAGCGCTCCGACATCAGCCTGACCACCATCGGCGTCGGACTCGGCCCGTTCAACGACGAGTTGATGGAGCAGTTGGTCAACCGCGCCGACGGCTCATACCACTACCTCGACGATCACGACGAGGCGTGGCGCCTGCTCGGCGGCGACGTGAACTCGTTCATCTCTGTTGCCGCACGTGACGCCAAGGTCCAGGTGATCTTCAACCCCGACGCCGTGGCCGCATACCGGCTGCTGGGCTTTGAGAACCGGGACGTGGCCGACCGCGATTTCCGCAACGATGCTGACGATGCCGGCGAGGTCGCCATCTCGGGGAGCGCCACGGCGCTGTATGAGTTGACGCTGGTCAATCCCGACAGCGCGGGCCGGCGCACCAACGACGTGCTCGCAAAGGTGACACTGCGCTACCAGCGGCCCGCCAGCGAGGCCGTCACCGAGGTGTCCACGACGATCAGGGAACGGGATCCGCACCGCAGCTTCGGCGACGCCGAGCGCCACTTCCGGCTGGCCGCAGTGGCCGCCGAGTTTGCAGAGGTTCTCCGCCAGAGCTGGTTCGTCGAGGACACGTCCATGCGCACCCTGCGCACGCAGGCAGAAGCGCTGACGCGGGACTTCCGCGGCGACGCCGACGTGACCGAACTGGCTCGGCTCATCACAGCCGCCCAGCGCTTGCAATAGGCCAAGCCGGGCCGGGCGCCTCGTTCGTCCGCCCCGGTTCCGGCTATGCCCCGGTGACGCTCCGCCGTTCAGGAGCGATCACCGGGGTATTGACGCGCCACGGGCGAATGCGGTACGGGTGCGCTAGCCCTGATTATTCACGAGCCGGGCGGACTGGGCTGTCGGGGTCCGCGGAAAAGCCCCTCTGACCTGCAACGATGCATGTCCGCGAAGAACGCATCTGGCAGTTCAGGGGGGCATCTCCGAGGTGAAACTTAGCAGTGTCACAAACGCGCGTCTGGCAGGCGGCGGGGACCGTGTGGTGTGGGGCGTCGGGCTGTTCGCTTTGGGCGGGTTCGCGGACCGTGTCGGGCTGACCGAGGCGCTGTCGGCCGCGGTGCCCCCACGCGGCGAGCGGGCCCCGGTTCATGACCGGGGCCGGGTGCTGGTCCATGGGCTGTTGATGCTGGCCGGCGGCGGTGAGGCGTGCACCGACATCGAGCATCTGCGTGCTCAGCGGGAGCTGTTCGGCGACGTCGCGTCGGACTCGACGCTGTACCGCACCGTCACGGGCCTGGGCGAAGGCGGCGCCGCGGCGCTTTTGGGCGCGGCCGCAGCGGTGCGCGAGCCGTTGTGGGCCGATCATGACCGCAGCGGGCCGCTGGTGGTCGACATCGACTCGACGCTGGTGGAGGTCCATTCGGAGAACAAGGCGGGAGCTGCGCCGCATTACAAGGGCGGGTTCGGGTTCCATCCGATGGTGTGCTCCACTGCGGACGGGGAGCCTCTGTGGATCAAGCAGCGGCCCGGCAACGCCGCCGCGAACGACATCGCCGATCACCTCGAGGTGATCGACGCCGCTGTGGCGACGCTGCCCGAGCCCGACGCCGTGGGTCACCGCGAAGGCGACGGCGAAAGTCTCGTGGGGCGTCCGCTTGTGGTGCGCATCGACGCCGCGGGCTGCTCGCCCAGACTCGCCGCAAAGCTGCGGGACCGCAACATCGGCTATGCGGTGTCAGCGCGGTCGGCTCCGGGCGTCGAAGCAGCGATCCGCTGCGGCCTGGGCGACCCGGACCGCTGGCACAACGTTCCGAAGCGGCCCGGCCAGCGCAAGCGGCGCGGTGCTCAGGTCGCGGACCTCACCGACCTCGCGGACCTGTCGGGCTGGCCCGAGCGCACCCGGCTGGTGGTGCGCCGCGAGCCGCGCCACCCCGGCGCGCAGCGCAGCCTGTTCCCCAGCGAGAACTTCCGCTACTGGGGATTCCTCACCGACCAGCCCCGCAGCGCCGTGCAACTGGACAAGCTGATGCGCTCACACGCCGACATCGAGAACGCCGTGTGCCGGCTCAAAGACAGCGGCCTGACGCGCATGCCGTTCACCGACTGGCACGCGAACAGCGCCTGGGCCGCCATGTGCATCATCGGCCTCGCGCTCGTCGGCTGGTTCCAGAACG
This sequence comes from Candidatus Poriferisodalis sp., assembly GCF_965262965.1. Lineage (GTDB taxonomy): Bacteria > Actinomycetota > Acidimicrobiia > Acidimicrobiales > Poriferisodalaceae > Poriferisodalis. The sequence goes on from NZ_OZ253573.1 coordinate 715,031, forward strand.
CCTGCCTCACCGGAGCGCTGCGCCGCGCAGCCCCCAAACGGCTCCGCTGGCAGCTATGGCACCTGCCCGCCCTGATGTGCCACAGCGCACGGCGCGTCCTTTTGCGCCTGCCCGAACAGCACCCCGGCGCCAAAGCGCTCCTCGCCATCGCCCACCCCCGCTGACCCCCCAGCCAACCGGTCCCGCGCGACGCCTGCCCCCGGCGGGACAGCCCCGCCACGCACCCACACCCACCCGACACCGCCTGAGCACCAACACCGAGGCCACCGGCTCCGCCGCGACGCTCCCGTCGGCGCCCCAACAGCCCCACACCACCAAACCAGACGAAAAGCACACCGAAAATACGATCAGCAGCATTCTCGTGAATAATCAGGGCTAGTGCTGTGTCCGCAAACGTTCGTCGGGTTGGTGTCCGCGTGGCGGGGTGTGGTTTGTGGTTTGGTCGGGGGTATGAGTGAACGTGTTCGGGTCCGTCGGTTGACCCATGAAGAAGGCCAGGCGTTGCAGCGGATCGTGCGTCGCGGCGCCGGCAAGTCGCCGGGGTCTCATGTGCGATGGCGGCGTGGGGTGGTGGTCCATGCGTCGGCGGGCGGGAACTCGGTGGCGGTGATCGCGCAGTTGGCGGCGACGTCGCCTGATCGGGTGCGCGAGATGATCCACAGGTTCAACGAGTCGGGGATGGCGTCGTTGGACCCTCAGTGGGCGGGTGGCCGTCCCCGCCGGATCACGACTGACGATGATGCGTTCATCGTCGAGACGGCCCGCACCCGCCCAAAGAAGCTGGCGCAGCCGTTCACGCGGTGGAGCGTCCGCAAGCTCGCGGCGTATCTGGCCGACAACCCGACCCGGGTGGTGCGCGTCGGCCGGCAGCGGCTGCACGAGATCCTCACCGAGTCAGGCATCACGTTCGGGCGCACCAAGACCTGGAAGGAGTCCAACGACCCGCAGCGGGACGCGAAGCTGGACCGCATCGAGCATGTGACCGACAAGGCCCCGGACCGGGTGTTCGCGTTCGACGAGTTCGGGCCGCTGGCCATTCGCCCGACCGGCGGGGCGTGCTGGGCGCCGCGGTCGCGTCCCCAGCGGCTGCGCGCGAACTACAACAAGCTCCACGGCGTGCGCCAGTTCCACGGCTGCTACAGCGTCGGCGACGACGAGCTGTGGGGCGTCGTGCGGCACCGCAAGTCCGCAGCCAACACCCTCGCAGCGCTCAAGACCATCCGCGCCCGGCGCCCCGACGGCGAGCGGGTCTATGTGATCTTGGACAACCTGTCCGCCCACAACCGCACCGACATCGCCAAATGGGCCAAGCGCAACAAAGTCGAGCTGTGCTTCACCCCGACCTACAGCTCATGGGCGAACCCCATCGAAGCGCACTTCGGGCCGCTGCGCGAGTTCGTGCTCAACAACTCCGACCACCCCAACCACACCGTGCTCACCCGCGCGCTGCACGCCCACCTGCGCTGGCGCAACGCCAACAAACGCTCACCCGAACTGCTCGCAGCCCAACGACGCGAACGAGCCAGAACCCGAGCCGAAAAACAACACCGCTGGGGCAGACCCACCAAAGCAGCCGCATGACCAAAGCGCGCAAACGTTTGCGGACACAGCACTAGCTCCCCAAGCGTTCGGCGGCTTGCTCGCGCAAATCGGTCTTGAGCACCTTGTTGGACGGATTCAGCGGCAGCGAGTCCACGATCCAGAAATGCCGGGGCACCTTGTAGTTGGCCATCTGTTCGCGGCACCACGCACGCACTGCATCTGGCTCTGGCACGCCGGCTGGTGACGGCACCACGAACGCTGCTCCCACCTCGCCGAGGCGCTCGTCCGCCACGCCGATGACCGCCACCTGACCGATCTGGGGATGCTCGGCCATCACCTTTTCGATCTCGGCGGGATACACGTTGAAGCCCCCGTTGATGAACATGTCCTTCTTGCGGTCGGTGACGTCGATGTAGCCCTGCTCGTCCATCACGCAGATGTCGCCCGTGTGCAGCCAGCCGTTTTCGTCAATTGCTTCGGCGGTGGCGACGGGATCATCGAGATATCCCTGCATGACGTTGTACCCGCGCACCAAGATCTCGCCCGGCTGCCCGATGGGCAGGTCCCGGCCCTCGTCGTCGACGATGCGCAGCTCGACGCCGCCAAGTGCCCGGCCGCTCGTGGTGGCTACCAGCTCGGGTGGATCGTCCGAGGCGCAGATCGCCGCCAAGCCGTGCGTCTCGGTCATGCCGTATCCCGTGAGCACGGTCTCAAAACCGAGCCGCTCGCGCATCGCCACCACCGTCTCGACTGGGATGGCCGCAGCCCCCGTGAGCGACGAGCGCAGGCTGGAGGTGTCGTAGTCGTCGAGGCCCGCATAGTTGATGAGCGACTGGAAGATGGCCGGCGGCCCCGGCAGGATCGTGATCTTGTCGTCCTGGACGCGCTGCAGCACCGATTCGACGTCGAACACCGGATGGGGGTGAATGGTGGCGCCGTGCATGATGCACGGCGTGATCCCTGCGGAGAATCCGAACGCGTGGAAGAACGGGTTCACCACCAGCATCCGATCGCCCTGGCGCATTCCCAGTTCGGCGGCGTACTGAGCGAAGTTCCGCAGGACCGGCCCTTGGTGCACCAGCACGCCCCTCGGCAGGCCTGTCGTGCCGGAGGTGAACATGACCAAGCCGAGGTCCACCCCGGAGGCCGCGGCGCTTCGCCGCGCTGCCTCGTCGGCGGCCTCCGGTGTCGCCCGCGCCGCGAATTCGGCGTAGGAGATCGTGCCCGCCGGCGCATCGCCTCGCAACACGACGGTGTCGGCCAGCGATTCGACAACGTGACCTCCGTCGGCGGCTTCGTTGAGGTCCTTCACGTAGTCGTAGCCAAGGAAACCGGCCACGGTGAACAGCACCTTGATCTTGGCCTTGTCCAGCACGTAGGCGGCCTCGCGCCCCTTGAAGCGGGTGTTCACCGGCACAAGCACCCCGCCAGCACGCAGCGTTCCCATCGACGCGATCACCCATTCCCAGGCGTTCGGCGCCCACAGCCCCACGGTGTCGCCAGGTTCGAGTCCCGACGCCACCAGCGCCGCTGCGCATACGTCTGACAGCCGGGCGATGTCCGCGAAGCTCAATGAGACGTCGCCGTCCCGGATCGCCTCGGATTCGCCGAACAGTTCCGCCGCCCGGTCGACGAGATCGGGAAAGTTGTCGGGAATCGTGTCAGACATGGCGGACATTCTCGCGGCTTACCGCAGCGTCTCGCAGGACGGCGCCGTGCGCCCTCACGCGGTGATTCGGGCCAGCGCTTCGGCGTGGATGAAGTGGAAGTAGCCGTCGGGATTGTCGGCCCACGCCCGCCAGCCTGCGGAAATCCGGCCCATCTCGGCTTCGGTCGCGTAGCCGTACTCCACTGCCTGCCGAGCGAAGCTGGTGGTGAGACAACGATCAGCCCACGAGTGGCCCCAGTTGCTGCGCGCCTCGGGCGTCCAGAACTGCCACACGGATGCGGACATCACTACGTCGCCCAAGCCAGCCTCTCGGAACCAGGAGAACAGGTGCCGACCGGCGTCGGGCTCGGCGCCGTTGTGGCGGCACACCTGCCGATACAGTTCACGCCACCGGGTGATCTCGGTGCTCGACGGGTAGCCGCGCATCGTGGAGTAGTCGGAGTCGCGCACTGCCAAGTGCCCGCCGGGCCGTACCACGCGCGCCATCTCGGCGATCGCCGCGACCGGATCGGACAGGTGCTGGGTGATTTGGTGCGCGTACGCGACATCGAAAGTGTCGTCGTCGTAAGGCAGCTCATAGACGGAGGCCTCGGCGAGCGTCACGTTGTCGACTCCGGCTTCGGCAACAGTGGCCGCGGCGGTTGCGAGGATGTCGCCGCCGGGTTCGATGCCCGTCACGTGGCCCTTGTGGGCCCAGCCCGCCAGGCCCACCGTGATCGACGCCGGACCGCAGCCGACGTCGAGAATCTGCGCATCGGGCTTGATCACGGGGCGCGCGAAGGCCGCGCAGTCCTCCGCTGTGCGCCGCGCATGCTGTGCCACCACTGACGGCTGGTGGCCATGCGTATAGATGTCGGGCGTATAGACGTCAGGGGTACCGCTGCTCATCGGGCGCAGGGTAATGACCAAGTCACAGCGCGTCGGTAGCCTCGCCCGCCATGGCTGGATCGATCCTGGGCAATGAAGTTCGACGCACCGAGGACCCGGAACTGCTGACGGTCGGAGGCAGGTATGTCTACGACCACGACGCCGCCGGCATGTGCCACGCGGTGTTCGTCCGCTCCCCCGTTGCGCACGGACGCATCGAGGGCATCGACACCGGTGCGGCCGCGAGTGCTCCCGGTGTGATTGCAGTGTTCACCGCCGACTCGCTCGGTGTGGCACCGCACCATGGATTCGTCAAAGTGGCCGATGAGTTCGCCCGGGCACCGCTGGCGACCGGCAAAGTGCGCTTCGTGGGCGAAGCCGTCGCTGTCGTCGTGGCCGAGACGCTCCCCCAAGCCACGGACGCCGCCGAGTTGGTCGAGGTTGACTACACACCGCTCCCTGCGTCACCTGACGCCGAGACGGCGCTGTCCTCAGGTGCCGCCGCGATCTTCGACGAGCGACCGAACAACGTCGCAACCGAGATCACCGACCCGCCCGGCATCGATCCGTTGGCGGGCGCTGACCGCATCGTGCGCGGACGCTACGTGAATCAGAAAATCGCGGCGGTGCCATTGGAGCCGAACTCGTGCGCGGCCGTGCCCACCGACGACGGTCGCATGACCATCTACTGCGCCACGCAGATGCCCCACCTCACCAAGATGCAGCTCGCCGGGGCACTGGGCTGGGAGCCACAGCGACTGCGCGTCATCGCCCCGCACGTCGGAGGCGGTTTCGGTGCCAAGGCCGGCCTCTACCACGAGCACACGGTGGTGGCTGCGCTGGCAGACCGCCTGGATCGCCCCGTGACGTGGACACCGGGCCGCAGTGAGGACATGACCACGCTCGCGCACAGCCGTGCGCAGGTTCAGTACGCCGAGCTGGGCGTGCGAGATGACGGAACATTCACCGGGCTGCGGGTTCGGCTGGTGGGCGACACCGGTGCCTACCCCAACATCGGCACGATGCTGCCCGCAGGCACCAAGCGCATGTCGAACGGGACATATGAGTTTCCGGCCATCCGTTTCGACGTCGTCACAGCGGTCACCAACACGACGCCGACCGGCGCGTACCGCGGCGCCGGACGTCCTGAGGCAGCAGCGCTGCTGGAACGGCTAGTGGACCAGGCTGCGCTCGAGACGGGGATCGACCCGATCGAGCTCCGCATGCGGAACTTCATCTCACCTGATGCGTTTCCCTTCGACACGCTCACCGGCGTCCAGTACGACAGCGGCGACTATGCGCTTGCGCTGCGGCGGGCCCTTGAGCTGGCGGGATACGACGAGCTGCGTTCCGAGCAGGCGGCACGGCGCGAGCGGGGCGATGTCCGCCAGCTCGGTATCGGCATCGCCAGCTTCGTCGAGATCACGGCCGGAGGACTTACCTCGGAATTCGCCGCTGTGCGCATCGAATCCGATGGCGGTGCCACGATTCGCGTCGGCACCAGCGCCCACGGCCAAGGGCACCACACGACATTCGCCCAGATCGTGTCCGCCCGCACCGGCATCGACGTTGAGCGGATCGGTTTCGTCCAGTCCGACACCGATCTCGTTCCCCGAGGTGGCGGTACCGGCGGATCCCGCTCGGTGCAGGTGGGCGGCTCCGCCGTCTCCAACGCCACCGACGTGCTCGTCGAGCGGGCACAGCGACTTGCAGCTCACCTTCTCGAAGCCAGCGTCGCGGACATCGTTCTTGACACGGCCGAGGGAACATTCAGCGTGGCCGGTGTGCCGGCTCGTTCGGTCAACTGGACGGATCTGGCCGCAGCAGTGACGCAAGCCCCGGGTGGTCTCCTGGGCGACCCGACCGATGCTGAGACCACAGCCGTCAAGCGCGGTGAGCCGATCGATCCGGGCCTCGCAGCCCAACTCGACTTCGACCAAGGCGAGGCCAGCTTCCCGTTCGGCGCGCACGTCGCCGTCGTCGAGGTGGATACCGACACTGGTGAAGTCCACTACCTGCGCCACATCGCAGTCGATGACGCCGGCACGGTCATCAATCCGCTGCTGCTGGCGGGCCAACAGCACGGCGGCATCGCCCAAGGGGCGGCACAGACCCTGTACGAGGAAGTGGTCTTCGACGAAGACGGCAATCCCCAGACCGGCACGCTGTTGACTTACCTGTTCCCATCCGCAGCCGAGTTTCCGAGCTTCGAGGTGCACAGCACCCAGACCCCGTCGCCGCTCAACCCGCTCGGCGCGAAGGGCATCGGCGAGGCAAGCACGATCGGCTCGACACCCGCCCTGCAGAACGCAGTCATCGACGCGATCGCGCACCTCGGAGTGCGGCACATCGACATGCCGATGAGCCCACAACGCGTCTGGGAGACAATCGCGGCAGCGCGAGCGGGGACGCTGCCCGACCCGTGGCAGGAGCCTCTCGCGATCTTCGCCGCATTGGCCGCCGGAACCGAAGTCGACGCCGAAGGACTTGCTGCCGCCGAGAGCATCTGAATGGGCGGGCGATGCCGCAGGGGTGTGAGACAATTCCGCCTACGACGCAGAGGGTTCGTCGCGATCTGAGGACACCATCGAATGCCTGATGTATTCATTACATGCGCTGTGACCGGAGCGGGCAACACGGTCGGCAAGTCCGACAAGGTGCCCTATGTGCCTGCCGACATCGCCCGCAACGTGATCGAGGCCGCCCAGGCAGGCGCAGCCATCTGCCATATCCACGTGCGCGACCCGATCACCGGTGACCCAGGCCGCGATACCGAGTGCTACCGGGAAGTGGTCGAGCGGGTGCGCGCATCGAGCACCGATGTCGTGGTCAACCTCACCGCAGGGATGGGCGGCGACTTCGTCATCGGATCGGTCGAGCAGCCGCTGCCGCCGGACGCGGCAGGCACCGACTTGGTGGGCGCGACCGAACGCCTGACGCACGTGCGAGAGCTGCTGCCGGAGATCTGCACCCTCGACTGCGGGACGATGAATTTCGGCGAGGGCAACTACGTCGCCACCAACACCCACGACACGCTGATGGAAATGGCGCGTCAAGTCCAACAGCTCGGCGTTCGACCCGAGATCGAAGCATTCGACACAGGCCAGCTGTGGGAGGCCAAATCGCTCGTCGACATCGGAGTCATCGAAGCCCCCGTCATGGTGCAGCTGTGCATGGGCGTGCGCTGGGGCGCGCCGCCGGACCTGAACACGTTCATGGCAATGGTCAACAACGTCCCCGACGACTGGACGTTCTCAGCGTTCGCGCTCGGCCGAGACCAGCTTCCCTACGTCGCCCTGGCGGCAATTGCCGGCGGCAACGCCCGGGTCGGGCTCGAGGACAATCTCTTCCTCGACCGCGGCCAGATGGCCTCCAACGCCGAATTGACGGCTCGTGCCAAGCAGATCCTCGAGTCGATGAACTACCGGGTGATGGGCCCCCAAGAGGTCCGCGACATGCTCGAGCTGAAGCAGCGCTGACCGGCCCTCTTCCTCGACGAGCCCGATTCCTCGATAAACACTATTCCTCGATAAGAACGGCAAACTCTGGGCAGTTGGCAGCCGCGAGACGGGCCTTGTCCTCGAGTCCCTCGGGAACCTCGCCGTCACCGATCTCGGTGGCGTAGCCGTAGTCGTCGACGTCGAACAATTCCGGCGCGAGCGAGTAGCACCGGTTGTGACCTTGGCACTTGTCGGCATCCACCTTGATGCGCACGAGCATTCCCTCCTGTGGCCGTCGGGGCCTGAAGCTGTCCCGTCGGCAGGCACCGTACCCCGACGTGCAAGAAGCTAGCGCGGCTGTGCCCGTAGCTTTCCGGGCCCGATGGCTCCTGACACTGCGCCGCCGTCGCGGTTCATCTCCCTGCGCCGATGCGCACGTCCTACTCTTGCGGTGTCCGAGCCGTCGGCGCATGCCTGCGCGACCGCCGATATCCGCACGACAGCATTTCGAGGAGACGCAATGTCCGACGCCCTAGCCCGCCTCGCAGCATTGCGCGCCAGCCGCGCCGGCGCGAAGGACAGCTCAACGGCCGCTGACGTCACCGAGGACCCCACCAAGGTCTGGCACAAGACCGCCTGCGTGCTGTGTTCGAACAACTGCGGCATCGAGGTGCGCCTTGACGGACGCAAGATCACTCGCGTCCGTGGCGACAAAGACCACCCCGCCTCGAAGGGCTACACCTGCGAGAAGGCCCTGCGGATCGACTATTACCAGAACGGTCGCGACCGCCTCACTGCGCCGATGCGCCGGCACCCCGACGGCACGTTCGAGGAGGTCTCCTGGGACACTGCCATCGCGGACGTTGCGGAGAAACTGACATCGATCCGCGACGCCGTCGGCGGCGACAAGATCCTGTACTACGGCGGCGGCGGGCAGGGCAATCACTTCCCGGGTGCGTACGCCCGCGGCGTGATGCAAACGCTGGGCGTCAAGTACCGCTCAAACGCACTAGCGCAGGAAAAGACCGGCATGTTCTGGGCGCAAGGCAAGATGTTCGGCAAGCAGAACCTCGGTGCGATGGGCGATTTCGAGCACACCGACTGTGCGGTCTTCATCGGAAAGAACCCCTGGCAGAGCCACGGCTTCCCTGAGTCTCGAAACGAGCTGAACAAGATCCGCAACGACGACGAGCGAACGCTCATCGTCATGGATCCTCGAATCTCCGAGACGGCCGCTATGGCCGATCACCACCTGCGCGTTCGCCCCGGCACAGATGCATGGGCGCTCGCCGCACTGCTGACGATCATGATCGAAGAAGGCCTCACCGACGAACGGTTCCTAGCAGATCACTGCACCGGATGGAACGAGCTGCGCCAGCTCATCTCGGGCACTGACATCGTCGAGTGCGCACGCAAGTGCGGCATCGACGAGGCCGAGCTGCGTGCCGCGGGCCGAACGATGGGCACCGCCCGGTCGCTGTCCACCGAAGAGGACCTCGGCATCGAGATGGCCCCCCACTCGACGCTCAACAGCTGGCTGCAGCGTTTGCTCTACCTCGTGACCGGCAATTTCGCGAAGGAGGGAGGCATGAACCTGCCATTGCGTCTCGCGCCCATGTGCGGTCACTCCGGCGAGGGCGAGGTCGACCCGGTGACCGGCAGCGCAATGCTCTCGGGCCTGTTGGCCTGCGCAGCCATTCCGGACTGCATCGACACCGACCATCCGAACCGTTTTCGCGCCCTGTTCGTGGAATCGGCGAATCCGCTGCACACGCTGCCCGATTCGAAGCGCTTCCGTGAGGCTTTCGAGAAGCTGGAATTCCTGGTGGTCATCGATGTGGCCATGACCGAGACGGCCCGTGCGGCGGACTATGTGCTGCCGGCTTGCTCCCAGTACGAGAAGCCCGAGGCGACCTTCTTTGCCGGCGAGATGCCGTCCAACTATTTCCAGGTGCGCCACCCGATCCTCGAGCCACTGGGCGACTCGCTTCCCGAGCCGGAGATCCACCGGCGCCTCGTCACCGCGATGGGCGGACGTCCCGACGGCACCGACGGCCTCGCGCAAGCGGCCCAGCAGGGGCGCGAGGCGTTCATCGAGGCGCTCGGGCAGGCTTCGGCCACCGATCCCGACGTGGGCCGCCAAGCTGCCCGTGGTGCTCTACGAAGCTCTCGGTCCGACGCTGGGCAACATGGCACCGGCCGCGATCATGTTCGGCGCTTCCATGCAGGCCTCGATGCGATATCCGGACCAAGTGCGAGCGGCCGGCATCGAAGGCGAAGGCTTGGAACTGGCGAACAACCTGTTCGACAAGCTGATCAACTCGCCGTCCGGGATGATCTACAGCGTCAGCGAGTACTCCGAGACGTGGGACCGCATCGCGCATCCCGACGGCAAGATCCACCTGTACATCGACGAGCTGGCCGATGAGTACCGCTCGCTCGCCGACGAAGAGCCGGCCACTGGGCATGATCGATTCCCATTCGTGCTCTCAGCCGGCGAACGCCGCTCGTCCAACGCCAACGACGTGATCCGCGATCCCGATTGGCGCAAGCGGGACCGCGACGGTTCACTGCGCATCCATCCCGACGACGCCACGTCATTGGGCCTCGTGGACGGCAGCCGGGTCAAGATCACCTCCAAGCGCGGCGAAGCCGAAGCACCCGCCGAGGTCACCGACACCGTCATGGCTGGACATGTGACCCTTCCGCACGGCTTCGGCACCGAATACCCCGACGAGACCGGCGAACACAAGATCAGCGGTGTTCGCAGTGAACGAGCTCACCGACATCGAGGACCGCGACTGGCTCTCGCTGACCCCGCACCACAAGCACGTCCGCGTCACCCTGGAGGCGATCCCCGGCTGACCCCGATTCTGCCGCCAAGAGCACCGCTGGCACAAAGTGCGTCGGCTAGCCGGTGTCGTCGCCGAACAGAAGCCGAATATCGCGGCCCCACTGCAAACCTGCCAGTTCGGTCATCTCGCGCATGTAGCGCTGCAGGTCTCTGCTTGAGGCATGTACCATTAGCCACCAGTCTTGATGCCCCGGGATCTGCTGGTAGTACCGCTTGTGCTCGTCTCGCAAGGACGAGAGCGGCGACCTCGCGACGCGAGGTTTCTTCATACCCGGTCTGGTGAACCTCGCTAGGCGGTCCAAGAATCCGGGATCGTGGCGCTGCAGTTCGCCCGCGAGAAGATGAATCGCTCGCCTCGCGGTGGTCGTTTGGTGGACCGCACCGCCGATCACGATGCCGTTCAGCTTTTGACCATCCTTCGGCTCCCCTGTGCCCTTGTTCAGTGCGACGCTGCCGGACTTCGAAGTTGCCTTCGGCATCTGGGCAGCTGTGGGTGTTGATGCGAACGAGGAGTCTCCAAGCTGCCCGCGCCACTTGGATATCGATGCCTTCATGCCCGATGTCAAGTTCGCTGGCGCGGCCTGCAGCCATGTGATCGCATCGGTGTACTGTTTCGGCGGTTTCACCGGTGGGTTGCGTCCATCGACCTGTTCCGCGAGGAACGAATCGACGTCTTCGGCCCATGGGCGTGACCCACTCTGTTCCTCCACTCGATCGATCAGCAGTTCGCGGAGCAGGTCGTCGCGTTCCTTCAAGAGTGACGTCCAACCCGAAGCGAGTCCCCGCTTGCCCTTGAGACGGTTATTCACTTCCGCAAGTCGCTGCTGCGCTGCGAAATTGGCCTGCTGAGACAAGACCGCATCTCGCTGCAGGAATCTCGTGAAGTCCTCCGCAATCGGGGAAATGTCGCTGCTCTGCGTCAGTTCGATGTGGCCGAACCGCCGCTCATGGGGCGCTCCCGCGGCCATGCTGAGGTACAGATCCCACGTGTCACCGTCGGTCAGAACCAGCATCGGAACACCTTGCTTCGCCGCGTAATCGAAGATCTGCTCTTCCGCCTTCGGGCTGAGGTTGCCTTGTTTCTTTGCCTCGACAAAGACCAGCGGGGTTCCGGCGTGGCCCAATAGGGCGTCGTCGACCCTGCCATTGGGGACCGGCATCTCCGGAATCCACTGCTTCGGATCAGTCGCATCCCAGTCGAGGGCTTTCAGAATCGGCCCGATGACCGCCAACCTCACGTGAGCTTCGCTGTGGAGGTCACCTGACCGGAGCGTGTCTCGCGCCGTTCGGAGAACCTTTTCAAGGTCGTGCCCACTCATCGGAGATCCAGTTCGCCACGCACGACAAAGGGTGTGAGCGGGCCTCTCACGTTCGCAAGTGCGACTTGCAGCCTCACCGACTTCCTCCCTGCATCCACACCACAGCGCTGCGGCAGCAAAGATCGTAGATCACGACTCATGTAGCGCGGCCATGTTGTTCACGATCGTCACTTTGGCATTCGATACGGCAGAAGCACGCAAGAAAGCTTGTGACGCACTTGCCGTGACGAATTCGAAACTCCGGGCGCTCGCAGTCCCATTTCGTTGACGGCAACAGCGGCGGTTCCGATCAGGTCACACGCAGCGCGTTCATTCGCGTGGAGGGCCGGATGCGACGGCGAAGCTGGTGGGGGCGGTTCGGTGCAGGCGGCTCTTGCTGTCGTGGAGTTGGCCGTGGCAGCGGCAGCACAGCAGGGCGAGATTCTCGATGTCGGTGCGGCCGCGCGCTGGGGCTTGCCAGGGAATGATGTGGTGGGCTTCGCACCAGCTGGGCGCGGCCTCGCAGAGCACGCAGTGGCGGTCACGTGCAACCAAGGCACGCCATTGGGCGTCGGTGACGGTGCGGACTTTGCGACCGTGCCACAGCGGCTGGCCGTCGCCGCCGAAGACGACGCCGAAAATGTCCGCGCCGCAGGCGAGGCCCTCGAGCACGTGGGAAGGGATAGGCCCGGTGCCGGGGATCTGGCAGCTAGCCCACTCGTCACCGAGCACCGCGCGGGTGTCCGCGACGATCACCACCTGGTTGCGTCGCCGCAGCGATCCGTCGCACGGCAGCGTCGGCGGGTTGGGAGATGCCGTCGTTCGGTCGCCGATCGGCAGGCATGCGCTCTCAGACGAACCCGAGGACCCGGCGTCGGCAGGCAGTGCGGTGAGGTGGTCGGGTGCGAGCGGCGGCAACGGCGCGGGACTCGGGTGGCCCCATCGCTCGGCGGCAAAGACGGCGTCGCGCTGGTCGACCTCGGCGTAGCAGCGGCGGACAGCAGCGTGGTTATCGGCGCCGACCAGGGCCGCGAGCGCGTCGACGCGGCACTGGGTGTAGGTACGCGGCTCGGGTGCGTCCGATCGCGTGTCAGCCCGACCGGCCTCAGCGAAGCGTTGTGCGATGTCGTCGATGATCGCCTTGAACGCCGCTGCGGTCGCCGGGTCCATCGAAGCAGTGGCTGTGGTCAGACCCTCAGCGGTCTGGCTGATCCGCAGCCCCCGCAAGGCTCGCTGGCGGTGGAATTCCTCATCGGGCGTGAGACCTTTGCGCAGCTCACGGACCCAGTCGTTGACAGCGCGGCGGGTGCATTCCACATTCGACGAGGAGGCAATCCCCAGCAGTCGCGACACGTTGTTCACTGCCTCGGTACCGGCGAGGTCCGCTGCACCCGTGAGCACGTCGGCATGTTCGGCAGTGATGTTCCCCTCACTCAGCGCTGCTTCAACCGCGGGCATCTGCGCCAACACTGCAGCGCGCACGGCGGCGCGCTTGGCCGCAGCCCCAGAACAACCTGACAGCCGGCGCAACACCGCAGCCGAACCATCGCCGAAATCTCCCAGCCGGTCAATCTCGGCCGAACCGTGCCTCGCACGCATCCAAAGCAGCACGTACCCCGACCATCGCGCTCAGACCCGCTTCCAAGTCATCGCGCGACAACCCGAACGCCTCAGCGCAACAGATCACCTCAGCAGCCTCGATCAACAGCTCCGCAGGACCCAAGTGCACACCGGCAGCGTCGAGATCGGCCGGCGACTCGAACGGGAACACACCTGGCCTCCCGGCGCTGATTTGCTCGCTATCGCGAATCTTGCTCATCATTGTCATCCCTTTTAGATATTTTTCAGAGTATATCAGCAAGATAGAACAAACGTACGCATCTGAATGAATTTTCTCGCTGCACCGCCGGGCGACGGGATCTGCCTCGCAACACGAACCCCTCACGAATCCGAGGATTCGCGCGTACACCGCCCTCAAGCCCTCCGCCGGCTGAGACACGGGACACACCGCTGTAGAAGCCGCCGCCAGCCGAGATCCGGGCATGCACCGCTGTACAACCCGCCGCCGGCTAAACGCCGGCCGGGCGCGGGTCAGCTGTCGATCTGATCCGGCGTCACTGCCGCAGCATTCGCCGCACCGATCGCGTCGAAGTGCTCCCGCACTTGGGCGGGACGGTGAGCGCGCACATAGTCGGGCTTGTGGGAAAGCGCCAAGTCGAGCAGCTCGAGCCGGTCGGGCGTCTGCATCCACGGCACGGGTACGTACAGCGGCAGGCCGAATCGGCGCAATTTCCCCAGACCGCTGTAGACGGCCCGCTGGTACTGCGCCCGCTCGGGCCATTCCATGTCGTGAGGACCGAAGCCGACGCCGCAGTCGAGCAGCAATTCTTGCGCAACCCCGGCTCGTCGCAGGCGCTCGATGTGCTCGCCGAACCACTCCACCATGACCGCAACGGGATCCCCGCTCACGTCCCGAACACTGCGGAAGTCCCGTCCCAGCATGAACGGCAACACCACTGTGACCTCGCGTTCGGTCGCGAGCTCGATCATCTCGGGTGACTGCAGCGCTTCGCCAGCGTTCAACACAGCGGCACCGGCATCAAGTGCGCGACGTGCCACCTCGGGTTTGCGGGTGTCGATCGCCACCTCGGCACCGAGCGTCAGCAACCCCCGCAGCGGCCTTTCCACCCGCTGCCACTCGACAGCGGCGCTGACTTCGTTGCTGCCGTGCGTGGAGCCTTCACCGCCGAGGTCGAAGTAGTCGGCGCCCTGCGCCAACAGCTCCGCTCCGCGCGCCACCGCCTCGGAGAAGTCCCGCACCACCGAGAACTCGGCCTTCGAGTCCGGTGAGGTGTTGACCACGCCGAAGATCTCCACGGCCGCAACCTAGTCAGGGCGTCTGCGGTGCGTCCGAGACGGGCGTCGGAACCACCACAGGCCCGACCCGGTCGGTCCCTCAGGCGAGGTCAGGGTGCCGCAAGGCTTCGTCGGAGGGGCGCATAGCAATGGGGCGACCGACCTCTGGCGGCACCGGCATCTCCCGGTGCACAGCCCAGATCTCGCCGAGCCGTTCATACGGTTCATCAGCCATTGGACCCACCCGGTGCGTCGGCCCGTCGATGTGCAGCGACATAACCTCGCACGTGGCTGCAACGAAGTCGTCGGTTGTCTGGGTCATGACTTGGAAGGCATGAATGCGCTTGTGGTCATAGCCCAGCAGTTGGACGGTAATCACGTACGGCTCGTCGGGGCCGATCTCACGCACGTAAGCGATGTGATTCTGCGCTGAAAACGTGGTGATGTCTCGCACAGCCCGGTGCGCAGTGCCGAGACCGATGAAGTCCATCCACGGTGCAATGGCGTCATCAAAGACGACCAGGTAGTAACCGGCGTTGAGATGGCCGTTGTAGTCGATCCAGTCGCGCACCACAGTTCCGCTCATCACGTCAATCGGCGCTGCAGGAATCGGGTCAGTCGGCCGGGGGCTCTTCACACCGTTGCTCACGCTTCACTCCTTCTCGCCATCGGCTGGCACGCTGTTCAGGTCGGCCTCAGTGTTCTCATCGTGCACCGAAGTCGGCCGACTGGCGAGCTCAGTCCCGCTCCGCCGCCGCCGACGCTGCTGCAATGGTCCGGACACCCGCAATGGTTGCAAATCCGTTACCGCCAGCGTCGTCAGCGCCAACTCGAACCGGCCAAAACACTTCCGGCGGTGCCCCTTGCAGCGCTTCTGACTGCAGCCGCCTCATCGCAGCCACGAGCCGTTCGGGGCGCTCCCCCTTGGACGTTGCGCCAACAACCTGTGCGGGCATCTCCGCTGTCCGCGCAGTCGCGAGCGGGCTAGGCCGCGGCGGTGGAGAGGGCAAGCCGGCCGGCCCCATGTACGTCGGGAGAGGAAGCGGATGGCGTGTCATCGGCAGAAGAACCACAACTCCCACCGCCGCGATCACGCCCGAGATGGCGATCGGCAATCCGATACCGCCAGTTGCATCGGCGGTGAAACCCATCAAGGGCGGCCCGATGAGCGCTCCGGTACCGGAGCAGAAGAACAACATGCCCATGACCGTGCCGAGGCCCGCCAATCCGAACACGTGAGCGGTGACGTCGCCGAGCAGCGCCACGAAGCCGCCATAGGACACTCCGAGGACCGAAGCGAAGACAATCAGCAGGACGAACTTCGTCTCCAGTCCGCTCACTCGAGTCGTTGCGAACCAGATCGCGTACGCGACGGGCAGCCCGAAGAACGCGATCTTGAGCAGCCGGACCGAGCCCAGCGGTCGGGCAAGGCTCGTGAGCGCCATGCGCCCCACGATGCCCGAGAAGCCGATGATCGTGAACAGCGCCACCGCTGCTCGCGGCGGCAGGCCATCGTCTTGGGCGAAGGTAACCACCGAACCCAATGACCCGATGACCGCCACGGTGAAGAACACGCCCGAGGCCGACATCTGCCAGAAAGCAGCGGAACGCACCACCAAAGAGACGTGACGCTTCGCGTCGCCCATGTCCATCTTCGGCGGCCGCTTGATCATGAAGAGCGCTACGGCAAAGATTCCAGCTGCCACCACTGCGAGCGCCTTCATGCCGCCACGCCATCCATAGACCTCGAGCAGCCATTGGGCCAGCGGCACGAACAGCATCGTTCCCAGCCCTGAGCCGGTCGCCACGATGCCTTGAGCCACGGCGCGATGACGAACGAACCACATGGCCGTGAGTGCGAACAACGGTGCGTTGAACAGGCCGCCACCGAAACCCAGGCCGACACCGAACAGCACATATCCGTGCCACAACACCGATACCTGCGACATGGCGAAGAGTCCGCCGCAGAACATCGCTCCTCCGACGATGAGCAGCGGCGCGATGCCAAACCGGTCGTACAGGCGACCCGAGACCAGAGCGCTGCCGAAGAACAGAAACACTGTGATCCCGAACACAAGGCTGATCGGTCCGTGCCCGGTCCCGAACTCGTCCGCCATGCTCTTCGCGAACGCGTTGAAGCTGTAGATCGTCCCGAACGCCGCCATGACGCTGAGTGCCGCGCCGCAGGCCGTGACCCAGCCACGTGCCGAGTCGAGATGCGTTGGGCCGCTGGCCATCACCGTTGCGAGGCTACGGCGGCAGCGTCGGCTCTGCGGAAGGACTCCTCAAGCCTGCCGCGGGTGTCCGCGGGGCTCAGCGGGGTCGTCAGCCCAGACCCGAGACATCGCGGACCGCACCCTTGTCGGCGCTCACGGCCATGGCGGCATAGGCCCGCAGTGCTGTGCTCACCTGGCGTGGACGAGGCTTCGCTGGCTGCCAGCCAGCTGCATCCTGCTCTCCACGCCGCCGCTCCAGCTCGGCATCGTCGACGGCGAGGTTGATCGTGCGGTTCGGGATGTCGATCTCGATGGTGTCGCCGTCGTTCACGAGACCGATGAGCCCACCGGAGGCCGCCTCGGGCGAGACATGGCCGATCGACAAGCCCGAGGTTCCACCGGAGAAACGCCCGTCGGTCACCAGCGCGCACGCCTTGCCGAGGCCCTTCGACTTCAGGTACGACGTCGGGTAGAGCATCTCCTGCATACCGGGGCCGCCCCGGGGGCCTTCGTAGCGAACCAGGACGACATCACCGGCAACCACGCCGCCTTCCAGGATGTGCTCGACGGCCTCGTCCTGGCTCTCGACAACATGCGCGGGTCCAGAGAAGACCAGGCTGGCTTCGTCTACGCCGGCCGTCTTGACGACGCAGCCGTCGGGGGCGAGGTTCCCGTAGAGGATGGCCAGCCCGCCGTCGGCGGAATACGCGCAATCCACCGAGCGGATGCAGCCGCGCTCGCGGTCGGTGTCCAGGGTCCGGTAACGCTCGGATTGGCTGAACGCCACCTGAGTAGGAATGCCCGCAGGACCGGCACGGAAGAACTCGGACAGCTTGGGGTCGTCGTTGGTGGCGACGTCCCAGCGCGACATCGCCTCGAACATCGTCGGTGAGTGCACCGTGGGCACCTGATTGCTGATGAGCCCTGCCCGATTCAGCTCGGCCAAGATGCCCATGACGCCGCCCGCACGATGGACGTCTTCGACGTGAAAATACTCGGACGCAGGAGCCACCTTGCAGATGTTGGGCACCTTGCGAGACAACCGGTCGATGTCGGCCATCGTGAAGTCAAGTTCAGCCTCCTGCGCTGCGGCAAGCAGATGAAGGATCGTGTTGGTCGAGCCGCCCATAGCAATGTCGAGCGTCATCGCATTCTCGAAAGCCGCCATGCTGCCGATAGAGCGGGGCAAGACCGAGGCGTCGTCGTTCTGGTAATAGCGCCGACATAGGTCCACCACCAGCCGGCCAGCCTCCAAGAACAGCTCGCGCCGATCCGAATGAGTGGCCACGACGGTTCCGTTGCCTGGCAGGGACAGTCCCAGCGCCTCGGTCAGACAGTTCATCGAGTTGGCGGTGAACATGCCCGAGCACGAGCCGCAGGTCGGACAGCCAGCGCGCTCCATTTCGGCCACGTCTGCGTCGCTGAACGAGTCGTCGGCGGCCACGACCATCACGTTGATGAGATCCACCTTCTGTTCGGCAAGCTTCGTCTTGCCGGCCTCCATGGGCCCGCCCGACACGAACACCGTCGGGACGTTCAGGCGCATCGCCGCCATGAGCATGCCGGGGGTGATCTTGTCGCAGTTGCTGATGCACACCAGAGCGTCGGCGCAGTGCGCATTCACCATGTACTCCACCGAGTCAGCGATGAGATCTCGCGACGGCAGGCTGTAGAGCATCCCGTCGTGACCCATGGCGATGCCGTCGTCGACGGCGATGGTGTTGAACTCCTTGGCAACGCCGCCAGCGGCCTCGATTTCACGGGCAACAAGCTGGCCCATGTCCTTCAGGTGTACGTGGCCGGGCACGAACTGGGTGAACGAGTTCGAGATGGCGATGATCGGCTTGCCAAAGTCCTCGTCGGTCATGCCGGTCGCCCGCCACAACGCACGAGCCCCGGCTTGATTCCGGCCAGCGGTGGAGGTGACGGATCGGTAGCGCGGCATGGGATCAGCCTACGCCTGGGCTGCCTCATCTGAGGGCCCAGTAGCCTGCCCGACCTGATGGCCCCCGATGCCGCGGCCCCGCTGACTGACACGCTTCTCATCCGCGTGACCGGTCCCGACCGGCCCGGACATCACGATCGACCTGCTCGCCTACCGGGTTGGGATCATCTCGGGCGGCTTCACGCACTTCACCGACCATCTGGCCGAACGCTTCAAGTTCGATCACGCCTATGCGAACGAACTCGAGGTCCGCAACGGCAGACTCACCGGCGAGTTGGTCGGCGACATCGTGGACGCCGAAGCCAAGGCGCGGCTGCTAGGCTTGATCGCCTACATCGAAGGCTTGCCTCTGGAGCAGATCGTGGCCGTCAGCGAGGTGCAGCGCTCTCCAGATCGGCAATCGACCGCGTGCCCTGACAACTTCATCGCGCACAGGTAACTTCGGGGTCTGTGCAGGGCCGAGCCGAGCCCCATGTCAGCCGACGCGATCGGACCGATTCGCGGCAGCAGGCCCGAGCGGTCGCACCCTGCCCCCCATTCACGACGACAGGAGCGCGCTCATGGCTGAAGTGACGATCTATCACAACCCCCACTGAAACTCTTCGCGAAATGCCTTGGCGGTCGCCGAGGAAGCTGGAGTCGAAACCGACATCGTCCTGTACATGAAGACACCGCCCGACCGCGAGACGCTTGAGCACCTCGTGTCGATCCTTGAGGATCCCGTCGAAGACCTGGTGCGCAAGGACTCGCAGTTCAAGAAGCTGGGCCTGAACGCCGACGATTACGTCGGCAATCCCATGGCGGTCGTCGAGCTGCTGAGCCAGCGCAAAGCGCTCATGCAGCGCCCCGTCGTGGTATGCGGCGACCGGGCCATCGTCGGACGTCCGAAAGATCGCATCGCCGCACTGCTGGCTGGCTGAGACCCTCCGCTGATGACTGACGCCAGGGGCAGCCGCGCCGGTGAGACCGGTGTCGACCCCGCGACCGGTGGCCTCTGCACGCCGCTGTTCGAGTTGCACTCCGAGCTTGGCGGCCGGATGGCCAACTTTGGGGGTCATGCACTGCCGATGCGATTCGAGGGCACCATCGCCGAGCACAGTGCGACCCGCACTGCAGCGGGATTGTTCGACGTGAGCCACATGGGCATCATCGAACTGCACCCCAACCGCAGCGACGAGGTTGGCGACGTCGCGGCGTGGCTGGAACGTTGTGTTCCCGGCTCTGTCGTCAACCTGGCCCCGGGGCGCATGCGTTACACGCTGTTCACCACGTCCGCTGGCGGCGTGCTCGATGATCTCATCGTGTCCAACCACCGAAACCGGCTGCGCGCTGTGGTCAACGCCGTGCGCGCCGACGCCGATCTCGCGATGCTGCACGGCGTGAACGGTGGAGGCGACGACGGCGACGTACGCATCGCGGTGCGCCATGACCTGGCACTGCTGGCACTTCAGGGGCCCGCCGCGGTTGGAGTGCTCGCACGCTGGGCACCGCCGGCAGCCGAGCTCGCGTTCATGTCGACGGCCGCCATGTCGATCGACGGAGTCGAGTGCGAGGTGTCGCGCTGCGGGTATACCGGCGAAGACGGCTTTGAGATTGCCGTGCCCACCACCGAAGCGGTGTATGTGGCGCAGCTGCTGCTGAGCAGCGACGAGGTTTCCCCGGCAGGACTCGGCGCCCGCGACACACTGCGGCTCGAAGCGGGCCTTCCCTTGGTAGGCCACGAGCTCACCGAGGCGACGACACCTGCCGAGGCCGGTCTCGGTTGGTCTATTCCGAAACGGAGGCGCGCCGAAGGCGGCTTTCCCGGTTTCGAGACCATCACAGCCCAGCTGTGCGCGGGACCGCCGAGGCACAGGGTCGGCGTCGCGGCACAGGGCCGCCGGCCCATCCGCGACGGCGCTGTGCTGGCGGACGCCGACGGCGCGCATGTCGGCATCGTCACCAGCGGCGGCTTCGGACCCACCGTCGACGCGCCGATCGCCATGGCTTATGTGACCGCCGAACACGCTTGTGACGGCACCGAGTTGTTCGCCGAGGGCCGCAAGGGTCCCGAGCCATGCCGGATCGCCCCGCTGCCCTTTGTGGAGCATCGCTTCTGGCGACCGTCATGAACGACCCGCCGAACGAACACATGGTCCCAGGACATGAGTGACCCAAGACATGAGCGACACGTATGAGTGATTTCCAAGAGCACCTCGCAGGACCTGGGGAGTTCGAAACGCGGCACATCGGTCTGCGGCCCGATGACACCAGCGCCATGCTCAAGCGTCTCGGGTTCAGCTCGCTCGAAGAACTCGTCGATGCCGCGGTCCCTGCCGAGATCCGGCTGGACGAGCCGCTCGAGCTCGCCGGCCTGCAACGGCCGATGAGCGAGACCGAGGCACTTGCGGCAATCAAGCAGCTGGCCGAAGCCAACACGCCGGCGCGCTCGCTCATCGGGCTCGGCTACTACGGCACGCTCACCCCAGCGGTCATCCGGCGGGGCGTACTCGAGGATCCGTCGTGGTACACCGCGTACACGCCGTACCAGCCCGAGATCTCCCAAGGCCGGCTCGAGGCATTGCTGAACTACCAGACGATGATCTGCGACCTGATGGGCATGGAGATCGCGAACTCGTCGCTGCTGTGTGAAGGCACCGCCGCCGCTGAGGCGATGGCTATGGCGCGTCGGATAACGCGCAGCGGACCCGATCGCTTCTTCGTCGACGCCGATTGCCACCCGCAGGTGATTGATGTGGTTGCGAAGCGCGCCGTGCCCCTCGGGATCGACATCTGCATCGGAGATCCCGGCACCGACCTTCAACCAACGGAGGTCTACGGAGCACTGCTGTCCTATCCCGGCACCAGCGGTGCCGTCCGCAACCTTGAACCTGTGATTGAAGCCCTGCACGGCACGGGGGGCATTGCGACGGTCACCGCCGACCTGCTGGCGTGCTGCGCGCTGCGGCCGCCCGGCGAGCAGGGCGCCGACATCGTCGTGGGCAGCTCGCAGCGATTCGGCGTTCCGCTGGGATTCGGCGGACCGCACGCGGCATTCCTTGCGACCAGCGAGAAGCATCGGCGCTCCATGCCCGGGAGGCTCGTCGGCGTCTCGCGCGATGCCGCCGGCCGGCCCGCGTACCGGCTGGCGCTGCAGACCCGTGAGCAGCACATCCGGCGTGAGAAGGCCACCAGCAACATCTGCACCGCACAGGTGCTGCTTGCCGTCATGGCGTCGATGTACGCCGTCTGGCATGGCCCCGAAGGTCTTGTCGCTATCGCAGAGCGGGTACACGGGTTGACTGCCGGGCTCGCTGCGGGCCTTCGCAGCAGCGGCCTGCACGTGCGCACCACATCGTTCTTCGACACGCTGACCGTGGAAGTCCCCGGCGGAGCCGACCGGGTGCTGGCCGCCGCCGCGGACACGGGCATCAACCTTCGGCGCGTCGACGACGACACGGTGGGCGTGTCGCTCGACGAGACCTGCGACGACGCGACGGTGGTTGACGTGCTCACAGCGTTCGGCGTTGCTGGGGCGACCGAAGCCCGCTGCGGTGCGTTCGTCGCTGCACCAGCAGCGACGGCTCCCTCGGGCATTGCATCGGAGCTCAAGCGCACGACCGAGTTCCTCACACACCCCACATTCGGCGCGTACCGCTCCGAAACCGAGATGATGCGCTACCTGCGGCGTCTGGCCTCCTACGACGTAGCCCTCGATCGTTCGATGATCCCACTGGGCAGCTGCACCATGAAGCTGAACGCCGCGGCCGAAATGACCCCGGTTACCTGGCCGGAGTTCGCGGAGATCCACCCGTTTGCGCCGGCAGACCAGTCGGCGGGTTACCGACGGCTCATCGCCGACCTCGAAGCGTGGCTTGCTGAGATCACCGGCTATGACGCCGTGTCGCTGCAACCCAACGCAGGCTCGCAGGGCGAGCTGGCTGGTCTGCTGGCAATCCGCCGCTACCACGACGACCGGGGCGATGCGCACCGGACCGTGTGCCTCATTCCCTCATCCGCGCACGGCACGAACGCTGCCTCGGCGGTGATGGCAGGCATGCGGGTGGTCGTAGTGGGCTGCACCGACGACGGCGACGTGGATCTCGAAGACCTCGACGCCAAGATTGTCGAGCACGGCGAGCAGCTGGCAGCCTTCATGGTCACCTACCCGTCCACGCACGGCGTGTACGAGGACGGCATCCGGCAGGTTTGCCTCAAGGTGCACGAAGCGGGTGGGCAGGTGTATGTCGACGGCGCCAACCTCAACGCGCTCGTCGGCTTGGCGGCACCCGGCGCGTTCGGTGCCGACGTCAGCCACCTGAACCTGCACAAGACGTTCTGCATTCCTCACGGCGGCGGGGGTCCAGGCATCGGTCCGGTCGCGGCCCGGCTGCACTTGGCGAAGTACCTGCCGAATCATCCCTTGGAGCCAGCTGCCGGCCCTGACACCGGTCTTGGTGCGATCTCGTCTGCCCCGTGGGGATCGGCGGGCATCCTGCCGATCCCTTGGATGTACATCGCGATGATGGGAGTCGAGGGACTGACCCGAGCCACTCAGACGGCGATCCTGTCTGCCAACTACTTGGCGTCCCGCCTTGGCGAGCACTTCCCGATCCTGTACCAAGGCCGCTACGGCCTGGTCGCCCATGAGTGCATCGTGGACCTGCGGCCGTTCTCGGAGTGGGCGAGCGTCGATGACGTAGCCAAGCGGCTCATCGATTTCGGCTTCCACGCCCCGACCATGTCGTTCCCGGTCGCCGGGACGCTCATGATCGAACCGACCGAGAGCGAGTCGCTGGCGGAGATCGACCGGTTCTGCGACGCCATGGCGACGATCCGGGCCGAGATTGACAAGATCGCCTCGGGCGAATGGCCAGCCGACGACAACCCGCTCGCGAATGCGCCGCACACGGCAATCGATGTGCTGGCCGACGAATGGGACCATCCGTATTCCCGCACCGAGGCGGTCTATCCGGCGGGCACCAACGTGGCATCGCTGGTCGCAGACAAGTACTGGCCACCGGTCAGCCGTGTCGACGGCGCCTACGGGGACCGCAACCTCATGTGCGCCTGCCCCGACCCTCGCGCCTTCGAGACCGACTAGTGCTGTGTCCGTAAACGTTCGTCGGGTTGGTGTCGGCGTGGTGGGGTGTGGTTTGTGGTTTGGTCGGGGGTATGAGTGAGTGTGTTCGGGTCTGTCGGTTGGCCCGTGAACAAGGCCGGGCGTTGCGGCGGTTCGTGCGTCGCGGTGCCGGCAAGTCGTCGGGGTCTTATGTGCGGTGGCGGTGTGGGGTGGTGGTCCTTGCGTCGGCGGGCGGGAACTCGGTGGCGGTGGTCGCGCAGTTGGCGGCGGCGTCGCCTGATCGGGTGCGCGAGATGGTCCACAGGTTCGACGAGTCGGGGATGGCGTTGTTGGACCCTTTGTGGGCGGGTGGCTGTCCCCGCCGTATCACGACTGGCGATGATGCGTTCATCGTGGAGACGGCCCGCACCCGCCCAAAGAAGCTGGGCCAGCCGTTCACGCGGTGCAGCGTCCGCAAGCTGGCGGCGTGTCTGGCGGACAACCCGACCCGGGTGGTGCGCGTCGGTCGGCAGCGGTTGCACGGGATCCTCTCCGAACCATCCGCGCCCGGCGCCCTGACGGCGGCTGGGTCTATGTGATCCTGGACGACCTGTCCGCCCACAACCGCACCGACATCGCCAGATGGGCCAAGCGCAACAACGTCGAGCTGTGCTTCACACCGACCTACAGCTCATGGGCGAACCCCATCGAAGCGCACTTCGGGCCGCTGCGCGAGTTCGTGCTCAACAACTCCGACCACCCCGACCACACCGTGCTCACCCGCGCGCTGCACGCCTGCCTGCGCTGGCGCAACGCCAACAAACGCTCACCCGAACTGCTCGCAGCCCAACGACGCGAACGAGCCAGAACCCGCGCCGAAAAACAACACCGCTGGGGCAGACCCACCAAAGCAGCCGCATGACCAAAGCGCGCAAACGTTTACGGACACAGCACTAGCGACGCGCCTCATGTGTCTTTGTCCGCAATAGTCGTGGCGCTTGCGGCTCAATTCGTAGCGGCGGCGGCGGCCTGAGCGCTGCGGGCGCGTGCAGCGGCGCGGCGTCGGCGGCGAATGATTCGTACGCGTTCTGCGGCCGTCTGTCCACCCCAGACGCCCTCCTTCTCCCGCACCGTGATCGCGTACTCCAGGCAATCGCCCGACACAGCGCACGCCGCGCAGACCGACTTTGCCTCGAAAGCCGCTTCGTCATCCTCAGACGGATAGAAGATGGCCGCCTCGAGACCCTTGCAGGCGGCATGCCGCTGCCAGTCGAGGAGGCTGCCGACAAGATCGACGTGAGGAGCCGCCACGCCGCGCAACGGTGTTGGTGCAGTGATGATTGGCATCTCCGCGCAATCTTGCGCATGTCGCCCGCGTTGTCAAGACCTTATTGAGCGTTCAGCAAATATGCCGAACATTCGTTTGTCACCCGAACAACTCATGACGATTGATCGGCGGCAGTGGCGGATCTGGGGCTGTCGCAGTGTCACATCATCGGCCAAACTCGCACAATGGCCGAGAAAATCGCTCTGTCATGCGCTCGGGACGGTTGACAGATGAAGAGTCTCCTGTATGTGTTCGGTCGTTCTGTCGAGCGGAGAGCCATTGTTTCCGGTGCACTCGTGTCACTTGCTGCAGCAGTCGGAATCGGCGTCGTCGCGGGCAGCCTGATCGACGAGCAGACCAAAGGGGCCTACATCGTCAATGGTCTGCTGTTCGCGGGTCTGATGGCGGGTGGCGCCATCGCCGCAGCCAAATCGCGACAGAACCCGCTGCTGGCGGCCACATTGACGTCGGGTCCAGTCATGGTTCTGGCGGTCATCGTGCAGCTCATCCGCCGCTTCGGTGCTGGAGAGGCCGTCGCTCCGTTGGGCCTTCCGCTCGTCATGGCGCTGTCTGTATCGCTCGCGACGCTCGGGGGTCTCGTCGGCATTCG
Organism: Candidatus Poriferisodalis sp.; assembly: GCF_965262965.1. GTDB lineage: Bacteria > Actinomycetota > Acidimicrobiia > Acidimicrobiales > Poriferisodalaceae > Poriferisodalis. The sequence continues at coordinate 740,696 of NZ_OZ253573.1, forward strand.
GCTGGGGCGGCGTCGGCAGTCATTGCTGGATCCAACCGAGCGCCCCGACACCTCGCTCGGCCTTTGAGGACAACTGAGTACTGCCAGCGTGGACTCGGCAGTACCCTCAGGGACGCGGTGAGTCGGCCGGGTGGCCGCGGCCCGCGACTCCGCCACAAGCGGGGTGTCGGGTCGAGGAAGGTCGGGACTCCACAGGGCAGGAAGCTGGCTCGCAACCAGGCGCCGCGAGGCGACGGAAAGTGCAACAGAGAGCAGACCGCCGATGGGCTGGGCCTTGTGCCCGGCCACAGGCAAGGGTGAAACGGTGCGGTAAGAGCGCACCATCGTCGGGGGCGACCTCGACGGATCGGCAAACCCCTCCCGGAGCAAGGCCAAGCAGGGATCGGACGGCCCGTTCGATGATCCCGGGTCGGCCGCTGAGATGGATGGCCACCCCGCCGACGTCAGTCGACGGACAGAATCCCGCCTACAGGCCGACTCACCGCACCGCAGACATAGGGTTCCGATTCGGGGCGCCCAAGCTCAGATGCCCAGGCTCAGGCACCTATGTCAAACGCTGCCGAGATGCGAGACATCGTTGAACGCGCTCAACATCACTCGCTCGCCTCGGACCTCGATCTTGGTGATCTGAGCCTGGGCGACGTGCAGGTGCCAGGAGATCTCATCGTCGACATCGAGCACCCATCGCACCGCAGCCTTGATGGGCGACACATGCGTGAACACGGCGATGTTCATCTCCGAAGCCTCGGCTGCGGCCGCTTCACAGGCCTGCGCGACCCGGATGTTCAGCTCGGCCAACGACTCTCCGCCCGGCGGCGCGAAGCTTGCATCACTTCGCCAATGACGCCACGCCTCGGCGCCGACCTCCGAGATCGGCCTCGCCTCCCACTCGCCGTAGTCGAGCTCTGACCATCGCTCGTCGATCATCACCTCGATACCCACAAGCTCGGCTGACGCGGCGGCCGTTTGCATCGCGCGCGGCAGCGGCGAGGAGATGATGCGGTCGAGGCCGCCGTCCAACTGCGCAAGTGCTGCGGCGATGTCCGCTGCCTGCCGCTCCCCGACCTCGTCGAGCCGGTTGTCACTGCGTCCCTGCAACAGATGCGACGCGTTGGCCTGCGTGCGGCCGTGCCGAGCCAGTATCAGCATCTCGAATTCCCCGGATCTGCACGACGCGGACCGCGATTGACGACCCGGTCGATCCTTCCCGTTCGCCAGAACTCGGCTCGTGCCGCAGCATCGCGCGCGAGGCCGGACGTTCGCCATATCCACCAGCAGCCAGCAAGTCCCACGAGCTCGAGCACCGCAATTGCCCACAGCGGTCGTACCAACAGCGGCAGCCCCGTATCGGACGCGCTGCCGGCGAAGGGCCACCACAACAGTGCCGGTTGTGTCCAGGCACCATCGAATACTTGATGCCAGAACACCCCGATCGGCACTGCCAGCCATCGGCGCCGCGCATGTCGCCGACCGATCGTGATCGCCATCACGGCGATGAGGATGCACACAGGCCCCAACAGCGAATGCACCACGGGTGCGCCCCCGCTGAGGAGATAGACCACGTCCGGCGCGAGTGCGCCTGCAACAACCAGCCGATGATCGATTGCAGAGTCACCGAAAAACCAGCGCATCGCAAGCAGCGATGTTCCGACAAACCACAGCACCATCAGATTGCTCGCAGAAACATCGCGTCAGCGAACGAGCAGGGCACCGCACTGCGGGCAGTCGACAACTTCGTCTCTGTCGAGACGGGAGATACGGTCGCGGTCCACGGCCGGGATCTCCAGATGGCATGCGCTGCAGGTCAGCCCGACCAGCCGACCGACCGCCAGCTCTCCCCGGGCTGCGATGCGGCGCTCGTCGTACAGCGCGATCAGTTCTGCGGGGACCGAAGCGACCAGCTCAGCTCGCGCGCCCAGCACTTCGTCGCGTTCTTCGGCGGCGTGCGATATGGCCTGCGCGATGCGGGTCTCGGTGTCGTCGTGCCGACGGGCTGCATCCTCGGCGCGCTCGGCGAGCTCTGTGCGGGATTCCGAGAGCGGCTCGATCTGTTCCATCAGCTCCAGGATCACGTCCTCGATCTGGATCTGCCGGCGTTCGAGCGCCGCTGCCTCTGCCGTGAGGGCTTCCGCTTCCTTCGGTGACGTCAGATGGCTGTCATACAGGCGTTGTGAATTGTGGGAGCGTCGGGCTTCGACGAGCGCAACTTCGTCTTCGTGTGCACGCTGCTTGCGCTCCAAGGCGGTTATCTCGGCATCGAGCTCGCGCCCTCTGCGGACCACCGCAGCCATCTCCCGCACGACATCATCGAGTATCTGGCGTTCCGGCAGGTGCTCGATGCGGTGCACAATCTGGCTGAGACGTATGTCGAGGTCCTGGATCGAGGCGAGGACCTCGAGCCGGCTGGCTGAGGCGCCCAGCGGCGTTGTTGCATCGGTCACCGGCTCATGAAGTTCTGGCGTCATCGTCGTGCGGGGGACGAGAAAGCGTCGGGTGCCATCAGGCGTCGTCCTCTTCGGATAAGGCCTCGTCCGGATCGGAGTCAGCTTGTCCCGAAGTATCCCCCACGGGTTCAGGCGCGCGCGCCTCAAGCTCGGCGCGGACCTCGGTGCAACGGATCCACTCGAAGCGGGACTCCCCGCTGACTGCCGATATCGCAACTTTGCACAGTGCATCCGGCAGCGGTTCGAATTCGTTGTCGGCGGTCGGTCGCACCATGCTGCACGGCAGGTCAAATTCCAGCGGCGGCTCGTTCGGCGACACGGCGACCCCGATCGAGCAGGTGTCCCCCGACAAGAACAGGTACTGCGGTGCACGCGGTGGGGGTGGCTGAGAGGGGAAGTCGCGCAGTTCGGCGCCTCGGAGCGCACGGTGCATGAACGCTGACCAGATGCGGGCGGGCACCCAGCCGCCGGTGCCGCTCCGTCCCTGGATGTCAGTCATCGGCACCTGCTCATCGGGATGCCCCATCCACACAGCGGTTGCCATGTGCGGTGTGAAGCCCACGAACCATGCGTCGTGAAACGATTGCGTCGTGCCGGTCTTGCCGGCTGCAACCTGCCCGCCGGCCAGTTGAGCCCGGGTTCCCGTGCCTGACTCCACGTTCGCTTGGAGCACCGACGTCACCCAGTCCGCGGTCTGCGGCGATACCACGCGGCGCCCGTGCGGGACGTGTTCGTAGAGCACCTCGCCGAAGTTGTTCTCGATCCGAGTGACGTAGTACGGCTCCATGCGCACACCACGATTGGCGAAAGTGCCGTAGCCAACGGCATGCTCGAGCGGCGTGACCTCTTGGGCTCCCAGTGATATGGACGGAAACGGTTTGAATCCGTCTTGATCGGTGCGACCGATCAATCGATCTGTCATCCCGACGACCTCGTCAAGGCCGGTGATCAGGCCGAGCCGCACGAATGCACAGTTGGAGCTCGCCAGCGTCTGATCTTCGATTGTGGCGACTCGGCCAGCACTGTTGGCGAAGTTGGCGACCTTGTAGTCGGGAAGCGGGGGGTTCGGGAAGGTGCACGGCCCCTGCCCGCTGAGAGTGTCGAACGGGAAGAACGACGCCCGCTCGATGGCCGTTGCGAGAACGTACGTCTTGAACGACGAACCCGGCTGGCGGCGACCCTGCGTCGCGAGATTGAACTCGGAGTCGCTGAATGCCGGTCCGCCGATGAACGACAGCACTGCCCCCGTGGTGGGATCGACGCTGACGATCGACACTTCGAATTCGCCGGTGCCCTCGGGCAGCACCTCGTCGACAGCGGCTCTCATGGACGACTGCAGATCGGGGCGCAACGTCGTCCAGACACGCAGGCCGCCGCCGAAGACCTGACTGAAACGAGCCTGATACGTGTCACCGAGTGCCGGGTTTGCCAACAGCGCCCGCCGGACTTCGACCAAGAAGTAGTCACGGCGAAGCGCGAGATCGGTACGACGCGGCGAGAGATTCCGGCTCGGCAACGGACGTTGTTCAAACGCAGACTGCTGAGCCTCGGTGATGATCCCTGCGTCGACAGCCTGCTGTAACGACTGGCTGCGTCGCCGGTTCATGGTCTCGATGTTCTGATCGAAGCCGTCAAACAAGCCCGGACTGCGAATGAGGCTCGCAAGGAAGGCGGTATCACCGACGTCGAGGGCACCCACGTCCTTGCCGAAATACGTCTCCGCAGCGGCCTGCAGACCGTAGGCACCGTTCCCCAGATACACCTCGTTCACATAGAACTCGAGGATTTCCTCCTTCGTGAAATCTTCCTCTAAACGGGCAGCGATGACCGCTTCACGAATCTTTCGATTAAAGCTCCGCTCGCTGCCGACCACGCGCAGTTTGACGATCTGTTGCGTGATCGTGGAGCCTCCCGACGCGATCCCGCCGACAGAGACGTTCGAGACCAGCGCCCGCGCGGTGGCACGAAAGTCCACACCGTTGTGCAGCCAGAACTTGCTGTCCTCGACTGCGATGATTGTCTCAAGGACATCGTCAGGGACCTCGTCGATCGTGATGATCTCGCGGTCGACCTCGTTCACCAGGATCCCGATGGGATTGCCCGCCGAGTCGAATACCTGAGTGCGCTGCGCCCCGGGGCGCAGGTCGATGAGGATGTGGTCCCGATCGCGTTCGACGGCCTCAAGCGTGCCGGCAACGTGCGGAGCCGACGCATGAGCGGCGACCGTTACCAGCGCTGCACAGACGCCGATCATCAACACGAGCAGAGGCAGTCGGGCGATTCGGCGGGCGAAATCCACAGATAAACTGCAAGGTACCGGTCCGCTCGGGGGCTGCTTGCGCGACGCCTGCTGGCCTCGGGCCATCACACTGGTGCCATGACCCACCGAGGTGCGGGCAGCCGAACCAATGAAGAAGCGACGCTCGACGCGACGCGCGTGTGGATCGTGGACGGCGCGCCGCACGCCCCACGCCGGATTCCGCCAGATGAGCCGACGTGCGTGATAGCGGTTGATCGAGGCTTGGTGCACGCGCTTCGGCTCGGCTTGCGTCCTCATGCCGCAGTAGGCGACTTCGACTCTGTGAGCTCGGTTGTGCTCGCACGTTGTCGCCGGCAGTGGCCCGATGTCATCATCCGCCGGCATCCCGCCGACAAAGCCCAGAGCGACCTCGATCTGGCGCTGAGCTTTGCGTGGGGGCTCGACCCGATGTCGATAGCGATCGTCAGCGGAGGCGGAGGGCGTCTCGACCATCTCTTGAGTGGGATCTCGATGCTGGGTCGCCCGCGCTATGCCGCCCTGCCGATCACCGCCTACGTCGGCGACAGCGTCGTGCGCACAGCGACCGTGGGGATGGAATTGCCGCTCGACGTGACCGACGGCAACCTGTTGACCCTGCTGGCGATTGGGGGGAGCGCGAGGTTGCTGACGACCGGGCTCCGCTGGAACTTGACGCCGACGGTTTCGCTTCGGAGCGCCGCGACGCTCGGGCTCAGCAACGAGCTCACTGGCCCAACGGCGGGTCTCGTGATCTGTGCGGGCAGCATCCTGGCCATTCAGACTCATGGCGACTCGCTTGGCTGAGTCTGCCGCTCGGGGCGGCGACGGTGTTGTTCGGCGTTCCAAGCCAGCAGCGCGGCTGGCAGTCATTGCTGCGGGCATCGCTGCGGTCGGCGCCGTCGTGCTGGCAGCCTGCGGTACTGCGGACCGTGGCACCGCAGCCGTACGGATCCTGACTCATCGCGACTTCCACCTGCCCGCCGTCGCGATGGAAGCCTTCACCGAGAGCACCGGCATCGAAGTTGTGGTGTTCCGCGAGGACACACCCGGCGACGTGATCGACTTAATGGAGCGCAGCCGGGCTCATCCCGTCGCCGATGTGGTCATCGGTGTCGACACGCTCGATCTGCAGCACGTCATCGACAGTGGGCTGGTCGAACCGTACGTCCCGCTCGCGCCTGGGCCGCTCGTCGAAGGTCTGGCCACGGACGATCACTCAATGACGCCCGTCAGTTACATCGATGCGTGCCTCATCTATCTGCCATCGTTCTACGTGGTTCCACAACGACGCATCGATGAGCTTCCCGAAGCCGCGACCATGCCTCCGCCATTGCCGCAAGGCATCGATGATTTGGTAGATCCGGCCCATTCAGGAACCGTGGTCGTCGCGGACCCTGCGTCGAGCCGGATGGGCATGTATTTCCTCGTGACCCTTGAGCGGCTCCACCCTTCCCGGATTGCCGAGGGCACACCCTGGCCGCAGGTGCTCGATGAGATGCTTCGATGGGGCGTTGAGCTTGCGCCGACCTGGGAACACGCGGTGTTCGAGCGGTTTGCCGGCGGAGGACCCCCTCCGCAGCGGCCGATCAGCGAGGGCGATCCCGATCCGGTGACGCTCGAATCGCTGGCGGGCCGCATGCCGATGACCTGGGGCACTGCGGGCATGCCGTCGGTGTACGCCCAATACCAACCAGGCTTGCCCGAATCGCTCGACGTCGGCGTCGCGCCAAATGACTGCGTTCGCATTGCCTTCTACGCCGGCGTCGTGGCCGGTGCACAGAACCAGTCGCTCGGAGGCCGCTTCATCGACGCTGTCGGCCAGCCGCTGTTCCAATTCGGCATCGCTGACCGCTTCGGTTCGCGACCGGCGCGCAACGACATCGTCGCCAGCCCCGAATGGAATTCCTTCGGGGCCGATGTCGTGCCATACCGGCCGGATCCGGCCTACGTCGGCGCCAACTGGAAGCAATGGCAGCTGACCTGGAGCCAAGTCGTGCGCAACTTCGCGACCGGCCCGCCGCCGCCTGAACCAGAGGTCACCGTGACGCTGCCGTCGAGCTGACTGCTGGCTGCGGCCAGTTCGGTGCCTTAGAGGCCGCGCGGATTGGCCATCCACGGGTTGGCTGGTTCCCCGGTGTATTGGTCGGGTTGTCCGAACAAGACAACCCGTGGAGGCCGGTTTCATCATGCGCGCTTTGGAGCCTGAGGTGGTGGATGTGATCTGGGCGGCGGTGGAGCCGATGCTGCCGGTGCGGCCGGTTCGTGACCTTGGCAGGGGGCATCGGCCCCGGATATCGGACCGGCTGTGCTTTTGGGGGATCCTGGTGCGGCTGGCCACGGGCTGCTCGTGGCAGTGCGCGGAGGCGCTGCTGGGATGGCAGGTGTCGGACACGACGCTGCGGTCGCGCCGCGACGAGTGGGTCGCTGCGGGCGTGTTCGAGCGGATCGCGGCCGAAGCGATCGCCGCCTATGACCGGATCGTGGGTCTCGACCTCGATGACGTGTGCATCGACGGGTCCACCCACAAAGCTCCCTGCGGTGGGGAAGGGACCGGCAAAAGCCCCGTGGACAGGCGAAAACTCGGCTGGAAGTGGTCGATCGCGATCGACGGGGCGGGGATCCCGGTCGGGTGGGCCGCCGCGGGCGCGAACCGCAACGACATCATGCTGTTCGACCCGACCGTGGCCGAGATCGAACGGCGGGGGCTCCATCACGACACCGAGACCTTGCACCTCGACCGCGGCTACTGGGGCGCCCGCGTCGACCGGTCAGCCGCCGCGGCGGGCATCTGCGATCTGGTGCGGCCCCCCAAACGCAGACCCGGCAACGACGGCCCCGCCGAACCGGTCACAGCGCCGCTGGGGCTGCGCTGGCGCGTCGAGCGAACCAACTCATGGCTGTCCAACTACGGCCAGCTGCGACGAAACACCGACCGCAAACCCGAGCACCGCCTCGCCCAACTCGCCCTCGCCGTCGCCTTGATCATCACCATCAAACTCATCGACCACCGCAACCGCTGGCAACCCCACAACCGCCCAATCCGCTAACGCTCTTAGCGCCCGACCAGCGTGGGGTCGTAGAGAGCTTCTCGCCCGAGGCCGTCGCGGCCCACCAAGGAGCATGCGAACACACCCTTGGCTCGCAGAACATTGGTTGCGGCGTCGTCCAGGCGGCCCAGGCCCAGCCGTCCCTCTGCCACTGCGAACTCGATCTCGCTGAACGCGGCTGCAGCGTCCTCGAGACCGCCGACAAGTGCGAGATCCGCACCTGCGGTGACGGCCAGCAACGCTGCTTCGCTCACTGACCACCTCTCACGTATGGCTCCCATGATCAGCGAGTCAGTGACGACGAGACCGCTGTGGCCCAACTCGTCACGCAGCAGACCGTCGATCGCTTCAGATGAGAGTGAAGCCGGCAGACCTCCCGTGAGCCCCGGGACGTTCAGATGTCCGACCATCACGGCGGCATCGCTGGACCCGACAACCGCGGCGAATGGAATCAGATCACGCTCGCGCAAAGCAGCGAGCGGTGCCGTTGTGGCCATCCCCTCATGCGTGTCGGCGGTTGCACCGCCGTGGCCCGGGAAGTGCTTCACCACCGGGACCACTCCCCCGGCACTCAAGCCCGACACCGTCGCCATCCCGTATGCCGTGACGGTGGCGGGATCGTTGCTGAACGAACGGTCCCCGATGCCTTCGCCTGCGCCGACGTCCACCACCGGGGCGAAGTTCATGGTGAAGCCCAGTTCGGCCATTGCACGGCCGTGACGTTCGGCCTGCTCGGCCACGTCGCCTGGTGGGCGCGCCGCTTGGGCCTCAGCCGAAGGCAGCCGGCCGATCACCGCGGCAAGCCGCTGGACCCGGCCACCTTCCTCGTCCACGGCGAAGATCAGCGGGATCCGCCCCGCGAAGTCCTGCAGTTCGTCGATACGGCGCCAGACGTGCTCGGTGACAGGCCCCTGCAGCAGGATGCCGCCGATGCGGCGATCCCGGGCCTCCTCCACAGCGAACCCGAGCGACCGCTCGCCGAGCGCAGTCATGATCGTCTGACCAATGCGCACGGGAAGCGACAGTTCTGCGGTGCATCCGCGGTCGACGTCAGTCCACCACGCACCCGACAGCAGCTGTCGGACGCCAACCCCAGACAGCCAGCCCAGCGGTCGTTCTTCCCCAGTGAGCACGGTGGGGCCGGGATCGCCGATTGCCACCTCGCTGTTGTCGGCGAGACGCAGCCACACGCCCAAAGCGCCCGGAGCGCCCAATCGGGCACCCACCACGGGCCCGGCTATCTCAGGCGGATCCCCTTGAATCGGCAGGATCGTTGTCCCGACGGGATCGATAGTGCCGTCGGCGCTGATCACCCAGTAGCCAACGCCACCAGGACCACGCAGAACTGCGACCACGTCGTCGTCTTCGAGCTGTGGCACAACGGTCACCAGCGTGAGTCCGCCGTTGCCCTCGGGCGCTTCGTCGTCCGCGCTCTGCGCCGCGGCGCCGGCAATCGGCAGCAGCCAGCTCACACACGCCGCCAGTGCGGCGACTCCCAGTGATGCACGTCGGCGGTGCCGCGACCGTGGGCGCCCGGGCGGCGCTGGGACACCGCTGTGGCGCGGCGACGTCATCACGAGGCCAGACGTTCGTCCAACTCCTCCGCAGACAGCAACCGGTGCGGCAGCTCGATGTGGTTGGCGCCTGCTGGATCGATTTCAAAGGGTGCGGTGAAGTTCACGTCTCGGACCAGACAGAACACCTCGTCGACCGCGGGGCAATAGAACACCGTCGCAGTCGCGGTGAGCACGCCCGAGCTTGTTCCCGCGTGGGCTTGCGCGCCAAGTCGCACCGGCATCTGAGGTCCGCGGGCCTCGTAGTGGGCCGAATCGACTGCGGTAATCACCGCATCGCCGGCTGACCAGTCGAACGTGAATTGGCCCTCGGCATTGAACTTGTAATCGTCAGGAAGCTCGAGGTCGAGCACGATCTCAATGGGGCCCGGCGCGACACGCTGCGGCAGCAGCACCACCTCGTCGTCGATAATCCCAGTGGCCCGCACCGCCGCGATCTCCAGATTCGAGAGCGCCAGCGTGCCGAGCTCGCCTGTTGAGAGATCCAGTATCCGGATGCGGTGATTGTTCGTGTCGGCCACGTACAGCGTCGTCGATGTGGCGCTGAGTCCGCTGGGCTCGGCCAGCCGTGCCGCTTCGCCGAGCCCGTCTTGCAACCCGGCAATCCCGTCACCTGCCACGACGGCAGAGATCATCGTGTCCAAGTCGAGCGCCTTGATCCGATGGTTGTACGTATCAGCGATGAACAGGCGCCCCGAGCCGGCAGCGCCATCTGGGTTCCCACTCGGGACGTATTCGATTCCGATGGCGTGCTGCAGCAGGGTGTCGGAGAACGTCCCGGTCGTGTCACCCCAGACAAACAGGTGCTTGCCGACCAAGGTCGTGAGCTGGCCATCGAGCCCGAGCGAGACCTGCCGCACCGCACTCGCTTCGGGGTCGGTGAAGTACAACAGCGAGCCGTCGCTGGCCAGCCCGGACGGCTGCGACAGTGTCGTCGCCAAACGATGACCGTCGTCGAGCCCTTCAGCTCCCGTTCCGGCGAACACCTCAATGTTCCCGCTCGACAGGTTCAGCACCCACAGCTGGTGGCGTCCAGCGCCGGCGATGAACAGCAGATCGCCGTCGATGTTCAGGTCCCAGGGCGACGCGATCGCGACGTCAGCGGCTGGACCAGGCCGGAATTGGGTGACCGGCTCACCTGTTCCTGCGATCGTGCTGACCTCGCCCGCGTCCACATTGACTGCCCGGATGAGGTGATTCTCGCGGTCGGCGACGTAGAGCGTGTTTCCGTCGGCGGACAGCGCCATCCCTTGCGGTCTTCGGAACTCTGCCTCGTCGAATGCCCCGTCGCGGACGCCCTCAGCTCCCGTGCCGATCACGTCAATGAGTTCGCCGTCGAGGGTCGCCACCAGGATGCGATGGCGACCGGTGTCCGAGATGAACAATCGATTTCCGGGTTCGTCGGCCAGCACCTTGCCGGGGAAGCTGAGCACCGTCGGCAATGCGGGAGCGACAGCCAGCAGATCGCCGAGCGGAGTCGGGTCAATGAGCCCGTTGAGCCCGAATTCCTCCGCCATGACGGCAATCGCCGGCTCCAACACGGCGTATACCCCCTCCCCGGCGTACGGCCCGACGACATTGCCGTTGGGGTCGATGACGACGACCGTGGGCCAAGCACGCACCCCGTACGCCGACCGGAGAATCTCCTGTTCGTCGTTCACGACGGGGTGCAGCCGCCCGTAGCGCCGCACCGACTCCTCGACGGCTTCTGAGGTGCGCTCGCTGTCGAACTTGGCCCAGTGAACCGCGACCACCACCAACTCTTCGGGGTACTCCTGCTCGAGCCGGTGGAGGTCGGGGATGATGTGGATGCAGTTGATGCAGCCCTGCGTCCAGAAGTCGAGCAGCACAATCTTGCCGCGCAAGTCGCCTGCCATCGACAGCGGCCTGCTGACGTTGAACCAGTCGTAGCCGGCGGGGAACTCGGGCGCCGCGGCGGTGCCTTCAAACGTCAATGAGACCGGCGTAGGCGCAACCGACGAGTCGTCGGGTGTGGCGTCGCCCCCAGAGTCTGTCGCTGGCTCACCGGCTCCGGTGTCGGTGCGGGCTGCAGTGGAATCGCTGGCAACGGGATCTGCGTCGTCGGCGGACTGAGCGGTACACGACACAGCCAACAACGCAGCAGCCGCCAGTACCGCACAGCCTGCGAGCGGCCCAGATCGCCGCATCGAGCTCAGTGCCTGCGCCGGGAGCGGCGGGAGTCGACGACGCCGGTGTCGAATCCCGACAGGTGCAGCCCGCCGTGGAAGCGGGCGTGCTCGATCTTGAGACAGTGATCCATGACGACGTCAAGGCCGGCCTCGTTCGCAAGGTGTGCGGCTTCGGGGCTCCACAGCCCGAGTTGCACCCAGAACGCCTTGGCACCGATGTCGATGGCTTCGGAAGCAACACCGGGCAGGTCCGCTGGTCGGCGGAACACGTCCACGAGATCGGGCACAAGCGGCAGGTCCGCGAGGCTCGGGTAGCACGGCTGGCCCAGAATCTCGTCAGCCACCGGATTCACGAAATACACGTCGAAGTCAGTGCTGGAGCTGAGCAAGTAGGTCGCAACGAAGTTGGACGGTCGGGCCGGGTTGGCCGACACTCCCACCATCGCGACCGTTTCGGTGTGCTCCATCAGCGCGAGACGATCGGCGGCCCCCGGTTCGGTCCAGCCTTCGACAGGCTCGTGGAGGATCGTCATGCGGGCACCGCCTTTGCCAGGGCCTGATCGAGGTCCCAGAGAATGTCGTCGAGATCTTCGAGCCCCACCGACAGCCGGATCATGTCAGCGCCGACGCCACCCGCGGCCAGCGCCTCGTCGGAGAGCTGCTGGTGGGTTGTGGACGCCGGGTGGATCACCAGCGTGCGGGCGTCACCAACGTTGGCCAGATGGCTGATCATCTGCAGCGCCTCGATGAAGTCGGCGCCGGCTTCGCGACCGCCCTTGACCCCGAAAGTGAAGATCGCTCCCGGCCCCTGTGGCATGTACCGGCGGGCGAGCTCTCGGTACGGCGAGCTGTCGAGCCCCGAGTAGCGGACCCACGTCACCGCTGGATGCGCCTCGAGGTGCTCGGCGACCGCTTGTGCGTTGGCGACGTGGCAGTCCATGCGCTGCGGAAGGGTCTCAAGCCCTTGGAGCAGCAGGAAGGCATTCAACGGAGACATCGAGGCACCGATGTCTCGGAGCTGTTCGACCCGGAGCTTGGTGCAGAACGCGAACTCGCCGAAGTTCTCCCAGAACTTCATGTTGTTGTAGCTGGGCACGGGTTCGGTCATGTTCGGGAACCGCCCGCTGCCCCAGTCGAAGCGTCCCGATTCGCTGACGACGCCGCCGATGGAGTTGCCGTGCCCGCCGATGAACTTGGTGGCTGAGTGCAGCACGATGTCCGCGCCATGCTCCATCGGTCGGCACAGGTATGGCGTGGCGAACGTCGAGTCGACGACTAGCGGCAGACCATGCGCATGCGCCACCTCGGCGATTGCCGTCAGGTCCGGGATCGAGCCCGACGGGTTGCCGACAATCTCGGTGTAACAGAACTTCGTGCGGTCATCGATGGCCGACGCGTAGGCGTCAATGTCATCGCCGTCGATGAATCGGGCGTCGATGCCGAAGCGCCCGAGCGTCACGTCGAACATCGTGTGCGTACCGCCATAGAGCGCCGACGAGGTGACGAGGTTGTCGCCCGCCTCGCACAGTGCCGCCGCGGTGAGGAATTCGGCCGCCATGCCGGACGCTGCGGCTACCGCACCGATGCCACCCTCGAGACTGGCCACGCGCTCTTCGAACGCGTTGACCGTGGGGTTCGAGATACGGGTGTAGATGGTCCCGTACTTCTGGAGTGCAAACAGGTCGGCGGCGTCCGCTGTGTCCTCGAACACAAAGCTCGTGGACTGGTACACGGGCACCGCTCGTGCGCCCGTTGCCGGATCGGGCCGGCCCCCGGCGTGCAGTGCTCGGGTTCGAAACCCGAACTGGTGATCGGTCATCGGTTCCAGCCTACGACGGGCTCTTGGCCCAGTGAGTTCGCCCGTTCCGCGGCTCGGCTCAGCGAGGCCGGCCAGCGGCGTACTGCCGGGCACGTTCGAGCGCCTCGGCTGGTTCGACACTGGCGATACCCGCCATCCAACAGGCAATCGGCGCAGCGATCCGTTCGGAGTCGTGTGCCGCGACGCCCGCGAGGTCCAAGAGTGCCTCTATGACATCCTCGCCCGGCGCGGGCGCACCGATCACATCTGCAAAGCCCGCCAGCCACTGCTGCGCCGTCGTGTCCGGCGGTTGCGAACCCGTCTCGTCACTCATGACCCCAGCGTACGTATGACGGGTCAAGACGTTCCCAAGAACGCCGGCCAGTCGGCGAATCGGATCGATACGGTGCGAGCGACCAGATTGCGCACACCACAGGGGACCGCTATGAGCAACGACGAGGGCATCTTCGGACCCGAGCTGTACGAGTTCTTGGAAGAACTTGAAGCCAACAACACCCGGGAGTGGTTCGACGTCAACCGAGAACGCTACGAGGAAGATGTTCGAGAGCCCGCGTTCGACCTCGTGCGGGCTGTGCGGCCCATGCTGGAGGAGATCTCGCTGCACATGACGGCACGAGACCGCAAAGTCGGCGGATCCCTGATGCGCGTGTTCCGAGACACCCGCTTCTCTGCGGACAAGACCCCGTACAAGACCAACGTAGGCATCCAGTTCCGCCACGTTCGGGCCAACGACGTCCACGCACCGGGCTACTACGTCCATCTTGCGGTGGACTCGTGTTTCTTCGGCGCCGGCAGCTGGATGCCGGATCGAGAGGCACTGGCTGGGTATCGGGCGGCAATCGACGATCACCCTGACGTGTGGACCCTCGCTCGGGACAGGTGTCAAACCGATGGTTGGCGGATGGAAGGTGACCGGCTCAAGCGTGCGCCACGGGACTGGTCCATCGATCACCCGATGATCGAGGACCTCAAGCGCAAGAGCTTCATCGCAGTACGCGACTTCGATCACAGCAAAGCATTCGATCCGGCGTTCCCGTCTCAGATCGCCGACTGGTGCCGCGAGACTCGCCCGCTCATGACGTTCCTGTGTGGCGCCGTCGGGCTCGACTTCTAGAGCTGCCGTTGACGCCAGCTCGCAACGATGGGCATTTCGGGCTCGTGTGTGCTCAGCGATCGTCGAGCGTCACGATCTGTGGCGGTGTGTAGGACTCGACAGGCGGCGGCGGGCCTTCGAAGCGTTCGACGTCGACGAGACAGGTGTGCGCCGACGGACCTTGGCCCAAGCGGCTGGTGCCGACGTCGGCGGTAAGCGTGTTGGGATTGCCTGCACGGCAAGTGCCATCGGGTGCAGGGTCGTACCAAGCCCCGGTCGACAGCTGCACCACCGCCAGCATCACCGCGTCGTCGAGCACTGCTCCGGCCAGCGTTGCCCCGCGGTCGTTGAACAGACGGACCACGTCGCCGTCACCAATGCCGCGCACGGCTGCGGTATCGGGATGCATCCGCACTGGTTCGCGACCTGCCACCTTCGTTGCCTGACTGGGCGCTGCATGGTCGAACTGGCTGTGCAAGCGCGCTCGGGGCTGATTCGACACCACGTGCAGCGGCCAGCGATCGCTGCGGGTTCCGCCCAACCGTTCGAACGGCTCCATCCACGCCGGATGCGGTGGACAGTCGTCGTAGCCGTACTCGGCGATCGTGTCGTTCCAAAGCTGGATTCGACCGCTCGGAGTACGCAGCGGCTTGCCGACGGGATCTGCACGGAACGCTTCCAAAAAGATCTGCTCCGGGTCACCCATCAACGCCATTCCGGGCACCATCACGTAGCCCTCACGCCGGAACTCTTCGTACGACGGCGCCTGGGGATCCGCTGCGCGGTGAATCTCGTAGATGACCTCCACCCACTCGTCCGTCGTGCGGCCCTCGGTGAACTGTTCGCCAAAGCCCAACCGTTCAGCAAGACGGGCGAAGATCCAGTAGTCGTCCCGCGCCTCCCCCACCGGCTCGGCCACTGCTGCCATGGCGATCAACATCGTCTCGGCGCCGCCGATGTCGTTGCGTTCGAGCGGCGTCGTCGCTGGCAGCACGATGTCGGCACGGCGTGCGATAGGCGACCAGAACGGTTCCTGGACGATGATCGTCTCGGGTCGCTGCCACGCCCGCATCAGGCGGTTCAGATCCTGGTGGTGATGGAACGGGTTGCCGCCCGACCAGTACACGAGCCGCACATCGGGAAAGCGTCCCTTGCGCCCGTCGAAGTCGAACGGCTCCCGCGGCCCTTCCAACATCTCGGTGATGCGTGACACCGCAATCGTCGGGGGTCCGGGCTGGCGCATGGGCACCGGAAGCCCCGGGATGCGAGCGCGTGTCTGCCCCGCGCCGGTGTTGCCCTGGGTGCCGAAGCTGAAGACGTATCCTCCGCCGGGCAGGCCGACCTGGCCGAGGGCGCACGCCAGTGCGAGCGCCATCCAGTACGGCTGCTCGCCATGGTGAGCCCGTTGCGTGGACAGGCTCAGGTTGACGAGGGTCCGCTTGCGGGCCATCTCGTGCGCCAGTTCGACGATGTCACCAGCGTCGACGCCCGTCACCTCCGCCGCCCACTGCGCCGTCTTGGGCGTGTCGTAGTCGACCGCATCAGCCCATGGCGTAGGGCCGCGCCAGTCGCCGCAGGCTGCTGCCAGGCCTTCGCCGAACACATGTGCCCGCAGCCGATCCCACCCCGAGCAGTACGTCGTCAGGAACTCCTCATCGGCGAGCCCGTCGGTAACCAGGGTGTGAATGATCCCCGCCATGAGCGCCACATCGGTGCCAGGTCGTATCGGGAGCCAACGAGCATCCGCCTCCTTGTCGAAGTCGTCACGCAGCGGTCCGACGTTCACGAACTCCACGTCCGCTTTGGTCGCTCGGGCCACCCAGTCGTTGTGATGGTGCGGGCCCTGACCGCCGTAGGTGACGTGGTTGTTGGAGGCGCGCATGCCGCCGAAGCACACGAACAATTCGGTGTGCTTGCAGACGACCGACCACGAGGTTTGACGCGCAATCCCGGCGTGGTAGCCCATCCCCAGCATGTAGGGAAAGATCGCCTCGGCTGCCGCAGACGAATAAGTGCCCTTCTGGTCGGTGCAGCCGCCGAAGAAGCGCATAAAGCGGTGCTGTTGGCTCGACGCCAGCCCGAAGCGGCCCGCCGATCCCCACCCGTAGGACCCGCCGAAGACCGAAGAATGGCCGTGGTCGTCACGAACGCGGGTCAGCTCCGCCGCCACCAGTTCCAGCGCCGTGTCCCAGTCCACTTCGACGAACGGCTCGCTGCCTCGCAGATGAGTGGCCGTCCCAGGTCCGTCGCGCAGCCACGACTGCCGAACAGCAGGACGCATCACACGATTCTCGCCGAAGTGCCGCAGCGACTCGCCCAAGTGCGACGGCTCGGGATCGGTCGGATGGCCGCGCACCGCCAGCACCTCGCCGTCTCGTGAGTCCACCAAGAACGACCCGAAGTGCGTTCCCATCGCCGTGGTCCTGACGCCGGGGATTGGCGCCGTACCGTCGCTCACGATGCCGCCGTTCCAGCACTCCCAGGCCCATGTGCCGGCATGGCAACGGCGCCGCCGCGCTTCGATGTCGCATCGCTGGGTTCGTTCACCCGCTGTTCCCACGCCTCGGCCAGCAGTTCGAGGCTGGTGATTCGCTCCGGCAGCCCAAATGTTGACGTGTGGATCATCAACTCGTCTGCCCCGGTAGCCGAAGCCAATTCGACCAATCCAGCCACGGCCGTGTCGGGATCGCCGACGATGGCATTCGTCGGCATCGTCGCGGCGCGCTGCCATTCCGGATGCGACATCGCCTCGTCAGGACACAGCAACGGCCAGAACCTGCCAGTGCGGATGCCCAACCGCCGCAGCAGCGACGGTGCGGCGTGATAGCGAGCCGTGTCGGCATCGGCTGCGGCCACCAGACCCACGCTGACGATCACATAGGGCTCGTCGAGCACGGGCGATGGCTGGAAGCGCTGCCGGTACAGGTCGAGAGCGCCCAGCACGCCTCCGCCGTCGAAATGGTGCGCGAATGCGAATGGCAGGCCCAGGTACCCCGAGAGCTGGGCCGAGTAACCGCTGGATCCCAGCAGCATCACTGACGGTTCCGAGGTAGCCCTCGGCGTCGCTCGGAAATCGGCCCACGGCCCTTCGGCGGTTCGAACGTCGCCCAGGTATGCCATCAGATCAAGGAGATGGCTGGGGAACTCGTCCACCTGCCACGGGTCTGGCACAGCGCCATCAGGGTCGGGTCCGCGTACCGCCGCAGCCGTGATGCGATCGCTGCCGGGTGCTCGCCCGACACCTAGGTCGATGCGGCCCGGATGCAGCGCTTCGAGCATTGCGAACTGTTCGGCTAGCACAGCGGGGCTGTGGTTGGGCAGCATCACGCCGCCCGAGCCCAGCTTGATCCGCTCGGTGTGTGCGGCCAGGTGCGCAATGAGCACGGCCGGCGACGTGCTCGCAACGGTGTCGATGTTGTGATGCTCGGCCACCCAGAACCGCTCGTAGCCGAGCCGGTCGGCGGCGCGGGCCAATTCCGTGGTCTCCGCCAGCGCCTGCGCGCTCGTGCCGCCTTCGGAAACGGTCGCCAAGTCCAGCACCGACAGCGGCATCGAATGGCCCAGGATCACGTCATCAGGTTACGAATTTGTGTGCTTTGGCTGACAACACGCACCGAGTGGCGTCAGTGACCATCAGCATAGGACCGGCTCAACATCACCGATCTGAGAATACGGGACGGACCTACGACGTTCCACCCACCGAGGGCTCGCTGGCCAGCTCGGATCTCGCCAGCGCAACGCGATCTGACGTGAGACCAAATGTGGCAGCGACGGCGTTGTCCAAGCCGATACGAGTGCGATCTTCATTTGGGGGCTTATATCGGGTGTTAGCCGTTTGTTTGTGAGGATCTCGGTAGCCGCTGGTGCGGTTGGGCTGGTTTCCCTCCGGCCCGGTCCTCTTTCGACGGCGAAGTCCCGCGCCGCCGGTTTGGTGTCCTGGTTGGCTGTGAGGGCTTGCCAGGAGAGTTCTTTCACGTTGCGGGCTGCGAGAGTGTCGGCGTTGCCGACGATCCCGCAGTCTTTGCACCAGTAGCTGGATTGGCTTTCTCTGGCTACTAGCGCACCGCATCGGTGGCAGAACATCGACGTGCCCGCAGCAGGGACGCGTATCACAAGGATTCCGCGTTTGACGCCGGCGCGTTCGAGGGTGGTGCGGATCCCGCCGAAGCGGGCGTCCGACAGTGCCCGGTTCAGGCCGCGTTTCGCGGCCACTCCTTTGCCGGGGTGTTCTTTGGTGCCTGCTGCTGAGGCGAGCATCCCGACGGTGTTGGTTCTCTCGACCCCGACCACGGACACACCCGGCGTGGACACGATCTCAGCAGCGATCTGGCCGGCGCTGTTGTCGCGCCGGTTCGTGCGCTTGGCGTGCAGGCCGCGCAGCTGCCGCGACAGCGTCCGCCAGCGACGCGACCCGTGATCGCAACGCGAGCGTTGCTGTTGCAGTTCCCGGATCTGTGTGTTGAGATCGGTTTCGTCGGCCATGTTCAGCATCCGACCGTCCGACAGCGCCATATGCTCCACCACCCCGGCATCAGCGCCGATCACCTCATCACGTGACTGGGGGGCTTGCACCGGTTCGGGATCGGTGCGGCGCAGCTGCACATGCATCACATATTTGCGATGCTGCGGGCGGGTGCGGACAGTGACTTTGCGGGTGGTGTCCACGATCTGTATCGCGCCGGTCCATTCGTGGCCCTCAGGCGGACGCCACCCGGGGTCAGCGAGCCGCAGCCGTTTGCCGCCCGGCAGCCGCACCGACCCGTCTGCGCCGAGGATCACTCCTCCGCGGTACACCAACGCAGCCGCGTTCGCGGGTTCGCTTTCGAACCGTTTGCGGGACCGGAACAGGCGACCGGTGCCCTGCTTGTTGTGCCGGTCTTGTCGCTGGCGGGCTTTGGCCAGCCTCGTCTCGCAATAACGGACCTCGCCGGCTGCGGTCTTGCGCAGCTTCCCTTTCGAGTTCACCGCCCCGCGCACCGCCGAAGCTGACCGGTGCTCACCTGCAGCGTCGAGCTCTGCTGCCGCGAGCCGCACTGCCCAGAACACCACACTGCGCTCCAGACGGCCACGGGCCTTGTCCCATTTGAGGACAGCGTCGCGGCCCGCTTCGATCCCCGGACGCTGCAACGCAACCGGCACCTCGCCTGGCATACGGCCGCTCGCACGGTCCGCTGTCAACAGTTTGTGAAGATCGAACTTCGACGGCACCCGGTTGCCTGACTCGACCGCTTCGAGACACAAACCCACACCGCGATTGAACGCCTGACGCTGCTCACCCAGCAACAACCAGATGCTCAGCCGATCCCTCCGACCGCTCAACCGCACCGGCACACGCACCGTCACATACGACACCACCCGAACATAAACAGCACCCCCACCCGGTGGAACGGCTAACACCCGATATAAGCCCCAAACGTTGGGCTTGGTGCGCTGCTGCGCGTAGACCCGCACGCTCACGACGTCGAACAGCGCAGCGATGTCAGTGCCGACCGTGAGCGTCAACGTCTGAGGTGCGCTGCTGGCGAACGGGCCGATCAGCAAGTCATGCTGAACCTGTGTCGCGATGACTGCGTGACCCTCGTACCAGCGCACCAGGTAGCGCACTTCGCGCAGGCCGGTGGACCCGGTGACAGGCATCGACACCCTGGCGCTCGTCGCTGTCGCGCTGAGGCACGTGATCGTCGGCATGGCCGGTGCCGGCGGGGTCGTCCCGATCGTGCCTGAGCAGGTGCCGGTCGTGTAGGTGTTCCAGCCGCTCCATGGGCCCCAGCCCGACCACGATGACCACACGCCGCCGACTTGGTTGCGATGCTGGCCTCGGCCTCGGATTCGGACCTCGATCGTGTGCCCTGGGTCGACCGGCCCGTCGACTTGCACGCGATCACCCGACAGTGACGTGACAGTCGCTGTCTGCCATGGGGCGAGCGGGTTGCTGCCCGAGTGGCGGTACTCGACCTCGTACTCGTGCTCGCGTTCCCAGTTCGCTGCTGCTCCCGCTGCCCACCCGGTGAACATGCCGGAGAAGCCCGCGCTTGTGCACGGCAGGCTCACAGTCGGAGCGGGCAAAGCGGCAGGCGGAGCCGGTGTCGTCGGAGGCGGCGCAGCGGGGCAGGTCGGGGTGTCGTGGGTGTGCAGCGAACCCCATGCTCCCCACGATGACCACGGCGACCATGTGCCGTTGATCTGCTGACGCTGACGGCCTTGTCCTCGTACTCGGGTCTGCACGACGTTGTTCGGATCGGACGGCCCTGTGAAGGTCACGGCGTTGCCGACACGGGACATGGTTGCTGCTGTCCATACCGACGAGGTGTTCAGATACTCGACTTCGTAGCGGTCCTCACGCTCCCAGTTCGTCGGCGCGCTGTCAGCCCATGCGGTGAACATGCCTGTGAACTGTGCAGATCCGCAGACCAGCGACGGCGATGGGTCCGGCAGCCCCGCTGGTGCGCTCGGCGGCGGAACAGGGCATGTGCTGGTCGTGTCGGTGTGCCAGTTGCTCCACGGACCCCAGTTGGACCACGAACTCCACACGCCGCTCACTTGCTGGCGGTGGCGGCCGCGGCCGCGGGTCTGAACTTCGAGTTCGTACCCCGGGTCAGAGTTGCCGTTGATCGTGAAGTCGCCGGACGGATTCGTTCCCACCGTCGCATAGGTCCATGTGCCGGTGGTGCCGTTGCGGCGGTACCGCACCTCGTATTCGGCTTCGCGTTCCCAGTCAGTCGGAGCGGCGTCATCCCATCCGGTGAACGTGCCCGAGAGCGACGTGGTGGTGCATGCGAGAGTCGGACCCGGGTCAGGGACAATGCCCGGTGCAGCTGGGGTCGGCGTACCTCCGCAGCCCGGTTCAGGATTCGCTTCTGCGGTTGTCTGTCTCTGTGTGCCGTACTGGCCTGGAGGCCCAACGTCGAACGCGAGCAGAGTGATCATGATCCCCGTTCCGTCTGGGATCGTCAGCGTCGCCGAACGGTCAGCCCACGGGATCGGGTTGTAGTTGTTGGCGCTGAACGCGGACAGATATGTGCTGATGTTGTTCCCGCCGAGCCATACGTTCACGTCCATGATCCAGCCGGTGCCAGTACCCCATGTGCCTGATGGCACGGTCCATTCGACTTCGATGCCCGCAGCGGAACGGCACGCAGTGACAGTCGGAATCGGCAGCGGAAGCACAGGGCACTGACCAGAGGTCGGGTTGCCCGTCGGAATGTTGATCGAACTTGAGTGCATCCCGGCTGTGCCGGACTCCAGCATCGGCGTGAGCGTGAGCGTCCACGCACTCGTCGTCGACAGCGTGCGACTGTAGGCACGCTCTGCCGCAACGAGATCATCGGTGCTAGTCAATGCGGAACCCTGCACGCCCCACTCGACCTGCCAGCCGTCAAGCGCATAGCCGACCTGCGGGTTCGAGACCGTCACTGCTGACCATGAAAGGCGCACCGTCGAACTCGAGCGGCAGGCCAGCAGATTGCCCGGACGCGGCTCAGTCGGCGGCGGCGTGTAGCCCGGTGGCGGCGTCGGGCAGGTGCCAGCAGGCCGGTAAACGTTGTCGTGGCACAACTCTGTGTCGACCGTGCCTCCTGGAGTGTCGCTGTTCCCCGGGGTAGTTGATCCACCGCCACCGCCACCGCAGGTCTGAGTCTCCTCGTCCCACATGCCGTTAGTGCCCTCGATGAAGTTGCCGAGATCACCCGGCACTGGGCACTGGCTGACGCCGCAGCCTTCTGTGTCGGCATCGACCAGAACCCATGCTTCGCCGTCGAAGCATGGGTGCTGGTTGTTGCCGTCAGAGTCGACCAGTCCGGTGCAGCCGCCAGCGCCGCCATTCAGCGCCGCGTCCCAACCGCCGCCGCCCTCGGCGACGCACCTGTCGTCCCACACGTCCTGCCAGAACTCATCGCTGGTGGTTTCGCTCGTGGCAGGACCCACACTTCCGGAGGGACAGCCCGGCGGGTCAAGCGCCAAGAACGTCGTCGTGTGCAGCTCGCCGTCGCGGCGGATGCACTGCACCCGCGTGTTGCCTTCGTCATCCTCGAGTTCCTCATCGGTCAAAGGGCGGCAGACCGTGTTCCCGTTCGAGCCGGTCTCCTCGACATCGCTGCCTCCGCAACGGCCCGACGCCGTGTCATCAGGGCTGTACGTCGGCTGGTCATCGTCGTCTTCCAAGTCTTCGTCGAATTCCTCATCGTCGTCTTCGACAGGTGCGCAGTTCGGCGGGGTGCCTGTTGTGCCGACGGGGCATTGCGGTGGCGGTGGTGGTGGTGGCGGTGGGGGGTTTTGGTTGCAGTTGGGCCATGGCTGACAAGACGGTGGCGGCGGTGGCGGGGGATGGTCGGTGTGTTGGCATCCCCAGAGTCCGCACGTCGGATCGTGCGCCGCAGCCGGTTCGCTGTCCAGCAAGACCGCTGCTACGGCCGCGCCAGCTATGACGAACAGCGCCGCGACGACAAAACGCCAGCGGGTCGTGTTGTCGACGGGGTTTTCGGCAATGGCATCCATCGGAGACCTCCGACGTAGAGACATACCGTCGAATATGGGCATCGGCCCGTTCGCCGCACCCCAAGGGCCTGCCGATCAGCGACCAGGTGAAGACCGTTAGGTTGAGGCACATGGGGTCGGGCTGGGAAACTGAGATCGTGATCGTTGCTCTGATTTCAGACCAGATCAGCGAGATGTGCCGTGTCAAACGGCCCAACTGACAGCGATGCGGCTCTCGCGTGGGGGCAAGTCCTCACTGAGGTCCGGGAGATCCGCAACAAGCAGGATGCCCGCCTTGTTAGTGCCCAGCGGCAATCCCAGATGATCGTCGCTGGGTTCCTCGCCATGACGGCAATCTTCGTGACCGCCGTTTCCGTCGCTCCCGCATTCCGGTCGGAGGGGGCCGACACGGAGACTGCTATGGGCCTGCAGTCGGGATGGTTGGCATTCATTGCTGTTGTCTTCGTGGTGGCCGCGCTCGTCAACGGCGTTTTCTGGATCAAGACTCACACCGCTGCGAGACACTGGAGAGAAATCGCCGAGTTCGACGTGCTGACGGATTTCCCTGGCACCGTCAACGCACTGCCGCGCCTGCAACGCCACCTCGTAGGTGCGTTCCTGGGGCACTTCAATCACAACGAGCGCATCGTGCGTTGGACGCAACGCTTGGTTGGCGCCCAAGCAGCCCTCACACTCTTGGTCGTCTACGTGGTCGCAGCCATTTTGGTTACGGTGTTACGGTGAATTTCGTGGACCTGGAAGCGTCGCCCAATGAGCAAGAAGCGCTCTTCCCGAGTGCTGACGTCAGCCGCGGGCTGATATTCGACTTCGGAATACCGTCTTTGTGGAGGCGGGTACTGGGGCACATCCAGCGCGTTCGGAATCGCAAGAACGTTCGGAACCTGGCCTCCGGTTGAGGGCGCAGCCGAGCGGCTACGCCATGGATGGAGCCCAGAGTCAGGGAACGGGTGGCTCGCATCGAGGAACGAGTCGGCATCCCCGCTGAGCCTGTCGGCGCCTAGCGTCGAGCCTTCCGCAACCGGCCCCATTGCGGAAGGCTCTGCTGAACAGTCCCGTTAGGTCTGCGGGTGCTCCCCGCACACAAGGTTCCACAGCGCGATCCCCAGCGGCGAGGCGTGCTCGTCGTTGCGCAGATGCGGCGACGTGGCAGCGGAGAACGGTGCGTCGCAGAGTTTCAGAGTCTCACGGGCCACACACGAGGCGTGACGGGTGGTCAGCAGGGTTTGCATCCCCCACGCGGCAGGCTCACGATCGACCGGCGGGAAGGCGTGCATGAACCCGGCCCAATTCCACAGCAGTTGCCCGCCGTCAGCGATCCACGCCTTGTCGTTGTCGATGTCGACTCGGCGCGCCCGATGAGCACCGAGGTGATGGACGTACTCATGGGCGCTGACGGATTCGTCGTAGCCGTCGAGCACGATGCGCTCGTAGACGCCTCGGAAACCGTCAGCCGAGACGTGCTTCTCCCCCGGGATTGCCGCAAATTGTGCGCGCCAGCCGAACCCGATCTGGTTCCATGCCCACATCGTGATGTTCTGTTTGGCCCATGCGACGTCGATTTCGGGATAGGTCGGGCCGTAGACGAACCGGAGCGCGTCGTCGGTCCACCAGCCAGTGGTGAAGTCGATGGTCGTGCTTCCGAACGGGCCGGTGGTGATCTCGGTGTCGAAGCCCGCGTAGCGCTCTTGCAGTTCGCGTCGGAAACGAAGGGTGTTCTGGTTCGTCGTTGACGGCGGCGGTGGGCAGCCCGGGAACAGTGCCGCGGCTTCGTCGTGGTCGATGAAGTACCGGTCGGTCGCGGGCAGCACGCTGTTCTCTGAACGGTTTTTGTAGTTGCCGTCGGCTGTCGGCTCGGTCGCGTCGAGATAGGTGTCGATGGCGTCCTGGGACACGGCGGCGTCGCCGCCGAACACCCGCAGCGTGATCCGCTCGTGACCTTGACGGGCTTCGTTGAGGAACTCAGTGGTCGTGTCGGGGATCGCAGCCGGGTCGGTGAGCACCGCTGGGGCGCACAGTTGGGCGAGCAGCGGAGCGGCGCTGAACGAGTCGAACGGCAGGAACGCTCGAGCCAGCCCGACCTCATCGTCGGCCCAGCAGTCGCCGCCGTGACGGGCGGCATAGGCGGCGAACTTCGTGGCGGTCTCGAACCGGGTGGCTCCGGCCATGCGGTCCACGATGATGCCCAGCGCTTCGATGCCGCTCTGGACGTCAGCGGACAGCGCAGCAGTGCCGCCCATCAACACGACACGCTTGACGCCCGCGTCGGTCAGATACTCAGAAACGTCGGGATGCAGCCCCATCTTGGGTGTGAGCAACAGCGGCAGTCTGTTCTTGGCGGCAAGCGGGCCGGCGACAAGCGCATCGGCGAACACTTCGCCCGATGCGATGATCGCGGTCGGACCGAAACGGGCGAGTCCGCCTGCCCCGCCCAGCCTCTGCGCTGCGGCCACGCCGGTGCGGTACTGGTCGTTGCCCGACACCCGCTCCACGTCGAAGCCGCCGAGCCGGAGCGCATCAGTGACATCAGCGCTGACCGTCGGATCACGGTCAGGCGGGTCAGCGCTGACCACGACAACGCGCTCGACGCCGACGTTGGACAGCCACACGAGCGTGTCGCCGAGCAGCCGATCCGGCGGGGTCATCAGCACCGGCGCGTCGAAACGGCCCGCCACCGACGCAGCCACTACAGCGTCAGTCCAATGCACACCCGACACCATCACCACGGTGTCCAAAGATCCGTCCGCTTCGGCGGCGAACGCCTCAGCAATCCCCAACGACGTCGCATAGCGATCAGCGCCGCCGTAGCGCACGACTTGGACGGACGCAAGATCATCAGGCGCAGCCCCGGCGTGAGCAACTAGCGGCACGACTGACAGCAGCACGGCTGCGGCCATCGCCGCAAGAGCGCGGTTGGCGGGGTGGTTTGCTCGGTTGTTTCGGGCTTGCTGGGGCATTGTGTTCCCTTTTCCGGTTGGACTCATTCTCCCAACGGGGTGTGGCACTCCCTGGCGTGGATTGCCAGGTGTAGTCGACCAGCAGCAGGTCAGTTGCCGTTGCTCGTCTTGGCGTTCCCTGCCGGCTCGACCGTGACGGGGATCTCATCTGGCAGCTGGGCGACACGAGGCAGGGTGGTGTCAGTTGGTGTCGTCGCTGCCGGCGAACTGACTGCCGTCGATGTTGTCGTAGTTACCGGCGATCGCTCCGTGACGGCAGGCGCTGACTCGGAGGGCACCGGATCGGTCGGGGGTTGCGGGCTGCCGTTGCTCGAGGCAGAGCACGCGCCCAGCGTCACCGCCAGCACAACAGCGCCCGCAGCGTATCTAAGCGTCCAGTGTGAATGCGACTCGTTGCTCATCTGATGCCTCCGGTGTTCAGCCGTGATCTTGAATATGCACACCGGCTCTTCGGACGCTCCCTCAGAGCAATCGCCGTGATCGGCTTGCAGTCTCTCTGATGGCTTCGATTGGGGCTTATATCGGGTGTTAGCCGTTCCACCGGGTGGGGGTGCTGTTTATGTTCGGGTGGTGTCGTATGTGACGGTGCGTGTGCCGGTGCGGTTGAGCGGTCGGAGGGATCGGCTCAGCATCTGGTTGTTGCTGGGTGAGCAGCGTCAGGCGTTCAATCGCGGTGTGGGTTTGTGTCTCGAAGCGGTCGAGTCAGGCAACCGGGTGCCGTCGAAGTTCGATCTTCACAAACTGTTGACAGCGGACCGTGCGAGCGGCCGTATGCCAGGCGAGGTGCCGGTTGCGTTGCAGCGTCCGGGGATCGAAGCGGGCCGCGACGCTGTCCTCAAATGGGACAAGGCCCGTGGCCGTCTGGAGCGCAGTGTGGTGTTCTGGGCAGTGCGGCTCGCGGCAGCAGAGCTCGACGCTGCAGGTGAGCACCGGTCAGCTTCGGCGGTGCGCGGGGCGGTGAACTCGAAAGGGAAGCTGCGCAAGACCGCAGCCGGCGAGGTCCGTTATTGCGAGACGAGGCTGGCCAAAGCCCGCCAGCGACAAGACCGGCACAACAAGCAGGGCACCGGTCGCCTGTTCCGGTCCCGCAAACGGTTCGAAAGCGAACCCGCGAACGCGGCTGCGTTGGTGTACCGCGGAGGAGTGATCCTCGGCGCAGACGGGTCGGTGCGGCTGCCGGGCGGCAAACGGCTGCGGCTCGCTGACCCCGGGTGGCGTCCGCCTGAGGGCCACGAATGGACCGGCGCGATACAGATCGTGGACACCACCCGCAAAGTCACTGTCCGCACCCGCCCGCAGCATCGCAAATATGTGATGCATGTGCAGCTGCGCCGCACCGATCCCGAACCGGTGCAAGCCCCCCAGTCACGTGATGAGGTGATCGGCGCTGATGCCGGGGTGGTGGAGCATATGGCGCTGTCGGACGGTCGGATGCTGAACATGGCCGACGAAACCGATCTCAACACACAGATCCGGGAACTGCAACAGCAACGCTCGCGTTGCGATCACGGGTCGCGTCGCTGGCGGACGCTGTCGCGGCAGCTGCGCGGCCTGCACGCCAAGCGCACGAACCGGCGCGACAACAGCGCCGGCCAGATCGCTGCTGAGATCGTGTCCACGCCGGGTGTGTCCGTGGTCGGGGTCGAGAGAACCAACACCGTCGGGATGCTCGCCTCAGCAGCAGGCACCAAAGAACACCCCGGCAAAGGAGTGGCCGCTAAACGCGGCCTGAACCGGGCACTGTCGGACGCCCGCTTCGGCGGGATCCGCACCACCCTCGAACGCGCCGGCGTCAAACGCGGAATCCTTGTGATACGCGTCCCTGCCGCGGGCACGTCGATGTTCTGCCACCGATGCGGTGCGCTAGTAGCCAGAGAAAGCCAATCCAGCTACTGGTGCAAAGACTGCGGGATCGTCGGCAACGCCGACACTCTCGCAGCCCGCAACGTGAAAGAACTCTCCTGGCAAGCCCTCACAGCCAACCAGGACACCAAACCGGCGGCGCGGGACTTCGCCGTCGAAAGAGGACCGGGCCGGAGGGAAACCAGCCCAACCGCACCAGCGGCTACCGAGATCCTCACAAACAAACGGCTAACACCCGATATAAGCCCCTTCATTTGCGTTCGCCAATGCTTGAAACGGCTGGCTTGCCCACTGGTCATAGGCCCCTGCCATGGCGGACGCTTGGGAAGCAGTCATTGACGGAATCGGCAGCGATCGGATGGCATCGAGGGACAAGGCGAGCCGCGACAGCGTCTTCGGTGATGCCGCCGAAGTGATGGTGATGATGCCAAGCGTCGAGTTCAACCATGTAGCCAGAACCTTTGTCCACATTTCGACGTCGCCGTCCGGTGCGTGCGGTCGTATTGGGATCCAGCCCGAGCCCACCGCAGGTTGGTCTAGCCGCACGGCAACGGACCGAGCAGTATTCAGTCGCAGATTGGCCGCCAGCAGCAAACGCGAACGCTGTGCCCAGTATGAGTCGGCGAGATCAGCCTTATCGGGCTTTGCATGAATGTAGGAGTCCGTACCAGCGCGCATGGTCCGAATCGTGCCAGTGTCGTTGTGCCAGAGTGCGCGGCGGCCGTGCGCGTCTGCAAGCGGATGCTTGGTGAAGGCGTCTCGAATGCGCTGACCGGCCGGTCCAACTGCCGCGATTCCTCCCAGCGACGCAACCGGCATCATCTCGCCGGCCGCGATCTCCTCGCCCACCGCAGTTAGATGCGCCGAGGTGATGCCAAGCGGCGCCCAACGGCCAGAGGCCATTCGCTGCGCGGGCCACGAAGTGACTTCGGCCTGACGCGCTCCACCACCGTCACCAGAGTTGAGTGCTGCGGCTACTTGAATCGCTTCTGCGGCGGTGCGCGGATTCCGTCGCAACCGCACGAACCTTGTAGGCGGACGATTAGCCGCATCGGCCGGATGCCGTCGGGCCACGATCAGCATTTCCGAAATTGTGGTGTTCTCGCTGAACCACGGTCGATGTGAGTCATGCGACGCAATGACCCACTCCACATGGAACCACTGCCCAAGCAGCTTCCTCATCGGCAAAGCGGAAGGCGCGGCGGCGCCTGCGAGCGGGAACACAACCGCGAGTGTCGAGCTCTCGTCGAGCGACGCGAGATGCTCGCCGAGATCCATGAACATCGTGCCCGACGACGACCCGTGCCCAGATCGTCCTTCGGTAAGCCGCTTCTCACGGGCTTTCATCGATCGCTCAGCCCGCGGGCCGAGTTGATCGTGACGGAGACTGTCTCGGGTGTACGGCGGGTTCATGATCACGAGGCGGTGGCTGTTGGCGGGGATGCCCAGTGGTTCCCCAGTGTCGATGTGCTCCCCTGATGACCAGTGCACGGTCGTTAGGCGTCCTTGTCCGACTTCATTCACATCGGCGGCCTTAGGATCAAGCAATTCGAGCGACCCGAGCCGTGCATCGAGCATGGAGTCGTGGACTGCGTCGGGGTTCTGCACCCCAAACAGCATCCGTCGAATGTTCATACTGTGGAACCGGGTAGACGGTGACAGCAGGCCGAGAGTTGTCGCAGCCATGTGACAGGCAGAAGTGTTGATGTCGAGGCCCGTGATGCACTCTTCGATCAGCCTTACACCGTCAGCCGCCGCCGTGGCCTGGCCCCGTATGTCGTGGACTCGCTGTGCCGCTGCCATCAGCAGCGTCCCAGTTCCGCATGCGGGGTCGATCACACTCCAGCCCGAAAGATCCCTTGGCAGATCGTCCGGCCGGATCGCCAATTCGGCGAGGAATGCTGCTGCCGCAGAAGACGTGTAATAGGAACCGTCGTAGCGGGCAGTGTCCAACAACCAGTGGAACACGCGGCCAAGCAGGTCATGGCGGGCAGCGGCCGCATGGCGTGCAGCGCGTTCGGCCGCCGCAGCAACCTTGCGCACCGCATCGGTCCAGCGCGGATTCTGGGCTGGGGCCCGCAGGACCCGGCACGCCGATTCGAAGATCGGCCGGTAGTCAATGGCGAGAATCGCCTGCCACGCGGCTTCGATCGCGCCGACCACGTCGGATGATGCAACGCATGCCGAATTCATCGCAGGCGGCCACGGCCCCATGTACGGCTCGTCCGTGGCTGAGTGGACTGCGGGCCGAGTTTCCAAGACGAGGTGGTCGTCGAGCCGCGTATGGAACATTGCTGCGCAGGCGAGGACCAAGAGTGCCCGCTTCGCCGCCGCCTCAGACACGTCGCGTTCGCGCCCATTGACGATGCGTGCTGTCGGCAAGTCCAAAGCAGCGCACAATTGCGCTCGCTGTGCCGCAGAGAGCATCTGGACGGCCTGTTCCAAGGCCACGTCCAATGACTTGGCAATGCGATCAGGATCGCCGTGGTCCTGCGGTACTCGGCGCAATACCGCAGCCAGGGAAGCAGCGTTTCCCGAAGTAAATGTCCTTTCTGGCAACAGTGCCCAACTCAGCGCCGTGTCAGCATCGAACTCGGCCGCGGTGAGATCGCCGGCGTACACCACGGCAACCGCCTCGTGAACATCGATCTCGCCAGCCGACGCCTGGCGCAGCCGAGCGTCGGCATCGGCCCAAGCTCCGCTCTCGTTGCCGATTTCGGCTTCCAGCGCGATAACGAGATGGTCAACCTCGGCCCGTACAGCGAGTTGGCAACCGTGGCGTCGCTGTTCAGCCCGGGCATCAATGCCGAACCCCCGCAGCAGGTCCGCAAGGCGCCCATTCAGCAACGGCTCATAGTCGGCACCCGTGCTCACAGCGATGCCCCGGTATTCACGGACATTAGCTGTAGCAGCATCGCGGTAGGGCACCGCGCACCAGCGACGCGGAGCGGATTCGGGGTTGCTGCGGTCCGCCATTGACCGAAGGATGTCTCGCCTCATGCGAACAACCACATGAATTGGGAGGATCGCCATGCGCATGCCGCCCGCACAAGAGCGTGGTGATGCAAACACCGCCGGCGGTGCCCGTCATAGAGGCCGCTCACCCCAACGCGCCAGCGGCGGCGATGTCAGCGATCTGCTCGTCGCTGAGGCCGAGCTGACCGCTCAGCACATCGAAGGTGTGCTGACCGAGCATCGGAGCCGCGAAGCGGGGACCGTGGTCGTAGCCGGCGATCCGGTACTGATGACCGGCGTAGGGCACGGCGCCCATTCGGGGATGTTCCAGCCATCGGTAGAAGCCTCGGTGCGCGTATTGCGGGTCGGCGAGCAGGTCGCTGCTGCGCTGCACCATGCCCGCCGGGATTCCCGCATCAAGCAAGCGACGCTCCAGGTCGGCTGGGTCTTGGGTGGCCGTCCATGCCGCTATGTGATCATCGATGACGTCATGGGCAGCCTGACGACCGGCCATCTCGGAAAGCTCTGGTGCTGTGGCCCACGACGGTGCGCCCATCAGTTGGACCAATGTGTGCCATTGAGCGTCGTCGGCCACGGTGATTGCGCACCAGCGGTCGTCGCCGGCGCACGGGTATGCACCCTGGGGAGCAACGTCGGGGTCACGGTTGCCCGTGCGGTTCGCCACGGTGCCGCTGGCCTGGAAGTCAGCCAGCTCGGGCGCAAGAAACTGCAGGCCGCATTCCAGTTGCGCAGCCTCGATGGTGCATCCGCGGCCGGTCCGTCGCCGGCGTTCCAGTGCCGACAGCAGCGTGGCGGTGATGAATCGTGGCGAGATGGTGTCGGTGTAGGCCAGATACGGCCCGTCCGGGGGCCGGTCGGGCCATCCCACGATCGGGTAGAAGCCCGCGATGGCTGCTGCGTGATAACCGAAGCCGCCCAGCGGCGACAGCGGCCCGCCGCTCGCCATCAGCGACGTGTGCACCACGATCGCTGTGGGGTTCAGCTCGGCGATGAGGTCGTCGTCGGCGACGTTGCGGGCGAACGTGCCCGGCGTCCAGGCCTCGACCACGACGTCTGCCCAGGCGATCATCCTTTGGGCGATGTCGACGCCCTCTGGCGTCTTGAGGTCGATGTCGATGCTGAGCTTCGACGTGTTGAACGTTCCGTAGAAGTGGGCCATGTCAACGTCGACCACGTCGTCCTTGAACGGCGGGTTGACCCGCAACCCGTCGAGACGTCCGCCGGATTCCACACGCACGACTGTGGCGCCGTGGTCTGCCAGCGCCTTCGCCGTGATCGGGCCCACGCCGATCCAGCTAAAGTCCACGACCTTCAGGCCGCTCAACGGCAGATCGGCATCGCCCACCTGCCAGGCCAGCGGTTCGTCTGCTGCAGCGACCTGCCCGTCCGGGCCAGCGGAGGCCTGAGCGTCGCAGGCCCGGATCTCGGCGCCGTGCTCGTCGACTCTCGGCGGTCGGCGCACTCCCCCGATGCGAGCACCGTCGATCGATGTCGGTCCTCCGGGCAGCTCAATGGGTCCGCCCGACTCGCCCTGCCCGCCCGGCCTGCCCGCCGGCGCATCGAGCGAACGCCAAAATGTGCGGGCTCGCAAGTGGTCGAAGTCGAGCAGGTCGGCCACGGTGTGGATCGGGGCGATGGTCTCGCCGTATTCGAGCGATCTGCGCATCAGCACACCGTTCGGGTAGCGCTCGCACAGAGCGACCATCGCCTTGTAGAGCTCGTCGAACGTGCGGGTGACCGGTTTGCCGCTGCTGGCCCGAAAATCGAACGTGTCCCAGTCCTCGACTCGCCAGCTCTCATCTGCGAGACCCTCGTCGATCAGCCAGTCCAGCAGTCGACCGATCGCCACTCCCCGTGCCACGGTGATGGCCCAGCCGTCCTGAGTCGCAAAGCGCAGCTGCAGCGGCGCCGCAAGCCTCACCATGGTGCCGGAGCGCTCGAAGTCGCGGCCGCAGATGGCATGGGTCTCCATCGCATTGAGCAGCGTCCAGGTGACCGTGGCCTGGGCGGAGACAGCCACGTGCTGCGGCTCGGCTCGCAGCCGCATGCGTGCATGGGCGACCAGTCCGGCGACGGCCGCTTCGGCCCCGGCGTGACGCCACACCTGCGCGATGGATGCCTTCACCGGGGGCCGATCGCGGCTGCCTTGCAAGTTTGCTGAGCCCCCCAATGCCGCCAAGGACAGCTCGGACGCAGGGTCGCCGCTGCGTGGCCCGTCGAGGCCGAAGGGCGTGACCTGCACATGGATGATCCGCGGATTCAGCGCGGTGAGATCCTCGTGGCTGTATCCGGCCTCGGCAAGGGCGCCTGGCACACCCGATTCGTAGACGAAGTCGGCCCCGGCAATGAGGCCACCGAAGAGGTGCCGGTCAGATTCGACAGTGAAATCCACCACGACAGAGCGCTTGTTGGAGTTGTAGGCGCAGAACTGCAGGCTGCGGAGATCCTCGCTGTGCGCAGCCGGGTCCAACGGCAATTCGCCGCGAGCCGGTGTGCCGCCGGGCGGCTCGATCTTGGTGACCTCGGCCCCCAGCTCGGCCAGCATCCACGGCCCGAGCTCACCGCGATGATCGGTCAGGTCGAGCACGGTCATGCCAGCGAGCGGTGCAGTTGAGGTGTCGGGGCCGCTGTCGTCGTGTGGGTCCATCGCCGTCCAACAGATGAGCGTCGGCCGAGCGCCGACATGGGTCGCCCGAGACGATACGCAGGCGGCCGTGGCTTGGCTGCGGTTAGCTTGCCCGGATGGCCGACTCTGCGTCCACGCGTCGCACCGGCAAGCCAGTCGACAGGCCCGCAGAGCTGAGCGATGACCTGCTGGCTCGCGTCGGGGCCGGCGGCGATCGCAGCGACGCCGAACGCAATCCCAATCGTGACGTTCTGTCGCAGATGGGGCGACGAGGCCTCATGCGGATGATCGTGCCCGAGGAACTGGGCGGTCTGGGTCGCCACCCTGCCGAGTTCATCGAGTTCACACATTGCGTGTCGTACGAGCACCCCTCCACCGGCTGGGTCGCCATGACCTGCAACGAGGAGGCCGAGATCTTCGCCGCCCACCTCGAGTCCGAGAGCGTGTCAGGTTTCTACGGATCCCACCCCGACGTGGTCATCGCCGGATCGGGTGTACCGCGCGGTATCGTGAACCCAGTCGACGGCGGCTGGAGAGTCAACGGGCGCTGGACATTCGTCAGCGGCTGTACGGCGGCCGACTGGTGGGTCGTCGCCAACGTCGTCGAGGGCACCATGCCCAAGCAGGTCTGCCACGTCCTGATGCCGGCCGACCCGGCGTGCGTCGAAGACACCTGGCACACCGTGGGTCTGCGAGGCACCGGAAGCCACGATGTGGTGCTCGCCGACATGTTCGTGCCCGCCGACCGCGCAGCAGTCGTCGAGAACTACTCGCTGCCCAAGCCCAACGAGCATCCCTTTTACCGGCTGCCGTCGGGACTCCGCTTCCCATTCCCCAAGACCGGTGTTGCCTCAGGAATCGCCCGCCGAGCCATCGACGAGTTCGCCGCCCTGGCCGACACGAAAACGCCGCTGTTCGCCCGCTCGGAACTGGTGGCGCGGCCCGACGCGCACGCTGCGATGGCGCGCGCCGAGGCGCTGCTGGGCGCGGGTCGAGCCTTCGTGGCCGATCAGCTCGACGGGCTGTGGGACACGGCCTCGGCCGGTGGCGAAGTCACCCCGCAACAGCATGCCCGGGCGCGCTTGGCGTGTTCGTGGAGCGTGCAGAACTGCATCGCGGCAGTCGAGACCCTCGTGACAGCCGCTGGCAGCACTGCCAATTTCACGGCGTCGCCACTCGGCGCCCTGCTCAACGATGTGCGAGCCGTGGCCGGGCACTTCATGGTGGGCAGCTACCAGATGGACACCGCCGGCCGGGTGCTGCTGGGCCAGGATTCAGGCGACCGCAACTTCTGACAGCGGCGCCGGTTTCTCAACGGCTTCTGCACCAACCCTTGTGCCCTGACCGCAGCAGGCATGGCAGGTTCGTGGATTTGACGCGCTTGGGACATGCTGACAGCGCAGGAGGCGTAACCAGTGGTTGAGACGCTCTGTCGGTTCCTGGGGAGCGACCGATGATCTTCCGTGTGGCCATGACCGTTCACTTGCAACCACCGATGGAGTTCGCCATCTCTTTGGAACTTGCCTTGCACACCGTGTAGTCGCTGCGGTAGCGCATCGCCAGTTCCCGCTCGCCGATCTTCTTGTGGTCGAACATCAGGGATGAGTTCACGTCATACAGCGGGGCTAGGCGTGTCTCGCCGAGATTCATATGGATCAGGCCGTAGTTGCGCGCGTGAGCGTCCCTGTTCACGACCAGCCAAGCACACAGCAACCCGTCTGCGAATCTGCCGATGTCGTCGTGGGGGGCTGCGGAATGGTTCCAGATGAGATCAGCTATCTTCGACATACCGGGTCCGCCATCGTTTTCGTATTTGCGTGCACCGGGAAGTCCCATGGCTTGGCACATGTCCTCTGGGTGCATGCGCTGTCACTGATCGCCGACGAGCGAACGGTCGTAGCGGACAATTACGGTGGCCACGTCAGTCCCGTAGCTCGCGATCCACGATTCTGCGACGTGAATGCCGAGTCGGCGAGCAGCCCCGAGGCACAAGTGCTCTGCGATAGCAACCGTTTCCGCCGCCTCGGCACGGGGTTTCAAGATGTGCGTGGTCGGCGTATTGCCGAACGGCCGAGCCCATCGATCCTCCGTTCGATGCCACGCCACTTTCGATTGAAAGCCACCGAGGCTGAAGTACGGCTCCACATCGTCTGGCGTCCACACATCCGGGTTGCTCGTAATCTGCGCTATCTCTCCGCGGACGTCTGCGTCGCTGAGCAAACGAAGCCCGTTTGCTGGCTCCGAGAGTTCGTCTTCGTAGCCCGACCGGCAGAACTGAACAGCGCCAGCGCAGTCGAGACCCGCGCTCGTCGACAGGAGTCCGAATGGAGTGTGTTCCAGAACTTGCTGACGGCGGTACCACCTTGCGAGCACGCGCGAGTCGTCTGGGAGCAGCGGCAATCCAACGGTCAGGCTCTCCACCGATGTACGGGCGATGAGAGAACGCCAACGACAATGACAGAGGCGGAGCATCCGAGTCCATGTAGTCATCGTCATAGCGAAATTCGAGCCCATTGCCGCCGTGGTGGATCACCGCAGCGCGGACACCATTCATCATCACGACGAGTGCGTCTGATCCGTTCATTGCGGATCCTCGATGGGGACGAGCGCCACGCCCATATCGAGTGCGCTCACGACACTCATGACGTTGGCGATCTCAGCTCCCCGATGCCCACGTTCCAAGCGACCAACCCAGCGCCTCGATACACCCGCCATGTCGGCGAGCGCTTCTTGAGAAAGTTCGGCCTTGTGCCACAGACGGCGAATCTCCATCCCGAGTTGGCCAAGAGTCCTGATGATCCGAGGGGACATGAGAAGATGGGCGGTGCTGCCACCCGGGGTGACGCGGAAATCCCACTACGGATATATGATTGGTATGGTAGAAGCGTGAGTGGGACATTTAATATCGTGATGGGAGACCGAGGCCGGCTCGTCGTTCCCGCCGAAGTACGGAGTCGGTCAGGCTTGACACCCGGAACGCCGCTTGTGCTCCTCGACGCTCCGGACGGGATGATCCTGATGACTCGGGAGCAACTGAGTGCTCGCGTGCGGCACGATCTTCAAGGCACGGACCTCGTCAGCGAGCTGCTGAGGGACCGTCGGAGCGAGTCCGCGCGAGAAGACGCCGGGTGACCACCGTCTTGGATGCTTCCGCGCTGCTCGCCCGGCTGAAGGGCGAGACCGGCACCGAACTGGTCGAGGAGGCTCTCCTCGGCGGCGCCCGATGCGGTGCTGCAAACTGGAGCGAGGCAGCACAGAAGATGTTGGCTGCCGGTCGCAGATGGAACGAAGCCCGCGCCCTGTTGATGAGCTACCAATTGCGAATTGAGCCGGTCACCTCCGCTGACGCTGAGTGGGCAGCCCACCGCTGGAGGCCCGGAGAAGGCTTGTCGCTGGCTGACCGCCTGTGTTTCGCGCTCGGCGAGCGGCTCGATGCGGTGATACTCACCGCAGACCGATCATGGGGCGCAAGCGCTCGCATCACCCAGATCCGCTAGGCCGATCAGGAGCCCCCCGGCACATGAGACAGTTCGCGAGCCGTATCGATCCTCGCAGCGATGAGTTCGGCAAGAACGCTGCCGCGTATGCCGACCTGCTGGCGGTGCTGCGGGAACGTCAGCAATTCGCGATCTCTGGCGGGGCTGGCCGGGAGCGCTCCATCGAGCGGCACCACGCTCGGGGCAAGATCCTGCCGCGGGACCGGATCGATCTCGTGTGCGACACCGACACGCCCTTGCTGGAGCTGTCCACGCTGGCCGGCTGGGAGCTCTACGACAACAGCGCTCCCGGCGCCGGGATCGTCACCGGCATCGGCGTGGTGTGCGGTGTGCCGTGGATGTTCATCGCCAACGACGCCACGGTCAAAGGCGGATCGCTGCTGCCGGTCAGCATCAAGAAGCACGTGCGCGCCCAGGACATCGCTGCCGAGAACGGCCTCGGCATCATCTACCTCGTTGACTCGGGCGGGGCGTTTCTGCCGCTGCAGGACGACATCTTCCCCGACAAGGACCATTTCGGCGGCAGCTTCTACCGCCAAGCTCGGCTCTCGGCCATGGGCCTGCCGCAGATCTCGGTAGTGCTGGGCGGCTGCACCGCCGGCGGCGCGTACGTTCCGGCACTCAGCGACGAGGTCATCATGGTCTCGGGCATCGGTCGGATCTACCTGGGCGGCCCGCCCATCGTGAAGGCGGCCCTCGGCGAGATCATCGAGCCGGATGACCTGGGTGGTGCGGCACTGCACACCCGCGTCTCGGGGGTCTCTGACTACATGACCCCCGACGAGCGCTCTGCCTACGGCAAGCTGCGCGAATTGTGCTCGGCTGTGAACCAACGGGCAGTCGACCATCGCGAAGGCTGGCTGTCGTGGACCGAGCCCCAGCCGCCTCACTACGACCCAACCGAGATCTATGGGGTCATCTCCGCGGATGACCGCATCGGCTTCGACGCCCGCGAGATCATCGCCCGGCTCGTCGACGGCTCTCGCTACGGCGAGTTCAAGCCCGAGTGGGGCACCGACATCACCTGCGGCTTCGCCCGCATCTGGGGTCACCAGGTGGGCATCATCGCCAACAACGGGATCATCTTCTCCTCTGACGCCCTCAAGGCCACACACTTCATCGAGCTGTGCGAGCAGCGCCGGGTGCCGCTGCTGTTCCTGCAGAACACGACCGGCTACATGGTGGGCAGCGATTCTGAGGCAGCTGGCATCGCGAAGCACGGGGCGAAGATGGTTGCTGCGGTCGCGAACGCGACGATCCCCCGCTACACGGTGCTCATCGGCGGCTCGTACGGCGCCGGAAACTACGGCATGTGCGGGCGGGGCTTCAATCCCAGGTTCCTGTTCGCGTGGCCCAACAGCCGTATCGCCACGATGTCCGCCGAGACAGCCCAGACCGTTCTCGTCGACATCAGGCTGGCCGGGATGCGCGGTACCGAGACGACGAACGAAGAGATCGCCGCAATGCAGGCGGAGGTGGCCGACCAGTACGAACGCCAGAGCGACCCGTACTACGCCACGGCCCGCCTCTGGGACGACGGTCTCATCGACCCAGCAGACACCCGCGACGCCCTCGGCCTGTGCCTTTCGCTCGCCGCCCGCCAAGACGCGCCGGAACCCGGCAGCGGTCTCGTTTACCGGATGTGACTGAGAGCGCCATGAAGCTGCTGGTCGCCAATCGAGGCGAGATCGCGAGCCGGGTGTTCGCCACTGCCCGCCGACTGGGCTGGCGCACCGTCGCGGTGTTTGCCGAGCCCGACCGCAATGCGCCGTTTGTGCGCCAAGGCGACGAAGCTCGCTGCATCGGACCCGCCGCACTGGACCAGTCGTATCTGAGCGTCCCGCGAATCTTGGCCGCAGCCGCAGACGCGTCAGCCGATGCCGTGCATCCCGGCTACGGATTCCTGTCCGAGAACGCCGAGTTTGCGCGCTCCGCCATTGACGCCGGTTTGACTTGGGTCGGGCCCCATCCGGAGGCCATTGCACATATGGGCGCCAAGGTCGAGGCGCGTGCCATCGCAGAACGAGCTGGGGTGCCGACGATCCCTGGTGCATCCGAGGGAGATCTCGCCACAGCGGCCAGCGAGATCGGCTTTCCGGTGCTCGTGAAGGCTTCCGCAGGTGGGGGCGGCAAGGGCATCCGCATTGTCCGCTCCCCCGACGGCTTCGCGGCGGCCTTGGGCGAGGCCCGAACCGAGGCGTTTCGCTCGTTCGGCGACGACCGCCTGATTGTCGAGCGCTACATCGAACGACCTCGCCATATCGAAGTCCAGATCGTGGGTGACCGTCACGGCAGCATCGTCCACCTCGGCACGCGCGACTGCTCGTCGCAACGGCGCTACCAGAAGCTTCTCGAAGAGGCGCCGGCTCCGAACCTGCCTGACGCCACCCGCGAGGGGCTGCATGAGGCCGCGGTGGCTCTGGCCCGTCACATCGGCTACGACAGCGCTGGCACTGTTGAGTTCATCGTGGACACAGACAGCGGTGACTTCTTCTTTCTCGAGATGAACACCCGGCTGCAGGTCGAGCATCCCGTCACCGAGGCCATCTGTGGGCTCGACCTCGTCGAGATGCAGCTGCGCTCAGCGATCGGCGCGAACCTCGGCATCTCCCAGACTGAGGTGACCTTCAGCGGGCACAGCATCGAGGCTCGGATCAATGCCGAAGATCCTTCCGACGGATTCAGCCCGCGAGCCGGCGATGTCCGGCATGTATCCGTGCCTGACGGCGTCCGCTGGGATTCTGCCGTCGAGCCGGGCAGCGAGATCTCGCCCTACTACGACCCGCTGATTGGGAAACTCATCGTGCATCGTCCCAGCCGGGCCGCTGCTTTGGACGCCGTGCGTGGTGCCTTGGACGGTCTCGTGCTGGGACCCGTGCCGACGAACGCCGGATTCCTGCGCTGGCTTGTCGGCACGCCGCAGCTTCGAGGCGGCGACATGACGACGAACATCATCGACGCATTGGGCGCCCCCGAATTCCCGGCGCCGCCTCCCGCAGCCGATGCAGCACCCGCAGCCGCCGCGGCTTGGCTGAGGCATCTACGCCACGATCGCAACGCTGGCCACGACGGGCCGTGGTCACGGCTCGGGCCGTTCCGACTGACCGAGCACCGCCCAGAGGCCGCAGTGCTCCTGCGCGATGCCGCAGGCGATCTTCACGAAGTCTCCGCTGACGCGATCGAGGGACACAATGCACCTGCGGGGATGAGTGCTGCGGGGATGAGTACAGGGGCAAGCAGCTCCGACGAGGGATCGGTGGCGGTCAACGTGTGCGGGCACACCGTCACATTCGAGGTGCCGGACCGCTCCGATGCCTGGGCACCGGCCGGCACTGCCGGCACCGGCTCGGTCGGCGACATCGCCGCACCGTTCCCTGCTGTGGTCGTCGAGGTCTCGGTCGTGGCGGGCGAAGCGGTTGCAGCCGGGGACGCTGTCGTGACGGTCGAGGCGATGAAGATGCTGCACTCGCTCGTCGCAGCGGGAGCCGGCGTTGTCGCTGAGGTCCGCTGCACTCCCGGCGACGCCGTCGAGGCCAACCAAGTCCTGGTCAGCTTCGTCCACGCCTGATCCGCATCCCCTGCGACCCGGACACCTCGCGGCTAGAGGAGTCCGAGCGGCAGGCGAGTCAGCACCTCGTTGCCCGTCTCGGTGATCAGGACCTGCTCTTCCAGCTTGACCCCTTCTCCGCCTGATCTGGGGCCGACGAACGCCTATATGCACATGACCATGCCCAGCTCCAGCACGCCGTCGTATCCGACCCGCTCCCACTTGTGCCGGAACGTCACCGACGGGTACTCATCGCACAGGCCGACCCCGTGCGAGACCGATGTGTAGTGGCGGTACTCGTCCGGGTCGGGGTACCACGCCCCCTCGGCGATCTCCCGCAGCGACATGTTGGTCGTATCGGTGGCGTAGCGGATATTGACCGGGTCGTACAGCAGCGCAGCGTCGCAGTCGGCGCTTCGCAACTGTTCGCGAACCCGTTCCAGCCGATAGCGCCGAAGAGCGGGCCGGTCCGGCAGCGAAAGTCCCGCGGCCAGCCACTCGGCTTCCAGCTCTGCGCCGGGGCCGAGCGCGTGCATGTTGAGGTCAGCATGATCGAGCAGCCATACGGGCGGCTCAGCCCGAGCCACTCCGATCTTCGGTCGGTGGCGCCACTGAGACCCCGAATGCTCCATAGTTGACAGCCCTCGGTTCGGTCCGCCTACTCCAGCCCTCGGCCTGCGGCGAGCCTAGGGTCTGGCAATGACTTCATTGGGGAACGCAGGATCGGAGCACGCAGGATCGGGACACGACGGCGGAACGCTCACCGGTATCACCATCCATCCCATCAAGGGCTGCCGTCGCGTCGAGCTGGAATCGGTGACGGTGTCCGCAGCCGGGCTCGACGGCGACCGCGAATGGCAGGTGGTGACTGCACCCGATGAGGACGGTGCCATCGGCGAGGCAGTGACTCAGCGCCAAAGCGCCGTACTCGCCACGGTCGTCCCCGTGCCGATCGACGGCGGCCTGACGATCAGTGCATCTGACATCGGCACGATCGACGTGAAGCGGCCTGACGCCAATGACGTCACCGTGCATGCGCTGATCGGTGACGAAGTCGCCTGCGCAGACGCGGGCGACGAGGCCGCCGCGTTCTTCAGCGAGGTGCTGGGAATGCCGGCAAGGCTCGCCGCACTCACACCCGAATCGTCCCGCCCGGTCCGGCTGTTCCGGGGACGCCTTGCCACGTTTGCCGACGCCGCCCCCGTGCTCGTCGCCAACATGGCCTCGCTCGACGATCTCGTGGCCCGGGCTATCGAGCCGTTCGGGATCGAGCGTTTCCGGGCGAACCTCATCGTCACCAACGACGAGCCCTGGTCAGAGGACACCTGGACGGAGTTCTCGATCGGCGATGCCGATCTCGTCGCCCGGATCGCATGGCCACGCTGTGCCGTGCCCCAGATTGACCAGGACACCGGCGAGCGACACCGCGAACCCGCACTGGTGATGCGCAAGCACCGCTGGTGCTACACCGCCGAAGGCCACTCCCCCGGTATGCGCAAGGTCCTCGAAGGCAACGCCATCTTCGGCATCGCCTGCACCATCGACCCCGAAGGCACCGTGCTGAACGTCGGCGATCCGGTAGCGGTCACCCAGACCGGCCCCGCACTGCTCGGCCCTCCGTTCCGGCTACTTCCGGCTGATGCTGTGACCTGATCTGAAAGTTGGCATTTCAGACTCTTTCAATAAATCTGAAGGGTCAGTTGGAGGCGGAGTGCTACCGTTCGGTACATGGAGCTGAGCGCACTTGCACAAGTTGGCACGATGGTGCTGGCGGCGATGGCGATCGTGTGGCATCAGCAAAGATCCAACGACAAGCTCCGCGACGATGTGCGCAACGAGATAGGCGGGATACGCAACGAGACAGGCGGGATACGCAACGAGCTGGCAGTGGTGCACTCGGTAGCCACCGAGAACGGCCAACGTCTCGCGCGAATTGAGGGCTACTTGGGCATCGGCATGCCAGCCGAGGCTGCAGCGGGCGCGGCCGGGGCAGAAGTGGTGCGAACAACGCAGAGCCCCAACGGGTAGAAACTCGCACCAAGTCCTTCCGCTGCAGCAGACGAAGGCGGTCTTGCGATCACTCGGTTGAGCGGAGGATGCCTCGCTGAGCGAGATCGGCGATCTCTTCGTGCGTGGCCCCCAATTCGGCCATGACCTCGGCGTTGTGGCCACCCTGGGGGCCGGCCAACCGCAGCGGTGCCGTGGACAAGCCGTCGAAACGCCAAGGGCCACGCATGAGGCGTAGCTCGCGACCGTCCACATCGACGGAGTAGTAGGGCTGGGTCGCTTCAGCCCATTCAGTGTCCAGCGCTTCGCCCGAGGTCCGAATGCGACCGACGGCCAGCCCGCCCGCACCCGACACTTGATGCTCCAGCTCGTCGATGCTGCCGAAGGTGCGGATCCACGCTGCGACCTCGGCCATCAACTCGTCGTAGTGCTCACGACGCAACTCCGGCGTCTTGTAGCGGGGATCGGCCTTCAAGTCGTTGCGACCCATCATCGTGCAGTAGCGCCCGAACGCCGACGTCCACACCGGTGACGCGGCGATCGTGATCAATGAGCCGTCTGCCAGCTCGAAGATCGGCGATTCGGGCGCACTCAGTGCCGTTGGCTCACCCAACGGGTCCAGACCGTTGGCTTCAGCGTGCAGCCGCTCGTTGACGGACAGCATCGTGGCCATCATCGACACGTCGGCGTGGGTGCCACGGCCGGTCATACTGCGCTGGTAGAGCCCGGTGATGGCCGCAAGGGCACCCTGCACGCCGGTGTAGAGGTCTGCCTGACTGGTCGAGTCGGTCGTCGGACGGACGAGCAGGTCGCCGAAAAGTGCGCTAGATGCGTGGCCGTGGAACCGCTCTCTGCTTGAACGGTCGGTGCGAACGCCGGCCGTGACGACCACAGATTGTCCTGCCCGTAGCCCGACATCGACACGTACACGACCCGAGGGTTGACGGCGCTGACCGACCGATAGTCCAGTCCGAAGGTGGCCATCGTGCCCGGCCGGTAGTTCTCCACGATCACGTCTGCGCGGCTGCACAGCTCGAAGACCGCCTCGCGCCCCTCTGGAT
Organism: Candidatus Poriferisodalis sp.; assembly: GCF_965262965.1. GTDB lineage: Bacteria > Actinomycetota > Acidimicrobiia > Acidimicrobiales > Poriferisodalaceae > Poriferisodalis. The sequence continues at coordinate 784,125 of NZ_OZ253573.1, forward strand.
AGTTCAGGTCGATGCTGAGGTTGCGCTTACCCCCGTTGAGCTGCAGGTAGTAGCCCGAGGTCGGGCCCGCCGAGGGTGATGCGGCTCGGGCGATGTCGGCAGCCGGCGGCTCTACCTTGGTCACCGAGGCTCCCATCTCGACGAGAATCCGTGTTGCCGTCGGCCCAGCAAGCACCCGGGTGAAGTCCACCACCGTGATGCCCGCCAGGGGTGCCGCGTGCGCTGCTGCGTCGGGCGCAGCCGCATCATCGGCTCTGTCGAGTGATTCGTCAGTCACGTCGTCGCCTCCCGTCGCTCAGTTGCCTTCGAAGACTGCGGTGCCAGGCCCGCCGGTGAACATGGCCTCGGTGCCTCGCCGGACGTCGTTCGAAGCCCACATGGCTGCGAGCTCGTCGCTCAGCGCTTCGTCCGCGGCACGAGTGCCTTCATTCACAGCGATGTTGACGACCCGCTTGATGACTCGCAGCGCAACCGTAGGACCGGCGGCCAGCTGGCGTGCCAGCGACAGTGAGGCGTCCTCCTGCGCAGTGCAGTACCGGTCGATGAATTCGGCGCCGATCAGGTTGTGCGGCGGGTGCGACAGCGTCACCACTCCCACTGCACCGTCATGGGTGAGCCTGATCATCCGGGTCCTCCGAGAACAACTTGCTGCCGGTCAGATCAGGTCAGCTCGCCCCGCACCTCGTCGGTGTGCTCACCCAGCATCGGGGCACGCTGCCAGGCCCACCAGTCTCCGTCGGTCGTGAATGGCGAGCCGGGCACGGTATAGGTGCCGAGCACCGGGTGCTCCTCGGTGCGCCACCAGCCGACCGCTTCGAGATGCGGGTCGTGGCGCAGGTCGCCGACGGTGTTGACCGGCGTGATGGGAATGCGCCGCCGCTGGCCCTCTACGAACAATTCCTGCTTGGTGAACTGAGTGGTCAGCTCCTCGACCCACGCGTCCACGGCTTCCAGCGCCTCGCGGCGCACCACGATGTCGACGAAGATCTCGTCGAGAATGCCCTCGTTGCCGGTGAGCTCGTGAACCCACTGCGCCACTGCGTTCCAGTGAGTCGGCTGTATGGCGATGATCGCCACATAGCCGTCAGATGCCGGGTACATGCCCATCGGGCTCGTGACCGGACGGCGATTGCCCGCCCTCGGACGAGGCACCTGGTCGTCCAGGTAGATGGGGACGCCGGTCTCGGGCGACAGCCACAGGCCGACTTCTTGCAGCGAGAGATCGATGGTCTGACCCAGCGCTGGTGCACCAGCTGCTACGGCTTGATTGCGAGCACGCAGCGACAGCATCGAGCCGATCAGCGCATGCAGCGAAGCACCGTGCATGAGCACGCCGATCTCCCCTGCAGGTGTCAGCGGCGGGCCGTGGGGGAAGCCCACGGTGGACGCCAACCCGCACGATGCCCAGCCGATGAGGTTCGACGAACGCCAGTCGCGTCGCGGCCCCGTCATGCCGAAGGACGTGATCGACACCCACGTCAGATGCGGGAACTTCTCGACCATCCCAGCAACGCCCAGAGCGCCCTGCGCCCGGTCCGTCAACCAGGGATACGTCTCCTGGGAGGCGGGAGGTGCGTCGTCGAGCACCACATCGGCGGAACCGATCAGCTCCACCAGCGCTGCGATGTCGTCATCACTGGAGAGGTCGAGCACCACGCTGCGCTTGGTGGCGCCGTAATAGGCCCACCACAGGCTGGCTTCGGGGCCGGAATGGCCCGGAGCGAGCGGCGGCATCCGGCGAATGGGATTGCCCTCGGGCGGCTCCACGCAGATCACGTCCGCGCCCAGTGCTGCCCACACCCGAGTTCCGTAGGCGCCTGACAAGCCCGTCAGGTCGAGCACCCGGACGCCGGTCCACGGGCCGCGTCGTTGATGTGGTTGTTGCTGTGCGGCGCTCATTGCCTGCCGCCTGTGACACGGCCCTCTGCGTCGTAGAACTCTGCGATCCCCACCGACTCGTACCACCGGTCGAAGGGACGCTCGAGAACCAATTCAGGTCGCGAATCGGTGAACACGGCTCCGTCGGCGACCATCTGCTCCACTTCGCTGCCGGAATATCCGATCTCGGCCAGCACGTCGGCCGTGTCGCCCCCCATGTTTGGACCTGCCCGTGTGACATACGGCGGTGTCCGGCTCATGCGCAGCGGATTACGCACGAACAGGTCCCGTCCCAGCCGCGCGCATGGCGCCACCGAGTAGGGGCGGCGGTCGTGAACCTGCGGGTCGGCCAGCACGCCACGATGATCCAGTACCTCATAGGCCGCGACGCCCAAGGCCTGCAGCTGAGCAGCGGCCTGCTGCGCGCTCCGGCGGGAGGTCCACGCAGACAGCTCCGCATCGATGGCGTCATGGTTGGCGATGCGTTCGGCCAGCGTCTCGTGCGGATAGGTGGACAGGGCTGCTTGCCCGCTGCCGTCGTGTCCTTCGATGCCCGACCATTCGGCCAGCCCAACAAGCGACTGCCATGCCTCGTCGCTCTGCACTTCGGCGGCCACCCAGCGGTCGTCGCCGGCGCAGGGGTAGATGCCTGCGGGTGCTGCCCACGACACCCGGTTGCCGTTGCGGAAGGGCTCGGGCACACCCATGCCCTGCCCCACCAGGTACGGCCCCAAGAACGACACCGTGGTCTCCAGCTGGCTGATGTCGATGAAGCGGCCCTGGCCGGTCTGGTCGCGCTCAACCAGGGCGCTCAGGATCGCCACGGCCGTGTGCAGGCCGCCCATGTAGTCAGGCGGAGCGATCGAGGGGATGCCCGCAGGTTCCTCGTGAGGAAAGCCGGTGAGCGCGTCCCACCCCACCAGCGGCGCCTGGTTCGGTCCGAAGGCGCGAAACGGGTAGTACGGCATCTCGGGGTCCACTCCGAAGCCGGTCATGCCCGCGTAGATGATGTCCGGCCGCACCTGGGTCACCGACTCGTAGTCGAGCCCGAGTTCGGCGATGCCCGGAGCAGCGAAGTTGGTGAGGAAGACATCGCAGGTGGTCAGCAAGCGCCGTGCTGCTTCGAGTCCTCCGGGCAGCTTCAGCTCGAAACCCACCGACCGCTTGCCGGCCGACATCTCCGGCACGTACGGGCCGGTGTCGCAGAACACATCGGCGAGCTCGGGGTCACGGGCCCACGCCGAGCCGAATGCTCGGGCCACATCGGGGTAGCTGCGGGCCTCCACCTTGAAGACCTCAGCGCCGTGATGCGCCAAGACCTTGCCGCAGCACGGCGCCGCGACCGCGATGCTGATCTCGAATACCCGAACACCTGCCAGCGGTCGCGCATCTGCGCCCCTGCCGGTCTCGCTGCCCTGCTCGTCCGCCACCTGTGCCTCCCCTATATGGGCGGGACACTAGTCCTCGCCGTCCGGTGGCCTTGCAGCCGTGACTTCCGGCTGCGGCTGGGCTTCGGGCGTGGTACACCACTGTCGTTCGAACACTCACGTCGGCGTGTCCAGTCGGATGCCGCCGTCACCCGAAGGGGGAACCGATGTCACAAAGCCAAGGCAATTCACCGGTCGAAGTGGTGGATCACTTCATCGCCGACATTTGTCGCAAGGATCTCGATGCCGCGATGAGCCACGTTGCGGAGGATTGCTACTACGACAACGTCCCGATCGGCGACATGAACACCCGCGACGAGATGCGCGACTTCCTCACCCCGATGCTGGGCGGCGACGGCCCCGTGGAATTCGAAGTCCTGCGCCACACTGTCACCGGCAACACGGTCATGAACGAGCGTGTCGACCGGTTCCACACCGGCTCGGGCCGCCAGATCGAGCTGCCCGTCATGGGCATTTTCGAGGTCAATGACGGCCTCATCACGTTCTGGCGCGACTACTTCGACCAAGGCACGTTCATGCGCCAGATCAAGGGCGGCTGAACCGGCCGTGGCCAACAATTACGACGGATTCGACCTGACCGGCAAGGTCGCGGTCATCACCGGCGGCAACAGCGGCATCGGGCTGGGCTACGCCCGCGCCATCGCCGCGGCCGGTGCCGATGTCAGCGTGTGGGGCACCAATCCCGACAAGAACGCTGTCGCCGAGGCCGAACTGCAGGCACTCAACCCGTCGGCGTCAGCCCTGGGGTGTGACGTCTCCGATGAGCAGCAGGTCGAAGAATGCATGGCTGCGGTCATCGAGCGCTACGGCCGCGTCGACGCGTGCTTTCCGAACGCCGGCGTCGGCACGCAGAACCGAGCGGGCTTCCACGAGCACTCGAACGAGGACTGGTTCAGAGTCATCGACGTGAACCTTCACGGCGTCTTCTACACACTGCGTGCGGCCACCCGCCAGATGATCGCCCAAGGCGGAGGCGGATCGCTGGTGCTGACCTCCAGCGGCACCGCCATACAGGGGGCGGCGCGGGGTCAGGCCTATGCGGCGACCAAGGGCGCCATGCTGGCGATGATGATGGGGCTGTCCGTGGAGATGGCTCGCTACAAGATCAACGCCAACGCCATCATCCCGGGCTGGGTCGAAACGGCCATGACCGAGCGCGCCTTCAACTGGGACAAGTTCGTCACCGCCGTCATGCCCCGCATCCCGATGCGGCGTTGGGGCACGCCGGACGACTTCGGCGCAATCGCCGTGTACCTGATGAGCGATGCGGCGCGCTGGCACACCGGAGACGTGATCAAGATCGACGGCGGATTCAGCATCTTCTGAGTCCGACGGCGACAACACAGCGCTAGCGGCACTGCCGCGTCAGCAGCGGTTCAGCGCCGCGCGACCGGGCGCGCCTAACATTCCAATCAGCGGCGACATGCGGCGCACGGGGTGCACGCCGGTGCTCGCTCGAACTTCACGGCGTAAACGGTCTCGTTACGCGCCGATCACTGCCGAGGGGAAACAGTGGACGAATACGACATTCACATCAAGGACGGCACCATCGTCGATGGGACACGGGTGCCGAGCTATCGGGGCGATCTGTGGATCTCCGACGGTCGCATCGCCCAGATCGGCGGCCGGCCGAATAAGCCGTCCAGAGAGGTCATCGACGCTGGCGGCTGCATCGTGGCCCCGGGCAGCATCGACCTGCACACCCACTACGACGCGCAGATCCGCTGGGATCCGTACTGCTCGATTTCGAGCTGGCACGGGGTGACGTCGGTGGTGCTGGGCAATTGCGGCTTCGGCTTCGCCCCGTGCAAGCCCGACTTCCGCGAGCGGTCGATGCTCACGATGGTCCGCACCGAGGCGATCCCGCTTGCCGCCATGCAAGAGGGAATGCTGCCCAAGTGGGACTGGGAGACCATCCCGGAGTACCTGGACTCGCTGGACGCGGCACCCAAGGGCGTCAACGTCCTGCAGTACATGCCGACCGCGTCGCTGATGATCTACGTGATGGGCCTGGAAGCGGCGAAGTCGCGGCCGGCCAACAACGAAGAGCGCAAGGAGATGCAACGCCTGCTTCACGAGGGCATGGACGCCGGGCTGTGCGGCTTTTCCATCCAGCGACTCGGACCGAACTCGACGCAATCGGACTTCGACGGCACACCGATGGTCACCGACACCATGATCGACGACGACATCTTCGTGCTGGCCGAAGTGCTGCGCGAACGTGATGAGGGCTTCATCCAGCTGACGCAGGCCACGAGCGCCGACGTCAACAACGCCGAAGACCTTGACTTCAAGCGCCGGCTGGCAGAGGTGTGCGGCCGCCCGATCATCGACAATGTGGTGCCCGTGAGCCAACGCAACCCCCGAGTGCACGAGGAACGGCTGGAATGGCTCGAGCAGGCGCACAACGACGGGCTGCGCATCTTCGGTCAGGGCGCCTCGATTCGCACTGGCTTCGCGTTCTCGCTCGACGAGTGGAACCTGTACGACTCCAGCCCCGCATGGCGCGAGGCCACCACGGGCACCATCGAAGAGAAGATCCGCAAGATGTCCGACCCGGCGATCCGGGAACGGCTGCGTGCCGAGACCGACGAGGCCGCGACGCTGTTCGCCAACACCCAAGGCGCAGTCGGCGGGCCGCCCCGCAAGCTGATCGTGCAGGGCGTGACCCGGCGCGAAGACCTGCAGAAGTACGTGGGCAGGTCGCTCGGCGAGATTGCCGAAACGGAAGGCAAGCACTACATCGACGTGATGCTCGACCTCTCGCTCGAGACAGACCTTCGGACCGAGTTCCTGGGCGAGGGTCCCGATTTCAACGTGGACCACATGTCCGCCGTGTACACCGACTCGCCGTACACGATCCCCGGCGTGTCCGACGGCGGAGCGCACACCAAGTTCTTCTCCGGCGGTGCGTGGACGACCGACTTCCTGGCTTGGATCGTCCGGGACGAGAAGCGCGTGTCCGTTGAGGAAGCGCACTACCGGATGTCGGCGCTCGCAGCCCATGCGGCCGGATTCAAGGACCGTGGCGTGCTCACCGAAGGCGCCCCGGCCGACGTGCTGGTGTACGACATGGACGAGCTGGCGATCGATCCCGAGTGGATCGGCGAGGCGACCTACGACCTGCCCGGCGGCGAGTGGCGGCGCGTCCAGCGTGCGCACGGCTACCGGCACATCCTGGTGAACGGGGTCGAGACCTTCCAAGACGGCGAGTGCACTGGGGCCACGCCCGGCAAGCTCCTGCGCCACGGCCGCGGCTAGCGGCCCCAACAACACAGAGCGGCGAGCGGCCGCGCCGCATCACGCCGCAGCGATCACCTCTGCCAAAGTGGCGACACCTGCGCGGATGTCCTCGTGAGACAGGCTTCCGAAGCACAGGCGCATGCGGCGCGCCCCCCATTGCGGGTCGACTGACCAGGCCGCGCCCTCGTTGAATTGAATCCCCCGCTCCGCAGCAGGTGCGAGGTAACGGGCGGTGTCGGTGCCTCGAGGAAACGTCAGCCAAACGAAGATTCCGCCCTTGGGATCGGTCACCTGCACCGGCCCGCCGAGCGCAATCGCCACCGCGGACAATGCGCCGAAGTGGGTGGCGACGGCATGGCGCATGACACGGCACTTTTCACGCAACGTGGCCCTCAGCTCGCGGACATGGTCGACGAAGTGTGCCGAGGAGTACTCCGCCAGAATCAGCTGCTCGACAGCTCCGGTGCCCGCATCGTCCTTGAGCGCCACGAGCTGGCGCATCACCGGAGGTTCTGCCACCACGAAACCGAGTCGCAGCGCCGGCGCGATCGACTTAGAGAACGAGCCGCAATACACGACGCGGCCGACATCGCCACCGTCACGAGCGAGCGCCGCAATGGCCGGCGGGCGATCGCCTTCCCATGCCAGATCGGCGTAGCAGTCGTCTTCGAAAATCACGACATCCCATCGCCGGACGACGCTCAACAACTCGCGGCGCCGCTCGACGGGCATGACCGAGCCAGTCGGGTTCTGCACAGTCGGGATCGTGTAGATGAGCTTCGGCAGTCGGTCTTGCGAGGCGAGCCGTGAGAGCAGCCCGTCGAGCGCTTCGGGCACGATGCCGTCGTCGTCGAGTTGGGCGGGCTCGCAGATTGCACCGGCGCGAGTGAGCTTCGAGATGATCCCGCCGTAGGTCGCCTCTTCGGCAACCACAACGTCGCCGGGCTCGACGAAGGTCTCGATGACCAGATCGAGTGCCTGCAACGAGCCCGAAACGACCAGCACCTCATCGGCGCTGATCGGCAGGGCGGCCTCAACCCCCAGGTTCGCGGCAATGAACTCGCGCAGCTCGTCGTAGCCCTGCGGGTTGCCACCGAGGTTGTAGGTGGCAAGTGCCGGTCCGTGCTTGTTGATGGCGTTGACGGCGGCTTCGGCTAGCCCGCCTACCGGCACGCTCGGCGAGTCATTGTTCCCACCGACGAAGCTGTACCGCGGGATCGGACCCCACTCGGGTGCGGGGCTTGGCAGACCCGCCGCCATCTTCGACCGCACGTCAAAGGAAGCGTGCGCTTGTTCTGTCGTTGACATATTGTCTGCGCGTCCGATGGTTCAGGCGTCAGAGACGACAATCCGCTGAGCGAACAGCCACTGCCCGTCAACCTTGTGGACGATGTCGTCGTAGTGCCCCACCAGCAGGAGCCTTCCGCCGTCAGGCAGGGGCTTGACCATCTGGAGATGGCTGAACACGGTGGCCTCCCCACCATCGCCGTCGGCCACGACATTGGTCACCCAGTGCTGCGCAGAGGCGAACTCGGCGTACTGCTCCTCGATTGAGTACGCGGCGGCAAAGGCCCGCAGCTCGTCACGCCCATTGAACGTCCCGACGATCCCGATGAACTCGCCGTCGGGAGTGAACGTGTTGGCGTAGCCATCGGCGTCGCCGGTGTCGATGGCCTTGTTGTAACGAGAGATCAAGTCACGGATCTCGACACGGTCGTCATTTGTCAAGGCCACAGCGCTCCCCCAGTGCTCTTCAAGCGTGTTGGCGTCAACCTACTTCGACGCGGGCGGCGCCGGCATCGGTACTCAACCTCGTTAGCCATGCTTACCGTCGCGCGACAGGGTTCACCACTACTGAGCATTCACCCATCTGGATACAACCTGAAGCGCCTGCTTATACTGCTGCGGTGCGCACCGTCCGGGCATTTCGGTCGAAGCGGAGCCGACGATCAGCCATTCCGGCGGCATCGGCTGGACCTCGTCATCGCGGTCACGAGCGCCACTGGCCGGCTGCACGCTCCATCACGCTCGACGGCGTCTCACATGCGTACAGCCAAGCTCAGGTGCCGCGCCCGGCTGATGGTGCTCCGCCAGCCGGCGACGGTTATTCGGTGTGCAACCTGTCCTTGCACGTCGAGCCTGGCGAGTCGGTTGCCTTGCTCGGGCCGAGCGGTTGCGGCAAGACCACCCTGCTTCGTCTGATCGCCGGTCTCGAGCGTCCCCTCGCGGGAACCATCCAACTCGGCGACAGGTTTGTCGCAGGCCCGTCTGGGCGGGGCGGCATCTGGATCGCACCAGAATCCCGCCGCGTCGGAATGGTGTTCCAGGACTGGGCGCTGTTTCCCCATCTCACCGTGGGCCGCAATGTCGGCTATGGGCTCGAGCGGGCCAAGCGGACGCCACGTCGCATCGCTGAGGCTCTCGACCTAGTGGGCTTGGCCGGCTTTGAAGACCGGATACCCTCGACGCTCTCGGGAGGCCAGCAGCAGCGTGTCGCCCTGGCACGGGCCTTGGCACCTCGTCCCGGCGTGCTCCTGCTGGACGAGCCGTTTTCGAATCTCGACTCGTCTCTGCGTGAGGAAGTCCGCAGCGAGGTACGTCGCCTGCTGCTCGAGTTGGGGATCACGGCGGTGTTCGTCACTCACGACCAGGATGAGGCGTTCGTCGTCGGCGATCGCGTCGGTGTGTTGCGCGAGGGCCGTCTTGCCCAAATGGACGCGCCCGACGGTCTCTACCGCCGACCGAACGACCCGTTCGTGGCCGACTTCGTCGGAACAGCATCGTGGCTGCGTTGCATCGCCTCGGGCGGAGTTGCCCACACCGCGCTCGGGCGTCTGCCAATCAGCCCTGCGACGCCGTCGGGCGGACACGAGCTAAGCGATGACACCACGAGCGCCGGTCCGGTTGACGTCATGCTGCGACCCGAGCAGCTCCGGCTGGCCACCGGCACCACGGCCGAAGTGGAACTCGTGGAGTTCTACGGCCACGACTCGATGGTTGTGGCAAACCTCGATGGCACGCATCTTCGAGTTCGCTGCGGGCCCGATCCCGACGTGAGCCGCGGCGACTCCGTCGCAGTCGAGTTCATCGGCACAGACGTCGTGGCATTCACTCCGCACGGACGAACAGCACACGGCGCCTACACCGACACCTTGGCGCGGGCCGAGCAACTCTCGCCCGCAACACCAGATTGGCCGCCGACCCCTGCCGAGCTGGAGCTCCTGGCCGACTGACGCTGCGCTCGGATCGCTCAACCCGTGCGACTCGAACTGCTCAGATAGCGCCGCTACGCAGCGGAGCAATGACCTGCTCAGCGAAGCGATGTGCCGGCTCGGCGCTGTCAGGGTTGCCGAAGTCAAGCACGAAGTGCCCGATGCCGACCTCGGCGAGCGTTGCAAGGAACTCGGCGTACTCGGCTGACTCGCTGTCGGTGGTGGGCAGTACCCGCTCGACGGTGGTGGACATCTCCAGTCCCGTGGGGTCTCGCCCCACACGCTCGAGCTCGTCCAGAACGATCCCGCATTTGCGGCGCAGCGATTCCAGATCGCGCCGCCACGGCGTGTTCCAGATGTCGGCATGCCGGGCTGCCACCTTGAGCCCGATCTGCTCGCCCGAAGCTCCGACGCAGATCGGCGGCGGAACACCAGGAAGTGGCGGCGCCGCCGCTCCGTCTATGCGGTAGTGCTTGCCCTCGAAGCTCGGGTCGTCTTGTGTCCACATGAGCCGGCAGATCGTGATGACCTCTGCGAGTTGCTCGAAACGCACCTTCGGTGACGGGAATTCGTAGCCGTATGCGGTGTATTCGTCGCCGCGCCAGCCGGCCCCGATGCCCAGGATGAAGCGATTGCCGGACAGGTACTGCAGCGTCGCTGCCATTTTCGCCGTCAGCGCAGGTGGGCGGTACCCGTGCCCGAGTACGTGGTGGCACAGATCCACTCCGTCGAGACGCGCGGCGCACCAGGTGATGGTCGTCCAGGCCTCAAGAAACGGATCGGTCTTGGCGTCGAACCCGTAGAAGTGGTCAGCGATCCACAGCGAGTCGAAATGCCCGATGACTTCAGGCAGCAGCGCCTCGACCTGGTCGGCAACGATCGGCCGATAGTCGCTCCACCGGTTCCCGATGCACGGCGACAGCCACCCGAATCTCAGTGCGCTTGAAGCGCCCGCAGCATCGTTCACCGCGTCACGCTAATGCCCTGGTCAGCGAGGTTTGCGCTCGTGATCGTCGAATTCGACTTCTCTTCGACTGATCGCCAAAGCAGGCCGCTGTCACAGCGGCAGTGTTCCTGTGACGGCCCGCAGCGCCGATTTGCGTTTGGCGACATCGGGAAGCACTGACTTCACCAGTGCCCAGAAATCGGGCCCATGGTTGAGCTCGGTGAGGTGGGCCAACTCGTGCACGATGACGTAGTCGAGCAACCTCGGCTCGAGCATCACGAGCCTCCAATTGAACCTGATGGGCCCGTTGGCGGAACAGCTCCCCCATCGTTTGCGCTGATCCCCGAGGTGCACTTCAGGTTTGGCGCCGTTCCCCATCACCGGCCACCATCGATCGACGCCAATCGAGACATGTTCGCTAGCACGCAGCCAGTACCACTCGACGATGGCGCTGCGGATCTGGAGTGCCGAATCGTCAGGATCCATCTTCAGCGGCAACATCACCTGCAGTGCCCACGGTCTGAATCTCACGTCAACGTCGGCGATGTCGTCACTGTATGCAGACAAGCTCAGGCTGCGTCCGAGATATGGCAGCGAGTCAGGCAGCGGGGGCGTAGGGCGCTCGGCGGGCACGGTCGCCATGCGATCCAGAATCCAGCGCGCCTTGCTTCGCACGAAGGCCGCCACATCTTCAGGACGTGTTGCTGCCGGGACCGCAACACGCACGCCGTCCGGGCCTGTGGTGATCTCCAAAGTCTTGTGCCGACGCGTGCTGCGCCTGATTTCGTAGTCGATAACGGCATCGCCGAATCGAATCCAGTCACGTTCAGTTCTATCCACCCCGCGATTGTGCCCTCAGGTGGGAACAGAATTCACCTCAATTTCTGAGGTTTCTCAACTCGCTCTGCAATGTGTACATTTGTACGAAATATACACATCGAGCACGTCGCGTACATCGACAAGCAAGCATGCACCGACAACCGGGCCTCAGGAGGGCGGCGATGCGCACCAACATTGAGATCGACGACGAACTGATGGCTGAGGCCATGAAATGGGGCAGTTTTCGCACCAAGCGTGCAGCTGTGGAGGAAGGACTTCGCCTGCTGGTTCAAACGAGGACGCAGGGCCGCATCCGCAGTCTGCGAGGCAAGCTCCCGTGGGAGGGATCGCTCGACGAGATGCGCACTGACCGATGATTGTCGTCGATTCATCGGTGTGGATCGACTTCTTCAACGGCATCGACACTCGCCAGACCGATCTGCTGGACGAGCTGCTGGGAGTGCAGCCGATTCTCATCGGTGACCTGACTCTCGCCGAGGTGCTGCAAGGGTTGCGAAGCGACGCTCACCTGCGCAGCGCCCAAGCGACGATGGACACGCTGTTCTACGAGCCGATGGTGGGACGGCATATCGCCATGGCCAGCGCTCTCAACTATCGGAAGCTACGCGCCGAGGGCATCACCCCCCGCAAAACCATCGACATGTTGATCGCGACCTTCTGCATGGAAAACGGGCACCAGCTGCTCCACGCAGATCGTGACTTCGAACCTATGTCTGTACACCTCGGACTGACCGAGCTCTCGCGGTCGGTTACTGCCACGACATAGTCAGCGCTGCGGTGCTGCGCGGCTCAACCCAAGTGAGCACTGGGGATTCTTAGGGTTTCAGCGCGCCCGACCAGGCGCATTCAGGGGCGGACGGCACGCTTGTGGGGGCGTCGCGCCAATTCCTCCAGAACGGGCTGAGCGAGCTTGACGAACGTGCACGCCAGCCTGCGGGTCTCGCGGGGGTCGATGAGATCGACGACATCGCCACCCATGGCGGCCTTGAACGGCGACCGCAGGCGCAGCAGGCGCTCCTCGATCATCTCCCGGTGCGCTTCTGGGTCGGGCGCGGCTTCGATCTCACGCCGGTACGCCGCTGCGACGCCGCCCTCGATGGGAATGCCGCCCCACTCCCCCGCCGGCCAGCCGAAACGCAGGTTCAGCCCATGGGGCAACCCGATGCTGTTGGGCGCATCTGCTGCGACGCCGTAGGACTTGCGGACGTTGAACTCCACCTTGGGCACGTTGGCTTCCGCCGAAGCAATCAACGCACGCACACCACGGCGCATCGTGGCCTTGCGCTCGGCTACGGAGCCCAGCATGAAACCAGGCATGTCCAGAAAGATCACCATCGGCAGGTTGAACGCGTCGCACAGGTCGATGAAGTGCGCGTACTTATCGGCCCCGTCGCCGTCCATGGCACCCGCGAGGCGCATCGGGTCGTTGCCGACGACGCCGACGGAGTAGCCGTCGAGCCGGGCAAACCCGGTGATGATCGCACCGGCATAGTGCTGACGCATCTCGAAGAACTCGCCGTTGTCGACGACGTGTCGGATGAGTGCTCGGGCGTCGTAGCCCGCCCGACGGTTCGTCGGGATGATGTTGAGCAGTTCTTCGGGGCGGCGATCGGGGGGATCGCCGGTGTCCACCCGCGGTGCCACGACAGACACGGTGTTCGGCAAGTACGAGAGGAACTGCTTGATCTGGTTGAAGGCGTCCTCTTCGTCTTCGGCGACGTTGTCGACTTGGCCGCTCTCGTAGACGTGCATGCGATAGCCGCCGAGTTCCTCCTTGGAGAGCGTCTCCCCGATGGCGCGCTGCACCACCGGCGGGCCGGACGGGAAGATCTGCGACTGGCCTTTCACCATCACGGTGAAGTGAGACATCAACGCGGCTGCAGCAGGCCAGCCCGCTACCGAGCCCATAATCCCCGACGCCACCGGGACCTTGGTCATCATCTCCACTGACTGCCACCACATGTCGCCCGAGGGCAAGGCCATCTGGCCCGATTCCTCGTCGGATTTGGAGCTGTGGCCCACGCCTTCGCGCAGCTGCACATACGGGATGCCGTACTGGATCGCCAATGGCTGAGCGAACTGGTGCGGGATCTTGTGCACATTGTGCGGGCTGCCTCCCGAGAGCGTGAAGTCGTCGCCCCCGATGGCCACCGGACGACCGTCGAGCTCAGCGAGACCCATGACGTAACCGCCCGGGGTGAACCCGATGATGTTGCCCTCGTCGTCGTACTCCGGACCGCCCATGAGCCCGCCCATCTCGACGAACGAATCCGGATCGGCCATCTTGGCGATGCGCTCGCGCACCGTGTATCGGCCGCCGTGGTGCTGGCGTTCGATTCGCTCGGGACCGCCCATCTCTGCGACCAGTTCCTTGAGGTACGCGATCTCGTCAAGCGCGTCCTCCCAGGTCATCCCCGGCTTCCACGTCTCCCGATCCGGATCAATTGGCATCTCGGCGCTCCGATCTCCCCAACGAGACGTCGTCCCGCAAACTTCGGCCGCGCAATCCGCAGACGCGGTCGCTCAGCATCACTACGAATGTATGGGGCGACGCTCGATAGTGCCGATGGCATGGGAGCAGGCGGCCCGACTGAGAGGTGCCCCGGGGCACGCTCGAACGGTGAACAAGCCACGCCCGGCGACCGCTCAGGTCGCCACACCCGCCGGCTGTCTGCCGCACTAAGTTTCGGCTGTTAGATGCTGCGGCTCGTGGCGTCGCCGGGACGACAGGGGTAGATCATGGAATTGGGACTGTTCACGATGCCGAGCCATCCGCCCGAGCGCGATCTGCGAGAGGGCTGGGAATGGGATCTGCAGGTCATCGAATGGGCTGACGAGTTCGGTTTCGGCGAGGCCTGGATCGGCGAGCATCACGCCGCGAAATGGGAGCCCCACCCCGCGCCGGACTTGCTGACGATCGAGGCGCTGCGTCGCACCAAGAACATCCGGATCGGTCCCGGCGGCTTCCTGCTGCCCTACTACCACCCCGCGGAGCTGGCGAATCGCATCTCCCTGCTCGACCATCTCTCCGAAGGCCGTCTCAACTTCGGTGTCGCGGCCAGCGGCCTGCCCAGCGACTGGGAGATGTTCGGTGTTGACGGCATGGCCGGCGAGAACCGCGAAATGACCCAGGAAGCCGTTGAGTTCATCCTGAACATGTGGAGCCAGGAACCCGGCTGGACACACGAGGGAAAACACTGGAAGGGCTCGGTACCCCATGGCATGCCCGACATGGAGCTCGTGCATCACCTGCGGCCGCTGCAGCAGCCGCACCCGCCGATCGGTGTCGCCGGACTGAACTCGCCATCGCCGACGCTCGAGATGGCCGGGGAAAAGGGCTGGATCCCGATGAGCCTGAATCTCAACCCGCAGTACGTCAGCGGGCATTGGGACTCCTACGAAGCCGGCGCTCGTCGTGCTGGACGCGAGGCCAGCCGCAGCGAGTGGCGCATGGTGCGTGAAGTGTTCGTGGCCCCCACCGACGAGGAAGCCTGGGAGCTGTCCTACGGCGGGATGATGGGCCGGATGATGACCGACTACTTCATCCCGCTGCTCGGCGCGTTCGACTTTCACAAGTTCCTCATCGACGAGCGCAACCCGCCCGTCGGCGGCGAAGTGACCGTCGAGTACTGCGCCCGCAACAACTGGTTCATCGGCTCCCCCGAGACGGTCGCTGCAGACATCGAGAAGGTGTACGCCGACGTGGGCGGTTTCGGCCACCTGCTTCTGTTCTGCTTCGACTACGCAGAAACGCCTGAGACGGCACAAGCGTGGAGGCGGTCGATGGATCTGCTGGCCAATGACGTCATGCCGCGGGTGGCGCACCTCGCCGGGGACTGAGACGCCGGTGCCCGCCCGACCGACGTTGGAGCAGACCGCTCGGGCGTTGACCGGGCGCGCACGGGCTGGCGTCTCGCAGTACACCGGCATCGGGACCCGGCGAATCGCGCGGCGACCACCGGCCTGGCTGCCGTCGCCCGAGTTGCCGAAGGGCGACCCGAGGCTCGGGCTGCGAGACCGCTGGTACCTGCTCGGCACCTCGAACCTGGTGTCCGACGAACCCGTGGCGACTCGCCTGCTCGGCGAAGACTTGGTGCTCTGGCGCGACGGCAGCGACGCGCCACGCCTCATGGGCGATCTGTGCCCCCATCGAGGAGCCCGGCTGTCGATCGGCGATGTCGTGGATGGGGAGCTGCGATGCAGCTACCACCACTGGCGCTTCGACGGCGACGGGCAGTGCATCTCGGTGCCGTCCCAGGGAGGTGCGTGCTCGCTGGCCGAACGGACGCGGGTCAGCGTGAGCTACCCAGTCGTTGAGCAGGCCGGCTACCTGTGGGCCTGGATCGGCGAAGCCGAGGCTGCTCCGCTCGACCTTCCGACGGAGTTCAGCGACAGCCGCTACTCGACATTTCCCGAGACCGTGGAATGGGGCGCGAACTGGCTGCTCGCGCTCGAGAATCTCGTGGATCTCATGCATGCGCCGTTCCTGCACGCACGCTCGATCACGCTGAACGATGGGATCACCGACGACCGCGTCGTTGTCGACGATCACGAGGACGGCTTCGAAATTCGCCGGCGCGACCAGGCGGGCACCAACTTCGACTGGATCGATATCCACACGGGTGCACTTGCCTACGTTCGTCTCGATATCCCGCTGCCGCCCAGTGCCGGGCCCGGTCCCCCGCTGCGGATCCTGGGATTCCTGACGCCACGCGACAACGCTGCAACGCTCGTGCACTTCCCGCGTTTTCGGGAGGTGGCGGGCCGGGAGCGCCGCATCTGGCGGGCGCTGTACCGGCTGCGCCTGCGCGGCACCCATCTCCACGTGCTCAACCAGGACAAGGAGATGCTCGAGAGCCTGCGCACCGTTGAGGAGGCTCGGCGTGACGAGCATCTCGCCCAAGCCGACCGGCCCGTGGTCCACTTGCGCCGGGCGCTCGAACCAGACTTCGAGGCACAACGGGCACGGTTTGGGCTGGCACCCGAGTCGATTCAGGCGCCCGTAGCGCTCGCCGACTGACGCCGACCCGCACCTAGCCGCCAACCGTTGACGACCCCAGGACACGAACGATGAGCCAGACCGCCGCCGACCCGATCAAAGCAATGGATACGTCACCCCAGGAATCACGACACCTCATGGCGCGCATCGACTCCATGTGCGCTATGCGCGACACCCGGCGGGAGGATTGGGACACGCTGGCGTTCCAAACCAAGGCGGGACCACAGTACCGGCGCGCCCAGATCCGCTATATCGGCTCGGGCGGCACCGGCAATCATGAGGGCGACGAGCAAGCCCTGGCCGCCGAGCACTTCACGTTCTCCAACATGCTGCTGCCACCGGGCGCCGAGGGTCCCGAGCACACTCACCATGACGTGGAGGAGGCGTTCTTTGTGCTCGAAGGCGAGCTCGAAGTCACGATCTATGACGAAGACAACTCCGCCAGCCGGCTGCTCGGCTATCGCGACCTGATCAAGATCCCCGCCGGCACCGCCCGGTCGCTGCGCAACGTCGGTGACACCGACGCGCTGTTCGTGGTGATGCTCGGGGCGTCGAGGCCGCAGTTGCCCACCTACCCCCCGCATTCCCCCATGGCGGGGATCACGCGGGACTGAGCCACCCACTCGATCCTCGATCATGAGCCTGCGCGGTCGCCGTGTCGTCGTCACCGGTGCCGGGCGCGGGCTCGGCGAAGCAATGGCACACGCGATCGCTTCGCAAGGCGGGTCGGTCATCGTGGCCGAGCTGTTTCCCGAACGAGGCGAACGTGTCGTCAGCGAGATCCGGACCAGCGGCGGCGCCGCCGAGTTCGTCCCGACCGATGTGAGCGATGAAGACTCAGTCGCCGATCTGGCCGAGCGTCTCGGCTCCGGGGGGGCCCTCTGGGGCGTCGTGAACAATGCCGGACTGGCCGACGCCGTGGGCGGAAAGACGTTCTGGGATATCACGCCCGTCGAATGGGATCGCATTCAGGCCACCAATGCTCGCGGACCGTGGCTGGTGAGTCGGGCGCTGGTTCCGCAGCTGCTGGCTGCGGGCGAAGGCCGGATCGTCAACATCGCCTCGGATGCTGCGCTGTACGGCTCGCCGCGCCTCTCGCACTACATCGCTTCGAAAGGCTCGCTCATTGCTCTCACGCGGGCGATGGCCCGCGAGCTGGGCGACCACGGCATCACCGTCAACGCCGTTGCGCCCGGTCTCGTCGAGGGGCCCTCGTCTAAGCAGATCCCCGCCGAGCGGCACGCTCTGTACGCAGAGAATCGAGCGATCAGCCGGCCGCAGCAGCCCGGTGATGTGACAGGCACTGTGACATTCCTGCTCTCGGATGCTGCTGCCTACATCACCGGGCAGACGATCGTCGTCGACGGCGGATTCGTGATGCCATGAGCGCAGCCCAGCCAAGAAACGGCGGCAACTTGCTCGTCGAGGTGCTGAAATCGCTCGGCATCGATGTTGCCTTCGGTGTGGTGAGCGTCCACAATCTCCCGCTGGTCGACGCGCTGGCGCATCGCTTGCGGTGGGTTCCCACGCGCACCGAAGCAGCCGCGGTGAACGCGGCCGACGGCTACGCCCGGGTCCGACGCACGCCCGGGTGCGCGGTGACTTCGACGGGTACCGGCGCAGCGAATGCAGCCGGCGCGCTGGTGGAGGCGCTCACGGCTGGTTCGCCCGTGCTGCACGTCACCGGTCAGATTCCCAGCGAGCATCTCGGCGCCGGCCGTGGGGTCATTCACGAGACCCGTGACCAGTTGGGGATGCTGCGGTCCTGCTCGGTATGGGCGGCGACCGTCGGGCCCGATGCCGCGGACGACTTCGCCCGAGCCGCCGGGCGACTGGCCCAGCACCCGCGTGGCCCCGTCAGCTTGGAATGGCCGATCGACCTGCAATACGGCGAGCCAGCACCGTCACACAATGGCGCTGAGGCCGCCGCCACGAAGCCGAATTCGGCCAACATCGAGGGTGCGCCTGAGCCCGACGAGGCAACGCTGGATCGGGTCGCCGAGCTCATTGCCGCAGCGGAGCGCCCCTTGGTGTGGGCAGGAGGGGGCGCCATCGATTGCAGCGGCCCGATTGACGAGCTCTTGCGCTGCACAGGTGCCGGCCTGTTCACCTCCAACGCGGGCCGTGGCGTCGTGCCCGAGACCGACGACCGCGTCATCGGCAATTTCGCAGCGTCTGCAACAGGAGCCGAGCTGCTTGCCCACGCCGACCTGCTCATCTCGGTCGGCACGCACTTCCGCTCGAACGAGACCCGCAGCTACCGACTCGCGGTGCCCCCTGCCCACATTCAGATCGACATCGACCCAGCAGCAATCGGGCGCGTCTACCTCGCAGAGGTCGGGATCGTGGGCGACGCATGCACAGTGATCGCCTCGCTCGTGGACCGGCTTGCCGGCCGTCCGGGTGCTTGCCAGCCCCAGTGGCGAGGAAGCATTACTGCCGCACGCGAACAGTGCAGGGCCCAGCTGCGGCGCGACATCGGGCCGTACGCGTCAATCTGCGACATCATGGCGAACGTGCTCGGCGACCGGTCACCCCGCGTGCGCGATATCACCATCCCGAACAGTTCGTGGGGCAATCGTCTGCTGCCCGTGATCGACTCCTCCACGAATGTGGTTCCCCGAGGAGGCGGCATTGGACAGGCCGTCGGGATGTCGATCGGCGCAGCCGTTGCCCGTGCAGATGAGCCGACCATGGTGGTGGTGGGCGACGGGGGTCTCGTCTCCCAACTCGGCGAACTGGCCACGCTGGCCCAAGAAGACCTGTCCGTCACCATCGTGGCCTTCGATGACGGCGGCTACGGGGTGCTGCGCAACACGCAAGACCGGCACCTCGGTCGCCGCTCCGGCGTGGATCTGTTCACCCCGGACCTGGCTGCGGCAGCGGCAGCGTTCGATTTCGGCTACTTCGATGTATCGACGCCCGAGGAATTCGCCAGCGCGTTCGAAACCACGACCGCAGCAGGATGCCCGCAGATGATCCGGGTGGACTGCGAGGCGCTCGGACCCATGCCGGTGCCGTTCGTTCCCCCGGTCGAGATGCCACCGACGACTCCGACATGAAGGCCGACGCTGATCCCGCTGCAAACGCGGCTCCGGCTGGACTGATCTCCCGGAGCCATCTGGGCATCGAGCCGTTCTCGTTGAACCGACCTGCCTCGCTGGCAGAGGCCGCTTCGATGATCGCTGCGGGCGCGTGGGCGCATGCCGGCGGGATCGACGTTGCACAGCGGCTCCGTTCTGGCGAGGTGGCCCCAAGCCTCGTCCCGTTGTGCAGGCCCGGGCGTGGATCCGCCGACGGGCTGGCGTTGCTCGATGAGATCTCGCTGGGGGACGGTGTGCTGTTCATCGGTGCGGCCGTCACCCACGCCCGGATCGAGAGCGATCGACTTGTGTGGACTCACCGACCGGACCTCGCTGATGCATGGCGGACTATCGGCAACGTGCGCATCCGGTCCACCGGCACGCTGGGGGGCAACCTCATGGCGTTCGACGCTGGCTACGACGCCGCACCGATCCTGGCCGCCGCCGGCGCGGTGCTGGTCTTCGTCGAGCCCGATGGCTCCGAGCGTCGCTGCACCGTGGCGGACCGGCCACGCGACCGCCTGCTCGTCGGTTGTGAGGTGCCGCTCGCCGGCCGTGTCGTCTATGACCGATCGTTGAAGCCGGTTGCCTCTGTGGCTGTCGGCGACAACCACATTGCAATCGGCTGCGCCTATCCCGATGTCGAGGTGTTCCCGAATGGCGCTGCGGATGCCGACGCTGTACGCGCTGGACTCGGCGAACTAGCCGATCCGACCGATGACGTCTTCGCTTCGACCGCCTACCGACGCCGTGTCATCGAAGTCCTTGTCGGCCGATGTCTGCAGCGCCATGCCACAGGTGGGGCTGATCAGGGTGGCTACG
Source organism: Candidatus Poriferisodalis sp. (assembly GCF_965262965.1). Taxonomy (GTDB): domain Bacteria; phylum Actinomycetota; class Acidimicrobiia; order Acidimicrobiales; family Poriferisodalaceae; genus Poriferisodalis. The sequence goes on from NZ_OZ253573.1 coordinate 804,596, forward strand.
GAGACGACGATCCGCCTCGGCCTGGTGCACCGCACAGCGACGCCCTAGCGGCATCCGGCCAGCCTGCGGACTCCCCGTCGGACGGCTCAGTGGACATCGAGCTGCGGCTCAATGGGCTACCGCTCAGCGTCACTGTGCCGGCGTCGGAGATGCTGGTGGACACCATCAAGTCACGCGCCGGCTTGGGGGGCACTCGCGTCGGCTGTGACCAGGCCGTCTGCGGTGCCTGCACTGTGCTCGCCGACAGCTATCCCATCGCGTCGTGCTCCACATTCGCCTGGCAGACCGTCGGTCGTGACGTGCTCACGATCGAATCGGGCCGCTCGGCAGCGGCCGGCGACGTCGTGACTGGTCCTGCCGCTGCACTGCCGGCGGTCCAGCGAGCATTCGCCGAGCTGAGCGCTTTCCAGTGCGGCTACTGCACGCCCGGCCTGATCCTCACCGCGAGCGCCCTGCTGGCGCGCCATCCCGACCCTGACCGCACGACCATCTGCGACTGGCTCGATTCGAACGTCTGCCGCTGCACTGGCTACTTGATGATCATCGAGGCAGTCGAAGCTGCCGCTGCTGCGCTGCGCTCCGCGCCCGATTCTGCGCAGGACGAGACGCAATGACGCGCTCGGACGCTGCGGCGAAGGTTTCCGGCACTGCTCCGTACGCGGTCGACGTCGCGATCACCGGGATGCTGCACGCCAAGGTGCTGCGCTCGCCCCACCCGCACGCGCTCGTCACCCGCATCGACACGGTCGAGGCCGAGCAGACCCCGGGCGTTCGGGCCATCCTGACACGGCGCGATCTGCTCGACACCGAGCTTCGTGAGCGCTGGGCCGGCGGCGACGTGCAGCATCGACCCGCAGATCGACCGCTCGTGGCGTCGCACAGCTACGGCTACTTCGTGAAGGACCAGCCGATCCTGGCACTCGATCGAGTGCGTTACGTCGGAGACTCCGTAGTCGCGATCGCCGCGGACACCGAGCTGGCAGCGGCGCGCGCCCTGTCGCGTGTGAAGGTCCACTACAAGCTGTTACCCCCTGTGGCCGACTTCGACGCAGCACTCGCCGACAACGCACCTGAGATATTCCCCGAAGCGCCGCTGGCTATGACTCCCGTCTACGGGCAAGGCGCCAGCGGCGGTACCCGGCCCAGGCCCAATGTCTGCTACCGGTTCGCCTACGAGACCGGCGACCCTGCGGCCTTCGATTGTTGCGACCACGTCTTCGTTGACGAGTTCGGCTTCGACGGCCGCCAGCAGCACCTGCATCTCGAACCGTTCGTCGCAGTGGCCCGATGGGCGGGCGGCACATCTGACGACAGCCGCCTCGAGCTCTGGTCGAGCTGCCAGAACCCGTTCCCGGTCCGCAAGGAGATGGCACGCCTGCTGGGCATCGGCGAGCACCGGGTGCGCATGCAGGTCAGCTATCTCGGAGGCGGCTTCGGCGCCAAGAACGGCTGCAAGACCGAGCCGATAGCGGCGCTGCTCGCACGCAAGGCCGGAGCGCCGGTTCGGTACTGCCTCACGATGGACGAGGGCTTCTTGACCATGCGCCAGCACAACGCACGTCTGAGGTTGCGCACCGGCGTGATGTCCGACGGCACCCTGGTAGCCCGCGAGGCCGAGGTGCTGCTCGACGCGGGTGCCTATGCCGATGCGAGTCCCCTGGTTGCAGAGAAGGCGGGCTACCGGGTCGCCGGGCCGTACCGATGGCAGCACATCCGCACGGTCACCGATGCGGTGCTCACGAACACCACTCCCGCGGGCCCGTTCCGGGGCTTCGGCGGCCCCCAGGCCAACTTCGCCTGCGAGAGCCAGATCGACATGATCGCCGAACGGCTGGGAATTGACCCCGTCGAGCTTCGCCGCCGCAACCTGATCGGATTGGGCGAGGCCTACGTGCCGGGCGAATCGGCCATGGACTCCGACCTCGCTGAGGGACTCGAGCTCGTGGCCGACCGCATCGGCATGGACCAGGCGCGCCCTGCGGGCCGAGGCCGAGGCGTGGCAGTGGGCTTCAAGGATTCGGGCGGGGTCAACAAGCCGGCACAAGCCCGTATCAAGGTGGCCACCAGCGGCGATGCGTGGGTGCAATGCGGCACCGTCGAGATGGGCCAGGGCGCCCAGACAGCGTTGCGTGAGGTCGCGGCTCGTGTGCTCGACGTGCCCCGATCACGGGTCCATTGGTCTGACCTCGACACCGACCACACCCCGTTCGACCAAGGCACGAATGCCTCCTCGTCCATCTCGGTGATGGGTCAGGCCGTGCAGAAAGCCGCCGAGGCCGCTCGTCTGCGCATCCTGCAATTCTCAGCTACAGCGCTGGAGGTACCGGTGGAGCGCACCGATTTCACCGACGGCATGGTGCTGGTCTCACCCCAGGACGGCGCCGGCGAACCGGACCGCCGCCCGCTTGCCCCACTGGTCATGAGCACCTACGGCGGGACCGGATACGAGTTCACCGGCGAGGGCTTCTTCAAGGCTCCCAGCGACAGCCGGGCCCCGCTCGAATCACCATGCGTGTCGTGGGAGTACGGCTGGGGGGCTGCGGAAGTCTCCGTCGACGCCGACACCGGAGTGGTCACCGTGCACCGCTTGGTGGTGTCCGGCGATGCGGGGACTGTGCTGCACGACGGAGCCTGCCGTGGCCAGGACGAGGGTGCCGCGATCATGGGGCTTGGCGGTGCTCTGTTCGAGACCATGCGCTTCGATGGCCCTGTGCTTGCCAACGGGAGGCTTGTCGACTACCGCGTGCCCCGATCCAGCGATCTGCCGGCGGAGTTCGTCTCGATCACCCAGGAACAGGGGCACGGACCGGGACCGTTCGGGTCGAAAGGCCTCGGTGAAGGAGCGATGCTGCCCGTGGCATCGGCCATCGCGAATGCCATTGCCGATGCGACCGGTGTGCGCGTGACCTCGATGCCGCTGACCGGTGAGACCTTTCTTGCCGCGCTCGATGCCGCCCGGGACACCAAGTGAGCGTCAGCTCTGGCCAGCCTGCATGGGCGGTCACTCACTTGCGGCACATCGCAGTGCGATGCAGCGCATTCGACGAGTGCGTCGACTACTACGCCGGGCCGTGGGGGCTGCAGCGGCTAGGAGATTCTGATGCTCACAACGCAGTGCTGCGCGCCACAGGCGCCGAACACCATGTGCTGGAGCTGCATCGAGCCGATCGCAACGGCATTGACCACATCAGCTTCGGACTCGCCGACAACCGGGCCGTCGACGCAGCAGCCTCCGTGCTGGCGGGCCGCGGCGTAACCCTGCTCAGCGAGCCTGCGGCGCTGGACCGACCAGGTGAGGGCTACGGCTTTCGCATTGCCGACCCTGAAGGCCGGGTCGTCGAGTTGGCCGCGTGCCTCGAGGCCGTGTCGGCACTGCCGGCCGATGCGACCCCCACCAAGATCGCTCACGTCGTGCTCAACACCGCCGACATCGAGGCGCTCTGCCAATGGTGGTGCGAGCTGCTGGGTTTCCGAGTGAGCGACTGGAGCGAACGCCAGATGGTGTTCCTGCGCTGCAACGCCGACCATCACTCCATTGCGTTCAACCGAGCCGAGTGGGCGTCCCTGAACCACGTCGCGTACGAGGTCTCTTCGCTCGACGCGTACATGACGTCGCTCGGCCGGCTCACCCGGGCGGGACACACCGTCGGCTGGGGTCCCGGCCGGCACGGGCCAGGCAACAACGCGTTCGGCTACTTCGTGGACCCCGCGGGCACTGTGCCCGAGGTCACCGCCGAGGTGCAACAGGTCGACGAGGCCACTTGGGTGCCGCGGGCTTGGCCACGTACACCGGAGCTGTCCGATCGCTGGGGCACAGCCGGACCCCCATCGGCCAAAATGCGGCAACAGATGGCCGGAACCCCCGAATAGCCGAGCTGGCTGAACGGGCCGGCTAGCTGAGGTTTCGCAGGGAAGCGGCCGCTCGGTCGACAACTTCGGGGGACTCGCCGATCAGCACGATCACCGGGAGGAGCGGGCCATTCGCAGACTCGATGCGCCAGCTTCGCCCCACCGCCTGAACTTCGTGGCAGCTACCGTCGGGAGTGCTGAACCACCCCTTCGCCCGCACCAGTATCTCGGGCGGAGATTCAAACCAGCGAGAGACATTCGTCATCTCCCATGGTCCCGCCGGGTTGACAACGGCAGTCGCAACCTCAAACGGATGCTCACCCGCATCGGCACGAAACGTCGCTCCTCGCAGTGCAGCGCCGAGCAGCACGCGGGGATCGATACGCCCGTGAACCGAGGGAACGACCATCCGACCCGGCGCCAATTCGCCGATCCGGCGCGTCAGGGACTGAACCATTTCGTCGTCCACCTGATCGACCTTCGAGAGCACCACCAAGTGCGACACGTCGATCTGGCGTCGCACGGCGGGTGCGAGCCGGGGGTCGTCCAGTTGGAATGCAAGCTGCTGCGCATCCACAACAGCCACAACCCCGTCGAGCACGCAACCGACTGCCGATTCGGTTGCCGCTGCCAGCGTGGCGGGATCGGCAATCCCGCTGGCCTCCACCACGATGGCGTCGCTGGTTCCCGCGCTGGCGAGGCCTTCCAAGGTCTCGGCGAGGTCGTCCACCAAGGCACAGCACGCACAGCCATTGGTGAGTTCGACCCGATCGGGCGTTCGTGACGCGACTGGCAGGCCGTCAATTGCCATCGCATCGATGTTCACGGGCCCGATGTCGTTCACGACCGCAGCGATTCGCAGGCCAGCGGGCTCGGCCAGCAGCCGCCACAGCACCGTGGTCTTGCCACTGCCGAGAAAACCCGTCAACACCGTGACCCCGACGACCTGTTCACCGGCATCCTCGGTCGGCCGACCGGCCGCGACGATCTGCCCGATAGCGGCCTGCCAGGAAACATCGAGCTGTCCTACGTCAGCTTGCGTCGCGCCGGTCCCCGCAGGACTGCTCATGCCCATGATGGCGATTATCCCTTGCCGCCGCAGCTCACGAACCCGGTGCCGGCTGCATTTCGAGAGCGGAGGGCCTCAATACACCCGGGGCACGATGCGCCACGGCACCCTTTCCCGGTATTGCTCCCACAGCTGGCCGTACTTTGCCGCGCAGCGCCGATCATCGGAGCGCTCCCGCGGGACGAGCAGCGCTACGTAGTACAGCGGGTACAGCCACGGACCAACTACCTGGGGCAAGCCGAGGGCAAGCGAGAGGCCGGTCGCCATCAGAATCTCGCCGAGGTAATTGATGTGACGCGAGAGGCCTCAGAAACCGTTCGCCAACAGATGGCGATCACCGTCGAACAGCTGCGGGTTGACCCGGCGTCCGAGATAGAGCTCGCCAAGCAGACCGTCTCCCCCTGAAGGCGCACTCAGTACCACCGTGCCGGATGCCAGCAAGCCCAGTGTCAATGCACCCGCAGCGCCCTCCCAGCGGTGCCGCCAGAGCCAATCCCACGACATGACGCCTCCGGCGCAGACGGCGATCCAGATCCCCAGCGTGACCACGAGCACCGCCAGGCCGTTGAGTCGATAGCGCAGTTGCTCGCCGCTGTGTGCATCGCGCGCACATACCCCGCCACGCGGCGTGCCGGCAGGACCAGGTGCAGCACCCCGACAACCGCAAACACGGCCCAGGGCGCAAAGAACCCCGCCACGAGGTTGGTCACGTCAGATGTCTCGTGCTCCTGCCGATGAGCCGGACCGCCGTCCGCCGGGCAAGAAGGCGCCCCATGAGCACAGCGGTCATCCGGTTGAGGTGGCCCGGCACCAGCCGCGGTCCCCGGCCGAGCCCGTCGAGTGTTCGGCGTGCAGCCTCATCGGGAGCCAGCATGCCGGGCACGTCGCGGCCGAACGATCTCATATATCCCGGGGTGCGCATCGCGCCGGCACAGCAGGCGACAATGTCGATACCGTGCGACCGCAGTTCGTACCAGAGCCCCTCAGCGAGAATGAGGTTGAACGCCTTGCTGGCCGCATAGACGGAAATATGAGGCGTCCCTTGCAGGCCCGAGAGCGATGACATCAGCACCACAGCGCCCTTGCCCCTGCTGCCCATGGACGGCACCAAGGCCCGCAGGGCAAGCAGCGGCCCACGCACATTGACGTCCACCGCCTGTTCGATTTCCACGTCGGAGGCTTCCAGGAACGGGCCCGCCGGTGTGAACGCCGCGTTGTAGACGACGATCCCGAGGTCCAGCCCAGCCACAGCGTCCGCGAGCGCTGCGGTGAACTCGGGATCGGCCAGATCCAGGACCACGCATCGGACTTCGATCTCGTACTCGGAGGTGAGCCGTTCTGAGAGTTCGGCCAACAACTGAGCGCGGCGCGCCACCAGCACCAGACTCATGCCCCGTTCAGCGAGCTGGACGGCAAACGCGGCGCCGAGCCCTTCCGAGGCGCCGGCCACGACGGCCCACTTCCCGTAAACGTCCGGCAAGGAACGGGCCCGTCGAGGTGATCTTCAAAGGATGGACACTCGACCTCCAGCAATCAGGATTCGCCGCCCGAATCAATTCACGAAGCGGGCTCGCCTCCCAGCACTGTGTCGTACACGGCAATGTCTCGCAGCGCCATCGGATCGACCTCGTAGGGATCGTCGTCGAGCACGGTGAAATCGGCGAGCTTGCCCGCCTCGATCGAGCCCAACCAGTCGTCACGAGCCAGCACATGAGCTGCGTCGATCGTGATCGCACGCAGCGCGCGGTCTACCGAGATCCTCTCCCCCGGCGCCATGACGGTCTCGCCGTCGGCGCCGACGCGATTCACGGCGCACCAGGCAGCTAGCAGCGGCGACAGCGGAGTGACCACCAGGTTGAAATCGCTGTGCAGTGCAAAGGTTGCGCCGGCGCGCTCCAGCGAGCCCAACCGGGCTGTGGCTTCGCTGCGATCGGGGCCGAATCCGTGATCGGAGTGGAGCTGCGCGCGGAAGTGCACGAAGTAGACGTTCACGCTGGCGAGCCCGCCCAGTGCCGCCAGGCGTTTCGCCTGCGCCGGCGTCGAGATGCAGTAGTGCTCGATTGTGAAACGGTGGTCGAAGCGCGGGTGCTCGGCCTGCAGCGCGGCGAGCGTGTCCAGCGTCATGTCGACCGTACGGTCGCCGTTGGCGTGGGAGTGGATCTGCACGCCCGCCTGCCAGAACGGCCGCATCCGCTCGACCATGTCCTCCCACGGCACCTCGCCGGTGTAGGCGGTGTCTTCGTCGAGGTAGCCGGGTGCATTCATCACCAGTGTCATCGACGGGTACGAGCCGTCGTTCACGTACTTCACACCGTGGGTGTTGAGCCGATCGTCGCCCTCGGCTCGCTTCGAGGCGAGGAAATCGAGCATGTCGCTGCCATAGGTGCGCACCAGCTTCGGCTCGAAGGGGATCATGTAGATGCGCAGCGGGAACGTGCCCTCGGCGATGGCCGCTGCATGGTCGTCCCACTCGGGCTCGAAACCGTCCGCCATGCCCCACAGCAGGTCCGCTGTCGTCGTAATGCCGGCTGCTTGGGCAACCGCACCCATGCGATCGATGGCCGCACGGCCAGTTCCCGGTCCGTAGACCGAGGCGGCCACCGGGCGTGTGGCCCGAGCTGTCGCCTCGGTCTCCACGAACCAGCCGTTCAGCCGGCCGTCGGGATAGCGGCCCAGACCGTGGCCGATCGAGTCGTCGTCGACGCCGATCAATTCGAGCATCGGAGAGTTTGCATAGACGATGTGCGGCGCATACGCGCAGATCCACATCGGCACGGTGTCGCTGATCTCGTCGAGCATGTCGCGGTCCAGGTGGCCGTCCTGGCTGGCGGGGTCGTAACCCCAGGCGGTCAGCGGCTCGCCGGGATCGGCGTGCTCGGCCGTCAGCACCCGCAGCTGGTGCAGCACCGAGTCTCGGCTCGGCAGCCCTTTGCGCAACCCGGTCGGCGAGGCCGAGTCGATCGGTCCGACGTAGTGCAGCCCCATGTAGGTGCCGCTGAGCCGCAAGTGGGTGTGCGGGTCGATGAAGCCCGGAAGGATCACTTTGCCGGCGTAGCGGTCGTCGACATCGAAGGGGTAGCGCCGCAGCCACGGCTGCATCGATTCCATCGAGCCGACCGACACGATGCGCCCGTCTGCGACGGCAACTGCACTGCCATGGGGCCGGCCCGGGTCCATGGTGTGGATGCGGGTCGCCGGGTACACCGTGATGCGTTCCATTGGCCTCCCCTGTGTGCTGGCGCGACCCTAGATGAGCATTTCGGCGAGTTGCCGCCTGTGGAAGGGTCAGGTCAGTGAGATGAAATGCTCCAGGGCCGCGATCTGCTCTGCGGTGCTCTGGAGGTTCGCAGCGGGGTTGCCGCCCCACTCGCATGTGGTGCTCTGGCAATTGACGGAGAAGTGCGTGAAGCCAGCGTTGCGGGCCTCGTCCACCAGGCCTGTCCATCCATCCGGGCCAATGCCGTAGTTGGCCTCGGCTTCAAGAGCGAAGTCCGTTGGGTCACGACCCTGCTCTGCGAGCATTTCTCGCAACGTCTCCGCAAGCGCCACCGTGTCAGGCCCCGAGTCGCCGAAGGTGAACCCGTCCCCATGGCGGGCAGCTCGTCGCAGAGCAGCAGGCGTATAGCCGCCGAACCAGATCGGGATGCGGCGGTTCGGCCGCGGCCGGATGCCGGCCCGGTCGATCCGGTGAAACTCGCTCGTGTAGTCGATGACGTCGTCCTCCCACAGTGCACGGATGACGGCGATCTGATCGTCGAGCAGTGCGCCCCGCCGTTCCCAGTCGGCGCCAAGCGACTTGTATTCGACATAGTTCCAGCCCGAGCCCACGCCCAGCCGGAAGCGCCCGCCCGACAGCAGATCCACCTCGGCCGCCTGCTTGGCCACCAGTGCCGCCTGCCGCTGCGGAAGGATGATGATGCCGGTCTCGAACTCGATCGTGCTGGTGACCCCCGCCAAGTAGCCGAAGAGCACGAATGGCTCGTGGAAATCGTCCCGCTCGGTGTAGGGACCCCAGAACGCCGGCTCCCGCCCGGAATGTTCGGCGCCGAGCACATGGTCGTAGGTGACGATGTGCGAGTAGCCCAGCGACTCGGCTGCTTGGGCCCAGTCGCGCAGGGCGATCGGGTCGGTTCCGATCTCGCAGGTCGGCAGGACAGCTCCGAATCTCATCAGCTCAGTCCTTCGCCTGTTCAGTTCAGGATGCGCAGCGGGATGCTGCGTGGCCCGCGAATCGGCCCGACTGACCACATGACCTCGTCGGGCTCGACAGCCAGTTCGAAGCGCGGGTAGCGCTCCAGCCAGGCGTTGAGACCGACTCGCAGTTCCATCCGGGCCAAGTTCGAGCCCAGGCAGCGATGGACGCCGACCCCAAACGCCATGTGGCGGTTGTCCTCGCGATCCATGATGAACTCGTCAGGCTGGTCGAAGTAGTCAGGATCGCGATTCGCCGACGGGTAGGAGAGCAGCAACCGTTTCCCGCCTGAGACCGGACATCCCGCGATCTCGGCATCGTCGGTGATGTATCGGGCGATCGTGGCCGGGCTGTAGAAACGCAGGAACTCCTCGACAGCGCTGGGCATGAGGTCGGGGTCGGCCACTAGGCGTTCCAGGTCGTCGGAATGGGTTCCGAGATGGAACAGCATCGAGCCCAACGATGACCAGGTCGTGTCGATCCCGCCGAGCATCAGCACAAACAGCGCCCCGATGCGCTCCTTGCGGCCGAATGGCCGGGAGTTCCCGTCAGGCAGTTCGGCCTCCGCGCGAAGCACCGTGGAGACGAGGTCGTCGGGGGCGTCCTCGCCCTGCTCTTCGCGCTCGCGCAGCTGGCTGGCGAAGAACTCCTGCACCTCTCGAGACGCGGTCCGTGCGATCTCCAGGTCGCCCAAGCCCTCCTTCAGCATGGCATCGGCCCAGCGCCGGAAGCTCGGCCCCATCTCCGGAGACACGCCGAACAGGTATCCCATGATGTCGATCGGCAACAGCTGCGCGTAGTCGATGGCCCCGTCGACCACGTCCCGGCCTTCGGTGGCGTCGAGCAACTGCTCAGCCATGGCGACCACCGTCGGCTCAAGCTCGTCAGTGGCTCCTGGGCTGAATGACGGCAGCAGCGCCCGACGGATCGGGCCGTGCTCGGGCGGGTCCAGCGTGATGGGGGGTAATTCCAGACCGATGTTGTCGGGATGGTTGTCGTTGATGACGGTGATGCGGTTCGAGAACGTCTCGGTGTCTCTGGCGGTGTCCACGATGTCGGCATGGCGGCTCACGAGGTAGGCCCCCCAGAACCGCTCCGTCTGGGCAACCGGGCACTCCTCGCGCAGTTCGGCCAAGATCTCCGGGCTCTTCGCAGCCCACTCGTCGCTCAGGTGGTCGAAGTCGGTCTTCCAGTCCGCGACTCGCGGTCGTTCTGCCACGGCAACCCAGCTTCCCTCAGACCAATGGCTCCCGCCATTCGTCACTCCGAATCGGCTCCGATGATATGCGCGACCAGTGAACCGATGCCCGATAAGCCAGCCAACTCAGGGGCCAGAACCCCGGGGCTCTGGTCAGTTCAGGATGCGAAGGGGCACGCTTCGGGGGCCGCGCACAGGTCCAACCGAGAACGTGACCTCTTCAGGGTCGACAGCGAGCTCGAAGCACGGGTAGCGCTCCAGCCAGGTACTCAAGCCGACTCGGAGCTCCATGCGGGCCAGATTCGATCCCAAGCAACGGTGCACGCCCACGCCGAACGCCATGTGGCGGTTGTCTTCACGGTCGAGAACCAGTTCGTCGGGGCGGTCGAAGTGCCCGGGATCCCGGTTCGCCGACGGGTAGGACAGCAGCACTCGTCGCCCCTCACCCACGGGACAGCCGGCAACTTCGGCGTCCTCGGTGATGTAGCGCGCAATCGTGACCGGGCTGTACAGCCGCAGGAATTCCTCCACCGCACTCGGAATCAATCCCGGATGTGCAGTCAGCTGCGCAAGGTCCTCGGGGTGCGTGCCGAGATGCAACAGCATCGAACCCAACGATGACCACGTGGTGTCGATCCCGCCGAGCATCATGATGATCAGCGACCCGATGCGCTCGATCTCGCTGAAGGGTCGAGATCCGCCGTCGGGCGATTCGACTTGGGCATTCAGCACAGTGGTAACGAGATCGTCGGGGGCCTTGTCGCCCAATGCGGCTCGGTCACGTAGCTGTGCCGCGAAGAATTCCTGGACCTCACGTGCGGCGACCCGTGCGACATCGAGATCGGCGAGCCCATCTCGGACTATCGCGGAGACCCAGCGGCGAAAGCTCGGCCCGACCTCAGGCGAGACGCCGAACAGGTAGCCCATGACCTCCACGGGCAGAAGCTGGGAATATTCGAGCGCTCCGTCGACGATCTCGCGCCCTGCGGTGGCCTCGAGAATGCGATTCGCCATCTCGAGGACCGTGGGCTCCAGCTCATCGGTGGCTTTCGGGCTGAACGACGGCAACAAGGCACGTCGGATCGGTCCGTGCTCAGGTGGATCGAGCGTGATCGGCGGCAGCTTCAAGCCGATGTTGTCGGGATGATTGTCGTTGATGATCGTGATGCGGCTCGAAAACGTGTCGGTATCTCGGGCGGCCCTGACCACATCGGTGTGGCGGCTCACGAGGTACGCCCCCCAGAATCGCTCAGTCTGAGCGACCGGACACCGCTCACGCAATTCAGCCAGGATCTCCGGGCTCTTCGCAGCCCACTCCTCGCTCAAGTGATCGAAGTCGGTCGTCCAGTCAGCAACCGGCGGTCGTTCAGTCACGGCTTCCTCCGCCCCCCGACGACGAACAGCCCCCGCAACCCGCCGATCCGACTTGGCTGCGATGGTATGCGCAGTTGCCGATCCCGTGCCCGGTTCTTCGCCGTTCGACGGGGCTGGTCTCCTATTTCAGCCGTTTCCCGCGGCGCACCGGATTCCGGGCGCGTACCGTGGTGGCGTGCCGTTGTCGGTGATCGGGATGATTGGCGTGTCGCCGCCCAAGGATGATTCGACGGTGCATGTCATTGAGGGCGGGCTTTCCCGCCAATTCCTCGAAGATTTCAGCAAGGCCCACGATGAGGCCGGCTTCGACTTGGTGCTGGTGGGCTACACCTCGACGTCGGCCGACGGTTGGTCGGTGGCAACCCACGCCGCCTCGGTCACCGAGCGGCTCGGTTACCTCGTCGCACACCGGCCGGGCTTCGTCGCCCCCACGCTGGCTGCTCGCAAGGCCGCCACGTTCGACCAGCTCAGTGGCGGCCGCTTTGCGCTGCACATCATCGCCGGGGCCAGCGACAAGGACAATCAGCGCGACGGCGACTACCTGCCGAAGGCCGATCGCTATGCCCGAGCCGACGAGTACCTCGAGGTGATGCGCCTGACGTGGACGTCATCTGAGCCGTTCGACTACGAGGGCGACTACTACCGCTTCAGCGACGTGCGCCCCGATGTCAGGCCGCTGCAGCAGCCGTCGCCTCCTGTGTTCTTCGGCGGATCGTCGGTCGAGGCGCTCGAGATGGGTGCCCGCCGCTGTGACGTCTATGCCGTGTACGCCGAGCCGAGGGCCGCTACGGCGGCGCGATTCGACGATTTCCGCGCCAGGGCTGCCGCATACGGACACACGCCTCAGTTCTCGATCAGCGTGCGGCCCATCCTGGGTGCCACCGAAGGCGAAGCGTGGGACCGTGCACACCGCATCCTCGGGGGCATCGAAGCCGCCGGCACGGACAAACTGACCGTTGCAGGCAGTCACCGGGGCAAGCCCTACGACCGCGGCGGCGAGCGGATGCTGGCGCATGCTGCGGCCGCCGACACCCATGACGAGCGGCTGTGGCTCAAGATTGCTGAGGCGACCGGAGCTCCTGGCAACACCTCGTGCCTGGTCGGCACGCCAGAGCAGGTGGCCGACTCGATCCTGCGCTACTACCGGCTCGGGATACCCGCGGGCGGGGGGACAAGCGACGTGGCCTACGTGCTGATTCGTGGCTTCGACCCGTTCAACGACGCTGTCGATTTCGGGCGCGAGCTGATCCCGCGCATCAAGGCTGGCGTGGTCGACCTCGATGCTGCGTCAAGCGAGGGCGGAATCGCTGCTGAGCCGGGCGAGGCAGCCCTGGCCGCTGCCGACTGAGGCATCGGGCCGGCGACAGTGCCATCGGGCAATCCGACAGTGCCATCGAGCAATCCGACAGTGGACCAGAAAACGGACTATCAGTATTCGAGGAGGAACCGATGCTGAACTTAGACCTGTCAGGACGGGTGGCACTCGTCACCGGTGCCAGCAAGGGCATCGGCGAGGCTTCGGTGAGACTGCTCGCCGACCACGGCGCCGCCGTGGCGTTCTGTGCCCGTGGCGCCGAGGCGGTGGATGCCTTGGCTGCGTACGCGCCGCCGTCAGGATCGGGCTCGGTGCGGGGCTACACCGCGGACATGGCCGACGCCGAGTCCACGCAGGCGTTCCTGGAAGCCGCCGCGGCCGACGTGGGACTTGGTGACATCCTCGTCAACAACGTCGGGGCGTCGCCGTCGCGTAACTTCCTGTACATGTCCGACGACGACTGGGCCGACTTGCATCAGCTCAACTTGATGTCGGCGGTGCGTTGCACCCGGTTCTGCCTGCCGCATATGCGCAAGCAGAAATGGGGTCGGGTCATCATGATTGCGACCGGCGCCGCCTTCTCCCCCAATGCTGCGCTCATCGACTACGCCGCCACCAAGGCAGCCATGGTTGCCACCGCCAAGGCGCTGGCGGGCAAGTACGGCGCCGACAACGTGCTCACCAACACAGTCATCCCCGGGCTCATCCGTACCGACATGTGGGAACGTGCGGCCAACGAGATTGCCGAGGCGAACAACACCGATGCCGAGGCCATCTTCGCCCGCAACTCCACCGGGGTGCCCCTGGGGCGCTACGGCAGCCCCGCAGAAGTCGCCTCGGGCGTGGTGTTCCTGGCCAGCAGTGCCGCCAACTATGTAAACGGCACCTGCTTGACGATCGACGGTGGAGTCGGCACTCACGTCTGAGCCATCGGCGGTCTGAATCGGCGCAGTCTGAATCGGCGCAGTCTGAGCCGGCGGCGGTCTGAACCGGCCAACCCCGCGAAACGCGGCCCTGAAAGTCCGTACAGCCACGGGCTAGCTTCATGGCACACGACGGCCCGCTACTTTCTGGGCGCGAATCGCACACGCACGACAGGAGTGAACAGATGGCGCACGCCTACACCGACAAAGGCCTCGAGACACAACAGGCCGTGCAGTCGTTCATGGACGACCACATCTATCCCAACGAGCAGGAGTACCACGAGCAATACGCAGAGCTCGCTGCGGCGGGAGATGTCCACGCCACGCCGGCGATCATGGAGAAGCTCAAGGCCGCTGCGCGTGAGCGGGGCCTGTGGAACCTGTTCATTCCGCACCTCGACCCGCAGGCGCCCGGCACCAAGCTGTCGAACCTGGACTACTCGCCGATCTCCGAACAGCTCGGCAAGGTGACGTTCAGCTCCGAAGCGCTGAATTGCTCTGCGCCCGACACCGGCAACATGGAGATATTGAACCTGTACGGCTCGGAGCGGGTCAAGCAGCAGTATCTGGCCCCGCTGCTCGAGGGTGAGTTCCGGTCTACGTTCTCGATGACCGAGCCCGAGGTCGCCAGCTCTGACGCTTCCAACATCCGGCTGCGGATCGACCGCGACGGCAACGAGTATGTGCTCAACGGTCGCAAGTGGTTCTCATCGAATGCGCTGCGGCCCGAGTGCCAAGTGCTGATCGTGATGGGCAAGAACGACCCTGACGGCCCGCGCCATCGCCAACAGTCCATGATCGTGGTGCCGCGCCATGCCGAGGGCGTCTCGGTGGGACGTGACCCGCTGGTGTTCGGCTACCACGACCGGGGCGGTCACCCAGAGCTGGTGTACGAGAACGTTCGCGTGCCCGAAGATCACATTCTGGGCGGCGACGGCGAGGGCTTCGCCATCAGCCAGGCCCGTCTGGGCCCGGGCCGCATCCACCACTGCATGCGCTCGATCGGCGTGGCCGAGCGGGCGCTGGAGTACATGTGTCGCCGAGCGCTCGAGCGCGAGACCTTCGGCAAGCCCGTCGCCCAGCAGGGCCTGATCCAGGACTGGATCGCTGAGGCTCGCATCGAGATCGACCAGGCCCGCGAGTACGTGCTGCACGTGGCGCACCTCATGGACACCATCGGCAACAAGGCTGCGGCTCAGGAGATCTCCGGCATCAAGGTGGCCGTGCCCAACATGGCGCTGAAGGTCATTGACCGCGCCATTCAGGTACACGGTGCTGGCGGCGTTACCCAGTT
This sequence comes from Candidatus Poriferisodalis sp., assembly GCF_965262965.1. Taxonomy (GTDB): domain Bacteria; phylum Actinomycetota; class Acidimicrobiia; order Acidimicrobiales; family Poriferisodalaceae; genus Poriferisodalis. The sequence continues at coordinate 819,810 of NZ_OZ253573.1, forward strand.
CTTCCCGCTGGCCGAGATGTACGCCCACATGCGCACACTGCGGATTGCGGACGGCCCCGACGAGGTCCACAAGATGACCATCGCCCGCCGCGAACTCCGCCGCCACGATCCCGACTTCAGGATGTCGTAAGACATCCTGAGCATCAGAATCTGCGTATGGCGTAAGTCATACGGAACATCAGAAACAGCGGATGGCGTAAGCCATCCGGTACATCAGACACAGAGAATGTCCTAGGACATTTCGAGCCGCTGAGCCAGAGTGTCCAGCGTGCGTCGCACTTCGGCCAACGCCGTCGATGGATCGCCGCCAGGACCGACCGGCGCGTGCAGGCGCAACCGACTTCCCCCGGGTACCTGCTCGATGTCGAATCGCCAGTGGTCGGATGGCGAGTCGAGCGATTCGATGGCGGCCCGAACCGCGTCGGGCTTGGCCTTGAGGTCGATCTCATCGACGACACCTGGTCCGCTCTGCGTCTTGGTGCGTCCATAGCGATCGAAGTAGGCGATGTCGGGGGCTGGGTAGCGTCGCGACGTCGGCTTGAAGTCGGTGCCGATCGTGTAGGCCACCGGGAAGAGGCAAATCTGGGTCACGTGGTCCGGCAATTCCAGCAGCTCGGCGACCGCCGGCGCTTCGTTGAGGTACATCGTGGTCCACACCGTCCCCAGGCCTCGGCTTCGGAGCGCGACCATGAAGCTCCAAGCCGACTGGATCACCGAATCGAACAGCCCAGGCCTTCCGCTCCCGTCATGGCGTCCGAGAATCGTGGGAATGACGAGCGCCGGCGTCCTGGCAATGTTCTCACCGAGATGACGGGCACCGGTCATCAGTCGTTCGTTCTGGTGGCCGCTGCCCTCGAGCCGCTTCGCCGTCTCGATCACCCACTCGACCCCGGCCGACAGGTAGAGCTCGGCCAGCCGATCCTTGGTCTGTTGATCTCTGATGATCATCCACCGACGGCTGCCGTTGTTGCCTCCGGTCGGTGCCTGCTCGGCGACATCGATGCAGTCGAGGATTAATTGATCATCGACCTCCCGGTCGAAGTCGAGGCGTTGGCGGACGCCCCGGGTCGTCATCAGCGCGTGATCGACGATCGCTTGGTAGGCGGGAGTGCCCGGTGCGAAGGCCGGCTCAGCCATCAGCTTCGATGCTCGTTCGACTGAAGATCGCTCGCGTTCATGTCGTCTCGGTCCGTTTGCCGTGCGTTGACTGCACTCGGCGACCTTGGCCGCGAGGGTAGCCGCGTGGCTCTTTGGGGCTGCCAGCGTGCTCCAGATGGAGATTGAGCACTCCCGATGACCGAAGCGCACCCAACTAACTTGGCTTCATGCTCGCCGCAGGCGACGTGGAGTTGTTCGAAGCCGACGGCTTCGTCACGGTCGACTCGCTGATCGACGCGGACCTGATCGAACCGCTCAAGGAGAGATTCGAGCGGCTTTTTCGGGGCGATTTCGAGACCGGCATCTCCCCAGACGAGGTCAACTGGCTCAGCGACCGCAGCGATCCGACCCTGACGCGCCAGATCTGCAATGGCTGGAAGGCGGATCGGCTGATCGCATCGACGGTGCTCGACGCGCGCCTGGGCGAAGCCGTCGCCGAGCTGGCTGGCTGGCCCGGTGCCCGCATCGTCCAGGACAACGCGCTGTGGAAGCCGCCCGGAGCCCGGTCACTGGGGTTCCACCGCGACAACGCATACCTGTCCTGGTACACGCCGACCGAGATGTTCTCGTGCTGGATTGCGTTGGACGACACCGTGGCCGGTGGCGGCACCCTGGAGATAGCACGTGGCTCACACGGCTGGCCGACTGCAGGCGACCTGTTCGGGGAGTTTCATGCCCCCGACGACTACCGGGCTCCGGTCGCGGCAGCCGCCGAGGCCGCAGGCGTCGAGTTGGACATCGCACCGGTGGAAGTGACCGCGGGAGGCGGGTCATTCCATCACGGCTGGGCTTGGCACGGCTCGGGGCCGAACAATTCCGATCGCCATCGCCGGGCCCTCGTGCTGCACTGCGCCACCAGCGAAGCCCGGTTCAACCGGGACGGCTTCGGCGAAGGCAACGGACCTATCTACTCCCGCTACGCCCGCCTCACCGACGACGAGATGGACGAGAAGCACTTCCCGATCCTGTGGCGCAACGACGGGTACCGCTCCCCCGGCATCTAACTCGTATCAGCGACTACCCGACGTGACCGCCTAGCGTCTGCTGTCAGCGACGGAGGGGCGTTGATGGCACTGACAGTGCAGAGTTCGCCTGCAACGAACGACTACCGGCATCTCGTGCAGGACGACCGCATTCACGGCAGCCTCTACACCGATCCGGCGGTGTTCGCCGACGAGATGGCGCGCATCTTCACCGACGGCTGGGTGTTTGTGGGCCACGAGTCCGAGGTGCCGAACATTGGCGACTGGGTTTCTCGGCGACTGGGCACCGAGCCGGTGCTGATGGTGCGCAACCGTGATGACGCCGTCAGCGTCGTGGCGAACCGGTGCGCGCACCGGGGCACCACCCTGTGCCCGCAGAACGACGGCAACAACCGCAACTTCCGCTGCCCCTACCACGGGTGGACCTACGACCTCGACGGCACGCTGCTAGGTGTCCCCGGACCCAAGGGCTTCCACAAGGACACCGCCGATCTGGGGCTGGATCGGCCCGGCCAAGTGGACGACTACCGGGGATTCGTGTTCGCCAACCGCAGCGGCACCGCCGGGCCGCTCAGCGAGCATTTGGGCGCAGGCGGCACCGACCTCATCGACCGCACGGCGAACATGTCGCCGACGGGCAAGGTCCGCTTGAGAGCCGGCTGGATCGGGCAGCGGATCGACTCGAACTGGAAGATGTGGCCAGAGAGCGACAACGACGGCTACCACCTCAACTTCACGCACGCTTCGATGGCTCTGGCGGTCCCCGACACGTACTACGACGAGATCGTGATGACCGGTGAGGATGCCTCGGCATCGGCCACACGTGCCTACGACGGGGGTCACATCGAACTGGACTTCCGTCGCGGCTACACCTCCGAACTGGCATGGCTCGGCACGACACGCGAGAAGGTCGCCGACTACTGCGAGGCTCTTGAGCAGTCCTACGGCCCCGAGAAAGCGAAATCCATCCTGTGGGACGGGCCGCCGCACGCTCTGGTGTTCCCCAACCTGTTCCTCGCCGAGATGAACATCGCCCGGATCGAGCCGATCGCGCCGGGCGTCACAGTGCATCACCACACGCCGCTGCTGGTCGAAGGCACCGACGAGAGCGTGAACCGGCGGCTCGTGCTGCAGTCCGAAGCAGCGATGGGTCCCGCATCGTTCTTCCTCACCGACGACGCGGTGATCGCCGAGCGCATGCACCGCGCCTTCGAAGGAGCCGTCGTCAGTGACGGCGGATGGATCGACCTCAGCCGGGGCCTCGAGCGTGAGCACACAGAAGACGGGCAGCGGTGGAGCGACATCACCGACGAGACCACCAACCGCGGCTTCTGGCACCACTACCGCGACGTCATGGCCAATGACATCGTGAACAGTCCCGCCAACGGAGACTGAACTGCCGCTATGGAGCGTGTCGACGAGGCAACGCGCCGCGACATCGAAGCGTTCGTCTATCGCGAGGCGCGCCTCGCCGACGAGTCCCGCTACGACGAGTGGGAAGCGCTGGTCACTGACGACATGCACTATTGGGTGCCATTCGGTCCCGGCAACTATGAACCCGGCACCCGAGTCAGCTACATCAACGACAACCGGGCTCGCCTCGGCACCCGCATCCGCCAACTCGCAACCGGCGTCCACCACGCCCAGGATCCTCCGTCGTCGATGCGCCGGGTCGTTTCGAACATCGAGATCCTCAGCGCCGACGGCAACGAGTTCGAGGTCGGCAGCAACTTCGTGCTGTATGAGCATGCGGTGCAGGCCACGGGCCACCTACGGCTGTGGGCGGGACGGGTGACGCACCGCCTGCGGCACACATCCGATGGCTTGCGCATGGCAGCCAAGAAGGTGGAGCTTGTGAATTCCACCTCGCCGCTGCCGAACCTGGCGTTCATCATCTAGCCGCACCCTCAGCCCGCTTCTGACGCCATCGGACGGGCAGGAGTAGTCTCGAACGTGATGGTGTTAGCCGCCGAGACGCCGATCGTTGGCACCGGCAAGGACTACACGCACCTGGTGCAGGACTACCGCGTGCACGGAAGCCTGTACACCGACCCGGCCGTCTTCGCTGACGAGATGAAGCGCATTTTCACCGACGGCTGGGTATTCGTGGGCCACGAGTCCGAGATTCCCAATGGCGGCGACTGGGTTGCTCGACGGCTCGGCAGTGAACGAGTGCTGATGGCTCGCACGCCCGAGGGCGAGATCAGCGTCGTAGCGAACCGATGCGCGCACCGGGGCACGACCCTGTGTCCCCAATCGGAAGGCAACAATCGCAACTTCCGCTGCCCATACCACGCATGGACCTACGCCCTCGACGGAACGCTGCTGGGAGCGCCGTTCCCGCAAGGATTCCGAAACGGGAAGCCCGATGTGTGCCTCGACCAGCCCGGCCAGATCGGCATCTACCGGGGATTCGTGTTCGCAAACCAGAGCGGCACCGCCGGGCCGCTGAGCGAGCACCTCGGTCCCGGAGGCAGCGACCTGCTCGATCGTGCGGCAGATATGTCGCCCACCGGCCGGCTGCAGCTCAACGGCGGCTGGATCGGACAGCGGGTCGATTCCAATTGGAAGATGTGGCCCGAGAGCGACAACGACGGCTACCACATCATCTTCGCCCACGAGTCGCTGGCGTCGTCGCTGCTGGCCGGAAGCCAGTACGAAGACGTCATCCTCGAAGGCGAAGGGCGGACGAAGTCGGTGGCTCGCGACTACGGCGGCGGTCACGTCGAGCTGGATTTTCGCAAGAGCTACACCACCGAGTTGGCATGGCTCGGAGCACCCCGCGGCAAGGTCAGTGCCTATTGCGACGATCTCGAGGACGCCTACGGCGTTGAGAAGGCGAAGTCGATCATGTGGGACGGGCCGCCGCACGCCTTCGTGTTCCCCAACCTTTTTCTCGGCGAGATGAACATCGCGCGGATCGACCCGCTGGCACCCGGGCTGACGGAGCACCATCACACACCGCTGTTGGTGGAGACCTCTGACCCCGGCATCAACCGGCGGGTGGTCCTGCAGTCCGAGGCGGCGATGGGGCCAGCGTCGTTCTTCCTTCCAGAGGACGTGGTCATCGCCGAACGGATGCACCGGGCGTTCGATGTCGGCGGTGCCACGGACCCCCATGGGCACACCGAACGCGGCTGGGTCGAGCTTGGCCGCGGTATCGATCGTGAGCAGAGCGGCGGCGGCCAGCGCTGGGGCGATGTCACTGACGAGACCACCAGTCGCGGTTTCTGGCATCACTACCGCTGCGTCATGTCCGGATCGGCGACGTCGGGACCTGCCGAGGGGAATGGCGCAGCCCCGCCCAACGGATCGTCGGGCAACGGTCAAGGCTGATCAGCGACGATGCCAGCCGTCGACGAGGCCACGCGGCGCGAGATCGAGGAATTCCTCTACCACGAGGCTGTGCTCGCGGATGAGTCCCGGTACCAAGACTGGGTGGCGCTGGTCACCGACGACATTCACTACTGGGTGCCGTTCGGGGCCGGTGACTACGAGCCGGGCTCCCGGGTGAGCTTCCTCAATGACAATCGCAACCGGCTGAGAACCCGGATCCAGCAGTTGATGAGCGGACGGCGCTACTCACAGGTACCGAAGTCGTCCATGCGGCGCGTCATTTCGAACATTCAGATCCTCGCCGTCCATCCCGGCGACAACGGCGACGGCGACGAGTACGAAGTGGGCAGCAACTTCGTCCTGTACGAACACGCCGTACAGGCAACCAACGACATGCGTATCTGGGTGGGTCGCACCACACATCGCCTGCGCCGCACCGACGAGGGCCTGCGCATCGCTGCGAAGAAGGTCGAGCTCGTCAACTCCACCTCGGCGTTGCCGAACATGGCGTTCATCATCTGAGCGACGCGATGATGGACCAATCCTGCATCGTCGGTGTCGGCGAGACCGCATTCGTGCGGGGCTCGGGCCGAACAGTGCTCAGCCAGGTGGCCGAGGCCTGCCAGCGTGCGACGGCCGACGCCGGGCTGGTTCCCAGCGACGTCGGCGGATTGGTGCTTTCCGGGAACAAGGTGTTCAGCGAGGCCCTGGCAGCCACCATCGGCATGGACAACCTCACGTACTCGGTGTCGCTGCATCACGGAGGCGCTAATCCCGTCGCCGCGCTCCAGAGCGCAGCGATGGCCGTCACCACGGGCGTTGCGTCGGCAGTGCTCATCCCCTACGGCTGGAACGGTTACTCCGAGACGCGCATCAGCCGAGGCCCCGACGGCGGATCCGAAACCGTCGCTGCATCGAGCGCGGAGCCTGTGACCGGCGACGACACCATGAGCGCGGCGGTTCTGAACGCATACGCGCCGATGGGCGTCTTCGCTCCCGTGCAGTTCTACAGCTGGCTTGCAACACGCCACAGTGAGTTGTACGGGATCACACCCGAGCACACCGCAGAGATCGCGCTTTTGAGCAGATCAAACGCTCAGTCCAACCCCAAGGCATACATGCGTGGGCGGCCGCTGACGCTTGAGGACTACCTCGCGTCGCCGATGATCTCCTCGCCACTGCGGATGTTCGACTGCTGCCTGGAAACCGACGGCGCATGCGCTGTCGTGGTGACCTCCGCCGAACGCGCACGAGACCTGCCGCACACACCCGTGTACATCAACGGTGTCGCCGAAGGCCATCCGTACCCAGCCGACGAGTTCGAAAGCCGCGCCGACATCGCCGACATCGGGCTTGCCCGCGCTGCGCCTCGGGCCTTTGCCATGGCCGACGTCACGCTGGCCGATCTGGATTTCGCCCAGATCTACGACTGCTTCACCTACGTCGTGCTGCTTCAGCTCGAGGCGCTGGGACTGTGCGGCACTGGCGAGGTGGGCGACTACGTGAGCGGCGGCCGTCTGCGAATAGACGGCGAGCTGCCGATCAACACCCACGGCGGCCTGCACTCCGAGGCGCACGTCGAGAGCCTCAACCACGTCGTCGAAGCCGTGCGCCAGCTGCGCCACGAAGCCGACTTGCAGGTGGACGGCTGCGAAGTCGGGCTCGTGACCGGCTGGGGCAACTTCGCCGAGGGCTCCGCCGCGATCCTGCGCAGGTGAACTCGACGATGAGTGACTCTGCTGGCGCGGCCAAGTCCTCGGCTGAGTCCGATGGCGACAGCGCCAAGCCGCCGCCGCGTGGTGAAGGCCTCTGGGGCGAGTTCTTCGCGTTCTGCCGGCAGGGTGAATTGCGATTCCAGCGCTGTGGGGAATGCGGCAAGTGGAGGCACATGCCGCGCGAGGCGTGCAACGCCTGCGGCTCGACCGCGTGGGCCTGGGAGCCCTCCAGCAGGCACGGCCGCATCTACACCTGGACCGTGACGCACCGGTCCCTGCACCCCGGCTTCGCGGACGATGTTCCCTACGCAGCGGTCATCGCCGAACTGGACGAGGGCGTGCGCATCACCGCCCAGGCTGACGGGATCGACCTCGCAGACCTGCGGCTCGGCCTGCCGGTGCAGGTTGTGCTGCACCACGACGGCACCTGCCGGATCGCCCCGCGCTGATCTGCAACTCAGGCAGGCGCTAAACCGATGCCAGCTTGTCGTTGCGGACGCCGGTCATCAGCAGCCCGATTCGGTCCGCCGTGGCCTCCGAGCGCGGCAGGTCGCACATGGCACGCCCCTGGAACAGCACGACAATGCGATCCGAGAGCTGCATGGCCTCGTCGAGATCCTCGCTGATGAGCAGGATCGCGGCGCCGGCGGCACGCTTGGCGAGCAAGCGCTCGTGGACGTACTCGGCTGCGCCGATGTCGATGCCGCGTGTGGGCTGCGCGACGATCAGCACCTCGGCGTCCGAGGAGAATTCCCGAGCGATCACGACTTTTTGGATGTTGCCGCCCGAGAGGTGCGAGGTCTGCGTGGCGATCGACGGCGTCTTGACAGCGAATCGCTTCACAAGGTCCCGGCAGCGCTCCGCGATAGCGCGGAACTGCAGGAGTCCGGCGCGCACATAGGGCCGATGCTCGTACTCGACGAGCATCAGGTTTTCCGAGACGGTCAGCTCCCCCACTGCACCGTGTCGCATGCGCTCCTCGGGAACGAACGCCACGCCTCGGCGCCGCACATGCTTCGGCGATGGCGTGTCGACCGGCACACCGCCGACCTCGATCGATCCAGATTCTGCGGGCCGCAGCCCGAAGATCGCCTCGGCCAACTCTCGCTGCCCGTTTCCTGACACGCCGGCAATCCCGACGATCTCGCCGCCGGCGACCCGAACCGAGAAGTCGTGAAGCGCGACGTTGCCTCTGTCGCCGCGGACGCGCAGCCCGTTCACGACCAGGCGGTCGTCGCCGGTCGGCTGGGGCGGCACCTCGCGTCCCATCCGCACCTCCCGGCCCACCATCATCGAGGCCAGACCTTCCCGGGACGTCTGGTCTGGTGTCGTGCGACCGACGACGCGGCCGTCCCGCAGCACCGTGATCTCATCAGAGATCTCCATGACCTCGGCCAGCTTGTGGGAGATGAAAATGAGGCCGCGTCCCTCGTCGGTCAGCGACCGCAGCGTGGCGAACAGATCGGTGACCTCGGGCGGTGTGAGGACCGCTGTGGGCTCATCGAGCACCAGCAGCCGAGCGTCGCGGTACAGCGCCTTGAGGATCTCGGCTCGTTGGCGCTCGCCGACCGCAAGCTGCCAGATGTACGCATCGGGATCGATCGAGAGGCCGTGCTGCTCGGAGACCTCAACAACGCGCCGGCGCACCGGCCCCACGTCGGCGAGGCCGCGCCGCCCACGTAATCCCAGCGCAACGTTCTCGGCGACGGTGAGCGTCGGGACCAGCATGAAGTGCTGGTGGATCATGCCGATGCCGTGGCGAATGGCGTCCGCCGGCGAGGTCACCTCGATTCGCTTGCCCTGAATGGAGACGGTGCCCTCATCGGGTCGGTAGAGCCCGTACAGGATCTTGACGAGCGTGCTCTTTCCAGCGCCGTTCTCGCCGAGCAGCGTGTGCACGTGCCCCGGCTGAACCACAAGATCGACGTCCTCGTTGGCGACGACGCCCGGAAACCGCTTCGTGATGCCGCGCATCTCCAACATCGGCGGCGCCGGGGCCTGGCTCGATGCCGAGGCCCCGGCAGCCGACGTGCCGTCCGGTTGGTTCATTTTCTGTGCCACGGGTTCATCGACGGTCGTGCGTCACAGGTTCGTGCACTTCGCCGAGCTCCCGCAGCCAGAAGGAGCTGCCTACTTGATGCCAGTTGAGATCGAACCGTCGGCGATGCCTTCGGCGACCGCTTCGGCCGCAGCGCGGATCGCGCTGTCGAGGCCGTAGGCGTCGTTGAATTCGATCACGATGCCGCCATTGGCCAGCGTGGCGATCATCACTTCACCACCAAGGGTGCCCGCTTCGATCTTGTCGATCATGTCCGCGAGCAATGCCTCCCAGTGGTACACCTGCGACGCCACGACGATGTCTTCACCAAGCGCCGTCTGGTTGGCCTGTGTGCCGAACCAAGCGACGCCCTTTTCCTTGGCGACGCCGGTGGCGCCAACCACCATTTGCGCAGAGCCCGTCAGCACGTCAGCGCCGTTGGAGATATGAGCCTCGGCCGCTTCTGCGGCGAGTGCCACGTCGCTGAACGAGTCGGTGTACACGATGTTGGTCTGGATCGACGAGTCTGTTGCAGCAACGCCAGCGGCGAAGCCGTCGACGTAGAGCTTCGCGTCGCCGACCGGGATCGGGCCGATGACGCCGATCACGCCGGACGCAGTGATCCCCGCCGCGACAGTGCCCGCCACATAGCCGCCCTCATCGGAACGCACCGTGTAGGCGAACACGTTGTCGAGGCCCATGTAGTCCGCAGCAGTGCCCCAGGCGAAGGACGTGTCCGGGAAGTCCGGAGCGATCTCCCCGAGTGGGCCGCCGTATTGGCTGCCATGGGCGATCACCAGGTGGAAGCCCTCTTCTGCGTAGCCCCGGATCGCCGCGGCCGCCTCCTCCACGATGAAGGTGCCGTCGGTGACCGCGACCTCGATCTCGCGGGTCGCTCCGACAGCGTTCACCGCGTCGACCATGCTCTGAGTGAACGCAAGGTCGTTACTGGCACTCGGCGCCACAATGGCGATTCGCAGCGGCTCCATTTCCTCGGTCGTCGGCGGCGCGGCAGTTTCCTCGGTCGTCGGCGGCGAAACCGCTTGCTCAGTGGTCGGCGAGAATTCAGCGGCCTCGTCGGTACTGGTGCAGCCTGCAGCCAGCAGGACGAGCGCGAGGAGTGCCGTCAGCATCGTTGGCAAGCGGCGACGTCCTCGAATTTTCCGAGCGCCCTTCGGCGCGGTGCATACAGGCATGTAGTCCTCCCAGACTGTTCCGGCCAGAAGCAGCGCCCCGTGGGCGCTATCCGCGGCAGACCGCGGCCTCCGACTGCCCCGCGATGCTAGGGCAACCTCGGCACCAGTGATGCCGCCCGCAGTCAACATCGGATTTCGTGCGTGTGTCGGGCGTGTCACGGCGATATCCGGGCGCATTTCTCCCGCTGGGCCTCTACCCGTCGCGTTCGAACGGCACGGTCAAGGCGGCCGGTGCTCCGATGCGGCGGCTCACCAAGACGAGGACCACGATAGTGAGCACTGCGGGAGCCATTGCAGCGATTGTCGAAGTCGCTCCCACGATGATTCCGAGCGTCTTGAGCTGCAGCACTGTGGACGACACGACGCCGAACAACAGCGCCCCAGCCATCACACCGCTCGACCGCCAGGCCCCGAAATACACCAGCGCCACGGCGATGAAGCCCTGGCCAGATGTGAGGTTCTGCTGGAAGATGCCAACGTCGAGGGCCAACGTGCCGCCAGCAAGGCCTGCCATCATATTGCCAATGATGATGGCCCAGGTGCGCACGACGTTCACGCGTACTCCGAGCGTGTCGGCTGCTTCGGGCGTCTCGCCGACGGCGCGGATGTTCAAGCCGAAGGTCGTCCGGTTCACCACAAACCACACGACGGGGACCAGCGCGAACGCCACGTAGGTCAGCACACTGTGTTCGAACAGCACTTCCCCGACTACCGGCAGATCCGCTAGGCCAGGAATCCGCGCGGAGCCGAGCCCGTCGATGGGGACCGGCGTGCCTACCTGCGTGCGGAACAGCAGATCCGTGAAGCCCAGACCGAACAAGAAGATGCCAATGCCGCTGATGCCTTGCGTGGCATGCATCACCACAGTGATGAATGCGTACACGATGCCCATTGCGGCACCGGCCGCCAGCGCTGCGAGGACGCCGGCCAGCGAACTGCCGGTTCGCAGTGCGGTGATGTACGCGGCATACGCGCCGATGAGCATCACGCCTTCGACGCCGAGGTTCAGCACTCCGGAGCGTTGGCCGATGGTCTCGCCCAAGGCCGCGAACAGGAACGGCGTTGCCAGCCGGATGCCCGACGCGAGTGTGGCGACCAGCACGGTGGCAGTGAAGAAATCGCTCACGCCCTGCCTCCGTAGCTGGCTTCCTCGCCAGCCCAGCGGCGCAGCCGATCGCGCAGCCGAAGGCTGCCGACGACAAACACCACCACGACGCCGTTGAGCGCGACCACCAGCGCCGCCGGCACCTGCAGGGCGCGCTGGAGATCACTGCCTCCAGTGAGCATTCCCCCGAACAGGAACGATGCGGGGACGGTGAACAGTGGATGCAAACCGCCGAAGAGCGCAGCCACGATGCCGTTGAAGCCTGCATTCTGGGTGAACGCCGCAGCGCCCCCCTCGCCGATGAGGCGATGCGATTCGCTGCCGAACACCAGCACCGCCCCGGCGATCCCGCAACAGGCCCCGCTGAACGCCAGCGCTTGCGTGATGCTGCGCTTGACTGCCATGCCGGCATATTGGGAAGCGTCCGGATTGTGCCCCACGGAACGCAAGCGCAGGCCGAGTGCGCTGCGGAAGAGCAGGAAGTAGCCGGCTACCGCCACCAGCATCGCGATCAGCACGCCGACGTGCAGGCGAGTGCCGCCTGGTAGCAGCGGCAGGTCGGCATTCGCGCTGAGACGGCGGGTCTGCTGGATTCTGATGTCGTTCGGTTCGATCAACAGGTCCTGCAACAAGAAGCTCAGCAAGTGCGCCGCGACGATGTTCATCATGATCGTGGAGAGAATCTCGTTGACGCCCGCGTAGGCCTTCAGCGCACCGGGAATCGCCCCCCAGAATCCGCCGCCCACAGCACCCGCGACGAGCACAAGCGGCACAAGGAACACTCTCGGCAGGTCTTCGAAGGCCATCGACGTTGAAGTCGCGGCAATGGCGCCGAGGATGATCTGACCCTCGCCGCCGATGTTGATGACGTCGGTGCGGAACGCGATGCAGATTCCGACGCCCACCAGTGCGAGCGGCATCGCCCGTACCGCGGTGTCAGCGAGATTGTCGGCGCTGCCGAATGCACCGGTGATGAGCTTTCCGTAGCCGACGAGCGGGTTGGCGCCCACTGCGAGCAGCATCACGGCGCCGACGATCAAGGCGGCCAACGTCGCGATTGCAGGCACAGCGACGCCAGCGAGCGGCCGCAGCAAACGCGCGGTCCGGTTCGAGGCGGCGCCCTCGCCGGAGCCGGCACTTGCGCTTTCGTCGTCATCGCTGACAGTTGTGACCGCCATGCCCCCCGGTTGCCTTCTGCGTTCCTGCTAGTGGTTAGTCGAATTTCGCAGGGCGCTTTTCCACGAATGCTCGCTGGGCTTCGCGGGCGTCGCCGCTGTGGAAGGTCTCACCTTCGAGGCTGAGCGACAGCGGCAGGATCTGGGCCGACATTTGCCGGATCCAGTTGTTGATCGGCACCTTGGAGGCGCTGATTGCCTTCTGCGGCCCGGCAGCGAGCTGCGAGGCCTTTTCGAGCGCTGTGTCGAGGATTGCGTCGTCGTCCACCAGGAAATTGACGAGGCCCATGTCGTAGAGCATCGGTCCGGTGACCCGCTCGCCGGTCATCAGGTACCACTTGGCCCGGTTGACACCCATGAGCAGCGGCCAGATGACCTGGCCGCCATCTCCGGCGCCGATACCCATGTTCACGTGCGTGTCCGCGAACACCGAGCTGTGCCCCGCCACCACAACGTCGCACAGCAGAGCGATGTTCGCACCGAGACCCATGGCATAGCCCTGCACAGCCGAGATGATCGGCTTGCGCAGCTCTAGGAGGTGGTCGACGATCTGGCGCCCCTCCTCGAAGCTGACCGCCGGTCCGCTGGCGTCGCTGAAGTCGCCGCCCGCGCAGAACGCACGGCCCGAGCCCCCGAGCACGACGACCTTCACGTCGTCGTCGGTCTGCGCATCGCGAGTGAACGTCGCCATCTCGTGGTGCATCTGGCCGTTGACCGCATTGAGTCGCTCTGGGCGATTCAACGTGACGACAGCGACGCCGTTGTCTCGCTTGTCGATGAGCATTGCCTGGTAGTTCTCTTGCTCGAGCGGCATGATGAGCCTCCTCGTATCTGCGAGCGCTTGGTGCGCGCTCAACGTACTGCGGTCAGGACCCTGCCGACGGAGGTATGCGACCGGCCGACGATACGCTCGTAGTTGCCCGGGTCGGTGGCGCCTTCGGTGACCATGACAAGCACCGTGGCGTTCTCCGGATCGGGCAGAGCCGCCTTGCCTTCGTCATCGGCGAGCAATGCCCGAAGGCCCGCAAGCGACGCGCTGCCGGTTTCGCCTGCCACCACCTGCGAGCTGGCGAGGTCAGTCATTGCCCGACGGGCGGCGTCGCTGTCTACAGACACGCACCAATCAACGCCGCTGGCGAGCATCGGCCACGCCAACGGCGATGGCACACCGCAGTTCAGCCCCACCATGATCGAGCGGTGCGGGCCGGGGGTCTCGGTGATCTCCCCGGCCATCGTCGAGGCCTGCACGCAGTTCGCGTCGTCGGGCTCAACCGACACCAGCACCGGACGGTGCTCGCCGCTGCGGTAATGGGTGACCGCCGCGGCCATGAAAGCACCGACACCCACCGGGACCGCCACGAGATCGGGTTGGCCGATGTCGTTGGCGGCAAGAGCGTCGTCGACCTCGGAGAAGATGGTTGTGTACCCCTCGGCCACATTCGCCGGGATAGTCTCGTATCCCGGCCAGGAGGTATCCGAGACGACGAGACAGCGCTCATCGGCCATCTCGGCGCTTTGTTCGATTGCATCGTCGTACGAGCCATCCACGACGGTCACGGTGGCACTTTCGCCTCGGATGGCCGCGATCCGAGCCTCTGACGTGCCGTCGGGCACCAGGATGTGCGCACCGAAGCCCAGCAGGCGCGCCATGAAGGCAACCGCTCGGCCGTGGTTGCCATCGGTGGCGGCGGCAAGTGTCATCGGGCGCAGGTGAGCCAGGCTGGCCGCCAGCGCGTTGATGTTGGCCCACGGAGGCGGTTCGCCGCCCAGGTGTTCACAGATGGCGCGGTACGACGCCCACGACGCACCCAGGATTTTGAACGACGGCAGCCCCATCCGTTGGGTCTCGGCCTTCACCAGAACCCGTCCGACGCCAAGGCTGTTGGCCAGCCGCGGTGCGTCGATGACCAGCGTCGGTGCATACGCCGGCAAGCGTCGGTGAAATGCCAGCACTTCTTTGGGTGCGGCGGGCCAGTCGCGCCCGTCGAAGAGCTGATTGCGCGTCACCAGTGCAGCCATTGCCGGCCTCCTCTAGTCCAGTTCGTCGAGCGCCGCGAAAAGACGCTGGGCTTGCTCGGCGGCTTTCGCACGCACCTCAGCAGGGTCGACTCGTGTGGCAACCCCGGCTGAGAGCACCTGCTCGCCGTCGATCGCGACGTCGATCGGGTGCACGCCCGGCGTGTAAGCGAGATGCCAGGGGTCGGCGCTCGGGTACGACCACCGCACCACGTCGTGACGGGCTTCGGGCATCAGCTCCCAGCCGTGAGCCAGCCACTCCCAGGGCTGATCGGGCGATGCGACCACGTCGTGTTCCCGCAAGCGCACGTACGCGACACGGAACTCGTCGAGCATGTCAGCGCCGATGCCGTCGGTGCCCAACGCGATCGGATTCGTCACGGCGAAACGGGCCGGATCGGCGTATCCGACGGCGTTGTTCATGTTCGAGCGGGGGTTGTGCACGATCGTGCCTGCGAGGCCGTGGTCGGTCGGCAGATGGACGCCGTGGATAAGCAGCCAACGCTCGTCGCTCAGGCCTGCAAGTCGCTGCGCGGCGTCGGCGTCGGGCGGACCTTCTGCGACGTGGATGTGCACGCCGACATCGTGGCGGCGGGCCACATCTGCGGCTGCTGCCAAGGTGTCGTCGGTGCAGGTGAACGCCGCGTGGATGCCCACGTACCCCCTACCGCCTGATGTGAGGAAGCGCTCATTCTCTGCCAGGCCGCGCCGGGCCCCGTCTGCGCCGTGACGATCGGTGACGCCGTAGCAACAGCTCGCCCGCACGCCGACTTCGGCGCACGCCGCTGCGACCACGTCGAGCGAGCCGTCGATGGCGTTGGGCGACTCGTGATGATCGACAATGGCTGTGCAGCCGGATTCCAGCGCTTCGAGCGCACCGAGTTTCGCTGACCACTCGAGCATCTCGAGGTCGAGTGCCCGGTCGAGCCGCCACCACACGAGTTCGAGGATCTCAGCAAAGCCGCCTGGGATGCGCGGCGGGGCAGGCATGCCTCTGGCCAGCGCCGAATACAGGTGGTGGTGCGAACACACGAGTCCCGGCGTCGTCGCACCCCCCTCACTCACGGCTGCGAGCGTAATCCCGGCCTCCGAGCCCGCTGAGCCTTCCTGATGTCTCGATTTGATCAGGCCGGGTTGATCAGGTCAGGTTGATCAGGTGCGCAGCTGGGGCAGCAGCTCGACGAGGCGGTCGAGTTGGGTGTCGACGCAAGGCGACGCCAGACGGATGCACAGGTGCTCACAGCCGGCATCGATGTAGCTCTGAAGCCAGGCGCCGACTTCTGCAGCGGCACCTGACTTGGTGCCCATGATCTTCTCCAGCACCGCAATCTCGACGTCGTAGTAGAGCATCGAATGCTCGGCGACTTCGGCTGCGGCGGCAGTGGGCTCGCCGATGTTGATCGTCAGGTACGCCGCAGCGGTGATCGTCGCGGGGTCACGTCCCCCGTCGGCAGCTGCGGCTCGCACCGCGGCGAGCTGACCTGCGAAGTCGTCGACCACAGGAGCAGTGGGAAACCAGCCGTCGAAGTGGCGGCCAGCGCGTTCGAGGCCTCGCGGGCCCGAGCCGCCCAGCCACATCCGGGGACCTCCGCCGGTCGCGCACATCGGCTGCAGTCGAAGGTCCGCCGGCGCGTCTGTTGCTCGCCACAGTTCGCGGGCGTCGTGCACCACCTCCATCATCCGACCGCCCCTGCGATCGAAGTCGGCACCGACCAGATCGAAGTCGTCCCGCACTTGCGGCAGACCGGGGCCTGCACCCACACCGAGGATCAAGCGGCCGCCCGACAGCGCGTCGACCGTGGCGGCCTGCTGAGCGAGCTGCGCGGCTGGCCGCATTGCCGCCAGGAGCACCGCCGTGCCGAGGTCGATGCGCTCGGTGACCGCTGCCGCTGCTGCCAGCACCAAGAGCGGTTCGGCCCGAGGCTTGGCCAGCAGGGAATCGCCGATCCATGCAGCGTCGAGACCGGCCTGCTCTGCCCGGACGGCAAGGTCGACGAGCCGACGCGGGTCCCCGTCGTGTGGCGGGTACATCGCAAACTCCCGTGAGGGAAGCAACAGGCCGAACGTGACTGAACCGGATGACGTCATGGCGTGAACTCTGCCACTTCGATCACTCGGGCCCCAGAGTGGCAATGTTCGGGATCCGGTTCGCGCCACGACTGATGGAGGCACGTCGTCGGCGCTAGGTCTCCTGCGAATTCCAGGCGTTCGGTGGCCGCTGCGAGATGGAGTTCGGGTCAGCCCGAGAAGAGCGAAATCACCATCGGTGCCACGATCGCCACGAAGATCGATACGCCAATCCCCACCATCCAACGGAATTGGTGCTTCGCCTCGGTGCGATCAGCCTGGCGCTGAGCCGCTGCCTCAGCACGATCAGCCTGGCGCTGAGCCGCTGCCTCAGCACGATCAGCCTGGCGCTGAGCCGCTGCCTCGGCGCGATCGGCTCCGCGCCAGCTCATCACTTCGGCGCGATCGGCTCCGCGCCAGCTCATCACTTCGGCGCGATCGGCTTCGCGCCAGCTCATCACTTCGGCGCGGCCGGCTTCGCGCCAGCTCGTCACTTCGGCGCGATCGGCTTCGCGCTGGTCCATCAGGCGGTCGAACTTGCTCTCGATCCAATCCCTGAGCTTGTCGAATTGACTCGCCAGCTCGTCCTTGGTGACGAAACGCTTCAAGTCGGACTTGGTGGCGAGGTCCGACAGCGGCGCGGGGGCCAAGCACGTCATCAACTACTGAGCAAGCGGCTCGTCAATCTGCTCACAAAACCAAGCGTAGAGGCGAGATCGATGTTCTTCGGACATGTCACAAGTCCTCTGGTGCGGCGACACAGTCGATCTCGGACCATAGGCATTGCTGGCGCCTTGGCAAAGCTTGTTTCATACCATTTAGATATATTTACCCCTTTTCCGAGCAATGCCGGAGCGGATGCACCCAACGGCGACCGTCCAGTCTTGGTGCTGACCCGCGATCCTGTTGCCGACCGAATCGATGCCGTCGTCGTCGCGGCACTGACGAAGACTCGGCGAGGCTTGGTTTCGGAATTGGAGGTGTCTGCCGCCCTCGACGGTGTGCCGACCGACTGTGTCGTGAATTTCGACGACATTCACACAATCAGGCGGGAAACGTTCCGACGGTTTGTCACCAACCTCAGTCCAGCTCGCATCGAGCAGAGCTGCCGCCGCCTGCGGGCGCCATCGGCTGCTGACGTCGGACGTCATCAGCCCACTACACCCGCGCAGCTATACCCAGGCGTCGGCTCGTTCGCGGTTTGACGGGTTGCGCATCGGCAGCTCGTTGTGCCAGACGCCTTCGTATTCGCGCAGGGCAGCCGCCACTGCGCCGGCCGTTGGCACTAAACCGATCTCGCCGACGCCTTTGATGCCGTAGGGAGCGCCGGGTTGTGGCGACTCGACCAGGATGACGTCGACATCGGGCATGTCCTTGGGCCGGATGATCGCGAGGCTGCGCAGCGTGGTGTTGAGCGGTCGACCGCTGGCGTCAGCGGGGAAGCCTTCACTGAGCGCGTAGCCGAGGCCCATGTGCACGCTGCCCTCGATCTGGCCCTCGCACAACAGCGGATTCACAGCCCGGCCCACGTCGTGCGCTGCGACGACACGTTCCACGATGCCGGTGTCGGGATCCAGGATGACCACCTGTGCGGCGTACCCGAACGTGGAATGGATCACTGGGTGTTCGAGGCCCTCCGACAGCGAGTTGGTCCAGTCGACCCGGTATTCGCCTTCGTAGTCCACTTCGAGCTGGCACCCGTCGGCCAGCGCAGTACGGCAGGCATCGGCGACAGATCCTGCGCCCATGAGCGTGCCGCGGCTGCCGGTGGTCTGGCCCGCTCCGAGCTCGCGGGTGGAGTCCACGATGACCCTCACTGCTTCGGGGTCGACGCCGAGCTCTTCCACCGCGACCTGCAGCGCGACGGTGTGCACGCCCTGGCCCATCTCGGTCCAGCAGTGGCGTACCTCGAGGGTGCCGTCAGCACAGAAGCGCACCACGGCCTTGGCGATCTCCTTGAAGCCGTTGCCGAGGCCCGAGTTCTTGAGTCCCAGCCCGATCCCGACGGGCTTGCCGGCTGCGCGGGCCGCCTCGTAGGGCTCGCGCACGGCGTCCAAGCAGGCCTGAGCGCCCAAACAGCCGTCGTCCATGATCTGACCCGGGCCCCACACTCCCCCAGGCACGACCACGTTGCGCTGACGCATCTCGAAGCCGCTGATGCCCAAAGCTTCGGCCAGCCGGTCCATGACGCCTTCCATGGCGAACTGCGCCTGGTTCGCTCCGAAGCCACGGAACGCGCCGCACACGGGATTGTTGGTGCGCACCGCGATGGCCTCGACGTCGGTGGCCGGCACCAGGTACGGCCCGGTGGCGTGTCCCGCCGACCGTTCCAGCACCTTCATGCCTACCGAGGCATACGGGCCCGAGTCGCCGAACATGCGGGCCCGCACCGCAGTCAGCTTGCCGTCGGCGTCGCAGCCGGCCTCATACGTCATGCGTATGGGATGCCGCTTCGGATGCATGATCAGCGATTCCTCGCGCGACAGCGTGATGCGCACCGGGCGGCCGGTCAGCCACGCCGCCAGCGCCGCGTGGGCCTGGTTCGACATGTCCTCCTTGCCGCCGAACGCCCCGCCATTGGACACCAGCTCGGTGGTTACCACCGAAGGGTCCAGCGCCAGCACCGCGGCGATGTCGTTGCGGTCGTCCCAGATGCCCTGCCCGCCGGTGTACACGTGGAGTCCGGCGGGAACCCCGTTAGCAGGAGTGGGTACGGCCAGGGTCGACTCGGGCTCGAGGTAGGCGTGCTCGATGCGCTGGGTCTGGAACGTCTCGGTCACCGTGTGCGCCGATGCCGCCAGCGCAGCTTCGACGTCGCCGCGGGCGTAGGTGGAGCGCGACAGCACATTGCCGTCGAGCTCCCACACGGCGTCGATGTCGCTGTCTTTCACCCGTACCGGGTCGGTCATCGGTTCGAGGACGTCGTAGGCCACGTCGATCAGCTCTGCGGCGCGCCGGGCCGCGGGCCGGTTGTCGGCCACGACGATGGCGAGCACGTCGCCGAGGTAGGAGGTGCGCCCGCCGACCGGGATCATCACCGGCCAGTCCTTGTGGATGAGGCCCACCCGCAGCACACCGGGAATGTCGGCGGCGGTGAACACAGCCTGTACGCCGAGTACTGCTTCAGCGGCACCGGTGCCAATCGACAACACATCGGCACGGGCGTGGTCGGCATAGCGCAGCGCGCCGTGCAGCATGCCGTACGGGGCCGTCACACCGCTGATCGACGAGTCGATCACGATGTCGTCGATATAGGGACGGCTGCCCAGCGTGAGCTCGCGAGCCTCGTAGCGAACGCCGGAGCTGCCGACGCCCTTCGGCGGCAGCGCCACCGGCACCTCTCCCGACGCCAGCGACTCCACCGCGTCGAGGATCTTGGTGTAGCCAGTGCAGCGGCACAGATGCCCGCCGAGGTGGCGGCTCGCTTCTTCTCGGGTCAGCGCCGAGCCCTTGCGGTCGAGCAGGGCCTTGAGCCGCACCACGATGCCGGGCGTGCAGAACCCGCACTGCAGGGCGCCGTGTGCTGCGAAGGCGTTCGCCATGGCGTCCACCTCGGCGTCGTCGAAGCCCTCGACGGTGGTGATCTCAGTGCCCGCTGAGCGCTCAAGACTGGTCTGGCAGGCCACCCGTGCCCTGCCGTCCACCAATACCGCACAGCAGCCGCACTGGCCCGACGGCGCACATCCGTCCTTGGGCGAGATGATTCCCAGTTCATCTCGCAGAGCCGCCAGCAGGTGCTCATGGTCGCTGGCGACCGTCACCGGCGAGCCGTTCAACACGAACTCGGTCGTCATCGGCAACCTTCCTCGGGGACACCGTTGTCCCTTCCCCGCTGGCTATTGTCGCACCGCCGGGCGGTCATTCGCACCACCGCGGGCCCCAATCGCAGGCGCGGACGCCACGATGGCCTCTCATCGCACTCTCAGATTCGTTCGGTAGTTGTTCGAACATGCCTTCGTGTCATCGCACCACTGCATTGTTCCATTGCGGCGCTTTGGCCGCTGCCGTGTTGCTCGCAGCCGCTGCATGCGCAGCGTCGGGTGCCGACGAGAGCGGCACCGGGCAGATAGCGACGCTTGCCGAGACCGCCACCTCAGGCGCGTCAAGCTCTGACAGCCAGTCGCAGACGGCAACGACGGAGGATGCGGAAGCGCCCCCCGAGGAGATGACCATCGAGGAAGCGCGGCTCGAGTTCGCTGCCTGTATGCGGGAGACCTACCCGCAGTGGCCCGATCCGTCGCCAGAGGGCGGCTTCGGCGGTCGTGAAGCGCTCGAGGAACTGAGCATCGATCCACAGGACGGCGAGTTCCCCGACGTCCTCGACGAATGCCGATCGGTCCTCCAAGGTGTCGTCGGCGTCACCGCACTGTCCCCCGAAGAACAAGCCGAACGCCAGGACACTGTGCTGGCAGTGTTCGCCTGTGTCCGGGAGCAGCCAGGTTTCGAGGGTGTGCCGGATCCCAACTTCGAT
The DNA here is from genome assembly GCF_965262965.1 of Candidatus Poriferisodalis sp. Lineage (GTDB taxonomy): Bacteria > Actinomycetota > Acidimicrobiia > Acidimicrobiales > Poriferisodalaceae > Poriferisodalis. Next base: position 841,070 of record NZ_OZ253573.1, read on the forward strand.
GCCGGCGCAGGACGAGGCTTCGGCATGCGTGAGCTGTTCGGTTCCGGCGAAATCGATCCACAGGCTTTCGCTTCGGCAATCCAGCAGTGCGCGACAGACCAGGGACTTCGCGGCCAACCGGGACCCGGTGGCGGACTCTTCGGCGGACGACGTGGAGGAAACGGTGGATGAGCGGCCTGGGGTGAGGTGGTTGGTTGCGGTCTTCGGAGTTGCCGTGATTCTGAGCGGATGTGGCCTCCTGGATGCGGACGCGACCGACGAAATCAGCGATTCCGGCGACAGCGCCGACACGACCTCGGCGCAGTTCACGCCCGCCTACGACACGATCGAGATTGTGGTCAAGGACCTCGTCGACGTTGTCGAGATCGACGGCACGCTCGGGTACGGCGAACCCAGCGCAGTGCCCAACCTGCTCAACGGGATCGCGACGTGGCTGTCAGAGCAAGGCGCGCTGGTCGGCTTCGGCGAACAGCTCTACGAGGTCTCGGCTCAACCCGTCGTGCTGCTCGAAGGCACCACACCGTTGCATCGCACGCTCAAGCGCGGCATCGACGACGGCACCGATGTGTTCCGCTTCGAATCATGGCTCGTTGGACAGGGCTACGCCGAGGACATGGACCTCACCGTGGACGAGACGTTCACGTCGGTGACAGCCGAGGCCGTCGAGGCGTGGCAGACCGCGGCGGGGCTCCCCGTCACCGGCACTGTTGAGCTCGGCACCGTGGTGTACCGGCCCGAGGTCGTGCGCATCAGCGAAGTACACGTGGGGCTCGGCGACCGAGTCCAGGCTGGGCCTGTGCTGTCGGTCACCTCGACGAACCGCCATGTCACGGTCGCACTCGACACCGCCGACGCCGGTCTGCTCAGCACCGGTGACGCAGTGAACGTGGAACTGCCCGATGGCACCGAGGTGAGCGCCACAGTGACGTTCGTATCGACGGTTGCCCGGGCTCAGGGCCAAGGTGCGCAGCAGTCGTCGTTCCTCGATGTCCAGATCGCCCTCGAAGGCGCAGGCAGTGCGTTCGACGAGAGCCCGGTGACGGTACGAGTCTCAGACGTCCTCGCGCACGACGCCACGGTGGTGCCGATTGCAGCGCTGGTGGCGCTGGCCAAGGGTGGCTACGGGGTGGAAGTTGTCGACGAGGACGGCGTGATCCGTCTCGTCGGCGTTGCGATTGGCGCCATCCACCGCAACGAAGTTGCCATCGAAGGCAACGTGTCGGCGGGCCAGGCCGTCATCGTGCCCTGATGCCAGTCCGCCACATTGAGCGTGCCCAGGCACCCGCCGAGCGTTACCCGGCGGCACCAGCCGTACTCACGCTGAGCGAGGTCACCAAGACGTATCCCGGAACTCAGCCGGTGCATGCGCTCGCAGGCGTGAGTGTGACCGTGCGCCGCGGCGAGCTCGTCGCCGTGGCCGGCCCGTCAGGTTCAGGAAAAAGCACCATGCTCAACATGATGGGTGCGCTCGACCGACCGAGCTCGGGCGAGGTCACCATCGAAGGATCGGTGCTCCGCGGCCTGCCCGACCGCCGAATCTCGGCAATGCGCGGCCGGCGCATCGGTTTCGTCTTCCAGCAATTCCACCTGATCGCCGGTCTCGACGCGCTCGACAACGTCGCGACCGGGCTGCTGTACCAAGCTGTCCCGATCGCCGAGCGTCGGCGGCTCGCCGCGCACATGCTCGAACATGTCGGTCTCGCCGGACGCAGCGGGCACCGCCCCGCAGAGCTGTCGGGCGGCGAACGCCAGCGCGTCGCCATTGCCCGTGCGCTGGTCGGCAACCCGGCGATCCTGCTCGCCGACGAACCCACCGGAAACCTGGACTCGCGAACCGCCGCAGAGATCATCTCGCTGCTGCGCGACCTGAACGTGGCCGGCAGCACGATTGTGGTGATCACGCACGACCGCGACCTGGCGGCGTCCCTGCCCCGAACCGTGTCACTGCTGGACGGGCGGGTTGATCACGACACGGCTGCGACAGGCTGACCGATGCATCCGTCGACCGCGAACGGCGGGGCAGTTCCGCGCAAGGCCGGCAGCCGCATGCGGCTGCGGGATGTACTGGGGACCGGAACGCTGGGATTTTGGGCTCGGCGTACCCGTACGGCCCTGAGCTCGGTCGGTATCGCTATCGGCATCGCCGCCATGGTTTCGGTGCTCGGTATTGCAGCGTCCAGCGACGCCCAGTTGCAAGCCGACCTTGACGCCCTCGGCCCGGACCTGCTCGAGCTCTCGCCCTCCGATTCGCTCACCGGTGACGAGGTAGAGCTGCCACCGGCTTCAGCTGCGATGATCGAACGCATTGGCCCGGTGCGAAGCGCTGCCGCCGTCAGCGGCGTCGAGGCGACCGTACGCCGCAGCGAGTTCATTCCCGCAGGCCAGACCGGCGGCATCTCGGTACTCGCAGCCGATGGCGACGTACGCGGCGTGCTCGGCATCACCGTGGCCGACGGCAAATGGCTCGACGCCGGTACCGAGAGGCTTCCCAATGTGCTCCTCGGTGCGGTCGCTGCGGAACGGCTGGCAGTGCGCAGCACAGCCGAGGCTCCGCAGGTGTACCTGTCGGGCGTGTACTTCACGGTGATCGGCATTGCCGACCCGGTGCCGCTGGCGCCCAGCATCGATCGGTCCGCCATCATCGGCGAGCCGATCGCTGAGCAACTGTTCGGCTTCGAACGCTCTCCCAGCCGGGTCTTCGTGCGCACGGGTTCGCACGTGCCCGACGATCCCGAACTTCTCGACGATGTGCGCGAGATCATGGCCGCGACGGTGCGGCCGCAGGCGCCCGCCGAGGTCGGGGTCAGCCGGCCCAGCGACCTGATTGCTGCCCGCGAATACACCGAGGCGGCCTTCACCGGATTGCTGCTGGGGCTCGGGGGCGTGGCGCTGCTTGTGGGTGGCGTCGGCATTGCGAATGTCATGGTGATCTCCGTGCTCGAACGCCGTGCCGAAATCGGTCTCCGGCGGGCCCTCGGTGCCACCCGTCACCACATCGCCCAGCAGTTCCTGGTGGAATCGTCGTTGCTGGCGGTGCTGGGCGGGACAGGCGGTGTGCTCATCGGCTCCGCGATCACTGTCTTCTACGCCCGCAGCCAGCAGTGGGTGACCTCAGTGCCGACCACTGCGCTCGCCGGTGGCATCGCTGCCGCCTTGGCCATCGGCGCACTGGCCGGGATCTACCCCGCCATCCGAGCTTCGCGCACCGATCCCGCCCAAGCGGTGCACCCGACGGTTTGAGGGCACCCAGATCGGGCGACAGTCCAGGCGGCTCTCTAGGGCGGCGGGATCACACCCTTCTGCTCGCCGATCAGCTGGTACACCTCGGGTCGGCGGTAGCGATCGAAGTCGAACAGGGTGTCGCGGTACTGCGAGCACCAGTCCAGGTCGCAGCGAGCGGCGATCAGCTCGTCGCCGTCGGTGACGGCTTGAGCCACGATCTGGCCTGAGGGAGCGATCACTGCCGAGTGCGCCAGCGATTCCACGCCCTCTTCGGTACCGCCCTTGGCGACCCCCACCACCCAGGTGCCATTCTGGTACGCGCCTGCCTGCATCACGAGGTGGTTGTGGAAGGCCTGCAGCGGGTCTTGAATCGGGTCGGGCGCGTAGTGCAGCGGCGTGTTGTAGCCGATGAAGATCATCTCGACGCCCTGGAGGCCCATCACGCGGTAGGTCTCAGGCCAGCGACGGTCGTTGCACAGTGCGATTCCCATGACGCCGCCGAATGCCCGCCACACGCTGAATCCCTCGGCGGATTCCTCAAAATATCTGCGCTCGAGATGCTGGAAGGCGCGTTGGGGTTCGTGCTCGTCGTGTCCCGGAATGTGCACCTTGCGGTACTTGGCGACAAGGGTGCCGTCTCGCTCGACCAGGATCGCGGTGTTGAAACGGTGCCCGTCGGGCGTCAGTTCGGCGTACCCAAGGTGGAAGCCGATGCCCAGGCGCTTGGCCTCGTCGAACAGCGGCTGGGTATCCGCCGATGGCATCTCGGTCTCGTAGTACGCGAGCAGCTCGGGTGAGTCGTCAGGAAAGTACCAGCGGGGGAAGAAGGTGGTGAGCGCCAGTTCGGGGAACACCACGACATCGCAGCCCCGCTCGGCACCCTGGTGCAGCAGCGCGATCAGGCGCTTCACCACGCTGGCACGCGTTTCGTAGCGGGCGATCGGTCCCAGCTGCGCGGCGCCGACGGTGAGCGGCCTCATCGAGCCATCTCATCGCTCGCAGCGTCTGCTCCGCTGGAAAGAACCCCGTCGATGTCGCCATTGGCGAGGCGCCACACCACATCGGCGAGCAGGTTCGCCCCTGCCTCGATGTCCTCCGGCGCCGTGTACTCCGCGGGGTTGTGGCTCACGCCGTCGAAGCTCGGCACAAAGATCATCCCGGTCGGGCACACACGCGCCAGCATCTGCGCATCGTGGCCTGCACCCGACGGCAAGCGACGGTGCGTCAGGCTCGCTTCGGCGGCGCAGCGCTCGACGAGGTCGATGACTGACGGATGGAAATCGATCGGCTCGAAGCGTGCCGTCCGCCGCATGGCAGCAGCAAGGTGCTCGCCCTCGGCGATGCGAGCGACGATCTCATCGAGTCGCGCCTCTGCGTGTTGCAGCATTCCCTCGGAGGTGTTGCGGAGGTCCACCGTCATCGTGGCTGAACCTGCAATGACGTTCACCAGGTTTGGCACAAGCGAGATCGATCCCACAGTGCCGACTTGCGAGTCGCCGATGTTGTGCGCCATCTCACGTACTTCGCCGGCGATACGGCACGCAGCCAAGCCCGCGTCGCGTCGGAGCGGCATCGGCGTGGTTCCAGCGTGATTCGACTGCCCGCGCAGCGTGACTTCAGTCCACGAGATGCCCTGCACGCCTTCCACGACGCCGATCTGGATCCCGTGGAACTCGAGCACTGGACCTTGCTCGATGTGCAGCTCCATGTAGGCATACGGCACGGTGCCGGGAACAGGCGCCGATCCGCGATAGCCGATGCGGTCCAGCTCGCCGCCGACCGAGACGCCTTCCCGGTCGGTGATCTTCAGCGCTTCTTCGAGAGCCATGCCGCCCACGTAGGCGAGGCTGCCCAGCATGTCGGGAGCGAACCGGCTGCCTTCCTCGTCGGTGAAATACGCCACGGACAGCGGGCGGGAGGGCATGTGACCACTCGCCAGCACCGACTCGATGACCTCCAGCCCAGCCAGCACGCCGAGGTTCCCGTCGTAGCGACCGCCGGTGGCCACCGTGTCAATGTGGCTGCCCATCATCACCGAGTCGGCCACGCCGCCCGGTTCGGTGCACGCCACGACGTTGCCGAGACCGTCGATGGTGATCTCAAGCCCCAGGTCGGCCATCCAGGTGCACACCAAGTCGCGTCCAGCGCGGTCCTCGTCGGTGAGTGCCAAGCGGCAATTTCCGTGGGTTCCCGCGATGGCGCCGATCTGGGCCAACTCATCCAGTCGCCCCATCAGCCGTTCGCCATCGATCCGAGTTGCTCCCCCGCTCGATCCACTCATGGTGTCATTCTCTCATCGCAGTGAGCGTTCGCAGCATCGCCTGCGCGCGGATTCGAGTGCCTTCGTTCGAACAGTGTGAGACCCGCTCACACGAACGTGCCGGCGACCTCGTCGTTGAGGTCGTTAATCATCTCGTCCCACAGTCGGGGCAGGCCTCGCAACGAATCCCAGAACGCTTGGTCACGGCGGACGTCGAAGTCCTCCAATGGCACACCCTGCTGCTCGACCCAAGTGTAGTAGCCGAGGTTGAAGATTCGGTCGCGGCCCCGCTCGGTGAGCACTTCTATGTGAGGCGCGTGCTCGCTGTGGGCGTCGGGTGCCAGATGCTGCTCGAGGATGCTGCGGGCAGCGCCCGCATCGAAGCTGCCTGCGTGCCGTTCGACGAGATGACGCTCGCGCTCGGAGTAGTACATCTCGAACCCGTCAGTGGCCACGGTCATGACCACGTCGTCGGGCCCCAGGCCCAGCTCGTTGGCGGCACGGGCCGCGGCGAGCACGTTGCAGATCGACGAGTAGCCGAAGTGCCCCAGATCGTCGAGCACCCACGATGCCGCACCGAGGTGCTCGCGCAGCGCGTCACGGCCGGCTTCGGTGTTGAACACCAGCCCGAGCCCGTCGGTTGCCCGGTCGCTGACGCCGACGATCACGTCGGTGTTCATGACGTTGTGGATGAGCGGGATGTGCTTGTCGCCGATGCCTTGGATGTTGTGCTCGCCGTAGCCGTTGTAGAGCATCGTTGGGCATTCGAGCGCTTCGACCGCCACGATCTGGGCGCCGTGTTCGTCCTTGAGCCGGTCGCCTGCACCGAGCGTTCCCGCCGAGCCGCTGGCAGCGACGAAAGCAGCCAGCTTCGGCTCGGAGCCCGCAGGTGCTGCCTGGCGCAAGTGATCAAACACAGCCAGCAGCGCCGCGCCGGTCACCTCGTAGTGGCCGACGTGATTTGAGAACTCGCTGAACTGGTTCAGGATGAAGTTCGCCGGATCCGCTGCGAGCGCTGCGCACGCGTCGTAGATCTCTTTGACGTTGCTCTCCGAGCCGGGCGTACGGATCACGTCGGCAGGGTCGGCGACCCAGTTGGCCAGCCAGTCGAACCGTTCGCGGCTCATGTTCTCGGGCAGCACCGCTGCGCCGCGGCACGCCATGATCCGGCTGATGGCCACCCCGCCGCGGGCGTAGTTGCCCGTCGACGGCCACACCGCCCTGTGTGTGACCGGATCGAACTGCCCCGACGTGACTCTCGGCGCGAGGCAGGAATACGCAGCCAGCACCTTGTGGGCACCGATCATCGGGAACCGGTTGCCGAACGCCACGACGACCTGCGCAGGCGTGCCGGTCAGCTCGCTCGGCAGCACGACATGCTCAGGCACGTCGGTGCGCCCGCCGTTGCCGTCGTTGAACCAGTGAACCCGGAACAGGTTCAACGGATCCGCAAAGTCTGGGTCGACGTCGGCAAGCGCTGTGTCGATGTCAGGGTCGATGAGGGAAGGATCGGCGAGTTCTGCGAACGTAGGCAGCCTGATGCCCTGCTCTCGGAATCGCTCGACGACATGGCTGCGTCCCGCCGGGTCGGTGACCTTGGTGGCGAGCTGCGCAGCGAAGTTGGCAGAAAACGAGCCGGCGCTGTCGCGTGCTCCGGCTCCACCTGTGTGGTTGGACATCAGGATCTGAGGCTATGTTCCGCGGCAGCACCTTGATGCACGTCCCGCCGATGGCTGCAGGGCGCGAGGGAGGCCCCGGATCAATGACACTGGATCGATGATGTCGCCACGAAACGCGCTCTACCTGCAGGACGCTCACACCATCAGCGAAGCCATGGGCTTTGCGCGTTACGCCGAGGAGCGCGGCTTCGAGGCGGTGTGGCAAGCCGACTCCCGGTTGGTGCGCGAGGCCAGCGTGCCGATGGCCGCGTTCGCCGCGACCACCTCACAGATCAAGATCGGCGCGGGCGTCATCGACATCTGGTCGCGCAACCCGGCTCGGCTGGCCTCGATGTTCTCCACGCTCGACGACCTCGCCCCTGGACGAATCATCTGCGGGCTCGGCGCCTGGTGGGATCCGCTGGCCGCAAAGGTAGGCATCAGCCGGTCCCGGCCGTTGGGCGCCATGCGAGAGGTCACCACCGTGGTTCGGGCCTTGCTCGCCAACGAGAACGTCACGTTCCACGGCGACCACGTCCATCTCGACGACGTCGAGCTCGACTACGTGTACCAGGAGCGCCGACCCAAGGATGTCCCGATCTACATCGGCGCTACGGGCATGAAGATGATGGAGCTGTGCGGCGAGATCGCCGACGGCGTGGTGCTCAACTACCTGGTTTCGCCTGACTACAACTCGCGTGCGATGGACGCTCTCGAACGCGGGGCCGAAGCGGCCGGTCGCAGCGTCGACGATCTCGACCGCCCCCAGCTGGTGGTGTGCTCCGTGCACGAGGACCGCTCGACGGCGCTCGACATGGCACGCAACATGGTCACCCAGTACCTGGGCCAGCAACCCCACATCATGAAGGCCTCGGGCGTGCCCGAATCGCTGCTCGAAGAAGTCGGCAAGGTGCTGACGTGGCCAGCCACGGCGGAACAAGTCGAAGCCGCGTCGCGCCTCGTTCCCGACGACATCGTGCAGATGCTGACTGCATCAGGCACCCCTGCTGAAGCCCGTGAAGCCGTCGACGGCTACATCGCCAACGGCGCCACGTGCCCGATCCTGTACCCGCTCGGCGACGTCGAAGCGATGATCGACGCCTTCGCCGACTAGGGGCTCGCGGGCGCAGCAGCGGCCCTCAGTAGCCCAATTCTTGGGCGGCGCGCTCCAAGGCGACCGTGACCGACCAGTGGGTGCGCGCGAGGCGTAGGTCATCGTTGGCGCCATCGGCGAACAGGCCGGCAGCGCTCATCCAGAACGCAGCGGAACGCATCGCATAGAGCAACTGGTAGTAGGCGCAGCGCTCCTCGTCGATCTCGATGCCTGTGGCCTGCCGGTAGTGCTCGAAGAACAGCTCCCGCGGCACAACATTCGACAGCAGCTCGGTGCCCTCGCGGTTCAGCTCTGTGAGCATGTAGGCGACGTCGTACATCGGGTCGCCGATGACCTGCAGCTCCCAGTCGAGAATTGCCGACACCCGATCCTCGTGAATCAAGACATTGCCGGTTCGATATGCGCCGTGCACAAGCGTGAGCCGTTCAGTCGACGGCGCGTTGTGCTTCAGCCAGCCGATCAAGTCAGCGAGGATCGGATGGCCCGGATGGCCTGAATCGACGATGAGCCGCTGCCACTTCTCGACCTCGCGCAGCGCGAAATCAGTGCCTGCTCCTGGAACGCCCAGGAAGTCCAGGCCCGCGGACCGCCAATCCACGTTGTGCACCGCTGCCAGCGCTTCGGTGAAGCTCACGGGCAGCACACCTCGCTCGGCAGCCGCTGCGTAGTAATCACGTCCCGCTCGACGCCACGGACTCGGGCACTCGCCAGCAACTCTCTCCATCACGATGGCGGGGGCTCCGAGCACCGCTGGATCGGCCTCGTACCAGTACGCCCGAGGTGCGGGGACGTCAGTGGATTCGAGGCAGCGCAAGACTCGAAATTGCTCGGCCAGATCAGATTCCACGCGTAGCAGTGCATTGCCGGGATCGCGACGCAGGCAGAAGTCCCGTCGCTGCTTGGCGACACCGTCAACCCACACGGCCTCGAAGAGCCACGTCTCGTGCGACCAGCCCACCGCGATGCGTTCCGAGTTCACGATGTCGACAGGGCCGCTCGTGCCGAGGCGTTCCTGCAGGTACTCGCTCAGCACACCCGACAGATCCTGTTTCCCGGCCACGGCGCCGCGCTCCCCCGCTGCGGTCATTGTGCAATGTCCATGCGTCGATCGATGTCACGGCGGAGCATCTGCCGGATGGCAACCAGTGCCGAAGCAGCTTCGGGGTGTTCAGGCCCCCACTGGTACAGGGCGTCAATGACGTCCGACGCCGCAGCAATCGACGCTTGGGCGCGCATGCGAACGGCGGCGTCCCGGACCTCGGAAGGGACTTCCGTAGTGGCATCCGCTCTGGCGAACAGTATGTCGAGCTCGTGCGACAGCGCGGCGACGTCGCCGATCTCGGCGGCGCCATGTTTGGCTCCGAGCCGGGCCTGCTTCGCAAGCCGCTGAAGAATCACTGCCGCCATGAAGGCCTGTGTCCGGGCGTACTCGTCACTGACTGCTGGTGCGATGTCACTGCGCACCGTGTCTGCCAACCGTGACAACAGCTCGTGGTCCCCGAGGTTCATGACGCATGTCTCATCGTCGGGTCCCGGGAATCGACCAGTCGCCGCTGCGTTTGGCCGCAGCGAATCGATGCACGGGCCACATGTCCTGATCCTCGCCCCACCACGTGCCGATGCCGTCGACCTCCCACTGGATCAGGCTGTTGATGTCGATGAAGCTGTGGCGATTGATCACGATCCGGCTGACCGAGCGTCCCGCAGCCACAAATCGTGCTCCCGAGGCGTCGACGGCATTGATTCGCACTTCCGTCACCCATCCGTCGGGATCGCGCAGCACGGTCCGCTCGCCGTCGACGAGGCTGGTTTGTGAGTCTCCGTGCTGGACGAAGCCGTAGGCGACCCGGTCGGTGCCGTCCCGAATGTTGGTGACAGCCAGGAAGCCTGAACCGTCATCACCGACACCGGTCACGTAGGCCGCTTGTCGGGGACGGTCTTCGGGGCGGCGGCCCCACGTTCGGTCGCGCATCGACCAGCAGTCGATGTCGATGGTTTCGCCGTGGAGGTCGATGGTCCCGGTGACCCGGCCGATCTGGTCAAAGTGAGCGGAACGGCCGAACGTGGAGGCAGTGGCTGCCAGCGGGCGGGGCGGCACGATCGCTTCGAATCGCAGATCAGCACAGAAGCGTCCCGGATCGTCGTAGCCGAGGCAGTACGCGAGCGTGGGCGTCTCGACTCTGATTGCGATGCCGTTCGGCAGCGTGACGTCACCGAGATCGACTCCCCCAGGCAGCTCCAAGGCGCTGAGATTGGAGTTGTACGGCACTTCCCACGGCAGATGCGCTGAGCTGTCCCACACCCACACTCCGCCGGCGACTGTACCGATGTTGTGGCGGACCATGGTGTAGAACCACCCGCCCAGCGCCCGCTCACGGTGATGGAACGAGTACCAAGCCGTCTCGGTGAACCACCAATCGTCACCGGCGAGATGTCCGTGCAAGCCGTCATCGTCTGCGGTAAAGACCGGTGCTGCATCCGTCTTTGAGGCCACGCGCCGCAGCGTAGGCCCGTCGCCCATACTGATGGCGTGGAACCGGTACAAGGGCTAGATCACATCGTGCTGAATGTCGCCGACGCCGAACGCTCGCTGAGTTGGTATCGCGACCGACTGGGGTTGTCACCGGTCCGCTATGACGAATGGACCGCAGGCGAGGCTCCGTTCGTCTCGGTACGCATCGACGAGGGCACGATCATCGACCTTGTCGAGACGGAACGCAGCGGCGAGAACCTCGGGCACTTCGCGCTTTGGGTCACCGGTGACATGGAATCAATCGCTGCGCACCCTGATGTCGAGGTCGTACGGCGCTCGCCGCGTGTCTATGGGGCGCGGGGCTGGGGATCAGCCGTCTATGTCCGTGATCCTGACGGCAACGAGGTCGAGCTTCGCTCATATGGAGTATCAGGTTCCTGTTGAGCACTTAACAGCATATTTCAATAAATTTAGTTGCTTGATGCGCCAACGCCTGCTGTCATGCGCTCATGGCATCAACTCATCGGCACCGACCCACACCTCGCGCAGTTGGAGCGAGCCGATGACTGCCACCGTCGTATCACTGCTCGCAGCCGGCATTCCAAAGTCAATGCTCATTGCATGGTCGGCACTGGTCTCGGCGCTCAGCATCGCAGGCCTCATGGTTCAGTATCTCCGCTACCGCCGTTTTGTCGCAAACACCGAGGCAGAACTCAAAGACCTCCGCAAGCAGCTTTCGGACTGCCAGCGCGAAGTGAATGCGCGGCTTGAGCAGATGCAAGCCGAAGTGGATGCTCATGTGACCTGGAGCGAGGCCAGCAGCCGCTTCCTTCACCATGGACTCACGGCAATCTCGTACAGAATCGGGGCGAAGAGCACGTCGAACCTCCGTGCCTGCATCAGCGAGCATCAGCGAAGCCACCAACGCGAGGAGGCAACTCCAGCGTGGCGCCCTGTAATCCGAAACGGCCTAGCCGTCCCTCCCATCCGCGGCTCTTGCCGATGAGGGAACGCTTGGCAGGTGACGCGGACCGACAACTCCATTCGAGTGGTAGCACGCGGTGCCACAGTTCGCATGTGGAACGCGAGATCAGCCAGCGCGAACTCCGCAACGACAGCGGGAAGATCATGCGTGCGGTTGCGAACGGCGAGTCGTTCACGGTGACGAGCAACGGTGAACCAGTGGCCCACCTGTCGCCGCTGCATCGTCGCCGTCTGAGCTGAGGGTCAGCGGCGCGGTAATTCGCCGGTGGAGAGCGGCGGCGGCAGCTGGCGCGGCGTACTGTGGCGACATGGCTGAGCTTGCACGTTTCACACTGGACAGCGATGAGGAAGAAATCGCCGAGGTGGTGCGAATCGACGGCGGCGCCATCATCGAAGACGCGATCGACCTCGACCTCGTCGAGCGGCTCGAGGCCGAGCTGCGCCCCTGGATCGACCGCACTCCGGGCGGGCTCGACAACTTCTCCGGCCACAACACGACCCGCACCGGAGCGCTCGTGGCGCGCTCGCATTCGTGCCGTGAACTGGTCATGCAACGCAAGATCATCAGCATGGCCAACCGGTTTCTCGGCCCCTACACCAACAAGATCCAACTGCACCTGACCCAGGTAATCAACATCAAAACCGGCCAGGGCACTCAGCCGCTGCATCGAGACCGCCTGGCATGGGGCGGCTACATCCCGGACCAGATCGAGCCGCAGTTCAACACCATGTGGGCGCTCACCGACTTCACCGACGAGAACGGCGGGACACGCATCGTGCCCGGCAGCCCTGGCTGGGACCCAGAGCGCCGGGCTGCCGACGACGAGAAGACGCAGGCCACGATGGGCGCCGGGTCGGTATTGCTGTACTCGGGTTCGGTAATTCACGGCGGAGGCGAGAACCGCAGCGACGCCGATCGCACCGGCATCAACATCACCTACACGCTCGGATGGCTGCGCACAGAAGAGAATCAGTTCCTGTCATGCCCGCCCGATGTCGCCAAGGACCTCGATCCGGACTTGGCAGATCTGATGGGGTATTCGATGGGCAACTACGCGCTCGGCTACTACTCAGATCCGTCCGGCATGCCAGGTCCGGTCGATCTGCTCACCCCGGAGATCGTGCTGGGACGCAAGCCGGGTTCCAAGCATTCCAATTCCGCGCTCCTGACCCCCGCGGAGTGACCTGGCGGCAGCGCCCCGCATCGCCCGTGCCCGAGGGCTGCGACGCTTGGGGTGCGTGCGAATGAATTCGACATCGGGCCCGTCACTTCGAGTTCGGCGGGATCAGGCACTGGGCGCAGGCGCGCCGCTGTTCTATTCCGAGCCGCTGCACATCGTGCGCGGCGACGGCGTCGAGCTGTTCGATGCCGACGGCCGCCGCTATATCGACATGTACAACAACGTCCCGTGCGTGGGCCATGGCAACGCACGTGTCGCCGAGGCGATGGCTGCCCAGCAGGCCACGCTGAACGTGCACAGCCGGTACCTGCACGAGGGCATCGTCAGCTTCGCCGAACGGCTCGTGGGCCTACATACCGACCGCATTGAGAGCGCCGTCATCAGCTGCAGCGGCACCGAGGCCGTCGAGGTGGCGCTGGGGATGGCGCGGCTGGCAACGGGCCGACGGGGTGTGATCGCCACCAATGCCACCTACCACGGCAACACCGAGGCGGTGATTGCCCTGACGCTGGCCGCGAGACGACCCGCGGAGCACCCAGAGGTGGCAACGATCCCCTTTCCGCAGCGCTATCGCCCCATCACTGAGGGGCTCGACGACGGCGAGCTTGCCGACGCCTACCTGGAAAAGCTCGCTGCTGCCATCGACCACTTAGAGGCATCGGGACAGGGTGTCGCGGCGATCATCCTGTGCTCGATCCTGGCCAACGAGGGTCTGCCAGACATCCCCGGCGATTTCATGGCGAAAGCTGCAGAGATGGTGCGCGACGCCGGCGGACTGGTCATCGCGGACGAAGTGCAGGCCGGTTACTGCCGCACGGGACGCTGGTGGGGCTACGAGGTCACGGGGTTCGAGCCGGACATCGCCGTGATGGGCAAGCCGATGGGCAATGGCCTGCCGCTATCCGCGACGGTCGCGAGCCGCGCTCTCGTCGAGGGATTCCGGAAGGGCACGCGGCACTTCAACACCTTCGCCGCCAGTCCCCTGCAGGCCGCTGTGGGTCATGCAGTGATCGATGAGATCACCGAGCACGGCCTGGCGGCCAACGCCAGCAAGATCGGCGGAAAGCTGAAGGCTGCGCTGGCCGAACGGGCCGAACGGTGCCCCTGGATCGGCGACGTTCGCGGGCACGGTCTGTTCATCGGCGTGGAGATGGTGACGCCCGATGGTGACCTGGCTCCGGACCGTGCTCGGGCGGTGGAGGTCACCGATCGTCTGAAGGACCAGGGCATCTTGGCGTCGAACGCCGGCGCCCACGCCAACGTGCTGAAGCTCCGGCCGCCGCTCGTTCTGCAGCAGTCCCACGCGGACGAGTTCTTGGCAACATTCGACGCTGTGCTGCACGATCTCGATGGCTGACGGGGCTGTGGCCCCGTACGCATCGCCGGCCCGGGAGGCGCTCCGAGCGTTCGGCCTCGGGTCGGCGCGCCTGAAACTTGTCGGCATCAGCGAGAACGTCACGTTTCGCGCCGACGACGACCGCTCGGGTCAGGCCTACGTCCTGCGATTGCACCGGCCCGGTTACCACACCCTCGACGAACTCAACTCCGAACGCGCGTGGCTGGAGGCGCTGCGCGGCAGCGGCATTTCCGTGCCGACGCCGGTTGCTGCGCCCGACGGACGCTACTTCGTGCCCACCGATGTCGCCCAAGATGAGACACGGCAGGTCGGGCTCAACCTTTGGGCGCCGGGTGAGATCGTCGGTGAGCTGCTCACTGCGCACGACAAGTGCACTGATGCAACAGAACCGGTCGAGATCGCCGAGCCGTTCGGACAGCTCGGCGGCTTGATGGCAGCGATGCACAACCAGGCGACCGCCTGGACACCGCCGTCATCGTTCCGGCGCCATCGCCTCGACACCGACGGTCTGCTCGGCAATGCGCCCTTCTGGGGCCCGTTCTGGGAGAACCCGGTGCTCGATGCCCGCGAGCGCGACCTGCTCATCGCAACACGCGATCACTGCCGGGAACGGCTGCGTCGCTACGGCGAACCGCGTCGGACCTTCAGCTTGATCCATGCCGATCTGCACCTGGCAAACCTGCTCACCCACGATGGCCGGCTGAGCGTCATCGACTTCGACGACGCCGGCTTCGGCTGGCACCAGTACGACATCGCAGTGGCCATGTTCCATTCGAGAGGCACTGCGGACTTCGAGGCTGCCCGGCAGGCGTTCCTGGGTAGCTACCGAGCAGTGCGCCCCATCAGCGATGACGATCTGGCGCTCGTGCCGATGTTCGAGTTGATTCGTGGCATGGCGATCCTCGGCTGGAGGGCCCAGCGGCCCGAGATCCCGTGGCCCGATGGCCAGCTCGAGATGTTCCGCCGCGGTGTCGTCTCCGGCTGCGAGCGCTTGCTCAGCGGAAAATCGGCCTCGGCCTAGGGTGCGCAGATGCATCAGCTCATCGGGGGCGAGCGGCGCATCGGCCGCAGTATCACGGCGCTCGCGGTCGTCGAGCCCGCTACTGGCGAGGTGTTCGCAGAGGTCGATACTGCATCGCTTGCCGACATCGACGATGCCGTCGCCGGCGCGAACGAGGCCGCGACCGAACTGGAGCGGCTGAGCTTTTTCGAACGCGCTGAACTGCTGCATGCTGCGGCGGGCTGTATCGAGGCGTCAGCTGACCCGCACGCTGAACAACCGGCTCGCGAGAGCGGCAAGCCGCTTGCGGCAGAGGCTGTCGACGAACTCGCCGAGTCGGCCGAGATCTTTCGGTTGGCCGCCGAGGAGATCAAGCGACTCGAAACCCATGTGCTGCCGAGCGTCGACCCGCGCAAGCGAGTTTTTACCCACCGCAAACCGAACGGTGTCTATGCGTTGGTCACGCCGTGGAACTTCCCGATGAACATCCCGGCGGAACGGCCCGCAGATTGTCTTTGACGACGCCGACCTGGCCGGTGCCGCCGGTGCCGCTGTGTTCGGCGCGCACTTCGTGTCGGGACAGTGCTGTGTGGCTACCGAACGCTTGCTGGTACACCGCTCGGTCCACGACGAACTCGTCGACCTCGTCGTGGAGCGTGCCGAGGGCGTCACCCTCGGCAATCCGCTGGACGACACCACGTTGATGGGGCCACTCAACAACGAGGCGGTCGCGACCCGCATGGATGCCCACGTCGCCGAGGCCCGGGCCCAAGGTGCCCGAGGGCTGCACGGCGGACAACGCGAGGCCGACCGCTGTACGAACCTGTACTACGAGTTGACAGTCATCGACGACGTCACGCCCGCCATGGACGTCTTCCGTAACGAGACCTTCGGCCCCGTGGTGCCGATCACCTGCTTCGACACCGACGACGAGGCATTCGCCCTCGCCAATGACTCCGACCTTGGCTTGCAGGCCTCGGTGTTCACCTCGTCGTTGGCTCGTGCCTACCGGGCCGTCGATGAGCTTCGTACAGGCACCGTCCTGGTCAATGAGGGGACCGCATTCTGGGAACAGCACCCGCCCTTCGGCGGCGCCTCACGAACCGGAACCGGGTGGGGCCGCATCGGCGGCAAGTACACGATCCTCGACATGACCGACCTTCGCACCGCCATCATCGACACCGGCCCCCCTGCCTAAAGATCGAGATGGAGCCGGAGGGCGTCGTCGAGCCGTTCCATGAGTTCGAAGGGCAGCACGCCCATCCGATCGCCAATTCGACTCGTTGCAACTGAGCGGATCTGTTCTGCCTGAGCTTTGGAATCGACGCGCAGTTCTGTATTGGCGGCTTCGACGAAGACTTGAAACGGCAGAATTCGGTCAGCGTTTGAGGTCAGCGGCACCACAGTGATGACGCCGCGTCCTGTGAGGTTCGCAGCGGCGTTCGCAGCGTTGTTACTTACGATGACAGCAGGCCGGCGCTGAGCGACCTCGGAACCAATGGCGGGACCGAAGTCGACCATGTGGACCTCGCCCCGTTGCATCAGTCGGTCTCAAGTCCATCGCCCGCAACGGCGTCCCACACCTCTGCGTCTTCGTCGGACCAGTCCTCGTATGCCGCTACGTAGTCGACAATCAGTTCGGATCCCCGCAACATCCGGATCGCCTGTCGGATCGTCGCCGACCGTGACGGTAGCTGGTGCGTTTCTGCGTACGCATCGAGTGTTGCAACGTCCTCATCCGGGATGCTCACACTGATCTTCATACCAAAATCTTACTTGAGTAGGAAAACGATCTTCTGGCCATCGACGCAGCGACAGGCTGCGGGGTAGCGTCGGCGGTTGCTGCGTCGGCGGGTGGCAGGAGGGACGCTGTGTGGGAGATCACCGAGCCTGATCTCGCACCGATTGCGTTGGGAGCTGCGGTGCTGGGCACCGGCGGCGGCGGGAATCCCTACCTCGGGCGACTGAGGGTCCTCCAAGTGCTGCGAACCGGCGGGCGGGTGCGGATCATCGAGCCTGACGAGATCGCCGACGATGACTTGCTCGTGGCCGTCGGGGGCATGGGTTCGCCGATGGTCAGCCACGAGAAGCTGGCCGGCGGCGACGAGGAGACCGTGGCGGCCAGGGCACTCGAACGCCACCTGGGCCGCAAGTTTGACGCGATCGCCCCGTTCGAGATGGGCGGCAGCAACTCGATGGTGCCGATGGTGGTCGCCGCCGCGATGGACATTCCCATCGTGAACGGTGACGGCATGGGCCGGGCCTTCCCTGAACTGCAGATGATCACGTACCTCATCTATGGGGGCAATCCCTACCCCGCCGCCATCGCCGATGAACGCGGCAGCCAGGTGGTCATCGCCGAGGTCCCCGACGCCAAGTGGCTCGAGCGCATTGCGCGGGCCGCGACGGTCGAGATGGGTGCGCACACGGGGTTGGCATCAGCCGTCATGGACGGCGCCTACTGCCGTCGATCGATCATTCCCAACACACTGCGACTGGCCAGCGACATCGGGCATGCGGTGCATCATGCCCGTGACGTCAAGGACGATCCCGGCGAGGCGATACTGGCCGTCGCTGGTGGCATGCGGTATCTGCGCGGCAAGGTCACCGACGTGCATCGGCGCAACGCCGCTGGCTTCGCACGCGGTCAGATGACCGTGGCGGGCATCGGCGACGATGCCGGCCGCACCATCCGAATCGACTTCCAGAACGAGAACCTCGCCATCTACGAGAACGACGAGCCTCAGGTGATGGTGCCCGACCTCATAACGCTGGTCACCTCCGACACCGGCGAGCCGATCACGACCGAGCTCCTCCGCTTCGGCGTGCGTGCAGACGTGCTCGTGCTGCCCGCACCCGACTTGCTGCGCACGCCCGAGGCGCTTGCCGTCGTCGGACCGCACGCCTTCGGCATCGACGCCGACTACGTCCCCGCCGTCTGACGCGCCGGGTACCGGCACACCTTCAGGTGCGGGGCAGTACCTCACCGGCGGTGAGGTCGATAATCTCCGCCAAGCGGTCGGTCGCGATCGGGAACAGCGCCACCGAATCGGCGCCCCCGGCCCACAACGCCCGAATCTTGGCGGCGCACTCGGCAGGCGTTCCCGCCACGGTCAGGTCTGCAACCCATTGGTCGGGCATGCCGTCTCGCACCGCCGCGTAACCGCCCTTGCCGATCAAGACCTGCAGCTCGTCGGATATGCCATACACGTCGGTGAGGGCATTGGGACCGTGCTGGCGATAGAAGGCCAGCGAAGCCCGAGCGGAATCTCGTGCTGCCTGGCCGTCTTCGTCGACGGCGTACAGCGCGAACACCGTGATCGGATGGGTATCGGCACGGCCGGCTAGCTGGCGCCCTTCGTCGATGCGCCCCTTCGCCCATTCCACATACCGCAAGCTGGAACAGACCGAGAGCACAGTCCCATCGGCGATCTCGCCGCTCAGGCGCAGCATGTTCGGCCCGGACACGCCAAGCCGCACTGGCATCGGCGGGCCGGTCTCGGGGTACCTCAGCTTGACGTCGTTGAATTCGAACACGTCTCCGTGACGGTCGAGCGTCTCACCGGCGAGCAGCGACTTGACCGCTGTCACACATTCCCGCACTGCTGTCAGCGGCGATCGGGGATGCAGGCCCATCTGGCGGACCCACACCGGCACGCCGAGTCCGACGCCCGCCACCAGCCGCTGCGGTGACGACCGGCTCAGCGTTGCCAGCTCCATCGCCAGCACCGAGGGATGACGGGCCACCGCCGACACGACGCCCAGACCCACCGTTATCTCACTAGTGGCGCCGAGCACCACCGAAGCGCCCGAGATGCCGCCGGTGAAGAAGTAGTCCTCAGCCAGCCAGATCTCGTCGAAGCCGCTCGACTCGGCCTGCGCCGCCGCATTGGCAATGGCTTCGGGAGCAATCGCGCTGCCCAGGATGAGTCCGATCGATCCCTTGTTGCTCATATGTCTGTCCCTGTGTGCGAGGTGCCGTCGGCCGCGGCCAAGTCGCCGATGGCCTTGACCCGGATCCGTATGGCATTCGACGGTAAGTATGTGAGAGGAATCTCGTCCACGTCGGTGATTTCGACCGTGGCCGCATCGGCACCAGCGTCGACTGCACGCTGTGCCGTCACGGCTCGGGCTCGCTCCATTGCTTCGTCGCGGGTCATCTCGGCCATCGAGTACACCCGCTCGGTCTCCGCTCCCACCTGAGCGATCGCTGCACCGATCGCGCTGGCGACCGAGAAGTGTTCCGGCCGGATCGTCTCAGACGCTCCCGCTAGGCCGTCGCGCACCAGGACTCCTCCGCCGCCCACCACCACAACCGGCACCGGATTGGCCGAAGTCTTCATCTGCTCGACCGTTTCGGCCAGCATCACCTGTATCGACTCCACGGCGTTGCGCACGAGCGCCGGGTCAAGATTCGCTGTTGCCGCTCGATCGCCGATGTCAGCCATGCCAGCAGCAGTCGCCACATCGGTGGCCGTCAGCTCCTTGCCGCCGAACACGAGCGCTTTCTCAGCGAGCTCGTAGCCGACGCTGTCGGGGCCGACCGTCACGCGATCGCTCTGGCCGCAATCGCTTTGGCCGCAGTCTGAGCGCACCAGACTTCCGCCACCCAGTCCCAGCGACAGCACGTCGGGCATCCGAAAGTTTGTGCGAACCCCCGCCACCGACACCGCCGTCGATGCTTCACGCGGGAAGCCGTTCACGAGGACGCCAATGTCGGACGTAGTGCCACCCACATCGATGACGACGCCGTCACGTACGCCGCTCAGAAATGCGGCGCCGCGCATCGAGTTCGTGGGGCCCGACGCGAACGTGGCCACCGGGTAGCGGCGGGCGAAGTCGGCGCTCATGAGCGTGCCGTCGTTCTGGCTGACATGGAGCGGGCAATCGAGGCCCAGCTCAACCAGCGCCGCGACGAGGCCCGCAACGGTGCGTTCGGCGAGCGGGCGCAGGCAGGCGTTCACAATCGCGGCGTTCTCTCGTTCGAGCAGTCCGAGCCGGCCGATTTCGCTCGACAGGCTGATGTCCAGCCCGGGCACCTCGTCGCGCAGGACTTCTTGGGCTTCGAATTCGAGGCTGGCGTCGACCGGTGAGAACACCGACGCGACTGCCACTGAGCGCACTCCCTTCGAGGCAATGTCACGAGCCGCAGCTCGCAGCTCCTCGTGGTCGATCGGGCTGATCAAACGGCCGTCAAATTCATGGCCGCCATGGCACAGGTAGACGTGGTCGCCGAGCACGGCCCTCAGCCGTTCGGGCCAATCGATGAAGGGCGGCAATCCCTTGGTGGCGGGCAGCCCAAGGCGCACCACCGCCGTCGGCACCAACCGGCGTCCCTCCACCAGCGCATTGGTGAAATGCGTCGTGCCGATCATTACGGACCCGATCGCGTCGGGCGACAGACCGTGCCCATCGAGCAGCATCCGCACCGCGGTCACGATGCCCTCGGTGACCTCCGGCGTCGTGGTGGCCTTGGCCCAGCCCACGACGTCGTTGCCCGACACGGCGACCGCATCGGTGTTGGTGCCGCCCACGTCGACGCCGATACGCAACGCCCCCGGTGGCGGGGCCTGCGGAGCGCTCACCGTGCCCGCTCCAAGGCATCGAGCACGGCCTCCGGGGTGATCGGCAATGTGTCGATCGGTGCGCCGATGGCATCGGCAACGGCATTGGCGACAGCGGCCGCGACAGGGACCACGGGCGGCTCGGCTGCGCCCTTCGCGCCGTAGGGACCTGCCGGGTCTGCGTGTTCCATCACGATCATCTCCACCTTCGGGACATCTGCGGCCAGCGGCAGGCCATGTTCCTTGAACGTGCGCTGGACGTATCGGCCGTGATCGAGATCGACGCGTTCGCTCAGCGCAAAGCCCAGGCCCTGTGCGACGCCGCCTTGGATCTGGCCCGCTATGGCGTCAGGGTGAATTGCTCGCCCGACCTCCTGGCACACCACGTAGCGCTCCACCGTGACTCGCCCGGTGACCGAGTCGACGCTGACCTCGGCCTGGTGCAGGTGGTAGGTGGGCGTCGGCCACCCCTTGATCAGCATGCCGGTTGCGCACATGGGATCGTGCGGAGGCGTTGGAGTGACATACGAAGCGCCTGCCGCTATCGGTCCCTCTGTCCATGTGGCTGCCTGGGCGACCTGGCCGAGTGTGAGGCTCGCGGCAGGAACACCGGCGACGGACACGACGCCGTCGGCGATCACCAGGTCCTCGGGAGCCGCTTCGAGCATCTGTGACGCCCGATCGAGCACTTGGCGTCGGACGTCTGCGGAGGCGTCGGCGATAGCACGGCCGACGACGTGGGTGGTGCGGCTGCCCTGGGATCCAGCGTCGTAGCCGGTTGCGTCGGTGTCGGGCATCGTGACCAGAACCTGATCCGCTGCCAGTCCCAATGACTCGGCTGCGATCTGCCTCAAGGCGGTCACGACTGCCCCCGAGCCGTTCTCGGTGGCTGAGGTGATCACGGTGGCGGTGCCGTCCTCGTTCAGCTTCACCGTGGCGTGGCCCGGCATCGGGTTGGTGAGCCAGACCGCTGCCGCCATGCCAACACCACGCAGCAAGGCGTCACCCGCATCAGGCAGTTTCGTCTGGCGCGACACGATGTCGCGCTGTCCCCCATTGCGCGACACGATGTCGCGCCAGGGCGCCAGTTCGTCGACTCGTTCGAATGCCTCGTGCAGAATCGACACCTGCTCGAGCGGCTGGCCGTTGCGCATCAGGTCGCCGTCGCGCGCCAAGGCCGAGAGCCGGAATTCCCGACGGTCACGACCGAGTGCGTCCGCAATGGCGTCCATGTGGCGTTCGTTTGCGAACACCAGCCAGGGTCCGTTCACCCCCCGGTAGGCGCCGGTGGGTGCGGTGTTTGTGTACACGTTTCGGGTCCGGATTCGGGCGGTGCCCACGCGGTAGATCGAGCCGAAGACAAACATCGGGATGGCAGACAGCGCCGGGCCATTGTTGGCGTATGCGCCGCTGTCGGACACGATCTCGACCTCGGTGGCCAAGACCGTGCCGTCTCGCCGTACTGCGGAGCGAACAGACACCAGCGCATTGGCCCGACAGGGCGCCACCAGGCGCTCTTCGAGCGCACCGTGCTGCATGCGGACGGGGCGGCGGTAGCGCCGGGCCAGCAATGCTGCGAACGCTTCCAGGCTGACATCGAGCTTGGCGCCGAAACCGCCCCCGATGTGATGGCCGACTACCCGGACCGCTGAGGGCATCACTCCGAGCATCTGAGCGACTCGGTCGCGCAGCCGGAACGGGTACTGGTGGGAAACCTCGATGGTGTAGCGACCCGACTCGAAGGTGGCCAACGCCATCTTGGGCTCCAGGTGCGCCTGGTATTGCCGGGGCGTGCGATAGGTGCCCTCGACCACCAGATCTGCTACCGCAAATGCCTCATCGAGATCACCAGGATCGTGGACTACCTCAGCCACCACGTTGCCGCTGCGCCCGATGTCGGCGCCGCCGGCCACGGCGAAACGATTCCACGCGGGGTGGACCAAGCGCGCACCCGGTGCGAGAGCCTGTTCGGGCGTAGAAATCGGCTCGATCTGCTCGATGTCGGCGGCCACGGCGTTCGCTCCGGCTTCGGCGGCATTTCGGTTGTCCGCGACCACGATCGCAATCGGCTCCCCCTCATACGCCACGTAGTCGGCAGCCAGGAAGGGAGTGTCGGACACAATGACGCCAGTGCGCCAATCCGGCACGTCCGCCGTGGTCAGCACATCGAGTACACCCTCGATCTCCAACGCCGGGCCAGTGTCGATAGCTCGGATCTGGCCGGCAGCCACCGGCGATCGGGCGAGCGCAGCCCAAAGCATCCCCGACCTCACGAGGTCGGCGCCAAAGACGGCTTCGCCGCGCAGCTTCGCGTCAGCATCGCTGCGTGCAGGGCTGACGCCGAGTGCGCTCACGACGACACCGCCGCCGCCGCGTCGAGCGCTGCCTCGACGATCTGCTGGTAGCCCGTGCAGCGGCAGATATTGCCCGACAGGGCCCGGCGAACCTCATCCTCGGTCGGTTGGGGCACCTCAGCGAGCAAGGCCGTCAGCACCATCAGCACGCCAGGCGTGCAATAGCCGCACTGCACTGCCGCATGATTCACAAATGCCTGCTGCAGCGAGGTCAGCTCATCCGGTCCGGCAAGCCCTTCGACCGTGCGAATGGTGCGTCCGCTCGCTGAACCGGCAGCGAGGATGCACGACGCCGCTGGGCCGCCGTCCACCAGCACCGTGCAAGCGCCGCACTCGCCCTCGATACAGGCTTCCTTCGGTCCGGTGAGCCCGAAGCGATCTCGAAGCGTGCCCAGCAATGTCTCGCCCGCACCGACATCGAGCCGGTGCGCTCGGCCGTTGACCGTGAGCCGGATGGCGACAGTCTGTTCCGATGAGCCTGCGGGCATCATTCCCCCGCTTCGATGATCTTGTCGGCACACCGCTGTGCGAGCCGGTTCAACAGTCCGGGGAGCACGCGTCGCCGGTACTGCGCAATCTCGGTTCGCTCTGGTGCAGCCGCCTGGGCCAGCTCTTCACCAGCCTCGTCGAAGTTGACCGGGCCGCCGTTGAGTTGCGTGCCCAACATGGCTGCCTCGGCCGCCTGCACCCGATGTGGGGACTGACTGCCGCCGCAGGCCGCGACCTTGGCTTGGCTCACCATGCCGTTTGGCGCAACCGACAGCCTCAGTGCCAAGCCCACGACGGCTAGATCCATGGCGCTGCGACGACCCACCTTCAGGTAGCCCTCAGCGCTGCGTCCGCCGAGCGGCTCAATCTGGATGGAACGCAACAACTCGGTGGGGCGCAAGACCGTGCCACCGGTCCCGTCGAGAAACTCATCGAGCCCCAGGCGCCGCCGACCTGACTTGGACACCAGCGCCAGCTGGGCATCGGAAATCAGCAGGGCTGGCAGCGTGTCGGCGGTCGTTGCGGCCCCGCACACGTTTCCTCCCAGCGTGGCCACCGTTTGGGTCTGCCATGCGCCCACCGCTGTGGCTGCTTGCGCTAGCGCCGGATGCTGCAGCGCAATGAGCGAAGAGGTGGCGAGCCTGCGCAATGTGACTGACGCACCGATGTTCGTCACACCGCCGACCTCGGACATGCCGCGCAACCCATCGATCCCACCGATATCGATCAACGCCGCCGGTGCACGTTCGCCACGCAGGTACTGCGGCATCACGTCGGTCCCGCCGGCCAGGACACAGCCCTCGGTGCCCCACCGGCTCAGCTCGTCTACCGCCTCGGCGACGCTGCTGACCCTGCAGAACCGCACGGCAGAACCTCCTCAGCGCCCTCAGTCGGGGCCCCTCAATGCGGGCACCCCTCGATCCGGGCGATGGTAACCCTCACCTCTTCTGGGATGCGGCCCATGTGGAGCCGAGATGGTCTCCTCCTGTCGGGCATCGCCCATCAGCGGAAAGGTCCATCAGCAGCCGAGCGCATAGGTGACGGCGCGGCACACCGACTGCATCGTCGAGTCATCCAACTCTCCGGCCATCGCTGTGAGCGACGAGCGCCGAATCGTATGCAATCCGTCACAGTTGATGGCCGAGTCTGCGGGGAGTTCAGCTTCGGTCCCGCCCACGGAGACTTCGACGGCGAGCCCTCGTATGGTCGTGGTGATCTCGGCAACGGTGACCATCTCGCGGACATCGATGACCTCGGGACGAGTCAACACCAACACTGGACGCCGCTTGGGGCCCACGTGTGCCCACCACACTTCGCCACGATTCACGCCTCGCCCCAGGCTTCGGCCTCATCCCAGAAATCGTCGGGTTGTTCAGGCACACGCTGATAGGCCGCTCGATCAGTTTCGCCGAGCGCTCGCTTGACTGCGGCGGCCACGCCCTCTCTCGCTGCGGCCGAGACGTTGACATGGAGCAGTTGCGCTTGCTCCGCCATCTCCCGGTCCAGCGTAAAGGTGGTTCTCGTGGTTGCCATCACTTTATGCTAGCACTCGGCAGTAGCATACGATGCTGGTGCTCTGTGATGCCCGAGGCCTCGTGGCCGGCGCAGCAGCGAGGATGGCGGTGCGCCCGCGATGGTCTCCTTTATGGGGTATCGGCCGGGCAATGCGGCAATCCGAGGGTGCCCAGATCGTCGGCTGAGGTCTCGAGTGATTCCCAGGCAGCCGGCAGACAGCCAGACAGGTCGTTGGCGCTGATGAAGATCTGCTGCAGGTTGGTCAGGGTGCCGAGTTCGGCGGGGACTTCGCCCGACAGTTGATTGTCGATCAGGTACAGGTGGGTCAGCCGAGTCAGGCTTCCGAGTTCGGGCGGAATCTCACCCGAGAGCTGATTGCCCCACAGGTACAGCCGCTGCAGCTTCTCCAGATTGGCCAACTCGACGGGGATCTCGCCGGACAGCCGGTTGACCATCAGGTACAGGCGACGCAGATTGGTCAGGTTGCCCAACTCTGCGGGGATCGAGCCGGTGAGCTGGTTGTTGTTGAGCCACAGCTCGGTGAGCGATGTCAGATTCCCCAGTTCAGGAGGAATCTCGCCTGTCAGCATGTTCTCGTCGAGGTCAAGACGCTCGAGTTTCGCCAAGCTTCCGAGTTCCGGCGGAATCTCGCCCGTGAGGTCATTGCTCCACAGGTTCAGCCACCGCAAGTTCGCCAGACTCGCCAGTTCGACCGGAATCTCGCCTGACAGCGCGTTGCGACGGATAATCAACATTTGCAGGCGCTCGAGATTGCCCAGCTCGGCCGGAATCTCGCCGCTCAGCGAGTTGTAGCTGAGGTACAGCGCCACCAGATTGCTCAGCCCGCCCAACTCCGGCGGGATCTCGCCTTCGAAATGGTTGATCCGCACGTCGAGCCATCGCAAGTTGCCCAATTCGCCGAGCCAGGGCGGAAGCGGACCGGACAAGTCGTTGCTGCCGAGCCACAGGTGCGTCAAGCCCACAAGTCGGCTCAGCGATGCCGGCAGTTCTCCCGACAGGGCGTTGTAGCGCAAGTCCAAGCGCTCCAGGTCGCCGAGCCTTCCGAGCGCTGCGGGGATCTGGCCAGACAGGCGATTGCCAGCCAGCTTCATGTGCCGCAGGGAAGCCAGGTTGCCCAGTGATGCGGGGATCTCGCCGGTGAGATTGTTGTTGTGCAGTTCGAGCACCGTCAGCTTGGCGAGTTGGCCGAAGCTGTGCGGAATCGCCCCCGACAGCTCGTTGTTGCCAAGGCGCAGGCGCTCCAGGGCGGTGAGTTTGCCGATGCTGGACGGCATCACGCCGTGCAGCCGGTTGCCGCCGAGGTCCAGCTCTCGGAGGCTCCTCGCGCTGCCGATCTGGCTAGGAATCCGGCCGGTCAGCTCGTTGCCGCGCACGTCGAGCCGCTTGAGCTGGCTGAGGCGCCCGAGGACGGCTGGGATCCTGCCCGACATCCTATTTGCGCTCAGATCGAGCTGTTCCAGGTTCCGAAGCGAGCCGACGTCGTCGGGAATCCGGCCCGACAGCTCGTTGGTGCTCACGTCGAGCACCCGGAGTTCTGTGAGAGTTCCCAGGTCTGGCGGCATCCAGCCCGTCAGCTCGTTGTTGCTGAGCAAGAGGTGCGTCAATCGGCCCAGGCCACCGAGACGCGAAGGGATGCTGCCGCTGAAGTAGTTCCGGTCGAGTTCCAGCCGCTCCAGCGTCGAGAGATTGCCCAGTTCAGGCGGGATCGGCCCCGACAGCTC
Source organism: Candidatus Poriferisodalis sp. (assembly GCF_965262965.1). Lineage (GTDB taxonomy): Bacteria > Actinomycetota > Acidimicrobiia > Acidimicrobiales > Poriferisodalaceae > Poriferisodalis. The sequence goes on from NZ_OZ253573.1 coordinate 867,983, forward strand.
GTTCGCAGACAGGAGCAGTTCCTCGATCTGTTCGAGTGTGCCCAGCTGTACAGGAATCAGACCCGACAAGTCGTTGTGCGAGAGATTCAGCCTCAACAAGCTGTTCAAGCCGCCGAACTCCGCGCGTATCTCGCCGGTGAGGCGATTGGCGCTCAGGTCGAGCCACCTCAGGCTGCTCAAGCCGCCGATCTGTGCGGGGATGGCGCCCTCTAACTGGTTGCGGCTCAGGTCGAGCCACTCAAGGAGCTCCAGCGCACCGAGCTCGACTGGAACCTCGCCCGAGAACCGGTTGCCGCTTCCGTGAAAATGCGTGAGCGATGCGAGCCGGCCCAACTCCGCGGGAATCGGCCGCGAGAAACTGTTTGTGCGTACATCGAGCACTCGCAGGACCGCAAGTTCGCCAAGCTCAGTTGGCAGCGCGCCCCACAGCCCGTTGTTGCGCACGTTGAGAACCTCGAGCTGCGCGAGGTCGCCGATCTCTGGGGGAATCGGCCGTTCCAATCGGTTGCTGCTCAAGTCAAGAACGCGCAGCCCGCTGAGCGCACTCAATTCACCGGGAATCTCGCCGACAATCTCGTTGTAGCTGAGATCCAGAACTTCGAGACGGTCGAGCACACCGAGGCCAGTCGGAAGCTGCCCGGACAGCCCGTTGTCGGGCAGACGAAGCGCAATCACCCTTCCATCGCGGTCGGTGGTCACGCCGTGCCAATGCTCCAACGGAGCCTCGCTGCCCCACAATGCTGCGTTGCGCCAGTTCGCTCCGTCGGTCGCTTCGTAGAGCTCCAGCAGGGCCTTGCGGTCGGGCGGTTGCGACGACGTCTCCTGCGCACCGCTGACGCCGGCAGCAGCTACGAGCCACACGGCCACCGCTGTGAGCACGGCGCCGAATCGCAGGGCCAGCTGCGTCGGCGTCTTCTGAGACCGCGGGCCGTTCGCTTGACGCTTCAACCCGCGTCGCTTGTGGTGCATCGATGGGACCGTACACGAGCACTCGCGCAACCCTTGGGAACATGGCAACGCCAGCACGAAGCGACTGCGACCCGCAGCGTGTCGATCAGTTGTGCCGGTCCGCAATCGCTTCAGAGGAGCGCTGCATTGCTTTGGGTACTCCCGAAGATCCCCTAATTCGCCGACACGGCCTCGAGGACGAAGTCGTAGTCGCAGCGATCGCCGCTCATGTCGACGACGAGCGAATCGCGCACGCCGAAGACCGCATCGCTGTCGAGGTAGTCGCTGGCTGCGTCGAACAGGTGGGTGATCACGGTCTTGTGATCCGCTGCTGCGACCACGAAATGCATGTGCCCGGGACGCCAGTTGTGCCGTCCGTTCTCGAACAGCAAGTCTCCCGCCGGGCCGTCGCCAGGAATCTGATACGGGACCGGGCGGATGCCCTTGATCTCGTAGGCGCCATCGCTGCCCGTCGTGAAGATGCCGCGCATGTTCATCGGCGTTTGGCTGCCGTCCTGTACGTCGTAGAAGCCGTTGGATGCGGTCTCCCACACATCGAGCGTCGCCCCTTCGATGGGGTTGCTATCGAGCCCGAGCACACGGCCGGCAAAGGTCACCTCGCGGTCGTCGTCCATGGAATCGGTGATGATCGATTCCCCAATCACACGGTGCGGTGCCCCCTCGACGTGAAACGGGCCGAACACCGTCGGCTCGGTCGAGCCTTCAGCCGCCACGTGATTGATCATCTCGACGAGCATCGATACGCCGATCGTGTCCGACAGCAAGATGAACTCCTGCCGCTGGTCATCGCACATCTGGCCCGTGCGGGTCAGCACTTCGATGCCGGCGAACCACTCCTCCCGGGTCAAACCGACCTCCGCGACGAACTCGTGGAGGTGCCGGATGAGCGCCTTGGTTATCTCGGCGAGCCGCGGATTGGGCGAGTTGTCGTAGGCCGCCAGCACCTCGGCGAGGTGGGCCTCCGGGGTCATTGCTTCGGAGCTGTTTTCCGTCATGACGCCTCCTGCGATCTCGTCAGCGCCCGACACGCTCCCGTGCAGCCTCAGGTGTTCCGCCGGACTCAGGTGGCGTGATGCGCCCCTGGTTCACTCCGCGGCCACCGGAGGGGTGGTCTCGCTCATCCTGTCCCACACCACCTGGTCCGGCAGATTCATCACCATGTCGTAGTGATCGGTGGGCATCAACCGGGGCATACCTGTAGCGGAAGAGGGCTGTGGGACGGGTCCGGCCGGTCGGGCGTATTCGGCGGGGTACTTCAGCGCCTCGAGCTCGGCGTCGGAGATCTCGCACAGCCCCAGAACCTCGGGGTCCACCCACTGCTCGACTGGGATGGCCGACCCGCAGGCCACTTCGAGCGCCAGACCCTCGGGGCCGGCGAAGTAGATCGACTGGATGAAGCCATGGTCGATCGGTCCGAAGACCTGCACGCCCCGGTCTCGAATGCGATCCCGCAGCGACATCAGGTCTTCGAATGTGTCGACGTTGAAGGCGACATGCTGCATGGTGCCCGCGGTGACTGGCTCGCCGGGACCGCCTGCATGGGTGACACCCAGATCGATGTCCTTGGCGTTGTCAGGGTGCTGAACGAACGCCACGTAGCTGGCGGGCGCCAGCTCCACGAATCCGTGGTAGGTGCCGTCCACGCCGTGCATCCAATACAAGGCCTTCAGCGGCAGCCCCAGCACATCGCACCAGAACTCCAGCTGGCCCTTCATGTCGCGTGTCGACAAGGCGAGGTGATTCACCCCGTTGGGATGTAGTGCAGTCATCTGTGCAGCCCTTCTGCGGTGCTTTCGCGGACCCGCCGACACGGGCGCCGCGCAGGCACGACACGCTGGCGAGCAACACAGGCCGTGCCTGCACTGCCGACTATAGGCCCAGCACTTCTCAGCGATCTAACTGAGCCTGCTCAGTGTGACGCCATCGGGGCAATCACGTGCTCGGCGAACAAATCGAACGAACGGTCCACCTCATAGGCGGAGAGGTCACCCCAAGCGAACACCCCCACGAAGTAGTCGGTGCCCGCCTCGGTGGCGAACCGCTCGCAATGCTCACGGATGGTCTGAGGCGAACCGACGACGACGGCTTCGAAGTGCTTGGCCTTGTCGTAGTCGCCGCCGAGCGTGGGGTCATTGGGCGGGATCATCTCGTAGCGCCGGAACAGCCGGGTCAAGTGCTCGGTGAACGCGACCCATGTCCTGCGTCCGATGTCGTCCGCTTCGGCGTCGGTCGGCGCCACGACCAATCGGCGGAGCCCCCCGATCATCGGCGAGTGGTGCCTGCCGAGGCCGTCAACTCGGAGCAGCTCGTGGTAACGGGCCGTGCTTGCGGCCACGGCAGCCAGCGGCCCAGCGGCCATTGTGCGCACGCCCATTTCGGCGGCTGTCTCAAGCTGGCCCGGGCGCCACAGCGGCGGGTAGGGCTTCTGGTACGGCTCGAACTCGATCGGCATATCGGCGAACGAATGGAACTGCCCTTCGAAGCTGAAGTTCCCGGTGGTCTGCATGGCAGCCAGGATCAGATCCAGCGACTCGTCGGTCTGTGCGATGGCGTCGTCGGGGTCGAGCCCCCACAGCAGATGCTCGGGCACGCTGATGCCCTTGCCGAAGCCGACCTCGAGGCGGCCTTCGGAGAGCTGGTCGAGCATGCACAGTTCCTCGGCCAGCCGGATCGGGTGGTAGAAGGGCAGCAGGTGCACCAGCGAGCAGATGCGGATGCGGCTGGTGCGTTCGACGGCCGCAGCCAGGTACACGTTGATGCTGGGTGCGGCGTCGAGCGGGATGAGGTGGTGCTCGGACTTGTGCCACCCCCACACCCCGGCCTCCTCTGCCCGTACCAGCAGGTCGAGCCGGTGCCGGTAGAGCTCATGCCACGGCACGTCGCCGGGTTGTTCCAGCTGGTCGAAGATGCCGAAGCGCATGAGCGGCGAGAGTACTTGTGCGCCGGGCGGTCGGCCGAGGTGGGCGCGAGATTCAGCGAGGTCACAGCGCTGATGGCAGCGCGACGTTCCGTCGGCCGGGGCGGGCGCAGTTCCTAGTTCAGATGATGGCGCTCTCGACGAACGGACGGTTCTCAACAATGCGCTGATACCCGAGCGGCGTGAGGTCGAGCGTGCGGTACTCGCCGTAAGCGATCCACTCCGAGACGGCACGGCCGATGGCCGGCGACTGCTGCATGCCGTGGCCGGAGAACCCGTTGGCGAAGATGAAGTTGCCGACCTCGTGGTGGGGCCCAACCACGACGTTGTGATCGAGCGTGTTGTAGGCGTAGTGACCAGCCCACTGGCTGGTGACCTTGAGACGCTCAAAGGCGGGAACGCGGTGGACCAGCACGGGCCATACCTTGTCCTCGAAGATGTCGCGGTCCATGGAGAAGTCGTCGTAGTCGACGGCGGGATCGACATCGGGAGTGCAGCCGCACATGTAGGCGGCGCCATCGCTGCGCATGTGAACGCCGGTGGGATCGATAGTCAGCGGCAGGGCGCGGTCGAGCGGTTCGGCAGCCTCGAATATGAACGTGTAGCGCTTGCGCGGCTCGACCGGCAGGGTTGCGCCCGCCATTGCCGCCACGTCCACCGCTCGCGGACCTGCTGCGTTGACGAGCGCCCCGCTCCTGACGGTTTCACCTGAGGCCAGCACGACTGCGTCGACCCGACCTGATTGCACGACCAGGTCCGCAACCTCGCCGGTCACGTACTCGACGCCGTTCTGGCGAGCCTTTCGGCGCCACCAGTCGAACATCGTGCCCGAGTCGAAATAGCCCTCATCGACAAGGTTGTGGCTGCCGCAGACGATGTCGTCGACGTTGTAGAAGGGGTAGTCGGCCTTGATCTGCGCCGGGCTCATGATGCGGGTGCCGGCGCCGAGTTCGGACTGGATGGCCTGGTTGCGTCGCAGCGTGGCGGCGAAGTCCTCGTCGCCTGCGAGGTACATGTAGCCGAAGTGGTGCACGAACAGGTCAGGGATTTCGGGGTCACCGCCGAGACGCTCCCGAAAGTTGCGCACGAAGTCGGCGCCGAAGCGCGAGATCTGCACGTTCAGCGGGTTCGAGAACTGCTGGCGCATACAGCTGTTGGTCAGCGATGTCGAGGCCTGCGCATAGCTCGGGTCGCGTTCGACGACCAGCACGGTGCCGTCGAAGTCTTCGTTGGCCGACAGCGCCCAAGCAATGGACGAGCCGATGACCGCGCCGCCCACGATCACGACGTCGTAGGTGTCACGCAGGGGCGCTTCGTGGGCAGTGGGCATTCGTTACGGTCCTGATGTGAGTGGAGACGATTCCGGACGGTCAGATGATGGCAGCACGCCGCGTAGCTGTGAGAGGCACCGGAGCATCTCGAGCACATCGGGGACGACTTGGGGGTCAGGACTATGAGACTGCAAGCCAAGGTGGCCCTGATCACTGGTGCGGGCAGTGGCATCGGCCGAGCTACAGCGCTGCGCTTCGCCGCTGAGGGAGCGCGCATAGTTGCAGTCGACATTGCCCCCTCGAATGAGGAGACCGTGGCCGAGGTGAATGCCGCCGGCGGTGAGGCCATCGCAGTGCGTGCCGATGTCGCCGTCGAGTCGGACGTGGCCGCTGCGTTCGGCCGGGCCGAATCGGAGTTCGGCCAGCTTGACGTGGCATTCAACAACGCGGGGATCATGCTGGACGCCGACACGGACGCCATCTCGACCCGTGACGAGACCATCGACCGAACCTTCGACGTCAACGTGAAGGGTGTGCTGTACGGCTGCAAGCACGCCATCGAAGCGATGCGCCGCTCGGGTGGCGGATCGATCATCAACACCGCCTCGTTCGTGGCATCGGTCGGCGCGGCGACGCCGCAGATTGCCTACACCGCCTCCAAGGGCGCCGTGTTGTCGTTGACCCGGGAACTCGCTGTGGTGCACGCCCGCGAGAACATCCGGGTGAATGCGCTCTCGCCCGGCCCGCTGCGCACCGAGATGCTCATGTCGTTCCTCGACACCCACGAGAAACGGCAGCGGCGCCTGGTCCATGTGCCCATGGGCAGGTTCGGCGAAGCCGACGAAATGGCTTCCGCGGCCCTGTTCCTGGCATCCGATGATTCCTCATACATGACCGGCGCCAACCTGCAAGTCGACGGCGGCCTGACCGCCGCCTACGTCACTCCCGAGTAGCGCTGCCGGCAGGCACCGTCACACCCTGGGCGAATGTGCGACTCGACGTCGCTTCGAGGCCGTCCCACAGGCGCAAGTAGTGTCCGAACAAGAGCGTCACGGCGGACGATTACCGCAGAATCGACACCTGGAGGACGGGATGCTGGGTCCATATCGCGTGCTGGATCTCACCGATGACCGGTGCTGGTTCGCCGGCAATCTGCTGGCACAACTCGGCGCCGATGTGGTGCTGGTGGAGCCTCCCGGCGGCTGGCCGCGCGGCTATGCCCACGATGCGTACAACCGTGGCAAGCGCTCGGTCGTCTCCGCCAGCGCCGACGAGGTGGCTGCGCTGGCGGCCGATGCCGATGTCGTGCTGCACAACGACGGCACGCCCTTCAGCATCGATCTCTCGGCCCTCCGGGACGCCAACGATCAGCTCGTCACGGTCCACATCACTCCATGGGGCGAGACCGGGCCGAAGGCCAGTTGGCGTGCCACCGACCTGACCCTGTTTGCGTCCAGCGGCCAGCTCGCGGTGACCGGGGACAGCGACCGGCCGCCAGTGCGTATCAGCATTCCTCAGGCGTGGTTGCACGCCTCGGCGCAAGCCGCCGTCGCCGCACTCGTCGCACTCGAGCACCGAGCCAGAATCGGCTGCGGCCAGCACATTGACCTGTCGACACAGCAGGCGGTGTGCGAGACAGCGCTTTCGGCGGTTCTGTACGCCCCCGCCGGAATCGCCGAAGTCCAGCGCGAGGCCGGTGGCGTGCGCTTCGGCGACTTGATGCTGCGCACGATCTACCCCTGCAAAGACGGGTACGTCATCGTCACGGTCGCCTTTGGTCCGATGATCGGGCCGATGGTGCGTCGCTACCTCGAGTGGATGCACGAGGAAGGCTTCTGCGACACCGAAACGCTCAACAAGGACTGGGTCAACTTCGCCCTGCAGCTGCAAGCGGGCGAGGAAACCATCGACGTCGTCGAAGGCGTGATGGAAGACATCGCCCGCTTTTGTCTGACCAAGACCAAGGCGGAGATGATCGAGCGAGGGTTGCGCGACTCGCTGCTGGTGTGCCCCGTGAACAGCCTCGCCGACGTCCTCGACAGCCCGCAGCTGGCGGCGCGGGACTTCTGGGATGATCTCGACGGCGTCCACATGCCGGGTCGCTTCGTGCTTGCGAGCCGAAGCCCCTTGGCGCCAATGGCGCGGGCGCCCGAAGTTGGCGAGCACAGCGAGGAAGTTCGAGCCGCAAGCGCCGCCGCGCAGCGTTCGGTTCCGGTGCAGTTGCCAGAGGGTGCTCGCTCGGACAAGCCTCTGGCCGGGTTGAAGGTCGCCGATCTGGCCTGGGTGGCAGCCGCACCGCTTGCCACCAAGATCCTCGCCCACTGGGGAGCCACGGTCGTCCGGGTGGAGACGCAGAACCGGCCGTGTCTGTTGCGGGGCGCGTTGGGCCACCGCGACGACGTGGCTGACCAAGAGAACGCCATTGCTTGGCATTCCTCGAATGCCAACAAGATGACCATCTCGCTCGACCTGAGCAAGCCTGAAGCCCGCGAGGTCGTCCGCGATCTCATCGCGTGGGCCGACGTGGCCATCGAGTCCTTCACTCCGGGCACGCTGGCCGCCTGGGGACTCAGTTACGACGACCTGCGCGAGGTCAACCAGGAACTCGTGATGCTCTCGAGCTGCGTGATGGGCCAGACCGGACCGCAACGCCGTTTCGCCGGATTCGGGAATATGGCAGCGTCGATTGCGGGCTTCTTCGACATCACCGGCTGGGCTGACCGCGGTCCCGCCGGGCCGTACCTCGCATACACCGACTACTGCTCGCCCCGATTCACCGTCTGCGCCCTGCTCGCCGCGCTCGACCACCGTCGGCGAACCGGGCAGGGCCAGCATCTGGATTTCTCACAGATGGAAGCCGCGGTGCACATGCTGGCGCCGGCCATCGCCGAGATGCAGGCCACCGGCAATCGGCGCACTCGCCGTGGCAATGAGGACGACGTCATGGTCCCCCACGGCGTGTACTCAGCAGCCGGCAACGACGAGTGGATCGCCATCGCTGTCGAAGGCGACGAGCAGTGGCACTCGCTCGCCATCGAGATGCGCCGCAATGACCTCGCCGATCTGGGCCACAGCAGTCGTCGAGAGCGGCAGACCGAACTGGATGAGATCGTCACCGCCTTCACTGCCCGGCAGAACGGTCCCGGCGTCATGCATCGCTTGCAAGCGCACGGCATCGCCGCCCACTACGTCCAGAACTCAGGCGCCTGCATCGACGATCCGCAGCTCGCCCACCGCGGCCACTTCCAATGGGCCCCCCACCAGTACGCCCGCCGCACCATCGTCGATGCGATGCCGTACACCATGTCAGAGGCTTCGAACGGATTTGACTGGGCTGGGCCGACGTACGGCGAGCACGCCATGGAAGTCCTCGGCGACATCCTCGGCTACGACGCCGACCAGATCGCCGAACTCGCAATGGCCGAAGCCTTGGAGTGACGACCTTGTCGGCGCGATGAATTCCTGCGCAACGTGGCCGTCGAGGCGCAATACGCGTCCAACCGGCTCTTTCCGGCCATCCTTGTGATCTGTGCCCGTGGTCGCCGATCGCATCTATGTGCCCAAGACATACCGCGTTCAGGCTGACCGGACCGCCGTCGTCGAAGTCATCGAAGACGCGATCGTTGCAAGCGACGCGCGATTGATCTACAGCTCCTTTCGTTCGGAAGCGATTGCACCGATGTACTTCGGTGCCGAGGATCACGCAGGGCATCGCTACGGGCTTCTCGTGTACCCCTTCACAACGACAAGACGCGAGACCCGCAACCGACCAAAGGGCGAACGCAGAACCCAGATTCGATTCGGCGATCCCACGCGTGAACGAGACCTCCAGAATCCGCTGGCTCGTGACACGGCCGGAGTTGACGTCACGCTTGTGCTGTGCGTCGACCCCGCGGAACGCTTCATCGTCGGGCTTGATCCACTTATCTACGCCGATCTGCCGATGGGAATCTCCGTCTACTACAACGACCGCCACATTGAGCATGCTGCGGAGTACGGCTGGGCAGTGTGGGAGCGTCAAAAGACCGGCGGACAACGCCGCACGACTTTGGAAGGCCTGGAGACCCTGGTCGGATTTCGGCCCGAGCGACTCCTTGACTACGCCCGGTTCGAGTCGCAGGCGTCGGGACTCGGGCTCTCTCCAAGCTTGCGGCAAGTGCTCGCGGAGAATCATGCGAGTCCACCTCATGAGCCTCACCAGCTCGAAGCGACCTTCAGTCTCGATGCCAGCGCGATTCTCGACATCGTCAATCGGAACTTCCGACTCAAAGTTGCGGTGCGGGGCGGCGTCGCCGAACATCATCTCGAACGCTGCCTTCATGATGTTCCAGAGATCTGCGCAGTGACTGGGATCGATGAAGACGGCCGGCCCGATTTCGAGATACGGGTGAACGACGGGCGCCGGCTCTTGATCGAATGCAAGACCGCAAGTCCGAAGCAGTATGCGAACGGTGACTACAAAGTCGAGGTACAGAAGAGCCGTGACTCTGGCGCCGGCCGCAAGTACGCCTGGGATCAGTTCGACATCTTGGCGGCGTGCCTGTTCTCGGCTACTGGTATTTGGGAGTTCCGATTCCGATGGGCCACTGATCGGCCCTTCGCCTTTTGTTGGGATGAGGGTGGGTTGAGGGTCCGTTTGTAGGGGTCGAGGCCCTGCTGGGATCGGTGTTGTGAGACGCCGAACCCTGGAGGGCCTCGATGAAGCGTGATGTTATGTCGGTGCGGCTGTGGCTGCCGCGTGTCGAAGTGCTGGGGGTGGTGGTCGACGCGCCTGAGCGGCTGGTGGTGCGGGTGCGCTCGACGGTGCGCCGCCCGTGTTGTCCTGATTGCGGGACCCCGAGCGGGAAGGCTCATGATCGCCGTGACCGGGAGATCCGCGACTTGGAGGTGTCGGGCCGGCCGGTGACGCTGGTGTTCGAGCAGCGGCGCATGGTCTGCGGCGTCTGCGGCGGCCGGCGGTTCATGGAGGACCACCCGGCGTTCGAGGGCCGTGTCACGGCGCGTCTGGCCCGTCGGCTGGTGGCCGACGCGCGTCAGATGACGGTCAACGCGGCGGCGAAGCGTCACAAGGTGGGCTGGAAGCTGGTCAACGCTTTGGTGGTGGCCTGGGCGGGTCTGGTCGCCGACCATCGTCGGCGGCAAAGGTGTCGGGTGCTGTTGGTGGACGAGACCTCGATCCGCAAGCGGCACCGGTATGTGACGGTGCTCGTCAACGGCGACACCGGCGAGGTGCTCGCCATGGTGCCCCACCGCGACACCCAGGCTCTGAGCGGCTTTCTGGCTGCCCAGGGGCATAGATGGTGCCGCGGCGTGAAGGTCGTGGTGTCCGACGGCTCCAAGGCGTACAAGGCAGCCATAGAGGCGCGGCTCGGCCACGCCCGCCATGTGCTGGACCGGTTCCACGTCATCAGATGGTTCCAAGCCGGCCTGATCGCTGTGCGCCGCGACGTGCAGCGTCGCCCCGAAGGCTCCAAACCGGCATTCGATCCCGAAGTGTTCCGATCCAGGTTCTTGCTCATGCGTCGGCCCGACAAGCTCGACGCGGCCGAGCAGTCCCGGCTCGACGCGCTGTTCGCCGCCCACCCGCGGCTCAAAGCAGCATGGGACGCGCTCGGCGAGCTGCACCAGCTCTATCTCGCCGACGACCGCGAAGGCGCCCTCGAAGCGCTCGACCGGTTCGCCGACATCTACGGCACCGGCGACATACCCGAGTTCAGCGACACCGTCGACACATTCCTCGCCTGGCACCAGCAGATCCTCAACTGGCACCAAACGGGACGGCCCAGCAACGGCCGCATCGAAGGAACCAACAACCTGCTCCAAGTCCTGCGACGCCGAGCCCACGGCTTCACCAACTACGCCAACTTCGAAGCCCGCGGCCTCCTCCTAACATGAACCCCGCCGAGCCCAGCAGCCCGAATCCCAACAAAAGACGAAGGCTCCACTGATCTGGCGCCGTGGCAGGACGACGAGTCTCGTATCGGCGCGATACAGCACATAGACAAGCGGTGGTCGAGGTCACTGAGCGACCTGCTGGCCGCAATCCCTTGAGGGCAGGTCAGGCGACCTCGGCAACGCTTGCGGCTACGACCTGCGACAAGCGAGGCGGCACAGCGTTACCGAACTGCATCTGAGCGGAGGCACGGGTGCCGACTACGTCGTAGTCATCCGGAAATGTGAAGAGCCGCCGCAGCTCCGGCACGCGCAGGCGGCGATTGTCCCAGTGGAACGGGCCCACGTTCGGGCCGGGCCTGGCTTGAATCGTCGGGGCTGGACGCTGGGGATCCAGCTTGAGCAAGAAAGACCAATATCTCGAGCGCCACTCGAAAAGTGGTGCCGGGTGCCCACGTTTCGCAGTGAAGTACAGGTAGTTGTCGCCTGGCGGAATCTCGGGCAGCAAGTGGCTCCATCGACCGCGGATAGTTTCCTCGGGCTCAGGGTCGGTGGCGAGGCCTCGCAGTGCCTCGCCAGCCGTGACATGCGCGAGCGGCCCTCCGCCGCTGCGTCGGCGCTCCCAAGAGCCATGGTGGGTTGGCACAGGAAATTCGGGCAGCGGCTCTCCCGCAGAGGCACCAATGATGAACAATCGAGGCCTCGCCTGCGGCACGCCGTAGTCAGCCGCGTTGAGCACGCGCCACTGGCACCTATAGCGGGCGGCATCGATCTCTCTCAGCAAGCGTTCAAACGCTGGCCGGCTGGCCTTGTTGTTGAACGTCAACGCATAGACATTCTCGAAGATGAAAAACCGCGGCCTGGCTTCGGCGAGTACCGCCGTGTAGGCCTGCAACAGGCTCGCCGCCGGATCGACACCGTCCCGCTTCCAGTCGAGCCAGTAGCCGGACTTGGAGAATGCAACACAAGGCGGGCCGCCGATGAGCAGATCTGGCCGCTCGGTTTTGCTGAATCCGCCAGCGCGAAGTATGTCTCGCGCCGTGACGCCATCGCCGCTGCCTGTGGCCAGCGGGTAGAGGTCTGCGCGCATCACTCCGAGCAGGCCCGGAAAGTGCTCTCCCGCATTCTTCTCCATCGTGTCGGCGGCATTGTCATCCCATTCGACCGCCACGGTCGTGCGAAAACCTGCAGCTTCGGTTCCCAAGTCGAGCCCGCCGGCGCCGGAGAACAACGAGATTGCACCGCCCAGCTCCACGGCATCAGTGTGGCTTCTCGAGTGACCCGGGGCGCGCATCCACCCTGCAGCTTCGAAGTCCAGTCGATGGCACTTCGCGGAGGCGTCTTCCCGCCGAGAGGTCATGGCCGCAAATTACGAGCCCGCTGTGACAGTCATGCTGTTTGGGCCAGTGGTTCGGGCCTGAGCTCGACCCGTCGTGACGCGGGCTGGATGCCTAGTTCAGTTGGTTGAGGCAATGAAGTCTGCAAGCACGGCTGCAAGCTCGGGGCCGCGGTCTTCCTGAAGGAAGTGCGATGCGCCCTCGATGGTGGTGTGCGCTTGATCCTGTGCGCCGGGAACTCGCGCCCGGAACGGCTTGTCGGCACCCTGGGTGACCGGGTCACTGTCGCTGAAGCAGCACAGGAACGGCTTCGTGAACTGCTCAAGCAGGCCCCAGGCCTCACGGTTGGCGGGAGCCTCGGGGTCGTCGGGCGAGGTGCACACGAAGGACGGCCAGATGCGAGCGCCGGCCTTGTAGGAGTCGTCGGGGAACGGCGCGTTGTACGCGTCGACCTCGTCGGCGGAAAGGTCGGTCAGGCAGCCGCCGTTCACGATGTCGCCGATCGGGAAGACGGGCGATTCCTGGGAGTATTTCTGCCACGCCATGAACGCGTCGCTGGGCCTGCGGTCCCCTGTGGGCAACCCGGTGTTGGAGATCGCCACACGAGCGAAGCGATCGGGCTGGGCCGTCACGAGACGCAGGCCGATCAGACCGCCCCAGTCCTGGCCGAAGAACGTGATGTCGCTGAGGCCGAGGCAGTCGAACACCAGACTCGACATCCAGTCGACGTGGCGGGCGTAGCTGTAGTCGGTCATCTCGGCGGGCTTGTCGCTGCGCCCGAAGCCAACCTGGTCCGGCACGATCACACGATGGCCGGCGTCGGCGAGCGACCGAATCATGTGCCGGTAGAGGTACGCCCACGAGGGCTCTCCGTGCAGCAGCAGCACGGGCGCGGCATCTGCTGGTCCTTCGTCCAGGTAGTGCACTCGGAGCGTGCCGCCGTCGCCGTCGGGGACTTCGGCATAGTGCGGTTCGAAGTCGTAGTCGGGAAGACCCTCGAACCGTTCGTCGGGTGTGCGCAGGGTGTGCATGATCTCAGTCTCCGCTGTCGGTTTCGGTTGGGATTTCGACACGATGCAGGTCGTCGCCGACCTCGATCACACCGTCGAAGTGGGCTGCCGCCATGTCGTGCCATTCAGCGCCGCCGCCAGGTGGGAACGGTGGCACGTAATGCGTGAGGATGAGGGTGCCTACGCCCGCTCGCTGGGCAGTCTGGGCCGCCTCGGCTGGCGATGAGTGGTACCCGAGAGTGTCCTTGATCCGCTGGAACGGCAGCTGAGCGATGACGTCGTTGAGGTCAGTGATGTGATCGCTGTGCAGGTGCGTCAACAGCACGGCACTCAGGTTCGGCGCGCCCACTCCGGCGGCTGCCATCCGCATCAGCACGCCACGCCCGGCGTCCACCAGATAGTGCTCGTCCCCGGCAGAGATCAGCGTCGACGGCCCAGCCCGGTTTGGATCAGGCAACGGACTGCCCGTTCCAAGCAAAGTGACGGCGAGGCTCATGTGGCGATCCGATCGTGACCATCGAGGCCTCGACCGGCGAGCATCCCATGTCCCGACGAGCCGTCCTCAGCGCGCCAGAAGCTAGTGGTGAAGCCATGTATTGCGTGTCTGTTGCTGCACACTGTCACATGGTCCAATTGGTCACAACGCCGAGGAATCGAGCGCTCCACTGATGGCTCAGCCGACAATCGACAGCATCCCGGTCGCCTACACACCCCCGGGCGGGTACGACGCCTTCCCCGCGCCGGTGCTCGCCGGTTGCGTCGAGCCGACCCCCGACGAAGCACCAGCCATCGGCGGGCGGTGGCAGACGGTCGATGTGGTTGTCGACGGCGAAAGCGTGCCTGATCATCCCGGGCTCAACCATGTCCAGCGCATCGAGCAGGCGGGAGATCGAGTGGTCGTCACCGGCGGAGGGATCATTCACGACATGCGATGTGACGGCACCGAAGCCAACGGTGTCCACGACGTGGCCGAGTTCGACAAGAGCACCCCCATCCATGTGATTGCTACCTACGAGGACGGCGTCCATGTCCTGCGGCCGATCGGCATGGACATCGAGGTCAGGCGCTGGCGAGACGGCGAGCACATGATGTGGCAGTACCTCGGCTACACCGCCAGGCTTCGCCGCATCGGCCCACGCCTCGAGGTGGTGCTCGGCGACATCACTGCTGAACGCGTCGATGCCATCGTCAATGCCGCTAACGAGACCTTGTTGGGCGGAGGCGGTGTCGACGGCGCAATCCATCGGGCGGCCGGACCCGAACTGCTCGCACACTGCCGCACACTCGGGGGCTGCCCCACTGGGCAGGCCAAGATCACGCCGGGTTTCGGGCTGCCTGCTCGCTGGGTGATCCACACCGTCGGTCCCATCTGGCACGGTGGCTCCCACGGCGAGGCCGAACTGCTGGCGTCGTGCTATCGGGATTCGCTTGCCAGGACCGACGAGGTGGGCGCCACGTCCATCGCTTTCCCCGCCATCTCCACTGGCGTCTACGGCTACCCCGTCGCGCCTGCCACGCAGATTGCGATCGACGCCGTTCGCAGCACATCCACCAAGGTCGAACTCGTCCGTTTCGTCTGCTTCAACGACGAGGCCCTCAACGCCTACCGAGCCGTCCTCGGCCCTAACCCATGAAAGCACAACTGTCCCACGCGTTTGCTTCCGCGGTTCTCGCAGCGTGCCTCGTCGCCTCGGGATGCGGATCCACGGATGCAACATCGGAGGCCACGGACGGCACTCAAGCCGATCCGACAGCGAGCGTCGACGCTCCCGTCGACGGGGCGGCGGTCTACCAGCAGTACTGCGCTGAATGCCACGGCGTCGACCTTCGTGGCACGGACAAGGGCCCGTCGCAGCTATCCATCATCTACGAGCCCGATCATCACAGCGACTACTCCTTCCGCTCAGCCATCAGTGAAGGCGCGCCCGAGCATCACTGGTGGTTCGGCGACATGCCGCCGGTCGAGGGCATTTCCGATGCCGAGATCGAGGCAGTGATCGTCTTCGTTCGAGCTGAACAGGAACGCCTCGGCTTCGAACAGTGATCGGGATCGGCACGGGCTGATGTGTCCCACGCCGATCTAGTCTCACGGCGCTGGGCGAAAGTGAACTTCACTGCTGGCGAGGCGAGAGGGAGATCATCATGACAAAACGCATTCTGTTGACAGGGGCATCCACCGGAATCGGCAACGCCACACTGCGGCGACTGGTGGCCGACGGGCACGACGTGGTGAGCCTTGACATCAAGGACGCTCCCGAAGGTGCGAGCGAGCACCATCACTGCGACATGTCGGATCCTGCGTCGATCGACGAAGTAGTCGCCGGGATCGACGGCTCCTTCGATGGGCTCGGCAACATCGCCGGGGTTGCGGGAAGCATGGGCGCCGAGCTGGTGTTGCGTGTCAACGTCTACGGGCTTCGCCACGTCACCGAAACACTGCTGGCTGCGGGCAAGCTCGATGACGGCGGCTCGATCGTGAACATCGCCTCGCTGGCGGGCATGGTGTGGAATCGGCACCGCGACCGCATCGCCGAGCTGGATGCTGGTCAGGACTTTGCCGCTGGGATCGAAGTGGCCCAGGCATACGACCGCGGCGGACCCAACGCATACACGCTGTCCAAGGAATGGGTCGTGTCGTACACGAAGCAACTGGCAGGACAGCTGGTGGACCGGGGCATCCGTGTGAACTCGGTCAGCCCCGGCCCCGTGAACACTCCCCTGTTCCCCTACTTCGAGCAGGACGCAGGCGTCGAGCAGATGGCGTGGTTGAACGAACAGGTCGGCAGGGTTGCCACACCCGACGACCAGGCCCAAGTGGTTGCTTGGCTGCTCGCTGGTGAGAGCGGCTGGGTGAACGGCGTCGATCTCCCGGTCGACGGCGGCTTGTCAGCTGGCATGACGGTCGGCTGGGCCAATCCCAAGGACTCGCCAGCATCGCGCTCCCGCAAGTCCTGAGCACTGCGCAGCTACGTCCGCCGAAGCGGTCGCTCAGGAGTCCGCTTGCCCTACGGCAGCGTCGATCTGCTCGCTGGTCAGCTCGATGCCAAATCCAGGCGCTTCGCTGGGCACAAGCCAACCGTCATCGGGCAGTGACATGCCGGGGGTGGAACGCCAGGCATTCATCAGCGACTCACCCGGCGGGCAGCCGACATACATCTCCGCCCAGCGGTTCTGGGCCAGCGCGTGACAGAGATGCTGGCCGTAGCTGTCGTTGCTGCCGCCGTGCAAGGCCAGCTCGATCCCCGATGAGGCGGCGATGGCCGCGATCCGAAGCACGGCTGTGGCACCCCCCACCCACTGGACATCCGGCTGCAGCACGTCCACGAGTCGCTGCTGGGCGGCGTAAGCGAAGGCCCGGTCGGTCAGCCAGCGCTCACCCGCAGCCAGCATCTGAGTGGGCAATCGTCGGCGCACGTCTGCGTATCCGGGCCAGTCGTCGGGCTGGGCGTAGTCCTCGATCCAGGTCAGCCGGTACGGGGCCAGCGCTTCGCCGAGACGCACTGCGTAGGAGGCATCTAGCGACGACCAGCAGTCCAGCATGATGTCGGCATCGGGCCCGAGTTCTGAGCGAGCGCTCGCCACCAGACGCTCGGTCTCGGTAATGCCAGCAGTGCCTGATCCGGGCCCGACAGAGCCGGCCAGCTTGAACGCGTCGAATCCCCGGTTGCGCGAGTCGTCGAGGTCATTGCCGGTCGCGTAGCAGCGTGTGCGTTCCCTGGCCGGACCGCCCATCAGCTCGTAGACGGGTCGGCCCAGAACCTTGCCCTTCAGGTCCCACAGGGCCAGGTCGACCGCGCTGAGGGCGTAGGCAGCCAGGCCTGCCGCCCCGAAGGCGCTGTTGGCGCTCCGGCTCATCATGTTCCACAGCCGCTCGATGGCGAGAACGCTCTCCCCGACGATCATCGGGCCGAAGAAGTCGTTGATGATTGGCATGACCGGCCCTGCCTGGCTGGTCATGCCGACGCCGAAGCTGCCATCAGAGGCAGTGACGACGCACAGAGCGTCGTCCCAAGGAGGCTCGAATCGCATCGCCTGGCCGGCGAAGCTGCGATCGCTCGACAGCGCATGCATCATGCCCGTCGAGTCCCACGACGCGGAGGGCGGAGCGGTTCGCCCGAGCACTTCAGGCCGCCGCAGCGGGGCCGCTGTCACCTCAACGATCGTCGGCGTCATCGTCGCAGCGTACGGGCGCCCGCTTTGGCGATGTGTCCTGCAGCCGATTCTGCGGTGCCGGTGACCTAACGTCTTTTGCGGCGTGCCGGGCACGCCACAGACCGGCGTCGGCACAGCCGCGCGGTTTGTCACCAGATGAGGGTCAGCATCGATGGCATCTGCAACTGGACTGGTACTCACGGCACCCCGCTCGTTCGAGCAGCGCAGCTTCGACCTGCCGGAAATCGGCGCCAGCGACGGCCTCCTGCGCATCGAGGCATGCGGCCTGTGCGGCACCGATCACGAACAATACACCGGTCACATCACCAACCCGCATGCCTTCATCCCCGGCCACGAGGTGATCGGCGTGGTCGAGGAATTGGGCGACGCGGCAGCCGAGCGCTGGGGCGTGAGCGCTGGCCAGCGCGTCGCCGTCGAAGTGTTCCTGTCCTGCCGGGAATGCGTGCAGTGCCAGGCAGGTGTGTACCGGCGCTGCGAGCGCAACGGCCTTGCAACGATGATCGGATTCACCGACGCCGACACGCCGCCCGGCTTAGGCGGCGGCTACGCCTCGCATCTGTATCTGGGACCCGACTCGATGTTGATGCCAGTGCCTGATGAGCTCGATCCGGTTGCCGCCACGCTGTTCAATCCGCTCGGTGCCGGCATCCGCTGGGCGGTGGAGATCCCCGAGACCCAGCCGGGTGACGTCGTGGCGATCCTCGGACCGGGTGTTCGAGGCCTGTGCGCTGCTGCAGCCGTGAAGGAAGCCGGCGCGAGCTTCGTCATGATTACGGGCCTCGGAACTCGCGATGCAGAACGGCTGGCCCTGGCGCCCGCGTTCGGTGCGGACCTCGCGGTGGATGTCTCGGAGACCGACCCGAACCGTGCGCTGCGCGAAACAATCGGGCGCAAGGCCGACATCGTGGTCGACGTCACGGCGAAGGCGCCCGCCGCATTCGCTCAGGCTGTCCAGCTCGCTTGCCCTGGCGGCACGATCGTTCTCGCCGGCACCCGCGGCACTCCCGAGACGCCGGGCTTCGACCCCGATCACATCGTCTACAAGGAACTGCGGATCATCGGAGCCCTCGGCGTTGACGTCGGTGCCTACCGCAAGGCCCTGGATCTACTGGTCTCGGGCCCATACCCATTCAAAGACCTGCCTCGCCAAGTGGCCGGCTTCGACGACCTCGAACCGCTGATTCAGCTCCTCGCCGGAGAACGTTCCGGCGTGCCGCCCGTTCACGGCGTCTTTGCGCCGTGAAGCATCAAACACAGCACGGCGTGTTTGCACCTGATCCTGCCCAGTCCTAGGAGCGATCCATGAGCCGACCGGTCTTTGAAACCTTCAACTCCGAATGGGCCGACAAGGTGATCGGCCGGGTGTCGCGCCGCGGCATTGACGGCTATCTGGGCATCAGGGCGGTGGAGTTCGAGGCCGGGCGGCTCGTGTGCGAGATGCCGATCACCGACGAACTGATCACCACCATGGGCACCATGCACGGCGGTTGCCTCTCGGCCATGTGCGACCACGTGCTCGGCGTGGTCATGTACCCCGTCATGCCTCCGGGCTACTGGGCTGCGACGACCGAATTCAAGATCAACCTGCTCGCACCGGTCACCGGTGGCACCTGCGTGGCCACCGCCGAGATCATTTCGATGAGCAAGCGACTCGCTGTCGTGCGTGTCGAGATCACTAACGGCGAGCGCATGGTCGCCGTCGCTCAGGGCACCACCACAATCGTCGCCCCGAAGACTTCAAACTGACCGCAGTCGGCGGCGCGCCGCTGCGTACTTCCGCCTACTGACGGGCCATCTCGGCTCGGGCGGTGGCAGCGACGTCGGCCGCGGTCCGTGACGACAGGTTGATCTCGACCTCATGCAGAGTCCCCGCAAACGGGAACGAGCCGTCGTAGCGCTCTGACACCGTCGACCCGTAGTCGTGGTCGATGCTGGAGCCCAACGACGAGATCATCCGCATCATGAACGGCAGCTCTGCCCCGCCGACCGGCTCGCCGTCGACTCGCAGTTCGACGGTTCCTCCCTGTGGACCCGTGCGCTGCAGATGCAGCGACAGTTCGCTGTCACCTTCAGGCACCTCGACCGACGATTCCACGATGGTGTGATCAGCAAACGCGTTGTAGTCCACCACGAGGTGATCGTTCTGGATGAAGACTGAAACGCCTGCGCCGGCGCTGCCCGTCGCCCAGATGACGCCGTCGTCGCCCGCCTGCCGACTCACCCGGGCGGTGAGATCAAACACTCGCCCACCGGCGGACGGGGACGCTTGCGAGGGAACCCGAGACATCGGCGGCCGGTACACGTAGCGCCGGCTCGGCGGGTGTGGTGAGTTCTCGCGCAACGGTGCCGCGAACAACGCGACGCCGCGATCGTCGAGCGGCAGCACGCCGTGGCGCTCGGCCTCGGCCCACCACAAGCCGATGAGCTCGGTAAGGCGTTCGGGCTGGTCGCCTGCGAGATCGTTGCACTCAGAGGGATCGGCCCCGAGGTCGAAGAGCTCCCACTGTTCAGTGTCGAAGTCGTCGCCCGGAATGTGCCGTATGACTGCTTTCCACCACACGTCGTCCAACAGCGCAACCAAGGCACGTGACCCGGAATTCTCGAAATACTGCAGCGTGTTCGTGGCTGGAGCCTCAGGGTCCGCCAGTACCGACGCGAACGAGTTGCCGGTGACCGGGAGCTGGTCCAGCCCCCGGTATGTCTCGGGCGACGTGACACCGAGCAGCTCATACACGGTGGGGGTCACGTCAGACACATTGACGAATTGGCTCCGCTTCGTCCCTTGCTGATCGGCGGCGATGCCGGCTGGCCAGTGCACAACCATCGGCACGTGCACCCCGCCCTCATGGGTGTTCTGCTTGTACCAGCGGAATGGCGAGTTGCCGCATTGGGCCCAGCCCCACGGGTAGTTGGTGTGGCTGTTGGGCCCACCGATGTCGTCGAGCCGCTCGACGACATCGTCGATCGACTCAGCCAGTCCGTTGAAGAACTTGAATTCGTGCATCACGCCGGTCGGTCCGCCCTCCTGGGACGCACCGTTGTCGGCCATCACGATGAAGATCGTGTTGTCGAGCAGCCCGAGATGTTCGAGCCCGGCAACGAATCGCCCGATCTGGTCGTCGGTGTGATCCAGGAAAGCGGCAAAGGCCTCTTGCAGTCGGCGGGCCAGCTTCTGCTCGTTCACTGACAGCTTGTCCCACGGCTTCACGCCCGGGTTCAGTCGCGCCAGCGCTGTGTGCGGCGGGATGACGCCCATCTCGATCTGCCGGTCGTACCAGCGCTGGCGCACCACATCCCAACCCTCGTCGTAGCGGCCCCGGTACTTCGCGAGGTACTCCGGCGGTGCTTGATGCGGAGCGTGCGTGGCGCCAAATGGCACGTAGGCGAAGAACGGCCGGTCGGGACGCACTCCCTTGCTGTTGCTGATCATCTGCAGCATCTGATCGACGAGGTCTTCGCTGACGTGATACCCGTCCTCGGGACGAGCAGGCGGGTCAACCGGGTGATTGTCACTGACAAGTTCGGGGAAGAACTGGTCGGTCTCGCCTTCGAGAAACCCGTAGAAGCGGTCGAAACCCCGGCCGAGGGGCCATTGATCGAATGGGCCGGCGGCGGAGCTGTCCTCCGTCGGCGCGAGGTGCCACTTGCCGGTGCAGAACGTGGCATAGCCCTCGTCTCGCAGCACCTCTGCGACGGTCGCAGCGTGGTTGGTGATGTGCCCGAGCTGATTCGGGAAGCCGGTCTGGAAGTTCGACACCGATCGCATGCCGACGGCGTGCTGGGCCCGTCCCGTCAGCAGCGACGCCCGGGTCGGCGAGCACAGCGGCGCAACGTGGAAGTTCGTGAACTGGATGCCGTTCGCGGCGAGCGCATCGATGCGGGACGTGTCGATGTCCGACCCAAAGCAGCCGAACTGGGCAAAGCCGGTGTCGTCAAGCAGCACGAACACCACGTTCGGCGCGCTGGAAGGCGCACGGGGATGCTCCTCGAACCACGGCTCCGATTCGGCAACGGTTCTGCCGATTCGGCCCTGGAATGACGGAAGTGCGCGTAGCGTCGCCATCGTGAGCCTTTCGTGAGCAATTGCAACGGGACGCTACGCCACTTCGTCGAGAACTACCGTCCTGCGGTGGCGCCTGAATGCGACACCGCCCCTTCACGAGAGGACCACGAAGCCCATGCCCACCCAGAGCCGACTCACCTACATCCAGCACATGGTCCTGATGATGGTGATCGCCGTCGTCGCTCTCGACTACAACTGCGGGAACCACAGGAGGCATCGATGAGCGAGACACGCCCACCGCAGGTCGAGGCGGACGCCGACGAGATCACACTCTTGCCCTCCGCGACCCGCGGGATGCGTCGTGAGGACATCAACCTCGCCTCGTTGAGCCTCCCGTTCGCTGTTACCCCCCCCCCCCCCCCCCCACCCCCCCTACTTCGGATACCGCGTCCGAGCCGCCGGTCGAAGCACTCGTTACGGTCGGCGAGGTCATCGAGCGCATTCGCACTACCAGCCGTGACGAATCCGAGAAGGGCCGGTGGTTCGAGGAACTCGTCAAGATCGTCTTCCTTGAAAGTCCCGAGTACGAGATCGACGAGATCGAACACTGGGGACGGTGGCGCGAACGTCAGCAGCTGACCGGCCTCAGCGGCAAGGACACCGGCATCGACCTTGTCGCGCGTCACCGTGACGGCAGCCACATCGCCATCCAATGCAAGTGCTACGCACCGAAGCGACGAGTCGCCAAGGCTGACATCGACTCGTTCCTGAGCCAATCGCAGGCGACCGACGCCGCCGATCAGCCCGTGTTCGCGATGCGTTGGATCGTCACGACATCGCCGTGGACCGACAACGCACTCGTGCAGGTAGACAGCCTCGGATCCTCGGTCCGCCGGATCGACTTCCTGCACCATGAATTCGAGAAGATCAGCGAGAAGCTGCAGGAGCGGCCTGTTCGTGCACCTTGGCCACGCCAGCACGAGGCGATCGACAAGGTCGTTGATGGCTTGTCGCACCACAACCGGGGCCGGATGATCATGGCCTGCGGCACAGGCAAGACGTTCACTTCGCTGCGCATCGCCGAAAGCGTGGTCCCTGACGGCGGACGCATCGCATTCGTGGCGCCGAGCATCGCGCTGGTGGCACAAGCGCGCCGAGAATGGCTGCTGCACACGACGCGACCCCTTGAGTGTGTCGTCGTCTGCTCCGACGAGTCCGCGGGCGGCCGCTCAGAGAGCGCGACCGAGATGCGGGTCTCCGAGCTGGAGTGCCCGGTGACGACGTCGCCGCAGCAACTCGGGGTGATGCTGGACCCCGTCCGCGACACCGACATAACACGCGTGGTGTTCTGCACGTATCAGTCGCTGCATCGACTCTGCGAGGCCCAGAGCGAACACGCTGCCGGGGCATTTGATCTGGTCCTCTGCGACGAGGCGCACCGCACGACTGGAGCCATTTCCGACGCGGCCGGAACCCAGCGGGACAGCGGCTTCCAGATGGTCCACGACGACGATCGCCTGCGTGCCCGCAAGCGGCTCTACATGACGGCTACTCCCCGCATCTACACCGCCTCGTCCAAGGCATCGCTCGCTGGACGCGGCATCGGGACCGTCGACATGAACGACCTGCATGTCTATGGTCCCGAACTGGAGCGCCTGTCGTTCAAGGAGGCAGTCGAGACCGACATGCTCGCCGATTATCGGGTGATCGTCTTGGGCGTCCACGACAGCGCCGTTCCGGCAGGCATGCGACAGCGGCTCATCGACCTGGGCGACGCATCCGCCGAATCGCAGACGCAGAAGGGAGGCCCGAAACCGCTGGTCGTCAGCATCGAAGACCTTCAACGGCTGCTCGGCACGTCGCTCGCCATCAACGGCATGGCCGAGGGCAGCGAACTGGAGGTGCCTCGGCGGCTTGACAGCACCATCGCCTTCGCAAATTCCATCGCGAGGTCAAAGTTCTATGCCATGGGACTGGCTGATTCGCAGCTGCGCGCCCTCATCACCCGACGCAGGCGCGCACACGGAGAAACGGAAGGCGCCGCCAAGGTCGAAGCGACTCACCTCGACGGAACTGCACCGGCCTTCGAGCGCAGCGAGGAACTGCGCAAGCTCGCGCGGACTCGCACCGACCAGTGCGCTCGCGTGATCTGCAATGCGAAGCTGCTGACCGAAGGGGTGGACGTGCCGTCGCTGGATGCGGTGGTGTTCATGGAGCCTCGCGACAGCCAGGTTGACATCGTGCAAGCCGTCGGACGAGTCATGCGGCGCGTCGAAGGAAAGAAGCTCGGCTACATCGTGATTCCCGTCCCGGTGCCGCCGGGCGAAGATCTGGCAGCGACGCTCGAGGCGGGCGGCAGCGGCTACGAATCAGTCGGCCAAGTGCTGAGGGCGCTGCAGGCCCACGACACTCGCCTCGCCGAGACTCCGGCCCGATTCGTCACAGCATGCGAGGTCACTCGCCCGCCGCCTGAGGGGCATCGGGGCGATGGCGACGACTTGGAAGAAAACGTCGATGAGCCTGCACAACTCCAGCTCGATCTGCACAAGGCGGGCGCTGCCATCTACGCGCATGTCGTCGCCGCGTCGGGTCTGGGGTCGGCCGGCAAGCTCGTGGCAGACGATCTGGGGCTCGCCGTGACCTTCGCCGGTGCTCGCTTCAGTGAAGGCGATCTTGCGGCGCCGCTGGCGGCCGCGCTCGGCAATCTCGCCGTTGACGACACCAACAAGACCGACATCTGCAAGGTTGCCGCGCTCGTTCTGATCAATGCCTGCCTGCTGCACCGTCGCCTGCGCGAGGTGCCCCGGTTCAGCGACATCGCCGACTTGGCCCGCGTGACCGGAGCCCCCGATCCCGCAGCGGTCCTGGCAGACGGGTGGGAGCGGATTCTCGAGCACGACTACGAGCCGGTATTCGGATCTGCGCTCTCCGTGCTCAGGCAACTCCCGACTCGACCGTACGCAGTCGAGGCATTGCGAGGTCTGGCTGAGTGCGCGAACCGCACCGCCGATTCGCTCACCGAGATGGGTTACGACCACGCTGGCCCCCTGTATCACCGCATCCTGCCCAACGCAGCGGCATATGGCGCGTTTTACACCAAGAATCTGTCAGCGCTCATGCTGGCGCGGCTGGCCATTGACGAGGATTTCGCCGACTGGTCCGATTCCGAACAGATCGCCCGCCTGCGGATCATGGACCCCGCCTGCGGCACCGGGACACTCCTCATGGCGGCGCTACGGGTGCTCAAGCAACGCGTCCGCGAGGTCGGCCAACACTTGGACAGCGACGATGCTGATTCCAGCGATTCCGACCTGCATAAGGCCGTCGTCGAGAACGTGCTCCACGGTCTCGATATCAACTCGCCAGCCATTCAGTTCGCTGCATCGAACTTCACTTTGGGCGCTCCGACCGTCGACTTCCGCAAGATGAACTTGTTCACGCTCAGACACGGCCCGCAACCCGATGGATCGATGATGGCGGGAACGCTGGAAGTGCTCGGGTTCGCCGATTCCGCAGCATCACTGCGAAACCTCGTGCAACACGCCGACGCCCGGAGTGTGGGCGCGCAGTTGACCGATTCCGGCGCCGACTTCCCGATTCGCGACATCGATCTCGTCATTATGAATCCGCCGTTCACCAACAACGTAAAGAAAAATTCGCAATACTCGCCTGCTCAGAAGAAGGCCATGCAGCAGCACGAACTTGGGCTGCGCGACGTATTGCTGCACTCAGACCCCGTGGCCGGTGCAACCATTGATGCCAACAGCATCCGCACCTACTTCACACCGATCGTGGAGCGAATGTCGACATCTCGCGGTGCAACCGTCGCTTCGGTGGTCCCCGCGACTGCGTGCACCGCTTCGTCGGGGCAGAACGAACGCCGCTTTCTCGCAGACCGACTCCGCATTGAGACGGTCGTCACGTCACACGATCCGAAGAACATCAACTTTTCCGAAAACACCGGCATTCACGAGTGTTTGCTTATCGCCCGGCGTCGAGATGATCGATCGGATTCGCCTGCAAGCGACCCGCCCACCCGATTCGTGTCGCTTCGCAAGATGCCGTCGACCCCCGCCGAGGCACTCGCCGCCGCCGATGCAATTGCGAGCGGCGACCCTGGTGAATGGGGCAATGTCACGCTGTGGCCAGCCGAGCGCCTACGCGATGGCGACTGGTCGCCCGTGCAGTGGTATGACGGCAATCTCGCCGACGTTGCCCTGTCACTGGAAGCCGGGTCGCCCAATTCGTCCGACGCCAGCGCTGCTCCTATCAGGGGGGGGGAGTTTCGGACCTTCGGGCCAAGCAATCAGGGGCGCCTTCTTCCCCTCCAGGCGCGATACCGACTCGAACCCGACGGCCGCGCAGTCCGTGGGGCATTCCACCAGATCGACTCGAATCGATCTCCGTGCGACGAGCCGTCGGCCCAGCAGGGCGACGCATCCAAGACGCTTTCAGGCCGACGAGTCAATCATGAGCTTTGACGCCTTCTGGTCAGCGTCCGCAAAGCTCCGCCGCACTATGCGCGCTGCCCCTGAACAACTCATCCAGCCTCGGCCAGGCAAGGAACAGCTGGCCGAGCGCTACTGGGCGCAACGCAGCAAGCTGCTGGTTGCCAACCGACACGACACCGTCGCTGGCCGGTTGGTCGCCGTGTACAGCGAGCTCCCATCAGTTGGCTCTGCATGGGTTCCGGTCGCGGTGGCGAATGACGATGAGGCGAAGTCACTGTGCGCGTGGTGGAACAGCACACCGACTCGGATGATGCTGCTGAATCGGCGCACAAAGAAGCTGACCTATCCCTCGTGGTCACTGGACCAGCTGCGAAGTGTTCCGGTGCCATCGCCCGAGAACCCCGCATGGGGCGACTTGCTGGTGGCGTACGAACAGGCCTGTGACATCGAGTTGCTGCCGTTGCGAGACGGGGAGCAATGCGAGGGCAGGCGCATCATTGACAACGCGGCGGCTCAAGTGCTCGGTGTGCCTGAGAGCACCATCGCCGACTGGCGCCGCCGACTCGCCCTCGAGCCGACGATCTCCAACCGAGCTACCGAGGCAGTCGAAAGCGAGGCGTCGCAGCAATCGGAAGCGGAAACGCACATCGGTTGACGGCCTGGGCACATCTGCTCCCGCCGCATTCGCTCTCTGACCGGTCAGACGGGGATGACGTCGACGTCGAGTCGGGCGGCTTCTGCGAGCGCTGCAAGATCGCCCGGGTCCGAGGTCAAGATTTCGTCGCCGTGGCTGCACAGTGCGACGAGCGCTGCATCGATGGCGTCGTCCAGACCTGACCGTGCCAGCAGCACCCCAGCCGACCGGCCCAGAACATCGTCGAGCGGCGCTACTCGTGTGCCGCGCAGCGCCGCCGCCAATCGGGCCTGACGCCCAAATCCGCCTCTCCACACCTGCGCAACTACCCCACCGTGTGTCATCAGCGGCCGGCCTGCCTGACGCGCAAAACGGACGAACGCCCAAGTATCGGGGTCATTCCGCTCAAGAGAGATGAGCGCCCCGGTATCAAGCAGCAGGCTCACCGGACAGACTCAGTTCGCGCGTTCGTGCCCGGACTCGTATAGCTCGTTGTGAGGCCAGACGGCGTGCTTCTTCAACCTGCTCGTCGGTAATCGGCCCGAACTCGGACTCGTAGTCAGCAAGCGCCTCGTCCAGAGCATCGAGCAAGCGCTGTTCCTCGCGCTTGGCCGCCATCGCCTCATTCACCCAGGCACTCACCGACGAGGCGTCGCCGTCGCTCACTGCATCGCTCGCAGCCTCGATGAGGTCCTCATCGACGGTGACGGTAATGCGACGCTTCGTCATACCTTTATCTTATTTCCGGTGCGCGCTCCGGCGTATCGCTCGAGCGCTCCATCGATGCGTATTGCGGTGGCGCTAGCGGCTGAGCAGGCTCTTGATCCGGTTGACGGCTGGGGTCCAGATCCACTCTGGCTGTGTGACTTGGTGGTGATTCTCGCCGGGCAGTTCCATGGGGTCGTAGTAGTTCTTGTCGGAGTTCTTGCGCATGTCCGTCGTCCGCTTGAGCACTTGCATGTGTGCGTAGGCGGTTCCCTTGTGGGTCCAGCCCTGCCGGTTGTAGTTCCAGTTGTCCGGTGCCAAGCGTTGCGCTGCTTCAAAGTACCGCAGTGCACGCTCACTGTCGCCTTCCGCTTCGAAGTGCAGCGCGAGCTTGAACGTCGGCTCCGCCAGCAGCGTGTCGTCGTCGACCGGCTTGCGGCGAGCGGCCAACTCCTCGTTTGACCAGACGAACTCGCTGTCCGCCCCTCGCTCGATCCAGTCGCGAGTTGCATGGGCAAACGCTTCGCTGCCGATGCGGACCTTGCCGAGTCCGAACTTGATCGTGGTCTCGGACGGGTACACACCTTCGTTGCTGCGAACGATGCGCCCCTCCTCGTCGATCCATGCGGCCGACGGCACGTTGACCCAGCCGAACAACGAGCTGATCCGGTGTGTCGGGTCGACAACGCACCGGTACGTCGGCGAGGACCGGTCGAACCACTTGCCGGCTGCGGCCTCGCCTCGTGAGTCTTGGGCCACACCGATCAGCTCGAATCGGTCGGAGCCGATCGAGGTGTAGAGCTCCTGCCAGACCGGCAGGTTGATCCGGCATCCTCACCAGGACGCCCAGGTGAACAGCACCACCTTGCGACCGCGCAAGTCGGACAATCGCAGCGTGTCGCCGTCGCGCTCGCTCATCTCGAAGTCGGGAGCGAGCCCGGATTCCAGCCCGACTCGGCGGATTTCAGGCACCGAGCCGAGGCTCCACACGTCGCCGTCGCGCACATGCTTCTGGCCGATCTTGTCGGCAAAGGCCGAGTAGCAGAACCACACCCAGTCGTCGGCGTCAGCGATCCACGCTTCACGCTCGGCCGCAAACAGCGGCACACACAGCTCGCCGAGGCACACTCCTTCAGGTTTCATCTGCCAGCCAGTGGCTACCTTGAGCTCATCGAGCCGCACCCACAGAACCCGCGTCTCATCCGTCCGCTGGGAGACTTCGCTCGTCGTGTCGTTGGTGAGGATGATCACGGCTTGCCCCGGTTTCAACCGACTCGCGCCATTATGGAAGCCCGCCGCCGGGGTCCATGCCCAGGACCACACGTCCAAAGCTCTCGTAGCCGACATCGGAGACCATGAGGTGCGACTGCACGGTGTAGATGTCGCGCAGGATGCGCTGCATGTGGTTCGCCAGCATGACCGCGCTGCCGCCGGCGTAGCGGAACAAACCGCTGACCACCTCGGTCGCCTCATCGGTGCACCACACCGCGACGGCCTGGGCTTCGGTGACGAGCGCCGGATCGGGCGGGCCGGCCGCGGCTGAGTCGAACATGCGCTCAAGCACCTCGGCCATGCCTGCGGCACAGGCGTTCATCCGGATGGTGCCCTGGCCGATGGCCCGCTGGAACACCTGCCGGTCGGCGATGCTTGTTCCGCCGAGGTAGCCCCGCTTCTTCTCGATCGCGGCGTCGCGCATGGTCTGCAGCGCCAGCCGGCCGAGGGCGTAGGCGAAGCTGCCGTGCTCGTTCACGACGTATGCGGGAAGCCCGAGCCGATGCAGCGTTCCTCCCCGCATCTGCTCGGCCGCGAGCAAGTCGGTTGCGAATCGGTCGGGGACGAAGACGTCGTCCAGCTCGTAGTCGCCGCTGCCGGTTCCCCGCATGCCCAGGGTGTGCCAGTTGTCGTGCAGGATGACCTCGCTGGTGGGCACGAGCGCCCTGATCAGCGGCGGCCCGTCGCAGAACACCGGCACCATCACCCAGTCGGAATGCTCGACACCACTGCCCCACGCCCACCGGCCTGACACCCGGTAGCCCCCGTCGGCCCTTCGGGCCATCCCGCCAGGCCGCAACGCCCCAGCCATGAACGGGAAGCCATCGGCAAGGACCTCCTCGACGGATGCATCTGGCAGCTGAGCCAAGGTGGCGCCGGACACGGCCGCAGTGATGAACATGCACCACGCTGCGGCCGGATCGATCATCACAACCGCTTCGATGACGTCCATTTGGACGACGGGATGGGCTTCAGCGCCGCCCACCTCGCGGGGAGTCTTGAGCATGAACAGCCCCGAGGAGCGCAACGCCTCGACCGACATCGGCGACAGCCGCCGCTCTTGCTCGGATTCGTCCCGGCCCGCTGCAAGTGCATCAGCGACGCTCGCGACGGCATCGAGCAGGTACGACCGATTGGCCTCCCGGTCAGCCGGGAATCGGTTCTCGTAGGTACTCATCGCCTGCTCAGAGTGCGTCGACGATGTGGCGCACCTCGCTCAAGTCCCGCGACAGCAGTGACGCGCGGATCTCTTCGGACTGGCCGGCGAACTTGGGGTCGCACTGGGGACCGTTGAGGTTGTGGACACCGGATTCCTCGACGGTCGGGCCCCATTGGTTGCCGCCGTTGTGGCCCATCTGCGCCGGATCGGTCATGTCGATCGTGTTGGGCCCGAAGCTGGCATCCACCCGGTCGCCGTCGCACATGTGCTCGTGAACATGCCCGTAGGGGTCATGCCAGTAGTCGTAGATCTGCGAGCCGTACACGTGACGGCCCACACCCCACGCCAGCGAATAGGGCGCTCCCTGCGTCGCTCGCTCCCGGAAGTGCATGTGCCCCCGGAAGACGTCATCCATGCTGAACACCTCGAATGCGGCGTGGCTGAACTGGGCTGCGGGGGTGCCATCCATCAACGGCAGCACGAGGATGCTGTGGTGATCGGTTTCGGCAGCACCACGGTCCATCCGCATGAACTGGAACATCACATCGGAGCCAGTCGCCTTGATCAACTCCACCAGCGGCGGCGGGAAGTGCTCTTCTGCGCCGGGCGGGATGATCATGCGGGCCGCGTCGCTCACCAGCATTCCGAAGGTGTCCGCCAGGAATTTCATGAAGGCCTGGTGCGCTCCTGGAGGCACGGCGGCTACCACGTGGCCGAGCCGGTACACCTCGGGCGAGCCGGGGTCCTTCTGAATCGGATAGCGATTGCCGCCCACGTCCTGTTCGACACCTACTCGTTCATCCACGCCGGCGTGGTTGTAGGTATGGCGGCCGCGCCGAGATGCGAGCGGTTCGGCCTGCTGGCCATGCACGGCCTCGAGCACGAACCCGGAGATCGGCTCGACGAAGTGGACTCGCTTGCCGCCGCCAAGCTGGCCCTCGACGCCGTCGATGTCGTGCAACGGCGAGCAGCCAAGCACCGCACCGGCCAATGCAGCCAGGTCATCCTCAGTGTCCACTTGAAACGCAAAGCCGATGAACTTCGCCGGGCCCCGATGGACCACGTGCAGGAACGGCATCGGTTCGAGGCCCCGCGAGATGAGCACGTCGTCGTCGCGGTGGGCCACAACGAGCCCGAAGTCGTTGACGAAGGTCTCCATGGCGTCGAGATCGGGAGCCGAGAATCGGATGTACGCGACATCGGCTGCCTTCACAATCGGCGCCGCTGTCTCGGGACGTGTCGCGGTGTCAGCCATGTCGCCTCCTGTCGAGCGCCAGTACGGTAACCCAGCAGCCGAGCCCCGTCCGTTGCGATCGCGACATGGCGTCGGGCCGCACAGATGAGGAAGGTGATCTCGATGGATCTGGGCCTGGCCGGTCGATCAGCGATCCTGATGGCGTCCAGCCGGGGACTGGGTCGAGCATGTGCTCACAGCGCGGCCCGCGAGGGCGTGAACGTCGTCATCAACGGCCGCACAGCGGAAGATGTGCACGCGACTGCGGACGACATCGCCTCGACCCACGGCGTGCGTGCGCAGGCGGTTGTGGGAGACGCCACCGAGGCCGACGTCCAAGATCAACTGCTGGCCGCATGTCCCGAGCCCGATATCGTGCTGCTCAACGGCGGCGGCCCGCCGCTCACCGGCTTCGGGGACATCGAGCCCGAGCAATGGCAGGACGCGGCACAGCGCCTGCTGATCTCCCCGCTGGTCTTCGTCCGACGGGTGGTATCCGGCATGCAGGAACGGGGCTTCGGCCGCATCGTCACCATCACGTCCGCAATGGTGAAGGCGCCCAACCCTGCGCTGAGCCTGTCAGCGGGCCCTCGGCTCGGCCTGACAGCGGTGCTCAAGGCCCTGTCCAAAGAAGTGGTCAAGGACAACGTGACGATCAACCAGCTACTGCCCGAACGCTTCGACACCGAGCGCCAGCTGTACATGGCCAACATCCAGATGGAGCGCCGGGGCATCACCTACGAGGAGGCACGCGCCGAGCAGGAGGCAACGATCAACGCCGGACGGCTGGGGCGGCCCGAGGAATTCGGCGACGCCTTCGCCTTCATGTGCTCGGCCCAGGCCGGCTACATCAGCGGCCAGAGCCTGCAGCTTGACGGCGGGAGCTACGGCGGCGTCTTTTGAGGCTGTCGTTCTCCAACTCGTCGGTGCGCATGCCCGACCCAATCGAGCTACGCAACGACACGAACGCCAGCAATCAGATCAACGGCGTCGTCGGTTTCAATCCGAGCAGGGAACGGCCCATCTGCTCGCGGCACATGTCCGACTCGAAGAACGCGTGCGTCGCCAGCATGTTGATGTCCCGGAAGAACCGCTGCACGGGCGAGTCGTCGGCGAAATTGGACGTGCCCGAGTGGTGGATGATGTCGTTCACTGATCGACGGCAGTGATCCACGACAAAGCCCGCTTGCGCCTTGAATCGGATGCGATCCGACAGGCTGAATGTGTGGCCCCCCGAGGCCAGCTCAATGGTCTCTCGGACCTGATCAGCCACCAGCCGTTCCGCGACGAGCGCCGCTGCGGCAGCCTCGCCGAGCTGAGCGTGCGCCAACTTGTCGTCCGCCACCACGGTGCGCGAGTGGGTTCGCACCCGCTTCCTGACGATGTGCTCGAAGGCATTGGCCGCGCCTCGCAGCCCGCCAGAGAACACCGGCATGGCTTCGCAATAGATGAACGGCATGAGCGGCAGCAGGTACATCGGATCGTCGTGCAGCCGTGCTCCCGGCGTGTCGCCGGTGACAAAGTCCAAGAGCCGCAGCACCCGGTGCTCGGGGATGAAGACGTCGTGAATCTCGAAGTCGTTGCTGCCCGTGCCCGACATCGCGGCCATGTGCCAACTGTCGACGAGTGTGGTCTCTTCCGCACGCATCGCCACGATGTAGATCTCGCCGTCGGTGCCCCGGCCGCCGGTACATACCCAGTCCGCGTGGACGATTCCCGTGCCCCACGGTGAGCGTCCCGAGGCGATGACACCGCCATCAGTCGGCTCGATGCGGATCGTGGGAGCCGTGGTGACCGGGATGAGGGCGTAGTTCTTGCCATCGAAGAACTCTTCTTGGGCCTTTTCGGAGAACTTCAGCGCCATCCAGTTGTGGCCGCTGTAGAAGGCCAGGATCCAGCCGGTGGACATGCACGCGGCGCTGATGATCTCCACGACTTCACGATGGGTGTGCAGCGAGCCTTGCAAGCCGCCCCAGCGCCGGGGCACGAGAATCGAGATGAGTTCGGCATCGATGAGTTCGCGAATCGTCTCGTCGGGGGGCCGGCGCATGGCCTCCGCATCGGCCGCACGCTCTGCGATGACGGGGGCCAGGTCGCGTGCCCGGCCGACGAGTTCGGCGTGGTCTGACATCAGCCCTGTCGCCGCCAGGTGCTCAGGTCGCCTCGGGCGGAGCGACGGCCGCGTCGGGCACCCAGTTGCCATGGAAGCCGTAGGGCACCCGCTGCGGCAGCGGTACCCGGGCTACAGGAGCACGGCCGAGATCCCGAGCATCGAGGATGACCATCTCGCTGCCGT
This sequence comes from Candidatus Poriferisodalis sp., assembly GCF_965262965.1. Lineage (GTDB taxonomy): Bacteria > Actinomycetota > Acidimicrobiia > Acidimicrobiales > Poriferisodalaceae > Poriferisodalis. Next base: position 901,306 of record NZ_OZ253573.1, read on the forward strand.
TGCTTGTCTCGTCGTAGACAAACGAAATCAGCCAGCCGTCGTCCTCGGCGGTCCCGTCGGGATCGGGAACGAAGACCGCCTCGCCGCTCCCCCGGCCGGGGCCGTGATCGTGAAACGCAGCGATGCCGGTGTCGTAGTCGATCTTGAAGTTGGCGCCGGGAATGAGACCGTCGCCCACGCCGACCGTGTAGCCGAAGCGGTGCTTTCGGGCGTTTCGATCGCCCCGTACTTGGGGGAATTCGTGGAACCGGTCGTCGACCCGTTGCTCCGACACCTGGCGGCTCACCGGGTCGACGATCCAGCGGTCGAGCGTCGGCTTGGAATCGCCCGCCGGACCTAGCAGATCCCGGTCGAACATCTTGTCGTAGCGGCACAGGTCGAGCACCACGCGCCCGTCGTCGTCCTCGTAGGCATTGAGCGGGTGGAAGACGTAGCAGAGCCCGACGTCGCACCAGATGATCTCGTCGGCTGTGCCATCGCGGGGCAGCAGTCCAACACGGGCGCCGTAGTCGGGATCCCACCGGAACGGGAACGACGACTTCCCGCTCAGAGCGATGTCGAGGTCGACCGTGACGGACAGGTCGTAGACGACGGCGTAGTTCTCGGTGAGGGACATGTCGTGGATCATCGACATGCCGGGCAATGGAATGTCCACCGTCTTGCGGACCTGGCCGTCCGTGCCGACCACGACGTACTCGATGTGGTCCAGCAAGTCCTGCCACGCATAGCAGATGGCGTGCATCTCGCCCGTGGCGGGATCCACTTTGGGATGAGCGGTGAAGCCGGTCTGCAGCGTCCCGAAGAAGTCGTTGCGGCACACCGTGTCCAGTTCGTAGCCGAGCTCGGCCGGCAGGGCTCCTGCCTCGACGAGCGCCCAGGTGGTTCCGGCATAGCCGCCGACGCTGGTGTTCGGCGAGAAGTCGAGGCCACGGCTGGGTCCGGGGACTGGAGGCTCGCCGAACGTCTCGGTGACTTCGTGACCGCGGACCCAGCGGTTGCGATACCACTCGGCGCGGCCGCCTCGCAGCCGCACGCCGTGCACCATGCCAGTGCCGGTGAACCAGTGGCTTGTGGCGGCATCGGTCGGCACCACCGGGTTTGGGCCATTTCGCAAGTAACGGCCCTCGAAGGCGGCGGGTATTTCCCCAATCACCTCGAGGTCGAACGCAGTGAGCTCTTCGGTCACACGAGCAAAGTTGCCCTCCGTGTAGTTGTTCTGTGGCATTGCCTCGGCAGTGATCTCGGCAGTCTCGGCGGTGTCGGTCATCAGGGACTCCCCGGTTTGCCGCCAGCCAGATCGACGTACCGGCCTATGACGTTGCGTGTCACCGTAGCCACGTCATCGTGCTCGAGGCCATAGGCCCAGTCGGTGCAGCCCGTTGTGAAGACCTCGCCGAAGCCCCGCCGGAACCAGCCCATCACAGCTGCCCCATGTGCGAAGCGTTCCCGGTTCTCAGGCGTGTCGCCGCCGCCGAGGCGCTCAGTCACCCAGTTGAGTTCTCCGACGTAGCTGTCGGGCAGCCCTGGCGGTGCCTCGGAGGTCTCCCACAGGTGGGCAGGCGCGGTGCCCAGCACCTCGAAATTCGCCGGGGTGCCTCCGGTTCCGGTGCTGACCGGCAGCCCGTCGACCAGGGCCAGCTCGCAGCCGTCGCATTCGTAGCCGACGACGACGGGTTCTGCGCCCACTACGTCGCCAGCTATCAGCCGCAGACCGTCGAAGGCCCAGTGACCGGGTCGCCAGATGGTGTAGCCGCCAGTGCCCTTGGGGGCGCTGCGGCAATGGGCATAGCCGCCCCGGGTGAAGCTGACTCCCGTCATCTCGGATTCAGGCCGGCCAGTGAGCGGGTCGCTCCACATGGTGGACACCGTGTGCTCGGCGTCGGTTCCCATCACCGGATCGAGTCGGAAGTCGAGCTTGTAGCCGATCACCCGGTCTTTGTCGCCGAAGCGGACCTGCCAGAACGAGGTGTTGCCCGAGAAGAAGGCAACTGCACCGCCTGTCTCGACCCAATTCTCGACATGGTTGCGCATCTCGGCCGACCAGTATTCGTCGTGCCCGACGCTCAAGTAGAGGCGGCGTCCTTCGAGCAGGTCCGGTCGTAGGTGCAGGTCGCCGCTGGTCGCGTAGTCGAGTTCGACACCGTTGCGCTCAGCCCAGCTGACGAAGAGCCGTTCCCAGTTCGCCCACCCCGCGGCGGCAGACCAGAAGGAGTAGTTGTCGAAGTAGTCGTCGAAATCAGTGCGGGGCAGCTCGGCAAAGCGGGCAACGCGGTAGCGGTGCGGGTCGGGCTTGTCCAGGAAGCCGCGTGGCAGCGGGCGCTGCTGGGAGGACACGTGGCCGCCGGTGTAGAAGCTCGGCCCGCCCCAGTCGTTGTAAGCCGCCCAGGTCGAGGTCGACAGCACGAGCAGGGTCTCGCCCGGCTCGGTTGCCCGCACGACGAAGAACGCCTCTGCCATCTCGCCGTCGGGGCCGTGCAGGCGAACGAGATGGAAGCCCGGCTGCCATGCCGGGTCGATCTCGAGCTGCAGCGTCGGGATCCAGCCGCAGCCCTCGGTGGCGCAGTCGTCGGGGACCGGCTGCTCTGCGGTCGGCACTTCCCATGATCCGACGAGATGGTCGGCGGCGCCGATCCGCAGCACCTCCACACAGCATGAGCCGCCGGTGGCGCTGATCATCAGGTCGACGGTGTCCCCCGCCACGCCGCTGTGCGGCCAGCAATAGCCCGCAATCATGCGGCGACCGTAGTTGCCTCGCCGCTTGGGCAGCTCTGACGTCTGTGCCTTTCCGCCAATGCTCTTAGGCCGTTTCGAGTTCGGCAAAGACGTCTGCTGGGTCCGCGTCGGGCGGTGCGAGGCAGCGCAGGCGAGCGGTGAAGCCGATGTAGTCCCACATGAGGTGCGCACCGTCGCGCCAGCGGCGTATCTCGATCGGACCGGTGCCGATGTCGAGACCATACGGCCGCAACACGTGGACGTCGTCCTCGAAGCTGGCGATCACGTGGATCTCGACCGACTTGTCGAACTCGGCTACGTCATGGACACCGTTGCGCAGCGTCCCGTCGCAGCGCATGTCGTGGACGATGCCGGCGCCGGTCACGACCACCCGGTTGCCGGCTTGTTCGATGCGCTGCACGCGACCGAGTGCGGGATGGTCGGGCTGGATGGCGCCGTCTGCGATCACCTCGATGATCCGCCAGAAGCCCCGCATGTCCGGTGCGCCTTCGCACAGTGGCTCGGTGCAACCCGCCAGGACCGGCGGCGGCCACTGCGTCCAGCCGCCAGTCGGCGTGTAAGCGACAGGGATAGAGTCGGCGGTCGCTGTCATGGGGCTCCTGTCACTGGCAGGTCGGCGAGCGTATGGGTCGGAGTTGGGTGGCTCAGAGGGTGACGGTCGTGAGATCGTCGCCGATGACGATCTCGCCGTCGAAGTTCGCCGCGGCCAACTCGATCCACTCGGGATATTGCTCGGGGGTGGGCGCTGGGACCATGTGCGTCAGCACGAGCCGCTTGGCGCCCGCTCTGGCGGCGGTCTGTGCTGCCTGCTGCACGTCGGAGTGATAGTCGAGGATGTCCAGAAACATCTCGTTGGGGCTCAGCTTGACGAGGTCACTCCGGATGACCGTCTGGACGTAGGCATCGACGCCTGCAGCCAGTTCGTCCACGCCATCGCACGGCACGGTGTCGCCGACCACGGCAGCAGTCGCGCATTCATGGGTGAGGCGGTAGCCGAGCGTGGGCCGCACGGGCGCATGTTCGGTGGCCGCGGTGCTGATCCGAACATCGTTGACGTCGAACGTATCGCCTGGCGCCAGCTCGGTCACTTCGACCTTCGGGGCGTTGACGAGCACCTCGTGATGCTCGATGCGATATCCGATGTCGGCTTCGAGCGCTCCCATCTGCCGTTCGACGAATTGCTCGATGCCCGGCGGGCCGTACACGTTCAGCGTCGCATTCCCCTGGCCCATGATCCAGTGGGTCGTGATCACGTCGTTGAGCCCGCAAACGTGGTCACTGTGGAGGTGGGTGATCAGCACAGCGCTCAGGAACACCGGCAACGAGCCGCCGCCGGTCATGAGCATGACCGTGCCACGGCCGACGTCGATGAGGATGTGCGTATCACCGGCCTTGATGAGCGTCGACGGCCCCGCACGGTTGGCGTCGGGCAGGGGCGAACCCGTCCCGGTCAGCACGATGTCCATGACGTCCTCCCTCTTGCTTCTCAGAGTTGTGTTTCGGACTGCCGTCAGTTCGATTTCAGCTGGAAGGCCGCTCGGTAGGCATCGCACACCGCACGCTCGTCGCCGGCGGCGAACCGGCCGAGCAGGACGCTGTTCTCCAACATGGCCACATAGGTCGCGTCGCCGAAGAGCGCTGTGCGCTGGCGTTCATCGGGGAGGACGAGCGCTTGTCCCATGGTCTGCGCATGGGGGGCATCGACGGCGGCATACAGTTCGGGACGGACTGATTCGAGCAGCGAGTCGAGACCGCCGAAGGCGGTTGCCGCGAGAGGCCCGTCAGCGATGATCTTGGCTCGTTCGGGGTGCAGCAGTGTCAGGAACGTCGACGGTCCGCCGTCGGGCTCGACACGCACCCTCGGGAGCAGCTTGCGCAGGCGTGACGGCACGTCGTCGGCCAAATCGAGAGCGCGTGCGGTGGGAGCGATCTGAGCGGTGATATCGATCGGCTTGCCGCGTCGCAGTCGGCTGATCGTCGCTCGCAGGGCGTTGGCCGGCGGCGAGGTGTTGAACAGCAGCTTGCCCATCTTGAGCGCTTCTTTGATCGTGCCCTTCGTGTCCTCGTAGCACTCGGCTTGGTAGCGATCCAGCAGCGAGCTGGGGGCGGCGCCGGAGGCCACCAGCTCGATCTTCTGGCACAGGTTGCGGGTGTTGCGCATGCCCATGTTGAGGCCTTGGCCCAGGAACGGCGAGGTCTGGTGCGCTGCGTCGCCACAGAGGAAGACGTTGCCGAACCGCCAGCGGTTCGCGATGAGCGAATTGAACTTGTAGACGGTGTGGCGAAGCAGCTCGGTGTGGTCGGGGTCCGAGAACGGGGCGATGAACTCCCGGATCCGCTCGGGTGACTGGATTTCCAAGATGTCGTCGCCGGGGTTGATCCGGAATTCCCAACGGACGTGGTTCTCCACGCCCATGGGCAGATATGTCGTCGGGCGTTGTTGGTCGACAATCTGGTAGGCGCAGCCGTCGTCACCCACACGATGCTCTGGCGCCGAGATGGCATCGATGACCAGGAACAACACGTTGTCGCCGAGCTGTGTCAGGCTGCCGCCGGCCTGCTTGCGCACGAAGCTGTTGGCGCCGTCGCACCCGAGCAGGTACGTCGAGCTCAGGTCACGCATCGTTCTGCTGGACAGCTCTTCGATGGTGAGCTGCGATTCGCCTTCGGTGTAGAGCTTGCGGGCGCTCCAGCCGTAGAACGTGTCGATGTTGTCGGTCTGGCCGGCTACGTCCCGGAGGATGTCCTCGACCTGGGGTTGCACAAACCAATTGCGGGTATCGCCAACCTCAAGGGCTGTGTGCGCGAACGGTTCGTCGAGGTTGTCCTTGTCGAGGTAGTAGCCCGCTCGTGGAGTCCGCTTCAGCGAGATGCGGCCGAAGTCGTGGCCCAGTATCTCGGCGAGGATGGCGCACGAATAGGCGTCGAACATGACGGCCCTCGGGTAGGGGTAGGGGTGCTCGAACTCCTCGATCAGCGCCACCGCCATGCCGGCCCGAGCCAGATGCAGACTCGCGACGCTGCCAACCGGTCCGCCGCCGACGATGATGGCGTCGTAGTGCTGTCGATCCGGGAGCGGCCCTGACATCGCGGCAACCCTAAACGGCTCTTGTCAGAGGCGAAGCGGGCTGACTGCGATAACCGTTGAGACCTTCTCGATATGGTCCGCTCACGTCTCACTGACTTTGAGAGGCTGGACGAATGCGAGTACGCACTCACCGCCAGCGCCGCTTGGCCGCAGCGCTATTGGCAACGACGATCATTGCGGCCGGCTGCACGGGCGCAGCCGACGACGACGCTGCACCCCCGGCCACGACTCTCGGCCCAGCCGCGGCCCCCTCCACCACCGCGGCGCCCGCAGTACTCACAGACGACGACGAAGCCCCTCAGCGCGACGTCTATCTCGCCCTCGACCGCGTGCTCGACGTCAGCATCGAGATCGCCCACACCGATTGGGACACCTTGCGCCACCAGACCCGCACTCTCGCGGACGTGTTCGCGGAGATCGAGGAGTACGGCCTCTCGCGGCCCTTTGCCGACATCTACACCTGGTTCGGTGCCAAGGTGACCGTCGACGGCCAGACACGCGCCGATGTGGGTGTGCGCAAGAAGGGTTTCGTCGGCTCCCAGAGCTCCACCAAGCCGTCCCTCAAGCTCCGCTTCGACAAGTACACCGACGGCCAGTCCCTTTCAGGGGGCATGAACCGGATGACCCTGAACAACAGCGTCCAGGACCTCTCGATGGTCAATACCTGCCTGTCGTACCGGGTGTTCGCCGCGGCTGGCAATCCTGCACCGCGCTGCAACTTCGCCAACGTGTCAGTGAATGGCGCCGATCTCGGGCTGTACGTGCACGTGGAGGAGTTCAAAGCCCCGTTCCTGTCGAGCCACTTCGGGAACGTGGAGGGCAACCTGTACGAAGGCACTGTCAGCGACTTCACACCGGAGTTCCGCGGCACCTTCGAGAAGAAGACCAACGAAGACGCCGACGATTGGTCCGACATCGACGCCGTGGTTGGGGCCTTGAGGGACTCGTCCGACGCCGGCCTGGAGGCGTTGGGCGAGATCGTGGACCTCGACCGGTTTCTCTCGTTCTGGGCGACAGAAGTGCTGGTGGGTCACTGGGACGGCTACGCCGGCGACCGGAACAACTACTGGTTCTACCGTGAGCCCGACGGCCGGTTCGTGTTCATGCCATGGGGCACCGACGGCACGTTCCACCTCCAGGACGACCCAAATCCATTCGACAACATCTCCGACCCTCCGCCGTCGGTGCTGGCGCTCACCGCCATTCCGAACCGCCTGTACAACCACCCTGACTGGCGGGCAAAGTACGTTGCCCGGCTCACCGAGATCCTGGACGCAGTCTGGGATGAAACCGAATTGCTGGCAGCGGTTGACGAGATGGCCGCCATCGTGCAGCAGCACGCCCTACCAGAAGAAGCCATGGCGGCCGCCGCCGATACCGAACGGGTGCGGACGTTCATCTTGAAGCGAAAGGCCGAGATCCTCGCTGACCTCTCCCCCACGCCACCGGACTGGCCCGAACCCCAGGTGTCTGCGGGGCCCAGTGCCGGGTCGGGAACCTTGGAGATCACCTTCGAGACAACCTGGGGAAGCAACCTGAGTCCCAACCCGCTCGGGCAGGGAACCATCCACAGCCTGCTGCTGAACGGTGCCCCCGAGCCGATCCAAGGCATGGGAGTCTTTGCGGGCGACGCCAACCCCGACGAGAGAGTTCTGCTTCCGGGGGTCGAGGCGGCCGCTTCCATCGTCGTCGCGGGGCTTGACGACGACGGCTCCGTCAACGGAATGTCACTGGTCATAGACCCCAGGCTGTTGGTGGCAGGCAGAACGCTGGTCATCGGCGTGGACGCCATAGCGGGGGGAACATGGTCCATCCCGCCGGGAGCCTCGGCACCGGACAGCTTCTCGCCTTTCACCGAGGGTGCGCTGGAACTGTCGAGCGGCCAGACGACTCCCGGCGCCGCCATCTCCGGCGCCTTCTCCGGCGTCTACGGGTCCGCACCGTCATTGTCCGGCCGCGACGGCGCTGACGCGCAGGGTGCAGACCCCTCCACGACCCCGCTAGACGTCGGATTGTTCATCAATGAGGTGGCTGCCAAGGGCGACCCGCTCGACTGGTTCGAGCTGCACAACGCATCGCGTGTCCCGATTGCCCTCGATGGCTTCGAGATGGCCGACAGCCTCACGGACGCCGAAAAACGAGTGCCCTTCCCAGCCGGCACGATCATTCGGCCTGGCGCGTACATGCAATTCAGTTTGGACTCCGACGGCTGGCCTGGCTTCGCGCTCGGGAGCGACGAGGAACTGGGCATCTGGCTGCTGGACGGCACGCTCGTTGCCAGTGTCGACTGGGACGAGGGCCAGTCCGGTGCGGACCAGAGCTACGCCCGAGTGCCCGACGTCACCGGCCGATTCGAAACTGTAGAAACCCCCACTCCAGGCGCCGCCAACCAGCTGTGAAATGCTGGCGCCTCGGCCAACCTCGTTAAGGCAGAGCCGCGCCTTTCTTGAGGAAATGACCGGTTATGCCGGTGTGTGCTCGAAGGACAGGTCTTGGTACAGGTACTGGGTGACGGTGACGCGCAGTACGACGCCGGTGTCGCCACGTTCCGGGAACGGCTTGCCCGTGTACTTGTGGCTCAACGCGTCCAAAGCAGCCATGTCGGCGTCGGGCTCGACCACGCAGGTGCCGCGCAGCTGCAGCTCCTCGTAGGGGTTGTCGATGTCGACGATCGAGATGGCGACACGCGGGTCGCGCAGCACGTTACGCGTCTTGAGCGAGTCCTGTCCGGTGGCAATAGTCACGGTGGACTCGTCCGTGAGCTCGATCCAGACCGGGTCCAGCTTGGGCGACCCGTCTGCGCGCAGCGTCGCGAGGTGTGCGAAGTTCGGCCTGCGCACCAAGTTCTGGGCCTCGGCGCTCATGATCTTCGGTGTCGGTGTGGTCATGATTTGCCTCGCTCAGTGGATCCGCCGGTCGGACTCACCGTAAGCGCGGTCGCCGCGCCAACGCCACACCACCGTCATTCGTGCCAGTGGCTGCCGGGTGCGTTGCTGGACGGTGACGGCTGTAGCTGGCGGGAGCGCTATTCGACGGTGACGGCCGCAGCGATGTGCGCCCTGCCGAGCTGGCGACGCCCGTCGAGGAATGCGAGCTCGACGATGAACGAGAAGCCGACCAGCTCGCCGCCGCCGAGCGTGACCAGTCGGGCGGAAGCAGCCGCCGTGCCACCAGTGGCCAGCACGTCGTCGACGAGCAGCACTCTTGCCCCGTCGACGATCGCGTCGGTGTGCATTTCGAGCCGCTCGGAGCCGTACTCGAGCTCGTAGTCGGCGTGCAACGTCTCGCGAGGAAGCTTGCCGCGTTTGCGCAACGGCACAAAGCCGGCATCCAGTCGAACCGCTGCCATCGAGCCGACAACAAATCCCCGAGCCTCAGGCGCCGCAACGAGGTCGACGCTGCGGTTCTCGAACGGCGCCACCAACTCGTCGACGCAAGATCGCAGCCCCGCCGGATCTGCCAGCAGCGGCGTGATGTCCTTGAAGACAATCCCCGCCCGCGGAAAGTCCGGCACATCCCGAATCAACAACTGCCAATCGCCAGCCATAAGGCGTCTCTCTACACAACCCGCCGAGTCGGCTGCATCATGCTGATTCAACGTCAGTCGCTGCGAAGTCGCCGCCCTTGTACAGCAGTGGTTCTTGGGTTACTTCCGCCAGCGCGTACGCGAAGCAATCGCCGAAATTCAACCCGGCGGGGTGCCGACCCTTCCCGTAGCGTCGCCACGCCAGTCGCGCTACATGCGCCTGTTCGGCCGTCACCTCAACGAGCTGGATCGGCGCGCGGTCGACGAGGCGGTCAAGTTCGTCACCCGCAGCGGTTCCGCCACGGCCTTCGACCACCATGGCAGCTTCCAAGAAATTTGCGAAGGACATTCGGCAGTTCTCGGCCCGTGCCAGCGCAAGTTCGTAGCGGTCAGCATCTTCCTCGGCAAACAGGATCGCAAGGACCGCCGACGTATCGACGATCACTTGGGCAATCCGTACTCGTCGTAGAGCGCATCGCCATGTGCGACCGCTGGTGGTCCGTCGGTGAGCAGGCTCGCGCAGCGCTGTCCGATGGCATGCAACTCACGGACACGAGCATCAACGCTGCGCCGTCGCAATTCCCGTTCAAGGCGTTCTCTGAGCGCCTGGGTGATCGCTCCTGTCTTGGATTCCCCGGTCAAGTGCGCGAGCTCCTCAGCAAGTCGACACGTTTCGTTGTTCTTGATGTTGAGGCTCATGACGCCGAGCGTAGGGTAGATACGCACACCCAGGATCTACCTTTTTCGACGCGTGACGCAGAGCTCCTCCCGAGCGACCCTGCCCGCTCTTCAGGGACTCCACGACCGCAGCATCGAGGTTCTTCGACGAAGGTCCTTGCGGCCCAGTTCTGCACTTCTAGGAGGGTGGTCGGAAAGTCTGGGTGTGGGTCCTGGTGTTGGGGGTTGTGATCGCGGATGATGGTGGGGTGCGCGGTTCGGCTGATGGTCAGGGTTCGATTTTCGATGTCGGGGTGATGGTGGGCGGCCTGCTCGACTCTGAGGGGTTCTTGGTGACGTTGGGGCAGGCTCGCGGCGAGCTGTTTTGTGACGCGGATTTTGATGCGTTGTATGCGTCTGGTCGTGGTCGGCGGTCGCATCCGCCGTCGGTGGTGGCGTTGTTGTTGTTGTTGGGGTTGTTCTATGGCGTGTCGGACCGTGAGGCTGAGCGCCGTTCGCGGTTCGCGGTTCGACATGTCGTGGAAAGCGGCGCTGGGTCTGCCGTTGGAGCATCGCGGGATCGCGCATGTGGTGCTGGTGGAGTTCCGGGCGCGTCTGGTGCGCGCCGGGATGGAGTCGTTTTTGGGGGATCGTGTCAAGATCGCAGCCAAACGCGCCGGGGTGATCGGCCATCGACGCACGATGGACTCGACCGGTGTGGCGGACTCGGTGCTGACCCAGGACACGATCACGCTGATCAGGTCCGGGGTCCGCAGGTGCGTCGGGGCGCTGGCAGCGCTCGACGCCGGGGCCGCAGCGGAGCTGGCGGGGCTGTTGTCGCGCGACGACTACGGGCGGCAAGGCAAACCGCAGGTCATGTGGGCAGACCCCCGGGCGCGGGCCGCTTTGGTCGCGGAGCTGTTCGGCGACGCCGAGACCGTCATCGGGTTCTGCGCCCGTTTCGACGATCCCGGCCTGGCAGCAGCGGTCGAGCTGTTGAGGGTCGTGGCGGGCCAGGACATCGAGATCGCCGCCGCCGACGACGGAGCCGAAACAGCACGGATAGCTCAAAGGGTGGCCCCGGGCCGGGTCGTCTCCACAGTCGATCCCGACGCCCGGCACGGGCACCGTTCGCGCACCGACCGCTACGACGGATACAAGCTGCACGTGTCCGCGGATGTGGACTCGGACCTGATCTGCTCAGCGACCGCGACGCTCGCGACCGTCCACGACGCCGCTGTGATCGGTGACCTCATCGACGCCGACCCGGTCCCGGTCGCGGAGATCATCGCCGACACCCACTACGGATCCGGGCCCACCCGCCGAGCGATGGCCGACCGAGGCATCGACCTCGTCGCCGCCGCCGCGCCGATCCCGGCCCGCGAAGGCATGCTCACCAAAGCCGACTTCGACATCGACCTCGAAACCGCCACGGTCACCTGCCCGCAGGCAAACACCGCACCCATCCCGCCGCCGAACGGCGCCAGGTGCGGTTCGCGGCAACGGATTGCTCAGCGTGCGAGCTCAAGGCGCGATGCACCACACGCGACGGCGGCCGCATCATCGAGATCAACCCATACGAAGAACTCCTCGCCCCCGCAAGAGCACAACGCCACGAACCCGAATTCCTCGCCAGATACCGACTGCGATCCCAGGCCGAACGCAAGATCGCCCAGATCAAGTCCCGCACCAAAAACGTCCCCTGGCGCGGCCTCGACAAAGCCAACCTGTGGCTCGACCTGCGCATCGCCGCCCTCAACCTCGACCGCGCCGGCCGCCTCGGCATCATCAGGCAGAACACCCGCCCCGACCAGCGACCCCGGGCCCCACTGGCCGACCGACGATGTGCCTGGGCATCATCACGCAGAACACCCGCGCCCAACCCACCCCGAACCACCGACCAGACAACCGCGCACGCACAACAAACAACACACACCACACCCCAATTGCCGACCACCCTCCTAGGCCGAGGCCCTCGCAGACATGTCCGGCGAAGAACGGTGCGTGCCAAATGCGGCGATGATCGTCGCCGCGCACATCCAAACGATCGAGGTGTTCGAGTTCGTCGTGGAGCGCGTGGTCGGCGGCCAGCTCTACCCCCGGGCCAGCCTGCGCGTGGGCCCAATCCCTGGCTGGATGGCCAAACGCGGGTACGCGACATGAACCATTACGTTCGCAGGGGAGCGAGCCCGCAAACATCGACTTGACATAAGATCTCTTATCAACAGTCGAACATCAGCCGGGGGAGTCAGCGCCTCGAAGCGGAATCCGTGCTCCTCGGCAGCGTCTGAGACCGGCCTGCAGTCGACCACGTCCGCGCATGCGGCCGCATTCTCGAGCCCGTGAGCCAGCAGAACGAGCTGCCGCGCTGGCCCGGCTCGGCTCGCAGTTACGATTCGACTGTGACCGAGGTCCCCGGCGTGACGACAGTGCAGCCTCCCGAGAGGCTTCTGCGCGCCTGCCACCTGCCCGCTTTGATCGCGGATGACGACGGGCGTGGCCGTGTCGTCGCGCTCCGCCAGTTCGTCAAGGATTGGGCAGCGTCCGATGACGTTCGGCGCCGCCGCATGGTCGCCGACGCTCCGCTACGGCACCGGCCCTGGCATCGGCTCGGACCGCGTCGTTTCGATCTCGCCAGAATCGCTGCGGTAGTGGACGGGCTGTGCGAACGCGACAATCTGAGCCCTCCCGCGTGGGTGGCGTCCCACCGAGCCGATCGGCCCGTGTCGCTGACCCAGCAGCGGCTCGCTCCGACCAAATGGAACGCATGGGTCCGCTCGGTCGCGCCGCCGGCATGCGAGCGGCACAACGTCTGGTTCGTGCCGACCGCTCTCGACGACTACCGGGTGCATGGCTTCCGCTGATCGCCGCACCACAGCGGGGGCGTCCCTGTTCGCCGCACCGGAGATGCTGCGGTACTTCGCGGAGCTCGACGAGCTGCTCACCCAAAGCGGCGTTGTCGAGCAGCTCCACCTTCACATTGCCGGCGGCGCCGTCATCGCCACCAAGTCGGATTCGAGACTCACAGCCGATGTCGACGTCATCTCCGAAGGCATGACCGCTCGGCTGCGTCGCTCCGTCGAGGAAATCAGCCGCCGCCATCCCGGCCTGCGAGCGGACTGGCTCAACGACGGCGCCAAGCTCAAACGTGTCAACCTCCCGATCGAGCCCGAGCGCATCTACACCGGCCACAGTCTCGTCATCGACTCCGCAGGCGACCGCTACGTCCTGGCCATGAAGCTCGTGAGCGGACGGCCGATCGACGAAGCAGACTGCGAACTCCTCATCCGAGGCCTCGGCATCCGCACCGAGACCGAGCTGCTCGACCTGCTCACCCAAGCCGTGCCCGCTCATCTCCAGACACCCGCCATGGGCTACTTCGCCGCCGACAGGCTCGACAGCGCCTACCCCAGCCGGCGAAGTCAGCGACGATCGAGCAGTGGACCGTCGCTGTAGCCCGACTCAGCCCGCCCCGACCTAGGAGGGTGGTCGGAAAGTCTGGGTGTGGGTCCTGGTGTTGGGGGTTGTGATCGCGGATGATGGTGGGGTGCGCGGTTCGGCTGATGGTCAGGGTTCGATTTTCGATGTCGGGGTGATGGTGGGCGATCTGCTCGACTCTGAGGGGTTCTTGGTGACGTTGGGGCAGGCTCGCGGCGAGCTGTTTTGTGATGCGGATTTTGATGCGTTGTATGCGTCTGGTCGTGGTCGGCGGTCGCATCCGCCGTCGGTGGTGGCGGCGTTGTTGTTGTTGGGGTTGTTCTATGGCGTGTCGGACCGTGAGGCTGAGCGGCGGTCGCGGTTCGACATGTCGTGGAAAGCGGCGCTGGGTCTGCCGTTGGAGCATCGCGGGATCGCGCATGTGGTGCTGGTGGAGTTCCGGGCGCGTCTGGTGCGCGCCGGGATGGAGTCGTTTTTGGGGGATCGTGTCAAGATCGCAGCCAAACGCGCCGGGGTGATCGGCCATCGACGCACGATGGACTCGACCGGTGTGGCGGACTGCGTGCTGACCCAGGACACGATCACGCTGATCAGGTCCGGGGTCCGCAGGTGCGTCGGGGCGCTGGCAGCGCTCGACGCCGGGGCCGCAGCGGAGTTGGCGGGGCTGTTGTCGCGCGACGACTACGGGCGGCAAGGCAAGCCGCAGGTCATGTGGGCAGACCCCCGGGCGCGGGCTGCTTTGGTCGCGGAGCTGTTCGGCGACGCCGAGACCGTCATCGGGTTCTGCGCCCGTTTCGACGATCCCGGCCTGGCAGCAGCGGTCGAGCTGTTGAGGGTCGTGGCGGGCCAGGACATCGAGATCGCCGCCGACGACGACGGAGCCGAAACAGCACGGATAGCTCAAAGGGTGGCCCCGGGCCGGGTCGTCTCCACAGTCGATCCCGACGCCCGGCACGGGCACCGTTCGCGCACCGACCGCTACGACGGATACAAGCTGCACGTCTCTGCGGATGTGGACTCGGACCTGATCTGCTCAGCGACCGCGACGCTCGCGACCGTCCACGACGCCGCGGTGATCGGTGACCTCATCGACGCCGACCCGGTCCCGGTCGCGGAGATCATCGCCGACACCCACTACGGATCCGGGCCCACCCGCCGAGCGATGGCCGACCGAGGCATCGACCTCGTCGCGCCCGCCGCGCCGATCCCGGCCCGCGAGGGCATGCTCACCAAAGCCGACTTCGACATCGACCTCGAAACCGCCACGGTCACCTGCCCGCAGGCAAACACCGCACCCATCCCGCCGCCGAACGGCGCCAGGTGCGGTTCGCGGCAACGGACTGCTCCCAATGCGAGCTCAAGGCGCGATGCACCACACGCGACGGCGGCCGCATCATCGAGATCAATCCCCACGAAGAACTCCTCGCCCCCGCGAGAGCACAACGCCACGAACCCGAATTCCTCGCCAGATACCGACTGCGATCCCAGGCCGAACGCAAGATCGCCCAGATCAAGTCCCGCACCAAAAACGTCCCCTGGCGCGGCCTCGACAAAGCCAACCTGTGGCTCGACCTGCGCATCGCCGCCCTCAACCTCGACCGCGCCGGCCGCCTCGGCATCATCAGGCAGAACACCCGCGCCCACCCCCGGCCCGAACCCACAACCCGGGGTGACCCGACCACCACCACCGGTCACACAACCGCGCACGCACAACACACCCCAATTGCCGACCACCCTCCTAGATGATTAGTTCCAAGGTTTTAGTGGTCGTATGCGGTGAGTGAGCGTGCTGGTCGGCTGTGTCGGTAGGTGTCGTTGTGCCAGATGGCGGCGGTGAGGGCGAGGAGCCGTGTCGCGATGCGCACGGCGACGCCGGCGCGGGTGCGGCCTTTGTGGCGTTCGAGGGTGAGTTGGCCTTTGAGGGTCCAGTTGATCGATTCGATGATCTGGCGCAGGGGCCGCAGGAACTTTGCGCGGGGCCGCGGGGCCTCGGTTCGGGTGGCGGGGCGCAGCACGGTGATGCCGTCGTCGTTGAGGTCGGCTTCGAACGCAGCGCTTCGGTAGCGGTTGTCGGCGATGAGGGTCTGGCCCGGCCGGGCGATGCGGGCCGCGTCGATCATGTCGGCGCAGACTTCGCGTTCGTCGGCTTTCGCGTCGGCGAGAGCGAACGCGACCGGCAGACCTGAGGGTGTGGCGACAAGGTGCAGCCGCAAGCCCCAGAACCAGCGGGAATGCGACGCGCACCAGCCGTATTGGGCCCATCCCGCGAGGCCGGAGCGCTTTTGGGTCTCGCGGCTTCGGCCGCACTCGACCGGGGTGGAGTCCACCAGCCACACGTCGTCGTGCCACGACTCGCACTCGCGTGCGAGACACCCCATGACACGAGCGATCATCTCGCCGCTGCGCCGCAGCCGCTTGTTGTAGCCGTCGCGGTTCGCCAGATACGCGAACCACGGCCGAAGATGCGCTTTCGCGTAGCGCACGAACTGCGACTCGTTGTCGAAGCCCAGCAGCGCCGAGAACACCGCCAAGGTGACCAGCTCCGCGTCGGTCAGCTTCGGGGCGAACCCCACCACAGGCCGCTGCGGCGCCAACCCAGGGTTCTGCGCCAACAGGTCATCGATCCTCACATACAGTGCGGCCGCGAGGGTGTCCAAGTCCGGGCCCATGCTGAGAACCTCCAAGATCGAAGCGTGAATACACACCCCGAGCTTGGACACCCTCACCCCACAACCGGTGGACCCCACCCCTAGGAACTAACCATCTAGGTCCGTCGGGGCACGAAGAGTTTCTCAGCACCAGCCGAGGCAGGGTGGGTTACCGGCGAGGCCCCACTGTCTCTGTCGTTTCTGCGACAACCATTGGCCCGTACTTGCGTTGCGCGGCTTGCTTCGACACCCCCAGCATGGCCCCGATCATGGACCAACTTCGACCTTCGGCACGTGCTGACCGCACAGCCTCTACAAGCTCGTCGTCGATGGTGTCACGTCGGGTCGCGAGTTCGCTGATGAGCTGAAGCGATGCGGTGTCGGCTACGACGAGATCTGCTCGGTCAACTCGATCCGCCCACTCTTCCAGCGCCTCGGCGCGCTGCGCACTTGTCAAGCTCATCGCGTCAACGAATCTCTCAAAGATCCCTGGTGAATAGTCATGGCATGAATGATCGCAGCCGCGTCAGAGCTTGGCGGCGACTTTCTGCAGCGTGTTCCAGTTGCGGGCGGTGACGACGATGCCGAGACGTTTTTCGAGGTAGGCGTACGACAGGGTCATCGCCTTGACGCCCTCCGGCGTCCACACGAACGCCTCGGTGCCCGCGATCGCGAGGGCTTCGGGGTTGTGGTCTTCCTCCAGGAGCGCGGCTGCCGCTGCCACGCCGGGCTCCTCGGAGAGGAAGCTCACCAGATAGCGGGAATTGTCGGTAACGGCCTCCCGAAGCGGATTGCGGTCGAGCACCGCGCGAATCTGGTCTGCGGTTCGAGCGACACAGGGAACGTTGACGTCGAACTCTTCGGAGAGCAACTGCTGCACTGCGGCGGCGACCTCGTCGGCCACCGCCGATTCAGCCGTGAGAATCACGTTCCCGCTCTGCAGGACGGTGGCAACGTCGTGATAGCCCATGTCCACCAAAACCGACCTGAGCTGTGCCATCGGCACTCGGTTACGGGTTCCGACGTTGATGCCGCGGGGCATGACGAGATAGCGCTCAGACATCGCGGTCAGGAATGTCGATGAGGCGGCCGCGTGGAATGAGGCGGTCGGAGTCGTGCGCCAGCTCTTGGTTCATGAGCGGGTGCAACGCCATGGGCAGGGAAAGCTCGCTCGTCGGCACGCACGTCATGGTTCAACTCGTTCGAGCCACCAGACGAACGATTCGGATTCCTCGAACGCAACAGCGTGCTCGGTCAGGAACTTGGCGAGCGCATCAACCAACTCCGGCACGTGATCGCCTGCCCCACGTGGGAACCGGCGCGAAGAAGTGAAGATCACGCCCGGGTGCCCTTGCCCGGCGGCGATTTTCGACTTGTGAAGAGCGGCGAAGTCCTTGACGTTCTCGGTGACCATTGCACGGCCGTCTGTCGTCGCAGCGATGAACAATTCGGCATCGGGTAACCCCGCCAGTTCGCTGCGCGCCTTGACGGCGACAACATCGTGTCCGAGCAGTCGCAGCTCAGCAGCGACCGCTGGAGCGTGCATCTCGTCCAGCAGCAGCCTCACCCCGAGAGCAGTCGGCGCTCGTTTTCCCAGACGGCCAACTCGAGCTCTGCTGCTTCGTCGTTCTGAGCGATCTCGGCGTCGATCTCGTCTGTGAATTCGGCGTAGTAGCGACTCGCGGCTCGGACCTGTGACTCTGCAAGGCCCATCTGGTCAGCGACATGGGCAGCTCGTACATCGAGACTGCCTTGTAGGTCTCGCAACAGTCCCACGATCTCCCACACGTCCGGTCCGGCAGCCAAACCGGCTCTGCGACCGCTTGGCCCGTCGCGGAACACGACCCCGGGGTGAGCCTCCATGCGGAGTCCTTCGTCGATCAATCGCTCGCCCACCGCAGAAATCGATTCTGAGCCCAGGTGTGCTCGCCGCTTCAGACGGTCATACGCGCCCGGGCGCCGGAAGCGAATCGACAGAACCGTCATAGTGACATTGTAGTCATTTGTCACCGTGTCAGTATTGGCGGGGCCAGACCCTGGGGAAGCGTTCTGCGCCGTCGAGATTGTCGCCGTCGTCGAGCCCCACGGTGTTGCGGAACGGTTCGGGGAACGACGGCCGCTTGAAGAAGGTGACGTCGCCGCCTGCGAAACGCACCGAAGCCGCCCGCCGCAGCCGGTCCGCACTGACGTTGCCAAGCGAGCCGTGCAGCGTCATCCAGTGATGCACGATGACATCGCCCGGACCGGCCTCGTACCTGCGAACGTCGAAGTCGTCGGGATGGTCGTCGATCGCAGGCAGGTCATCGAGACCGTCGAAGTTCAGCCCCGGAATATTCATCGTGCCCTTCGAGGTCACGAAGTCGTTCGGCTTGAACACCTTTCCCCAGCGGTGGCTCCCGGCGACGTAGCCCATGACGCCGGATTCCATCGTGACCTCGTCGACGGGAACCCAGCAGACCGCCACCTTGGTGCCTTGCAGCAGCCAGTACGGCTTGTCCTGGTGCCACGGCGTGCGCACGCTCGAACCGGGCTCTTTGAGGAACATCTGGTCGCTGTACAGGTTCACTCGCTCGCTGCGGGTCAGCGCAGCGACCACCTCGGGAAGCGGACCCGTCACATGCAGGTCGCGCAGCCCCTCGTGCCAGCTGCACGCATCGGTCTCCACGATGCTGCGACCTTCCGGCAACCGATCGGGCTCGATCGCCAGCGTCGAGGCATCGTGATCGTCCAGCATCTGGCGCACGCGATCGGCGACGTCCACCCGGCTCCCGGCCCGGCTCGCGCCCGATACCAGCCCTTCGCGCCCCGTCTCGGTATCCCGGTTGAACACTTCGTCGAGGGCTGCTCGAAATTCGTCGACCCAGCCCGCCGGGCAGATGTCGCGCAGCACGACGACGCCGTCTCGGTCATATGTCTCCAACTCGGCGTCGGTCACCGATCGGGTGGCGTCAATCATCGGGCGGCTCCCGATCGAGGGTCAGTTGCGGGTCAGGCGGAAGACGGGGATCTCGCGGCCGTGCTCACCGGCGCTCTTCTCGTACTCGGCGAATTGCGGCATCATCGCAGCCTGGGCGTCGAAGAGCCGCTTGCGCTCATCGCCCTCGGTGAGGTGCGCTGTGGCTTCCCAGGTCTCGGTGCCGACCTCGACCGTGACCGTCGGATTGGCGACGAGGTTGTAGAACCACAGCGGATTCTCAGGGGCGCCGCCCTTGGACGCGATGACCACGATGTCGTCGCCGTCGGTCGAGAACACGAGCGGCGAGCACAGCTCACGGCCGGTCTTCGCGCCCGTCATCGTGACCAGGATCATCGGAGCACCCTTGAGCCAACCGCTGCAGTTGCCGTCGTTCTCACGGAACTCCTTGATCACGCCCTCGTTCATCTTCAGAAAGTCCATCGGGTGCTCCTGCCTGCCAGACGAGCCTGTGCCTCGTCACGTCGTGGATGCCGCGCCACAGCGACGACGGCGCACGTTAGCTGCACGCTTCGGGATTGCTCAGGCACAGTCGTCGTCAAGGCTCGGTTGGGCTTGCTGGCTCTGGTTCATCGAGCGTTGCCAGTGCGGCACGAGGCAACTCCAAGAGCACCTCAGCACCGCCGAGGGCAGCCGACTTGCCGATCTCGACCGTTCCGGAATGCCGGTCAACGATTGCCTTGACCAACGACAGACCGATACCGGCGCCGCCGGAGGCGCGCTGTCGGGAACCGTCAAGTCGGACGAAGCGGTCAAACACCCGCTCCCGGTCGGCTGGAGCGATGCCTGCCCCGTCATCCTCGACGGTTGCCCGCACAGTGTCCGCAGAGCTCATCGTGGTGATCTGCACCCGGCTCGCGGCGTGGCAAACGGCATTCTCCACGACGTTGAACACCGCACGTTCGATCTGCGTGCCGGTGCCATATGCCAGAACGGACCCGTTGGATGAGACAACGATGTCGATATCGGCATCGTCCAGCCGGCTAGCGACCTCCCTGCACACCGCCGACAGATCGACGGTTGAGAAATCCCGGTCATCGCGCTGTGCATCGAGTCGAGCCAAGTCCAGCAAGTCTGCTGCCAGACCCTGCATTCGGCGGGCCTCGGTCTCGATCTTCGGGGCCAACTCGGCCAGTCGCTGGGGATCGCTGCTGATCTGGGCAATCTCCGATACGGCGACGATGGTCGCCAGTGGTGACTTGAGTTCGTGACTGGCGTCTGCCACGAACGCTCGCTGGCGTTCCGAGGCGGACTCGAGCCGGTCCAGCATCTCGTTCATCAATCCAGCCAGCTCTGCTATCTCGTCGTCGCCGCTGGGTTCCGGTACTCGTTCATCAAGCGTCGACCCGCTGATCGCTGCGACACGACGGGAGATGTCGCGCACGGGTCGCAACGTCCGCCCGACAGCGATCCAGATCGCGGCGCCGAGGAGCAGCACGACAACCGGCACGATGATCTTCAGCGCATCTGCTACGGCGTCGACACCGTCGCGAACCTCTTGGATCGATGCCTCAGCGAGTTGCTCGTTTCGCAGATCGCTGCTTGAGGCTTGTTCTGGGTCGCCAGCAGAGCCATCGGCGTCCCGCTCGGCGATGCGAGCGCCGTCCTCGTGGGCTGCACCGCCTTCGGCACCCTCTGCGTCGTCGCTCTCGCTGGACCCTTCGCCACTGGCCGCATGCGAAGCCGACTCCAGAGCATCGCCGAGTGCAGTCCGCGCATTGTTGGCAAGGTTGCGCTCCACGAGTTGCACGATCACTATCGAGGCCGTCACCAGCACGAGCGCGGCCACCACCGTTGCCGCCAGCGTGGTCCGAAACTGGACAGAACCGAGCCTCGGGAGCCTCATGTCGCCGGCTCGACAATGCGATAGCCGACGCCGCGCTGGTTGGTGATCGTCCTGACTCCGAAGGGCTCATCGAGTTTGCGACGCAGGTACCCGATGTACACCTCAACGATCTTGGGGTCCACGTCAGTGTCGAATCCCCACACCCTGGCGAAGATTTCCCGTTTCGATACGGGTGCCCCGCCAGCGCGCATCAACACTTCCAGCACTCCCAGCTCGGTCCGGCTCAGGGTGATCTCATGCCCCTGACGCCGAACTGAGACAGTCGCCGGATCGAACACCAGGTCCCCCACCTCCAGCACCGCTGGCCGGGGAGTCGGCGGCCGGCGGGCGAGAGCACGCAAACGGGCCAGCAGCACCACGAACGAGAACGGCTTCGCCAGGAAGTCGTCTGCACCGGTGTCGAGCGCCTCGGCTTCGTCCCACTCGCCGTCTTTCGCGGTCAGCATCAGGATCGGTGTCCAGTCGCCTTCTTCCCGCAGTGTCCGACAGATCAGATAGCCGTTGAGGCTCGGCAGCATGATGTCCAGCACAATCACGTCGTAGCTGCCCTCGCGAGCCCGCCACAGGCCCGCAGCGCCATCGTGCTCGACGTCTGCGTTCATTCCGTGCTCTGCCAGACCGTCGCGAATCACTTCCGCCAAGTTGACTTCGTCCTCAACCAGCAGCACGCGCACGTACCCATCTTGGCCGAGGTATGCCTAGAGGAAGCTGAGAGAAGACTGAGAAGACAGGCGCTCGTTCTTACCGGTCTCTCAGTGTTCGGGAGCGACCATGCGTCTCGACGAGGTCGCTTCCGCGATCGAAACTAAGGAGCCAATCACTCATGACGAAACGCAAATGCTCTCTCTTCGCCGCACTGGCCCTGTGCTTGGGCCTGCTGCTTGCCGCCTGCGGAGGCGACAACGAATCCGAAGGCGAACACGGCGGCGGCGAATCCTCCGACGAACACGGCGGGGAGGAATCCGCCGGTGAACACGGTGACGGTGAATCCGCCAGTGAGCATGGGGGCGAAGAGTCCTCCGGCGAACACTCCGGCGGTGCCGAGGGTGCTGAGGGCGACGAGGAATCCGGCACGCAATACACCAAGAACGAGTCGTACGACGAAAGCCGTAAGGGCGCCCGTCTCGTCCTTCGTTATGACGCCGACCAAGATGCCTTCGTCGGGACCGTCACCAACACATCCAACGCCGTGCTCGACCAAGTCCGTGTCGAAGTTCATCTGTCCAACGGAGTCGAACTCGGACCCACTACCCCTGGTGACCTGCAACCCGGCAAGTCAGCTGAGATCACCCTCCCCGCGGATGGTGAGCAATTCGGCACCTGGAGCGCCCATCCCGAGTCAGGCAGCGACGAGCACGGCACCGAGGGAGACAGCGAGCACGACGGGTAGTCCAACGAGTTCGCAGCCCGACTGTCGTCGGAGGACGGCCGGCTCAGGCTGGGTTGCCGTCCTGGGTCACCACGTCCTGCATCTCGCGGACGTGGCGCAGCCACAGGCCACCCCCGTCGTACGGGCGAGGGTCGTAGGAGCGGTGGCCGAGCAGCCGCTGGACGCGCTCACTGCACCCAGACAGCTCACCGAGGCCGAAGTCCAACGGACTGGCTTCCTCAGGGGTCAGCCAGCCGGCCACAAAGCTCACATGCATCGCCCGGCGCCACTGATCCGCAGTGAGATTCGCGCCGCCCCCATGCAGCACATATCCCGAGTAGACGAGAGCGTCGCCCGGTCCAAGCTCAGCCGGCACTGACTCTCGCTCTTCATAGCGAGCGAGTTCGGACTGACGATGGCTGCCCGGCACCACCCGGGTTGCGCCGAGTTCCTCGGTGACCTCATCGAGACCGATCATGGCGCTGACGGTGACCTCCGGCGAATTCGGCCATGTCGCCTTGACGAACGCCCACCAGTTGTTGGCGTCGCGGTGCAGCATCTGCTCCGGCTCCCCGGGCCCGATGTACATCACCTGGGCGGTGTTCAGCCAGTACGAGCCGCATACCGGCAGCAGCATCGCATCGGCGATCGCTCCATACAGCTCGTTGTCGAGGATGTCGAAGAACGCCGGCGAGAGCCGGGCCAGGCTCGAGAAGCGGATCGTGTTCGCCCCAACGAACCGCTTGCCGTCTTCGCCGAGTCCCTGTGTCGCACCTCCTGGCTCGACACCCCGTGCGAACTCATCGGCCGCGGCCCGCATCTGGGCGATGGACTCGGCCCCGAACATCCCCTCGACAATCACGCCGCCGTCGTCACGCAGCGCCTTGAGGATGGGTTCATGTCCGGCTGTGGCCGGGGTCCTGCGGAGCGAACGAGTGGCGGTCATACTCATGGCAACACCAATCGGAAACATCGGCCCGCACGTCGAGCGATCGATGACGACGCTACTCGTCGTCCGCTGCCGCTTGTCCGTTGGAAGGCTGTTCGACCACCCCTCTTGAGGGCAGCGAATGACTATTTGTCGACGAGTGCTTGCAGATCGGTACACGCTTTGTACAGGACACGCGAAATCTGAAGGCTCGGCGGCACGTCCATTCTCTTGCGATAGGCCGTGAACTGGTCCTTTGCAACTGGTTCAAAGCAAAACATGCCGACAGCGTCCACCACCTGTTCGGCAGTCGAGGCCCACCTAAGCGCCCGGTCAAAGTCCGATTGGCTAACGACGCGTACACCGATGAAGAAGTAGATCCTCGGCTCGATGCCCCGGAGCCATGTTGTGATGTCGCCGCCGCCGGCTCCTCCAGTGCGCTGGCCCTCCCCCTCAGCCGTACGCCTTCGGCTGTACTCGCCCTTGAGATCAATGCTCTTGAATGCCAGCTCCTTGACGCGCTTGTCTATGTCTGCCGAGCCAGGCCGCCCAATCGGATTTTGCCTCGGGTGTTGGAATGCTTCGGCGTCCCGAACATCTTCGCCTCGAGGAGGAACCGGATTGGGCCCTCATCCGGGTAGGCGCCATCAAGGTTGTGGACAGGAACTATCAGCCCGGGAACCCGAGACCTCGTCGCCAAGGCTTCGATCCCGGCACAGCTCTGGAGCAAGACGGCGAGCAAGTCGTTGAAGAAGTCTCCCTTGCCATTTTGCAGATCGGCAGTGAGCTCGGATTTCGCCTCGTCGTTCATGTCAGCTCCGGCAGTGGCGGCAACGGAAGTGTCGAATGCCTCCATTGCTCTCAGGAAGGCGTCCTCAATCTGTTCCCAGCTTCCGTACCTTCGCTGAACTGCCTCCTGGAAGACAGGGACGAACGGGCTGCACAACGAGGACTCGTCATCCACCTGGGTGTCGACGTCGCGCTCATTGAATCCTCTGTCCTACACCCGTGCTGAAGACCTTCGAGCAGCAAGTTCGGCGAGCGCACCTTCGTCGAGCCCATAGATGCTCGCCGCCGCCTTGGTGGCTGTCACGGCGTCTCGATGGCGAAACGCTGCACGCAACTCGTCCGAGGCCCCGGTTGAGACATCAGTCGGATGCGGCACACGGATCTTGCGCAGGTACTGCGCCTGGAAGCGATACGTCCCACCTCGCATCTTGACGCAGTAGGCCCCGACGAAGAGGTTCGCAACATCAGACAGCAGGAGGCCGCCAAGCACTTCGAGATCCCAGACATCAGAGACGACGAAGTAGAGGTTGTGGTGGGGGTAGTAGTGCCCCTCGTCGAGCACCGGATGAGCAGATGACTTGATGTCCGGGATCAGCAGCTTGGGTCGTTCCCGCAGACCAGGGGTCACACGGTCGATTGTTCTGTACCAGGTGCTCGGCCGTCGCCTCGCAACGTGCCGACGGCGTATCCGTGACTCGTGAACTCGGAAGTAATCAGCAAGACCGGGAAACTCGACGAGGTCCACGAGCCGCCCGTCTTCCCATGGATTGATCAAGTAGCGGCCGCCCCAATTCGGTTGCCCGCTGACGATGTCGCCGGCAGTCACGAGAGGCAACAGCCGATCGTCCTCGATGCCCTGCGTGGCGTCAGAGATGTAGACCTCATCACAGCCGGTCGCGACGCCGATTCCGACTCGCGTCCCGGTCCGCGGATCTTCGAGCGGAGGAAATCGGGATTCGAGGTCCGCCAACAGTTCGAGGACGTACGGCGAACCTGTCGGCCAATGGTCGCCGCCAGTGAGCCATCCCTTCAGCTCCGCGACTTCGAAAGAAGCGTCGGCCGGCTCCTGGTCCGCTTCGGAGCGAAGCCAGGGTCCGAGACGGCGACTCGCCGCTTCGTCAAATGACGAACTGGCCTCGACGAGCTTTACCCGTCCTTGCGACGTATTGCGCAGCACGGTGATGGCTGGGTAGGCAGACACGGAGGCTTCGAATGCGTCGGCGTCGTGCATCTCGATGAGCGTCTCAAGTGCGTACCGGTCGCCGACGAGCTGGCGCAATCGGGCGCCGTATTGGTTGCGCATCCAACGATCGGCACAGATGAACCCGAGCCGCCCGCCTGGCGCCAGTAGCGCCAAGCCCTTCTCGAAGAATCCGACGAACAGGTCTGCTCGGCCCCGCATTGTCGAGCACTCGGACCGGTAAGCGTCGCTGACGTCGTCCGGTATCTGTTCCAGCCGGACATAGGGCGGATTGCCGACTACGAAGTCAGCGACATCATTCCCATGGTCGGTGAGCAGGAAGTCGCCCCGCGTGACCCAGAGTTGGGCCAGGTGTTCGGCAGTGCTGAGCGACTCACCGAATTCCAAGAGCTTGGCGACGACAGCCTTGCGCGTGTGCTCGGCGTTGTGCGCCAATAGGTCGAAACCCCGAATTGCGTCGTCGAGATCAGCAAGCGCTCGCCCATGCATCGCGCAGGATTCGCACAGCCGCTCGATGATGGGAAGCAGGAAGGCCCCGCAGCCGCACGCCGGTTCCACGATGGTGGAGGCACCGAGGTCAGCCTCGGGCCGGTAGCCGACCAAATCCAAGATGAGGTCCACCACCCACCGGCGAGTGAACACTTCGCCGTGCTCGCCCCCTGAGTTCGGCGACCACGCCGGAGGCGGTAATGCCTCGCTCGTCAACGTCAACTGGGTACCCCTCATCGCCGAGCCCCGACTTCTATGGCCAAACTACAACTGTGTAGTCCCATACGACGCGACGCTAAGGCCCCCCTGTGACACGCCCCTCGCACTCTCGGTCAGACTCATGCACTGGAACCCTGGGTATTCCGAACAAGGTCGAATCGAGCGAGCGGTGCCGTTGGTGTTCCTTGCTCCATATGCCTCCCTTGCTCTCTGCGTTGCACTCGGTTGATCGACAGCTGCCATCGTCACCCGAGCAGTCGCAGCTGAGCGTGATTCCGCATCGGAGTAGCGTCGCTGAACGAGGGGAATCGACGATCCAGGGGGACTGATGGACATTGTCACCGCCGACCACGACCGGGCTGCGCAGTTCACCGACGAAGTCGTGGAGCTGGCTTATGCCACCGGACCGGCGACCTACGACTACCAATTCGGCTCACGCGCGACGTTCGACCGTTTGGTGGGCGACTCGTGGCTCGCCGAGGGCACGCTCTATGGCTACGACGAATCCATGCTCGCAGTCGAGGGCGACGATCTGCTCGGCATCGAGATCGGGTTCTCAGGCCCGGAATTCGACCGTCGCAAGAAGACCCTGCGGCCGCTGTGGCAGCCGATTCTCGACGACGGCGTGGTCACGCACGACGAGCTTGCCGAGATCGGCCGACGCTCCTACCTCGCCGGCTACCTCAACGTCGTCATCCCCTCGAGCGCTTACTACATCCATGCCCTGGCGGTCCGGCCCGACCGCCACGGCCAGGGCATCGGCGCCGCACTGATGAAGGACGCCATCGAACGTGCCACCGACGAGGGGTACCGGGTTGTCCACCTCGACGTGCTGTGCGACAACCCCGCAGTCAAGTTCTACGAGGCATTCGGGTTCGAGGCACTGGCACAGACCATCGCTCCCATTCCCCACAGCCACGGCGTCCCGATGGAACAGCGAATGGCGCTGGACCTGCGCTGACCCGCAGCCGAAGCTGGCATCATTCGCCGGTTCCGACAGACCGCTGGGGATGACCATGACTGATTTCGTTCGCACCGACGACGCTCACTTCGACGCACTCAGCGACTGGGACTACGAGCCCCGGTACCACCAGTGGAAAGACCTGCGCGTCCACTACATCGATGAGGGACCCAGCGACGCACCCGTGATGCTGCTGTTGCACGGCATGCCGACGTGGGCGTACCTCTACCGGACGATGATCCCGGGCCTCGTCGACGCCGGGTATCGCTGCATCGCTCCCGATCACCTCGGCTTTGGCCGCAGCGACAAGCCGACCGATCCGAACTGGTACTCGATCGCCCGCCACACCGAGGTCCTGACTTCGCTCATCTGCGGCCTCGATCTCTCAGACATCACCGTGCTCTGCCAGGACTGGGGCGGCCCGATCGGCCTCGCCCAGGCGGCGATGATGCCCGAGCGGTTCAGTCGGCTCGTCATCTTGAACACTTGGCTCCATCACCCAGAGTTCGAATACGACGAGAGCTTTCTGAGGTGGATCGACGCCTGGCAACCCGGTGGCCGTTATGCGCACCCGCGCCCGAGCATCGGGCTCGTGCCCCTGCTGGCAGGCCGCATGGTCCGCTCACGCGACGTGGTTCCCGCGATTAAGGCCGGCGTCGAACCGGACCTCGAAGGCGACGCTGCTCTGCGGTACGCAGGATTCTCCGCGCCCTTCCGCGGCCTTCCTGACGAGGGATTCAACGGCGCCCGCTGGTTCCCGCTGTCCATCCCCGTCGGCGACTACGACAGCGGTAACGGCGCCGGGCAGGCCCTGCACTACCGGGTGCTGCTCGACTGGAACAAGGCCGCCCACTTCGTCTGGGGCGTCGAGGATGACGGCTTCACCGAGGAGTGGGGTCGCACATGGGCCCGGCAGATGAACGCACCGATCGACATGCTGCCCGACGCCGGTCACTTCCTGCAGTTCACCCACGGCCCCCAGATCGTCGAGCACATCTTGCGACGCGCCCAGAGCTAGGCGAGCAGATTCAGCCCTCGCGGGGCCAGACGCGGGGGAACCGTTCAGCGCCGTCGAGATCGTCACCGTCTTCCAGCCCGACCGTGTTGCCGAACGGCTCCGGTGACGACGGCCGCTTGAAGAACGTGACGTCTTCACCGGCGAAGCGAACCGAAGCCGCCCGACGCAGTCGATCTGCGCTGAGGGTGCCCGTCGAGCCATGCAGGGTCATCCAGTTGTGGACGATGACGTCACCGGGCCCGGCTTCGTAGCGGCGAATGTCGTAGTCGTCGGGTCGCTCGTCGATCCGCGGCATATCGACGAGTCCGTCGAAATTGAGACCGGGGATCCGCATCACGCCCTTGAGCGTCACGAAGTCGTTGGGCTTGAAGACCTTGCCCCAGCGGTGACTGCCGGCGACGTAGCCCATTGTCCCACTCTCGAAGGTGACCTCATCGACAGGAACCCAGCAGACAGCGACCTTGGTTCCTTGCAGCACCCAGTACGGCTGTCCTGGTGCCAAGGCGTACGGATGGCAGATCCTGGCTCCTTGAGGAACAGCTGATCGCTGTAGAGATTCACCCGGTTGCTTCGGCTCAGGGCCGTCACGACTGCGGGAAGCGGACCCGTCACGTGCAAGTTGCGGATCCCGGCGTGCCAGCCGCAGGCGTCCGTCTCGACAATGTTGCGGCCTTCCGGGATGCGGTCAGGTTCGACCGCAAGCGATGAGGCGTCGTGTCGCTTGAGAAGCCCGCGCACCCTGTCGGCTCGGCTCTCATCAGGTGTCGATTGTCGCACGCGCTTGGGCATCTGTCGCACGTGCCCATCATCTGCAGTACAGCGCTCGACAGCGCCTATTCCCGGTAGGCGACCACTTCGATCTCGATGAGCGCTCCGGGAATGATGATCCCGGCGATCACGGTCGTGCTTGCGGGCGGGTCCGTCGGGAAGTACTTCTTCCGAGCTGCGCTGTACTCGCCGTACTGCTCGATGTCGGTGATGAAGGCCTGCAGCTTGACGACATCGGCCATCGAGAAGCCTTCCTCGCTCAGCGCGAGGCTCATGTAGTCGAAGATCTCCTCGGTCTGCCCGCCCATTCCTTTGCTCAAGTCGTTCGCGATGGAACCCGAGATGTAGATGGACGGTCCGGCTCGCACCGCGACGGAGAAAGCCCCCGATCGGATGAGCTCGGGAACCGGATGGGCCTCGATGAGTGCTTCTGAACGTATGACCTTGCCAGCCATTGGTCATTCCCCTTTGTGATCGGATGAGGTTCTTGGTCTCGCCATGTTCCCACGGCTCTCAGATGAGGAACCGGGGCTTCTCCACCCCGTAGTCGCCCCACATCGATTGCCGCCTGATGGCGTTGGGTCCGCGGAACTCCGGTATCACGTACTTGCCGATGAGCTCGATCGCCTTCAGGTGCGCTGAGACGCCGAGATCGTCGATGCGCAAGACGATCTCGTCGACTCCCATCGCCTCGAGACGCTTGATGCGCTCGACTAGGTCGTCGGGCGTACCGATCATGATCGTCGGGGTGAACTCCCCAAGGGCGAGCGGATCGTTCTCGTGTTCCTTCATCTTGCGGATCTCGTTGATGCCCTCAAAGCCCGACCGCTGATCCAGTTGGTCGTACATGTCATATGTGCTGCGGAAGAACCTGACCACGTCATGGCGGGATTCCTCGACGGCCGCTTCACGAGTTGCAGCGCAATGACTCGTGAGCGGGCAGAAGCACAGCGATGAGTTGACAGGGTACTTCGCAATCGGCTCAGGCGTCTTGCAAGCTTCGCGGTACAGCCCAATGAGCTCTCCGAGGTGGTCCCAGCCCAAGTACGAGTCGTTGGTAATGGCCCCGAGGCCCATGTTTCCCGCAATCGTGTGTGTCTCGGGACTGATGGTGACCACCGAGATCGGAAAGAGCTCGTCCCGGTAGAGCCGCGGGGTCACCTCGATGGGCGGGATCTTGTAGAACTCGCCGTGGTGCTCCATAGGGAACTCCGTGAGCGCCTTCACTGTCACTTCGAGGCCTTCACGCCACTGAGCCCGGGTGTCGGAAGGGTCGACCTCGAACGGATCGAGCGTCTTCACGTTGTTCGATCGAGCCGTGCACAGCTCGACACGACCGTGCGACAGGATGTCGACTGTCGCCAAGTGATTCGCCACCTTGATCGGGTGGTTGAACTTCAGCATCAGAATCGACATGAACCTGAGCTTGATGCGGCTCGTTCGCATCGCGACCGCGCCGTACAGCGTTTCCGGTGCGGCAATGGTGGCCCCGGGAGCAAAGTGCTGCTCAGAGGTTCCCCAGAAGTCCCACCCCATCTCCTCGCAGAGCTCCGCCTCGCGGATGACCTCGTGCAGCCGGTGATGATGCGTCATCCCTCGCGGTGTCGTTCCCTCGCTCAAGAACCCGAACCGCATGAGTCAACTCCCCCCGCGTGCGCACTTTGATGCCCCGGCGCGGCGCAATCATCCTCGCACAGGCCTCTTGCAGAGGCCCACGGCCCGCATGGTTGATCAGAAAGGCCGGTCGCCGATGAGCGTCACGCGCTCCATTCGGCGATGCAGGCCGCCGTGGTCGGGGACGGCGTAGTGCTGGGTGCAGCGGTTGTCCCACTGTGCGATCGACTCCGGTCGCCACCGGAACCGACACTGGTACTCGGGCCTGCTCGCCTCGTCGTAGAGACGCTGCCGCAGCGAGCGGCTCTCGTCGGGGGTCATCCCGTCGATCGTGAGCGTGAAGATCCGGTTGACGTACAGGCTCTGGCAACCCGTGACGGGATGCGTGCGCACGACCGGGTGCTTCTGGTCCGGGTACTGCTCGGCGGCCTCGGCGCGCTTGCGCTCGCTCATGTGACGCCCGAACGCCTTGACGTAAGAGTGGATCGCAAATCGGCCGTCAATCTGTTCCTTGACGTCGTCTGGCAGCCGCCCGTAGGCCAGCTCCATATTCGCAAAGCAGGTGTCGCCGCCGTACGGAGGCACGATGCGACCCATCAGGACGGAGCCCAGCGGGGGACTCTCCCGGAACGTCACATCGGAGTGCCAAGTCTCGGCTGCATAGAAACTCTCGGCAGTCGACTCGAGCACGAGGATCTCGGGATGCTCGTCCACGTTTGGTGCGAAGGGGTGAATCTCCAGTTCGCCAAGGGCCCGCCCGTAGGCCACGTGCTGGGCCTGGCTGAGTTGCTGATCACGAAAGAACAGCACTTTGTGGGCCAACCAGGCGTCTTGCAACTCGGCTATCAGCTCGTCGTCGAGCTCCCGCAAGTCGACGTTGGCGATCTCGGCGCCGATCGAACCGGTGAGCGGCTCTGCTCGTATGCGGTTGTACTCGTTCGGCTTCACCGCATCGACACGCACGTCACTCCCCCTCCGAGGCTCGCGACACATACTGTCAAACACAGTCGAATCATCGCGCAAGTGAAGGCACATGAGCAGAACGACACCTCCGGCTGGCCCCGTGTCGCTGTGCCGGCCGGACTGGCTGTACAAGGTCGCCGTCGACGGGCCCGACGAACTGCCGGTGCAGTGCAATCGCTTCCCGACCAAGATGCTCGGTGTGCCAGGCGTGATCGACGGGTCCGGGCTGGCGAACTAGGCGGGACCGCCGAATTCTCAGGGGCGTGAACGCACGTCCTACGCTGACCCTTCAGCCCGACGCACGCGCTCTGGCGATCTCTTCACGAACTGACTCGCCCAAACCCCAAAGGAACGCTCGATGACCGACACGGCACCTGTTGACGATTGGGACACCGACTACGACATCTTCGACCAGGGATACGTGACCGATCCGGCGCCCGTGTGGGAGGAGCTGCGTAGCCAATGCCCCATCGCCCACAGCGAACGGTGGGGCGGCTCCTACCTGCCCACCAAGTACGACGATGTCCAAGCCCTCGCCAAGATGGTCCCCGAGTTGTCGAGCCGGGACGTGCTGGTGGTGCCGATAGCTGGGGTGCCTTCCGACGCCACCGACTCCCTGCCGTACGGCACCGTCAGCGCTCCGATCTCGGTCGATCCGCCGATGCATGGCTGGACTCGCCGGCTGCTGCTGCCGCACTTCTCCCCCAAGGCGGTCGAAGCGCACCGCCAGTACACCCAGGAGCTGGCTGACCGCCTGATTGATGAGTTCATCGAGCGTGGCACGGTCGACGGTGCGGGCGAATACGCGCAGCAGATCCCGCCTCGGGTCATCGCTCACTTGCTGGGAATCGACGAGAGCCGGGTGGAGGAGTTCACCTACTGGGTGCGCTGTGTGCTCGAGCTGGGTCTCACCAAGCCGGAATTGCGGGCGGAATACCGGGACGTCATCCGAGATTTCTTCAAAGAGGTCGTAACGGACAAGCTGGAGAACCCAGACGGCGGATTCGTGAGCGACCTGCTGGGAGGCACCGATGCCGACAACAACCCGGTCAATCCAATGGTCGTGGTCGGCATGCTCAACCTCCAGCTGATTGCCGGCATCGACACCACGTGGAGCTCGATCGGCGCCTCGCTGTGGCACTTCGGCACCCATCCCGCCGATCGTGAGCGCATGGCGGCTGAATCCGAACTTTGGCCCTCGGCGATCGAGGAACTGCTGCGCTTCTATTCCCCGGTGACCATGGGCCGGCGTGCTGAGGTGGACGTGGAGATCGGCGACGTCACGATCCCAATGGGCAGCAAGGTGCTGTTGAACTTTCCCGGCGCCAACCGCGATCCCGAGATGTTCGAACGTCCAGACGAGGTCATCCTGGACCGTCCGCACAACCGCCACATCGCGTTCGGCGCAGGCATCCATCGCTGTGCGGGCTCGAACCTGGCCCGCCTTGAGATGGACATTGCGCTGCGCACCTGGTTCGAGCGCATCCCGGACTTCGAGGTGACCGAGCCCGACGAGGTGACGTGGGCAGGCGGTCAGGTCCGCGGCCCGCGCTACCTCCCGATCCGCTTTCCATCCGCGAGCTGACGCTGCGCAACTGCGGCCACCGACGACGGTCCTGGCCGAATACAGATGTCGACAATCCTGTCAACATTTGGCAAACTGCCGTCTGTGAGCATCGGCGTCCCGTGCATGATTCTCCGAGGCGGGTCGTCAAAGGGCGCGTATTTTCTTCGGGACGACCTTCCAGACGACCCGATTGAGCGCGACGTGCTCTTGCGGCGCATCATGGGCTCTCCGGACGCTCGGCAGATCGACGGCATCGGCGGTGCCCACCCCCTGACGTCCAAGGTTGCGGTGGTTGCGCCGGCCAGCGATCCAGATGCTGATGTCGACTATCTCTTCTTGCAGGTCGGCGTTGACGACGACGTCGTATCGGACCGTCAGAACTGCGGCAACCTGCTCGCTGGGGTGGGCCCTTTCGCGCTCGAACGGGGACTGCTTCCCCAACCTGAAGACGGTGAGTTTTCGACACGTATCCGAATGCTCAACACGGAGTCGATCGCAACTGCCCGGATCACGGTGAGAAACGGGGCGCCGATGTACGAGGGGGCAGCCGCAATATCGGGTGTCCCGGGAACCTCAGCGGCGATTCATCTCGAATTTGAAGATCTTGCGGGCGGCAGCACGGGTGCTCTGCTACCCACCGGCGAGGTGGCGGACATCATCGAGGGCACGAGTTGCACGCTGGTCGACAACGGGATGCCAGTGGTCGTGCTTGTTGCCGACACACTCGGCGTCTCGGGCTATGAGACGCCCAAGGTGCTCGAGGAAAACCGTGCCCTCCGCAACAAGCTGGAGGCCATCCGAGGCGAGGCCGGGAGACTCATGGGTCTCGGTGATGTCAGCCAGACGACCGTTCCCAAGCTGACCCTGGTTGCTCCGCCTCGCGACGGCGGGCATATGTGCACTCGGACGTTCATCCCCCATCGCTGTCACGACGCGATCGGTGTCCTCGGTGCAGTGTCGGTGGCCACAGCGGCCTTGCTCGATGGCTCACCCGCAAGCGCCTGCTTCGAAGGAAACGGCGCGGACATCGTGCGGCTCGAACACCCGACTGGCTTTTTTGACGCCGTCATCGGTCTCCAGACGCTCTCCGACGGCCGCATCCACGTCGAACGGGCCGGAATCGTCCGCACGGCGCGCAAGCTCATGGACGGGATCGTCTTCCCGCGCTCGGACTAGGCGATCGGTCAGACCGTGGCGCATCGGAATCCTTCGCACGAATTCCCACTGGATCGAACCGTGCCCGGGCCGATACCGCAGGCCACCGCACCGACGATCGTGAACCCGCCCGCCTTAGCGTGCGACGCCCATTGCCACATCTTCGGTCCCGCAGATCGGTTTCCGTTCTCTCCGACCCGGACGTACACACCGCCCGATTCGGGGATCGACCGCTTCGAGCTACTGCAGAACCGCCTCGGTCTCGAACGTGCAGTGTTCGTCCAGGCCAGCTGTCATGGTGTCGACAACTCGGCAATGGTCGACGCAATACAGCGCGGTGGGGGTCGCTACGCCGGCGTAGCCATGATTGACGGCTCGTTCACCGACGCCGACCTTGCGCACTTGCACGACAGTCAGGTTCGCGGCATCCGCTTCAACTTCGTTGCGCACCTCGGCGGCGCTCCCGACCTCGACGAGTTCTGGGAGCTCACCCACCGCGTCGCTGCGCTGGGTTGGCACATCGTCCTGCATCTGGACGCGAAGGACTTCACGAAGTACTCCGGCGTGCTCGACGCGATACCGACGTCGTACATCATCGATCACATGGCCAGGGTCCCGGCATCTGATGGGCTGGAACAAGAACCGTTCGAGCGGCTGCTGGAGCGGCTCGCTACCGACGACAGGTGCTGGGTGAAGATCTCGGGCGCTGAGCGTCTCACTGACGGTCGCACTGCCCCCTACGACGACGTGGTCCCATTTGGCCGCGCTCTTGTCGACTGCGCTCCGCAGCGGGTTCTTTGGGGAACGGATTGGCCTCACCCGAACCTCGCGGTGATGCCTGACGAGGGCGAACTGCTAGACCTCCTCACCGCGTTTGCGCCCGATGAGGCCACCAGAAACCGGATCCTGGTCGACAACCCGCAGGTGCTCTATGGCTTCGACTGATTCCGTCACCGACGACCTTCGCCGCGACATCCTCACCGGACGGTACGAGCCCGGTGACCGGCTGCTCGAAATCCCGCTGGCCGAGCACTATGAGTGCGGGCGCGCCGCGGTGCGGTCAGCCCTTGTCGAGCTCACCTCCGAGGGATTGGTCGAACGCGAAGCGAATCGGGGCTCCACTGTTCGCCGGATCTCGATCACCGAGGCAATCCAGATCACCGAAGCCCGCGCTGCCCTCGAGAGCCTCATCGCAGCCCAGGCAGCCCGAAACGCGACGAGCCAACACCACGCAGAACTGCGAGGCATCATCGATGACATGCGGGCGGCGGTGCGTGAGGACCGTGGCCGCGACTACTCCGGGCTCAATGCACTGCTGCACCGCCGATTGTGCGAAATGAGCGGTCACACGGTCGCGGCACACCTCGTCGCCAATCTCCGCAACCGCGCTGCTCACCATCAGTACCGGCTGGCTGTGATGCCGGGTCGCCCCGGCGAGTCACTCGGTCAGCACGCTGCCATCGTCGACGCGGTCGTCGGAGGCGACGAGTCGGGCGCAGCCACGGCAATGCGAGACCACTTGCAGTCCGTCATCCACGTGCTCGGCCGGTGGGGAGACGTCCGCGACGCAACGTAACGGCGCCGTCGGCCCGCGTCGTCGGGCGTCAGTCTTCGAGCCGGTCGATATAGGTCACGCCGAGGTCGCGCAGCTTGTCGCGCAGCCCGTAGAAGTCAAGGCCCAGCTCGCCTGCGGCGAGCCTGGCACGCGTGCCCTCTTCAGTGTCCAGTCGCGCCCGGGATCGCTCGAGCGCCCAGCCGGCTTCGTCCCGGCTCACTACGACGACACCATCATCGTCTGCACACACAACATCTCCAGGCGCGATGGAAACGCCTTCGATTGCGATTGGCACGTTCACTGAGCCAGGAGTCGACTTGACGGTTCCCTGGCACGAGATGTGCCGCGCCCAAGCCGGAAAGCCCATCTCCCGCAGGTCGGCGCTGTCGCGAACGCCCGCGTCAATCACGAGACCCCGCACCTGCCGCGCCGTGAGCGAGCTGGCGAGAAGATCGCCGAACATGCCGTGCGTCGACGGGGCAGTCGTCGTCACAACAAGGATGTCTCCCGGACCGCAGAACTCGACTGCGGCGTGAATCATCAGATTGTCGCCCGGATGGCTCAACACGGTGACAGCTGTGCCAGCGACCCGAACCCCCGTCTGAATCGGGCGGAGCTCGGGCCCGAGGAAGCCCCGGCGGCCGATGGCTTCGTGAATCGTCGCTGTCCCAACCTGACCGAGCGCCAGAACACTCTCAGGATCAGCGCGGTCGATCTCAGTGACGACGACGTGCTGGCCGTGCCGTGGCACGCGACTGCTCATGGCATCTCCAATCGCGGGAATACTCTCCGAGCGTTGCCCTCAAGCACGAGCCGCCGCGCTTCGGCATCGAGCGGCGCTTTGTCGATATACACCTTCGTGTCGTCGTAGTGGCGTCCGGTGTCGGGATTGATCCCGCGCACCGCGCCGACCATCTCGGACGCGAAGAGCACGTTTTTGGGAGGCACGACGTCGAGCAGCAGATCGATGCCCGGCTGGTGATACACGCAGGTGTCGAAGTAGATGTGATCCAAGAGGCCGTCGAAGTCCCACCCGTTGTCGGCAGCCATGCCCCTGAAGCGGCCCCAGTGATACGGAACGGCCCCGCCCCCGTGAGGGATGATCCATCGGAGTCCCGAAAAGTCAGCCATGAACCCGGACGTCAGCGCCTGCATGAATGCGGTGGTATCTGCACCGAGATAGTGAGAGCCGGTCGAGTGAAAGTTCGGGTTGCACGCTGCGGACACATGGATCATCGCCGGCACGTCGAGCTCGCACATGGCTTCCCACAGCGGCCACCAGGAGCGGTCGAACAATGGCGGACCCGTCCAGAAGCCGCCGGTCGGGTCCGGATTGACGTTGCACCCGATGAAGCCCATCTCTGCCACGCACCGCCGCAGCTCCCGAACCGAGCCCTCGATCGAGATGCCTGGCGACTGCGGCAGCTGACAGACGGGCGCGAAATTGTCGGGGTAGAGGTCACAGACACGCCGGATGAGCTCGTTCTGGTGTTCGGTCCAGAACCGCGACGTGTGCTCGTTCCCGATGTGGTGCCCCATCCACGACGCCCGGGGCGAGAAGATCGTGAGGTCCGAACCTCGTTCTCGCTGAAGCTTCAGTTGTGCCGACTCGAGGCTCTCGCGGATCTCGTCATCGCTGACGGCCATCGAACCCCTCTGGCCGACGACGTCGGGGTCAGCAGCGACCGCCACGGTCTGAGCGTCGCGCCAGGCGCCGACACCAGGCGGTGTCGTGGTGTAGTGCCCGTGGCAGTCGATGATGCGATGCACGTCGGTGTCCCCGCCTTTGACAGTGTGTTCAGCGCCACGAGTAACGTACCGATTGTTCACAATCCTGTCCACAGATCGCTGAGCCTCCGATCCGAGCACCACTTGGAGGTAGCCATGCCGCTCGACAAGCCGTACCTCGACGTGCCCGGCACGACCGTCTTCGATGCCGACCAGGCGCGAAAGGGCTACCGGCTCAACCAGTTCTGCATGTCGCTGATGAGCGAAGCCAACCGCGAGCGGTTCCGTGCCGACGAGCGCGGCTACCTCGACGAATGGGAAATGTCCGAAGAGCAGAAATCAGGTGTGCTCGACCGCGACTTCAACCGACTCCTCGGCCTCGGCGGCAACATCTACTTCCTGGCCAAGATTGGGGCGACCGACGGGCTGAATTATGTCCAGATCGTCAGCTCGATGACCGAGAACGACCAAGAGGGCCACACGGCGATGATGCTCGCCGGAGGCCGATCTCCCGACGGCAATCGCTTCTTGAGCGAGTGGGAGCAACGGCAATGAGTGCTCGCATCACGGCCAGCGTCTACACGAGCCATGTACCCGCCATCGGCGTCGCTATGGACCTCGGCACGACCGACGAGCCCTACTGGCAGCCGCTGTTCTCGGGCTATGAACCCGCCCGGGAGTGGATGCGAGCACACACGCCCGACGTCGTGATCCTCGTGTACAACGATCACGGCAACGCCTTCAGTCTCGAGATGATCCCCACGTTCGCCCTCGGCATGGCCCCTAGCTATGAACCTGCTGATGAAGGATGGGGTGCCCGACCGGTGCCGATCGTCGGAGGTCACCCGGCCTTGTCGGCGCACCTCGCGCAATCCGTGATACCGCAGGATTTCGACCTGACTTTGGTCAACGGGATGAAGGTCGACCACGGTCTTACGGTCCCGTTGTCGATCATGTTCGGCCAACCCGATAGTTGGCCGTGTCCCGTTGTTCCGCTTGCAGTCAACGTCGTGCAATACCCGGTCCCGTCGGGCCGCCGATGCCTCCAACTCGGCCGGGCGATTCGACGCGCAGTAGAGAGTTTTGACGACGACCTCGACGTTCAGGTCTGGGGAACCGGCGGTATGAGTCACCAGCTTCAGGGACCACGCGCCGGGCTCATCAATCAGCCGTGGGACACCGCATTCATGGACCGCCTCATCGCCGACCCGGACGGTCTGGCCGACGTGCCGCACATCGACTACCTCCGTGAAGCCGGGTCCGAAGGCATCGAGCTGGTCATGTGGCTCATCGCACGCGGGGCAATGGCCGACTGTGCTGATCTCGCTGGCGCGACCGGCCGGGCCGATCGCGCCGGCGGTGCTGCCCCTTCAGTCGCTCATCGCCTGTATCACGTGCCCGCCAGCAACACCGCAGTCGGCCAGCTCATCCTGGAGGATCGCTCGTGACCATCAACATTGCGGTTGCCGGCACCGGCGCGTTCGGCAACAAGCACCTCGACGGGCTGGCCAGCATCGAGGGTGCCGAGGTCGTCGCCGTCGTGGACCCGGTGGAGTCCAGCGCACGAAAGGTAGCCGAAGCCCGCGGCATCCCGCATGTCACCACAGACCTCGACGATGTGCTCTGCTGTGGCGACGTCGACGCCGTCATTCTTGCCACCCCGACCCCGATGCATGCTCGCCAGGCGATTGCGTGCCTGGAGGCCGGCAAGCACGTCGAGGTGGAAATCCCGCTCTGCGACAACCTTGCCGACGGACGAGCGGTCGCGGAGGCCCAGCAGGCAAGCGGCCTCGTCGCCATGTGCGGCCACACCCGCCGCTTCAACCCCAGCCATCAGTGGGTGCGACGTCGTATCACCGCAGGCGAGTTCGCAATACAGCACATGGACGTCCAGACATTCTTCTTCCGCCGCACCAACATCAACGCGCTGGGCGAACCGCGGAGCTGGACCGACCATTTGCTGTGGCACCACGCGGCACACACCGTCGACCTGTTCGGTTACCAGACAGGCTCGCCGATCGCCGTGGCACAGGCCGTCGGTGGCCCCATCCATCTCGAGCTGGACATCGCCATGGACCTCTCGATCCAGCTCAAGACCGAAGCCGGCCAGCTGCTCACGCTGACTCTGTCGTTCAACAACGACGGTCCCCTCGGCACGTTCTTCCGCTACATCGGCGACACCGGCACGTACATCGCTCGCTACGACGATCTCGTCGACGGCAACGAGACACCGATCGATGTCTCGGACGTCGATGTCTCGATGAACGGCATCGAACTTCAAGACCGCGAATTCATTGCCGCCATCACCGACGGACGCCAGCCCAATTCCAGCGTCGACGACGTCCTCGGCTGCTACGAGGTGCTGGACCAGATCGAACAGCAGCTCGAGGCGCAGTAGACCGACTGGAACGGTCGCCGCGACGAATCTCTCGCGCATGCAGCGTGACATTGAGAATCCGCTGTTACCAACGTCGCTAGCGTTGGACGGCAATGTCGATCACGGGTGACCCAATTCTGGCCTCGGACGCCGACTTCGACGTCACCGAATTGGGCAAGCGTGAGCGCAACAAGCTGGACAAGCAGCGGCGCATTGTTGCCGCTGCCACCGCCCTCTTCCAAGAAAAAGGCTTCGAGGACACCACAACCGCGGAGATTGCTGCGGCCGCAGGAATCGGCGCGGGCACGCTCTATCTGTACGTCGAGTCGAAGGAAGAGTTGCTGGTCAGCGCATTCGTCAACGTGGCAGGCGAGGCGTGGACCGAAGCGTTCGAGCTCGTCGACGGTTCGGCGAATGTGGTCGATCAGATCATGACGCTGCTGCTCCATGTCACCGACCACCACGAAGCGGATCGCCGGTTGGCTCGATCGTTCTTCAAGGAGCTCCCCTACGTGAGCACGTCCGGGCGTGTCGGTACCGATGAATTCACTGACTGGTTCTCCAAGCGGCTGGCCTCGCTGCTCGACGACGCAAGTGCGAACGGCATACTCGATCCCGAAGTCCCCAAGTACACGCTGGCCTTCAACCTCTATTCGCTCTGGCAGGTCCTCATGCGGCGGCTCGTCACGGACAGGATCGCCTACGACGAGATGGCGACCCAGCTCGAAGACGCCGTTCGAGTTGCGGTGTGGGGGATGAGGCCAGAAGCCTGAGCCCTCAGGCGGCCTTCGTCACCGGTCCCACAACGTCGAGCCACCTGCGCATGAGCGCCACGATCTCGGTTGGCGAATTGCCGGCTGCGAAGACCTTGAGATGCGTAGCGCCAAGGTTCGGGTCTACTCGGATCAGGGGTCCTCAGGCGATGTTGGCGCCGCCGTCGCTGTGCAGGAAGCGGCCGGTCATGCCGCGTGCTTCGTCGGACGCGAGGAACACGTAGCTCCCGGCCTGTTCGTCCGCTCCGAGAGCGACATCGAGCGGGCTGCGCTGGCGAATCGACTCGGTGCGGTCGGGCTCTTGGCCCAACGATCGCTGGTGCAGACCCAGCGACCGCAGGCCTCGCAGGTCGGTGCCCGCCGTACCGCCGGGGGCAACGCCGTTCACGCGGATTTCCGGTGCGAGTTCGTGGGCCAGTGACACCACGCAGCCGCGGACTGCGAACTTGCTGGCGACGTACAGGATTCCCCCACGTCCGGGGGTGAAGCTGCTGGTCGAACCGGTCAGAATCACCGACCCATGGCTCTCCCGCAGGGGCTCGATGCTGGCCCGGACCCCCAGCAGCATGGAGCGCACGTTGACGTCCATGACTTCAGTGAACGCTTCGTCGAGGACATCATGGGGAAGCTCAGCAAGCCCGAGGTAGTAGTCGAAGAGCCCGACGCAGCTCACCAACGTGTCGATGCCTCCGAAGGCGTCGAGCATCGCCGCTACTACGGCATCGTTGTCTTGCGCGCTTGTGGCGTCACCGCAAATGACGGGACCGGTTGACGCCTCGACCAGCGCCTCGCACTTCAGCGGATCGACCTCCAGCGTGCCCACGCTGGCCCCTTCGGCCAGGAAGGCATCATGCACACCGCGGCCGATGCCCGATCCTGCCCCGACGATCAGGGCCCGCTTGCCGGACAGCCTGCTCACCGCAAAGACCTCACAGGAAGATGGCCAGGTTCTGGGTGCGCAGCACTGATTCGTCGATCTCGATGTCCCTCGACCGCAGGCGCATCCCGTCCGGCGTCGAAACCAAGACGTCAGTCCGACCGGCGGACAGCAAGCTCGGTGCAGTCCGGTCGCCACGAGAGCGGTACAGCAGTACGGCCGATTCCACGATCAGCTCTCCGCCTTCGCCCTCGAAGGTCCGGACATTGGAGATGTGGTGGCGGACCCGGCTCTGGGGGTCCTCGGTCCACGCGTAATCGGTCCCGAAGCGCTGCACTCGCTTGGACAGCGAGTACCAGTCCTCGTCGAAGTGGTCCATGGTCTGCACGTCTGCCTCGTCGGCTGCCTTGACAGCGGTCACACGCACCGGCATCCGGTAACGGACCTGCGGATCCATGAGCTCAAGCCATGCTTCGAAGTCGGCGCTGTCGAGCAAATGGGCTTCCTCGACGAGGAATTGGGCAGCGGACTGGTGCCGCGGATCGCTGTACGGCAGCGGAGCTTGAGCCCGCTCCGAGTTCATGCGGGCGTCTCCCCCATGCCGAAGGCAATCTGCTCGCGTTCGGGCGCTGGCCGGGACACCGAGTCGGCCCACATCGAGAACCAGTGGCGTTGGTTGTGCTCGCCGAAGCCCTGGTACGCCGTGCCCGGACCGCGGAACGCCTCGAATTGCTCGACGATCGGATCGCCGTCGAGCGTCAGGCCCATGCGGTTGTTGAGGAGCAGGTTTCGTGCCATCGAACCCCGTGCCATGGTCGTGATCGACACCCAGTTCTCGACATCGTCCTGCTCGAACATGCCCGACGATCCAAAGCACATCAGGTACGCCTTGTACGACGCGGCCTTGTAGTCCTCCGGCGCGTCGCCCGCCACGCAGAACCACGAATACACCTCGGTCTCGGCCGGTCCGATGGGCTGCCACAGCCGCACCGAGATGAACGGCGTGATCCGCCCTTCGCGATCGGTCTGAGGCCAGTTGTGGACGAAGCTGAGGTTCGGGAACAGCGTGGCCGCGGACGGCATGAAGCCCGACTCCCCTGCCAGCGCACGTTGCGGGGCGCTCAACCTCTCCCCCATGCGGTCGATCATCTCGTCGGGGTAGCCCACGTACTGCAGTCCGGACCTGAACCCGCTGCCCGCCGGCAGCTTGTAGGTGGTTCCGCCGCCGGGTCCCGCGTGCCACAGCACGCCCTCCTTGCGTTTGTAGGGCTTCGGTTCGCCGAAGAGCTCGATGTCGACCACGCTCGCGTGGGTGTGAGGCGTGTGGTAGCTGTCGCCCATGAAGTTCTCGGCGCCGATCTTCCAATTGGCCTCGATGCGCCAGCGCTGCGGGCCGCGGAACTCCATCCCGGCGTCGCTCTGGCCGGTGTAGAAGTCGAGATAGAACGCGAAGTCCCCCAGCCAGGTCTCGAAGTCGGGGGCGACCGGGTCGAGGCTCGCGAAGATCATCC
Organism: Candidatus Poriferisodalis sp.; assembly: GCF_965262965.1. Taxonomy (GTDB): domain Bacteria; phylum Actinomycetota; class Acidimicrobiia; order Acidimicrobiales; family Poriferisodalaceae; genus Poriferisodalis. The sequence continues at coordinate 944,078 of NZ_OZ253573.1, forward strand.
CGTTGCGGACTGCGATCGACGGGGCCGGCAGAAGTGCCTGACCTTCCTTGATGAACCCCGCATCGCCGCCGTAGGCGTCCGCATGGAAGGGCAGTCCTGCGAGCTGGCCATCGTTGCGATACGTCCATGCGTGATACGGGCACCGAAATGTCCGGGCACTGCCGCGCTCGGCACGGCAGACCTGCATGCCCCGGTGGACGCACATGTTGAACATCACATGGATCTGCCCGTCGGAGTCGCGGGTCACCAGGAACGAATCGTCCAAGATGTTTCGGACGACGTAGTCGTTGGGTTCAGCGATCTCGGACTCGTGTGCCAGGAAGTTCCACGACCGGCCGAACAGCCGGGTCCGCTCCAGCTCGAACACTTCGGCGTCGTTGTACAGGTAGGCGGGAATGAGGCCCTGACGCACCGAGTCAGTCACCTCGTCGATCTCCATGCGTTCTCCCTCCGAGCCCTAGTTCAGCCCATGTCCGTCGTGTTCGAGAGCCACCTGGTGATGTCGCCACAGGGTTTCACGGTTGAAGGCCCCGCCGAGGTCCGGGAGTTCGGCCAAGTCGGTGCTCGGAATCGCCTCAGGGATCGTGCCTGCGGTGCACACACGCAGGTGAATGCGGGCCAGCGTGTCGAGCTGCAACGCCCGCAGCACCGCCTCGGCGACATCGGCGCCGATGGTCACAACACCGTGTCCCTTCAGCACCAGTGCCACGGCATTGCCGAGCGACGCGACCATCTCCGCAGCCAGATCGTCAGTGCGAATGAGGACAGAGCGCGGGTGCACCGGAATGCCTGCGGCGGCGAGATGTGCAGCCGGGATGTCGTAGGCGCCGAAGATGGGCTCGAATGCGAAGCCCGCGAGGCTGGCAACCACGACGTCTGGCGGATGGGCGTGCACCACACAGTCGACATCACGATGTGCCGCGAGCACCGAGGTATGGATCGGCAGCTCGCTCGGCGCCGCATAGTCGCCAGCGGGATCGTCAATCACCTCGCCCGAGTCGAGATCGACCACACGCACGTCGTCGGGCGTCGTGAACCCAAGTCCCGCTTCTTCGGGACCACGGCACCGCACCAGCGCCCGTTCGCCGTCGAGCCGGACACTGATGTGCCCCAAGATGTTCTCGACCAGCCCGCGATGCGCCATCACCCGGCACCCAACGGCAACCTCACGCCGTAGCCCAGCAAGCCCATCGCTCACGGTCCGAAGCTATATCTGATCCGCAATCACCGGGTCTCGATACTTCGGCGCTGCAATTCGAGACCGTCTAGGAGCGCCACAGTTCCCCAACAGGTGTCGCGGATTCAAGAGGATCGAAGGCTCGATCGTGCTTTCCTGTAGCAGGGCCGACGACCGGGAGCCAGATGAGCACAGGTGAGACCTCTGCGGGGCCGTTGTCGGGGGTCCGGGTTCTTGATCTGTCGTCGGTGTTGATGGGTCCGGCTGCCACGCGCACGCTCGGGGATCTCGGCGCCGATGTCATCCTTGTTGAGCCTGCGAAGGGTGATCGCAATCGCACCATGGGGTCCGGCCCTGCCGAGGGATTCTCGGGCATCTCGCTCAATCTCCTGCGTAACAAGCGCAGCATTTCGATCGACCTCAAGCAACCGCGTGGTCGCCAGGCATTCCTGGACATCGTCACGACGTGCGACGTGATGATCACGAATCTGCGTCCCGGTCCGCTGCGACGCCTCGGCCTGCACTACGAGGCGGTTCGGGATGTCCGAGACGACATCGTGTTCTGCCGGGCTCACGGATACCCGTCCGCGAGCGACCAGGCGGACGCACCGGCCTATGACGACATCATCCAGTCCGCCAGCGGCGTCGGCGACCTCTTCCGCCGCATGGGCGCCGAGCCGAGCCTGCTGCCGAGCCTCGTTGCCGACAAGGTCTGCGGCCTGACCATCGTCAATGCCGTGCTTGCCGGCATGTACCACCGATCCCTCACCGGGCAGGGGCAATGCATCGAGATCCCGATGATCGACGTCATGCGGGCCTTCGTGCTCACCGAGCACGGTTCGGGTGCGATCTCCGAACCTCCCGTTGCAGATGCCGGCTATGCCCGCATTCTCACGCCCGAGCGCAAGCCGCAGCCGACCGCTGACGGCTGGATCAACATCCTCCCCTACGACCAGGCCCACTACGTCGCGCTCTTCGAAGCCGGAGGTCGCCCCGATCTCGCATCCGATGAACGCTTCGCCACGCCCATCGAGCGAGTCGTCCACAGCGACAGCCTGTACCGCGACGTCGCCGCCGTGCTCACCCAGCGCACGACCGCCGAGTGGCTGGAATTCTGCGCAGCACACGGGATCCCAGCGACTGAGGCCGCCACGCTCGACGAGCTCATCGAGCAGCTTCCGGTCGACACCCATCCCGTCGCCGGTCCATACCGGGTCATTCCGCCGCCCGAGCAGTTCTCCGAGACACCGGCCGGCATCCGGCGCCCTGCGCCCGGCATCGGCGAGCATGGCCGTGAGATCCTGGCCGAGGTCGGTTACGACGCAGCGTCGATCGACAACCTCGAAGCCGCAGGCATCCTTGCGTCACCCTGAGCGGTGACCACCGGGAGAGCTCACGAGAGCCCGACATACGATTCGCTCACCGGAGTTCGCCTCGTAGCGGAAGAATTCACGACAGAACGGAGCGACGATGCGTTTTGACGGCAAGCGGGTGATCGTAACCGGCGGGGCGTCCGGCTTCGGGCGAGCGATCTGCCAGAGCTTTGCTGGCCGCGGTGCCCAGGTGATGGTGACCGACATCGACATCGAAGGCGCCGACGAGGTGGCGTCCGGGCTCGATGGGGCGCTGGCATTCCGGCTCGATGTCACCGACGAGGACGCTCACGTTGAGCTGGCCAAACTGATGGCCAGCACTTGGGGCGGCATCGACATCGTGGCCGCCAACGCAGGATTCGCCCACCGGATGGGATCCATCTTGGACATCTCGACAGAGGAATTCGACCTCATGTGGGCGGTCAACACCCGCAGCGTCTATTTCGCCGTGAAGCACTTCACACCGCTCATGCCGCCGGGCAGCTCGATCGTGAGCACAGCCTCGATTGGCGGCAAGCGACCCCGGCCGGGATTGACGCCATACAACACATCGAAAGCAGCCACGATCGTGCTGACAAGGGGTTTGGCTGAGGAGTTCGCACCAGACATTCGGATCAACTGCGTCGCGCCCGTGGCCTCCGACACTGCGTTCTTCGTTCGAGCGACCGGCCAGGACACGTTGCCTCCCCCGCTGAAGCAGTCGATCATCGACGGCATCCCCATGGGCCGCATGACCGACCCCACCGACGTCGCCAACGCCGTGATGTTCCTCGCCTCCGACGAGGCCAGCTTCCTCACCGGCGTCTGCCTCGACGTCGACGGCGGGCGCAGCATCAGCTAAAGGCGCAGCGATGATCGCTCGTTCCGGTGCCGCGGCGCTTCGGTAGTGTCCCGAGGGTGAAATTCGCCGCATTTCTGGCCCCCCACCACCCTCCCGGGGAGAGTCCTGCGCTGCAGCTGCAGCGCGACCTGGACCTTGTCGCCCTTCTCGACCGGCTCGGTTACGACGAGTTCTGGTGCGGCGAACACCACTCGACCGGCTGGGAGACGATCGGCTCGCCCGAGATGTTCCTGGCCGGCGCTGCCATGCGCACCAGCCGCATCAAGCTGGGCACCGGCGTCACTTCCATTCCGTACCACCATCCCTTCAACGTCGCCCAGCGCATCGTGCAGCTCGACCAGATGAGCTTCGGGCGGGCCTTGCTCGGCACCGGACCGGGCGCACTGCCGTCGGATGCCCACACACTCGGCATCGACCCCATGCTGCTGCGCGACCGCCAGGACGAAGCCATCCCGGTCATCAAGCGGCTGCTCGCAGGGGGCGAACGCTTCACCTATGAGTGCGACTGGTTCTCGATGTACGACGCCAAGCTGCAGATCTTGCCGTACCAGCACGAGATACCCATGGCGACGGCGTCAATGATCAGCCCATCGGGAATGACCCTTGCCGGAAAGTACGGCATGGGCGTGCTGTCGATCGGGTCGATGTCCACCGACGGTCTGGCATCGCTGCCGCTGCAATGGAGCTTCGCCGAAGAAGCAGCGGCGAAGTACGACCAAGTTGTGGACCGAGGCAACTGGCGGGTGATGTTCAACTTCCACGTGGCGCCCACCCGCGAACAAGCCCATCGCGACGTCGAGCACGGACTGCTGCGGTGGCACAACGAATACAACGTCGACACGCTGCAGCGACCGGGACTCGAACCGATGGGGTCCACTGCGGAGGCCATCGACTTCTACGCCGACCCTGACACCGCTGCGGGTGTCATCGGCACGCCCGACGACCTGATCGAGAACATCCTGCGGATGCAGGAGATCACCGGCGGATTCGGCGTGATGATGGGCTTCGTCAATGACTGGGCCGAACCCGAAGCCATGTTCCGCAGCTGGGATCTGGTTGCGCGCCACGTCATCCCGGCGGTGCGCGGTCAGCTCGCGTCGATGCAGGAGTCGAACGAATTCGTGATCGAGAATCGGGAGTACTTCGACCGGGCAGGCAAGGCCATCCTTGCGAAGATCTTCGACAACGAACGAGCCGCCGCGGCGCTGAAGGGTGCTGGCACCCCCAAGACAGCATTCACGCCCCGCCTCGGCGCCGATGCTGACTGACGGCCGCACTTTCTCCAAGACGTCGGTGCCCGACCGGGCCAGCCGCTGGTCCATCTAGGGTGCGAGAATTCTGACTCCCGGGGATCCCAAGCGGCTCGAAACCGTCATCGGTGTCACCGCACCTGTGCTGCAGTCGGGCATGGGCGGCGTGGCTGGTCCGGAACTGGTTGCAGCGGTGAGCAACGCCGGTGGGCTCGGGATCCTGGCGGCGCTCAATCTTCGGCCCGACGCCGTGCGCTCGGCCATCCAGCAGGTCCGCCGGCTCACTGACAGGCCGTTCGGCGTCAACATCTGGCTGCACGACGACGTCCGTCGGCCTCCCGATGTCGCGGAGCACTCGGACTTGGTCCGTTCGGTGCAGAGCGCTCTCAACGAGCTCCGCCCCCGCTTCGACCTGCCGGCAACACTCGAAGCCCCCCGGCCCATGCCCGATCTTGTCGACGCAGCGCTCGAAGTGATGATCGAGGAACGCATTCCCGTATTCTCTGCGGGACTCGGCATTCCCGAGCCCGAGCTGGTGAACCGCTTCCACGAGGCCGGCACGCGAGTTGCAACGATGGTCGCGACGACTGCCGATGCCCTCAGCGCTGTCGATCAGGGCAGCGATGTGGTGATCGCGCAGGGCCACGAAGCAGGCGGTCACCGCAGCCACGGCTGCAAGCTCCCCGCTGCGGAAGCCTCCGGCACCGGCACATTCACACTCGTCCCCCAAGTGATCGAGGCCATCGGGGACCGTGTGCCCGTTGTGGCCGCCGGCGGCATCGTGGACGGGAGAGGCTTGGCGGCAGCGACGATGCTCGGTGCGGCCGGCGTGCTCATGGGCACCCGGTTCGTGGCGACCGCAGAGTCACAGGCCAGCCAGCTCTGGAAGGACCGGTTGATCTCCGGAGCCGGCACCACCGTGCTCACCGACGGGTTCACCGGCCAGTGGGCGCGGGTCCTCAAGTCGGAATACACCGACCACTGGGCAGACCATGGCGGACCGCCGCTGCCCGGACTGTTGCAGGCCGCGGCGCGCGCCGACCTGCAACGGGCCGCCATCGCTGCCGACGACGACCAGATGCAACCCCTCTATGCGGGCACCGCGTTCGACCTGCTCGACGGCCTGCCGAGCGCCGGCAACGTCGTGACCAGCGTCGTCACCGAGGCAGAACAGCTTCTCGGCCGGTGACAGCGACGATTGCCGTTGTCTCGACCCGCCGGCAGCGCTCGCCAGACCGAGTCGATGCCGAGGTCCGGAATGTGGGCAATCGCGCTGGTGCGCTCAGCACGGCGCTCGGCCGTCAGCTTAATCAAGGGTACGGACCAGCCATGCCACCAGACCTGGCTGACGCTGCTGCCAATAGGACGAGACAGTCGTGAAGCTTGCATGCGACGCCGCTTCTGCAAGCCACGGGTCGTCAGCCACATCCTCAAAGGAGCCGAGTGCCATCACAACGTGCGCCACGCTTGGGTGATCCAGTCCGATTCCGTACCGCTCGGCGTACAGACGCAGCCCCATGCTCGGACTGATGCCGGCATCGACGGTGATGCACATGAGGTCGAAGTAGTCACGAAGCTCACCTCGATCGCCGATCACCTTGTACTTGGTTGCTGCGATGTCGCGAACCGATCCGACAGCCAATCCCTCGACGAGTCCCGGCGGATCGATTTGTCTCTGGTCGCGCGCTTGCAGGAACTGCACCTTCACACCATCTGCTTGGCAGTTGAGCGTGCCGTCCGCGACTGACATGACCGAGACCTCTGCGATCGCTCGCAGGCCGTCCAAAACCGCTTCTGGGTCGAACACCTCATGCACAAAGACATCGAGGTCCCTGCTGCGGCGGTGCCGCAGGTGCACGGCCAGCGCCGTACCGCCCATCAGCACGCCCGATGGCGGGGTGACCGCTGCGACCAGCGGCCAGCAAGCGCGGGTCTGTGGATCGAGCACATCGGACCAGTTCTCGAGAACGTCGCTACCGGGTTCCTCACTGCCGGATTCGCCACAGCCGGGTTGCTCGCCGAGAGAATTCACTGCGGCGCGGTACAGCGATGCGCCAGCGCATTCTCTATGAGTGCACGCGCCCTGGGCTGGGTCGATCTCAACGGCAAGCAGTCTCGTAGTGCATCGGTGGACATGTGCACTGACGCCCACAGCGCGGCGCGGGCCGACGGGCCATTGAGCAGTCGGTTGGCGACGTAGGCCTCATCGTCGGGCAGTCGCAGCGACGACGGATCTGGGTGATTCCAGAACAGCGACCAGAATTCGGATGGCAAGTGCCCCGCATGCAGCCGTTTTGGCGATGGCGGAGGCAGGCCTACACCTTTGGTCTGAGCAAGCAACTGTTCAAAACCAGGGGAGGCAACGGCAAGCTCCCAAACACTGTCCTCGCGTACGCCCCTGCGCTGGCCCTGCTCCGAGACACGGGTTCTCACCGTGCCGCGGGAGCACAGCGTCTTCAGTGCGTGGCGCGCGGCTGACCACGACACTCCTGCGGCCCTGGCAACTCCCGCAATGCTGCCAAGACTGGCGGACGATGTCACCGAAGCGAGCACCAAACGTTCGACTCGGTCGAGCTGGTCTGGCGACTCGGCACGTGAGGCGCCAACGTTCTCGGATTGGCGTTCCTCCACGGCCCTGCATCGCTCACGAGCCGCCTCACGGAGGAAGCGCGCAACGGTCTCGCCAGAGACGAGTGCAGCTTTGCGGACTCGGTCTAGATCCTGGCGACCGATCCTCAGCGACAACTGCGACGAATGGCGTTGCGCGGCCATGGATTCATCGTAACAATAGTGTCTCGCGTTTTTATATACATTCGCGAGGTCTATTCCTTGAACCATGACGCGATTCGGGGAAACAAGCCGACCTCGACCGGATCACTGCAGCGAGCGCCAGATCTTCTCGGGTGTCAGCGGGAGGTCCAGATGTTCGACGTCGTACGGCGCCAGTGCATCGAGCACCGCGCTGTGGATCGCAGGAGTGGCAACAACGGTCCCGGACTCGCCGATGCCCTTGACGCCGAGGGGGTTGAGTGGCGATGGCGTCTCGGTCTCGTAGCACTCGAAGAAGGGAAGCTCCGCAGCGGACGGCAGTGCGTAGTCGGCGAGGCCGACGGTCATGGGAATGGCCTCTTCGTCGTAGAACATCTCCTCGTACAGCGCCGCACCCACAGCCAGCGCCAAGCCGCCGTGCACCTGCCCATGAGCCAGGACCGGTTGCAAGATGACGCCGGCGTCGTCGACGCTCACCAGGCGGCGCACATGCACCTCCCCGGTGGCGGTGTCCACCTCCACCGCCGCCACGCATGCCCCGAACGAAAAGGACCCGGCTCCGCCTTCGGTTCTGAAGTGGTGGTCGACGCTGAGTTCTCCCAGATCGGCCCAGCCGAGGGCAAGCGCCGGGGTCCCAACCACGTGAAACAGCCCGCGGCCGGTGTCGAGCTTGACATCGTCGGGGTCGGCCTCGAGGAGTTCGGCTGCGCGCTCACGGGCCGCCGCAACAAGGTCGACGGCCGCGCCGTGGGCGGCTGAGCCGCCGAGCTGCGCCGAGCGGGACCCGATCGTTCCTCCGCCGATCGGCGACCTGTCGGTGTCGTCGTGCGAGATGGTGATCTGGTCGATATCGAGGCCGATCTGGGCAGCGACAATTGGAGCAAAGGTCGTCTCGTGGCCTTGACCATGCGGCGAGGTTCCGACCACGACGTCGACACGACCGTGCGGTTCGAGTCGGGCCGTTGCTCGCTCCCCCTCGCCGCCACCGGTGACCTCGACGGTGCAGCTCACGCCGACGCCAAGGAGCATGGCGCTGTCGCCACCGGCGAGTCGCTCGGCCTGCTCGGCGCGCAGCCCGTCGTAGTCCGCTTCGGCCACGGCCCTTCGCAGCGCCTCGGGATAGTTCCCGCTGTCGTAGGTGGCGCCTACAGCCGTCCTGTACGGGAAGCGATCGGCCGGCACGAGGTTGGCCATGCGCACCTCAAGCGGGTCGCGGCCGATCGCACGGGCGAAACGGTCGACCGCCCGTTCGATCGAACAGGCGGCCTCAGGCCGACCGGCGCCTCGAAACGCAACGGTTGGCGTCGTGTTGGTCACCACCGAGGTGCCTCGCAGCGTTGCGTGTGCGATGTCGTAGACACCTGTGCCGCTGTTGCGCAGGTTGGTGGTGACGTTGGTGCCCATGGCCGGGTACGCACCGCTGTCCTGCAACGCATCCACTGAGTAGGCCACGATCGTGCCGTCGCGATTGCCGCCGATGCGGATGCGGTGGCGCGAGGCTCGTCCGTGGCCCATCGCCAGCGATGCTTCAGAGCGGGTCTGCGCCCAGCGAATCGGCTGCCCGAGCTCGCGTGCCGCCCAGGCGACAGCCACATCCTCGGGGTAGCAGCCCCATCCCCCTTTGGCGCCGAATCCGCCGCCGACATCGGGCGAGATGGCCCGCACCGTTCCCGGTTCGAGGCCGAGCAACGTCTCGATGACGTGCTTGGCCCCCGCCGGTCGTTGGGAGCAGACCCAGGCCGTACAGCGACCGTCGCGACCCCACGACGACGCGCCGGCGAGCGGTTCAATCGGGTGCGGCCCCAGTCGCGGGTGCGCCAAGTCGAACTCCACCGTCACGTCGCAGCCGGCCCACACCTCTTCGGGGACGGGGTCAAGCTCCCATGCGAGGGCGACATTCGTCCCGGCGTGTTCATGGAGCAGGGTCTCACCATCGAGGCTGGCATCGAGGTCGACGACTGGGGGCAGCGGCTCATAGTCGACGACGACGAGCTCGGCTGCGTCGACTGCTGCGGCACGTGTCTCGGCGATGACCAAGGCGATGGGCTCTCCGACGAAACGCACGGTGTCATAGGCCATGAGCGGTCGCCACAGGTCGCGGTTCATCGAGGGCAGCCGGGGCGGAAATGGCCAGCCGTCTACCTCGGGCCCGAGGTAGACCGCGATCACCCCGTCGGCCTCGCGAGCCTCCTGCACATCCACCGAATCGAGCTGCGCATGGGCTTCTGCCGAACGCACGAATACGGCATGCGCCGCTCCGGCCAACTCGGGGACGTCCAGCCCGTCGATGTAGGTGCTCTGGCCGCGCAGCAGCGGCTCGTCTTCGCGCCGCCCGTTGAATCCTGATGTATCCACGCCAGCAACGTAGCTCCCCGCCCCTACGGCGAGCGCGGCGCTGCCGGACAGCGGGCTTGGCGCCGGCTGGCCGCTTAACTGACGAAATCTGTTGCCGTGCGCGTGGCCGAGTACCCCCGGCAAGGATCTCTGCGGCCCTGTCGGGGCGCTCGTACCCGGAAACCCGGACAACGAGCGTGCAATGATCGACGCCGCACGGCGGGCGATCGGAGCGGACGATGGAAATCACACTTGACACCAGGGGCGGCCCTTCGAATGGCCCGTACTTCGAGGATGCCGAGGGCTTCAACATGCCGGAGCCACCCGGCAATGGCAGCCGTCGGATCCCGCTGGGCGAATTCCCGACCGGCCCCGAGGTGGGATCCCGCTTGCCCGACATCGTGGCAACAGACCAGTCAGGCCGCCAGGTCAATGTGCACGCCGACCGGGCAGGTCAGCCCGCTGTGGTGGTGTTCTACCGCTCGGCGGTGTGGTGACCGCCGTGCCGCACCCAGCTGGTCGAGCTGGAACGAGGCATGGACTCCTACCGGGCAGCAGGCGTCCGTTTGTATGCGCTGAGCTATGACGAGCCCGATGCGTTGGCCGACTACGCGGCGGCTCATGACACCACGTTCACCATGCTGTCCGACCCCGACAGCGAGGTGATCAGGTCGTTCGGGATCCTCAACACGTTGATCCCACCCGGTGACCAACCGTGGTACGGCCTCCCGTTCCCCGGGTCGTACGTCGTCGATACGGACGGGATCGTCGTGGCGAAGTTCTTCGAGCACAACTTCGCTGTGCGCTCAGGTCCCGAGCAGATGCTCGCTGCCGCGCTCGGTCAGGAATTCGAGGCTGGCGCTGCCGCCGGCGCGCGGCCGGTCGACCGGGTCACCGCGGACGTGATGGTCGACGGCGACCGGCTGCCGATGGGCGTCACTCGCCACATCGTTGCCACGTTCCGGGTGCCCGACGGCCAGCACCTCTACGGCGAACCTGTGCCCGAGGGCTTGGTGGCTGCAGCGATCGAACTTGACGACAGCGACGGAATCCTGTCCTACGAACTGCTGGCGCCGCCTACCTCGCCCCTGACGCTCACAGGGTCGGGCGACACGCTGCAGACCTACGAGGGGGATGTGGTGCTGCGGCTTCCGATCGCGCAGAACGCACGGCAGATGCAAAAGGATGACGACGGTCGCTACGTCACGATCAGCGGTCGGCTTCGCTGGCAGGCCTGCGATGACGTCGAGTGCTTCTTGCCCGAGTCGATGCCGTTCAGCTTCCGTGTGGAGGCCGGCTTCCCGGTACTGGGTGACATGGGACCCGGTGTGGGCAGGGTGCCAGCCATGAATGGCGCACAGCACTTCCAGAAGCTGATCGATCGCCGAGCCAGCTATGTATCCAGCGCCGACGACAAGTAGCCCAGCAAGCTCCAGCTACGTCAGACCTACTGGGACGCCCACGGCGATTCCCGCTGGACTACCCCAGTCTCCTACTAGGCCGCCCCGCTGCTCCCCTGCACCAGTTCGAGGTCGGAGCGACTCGTCCGATACGAATAAGAAAGATCTTCTTTAGACATCTCAAATACAGATGTCTAAAGTGGTGCAATGGTGGCCCCGGCCCCGCGGGATATCTCTGCGGATGACTTTGCACGCGACCCGCACGCGGCCAAATACCGCGGCGAGCTCGGCCGGCATCCTGAGGCCTACCGGCGGCTGTTCGCTCTGCTCAATGACCGTGCGAATGAGCAGCGACTTGTCGATGCCGAAATGCATGGCTTGCCGGCACTCTGCGGCGTAGTGCGGTTCATCGAGACCGACCCGAAAATCAGGATGGTGCTCGCGGTCGGCCCATCTAGTTTTCGGACTCGTCAGACCGTCGGAGTTGCCGTGAAGCTCAAGATGGCGAAGCTCGGGTGGCGTGCCACCGGCAGGAAGGGTGCCGTTAAGGGCTCCGCGCACTTCACTAAGGCAGAGCGGTACGTTGCCGACGCCGCTATGCCCGCCACCGCCTCCCTCCCTGCCTCCCCATCATCCCGGGCGCTCGCGGCCCTCGACGCCGTGTCTGCAATCGGCGACGTCGACGAACGTGAGCAGACCAGCCGCAAGCTCTTCAAGGCGCTCGCCGCAACACGGCGCTCAGAGGGACGTCCCTTCTGACGTGCTGATCGTCCTCGACAGCGGGCCTCTCGGATTGCTCAGCAACCCGACACCCCGCGGAGCGGGATACGACGCCCAGCAATGGGCGCGCTACCACATCGCTGATGGAGTCCGGTTCGTTGTTCCCGAGATTGCTGACTACGAAGTCCGCCGAGAACTCATCCGTGCCCACAAAGACCTAGGAATCGCTCGGCTGAACGAACTGTGCGACGGTTTCGGCTACCAGCCGCTGTCCACGCCGGTCTTACGTGCGGCCGCCGAACTCTGGGCGCTGGCACGCAACGAGGGTTACCCCACCGCCTACGATGCTGCACTCGACGGCGATGTGGTGCTCGCCGCCCAAGCCCGCAGCCTTCAGTCCGCTGCGTCCGGCGACCTGGTGGTTGTGGCAACTACCAACGTCGCCCATCTCGAGCGCTTCGTTGATGCCAAGCACTGGACTGAGCTCTGACTCAGTCAGCAGGCGGGCGCCGGACACGCCCATTAGCGGCGTTGGCTGACGATCCCAGTCAAGCCGAGGGAGTCAGCTCGAGGTCGGTGCTCACGAGCGGCGTTTCAATCACGAGGCTGTGCTCGGTCCGCTCAACGGTGGAGCCTGGGGGTCCGGCAATCTGCCATGACCCCGGCGCAGCTCCGATGACCCGGAACGTCGTTCGCTGCTGCGGGTTCTCCCGCAGCGGTGCCAGGCCGAGCCGGAGCGTGCTGTCGGCCCAGTCGGCCTGGCGGAGGGCGACCCGGGGAAAGTCGACGTCGACCACTTGGGGGCATCGTTCCAACGGGGCGGCCGACAGCGCAGTCCAGCGTCCCGGCCCGGCCGCCTCCGCCGTAGCCAAGAAGGCGTTGAACTGGCCGCGCGGGTGCTCCTCGTCCAGACCCATGCCCCAAGTGAACTCTCCCCTGGCGTTGTCCCAGGTCGGCTCGTACGACGCGTCGATAGCCGACGCCAGCCGTTCGGTGAGGTCGGTCATGCCCCACTCACGGGCCAGCACCAGCGCCGAGGGCACGCCGCGGCCAGCGACCAGGGGCAGATCCGGATCTTGGTCGAGCCGGGCCGACCGGCAGGCCGCATCGAACAGGCGCTGGGCCTCCTCGGCCTCCTGGGGGGCCACGTAGAACGCCGTGGTCAGCGCGGCTCGCACCGGCAGGCGATGGTGCACGTCGACCTGGGGGTCGTAGTAGAAGGTGGTGGTCGTGGGCTCAGCCTCGCCGACCAGATCCAGATAGTGCTCTCGGGCGTACTCCCACCAGGGCCCAAAGGCCGCCTGGTGGTGGTCGGTGGCGTAGCGGTTGTCGTGAAGCCTCAGACCGAGGCCGGCTCCGGCCAGTCAGAACGGCCAGATCTTGGTGTTCTCTCAGTGGCAGCCGATCGGGGCGGCCAGCCACTGCTGCCGCAGGTGAGCGGCAATCTCCGAGTGAGCCCACGTGAACGTGTGCTCGCCGTCACGGATCATGTCGAACGGCTCGTTCCAGCGGCTCTCAGCGGCGATCATCTCGCGGATGCCGAGCAGCACCAAGAAGAAGCCCTTGTAGAAGAGCATCCCGTCGGCTGCGACCGGGTCCATCTGGACACCCCAAGGCTCGACGCCGTTGGCTGTCCAGCCGGGCACGTCGTAGTCGCCCCACAGCTCGCGAGGGATGAATGGCCTGTAGGCGTCGGGATAGTTGGCCCGGTCGGGATCGGGTCCGAACTGGGCGAGCCAGTCCGAGGCCGACCACCAGCCCGTGTGGCGTTCGATCAGCTGGTCCAAGATCGCCACGTACCGCTCGGTCCACGCTGGCGTCCGGTGCGCCATCAAGCCGAGGGCGTAGGAAGAATCGACCAGGTCGAAGCGATGCCAGCTGGCCATCGGCGGATCGGAGCGGTCGTCCCAATGAGGATGAGGCTGGCCGGTGCGCGACCAGTCGTCGGGAGTGTGGACCTTGCGGTCAAGGTACCGGAGCCACCCCAGGCTGCGGTCGGACAGCATTGGCACCTCCTCGCTGTTGTTGGGCAGCTACTCGGCGGTGTGGGCGAGGATCGCTTCGGTGACCTGCGGCCAGACCACCTCGGGAAGCTCGTGGCCGACCCGGTCCAGGGTCACCATGCGCGCCCCACCAATGGCCTCCACGGTGGCTTCACCGTGGGGGTACGGCAGGATCGGATCCTCGGTTCCGTGGATGACGATCGTCGGCGTGGAGATGCCACGCAGTTTCTCGGCGCGGTTGTCCTCATCCATGAGCGCCATACCGTGGTTGTGCATTGCCGGCCAGTTGGCGGCCCGGTCGTACTCCCGCTCGAATATCGCCGTGAAGCACTCGACATCGAATTCGGCTCGGCTGCCAGCGAGCGCACCGAAATTCTCCAACCGCGAACGCACCCGGTCTTCACGTGTGAGCGGCGGCTCCAACACCCACTTCAGCGTCAGTTCGATGTACTCCGGGAGCGGCGACGGCAGCTCTGGGGTCTCCCCCATGAAGATCGCCCGTGCGATCTCGCCGCCTGCAGGCGTCGACATGATCGACGTCATCGTCCGGATCCGGTCCGGATGATCCATCGCCACCTGCTGGCTGATCATCCCGCCCATCGAGGCCCCCACGAGGTGGGCGCTGTCAAGCCCGTAGGCGTCGAGCACTCCCACAGCGTCGTTCGCCATGTCCGCGAGGCCGTACGTCTCCTGTTCGAGGTCGAAGCAAGTGGTCTGTCCCGTATCCCGATTGTCGAACCGGATCACGTAGCGCCCGCCGTCGACGAGCCCGGCGATGAAGCCCTCTTCCCACAGGATCATCTGGGCGCTCGCGCCCATGACGAGGAGGATCGGAATGTCTCCCGGGTTGCCGAAGTCTTCGGTACAGATGTCGATCCCGTTGGCTTTGACCATGCGCTCTGCCATGTCGCCCCCCGTGTCTGCGGTGATGCCGCGGTTCCGACGCTAGCCCTGACCCACGAGCAGCATCCCTGGTGGCGACACCCTCAAGCGGTTGCGAACGGCCACCGCAACAGCCAAGGGGCTCTGGAACTGACGGGCAGTCTCAGGCGCTGGCGAGCGCAACCACTTCGAAGAGCGACTCGTAGCCCCCCAGCCCAGGCGGATCGGTGCGCTGAGGCAACCGGTACAGGATGATCTCGTCGGCCTGGTCGTTGTAGTCGGCGATCCGTGCTGCGCACTGAGCGGGGGTGCCGGTGATGCTCATGGTGTCGACGACTTCGTCGGGCACCAGGTCCATCGCCTCACGCAGCTGCCCCTCGGGCATGAGACGTGCAGCGGCGTCGGCGAATTCGTCGAAGCCGAGCTGGCGCAGTTGCGAGTCGTAATAGGGGTGCGGCACCGGGTGGAACAGGCCGCAAATGGTGGCTTGGGTGACCTTGCGTGCCAGCTCGGAGTCCTCGTTGATGCTGATGAACGACCCCATGGGGAAAGCCAGGCTGTCGGGATCGCGACCGGCGTCGCCGGCAGCCTCCCGTGCCGCCGGCCGGACAATGTCACGCATGAATTCGACCGACGACATCACCCCCACGCCGACCCCGTCGGCAACCTCGCCCGCGAGGCGGACCATCTTGGGTCCCGAAGCCGACAGGTACACCGGGATCGACGGCCGTGTCGGCTCCCATGTGGCCCGCCAGCGGATTCGATGGTGATCGCCCTCGTACCGCACCGGCTCCCCCGGCCGGCCGGCAACTGCACTGCGGACGATCTGTATGTAGTCGCGCAGCTTGCCGAGCGGGCGGAAGTCGTCGATGCCCATATACCACTCGTTGAAGTGGCGGTTGCCGGTGCCGAGCCCCAGCGTGAACCGCCCGCCGCTCATCTCGTCGAGATCGCGGGCTGCGATCGCCGTGAGCCAGGGTTCGCGGGCATACACGTTGGCGATGTAGGTGCCGACCGTCACTCGTTCGGTCGCTGCGATCACCGCGGCTGCCGAGACGAACGCGCTGCGACCGGCTTCGACGGTGTACATCGACTCCATCCCGGCGGCCTCGCCTTGGCGGGCCAGCTCGACGAAGTCGGCCATCGAGTCCTCGAATCCGAGCAGCATTCCAAGCGCGGGTCTCGACATATCAGGTTCTTCTCTGGGTACAGAACTAGAAGATCTTGCCGACGAGGTCGGCGCGTTCGACGGCACCCATGAGATCGTTCCAGCCGTCATCGGTGGCCCGCACCCACTTGGTGAGGTGCTCCATGCGCATCATCTCGGCGATCTCGGGTTCGTCGGGGTCCATCGCCACGAGCAGCTCCACGAATTGCTCGCAGGTGTCGTCGCTCAGGCCGGGGGCGGAGGTGAAGGCGCAGTGGCAGTAGGGACGGGTGCGCCACACCTCGACGATGTCCTCGTCGGCCAGCTCGTGGCGTCGCTTCAAGTACCCAAGCCACGGCTCGAAGATCACCCCGGCATCGGCTCGACCGTCCATGACGGCGCCGAAGATCGTCCGGTCGTCCACCCATGACGCCAGGTTGGAGTACTCCGTTGCTTCCAGCTCGACGAGCTCGCAGTCCGATTCGACATCAAACCCGTCCTCCGCGAGCTGAGCGGCCGGCAGCAGGTACAGCTCGCTGGAGATGTCCACTCCCAGGGCCAGCCGCCGCCCCCGTAAGTCATCAAGACCGGCGATGGCAGCGTCGGCCCTGGCGACGATGAGCGAGTGGACGTCCTCGTCGGTGTCGCGCATCGCCAGCGTCCGGCACGTGCCCGGGGACCGCAGCAGCAGCTGGGCATGTGCCATCGGCGCGTTCCACGCGATGTCGACATGGCCATCGAGCACCGCTGTGCACAACGCGTCGTAAGTGGAATACAGCGCGTACTCCGTCTCGAGGCCGGCTTCGTTGAAGTACTTGCGGATGGCGTTCCAGATGAAGACGGCTCGCTTCGGATCGGCTGCCGTGGAGCCGATCATGAGCGGTCGTGGGCGTGCGGTCATGGGCTTGTCCCCCGCCGCCCAACGTAGTGCCGCACTCGGGCGGTGGCTTCAGCTCAGATCGAACCGATCGAGGTTCATCACCTTGGTCCAGGCCGCCACGAAGTCGCCCACGAACGTGGCCTCGGCGTCGTCGCACCCATACACCTCTGCGATTGCCCTCAGCTGCGCGTACGAGCCGAACACGAGATCGACCGCGCTGGCCGTAGGAACGTGCCCGGCCATGTCCGCTTTTGCGTCCAGCACGGCCTCGCAGGGCACGCCAAGGGCGAACTATCGCACGACTACTGGATAGAACATCGAGTGCGGGAAAAGAAAGCCAGCGCGCGCACTCTTCGAGGTGCGAAAGAGGGCGAACTCCATCGGTGGTTGCAAGTGAACGGTCATGATGGCCGTTGCCGACACATGCAGCCGACCGATGGAGGTGTCGAGTATGGCAGCGAGGCTGAGTTTGGATGAGCGGGTGTTCATCGAGTCGTCGCTGGGGGCGGGCCGCAGCGTCGCGGACGCAGCGGCCCGGCTGGGCCGTGATCGGTCCACGGTGCATCGCGAGCTGGCCCGCTGCGGCGGGCGGGCGGGCTATGACGCCCGCGCTGGGGACGCGTGGGCGTGCGCGAGGGCGCGACGAGAGCGAACGCCCAAGCTGGCGCGCGACCCGGTGCTGGCCGCTGCGGTCGATGAGCGTCTGAGGCTGAGGTGGTCCCCGCACGCAGCGGCGGCGGACCTGCGCGAGGCGGGCATGAGCGTGTGCGCGGAGACGATCTATCGGGCGTGCTACGCGAACGACGCGCGCAGCGGCCTGCCCGCCGGCTCCTGGGCGAAGCTGCCGCGGCGCTGCCGGCGCCGTCGGCCGCGCAGCGTCGCGCAGGCCCAAAAGCCCAGCCCGCTGGGGCAATACCGGCCGATAGCCGACCGGCCCGCCGACGTCGAGGACCGTACAGAGCCCGGCCACTGGGACCGCGACCTCATCGTCGGCAAAGCGAACCTCACCGCCGCGGTCACCCTCGCCGAGCGCACCAGCCGCTACGCGGTCACCGCAGCGCTGCCCGACGGCTACAGCGCGCCCCAGGTCGCCGCCGCGGTCACCGCGGCGCTGGGCCGCCAGCCCGCAGCGCTCGTGCGCACCCTCACCTGGGACCAAGGCCGCGAGACGGCCCGCCGGGCCGACATCGAAGCAGCGCTCGGCATCGAGGTGTTCTTCTGCGAGCCGCGCTCGCCGTGGCAGCGACCCACCAACGAGCACACCAACGCACTGCTGCGCCGATGGCTCCCCAAAGGCACCAGCCTCGACATCGCACAACTGCGGCTCTCGGTCATCGACGACAAACTCAACCACATGCCCCGCCGACTCCACCACTGGGCATCAGCACACGACATCTACACTCAACTCACTTGCAACCACCGCTAGAGCTTGCCAACCGACGGCCGAGTTCATCACCACCCTCGGACCGGTAGTACTCGCTCCGCTCAACCAAGTCCGCCTCGGCCAGCGGGCGCAGTCGGACTTCGCTCACTCCGCTCGGCCGAGCGCCCGGGCGCGAAGATCATCGACAACCTCGGACGTCAACGGCCGGCCCTCACCCGACTCGAGCCCGTCAGTAATCAACAGGCGGAAACGACGCGCCGCCTCGTCTTGCTGATCACGCCGGATGAGTTCGCGCAGATACTCACTGGTATTGCCGTAGTCCCCGCCTCGAACGCGCTCGTCGATGTAGCTCCGCATCGACTCGGGAAGTGCAAAGCTCATCGTGTTCCGGCTCACATCGCCAGTCTCTACGAGTTAATAACTGTTGTCAACATTCGGCGACGGCCTCAGGCGAGGTCGAACCGGTCGAGGTTCATCACCTTGGTCCAGGCCGCCACGAAGTCGCCCACAAACTTGGACTCGGCGTCATCGCAGCCATAGACCTCGGCAATCGCCCTCAGCTGTGAGTTGGAGCCGAAGACGAGGTCGACGGCACTTGCCGTCCACTTGAGCTCGCCGGAGGCCCGGTCGCGGCCTTCGTAGGTGTGCTCGGTATCGGAGACCTGCCACTGCGTGCCCATGTCGAGCAGGTTCACGAAGTAGTCGTTGGTGAGCGATCCGGCCCGGCCGGTGAGCACGCCGAGCGACGAGCCGCCGGTGTTGGCGCCAAGTACTCGCAGGCCGCCGACCAGCACCGTCATCTCGGGCGCCGTCAGCGACAGCAGGCTCGACCGGTCCACCAGCATCACCTCGGGCCGACGCTTGTCAGCGGCACGCCAGTAGTTGCGGAACCCGTCAGCAGTCGGTTCGAGCACTGCGAACGAATCGGCGTCGGTCTGCTCCGCCGACGCATCGGTGCGCCCTGGCGAGAACGGAACCTCTATGTCGTGGCCGGCGTCGCGGGCCGCCTGCTCGACCCCGGCGCACCCGCCCAGGACGATCAGATCGGCCAAGGACACCCGCTTGTCACCGCTCTGAGAGCTGTTGAACTCCGACTGGATTCCCTCCAATGTCGCCAGTACCTCAGCCAGCTCCGCGGGGTCGTTGGCCTCCCAGCCGTTCTGTGGTGCAAGGCGGATGCGGGCACCGTTGGCCCCACCGCGCAGGTCGCTGTCGCGGAACGTGGACGCCGACGCCCAGGCCGTCTTGACCAGCTGTGAGACCGACAGCCCTGCGCTGAGGACTTGAGCCTTGAGCGCCACTATGTCGGCACCACCAACCAGATCGTGGTCGACGGCGGGGACCGGGTCCTGCCAGATCAGCTGCTCGTCGGGGACCTCGGATCCGAGGTACCTGGCGACCGGTCCCATGTCACGGTGGGTGAGCTTGTACCACGCCCGGGCGAACGCATCGGCGAACTCGTCGGGGTTTTCCAGGAAGCGCCGAGAGATCGGCTCGTAGATGGGATCCATCCGCAGCGACAGGTCGGTCGTGAGCATCACCGGCGCATGACGCTTCGACGGATCGTGCGCGTCGGGCACGGTGTCGGCCGCAGCGGGATCCGTTGGCACCCACTGATTTGCCCCCGCAGGACTCTGGGACAGCTCCCACTCGTAGCCGAAGAGCACCTCGAAGAACGTGTTGTCCCACATCACGGGCGTGGGCGTCCAGATGCCCTCGAGCCCGCTGGTGATCGAGTCGCCCGCCTTGCCGCTGCCGTAAGAGCTTGACCACCCGAGGCCCTGTTCTTCGAGGGCGGCGCCTTCAGGCTCGGGGCCGACGTGCTGGTCGCCATCGGCGGCGCCATGCGTCTTGCCGAAGGTGTGGCCCCCGGCGATAAGGGCAACGGTCTCCTCGTCGTTCATGGCCATACGGTCGAAGGTCTCCCGGATGTCCCTCGCCGCTGCGAGCGGGTCAGGCGTGCCGTTCGGTCCCTCGGGGTTCACATAGATCAGGCCCATCTGCACGGCGCCGAGCGGGTCGGCCAGTTCACGGTCGCCGCTGTAGCGCTCGTCGTCGAGCCAGACGGTCTCGGGGCCCCAGTAGATGTCCTCCTCGGGCTCCCATACGTCCACCCGGCCACCGCCGAAGCCGAAGGTCCGAAAGCCCATCGATTCCAGCGCGACGTTGCCGGCCAGGATCATCAGGTCGGCCCAGGAGATCGCGCGGCCGTACTTCTGCTTGACCGGCCACAGCAGCCGGCGGGCCTTGTCGAGGTTGGCGTTGTCGGGCCAGCTGTTCAGCGGTGCGAACCGGTGCGTGCCCGAGCCGCCGCCGCCCCGTCCGTCATGGACGCGGTAGGTGCCGGCGCTGTGCCACGCCATGCGGATGATGAGCGGCCCGTAGTGGCCGAAATCGGCCGGCCACCAATTCTGCGAGGTGGTCATCACCTCGGCGAGGTCTGCTTTCACTGCTGCGAGGTCGAGGCCCCCGAACTCGGCGGCGTAGTCGTACTGCTCGTCGGTGGGGTCGATCAGCGGTGAGTTCTTGCCGAGCGGTCGCAGGTTCAGCTGTTCGGGCCACCAGTGCTGGTTGGCCAGCGAGCCCATGGCGCCAGCGGGCTCATGCAGCACAGGGCATCTGCCCGCCGTCGGGGTTGCTTCGGTTGTGCTGGTATCACTCATTGCTGCTCCTTGGCTGTTCAGTGAGTCGCTGTTGGTGTGGGCTGGCAGCCGCCGCAATAGCCCCAGTAGATGACCTCGGCCTCGTCGATCGAGAAGCCGTTGTCGTCTGCGGCCTCGAGGCACGGCCGGTACCCCACGGCGCAGTCGACATCGACCATGCTTCCGCAGGACCGGCACACCAGGTGATGATGGTTGTCGTCGACCCGGTCCTCGTATCGGGCCGCCGACCGTGCCGGCTGGATCCGCCGGATCAGACCTTCTTCGGTCAACATGGTCAAGGCGTCGAACACTGCCTGTCTGGATACTGACCCGATACTGGCACGCACATCGTCGACCAGATCGTCAGCAGTGGCATGAGGTCGCGCCGAAACGGCGTTGAACACAGCCAACCGCTGTGCGGTCACCTGTATCCCTCGCTCCCGCAGCATCTGCTGGGCATCGATCATGGCAGCAGCGTACACAATTCTGGATTTAATCCAAATTCAGCAGCAGTCTGGAATCATCTGGTTTCCAAGCCCCAGCAACTGGCCGGCGCATTGACCGTCGGCAAAGTGAACCGACGCCCCCGAGCCCTCCAACACGAGGCCAACGGTCTGTATCGACATCCGAACCGTCTGCGCAGCCGCAAGTCGGGTTCGGCCCCGCTCGACGGCGTCGAACACCCCTTCCCCGTCGTAGGTCTCGCAAACATGATCCACAGCATCGTCCCAGAGCGTGCGCGCCGCCCGCACCGTCGCCAGCGCGTCCGCAAGGCGAATCTGGGATGCCGGTTGCGAAGCCTGACGGTCTCCCGCCGAATACGGCAGCACCCGTGACGACACGAGTTCACGGAAGTGCTCGACTGCGGCTTCGGCCCCGCCCAACGCAGCTGCAGACGCCACGAGCGTCAGCACCGGCACCATTGGATAGCGCACGAATGGGTCGGCGCAGATCTGAGCTCCAGGCGGCGAATTGCCGCCCCACTCGCTGGCGAGCAACGTCCTCTCCGACGGGACGAATGCCGCGTCTGCCACAACGTCGTTGGTGCCGGTGCCTCTCATTCCCGAGGTGTCCCACACATCGACGACCGTCACATCGGAAATCGGCAACACGAAGAAGCGGGCCTCCGCGCCCTCCCCGCTGGAAACCAGTCCGCTGACCATCACCCAACCGGCGTGCTGCACCCCCGTTGCCCACTGCCACCGGCCGCTGATCTCGAAGCCCCCTTCAACTGGGACTGCCTTGCCAGTCGGAGCGAGGGGGCACGGCATGAGCACGTAGGGCCGATCGCCCCAGACGGCATCCTGAAGTTCCTGAGAACCCCGGGCCACGAACCAGTTGTGCAACACCAGAAACAGCAGCGTCCACGCCGATGAGACGCATCCGTGGGCGAGGATTCGTGTCATCTCGCCGACCGACCGGAGCCCGAGACCGTGGCCGCCGCGCTCGGTGGGCACAAGTATCTCGAAGACACCGCTCGCAACAGCGTCATCCATCGTCGATTGGGGCAGCTCACGAAGCGCTGCAGTCTCAGCGGCTCGTTCAGACAAGCGCTCGACCATCGACGACGCCCACGCCACGACATCGTCGTGCGACAGCCGCGCACTCGATGGCCGGACCTCATGTGCCGCATTCACCGCATGGAAACTAGCTGTGTATCTGGCATCGACTAGCGAGGAACGCCCATTTGGGAAGATGCCGTTGTGGCTGGCGCCATCGACGAGCTGCTGCGGCGTATCGCCGCATTCCATCGCAGCCGCCCGGTCGTCCCCGAGTACCCGATGGTCGCTGAGGTGCTCGAAGCACTCGATGCAGCCTCCAGCCCCACTCTGGTCGAAGCTCGCTACCTGCCGGTGCTGCGGCACCTCGAAGCAGTCGCGCTCAGCGGCGATGAGTCCGTTGATGCCGTGCTCGAGGAGTTCCTCTCCCTCGCCGCCTCCCTGCCCTGGATTCACACCGCCGGCTACCGCGGCGTGCTGAGCCAGGAATTTCACGACAACTACGGCTATGTCCAGCTGGTCGGTCCGAAGTCGATCGTCGAGCATCGCTGCGTGCGAGTCGGCATCGCCGTGTGGGGACCGAACCTGCACTACCCCAGCCACCACCACGAAGCCGAGGAGCTGTACCACGTGCTGGCTGGCGAGCCTTGCTTCAGCACCGATGATGTGCGCCGCACTACCAAACCCGGTGACGCGGTGCATCACGCGCCGTGGCAACCGCACCAGCAGGACTTCGGCGCCACACCGACGGTGCTCCTTTACTGCTGGACCGGGGCCGTGGTGGCCGACGCCGCGCTCGTGGGTGCGGATTGACCCACTGGAAGTCGAATGCCGCCGTCAAAGCACTGGCGGAAATTACCTAGACCGTCCGGAGCAGAAGCGACCAGACCGCTACGAAGGACTCGCTCGGCTCAGCGTCATCGGCGATGGGCCACGCAGTCTGGCTATGGGCTGCGGGCGGTAGCCGGCGCTCGGTTGGCGGGCTTGGTGTTGTGGGGTTCGGGCGGCAGCAGGCGGGGTCGCCCGTCGAGTGGTGTGTGGATGTAGCGGTCGTGTTGGTGGAGGTCTGTGTGGCAGTCCCAGCACAGAGATGCCAGATTCGGTATGTCGGTGAGGCCGCCGTTCTCGTAGTAGTCGATGTAGTGGGCTTGGGTGTGTTCGCTGGTGAACTCGCAGCCGATACAGCCCCCATCGCGTGCAGCCAGGATCAGGCGCTGGGCGTCGCTGGCGTTGCGAGCCCGCCCCAGCGCCAGCTCGGACCAGTCGGCCTTGAAGATCGTCGGCAGTACTTTGGCGTCGACGGCGTGCTCTGCCAGCATCTGCGCGGACAACGGTGTGCCGTCGTCGAGGCGGGGATGGGCGAGCCGATCGTTCACGACGTCGTAGTCGGCAATGATCAGCAGGCTCGTGTTGGCCCGCCGCACGCGCTCTGGGCCGCCGATGAGGTCGCTGATCGCATCCGCGATGAGCTGCGCCTGGGTCGGCTCGACGTCGCCGCTGACGCTGCCGTCGAAGTCGATGCCCACTCCACCAGCGCCGCTGCCCCCGCTGTTGTGGTCCCCGGCGCGACGGCGCGCTGACCGCACTGCTGCTTGGATCACGGCATTGAGGTGCCGACCGGTCATGAAATCGAACTTGGCCCACAGATGCCACATTCCGTCGGTGCCCAGCCGCATCGATCCGCTCCGCTGAGCGCGCTGTAGTTCCAGCTCAGCGTCGATCGGGCCGAGGCCCTTTGCGGCCGCCTCGGCCTCGATATCCGCGTACACCTGCTGGCTCACATACGCGAATGGGTGACGGGCAACGGTTTCGGAGGGGTAGGCGCGGCACAGTTCGATGAACTCGGTCTCGCTGCGACGATGCTTCTTGGGCACTTCACGGGCGATCACCCGCGCATGAGACGCCTGAATCTCGCCGGCCCGCAACGCATCGAGCGTGTCGGTTAATTGCTGCTCGGCCAGACTCTCGGCGAGGCGGGATTCCGAGCGCGCCTGCGAGCTGTTCATCCGCGCTTCTTCGCGCAGCACATGCGCAACAGCCTGAGAACCGTTGCGAGAAGCCATTTCGCCCACTGCAGCCAGGTACTCACCCTCGATACGGGATCGCTCAGCGACCAGGCGCAACACCCGATCCTTCAGATCGCCGTCTCTCAATGCACCGAGATTGCCCGCGGCAAGAACACCGATGGGCGGAGTCTCGAAGGCGCGGGTGTTAGGCCTCGGCGACAGCCTTGAGGTTCTCCAGCGTTTGGGCAATGTTCTGCACCAGGAGGCTGTGACGGTTGTGCTTCTGGAAGAACTCCATGTCGAGAATCGGCGAGTCGAAGCTCTCGGTGACCCGGCAGCCTGAGCCAGTTGCCTCGATCTCATAGCGCCATAGCGTGCGGCGGCCATCCTGGGCAGGCACTTCGAACGCCCACTCCCGACCTGGCTCGGCAGCCACAACGATGCAGCCGGCGTCCCACTTCATGTCGCCGTTCTGGTTGTAACCCCGGAACTTCGCCCCGACCTGGGGACCGGTCGAGCCGTCCTCCCACGCGGACTTGTAGCACTCGGGGCTGATCTCGCTGATCCGGGACAGGTCCGTCAGGATCCCGTACACCGCCTCTGGGCTCGCGGCAATGTCGATGCTGGTGCTTGCGGTGGTCTCAACCATGTGCGTTGTCCTTCTTCGGGAGTGGGAGCAGCGAGAGGCCATCGACATGAAACCCTCGAAATTGCGTTCGATTCCAGATGAGGCCATCTGGCAACATGCCAAGCCCGACCAAGCCGTGACGGCCACCTCTCTGATGGATGAAGTCCTCGAGAGGCACAGGCCGTTTCCAAAGGCGCGCTGCACCAAATGGCGGCCTCCGTCAACCGCGCACTTGAGAGCTCCCGGATCGTGGCCAACTGCATCAACCCGGGCCCGGTTGACACCGGGTACGCGACTGGCGACATGCATAAAGCGGTGAGCGCGCAATTCCCCGACCAGCGGTGGGGCACCCCAAAGGACATCGCCGACCTCGTCGAGTTCCTAGTCACCGACAGTGGCGGCTGGATCCGAGGCCAAGTCATCGACGCCGAAGGCGGCTTCGACCGCGTCCGGCAACCCTGATCGGCCGATGACGAGTGCAATCGTTCCATCGAGACTGAGATCATCTGCCGAGTTTGGCCAGTCGGGCTGCGGCGAAACCTGCTGGCTCGACGAGGGATTCGAACTCGCACGCACTTGAGCAGGGCTGCGACGACGCTGCCCGTCGGCGACGTCAATCGAACTTGATCAGCGACCGGACGACCCTGCCTGCGCGCATGTCAGCGAAGCCGTCGTTGATCTGATCGAGGGTGATCACCGCCGACACCCATTCATCGAGATGCAACCGGCCTTGGAGATACATCTCGACGAGCCGCGGCATGTCAATGCGGAATCGGTTCGATCCCATCGCCGATCCCTTCAGCGTGCGGCCCCGCAACAGGTGCATCCCGTCAACGGAGATCTTCTGATCCGCCGGGATCATGCCGACGATGGTGGCGGTTCCGCCGAGGGCCAGCATGCCAAATGCCTGCTCGGCAGTGGTGTTCATGCCCAGGCATTCGATTGCGTGGTGCACTCCCCCGCCGGTCAGGTCCAGCACCGCCTCGATAGGGTCCGATTCAAGCGGATTCACCGCATCGGTTGCGCCGAGCATGCGCGCCAGCTGCAGCTTGTCGGGATTCGTATCGATGGCAATTACTCGGCCCGGGCCGCTCTGTCAGGGAGGTTGGCACAGAACATCGGACGCAGGTGCGGCCCACGGCTCAACGCGCAATCCACCAAGAGAGTGGTTCGCTGAACTGGCACACCCCGAAGCTGACCTCGGTGAGCTCTTGTGACGCGTCCCACGGCCGCCCTTGCAGCTCCGCATCACGTGACCGGTCGCTTGACGGCACCAAGACCGGATGGCCGCGCATCTCCATGAAGCCGTCCGGCCCGTAGAACTGGCCGCCGGAAGCGGCGGGATCGGTCGCGGCCCGCAGCGTCGCAAGGGCGCCCATGGCTGCGCTGTGCCGCAACGGCCCGATCAGCGGACGGATAATCCGTATACCCGGGAAATGTCGCAGGATCCCCGTTTCGGACCAGCCCGGATGGGCCGCTAGCGCCACAGTCAGAGCCCCTGCGGCCACCAACCGGCGCTGCAGCTCGCGGGTGAACAGCAGGTTCGCCAGCTTCGAGCGCCCGTACGCGGCGGACTGGCTGCGACCCTGCTCAGTTCCGAGACGGTCGAAGTCGATTCGCGACCGGTACCGGTGAGCGTTGCTGCTCACCATCACCACCCGCGACCCGGCAACAGGCAGCACCCGCGGCAGCAGCAAGCCAGTCCAGGCGAAGTGGCCGAGATGGTTGGTGCCCATCCGGATCTCGAACCCGTCGGCGGTCTGGCGGCGCGGTGTGCGAAAGACCCCTGCGTTGTTGACGAGTAGGTCGATGCGCTCGAACCGATCGCGGATGGCCACGACCGCTTCGCGCACCGAGTCCAGCGACGCCAGGTCGAGCTCTTGCAGCACGAGGTCAGCACCGGGATGTTCGGCCCGGATGGCATCGGCCGCCGCTCCCCCTTTGTCGAGATCTCGTACCGCAAGCACCACCATCGCACCACGGCCTGCCAAGGCCAGCGCCGTCTCGAGACCGTTCCCCGAGTTGGTGCCCGTCACAACCGCCACCCCCCCCCGATTGATCAGGAATGTCCGTAGCAGTCCACTTGTCGCTGGTCACAAGATCAGTCAGTCTGGCGGTAGCCGGCGAAGCGTCGGAGGCGGAGGCTGTTCGTCACGACGAACAGTGACGACACGCCCATGGCGCCGGCGGCGATCATGGGGTTCAGGATGCCCAACGCCGCAAGCGGGATCGCGGCAGCGTTGTAGGCGAAGGCCCAGAACAAGTTGCCTTTGATCGTCGACAGCGTGCGGCGTGACAGCGCGATGGCATCCGCGACAGCACGCAGATCGCCGCTCACGACGGTCAGATCGGAGGCCTCAATGGCCACGTCGGTGCCAGTCCCGACGGCAATGCCGAGATCGGCCTGAGCGAGCGCCGGGGCGTCGTTGATGCCATCGCCCACCATCGCCACGCGCTTCCCGTCGGCTTGGAGCCCTTGCACGACGGCGGCTTTGTCACCCGGATAGACCTCGGCGATCACAGACTCGATGCCGACCTTGGCTGCGACCGTCCGGGCAGTGCGCTCGTTGTCGCCGGTGAGCAGCGTGACCGCCAGACCTTGGTCGTGCAGTGCCGCAATCGCCTCCTGCGAGGTCGACTTGATGCGGTCGGCGACCACCAGGACAAGCTCGGCTGCGCCATTGCGGCCGGCAAGGACGGCCGTCGCCCCTGCGGCCTCGGCGCTCCCGGCCAGTTCAGCGACAGGGCCGGGGACTCTGTCGAACAGGCTGCGTCGACCCACTCGGACCTCCACGCCGCCGATCGTCGCCGTCACTCCGGAGCCCGGCGTGGTCTCAAAGTCATCCACCTTGGCCAACCCGTCGACGGAACCGGCAATCGCTTGAGCAATCGGGTGTTCCGACAGCGCCTCGGCCGACGCCGCCAGCCGGTGTACCTCGTCACGCTCGGCGGCCGGAAGCTCGCCCGCATGAACGCCGGCGAGCGTCATGGCTCCCTCGGTGAGCGTGCCGGTCTTGTCCACCAGCACGATGTCCACCGAGCGTGTGTCCTCGAGGACTTCGCCGCCCTTGATGATGACCCCGAGCTGTGCGCCGCGACCGGTCCCCACCATGATCCCGAGCGGCGTCGCCAACCCGAGGGCACAGGGGCAGGCGATGATCAGTACCGCTACGGCCGCGCTGAACGCTTCACTCGCCGCGTTGCCCAGCGCCAACCCCGCCACCAGCGTCACGATTCCCGTTACAAGGGCGAAGGGCACGAACACCGCCGCGACCCGATCGGCGAGACGCTGCACCCCTGCCCGGCTGCCTTGGGCCTGGGTAACGAGCCGGATGATCTGGGCCAGCGCCGTGTCAGCGCCCACCTTCGTCGCCTCGACGACGAGCGAACCGTTCGCATTGATCGTCGAACCGATCACCTCATCGCCGGGCCCTACCTCGACCGGCACCGGTTCGCCGGTCACCATCGACGCATCGACTGCCGAGTGTCCGTCGACGACCACACCGTCAGTGGCGATCCTCTCCCCCGGCCGGACCACGAACCGCATCCCGACCGCCAGATCAGCGAGCTCGATCTCACGCCCGTCGACCAGGCGGGCTGTCCGCACGCCAAGGTCGGCCAGCGCCCGGATGGCATCACCGGAGCGGCGCTTGGCCCGAAGCTCCAGCCACTTGCCCAGCAAGATCAACGTCACGATCACGGCGCCGGTCTCGAAGTACACATGGCCATCGCCGACACCGACAATCGACACAGCCAGTGACCAGGCCAGCGCCGACAGCGACCCCATCGACACGAGCGTGTCCATCGTGGTGGCGCCGTGCCGCAGGTTCACCGCCGCAGCTCGATGGAACGGCCACCCCGACCCAACGATGACCACAGTTGCCAACGCAGCGACCGGCCATTCCCAGCCGCCGAACTGCAGCGCCGGGATCATCGAGATCAGCGCCGACGGGACCGCCAGCGCCACGCCGATGACCAGCCGGATCAGCAGGTCCGCCTGGCGTCGCTGCTCGGCTGCGTCGCCCTCATCGGGGGCGATGACGGAGTAGCCCAGTGCCTTGATCTCCGCTGCGACGAATGCCTCGTCGAGCAATCCGTTATGGGTGATCGTGGCCCGCCCGGTGGCGAAGTTCACGTTTGCCGTCGCCACGGCATCCATCTCGTCCAATCGGCGCTGAATCCGGCTCGCGCAGGCGGCGCATGTCATCCCATCGATCGCCAGGTCGGATCGGGCGGTCACATCGGTGGCCATGTGCCCACCCTAAAGGTTCCACTTGACTGGAAGGTCAAGTCCCCTATCGGGTCTGGCTGATCACCTGGCAGCGGTTGGGGTCAGTACACGACGCCGGGTCGAGACCCTGTGCCCGTTTCAGCAGTGCCGCCAGCTCCTTGCGGGCCGAAACGAGCTGGGCGATCTGGACGTCGATGGCATCCACTTGGGCCTCGATGAGCGCAGTGGTATGCGCGCACGAACGCTCGCCGACGCTCTTGAGCTCGAGCACCGAAGAGATCTCGGCCAATGTCAGGCCAGTCGCCTGCGCATCCCTGATGAACTGCAATCGCCCCACAGCGTCGCCCGCATACTCGCGGTACCCGCTCGCTGTGCGGCCTGGTTCATCGAGCAGACCGATCGACTCGTAATATCGAATCGTCTTCGTGCTCACCCCGCAGCGATCGCCCAATTCCCCGATTCTCATACGCACGACCGTACTTGACCTCCCCGCCTCAACCTTCCAGCTGGAAGGAATCCCGACGGAGGAATAGAGATGAGAATCACCGCTGTCGTGCTCTCCGAGGTCGGCGGTCCGCAAGGTCGCCTCGATTTCACTCCCGGACGAACTCGGCGACCGTCTCGACGTTGAGCTGACCGGCCAGCCCCGCGGTGCGGTGCATAGAGGCTGCGCGCCACTCCTCGGAGGACGACATCGCAAGGAGTGCGCCGCGGTTGGGGTACTTGGCGATGGCGACTTCGTCCCACAGGTCCTCGACCTGGCCGAGCGCCAGGAACGTCACGTCGGCAGCGAACTGGATCTCGCCGCCGTAGTCCCCGATGATCTTCATAACCGCTCGGCCGTACAGCTGGTACGCCTCGTAGCCGGTGAGATCGGTTTCCCGCCCATCCTCGTACTCGGCCTTGTCCTTGAACTTCAGCAGGTTGACCATGTAGATCGGCCCGTCGGGACCGGGCTGCATCATCTCGTCGATGCGTTCCCGGCGCGTGGGCATCACTTCGTTGACGACCTCCATCGGGTCACCCTCCTGTCCTGGGCGTGGGCCCCATCAGTCAACAGCTTCCTTGAGCCAGAGATCTAGGGTCAGTTCCTCACGACATCGGGGGGACCCATGGCCGATCTGGTGACACGAACCCAAGCAGCGCCCGTCGTGTTGGGTGCAATTGCCTTCGGTAAGCCCTCCGAAACGACTCGCGACCATCCCCTGGCAGCCGACGACTCGTGCAGTGACCTGCTGCGAGCCTTCGCGGCGCTCGGCGGCGAAGAACTCGACACGTCGAGGATGTACCAGAACGGAAACAGCGAGGCGGTCATCGGCCGACTGCTAGCAGGCGCGGGCATCAGGGTGGGCACCAAGTACCACCCCAGCGTCGACGGAGGACCGGTTGCGCAGATGGAACAGTCGCTCATGGCCCTGCGACGCGACTCGGTGTCGATCTACTACATCCACATGCCCTCGACCGAGATCCCCCTCGAGGACACGCTCGCCGAGATCAACGACTGTCATGCCGCTGGCCAATTCGAGCGATTCGGCCTTTCGAACTTTCCCGCTTGGCAGGTCGTCGAGATCGCCCAATACTGCCAGCGCCACCGATACGTGATGCCGACCGTGTACCAGGGGGTGTACAACGCCCTGAATCGCACCGCGGAGTACGAACTCATCCCGGTGCTGCGCAACTACGGCATCAGCTACTACACGCACGGGTCGCTCGCGAGCGGGTTCCTCACGGGCAAGTACCGCAAGGGTGTCGCACCGGTGAAGGGGGTCGACCGCTTCGCTCAGTCACGCCGAATCAGGCAGTACGAGGAGCGCTACCTGCACCGCGACGAGATGTTCGCTGCGCTCGATGCCATCACCGCCGCCGCGTCAGAAGCTGAGCTCAGCACGCTCGAAGCGGCGGTGCGCTGGACCCAACATCACTCCGCAGTCGACGCATCGCTCGGCGATGCGGTGCTCGTCGGCGTGTCACGCATCGAACAGCTCGCGCCCATTATGCGGGCGTCAAGGGGCGGCCCGCTGCCGGATGCCCTCGTCGAGGCGTTCGACGTGGCGAACGAGTGCGTGAAGATGAAGTCCGAGTACTACATGCAATACCCCTACCCCACCGAAGGCAGCCCCTGGCGCTCGCGCTTCTGACGCGACGCAAGCCCTGCTTGTCGATCAGCCCACCGCCACGTCGGTCTGCGAGAAATCGTCACCAACGAATAACAGTGGTTGCCCCAGCCGCCGGGAAAGGGCATACGAGAACGTGTCGCCAAAGTTCAGTCCCGCCTGATGGTTCCCCTTGCCGAACCGACGCCAGCACGCCACGGCTTCGGTTGCGAGGTCGACATCCACTGAGACGACCTCGATCCCAATTCGACTGAGAAGTTCCTCGAGCAACTGCGTCCCAGCAGGACCCGTCTTGGCCTCGATCACAATTCCCAACTCCACTCGTGTTGCCGCCGAGATCACACAGTGCTCCTCCAGCAGATGTCGTTCGAGTTCGGCACTGCCAGGCTCGCCGAACAAGACCGCCACGATCGCCGATGTGTCGACGACGATCACGCTGGCAATCCATGCTCGTCGTAGCCGATGATGTCATCTAGGTCACATTGATCGCGCACCGGCAGACGGCGAAACCGTTCCACGATGTCGCCGAGTCCGAGCGCTCGGCGACGCCGAAGCTCAACCTCGAGACGAGCTTCGAGCGAAGCCACTACCGCGTCAGTGATCGACTCCCCCGTCAACGCAGCGAGATCCCGCGCCAACTGGTCCGCTCTCTCGCTCTTGATGCTCAGTGCCATAGGAACTAATATATCTAGTTGGGTAGATAGGCGCCTACCATTTGCATGCTCCGCGGGTACCGATACCGCCCGGACCTGAAAGCGGCCCTACGAGGTTCGGTCCAGTTCGGTCCAGTTCGGTCCGGCTTGGTCAGGCTTGACCGACGAGCAGGGTGAGCTGCCCGGCTTGCTGCTTGCCGGTCTGCAGGACTCGCCCTGTGGGCACCGTTTCGATGGTGACCCCGCCGTCATCGAACCCTGCACTGACGGCGTCGGCGACGAGGTCCATGTCGCGCATCGGGCCCCAGAAGGGCTCGTGGTTGTTGTAGGTGTCCCAGTCGATCATCGCCTGGGTGACTGGGTCGACGCCCTCGTATCCGGCGAAGTCGGCATGCACCATGAGCCCGCCCGCAGCGAGCAGGCGGCGGCATTCGGCCAGCGTTCTGCGCAGCGCCGCAGGCGACATCTCGTGCAGCACGATGTGCGACACGATGAGATTGAAATGACCGTCGGGAAAGTCGGTGCACTCGGCGTTCTGCTGCGAGAAGTGCACCGCCCGACCCAGCGACTCCGCCCTCGCGTGCGCGTACCGCAGCACCGGTGCGCCCAAGTCGATGCCGTGGACTTCAGCGTCGGGATACGCGTCGACGTACGGCAGTGTGGAATTGCCGACCGTGCAGCCCATGTCGAGTATCCGGCGCGGCGCGAAGCCGGGATGCGCAGCCGCTAGGAGGTTCTGGCAGATCGAGTGGCCGTAGTCGTCGTTGAGTGCGCCCATCTGGCCCATCGCATAGACGTAGACGCCGCGGTCGTACACCGCACCCACCGACACGTCGCCAGCCATGTATTCGCCGCGGTAGCCCCCCGGCATTGCGTGGATGTCGACCTCGGCGTTGTACCAGGGGATCTCGAGATCTGGGTCGAGACGCAGAGTCCCGAGCCCCGCATCGGCTGCCCGTGCCCGGGCTGCGAGGTCCTCGGCTTGGCGCGTCACGGCGTCGCCGACCGAGCTCCACAACAGGTGCTGGCTCGATCGTCGAATCGAGCTCCACAGCCGGTAGTACGTGTCGGCGCTCAGTGCTTCGCGGACTTCGTGGCGGTCCGCCGGCTCGGCTCCGTGTTCCGAGACCCACCGGTTCCTAACCCGGTGGTCGTAGATCTCCCTCACGCCGGGGCTGACCCGGGTCGCAATGTGCGATTTCAACGCCTGAACGAAGCTCTCGCGTGCGAGCTCGTCGTGCGTCTCGGTGGGAAGAAGTTCGTGTCGTTGCTGGCTCATCGGTCTGTTCCCCCTGTTGTGCGGTCTGTCACAGCTCAGCGAGTGCGCGATCGACGACC
Organism: Candidatus Poriferisodalis sp.; assembly: GCF_965262965.1. Lineage (GTDB taxonomy): Bacteria > Actinomycetota > Acidimicrobiia > Acidimicrobiales > Poriferisodalaceae > Poriferisodalis. Next base: position 977,349 of record NZ_OZ253573.1, read on the forward strand.
TGGAGATACCGGTCTTGCGTCTCGCCGGCCAGCGCCTCTTCTCGCATCTCTTCGAAAACGCGGTACACGCGACTGGCGAACGCCGTAGCTTCTGCAGCACGGGCGACGGCCGCATCGCCGTCGGGGCGGTGCGCCTCAATTGCCGCCGAGACGTCGATTCCCGCCGCGTCGAGCACCGCTTCAAGGCTGCTCTGCCGCTCCCGCAAGGCCCACACCTCGGCCGCCAAAGCCGTCACGATGGCCAAGACCGCATCGGTCGCGCCTTCGTCATCGAAGAACGTCGGCCTCGCGCCGCGTGCTTTGGTCGGAAAGGCTCGCCCCTCCACCGGCTGAGCTTGCGGTGCTGCCGGTTCGTCCATCACCCAAGCTTCCCAGAAACTCGTTGGCCAGGCGGACTGAGCTGCGCATCGGTTGAAGATCATCGCTTCTGCAGGCAGCGTGCCGCCCCGCGCTCCAAGCTCCAATAGGACGGAAGGGCTCAGACCGCCGCGGCGGTGGCTGACCGGATACTCGAACCTGGTCGTCCGCTTGCGGCCCTTCGTGGCAGAGGCCGTGCCGACGGCCCCCTGTCCCAAGTGCCTCACCAACTGCAGCTGACCCAGAAATCCTTTTCCACATGGGCTGCTGGGATGCCCACACTCTGTTCAATCAGAGACGCCGCGACCCTGACGGCATCAGGATCCTCACTGAGTCGCCACGTCATGTGGCGAAGCTCGCAGCCAACGGCGGTGTGGACGCGATCAGATCGCGCCAACGCTGCCGCGTCTCCATGTGAGGCTCATCACCGATCTGGCCGTCGAGCAACTGCGGGCGCAGTTCCCCGCGGTCATCCAGACCTCCGACAGCGACGGAGACCGCCGACCACGGACCCTCGACGACTGCCGGGCCCGCCCGAAGCGCTTCGATCAACGCCACTTCGGTGGGCCACAGCTCGCGCAGCCGTCGTCCCAACGATCGTTGGCTGAAACGGACCGATGTCCATCCCTTAGGCGCCCGAACCGGAACCGCAGTGACGAATGTGCCGGCACCTGCGTGGTCAGTCCGAGCCAATGAGCGGCAGCGATTCCCGCCGGGCCTGAACCCGGACCGCCCACCTCTAGGGCGACCTCCTCCACGGACGGACGCGACATCCCGAGCCGGGTCGAGACGCCCTTCCAGTACAAGCCCTTGCGAATCCACGCCACCCCTCCAGATGCGCACAGTCTCGACAGGGCCGTATCGGCCGCGCCACGTGACACGTCGAAATCGCTGGCACGCACAAACGAGTGCGTCGGCGAAGACTCAACCATTCCTTCGATCATGGAGGACACCGAACCCCACCCACCGACGTCGCCTGAGACCGCCCAACCCGCAGCGTTCGACTGATGTTCCTCCTCGACATCAACGTCGTCTCCGAGTTCAGAAGGCTCCGCCCCTCCACCGGTTGGGCTTGCGGCGCTGCCGGTCCGTCCATCACCTCAGCTTCCCAGAAACTCGTTCGCCTGGCCGACTCTCCTGGGCTTACTCTGCCTCGTCGTTGCCGGTCCTCAGACGTGCTGGCGTTGTACACCTCTATACACCACTAGGTGTAAAATCCTCGTGTGGGCCGGACCAACATTGACATCGACGACGAGCTGATCGGACGAGCAATGAGCATGTACGGGCTAAGAACCAAGCGCGAAGCAGTGCATCTTGCGCTCACGGAACTCGTCGGAGGCGAGCCGATGAGCATCGAAGAACAACTCGCCATGGAAGGCGTCGGATGGGAAGGCGACCTCGACGCAATGCGCGCCAAGCGATTCGAAGACTGGGGGTATGACGAGGACTTCGATGCTGCTGGCTGACAGCTCCACCTGGGTCGAGTTCCTCAGGGGCACCGGTTCACCGGCAGCGATTCGCATGCGCGCAGCGATTTCCGACGACGAGGTGACAGTAATCGACCCGATACTGCTCGAGGTGATGGCTGGCACTCGATCAGCGATAGTCGATCGCACGCTGCGATTGATTGAAGCCCAGCACTTCGAGGCTTTGGAGCCCCGGCGCGACTGGCTCTCCGCGGCATCGATCTACCGGGAGCTGCGGCGGCGAGGCATCACCATTCGCTCTCAGTTGGACGCCGTGATCGCCGTAGTGGCCATCCGGCTCGACATTCCTGTCCTCCACCGCGACCGCGACTTCGACCTCATCGCGCAGCACACCCCCCTGCGTGTCGCAGTCATCTGATCACGGCCGAGATCGCCCGTCGCGCAACGGCGCTGCACGTTCTCGACCCTGCACCCTTCCGAGACACGCTCATCGCCGCCACTGCCCTGCACCACGACATGACCGTCATCACCAGAAACGTCAACGGCTTCGAGCGATTTCATCAACTCCAAGTCAGCAATCCCTGGAATTGAATCCGAGAGTGGTCACCGGCGTTCTTGTTGGCGAAATCACACTCGCGCCGGAGGCCGCCTTCGAGATCCGCTGACAGCTGCTCGAGGCCGCGAGGGGGTGATGCGATGTCTTCGTCGCCCGGTGGCGGCCACACGATGTGGAACTACACGCCGGAGCTGCCGCTGCGGTCGGCGCCGTTCCTGCACTGGCCCCCCCGACCGGGTGCCATCGCAACGCACCTGGTGCGTACCTGGCTCCCGCTGCGGTCCCGCTTCTTCATGCTGGCTGTGTCGTTCGGGATCTGGGCATGGTTCATGCCGTCGCTCGAGCGCACCAAGCACTTCGAACTCGGCTGGATCTTCGAGGCGTGGCTTCGCAACCTGATTCTCGTGACGGTCGTTGCAGGCGGGCTTCACGTCTGGCTCTAGGTCATGGGTCGCCAGGGAGACTCCCTGCGCTATGACGCCCGGCCGTTCGGCCGGAACAAGCGGGTGTTCCTGTTCGGAAATCAGGTGCGGGAGAACATCTTCCTCACGCTCGTACCCGCCGTCGTGGTCTGGACCGGGTTCGAATCATTGCTGTTGTGGGCCTACGCCAACGGGTACGCACCATCGATCACGATTGGCGACAACCCCGCCTTGTTCGTGGTGTTCCTGGCGATCATCCCGTGGTGGTCCGTCCTGTACTTCTCGGCTCACCATCGGTTGCTGCACACCGGCTTCGACGCCCTGTTGCTGGGGCCGCAGAAGCGCCGGCAGGCCCGCTTCGAGCTGGGCGATTTCCACCATCAGCTCCACCACCGGTTCATCGAGTGCAACTACGGCGGACTCGAGTCGCCGCTGGACGAGATGATCGGCTCGTTCCACGACGGGACTCCGCAAGGCGACGCAGCGCTCGCGCACCGCCGTCACGAGCGGTTGAGCACCCGCACGGCCCGCAAGGACACCGGAGGGGATCACCGTGCCGGAGCCGGCTGAGCGGGGGGCTCACAGATGCTCTTGATCCTGTGGGCCACACCCCGCTCGATCTCGACGGCGTTCGAGTGGATGATGCGCCAGCGAGGCGACTTCGAGTGCTTCCACGAGCCCTGGAACGAGCTCTACTACTACGGCGAGGACCGCCGGTCCCAGCGCGACGGCCACGTCCCCGCACGACCGGGCCACCACTATGCATCGTTCTGGGACGAGATCTCAGTGCTCGCCCAGGCACAGAACATGTTCGTGAAGGACTTCGCCTATTCGGTCGAGCACCACCTCGACGACGCCAAGCTCTCGGCGATGACCCACACGTTCCTGATCCGGGACCCGAAGCGAGTGGTCCAGGGGCTGGGCCATCACTGGCCCGACTGCACGTGGGACGAGGTCGGGTTCGGGCCGCTGCACCGCCTGTTCGCACAGATCGCCGACCGCGACGGCACTCCCCCGCCCGTCATCGACGCTTCCGACCTCATCGGCGACCCCGAAGGAACGATCCGGGCCTATTGCGACGCGGTCGGCATCCGGTTCGTCGCCGAGGCGCTCGAGTGGTCCCAGGGCGAACGCACCGAAGTGAGCTGGTACGGCGAGGGTTCCGGCCCTTGGCACGATGCGCTGCGCCAGAGCTCCGGCTTTCACAAACCCCCCACGGAATATCCGCCCTTGGAGGACACTCCTCGCCTCCAGGGGCTCTACGAGCGAAGCCTGCCCCTCTACGCAGACATGCTCGCCCACAAACTCGGTCCCGCCGCGCTGCTGGGTTGACTTGCCCGGTCTTGTGGTCCTGCCGGTGAGGAGGCAACCGTGTTGACGATGGAACGGCAGCGAGCTGGGCAGGAGTTGCTGTCGGGCCGCTCGCGTCTGTAAAGGTGCGCCATGCGACGGTTCGCCATCGGTCTCCTTGCGGCGTTTCGAAGGGTCTCGCTGTTCGTCTTGAGAGTGCGCGGCAAGACGCACGACGATGTGGCCGCCCAGCGCGTCGTCAGCGGCCAATCCTGGAACGAATTCTGCGACTCGTTGAAAGCGGCGGGTGCTGCGCTGAATTTCCCCGGCACGCCGCAGGACTCGTTCAGCCAAGCCGAGGGGTATCGCTACCTCAGCCGTCTCGCTCGTGCCGGCCTGAATGCGTTCGTTGAGCACGCCGACCCCAACGCACCTGTGCTGCATCGCGTCGTCGACGAGACCACCAAGCTGGGGGCGGACAATCCCGACAACTTCTATCTGACGGCTGCGTTGGACGGGAGCTACGAGTACAAGATCACCGGTCGGCGCAACGACATCGTCTATCTGAGCTTCGGAACACAATCCGGCAACTACGGCCAGGGCGGCGGCCTGCCCCCCACGGGGTACATCGAATCCGACGAGATCAAGATGGACCCCGACGGGGGCTTCGAGCTGGTGCTCAGCAGCACTCCCCAGGTCAGCAACTGGCTCCCGATGACGCCCGAGACCGGCACGCTGGTGGTCCGCCAGACGTTCGGGGACCGCACCACGGAGACCCCTGCAGAGCTGAGCATTGAGCGCATCAACTGTCCTCCCGACGAGCGGCGCCCTTCCCACCTGACGGCACGGGCGCTCGATGAGGGGTTGAAGAAGGCAGGGGCGCTGGTGATGGGCGCACCATTGCTGTTCGCCAAGTGGGCGCGCGACTTCTCCAAGCACAGCAACGAGCTGCCGATGTTCGATCCGGACGTGTCGCTGGCCGCCGACGGGGACCCGAACATCACCTACTACCACAGCCACTGGGCACTGGCGCCCGACGAGGCTCTGCTCATCGAGGCCACGCCTCCCGAATGCGAGCACTGGAACTTCCAGCTGAACAACTACTGGATGGAATCGCTGGACTATCGCCACTTCACGATCCACACCAACAAGCATCACGCCCACTACGAAGCCGACGGTTCTGTGCGCTTGATCGTGGCGCACGAAGATCCCGGCCTGCCGAACTGGCTCGACACCGCAGGCCACACGTCGGGCACGATGTGCTTTCGGTGGGTGCGCGCCGCCGAGCACCCCCAACCGGGGTGCCGAGTGGTCAAGCTGAGCAGCTTGTGAAGCTAGCCCAGTGACAGAACGCTCCTGCAGCCGGAAGGTGTCGTGACTTCCACGGACTATGAGAACCCCTATCGCCCTGTACCCATCAGGATCTTCAACCGGCTCGGCCGGGCAGGTCTGCATATCGGGCTCTCGGACCGCCTGGACGTCGGTGCATTGCGTGAGGCTGCGCAACGCAAGACCGGCCTGACGGACTTCGGCGACGACGGGCATTTGCGTGCTCTCAACGTGCTCGTCGCCTCGATCAACAGCGAAGCCCGCCTGACCCCGACCGGCCGGCAGATACAGCAGTCGCGGCTCGTCGCCGCGCTGGTTCACCGGCTGCGTATCGAGGATCTGCTCAAGCGGCACCCCGAGATCGACGACATCGGCCTCGGCACAATCATCCTCGTCACGGGCTTGCAGCGCACCGGCACCACGTTGCTGCAGCGCCTCCTGAACTCCCATCCGGAGGTGCGGGGCATCTCGGGCGCGGAAGCGCTGGTGCCGGTGTCGACAGCCGACGGGACCGAACGCGCGCAGCGAACTCGCCAATGGCGTGCCGTGCTTGCCCAGAAGACGATCTCCTACCTGGCACCTGAGTTCATGGCGATCCATCCGATCGGCCACGACCAGGCCGAAGAAGACGTCCTGCTGCTCGATCTGAACTTCATGAGCCAGTCAGCCGAAGCCATCATGCATGTGCCGAGTTATTCCCGCTGGCTGGAAGAACAGGACCACACGCAGACCTACCATTACTTCCGCCGAGTCCTGAAAGTGCTGTCGTGGCAGCGCCCCGGGCGCGCCTGGGTGCTCAAGACTCCGCACCACATGGAGTACCTCGACGTGTTCGGGAAGGTGTTCGATGGCGCGACCATCGTGCAGACCCACCGCGACCCCCGAGTGACGCTCGCATCGTTTTGCAGCATGGTTGCCCACGGCCGCGGCATCTTCAGCGACTTGGTCGATCCGGCCGAAATCGGGCAGCACTGGTGCTACAAGACGCACAGGATGGTTGACGTGGCCATGCAGACCCGGGCCGAGTCGCCGGCCGGTCGATTTGTCGATGTTTCCTATTACGACCTGACGAACGACCCGATCGCCGAGGTGAGGCGGATCTGCGGTCTGGCGGGGATCGGCTTCGATGCCGAAGCTGAGCGAGAAGCCGGGCAGTACATGGCGGCAAACCCGCAGAACCAATTCGGCAAGCATGAATACAAGCTCAGCGATTTCGGACTGAGCGAGCAGATCGTCGACGAAGCCTTTTCCTCCTACCGGGAGGCCTATGCAATCCCGTTCGAAGAGGCCCCGAGCCAGCCATCGAGCGCTCATGATCAACCCACCGGCGAGGCACCTTCTGGCATGACACGAGAGAAGCAAACGTTCCCTGGCAGCGCCATCGTCAACGCCATGAGCGCGGCCCTCCGGGACCTCCGAGATTCGAAGAACCCCGACCTCAGCCCTGTCCCAGATGACGTGCGGATCGACGGCAAGACGTGCCTCGTGACCGGCGCCAACAGCGGAGTGGGTCGAGCTGCGGCGGTTGATCTCGCACGGCGCGGCGGGAACATGATCCTGGCCTGCCGCCCCGGTCATGTCGGCATCTGCGACGAGATCAAGCGACAGTCCGGGTCCGAGACCGTGGAATTGATCGAGGTGGACCTCGCCGATCTCCGTTCCGTGCATCGCTGCTGCGACCAGCTGCACGAGCGCGGCATCCGCATCGACATTGCGCTCATGAATGCCGGCCTCTTGTCGCGCAGATCGAGGCAGACCCCGCAGGGATACGAAGTCATGTTCGCGGTCAATTTCCTAGCCAAACGGGTGATGATCGACCGATGGCTGACCGACGGCGTCATTCGCCCGTCGAGCCACCCCAGCGAGACTCCGCGGATCGTGTTCGTCGCATCGGAATCTCACCGGTCCTGCGACCCCATCGATTTCGATCGCTTCGGTGCCTACACCGAACACGCGATGACCGAGAGCATGCAGAGATACGGCCAAAGCAAGCTGACTCTCTGCACGTTCACAACCGAGCTGTCCCGACGCCTGAATCAGGGCGAGAGCATCGATGTCGCAGTGCACGCGTTGTGCCCGGGAGGCGTGGCCACCAATATCGCCAGGGAATCGCCGACACTGCTGAAGCCGATCATCAGCCCGGTGCTGCGATTGTTCTTTCAGTCTCCCGAAAAGGCCATCGGACCGGTCGTGTACCTGTGCTGCGCCGAAGAAGCGGGCAGCTCCACTGGGATGTACCTGCACATGATGCATCGCAAGCAGGTGTCGCCCCCGGCGTCGGACCCGGAAAATGGGACCAAGCTGTGGGAGGCCAGCGAGGCATTGGTGGCGGAATCGAGCGAATTCAGATGAGCGCCTCAGTGCCGGTCGAGCTGCGGCTGACCCATCTCCAGCAGCTGGAGTCCGAGGCGATCCACATCATGCGCGAGGTGGTCGCCCAGTGTGAGCGGCCGATGATGCTGTATGCGATCGGCGAGGACTCATCCGTCCTGCTGCACCTCGCCCGCAAGGCCTTCTACCCAGGGAGGATCCCGTTCCCGCTCTTGCACGTCGACACGACGTGGAAGTTCTCCGAGATGATCTCGTTTCGGGAGCGGATGGCTGACGAGATCGGCTTCGAGCTGATCGTCCACACCAACGCCGAGGGTGTGGCCCAAGGGATCAACCCGTTCGACCACGGTTCGAAGAACTACACCGACATCATGAAGACCCAGGCGCTCCGCCAGGCGCTGGACGCGGGCGGGTTTGACGCGGCGTTCGGGGGTGCTCGGCGTGACGAGGAGAAGTCACGGGCGAAGGAGCGGGTGTTCAGCTTCCGCGATTCGCATCATCGCTGGGATCCGAAGAATCAACGTCCCGAGCTATGGCACCTCTATAACGGGCGGGTCAAGGCGGGCGAATCGATCCGGGTGTTCCCGCTGAGCAACTGGACCGAACTCGACGTGTGGCAGTACATCGGTCTCGAGGACATCCCCATTGTTCCCCTCTATTTCTCGGCGATGCGGCCGGTGGTGGAGCGTGACGGCGTGCTGATCATGGTGGATGACGACCGGTTCGTCTTCGACCAAGGCGAGGTGGCGGAGCTGCGCTCGGTGCGGTTCCGCACACTTGGCTGCTACCCGCTGTCGGGTGCGATCGAATCGACGGCAACGACGCTGCCCGAGATCATTCAGGAGATGCTGCTCGCCACCCGCTCTGAGCGCGAAGGCCGGGTGATCGACTACGACCAGTCAGGCTCCATGGAAGAGAAAAAGCGCGAGGGGTACTTCTGATGGCCCCTGCATCCGGTCTGGCTGCCTCTGGATTCGTCGAGTCTGACTTTGACGCCTACCTGGCCTCCCATCAACAAAAGGACCTGCTGCGCCTGTTGACCTGCGGCAGCGTGGACGACGGCAAGTCGACGCTGATCGGCCGGCTGCTGCACGACTCCCAGCTCATCTACGAGGACGTGCTGGCCAGCCTTGAGGCCGACTCTGCGACGCAGGGTTCGGCGGGCAGCCGGGTCGACCTGGCGCTGCTTATGGACGGTCTGCGGGCCGAGCGGGAGCAGGGCATCACAATCGACGTCGCCTACCGCTGCTTCTCCAGGGCCCGGCGCACATTCATCATCGCCGACACCCCGGGCCACGAGCAGTACACCCGCAACATGGCGACGGGCGCGTCGACCTGTCAGCTGGCGGTGATCCTGGTCGACGCCCGCCACGGGGTGCTGCCCCAGACCAAGCGCCACAGCTACATCGCCAGCCTGCTGGGCATCCGCCATGTGGTGGTGGCGGTCAACAAGATGGATCTCGTGGACTGGTCGGCGGACCGCTTCGCTGCGATCTGTGAGGACTTTCGAGCGTTCTCCAAGACGCTCGAGTTCGGCGAGCCGTACTTCTTGCCGACCTCCGCCCTGCTGGGCGACAACGTGGTCGACGGGGGCGACAACCTCGACTGGTTCGACGGACCACCGCTCTTGGAGCACCTCGAAACCGTGGACGTCGACGCCGGTGTCGATCTCGAGCACTTCCGTATGCCGGTGCAGATGGTCAGCCGGCCGAATCCGGACTTCCGCGGGTTCTGCGGCACTGTTGCTTCCGGGGCCATTCGGCCCGGCGATGAGGTCGCGGCCCTGCCATCAGGGCTCGGCTCGACGGTGGAACGGCTTGTGACCTTCGACGGCGACCTCGACGTTGCCGGGCCGGGTCGAGCGGTCACCGTCACCCTCGCCGATGAGATCGACATCAGCCGCGGTGACATGTTGGTGAGACGTGGCGATGAGCCGCTGCGTGCCCACGAGCTCGACGCGATGGTGGTGTGGATGGCCGAGGCCAAGATGGAGCCCGGCAGCTCGTATCTGCTCCAGTCCACCAGCGGCATCTCAAACTGCACGATCCGCAGCCTGCGCCACCGCGTCGACATCGACACGCTCGGAAACGAGCAAGCGCTGGCACTGGGACTCAACGACATCGGACGCTGCGTGGTCGCGTCGAACCGGGAGTTGCTGTTCGACCCCTACAGCAGCAATCGCACGACAGGGTCGTTCGTGCTGGTCGATCGGCTCTCGAACGCCACTGTGGCCGCTGGCATGTTCATCGGCGCGGCGTCGGCGTGGGACCACTCGCCAGACGCGGCGCTCGTACGGCAGATCTCGGAGATCAGCGACGCCGAGCGGGCCATCCGGTTCGGCCAGCAGCCCTGCACCATCCTGCTCACGGGACTCACCGCTGCGGGCAAGTCCACCCTCGCCACCGCGCTTGAGCGTGAGCTGTTCGACCGGGGCAAGGTGTCGATCCGTCTCGACGGCGAGAACGTTCGCATGGGCATCTCCCGGGATCTGGGCTTCAGCGCCCAGGAACGATCGGAGAACCTGCGCCGTGTGTCGGAAGTCGCTCGGCTGGTGAACGGACAGGGGCTGATCGCGATTGCCGCCCTGGTGGCGCCCAACGGCGAGGTCCGCCAGCGTGCCCGTGACCTGGTGGGCGCCGACCGCTACGTGGAGGTATTCGTCGACACACCGATCGAGGTGTGCCGCGACCGTGACCCCCACGGCCTGTACGCCATGGCCGACAACGGAGAGATCCCCCGGTTCCCCGGCGTTTCGGCCGGCTACGACCGGCCAGCGGACGCCGACCTGCGTGTCGACACGTCCGCCCAAGGCGTGGACGAGTGCGTGGCGGCGATCGTGCGGGTGCTGACCGAGCGCGGCTTCCTCCGAGGACCGAGCACGCCATGAATGAGGGCCCGGGGATGGGAACGCCGTGAACGAACCCGTCTCGCGCAACATCGTTCGGGCAGAGGGACGGGTCAGCGGAACGGACCGGGCGGCCCACTTCGGCCACCGCGCGGTGACGGTGTGGTTCACCGGGCTCTCGGGCAGCGGCAAGTCCACCCTTGCCTTCGCCCTCGAAGAAGCGCTGCTGGAGCGTGGCATCGCCGCCTACGTGCTCGACGGCGACAACGTCCGCTTCGGGCTCAACCGCGATCTCGGCTTCTCACCTGAGGACCGCACCGAGAACATCCGCCGGATCGGCGAGGTGTGCCGCCTCTTCGGTGATGCGGGCATTGTCGTGCTGACGGCATTCATCTCGCCATATGCCACGGACCGCGACCAAATGCGTGCAATCCACCCCGAAGGCACGTTCGTCGAGGTCTACGTCGACACGCCCCTCGATGTCTGCGAAGCCCGCGACCCCAAAGGCCTCTACGTGAAAGCCAGAGCCGGCGAGATCCCAGATTTCAGCGGCATCTCCGCCCCCTACGAGCCCCCGCCCTCGCCCGAGATCACCATCGACACGACCCAGCCCCTCGACGACTGCATCGCCCACCTCCTCGCCACGCTTGGCGCAGCGCTTTGAGTCTCATTCCTTGCAGATCTTGGCGATCGTTTGGGGCGAAGCGTTCGCGACAGCGGCGATATCCCGCAGCGATGCTCCGTTCGCCTGGGCAAGCCGGATCGCAGTTGCCCATTGCGATGCCAGATCTTCCTTTTGACGGGTCAGTCTGCGAACGACGTTGAGAGCTGCCCCCTCTGAACTCGTGGCCATGTCGAGGCCAGAGAGATCCCAAATCGACTTGACGTTGCTCATCGTGCCTCCTCGATGCTGCGCAGCAGCTTCGCGATCACGTCTCGGATGATCACCGCTGCTGCCAGTTCGTCACTCCGGCGTTCCACGATCTCGACGACCGCACCGAGTGCCTCCAGAGTGTGCGCCAGTTCTGACTCGTCGAGGTCGACAGTGATCCGCACGCCAAGAGTCTAACTAATGGACATAGTGTCCAATCGGCGAACAGGCGGATCGGTGGCACGACGATGTCGCGTGCCAGCACACGTTCTTCGCCCCGCTCGACGGCTGGGTCGCCGCTCTGCTTGCCGCCGCGCCGCGCGACGTCAATCCTCGACAAATTGACTTGCCATACATATATGGCTCAAATACTGTGCGCGTATGGCCACCAAGACGACCATCAACTTCGATGATGAGATGGAGGCGGCGCTCGCCGAGCTCGTGGCGATGGACGGCACCAAGAAGCTCGCAATCAAACGGTCGCTTCTTGCCGAGGTGAAGCGTCGCCGCCGCAGCCAGGCCATGCTGGACATGATCGCCTCCTGGGAAGCAGACGAAGGCCTGATCGACCGCGACCACCTCGACTGGGCCGACGCAGTCCTCGACCGTCAGGGCGTCGGTCGTTGATCATCGACGCAGGACCCTTCATCACCGGCGGCGAGTGCCTGAACTCTCGGCTGTGGGCACTGTTCAAGCGGGCAATCGAACGAGGCGATGAGCTGCATACGACCCACCCAGTGCTCGCTCAAGTTTGGCGTGACCCTGCACGACAAGCCAATCTGGCCCGGGCACTACGCCACTTCGAAATCCATCCTCTCGACGAATCGATCTCGGTTGGGCGCCGGTTGGCGACGTCGGGCACTTCTGACGTCGTCGACGCGCACCTTGCAGTCGTCGCCGAGCGGCTCGGCACCTTCATCCTCACCACCGACCCCGGCGACATGTCAGGACTCAACGCCCGCTTCGAGACCTATTGACAGCGACAACTCACCGCTAGTCCCAGGTGCCGAATTGGAAAGCCTCGCTGGGCAGTGCTCGCCACTGCTCCCATACCGTTGGGTCACCGTCGGTGACGTCGATCCCGGAGTGGGGTCGGCCCCACAATCCGAACAGCACTTGGACCGGCGGCCCTTCGATGACCACAGCGGCTGGCGACGTTGACTGGGGCAGCGCCTCGACGTTGACAGTGCCGACCGCGTCGCCGGCATCGACGAGCCGCGCAGTTAGCCGACCAGGGTCTCGTTCGAGCACGCGACGCATCGCCTGCAGGAAGAACCGGCACGTGTAGTCGGCTGCGTCCAGCGCCTGGGTCGGCGTCATCGAGTGCTCGTGACCCAGGGCCATCTCGACATCGAGGCGGTGCATGCCCAGCTCTGATGCCGCGTGCCAGGCCCACAACCCTGCGGTGCCTTCCCCGCCGGTCATCGAGAAGTAGCAGCGCCGATCGAGATCGTCGGTGAGTTGGTTGATGGCCGAATGCGCCCACGTTGCGAGTTCCGCCGTCGAGGTACCAGCGGGCTTGAGGCCAGCACGCTCGTACCCCCGTGCCCGGGACTCGGGATCCTCCGGCACCGAGGTGATCATCTCTTCCCAGGCGATCCCCACGCGGCCGATGTGCGACGCTGCGTTGTAGACCGTCCAGCCCGGGCAGTTCGGAACTAGCGCCGCCTGTTCTTCGTCGCCGCGGCCGCAGATGTAGTCGATGGCCGACCGCGCCGCCGCAACCCGCTCAGCATGATCCAGCATTGTTGACCCCTCTCCGCTTCCGCTGGTGTTGGACGCATAGCTATTCCCAGTCGAGATCGATGTCGATGGATACCAACTCGATGGCACCGTCAGCCGCGAGCTGGCCAACCACGTTCAACGCCCGCACGAGTACGCCGCTGGTTATCAGAATCCGGTAGTCCTGACGATCGGGAATCAATTCCGGCAGGTCATCGAATTGCCCGGCGAACCTATCGACGATCAGTCAAGTTTGCTGAGTCGACTCTGTTTCGTCGATTCGACGCATGATCCGCTTACGGGACCGGGCCAGCAGGTCTTGTGGGGCATCGGCAACATCCCAGATGATGCTGTCTTCGAAGATGGCGTCGACCTCAGACGGGGCCATCGCCGCCAGCTCAGCTGCGGTCCACACCCGCCGGGTCATGAGCCCACGATACTCGGAACCGGTCACATCGTCGGGTAGCCGAATCGTTGGCGATCCGCAGTACGGTGGCCGACGTCGACTCGGTGGGCCGGTCATCTCGACAAGAAAGCTCGACCGCCCGCGCATCCCCTCAGGAGATGGACATGTACGACACAGATCTGCCGATCCGCAGCGACCTGCGGGAGGCTCATGCGGCAGTTGTCGACCGTTGGACCCGCCCCGGCACCTGGTGGACCGCCCAAGAGCGCTTGGCAATCGTCGCCGAAGTCCGTCGAGCGCGTGATGCCGCAGAGATCCCCCGGCATGGGTTCGGGCATCACAGGTCAACGGTGCGATTCGCGAAGGGCATCCGCTGCCTGCCGCAGCCATTGACGTGATCTGGCGGCTGACCAACCACTCCGGGACGCTGACGGCCGAGTGGTGCGAGATGGTCATCGACGGCTTCGGTGAGGCCTCCGGTGCGATCACCCCTGGCCAGTACACAGAGCTCGTGGCGCTCGTCGCTCAGGCAAACTGCATCGACCGATTCGCCGAAGGTCTGTCCCTTGACCGTCCGGCGCCTGGAGAGCCAATCTCCGGCGAGCCGAACCGCACGGTGCCCGGCAACGCAGCCATGCGGGACCACTGGGTGCCGACCGTTCCAAGCGACTATCCGGCGGTCGTCCAAGCACTCAGCGGTGTGCCCGCCGAGAACGCTGCCATGCTCCTGCTGTCGGATGCCCAGTACCTCCCGGTCGACGAGATGTTTGACCTGACGAGCGACCGGAACGCACTCTCCCGCATGCAAGTCGAGTTGGTGGCCGCACGCACGTCGGTGCTGAACGAGTGCTTCTACTGAACGACCGGCCATTCGATGCTGCTCAGTCTGAGCGGCCGAAGCCAAGAGGCCCTCCGCTTGCTCGCACACAGTTGAGCTCTAGCGCCCGCAGCGCGGCATGGACATGTCCGGCGCCGTCTGACAGGCTTCGCTTGGGCCACAGAGCCTGCAACTGAGGGGGTCACAAGATGTCACAGATGAACGAGACAGCCGCCGCATTCTTCGACGCATGCGAGACCGGTCAGGGCTGGGACGGCTGTGCCCAGTACTGCACCCCCGATGCGTCGTTCGCTGCGCAGTCCGAAGCCATCGGCGACCTCACCGACCTCCGCTCCTACACCGAGTGGATGAAAGGCATCCTGACGATCCTCGAAGACGGCTCGTACGACCTGAAGTCGTGGGCCGTCGACGAGGAGCGCAGCAGCGTGCTGGCCTACGCCGTATTCAACGGCACCCACACCGGCGACGGCGGTCCGGTTCCGCCGACGGGGAAGGCGGCCAGCTCGGACTACGTGTACGACATGCGGTTCGAGGGCGGCAAGATCGCTCACATGACCAAGATCTGGCACTCCGGCGTCGCCCTGCAGCAGCTCGGCTGGGCCTGAACTCCGACGCCAGTCCTACCACCAGATCCGCCGGGGTCTAGATGTGCCAGGAGACCAGATCGTGACGCCAATGCGGACGAACTGCCCACGTGACTGCTACGACAACTGCGGGATCGTGGTGCGCTCCGGCAAGGACGGTCGGGTCATCGTCCAAGGCGATCCCGAGCATCCAGTCAGCCGAGGAACGCTGTGCACGAAGTGTGCAACGGCCTACAACGGAGTGTGGCAGGACCCCGAGGCCCGCCTCGGGACTCCGCTCCGCCGGGTCGGCCCGAAGGGCGAAGGCGCATTCGCACCCATCAGCTGGGAAGACGCTCTGGCCGAGACCGCGGAACGCACGCAGCAGGTCGTCGACGAGCGCGGCCCCGCGGCCGTGCTCCACACCCACTACTCGGGAACGATGTCGATGCTGGCGTTCATGTTCCCGCTGCGGTTCTTTCACCGCTTGGGCGCGACCGAAGTAGAGCCGGATTCGATCTGCAATCTGGCCGGACATATCGCGTGGTCGTACATGTTCGGCACGTCCGTCGCTGGATTCGACCCGCGTACCGCGGTCGATTCATCGTGCATTCTCGTGTGGGGTGCCAACCCCTCTCACAGCGCCCCGCACATGGACCGGAACTGGCTGGGAGACTTCAACGGGTCCGTCATCGTCGTGGATCCGATACGCACGGCGACCGCGGCCCGGGCCGATCTTCATCTCCAGCCTTACCCCGGCACCGACGCTGCGCTGGCGTTTTCCATAGCGCACGAACTCGGCGCCATGGCGGCCTTCGACACCGAGTTCATCGCTGACCATGTCCAAGGCGTCGACGAAGTGCTCCCCGTCATCGAGACGTGCACGCCCGAATGGGGTGAGGAACAAACGGGTGTCCCGGCTGGTGACATCAGGCAGGCTGCCCGGCTCTATGGGGCCGGACCGGCGCTTCTGTGGGCCGGTCAAGGACTCCAACGTCAGCCCACGGGCGCAAATGTCATGCGCGCCGTCGGCTTGCTGCCGGCGCTGACTGGCAACATCGGCAAGCCCGGCGCAGGGATCAGCTACCTCAATGTTGCGGCGGCCGTGCTCGGCGCGGACTTCGACGAGCTGTCCGGCACGTCACTGGCCCCCAACGGCGCTCCCAAGGTCAATCACATCGGCCTTGCAGCCAAGCTCGAGGACCCCGAACGATTCGGAGCGTTGTTCAGCTGGAACACGAACCCGGTCGCCTCGGCTGCCGAGCAGGACAGGCTCCGCGCGGCACTGTGCCGACAGGACCTGTTCACCGTCGTCGTGGACTGCTTCCCAACTGACACGGTCGACTACGCCGACATCGTGCTGCCCGCCGCGAGCTTCCTGGAATTCGACGACCTCACGTTCAGCTATATGTCACCGATCGTGGGAGCGCAACAGAAGGTCCGAGAGCCGATCGGCGAGGCGCTGTCGAATCAAGAGATCTTCCGTCGGCTCGCTGGGGCGATGGGCCTCGACGAGCCAGAGCTCCACGTGACCGACGATATGTTGATCCAGCGGCTCCTCGACCAGCTCGACCTCGGTCTTTCCTTCGCGGAGCTGGCAGAGCGAGGCCACGTGTATCTGGCCCGTGAGCCAGTCGACTTCTTCGCCGACCGACGCTTCCGCACCCCGTCGGGTCGCATCGAAATCGCATCCGACGCTGCATCGGCGGCAGGCTTGCGACGGGCTCCGGTTCCGACGGCTGACGCCCGTGAAGCCGACGGGATCTTCCGGCTGCTGTCGCCTGCCTCACAGTGGCGGCTCAACGACTCCCACGCCAACGACCGCACCATCGCCCGGCGATCAGGTCCTGCAACCGTCACGATCCACCCCGCGGACGCGGCCGATCTCGGCATCGCCCACGGCGACCAGGTCCGAATGCGCAACAGCGCAGGCCAACTCGAGGTCGAGGCAAACGTGGAGAACGTCACACCTCGTGGCGTTCTCGTCAGCTACAAGGGACGTTGGCCCAAGCTGGAACCCGGCGGGGCCAACGTCAATGTCCTCCACGAGGCCATATCGTCCGACATCGAGGGCTGCAGCGCAGTGCACGCCACGCGAGTGACGCTCGAATTAGCGCATTGACGCACTCGAATCCCGCTCGGTGGTGGTCGGCGACGTGGGTCGCCTAGACCGATGAGTCGTGGCGAGATGCATCTGAGTGCATTCATCCAGGCGTCGCCAAATCATCAGATCAAGGGGATGTGGAAACACCCTGCGGACGAGACGTCGTGGGGCTACCGGACTTTGAGCTGGTGGCAGGACCTCGTGCGCACCCTGGAGAGGGGCTGCTTCGACGGGATCTTCTTCGCAGACGTCTTGGGCACATACGACGTCTACGGGGCGAGTCGCGAGGCTGCCTTGCGTGGTGCGGTCCAGATTCCCGGCATCGACCCCACCCTGCTGATCCCGGCGTTGGCGGCGTGCACCGAGAACCTCGGCTTCGCAGTGACTATGTCGACCAGCCACCACGCCCCCTACCACACGGCCCGGCTGTTCTCGACCCTCGACCACCTCACCGCAGGCCGTGTCGGCTGGAACATCGTGACCTCGTACCTGTCCGATGCCGAACGCCAGGGACTCGGCGAGATCCTGCCCCACGACGCTCGTTACGACCGGGCCGACGAGTACGTCGATGTCTGCCTGAAGCTGTGGGAACGCAGCTGGGAGGACGGCGCGATCGTCCTCGATGCCGAGGCCGACACGTTCACCGACCCGGCGAAGGTGCACGAGATCAACCATTCCGGTGATTGGTTCACCGTCGAAGGCCCCCACATGGTCGAACCCTCCCCTCAGCGCACACCAGTGCTGTACCAGGCAGGAAACTCGGCGCGCGGTGTCGAGTTCGCTGCGAACACGGGAGAGGTCGTGTTCATGTCTGTGCCAGGCAACGACCGGGGTGCCGCTGTTGTGGCATCGCTGCGCGAACATGCCGCGGCAGCCGGCCGAGATCCCGAACAGATCAGGGCCCTGCAGGTGGCGCGGGTCGTGGTCGCCGAGACCGATGCGCAAGCCCGGGCGATGCGCGACGAGTGGTCACGGTTGTTCTCCGTCGACGGCTACCTCGCTCTCTACGGTGGCTGGACGGGCATCGACTTAGGCGGCCACCCGCCGGACACACCGATCGATGACATCGAAGCGAACGCGATCCGCACCCAGGTCGAGCGCTGGAAACTGGAAGATCCCGAGAGGACCTGGACCGTCGGCGATGTCGCCCGACGGCTTTCGGAGACCGCCGGCGGGCTGGGATTTGTGGGTTCACCGGCCGCCGTTGCCGATCAGATGGAGGCGTTCATGGAGACCACCGGCGTCGACGGGTTCAACGTGACGACGGCTCCGGTCCCGTTGGGGTTCACCCAAGTGGTCGACTTGCTGGTGCCCGAGCTCCAGCGGCGTGGTCGATTCCGCACCAGCTACGAGGGCAGTACTTTCCGGGAGAACTTCTTCGGTGCCGGCCAGCGGCACCTGCACCCCACCTACCCCCGTCCGAAACGCAACGAGATCAGCCCATGACGCCTGCCGCCAACTCGTCGATCGACTCAGCCCGCGTCCGGGCCCTCGTCGTCGAAGCCGTCACCCAATCGGCCGAACTCATCGACACCCCGGCCACAGCCGAGCTATGGGACCAGCCCTCGGCCCTCGAAGGCATGACGGTCGGAGCACTCTGCGCCCACCTCGTACGCGCCGCCGGCGCGACGATCGCCTACCTGGACCGCACCCCACCCGACCGGCGCGCCGACGGCGACCTCCTCACCGCGGTCACCTACTTCCACGCCGCGGTCGACTCCCCCGTCCACGAACAGATCAAGGACGTCTCCGCATCCGAATCGGCCATCGGTCACCAAGCCACCGCAGACAAGTGCCGCCAACTGGCCGACGACCTGCAAACACGACTGGCTGACGAACCCGCCGACCGCCTCGTCGCCGCACTGGGAGGCCGACTCCTCACCCTCGACGATTTCTGCCGCACCAGGCTGATAGAAGTCCTCCTCCATCTCGACGACCTCGCCATCAGCACCGGCCAGACTCGCCCGACCACCGACCCACTCGGCCCAGCGATCATCATCGAGATCTGCATCGACATCGCCCGCAACCGCAACGGCGACTGGAACGTCCTCTACGCCCTGACCCGAGCAGAACGCTCAAGCGACCCCGCAGTATTCCCCGTCTTCTAATCCCCACCCCACAACGCACCCACCTGCGCTGAGCACCCCGTTGTGGTCACCAACATGCGCGGCGTGTACAACGACCACATCGCCACCCACGTGATGGCGTTCCTGCTCGCCTTCGCCCGAAGGTTGCCGCACTACGCACACGACCAGCGCAACCGGGAGTATCGACGTGGAATTGCCCCGGTCCTGCACCTTGCAGACTCGACCGTGCTGTTCATCGGCGCCGGCGGTGTCGCCCACCAGGCAGCCCACTACCTGCAGCCATGGGGGCCGAGAATCGTGGCCGTCGACGCCCGCCCCGAGACCACATCGGGCGGGGCGATCGACGCCGTGTTCGGCACCGACGACCTCGAAGCTCAGCTTCCGATGGCCGACGCAATCGTGATGACGGTTCCCCACACACCCGACAGCGAGGGGATGCTGGGCCGTCGACAGTTCGCGCTGATGAAGCCCACGGCCGTGTTCATCAACATCGGGCGCGGCATGACCGTCGTGCTCGACGATCTCGTCAACGCGCTGGAGGCCGGTGATCTCGCCGGCACAGGCCTCGACGTCTTCGACCAGGAGCCGCTGCCACCGGACCACCGGATCTGGGCACTGCCCAACGTGCTCATCACACCGCACGTGGCCATGGTCGGCCCCGACATCGACCAACGGCGATTCGACCTCATCGCCGACAACTGTCGTCGCCTGCTCGCCGACGAACCGCTCCACTACGTCGTCGCCGACAAGATCCTCGGCTTCTAACCCGGACCGCAGTCAGACTCGCCCCGACCAGGGGCTTCCGGGCATCGAACGGGGACACGAACCCGACATACATGGCCCCAAGGGACCCGAGACGCCGTCATGGCCCTGACATTGGAGGCTCTTCGCGTTTTAGGGTGGAGTGAGGGTGTCGAGGAGTGTCCAGTCGGGTTTGCCGGCGTAGAGGAGTGCTCGGATTCGGTAGTGCTCGAAGTTGGTGAGACCGGACGCGTTGCGTTTGATGAGCTTGGCGAGATTGTTCGCTGCCTCGGTGGGTCCGTTGGTGACGCGTGAGAGGTGCCAGTTGGCGATCTGGGTGCGCCAGCGTCCAAGGGTGCGGCCGAGCCTGTTCATCTCCGGGGACCAGGCGGGATCGCGCAGATCGAGGGCGAGCGCGTCGAGGGCTCGTCGGGCGAGGCGGTGGCTGGGGATCTGGTAGGTCTGGCGCAGGGTCTCTTTGGCGTGCCAGGCGTCTCGCAGCTCACCGCGGGGATCGCCGGCTGCGAGCAGGCCGCGCAGCTTCGCGTCGCTGTCTGTGCTGAGGCGTTCGTGGGCCATGGTGAGCGGCTTGCGGACCCGGTACAGCGGGCCGTTTTTGGTGCCCCGCCCGCCGAGGGTGTCGTTCTGGACGCGGCGGCGCACCTCGTCGACCATCTGGTTGCCCAAGCGCACGACGTGGAACGGGTCCGCGACCTGGCGTGCGTGCGCCAGCGCGGTGTCGAACGCCTTGCGGTACGGACCTGACAGGTCCATCACCGCCCAGCGGACCGCCCGGCGCCACTGCGGCGTGCTTGCCTCCAGCCATTTGATCGCCGGATTGGCTGTGCGGCCTGCGACGATGTCGAGCAGGATCCCGCGGCGGGCGTCCACGATCGTGGTGCCCCACCGTTTGCGCCGGTACTTGCCGTGGCGCCACATCAAGATCTCGTCGAGCCCCAGCGCGGTGACGCCGTCGATGCGGCCGCGGTCCGCGGCGAGCAGCGCTGTTCCCCAGCGCCGCACTTCGCCCATCACGGTGTGCCAATTGCAGCCCAGCTCCGCGGCGATCTCTTTGACGGTGCGGCCCCGCCCCACCCGACGCGTCGCCCGGCGCGCTGCCCGCGACGTCAAACGCGCCCGCGGCGGCGCTATCTCTGGCGACTGCTCAGTAAACGTCCCCACCGCGCAGTCCCCATTCGGACAGCGCCAGCGGCGCTTTGCCAACACCAGCCGCACCGGCCGCCCGAACGACCCCAGGTCCACCAGCTCCGCACGCCTGACGCCGCTCGACCACACAGACCCGCCGCAGGACCCGCACACCGGTCGCGGCGAACGAAGCCGCACCAGGACCCTCAACGGCCGGCCCGGCTCGTCGCCCACCGACACCACTTCCACATCGGCGCCGAGTCCGACCAGCAGCTCATTGACACGCGTAGGGTCGCTCTCCACGGGGATCCTCCAGGACTCGGCGGCATAGACACCTCCGATTCTGGGGGATCCCCCGCGTTCACACCGGGACCCTCACACCACCAACTCCACCCTCAAACGCGAAGCGCCCCGTTTCCGCTATCACGACGCAGCCGGGCACTCCGCCTGCTGGCAAGGACCAGAACCCGCTCTTCTGCGGCACCCGACTACTCGGCGCCCACCGACAGTTCCGCCTGCCGCAGCACAAGCTGGGTAGCGCCTTCCGCCAGGTCTGGCGGATAGCCGTACTTGGCCAGCAGCCGGCGGTCGTTGCGACGCAGGTTCGCACGCACCGACTCACGCTCGGTCCAGTCGAGCTTTGGCATCGCCTTGACAATTTCGGTCAGCTCCCGCGCCATCAGCCTCAGTGCGTCGCTCTGCATGACTTCGATTGCCGACTCGTTGTCTGCGAGCGCATCGTAGAACGCGGTCTCTTCGGTCTCGACGAGGAACGGGAGCCGCTCGGTCCGATGCAGGCGCATGACGGCTGGCAGCCCGGCCGGAGTCGCAATCAGAAGCGCTCCATGACTCAAGCGCGGAGATCGGAGACAGAGCCGTACTCGCACTCTTCCCTGTACAAGAGGGCGAACAGCAGCAAGAGATCCAAGACAACGACGAACCGGCGCCGCCTACTCGCCGGCGAGCCGCTCCACTACGTTGTCGCGGACAAGATCCTCGGCTTCTGACCACAGCCGCATCGCCTATGTCGATGCACTCGACGATAAAAAGGCCAGGATTGTGGCCATTGGAGCCCTGTCCCTCAGCAAGAAAACGGCCACTGGGCTCATCACGCCCCGCGACATACTGGCTCTCGCTCGACGCATCAGACTCCAGTGTTCCTCGTTTGAGGTACACTCGTGTGGCACGCAGGAGATCGCGCTATGGCCAAGACCGAGATGATCCGAGCTCGGGTCGAACCGGATCTGAAGGTGCAAGCCGAGCGTGTCCTTCGCGAACTCGGATTGTCGGCCACTGAGGCGATCACTCTGTTCTACAAGCAAGTAGTCCTGCGGCAAGGCGTTCCGTTTGACGTCAGCATCCCGAACGCCGAAACCGTCGAAGCCCTGCGACAGGCCCGGGAGCCCGACGAGCTGACCGAGTACTCAAGCCTCGACGAACTCAAAGCCACGCTGTAGCCCGCAGTGACTCTGCGGACGACGAATCGCTTCGAAAGGGACCTCAAGCGCGTCAAGCGGCGCGGCAAGGACCTCAACAAGCTGTGGGCCGTGCTGGAGATTCTCATGGCGGGCGACGAACTACATTCCCGTCACCGACCGCACCGCTTGTCGGGACAGTGGTCGGATTTCTGGGAATGCCACATCGAGCCTGACTGGCTGCTGATCTGGGACCGCCAGGAACACGCGCTCGTGCTTGTCCGAACGGGCACACACAGCGATCTCTTTGGCTGATCACAGCCCACTACTAGTGTCTTGTTTGGCTAGTTCGGCGCGTTATCATGGTGGGGCGGCAGCGTGGCTGCGGCAGGCGATGATCGGAGGCGGACATGGGTGCACGGCGGGGACGGCCGACGGTCGCGATCGTGCTGGACGGCGAGGAACGCGAGACGCTCGAGCGGTGGGCGCGGCGGCCCAAGTCGTCCCAGGCGCTGGCGCTGCGGTGCCGCATCGTGCTGGGCGCGGCCGAGGGCCGCCCCAACAAGGAGATCGCTGCGGGGCTGGGGTGCCATCCCGCGACGGTGTCCAAGTGGCGCCGCCGGTTCGCCGAGCGCCGCCTCGACGGGCTCTGCGACGACCCGCGGCCGGGCCCGCCGCGCACCATCGACGACGCCGCCGTCGAGAGGGTGATCGTGCTCACCCTGGAGAGCACGCCGGCGGACGCGACGCACTGGTCGGTGCGGTCGATGGCCAAAGCGGCGGGCATCTCGCCGTCGTCGGTGCATGCCATCTGGCAGGCGTTCGGGCTCAAGCCCCACCTCGCCGAGGAGTCCGAGCTGTCCCCGGACCCGCAGTTCATCGACAAGGTCCGCGACGTGGCCGGGCTGTACCTGAACCCCCCCGAGGCCGCGGTGGTGCTGTGCGTGGACGAAAAGACCCAGATACAGGCACTGGACCGCACCGCCCCGATCCTGCCGCTGATGCCCGGCACACCCCAGAGGCGCACCCACGACTACCGCCGCCACGGCACCACCGACCTGTTCGCGGCCCTCGACACCGCCTCGGGCAAGGTCATCACCTCGATGACGCCGCGGCACCGCGCCGAGGAGTTCCGCAAGTTCTTGAACCTCATCGACAAAGAGATCCCGCAGCACCTCGACGTGCACATCGTGCTCGACAACGTCTCCACCCACAAAACGCCCTCCATCAAGCGCTGGCTGCTGCGCCACCCCCGCTTCAAGCTCCACTTCACCCCCACCTACAGCTCCTGGATGAACCTCGTCGAGCGCTGGTTCTCCGAGCTGACCACCAAATGGCTCCGCCGCGGCACCCACACCAGCGTCACAGACCTCAAAGACTCCATCAACGCCTGGGTCGACAACTGGAACAACGACCCCAAACCCTTCATATGGCGCAAGACCGCCGACGAGATACTCGACAGCCTCGCCACATATATCCAACGAATTCCCCAAACAGGACACTAGGAGGGTGGTCGGCAATTGGGGTGTGGTGTGTGTTGTTTGTTGTGCGTGCGCGGTTGTCTGGTTGGTGGTTCGGGGTGGGTTGGGCGCGGGTGTTCTGCGTGATGATGCCCAGGCACATCGTCGGTCGGCCAGTGGGGCCCGGGGTCGCTGGTCGGGGCGGGTGTTCTGCCTGATGATGCCGAGGCGGCCGGCGCGGTCGAGGTTGAGGGCGGCGATGCGCAGGTCGAGCCACAGGTTGGCTTTGTCGAGGCCGCGCCAGGGGACGTTTTTGGTGCGGGACTTGATCTGGGCGATCTTGCGTTCGGCCTGGGATCGCAGTCGGTATCTGGCGAGGAATTCGGGTTCGTGGCGTTGTGCTCTCGCGGGGGCGAGGAGTTCTTCATATGGGTTGATCTCGATGATGCGGCCGCCGTCGCGTGTGGTGCATCGCGCCTTGAGCTCGCATTGGGAGCAGTCCGTTGCCGCGAACCGCACCTGGCGCCGTTTGGCGCCGCGCGGCGGGATGGGTGCGGTGTTTGCCTGCGGGCAGGTGACCGTCGCTGCTTCGAGGTCGATGTCGAAGTCGGCTTTGGTGAGCATGCCTTCGCGGGCCGGGATCGGCGCGGCGGGCGCGACGAGGTCGATGCCTCGGTCGGCCATCGCTCGGCGGGTGGGCCCGGATCCGTAGTGGGTGTCGGCGATGATCTCCGCGACCGGGACCGGGTCGGCGTCGATGAGGTCACCGATCACAGCGGCGTCGTGGACGGTCGCGAGCGTCGCGGTCGCTGAGCAGATCAGGTCCGAGTCCACATCCGCGGACACGTGCAGCTTGTAGCCGTCGTAGCGGTCGGTGCGCGAACGGTGCCCGTGCCGGGCGTCGGGATCGACTGTGGAGACGACCCGGCCCGGGGCCACCCTTTGAGCTATCCGTGCTGTTTCGGCTCCGTCGTCGGCGGCGGCGATCTCGATGTCCTGGCCCGCCACGACCCTCAACAGCTCGACCGCTGCTGCCAGGCCGGGATCGTCGAAACGGGCGCAGAACCCGATGACGGTCTCGGCGTCGCCGAACAGCTCCGCGACCAAAGCAGCCCGCGCCCGGGGGTCTGCCCACATGACCTGCGGCTTGCCTTGCCGCCCGTAGTCGTCGCGCGACAACAGCCCGGCCAGCACCGCTGCGGCCCCGGCATCGGCGTCGAGCGCTGCCAGCGCCCCGAGGCACTTGCGGACCCCGGACCTGATCAGCGTGATCGTGTCCTGGGTCAGCACGCAGTCCGCCACACCGGTCGAGTCCATCGTGCGGCGATGGCCGATCACCCCAGCGCGCTTGGCCGCGATCTTGACACGATCCCCCAAAAACGACTCCATCCCGGCGCGCACCAGACGCGCCCGGAACTCCACCAGCACCACATGCGCGATCCCGCGATGCTCCAACGGCAGACCCAGCGCCGCTTTCCACGACATGTCGAACCGCGACCGCCGCTCAGCCTCACGGTCCGACACCCCATAGAACAACCCCAACAACAACAACGCCGCCACCACCGACGGCGGATGCGACCGCCGACCACGGCCCGACGCATACAACGCATCAAAATCGGCATCACAGAACAACTCGCCCCGAGCCTGCCCCAACGTCGCCAAAAAACCCTCAGAGTCGAGCAGGCCGCCCACCATCACCCCGACATCGAAAATCGAACCCTGACCATCAGCCGAACCGCGCACCCCACCATCATCCGCGATCACGCCCCCCAACACCAGGACCCACACCCGAACTTTCCGACCACCCTCCTAGAGGGAGCTCGTCGAGGACTTCAAGACGTTCAGGCCAGAATTGCCTCGCCATACCTTGAGACTCGAGGTGGTCGGTCAGGTCGCGCACGCTCGGGACCGACCCCGCATTGACGAGTGCCGCCAGGGGCAGATTCTTCCAGCCGCAACTACATTGAGCCGAGGCGGGAAGCGAACGTGGCGTCACGTCAATTCGACTCAACAATTCCAAGGCACTGCGACGCATGAACGTGAGCGAAGAAACCCCCAGTGAGCTTCTGACCGCTTCGGAGGCCGCTCTTGAGTGGATCAACGCAACGCAGGAGTCGCACTACGAGATCACCGGAGTCATCGACGCCGTAGACACCGTGGCACGAGCACGAGAAGGGTCCTTCGAACTGGGCTTGGTGCTGTGCGACGGCGACGTCTGTGCCCGTGAGCAGGTAGTGGTCGAACGATCGGCCGAGGGCCTTCGAGTGTCGGCCGCCGACGTTGGCGATCCGCTGATCCCGCCGCTGCTCGACCCGCCGATCGGGGTACGCACCGGGTGGCTAAACGCCCAACTCGACAAGCACAAGTTTGTCGTCCTGGTGTTCTACCGCGGCTTGTGGTGACCTCCATGCCGCCGCGAGTTGCGCGGCTTTGGAAAGTCGGGAGTCGTCGAGGAGATCCGGGCTGCGGGCGGCGGGATCTTCGCCGTCTCCAGTGAACCCCAGAGTCTCGCGAGCGAAGCACAGGACACATGGGAATTGGAATATCAAGCGGTAGGCGACCCGCACCACGAGATCCTCGGAGACTGCCGCGAGACTGACCGATTCGACCTCTACATCGGCGACACAGCAGTATTGGAGCGACACTGGTCCTCGCACCCGAACGGCATCTTCCAAGCCGGGATTCTGGCCCTCACCGAGGACCATCGAGTGCTGTACCGGTGGCACTGTCGCCCAACTCATCAGAATCGTGGTGGCGCCTCCGGTCGAGTCACCGCGTCGCATGTGTGGTCTCGCATCCGAGACGGACTAGCCAGCGACACCGACGCCGCATGGGATACCGATCCCCCACTCGACGCCCCAGAGGCCTTCTGGCCGTACTTCGTCGCTCAGCTGTTTGCCCATGGATGGTTCATCAAGCCGAAGCGGTTCCCACTCGGCCGATCCGACGACAAGCCGACTGCGCGCGTGTCCGCGATGAAACCACGACTCATTGGATTCGCCGCGGCGTGGGCCATCTGCTTCGTGCTCCTGCCAGCTCGCCGAGTCCTCCTCGCTCTGGCCGGCTACGCCGTGGCTATCACACCGGCCGTCCGCCGAGTGAATCGCGAGTTCTCGCACATTCCCGCCGGCAGCACGCCCGAGCCAGGCGGGCGAAGCCTCGGCACCGAGCCCCCGAAGCCCCACCCTCGACAGCCGAGTCGCTGAGACGATCTCGAACCGACTGACCGAGTTGGAGGCAGAAGCTTGAGATCGCGCCGCCTTGCACCAAGTGGCGGAAGGGCGAGTCGAGTTACTCGAAGGTGCGCCTAGCCGTTTCCCAAGCGTTGATCTTGTCCCAGTCGTACTCCACTCCCAGCCCGGGGCCGGTGGGTACAGCGACGTATCCATCAGCATCCACATCGTCGAGGCCATCGCCATAACCGTCTGCGTAGATCGGCGGTTGCAGGCAGTTTTGCGATGTGTCGGGATTGACCAAGCCGAGTTCGTAGAAAAGCGTGTTGGGTATGGCGGACATGCAGTGTCGGTGCATCGGGCCGGCCGTGTGGAGCTGTACCTCCATGCCGATGGCGTCGCAGAAGTGGGCCAGTCTCATCGTGCCGGTGATGCCGCCGTCCAACTCGGGATCGATGTGCATGATGTCGGTGCCACGAGCGAGCACGAAGTCGGCCTTTTGCTCGAATCCTCGGATGTGCTCGGCAATGAGCATCGGTGTGCGGACGAAGTCTCGCAGACGCTTGTGAGCGGCGGCGCTCGAAGAGGCATCGCGGTACGGGTCTTCGTACCAGAGGAATCCCAAGTCATCGCAAGCCCGACCGACTTCTACGGCATCCATGAATGACCCCAAGGACGACGCGGGGTCTGTCATCAACTTCATCGTGGACCCGACGCGATCGCGAACCGCTGTCATGATGTCGATCTCGTTGTCCACGTCGCCGTCGAAGAAACCGTGAATCTTGAACGCCGGGAAACCGCGTTGCTGGCATTCCTCCGCGAAGTCTGCGTACTTGTCGATGCTGTCTAGGCCGCCGGGCGTCTTTTGGCCCGGTGTCGTGCTCGCATATGTCGGCAGCCGTTCCCGGTACCCGCCCAACAACTGGCTGATGGAGGCGCCGTACTTCTTGCCCGCGAGGTCCCACAGGGCTGTGTTTAATGCTGCGATACCGACCTTGTCGTAGTGCCGGAACTGCAGTTTGAGGAGCTCGAATATCCGTTCGCGCTGCTCTGGGTCCCTACCGATCAGGAGTGGCGCCATATCGCTGACCTGCGCCATTGCGTGTTCGGTTGCGCCGAAGTGGGGTGCGTAGCTTCCCGTGTGACCGTCGTCGGTCTCGATCGACACCATGAACTTCGAGACGCTCAGCTCTGCCCCAGGCGAGTAGGTCACGATCGACGGACCGACGTCGGGGAGTTGATACGTGTAGGCCTGAACGACGATGCGGCTGATCTTGCTCACGATGCACCTCGGCGAGATTTCTGTTGAAGCAGGCGCCGGGCGGCCTCGACGACCACGCTGACTGCCCGCTCCTCGATGGCAGCGATGCGGGCCTCGTCGACGACGGCCTCCGACTCGGTCCGCTGAGCGATCACACCGGCGACGCACCCGGCCCGCCAGCCGCTGGCAGCGCACATCGTGAACAAGGTGGCCGACTCCATCTCGTAGTTGAGCACGCCGATGCGACGCCACTCGGCCAGACTGCCCCGCAGCCACGGCACGACGTCGCCGGCCACGGTGTCGTAGCGCTCCTGGCCGGGGTAGAACGTGTCGCTCGACGCCGTGATCCCGACCTGATGGGGAGCGTCGAGGGCGACCGCGGCATCGACCAGGGCCCGGGTGCACTCGAACGAGGAGGCAGCGGGGTATTCCAGCGGTGCGAAGTGGCGGCTCGCCCCGTCGAGGCGGACCGCGGCCTGGGTGATGACCAGGTGACCGATCAACAGATCGGGCTGGATGGATCCGGTGGTGCCGACCCGCAGGAACGTCCGCACGCCGAGCTGGGCCAGCTCCTCGACCGCCACCGAGGTCGACGGCCCGCCGACGCCGGTCGAGCAGACCACCACCAGCTGGCCGTCGATCAACGCCCGATAGCTCGTGAACTCCCGGGTCGAGGCCAAGTGGGTCGGCTCAGCCATCGTCTCGGCGATCCTCGCTACCCGCGCAGGGTCGCCCGGCACGATGGCGAGCGTGGCCCCACCCAGATCGGCGGCTGTCACATCCAGGTGCATCACGCGCTCGTCACTCATCACCCGACCCTATTTCTCAGCCGTCGACTGGGTGACCGATGGCGTGCGACTGGTTTTGCGAAGTTCCGGAGCGCGGCAAGCACCATAGATGTAAGGCAAATGGCGTTTACCTAAACATTGGGCGTAGAGGTTTAGGTTTGCAGTTGAGCCTGCAAGCACTCACACCCGCTCCGAGCTGACTTCTTGGGTGTCGGGGCCAGGACTGCGGTTGGTCCCCGCCGAGGTCACTGCTGCTCGTCGATACGGACGGTGAGCTCGAGGCCTCCCGCGAAGGGAAGGGTCATCGTGCGGAGCTTGTTGGCGGGGTCGTTCAGGAACTCGGCTGCTGACCGATGGTCACAGATCCAGGACGGCTCGCAGTCCGTCATCGATGGCATCCACCAGAGCCCGTGGCAGTCGGCCCGCACGCTCCCCCAGCCATGAGCGATCGACCAGCTCCAATCCGAGCGGCACCGCAACGGAGTCGGTGGGCAGCCCGGTCACCGCAGCGTCGAGCAGGACATTGCCGGCCAGACCGGCCCGATCGAGATTCGAGGTCAGCGGCACAAGATGGGTTTGCCAGACGTCGGCATCGAGAACGTCGTCGCAGGACACGACGACACAAGGCCGACGCTTGTCGAGATCGATCCAGTACACCCCGCCACGCACTACCACGGCGCAGATCGCTCCATCCGCTCGCCAACCGCCATGGCGTCCTCGGCCGTTAGTCCCTCGGGCGCGACGAGCGCCGCATCCGCCACGAGCTGATCGGTGAAGGACCTAGTCGACTGGGCCGCATGGCGCCGGAGCTGATCGGTCACCCACCTCGAGAACGGCACGTGCAGGCTCTCGATGATCGGCAAGACGTCATCGGGCACACTGATCGTCTTATTAGGCACGTATGTATTATACGTACATATCTCAACAAACGCTCTGCAGGAGGCCGTAGCTTTCCAAAATCCGGCGTGATGCACTCAGGCCGACGACAACACCAGGGCAGTTCAGCAGGCCTCGAACTCACCTAGAGTTCTCGGCATGGACGTGTCACTGCCGCCTCAGGCTGTCGAGGTCGAAGCGCGGCAGCCGTTCAAGCTGTGGATCAGATTTGACGATGGTGTGAGCGGCATTGTGGACCTCGCCCAGTGGTCGACCCGAGGAAACTTCGCTACCTGGTCGGATGTGGCCTTCTTCAAGACAGCGCATCTGCGGCCAGACGGCGCTATCGCATGGGGAAAGGACGACAACCTCGAACTCGATCCCTCTGCGATGTATTCGGATCTCACCGGCAAGTGCTTCGAAGACCTGCACCCGAAACCGTGGCCCCAGCTGGCTGGCTGAGATCAACGCAATTCCGTCATGGCCGAACTCAGCCGCTTCTACGGGATCGTCATTCGCATGTACGGCAACGATCACGCTCCGCCACACTTTCATGCCGTCTACGCGGATCGATCAGCGCTCGTGGAAATAGCGACTCTTCGGATGATTCGTGGGAATCTGCCGCGTCGCGCGCGAAGCCTCGTTGCTGAATGGGCCAAGATCCACCAGACCGAGCTTGCCGAGTCGTGGCAGCAACTCAACCGAGGCGAGACCCCACCAAAGATCGATCCGCTGGACTAAACGCTGGTAGCTCTCGGCAAGCACCGGTTGAAGCCGGCGCCGCCATACTGCGAGGCAGGCGATCGAAGGGACAGCAATGAGCGATTCCCGCCAGAGCGAAGTGGCGGTGCTGGGTGCTGGGGTGTCGGGCATCTACCAGATCAAGCGCCTCGTGGACCTCGGCATCGACGCCGTGGTCCTCGAAGCCGAGGACGACCTCGGCGGCACCTGGCACCGCAACCGCTACCCGGGCTGCCGGTTCGACTCCGAGAGCTACACCTACGGCTACTCGTTCTCCAAAGAACTGCTGGACGAATGGCACTGGAAGGAGCGCTTCAGCTCCCAGCCCGAGAACCTGCGCTACCTGAACTACGTGGCCGACAAGTTCGACTTGCGCCGCCACATGCGCTTCAACAAGCGGGTCGAAGCCATGACGTGGGACGAGAGCGAACGCCGCTGGCACCTCTCGCTCGCCGACGGCGACACCCACACCGCTCGCTTCGTGGTCACCAGCCTCGGTCCGCTGTCGGCACCGACCCTGCCTGCCTACCCCGGCATGGACGAGTTCGAAGGCCCGTCATTTCACACGTTCTTCTGGCCCAACGAACCCGTGGAGCTCGCCGGGCAGCGCGTCGGCGTCATCGGCACCGGGGCCACCGGCATTCAGGTGATCGGCGAGATCGCAGACAAGGTCAGCGAGCTCAAGGTGTTCCAGCGCCGGCCCAACTGGAGCACGCCGCTGAACAACTCCCCCATCTCCGAAGCAGAGATGGACGCAATCCGCGATCGCTACGACGAGATCTTCGCCAACTGCGCTGCCTCGCCCCAAGGATTCGAGCACGTGCCCCGCTGGGGATTCTGGGACATGACCGCCGCCGAGCGCCGCGAGCTGTGGGATGAGCTGTACACCCGGTCTGGTTTCGCCATCCTGGCGGGCAACTTCGCTGAGATCTTCGTGGACGAGGCCGCGAACCGGGAGATGTCGGAGTACATCGCCGACCGGATCCGCCAACGGGTCCACGACCCTGCCGTGGCGGAGAAGCTCATCCCCACCGACCACGGCTTCGGACTGCAGCGGCTGCCGCTGGAGACCGACTACTTCGAGGCCTACAACCGCCCCAACGTTGAGCTGGTGGATCTGTCGGAGACACCCATCGAACGCCTGACCGCAACCGGCATCCAAACCGCCGACCGCCACTACGACTTGGACCTGATCGTCTACGCCACCGGCTTCGACGCCATTACCGGGGCATTCGACCGGGTGGACATCCGCGGAGTCGACGGCACCTCGCTCGGCGAGAAATGGCGTGACGGACCCAGCACATACTGCGGCCTGCTGTCGCACGGTTTCCCCAACATGGCGATGGTGGCCGGACCCCAGAGCGTGTCGGGCTCCACAAACTTCCCACGGGCCATCGAGGGCGGCGTCGACTGGGTGACGGGATTGCTCGAATACCTGCGCGAGCACGGATACAGCCGGGTGGAGGCGCAGCCCGAGGCCGAGCAGGAATGGGTGGACGAGGTGATGCGGTTCCACGAACGGCTGCTGTTCCGGCGCAGCAAGGGCTGGTTCACCGGCTACAACTCCAATGTCGCCGGCCACGAGGAAGGCAACGTCCGCTATCAGGCCTACTTCGGCGGGGCCACCCGCTACACCGCCAAGGTCACCGAGCTTGCTGCGAACGGCTACCCCGGCCTCACTATGGCCTGAACCGTCCCGGCAGGTGCGCGCGCCACAGAGGATTCCTCTCCTACCCAGTAGCGGTTTGAACTGGGTCGCACTTCCTCGGGTCGCCTGAGCAATCGAGCCAAGGACTTACACTCGCTTCGGAGCGCCACGGCCGACAGCCCACAGGGCCCGGACGGTGGGAGTGACGTTCGCCATGGCGGTAGCTGATGTCCTGCTACGTTTCGGATAGCGGCGTGAATTTCACAATGCGGAACCGTGGGGAATGGAGGGACGTGATGTCCGATTCGTCCGAGGTAGATCCGGCAGGGACCAGGGTCGCGTTGGACCAGGCGACCCATGCGCCGGGCGCGATCTATGCCAGCCCGGAGATCTTCCGTCGCGAGGTGGCCGAGTACTTCAAACGCGAATGGCTCTACGTGGGACGGGTCGAGGAGCTGGCCGATCCCGGCGACTACATGGCGCTGCGCCTGGTTGGCGAGCCCATACTGCTCTCGCGCGATCGAGACGGTCAGCTGCACGCCAGCTACAACATGTGTGTCCACCGAGGTGTCGAGATTGCATACGGATCGGGCAATCTCAAGGCGTTCAGCTGCCCGTACCACGGCTGGGTATACGGCCTCGACGGCCAGCTGAAGGGGGCCGCCTACATGGCCGAGACCAAGGGCTTCGACGTCGCCGATTGCGCCCTGACACCACTGCGGCTCGACGTCTGGCGGGGCAACATCTTCATCAACTTCGATCACGATGCCGGGCCGCTGGCTGACGCGATGGCCGGGATCGACGAGGAGTTCTCTTTCCTCGGGTGGGAGAAATGCCGCCTGGGCAACAAGATCGAAATCGACCTCGCGTGCAACTGGAAGTTCATACACGAGAACTTGATGGACTTCTACCACGTCGGGGTGCTGCACGCGGACAGCTTCGGCGCCAACTTCAAGTTCGAGCCCGACCACGTGAACGTCAAACCCGACGGCGGTCTTTCGATCTTTTACGATGCCGGCCCTCCCACGCCGGGGGCCGAGCCGCTGCTGGGCAAAATGCCGTGGCTTACCGACAGGCCGCACAGTTTTGCCTGCACTGCGTTCACTTCGCCCAACCTGACATTTTTCGGCCGCATCGATTGCATTCGGCCGATGATCTCGTGGCCGATCGACGAGGGCCGCACCCGGGTGGTCGTCTACCACTTGTTTCCCGAGGAGTTCTTCGACAGGCCGGACTTCGCCGAGACGCTGAAGATCTACCACGACTATCAGATCCTGGTGCTCGAAGAAGACCGGCTCATGATCGAGTCGATGCAACAGGCGATGAGTTCACCCGCCTACCGGCCCGGGCGTATGAGCACCCTGGAGAAGGGCGTTCACAACTTCCTCAACGGCTATCTGGACCGCGTGATCGGTGGAGCGACCCCATGACGGCCGCTGTTGCCGGCGCAGCCGACGTGCTGATGCGCGACTACATGGCGCTGGAGCCGAACGAGACCGTCCTGATCACCGCCGACACCGACAGCGACGAGGTGGTGTGGCAGGCGGTACTCCAAGCATCACTGCTCGCCGGTGCCAATGCATCGGTCATGTTGATCCCGCCGCTTCCGTTTCAAGGCCGCCTTGCCGACCCGTACCTCACCCCGGCCGTTTCGGCCGCAGCGCTGGCCGCCGATGTGTGGATCGATCTCACGTTCCCCTACCTCGCCGGCTCGGAGCTTCACGATCAGGCGATGGAGGGCGAACACATCCGCTATCTGCTGGGTGCCGACCTGAACGCCGGGGGCCTGTTGAGGCTGTTCGGGCGGGTCGATCTCGACCAGTACTTCGCGGTACACCATGGGTTTGACGCGCTGGTGAACGAAGCGGTCGGCAAGACCGTGCGCATCACGGACAACGCCGGCACCGACGTGAGCTTCGTTCTCGGGCAGCGTGGATTCGACAAGCCGCGACGAGCCGACAAACCAGGGACGGTCTTGGTGCCGGGGCAATGCACGTTGTTCCCCGATGTCGAAACGGTGAAGGGGCGCATCGAGGTCGGAGCCATCTTCCACGAGTACTACACACCGCTCGCTGTACCCATGACCCTCGAGATCGATGGCCGCATTCGGGCCATTGCGGGCGGAGGCAATGAGCGATTTGTCGCCGATCGAGCGCTGCGGCGGGCGGGTTCGGACGGCGACTACGGATATGTCATTCACTTCACCCACGGCATCCATCCCACGGCCCGAGTCACCGGCGACTCGTTCATCGAGGACACCCGTGCCCAGGGCAACAACGCCATCGGCATGGGCATGCCGTGGTGGGACCCCGGCGGCGGTGAGAACCACCCCGACGCTGTCTTGTTCTTGCACACCATCGACATCGATGGTCGACGTGTCGTCGAAGACGGCGCCATCGTGGGCCCTGAGTCGCTGGTGGCTCTCGCGGCCGAGCTGCAGCCCGTCGTCGGCTGAGTCTCCATGAAACCCGCTCCGTTCTCGTTTGTTGCTCCCGAGTCGCTCGACGCGGTGGTCCGAGTCATGGCCGAGTACGGCGATGACGCTCGGATTCTCGCAGGCGGCCAGAGCCTGGTTCCGCTCATGAATCTCCGGCTGGCCCGACCCGAGGTGCTCGTGTCGATCAACCGCTGTCGAGAGCTCGACTACATCGCGCTCTCGGACGATCGCCTCGTCGTCGGTGCGCTCGTGCGCCAGATCGATGCCGAGACCAACCCGCTGGTCGAAGCCGAGTGCCCGTTGTTGGCCAAGGCGCTCCCCCACGTCGGGCTGCCCGCCACGCGCAACCGTGGCACCGTCTGCGGCAGTCTGGCCCACTGCGACCCGCTAGCCGAGTTGCCGGCCGTTGCGCTCGCGTTGGAGGCCGAGCTGGTGCTCACGAGTGCCGTCGGCGAACGTCGGGTTCCGGCCCAAGACTTCTTCGTAGCTGAAATGACCACCAGCATCGAGACAGGTGAGGTCATTTCGGCGGTCACGTTCAGACGCCAGGATCCAAGCGAGCGAAGCGCCCTGGCTGAAGTCTCGAACGGGGGCCACGTGTTCCCGGTGGGCGGGGTCGCACTGCGGTGGGCCAGCGTGGACGGCGTCTGCACGATGGCACGCATCGCGGCGTTCGGCGTTGGGTCGGCGGCCCAGCGTTTGATCGACGCCGAGGGCGCGCTGGTCGGCTCCGACCTCGGCCCGCCGGCAATCGCAGCCGCCGTCGCGGCGGCCCGCGGTGCAGTCAATCCGACCGGCGACATCGCCGCCGACGCCGAGTACCGACGACACCTCGTCGGCGTCCTTGTTGAACGCGGCCTGCTGGAAGGGGAGGCTCCATGACAGACGAGTACCAGGTGACCGTCACCGTCAACGGGCGACGCCGAGAATGCCGTGTGGAGGCTCGGCGGTTGCTCGCCGACTTCCTGCGACACGATCTCGGCCTAACCGGCACCCACATCGGCTGTGAGCAAGGAGTGTGCGGTGCATGCACGGTGTTGCTCGACGGCCGCACCGCCCGCAGCTGCCTGCACTTCGCTGTGGCGGTTGACGGATCGGACATCCGCACCGTGGAAGACCTCGCAGGCCTCGATGAGCTCCATCCGATCCAAGAGATGTTCCACCAAAAACATGCCCTCCAGTGCGGTTTCTGCACGCCGGGATTCCTGCTCACGGCGGTCGAGCTGCTGGAACGCAACGCCGACCCCGACGAGGCCACCATCCGGGAGGCACTGATGAACAACGTCTGTCGCTGCACCGGCTACGCCAACATCGTCGATGCGATAGCTGAGGCCGCGGTGGAGCTGCGACGAGGGCAGCGAGCATGAGCAGCGACCGGCAAGGCGCTGTTGGGCACGGCGTTGTTGGGCACGGCGTTGTTGGGCAGAGTGTCTTGCGTCGAGAGGACGACTACCTCCTACGAGGCCAGGGCCGCTTCGTCGACGATCTGCCCGCGCCGATCAACACCCTGCACCTTGCCTTCGTGCTCAGCCCGTACGCCCACGCCCGAATCTTGTCGATCGACGTGAGCGAGGCGCGCGCGCTCGACGGCGTGGTCGACGTCCTCACCGGCGAGGATCTGGCAGCCCTGGTGAAGCCGATCGCCGCTCAGATCGAGCTGCCCGGCTACCACCTCAACAGCCGCGACGTGCTGGCTGTCGGCGAAGTGCGGTTTGCGGGCGAGGCGGTGGCCGTGGTCGTGGCCGAGAGCCAGTACCTCGCCGAAGACGGCATCGAGCTGGTCCACGTCGACTACGAGCCGCTTCCTGTGGTCGTGGGGATCGAAGAAGCGACCGATCCCGCCGCCCCGCAGGTCAATCCGACAGTGCCGGGCAACGTCTACTACGAGGGTCGATTCAGAACCGATGGCGTGGCCGCTGGTTTCGAAGCGGCGGCCCATGTCATCTCCGAAGACTTCCGCTCGAACCGTGTGACCGCTGTTCCGATTGAACCCCGAGGGTGTCTTGCTGTGCCCGAGCAGGCGGGCAACCTTGTCTTCTACTCCTCGACCCAGATACACCATCTTCTACGGACTGCCCTAGCCGAGTTCCTCGACGTTTCAGAGTCAACCCTGCGGGTCGTGGTTCCCGATGTCGGCGGCGGATTCGGCATCAAGGCGGCCCTCTACCCCGAAGAGTTCGTCTGCGCCGCGCTCGCCCTGCGTTTGCGCCGGCCCGTGAAGTGGATTCAGGACCGGTACGGAGCCCTGCTCACCGATGTACACGCCCGTGACAACCGCTACCGGGTTGAGGCCGCGGTCGATGATGACGGCATCGTCCTCGCGCTCAGGGCCGAGATTCGAACCAATGGCGGCGCCTACTCAGCGTTGCCCTTCGGCTGCACCCTGGAGACCACTGGTGGCGCCCGCATGATCGTTGGGCCGTACCGGATCGAGGAGTACGAGTACACGGCCACCGCCGTCGCAACCCACACCGCGCCGGTGTTGGCCTATAGGGGCGTGGCCCAACCGGTTTGCTTCATGGCGATCGAGGGCATCATGGACCGAATTGCCCGCCGGCTCGAGCTCGATCCAGCTGAGGTTCGGCTGAGAAACATGGTGCCCACCTCAGAGCTCCCGTGGACCAACGTCGTCGGTGTCCGCTACGACACAGGCAGTTTCATAGAGTCGCTCAACCAAGCGATGGAGATGGCGAAATACGATGAGTTCCGCGCCCGCCAGGCTCAGGGCCGACTCGTCGACGGCAAGTACCGGGGCATCGGTATCTGCAGTTTCACGGAGGTGAGCGGGACGGGAGCCCCAGGGTGGCGTGCCCGCGGGCTGACCCGTCTACCCGGGTTCGACAGCGGGACGGTGAAGGTGGAGCCCACCGGCAAGGTGACGGCCTTCGTGAGCCACGCTCATTCGGGGCAAGGCCACTTCACGACGTTCGCGCAGGTCGTCGCCGACGAGCTCGGGGCCCGATTGGAGGATGTGACTGTCTTCGAGGGCGACACCGCCGCCGGGCCCTACGGCACGAACACCTTCGCCAGCCGCAGCGCAGTCACGGGCGGCGGAGCGCTGGTGCGGGCGTCGGAGAAGGCCAGGCTGAAGCTGGCGCGGATCGCAGCGTTCATGCTCGAGTCCACGCCCGAAGACATCGTGGTCTCCGACGGCCAGATGTACGTCGCTGGCGTGCCTAGCCGAGCGCTCACATTCGGGGAGGTCGCCGAGACGGCTTACGCGATGAACACATTCGACCTCCCCGAAGGCGAGAGCTTTGGCATCGAGGAGACCGACTTCTACGACCCGCCCCTTGTCACGATGGCCAATGCCACCCACA
Source organism: Candidatus Poriferisodalis sp. (assembly GCF_965262965.1). GTDB lineage: Bacteria > Actinomycetota > Acidimicrobiia > Acidimicrobiales > Poriferisodalaceae > Poriferisodalis. The sequence continues at coordinate 1,015,503 of NZ_OZ253573.1, forward strand.
TTGCACAGGTGGCTGTCGATGCCGGAGACGGGACAGTCGACATCGAGGGCTACACCGTCGTACACGACTGCGGTCGCATCATCAACCCGATGATCGTCGATGGTCAGGTGATGGGCGGTGTGGCACAAGGCATCGGCGAGGCGCTCATGGAAGAGTTTGTGTACGACCCCGACGGCCAGGTCCGCACGGCGACTCTGGCCGACTATCTCCTGCCCAGCTCGGTGGACGTTCCCAACTTCCAGATCGCTCACATCGAGTCTCCGTCGATCGATGCCGTCGGTGGGTTCAAGGGCGTGGGGGAAGGCGGTGTGATCGGAGCCGTACCCGCGCTCGTCAACGCAGTCGCCGACGCTCTGTTCGATCTCGACGTCAACGTCAACACCAAGCCACTTCGACCCGCGCTGCTGTCAGGCCTCATTCGAGAGGCCGGAGGGTGACTGCGGCTGCGGCCAGCCAAGGGGTGAAGTCCATCGAGGTTGGTGCCCGGGTGCTGGCCGCGCTCGCCGAGGCTCCCGGTGCCCTCCCCCTCGGCGAGCTTGCGTCGCGGGCTGACATGATGCCCCCCAAGGCGCACCGATATCTCGTCAGCCTGATCCGCTGCGACCTCGTGCTCCAGGATCCGATCACCGGTCGCTACGATCTCGGCCCCGGCGCGTTGCAGTTGGGCTTGGCCGGTCTGCGGCGGCTTGACGCGGTTCGCTTCGCGACCGACGCGTTGGTCGAGCTCAACCAACGCCTCGATGTAACCACCGCGCTCTCGGTGTGGGGCCAGCACGGGCCGGTGATCATTGGCTGGCGCGATGCCAGCGAGGTCGTTCACTGCAACTTGCACATCGGTTCCGTGCTGCCGCTCATCGGAACGGCAACCGGCAGGATCTTCTTAGCCTATGAGCCAGGGAGAATGATTGACGGCAGGGTCGCCGAAGAGCTCGAACGGCTGGCGGGTTCTCCTCTTGGTGATCGCTTTGGTGATGCTGGCGCGGTGCGGGAGCTGATCGATCAGGTTCGCCGAGAAGGGTTGGCCATCTCCCGCGGCGACTATTTGCCCGGGCTCAGCGCCGTCGCCGCACCGGTGTTCGATCATCAAGGTCGACTTGTTGCGTCGACCGCAGTTCTGGGTCGGAGTGGGACGATGGATGGTGTCGGCCCAGATTCCCCCGCAGCGGCTCTTCGCCAGGCGTCGGAGGAGATCTCCCACAAACTCGGCTATTCCGCCACGTTCGACTGACGGCGCACGGCACCGTTGCGATGGTCAACGGAATCGGACGCCTGTTCGTGTCGGAGGGGGGACTTGAACCCCCACACCCTTTCGGGCACTAGATCCTTAATCTAGCGCGTCTGCCAATTCCGCCACTCCGACTGGACGCCCGCAAACGCTGCATGTGCAGGGATTTCGGGGCGCGTCAGCATAGCGCTGCTGTCTCGATTGTTCGATGGTGCTCAGACCTCGTCGATGGCCGTTGCCAGGGCATCGAGACTCACCGGATTGAGCTCGCCTCGCCATGACCACACGACGATGTCGACCCCAGCATCGAAGAAGTCCTGCGCCCCTGCCACGGCCTTGTCGATGTCGCCGTCGGCCTCGAATCCGAGGTGCACCGACCGGTCGATCTCGGCCTCGTCACGGCCCACGCGTCCGCAGTGCGCCCGCAGAATCTCGTCCAGCTCCTGCCACGCTGCGACATCGGGCGGAAACGTCATGTCCCACTGATCGGCGTACTTCGCAGCGGTGCGCAGGGTCCGCACCCGGCCCTGCCCGCCGATGACGATTGGGATGCGCTCCTGGATCGGCTTGGGCTCGCACCAAGCATCGGTGAGTTCGAAGAAGCGTCCCTTGTGCGTAGTCGTGGTCTCGGTCAACAGCTTGACGATGACCTCCATGCCCTCTTCGAGCCGATCCGAGCGGTCCCGCAGCGGCCCGAGATCGATGCCGTAGGCGTCGCTCTCCCCGAAGTTCCAGCCGGCGCCCATCCCCAGCTCGAAGCGACCATTCGAGATGTGATCAAGCGTGGCGGCCATGTTGGCGGTTACCGCCGGATGGCGGTGATGCATGCCGTTGACCATGGCGCCGAGACGGACCCGCGTCGTGGCCTGCGCTAGCGCCGCCAGCATCGTCCAGCCCTCAAGGTTGGGGCCGTCGTACGGCGGCGCCAAGGGATAGAAGTGGTCCCAGTTCCACGCCGACTCGAAGACCTCGAACTCGTCAGCGGCTTGCCAGATCGCCAGATACTCCGGCCAGCTGGCATGGTGCGGCGGGGTCTTGATTGCGTGACGTCCCATTTGGGCTCCTTGTCGCAGACGACCCGAACGATACGTGGTGAACTTGCGACCTTGACCTGGTTGGGAAAGGGCTCATGGCAGAGATCGACAAAGCGGACTTGATCATCCGCGACGCCCGCTTGATTGATGGAACCGGCGCTCCGTCGACCCATGGCGACATCGCAGTTGCCGATGACAGGATCGTCGGGCTGGGCGATCTCGGCCATGCCGAAGGCGCCGTCGAGATCGATGCGGGCGGCAAAGCGGTGGCCCCCGGCTTCATCGACGTGCACACCCACGACGACCGTGCGCTGCTGGTCGACCCCCTGATGGCACCCAAGGTCAGCCAGGGCGTCACCACGGTCATCACCGGCAACTGCGGGGTCAGCTTGGCGCCGCTGCGCACCATCGGACGGCCGCCGGCACCGCTCGATCTCGTTTGCCCCGACGGCGAGGGTTTCTTCTCGGAATTCGATGACTACCTCGCCGCCCTCGATGCAGAGCCGGCAGCTGTCAACGCACTCTGCCTGGTCGGCCACGCCTCTCTGCGGGTTGAGGCCATGGACAATCTGCACCGCCCGGCGACTGGAGATGAGATCACGGCCATGCGGGGCCGCCTGGAGCGAGCATTGGAGGCCGGGGCTATCGGCCTGTCGACGGGTCTCTACTATGCGCCGGCCGCGGCTGCACCGACCGAGGAGATCATCGAGCTGGCCAGAGCAGTCCGGGCCGCGGGCGGCATCCACACGACCCACATGCGAGACGAAGCCGACCGTGTCAGCGAGTCGTTGGAAGAGACATTCACTATCGGCCGCGAAGCCGGCGTTCCAGTGGTGATCTCGCATCACAAGTGCTCCGGGCAGGCCAACCACGGCCGCTCAACAGAGACTCTGGCGCTGATCGAAGCAGCACGGCACCGCCAACGAATCAGCCTCGACGCCTACCCCTACATCGCCAGCTCGACGACTTTGGGTTCAACCAGGCTGGCGGATGCCAGCAAGGTGCTGGTGACTTGGTCCAAAGCGCAGCCCGAGGCTGCTGGGCGGGATCTCGCCGAGTTCGCAGCCGAGATGGGTCTCGACCCCGAAGCTGCGGTCGATGCGTTGCTGCCCGCCGGCGGGATCTTCTTCATGATGGACGAGGCGGACGTGCGCCGCATCCTGGCCTATCCGGGCACCATGATCGGCTCCGACGGCCTGCCCCACGACGAATTCCCGCACCCGCGCCTGTGGGGCACCTTCCCAAGGGTGCTCGGCCACTATGCGCGCGACCAAGGCCTGTTCTCTCTGGAAGAAGCAGTGCACAAGATGTCTGGACTGCCGGCCCGACGTTTCGGTCTGGCTGATAGGGGCGTGCTGGAGACCGGTGCGATGGCCGACCTCGTGCTCTTTGACCCAGAGACCGTGATCGACACCGCCACCTTCGAACAACCGAAGCAGCCGGCGCGCGGAATCGAGCTCGTCGTAGTCAATGGCAGGGCGGTCTGGCGGAACGGCGCCAGTACCGGTGCACGGCCGGGCCGGGCGATCAGGCGAGCAGCAAGCTCGTCGCCGTTAGGCGAGCAATAAGCCCGTGCCGTTAGGCGAGCAATAAGCCCGTGCCGCTAGGCGAGCAGTAGACCCAGGATGACCGTGGTGAAGCCGAACGACACGGCGACCACGACGGTGACGCGGCTCAGGTTCTTCTCTGCGACGGTCGAGGCGGCAGCAGTAGCGCCGACGCCCCCGCCGAACATGTCCGACACTCCCCCTCCGCGGCCGCTGTGCAGCAGCACGAGCCCGATCAGGCCGAAGGCCGACAGCAGGTGAATCCCACCCACAATCCACGTCATCACGGGCACCGAGGCTACCGGCACACGGCGCCCGCTCCGTATGCAGGCGGGCGCCTACGGGCGGATCGGGTGGGTGATTGGCGTGCTGCCTTTGGCGCCTGGCACCCATCCCTCGATGATGGCGCTGAAGCCTCCCGCTCCCCCGCCTGCGGTCACGACCAATGGCGACCAAGGCGGAAGCTTGCGCAAGCTTCCGCCCGCCGAACCTTCGGTTGATCCGAACACGAGTCCGTGATCGTCGCCGTCGTCAGCGCCTCGGGCTTCGTCGGGGCCTGCCCTGCGGACCTGCGTGGTGCCCCCCAAGTGCTGCACGAGAGATTCAGGCAGACCCTCTTCGATGCCACCGGCACCGCGAATGGCGAACTCGAGATCCATCTGCAACAGCGGATCGAGTTCCTCGTAGAAGCGCTGCCGTGTCCAGCCCGCGTCGCCGAACGTCGCCATGTGCTCGGGCGTCATCACCAGCATTGCCTCACTCGGCAGCTTGCGATTGCCGACGCACATGAGCTGCTGGGCGATCGTGCGGATGAGCGAGCCGGGCGTTCGGGAGATCTGATCGATGCAGCCGATCGGACCGTGCCCGGCAAACAGCGTCACGGTGTCTTCGCCCATCTCATAGCCCCGGCTCACCGACAGCGGCGGCCAGCCGTCCGGCAGTCGTTCCTCGTCCTCGGCGAAGCACCAGCCCACCTTCGACGGCGACCCCAGCGCGGAGCGGTCAATGCCCCCGATGCCGGGCTTGCCGCCGCCCACATTGCGGATCACCAGTTGCAGCGCTCGCCCGATCGTGGAGTTGGCTCGGTTGCCCTGACCGAGCGAGTTCTTGTCGGTGTTCATGCCGATACGACGCCGGATCGGGCCGTTCACGATGATGATCGGACCCGAGAACCACAGCGTGCACAGCAGACCGTGCATGTTGAACGTGTCGGTGCACGCCGCCTCGACAGCCGCCAGCACCACCGGCAGATACTCGGGGCGGCATCCGGCCATGACGGCATTCACCGCCACCTTCTCGACCGTGCACGCCTCGAGCGCCGGCGGCACGATCGCGACGATCTCGTCCGGCGCCCGGGTGGTGCCCGCCAGCATTGCGGCGACCCGCGCCTCGGTGGGAGGCACGACGGGCAGCCCGTCGGACCACCCGCGGTCGTACGCGGCTTCGACGGGATCCTCAGCAGACGCGAACTCGACTCGACGGCTCGCGAACGACGTGGCACCGAAGCGCAGGGCCAGCTCGTCGGCCAGCAGCGGATCGACCGACAGCGAGCCACAGCCAGGCCGCATCTCAGCCAGACCGGGGCCCAGGTCATCGGCCCCGCTGAGCGCCTCCCAACTGCGCCGGTCCCAGCCGACCGTGCGGGCCATCTCGCGGCCACCGGCAACCGCGACGAGAGTCGGCACCGTGTCGACGTCGTGATGCCACGAGACCGCCAGATCCTCGTCGTGAATGACGTCCGCAGCCGTTCCGGCGACACCGGCCGGGAACGTCGGGTCGTCTTGGGTGTAGACGGTCAGTTGCGATCCCGTGCGGGCAGCGTGGTCGGCAAGCTGCGCTAGCACGGGCTCGACGTCGCAGCAGGTCGGACAGTCGCGCTTGACGAACGCCGTCAGGCCGTCAGTCAGCGGCGGTCGATCGGCACCGGCTGGCGCTACGGCATGAGAATCTTGAGCAGGCACGCCGCGACTCTAGGTTCGGCTTGCGGAAGGTGCCCGCAGGCTGCATCAACACCGCCGGGCGACCTCGGTGGGGCCTACAGCGGATGCGCAGAGAATTGGTCACTTGCGGTGGCGTAGGCCTGCAGCGCTACGGCAGGGCGTCGCTGCGGATCGAGCAGGTTGTTGCCCATCGCGTCGAGATCAGCCGCTGCCGGCATGACGATCTCCACCCGATCGCATTCGGTGAGGCTCAACCGCTCGCACTGGGTGGCCGCCCTGCTTACCGACCGAAGAGCGCTCCAGCCCCACGTAGTTGCGGCAGTGAGCGGCATCGCCCACGGCCAAGCCGTCCGCGGCAGCTCGGCCATGCCCATCGCAGAACTCACCACGACCAGGTCGTATGGCTCGCCGCGGAGCACGTCGAGGTTGTCCGATGAGTGCACACCAGCGTCGATGTAGGAGGCACCGTCGATCTCGACCGGTTCGAACACCGCCGGGACAGCACACGACGCGGCAACCGCTTGCGACGGGGTCGCCGGACCTGACGCGTCGAACACGACCCGCTTGCCGGTGTCGAGATCCACGACGGGGACTCTCAGGCGCACACCCGTGGGCCACGACTCGCCAAACAGACCAGCCACGAGATCGGCCACGTGCGAGGTGGGAATGCCCCCTCGCGGCAGCATCGATGCCATCGCTGTCCCGGGAGCGACGCTCCCCGGCCAGGTCAGCGCCATCATCATCACCTGGGGCGACATCGGCGCCCCAAAGCTCGCGGCTGCTTGGCGCTTGGGGCCGCGCTTGGCCCGTGCTGCGCCAAGCAGCTGCGCGCCCTGCGTACTCAGTGGCTGGCGAGTCTCTCGCCGGAACAGGTCACCGGGACTCAGGCCGGCTGCAACGAGCGCTCCGGAAATCGAGCCCGCCGACGTACCCACGACCAGATCGACGCTGCGGGCATCGATGCCCCAGGTGTCCTCGAGCGCCTTGAGCACTCCCGCGTGGAAGGCACCGCCGACGATCCCGCCGGAGCCCATCACCAAAGCGATGCGACGGTCGCCCGGTGCGCCCGGAGCCGTTCGGCCCGAAGGCCGTTGAGCCGTGTCAGAGCGGTCGGCTGAGCTGTCTCGCAGGGCTCCGGTCGGAGCGGCGCTGTCCGCCATGGGCGTCGACTACGCCTTGACGTCGCTGTGCTCGAGCATCCAGCCGATCATCGCCGGGATCGAGCGCTTGCGTGCTCCGCTTCCCACAACCAGGCCGACATGCCCGGCAGGCAGCCGCATCTCGGTGGCGTCTTCGGAGCCGACCAACGAGTCGAGGCCGTCCGTCGAGTCGGGAGGCACGATGTGGTCGCGCTCGGCGATGACGTTGAGGAACGGCACCGTGATGTCGGACAGGTGGATCCGGCGTCCGCCGAGCACCAGATCGTCGTTGACGAAGCCGTTGCCCTCGCTGAACATCGTCGTGGTCTGGCGCATCGTCGCACCCGGGAACGGGATGTGGTTGCGCGTCCACGACGTCATGGCCTGGTACGAGCCGAGGAACTTCTCGTCGTCGAGGTGCTCCCAGAAGTCCATGACCGTGTTGAGATCCGACGTGGGCGTCAGCAGCGTGAACGAGGCTCGCACCGACTCCGCCGGCACGTTGCCAGTCTCGTCGAGCAAGTGCTGGGGGTCGATGCCGCCGTTGCCGACGCCGGACATGGCGGGAGGCATCTTGGTGAAGTCGACCGGCGTGGCCATCACGACCACGTTGTGAATCGGATCATCGGGGTGACCTGCGGCGTACAGCAGTGTCAGCACGCCGCCGTAGCAGTAGCCGAACACGGTGACGCCCTCGTCGCCGCCGATCTCGTTCGTCCTTGCGACGGCCTGGGGCAGGTACTCGTCGCAGTAAGTCTCGAGCGTGTTGGCGGCATCCTCTTCGTCGGGGACGCCCCAGTCCAGCAGGAACACGTCGAAGCCTCCTTCGAGGAGGCGCTCGACGCAGCTGTTGCCAGGCTGCAGGTCGAGGATGAATGCCCGGCTCACGAGGCTCATCACCAGCAGGATCGGCTGGCGGACCGTGCGGTTGTCGCTGCGGTAGCGGTACAGGACGGCCTTGCCGCTGCTCCACACGACGTCACGGGGTGTCTGGCCGACCTCGACGCGGTCGATGCCCATGATGTGGCGGGTGAGGTTCCACCAGCGGCGCATGCCGGTCTCCCACATGTCGGTGAACGGTGCGAACGGGTTGATCGCGTCGGGCGAGGTCGCCGACGCTTCGCCGTTGTCGGCGGTCTTGGGGATCGGCTTGACAAGAGTTGAGGCAGACATGTCTGCTCCTTCGGTTAGTTGAGGGGGGTTTCGAGGGGAGTTGCGGATGGACTCGGCCGCTGGGCCGCCGCTCAGACGCTGTGAGCCGCCACAGCTGGGGGCGCGACGACTACGAGTTCAGGCTTGGCCACGACGGGCTCGGCCGCCGTCCCTTTGGCCATTGCGGGCTTGGCCATCGGCGACGGGGACTCGGCCATCACGGCCGGCTCCGGCGCATGTGCCGGTTCGGCGGCCACAACTTCGAAGACGAGGTTCCGCAGGCCTTTGACCTCGCGGTCGATGGACGCGACCTGCTGGCGCAGCTTGCGCACATCGGTGGCGGCGGGCAGGTTCCAGAAGTGCAGCCAGCGTCGGCTCGCACGCTCGAATTCCGAGGTCACCGCTGCGGTGAACTTCGCGCTCGTCGCCATCAGATCGCGGAAGCCGTCTGAAGCGGTGATCTGCTCGAGGCCTGGCGCTATGGCCTTTTCCCATTGGTTGTAGGTCTCGCGCCATTGCTTGGCCATGTTCAATTCCTCCCGCAGGGGGTGTGGGGGTTGGTGTCCATTGCGCCGGCGGCTGGCAGCCAGCCTGACGATGCAGTCGTCTCGCACCCGGGAATTCGGTCCCAAGCAGAGCTAATTGCATGACGCTATGCAATCATATCTGTGTTGCGGACTTGTCACAAAACGGTTTAGCTAACGAAAATTGTGATGCATGCTGCAATGAATGTAATGCATGCTGCAATGAATCTGCGGGCGAGGAGGCTGCACCGAAGCTATGGTGTTGGTTCAGCTCATGAATATGTCCGATGCGGACCAGCAGGTCCCCAAGGGCTCGCTACAGCCCTCCGGCGAAGGCGTTCGTCGCACGCTGGGGTTGCCACGCGTCCGCGACACGGACCAGCCGAGCGCAACCGACTGGGGCAGCGACTGGGACCTCGACTGGGACCTCGACCAGAAGGTGGCCGCGCTGTGGCGTGCCGCCCGACTGGGACCCACGGTCGAGCGACTCCGGCGCCATGTCCTGCAGGGGGGCTCTCAATCGATTGAGCCCGGGCAGTTCCGGGCGCTTGACGCAGTGGCCGGGCACGGTCCAGCCACTATCCGGGCACTCTCGGACATCATGGACGTCGAGCCCAGCACGGTCACGAGAGCCATCACACGGCTCGAAGCAGACGGACTCGTGTTCAAGCGGCGTGCAGAGCGAGACCATCGAGAGGTTTTTGTGGCGCTCACCGAGCTTGGGGCAGCGCGCCACCAGTACTTCGTGGATCGCGCCTACCGCATCTACGAGGAGATCTTCACGGTCTTCGACACGGCCGAGCGTGCCGTGCTTGCAGACTTGCTCGAGCGCATGCTGGTCTCGACCGATGCCGCGCTGGCGCGGCTCGACGCACGCGCCCTGTAGAACCCATCTCCTCCGCAAGCCCCAGCACGATCACAGGACAGCGCGCCATGACTCAGGCCCCCGCAGAACCACGTGCGACTCCTCGTCGGCAAGTTCCGCACCCGGCGTCTGTGTCATTGCGCGCCGGTCGCCGCGCCGCCGGCTCGATGGCCGAGTGGGTCCGCGGGCACAACGAGACCGACCTGCCGCCAGTGCGCCAGACGCCGCAGGCCGCATGGAAATGGCTGTTCGACGAGTGGTCGATCCAGCTCGAGTTGGCGACTGCGCGCATGCGCGTACCCGACGGTTCGTTCCGTCAGCGTCTGCGCTCCGAGCTGGCCGACGCGCGCGGTCTCTACGCCGAGCGTGGCTGGCTGGCAGATCCCGCGTCGTACCACCGCACTCCCCCGCCGCTCGACGACGGCGTGACCATTCGGGCAGCCTCCGCCGGCGACGCCGACTTCTGGCACGTCCGATTCCCGAGCGAATTCGAGCCGTGGCCCGACGAACCCGGTCGCGAGCGATGGATGGACTACCGGCCGGTCCGTACCGCCCATGCATGGATGCTGCAGCACGCAGATCAGCCTCGGCCGTGGGTGGTGGCGGTCAACGGCTACCGCACCGGCGAGCCCGAGATGGACATGTGGATGCTCTACGCCCAGCGCCTCCATCGACGCTGGGGCCTCAACGTCATCGCAGTCGTGCTCCCCCTCCACGGTCCGCGTGCCATCGGCGTGAGCGGCTCGCGGGTCATCCACGCAGGTGCGATGAACACCGTGTTCACGGTGGCCCAAGGGGCGTGGGACATTCGCCGAGTACTCAACTGGGTACGAAACCAGCACGAGGCCCCCGCCGTGGCAGTCTCGGGCATCTCACTGGGCGGCTACATGGCGGCGATGATCGCTGCGCTCGACGACGACCTTGCCGCTGTCATCGCCGGTGTCCCCGAGAGCGACCTCGCACGCGGTACGCGCCGCCAAGTCGCACCGCTGCTTCCGCCGTACTACGAGCAGTGGGGATTGTCCTGGGAGCCGTACGAGCAAGTTCTCTCGGTGGTGTCCCCGCTGTCGCTCCCTTGCTTGGTCCCCGCCGACCGGCGCTACATCTTCGCCGGCCTGCTGGACCGCTGGGTCCGTCCCGGCAATGTCAAGACGCTCTGGGAGCACTGGGATCGTCCCGACATGCTCTGGTACCAGGGCTCGCACCTGTCGTACCCGTTCGAGCGCGAGGTCGCCCGATACGTGGACCGCGCCGCTGTCGAGACATTCGGCTCACAGCCGCCCGTCCCGCGGCACTGATCGCTGCGGTGCAGAGCCGTTAGTCCTTCGAAAACTCTGACTTCGCCGCAGGCACAACGGGAGCGAAGCGGCCCACTATCAGCAAGAGCACGCCTACTCCGATGAAGGAAATGACGCGGCTGAGAGCGGTGAGGCTCGCGAGGTCGACAAGGAACAACTTTGCGACCACCAGCGCCATCCATGCCGCACCCGCAATCCAGATGCCCCGATTGGCGCGCACGACTCCGGCGACCATCGCTGCGAGAGCGATCACCGCCCACAAGATCGACAGTGCAGCTTGAAGCTCCGTCGACGTGATCAATGGCGTCAGCTCGAACGGAACGTCGCGCCAATGGTGAATCGTGCGTGCCAATGCCATCGTCGCAGCGACGGTGCCGGCGCCCGCCAGCACCGGGCCCCACGACAAGCGGACGAAGTTGTCGAGCGGGCTGTCACTCTCGGCGCCCGCCGGTGCCGGCTCGGCCATGAGGAGTTCGCGCCACCACAACGCGGTGAGTGCTGTCGCGATCGCTGTGAGCTCGACCGGATTGAGCACCGGCAGGTACGGCAGCGGCTCGGGACTGCCAGGGGAGGCAACTGCCGCGCCGAACGCCTCTAGCACCACGAAACCGAGCACCGGCGCGGCGCAGCTCGTGAGATACCGGCGCCAGTGTGCTCGCAACGGCCACGCCGCGACGCGGCGACCGCCCAGTGTTCCCATCACCATGAGCAACAGGACACCCAAGGCTGCGCTTTGCGGCCACGCCCCGTCCGCAACGAGATCGATCCGCCAGTACGTCTCCACGCCGACGAGAACCGCGACAGCCCAATAGCCGCCGCAGTGCACGGCCGTTCCGAAGTCTGGCCATGCGTCTTCGCACACACGAACGTATGCGACGTACACCGCCAAAGCGATGGGCCACGCCACCCAGCCGAACCCTGCGACAGGATGTGCCTCGACGGCAATTGCGAGGCCCAGCCAAGAGCCGAGAACTGGCAGCATCACGAGGCCCGCTGCATCCAGTCCGGGCCATCGCGTCACGCGGGCGCCGACCACGGTTGCGGCGAGCGTCAGGATCGCAATCAAGGACATGGCCGGCAATCGGGCATCATCGAGACGGGCATATGCCTCGGCAAACGCGGCAAAGAACCACCATGCGCCGCCCCATGCCAGCGCCGCCCACGCCGCGGCCGGATCGATGCGCATGCTCTTTGAACCGCGCAGCAGGCGCCACGCGCTGATCAGGCCACAGATCGCGAACAACAAGGCGCCCAGGAAGTACCGGTTCAGGAGGGGCGTCGTGTCGATCCAGAACTGCAACGAGTCCGCAGTCAAGACATCTGCGACGCCGTCAGACGTCAAGTAATACGCGTAGACCGCAGCGGCTAACAGTTGCAACGCGATTCCGCCGACGATCGGCGTGAGCCGCCTCCACCGCGTGCCGCCTCCACCGCGTGCCGAGCCAGACCAGCAGGACGCCTTGGGCTACCCACGCCGTCGCCCAGGCGTATGCGTCGAACGCGAGTGGCACCGCTATTGCCACAAACGCCACCGCGAGCGCCGCGTACGACTCGGCCAGCATGCGACCGTCGTCACCCCAGCGGCGCACGATCACATACAGCACAGCATGGACAGCTGCCACAACGAGGGCGCTGATCAGCAGCCCGTGCTCGGTGTGGCCGACCAGTATCGACTGGAGCGCGATGCCGATGAAGGGAGTGCCGAACACCAGCGGGACGATCCACAGGCTCCCGACGTCGAGCGTGGGTCGTGCTCCGGAGATGACCGGCACCGCTATGTACAGCAAGACGAAGAAGGCGACAAACGGCTGAAGCGACGCCCAGTCCTCGCCGGCCGGGAGGTCTGCCAGCCACAGGGCCGACACCGCGAACGTGAAGCCGTACCCAGCAAGGGTGAGCACCGGCCAGGACCGGAGTCGAGCCACCGAGATGACCGCGACGCTGAGCACCGCGTAGAAGCTGAACACCGCGAGATGGTCCTCGGGCCAGCGGTACGCCAGCAGCGGCGCGAGGTAGCCGCCGATGAGGCCCAGCAGCGCCAACGACAGCGACCTCTGCACGACCGCGAGCGCCCCGGCGCCGACGGTGATTGCGACAACTGCCACAAGCGCTACCGCCGCCGGCAGCAGGTCGTAACGGGCATACGCAGCAAATGTCGTCAGGTACAGGACCGCTATGCCGCCGCCTTGCAGGCTCAGGCCATACACGGGTTGCCGGGCGCGTTGGCGCCAGCCCAGGCCGAGCAATACGAGACCGAAGAACGCCACGGCGACGAGACGCATCTCGATCGTGAGTGTCACGAAGCCGCGGATGCTGGCTTCTCTCGTGAGCAAGCCGACGCCTACCAGCGAGACCAGCACACCGACCTTGACTGGCGCATTCGCGGTCGTGATCCAACGCTTGATCACAGCGATCAGCCGTTCCAAGAGCGTCGGAGGGAACTCCGCCTCCGAGCCGACGCGCCGACGATCCTGCGGCGCAACCTTGTGCGGGGGTCGCGGCACTCGCGATGACACGGAGATGGATCGGGGGGCGGCAACTGGGCGAGGCACGCGAGGCGGAGTCGGACGGGCCCCCGGAGGAGGCGCGGGACGAGGTCGCTTGGACGGGATCCAAGGAGCGGTGGGCTCGGGAGACAACGGTTGCTCTGCCTCTGGCGGCGGCTGCGGGACCGATGACGACTCTGGGCCAGCGGGCGGTACCTCGGTCCCCAGCGCCTCAGCCGCGTCAGCGGTTGCCTCTGGCGGGGCGGCTTCGGCGCCAGCAGGCCGCGATTCCGGTTAGTAACGGTCGCGGCGCCCCAGCACAGCGAGGCGATGCCGCACCACCTTGCCGGTAGTGGTCATGGGAAGAGCATCGACGAATCGGACCTCACGGGGCACCATGAAACTTGGCAGCTTCGCAGCGACCCAGCCCTTCAAGTCGTCCGGATCGACACTGCGGCCCCGACGAAGCACCACGAACGCCGCGACGCGCTGGCCGAATTCGGGATCGTCGGTGCCGACAACAGCTGAGATCTCGACCGCGGGGTGACGGTCCAGCACCTCTTCCACGCTGGATGGAAACACGTTTTCGCCGCCGGTCACGATCATGTCGTTGGCACGACCGGAAACGTGCAGCCGGCCGGCCGCATCAAGCTGGCCGATGTCGCCAGTGGCCATCAGCGTGCCCGTGCGCTCGCGGTCGGTCCCATCGGTGTAGCCGTCGAACTGGCCTGTGCTGGCGAGGTGGACCCAGCCGGAACTGCCCTTGGGGGCGGGCATCCCCTCGTCGTCGAGGATGACGAGGGTGACGCCGTCGGGCGAGCGCCCAACCGTGCCGGGCGCGGCCCGCAGGTCGGCCGGATCGGCGATGGTGCCGATGGCTGCCTCGGTCGATCCGTAGATGTTGTAGAGAGCGTCGCCGAAGCGGTCCATCCACTGGCCGGCCAGATCTCCCGAGAGCACGTTGCCGCTCGAGAGGACCATGCGCGGCGACCTCGCAGCATCGTCGCTGGCGGTCACGTCCAGGATGCGACGGAGCATGAGCGGCACCACGACGAGCACGTCGAATTGGTGCTCCCGCAGCAGCTGCAACAGGTCTGAAGCGTCGAAGCGGCGGCGCATCTCGACCGTGCTGGCGGTTGCGAGTGCAAAGACGAGCTGGCTGAGCCCCCAGGCGTGGAACGCTGGCGACGCAATGAAGTAACGATCACCGAGTCGGTACGGAATCCGGCGCAACATCCCAACCCCACCGACCCGGGTCGTCGTGAGGGCCCGCATCGCGCTCTTGGGTGCTCCGGTGGTGCCAGAAGTCAGCAGCACCAGCCTGGGTCGACGTTTCGGCGGCGAGCAGTGGAGACCCTTTGCCGCGATGTGCGCCAATGAGTTCGGCCCGCTGGAGTCGGCGGAGACGACCGTCGCATCGGTGCCGGCTTGAGCGACAACGTCTGAGAATTCTCTGTCCGCCACGATGACGGCGATGCTGTCGCGCTCGCAGACCTCGGCCAGATTCGAGGCTGGAAGCGCCGTCGACAGCAGCACCGTGTCGCAGCCTGCCCGCTCTGCGGCGACCAGAGCCGTCACGAACCAGCGATGATTGCGACAGAGGATGCCGATCGCGCCCAGATTCCCATCGGATCCGGTTGCGGCCGATCTGAATTCGGCCGCAACACTGTTCGCGGCCCGGTCCAGCGTCCGGTAGTCGACCGAGCCGGCATCGTCGACGATCGCGGTGCGGCCGCCGAAGCGCAGTGCAGCGGCATGAACCGCTGCGGCAGTTCCGAGACCCCAGCGAACTGAGGCCCACCAGCGCGCCGAATTCAGAGCGACATCGGCCGCACCCATACGCAACGCCACACTCCACATGTCGTCGCCGGCGTCGATGCGCGCGTGTCAGCCGTTGCCGGCGTCGAAGCTGCGGTACACGCCGAGCAGGGCGGCCTTTTGCTCATCGGTGAGGCTCGGATCGGCCTGCACCGCCTCGACAACGGTGGGAACGTCCTCACGGTCCATGAGCCCGGCGTATGACAGCAACGTGGCAGCGCGCACGTTCAGTGCCTCGGCCAGAGCCTTCAGCACCCGGACCGACGGCTCGTGCAGACCTCGCTCGATCTGGCTCAGGTACGGGTTGGAGAGCTGCGCCATCTTGGCGAGCTGCCTCTGGCTGAGCTCCATGAGCTCGCGCTGAGCACGAATGAACGCACCCAGCTGGTCGAAGCCGGGAAACGGGTTCGCCGACCCGCCGCCCTTTCCCGCTGTGGCGTCGCTGTCGGACGCGGACCGACCGCCCTGCGCCGCTGCTGCAGCATCAGGGCCGTCGACAGCCATCAGGCCTTGGCGTCCTCGCTGGCCCGCTCCCAAGCGGAAGCGACGCGAGCAGCGCAGTCCTTGTTGGCCTCATGGAGCTGGCCCAGGAAGTTGTAGTAAGCGTCGATCATCTCGGTCGGCTTCGGCAGGTACTCCGCGAACGGCGAAGAAATAGCCGGCATGGCGTTCAGCCACGCCTCGGCGACACGCTCGTTCATCGAGACGAACTGCTCCTGGGCAGTCTTCATCTGCTCCAGCGTGCGGTCTTGCATCTCGCGGACGGAATCGAGGACTGGCATTGGCATTGCTCCAAGTATCGAAGGGTGAGGGGGAAATTCCGCTTCGGTTCTGTCCGAATCGGGACTGCTAGAAATAGTACCCACTGCGGGAACAATTTGCAACTTGTGGCGTCAACGTGGCTAGATGGCTAGGTGGCTAGGTGGCTAGGTGGCGGATTGGACTATGCGGGCGAATTGGGCGGCGTCGAGGGAGGCGCCGCCTACTAGGGCGCCATCTATGTCGGGCTGGCGCAAGAGCTCCGCGGCATTGACGGGTTTCACTGAGCCTCCGTATTGGATGCGGACCTGGTCGCCGGCGCCTGAGCGGATGTCGTTCACGACGGTCCGCACTTTGGCGCACATGTCCTGGGCGTCTTCGGGGGAGGCGTTGCGGCCTGTGCCGATTGCCCAGACGGGTTCGTAGGCCACCACCAGCGTTTCGAACTGTGCGCGGGTGAGCTTGGCGAGACTGCCCCGCAGCTGCGTTGTCACGACCTCGGCCGCCCGGCCGGCTTCGCGATCGTCGAACGTTTCGCCGACGCAGACAATCGGAGTCATGCCGTGCTTGGCCACTGCTGCGGCTTTGGCGGCCACGACCTCGTCGGTCTCGCCGAACAGGGCGCGCCGCTCGCTGTGGCCGACGATGACATAGCTCACTTGGAGCTTGGCCAGCATGGTTGGCGACACCTCGCCGGTGAATGCGCCGCTGTCGTTGGGGTGGCAGTTCTGTGCGCCCAGCTTGAACTCGAGCCGGTCGGCGTCGATGACGGTTTGGCACGACCGCAGGTCCACGAACGGCGGGTGCAGGCTCACCTCAACCTGGTCGTAGCGGTGCCGGGCCAGCTCGTAGCTCAGCTTCTGGCACAGCTGGATCGCCTCGAGATGGTTGAGGTGCATTTTCCAGTTGCCCGAGATCAGTGGCGTTCGACTCATCGTCCTTCTCCCCGACTGACTACTGCTGCGGCGAGTTTCGCAGCGCTGCGAGACCTGGCAGGTCACCGTGCTCAATGAGCTCGAGGCCCGCGCCTCCGCCAGTCGAGATGTGGTCCATGTACGGCGCTAGCCCGAACTGTGCGACTGCAGCCGCGCTGTCGCCGCCGCCCACCACCGTGAAGGCGCGTGCGTCGGCCATGGACTGGGCCACCGCTCGGGTGCCGGCGGCGAATCGCTTGTCTTCGAACAATCCCATCGGTCCGTTCCAGAACACGGTGCGTGCCTCTGCGATGACGTCGTCGAACTCGGCAGCGGAACCGGGGCCGATGTCGAGGCCGCGACAGCCGTCGGGGATGTTGCGGCGCATCTGCCGTACGGTGCCGCCGGCATCGAGCGCCGTGATGTCGCTTGGCAGGACGATGTCGGCGCCGCTGTCGAGCAGCCGCCGGCAGTCCTCGATGCGGTCAGGCTCGCAGAGCGAGTCCCCGATTCTGTGGCCGAGCGCCGCCAGAAACGTGAAGCACATGCCCCCGCCGATAGCGAGACGGTCGACCACGGACAGCAGCGCCTCGACGACGCCCAGCTTGTCGCTGATCTTTGCCCCGCCCAACACCGCAACGAACGGCTTGCGAGCGCCGGTTCGCATGCCGCCGAGCACCTCGGCTTCGCGTTGCAGCAAGCGTCCCGCCGCGCTCGGGAGGCGTTGCGGCGGCCCGACGATGGAGCCATGCGCTCGATGGCTAGCCCCGAAGGCGTCGTTCACATAGCCGTCGAATGCGCCGCCACCGCGCTGTTCGCCATAGGGCGCACCGAGTACGCCCGTCACGAGCGCTTCCACAAACTCCGGCTCGTTGGCGGCCTCGCCGGCATGGAACCGCAGGTTCTCCGCCAGGCAGACGCCGGGTGCGACGGCCGCCAGCCGATCGGCAACGGGCGCGAGGGAGTAGCGCTCGTCAGGCTTTCCATCGGGTCGGCCCAAGTGCGAGCAGGCAGTGACCGAGGCACCGCGCTCGGTCAGCCATCGCAGCGTCTCCCCCGCTGCTCGAATGCGCAGATCGTCAGCTATCTCCCGCTGTGCGGCCTCGGTCTGCCGCAGCGGAACGTTGAAATCGCAACGCACGAGGATCCGCCGGCCCTCAAGGCCGCCAAGCCGTTGCTCGAGATCCTCGAGCGTCGGCAGCGTGCCGACATCGCTCATCGGTTGCAGATGATGTCCACGAGGTCCACCAGCCGGTTCGAGTAGCCCCACTCGTTGTCGTACCAGCCGAGGACCTTGACCATGCTGCCCATCGCCATCGTCAGGCCGGCGTCGAACACGCAGCTGGCCGGGTTTCCCACGATGTCGCTGCTGACCAGCGGATCCTCGGAGTAGTCGAGCACGCCCGCGAGCGGTCCAGTGGCCGCAGCCGCCGCGAACGCCTCGTTCACTTCTTCGACGCTGGGGCTGGCGTCGAGCATCGCCGTGAAGTCGGTGATCGAGCCGTCAGGGATCGGCACACGCAACGAGGTGCCGTCGAGCCTGCCTGCCATCGCCTGGAGCACCAGCCCGGTCGCACGGGCCGCACCGGTCGATGTGGGGATGATGTTCACGGCTGACGCGCGCGCCCGACGAAGGTCGGAGTGCGGGCCGTCCACGAGCGACTGGTCGCCGGTGTAAGCGTGGATCGTCGTCATGAGGCCCTGCTGAACGCCGAAGGCCTGATCCAGCACTTGTACCATCGGGACGAAGCAATTCGTTGTGCAACTTGCGTTGGAGACCACCTTGTGGTTGGCGGCGTCGAATTCGCCGTCGTTGACGCCCACCACAAACGTGGCGTCAGCGCCCGACGCGGGGGCCGACACGACCACGAGCGGGGCGCCGGCGTCGAGGTGCATGGTCGCCTTGTCGCGAGAAGTGAAGATGCCGGTTGACTCCACCACCACATCCACCCCGTAGTCGCCCCATGGCAGGTCGGCTGGGTTGCGCTCCGACAGCACCGGCAGCACCTTGTCGTCGATGGAGATGCCGCCGTCGGTGGCGGCGATGTCGTGAGGCAGGTTGCCCAGCACCGAGTCGTACTTGAGCAGGTGAGCCATCGTGGCGGTATTGCCAAGGTCGTTCACCGCCACGATCTCGATGTCGCAGTCAGGGCGGCCGGCCGCCCGGTAGAAGTTGCGCCCGATCCGGCCGAAACCGTTGACGCCCACGCGCACGCTCATCCGCAGCAGCTCCCTTCGCGTCGCAGGCCTGCCAGACGATCCGTGTCCCGGCCGCATGTACCGCTAGCGGTTGTCTAGCCGACGCGCGGTCCAAAGCCGTGTTGCATCAGAGCATTCCCAGGCTGGGAAATCGACGAACCGGTTCCTCATGGACTCCCTGGCGATCTCGCGAGGAATTCGGAATGGCCCTCAGCGATCGATGTCGCGGTGGCGGCATTGGAGATCGTGACCGCGTTCAGCGAGCAGCCGCGAGACTTCCTCGGCGACAGCCACGCTGCGATGGCGACCGCCAGTGCATCCCATGGCGATCGTCAGGTACGACTTTCCCTCTGCGCGGTACGCAGGCAGCACGCTCTCGAGCAGCGGCATGAGCCGGTCGAGGAATGTGGACGAGGCGGCCTGACCGAGCACCCAGTCACGGACCTGATGGTCCAGCCCGGTGAACGGACGCAGGTCAGGGACCCAGTGCGGGTTTGGCAGGAAGCGGCAGTCGAACACGAGATCCGCGTCACGCGGAACACCGTGCTTGTAGCCAAACGACATGACCGCCGTTCGCATCTGCGGTGCGTCGGCAGAGGTCCGGAACTCTTCACGGACGCGGTCGCGCAGTTCATGGACGTTGAGATCTGCCGTGTCGATGACGACGTCAGCCGTCTCGCGCACATCGGCAAGCAGACGTCGCTCCAATTCGATGGCATCAATCACCGATTCCGCGACGGGCTCGGCACCAGCCGCTTGCTCGACGCCGTCGCTGCGGGATGGCTCAGTGTCGCCGGTGTGCAACGGATGCCGGCGGCGGGTGTCGTCGTATCGCCGGATGAGCACATCTGTCGGCGCGTCCAGGAACATCACGCGCACCGACGCATTGCTCTCACGGAGCCGGGCGATCGCCGCGATCAAGTCCTCGCGGTACTCGCGCGTACCTGCCACCAACGCCACTCGGCGGAGCCGAGCGCCGGGTCGGGCGACGAGATCCGCCACATCGGGGATCAAGTTCGGCGGCAGGTTGTCGATGACGAACCAGCCCACGTCTTCCAGCGCGTTCGCTGCTGTGGAGCGACCCGCGCCCGAGAGGCCGGCCACGATGACGAACTCCGGCCCTCCCGCCACAAATGCGAGCGTACGTTCCGAAGCTGCGCTCAAGAGCCGGTCAGGGCCCCGCCCGGATGCGTGGCGTCATAGACGGCCGCAGCGACGGCATCAGGAAGCCAGCTCAGCGCCCGCAGCTCGTCCAATGTGGCTTCCTTGATGGCGCCAACGGTCCCGAGTTCGCGCACCAGTCGGGACCGCCGCTTGTCCCCCAAGCCGTTTATCCCGTCGAGCACACCGGCCTTCATTGCCTTGCCTCGAAGCCGGCGGTGATACGAGACGGCGAATCGATGGCTCTCGTCGCGAACCCGTTGCAAGAGATACAGCGCCTCTGACTGCCGCGGAATGCGAACGGGATCTGACCGGCCGGCCACGAAGACTTCTTCGAATTGCTTTGCGAGCGCAGCGACCGGTATCTGCTCACTCAGGCCGAGCTCTTCGAGCACGCCGACGGCGATGCCGAGCTGACCCTTGCCGCCGTCGACCACCAGCAGCTGGGGCGGGTAGGCAAAGCGGCCCTGCTCCGAGGGCGGGAGCCCGCGCTCGGCCAGATAGTTCCGCAGTCGTCGTCGCAGCACCTCGTCCATGGCCGCGTAGTCGTCGTTGCCGGCCACATTGCGGATCCGGAAGTGGCGGTACTCGCTGCGGCGCGGCAACCCGTCCTCGAGCACCACCATCGAGCCCACGTAGTGCGAGCCTTGAAGGTGGCTCATGTCGTAGCACTCGATGCGCAGCGGCGGCTGATCCAGTCCCAAGTGCTCGGCCAGCTCGTTCAGCGCACGGGCGCGACTGTTGTGATCGGTGCCGCGCTTGAGTCGGTGCCGCACCAGCGACTCGCGGGCGTTGTGCTGCGCAGTTTCCATCAAAGCGCGCTTGTCCCCACGCTGCGGCACCCGAAGCGTCACCCGCGAGCCCCGCTGGCTGCTGAGCCAGTCCTCGTACAGCCCGACACCCGGCGGAAGCGCCGGCACCATCACGCCCTTCGGCCATCCCAGCGGGTTCTCGTCGTGGTACAGCTGCTCGAGCACCCGGGCCACAAGTGCCGGACCGTCCAGCTCCTCCACTTTGTCCACGATGAAGCCTCGCTGGCCCATCACGCGGCCCTTGCGGACGAAGAACAGCTGGACTGCCGCTTCGAGCTCGTCGTCGCCGATGCCGATGACGTCGAAGTCCTCACTGCGCGTCCCAGCAATCTGCTGCTTCTCGATCGCCCGCCGGACACTGGCCAGCCGGTCCCGCAGCCGAGCCGCCAGCTCGAATTCGAGCTCGACCGAGGCGTCGGCCATTCGCTGCTCAAGGTCGTTCACCACTGCGTCGGTGTCGCCTTCGAGAAAGCGAACCAGCTCTCGGACCAGCCGGTCGTAGTCGTCCCGTCCGATCTCGCCGACGCACGGTCCAGCGCACTGCTCGATGTGGTACAGCAGGCACGGCCGGCCGAGCCGCTGGTGGGTGGCCAGCTTGCTGTCGCTGCAGGTGCGGATCGGGAACGTTCGCAGCAACAGATCCAGCGTTTCGCGGATGGCATAGGCGTGCCCGTACGGGCCGAAGTACCGATTCCCGCGCTTGCGACGGCCGCGCATCACCATCGCCCGCGGCCATTCGTCAAGCAGCGTCACCGCCAAGAACGGGTACGACTTGTCGTCTCGAAGCCGCACGTTGAATCTCGGCTGATGCCGCTGGATGAGGCTGTACTCGAGCATGAGCGCGTCGACCTCGGTGGAAACCTCAATCCACTCCACCGATCTGGCCGTGGCCACCATCTGGGCTGTCCGGTGATGAAGCCCCCCAGGATCCCCGAAGTAGCTGTTCAGGCGAGAGCGAAGATTCTTGGCCTTGCCGACGTAGATGACCCGTCCGTCAGCATCGAGAAACTGATAGCTGCCCGGTGCATCTGGCACCGAACCCGGATCAGGTCGCAGGCCCACGCCCGCAGGCTAAGTGCCCTCAAACCCTCGAAATGCACACCGCTTGCCCAACGAGTCGCTCGTCGACCGGCCCACCAAGCGTGTGTCGAGGAAAGGTGGACACGGCGAGGGCGTGTAGTAAGTTGCGCCGACGGAAGGTCTGATCGCGGTTCGCCTGCTCCTGCATGCCCGCCGAAATCGGAACGATGCGGTGATTCCGCACCACGTAGCTGCGCAGGAGGCTGCAAGATATGGAACTCGCACACGAGCGGGACGCAGACACGAACGTGATCAGTCCCTCGGGCAGGGTGGACGGATCGAATTCTGCCGCTTTCCACGAAGCGCTGCTTGCAGCTCTGTCCGACGACGACAGTCGAGTCATCCTCGACATGGGCGGCATCGACTACATCAGCAGCGCCGGCCTGCGCGTGCTGCTCCTGCTCGCCCAGCACCTCAGTGGCAGCTCGAAGCCATTTGCCGTTTGCTCTCTCGCGGCCTCCGTCGACGAAGTGTTCCGGATCAGCGGTTTCAATCAGATCATCACGGTGTTCGGCACGCTCGACGAGGCGAAGGCTCAGCTGGCGTCGTAGCGCACATGTCTCCGCCCTGGCGAATCCTCGTCGTCGACGACGAGCCCGACCTCGAGCCGCTCGTCCTCCAGCGAATGAGGCGGCAAATCCGCAGCGGCAAGTACGAATTCGTTTTCGCGGGCAATGGTCTCGAGGCTCTGGAGAAGCTGCGGACGGACGACTCGATCGACTTGTTACTGTCGGACATCAACATGCCGCAGATGGACGGGCTTACCCTGCTGTCACAGGTCTCGTCGATCCACCAGGACCTGCGCGCGGTCATCATCTCGGCCTACGGCGACATGGGGAACATTCGCACTGCGATGAACCGCGGTGCATTCGACTTCGTCACCAAGCCCGTCGACTTTGATGACCTGCAGATCACGATCGAGCGAACTGTTGAGCACCTCCAGCAATGGCGCGAGGCCACAGCCTCGCGCGACAAGCTCGTCACGCTGCAGAACGAGCTGGACATTGCATCCAATGTCCAGCAATCGATACTGCCCGGCGATTTCCCCTCCTCGGACAAATACCAGACCTGCGCCAACATGGTGCCGGCGCGCAACGTCGGCGGCGACTTTTTCGACTTCGTCTCGTTGCCACAAGACTGTGTTTTCGCGACAGTTGCCGATGTCTCCGACAAGGGCATTCCGGCGGCCCTGTTCATGATGTCGAGCCGCACTGCGCTCAAAGGAGCCGCTATCGGCAGCGGCTCGCCGGGCGCGGCTCTTGCCGAGGCGAACCGCGTCCTGCAGGCCGACAACCCAACCGCAATGTTCGTCACGGTCATTTCCGCGGTCTACGACCCCCACAACGGGCAATGCACCTACGCCAGCGGGGGTCACGATCCGCCCGTCGTGGTCCATACCGACGGCACGGCCTCCCAGCTGCCCGCCACGGGGGGCATCGCTCTCGGGATTGTCCCCGAGCTGAGCTTTGCGGAAGAAACCGTGAAGCTTGAGCCCGGAGAGACCCTCCTGCTGTACACCGATGGTGTGAGCGAAGCGATGAATGTCGAGCAGGAGGAATTCGGCATCAAGCGAATTCTTGAGCTCTTCAACGGTCGGCCACCTCGCGACGCCGACGAAGCCACAGCTGTGATCTTCGAAGCTGTCGCCGAATTCGCTGGCGAAGCCCCCGCATCTGACGACATCACTTGCCTGGCGCTGCACCGGAAAACAGCATCATGAGGCGTCGGCTCTGTACCGCCGAGGTCCCCGCCGACATGCTCTCGAGCGCCTCTGGGCGTCGGAAAGCCTGCACCACGGAGCATCAGCCATGCGACGTTCGTTGAACATCACTCCCGTGCCGGGTTCCGCGGCCGCCGAGGCGCTGCCGCGCATCGTTGCGTTCGTCGAGGAGATGGCCGAGCTGGACGACTGGGCACCCGATCTTGTGCTGCGTTCGAACCTGATCCTCGAAGAGCTGATTCTGAATACTCTGACCCACGGGCGCACGAGCGGCCTCAGCGACATCGAGATCACCCTCGAGAGCGGCGAGGGATCTGTCACGATCACCATCGCCGACGACGGCGCCGCATTCGACCCGCTCACTGACAAGCCGCCGCCCAACACCGAGTTGCCGCTCCAAGAGCGCTCCATCGGCGGTTTGGGCCTCCATCTGGTGGGGACCATGGCCGAGAATCTCGAGTATTCGCACACCGACGGCAAGAACCATCTCACCTTGGTCGCACGGGCTGGTGCCTGAAGGCGCTCCGCCACGCCCGCGGTCTCGCGCCCGTGCCACCATCACGGCACTCACGGTTGTGATGGTCGCCCTGCTCGCCGCCTGCAGCGAATCGTCAGACAACGGCTCATCGGGGTCCGGTGGCGCCGGCAACACACCCACAGCTCCCGCCAGACCGACTGTTCCCGAGGGCGTGAACACCGAGACCGGCGTCTTCGACGATCGCATCGTCTTCGGCCAGTCGGCCGCCTTGAGCGGGCCAGCCGCGGAGCTCGGCCTCGGCATGCGGCTCGGAATCCAAGCCGCGTTCGAGGAGGCCAACCGGGCTGGAGGCGTCAGCGGCCGCCAGCTTGAGCTCGTGGACATGGACGACGCCTACGAGCCCGAAGCAGCGGTGGCCAACACCCGCAATCTCATCGAGAACGAGCAGGTCTTCGCGCTCATCGGCGCCGTCGGAACGCCGACGTCCCGTTCCGCCACGCCCGTCGCCGCCGCCGCCGACGTTCCCTACATCGCCCCCTTCACCGGCGCGGGCTTCCTTCGCGCCGACGACTGGACCAACATCGTCAATCTCCGAGCTTCTTACGCCCAGGAGGCCGAGGAAATGGTGGAACGGCTCACCGCGGATCTCGGGATCACGCGGATCGCCGTGCTGTTCCAGGATGACTCCTTCGGGCGCGCCGGCTACTTCGGGGCGCTGGCAGCGTTGGAGCGTCGCGAGATGGAACCTGTCGCCATCGGCTTCTACCCCCGCAACACAACGGCCATCAAATCGGCGCTGCTCGACCTGCGGGCCGGAAATCCCGAGGCCGTCATCATGGTCGGCGCGTACGAGCCGGTCGGCACTCTGATCTCCTGGGCGCGACGCACCGACTTCGACCCCGTGTTCATCACCCTGTCGTTTGTCGGTGCCAATGCACTCGCCGATCAGCTCGGCGCTGATGGCGAAGGCGTGTACGTCACCCAAGTCGTGCCGTTCCCCTTCGATGCCGAGACGCCCGTGGTCGCGGCGTACCAGGCAGCGCTCGCGGCCCATGAGCCGGACGCAGCGCCCGGCTTCGTGTCCCTGGAGGGGTACATCGCTGGCCGGCTGGCGATCGCCGGACTCGCCCAATGCGGCGGCGCCGTGACACGGGAGTGCTTCCTCGACGCGCTGCTCGGTGCTGATGCGATCGACATTGACGGATTCGTGATGAGGTTCGGCGATGGCGAGAACGTCACTGACGACAACCAAGGCTCTGATGCTGTGTTCGTCACCGAGATCGGTCCCGACGGTGCCTATCGCTCCGTCGACGCCCTCACAGGTGCGCGACGGTGACGGACTCAGTGAGCACCGAGTCGTCGCCGAACGGCGTCTGTGTCGAAACCTCAACCGAAGCCGACGGCCCCGAATTGCCGTCGCCGGCCCACAACGGCGCCCCTGAAGCTGCCGAGGAAACACGAAACACGAAGCCATCGATCCACAACCGCATTTCCACCCGGATGTACGCCGGCATCGCGGCAGCGATGCTGTTGACATTGGCCGCGAGCGTCGTCGGCTGGATCTCGTTCACCCGTGTCGGCGAAGCGGAGAACGAAGTCACCGAAGGTGCTCTCCCCGAGCTGGGCGCCGCGTTCGGCGTTGCGGAATCCAGCAACCGGCTGGTCGCAGGCGGGCCTCGACTCGCATCTTCCGAACCGCAGGACTTCCCGGACGTGGTCGCGGAAATCTCAGCAGCGCGTACCGAGTTCGAGACCCAGCTCGACTTGCTGTGGGCACGCGGCACCGGTTCCATGTGGCTGGGCGAGATGCGCGGATTCGCCGCCCAGCTCAACTCGAACATCGCCGCTATCGAAGCCGACATGCCGGAGTACTTCGCATTGGGCCAAGAGGCCGATCAGTTGCGAACCGAATCCGACGCAGCCGTGCGCGATCTGGTTCGCCTCATCGTGCCTGCGCTCGACGACCAACTCTTCTACCTCGTCGTCGGGCGACGCGATCTGGAATCGTCGCCAACGGATGAGGGAGTGCATCGCTCCGACAGCGAAGTGCTCAACTACCGGCATTGGTCCGCGTTGAGCGGTGACGTGTCAAGATCCGCCGAGCTGCTCGCGAGCGCATTCAGCTTGTCGCAGTCGGCGCTGATTGAACCACTGCGGGAGAGCTTCGAGTCTGCGTCAGACCGCATCGAGATCAGCGTCACAACCCTCTCCGATTCCGCTGATCCAGAACTGCAGCCTGCTGTGGACCGCTTGTTCGAGCTCGGACTCGGCGAGAACAGCGTCTTCGACGTGATGTACCGGCGCCTGCAAATCGAAGAAACTCAGCGCGAGCTCCTCGCAGGCAACCAGGATCTAGCCGTCGCGCTGGTGCAAGAGATCGAAGGCCTCGTCGGCGCTGTGCAGCAAGACGTCGATTCGGCCACCGAGGCTTCCGCCCAAGCCGTGCAGACCGGCCGGCTGCTGCTGGCGGTGATTAGCGTGGTCGGCGTCGTCGGAGCACTGCTCATCAGCTGGTTGTTCGTCGGCAAGCGTGTTCTGGCTCGAATCGGTCGGCTGTCGAACCGCATGCGGGCACTGGCTGGCGGTGACTTGGAATCCGCCGTCGACACCACAGGCAGGGACGAAGTTGCCGAGATGGCCGACGCTTTGGAGGTATTCCGGCGGGACGCACTGGAAGTGCAACGGCTCAACCTTGTCGAGAAGCTGGCAGCGGAGTTGGGCGAGCGGAACGAGCAGCTCTCACAGACGCTGGCCGATCTGGACCGTGCACAGGACCAGATCGTCGCCAACGAGAAGCTCGCCGCGTTGGGCGAAGTGACGGCCGGCGTTGCTCACGAGATCCGCAACCCGCTCAACTTCGTCAAGAACTTCTCTGAGTCGTCGGCCGAATTGCTCGACGAGCTGTTGGAAGCTCTGGCCGATCCAGAGCCGCCCGACGACCACGACGACTACGTCGCCGAGATCTCAGGCGACCTGAAACAAAACCTGACGCGTATCCGATCGCACGGCGACCGGGCCAACCGCATCGTCGAGAGCATGCTGATGATGGGTCGCGGCGGCGGCGAGACACGACCGGTGGACATCAACGCCTTGCTCGACGAACACGCGATGCTCGCCTATCACAGCGCCCGCGCCCAAGATTCCGACTTCAATGTCACGCTTGAGCGCGACTTCGATCCAGACCTCGGCGAGCTCGAGGTCATCCCGCAGGACATGGGTCGGGTCTTCCTCAACCTCGTCAACAATGCGGGCTACGCAGCGAACCAGCGATGGCGCGATCTTGGCGGAGGGCCTGGGATGTCCGTGACGATCGGCGACAAAACAGAGCTCTATTTCCCGACAATTCGGCTGAGCACGCGCCGGACAGATGAAACCGCCGTGATCTCAGTCCGTGACAACGGCACGGGCATCCCACCTGAGGTGGCCCAACGCATCTTCGAACCCTTCTACACCACGAAGCCCGCCAACGAGGGCACCGGCCTGGGCTTGGCGATGTCGAACGACATCGTGCGCGGGCACGGCGGATCCATCTCCGTCGACAGCGAGCCCGGCGAATTCACAGAGTTCACCGTTGAGCTTCCGCTCGCGCCTCCCGCGCTCACTGACGAGGGAGCCCCGGCGGATACGGGCTGAACTGGCCTTCGTCGAGTTGGACTGGGTCGATGCGGACTGGGTCGATGCGGACTGGGCGCTCGTCGGACCTCAGGACGTGCCCTCAAAGGGATCGTCCCACTCCGCCGGCAACGGCACCTCAAAGGCATTCAGCGTCAGCGAAATCAAGCAGTAGTAGCCCACCGTGGTGACCAACTCAATGACTCCTTCGGTGCCGAACTCAGCCAGCGCCGCTGCGTAGGTCTCGTCGCTCAAGCGATGCGACTCGACCAGCTCGGCGGCGACGCTGTGCGCTATTGCCTCAGGGCCACGGAACTCCGCCGGTCGGCCCTCGCGCAAGGCGTCGAGGTGGCGCTGGTCGACACCCGCAGCAAGAGCCAGGCGCTCATGCGCAGCGAACTCGAACTTGGCCTTGTAGTGGGCCCCCACGGTGCAGATTGCGGCCTCCTTCACGTTCTCCGCGAGTCCAGACCTGAACCGCACTGCAGCGCCCAACTCCTGCGTCGGTGCACCGATGGCCGGTGCGCGTACCCACACGCCATACGGCCCCGGTAGTCCGCGTCCAGCCAAGTTGGACGTTGCGGAGCTGCGAGGACCACTGCGCAAAGCGTCGTAGACCGTGCGCTGTTCATCGGTCAGCTCGTCCGGCGTGATCTCTGGCAGCCTCATGTGCTCGCTCTCCTCGCGATGATTCGCTCGCCGACACTAGGTGCACGTGCGCCGGTCGCAGCGCCGAAGCGCCGCCGCGTGTCGCGTTCGGAAGGCGTTGTGCGCCGCTCAGCGCAGCAGCGGGGCGAGGTATCGGCCGGTATGGGACTCGGGAGTCGCAACGATCTCCTCCGGCGTCCCAGCCGCCACGATGGTCCCTCCGCCGGTGCCGCCTTCGGGGCCCATGTCGATGATCCAGTCGGCGGTCTTGATGACGTCGAGATTGTGCTCGATGACGATCACCGTGTTACCGCCATCCACCAGACGATCGAGGACGCCGAGGAGCCGACGTATGTCCTCGAAGTGGAGCCCCGTGGTGGGCTCGTCGAGGATGTAGATGGTATGCCCGGTGGAGCGCTTCGACAGCTCGCTCGCCAGCTTGACTCGCTGCGCCTCGCCGCCGGACAGCGTCGTCGCAGGCTGACCCAACCGGATGTAGCCCAACCCGACATCAGTGAGCGTCCTCATGTGACGGCTGATCGCCGGCTGTGCCGCGAAGAACTCTTGTGCTTCCTCGCAGGGCATGTGCAGCACGTCCGCGATGGTCATGCCCTTGAAGCGAACCTCAAGCGTCTCCCGGTTGTATCGGGCCCCTTTGCACACGTCGCAGGGCACGTAAACATCGGGGAGAAAGTGCATCTCGATCTTGATATTCCCGTCACCGGAACAGGCCTCGCACCGGCCACCCTTGACATTGAAGCTGAAACGGCCCGGCAGGTAGCCGCGCACCTTGGATTCGTTCGTGGCGGCGTACAGCTTGCGGATGTGATCGAACACGCCGGTGTACGTGGCCGGATTCGACCGCGGCGTCCGCCCGATCGGCGACTGGTCGATGTCGATGACCTTGTCCAGCGCCTCGGAGCCCTCGATAGCGGTGTGCAAGCCCGGCACTTGTTTGGAGGAGTAGATGCGCTGCATCAGCGCCTTGTACATGATGTCGTTCACCAGCGTGCTCTTGCCGGAGCCTGACACTCCCGTGACGCAGACGAAACAGCCGAGCGGGAATTCGACGTCAATCTTGCGCAGATTGTGCTCGCGAGCACCACGCACCGTCAGCCGATCCTGTCCGGGAAGACGTCGCTGCGACGGCAGCGGGATCTCGCGCTGTCCGCTGAGGTACTCCCCCGTCACCGAGCCCGGTGCGCCCGGGAGGCCGTCCACCGGTCCGCTGTAGACAATCTCCCCGCCATGTTCGCCTGCACCCGGGCCGATGTCCACGACCCAGTCCGCCACCGAGATCGTCTCGAGGTCGTGCTCGACAATGAGGACGGTGTTGCCCAGGTCGCGCAAGTGGAGCAAGGTGTCGATCAGCCGGCGGTTGTCACGCTGGTGCAATCCGATGGAGGGCTCGTCCAGCACGTACAGCACGCCCTCGAGGCCGCTGCCGATCTGGCTGGCGAGCCGGATCCGCTGCGCTTCGCCGCCCGCCAAGGTCGCGGCTGAACGATTCAGTGTGAGGTAGTCCAGACCCACATCGAGCAGAAAGTTCAGCCGAGCGTCGATCTCTTTGACGATCGGAGCGGCGATGATGCGCTGCCGTTCGGTGAGTTCGAGACCGTCGATGATCTTGGCTGCCTCGCCGATCGAAGCAGAGCACAGCTCGGAAATGTTCCGACCAGCGACGCGAACCGCAAGCGACACATCGTTGAGGCGCGCTCCACGGCAGGTGCCGCAGGGGACCTCGCGCATGTAGCCCTCGATGCGATTTCGCGACCAGTCGCTCTCGGTATCGGCGTGGCGCCGACGCAGAAAGGGAATGACGCCTTCGTAACGAGTGGTGTAGCTGCGCGATCGCCCGTAGCGGTTTCGGTATCGCACGGTGATCTGCTTGCCGGCCGGAGCGCCGCCCAGGAGCAATCCACGCTGGCCCTCGTCGAGTTGCGACCATGGGACGTCAAGTGGGATGTCGTGCTCTTCGCCGACAGCTTCGAGCAGGCGAATGAACCACTTTCCGGTGGCTCCGGCCCATGGCGCAAGTGCCCCACCCGCGACCGACAGCTCGGAGTTGGGCACGACCAGCTCGGGATCGACTTCGAATCGGGTGCCGAGCCCATCGCAGGTGTCGCACGCGCCGTACGGGGAGTTGAACGAGAAATTGCGAGGTGCCAATTCCTCGAAGGAGCGTCCCGTCGTCGGGGAATACAGGTGCTGACTGAACGTCAGCATCTCCGAGGGATCCTCGGTTTCGCTGCGGGAAACGGGCCCCGGCACGAGATGTACCCACACGTGCCCGTCGGCGAGCCCGAGCGCGGCTTCGACCGACTCGGTCAATCGCTGCTCGATGTCGGAGCGCATGACCAAGCGATCAACGATGACCTCGATGTCGTGGTTGACATACCGGTCGAGACGTTCGATCTCGGAGACATCGCCGAGGTCGAGCACCTCGCCGTCGACCCGGACGCGTGCGTAGCCCTGCCGAGCAAAATCGCCGAGCTGCGTGTGATAGTCGCCCTTGCGGCCCCGCACAACCGGCGAAAGCACCTCGAAACGAGTGCGGAGTGGCAGCTGCACGATCCGATCGACGATCTGCTGAGCCGTCTGGCGTTGCACGATCTCGCCAGTCTGTGGATCGTGCTGAATGCCGACGCGGGCGTACAGCAATCGCAAATAGTCGTACACCTCGGTGATCGTGCCGACGGTGGAGCGCGGGTTGCGGCTGGCGCTCTTCTGGTCGATGGAGATCGCCGGCGACAGGCCCTCGAGGAAGTCCACGTCGGGCTTGTCCATCTGGCCGAGAAACTGCCGGGCGTAGGCCGACAAGGACTCGACGTACCGGCGCTGCCCTTCGGCATAGATGGTGTCGAAGGCCAGCGAGGACTTCCCGCTGCCGGACAGCCCCGTGAACACGATCATGCGATCTCGCGGCAGCTCGACATCCACGTTGCGCAGATTGTGCTCCCGCGCCCCGCGGACGATCAGCCGTTCACCCATTCGGTCCCCGAGTCATTCTGGGCGATCCTATCTGTGGCCCCAGACACAAACACAAGTTCGCAAACGGGCTTCACAGCACGTTGCCCAGAGCGAGGATCGGCACAACTAGGGTCGCGCCGGGGCGCGCGCAAACCGTGCCGGAACCACGTGCTGCTCGGTCCCATGGAGGATCGTCAGACCGCAGAATCAGTACAGGTCCCCGATACCCATGATCGGGGACCGACACCAACGGGGGGGCGGTTATGCCATACGAAGTACGAGGCGTCGTGGCACGCGCGCAGGGCGAGCCGGTGACAGTCGAGACGATCACGGTCCCCGATCCCGGGCCTGGGGAAGTCATCGTCGACATCGCGGCGTGCGGGGTCTGCCACACCGATCTGCACTACCGCGAAGGCGCCATCAACGACGAGTTCCCGTTCCTGCTGGGCCACGAAGCGGCGGGCATCGTGGCCGAGATCGGGGACGGCGTGACCAATGTGGCCGTCGGCGACTTCGTGGTCCTGAATTGGCGCGCCGTCTGCGGCAACTGCCGTTCGTGCGAACGGGGACGTCCCTGGTATTGCTTCGCCACGCACAACGCAGCCCAGAAGATGACGCTCGACGGTGTCGAACTGTCCCCGGCGCTCGGCATCGGTGCGTTCGCAGACAAGACACTGGTGGCTGCGGGACAGGCCACCAAGGTCGACCCTGCCGCGCCGCCTGAGGTCGCCGGTCTCATCGGTTGCGGCGTCATGGCGGGTCTCGGCGCAGCCATGAACACCGGCGGCGTGGGCCGCGGCGACAGCGTGGCCGTGTTCGGCTGCGGTGGCGTGGGCGATGCCGCTATCTGCGGTGCCCGGCTCGCCGGGGCGCACACCATCATCGGCATCGACCTCGACGACCGCAAGCTCGAGTGGGCGTCCGAGTTCGGCGCAACCCACACGATCAACTCCTCGGGCCTGCGCAATGACGAGGTGATCGAAGCGATCCGCGAGCTCACAGGCGGCAACGGTGTCGACGTGGCCATTGAGGCTGTCGGATTGCCGCAGACCTACGAGCAGGCGTTCTACGCCCGGGACCTCGCCGGGACCGTTGTGCTGGTCGGCGTGCCGAATCCCACCATGAAGATCGAACTGCCCATGATCGAGGTCTTCGGCCGAGGGGGCCAGCTAAAGAGTTCGTGGTATGGCGACTGCCTGCCGAGCCGGGACTTCCCGATGCTCATCGACCTGCACTTGCAGGACCGTCTGCCACTCGACAAGTTCGTCAGTGAGACCATCGGCATCGACGGCGTCGAGGAGGCTTTCGAGAAGATGGAACGCGGCGAAGTGCTGCGCTCAGTCGTCGTTCTCTAGGCGTTCGTTCTCTGGGCCTTCGTTCTCTGGGCCTTCGTTCTCTGGGCCTTCGGCCTCTAGCCGCTCGCGTCGCGCAGGTCTCGGCGCAGTTCCCGCAGTTCGTCGCGTAGACGTGCGGCGTATTCGAATCGCAGGTCCGCTGCGGCCTCCGCCATCTCCTCTTCCAGCGACGCAATGAGCCGCGTGAGGTCGTCTGCTGGGAGATCCCCGTACGCGGCGCGCAACCGCTCGGAGGTGACGCGCCCTCCCACAAGGTTCTCGGGCACCGGAGCGCCCTCAGCCGGTCCGCGCAGCACTTCAAGGATGTCCGTGACGGCCTTGCGAATGGTCTGCGGATCGATGCCGTGCTCGGCGTTGTATGCTTGTTGCAGACCGCGCCGTCGATTGGTCTCTGACACCGCCCGCCGCATCGAATTGGTCACCGCGTCGGCGTACATGACCACTTGGCCGTCCACGTTGCGCGCTGCTCGCCCGATGGTCTGAATGAGTGACGTCTCGCTGCGCAGAAAGCCCTCCTTGTCCGCGTCGAGAATCGCCACGAGGCTGACCTCGGGCAGGTCCAAGCCCTCGCGCAGCAGGTTGATTCCCACGAGCACATCGAAGTGTCCCAACCGCAGGTCTCGAAGGATCTCGATGCGCTCGATGGTGTCGATTTCAGAATGGAGGTAGCGCACTCGGACACCCAGCTCGAGCAGGTAGTCCGTGAGGTCCTCGGACATCTTCTTGGTCAGCGTGGTGACCAGGACACGCTGCCCACGCTCAGTCACGCGCTCGATCTCCGCCATCAGATCGTCGATTTGACCCTTCGTCGGGCGGATCACAATCTCGGGATCGACAAGCCCGGTCGGGCGAACGATCTGCTCGACGACTTGCTGGCTCGTGCGCAACTCGTAGTCGCCCGGTGTCGCTGACAGGAAGACGACCTGGTTGAGCCGCTCCATGACTTCCTCGAAGCGCAGGGGGCGATTGTCCCGCGCTGACGGCAGGCGAAATCCGTGCGCGACGAGCGTGTCCTTGCGCGCCCGATCCCCCGCAAATTGACCGTGTAGCTGCGGCATCGCCACGTGGCTCTCGTCGATGACCAGCAAGTAGTCGTCGGGAAAGAAGTCGAGCAGGGTGTAGGGCGGCTCTTCGTACGTGCGGCCGTCGAGGTGCATGGAGTAGTTCTCGACGCCGTTGCAATAGCCGAGCTCGGCGAGCATTTCGAGGTCGTACTCAGTGCGCATCCGAAGCCGCTGCGCCTCGAGCAGCTGGTTGTTCTTCTCGAAGAACCCCAGCTGTTCCGCCAGCTCCGCCTCGATGCCGCCGACCGCCCGCTGCAGCTTGTCGGCGCCCGTCACATAGTGCGAGGCCGGGAACACCGTGATTTCGGAGAGCTCGCCGAGCCGCTCACCCGTGACCGGATCGATCCGGCTGACGCGGTCGATTTCGTCGCCGAAGAGCTCGACTCGCACCAGGGATGCCTCGTATGCCGGGTGGATCTCGAGCGTGTCGCCGCGAACGCGAAACTTGCCGCGCACAAGGTTCATGTCATTGCGCTCATACTGCATATCGACGAGACGCCGCAGGATCGTGCGCTGGTCGACGATCTCGCCCACCCGCAGGTAGAGCATCTGGCGGAGGTACTCCTCGGGCGCGCCCAACCCATAGATCGCAGACACTGATGCCACCACGATGACATCACGTCGAGTCAGCAACGCCGCCGTCGCAGAGTGCCGCAGGCGATCAATCTCGTCGTTGACGGAGGAGTCCTTCTCGATATAGGTGTCCGAGGCGGGCATGTACGCCTCGGGCTGGTAGTAGTCGTAGTAGGAGACGAAGTACTCCACGCGGTTGTCGGGAAAAAACTCCCGGAACTCGTTCGCGAGCTGCGCCGCCAGGGACTTGTTCGGCGCGAGCACCAGCGTCGGCCGCTGCGCGCGTTCGATCGTCCACGCGATCGTCGCGCTCTTGCCCGAACCGGTGATGCCCAGCAAAGTCTGGAATCGGTCGCCCCGATCAATTCCTTCGAACAGCTCAGCTATTGCCCGAGGTTGATCGCCGGCCGGGTCGAAGCCGGCGACCACTCGGAATGGATGTGCAGCCGTCGGACTCGGCAGCCAGGGCCGGGATCGCCGCGTCGCAGTAGAGGCTGCCGACATGCGTCTGAGGCTATGCCGAAGGGCGAGCTCGATCGCCGCGTCAAACGGCCAGACGGCGCTCGGGGTCACAGGGCCCGCTGCGGTGTTCTGAAGTTTCGAACGGTGAGCACACGCTCCAACCGCGTGCGCGTTGTGCCGCGACATCGGATCATGTCCACCTGCGCCCGGCCGGTGTGGTTATCCTGCCGCGCTGACGCCCGACGGCGACCAACTGCTCCTGCCGATCGCATTGACCGCACCTTCCGAGCGCTCGCGCTCGAACCGAGCCAGAGCCCACGACCAACCAACCCCTGAGGACATTGAGCCAACCACCAGGCCCCGACCGCCCATGAGCCGCGACAACCCAGACGCCGAAGCGCCCGTCGACACGTTCGACGAAGACACGCTTGCCGAAGAGATGCTTGACGACAGCGACCTCGAACCGCCCCAAGAGGAGCTCGAGGCCGAAGAGCTTGGCGTCGGCGGACCCGAAGATCCCGATACCGACGACGCAGTAGTCAGCGATATCTCGGTCGACGATTCCGATGACGCCAAAGACGATGTGCCCGCGCGTCGTGAAGTTCCCGCTGGCGTTCGGCCTTCCGACGACGAGGACGACGACGAAGACGATGACGAGGAACTCGAAGCCGACCTCGGAGAGATCCTCAAGGAACGGCTCGCCTCCTCCGACGACGACGAAGACGACGACGAAGACGACGACATCGGCATCGTGTCCGGCTCCCGCTCGACGTCCAAGCAGGAGGACGAGATCCTCTGCGAAGGTTGCTTCTTGCTGGTCAAGCCGTCGCAGTTCGACACGCGTTCGCCCGAGCCGACCTGCCCGCACTGCGGGACGCCCATCGCCGTCTGAGCGCTGCTGCGCAGGGCCGATGAGCCGCTCGGTCAGCCGTGAGTCGTTGGTTCGCTGTGCGGCAGCGCGCCAGCCCATTCGAACGCGGCGCCGACTGCCGCTTCGAGCTCAGCGAGGCCGCCTGAATTGTCGATGACCCAGTCAGCGAGTGCACGCCGCTCGGAGCCGGACAACTGCGCAGCGATCCGTGCCCGTGCGTCTGTTGCGACGAACCCGCGCGACGTCACGAGGCGCTCGACTGCCAGTTCGGTCGGCGTGTCGACGACGATGATGCCGCTCGTCGGATAGCGAGCCGGTCGCCCTTTCGCCAGGCCCTCGGCCAGCAGCGGTATATCAAGGACAACGAGCCGGTCTGTGCCTGCCAGCTCGTCGAGCCGTCTCCGGATCTCACGCCCGACCGGCGGATGGGTGATCGCGTTCAGGTCCGCGAGCGCTTCGGCATCGTTGAACACGATCGACGCGACCGCGGCACGGTCCAAGGTGCCGTCGGCAGCCACAATGTGGTCACCGAAGCGAGCCACCATCTCCGCAAAGACTTTGCCGGCGGGATCCTGCAGTTCTCGCACGATGACATCCGCGTCGATGAGCGCAGCTCCACGTTGCACGAACCCCGTCGCGACGGTGCTCTTGCCGCTGCCGATGCCGCCGGTGAGACCGACCGCAATCATCAAGCAGAGTTCAGCGAAACGCGGACGGGCTAGTCGTCGTCTTCGGCGGCGTCCGGCGCGGGTGCATCATCGGGACCCGGGTTCTCATAGTGAGCCAACGCTTGGCGGTACGCCTCCTCTCCGTGCTCCTCGTAGTACTCGCGCCAGGCACGCTCGGCCTCGGACTCCTCGCCTTCGGCCGGTGTCTCATAGCTGAACTCGCCGATGAAGTTGCCCTCTTCGTCGTACGCATGATCGCCGAACGCCTCGCGGTACTCCTCGGCGACGACGCCGCCCTCGGCTGCCTGCTTGATGGACAGGCTGATGCGGCGACGCTGGAGGTCGAGATCGATGATCTTCACCCACAATTCCTCGCCGGGGGTGACGACCTGCTCGGGCAGCTCAACGTGGTGCGCAGACATCTCCGAGATGTGCACCAAGCCTTCGATGCCGTCCCCAACCTGCACGAAAGCGCCGAACGGCACGAGCTTCGTGACCCGTCCGTACACCAGCTCTTCCACACGGTGACTGGTAGCGAACGCCTCCCATGGATCCTGCTGCGTGGCCTTGAGCGACAGCGAGATGCGCTCACGGTCACGGTCAATCTCGAGGACCTCCACCTGGACCTCGTCGCCGATGGTGACCACGGAGCTGGGGTGATCGACATGCTTCCAAGAGAGTTCGGAAACGTGGATGAGTCCGTCCATGCCGCCCAAGTCGACGAATGCGCCGAAACTCACGACCGACGAAACCCGGCCCGTTCGACGCTCGCCACGCGTGAGATCACGCAAGAATCCCTCGCGCTCTTCCTTGAGACTCTCCTCGAGCCAGGCACGCCGGCTGAGCACGACATTGTTTCGGTTCTTGTCGAGTTCGATGATCTTCGCTTCGAGCTCGCGCCCGACGTACGGAGCGAGGTCCCGCACCCGCCGGAGTTCGACCAGCGAAGCCGGCAAGAACCCGCGCAGACCGATGTCGACAATCAGCCCGCCCTTCACGACTTCGATCACCGGGCCTTTGACAACGCCGTCGGACTCGCGAATCTCTTCGATGCGGCCCCACGCCCGTTCGTACTGCGCCCGCTTCTTCGACAGGACCAGTCGGCCGTCAGGGTCTTCCTTCTGCAGAACGAGCGCTTCGATCTGATCGCCGATCTGGACGACCTCGGACGGATCGACGTCGTGCCGGATGGACAGCTCTCGAGCCGGGATGACGCCCTCGGATTTGAATCCGATGTCCAGCAGCACCTCGTCGCGGTCGACCCGCACAATCGTGCCGGCCACGATGTCGCCGTCGTCGAACTCGACGATCGTCCCTGCGATGGCCTCTTCAAACGAGACATCACCCAAGTCGTCGACCGCCACGATGCGCGGCACGTAGTCGCCGGCGTCCGTGAACATTCCGAAGCCGGTGTCGGACGCAGCGTTGCCGTCCGCTGCACCGTTGCTGTCAGACGCACCGTTGCTGTCAGACGCTTCCGGCGGAGGCCCTTCCGATGCTGGCTCTGGAGGTGCTGCGGGTTCTGGATCCAGGGTTTCGGTGGCGGGGGCAGTTGCGTCGGTCACGGTGTCAGGGGATGCTCACGTAGGCGATACGAGCACAGGCGGCAGAGCACGCCGCTCAAAGCGCAGCGCAAGGCTACCGGGGGCTCACGCCTTGGCATCTGCCCACGTGGTACCTGTCGCGACATGGACTTCGAGTGGCACAGCGAGGTCTGCGGCATGTCGCATCGTTTCGACCGTGAGCTCGGTCACCTGGTGCGCTTCATCTGGATGAACCTCGACGATGACCTCATCGTGGACCTGAAGCACGAGTCGGCTCGCCAATCCAAGAGCTTCCAGAGCAGCAGCCAGACGAACCAGCGCCACCTTGAAGATGTCTGCCGCGAGGCCCTGGATCGGGGCGTTCATGGCCTGCCGCTCGGCTGCCTGGCGCACTCGGAAATTGCGAGCCGACAGCTCTGGCAGCGGCCGGCGTCGGCCGAACGCGGTCTCGGTATATCCGCGATCACGGCTCTGTGCCACGACGCCTTCCATGAACGAGCGAACGTTGGGGAAGGCTTCGAAGTACGCCGCCAGGATTGAGTCCGCTTCATCGGTCGGCACGCCGAGGCGCTGCCCGAGGCCGTACGCCTCCATGCCGTATGCCAACCCGTAGCTCACCATCTTTGCCGTCGATCGCTGCTGGGTCGTGACTCCCTGCGGTGCAACGCCAAACAGAGATGCGGCGGTGGCGCTGTGGATGTCACGGCCTGCGGCGAATGCATCGACGAGGCCGGGGTCCCCCGAGAGATGTGCGATGACGCGCAGCTCAATCTGGTTGTAGTCCGCGATCAGCAACTCGAATCCGTCTGCGGGCACGAAGGCTCGCCGGAACAGCCGGCCCTGCTCGGTGCGCACTGGAATGTTGTGAAGGTTGGGTTCCTCCGAGCTGAGTCGGCCAGTGCGTGCAACGGTCTGATTGAAGGTGGCGTGAATGCGTCCATCGGCGGACACGTACTCGAGCAAGCTGACGCCGTACGTCGAGCGGAGCTTTTCCACTTCCCTGTAGGCCAGCAGACAATCCACGATCTTGTGCTCACCGCGCAGCGACTCGAGCGCAGCTGCGCTGGTGGAGTAGCCCGTCTTCGTCTTGCGCTGAGGCGCCAGGCCGAGATCGGTGAACAACACTTCTGCCAGCTGTTTCGGAGAGTTGACATTGAGGTCGTCGCGTCCCGCAAGCAGCCGTACCTCTGCTTTGAGCGCGGCCACTTCAGCGGTGAGATGGTCCCGCAACGCCTCAAGCTCGGTTCGGTCAACTCCGATGCCGACGGCCTCCATGCGGGCCAGGACCGAAATGAGCGGGCGTTCGATATCGCGGTAGAGATCGGACATGCCCATCTCATCGAGCAGCGCGTCGAGGACAGGTGCAAGCAGCGCTACGGCGAGAGCATCCCGACCTGCCTGAACGCTGAGATCCGTCGGCTCCGCATCGACATTGTCGAATCCGAGCTGGCCCTGGGCCTCGACTGCCCCGTCGTCGAAGTGAATGCCGCAGTGGCGAGCCAGCAGAGCCCCAATCTCGTCGCGGCCCTCAGAGGGATCGATGAGGTACGCAGCGATGGCGGTATCCACCTCGAGCCCTGGCAAGCCCGCACCATCAGGGCCGATTGCGGGCAGTCGCGCCAAGGCTCGCATCAAGGGCTTGGCCTGATGGACATGCACACCCGGACCGTCAGTCCCAAGCAATGCGATCAGCGCGGATGCGATCTCGTCACGGCCAAGCTGATCCGGTCTCAACGCGAGCACCTCGGCTGCGTCGGCGTCGGTTTCGATCGCGAGCACACCCAACCTGTCGTCGTCGCTCCGCGCCCATCCGACAGCGACGGGCTCGGGGCGCCGAGCCAGCTCGGCGAGCATGTCCGCGACATCGGCGGCGGCGGGCGTCAGCACTCGAACCTCTGCCAGTCCAGCGGATTCGCTGCCAGCGGACCCGGCAGTGAGCACGCCGTCCAACGTCGTTCCGATCAGAGCCTCTTGCAGGCGGGCGCGCAGGCTTGCGAATTCGAGGAATTCGAATGTGCGGTCCACGAGTTCCGCATCGAAGCCGTCCCACCGCAGCTCATGAGCAGGCACGTCGATCGGTGCATCGGTTCGCAGTTCCATCAATTCGATGTTGCGGCGAACGACATCGGCGTGTGCGGCAAGATTCTCGGCCAGCTTGGGCGTCTGCTCGGACGCCGCAGCGAGCAGCGCCTCCACATTTCCGTATGAGTTCAGCAGTTTTGCCGCGGTTTTCTCCCCGACTCCGGGCACGCCGGGCAGGTTGTCGGAAGGGTCCCCCCGCAACGCGGCGTACTGCACATACATCTCGGGCGTGACGCCGGTCCGCTCAGTGATGCCGGCCTCGTCGTACAGCGCGTAGTCGGTGACTCCCCGTCGGTTGTACAGAACCTGGACATGCGGGTCGCGCACGAGTTGGTACACGTCCCGGTCGCCGCTCACGACCACAACGTCGTCACCTCGAAGATCTGCCTCGTGCGCCAGCGTCGCGAGCAGGTCGTCGGCCTCGAATCCCGCACAGTCGATGGCCGGGATGCTCAAAGATTCGAGCACTTGACGCACAAGGCCGAATTGCTCGATCAGGGTTGCGGGGGTCGCGTCGCGCTGGGCCTTGTAGTGCGGTGCCGCCGTGTGGCGGAATGTCGGCTCGCGACGGTCGAAGCACACGGCAAGCGCGTCTGGGCGATGGTCTCGCACCAGATTGATGAGCATCGAGGTGAAGCCATACACCGCACCAGTGCGCTGGCCTGAACGCGTTGCCATGTCCTCTGGAATAGCGAAGAACGCCCTATATGTCAGGGAATTCCCGTCGAGCAGCAGCAGCCTCGTCATCGGGCCTCCCAGCGGGGACCTCAGGGCGTCAGCTGACCGTCGACGACCTGCTGGGCGATGTCTCGCATCTTCGCACGATTGGCCATCGCGGTGCTCCGGATGAACTCGAACGCGTCTTGCTCGGTGAGCTGAAACTCGTCCATCAGGGTGCCTTTCGCCCGCTCCACCGCCTTGCGGGTCTCCAGCTTCTCCTCAAGGCTCTCGACAGTGTCCTCCAGCTCACGCATCTCTGTGAAGCGGCCCCATGCAACCTCGATGGCCGATACCAGTTCTTCGCGCTGGAACGGCTTCACCAAGTACGACAGCACCCCGGCGTCACGCGCTTCGGCGATGAGATGCCGTTTGCTGAACGCCGTGAGTATCAGGACTGCCGAAGCGCGGTCGGCGGCGACCTCCCTGGCTGCATCGAGACCGTCGCGACCGGGCATCTGGATGTCGAAGATGCACACGTCGGGCTCGTGACGACGGACCAGGTCCACTGCTTCGTCGCCCCGCCCGGTCTCTGCCACGACGACGTAGCCCTCGTCTTCGAGCATCTCCCGCAAGTCGAGCCGAATGATGGCTTCGTCCTCTGCGATCACGACTCGCTTGGGCACACACGCTCCCCGAACTCGACGGGACTTCCCGCGCCAGTCGCCGTTGTGGACTCTTGTCCCTCTCGGCGGCTGCGGGTCGGCCAGCCTACCTGTCAGGTTGCCGTGGCTCGCCGGATTTCGCCTTGCCTCGCAGGGCAACAGCGCGATGCACTGGAGTGCCCGGGGCGGGAGTTGAACCCGCACGCCCGTGAGGGCAGAGGATTTTGAGTCCTCCGTGTCTGCCGTTTCACCACCCGGGCTCTGAGCCGCCACAGCGTACTCACGGTCAAACTGGCCGCGTGAAAGGGATGCAGCCGGCAGCCAGACCACTTGTCTCCCGCTCCCGTTCGCTGCACTGCATGCCCGTTCGGCCATGGAGTCGCCCATGCACCTTGCGGCCACCTACCCTTTACTGCGCGTTCACCGTGCCGCTGTGGGGCAGGAGCTGATTGCTCGCGCACCGGCGCTCTTGAGGAGGACGAGTGCTGGCATTCACGTTTCCAGGGCAGGGCTCGCAGCTGCCCGGCATGGGAGAGCCCTGGACCTCGCATGAGTCGTGGGAGCTCGTCATCGAGGCATCGGATGCCTGCGGCCGTGACGTGGCAGCCCTGCTGCTCGATGCGGATGCTGACGAACTGCGCCACACCCGCAACTCGCAGCTGTCGACATTCGTGCTGTCGATGGTCGTGCTCGACGCGGTCGAGCGCACCGGCGCGACGTTCTCAATTGCCGCTGGGCACTCGCTGGGCGAGTACAGCGCACTCACCGCTACGGGCGCGCTCGCATATGACGACGCCGTGAGGCTCGTCGCGGAGCGTGGCGAAGCCATGCAGGTTGCCGCCGACGAGCACGACGGAACCATGGCGGCGGTTCTCG
Source organism: Candidatus Poriferisodalis sp. (assembly GCF_965262965.1). Lineage (GTDB taxonomy): Bacteria > Actinomycetota > Acidimicrobiia > Acidimicrobiales > Poriferisodalaceae > Poriferisodalis. The sequence continues at coordinate 1,057,701 of NZ_OZ253573.1, forward strand.
GCCTTGACGACAACCTTGTCGCCCAAGCATGCGAAAACACTGATGGCGACGTCTGGGTCGCGAACTACAACGCTCCGGGTCAGGTCGTGATCGCTGGCGCACCCGATGCGGTGGCCGCAGGCGGAGCAGCAGCGAAAGCGGCAGGTGCCAAGCGCCTCATGCAGTTGCAGGTCGGCGGTGCCTTCCACACGCCGTTCATGCAGCCAGCGCGGGATCGGCTGCGCAAGGCTCTGGCCGAAGTCGAGATCCGTGCGCCGAGTGTGCCGGTCGTCGCGAACGTTGACGCTCGCCCGCGCTCGGACGACAACGAGTGGCGCTCGCTTCTCGCACAGCAGCTCACCAGCCCGGTTCTGTGGCGAGCGAGCCTGCACGCGTTGACCGACGTCGGCGTCACCACATTTGTCGAACTGGGCCCCGGCAAGGTGCTCACGGGGATGACCAAGCGAACCAACAAGGCTGCGACAGCGCTGTCGGTCGGCGCACCCTCGGAGATCGACGCCTTCATGGAAGCGCTTGCCGACTCTGCTCCGGCTGTCCCTGCCGTTCTCGGCGGCGAGAACCTCTATGTGACCGAGCGTCTCATCGTCAGCCCTTGCGCCGGGATCTTCGCGCTCGACAGCGACATGGGCAACGGCCAGCCGATCAGGGTCGGTGACGTCATCGGCCGCGTCGCCGGCGAGGAAGTGCGGTCGCCATTCGCGGGTACTGTCATGGGGATAATGGCCGTCGAGGGCGAACGCGTCACCGCACGGCAACCGATCGCGTGGCTCCGCACCGGGGACGCGACCTAGCTACGACCTACCGCAACCGAAGGCGGGCGGCTACGACGGCACAACCGACACGCCCCGCAGACACGACACTTCGAACCGAGGCTTGACATGACTCGTACGACACCCAACGCATCGGGCGCCCGCATCGTGGGTATGGGCACTGCGCTGCCCGACCGCATCCTCACTAATGACGAGCTGGCGAAGATGGTCGACACTTCCGATGAGTGGATCACCGAGCGGACCGGCATCACGTCACGGCACCTCGGCGGCACCACTGCCGGGTTGGCAGCCGAGGCGGGTGCGGCGGCCCTCGAAGACGCCGGGATCGACCCTTCGGGAATCGACATGCTGGTGCTGGCCACCACGACGCCGGATCGAGCCGTTCCAGCGACCTCGTCGACCGTGCAGGAAATGCTCGGGCTGGATTGCGGCGCCATGGACGTCAACGCCGCGTGTTCCGGCTTCGTGTACTCGCTCGTCACCGGCCACGGTTTCATTGCCATGGGCCACGAGCGGGTGCTGGTCATCGGAGCCGAAGTCCTCGAACGGATCATTGACTGGACGGACCGCTCCACCTGCATCCTGTTCGCCAATGGCGCCGGCGCCGCCGTCATCGAGCGCAGCGAAAAGGGCACGGATCTCTTGGGCTGGCATGTGTCGAGCGACGGCGCGATGGAAGAGTACCTGTACTGCGAGCACGGCGAGACCATCTTCATGGCAGGCCAGAAGGTGTTCAAGAGGGCGGTGCTGGTGATGGAGGAATCGGCTCGCCAGTCGATGAAGCAGGCCAACCTCACCGCTGACGACATCGATCTGGTGGTCCCCCATCAAGCGAATATCCGCATTGTCGAGACCTCGTGCAAGCGGTTGGGCATCCCGTTCGAGAAAACCTCGATGGTCATTCACCGCACCGGCAACACTTCGTCGGCATCGATCCCGCTCGCCCTGGACGATGCGGTGCGCAACGGACGGGTCAAAGAGGGCGACAACGTTCTGCTCGTCGGATTCGGCGCCGGGATGACGTCAGCCTCGGCCGTGCTCCGCTGGTCGGGCGAGCCCGGACGCCGCGGCTGACCGCTGGCCCTGACCACCGTGCTTAACCGAGCCTCGCGAGCCAAAGCGTCTTCCCCTCGCCGATGAGTCCCCGTCCATGAGCTCTGGCTCGGTGAGTTCAGACCCCGTGCGCACGGTGCTCGTCACCGGCGGAAGCCGGGGCATCGGTTTGGCGACAGCACAGCTCTTCGCAGAACAGGGGCACCGCGTCGCCGTCACGAGCCGATCTGATCCGCCTGACGACGACCGGCTGGTGTGGGTCGCGTGCGACCAGTCCGACAGTGAGGCTGTCGATGCCGCCTACGGCCGCATCGAGTCCGAGCTGGGTCCCGTCGAAGTGCTGGTCGCGAACGCCGGGATCACGCGCGACCAGCTCGTGCTGCGCATGGCCGACGAGGATTTTGCCGCAGTAGTGGACACCAACCTGACGGGCGCGTACCGGATGGCCAAGCGGGCCGCTCGGCCGATGCTGCGTGCGCGCTGGGGCCGGCTGATCTTCGTGTCTTCAGTCGTAGGAATGCTGGGGTCCGCGGGCCAAGTCAACTACGCAGCATCCAAGGCTGGCCTCGTGGGCTTGGCCCGATCGCTTGCAAGAGAACTGGGCTCGCGCGGCATCACCTCCAACGTCGTCGCACCCGGCCCCGTCGCCACCGAGATGTTCGGAGCCCTCACCGACGACCGGCAAGCTGCAATTACCGCTGCAGTGCCGCTCGGCCGTGTCGCCGAACCCGCCGAGATCGCGGCGGCGGTGGCGTTCTTGGCTTCCGGCCAAGGGGCGTACATCACCGGCGCGCTGCTGCCGGTGGACGGCGGCCTTGGTATGGGCCACTAGTCCGTGCGCCGAGAGCACGAACGCGTACCGGTTTGCGGTCATCTGGCACCTACACTTCGCACGCGCACAGCCGCTGGGGAGATCTGCCCACACATGAGGGGAACAGCATGAGCGACACGTTGGATCGATTCACCGATTGCGCCGTCGAGGTACTCGCCGTCGACGCCGGACAGGTCACGCTCGAGGCCAGCTTTGCTGATGATCTCGATGCCGACAGTCTCGACCTCGTCGAGCTGGTCATGGCTCTTGAAGAGGAGTTCGACATCAGCGTTGACGAAGAGGAGCTAGAAGGCGTCATCACCGTCGGCCACGCGGTCGCGCTGGTCGAATCGAAACTGTGAGCATCCCGCAATGAGTGACGGCCGTCGGGTCGCAATCGTGGGCCTGGGCGTCATCTCATGCGCCGGGACGAGCGTCGATGCCTTCTGGGATGGATTGAACTCCGACCCGCCTGAGGGTGAGCGCCGCGTCGCCGATTTCGATCCGGCCCCGTTCTACGACAGCCCCAAGAACGCCCGTCGAGCTGACAGGTCTCAGCAGTTTGCGATGGCATCTACAGCCCAGGCGATGGCTGATGCCGGCGATCTCGGGACCAACCCCGATCGGCAGGGCGTCATCTACGGCACCGGCGTGGGCGGTTTGCAGACGTTCGAGGATCAGGTGTTGGTCCTCGACCGCAAGGGAGCACGGCGCGTTTCGCCGTTCATGGTCCCGATGATGATGCCCAACGCGCCCGGTGCCGCGATCTCGATGCGCTATGGCCTCGCGGGGCCGTGCGAGGTCCTGACCACCGCATGTGCGGCCGCAACGCACGCCATCGGCTACGGCACTCGGCTGATCCGAGCTGACGTCGTGGACGTGGCGGTGACGGGCGGATGCGAATCGGTGATGACGCCGGTTGGCACAGCGGGTTTCGCGAACATGACCGCCTTGTCCAGCAGCGGTGTCTCGATGCCGTTCGACGTCAATCGCGACGGTTTCATGATGACCGAGGGCTCGGCCACGCTGGTGCTCGAGGAATGGGACTCAGCCGTGGCCCGGGGTGCGTCCATCTGGGGCGAAGTCCTGGGTGTGGGCTCGAATGCCGACGCCCACCACATCACCGCGCCGTCGCCAGGCGGCGAGGGAGCGCTTCGGTGCATGCAGCTCGCGATCTCTGATGCCGGGTTGACACCCGATGACATCGTGCATGTCAACGCGCATGGCACGTCAACGTCGTTGAACGATGCCGCTGAGGCTGAGGCCTTGAACAAGCTCTTCGGTGCCGACGGCCCGCTGGTGACCTCGACCAAGGGCGTGACCGGTCACGCGCTCGGCGCTGCCGGTGCACTCGAGGCAGTCGCGGTGCTGTTGTCGATGCGGTACCGCAAGATCCCGCCGACGGCCGGGTGGACAACCCCGGACCCGGACATTCCCGAGTTCAACCTGGTGACCGGCGAAGCCGCCGATTGGGAGCCGGGACCCTCACTCAGCAACTCGTTCGGTTTCGGCGGCCACAACGGCTGCCTGGTACTCGGACCGCCGACCGCCTAGATCGCCGCCCCGCCGAGCCCCTACAGGCTCGCGTAGACCGCCGACTCGATGTCCTCGTACAGCTTGTACGAGCGCGCATCCGCGAACGGCACAACCTGGCTGATGTAGCAGCCGGCCACCTGGCTCGCCAGGTCGATCCAGAAGAACGAGTTGGCCAACCCGGCCCACATGAGGCCGCCGGCCGGGCGACCGGTCGGCGCAGGCTCCTCATTGATCTGGAACGTGAGGCCCCAGGACTTCTCGAGTCCGGGGAAGAACTCTGCATCGTTGGAGTACGGCGGGATAGCGGTGTGCAGCATCGTGACCCGCAGGTCGCCCATGGCATTGGACACCATCTGCTGGTGTGTGTCAGCCGAGACGATCTGGCGGCCGTCGAGGCTGCCGCCGTTGAGCATCATCGCCAGGAAGCGGCAGTAGTCGTCGATCGTGGAGTACAGGCCGCCTCCGCCCATCTCCATTTCGGGGTCCTGGGGGATCTCGAATGGCATCTCGACCAGCGAGCCGTCTTCCATCCGGGCATGCATGGCCGAGATTCTCGACCGCATGTCATCGCTGATTCGAAACGCCGTGTCGGACATGCCAAGCGGCCCGGTGACGTTCTGCGCGAAGTACTCCCCCAGCGACATGCCCGACACTGTCTCGACCATTTGGCCGGCGTAGTCGATGCCAGTTCCGTACATCCAACGTTCGCCCGGATCGAACAGCAGCGGAATGCTGAGCGTCGATTTCTGGCACTCGGTGATGCCGGGCGTGCCCGTGGCCTCCTGGTACTGCCCCAGCTCTGCGCTCCAGATGTCGTAGCCCATGCCCGCGGTGTGGGTCAGCAGCTGTCGCAGCGTGATATCTCCATTGCGGGCCCGGGTAACGGGGTTGCCGTCGCCGTCGAAGCCGGTCAGCACATCGAGCTCGTCCAGCAACGGCAATGTTTCCGCCGCCGGGCCGTCGAGCGAGAGCTTGCCCTGTTCGACGAGCTGCATTGCTGCGGTGCCGGTCAGCGCCTTGGTCATCGAGGCGATCCAGCACACCGTGTCGTTGGTCATCGCCACATCACTGTCGGCGCCGCGTGTGCCCGCCGTACCGGAACAGATCTCGCCGTCTGGTCCGACGATCTTTGCCACCGCCCCAACGACATCGCCGTCGTCAACGCCCCGGTCGAGAATCCCCTGAACTGTGTCTGCAAGTGCCATGAGCGTCTCCTTGTTCGCAGCCGGGCGTGGCGCGGCCAGCGCCGAACGGCCCAGCGTGCGTGACGCTACTTCGACCCTCCGGCCAGCGTGACACCAGCGCGATCTCATCTGGCCGCTACGCAGAACGCGGCTGGGCGAAGCGCTGCGCGAGACTCGGGCCCTCGCAATCGGACCCGGAGGGGCGTCTCATGGCAGGACCGCAGCAGCTTTCGCTCACCCAGACCCACATCGTCCATTCCGATCTCATGGACTTTGATTTCGAGATCACCACGCAAGGCCCACCGATCGACTGGCCCGAGCCATTGCCGGTCGTGTACCAGACCGATGCCAACTTCGGCATCGGCTTCGCCGCTGACATGGCGACGATGCTGTTGATGGGTGGGGAGATTCCCCCGGTGCTCACCGTGGGGATCGGCTACCCGGTCGGAGGCGACATCGTGTACGTGACCGGCCGGCGCATGTACGACTTCTCACCGACATCGGACGAATGGCAGCTTGGACAGCTGAACGCCTCTCCGCTGGTCGAGGGCGAAGTCGTCGGCGGAGGCGCTCCGCTGTTCGTCCGCTTCATGAGCGAAGAACTTTGGCCTTGGCTCACCGAGAACTTCAACGTGAGCGACGACCGCACCTACGTCGGCGACTCGATGGGTGGGCTGTTCGGCTGCTACACGCTGTTCAACCACGGCGGATTCTTCAACCGTTATGTCATCGGCAGCCCGTGGATCTGCTGGGACCATCCGCTGGTGTACGACTACGAGGCGGCGTATGCCGACGCCAACGACGACCTCGATGCGGTCGTGTACCTGGCTGCGGGCGGCGCGGAGGATGTGCTCAGCCCCGCCTTCGACCCGGGTGCGACCGCCATCTTCGAGCAGGCGCGCACCGCCGAGCACACCGAGCGGCTGGGAGAACTGTTAGCAGGCCGTGACTATCCGAACCTCAGGCTCAAGACGATGATCTGGCCCGAGGAGACCCACTTCACCGTGCCGTACGCCCTCATTGCGCACGGCTTGCGGTGGGTGTTCAACGCCGGCTGAGGCGCTGCTGAACACGACCGCTGACCGAGGACGGCGCCGAGCGGGCGCATCGGGGCTCGCATGGGCGCTCGCAGCGGGCGCAGCCATGCTGCTCTCAGCATGCAGCGCCAGCACCGTCCGAGTGGCGCCGCCGACGACTGCCACTGTCGCCAGCGCGACTCCTGCGGTGACCACCACTGCGCCCGCGGGCGCAAATCTCGAGCAGCCGGAGTCCACGTCGGCAGCCACGTCGGCGCCGGCGCCTTCGGCGCGCCTAGCCGATGCGGGCCCGACCTCTTCGACCGCCGAGGTTGCACCAACGACCGAACCCGACCCGAGTTGGACCCTGCTGGCAGGCGGTGACGTGCTGATGGACCGCAGCGAGGCCGCAGGCATCGATCCGTTCGCTGGCATCGTCCCGCCGCTCGCGGAGGCCGACATTGCAGTGATCAATGTGGAGATGGCGATCAGCGACCGAGGTGAGCCCGCTGCGGACAAGCAGTACGTGTTCCGGGCACTGCCGGCGGCTGCGGCACGCATCGCGATGGCCGGTGTCGACGTCGCCAATCTCGCCAACAACCACGCCAAGGATTACGGCGCCGATGCGCTCATCGACACCATCGAGATGCTCGAATCCGAGGGTGTGATTGCGCTCGGGGCAGGAGCCACCAGCCCCGACGCCTACCGCCACCGGATCATCGAGGTACGGCCGGGTATTCGAGTCGCGTTCGTCGGCGCCTCGATGGTGGTGCCGCTCGGCTTTCCGGCCGGCGAGTCGCGGCCCGGTATCGCGTCTGCGTACCAGCGCGATCGCGTGCTCGCGAACGTCAGGGTGGCCGCCTGGGAGGCCGATGTCGTGATCGCTGTCGTGCACTGGGGCATCGAGCGCATGACCTGCCCCGATGGGCGCCAGCGCGATCTTGCCTTCGAGCTGCTGCACAACGGCGCCGATGCGGTGATCGGCCACCATCCCCATGTTCTGCAGCCCGTCGTGTTCGACGATGGAAAGCTAATCGCCTACTCGCTCGGCAACTTCATCTGGCACTACCGGTCCGGTATCACCGGCGAGACGGGCGTGCTGCAGATCGACTTCGACGGCGCCGAGATCGTGGGCTGGTCATTCCACCCGCATTTGCTCGATTCCAACGGTGCGCCCGTGCCAGCTACCGAGGGTGCTCGTGTGGATCGGCTGACCGACATCGTTTCGGGCGACTGCGCCCGTCACCAGCCGCCTCCGATCAGCACTCCCCCGGAACCCGACGATGACGCCGAATCCGAGCAGGGAGCAGAGGCGGAACCAGACTAGGACTACGGCACTGTTGCCTATGATGTACATCATGGTGTACATGAAAGCGATCACGATCACAGATCGACAGTCCATCGCCGAAGCACGGCGCAATCTGCCCTCGCTCATCCGCGAGGCCGAAAGCGGAAACGCTGTCGAGTTGACCCGCCGAGGCGAGCCCGTGGCGGTTCTGATCAGCTGCCCGATGTTCGAACGGCTCGCCACCAGCCATCGAAGTTTCGACGATGCGTATCAGGCGTTCTCCGACAGCGTCGGGCTTGCCGAGATGGAACTCGACCCCGGCGAGCTTTTCGGACACCTGCGGGACACGGTGCCCGGCCGCGACGTGCGGCTGTAGGCGATGAGATACCTCCTGGACACGAATATCGTGTCGGAACCGTTGCGGCCACGGCCCGACGCAGAGGTGCTGCGGCGTCTCCGTGAGCATGACGGCGAGATCGCAATTCCGGCGCTGGTCTGGCACGAACTGCGCTTTGGGTGCTGTCGACTTCCCCAATCGCGCCGACGCGAGGTGATCGAGCGCTATGTCGAAGAAGTCGTGCTGGAACGCTTCGAAGTGGTGGATTACGACCGCAGGGCGGCTGACTGGCACGCTCGGGAGCGCGCACGACTGGCTGCTGTCGGGGCGACGCCGCCCTTTGTCGACGGCCAAATCGCGGCCATCGCTGCTGTCAACGGGCTGACCCTCGTGACCGCAAACACGTCGGACTTCGCAGCATTCGACGACCTGGACATCGAACGCTGGTTGTGAGACCGCCTCCGCCGAGGCAGGAGGGGGTCCCGCATGGGCACTCAACCGAGCACTTCGGCTGCTGCGAGATCGGCGATGCGGTCGGCGTCGTAGCCCAAGAACTCGGTGAGCACCTCGTAGTTGTCCTCGCCGAGGCACGGCCCGCCTCGCCAGACGACCGGAGGTGTGCGCGACATGCGCGTCCGGCAGTTCTGCGTCCACATCGTCCCGCGGTGGCCCTGGGGAACGTTGATGTGGTGCTCCCGTGCTGTGAGCTGGACGTCGTCGCAGCAGCCCTGCGCATTGTTGACCGGGTAGGCGTCGATGCCGAGCGCCTGGAGCGTCTCGGCTGCCTCGACGTTGGTGCGCTCCGAGGTCCACGCCGAGATTGCCTCGTCAATCACCCCAGCGCGCTCGCGGCGGGCTGCCTGATCCCAGCCGGCGGCCCCGTCGGCGTCGGGCCCCACCGCACCGGCCAATGCAGGCCAACGGTCATCGGTGCAGGCGATCGCCACCCACTGATCGTCACCGGCGGTCGGGTAGACGCCATGGGGGCTCATGTGCGGATCCTCATTGCCGCATCGCTGCGAATCCCGGCCATTGACCGAGGCATCCAAGATGGCCGGCGCCAGATAGTGCAGTGCTGCTTCGGTCTGTGAAAGGTCGAGATAGCAGCCGGATCCCGTGCGGTCACGCCGTTCCAGGGCCGCCATGAGGGACGCCACGATGACGCGCGGCGCCAAGAAGTCGGTGTAGGGGCCATACGGACCGGCGGGGCCGCGATCGGGCCAACCTGTGATCTCGTAGAAGCCGGCGATGGCGGCCGCCATGAACCCGTAGCCGGCGAGGCTCGAGTAGGGACCGCTCTGGCCCAGCAGCGAGCTCGACAGCATGATGATCTGGGGGTTGATCGCCGAGAAGTCGCCGTAGCCAAAGCCCATGCGCGCCGCCGATCCTGGCGCCCAAGATTCGGTGGCGATGTCGGCCCATCGAATCAAGTCCTCGACGACTTGGCGCGACTCGGGCTTGCTGAGATCCAGGCTGAGGCTGCGCTTGCCCGCGTTGTACACGCCGTAGCCGACGCTGTTGTCGGGATGGGCTTCCTCGTCCACGAACGGGTTGACCGTGCGCATGGTGTCCGGCCGGCCCTCGGTCTCGACCTTGACCACGGTGGCGCCGTAGTCGGCAAGGATGCGCACCGCCGAGGGCGTGGCGATGACCCATGAGAACTCCACCACCTTCAGGCCTGCGAGCGGCAACACCGCGTCGCCCGAGACTGTGCCTTCCGAGACAGTGCCATTGGACTCAGGGCCGTCGGCGGCTGCCGCTGTCACGGTTGCGGCATGGGGCTGCCGGTCGGTGTCGATCGCGTCGTCGTGAGCGCCGAGCCGTGGCACGACCGGGGTGCGCTCGGGCGCGTCGTCGCTGAAGTGGACCAGCGGGCCGCAAAAGCGGGCACGTCGCCCATCGTCGAACTCGGAGTCTCGCCAGAAGTCGCGACTGGCGAAGTGCACATTCGTGAGGAGATCGCTGACCAGTGCCGACGGCGTGATCAGCAGATTCCGGTCGAACGCCGCAGCCCACAATTCCTCGATCGTCTTGGTCGCGAGAAAGCGGGCGTGAGTCGCGAACGACTTGACGATGATCTCGGGCGAGCGCTGACCGCTGAGAACTTCGGCTGCGATGGTCTCCCAGTCCACCGCCTGGAGCTCCTCGTCGGCAAAGCCCTCCTCCGCCTCCCACTCCACGAGCCGTCGCGTGAAGGGCGCGAATGCCACCCCCATGAGCGCAACGCAGATGGTGTTGCCGTCGGCGCACGGGAACATCATCGGGATGTCGATGCCGCCGAGGCTGAGGCCGCCGGCAATGCGGTCGATGGGGTTGGCGTTGACCCGCGGTGACAGGTTCTGCGGCTGGCCGTGGGTCATCGACTCCATCGCAGAGACATCGACGTGCTGGCCGAGGCCGCTGCGTTGGGCCTCGCGCAAGGCGATGAGCGTGGCCGCAGCGGCATCGCCGGCGGCCTGAAGAAAGCTCTGCGGCACTCCCGAGACTCTCACCGGGGCACGGTCGGCGTCGCCGCTGGAGTGCAGGAATCCGCTGCCGGCCACAGCGGTGAGATCCGAACCTGCCCAGGCGCTGCGCGGGCCGGTCGAGCCGTACGGCGTCACGGACGCATGGACGATGGCGGGATTGACGGCGGCGAGCTCTTCATAGCCAAGACCCAATGCAGACATGAGGCCCACCGGCGCGTCCTCGATGAGCGCGTCCGCGCCCCTCACAAGCTCCAGCAGTCGCTGCCGTCCGTCTGGGGTGGTCAGATCGGCAGTGACGCTGCGCTTGCCCTGGTTGTAGGCCCAGTGGCCCAGCGAGCGTTCCAAGTCCGGCTCGTCGTCGATGAACGGCCCGAGGTGACGGCTGCGCACCCCGTCAGGAGGCTCGACGGCAATCACCTCAGCTCCCAGGCTGGCAAGCAGGTAGCCCGCGAACTGGCTGATTCCGTCGCAGAGGTCCAGTACCCGGAAGTGCTGCAACATGTCGTGTCTCACCCCTTGTCAGCGCCAAGGCTCAGCGCCGTTCGTTGCCGATTCTCCCCTGTTTGGGCAAGTCATGCGAACCATCGGCGTCCTGAGCCGCCCACCGGTGTGCCGAATGGCGAGCTGAGCGGCGAGACTGCCGGAGCTATTGGGACGATCCGGGGAGACACAGATGGCGTCGATTGCTGCGGACCGCACGGTCGAGCGAGACGAACTGGTTGCATTCGTCCGCGAGCGACACCACGGGGTGCTGCTCACGTTGCGGCGGGACGGTCGTCCGCAGGCATCGCTGGTCACCATGGGCCTCGACGAGAGCGGCACGGCCGTGCTCGTCAGCAGCTACCCCGAGCGGGCCAAATCGCTCAATCTGCGGCGCAACTCCCAGGCCTGGGTGGTCGTCATGTCCGATGGGTGGGCTGGCGAGTGGGTGCAGCTCAAATGCCGTGGCGAGGTGGTGGACCTTCCCGATGCGATGGAGGGGCTCGTCGAGTACTTCCGGGTGATCAGCGGCGAGCATTCAGATTGGGACGACTACCGGGCAGCGATGACCCGCCAAGGCAAAGTGCTGCTGCGCCTGCATATCGAGAGCTGGGGGCCGATCTCGAAGGGCGGCTTTCCGTCCCGCCTCGTCGAGGAGTAGCAGCGCGAGCGTCGAAGCGGGCGTCAGCGGGACGGGACGGCTCGGGCAGCGATGTGGGCCAGGGTGGCCAGCCTCGAGAAGACGGCCTCGTCGGGGTCCGTCGGCGCACGGTCGAAGGCACCCGACATCTGCGTCATCATCAGCGTTGCCGCCTCGACCTCCAGCTCCATGTCGGCGAGCACGTTCACCATGTCGATGATCGTGGGCACGCCACGCCCACGGGGCCCACCATCTGCGCCACCGCATCCTCGAACTCCAGTTCGCCCGATGCGTTGGACCGATTTGCCGAGCTGCCCCATTCGAACACCTCTTCACTGCCCACCGCCTTGCCAAACGAGGCCATCACCTCGCGCACCGCACCCTCGCGTTCCATCGCAGCGCCGAACAACGAATGACAATGCGGCTTAGCGGCCCTGCCAATCGGGGGTGCGGCGCTCGAGAAATGCGCTGGCGCCCTCGGCGTGGTCGCTGGTGGTCTTGAGGACGCTCTGGCCGAGCCGTTCGAGGCGGCGGCCAGTCTCGTGGTCCACGTCGGTGCAGGTGTTGAGGACGATCTTGGCCATGCCGAGCGCGAGCGGGGCGAACGCGGAGAGTTCCTCCGCCAATTCCAGTGCCCCCGCCACGGCCTCGCCCTCGGGGGCCACTTCGGTCGCGAGTCCCATCGCCTTGGCGTCGTCGGCGCTGACGTTGCGCGACAGCATCACGAGTTCCTTGGCACGTCCGAGCCCCACGTAGTGCACCAGCCGGGAGCAGCCGCCCGATCCCGGGATAAGCCCGACTTTGGCCTCGGGCATGACAAAGCGCGCATTGGCCGCGATGACCCTGAAGTCGCACGACAGGGCCAGTTCGAAGCCGCAGTCGCTGTCTGGTCCACTGCGTCGCGCATTTCGGCGCGCATGGCGGCGTTCCAGGAGTTGAACTTCTGCGGCCGATTCAGCGTCAGAATCCGGACGCCGTCGCCGTCCTCCACCAGCAGGTGTTCGTAGTTCATCTGATCTCCTTATTCATCGGGGTCGCCGCGGAGGATGACGACGCCAGTGGCGACGGTGTCGCCCCGCTGGTTGCGTACCTCCACACCTCGATCGTGTTCCCCAAAACTCACCGGCGACACCGTCAGGTCATCGCCAGGAAAGACTGGTCCACGCAACCGAACGTCGAGATTCAGAATCGCATCGGCACCGAACTGCGCAACGAGCGCATCGAGCGCTATTGCGGTCGTGTGCGAAGCCTGCACCACCACGTCGGGCAGTCCGGCCTTGGCTGCAAATTCGGGGTCGGTATGCACCGGGTTTGCGTCATGCACACCGTCGACGAAGCTGCGCATCGCCTCCCGGGTGACCCTCAGAGCAGTCGCCTGGGCGACCTCGAATCCACTCACGTGTTCGACTCCCCTGCCGAACCCCCGCCATCTGCCGCTGCAACGCTCGCCGAGGGATCGTCCGCCTTGCGCTCGACGAACACGGTCCGTTGGCGCTGTATCAGCTCCCCTTCTGCGTCGCGGTATTCAGAGAGCACCGTGGCGAGATGCAGCGTTCCCTTGTCGATGATGTCCTCCACCGACACCACCACGGACACTCGCTCGCCCAGTCGGAACGAACGATGCCACTCGAACGACTGGCCGCCGGCGAGGCCCCGCTCGAGGCTGAGCCCGATGGGTCCCACCACCGAGTCACCGCCGCCGACGGTCGGGCCGAAGAACGGCAGCCGCAGCGCCACCTCGCCCGCAGTCGGCGTCCCCAGCGCATCGACCAGCAGCGCTACTGACTCGGGCTCGACCACCACCTCGGTCTCCACCAGAACTTGGCCCAGCGTCTCGAGATTCACGCCGCTTCCTCGCCCTGCACGCTCAGGACGAACCCAGCAATTGCCACACCTGCACCAACAGGTCCTGGTCGTCGCCAGCAGACGGCGGATCGCAGGCCGGCCGCATGTCCCATCCGTACGGCTTGTTGATCACATGGACGCGAGGCTCTGGCGACGACTTGTCACCACTGTCGAACGCTCCCACGACGAGCGTGTTCTCGCCCTCGGCGACCCAGAAGCACTCCCAGTGCATCGACGAAGAGGTCTCGATGAACGCCACCTGAGGCGCCGGCCTCGAAACCTTGACTGCCAGACCGCCCGCGCTCGCAGGATGCATGACTGGCTAGAGAAACCGGCGGTTCAGCCGATTCGGCGGTACCTCGATCCCCAGCTCTTCGAGCAGCGGCACCGTGTCAGCGATGTACTGCCGGCGGAGGTCGGCGTTGTTCTTCTTGCGCAGGCCCCACCGCACGTACGCGTCGCCGAAATCGGAATCAGACCGGCCGAACATGTCAAGCGCCGCCGGCCACCAGACGTGGATCCTGTCGTTGGCATCTTCCAGGCCCTCAGGTGTCTGGCAGATGAGTCGCAGATTGCGCAGCCCGAGCGTGCAGTGGAACAACTCTTCTTTGTGCACCCGCGTGGCGATGTTGAGCAGCGGCTTGTAGGGCACACCGTCCCAGGTCTCGCCGATGTACACACCGACCCGGTCGATCAGCGCGTGGAAGTACGACAGGTCGCAGAACGTATCCATCGACAGCCGGAACGCGTACTGCTCGATCGGTCGGTCAACCTTGTCGACCCCCAATCCCGCCAGAATCTGGGCGTTGATGATCCCGTGCTCAACCTCTTGCTGCATCAGCTTGACCAAGAGTCCCTTGGTCGCCTCGTCCGGTGCAAGCCGGAGGCAGCGATCCCACAGCTTGGTCAGCAATTCGGTGTAGTGGGGATTCGTGCTGTTCTCGACGTGGTAGCTCAGCATCCGCACGAGCAGCTCAGCAAACTCGGCCGGCATCTCGGGATCGCCTTCGTCCCAGATTCGCTGCGGCTCTTGCGTTCGCTCCAGCGTTGCTGTGCTCATGTCACTCCCACGCCGTCAAGATCGTCAAGATCTTGGTGGCACACCACCAGCGGCACCCGAGCGTACTCACCGGGTTGTCTCGGTGCCCAGATATGCAGCGCGCACTGCGGGGTCGGCCTGAACCTCATCGGGCGTGCCTACGCTGATCACCCGGCCCTGATCTAGCACGTAGATCCGGTCGCTGATGCCGGTGATGAAGTTCAGATCGTGATCGATCACCAAGACTCCGGCATCGACCGCCGCAGCCATGTGCCGCACCCGCCGGATCATCTCGGTTGACTCGGTGTCGCTCATGCCGCTTGTGGGCTCGTCGAGGAGCAGGAAGTCCGGTGCCATTGCTGCGGCCCGCGCCAGTTCCAGGCGCCGAGCGCTGCCGTAGTCAAGTTCGCGTGCCCGGCGATCCCGTACCTGCCACAGGCCGGCTTCGGCAATGAGCGTCTCGACCGGCGGATGCGACCCCGGCCGATGTCGGGCCGCTACCCGGCTCGCCAATTCCACGTTCTGGCGTACCGTCAGCGCCCCGAACAGCCGCAGGTTCTGGAAGGTGCGCACGAGACCGGCACGGGCAATCGTGTGACTCGGCTCGCCGGAAAAGTCCCGATCGCCGACCCCGAAACGTCCCGCTGTGGGTTCGACAATGCCAGTGATCACGTTCACGAGCGTTGTCTTGCCCGCACCGTTGGGACCGATCAATCCCACCACTTCATCAGGTGCGACGGTGAGGCCAGCACCGTCAAGCGCCCGGAAGCCGCCGAAGTCCACTGCGAGATCATGGACCTCAAGCGCTGGGCCTCGACGTTCCACCTCGACACCCAAGCCCACCGGCGCAATCTCCGCCAGCGGTTCGGGCATCTGCTCTTCGGGCTGACGACGCTTCCAGCGACGCCACAGCCAGGCATCCAGCTCCCAGTCGCCTAGGAGGCCATCCGAACGGAAGATCATGAAGCCGAGCATTGCCAGGCCCAAAAAGACCGTCTGAAGGTTCTCGCGGAATATCCAATCCAGCGGTCCGGTGTCGAGATTGAGTCCGAACAACTCAAAGCCGTCTTGCCCGAGGCGCCGGGCCAGTTCGCGCCCGACCGTCATCACCGCAACGCCGACGAGCGCTCCAGTGACGCTGTTGCGGCCACCCACAATCAGCATGGTCAGCGTCAGCAGCGTGTAGCTGAAGAAGAAATTGTCGGGAAGGATCGAGCCGTTCTCATACACCCGCAGCGACGACCCGGCGCTGACAACAACTACCGAGATGAGCAGCGCCGCGGTCTGCTGCACCAGCGGGTTCACACCCATGGCGCGTGCCGCCAAGTTGTCCTCGCGCGCAGCAACTGCAAGCTTGCCGCTGCGGCTCTGCGCATAGAGCCGGGCAACGATCAACGCTGCCAGCAAGCAGCCATAAATCGGCAGTCTGCTGTCGAGCGCAGCCCCGACCTTGAACGTGAGACCTGCACGGTCGCCACCAGTGAGATCAGGCCAGTTGCGGGCCACCTCATGGGTGACGAACAGCAGGGCCAAGGTGATCACGGTGGCCGCGACAGCACCCGATTCCGCGCCTGAGCGTGCCAATCCGATGCCCACGACGAGCGCCACCGCCACCGTCACCCCGATGGCCACGGCAACGGCCAACGCCGGGTGCAGCAGGACTTCGTGCAGCCCGAACGGGGCATCGGAAATGCGCTTGAGCTTCTCTTCAGGGCTGATGGCAAGAATCGCAAACGTGTAGCCGGCGATTGCGCCGAAACCGATGTGGCCGAACGACAGCACACCTGTGTTGCCGACGTAGATCTGGATGCCGAGCACGATGATGGCGTCGATCAGCATGACCGTCACCAGACGTTCGGCAGCTCTGCCTTGCAGGCTCTGGTAGAAGAGTCCGCCCGCCAGGAAAACGGTGAAGAGCGCGGCGGATCCCATAATCGGGAAGCCGACATCGCGTCCGAAGCGAGGAAACATCAGACCCGTTCGGCTCGCGCCACGGTGATGAGGCCCTGCGGCCTGAAGATGAACAGCAGGGCGATCAGCAAGAACACCACACCTTCGGTGAGGCTGGCGACGCTGTCGGGCAGGCGTGAGCGCAACAGCACTTCCGCCAAGCCCAGCGCCAGGCCGCCGATAACCGCCCCTCGGAGACTGCCGAGACCGCCGATGAGTGCCGCCAGAACGCCCTTGAGCATGGGACCGATGCCAGCGGTGGGGTTGATGCTGCCGGCCCGCATCAGCCAGAACACCCCAGCGATGCCGGCCAGCAGTCCCGACAGGGCGAAAGCACCCCGAATCACGGTGTCAGAACGCACGCCCATCAGCCGGGCGGTGTCGAAGTCGGCCGCAGCGGCGCGCAGTGACAGCCCGAACATGGTTCGTTGCAGCAGCAGGGTGGTGCCGATCAGCGTGAGCAGGGTCACCACGATGACGACCGTGTCGAACACCTCGATCCGCAGCGGCCCGACCGAGTAGGTGTTCGTCACCCACGTGGGCCTCGCGAACGGCTTCACCGAGGCCGACACATACAGCAAGAAGATCGCGGAAATCACGAAGTGCACGCCGAAGGAGGTGAGCAGCAGCGTGAAGTCTGAGCTTCCTCGCACACGGGAGAAGGCGACCCGCTCGATCACCAGCGAGGTCAGCACTGCGCTCACCACAATCAGCGGTGCCACCACGAACCAAGGCCAGTCGCGACCGAGGGTCCACAGCGCCACGTAGCCCCCGACGGTGATGAGTTCGCCGTGGGCGAAATTCAGCAGGTGCATGACGCCGAACACGACGGCCACGCCCAGCGCAAGCAGTGCGTAAATGCTGCCCCGGCCAAGACCGTCGATGAGGTTCTGCGCCAGCTCGGTCACCCCGCGCTGCCCCCATGTGACTCGCCGGCGGCCCGCAGCCCGCCCTCGGCGGGCACTTCGGGCCCGACGAACGTGTCGAACAAATCCTCTCGTTGGCTCAGCTCAGCGCCCGTGCCCGCGGCCACCACCTCGCCGCTTCGCAGCACGTACGCATGGTCAGACACAGCCAGCATTCGTGCTGCGTTCTGTTCCACAACGAGCATCGTGCGGCCCTGGTCGCGCAACGTGGCGATCAACTCGAACACCAGGTCGACCAGCGCCGGAGCGAGGCCCAGCGAGGGTTCGTCCATCATCAGCAACCGAGGAGCCGACATCAGCGCTCGCCCAATGGCCAGTTGCTGTGCCTCGCCCCCCGACAGATAACCGGCCGAAACATCCCGCTTCTCCCGCAACACCGGAAAGCGTTCGCACATCTCATCGAGCAGTTCTGCTCGATTCGCTGCGGGCACCGTCACCCCGCCGATCTTCAGGTTCTCCTCCACGGTGAGATCGGCGAAGATGCGACGGTGCTCAGGCACGAGCGCCACTCCCAAACGCAGCAACTTCTCAGGCGAGTGGCCCGTGATGTCGCTGCCCTCAAGAGTGACGCGGCCTTCGGCCGGGGCCATCAGCCCGGCGATGGTCGACAGGAGCGTGGTCTTGCCCGCGCCGTTGGGCCCGATGAGGCCGACGACCTCACCGGACCCGACGCTCAGGGTCGCGCCACGCAATGCCGCTATCGAGCCGTACCGAGCGGTGAGGCCTTCGACTTCGAGCATGGAGATCGCGAGTCCACCGCGTCCGGCGCTGTACCCGCTACTCCGGCGCTCAAGCGGACTCAGTCAATCGTGGCGACGAGAACGTCCTCGCCATTTACGATGCGGTTGATCGGCACTGCCTTCGGCGGAATGCCATTCGTGCCCTTATAGGTGATCTCGCCCGACAGTCCCGGGAATTCAGAGAGCTGCTTGACGGCCTCGCCGATCTCGGCCGTGTCGTCGCAGCCGCAGTCGAGCATCCCCTGGATGCCGACGAACATCGAGTCGACGTACAGCGCCATGAAGCCACGGCTCTCGAGTGCCTCGCCCTTGACGGCCTCGAACGCGGCGAGCATGGAATCGATCCGGTCGCCCGCAGTGATGCTCGTGTGCGGCGTATGGGCGATGCCCTCGTTGTTCGCCTCGACCTGGATGCCGGTGGCGTCCAAGGCGTCGGTGCCGATGTAGGTCAGGCCGTCAAGATCTTGGCCTTCGAGTTGCCCACGCAGGGCCGTTACCTGGAATCCCAATGCGGCCGAGAAGACGACTTCGTTGTTCTGTGAGATCTGAGCGATCTCGTTCACCTGCGACGAGAAATCGGTGTCGCCAGCCCACACGTAGGTCTGGACGCTGACCACCTCGCCGCCGCCTGCTTCGAATGCGGCGATGAATGCGTCAGGGTTGACGCCGGTGTAGGGAATGCCTGCGCCTTCGGTGAACACGATTGCCCTGGTGATGCCCTCGCCGAGCGCCCACTTGGCCGCAGCGCCCGACATCTGGTGGTCGTCGAAGGTGACCAGATACGAGTTGATCGAGGCATCCGCCAACGTCGGCTCGGTTGATGCCGCCACGAACAGCGGAACATTGCCGCCCGTGGTCTGCAGAATCGGCAGCGCGAAGTCAGCGAACGGCGGCCCGATGAGGAAGTGTGCGCCCCAATCGAGCAGATCTTCGGTGGCGAGCGCAGCGTCTTCACCGACTTCGGAAACCCGCACTTCCACTGGCCTGCCGTTGAATCCGCCGCGGCAGTTCGCGAGTTCCGCGACGTACGGCACCACCTTGGAGCCGGGGATGTCGACGAATCCGACGACGTCGCTGAAGTCCATCGCCATGCCCACCCGGATCGGATCGCCCGTCGGCGCTTCTTCACAGTTGGCGAGATCGGCGCTCAAGATGTGGTCGATGTCGATGCTGGTCATCGTGACAGCAGCAGCCGGTGCTTCGGTTGCAGCCGGCGCTTCGGTTGCAGCCGGTGCTTCGCTGGCAGCCGGCTCGGCCTCCGTGGTGTCGTCGTCGCTGCCGCATGCGGCGCCGAGCAGCGCAAAAACAGCCAGCAAAGCCAAGATGCGTCGTTTCATAGTGAGACCTTCCGGTGGATCGGGTCGATGCTACCCCTCTACTGCGACACCCTTGGATAGCTTCTGCAGGGCAATTCGGAGGTAATCGCCATGGCCAATGAACGCGTTCGCATGCTGTGGCCCGACCACCTCGGTCTTGCACGGGGCAAGTACCTCCCGGTCGCCTTCGCCCATGAAGGCACCGGCCATGCGGCAGCCGTGTTCAGCCTCGCCTATGACCGCTCGTTCGTGGCCGCGCCTGGATCGGGGGTGCTCGACGGATTTCCCGACATGCATGCCACCTTCGACCCCGCCGATCTGCGACCGGGCTGGGAAGACGACCGCACCAAAGTGGCGGTGTGCGACCTCTCCCAGGGGGGTGAGCCGTTCCGCTACTCGGCCAGGTACGCCTTGCGCAAAGCGATTGCCGACTGGGAGGCGCTGGGCTACCGCCCTATGGTCGGCATCGAGTTCGAGGCCTACGTGCTCGAGCTCACTGACGAGGATGGCTGGCAGCGCTGGGACACACCCGGGTCGTATGTCTACGGCACCGGTCGTTTCGTCGATCCGGTCGGCTTGATCGACGAGATTGTCGACCTCGCAGCCGGCAGCGACATCGTGCTCGAATCGGTGAACGCCGAGTTCGACTCCGGCCAATTCGAGCTGACGCTTCGCTACAGCGATGGGCTGCGGGCCGCCGACGATGCGTTCCTGTTCAAAGTGCTTGCCCGCGAGTGCGCGCTCAACCACGGCTTACGGCTCACGTTGTTGGGCAAGCCGTACGAGCAGTTCGAGGGCAACGGCGTCCACGTCAACTTCTCGCTGGTGGACGCAAACGGGGCGAACGCGCTGGTCGATACCAGCACCGACGACGGGCTGTCCGAATTGGCGAAGTCATGCTTGGCCGGGCTGTGTGCCCACCATCAGGGGCTCACGGCGCTGTGCGCCCCGACGGTGAACGCGTACCGGCGCTTGCGGCCGTTCACGTTCAGCGGTCGGCGGGCCAATTGGGGCTACGACCACCGGGTGGTCGGCACCCGCGTGCCGCCCGAGCGGGCCGAACGCACCCGCATCGAATCCCGCCTCGCAGATGGCACCTGCAACATCCACACGGCAATTTCCGCTGTGCTGCAGGCAGCGCGCCTCGGTGTGGTCGACGACATCGAATGCCCCGAGCCCGAGACCAATGACGGCATGGACGCCTGGAACACTGAGGTCACCTCAGCGCTGAACCTCGCGGATGCCCTGGCTGATCTGCGAGCCGACACGGCCCTCGCCGAGGCGGTGAGCAGCGACCTCGTGGACAACTTCTTGGCCATCAAGGACGCCGAATGGGACCGCTACGTGGTGGCCGTGGGCGAGCCCTCCGACGAGATCAGCGAATGGGAGATCAGCGAGTACCTGCCCTTCCACTGAGCTCGCCGTCGCCGCTCGCCGTTGCCGCCAGCCGATGCCAACGGGGCGAAATCAAGCGGACAGCGCCGGTCAGGTGAACTCGAGGTAGCGCTCGCGCTCCCAGTCGGAGACGTCGTCGCCGGCGGGGTCGCAGCCTGCATCGACGAAGTTCTCCAGCTCGGCGTTGGCCATCAGCAAGAAGTTCGTCGAGAACTCCTCTCCCAACGCAGCCGCCAGTGCGCTGCCCTCGTACGCGGCGATGCCGTCCGCGGCGTTCGCGGGCAGCGGCACCGCGTCACCTGGATCGTCGTACTTGTCGCCGTCGCTCATCGGTCCCGGATCCAGCTCACGCTCAAGCCCGTTCGCGCCTGCCGCGAGCAAGCCCGCGATCAT
Source organism: Candidatus Poriferisodalis sp. (assembly GCF_965262965.1). Taxonomy (GTDB): domain Bacteria; phylum Actinomycetota; class Acidimicrobiia; order Acidimicrobiales; family Poriferisodalaceae; genus Poriferisodalis. The sequence continues at coordinate 1,078,888 of NZ_OZ253573.1, forward strand.
GAGATACGGATTGGCGTCAGATCCGGGCGCTCGGTACTCGACGCGGTTCGCGTTGCCCGCACCCACGGTGCAGCGGCACATCACCGACCGGTTGTCGAGCCCCCAATGCACGTGTGTGGGGGCAAAGGTGTACGGCCGCACACGCTTGTAGCCGTTCGGCACCGGGCTGCCGAGCAGCGACAGCGCAGCGGCGTTGTCGAGCTGGCCAGCAAGCCAGTGCGACATCGTGGCATCGGGTGCGTCCTGCGACGACGCGAACACGTTGCCTCCGCCAGCAGTCAGGCTCGTGTGCACGTGCATCCCGCTGCCTGACGGCTCGGTCCACGGCTTGGGCATGAACGTGGCCTTCAGCCCAGTCTCTTCGGCGATCTCCTTGACGATGCTCTTGTAGAGCGCCGTGTTGTCGGCGGTGGTCATGGCATCGGCGTGGGCCACGTTGATCTCGATCTGACCCGGTCCGTACTCGGAGTTCGAAGATTCGACCGGTATCCCGGCGTCGATCATTGCGAGACGCATGGCCAGCAGCACGGTTTCGAGATCGCCCCGGTCGGTCAGCGAGGAGTACTGAATGTGACTCTGCACGTGCGACCAGTCCGCCTCGCAGAGGTAGAACTCCATCTCGGTGGCTACCACTGGGCTGTAGCCGAGCGCTTCGCATCGCTCGATCTGGCGCGCCAGCACGGTGCGCGGGGCTATTGGGTGCAACTTGTGCGACGGATCGAGGCTGTCGGAGAACACCAGCGCGTAACCAGGTCGGTGCCCGAAGAGCCGCAGTGTGCCGAGATCGGGAACAAGGTGGGTGTCGAGGAAGCCTTTGGCCATGTTGATGTAGGGGCTGTCGACGAGGTCGTTGTGCAGGTCGAAGATGTAGATGGCATCGGCAAGATGGCAGCCGTTCTCCGCTGCGGACGCAAGGAAGTGGTCCACGGGAAAGCGCTTGCCGCGCAGGTGCCCGTAGGTGTCGACGATGGCGACCTCGACGGTGTGCACTGCGGCAGAGCGCAGCGCGCTCTCCGTCTCGGCAAGGGTGCTCATGCTTTGTCTCCTGGGTCGTGTTCGGGTGCGGTGGTCGCAGTTGGTCTGCCCGGAGGCGGGCACAGACTTACCATTCGCCTGTGCTTAGCGAAACCGAGTCGGCCGGAACGGACATCGTGACAGATGGTTCAGCGTCGGATGGCCCTGCACTCGGTGACCCGGCGGCTACCCGCAGCGCAGCAGACATCGACATCGTCGATGCTCGCCGGTATGCCGATGGCATCCCCTGGGATGACTTCCGCACGTTGCGCCAGCGTCCCGGGCTGCACTGGAACTCCTACGAGGATCACGGTTTCTGGATCGTGACACGCCATGGCGACGTGTGCGAGGTGTCTCGCCATCCCGAACGTTTCTCTTCCGCGATCGGCCACGTGAACTTGTGGGACCTCGAAGCCGACGCGCTCGAGGCACGCCGTTCGATCCTCGAACACGACCCGCCGGCGCACACTCGCCTGCGCCGGGTGGTCAGCAAGGCGTTCACACCCCGCCAGATGCGCCGCTACGAGGAACGCACACGTGCCATCGCCGATGAGCTCCTCGACACTGTGGTCCGCCTGGGCGGGGGCGACTGGGTCGAGCTGGTGGCAGCGCCGCTGCCGATCAGGGTGATCATCGCCATCTTGGGAGTGCCGCCCGAAGACGCCGACTACATGGTGGAGCTGTCTAACCACCTGGTGGAAGGCACGACCGAAACCCAGTCGCTGCCGGCCGATGCCTACGGCAACACCACCCCGCTGCGCTTGCTGCCGTTTGGCAGTCCCGCCGCATGGGGGTTGTACGAGTACGGGGCCAAGCTCGGCGACCAACGCCTGGGCTACCCCACTGACGATGTCGTGAGCCACTTGGTGCACGCCGAGGTCGGCGGCGACCGTCTGACTGCAACCGAGTTCCGCAACTTCTTCCAGGTGCTGGTGTTCGGCGGCAATGAGACGACACGCACAGCGATCACCCACGGGACGATCGCGTTCGCTGAACATCCTGAACAGTGGGATCGGCTGGTGGCCGATCGCGAACTCGTGCCTAATGCCGTCGAGGAGGTCATTCGCTGGGCCTCGCCGATCCTGCATATGCGTCGAACCGCCGCCGTCGACACCGAGTTGGCGGGAACCGCCATCTCCGCCGGAGACAAGGTGGTCATGTGGTACCCGTCAGCCAACCGGGACGAGCAGGTGTTCGAGCGTCCCGACGAATTCGACATCGGCAGGGTCGACAACGCGCAGATCGCCTTCGGTGGTGGCGGGCCGCACTTCTGCTTGGGTGCCTACCTGGCCCGGATGGAGCTGACGGTGCTGCTCGAAGCCATGCTGGACCGCGGCATTAAACCAGCCAGCGCTGAAAACGTGGAGCGGATCCCTTCGAATTTCGTGCATGGCGTCGCATCAGTTGACGTCTCAGTCGCTGATTCGTCTGCACCTGCGACCGCACCTGTGCGAGCCTGAGGCAATGAGCACCTGGGCCGAGCCCTACCTCGACGACCTCGGGCCCGACGACCTCAACATCTCAGACCACGACGTCTGGACTCGCGGCGTGCCCCACGCGACGTTCGCTCGCATGCGGCGCGAGGATCCTGTCGCCTGGGTCGACGAAGTCGACGGGCGCGGCTACTGGGCGGTCACCAAGTACGACGACGCGTTCCGCATCAGCCGTGACACCCAAACCTTCACCTCATCGCAGGGCATCCGGCTCGAGGACATGGCACCCGACGAACTCGAAGCCCGTACGACGATGATGGAGATGGACCCGCCCTCCCACACCCGCTATCGGCGCCTGGTGAGCCGTGGTTTCACGCCGCGGGTCGTCAACACCTACGAGGCAGCCATCCGTGGCCTGGCATGCGAGGTGCTGGACCGGGCGGTGCCACTAGGCCGATTCGACTTCGTCACCGAAGTTGCGACGGAGCTGCCCATGCGGATGCTGGGCCGCATGCTCGGCACCAGCGACGAAGACGGCCACCAGCTCGTGGAGTGGGGCGACGCCTTGTTGGGCAACACCGATCCGGACTTCACCGACTATCCCGTCGGGCTCGTCGACACCGACGAGTTCCGGTACATGCCCTTCCGCAGTCCCGCCACTGTCGAGATCTTCAAGTACGCAGCCGTTCAGGCCGCACAACGGCGCGAGTGCCCGACGGGGGACGTGATCAGCCAGCTGCTGGCCCCCACCACCGACGGCACCCCATTGACCGACCTGGAGTTCAAGAACTTTTTCACGCTGCTGATCGCGGCGGGCAACGACACGACCCGCTACACGATGACCCACGGCCTGTGGGTGCTCATGGCGCACCCCCACGTGTTCGACACGTGGCGCTCGGCGGTGCTGGCCGGCGACGAGGCTCTGACCACGACCGCGGTGGAGGAAGTGCTGAGGGCAAGCTCGGTCACCACGCACTTTCGACGTACCGCCACCTGCGACACCGAGATCCGCGGCACCAAGGTGCGGGCTGGCGACAAGGTAGTCCTCTACTACGTCAGCGCAGATCACGATGCGGATCGCTTCGCACACCCGTTCAGGTTCGACTTGTCCCGCCCGGACAATGAGCACATGGCGTTCGGCCGCAACGGTCCCCACCTGTGCCTCGGCGCGTGGCTGGCGCGCATGGAGATCAGGGTGGTGTTCGAGGAACTCCTGCGGCGGGTAGTGAGGATCGAACAGGACGGACCGATCGAGTGGCTGCGGTCCAACTTCATCTCCGGCATCAAGCACCTGCCGGTCTCGGTCGTCGAGCGCGCTGCATGAAGGCGCTGATCGTCTCGCACGAAGCCGGGACCAAGCCCGGTTTCGTAGGTGATCGGCTTGTCGAGCGCAATGTGGAATGCGACCTCCACGTCATGGTGCCCGACACCTCGCTGCCTGAGCACTTCGAGTCGCTGCCGGCAGACGGCTTCGATTTCTTGGTGATCATGGGCTCGTACTGGTCGGTGTACGAGGACGCGATCAGCGCCTGGATCGGCGACGAACTGGATCTCATTCGCCGCTCCCATGACGGCGGCACGCCAGTGCTGGGCATTTGCTTCGGCGGCCAGGCACTCGCAGCAGCGCTCGGGGGCTCCGTAGAACTCTCGCCGGAGACCGAGATCGGCTGGTACGAGATCACGGCCGCTGATGGCACGGAACTACCGATCTCAACCGGACCATGGATGGAATGGCACCACGATCGCTTCGCGCTGCCGCCGGGCGCCGAGCTACTGGCCAGCACCGAGGCCTGTCCACAACTGTTTCGCGTGGGCCACAGCCTGGGCACCCAGTTCCATCCCGAGATCAGCGTGGAGCTCGCCAGCCATTGGATGCGAGAGTCGAGCGACAGCTACCTGGACTCCTGCGGCGTGACTCGCGAAGCCATCCTCGCCGACGTCAGCCGCAACGAGGTCGCAAACCGGCGCAACTGCTTTGATCTGGTCGACTGGTTCCTCGACGACGTTGCCCGTTCGTAGACCTCGCTGCGAGCTCAGACAGCCAGACGCTCGCTGAGGTATTCGGCCACGCGCGCCACGCCGTCATCGGCCTCGGGGAACAATCCCGCCATCGAATGCCAGACGTGGATCATCTCCGGCCAGACCTCGAGGGTCACATCGACGCCAGAGGTGCTGGCCTTGTGGGCAAGCCGCTCGCTGTCCGACAGCAGGACCTCGTCGTCGCCGACATGAATCAATAGCGGCGGCAGGCCCGACAGGTCGCCCTCCAGCGGAGACGCGAGCGGATCAGCGAGATCGCCTTCAGGGCCAACGAAGACCCCAGCGAGGCGCCGGATGTCAGGTCCGCTCACCATCGGGTCTCGGTCGGATCGGGTGACCATGCTCTCCCCGGTGCCCGCCATGTCGACCCACGGCGAGATGGGCACAGCTGCTGCGGGCAGCGGCAGGCCCAGATCGCGCAGCTTCATGAGCGTCGACACGGTCAGCCCGCCGCCGGCGGAGTCGCCGGCGATGGCAATCCGATCGGCTGAATGGCCTTGGTCGAGCAACCAGCGATGTACAGCGACGGAGTCCTCGACCGCTGCGGGGTGCGGATGCTCGGGCGCAAGGCGATAGTCGACCGAGAGCACCGGACAACCGAGGCTCAGGGCCAGGTGACCGGTCAGGTTTCGATGCGAGGCGATCGACCCGGCGACGTAACCGCCACCGTGCACGTACTGCACAATCGCGTCGGCGCTGCCACCCTTGGGCATCTGCAGCTCGCACGGGACGCCATTGGCATCGACCATTTCGCCCGTGACCCCAGCCGGCAGGGGCCGTGCGGTGGTCTCGATGCCTCTGCGCATGGCCTCGATGTCGGCCGACATGCGTTGGGACGCGATGATCTCGCGGATTCTCTGGAATGCTGCGCTCGCCATCGTGTCTCCCGCGGTTGATTCCGGCCGCCACAACGTAGTTCTGAGACGGGGTGCCACAGCCATGATGTTGGGGTCAGCAGTCGGGCCCGGGTCTGACCCAGGGTGTCACGGGCTTTGTGCCTTTTTCGTGATTTGTCGGCTCGGTGTCCTGGCTGCTGGCGCGCACCGGCCGGTCGGGCGGACGTGACTTGATAGGAGCCTTGGCTATGCACCGTGGCTGTGCTGTCCGCCGTCCCGGCCGGTGGTGCCTTGATCACCCGGTTAGGGAGAAAGGCAGGGGTTCATCATGGCTGATGAGGCGGTCGGCGTCTACGGGGGCGTCGACACGCACAAGGAGGTCCATGTCGCTGCGGCGGCCGACCAGGCGGGCCGGGTGCTCGCCACGGCGTCGTTCGGGGCGGACCCGGCGGGGTATCGCCGGCTCGCAGAGTGGCTGGGGTCGTTCGGCCCTGTGGTGCGCGTCGGCGTGGAGGGCACCGGCTCTTATGGGGCGGGGCTGACGCGCCACCTGGTCGGCTCGGGTGTCGAGGTGGTCGAGGTGAACCGGCCGAACCGTCAGATGCGTCGCCGCCGCGGCAAGTCCGACACCGTCGACGCCGAGGCCGCGGCACGCGCTGCGCTCAACGGCGAGGCGGCCACCGTTCCCAAGGGCGGCGACGGGATTGTGGAGTCGATCCGGGCGATCCGGGTCGTGTTGTGCTCGACGCGTGCCCATCGCACCCGCATCTCCAATCAGATCCGCGATCTCATCGTCACCGCTCCCGACCGGCTGCGCAGCGCCCTGGAGCCGCTCACCACTGCCCAGCGGACGGCTCGGTGCGCTCGGTTCCGTCCCGGCGACCCCACAGAGCCCGCCGAGGCGGCAAAGATCGCCTTGCGCACCCTGGCCCGCCAATACCAGGCCCTCGACGCCGACCTCGACGAGCTGCGCCGCCATCTCGACAAGCTCACCAACACCGCCAACCCGGCGCTGCGAGCCGCCAAAGGCATCGGCGCCGACACGGCGTCGATCCTGCTCATCGCAGCCGGCGACAACCCCGCCCGGCTCACCACCGAAGCCGCGTTCGCGGCGCTGTGCGGCGCGTCACCCGTCGAGGCGTCATCAGGCAAGACCACCCGCCACCGCCTCAACCCCGGCGGGAACCGCCAGGCCAACCACGCCCTGTGGCGAATCGCCATGGTCCGCCTCGCCACCTGCCCCCGAACACGCGCCTACGCCGCCCGCCGCCAAACAGAAGGCAAATCACGCCGAGAGATCATCCGATGCCTCAAGCGCTACATCGCCCGAGAAGTCTTCGCCCTGCTCGCCGACCCCCACCACACCAACAGCGCCGACAACCCAGGCGAGCTGCGACACCGACGACAAGCAGCAGGCCTCAGCCTCGCCCACGCCGCCGACCAGCTCAACACCTGGCCCGCAACCATCTCGGTGATCGAACGCGGCAAAGCACCCCACCACCCCCTCATACCCGCCTACCGCGACTGGCTCAACACACTCCAACCCGCCGCTTGACGAACCATAGGAGCATCACCGATCTAACGTCGCGACGTTCCCAGGAGTCACGCCGAAAACGAGATCGCACATGCTGCTCGAGAACAAGATCGCCATCGTGACCGGAGCCGCCTCTGGCATCGGCGAAGCCAGCGCCCAGCGCTTCGCAGCTGAGGGTGCATCGGTACTCGTTGTCGACATCCGGCGCGAACGCGCGGAGTCCGTCGCCGAGGCAATCCGCGAGGCCGGCGGCGAGGCGCACAGCTTCGGTGCCGACGTTTCGCTCGCCGATGCCGTCTCCGAGATGGTGCAAGCGGCCGTCGATCGATGGGGCGGGCTAGACGTGCTGTTCAACAACGCCGGAACACTGCGCCCCGGCACCGCCGTCGAGCTCGAGCCCAAGGACTGGGACCTGGTGATGAACGTCAATGTGCGCTCGGTGTACCTCGGCGCCAAATTCGCTGTACCGCACATGGAGGCTGGCGGTGGCGGCTCGATCATCAACACGGCATCGGTGAGCGGGCTGCACGGTGACGGCGGTTCGGTCGTCTACGCAGCGTCGAAGGCAGCCGTCATCAATCTGACCCGGGCACTGTCGACAGACCACGGGCCCGCCGGAGTTCGCGTCAACGCAATCTGCCCGGGCACTATCGAGACACCACCGGTGATGCGCATGATGAGCGATCCGGACGTCCTCGAGCGCAATATCAATGCCCACGCCCTGCGCCGGCTCGGCCAACCCGAAGAGATCGCCAGCGTCGCGACCTGGCTTGCCAGCGATGAATCGTCATTCGTCTCCGGCGAAGCGATCGTGGTGGACGGCGGCCTGCGAGCACAATCCCCCCTAGGACGCCTCGCCGACCCCCGCCCCGCCCACAAGCGTTGAACGAGCGACTCCACATGCGGATGCGCACGCCGAACCACTAGGTGAGGCAGACGACCGAATCCTCCGACCACTTGATCTACTTCTGAACACGCCGTCAGCGGTAGTAGTAACCATTCGTATTCAACTACCTTCGGGTGCCTATGGACTCTGGGCTGCCGCCGTCAGAAGATGCCTCGGCGGAGCCTTTTGCCTTCGGCACGTCCGCCCGGCAGGTCCAGTAGCTCATGGACGAGTTCCTTGTCGACTGGGTCCCGCAGTCGTGGCACGCACCGCGGGGATTCCCCGGTTCGCTGACGCCGGCAGGCATGTTCGTCCAAGAGGGGCCGCACGGGCTTGAGGTCGTGCTGGCAACTGCCAGACGGAAACCCTCAAGTCCGGATCTGCGCAAGGCCTGGGTTGCTCGCAGGGACAAGCGAGTCTCGCCGGTGCTGCTCGTTGCCTTCTACCCATCGGCCGAAGGGGAGCGCGTGGCGCTGTGCGGCCCCGTCGGCGATCCCCGGTCGTGCACGCCGATGTGGAGGCCTCACAAGCGGAGCGAATCACTGCGGTGGCCCTCAGCGAACCCAGCCACCACGCGGCGACTCGACTGCTCCTGGCCGCTCTGGGCGAACTCGACTCGCCGTTCCCCGGGCTTCGAAACTCCGGTCTGCTGGCCACTCAAGAACTCAAGGCGGGCGTGCCCGAGCGGCCCGACTGGACCGCCGCTCGCAAGAATGCAGAACGTCTGCTCGACCGCAGGGGTCGGAAGCTCGTCGAGTCATTGGGCTTCGGCATCGAGACCTTGGCCACCAACGCCTCGGTGCTCACGGTCGCTGGCCGTCGAGAGGCTGTCGCTGTCTTCTGCGACGACAACGAGCCATTCGAAGCACCTTCGAACCGCTTCGACAACGCATCGCCGGTGTCGAGAGCGCTGGTGCTGGCGGATCGCGAGAACTTGGACTGGGTGGTGCTCACCCGAGCATCAGAAATCCGGTTGTACGCCGCACGACCCGACATCGGCGTGGGGCGCAAGGGTCGAACCGAGACCTTTATCGAACTGAATCTCTCGCTGCTGTCACGCGAGGATGCCGGCTATCTGCCTCTGCTGTTCTCGGCCGATGCACTCGTCGCCGGCGGTTCGCTGCACAAGATCCTCGATGACTCTGCTCGCTATGCCGCAGGCTTGGCCGAGCGGCTGCGCGATCGCATCTATCACGAGACCGTGCCTGTGTTGGCCCGCGGAATAGCTACCCGATTGACAGATGATCGGCGCAAGGGCGGTCCGAGCGAGGCAGACCTCGACGACGCCTACGAGCAGGTGATGGTCATTCTGTTCCGGCTGCTGTTTGTGGCTTACGCCGAAGACAAGGATCTGCTCCCCTATCGAAGCAACGGCAGGTACGCCGACCATTCGCTCTCCCGGCTGGCACGACGGCTGACAGAAGACCGTCGCCAGGGGCGGAAGGCGTTCGACGACGACGCCACTGACCTTTGGGACGATGTCAACCAGTTGTGGCGAGCGGTCAATCGCGGCAACGCGGGATGGGGAGTTCCGGCATACAACGGAGGCCTGTTCTCCGACGACCCAACGGTGAGCCGCTCAGGTGCAGCGCTCGCGGACATCAAGCTGACCGACGCCGAGTTTGGGCCGGCGTTGGCCGCTGCTCTCATCGACGAGGGTCCCGAAGGCATCGGACCTGTGGACTTCCGGTCGCTGTCGGTTCGGGAATTCGGCACGATTTACGAAGGCCTGCTGGAGTCGAAGTTGTCCGTTGCTCCCGACGACCTGATGGTGAAACGAATCAAGGGATCGGACCACTACGTTCCCGCCGTCGCCGAGGACGAAGTCGTCGTGCAGGCTGGCGACGTCTACTTCCATAATCGCTCCGGCGCTCGCAAAGCGACCGGTTCGTACTTCACGAAGCCATTCGCCGTGGAGCACCTGCTGGAGCACGCCCTCGAACCTGCCCTCGATGCTCACATCGCCCGCCTGGAAGAACTGCACGAGGCGGGCGACGACGCCGGTGTCGCAGATGCATTCTTCGACTTTCGCTGCGCCGACATCGCCATGGGATCAGCTCATTTCCTCGTGGCCGCCGTGGATCGCATCGAAGCTCGCTTGTCGGCGCATCTCTCGCTGCATCCGGCGCCCGCGATCGCGGCTGAGCTGGCGCGTCTTCGTAAGGCAGCGTTCGATGCGCTGGGAGACCTCGGAGACGGCGTCGAGATTGAGACCGGCTCGCTGCTGCGACGCCAACTCGCTCGCCACTGCATCTACGGCGTCGACAAGAACCGAGTCGCCGTCGAGTTGGCGCGCTTGGCGATCTGGGTGCACACGTTCGTGCCAGGACTGCCGCTCTCGTTCCTCGATCACAACTTGGTCCATGGCGACAGCCTGACCGGTGTCGCATCGGTGGACGAAGCGGCGCTCGCCGTACGGCCCAAGGGCGACAAGGCACAACCCTCGCTCTTCGTTCACCAACTGGAATCCGTTCTCGAAGCCGGTCTCGAACCGTTAGGACGGCTGGGCAGGCTGAACGACGCCGACAAGGCCGAGATCGACGCTGCTCGCGATGCGCACAACGCTGCTCGCGGCACCGTCAAGCTCATCGACGATGTGTCAGATGTCGCAACTGCGGTGCGTGCAGGCGCGATCGAGATCAGCCGGGACTTTGACTTCACGCCCGAGAAGATCGCTGCAAAGGCACAGGAAACTGTCGTCCGCGAAGCCGTCGAACGACTCTCACCGGTGCACTATCCGACAGCTTGGCCAGAGGTCTTCTCCCGGACTGAAAGATCAGGATTTGACTGTCTCTTGGGCAATCCGCCATGGGAAAAGGTGGTAGTCGATCGCGAAGTCTGGTGGGGAATGCACCTTCCGGGCGTGCGGTCCTTGCCGGTCGCACGCCGCCGGGCCCGGATAGATGCGCTCGAAGCCGAGCGACCCGACTTGGCGGACGAGTTCGAGCGGGAGCGAGCCGAGGCGCTCAAGCACATCCTCCGAGCCACGTTCCCCAATTTGGGCTCTGGCCAGACGGACCTGTACAAGGCGTTCGCGTGGGCGAATTTCACGCTCTGCCGCTCGGGGGGCACGCTCGGCATTGTCCTGCCCCGGTCCGCAGTCTCCGACGCTGGCATGGCGAATTGGCGACGAGAGGTCGTCAACCCAAGGGGGGGGTACCAGCCGAGCCTCAATCGCGACGGTCATCAACCAGAAGGGCTGGGTCTTCGAGGGAGTGCATCACTCCTACACGGTGGTGCTCGCAGCAATCAGCCGGCCATCACCGTCGTCAGCTGCCTCAACACCAAGCAGTGGGCGTTCGACGGTGTCGACGGCAGATACACCGTCGCACTCGTTTCTGCGGCGAAGTCAACGCCGCGGGCCGAACCTTGGGGGTGGCTTTGATGCCGATCTCGACGAACCACATGTAGCGATCTATCCCGGTCCGGCAAGCTCGCTCGCGCACTATCGAGAACTGGTCGACGGCAAACCGGAACTGATCCCGGTCTCCGAGTTTCGGCTCTGGTCGGAGACTGCCGCATTCCCTCAGGTGCCGAGCCGCGCGGCATTCCGCGTTTGGCGCCGCATGAAGCTCCATCCACGTTTCGACAGCGCTACCGCGCCAGAAGCGCCTGTACCCCCCCCCCCCCCCCCCCCCGTGGCGCTTCCGCCCAGTTCAAGGCGATCTCAACGCCACGACCGACCGGTGGCGATTCCTCAACGACGACGGGCATGGAGCTTCCGTCCCGTCGCAGAGCTTCACGCGACCCACGACCGGCACCGGTTCGTGAACGACGATGGCGTTTCCGCCCGGTTCGAAAATTCGATGCCACGCGTGACCGAGGACGGTTCATGAATGACGACGGCGCAGCCGCGACCCGAAGCCACGAGCAGTGAGATGAGCGAAGTATGGCCCGTCTACAAAGGCTCGTCGTTCAATTTGTGGCAACCGGATACGGGCACGTACTACGACAGCGCCGACCCCGAAGCGATGGTCGATCATCTGCAGGAAAAGCGCCTGGCACAGCGATCGAAGCCCACCTCCGCCTTCGCCGAACAGGAGAACACCACTACTGACGATCCGGGCACGCTGCCATGTCTGCACGCACGAATCGCGTTTCGAGACGTAGCCCGGGCGACCGATACTCGTTCCCTCATCGCAGCGTTAGTACCTGGGAACCGTGTACTAGTACACAAGGCTCCATACCTGCTGCAACTCGCAGGCAACGGAGCTGATGAGGCGTACGTTCTCGGCGTACTGAGTTCGATGCCGTGTGACTGGCAGGCGCGCCGCAAGGTCGAACTCGTCATGTCGTTTGCTCTGCTGAACGGTCTGGCCATTCCTGACCCGGGAGAGGGACATCACGTCCGCGATCGGGTAGTCGAGATCTCTGGCCGGCTAGCGGCTGTGGACGAGCGGTTTGCGGACTGGGCCTCCGAGATCGGTGTCCCGGTGGGATCGGCGAACGACGAGGCGACCAAGCAGGACTTGATCTGCGAACTCGATGCGTGCGTGGCGCTGCTGTATGGGCTCGACGAGGACGACTTGGCGGTTATCTACGAAACGTTCAGCGAGACCCGTGACTACACCGAGCGCCACGCGGCCGTGTTGGTGCATTTCAGGAGGCTGCGTGACAGTCGTTGAGAAGCCGGAGCTGGCGGTCAATCGCGACGGTCGGACCGTCGCCGGGGCGCTGAGCGGCTTCATCACCCACGCAGCTACTGGGTTCGTCGGCGGTGCGTCTGTTGACATCGCGACGGCCTACTTCAATGTCGGTGGGTACTCCCTGCTTGCCGATGCGCTCGACCAAGCCACCGGGATACGGCTGCTCGTGGGGGCAGAACCCGAGCCGCCCGAGAACCGGCGACGGGCGCTCCGCGCAGAGCCGCCGCAAGCCCAGCGAGCGGCACGGGCACGGATGCGGCGAGCGCTCGATGATCAGGAGCAGAATCTTCGCTTCGAGCGCGACCATCTGGGCTTCACGCTGGAGACGGACACTGCCACGCGCCGGCTGGTCGATTGGCTGAGAACGGCCAACGTCGACGTGCGCCGCCTCGAGGGTCGCTTCCTGCATGGCAAGGCATTCGTCGTCGGCGACCGCTCCCACGGCGTTGTCGCCGGCTCGTCGAACTTCACCTATGCCGGTCTTGCCACGAACTTGGAGCTGAACCTCGGCAACTACGCGCCGCATGTGGTGTCCCAAGTTCAGGAATGGTTCGAGGAGTTGTGGGACGAGGCTGCTCCTTACGATCTCGCTGCGCTGTTTGAGGCCCGCTACGAGCCACACTCACCACAGCTCGTGTACCTGCGGATGCTGTGGGAGCGCTACGGCGACGAGCTGCAAGCCGAGGCCGATGCGGAAGGCGCTCCCCAGATCCATCTCACTGCGTTCCAGACCGACGGGCTGTGGCGAGCACGACGCATTCTCGACGACCGCAACGGTGTGCTGATCGCGGACGAGGTCGGTCTCGGCAAGACATTCTTGGCCGGCGAACTGATCCGGGAAGCGGCGCTGGACCGGCGCCAACGTGTACTGGTCATCACACCGGCCACGTTGCGTGACGGGCCGTGGCGAGCGTTCCAATTCGAGCACAACCTGCCGATGGAGCTGGTGTCCTACGAAGAGGTCATGGCCGACATGCGGCTCAACCCGGACCATGCTTCGACTACCAAGCTTCAGGCGACAAGCATCAACGACTACGCGATGGTGGTCATCGACGAAGCGCACAACTTGCGGAACCCGGCTACTCAGCGGGCACACGCATTGCGTCAGCTGCTAGCGGGGTCGCCGCCCAAGCAGTTGGTGATGCTGACGGCAACACCGGTCAACAACAGCCTGTGGGATCTGTACCACCTGCTCGGCTACTTCCTGCACAACGACGCAGCATTCGCAGACGCAGGTATTCGTTCGCTGCGGGACCACTTCGCACACGCAGTTGCGATGAACCCAGACGACCTCACACCCGAGCACCTCTTCGACGTCCTGGACGCCGTCGCCGTGCGTCGTACCCGTTCGTTCGTGAAACGGTTCTATCCCAGCGACACGGTGCGGATCAGCGGTGTCGAAACCCAGATCATCTTCCCGACACCGCGAGTCCGCAAAGTCACCTACGAATTGGACGCCGTGCTGCCCGGCTTCTTCGACCGGTTCGCTGCGGCGCTGGATCCTGATGCAGAACCCGGATCCCCTGGGTTGTTGACGCTCGCCCGCTATGTGCCGTCGCGCTACCGGCTCGATCATGATGTCGACGCTTACGAGATTCAGCTCGCCGGTCTGCTGCGCTCGGGCCTGCTCAAGCGATTCGAGTCGTCGCCATTTGCGTTCGCCGAGACGTGCGACCGGATGGCGAAGAGCCACAATGCGTTCTTGTCGCTGCTGTCGGGAGGCCGTGTCGGCGCAGGCGACGCGCTGGCGGACTGGATCGCTGCCGACACCGACGATCTTGACGACAAGCAGCGCGACGCTTTCTTGGATCATCTCGTCGGGATCACCGACAATGCTGCTGAGTACGACGTAGATCAGCTGCGGGACGCCGTGTCTAGCGACCGGGACCTGCTGCAAGCATTCGGGGCTGAGGCACGAACGGTGACCCGAGCCGACGATCCGAACCTGGCGGCACTTGTTGATGAGCTGGCTGACATCGCTGCCGAAGCGGAAGCCAACGGCATCGGTGCTTCCGATGTGCGGGACCGGCGCAAGGTGCTCATCTTCAGCTACTACGCAGACACCGTGGATTGGATCGTCGAGCATCTCGAGGCCATCTCGCACAGCGACGACCGCCTGGCCGCCTACCGGGGACGCATCGCCTCGGTCGCAGGTGGCTCAGGTGCTGGCGACAAGGAATCGGTGCTGTGGGGGTTCGCACCCCGCACTACCGACGCACCCGACGGCCAGAACGGAGACTTGTACGACATTGTCGTGGCGACCGATGTGCTGGCCGAGGGCGTCAATCTCCAGCAAGCACGTCACATCATCAACTACGACCTGCCGTGGAACCCGATGCGGCTCGTACAGCGCCACGGCCGCATCGACCGGATCGGGTCGCGACATGCTGAGGTGCTCTTGCGTTGCGTCTTTCCTGACAGCCGGCTCGATGACCTGCTCGGGCTGGAAGAACGGCTGCACCGCAAGATCGCCCAAGCTGCGGCGAGTGTCGGAGTCGGCGAAATCCTGCCTGACCAAGACGCTCACGTGGACATCAACTTCACCGAGACCCGTGATGAAATCGAGCGCATTCGCAGTGAAGATGCATCGCTCTTTGAGCGGGGCGGAACCGCGAAGGGGGCACTTTCGGGCGAGGAATTCCGTCAGGAGCTGCGCCAAGCGCTCGAAGACGCAGGCCTGGCCGAGCAAATCACGTCGCTGCCGTGGGGATCAGGCTCGGGCATGGCGGTCGGCGCGGGCGAAAGCGGGTCCGGCTACGTCTTCTGCGCACGCGTGGGCGATCATCCCTCGCCCGTCTTCCGGTTCGTGAGCCGAGACGAGACAGGGACGCGTGATGTGACTGACGAAACGTTGGCGTGCCTCGACCTTGCCCGACCACCTACCGGGTTCCAAACGCCCCGGGTATTGGAGGATTCCGATGCCAGCGACGCCTTCGAGGCGTGGGAAACGGCCCGTGCCCACATCGTCGAGAAGTGGAACTTCATGTCCGACAAGGCCAACCTGGAGCCGCGCATTCCGCCGCGCCTAGTCCGGGCCGCCGATGTCGTGCGTAATCACCCGCCCGCGGGCATGACCCAAGACGAGATCGACCGAGCAATCGACACCATCAGGGCGCCCTACCCCGAACGCACCATCAGGACCTTCCAGAGCGCCCTCGCCAGTTCACCCAAACCTGCCGAGCAGGCCGAGCAGATCATCCGGGTCATCAGCGACCTCGGGCTGCATCCTTTCGTCCCTCCCGAGCCGCTCCCCGAGATCACACCCGACGACGTCTACTGCGTCACCTGGCTCGCCCTCGTGTAGCCGTCGGCGGTCGGCCGTCGCCCTGGGCGGATCCTGCGTGTGCATCCAGCGGCGACCGGGTCAGCGAGTATCAGGCGACCCGACGACGGAGTTGGCGCCGGACGCGGCGTGTCCGTGCTCGTCGGGCGCTGCCGGCGAGGTGCGCGACCTGGCCATCCGTCAAGCTGAACCGCAGAGGAGCACCTTCCAGGCCCTTTTCGAGGGCCCGCAGCACGTCCTCCTCCTTCACCTTTCGGGTCGTGTATGTCACGTCGTCTCCTCCCATGTACATGTTGTCACGGCGGCAAGGTGGGTAACAGCCGCCCGGATCGTCTCAGTCATCGTTGTCGAGTCCTAACAGATGGGGCTTATATCGGGTGTTAGCCGTTTGTTTGTGAGGATCTCGGTAGCCGCTGGTGCGGTTGGGCTGGTTTCCCTCCGGCCCGGTCCTCTTTCGACGGCGAAGTCCCGCGCCGCCGGTTTGGTGTCCTGGTTGGCTGTGAGGGCTTGCCAGGAGAGTTCTTTCACGTTGCGGGCTGCGAGAGTGTCGGCGTTGCCGACGATCCCGCAGTCTTTGCACCAGTAGCTGGATTGGCTTTCTCTGGCTACTAGCGCACCGCATCGGTGGCAGAACATCGACGTGCCCGCGGCAGGGACGCGTATCACAAGGATTCCGCGTTTGACGCCGGCGCGTTCGAGGGTGGTGCGGATCCCGCCGAAGCGGGCGTCCGACAGTGCCCGGTTCAGGCCGCGTTTAGCGGCCACTCCTTTGCCGGGGTGTTCTTTGGTGCCTGCTGCTGAGGCGAGCATCCCGACGGTGTTGGTTCTCTCGACCCCGACCACGGACACACCCGGCGTGGACACGATCTCAGCAGCGATCTGGCCGGCGCTGTTGTCGCGCCGGTTCGTGCGCTTGGCGTGCAGGCCGCGCAGCTGCCGCGACAGCGTCCGCCAGCGACGCGACCCGTGATCGCAACGCGAGCGTTGCTGTTGCAGTTCCCGGATCTGTGTGTTGAGATCGGTTTCGTCGGCCATGTTCAGCATCCGACCGTCCGACAGCGCCATATGCTCCACCACCCCGGCATCAGCGCCGATCACCTCATCACGTGACTGGGGGGCTTGCACCGGTTCGGGATCGGTGCGGCGCAGCTGCACATGCATCACATATTTGCGATGCTGCGGGCGGGTGCGGACAGTGACTTTGCGGGTGGTGTCCACGATCTGTATCGCGCCGGTCCATTCGTGGCCCTCAGGCGGACGCCACCCGGGGTCAGCGAGCCGCAGCCGTTTGCCGCCCGGCAGCCGCACCGACCCGTCTGCGCCGAGGATCACTCCTCCGCGGTACACCAACGCAGCCGCGTTCGCGGGTTCGCTTTCGAACCGTTTGCGGGACCGGAACAGGCGACCGGTGCCCTGCTTGTTGTGCCGGTCTTGTCGCTGGCGGGCTTTGGCCAGCCTCGTCTCGCAATAACGGACCTCGCCGGCTGCGGTCTTGCGCAGCTTCCCTTTCGAGTTCACCGCCCCGCGCACCGCCGAAGCTGACCGGTGCTCACCTGCAGCGTCGAGCTCTGCTGCCGCGAGCCGTACAGCCCAGAACACCACACCGCGCTCCAGACGGCCACGGGCCTTGTCCCATTTGAGGACAGCGTCGCGGCCCGCTTCGATCCCCGGACGCTGCAACGCAACCGGCACCTCGCCTGGCATACGGCCGCTCGCACGGTCCGCTGTCAACAGTTTGTGAAGATCGAACTTCGACGGCACCCGGTTGCCTGACTCGACCGCTTCGAGACACAAACCCACACCGCGATTGAACGCCTGACGCTGCTCACCCAGCAACAACCAGATGCTCAGCCGATCCCTCCGACCGCTCAACCGCACCGGCACACGCACCGTCACATACGACACCACCCGAACATAAACAGCACCCCCACCCGGTGGAACGGCTAACACCCGATATAAGCCCCCTATTTTGCACGCTGGGCAAGCATCCGCCCCGAAGGGCGGCAAGGTCTCAGCGACACAGGCCGGGTCAGACGGCGAACACCGATGGGGGACTACCGGCAGGAGAAACAGTTGCTGATGGTCCCAGCACGATTCGCGATCTCGATGCAGGATCGTCGCTGGATTCAACGGAACGATCTCATCTGGTCAAAACCGAACGTTCCGCCCCGCCCTGAGAAGGATCGCCTTCGACTGACCCACGAGCATCTGTTCCACTTCGTCCACCGGCCAAGCGACGGTCGGGCCTCCTACTTCTACGACCTGGACGAAGCCGAACCCGGCGGTCGGGACGTCGTGACAGTCAACACCCGCTCAGGTGCGCACGGGCACTCAGCGACATTCCCGCCGGACCTGATCCGACCTCGCGTCCTGTCGTCATCACCCGTCGGCGGTGTGGTCCTCGACCCGTTCTGCGGCACCGGACGGGCGCTCACGATCGCAGCCGAAAATGGGCGCACCGCGGTCGGCTTCGAGATGGCTGAATCGTTCGCGGAAGTTGCCGCGCAGGACCTGGCGGCAACGATCAGCACTCATCCTGATGTGTCCGCGTAGCTCGCGTCAGCCGACGGCTCGTCTACCTCGAAGCACAACTCGGCGAAGTGGCGTTCGACGCGATGCGGACTCAACTATGTGCGCTCTTGACCTACGCAGCCAGCAGCGACCAGCGTCACGGTTACAGCGAACTTCGTTACGTACTGTGCTTCTCGAGTCGATGTCTCGCCAGATCCTCAGCCGCGTACTTTCGACGCGAGCGGTCGTGCACCACCGGCACGGCTCACAGTGCCCCTACCACAGCACACCGCGGCGGCGCACGCCGCTGAGCCGCAACGACTCCTGGCCGGTCACTGAGCCTTCGCTTCGTCCGAGTCACGCCAAGCCCGGTACGCCTCATCGAACCATTTCCGGTACGCGACTGCCTGCGCAGGCGTCATGGACTGCGGCTCGTCCCGTGGTGTCCACGGCTGACCCAAGTCGAGCGCCGCGTTTCGAACGTCGCGCCGCTCATCTGCCCACAAATGCACGCCACCGCTGAAACCGACCGATCGTTCGACACGGTCCGTGCGGTCCTCAACACGCCATGGGCACCGGACCGCCCGCCCGTCGGCGTCGAGGCCGTAGATCCACGCACCGAACCTGCGGCCTCCGGGAATGGTGATGGGCGAAGCTGCGTCAACTGCGGTTGTCATGGCTCCCAGTATCGACTGGGGGTGTGACAGCCATGATCTTGGGATGGGCCTGTCCGGCGCTCCCCTACGAAGCCGCGAAGTGGTCTGGGATGCAACGCGGCTCGGGACGGCTCTGGAACCGCACAGGTCGGCTTGTCGTCAATTCACGAGCGATTGCAGCCCTTGTCTGCGAAGTTGCACTTGCGCAAGATATGCGTTTCGTGTGACACTCGCGCGCCACGCCACCTGCACCTCGAGCGAGGCCGCGTGTGCGAACGAGGGGAACGAGTGTGCGGAAGATCCGAACGGCGACAGCGATTCTGGTAGTGCTTGCAGTACTTGCTATTCCCAGCGTCGCCAGCGCCGGCTACTACACGAACTTTTTGAATTAGGGTCCGCCGCGAGTTAGGTCGCGTGTTCAGTTGGGTGTGATGGTGTAGTTCCATTCGCCGTGCCAGTGGTGGGGGCACAGCGGCAGTTGTTCCATTTGTGTGTTGGTGATCTTGATGCCGCGTTGGTACCAGCCGGGGTCGTAGGCGGCTTGCACGGTGAGTCCGGTTTGGGTGGTGGTGGAGGCGATGAGCTCGATGATCGTGGCGATGTCGGTGAGGGGTCGGCCTCGCCAGTTCATGGAGATGAAGCTGAAGAGGCGGTGTTCGATCTTGTTCCATTTGCTGGTGCCGGGCGGGTAGTGCACGACGGTGATCTCGAGGCCGGTGTCGGCGGCGAGGCGGGCGAGGAACCACTTCCAGGCGCGGGGCCGGTAGCCGTTGGAGCCGCCGGCGTCGGCGGTGATCAGCAGCCGGGTCGCGGTCGGGAACCGGTCGCGGCCCAGGGTGTTCCACCAGCGGCGGATGGACTCCACGGCGAACTCGGCTGTGTCGGCGGAGTCGCCGACGTTGACCCAGCCGGCGTTGTTGGCGACGTCGTAGACGCCGTAGGGGATGGCCTTGGCGAACTCGCCCAGCGCCCGATCAGCGAAGTCGTGCACGCTCACCCGCTCGGGTTCCCCGGCGGGCTGCCACTCGGCGCCGCCGTTGGCGTAGGACCCGATCAGCTCTTTCTTCTTGGTGTCCACGCTGATCACCGGGTCGCCGACGGCGAGGCGCTCCGAGGCCAGCGCGTTGAGGTAGGCGAACTGGGCGTCGCGGTCGGGGTGCTGGGCTCCCTCGTTCTGCTTGGCCGGCGCCTGCAACGAGTAGCCCATCTGGTGCAGCAGCCGGCGCACCAGCTCCGCGGACGCCTTGAAGCCCTGCCCGGCGAGCTCGCGTGCGAGCTGATACGTCGACTTCAGCGTCCAGCGCAGCGGCGACATCGGGCTGCCCCGCGTGACCGGA
The DNA here is from genome assembly GCF_965262965.1 of Candidatus Poriferisodalis sp. Taxonomy (GTDB): domain Bacteria; phylum Actinomycetota; class Acidimicrobiia; order Acidimicrobiales; family Poriferisodalaceae; genus Poriferisodalis. The sequence goes on from NZ_OZ253573.1 coordinate 1,099,064, forward strand.
TGCACCAGCTCGTCGAGCGCTTCGAGCAGACCGGGCTGCTTGTCGACCGCCGGGCGGTCCCCGCCGCCCTCGGCGCGCTGACGATCCCACGGCTCGGCCCCGGCGCGCACCTCGCGCACCGCCCGCGACATCGTCGAGGTCGAGACCCCCGACGCCCCCACAACGAACGCCTGCCCGCCGCGGCCCAGCGCCTCGGCCAACGCGCCGCTCACCACACGCCGCTGACGCTCGCCCAGATGAGGCATGACGGTCTCGAAGAACACCCTCGCATCGGTCGCCGAAAGCTCCACACACCCGACACTACACCTCGCGTGTTAACCTGTGGCGCACCCTTACAAGGATTTGTGGACCCATGCCCATTTGGGTGATGATACTCCCACCTGGGAAGATGACAACAACGACTGGGACTACTACGATCTCGAGATCTGGTTGTACTCATGTTCTACTTACGGTGGCGACATTGATTACGACGACACCGTGGCTCTAGAGTTGCGTCGACAGATTTTCGCTTGGCCTGATGAAGGCTACGGCGAATCGATGTTTTATTGCGAAGATGAAGATGACTATGTTTGGGTCGGTGTAGACGATAATGGGACGTTTTTTGTCGAACTGGATGAGATAATGGGAGAGCGAAGTGGCGACGAGGCGCATCTTGATCGCTCTCTCGTCCAGATCTTTCCATGATTCGACAATTGTGTCGTGAACGCATCTCAAAACATCATCTAGTGCTCTCTGCAGGAGCTTGGGTGAGGTGGCGCAGTCCGTGGATAGCTTGACTCCGCTCGGGTTTGACGGCTTGACGTTCCGGTATGGCTTCAGCACGCCTGTGTTTGTGTCCTTCGATTACGACTTTGACGCGGGGGCGACACTGCTGCTCGGCCCGAACGGGGCGGGCAAGTCGACGATGCTGGCCCTCGCTGCGTCGGTGATGACGCCGCAGGGCGGGGTTGTGCGTTTCAACGGAGAGGATGTGTCGAGGCGGCAGCCTCGTCGACGTCTTCGCCAAGTCGTCGGCTGGCTTCCGCAGTTCACATACCCATATCCGGGTATGCGAGTGAAGGAGCAGGTCGCGTATGCAGGCTGGCTGAAAGGCATGACGCGTTCGGACATCCGAGAACGCGTCGACCGGGTGATTGAGCGTGTCGATCTCTCTGCGCTCTCTGATCGATATGTGTCCGAGCTGTCAGGAGGGGAGCTGCGGCGGGTAGGGCTCGCTCAGGCACTGGTGCACGAACCGAGCATCATTTTGCTTGACGAACCCACTGCGGGTTTGGATCCTGTCGAGATAGCGCACTTCGGGGCGATCCTCGGTCAGCTCAGCGGCTATTCGGCACTGGTGCTTTCAACCCACAGAATCGCGGACTACTTCGAGCACTTCGACTTCGTAACCGTGATATCGACCGGGCGGATCTGTTATCGCGGAACCGCCCAAGAGTTCGTCAAGGGCCATGCCGGCTACACCGAGGCATACATCAATGCCTTGCGTGGTGCTTCCGCCTAGATGATTCAACGGCGCTGACATGGCAACGGTGCGGCAACACACCCCTCATATCGTCTTGGGTGTCCTTCTTTTCGCGTTGGCGGCCCGGTCTCGTACCATTTTTGATGGCGATTCGGGCGCTTTGGACTATTACCTCGATGACCGCTTGGGTGACGCAAACAATCTGCTGACTTCGCTGCTGGTGCCCATACTCGCTGGTTTCTTCACATGGGAAATCGGAAAGCTGAGGAAGAGCAATGCTCTGCGTGTCGATGCGCTGAAGAGCTACTGGCGGATCGTTTTCCATGCGGCCACGCCGACGATTATCGCGGCATTCGCAGTCTTCGCGCTGGTGCAGATCTGGCAGGTGAGCCGTGTACCGACCACGGCCCGGGGGCTGCTGGCGCTCGTGCTGCCGTACTTGGTGCTGCTGTCGGTGTTCGCGCTCTGGTCCGCAGTAGCGGTTCGCGTTCCGACTGCTTTGGCGGTTCCTTTGTCGGTGATTGTGACGTGGCTCGCGATTGCGTATCCGCCGTCGATCGGCTTGATATGGCCGCGCCACATGACCGGCACATTTGGGGGTTGCTGCTCGGCGTACGAGGCGTTGTCGATAAACGCCATCGTGGCGACACTGCTGCTCGCTGCGGCGTCTGTGATCGTCGCTGTAGCGCTCTCTTCGAAGCGACCGGTGCTGTGGGTCCTCGCTGCGGTGCTGCCCGTCGTGGGGCTGTTGGCTGTAGGCATCCGGATGGTGGAACGTCTCGGCTGGGACAGCGTCGTTCCTCGATCCTCATCGGAGCTGGCGTGCGAGCAGCATGGCGCAACACAGGTGTGCCTGTGGCCGGAGCACGAGGAACTGTTCGAAGCGGTCGGCACAGAAACATCGATCGTTAGCGACCGGCTGGCCGCATCCGGGATCAAGACGCCCGCGACGTTCACCGAGGCAGCAGATGCTGCGGCATGGATCTACGACAAACGCATCGACCGCACTACCGTGCCCGAACGAAGCCAAGATCATGCGTGGACGCTGCAGCTTCATCCAAGGGTCCTCGAGGTGCCGGGGGCGCTGCGCGCACAACTTACGAATGCGGTAATTCCGCGGCCGGTCTGCAGATCTCGCCACACCCCCCCACACGATGAGCGCAGATCAACAGAGGATCTCGTACCGCTGGCCCGAGCTGTCGTGTGGAGCTTGGTCGCGGGCGACAAGAGCCAATTGCTGGCACTCACCGTCAAGCAGCGCCAAGCCGTCGACTACGTCCTCGCCGAACCTGACCGTGCATCAAGATTCATCGAAACGAGCGTTCAAGCGATTCTCGGCTGTCACTCAGTCGACACCGAGAACTTGGCCCGCTTGGCAGATTGAAGATTCGTGTGCTGGGGATGAAACTGTGGCTGCGTGCCCGCCGACCGAGATTGATGCTGGCGATCTTCGCGCTGCAAGCACTGCATCCATGGCTCGCGTCTCAAACACTGGTGCCGCTCCCTGATTTGTTGCTCGGCGATCTCGTCGACACCCCGATAGCGGTACTGGCGCCCATCATCATGGTCGCCATGGTGCAGGTCGTTCTCGACACCGACGAGGGAGACCGGATCGCGTGCCCGTTGGTCAGATTCCACCTGTTCGATGTCGGACTGCTGGTCGCTCTGGCCACAGTGGGGCTGTGCAGCGGCCTGATCGGCAGCTGGCAGATGGATTCGTTCGCGCACTTGAGCTGGGCGCGCAACTCGCTGATCTACCTCGGACTGGCATGTGTCTCCCGCGCGATCGGCGGAACGCGAGCCATGAGCATCGGACCGCTCATAGCGGGCATGGCCGTGGTGCTGTTCGGCCGCGTCCAAACCGGAGAGCCAAGCATCTGGGCGTTGACACTTCAACCGCCCGACACAGCAACATCGGTCGGGCTCGCCGTCGTCGTCTTTCTGGTCGGCGCGTCGGTCGCCGCGGCCCAGCCACCGCACAACTCACGACTCGTCAACAAAGGACTGCGATAACCGCAACCGGGTTCATCGACGCTCAACGCTCCTCACGAGCACAAGACCCTAAGAGGCTGCGCCGATAGGCGCTGACCTGCGGAAACGCGTGACGGCACAACCGCGATCCCAGTGCTGTGATGTGGCCAGCGGCTTCGTCGCCGATCGCCGGGTTCGCAGCGGCATGCCTTCGATGGCGTCGCTGACGCGGGCCATCAGCCTGGCGACGATCCGGCTCACAGCATGACCGCCGAGACGCTCAGCGGGCATGGTGAACCGAAGCGCGGATCTTGCCCATCCCGACAGCGGCGATTCGGGCTCCCCAGCCTGAGACGCGACGCCACACGCACCCGTCGCGGCTTGTTGCGCCGCCGGCTCCGCTGAGGCAGTTCTCAGACGCTCAGCCGGCAGAGACGGCTGGCGCATCGGAGCGTGCCGGCGGTGCCCACTCATAGGTCGGCAACCCGTCGACGTAGGTGCCATGCCGTTGCCAACCTCGACGTTCCAGCTTCCCGATGAGCCGGCCGCTGTGACGTTTGCTCAGCGGAGTTCCAAGCCCGCAGCGCCCACCGATCTCGTCGAGCGGGAGTTCATCGCTGATCTCTTCGAGCGTTAGGAGCGCAGGATGCGGCGAACGGTCATGCGGATCTATCCATCCGCCACGTTCCCGCTCAGCTCTCACCGCATCAGCAGCTAACGCCGGCACTAACACAGCCGCCGCCAGCCCACGAAGAGATCTCGGGAGGACCTCACGCAACGCATCCATCTGCTCATCAGTAACGGCGTCCATCTGTCCCCCTGCAGTTGAGCATCAACAACCGATGCGGCTCTCAGGTACCGACCAGTAGCCCACCGCCACCTTCGGACACCATCAAAGACGACATGCCCGCGACGAGCACTAGCTCATCGCTTCCGTCTGCTCAGAACACAGCCCCGTCAGCCACTGTGGCTGCCTATTTCGTGGTCGTTGCGTCCGCATCGATGCGGACCGGAGTGGCCGATCTCTTGGACGCACAGCGTGTAGTCGCCGTGCCCGGAGCCGTAATGGGCTGCGTCGCATCGCCGTCCGCACAACCCGGAGCTGTCGCGCGCCCATCGCTCATCAGACATGAGCGGCCGCACGACGCCGGTTGTGACACTCAACCGGACGGTCGTGTCGCGCGCCCATCGCTCATCGGACACGAGCGGTCGTTTGCCGTATTGCTCATCGGCCAGTGCGCTGTCGGTGATGCCCTGCTCATCCATGCGTCCGCCGCACTCGTACTCATCGACGCACACAGTCAAACCGTCCGCATCCACACGTATCCGCGACATGTCACCGCACCAAATACACCCACCGTTGACACTGCGGATCGGTTGCCGTTCGAAGTCGCTCACGAAACGAACCGGCTCAATGGGCTACTGACAGTCGGCCGATATCTCGCCAAAGATCGCTTCCAGCTCGTCTCTGGCGGCGGCGGGGATCGGGATGCCTTGCTGTTCATGGCGTCGTATCTCTGCTCCCAGCCGGCGGGCTTCTGTGTCCGCAATTATCGTGCTCGGGCCGGCAGCCGTCACGCGTCGACGCTTCACGACCGCAAACTGCATCCGTTGCTGCCGGCTTCTCTGCACAGGGCGGATGCGAACGAGACAAAGCTCTGAGCGGCCATTGCGTCGTGCTTGTCGACGACAGACACAAGCTCGCTCGAGCGGGCTCTGAAGCCATCTAGCGAGTCGTTTCCGCCCAACGGAAGCCGACCAGCCACATCGATCAACAACATGGCCTCTGGGGTCGCGCGCACACCCGTCAAGGGATCTGCCCGTGCCTTTTCCACCGTGCGCAGAAGATCCGACATGCCGGCGAGCGCTTTGCGGTCGAACTCGTCCAGCGAAGCGCCCTTCGCCACCCGCCGCGCAACAGCATCTGCGTGAGCGGCAATCAGCCCGACGCTGGTGGCTGAGAATCTGCGTGCCCTCGCGTGTTCAATGCACATGACCAGAACATAGCGAGCCCGTCAACTCAGGATCGGTCAGGCCATCTCGGGCCGGCAGCCATCGAGGCCGTCCTCGAATGGCTTTGGGTCAATGGACGGCCTGCATCAGTCCCCCCAACGCCCCAAGGTCCGCCGGAGTCCTGAGCAATGTCGGATGGCTCCCCGCACTGGGCTATTGTCGCCCTAGCGACCGTTGTGCTGACAGTTCACGGGTTCGGCTCGCTATTGATCCATCCCTTCACGAACTAGTCGTCCGCGGCGTCGGGTTCATCGCTTCGAGGACCGCCATCGGCACCCGTATCGTAACGCTCTTGTCGGCGATCTCATAGAGATCAGCGAGGGCTCGCAGCACTGCTGTTCCCATGAGGAGCATGATTGCTGCAACCAAAGCGACTGCGATGTTGAGGTTCCTCAGTTCGCCCACTGTGTCGGTGTAGGCACCACCGCCAAGGACCGCGGTGGCGATAAGCGTCACGAGCAACAGAATGCCAAGCCAGGCGCACACCCTCGCTGCCGCCCGTATGCGCTGCGGCGGGCCCGATTCCTTGACGAATGTGCGGTGTGACTTGCGGCGTCTAATGATGTTCATATCCGCAGTGTGACCAGCGACTGCGAACGCGGCCCTTCATTAACTCAGCCGCCTGAGTGCCAGTGCGTTCCGGCTTCTGATCGCGGGGACAACCGCCCAGCATTCGCTGCAGACCGACGGAGCAGGTTGCTCTCGCAGACCCCGCCGCCGATTGCGCACCCGTCTCATAGTTACGGCGCAGCTCAACGCAGCAACACGCCATATCGGCACCACGGACATGGCCCGAGCGCGCGTCGTGTCGGCATTCTCCCAATCGGCCATCCGAAAAAGCCGCGGGCCGGAACGCAACCACGTCACACCAGACAATGCGTTCCGACCCGCCCAGCCCCAAGTGGGGATGAATGGAACATAGGAACGAGGCAACGGTCACCGACTCTAAACGGATGCCGCCTCACCGTGGGAGACGATCTGCACCGCGGCGCCGTGCATGCCGGGCATGACCTTGCCGGAACTCGCTGGGAATGTCGATGGCGGATCGGGCCTCACGACTCTGCCCGCCATCGGTACAGGCTCCGTTTGCCTCACTGGCGGAAATCCGCACCGTCGTTGGCGCCCACCAAGGTCATTGCCATGCACCAAGTATCGCAACGAAGCGTCACACCTAACCGGCGGCGAGCGGCATGTCCGCAGCGAGCAGCGAACGCGGCCCGCACGGCGGCTGCGCGTCTTCGAGCTTGCCCACAAGGTCATCGAGCACTTCGTCCAGTGCTGACGCAACCTCAGCGGTGAGGCGGTGATCCGCCAAGAACTCGGACGGGCTGCACTCCTCCACGATGCTCAGCGCGGCCTTGTAGCCGGCGGCGTACCCGATTGCTTCGTGCGACCGCATGCATCAAGTGTCGCAGCGGGGTGTCACACCGAAACGGGGCTCGCGTACGGCCCGCCCCGGTGAGCCGAGCGGGCTGCTCGTCACATACAGCAGCGGATCGCCGTCGAGGTCGTTTGCGATGAGCACCGTGTCCTCGTCGGCGTCCCACGCGTCGCATGCGCGCTTGAGCGCGTCGCCGAGTGTCGACAGCGCCACGTCGTACGCAGTGCCCCATGCGGCCACTGATTCCACGAGGCTCCGCAGGTCGTCGAACTCTGCGGCGTCGCCCCGGACATGCAGTGTCATGGCGTGGCGCCCGTTGCGCTTCCCGGCAGTCATCGTCGTCGGCGGATCTGTCTTGGTGTGCGTTGTTGTCATGCGTCAAGTGTCGCAGCGGGGTGTCACACTGAAGCTCCGCCGCTGCATGCCGAAACCAACCCACACCTGACCGGCATGGGCTGGTTGAGGGTATCGCGCAGTTCGGCCACCACGCTCAATGAGGCTTCAACATCCCTGCCCGCGACCAGTATGCGACACAACACGGCGCAGACAGCCCACCCGGCGGCACACCCGAACACTCACCGAGCAGATGCCGCTCCGTCCACCAGCTGCTCCATCAGTCCGCCGAGCCACCCGCTCAGCAATCCGCCCAGCCATTCGAAGAACCAGGGCAGCACCCCGATCGTCCACAACGCCAACAACACCAAGACGACAACGAGCACCGCAACAGCCTTGAGCGCATCTCGTGCACTCATCCTTTCCTCCTAACGCGAATCGGCCCACTTGTGTAGTGCTGAACAGGCTGTCTGAGGGTCATGCGCCGAACCCGAGGGTTTCCGAAAAAGCAGGCCTCATGCCGTTAGGAGCTGCGGCCTCTGATCGGCCATGTGGCCGTCTCGACGGTTGCGTTTGCGCAACCCTGACAGCGTGAGAGTGTGCGCTTTGATGCGGTTGCACGGACCGCACAGCAACACACGGTTCGTGATGTGGTTTATGCCGCCATCAGCGCGCGGCGTGTTGTGATCGAGCTCCAGATAGCGGCGGTCGTCAAACACCCGGTCGCAGCCCTGGCATTTCTGGCCGTGCTGAGCGATCAGATAGTCGACCATCTCCTCGCGGCTCATACGGCGTCCCGGTTCGGCGAAACGCTCAGTTACCTGCAGGAACGGTGCAGCTAGCTGCTCCTCGTCGGTGCGCACCGGAGGCTCAGTCGTGTAGGTCACATCACCGAACGTGAACAGCCGATCCTGCTCGGACTTTGATGCAGCATCCGGCGCTGCGAGACCTTCGGACTCGAGCCGTGACAGCACCAGATCATGAGCATCTGCCCAGATGTCGCAGCCGGCCCATCGGCGCCCCAGACGCTCCGCAGCAACCGGCGTTGTCGCGCAACCGGCGAACGGGTCGAACACCAGATCGCCTTCGTTGCTCGATGCCTTGATGATGCGCTCATAGAGCGGCAATGGCTTCTGTGTCGGGTAGCCCAGCCGCTCATCACCATACGGTCGCGGAATGCCCCGCCACCAGTCCTCAACCACTTTGCCATCAGGATTGGGACCGTAGGTTTTGCCAGGAGCGCGCGTATTGGCCCCACTGAACACGGTCGCCTTGTAGTCAGAGTCATAGGACACTCGCACGGCGTCCTTGTTGAACGTCCACGCCTTGCCTTTGGCGTAGCGCAGGATGATGTCGTGCTTGCGAGGAAAGTCGTTCGCGGGCTGCCCACCCCCGCGTAACACCAGACGATCTCATTGCGGAACTGCTTGTGCCCGAACACAGCGTCGAGCATGAGTTTGAGGTAGTGCGATGCGGTGGGGTCGCAGTGCAGGTACAGGGACCCAGTGTCGGCGAGGACGCGATGCATCTCGACGATTCGCACCGCCATGAAGCACAGGAACGCGCCCATGTCATCGCCCCATGTGTGCCGCGCTGCGCCGATCGCTTCCATCAGCGCCGGATGGTCATCGGTGATCTGGTCGACCCATTCGCCTTCGACGTCGTCTGCCCACGACCAGCGGTCTTGGAATTTTGCTCCCGCTGCGAGCGAGTCGGGTGTGGCGTGGAAGTCGCGGCCTTTGTTGAATGGCGGGTCGGTAGCGATCAGGTCCACGCAGCCTGAGTTCATGCCGCGCAGCACCTGCAGGTTGTCGCAATGGAACAGTGTCCGGTTGGCGAAGTTCGACACACGATGAACGTAAGAAGCCTGCGGGAGCTACGACGGGCAGATGCCCACTGGGAGCTGTCCCGGGCTGTGATCAGCTGCGCTCGTGAACATCCAACCGGACAGCATCACCGTCAGTGTCGATGGCGTCGTCGTCGATACTGTCAGCGATGCTGCGCAACGCAGCGGACAGTGCCTCCGCTGAGACCGCGTCAGAGCCCTCGCTGTTTAGCTGGTCGCGTAACCTCGTCACCCGCTCTAACTGTCGTGCCGGGTTGCGCTGCCCGAACAGCACGCCGGTGATCGCCAGTGTCGCTTCCCGCACACGCTCACTGTGAGCGCTTTGCGCCTGCACCCTGTCCAAGATCATCTCGCTATTCATGCCAGCAACCTACCCACGAGAAACGGCCCGCACTGTCATACAGTAAACCGTCGCCCGCAAACTCGCGGAGCTCAACACATCTGATCCGGTGCCGCCGTCCCGGATGCGACCGCACGACGACACACCCAAAAGCCGCGCATCGCCCGACACGGCAACACGAAACCGCCCTCCCGCTTCGACTTCATCCGTCGTCGCCCTTGAGCACCTGCGCCACGAACAGTTTCAAGCCGAGGTAGATCGCGGCGACAGCGACACAGCTGAGCGCCAGAGACCCCGTCAGATACCCGACCGCGAACGGGAAAACCCCCAACAGCAGAACACGGAACCAGACCCGGTCAGTCATCCCCACACCACGTTCGCAATCCCTTCCCACACGCGAAACGGCCCACCCGGACACATCCGGGCGGGCCGACACGAAACCACTCACCGGCCATTGCGGACCGGCAGGCAGAACGCTCGCTTAGCGAGGCTCAGGCCATTCGCCGCCACGACGCGGAGCGTCCACGCCGGTCGCGTTGGTGCCCTTGAGGCAGCTGGCGAACCCGAGGTTGTCCTGCGGCGCGCGTGACACGCGGTAGTCGCCGATGTCGCCCGGGTCGGCAGCGTCGAACACTTTGATCAGACAGAACGACGTGCCATCAGGTGCCTGACCGCCAATCACCAAGAACTCTGCCTTGGCAGCGTGCGAGTCCACCGTAACAGTGGCTGCGGTGCTCAGCTTGCCATCGGTGCCGATCGGTAGACCGGTATCTGTGGTCTCCAACCCCCAGCCTTGATTAGCTGCTGTCTGCCCGTACTGGGCAATCCACACGGTCCGCGACGACAGCAGCCCTGCTGCTTCGAGCGAGTTGGTGTGCTGCGCTACGAGTCCCAAGGTGTGCGTTCCGGTTCCGCTCCAGTCGGTTGATGTCACGCCGGTCACGCCGGTCAGTCCGGTATCGCTGATGAGAATGTTCGCGCCTTCATTCACAAGGTCGCCGCTGTCGTCAGGGCATGACGCCGCCGACGTCGTTCCGCCGCGATGTGCCATCAGCGCTGTTGTGCCATTGCTGACCAAGTGGAAGCTTTCAGCACCGGTCACGTCCGCGTCCGCGTCGAGCTCCAACAGTCCGGTGACTACCGCACCGGTGACAGCTTGCAGGGTGCGCAGGTTGATGCCTTCTTCGCCGAGGTTCGCGTTGGCGTACTGGCAGAACGCCGGTAGAGCAATCTTGCGTCGCCCGTCGATGTCGCCCGAGTACCGCTGCCAGTAGTCCTCTGCTAGCTCGGAGATGTCATCGATGTTTTGCTGAAGCACGCGAGCTTCCGATGAGCTCGTGAGCGCCCGCACCAGGAAGAATGCGCCGCCGCCGAGGATGACGGTGACGGCGATGGCGGCGATGATGTAGATGAGCTGGTTTTCGCCTTGGCCTTTGCGGTCTCGGCGTCGCAGCCGCCCTAGCAGGCGTCTGCGTTGCGGCGGCGGGGTGTTCCCGTCGTCGTCAGCAGCGGACATGTTGTCCGTTGCGGCTAGAAGTTCGGACTGGGTCATCGAAAGCCTCCTGGCTATCTCGACTATCAAAAGGCGATATAGCTGCAAGGAGACCGCGAAGGAATCCAAAACGATATGAGACGGAAGGGTAACCGGAAAAGAGAGGCGACGCAAGGCAGGTACGCCCGAAGGCCATTGCCGGCAGCCGATCATTGTTGCATGTCAGTATCGAGCGCAAGTTTCGATCTCGAACAGCTTCAGGTACGAAAGAAGCCGCCCGAGATATTCGATGAGATTTGAAAGATGCGCAACCATGGAATCATCTCTGACATTTCTTGCTCTCTACGTCGTAGTTGGAGCCGGTCTGTATATCGGAGCGCTCCTTGACAACAAGAAAACTCGTGGTCTCGTGGGAGAGCGTCCCATCCGACATCTTGGTATTCATGGGACCGTGCTGGCTACTTTGACCGGAGCGGGTTTGGTCGGCGCGGGATTGTCAGCAAGCGCACTCGGTGATACCCCGACCGAGTGTTGGCCTGCGCTGTCGAAGGGGATGGGTCCGTTCCCGTTGCTCGCCTTCACCTGTCTCTTCCTCTTCGTCGGTCGTTGGGGGTTGCTCGCTTTATGGCGCTTGGCTGCAATGCACGTCGAAGTCTCCGAAGAATCCGAGGTGGAAGAGCAGGCGGATTCACGCCTTCAGAGATTCAACCCGTGGGGACACGTACCGCTGACAGTGTCGATCATGCGAAATGCGACGGGGATACTTCTAGTTCTCTTCCCTGTCATAGTCCTGCAAGTGATAGCGGTCGCTGACATCAGATGTCCAATGGCTACTTGACAACTGTTCTTCGCCACAAAACCGATTCGCTATCGGACCCGAGAAGCACAGGGCTGCCTGCAAGCACGGAGCAATACAGGCGTGTCTCAGCGCCAGTATTTGCCTGCCGTTGTGCGGACACGGGTTGTATTCGCAGAGGCAGACGGAGGAGTCCCCATGAGTCAGAGTCGAGACTCTGGTCGGTGGCTACGTGCTCGCCACCCGACGACGTTCTGTGTCCTGTCCGACACCATGAAGTAGATGATCTTGCTGACCATCTTGTTGCTGTGGTAGATGGGCGGAAGCATCTGACTGGGGGTCCGACTTCGTTCGGCGACCTGCATGGGAATAGGCATCTACGGGCTGCCTTCCGCTGTGCTCATGTCACGCTGTGCAACGCATCCCCATGGGTTGCTTTCGGGTTGGCGTTGTCGACGATGGTCGCGTTCGCCGGTGACTGGCTCTGCCGCTGAGCAGTTGAGTCAGTCGCAGTCGATCTGATTGCGTAGTACTCGCCAGGGTCGAAGCCCTCCGGCATCTCGATCACTTCGATGACTTGCGGCACGCGTTGTGCTGCTTGTCGCATGGCTTTGCGTCCTGGGGTGTCGCCGTCTGCGATGCAGATGATGTCGGCGTGGGGGCGTAGGCCGGCGATGATCGCTGCGACATCGGCGGGCCGGCCGGTGCCGCCGCAGGCGACCGCGGGTGTTTGGTGATGTGAGCTGACGGCTACGGCGTCGACTGGGCCTTCGACGAGGTACACCGTTTCGGTGTCTGTCGGGATCATAGAAGTGCCGGCGGGGGAGACGAAGATGGCGCTGTCGGCGTGTTTGCCGATGTTCCGACGCCAGCGTGGTTCGGTGGCAGCGACGGCGGTTTCGGTGACCTGCAGCGAATCCAGGCTGACGCATCGGACGACGCCTTCGGAGTCTTGATGTGCCCACACAGCGACGCAGTCGGCGGTGTCAGGAAATTCTTATGCCCGTGGCAGCGACTCGTTCATGTCCCGTAGCTGCTGCGGGAGGATCATTCGCAGCGCCCACGGCATCTCAGCGGCGCCTATCGGCATGGCGCGACGTGTTTCTTTTATCCATCGCTCCACCTCAGAACCGACCGCCGGCACAGCCGCTGCCCACACCTGCTGCGCCTGTTCGATCGTTGTGCGTGAACGCAGCGGTGCTTGCTGCCGAGCGACGAAACCGTCAGGGCGTCGCACAGGCGGGCCGACAACGGTGTCCATGTCGCCGGCCGGGATCGATCCGCTCTTGATCAGCGTCTCCGTGAGCAGTACAGCTGCGTGGCGCCGGGCCCGCCGGTCAGCGTGAGGAAGGTCGCTGCTAGGCGGGTCATACCAAGCTCGCAATACTTCACTGGGGGCTTATATCGGGTGTTAGCCGTTTGTTTGTGAGGATCTCGGTAGCCGCTGGTGCGGTTGGGCTGGTTTCCCTCCGGCCCGGTCCTCTTTCGACGGCGAAGTCCCGCGCCGCCGGTTTGGTGTCCTGGTTGGCTGTGAGGGCTTGCCAGGAGAGTTCTTTCACGTTGCGGGCTGCGAGAGTGTCGGCGTTGCCGACGATCCCGCAGTCTTTGCACCAGTAGCTGGATTGGCTTTCTCTGGCTACTAGCGCACCGCATCGGTGGCAGAACATCGACGTGCCCGCGGCAGGGACGCGTATCACAAGGATTCCGCGTTTGACGCCGGCGCGTTCGAGGGTGGTGCGGATCCCGCCGAAGCGGGCGTCCGACAGTGCCCGGTTCAGGCCGCGTTTAGCGGCCACTCCTTTGCCGGGGTGTTCTTTGGTGCCTGCTGCTGAGGCGAGCATCCCGACGGTGTTGGTTCTCTCGACCCCGACCACGGACACACCCGGCGTGGACACGATCTCAGCAGCGATCTGGCCGGCGCTGTTGTCGCGCCGGTTCGTGCGCTTGGCGTGCAGGCCGCGCAGCTGCCGCGACAGCGTCCGCCAGCGACGCGACCCGTGATCGCAACGCGAGCGTTGCTGTTGCAGTTCCCGGATCTGTGTGTTGAGATCGGTTTCGTCGGCCATGTTCAGCATCCGACCGTCCGACAGCGCCATATGCTCCACCACCCCGGCATCAGCGCCGATCACCTCATCACGTGACTGGGGGGCTTGCACCGGTTCGGGATCGGTGCGGCGCAGCTGCACATGCATCACATATTTGCGATGCTGCGGGCGGGTGCGGACAGTGACTTTGCGGGTGGTGTCCACGATCTGTATCGCGCCGGTCCATTCGTGGCCCTCAGGCGGACGCCACCCGGGGTCAGCGAGCCGCAGCCGTTTGCCGCCCGGCAGCCGCACCGACCCGTCTGCGCCGAGGATCACTCCTCCGCGGTACACCAACGCAGCCGCGTTCGCGGGTTCGCTTTCGAACCGTTTGCGGGACCGGAACAGGCGACCGGTGCCCTGCTTGTTGTGCCGGTCTTGTCGCTGGCGGGCTTTGGCCAGCCTCGTCTCGCAATAACGGACCTCGCCGGCTGCGGTCTTGCGCAGCTTCCCTTTCGAGTTCACCGCCCCGCGCACCGCCGAAGCTGACCGGTGCTCACCTGCAGCGTCGAGCTCTGCTGCCGCGAGCCGTACAGCCCAGAACACCACACCGCGCTCCAGACGGCCACGGGCCTTGTCCCATTTGAGGACAGCGTCGCGGCCCGCTTCGATCCCCGGACGCTGCAACGCAACCGGCACCTCGCCTGGCATACGGCCGCTCGCACGGTCCGCTGTCAACAGTTTGTGAAGATCGAACTTCGACGGCACCCGGTTGCCTGACTCGACCGCTTCGAGACACAAACCCACACCGCGATTGAACGCCTGACGCTGCTCACCCAGCAACAACCAGATGCTCAGCCGATCCCTCCGACCGCTCAACCGCACCGGCACACGCACCGTCACATACGACACCACCCGAACATAAACAGCACCCCCACCCGGTGGAACGGCTAACACCCGATATAAGCCCCTAACAGATCAACCACTACTCGGGTCGCCGCCGCAGCAGCGCGGGCGTAAGTCTCATACCCCTCCGGAGTGTTCAAGATCGTTTTCTCGGTACTGTGCGAGACGGACAGGACGCCGACAGCCCTCCCCGAAGCGTTGGCGAGTGGCATGGCTGCGACTTCGGTGAGGTGGGCGAAAGCGATTTGCGCGGATGTATCGAGATTGAAGGTCTCATCGTGTGTCTGGTCCCCGACTGCGACCACATACTCGCCACTCTCATAAGCGACCCCTGTAGCTCCCTCGCCCGAATGCAGTCTCAGCCCTGGCCCGGATTGGCGCTCTGCGAGCTCCTACGAAGCTCCGCTGCGAGGCCAACGAGCCAGTCAGCGACATCGTGATGTTCGGCATCGGGCGCCACAAGTACGGAGGCCGAGAACTTGAGCGAGCCATCGTCCAGGTAGAAACCGAGGCCTGCAGCATGCGAAGACTCGTCCGACAGCGCTGCCACTGCAGTGCGACCTTGTGCCATGCACCACATGCATGTGCAGAGCCTCGGGTGGTGATCGCTGGCGATGCTCATGACGCCGCAGCCCCAGCGTGGCCTCGTCCCAATGACGCGCTTCGCGGTGCATAGAGCTTGCGACGCCCGACGCGCTCTGCGCTGACGAGCCCTTCTGCCTCCAATACCGCGAGCACCTGCACGATCCGGCTTCGGGTTACGCCGACTTCAGCGAGCAATCGCTCGTCACCAGCGTGCGCGGGCCCATGTGCCATGAGCGCTTCCAGCACCTTGTTGGCCGTCGGCTTCAGGTGTGCGCGTGCCGTCTGCACCCTCAGAAGCTCGTCCGTTAACTCCGTCGCATCATCAGACAAGTACACATCTCGCAGGACAGCTAGCGCTCGGCGCGGCGTACATGGTGCAATCGTTTCGAGTGCGGGTGTCGCAGACGTCAGGAGCAGGCTCTGCTCTTGGGGAGTCCCGCTCGCGGCCCTTCGCTGGAGGAGTTCAGCGAGACCGACCTGGTCGAGCGGCGGCAGTTCAACACTCAGATCAAAGAAGGTGTCGGCGGGAGGACTCAGATGTGCGGTCTCCCCGGTAACAACCCACTGAATCGGCAGCTCCCACATGTTGTCGCGAAGCCGCCCAAACATCTCGTGGAGGTCGCTTCGGCTGAGATCATCCACCAAGACCACCGGGCGAGGCCCACCCGAGTCCACTCCTGCCACCGTGCGCAGGCGTCGCACGGGATCCTCAGCGACGGTGACAGTTCGAAGTTCGTAGTCACGCGTAGATGCGAAAGGATCCAGTAGCGAGGGTCGACTGACCCGCTGTTGGCGCTGCAACCGACGTTTGCCGCTTAAGACCCGCTCGACCTCGTCAAGCCGCTCGGTCAGATTCTTGTAACCCTCAAGCCGGACGTACCTGCTGTCCGGCCGCAGTCGCTGCACTTGGTGGAGCAACGAGGTTCGGCCAGTTCCCCTCGCGCCCCACACATAAACGTTGAGGCCCAAGTCGAGAGCACGGCAGACCCGCTTCAGCTCATCGCTACGATTGGCGAAGAGCCGATTGTCGGCATCAGAAGCCGTCAGAGGTCGCTGGCTCAGTAACAGCACTTACACATTTTACTGTAAGATGTGTAAGGAAGCAAGGGACCCTACTCAGTCCTCGCCCAGTGCGACAGTGCCGTCTCGTTCGCGGAGGTTGAGACTTTGGCTCAGCGACAGCTCTGCAGTGTTCTCTTTCAGGTGTGGTGCGACTGTGACTGATCCACAGGACCGACAAGCTCAGATCACCGAACGCGTCTTGGAGCAGTCGCTGCCGAAGCCCGGGGTTGCCGAAGCGATGCGCTTCTGGCACTACACGCGCCCGCTTCCCGCCGGACGCCCCATCGACACCAACGCGTTCGTCAGCCGTGCCCTCGACGGAGAGTTTGGCGGCGCTGCCAAGAGGCCTGATTTGTTTCCGAGTTCGAGGCCAGCGACCAAAGTTGGGCCACCTCACTCGCGCTCGCCTGATGTCGATTCGAGGCAAGCTGGCGACGGGACTGCGGGGTCGACAATGAGTTGCACCGAAGCCGAAGTGTCAGCCGCCCGGGATGCGATGAACAAGTACCGCCGCGAGCTCGACGGCGAGATCGCGGCAGGATTGGCGGTGGTGGACCTCAGCGCCGAGCGGGCGCACAAGGAAGCCGAGATACGCGACGACATGATCCGGGTGGCTCACCAGTCAGGCGCTTCGTTGCGCCAGCTTGCGGAAGCGTCCGGACTCGGACGCAAGACCGTGACCGCCACTGTCGAAGCCGGACGCACCGGGCGCTGAGTCCCCGAACTACACGCGACGGGCGATCGGGATCACATGCAGACCGCTCTTGCCGCCATGGCAGTTGATCCGCTGTCCTTCCACACATGCGTCAACCCCCGCACGGATACCGGACCATGTGGCGGGGGACGCGAGCAGGATGTGCATGCCAGGCACGGTCGAAGCGCGTTGCCGGTCCGCGTTTGGCTGCGACGCATGCGGCGGTCACGGCGGGCCGGATCGAGAAAAATTCAGTTCGAGATGGGTGGTGGCACGTCTACGATGGCGGTGTGGCGACTGCAAACGCACATGACGAGATCACTCAAGCGCTGGCTGATCTTCGCGATTCGATGTCTCACCGAGCCGAGATTTCTTGCCTCGGCCCGGAGATCGAGCGTGCCGTGGCAGCAGGCGCGTCCTGGGATCAAGTCGTTACCGCTATCGGACGCGAACAAGACGAAGCCTGGGAACAACTGCGCCATGACGTTCGTTCCGCGATCCTGCGAAATGCCTCGTCAAGCGATGCCCTGCCAGAAGCACAGGCGATGGAACTCGCAGTCGCCGAAACGAAGGCCGTGCGCAAGGAGCATGCGCGGGAACGGTCGCGTCGGAGCCGGCGGTCGGGTTCCTCCCTCTGACAGTGAGGGCCGTCATTGACACAAACGTTCACGTTTCCGCGCTCATGGGCACGGGACCACCGGCGCGAATCATGGCGGACTGGCAAGACGAACAAACATTCGAGCTGGTGATCTGTCCCAGTCTCATCCGTGAGATCAGTGACGTGTGCAGTCGCCCCCACATAGCGCGCAGGCTCCCGAGAGCTGTGGTCCGCAACTACCTGCTGGCGGTCAATGACAAAGCCGCCGGAATGCCCGACCCAGCACAAATAGCGGCCGTGACGCGAGACAGCGGCGACGACTATCTCATCGCTTTGGCGCGATCTGCGAATTCCGACTTCATCGTGAGCGGCGATAAGGACTTGCTCGAATGGCCGGAGCAACAACCGCCCGTTGTCACCCCGGCGGAATTCGAAGATCTGCTCAATGTCGAGGCCGTCTGACAGGGACTCGTTGAGTCACGACCGACGGCGAGAGTGCGTCGGGGCGGAAGTGACTCAGTCGGCGCCGGCGTCGGCGAAGAGGAACATCATCGAGGCTTCGCAGACCACCTGACCGTTCACGTTCGCCGTGCCCGTTGCACGGCCGCCCCTGGTTGACAGGCGATCGATCGTGGCTTCGAGCCGCAGCGTGTCGCCCGGGATCACCTGGCGGCGGAAGCGGGCCCTGTCGATGCCACCGAACAGCGCGAGCTTGCCCTTCAGAGATGAGGCCGAGGCGGCTGCTAGACCCGCCGTCTGCGCAATGGCTTCGACCATGAGTACCCCGGGCAGGGTCGGCCTACCGGGAAAGTGACCGGTGAAGAACGCCTCGTCGCCGCTGAGGTGCCAGAGTCCCACGCAGCGCTCGCCGGGTTCGAGTTCGACGATCTCATCGACGAGCAGGAACGGCGCTCGGTGCGGCAGCAACTCCTCGGGATGCGGGAAGCCAGGCTCGTTCGCTGCGTCACTCACTGGGGCGAAGCTACCGCCAGTGCGCGCCGAGGGGCCGAGAGGTCCGTGAGCGCAGCCAACAAGAGCCCCCAACCGCGTACCCGCTGTTCACTGCGTACCGAAGGTGCTCCGCTGGTAGGCCACGACGGCGGCAATCTCGGCATCGGTGAGAAGCCCGCCGAACGGAGGCATCGAGCCGCGGCCGTTCCACACCACCGACAGGTGGTCGCGAACGGCGAGCCGTTCGCTGACGCCGCCGAGCGCCGCACCCACGCCACCGCTGCCGTCGCTGCCGTGGCACACCGAGCAGCTGTCACCGAAGACCTCGTTCCCGAGCGCCACATCTGCGCTGGCGAACGCCAGCTCCAGCCGATCCACATCGGCCTCGGTCGCATCGCCTCCACCACAGCTCGCGAGCCCGATCGCGACTGCGAGCGCCAGCGCTGGCACCCGCCACCTGCGGCGCTTCACTTCACCACGATTAGGCGTGAATGGCTTGCTCATCGGGTCACCCGGGGCGTGCCGACGCCGGTGTAGAGACTCGGCGTCTCATTCCAGCGGCGGGCCATCCAATCGGCGTCCCGGTAGTGAGCGTGGAAATGGTCCGGTATCTGGCGCATCACCTGGTCGATCACTCCGCTGCTGGGTCCAAAGCGTTGCTCGCCGGCTTCGTTCAAGCGAGCCAGCATTGCCTCCAACTCCGCAGCGGGCGGATCGGTTCCGTGCCGCTTCCAGACCACCATCGGCGTCGCGCATACCTCACAGTCAGCCACCCAGCACAGCTCGCCCTCGTGATACCAGTGGGTATAGCGGGCGGCTTGGCAGAGCTCGCAATCGGGGTCCAACTGAGCTGGATCAGAAAGGGCCGGATCAGAAAGGGCCGGGCCGGGGGAACTCGGTTCGGCAGGATTCACCGTTCAACCGTGGTCCAGCGCCGATCGGTAGGTCGCCACCAGGTCGCCGACCGCCTCGGGGCCGTCGGCCATCAGGGTGCGCACCACCGCCGATCCGATGGCCACGCCATCGGCCACCTCGCAGGCTTCGACCGCCTGTTCCGGCGATCCGATGCCGACACCCGTCAGCACGGGACGGTCGGTCACTGCTTTGCAGCGTCCGGCGATCTCTGTGGCTGTGCGGGCCAGCGCCGCCCGTTCGCCGGTGACACCCAGCAGGCCAACGGCATAGACGAAGCCGCTAGAGGCCGCGCACAGCTCCGCTAGACGGTGCTCGGGGGTGGTCGGCGCCGCCAGCAAGATTGCCTCAATGCCAGCTTCGGCGGCGGCTTCGAGCCAGCCACCGGCTTCCACGTAGGGAAGGTCGGCCAAGATCGCGGCGGACACTGCCGCTTCCGTCAAAGCTGCGGCGAAACGCTCGTGACCCTGGTGGTGACACAGGTTGTAATAGGTCATCACGGCGTGGGGAACGCCAGTGTCGAGGTCTCGCGCTTCCTCGAGCACCGATGCCGGCGTGACCCCTGCGTCCAGCGCTGCGGTGGAGGCTCGCTGGATCACGGGGCCGTCGATGACCGGATCGGAGAACGGGATTCCGATCTCGATGGCGTCAGCACCCGCGGCAGCGGCCGCTTCGACCGCACGCATCCAGCCGGGATAGCCGCCGGTGACGTAGGGAATGAGCAGCTTTGCGCCGCCGTCACGCCGTGCCCGGAGATGCGATTCCATGGAGCCATACGGCCCACCTGCCGTATCCGGCGCGCTCACGGACGCTCTCCGTCCGCAACGGCGCCCGCGTCGCCGGGATGCAGGAGGTCCATCATCTGATCCACGTCCTTGTCACCACGTCCCGACAGGTTCATGAGAACGGTCTGGCCAGCCATGGAGGGCGCCTCTCGCACAATCCATGCCAGCGCGTGAGCGCATTCCAGCGCCGGGATGATCCCCTCAGCGCGACTCATCAGCGTGAAGGCCGAGACGACCTCGTCGTCAGTCACGCTCGGGTACTCGGCCCGGCCGATGGCCGCAAGGTACGCGTGCTCAGGACCGACACCCGGGTAGTCCAGTCCGGCTGAGATCGACTCGGCCTCGAGCACTTGGCCGACTTCGTCCTGCATCAGATAGCTCACCATGCCGTGGACGACACCCGGCACTCCCCGTCCGACAGCGGCGCCGCCGGCGGGCTCGACACCGACAAGGCGTGCATCGCCGTCTGCGAAGCCCGAGAAAATGCCCGCGGCGTTGCTCCCCCCGCCGACGCAGGCCACCACGACATCCGGGTCGCCGCCGATCAGCTCCCGGCACTGCGCAGCGGCTTCGTCACCGATGACGTGATGGAACGTACGCACCATCCACGGATACGGATGCGGTCCCATCACCGAGCCCAGGCAGTAGTGCGTGTGCTCGACGGTCGCGACCCAGTCCCGGAGCGCCTCATTGACCGCGTCCTTGAGGGTTCTGCTGCCCGAGTTGACCGCCTCGACCTCCGAGCCCAGCAGCTGCATCCGGAACACGTTGAGCGCCTGACGCCCGACGTCCACCGCGCCCATGTACACCTTGCATTCCATCCCAAGCAGCGCAGCAGCCGTCGCCGTCGCCACCCCGTGCTGGCCCGCACCCGTCTCGGCGACGAGCCGTGTCTTGCCCATGCGCTGCGCCAACAACGCCTGCCCGATGACGTTGTTGATCTTGTGCGAGCCGGTGTGATTGAGATCTTCGCGCTTCGCCAGCAAGCGGACGCCAAGCTGGCTGGACAGGTTCCGGCACTCGGTCATCGGTGAGGGCCGCCCACCGAAGTCGCGCAGCGTCGTCTCGAAGTCCTCAATGAAACCTGGGTCGGCCCACGCCTGGCGAAACGCCGCTTCAAGCTCTTCGCACGCTGCAACCAGCGTCTCGGGCACGAAGCGGCCTCCGAAGTCGCCAAAGCGACCATCCGGTGTTGGCTCGCCCATCACTGCGGTCATGTCGCCACCCTCATGTCGCTCGGTCCCTGGCCTCGATTCACGTCAATCGTCCCGCCAGTCGTACGGTGCATCCGCCGCCAGGCTCTCGTCGGCGGCGTCCTCGTACAACGCTCCGGCCTCGTTGGCCACCGAGATGAACTCCCGCATCGCCAGAACGTCTTTGCGGCCCGGCTCCGACTCAATGCCGGACGCCACGTCGACGCCCCACGGGCGCACGATCTCGATGGCTTGAGCCACGTTGCTGGGTCGAAGGCCGCCTGCAAGCAGCAGCCGAATGCCACGGTCCCGGCCCTCCAGTTGCCGCCAATCGAAGATGCGCCCGCTGCCTGGGTCGGGACCGTCCACGAGCAGGACCGAGGCTCCGTAGTCACGAACGCGCTCAACGTTCGGGTCGCCGGCGACGAATACCTTGATGAGCGCCGGAACTCGCTCTGCGACCCAGCGACTGTCCGCGGCCGTTTCGTTGCCGTGCAGCTGCGCCATCCGTAGGCCCGCGCCGTCCATCACCTGCACGACCCGTTCGGGCAACTCGTTGCGGAACACACCGACTGTGATGATTCCGCCTGGGAGTCGTCGCACGATGTCTCGAGCCAGACGGGGCGAGATCTGCCGAGGCGAGCCGGGCACGAAGTTGAACCCGATCGCGTCGGCACCCATCCCCACTGCGACGAGCGCGTCCTCTTCGTTCGTGACACCGCACACCTTCACGAACACGCCGACCGCCTTTCGTCGCTCTGACCCTGCTGTGTACCCGTTCGCAGGCTGGCTACCGCCGCCGCAGGATCGCCACTGGTAACCAGGCTCTCCCCCACAAGAACAGCGTCGTAGCCGACGTCGGCAAGCATCGCCGCATCATCTGGCCCGCGCACTCCTGATTCGGCCACTGACGTCACCTCCGCAGGCATCAGCTTGCCCATGCGGGCGGCCCGCTCATGGTCCACCTCGAACGTAACCAGATCACGCTGATTGACGCCGACGAGATCGGCGCCTGCTGCGAGCGCGCTCTCGAGCTCAGCCTCATCGTGTGTCTCAACCAGAACGTCGAGCAGAAGCTCACGAGCCAGTCCCATGAGGCGGATGATCTCATCTCCCGAGAGCGCCGCGGCGATCAACAACACGGCGTCGGCTCCCATGATGCGCGCATCGAGCACGTCTCGTTCGCTGACCGTGAAGTCCTTGCGAATCGTTGGCAGCGCGGTCGCCGAACGCGCTGCGGCGAGATCTTCTGCCGAGCCGCCGAAGTTCGGGCCGTCGGTCAGCACCGACAGGCAGGCGGCACCACCGTCGCTGTACAAGCGGGCCAGCGTCGCAGGATCAAGATCGGCGAACAGAGGGCCTTTCGACGGCGAACGGCGCTTGATCTCCGCAACCACGGACAGGCCTTGCGCCCCCAGAGCCGCCCGGAACGGTCGCGGCGGCGGCATCGCAGAAGCCGTCCGACGCAGCGCGTCGAGCGGCCGCTCATCACGCGACGCCTCAGCTCGGTGCTCGGCGATGATCCGGTCGAGGTAGGTAGCCGACGTCACTGGGGTCAGGCGATGGTCGTCGTGCCGGCACTGTCACCTGTGACAGGCGCAGGCGTCAGAACTCGAGGCCCTTGGCGACAGCGGGATCGAGGAAGGTCAGCTCGGGTCGACCGGCCATGAGGTCCTTCATCGCCCGCCCGAATACCTTCATCTGCTCCGAGCCGCCATGGGCCACAAGCGCAGCTTGGTCGCTGTACAGCTCGTAGAACCACACGACGTCGGCGTCGTTCTGATCCTTGTGCGCGGCGTAGACCTCGGTGCCGGGCTCACCTGCGGCGTTGCTCATGCCAATGTCGCCGATGACTGCGAGCAGCTCGTCGCGCTTGCCTTCCTTCGCCGTCAGCTTGGCCAGCAGTGCGGTCTTTGCCATCTCGGTGCTCCCTGGGTTGGTGACGCCGTCTGAGTGAAGCCGTCGTGTCGTTGCGATGCGAGGGTACCCGTGTGGGCGGCCCGCAAACCGGGTCTATATGGTCGCCAGCAGGACGGGTTTGCCACTGGCGGTGTGCACCTCATCCGCTGCATCTCGTCGTGCGAGCGCATAGCCCACCACGGTGTCTCCCACGGTGGCAGTGCAGCGCACTGTGGCAACTGAGGTTCCCTCGGCGTCCAAGAGCTGTTCGTCAGCTTCGAGCGGAGATGCAGAACGGACACGACGCAGAATCCGGCGTCCGCCCGATCGTGAGTCGATGCGTTCGACCAGTTCCTGACCTCGGTAGCAGCCCTTGGTGAACGAGGCAGCGCGTTCGACGATGCCCGTCTCGTTGGGAATGTCGCCGATCAGAACGCCTGCTCCCATGGCAGGCAGCCCATATGCGATGCGCAATGCGTCGAATTCGTCGGCGGAAATGCTCTCTGCTTGCGAGAGCGCATCGGGCAAAGTGCCCTCATCAGGCATCAGCACATCGACTCCAGCCGCCAAGGGCCAACGCGCCGCTCGCGCCACCCGTTGCCCGACCGACTGATGGGGCAGCGGATCATCGCTGGCAGCGACGTCGCCAGGCGACGGCCTGACTGCTGCAGCACTGCGCAACGCATGCATCGACCACTGGTGCCAGGTGAAGTCTGCGCGTGTGCGCAGCTTGAAGCGCTCCAACGACGCTGCGAGGGGCTCACCGAATCCTGGCTCGGTGTCGAGCACGAACGCCTCCAAAGCGCTGCGGCACAGGCCAAACAGCACCTCGACACGTCCCCGCGGTTCCAGCAGGAATGACAGAGCGCTCTCACCGACGCCGAGAGACTCCACATCGGCGGAGATCTGCCCGTGCAGGTATGCCTGAGCCTCAGGTCCGGACACCACGACGACGTCTCGTGGGACCGTCGCTGCGACGGAACGGTCGAGAGAATCGGCGATCATCAGCTTCTCCACCTGGGCACAAGACGATCGACTGCGTTGCGGATCAGCGCAAGACCCACACCGTCATCGAGCGACATGATCGATTCGGGATGGAACTGCACCGCAGCCACGGGCAGCTCCCGATGTTCAACCGCCATCACGATGTCGTCATCGAGGCTCACGGCGGTGACTTCCAGCTCGTCGGGTACTTCGGCACGTCGAGCAAACAGCGAGTGGTACCGACCTGCGCGGAATTCTGCGGGCAGACCGTCAAGCAGGCGTCCGCCGAGAACGCGGATAACCGAGGGCTTGCCGTGCTTCGGATTGGCGAGCTGGCCCAGTTCGCCGCCGAAGTACTCGACGATCCCCTGGAGTCCCAGGCACACACCGAACAGCGGCAGACCGGCATCCAGCGTGGCGCCCACCATCGGCCCGATGTCGAAGTCATCTGGCCGGCCAGGGCCCGGGGACAGCACCACCAAGTCGAAATCCGCGACCTCGCCCGGTGGGAACCCCGCCCGTCGCGTCACCACGCTCGCGCCCGTCTGGCGCAAGTAGTTCGCCAGCGTGTGCACGAACGAATCCAGATGATCGACCAGCAGTACTCGCCGCTGGCTCGGTGTTGCCGTTGTAGCTATCGCGGCTGGCAGTGTCCGGGGACGCCGGATCGCGTCGAGGAATGCCGACGCCTTCAGCTCGGTCTCGGACTCCTCATCGTCAGGATTGGAGTCCCACAGCAGCGTCGCACCGACACGCACCTCGGCGTGCCCCTCGGTCACTCGGATGGTGCGCAGGGTGAGACCCGTGTTCAGGCTGCCGTCGAAGCCCACCTTGCCGACAGCGCCGCCATACCAGGCCCGCGGGGTGCGCTCGTGGCGTTCCAAGAACATCATGGCGGCCGTCTTCGGTGCGCCCGTCACCGTCACTGCCCAGGTGTGGGAGAGGAACGCATCGAGCGCGTCGAAGCCGGGTCGCAGGCGCCCTTCCACGTGATCGACGGTGTGGATCAGGCGCGAGTACATCTCGATCTGGCGACGGCCGATCACCTTTACCGAGCCAGGTACGCAGATGCGGCTCTTGTCGTTGCGGTCCACGTCGGTGCACATGGTCAGCTCGGACTCGTCCTTGGACGAGTTGAGCAGTGCAAGGATCTGCGAGGCGTCGTCGATGGGGTCCTGTCCGCGGGCGATGGTCCCCGAAATCGGGCAGGTCTCGACGCGGTCGCCTTCGACTCGCACATACATCTCAGGCGATGCACCCACGAGCCATTCGCCGGCTTGCGCCGAGCGACCCAAGTTGATCAGGAATCCGTACGGCGAGGGGTTCTGCTCCTTGAGGCGGCGGAACAGCTCTGAGGGCGGCTCGATGCTGCGTTCGGAGAACATCTGGCTCGCGACGACCTCAAACAGATCACCTCTGGCGAAATACTCTCGGGCAGCGCGAACTCCCGCCGCGTAGCCGCCCGGCTCGTGATCCCGCCTCGCTTCGAGGTCGAGATCCGGCTCGTACGGGACGCTATCTCCCCCACCGGCCAGGTCGCCGGTACTGCGCCCCGCGAATTCGAAGTCGTAGTGAAGCCTCTGCGCGATCCCGCCTTGGTGGTCGACGACGAGCAGATCGTCGGGCAAGTAGAGAACCAGGTCGCGTTGGTCCTGCGGACGCGGCAGCGTCAGCTCGATCGGCTCGAACTGGAACGCCAGGTCATATCCGAATGCGCCGTAAAGGCCTAGGTGGGGATCGTCGCATGCGAACAGCTCCACCAGCGCTCGGACGACCGTGAAGGTCGATGGCTGGCGGCTTCGCTCCTCCTCTTCGAAGCGTCGCTCAGCTCGCTCGATCGTGCAGGACACCTCGTCGGGGCCGTGCCGCAGCGAGACGATCCCTGCCGTCTCACCGAGTTGCGCGAGTGCATCGTGCACCGATTCAAGCAACACTTTCCCGCGCTCGTTGAGGGCAGAGACCCGTACATCTTGGCCTCGGCTGGTGACGGCCAGCGGCGGGTCGGTAAAACCCATGTCCCACCGCGTGTACCGGCCGGGGTACTCGTAACTCGACGAAAGCAGGACGCCCCGAGCCTGGTCCAGTCGGTCGACCAGTTCTTCCACTGCGGCATCGCCGTCAACGGTTGCCGCGGTGAGTGTGATCGAGATCCCACCCGCCGTGCGGAACTCGGTCGCCGAGAACGCGTCGATCCCGGGGGCAGCGTCAGCGTGCTCGGAAGCCGGCATGACTTACAGGTACAGGCCG
Source organism: Candidatus Poriferisodalis sp. (assembly GCF_965262965.1). Classification (GTDB taxonomy): domain Bacteria; phylum Actinomycetota; class Acidimicrobiia; order Acidimicrobiales; family Poriferisodalaceae; genus Poriferisodalis. The sequence continues at coordinate 1,125,538 of NZ_OZ253573.1, forward strand.
GTGCTGCCTGGCTCGATCCGTGGTGCCGCGATGGCGTGGACATCGCGCTCGCGCAAGATGAGGAAATCGTCCCCGTGCACCTCGACCTCGTGACGGTCGTCAGGGCTGAATAGGACCCTGTCGCCCTCTTGAGCACTACGCACGTTCGGTCCGGCACCGACCACTTCGGCCCACACAAGACGCTTGTTCTGCTGCGCAGTCGCTGGAATGAGAATGCCGCCGCTGCTGCGACGCTCCGAGCCGTCATTGGGCAGCCGGACCAGCAGCCGGTCATGGAGCATCTTGATCGGACGGCGCTCGTCGTCACTCGCGTCCGCAACACCGTTGCTCTTGCCCGCTGCGGTCGCTCGCTTTACGGGAGCCTTCTTCTTCCGCGCAGGCGTCTTGGCGGTCTTGTCAGCGGCAGTCGCTGGGTCAGCAGTTTCGGGGGCAGTCACCAGTGGCACGGTACCGTTCACACCGATGAATGCGGCGACTCCCCACACCCGCCAGATCGGCCTCACCGCATCCGACGGCACCGATCTGGAAGCCGAAGTCTCGTGGCCCGCAGGGGACGTCTGTGCTGTCGTCGTGCTGTCGCATCCGCATCCGCTCTATGGCGGCGACATGTGCAACCCGCTCATCGACCACCTGTTTCGGGCGTTGCCCGCCACTGGGATTGCCGCGCTTCGCTACAACTTTCGAGGTGTTGGCAGCTCGGGCGGCGAACACGACAGCGGAGGCGCCGAGCAGCTCGACGCCGCCGCAGCATTTGCCGAGGCCGCGGCGCTCGCCTCCGAAGGCGACGCTGACGATGTTGCGCCGGTGGTTTCAGCAGGATGGTCCTTCGGCGGCGACGTGTCTCTCGCGGCCGACCATGACGAACTTGGGGCCTGGGTGGGCATCGCGGCGCCCATTCGCATCGTCGCGGAGTCCTCCATGGCTGCCCCAGCGGACGCTCGCCCGAAGCTTCTCCTCGTGCCCGAGCACGACCAATTCCGCTCCCCTGCCGAGGCCAGCGAGATCTTCTCGTCGTGGACCAACGCACAGATGCGGACCATTGCGAGCGGCGACCATTTCTTGATGGGCCACGCCCGCGCTGTCGCCGAGATGATCGGCGAGTTTGTCGCCGACCTCTAGCGGCTAGACGATGCGCGACTCTTTGTCGCTCCAGTACTCGTCGCGCAGGATTCGCTTGTAGAGCTTGCCTGTGGGAAGTCTCGGCAGTTCATCGCGGAAATCGACCGAGCGCGGCATCTTGTACGCAGCGATGTACTCGCGCGCATAACCTAGGAGTTCGGTGGCGAGCGCGTCGTCGCCGATCACTCCTTCGGCCGGCTGCACCACCGCCTTCACCTCTTCGCCGAAATCCTCGTTGGGCACGCCAAAGACCGCAACGTCTGCCACCTTCGGGTGCAGCACCAGGCAGTCCTCGATCTCTTGGGGATAGATGTTCACGCCGCCCGAGATGATCATGAACGCCTTGCGGTCGGTCAGATACAGGTAGCCCTCGTCATCGACACGGCCGATGTCGCCCAGTGTCGACCACAGCTCGTGATCTGCGTGGCGCGATTCGGCGGTCTTGTCAGGATCGTTGTGGTACTCAAATGCTGGGACGTCGCGTTCGAAGTAGATCGCGCCCGACTCGCCGACAGGCATCTCGTTGCCGTCGTCGTCGCAGATATGGATGACGCCGATGAGCGGCGTGCCGACTGTCCCCGGATGGTCGAGCCAGTCAGCGGAATTGACGTAGCAGAAGCCGTTGAGCTCGGTGCCGGCGTAGTACTCGTGCAGGATCGGTCCCCACCAGTCGATCATCTGCCGCTTCACCTCGACCGGGCACGGCGCAGCTGCATGCACAGCGACCTGATGACTGGACAGATCGTGTCGTTGCCGCACCTCGGCGGGCTGCTTGAGCATCCGGCTGAACATCGTCGGCACCCACTGGCTGTGCGTGACGTGGTACCGCTCGATGTAGGCGAGCGCATCGGCGGGGTCGAAGCGATCCATGATCACCGCGGTGCCACCCATCGACTGGGTACCAGTGGTGAACGACAGCGGTGCGGAGTGATACAGCGGCGCCGGGGAGAGATAGACGCTGCCGGCGCCGATACCGAAGATGCCGCCGACCAGACCCGCACCGATGAGATCGGGCTCGGTGATCGAGGTGCCGTCCAGCGGGCGCTTGATCCCCTTTGGACGGCCCGTGGTGCCCGAGCTGTACAGCATGGTTGACCCGCGTGGTTGTTCAGCCAGCGGCTCGGTCGGATAGGCCGCTATTGCATGTTCGAACGAGTCGAATCCCGCAGCGCGGGCGTCGAACATCAGCCGGATGTCGCAATCGCCGATGAGCGGCAGCATCTCGGTCGCAGCCTCGGCCACGGCCGGCGAGGCCACCAGTACCCGCGCCCCGCAGTCGTTCACGATGTAGGCCGCCTCTTCGGCTGTCAGGTACCGATTCACCGTGGTGAAGTACAGGCCACTGCGCACTGTTCCCCAGAAGGCATCGAAGTAGCCGATGTTGTTGTCGGCGAACACCGCGACGTGATCACCGGGGCGCAAGCCGGCGGCCCACATGAGCTGTGCAAACTGCGCACTGCGGTCTTCCAACTCGCGAAAAGTCCGGATCGTGCCGTCGCGGGCCATGATGACCGCTGCACGATCAGGGACGTCGGGCGCGTATGTGCCGGGAAAGCTCATGTCCCGGAAGCTATCTCGCAGCTCGCTGGCGAACGCTGGAGTCGAGCTCAGTCCTGCGGCGGGCGGACTGCGACTCCGGCTGCCGTCATCGCCCGCTTCGCATCGGCGACGGTGTGCTCGCCGAAGTGAAAGATCGAGGCGGCCAGCACGGCGTCAGCGCGCCCTTCGACAGCCCCTTCCACGAGGTGCTCGAGCGTGCCCACGCCGCCGCTGGCTATGACCGGAACGTTGACGGCATCCGCGACCGCTCGGGTGAGCTCAAGGTCGAAGCCCTCCCTGGTGCCGTCGGCATCCATCGAGGTCAGCAGGATCTCGCCCGCGCCCAGCTCGACAACCTGGCGCACCCATTCGATGGCATCGATACCAGTGTCCTCGCGGCCGCCCTTGACGTACACGTTCCATGTTCGGGGCCGTCCGGGCTCGATGGGGTTCGACTTCGCGTCGACCGCGACCACCGCGCACTGGCTGCCGAACTCACCTGCGATCTCGCGCACAAGGTCGGGACGGGCAACCGCAGCCGAGTTGACCGACACCTTGTCCGCGCCTGCGCGGAGCAAGGCCCGGGCATCATCGGTCGTACGGATGCCGCCGCCGATCGTGAAGGGGATGAACACCTCCTCGGCGGTGTGGCGTGCGAGCTCGATGATGGTGTCGCGGTCGTGTGCCGATGCGGTGATGTCCAAGAACACAATCTCGTCCGCACCCTGACGGTCGTACAGCGCCGCCAGCTCGACGGGATCGCCGGCGTCTCGCAGACCCACGAAATTGATGCCCTTCACGACGCGGCCGTTGTCGACATCGAGGCATGGGATGACTCGGACGGTCTTCACGCCGAATCGGCTCCTGCTGGGGGGCCACTGCCGCGCGCAACGACGATTGCGGAGACAGGCCTGATTGCGCCGTCGTGCAGCGCCTTGCCGACGATGGCCCCGCTGAGCGCGCTGCCACCGGCGGACCGAAGATCTCGCAGATCAGCGATGTCGGCCAAGCAGCCGACACCGCCGCTGGCAATCACGTTCATCGTCGCGGGCCGCTGCGGCGCGTCCAGCACGTCGCGCAAGCCCGCCAGGTCGCTGCCCCCGCCCATTCCGTCTCGGGCAATCTGCGTCACGACGACGGCTTCGGCACCGGTGCTCGCCAAGCGCCGGAGCGCATCGCTCAGACTCACGCCGCTGCGGTGCTCCCATCCGCGAGTGGCCACTTCCGTGCCGCGCACGTCAAGTCCGACCGCAACGCGGTAGCCCGCCGTCACGAGCTCTGCGACCAGATCCGGATTCTCGATCGCCGCCGTGCCGACGACGCACCGCGTGACGCCCACCTCATAGAGCGCTTCGGCGCTCTGGCGGTTGCGCACGCCGCCGCCGCACTGCACGCGTACACCCGCATCCCCCACCGCCGCGACGACCTTGCGCATCACCTCGCGATTGCGCGGCTCACCTGTGCCCGAACGAGCAGCATCGAGGTCCACCATGTGGATCCAGCGCGCCCCAGCCTCGGCAAACTCGTGGGCAACCTCGACCGGATCACCGACGTAGCGCACCTCGCGCTCGTAGTCGCCTTGCAGCAGCCGCACGCTCCGGCCTTCGCGCAGGTCAATCGCGGGGAACAGTTCGAAGCTCACGTCGCAGCCCTCACCTACAGCAGCTCACCGATTACCGCTCGAGGCGGCGACGGCATCTACGAAGTTCTGGGCGAGACGCTTGCCGGCATCGCCTGATTTCTCCGGATGGAACTGGGTCGCCCACAGCTGGCCCCGCTCGACGGCCGCCGTGATCGGCGTCGGGTAGTCGCACGTTGCGGCTACGAGGTCGTCGTCGGTGTGAGCGGCGTAGCTGTGGACGAAATACATCCACGCGCCGTCGGTGAGCCCCACCAGCAACGCGCACTCAGGCCGCCGCACATCGAGGCGATTCCATTGCATCTGGGGCCGCACGACGCCCTCAGGCAACAGGCGCACCGACCCGGGCAACACGGCAAGCCCAGGCACTCCCGGGGCCTCGGTCGAATCCTCAAAGAGCATCTGCATGCCGACGCAGATGCCCAAGAACGGGCGGCCGCTGTCGACCGCATCGAGAGCCGGTGCCTCCAGGCCCGTTGCGCGCAGCTGCCTCATGCACGTGCCGAAGTGACCGACGCCGGGGAGCACGACTGCATCGGCGTCACGGATCAACCCCGAATCAGAGGTGAGACGGGCATCGGCGCCCACCCGCTCAAGTCCCTTTTGCGCTGATCGCAGGTTGCCGATGCCGTAGTCGAGGACGGCCACGAGCGGCCGCACGGCAGCGGCACCGCTCACCGCAGGCCTCTCACAAGACGCCCTTGGTCGACGGCAGCACGTCGTCGGCAATGCGCACGGCGTCGTAGAAGGCCCGCGCCACGCCCTTGAAGCTGGCTTCGATGATGTGATGAGTGTTGCGACCCCGGATCATCACGATGTGCAGCGTGATGCCCGCCGCCATCACCAGACCGCGCCAGAACTCTTCGCACAGCTGGGGATCGAATGGCGGATCGCCGAGAATCTTCTCACCTGGAGGGTCGACGTCGTAGTGCAGGAAGGGGCGGCCCGACAGGTCCAAGATGACCTCCACGGCCGCCTCGTCGAGCGGCACCGTGATGGATGCGAAGCGCCGCACGCCTGCCTTGTCCCCCCACGCTGAGCGAAAGGCTTCGCCGAACGCGATGCCCGTGTCCTCGACGGTGTGGTGGGCGTCGATCTCGAGATCGCCCACCGTGCGCAGGTCGACGTCGAAGCGCGCGTGTTTGGAGAGCTGGGCCAGCATGTGGTCGAAGAACGGCAGGCCGGTCGATATTTCGTTGCGGCCGTTGCCGTCGATGTCGATCGAAAGGTCGATCTGGGTCTCTGCGGTGTGCCGTTGCACGCTTGCCATACGAGCAGCGCGGCGGCTGGGCAACGTTGCCTCTGCAGTCATCGGGACACCTCAGCATCGATTCGCATCAGCCTGCGGCCTCCGCCGACGATTCGCACCCTCCGGCTGGCCGAGCTCATGCGAGCACCTCTGCGAGGGCTTGCAGGAAGCGGTCGTTCTCGGCAGGCGTGCCGACCGTGACCCGCAAGCAGTCGGCGAGGCGTGGCCACCCTGAGCAGTTCCGCACGAGCACCGAGCGGTCGACGAGCGCTTGCCAGACATCGTCGCCGCTGTGCCCGGCGGGGCTGGTGCGGAACAGGATGAAGTTGGACTGCGAAGGCCAGACGTCGATCCGCATCTGGGCCAATTCAGCGGAGATTCGCTCGCGTTCGGACACGATCGCCGCTACTCGGTGTTCCATCTGGTCCGTGAATCGCAGCGCCACCCGGCCAGCGATCTGCTTGAACGTGTCGACGTGGTACGGCAGGACGACCTTCTCGAACTCGGCGGCCATTCCCACAGGGATCACCGCGTAGCCCAGCCGCGCCCCTGCCATCGCCCACGTCTTGGAATACGTACGAGTGACAACGAGGTTGTCGGGTCCACCCGCGTCATCGCAGAGGTCGATGGCGCTCCAGTCAGCGAATTGACCGTATGCCTCGTCGACCACCACGAGGCCGGGCGCAATCTCCAGCGCCCGCTCCAACACGTCAAGTCGTTCGGGTGTGCCAGTTGGATTGTTGGGCGAGCACAGGAACACGATCGAGGGCTGGTACCGCTCGACGATTCGTTCCATCTCGTAGACGCTGACACTGCCGTCAGCGTGGCGTTCGCCATCAACTACTGAACTCTGCGTGCTGCGTGCAATCTGGCCATACATCGCATACGTGGGCTCGAACGTCGCGACGCTTCGACCGGCCCCGCCGTAGGTCAGGCACACGGTCTGGAGTACCTCGTTGGAACCGTTTGCGACGAAGATGCGCTCGGGCTCGGTGCCGTGCAGCTTGGCGAGGTCGGCCCGAAGCGCACTGGCGGTCCGGTCGGGGTAACGATGCCATTCGACGCTGCGCAGCTCGGCTGCGAGGGCCTCGGTGAACTCGGCAGGGGGCGGAAATGGGGCCTCATTGGTATTGAGGCGCGCTTCCACCTCGATCTGCGGCGAGTGATAGCCCTCCAGCAAGCGCAGATCGTCCCGCACTGCCGGTTTCACGGCCGCACCCCGGACGCGATCCACTCCTTGCGGCGCGACACCGAGGCCGCGTGCGCCCACAGCCCCTCGGCTTTCGCCAGCTCAGCCACAGCTGGCGCCAGTCGGTCAAATCCAGCCTCGGAGACCTCGACCACATGCATCCGCTTGATGAAGTCGTCGGTGGTGAGCGCCCCCGCAAAGCGGGCAGTTCCAGCAGTCGGCAGCACGTGCGACGGCCCGGCCACGTAGTCGCCGACCGACGCCGGCGCCCACGGCCCGACAAACACAGCACCGGCGTGACGGATGTCGCCCAGCAGTTCGTGGGCGCCGTCGCACATGAGCTGGAGATGTTCAGGTGCAATGAAGTTGGCGACTTCGGCAGCCTGGGCGGGGCCGTCAACGAGGCACACGAACCCGTCGGCATCCAGAGTCGCGAGGGTCTCATCGCGCCGTGGCGACAGCTCGACAATCTGGCTGATTGCCGCGCAGACAGCGTCCGCGCAGGCGGCATCCCACGTCACGAGCCAGGCCCGGCCGCCGGGACCGTGCTCGGCCTGCAGCACGACGTCAGTGGCTGCGGCGGCCGGCGGGCACGTCCCGTCGGCGATCACGACAATCTCTGATGGCCCCGCGAATGCCGACGCAATGCCGACGTCGCCGGCCACAAGCTGCTTGGCGGTGGCGACCCAGGCATTGCCCGGCCCAGCCACGACATCGGCGGGACGGATGGTCTCAGTGCCGTACGCCAGCGCCGCGACAGCCTGCACGCCACCGACACGGTGCACCTCAGTGACGCCACAGAGGTGTGCTGCGGCCATCACCGCTGCCGCCAGGTTGCCGTCCGGACCTGGTGGGGAGCACAGCACGATGTCGTCCACGCCCGCGGCCCGCGCCACGAGCACCGTCATGAGCACCGTGGAGGGATACGCAGCCAGACCGCCTGGCACGTACACACCGGCACGGTCCACCGGCTGTCTGACCGAGCGGACAGTGACACCATCGCTTTTGTGGACGTGGGCTGTCGCTGCTTCTGCGACGTGGAACTCCAGAATTCGCCGATGGGCGGTCTCCAAGGCCGAGCGTAAAGCAGACGACAGCGACTCCCAAGCCGCCTCAAGCTCGCTCGCCGGCACGAGCGTGTCGACCACCTCGACGCCGTCGAAGCTGGCCGTCAGTTCCCGGACAGCCGCGTCGCCGCCCTCTCGGACCCGCGAGATCAGCTTGCGAACCGCCTCTGCCGGTACCGCCGCACCCGAATCTGGGCGCGGCAGAAGGTCGGCGAGTTCCCCGCTCTTACCCCGAAGGTCCAGCCGTTTCAGCACCGTGCCGAGGGTACCTGCGCCCCTTTGCACCACTGGGTGCGAGTCGTCGCTAGCGTGCCGCGGGTGATCAGCGCGGCAGAGCTGTCGTCAATCGAGACCGCTGTCGGCGAGCTTGGCAACCGCATCTCGCGAGCTGCTGATGAGCTGATGGGAACGCCACACGAAGATGTCGGCGTCGAGCTTTACGAGGTCGAACGATCGCTGCGCATGGCCCGTCGCCGGCTGACCCAAGCCACGGATTCGCTCCGCTAAGCGGAATCAGCCCTCGATTCCGTTGTCGAGCTCAGGCACATCGTTCGAGCAACTCCGCTGTCTGGACGATCTTGCGAGCCCGAGTGAGGTGGGGCACATCAACCATCTGGCCCTTGTGCGCAAACGCCATCAGCCCAGCGGCTTCTGCTTCGACGAATGCCTCGAGCAGCTCTTTCGCGTCGGCGACCTCGTCCGCACTCGGAGTGAAGGCAGTGTTCACTATGTCGATCTGATCGGGATGGATCGTGATCTTGCCGGTGTAGCCCATCGCCGCTGAAGTGGCGCACTCGGCGGCCAGACCCTCCCCGTCCCGAAAGTCCACGTACACCGTGTCGAGAGGCTGCTTGCCCCACGCCGTGGCTCCCACCAGGCACATGACCCGGGCGTATTCGAACACTGGGAGGTAGGCGCCTGACGCATCCCTGTTGGCCTTCGAACCCATCGCGGCCGACAGGTCCTCGGCCCCCCACGTCAACGCATCGACGCGGTCATGACGGGCCAGCTCGCCGATGTTGAGCAGCCCCTGCGGTGTCTCGGTGCCCAGCACCAGCAGCGCCACACCGCCCGGGCGGTGTCCATGCTCAAGCTCCCAGCGGGCGATCATGCCGTCGAGATGCGCTACCTCCGCTGCGTTGTTCACCTTCGGCACCAGGTAGGCGTCGGGCGGAGCAACCATCGTGGCCTCGACATCGGCGGCGCACCACGGACTGTCCAGCGGATTGATCCGAACCACTCGCTCTTTGGCGCCGAAGTCGACATCGGCCAGCCACCCCGCCACCGTGGCGCGGGCACTGTCCTTGTTGTCCGGAATCACGGCGTCCTCGAGGTCGAGGACCAGGCCGTCGGCGGCAGTGGCGAGCGACTTGGTGAGCAAGCGCTCGTTGGCGCCCGGCACAAAGTGAGACGACCGCCGGATTGTCGTACCCGTCGTGTCTGGCTGGGTCATGGGTGAAGGTCTCCCCGTTGGTGCATCGTGAACGACGGCATGCCCGTACCGCTCGTCGTCCGATCAGGCCGCGAACGCGCTCGGGCAGAAGTCGTTCAGCACGCAGTCGTCGCAGGCCGGCTTGCGTGATGCGCAGACCCGACGGCCGTGCAGGATGAGCCGCAGGCTGAAGTCGCCTCGCTCGTACTGCGGGATCATCGGGTTGAGGGCCAGCTCCACCCTGACCGGGTCTTGTTCTTCTGTGATGCCCAGCCGCCGGACCAACCGACCGACATGGGTGTCCACCGGCAGTCCGGGCAGGTCAAAGGCCACCGAACGGATGACGTTCGCGGTCTTGCGGCCCACGCCTGGAAGCTTGACGAGGTCCGCGAGCTGCGTCGGCACTTCGCCGCCGTGGTCCGCGAGGAGCTGGCGGGCCATCCCTTGCAGATTCCGAGCCTTGTTGCGAAAGAAGCCAGTGGGATGGACGATTTCCTCGATTTCCGCGAGATCGCCCGAAGCCAAGGCCTCGGCGTCGGGAAACCGAGCGAACAACCCCGGCACCGTGGCATTGACACGGACGTCGGTGCATTGCGCCGACAGGATCGTGGCAACCAGCAGCTCGAAGGGGTTGCGATGCACCAGCTCGCAGACCGCTTCGTATTCGTCCTTGAGCCGCTCATGGGTCCGCTGGGCGCGGCCCTTCGGCGATCTCGGCTTGGCCATGACCTGTGTTTAGCGCTCAGCGAGACTGAACGCGCGGTGATGCGCGGCGTCGGGTGCGGCCGATCGCAACCTGTTTGTCTGCGCGGAGCTGGCCGCACGCGGCATCGATCGAGGTGCCACGGTTGGCGCGGATGGTGGCGTTCACGCCATGCGACGCCAGCTCTGCAGCGAATCGCTCGATCGTCGACTGCGGCGAGGGCTCGTGGCCATAGCCCGGTGTCGGATTCAGCGGGATCAAATTCACGTGCGCCGCCAGCGGCCGTGCGTATGCAGCCAGCTCAGCAACATCGCGGTCGCTGTCGTTGACGCCGCCGATCATGGCCCACTCCAAGCTGATGCGCCGCCGCTTGGCGCGGCGGTACTCGGCAAGGCATTTCGCGAGTTCGCGGAGCGGATAGGTGCGGTTGATCGGCGCGATGCGGTCTCGCATGCGGTCGTTCGCCGCATGCAGCGAGACCGCCAGGTTCACCGGCAAGTCGGCCGCTGTCAAACGAGCGATGCCGGGCACGAGGCCGACCGTCGAGATCGTGATGTGCCGCGCGCCGATGCCCATGTCGCCATGAAAGCGCTCGACGGCGGACCACACCGCGTCGTAGTTCGCCATCGGCTCGCCCATTCCCATGAACACGATGTTCAGCGCGCCGCTGCTGCGGCTCGTGGCGGCCGAAGGGTGTTGCAATGTCGCCAGTACCTGCTCGACAATCTCGCCCACACTCAGGTTGCGGTCGAATCCGATCTGTCCGCTCGCGCAGAAGCTGCAGCCCATGGCACAGCCCGCCTGGCTGCTGATGCACAGTGTCGTGCGGTTGCGGTAGCGCATCAGCACGGACTCCACGAGATGCCCGTCGCGCAGCGACCACAGCTGCTTGACAGTCGATCCGCGGTCCGCGGACTGCGTTCGCACGAGCCCGAGCGCCGGCGGCAGCAGATCTGCGATGGCACTGCGCAGGGCTTTGGAAACGTTGGTGATCTCGTCCAAGGGCCGCCGTTGCCGGTACAGCCCCTCCCACACCTGATCCAAGCGATAGGAGGGCTCGCCGTCGAGCAGCTCCCCCAACTCAGTCCGGCTGAGATCCGCCAGGCATGGATCGTCTGCGGGGCGCTGGGAGGCCATCAACGGTGAGCCTCGCATCGGCAGCTCATCGCCGTGCGCTGTGACGTTGCAGGGGTCACTGCCGGCCTGTGCTTGACCAACAGAGCGGGCCGGCGCCAGTGAACAGCCGCCGGATCACCGCAACCTCAAGCCCGAGATCGCGATACAGCGTGACGGCGGGTGTGTTGTCGGCGTCGACGTAGAGCATCCCGCGAGTCAGTCCGACATCAGTGAGGTGCTCGTACCCCGCCAACGTGAGCGCCCGGCCGAGTCCGCGGCCGTGGTACTTGGGGTCCACGGCGATCACATACACCTCGCCGGCGGCCGGGTCCTCGTCGACGTGCACCTTCGTCCAGCAGTACGCAGCGATCTCGCCGTCGATGTCGTAGACGCGGAAGCCGTCAGCGTCGAACCAAGGCTCGGCCGCCCGTTCGGCGACCTGTGCCAGCGTCCATCCGCCCTGCTCGCGGTGCCATGAAAAAGCGCGGTTGTTGACTTCGACCCAAGCGGCTTCGTCTTGGCCCACGACGAATGAGCGCGTCTCGATACCGCTTGCCTGGTCCATGGGCAGCGCCCGCTCCATCCGGTAGAGGTCTCGTTCGAACGCCAGCCCCGCCGCGGCCAGCTCGCGTCCGAGGGTGGTCTGGCTGGGCGACAACTCGCCTGCTGCGTCCTCGCCGTGGTCTGGATGGTCGATCCACACCGCCACCGGGCCGCTGAGCTGTCGAAGCTGTTGCCGCAGCGCCTCGCTCAAGGTTCCCGGCGCCCACCCGGACGCGTCTGCCTCAACGACGGCGCCGTGCTGGTCGGCGCCGATCGACATCACGGGTTCGGCACTCACCGCAGCGAGGCTAACGCTGGGGTCCGGGCTCGTCGCTGGGCCCGCTCGCTGCGTCATTGGCGCGCTACTCGCTGTGCCGTTGCTGCGCTACGCACAGGGTCCATGCAGCGCTACGCGCAGGGCAACAGTGGATCGGCGATCTGGGGTGCCACACTTGCGCGGTGAATCAGATGCGCTGGCTGAATCGCAGCCAGCCCCAGACGCTCTACAGCTCTGTCCTGCTGTGCTACTTCTCGGCCGGATTCCTGCTGTTCGGATCCGGTATCGACTATCAGCTGACGCTCGACATCGTCGGCTTGTTTGCCAGCGATAGCACCGCTGAGGACCTCGGTGATGCCTTGGTGCCGATCGTCGTGACGCTGCTGCTCGGCGGCGCCTTTGCCGCCGGAGGTCTGGGAACGGCTAACGAACGTCGCTGGGGACATCGACTGTGCGCGGCTGCGGCCGTCTACTCGACGCTCGCGACGCTGTGGTGGACGGCCCGAACGCAATTTGGACTGGGGATCCTGATGCGGCTGATGTTCGACGTGCTGCTGCTGGTGCTCATCTTCCATCCCCTCAGTCGCAACCATCGGCGCATCTGGTTCCAATGAATCCGCCCGAGGCCGGGCTGCCCGAGCCCGAGCACAAGGCGCTAGCCGTCGAAGCGATGTTCGACGAGATTGCGCCGCGCTACGACCTGCTCAACCGGCTGTTGACGTTTCGGCTGGACACTCGCTGGCGCCGCCGCGCTGTGTCGGCGCTCGGTCTGCAACCCGGAGAACTCGTGGTCGATCTGGCCTGCGGGACTGGCGATCTCTGCAACGAGCTGCAGAAATCTCGCCTTCGGGCGGTCGGCGTCGACTTCAGTGCCGGCATGCTGGCCGCCACCACCACACAAGCGCCGTTGCTGCGCTCCGACGCTCTGAGACTGGGCGTGCGCGACCGGACGTTCGACGGGGCGACCTGCGGTTTCGCCCTGCGCAACTTCGCCGACCTTGCAGCCGTGTTTGCGGAGCTGGCTCGCATCCTGCGTCCAGGAGGGCGCATGGCGCTACTCGAAGTCGCAGAGCCCGGCAACCCGCTGCTGCGTGCCGGCCACAGCGTGTACTTCGGCAAAGTCGTGCCTGCCGTCGGCAGCCTGCTCTCCAGTCGAGACGCGTATCGCTACTTGCCGAAGTCAGTCGCGTACTTGCCGCCCGCGCCGGAATTGCTCGCTCAGATCGCCGAAGCAGGGTTTCGCGACGTGGATCGGGAACTGCTGAGCGGGGGCATCTCGCAGCTCATCACCGCCACCCGCTCCCGCTGAATCTCACGGCTGGTTGATACCGCTCAGCCCGCAGGCGGATTCGGCGGATTCTTTGCCAGATCGTCGACAACGTGCGCGCTCGCGATGGCCATGAGGGAGGACGGCGGGCACAGGATCTTGCAGTCGCGCGACCCGCCGCCCACGATCACCTGCTCGCAGGCCATCACCCGGCTGTCGATCCAAACTGGCAGATCGCTGGGCAGTCCGAAGGGCGTCACACCGCCGATCATCATGCCGGTGCGCTCGATCGTCTCGTCCGCGTCGGCAAACGATGCCTTTCGGGTTCCAAGCCGTCGTCGCACGACGCCGTTCACGTCGAGCCGCGTCGTGGCCAGCACCAAGCAGCACGCCATCGGCCGATCCGCCGATTTGCCGACCACGCAGATCGCGTTCGCGGAAGCGTCCATCGAGAATCCGTACCGCTCGCAGAATTGTGCCGTGTCGGCAAGATCCGGATCGCACTCCACGATCTCGTACGCGACGCCCAGCGCCGCGAGGTGTTCCAGCACTGCGGTGGAAGTCACTGAGTCACCGTCGTTCGCCACGCTCATTGCTCCCCAATCGATCGCATGCTCACGTCCCGAGCAAGAAGCCGACCGTCAGCAACGCGCCCAGGACGAGCTGAAGCCGGCCGGTGCCGGCCAGCACCGGCAGCAGCGCCCGACCGCGGGCGCCGCGCAGCACTGCTCGTACCGGCGCCAGCGCGGCCACTGCGCCCAACAGTCCGACGAATGCCCAGGGCCGCAAGAGCCACAGGTACAGCGGTGAGAACACGGCAATGGCCACGACGGCGGCATACAGCACGCGGGTCGGCGCGTCCCCCATCCGTACTGCCAGCGTGCGCTTGCCGGCTCGCTCGTCGCGCGGCAGGTCCCGAAGATTGTTCGAGATCAGCAACGCCACCGAGCCCAACCCGACCGGCACTGACGCCGCGACGCCCAATATCGACAGCTGCGCGTCCTGCACGAATGCAGAGCCGGCCGTCGCGACCACGCCAAAGAACACAAACACGAACAGCTCACCGAGTCCCCGGTATCCGTAGGGACTGCGGCCGCCCGTGTAGTACCAGGCCGCGAGTATCGAGGCCCCGCCAGCCACGATGAGCCACCACGACACGGCCGCCGCGACGACGATCCCGACCCCAGCGGCGACGCCGAACGACGCGAACGCTGCGGCCCGCACGGCCACCGGCGACGCCGCGCCCGATGCCACCAGCCTCGCCGGCCCGACCCGGTCCGCATCGGTGCCGCGCACGCCGTCGCTGTAGTCGTTCGCGTAGTTGACGGCGATCTGAATGAACAGCGACACCACGAGCGCGCACCCAGCGCGCCACCACACGACGCCATCGCCGACAGCGGCATCCGAAGCCGCCGTCCCGACGAACACCGGCACGAGCGAGGCCGGCCACGTGCGCGGTCTCGCTCCCGCGATCCACATCCGGAGACCAGCGCTTGCTGCCATGGCGCCTACTCAGCCAGCGAGCCCAGCGGCCCGGTGATGCGAGTGATCGCGAATGACTGGTTTCCCGTCGCAAGCAGCTCACCCGACTCGGCGAAGATGCGAACGATGCCCTGACCGACCGCGTTGTGCACGGCGTCGGACTCGATGTCCAGCAAGACCCACTCGCTGTCGGCCTCTCCGGCGATGCGCACGGTGTTATCGAGGCTCGAACCCCGAAAGCCTGCGTCGAGGCTCACTCGCATGCCGCTCGGCAGCAGGTCAGCCAGAGCAGTCAGGCCCGGCCCGGTCGATGCCAGCGTGCCCGAGAGCCGTGACCAGTACCGGACGTGGCGGTCTCCCGGCTGCTGTCCTACCAGGCGAACATCAGCGTGGTCAGTGAACGAGTGACCTACGAGCGACGTGTTGTCACGCCGCTCGCACTCCAGAGGCGGCGGCACCTCGGGCGCAGCGACCCACGTCTGATCGATGCCGAGTTGCCGGCCGCCGAGCGAAACGAGCGCTCGCAGGATGACGCGCCCGTCGGCGGCGTCTGTGATCTCCGCCGAGGCCTGCGTCATGCGGTTGCCGCTTGCCCCGATGTCCAGAGTGATCGCCGCGCAACTTCCCTCGGACAGGCGAGCCAGATATTGAGCAGACGCGCTGCCATGGGACGGCCCGTCACCGTCTCGAGTGCTGCGACCGCAGCCGCCAAGCCGCAACCGCCATGCAAGGTTCCGGTCGCACCGGCCACATCGAACGTCACCGGCATCAGCCAGCGCAATTCGTCTTCGGTGGGGCGCAGACCCAAGAAGTCAGTGATCTCGCCGAGGTGCGGGTCCTGCGGCGCCGCGTCACTGGTCGAGGCTCCGTTCGTCACAGATTCCAAAAGCTAGGCGGCGGACGACGCAGTCGTGCTGTACGTCAGGCTCGCGCACGCCTGTGCAGTGAGGCTGTGCAACGTCGCGTCTGCGCGGAAGCTGTGCTGTGATCTGCCGGTCAGCCCGCTGCGGCGGCCCAAGGGCTGGATTGGCCCTCGCTGTAGTGGTCGGGACGGATGCCGAATGCCTCGATCATCCTGTGCCAGCCACTCGCAGAAGCAAGCAGGGCACCCAAGCGCAGAATCTGCTGCTCGTTGAAGTGCTCGCTCAGCCGCTCGTACATCTCGGGCGGGATCACGCCCGAGTGCTCGAAGCCCGACAGCCAGTCGCACAGCGCCAGTGCGGCCTTCCACGATTCGGGCAAGTCTGATGCCTCGTAGTCGACCAAGTGTGCGACGACTTCGTTCGTGAGTCCGGTGCGCACCAACGATGCGCTGCGCACGAGGCTTCAGTGAAAGCACTCGTTGCGGTTGGCCATGCGAATACGGCAGAGCTCAATCATGTGGCGATCGAGCGCTCCGGGGTCGTCGTCGGGATTGCCGGCGTACACCGCGCTCACCCAGCCGAGAAACAGGTCGATCGTGGTCTCGTCGGCCGCGAGGGTCCGGAACAGGTTGTCGTCGGCGTAGGCCTTCGCATACCACGTGTCCAGGCGCCGTTGCTGCTTGTCGTCCAACTCGGACACCTTCGGCAAGTAGCCGTGCTTGTTCGCCATGACTCCCCCTCGGCGGGCCTGGTTTGCTTCCCGCGACGCTACCGCAGCGAGGCACACCGAACGCTGTGAGGACGCCGCCCACCGTGCTAGAGCCGCGGGTCCACAGGCTCACTCTCAAGCGCCAGCACACCGAACACGCACTCGTGAACCCGGTGCAGGTGCTCGTTCGCCACGAAACGGTCAAGTGCCTCGATGCCGAGAGCAAATTCTCGTTGCGCCAGAGATGTCTTGCGGCCGAGCGACCGCTGCCGCAGTCGTTCGAGATTCGACGGTTCAAGGTATTCCGGCCCGTAAATGATCCGGAGATAGTCGCGGCCCCGGCACTTGACACCAGGCAGGACGAGGCCTCCCTTTGCGTGCGCGACCGACGCGGCCGGCTTGACGACCATGCCCTCACCGCCGCCCTGGGTGAGCGAATGCCACCAATCGTTGGCCGCCTGCACCGAGCCGCCGTCGCTCAGGTCGACGAACCGGCGATCGGTTCGGCGAAGCACGTCTGGGGCCTGCTCGATCAGCGCATCGATCTGTTCGAGGTGCCACTTGTGCGGTCGGCGGGCGAGAACCTCGCCCTCGGCGGCGAGGAGTTGGAACGGAGCAATCTCGATTCCGGCGACGCCGTCGACATCCCAGCAGTAGCGCCGGTACGCGTCGACGTAGGACGCGAGGTGCTCGGCGCGCCCGGTCGTTCGCGTCGCGAGCGCCGAGAGATCGATTCCTCGTCGGATCGCATCGGACATCAGCCGTTGCCCGGCGTCGAGGACGGCGGCGCCTGCCGCTCCGGTCGAGGCGTACAGGTCCTGAAGCAGCTCGATGGATTTCGCGGACCACGGCAGCAGCTCCGCATCGACCACGAGCCAATCGGTTCCGAGGCGATCCCAGACTCCAGCGGCGTCGGCAGCCAGGCGAACACGATCCAGCAGAGCCCCCGTCAGCCCGGGCTCGCGGAAGAACGGCCTTCCCGTACGGGTCACGATGACACCTGCATCGTCGTTGGAGATGCCAAATCGCGCCAAAGCTGCGGCGGCGTCGCTGGCAAACACGAGCACGGCTCGCGAGCCCATGTGCTTTTCCTCGCAGACAACCTCGCTGACACCGGCTTTTCGGAAGTAGGCGAACGCCTCGTCGGGGTGCTCGAGGCAATCGGGGCGCTTGCTGGCGGCGACAGGCGCCATGGTCGGCGGGAGGTGCACGAGCCACCGGGGATCGACGGCGAAGCGACTCATGACTTCGAGGGCTGCGCTGGATCGGTCGGCGTCGATGGAGACGCGCCCCGCCAACGTCGTATCGATGCGGCGCTTGCCGAGCACGTCACTGATGTCCAATCGGCGCGGCAACCGGGGCTCAACCTCGGCCTCGAGGGGCCTGATCGGCTCGTAGTACTCACGCTCTGCTTGCACTGAGACCATCTGCCGTTCGGGCCAGCGCATTGCCGTCAGCTCACCGCCGAACACCGCACCGGTGTCGAGACAGATGGTGTTGTTCACCCACTCGGGATCCGGCACTGGCGTGTGTCCGTACACGACGGCAGCCGTGCCACGGTAATCCTGCGCCCACTGGTAGCGCACGGGAAGGCCGTACTCGTCGGTCTCGCCGTCGGTGTCGCCGTAGAGAGCGATGTTCCGCACACGGCCCGACGACCGCCCGTGGTACCGCTGAGGCAAGCCCGCGTGCGCAACGACGAGGCGGCCGCCATCGAACACGTAGTGGCTGATGAGGCCGTCGATGAAGCCGGTAACGCGCTCGCGGAACTCGGGACTGCGCCGTTCGAGCTGTTCGAGCGATTCGCCAAGCCCGTGAGTCACCTTGACGTCGCGTCCGGCGAGCGCGCGACTCAGCTTGTTCTCGTGGTTGCCGAGGATGCACAGCGCACTGCCCGCGTCCACCATCGACATGGCGACATCGAGCACCTCGGCCACGCCGGGGCCTCGATCGACGAGGTCACCCAGAAAGACGACTCGCCGTCCGTCGGGGTGGACAATCGGATCTGCCGTCGTGTCGTAGCCAAGCTGTTCGAGCAGCGCCAAGAGCTCGACATGACAGCCGTGGACGTCACCGATGATGTCGAACGGGCCGGCATCGTCTCGTCGATCGTTCCAAAGCCGGGTGCGCACCACCTCAATGGAGTCGAGCTCGGCTGCCGAACCGAGGGTGTAGACCTTGGCGAAGCGCTCTTTGCGCAGTTGCTTGGCGCCTCGGCGAATCGATGCGTGCTGGCGCCTGATGGCGTGCTGCGGTGTGCGACGGTCTGGCCGTGAGCTGTTGCGTTCCAGGCAGAGGTCCAGTGGGAGATCGAAGACGATCGCTGTCGCGAGCACGTCGTTTCGACGTGCAATCTCCAGCAGCGACTTCCGGTCCTCTGCCTTGACATTGGTGGCATCGATAACGGTCAGGCGACCGAGTTCGAGGCGTTTGTCGACGATCGTGTGGAGGAGTTCGAAGGCGGCCCCGGTGACCGACTGGTCGGTCTCGTCATCGCCGACGAGGGCACGACACTGGTCGCTTGACACGATCTCGGTATCGGTGAAATGTCGGCGGGCAAACGTCGACTTGCCCGCGCCGGACGCGCCACAGAGCACGACGAGCCCGAGCTCGGGAGTCTCGATGCTGGTGAGCAACTGTCGCATCAGATTTGGCTCACTGGATTCGGCGCATCAGGCTCGGCTCGGCGGCGGAACACCGCCATCTGTGTCGGCGACCCGCAGACGGGATCGGGGTGGCCGATGCCGCTGATCTCGAAGCCGTAGCCGAACCGATCCTCGATGCCCTGCGCCCACGCCGCAAACTCGTCGCGGGTCCATTCGAATCGATGATCGCCGTGCCGGAGACCGGTCGGGCCGACGTTGGCGAAGTTTGCGTTGTATTCCCGGTTCGGCGTCGTCAGCACCACCGACGCTGGAGAAGCGTGACCGAACACGACATCGGCGAATGCTCCGAGCCGCTCACTGTCGATGTGCTCGATGACTTCCACCACGGTGGCGGCATCGAAGCCGCACAGCCGATCGTCGGTGTAGGTCAGCGCTCCTTGCAGCAGCGAAATCCGCTCCCGGCGACGCTCGGACATCTCGTCGGGAAGGAGATGCCGCTCGGCTCGCTCGAGTGCACCCACCGATACGTCGACGCCGAGCACTTCGGTCACCGACGGTTCGGAGACAAGGCGCTGCAGCAGTCGGCCTTCGCCGCATCCGAGGTCGACAACCCGGCCTCCCCCGACAGCTCGAACCGCCGCCAGAACCGATGCAAGCCGCTGCTCGCGCAAGCTGATCGGGCGTTCGGCTGCCTGCTCGATTTCGTCCTGCTGCTCGTCGAGCGAGTCGGTGTCCTCGCCGACGTCGGCGAGACGCGAGAGGGCTTCACGGGCGAACTGGCCGAAGCGCAGGTACCGACGCGAGATCAGCTCGGACTCGGGATGCGAGCCGAGCCAATCGCCTCCGCGCCGTAGCAGCTTGTCGATCTCGTTCTGGTCGATCCAATAGTGCTTGCGGTCATCGAGCACGGGAAGCAGCACGAAAAGATGCTCAAGGGTGTGGCGCACGCGATGCCGGCCTGAGAGCCGGACCGAGAAATAGCGGCTGTCGCCCCACGCCGGGAAACGCTCGTCCAACGCGATCGGTGCGAACTCGACCTCGTAGCCCAACGGCTCGAACAGCCGTCGAAGCATCGGCTCGCCACCTCGAACCGGCACGACGGGGAGGTCGACTTCGAGGTCGAGCGGCTGTTCGACCAGTTCAGGTCGGGCTTCGCACGTACCGCTCATCGCCGTGCGGTACAGACGGCCAAGCGCAACGCTCAGCAGCGACGACGCCGCATAGGGCCGGTCATTCACGTAGGGCTCAAGGCCGCTGGACCGACGCCCATGCTGGCCTCGCGACAGAGCGATCGGATCGACCTCCACGAACAGCGTCGCCGTGCAGCGCTGCGGCGAAGCCTGTGGATAGAAGACATGGGCGCGCCCGAATCCGACATCGACCGACCGCACCCGATCCGGATGCTTGTGCAACAAGAAGCCCAGATCGGTCGCATCGGGCGTCGTCGAAGTGAGCGAAACCAGCATGAGCGGTCCATTTAACCGGATGCCACTGTTCGGATCGAGAGAATTCAGCGCGCGCCCTCGTCTGGCACAGCGATCAAGACGCGCGCGTAGTCTCGGCAGAGCCAATCAACTTGGCCGAACGACGCGAGGGGGCGTGACATGAAAGCTGCGGTGCTCTGCGAGCAGCCCGGAGATCTCGAGATGGAGGATCTGCGGATCGACAATCCAGGACCCCAGGAAGTCCTTATACAGACGAAGGGTGCAGGGCTGTGCCACAGCGACCTGCACTTCATGGAGGGACTGTTCCGCACGCCCGTCCCCATGGTGATGGGACACGAGTCGGCGGGCGTGGTCGAGGCCGTCGGCGACGACGTCAGCTACGTCAAGCCCGGTGACCACGTGATCGCATGCCTGTCAATCTTCTGCGGCCAGTGCCACAGGTGCCTGTCGGGCAACCCGCATCGCTGCACGAACATCAGGGCCACTTCCCGCGCCAAAGGCGCCGACGCCCGGCTCACGCGTGGCGACGGCACCGAGGTCGGACAGATGGCACGGCTGGGCGGATTCGCCGAACAGATGCTGGTGCACCAGAACGCCGTGGTGAAGGTGCGGCCCGACATGCCGCTTGACCGCGCCTGCCTCATCGGCTGCGGCGTCACTACCGGGTTCGGCGCGGCGGTCAATACCGCAGGCGTCGGCGTCGGCAGCGTGGTGTGCGTGATCGGCTGCGGCGGCATCGGACTGTCGGCCGTGCAGGGTGCCCGAGTGGCTGGCGCGGGCCGGATCATCGCTGTCGACATGACCGACGAGAAGCTCGAGACGGCGCGCCAGATGGGCGCGACTGACACCGTCAATGCTGCCGAAGTCGACGATGTCGTGACTGCTGTCAAGGACATGACAAGTGGCGGCGTCGAGTACAGCTTCGAGGCCATCGGCCTGTCTGCGACTGTGGAGCAAGCGTTCGGCATGCTGGACATCGGCGGCACCGCCACGGTGATCGGCATGGTGCCGTCGAAGACCAAAGTCGAACTGCGGGGCATCGACTTCTTGTCAGAGAAGAAGCTGCAAGGCTCGATGATGGGCTCGAACCAGTTCCGCACAGACATCCCGATGATGGTCGAGCTCTACCTCGACGGTCGCCTGATGCTCGACGAGATGATCTCAGCGCGCATCGACCTCGAGCAGATCAACGAGGGCTACGGCTGGATGAAAGCCGGCACTGCCGCCCGCACGGTCATCACCTTCGACTGACCCCGCAGCTGACCTGCGACGCCCGAGACTTCGACCGACCGCCATGTCGTCGGAGACCTCGGCAACGTCATCAAGCGAGCGAAACACGACGCTTGATGCCGTGCGCGGCGTGGCGGTGCTGGGCATCTTGGTCATGAACGCCGTGTCGTTCGGCCTGCCCGCGGCGGCGTACACCAATCTCGACGCCGCCGGCTCGCGCACGCTGCTGGACTGGCTTGTCGGCGGTGCTGGGGAGATCCTTGCCGACCAGAAGTTCATGGGCCTGTTCTCCATGCTGTTCGGCGCGGGCATCGTGCTGTTCGCTGAGCGCGCCGCTGCGAAGGGTCGGCGCAGCGCACTGCTGAGCCTGTGGCGCAACGCCTTGCTGCTGGTCATGGGCGTGGTGCATCTGGCCGTGTGGGACGGCGACGTGCTCACGGTGTACGCCCTGTGCGCCCCGGTCGTGCTTGCACTGCGGCGACTGCCTCCCAAGGTGCTCTTCGCGTTGGGCGGCGCGTTCTACGCAGCAGTGGCAGTCATCTCCTGGAGCGTGCAGTCGTCGCTGCGCAGCTTCTCCAGCGTCCTCATCGACTTTTGGCACTACGGCGACTACTACGACGTCATCGAGACATGGTTTCTTGCGGACTACTTCGGGCGAGCCTTGGGCGCCATGCTCATCGGCGTGGCGCTGTACCGGACCGGTGTCATGAGCGGCCACCGGGCGCCGTCGTTCTACCGCCGCATGGCGGCATGGGGCCTGGGAATCGGGCTGCCGCTTTCGGGTGCAGGGCTCGCGCTGGTGGCGGGAACCGATTTCGACATCGACTGGGCCATTGCAGGAACCATCCCGAACACCGTTGCCACCGTGCCCATCTGTGTGGGTTACCTGAGCTTGATAGTGCTGTGGAATCGCAGAAGCGACTCCCCGGCGCGCCGGCGCATCCGAACCGCAGGACAGATGGCGCTCACGAACTACCTCACGCAGACTGCGGTGGGCATGGTGGTACTTCGATGGCTGCTCGGTGACGTGTCGCTGACTCGCAGCGGCATCGCCGTGTTCATCGTCGGCGTGTGGATACTCCAGCTGTGGTGGTCACAGGCGTGGCTCGCGCGCTTCGGGTTCGGGCCCGTTGAGTGGCTGTGGCGAAGCGCCACCTACCGTCACTGGCAGCCCCTCCGCATCAGATAGCCACGGCGCGTCGAAGCCGTCTGGCTTCAGCTTCGGCTTCGGATTCGCCGCGTCGACATCTACGGCAGGATCTCGGTCGCTTCCATGTAGCCGGGTTCGAGGAGTTGTGTTCGCGGTGCGACGCGTGCCAGCTCGGCGGCGATGCTCGACGTGTCGGTCGGTACCGAAAAACCGGGAAGCCAGTTGTCATGGTGGCCGAGAATGACCGTACGCGGCCGCAGCAAGTCGGCTTGGCGGCCGATGAATTGTGCCAGCGACCCCTGGATCGGCTCGCCGTCAATGTTCCCTCGCCCGGCCGCCGCAAGAATCGCTACATCGGGGCGAAGTTCTCCCATCACGCCGGACCAGTGGCCCGAGGTGTCCTGGAACAGCACCGAACCGTCAGGCCCCTCGATCAAGTACACAAGCGCGCCGCCGTCTCCACGGTCGCTGTGCCCAAGTGATGACGCCCCGATGTGCTCGCTCGTCGCCGGGTCGACCTCGTTGGCCAAGTACGACATCAGCTCGGCGAAGCGTTCCTGCTGCTCCTGCCAGGTCACGCCGAGATCGCCGATACAGACGTGATCGGGCTGATCCATCTGGGTGTGCGACCACACACAGGAGTGCTGGCTGGGCAATACCGACACCCGCACACCCGATCCAAGGTCAACCGTCTCACCGCCGGCGACGCAGATCATGCGATCGAGGGATACGCCCGCCTGCTCCATCACCCGCACCGACTCGTAGCTGCCCACCATCGTGGCGCCCGTATTGGCCACGATGCGCTCGGCGCCGTAAAGGTGATCGAAATGCGAGTGGCCGACCAGGATCCAGTCGGCGTCGGTGACATCGTCCGCCACGAGACCCGGACCGGCAGCGTTCGCAGCACGGTCGATGTAGGCGTCGAGGAAGATCGTGAGGCCGCCGGTGCGCAGCCTGAAGGTCGCGCACCCGTACCAGTCCAGCGTTGTGGCCATGCCCAAACCCTACGCGCGCTCCGTCAAAGCGCTCCTAAGGGGGGCACACTGGCTCGATATGGGCGGCATCTGGACGCGGACGTTCGGGCCTGCGGCCCGCGTCGGGATCGTCGTGGCGGCCTTGTGCGTGGCAGCGGGTCCGCTTGTCGTCGCGTGCAGCCCCCGCAGCGACGCCCAGGCGGATGGCTCGAGCGGCGGCCCGCTCTCGGGCACGCTGCACGTCATGGTTGCGGCATCGCTTCTGCCCCTGGCCGACGAACTGGCTGGCGGTTTCGAACAGGCCCACCCGGGCGTCGACGTGCTGATCTTTGGTGGGGGCAGCTCGACGCTGCGGGAACAGATACTGGCGGGGGCACCCGCGGATGTCTTCGTGCCAGCTGACTCGGCGCATCTCGAACGAGTCCGCTCAGACATCGGCCTCGCCGGCGCACCGACGAACGTGGCGCGCAACTCCTTGGTGCTGGCCGTGCCAGCGAACAATCCCGCTGCCGTCACCGACCTCGCAGACCTCGCACGCCCCGAGCTGCTCGTCGGCATGTGCGCCGCCGAAGTCCCGTGCGGCGCTCTCGCCCGAGCTGGACTGACCGCTGCAGGCATCGAGGCATCCACCGACACCGAAGAGCCCAACGTCCGTGCGCTGGTCACCAAGCTGGCCGCAGGCGAATTGGACGCGGGTGTCGTGTACGCCAGCGACGTGCTCATTGAATCCGCCAGCATCTCCAGCCTCGGCTGGTCTGCGGGAGCGGCGCCCGAGGCGGTGTACCCGGCCGCGGTGGTCGCGACGGCCCCGAACCCGCGCGCTGCGACGGCGTTCGTGGAGTTCCTCGCCTCAGAGGCCGCTCTCGACATCTTTCGAAGCCACGGTTTCGAGTCGCCGCAAGTCGGGGCACGATGAACCCGATGCCAGCGAACGAGCCGCTCAACAGCTCGGCTGATCGGAACGCTCGGGTGGTACCACCCTGGCCGGTCGCCGTGCTCGCCGGGGCCGGAGTGATCCTGTTCGCCTTGCCGCTGATCGGGCTCGCGGCACGCGCGCCGTGGACCGGACTGTGGACACATCTGTCCAGCCGGTTCGTCGTGGACGCCGCAGTGCTGTCGGTGGTGTCTTCGATCGCCGCGGCGGCGGTTGCGGCTGTCGTCGGCGTGCCGCTGGCGTGGGTGCTTGCCCGGGTCGATTTCCGGGGTCGCTCAGTGATTCGTGCGCTCGTGACGCTGCCGATGGTGCTGCCGCCGGTCGTGGGCGGCGCAGCGCTGCTGTTCGCCCTCGGTCGCCGCGGCGTGGTCGGCGGCCCGCTCCACGACGCAACGGGACTGCTGCTTCCGTTCTCAATCTGGGGCGTCATCCTGGCCAACGCATTTGTCGCTACGCCGTTCGTGATCCTCACTGTCGAGGGGGCGCTGCGAAATCTCGATCAGCGCTACGAGGCCGCAGCCGCTTCATTGGGCGCATCTCGCCTGCGGGTGCTGGCACGCGTGACCTTGCCGATGATCGGACCGGCGCTGGGCGTGGCAGTGGTTGTCGCGTGGGCTCGGGCCCTCGGCGAGTTCGGTGCAACGGTGACCTTCGCAGGGAATCTCGGCGGTCGCACCCAGACCCTCCCGCTCGCCGTATTCGTCGCACTCGAGGGCGACCGGGATGCCGCCGTCGCCATCAGCCTGGTGCTTGTGGCTCTGTCGCTGGGACTGCTCATCGGATTGCGAGACCGATGGTGGCCGAGCCGATGAGGGAGCTGGGGGGGCGACCCCGAAATGCGTGACTCACAGATCGAGGGGCTTGACGCCGCCATTCGTGTGCAACGCGGCGACTTCGAACTCGATGTCTCGCTCGCGGTCGAGCCCGGCGAGACAGCGGCGCTGCTCGGCCCGAACGGTGCCGGCAAGTCCACAATCGTCGCTGCGCTGGCCGGATTGCTGCCGCTGCATGACGGTTGCGTGCGGCTCGCCGGAAGGGTGTTGGACGACCCCGCTTCGGGCGTGTTCATCCCCCCGGAGAAGCGCCGCATCGGCGTCGTGTTCCAGGACCAGTTCTTGTTTGGGCACCTCAGTGCACTTGACAATGTGGCGTTCGGTCTGATCTCGCGGGGCCTTCGACGGGCTGAAGCTCGGGAGCGAGCCCAAACCTGGCTCGATGCGATCGACCTAGGCGATTTGGGGCATCGGCGACCCAAGGCCCTCTCGGGCGGGCAGCGCCAGCGCGTGGCGCTGGCACGAGCGCTCGCATGCGAGCCGGACCTGCTGCTGGCCGACGAACCACTCGGCTCGCTCGATGTCACGGCTCGCAATCGCTTCCGTCGGAATCTTGCAGCGCATCTCAGCAGTGGTCGCAACGGCGGGGGCGACGCGTCGTCCGCTCCGCAGGCGGGCGCGTTGGATGTGCCGCGACTGCTCATTACGCACGACCCCACGGATGCGTTCGTGCTCGCTGACCGGGTGCACATCATCGAAGGGGGTCGGCTGACGCAATCGGGGACGCCCGATGAGCTGAGACGCTCGCCCGCGACGGCATATGCGGCAGACCTCTCTGGTATCAACCTGCTCCGGGGCAGCGTGCGCGACGGCGAGATCACGATCACGTTGGATGCTGGTGAAACGACATCGCCACAACAGAACCGGCGACCGACCCAGTTGCTCCACGCAGCGGACACAACCGCAGCCGGCGCTGTGCTCGTGACGATTCATCCCCGCGCTATCGCCCTGCATCGAGAGCGACCAAGCGGTAGCCCGCGCAACGTCTGGCGCACGGTTGCAGAGGCGGTCGAACCGCTCGGTGACATCACTCGGGTGCTGCTCGGGCCACCACTGCAAGTCACAGCCGACATCACTCCCGGCGCGGCCCACGAGCTGCTCATCCGGCCGGGTACCAGCTTGTGGGTGTCTGTTAAGGCAACCGAAGTGGAGCTCGCGCCCGACAGCCGCGATTGAGGCGTCAGCCTCAGCGGCTGACCGACGTCCACCCTTTGCCGGCGCCGGGGTGGTCGTCGAAGGCGGCGCTGTAACGGTCGACGAACCCTGGGTCGGCGGCCGCGGCGACCGTCGCCATGTCTGCACCGGTCATCGCGGACTGCCACGCCTCGATGAGTCGATCTTCTGCCTCGTAGTCGAATCGATCGCCGATGGAGCGCTCCATGGCACTGCCCGGCGCGGGGTGGTTGGCCTCGTCGCACAACCAGCGCGCAGTTTCAGCGAGACCCTCGGCGGGGTTGATGACGTCGCGATAGCCGAGCTGATACATCGCCTTGTCGCACCCGATCAGCCGGTGATGCGGAGTGCTGCGCAGCGTCAGATGATGGCCGACGGCCGCGTATTCCCATGGGATCGACACCATCTCAAACGTGTGATCCAGCGCAGCAGCGAGAATCTCCACCCATTGGATAAGCGTGGGCGTCCATTCGTCGGCAACGTTGTACGCCTCGCCAGCGGAACGCGCGCCGCCATCGATGGTGGCCAACAGCATCGCTGCGGCATTGCGCGAGTGCGCCTGTCCTTGCAGGGTCGTGCCACCGTCGGGCAGCACGATGCGCTCCCGCCCGTCAAGCACGCGCCGCACGATCTTCCACTCGCGCGGGCTGATCTGTCCGGGCCCATAGATCCAGGGGTACCGCAGGTGCGAGGCGGTGGGATGCTGCGCAAACACGACCTGTTCAGTGACGGCGATCTGGCGCACCTTGCGATTCACGCGAAACTCGGGCGGTTCGTCGGAGACCAGCCGGTCGTGCTCGCGGGTGGGCGCGCGCATTCCCGCAGGCCAGAGCGCATCGGCATCTCCCCAGCCCGAGTACACGGGGAACCCGCCGACGCTGACGAACTTGCTCACGCGCCCCGCCAGCACCTTGGCGATCTCACGCAATCGCCCATACATGACCACGGCCAGGTCATACTCCGCAGCGCCCAGTGCGTCGGCGAACTGATCGACATCGAATGGGTCTGTGTGGATGTGCTCGACGAGGTCCGTAATCTCGGCTGCCTCGTGGCGACCGGTGTGCAAGATGGTGACGCGGTAACCGCGCTCCAGCAGGCCCAGCACGACATGTGGCCCAGTCGGGCCCGTGCCACCCACCACCAACGCTGTCCGTTCGCTCGCTGAGGCACTTGGCGTTCGCTTGCTCCCAGGGGCCTTTGGCGTTCGCTTGCTCCCAGGGGCCTTTGGCGTTCGCTTGCTCACGTCTGCTCCTCGCGCTCACTCGCCCTGCCGCGCTCGGCGCTGCCGACGCGCGCGGCGCTCGAACGTGGCGACAATACGGCCCGTCGTCGAGTGGCGCAGCCACTGCGACGCACCGCTGGCGTGCAACCCGTCACGCGCGCAGCACGCGCCGATACCATGCCGCAACGATGAGCGCGATCGTGAGTGAATACAGGCGAGGCACCCGGGTGATCCTCACTGAGGACATCCGCGGCGTCCCCGAAGGAACACCCGGCAAGTGCGGCCGAAGCCTCGGCTTCGCAATCAAGCGTTACCGCGTGCGCTTCGACAACGACGTCGAGGCCATGTCAGTCGCTCACAGCAAGCTGGTACCCGAGACCGAATGGCCCCAGTTCCTCGCCAAGCGAGCTCGGGCCGAGATCGAGGCAGCGCAAGAGCGTGCCCTCATCGCAGAAGCCCGCGCTGCGGCTGCGGAAGCACGAGGGCTGCCAGCCCCGAGCGGCGACGCCTCCGCGTTGGCGGCCACCGCAAGTCCAGCACCTGCCGCGGCAGCTCCTGCCGACGCCGCTGATGACAGCTCCGCGGACGTCGACCCTCGACTCGCGGCAATCATGGCCCGCTCGGCAGCCGCCCGCGAGGAGACGGGTGTTCCCGCACCAGCGAGCGACGCCCCCGCAGCATCCGAGCCCGAACCGGTGCCCGCAGCGGCACCGGCGCCTGCGACAGCGGCTCCTGCCGAAGCTCCCGCTGGACCACCCCGCGTCGATCTGCCCGAGTTCGTGCCCGGACCCGAGGTCGACCCGGACTACGCACCGGCCAGCAACCGCGTCAGCGAACTGCTCGATCAGGTGCGCAAGGCTGACTGAGCGCTCAGCGCGACGGCAACGCCACGCTGCGGTCCGCTAGCCCAGCGGCGGCGGCCCGAACGGCTCTGAGTCGGCGAAGCGCTGGACCACGTTGGCCGTGATGCGCGCGATGTCATTGTCGAATCCATCGCGAGCGAGCGCGCCGAACCACGAGATCGAGCCCACCGAGAACACCGCCCCGCCATTGGGTGTCTCGTAGAACACCATGTCCGCGCGCACATACGGATCGGGCGCAGGGAACAAGACCGAGCCCTCGAACTCCTCTTTCGTGCGCAGCATGTCGGGCCCGAAGGTGGTCGCCGAAGCCAGCACCACAGCATGGTCGGGCGATCCGAGGCGAACGTCGTAGCGGTCGACCTCCTGTCCGGCTGCGCCGCCGCCGAGTCCTGACGTGCCGATGCGCTCGCCGGGTACCCCTTCGAGGATCCACGACGCCCGCGAGCTGTCCGCACCTGGATCGCGCACGAAGTAGGTGGCCTTCTCGAAGCCCTGGGCGGCGAACCCGATGCCGCAGATCTCGTTGGGCGCCCGGCCCTGCCGACGCCACAGCCCCCCGTACTCACCACCCCAGGCGTGATAGCTCTCGCCCGGGCCGGTCTGCCAATTCCGCACGCCGTCTTCTGCCCGGCGCAGTTCGATGGCGCCCGGCCAGTCTTCACTGAATGCCACCCGCCAATAGAAGCCATTGCCGCCCAGGTACATGAGCCGGCCGCCTTCGCGCTGCCAGTCCGCGAGCGCGTCCAGCATGGCGGTTGACCAGTATTCGGGGTGGCTGCCGGTGACCAGCACGCGATAGGGCGCGATGGCGGCGATGCCCTCGTGATGCAGGTCCTCGTCAGTGACGATGTCGTGACCGACTTCAAGATCTTCGAGGAAGACGTTGATGTCGGTGTCCGGAGTGAAGTTCCAGCCGTCGGCGCCGGGGCGAAGGTTCAGCACTGGCCGCAGGCGCGAGTTGAACATGACGCCGCTTCGATCAGGGTGCTTCTCGTAGTGGCTGCGTCCTAGTTCGGGATGATCGCGGATGTACGCATGCTCAGGCCGCAGGCGTGTCTTGGTCGGGATGAAATCGGCGCCCTCGAACAACATCCGGTGGTTGGCGTAGGCCATGTAGGTGGCCGTCGGCATGAGCAGTGCCACATCGGCGGTCGGGGCGCCTGCGGCGGGCCGGACGAAGAACGGCACCCGGTCCTCACCGGCGGAACTGCGCACCCGGAAGGCGTAGATCCCGCTCGGCAGGTCGTCAGGCAGCGTCGCCTCGACCGTGGTCTCCCATCCGGCGTCGTACAGGTCGTCGTGGTGGAAATGGATTGCGTCGAAGTGCGCCGGGTTGTCGATCCAGCGGTGCGCCGAACCGTCCCATGCCGGCCCCGTGATCGCCCGCGTCGGCAGCTGGTACAGCACAAGCCGACCTGCACCGGGATCGTCAACCAATGGGGGCTTCATCGTGGCAGTTCGTGCCGCCATGTCGCTCTCGAGATCCCAGGTGCAAGACGATCCGCCGCTGACGACGACCGGCCGCGCTATCCGCCCGTCAAAGCGCTCGCCGTCGGGGCCAGCACCAAGCCAGAGCTCAGCCGGATCCAATTCCTCCGGCCAGCCGCGTTCTGGAAGGAACAGCGGGTTGGGCGGGTAGCGAAACATCGTCGTTGGCCAAGGATCGACGCCCCACGCCTGCACGGCCCTGCTTTGATCGGACCACGAGGGCATTTCTCGGCGAACATCCTCATAAATCTCGAACGGCTGGTCGTCTACAGAGTCCTCGACGTCATGGGGTCCACACGCCTCAAAGAAGGTCCAGCACTCCAATTCGGCCACGCCCTTTTGCCCAAGCGAGACCTCTCGGGCATCGCGACCCGGTGACGCTGAGGGAGATGTCGTGACGAACAGGTAGATCTTGTCTGCGTGGGTGTCGATCATCGTCTCGATGAGGTACCAACGATGAGCGGTCAGCGGCACCATGCCCATGTGCGGTTGTCCAAGGAATATCCCGCGACCGGGATAACGCGCCATGAGCTGCCCATCGACGAGGTCGAGCGCAAGATCGACTCTCGACGGGTCCGGACTGCTGTCCTGGGAGTCCTCGATTTGCAGATCTGCAGGAAGCGGCAACGTCAGATCGTCATCGGGATCCCGTTCGGTCAGACGACGGCACTCTAGGGACTCGGGGACCGGAGCCGTAAGGGTGGCAATCCGCTGCCATCCACGAACGTTGGTGGGCATCACCCAGAGCCGGAAACCGATGTACGGACCACCCGCGGGCATTCCTCGCACATCTGCAACTGCGTACGAGCCAGGGGTGAGCGGTTGCTCGTCGAGCTCAACCGACCAGCTGTCGATCGCATCGACGTCACGCTCGTCGAAGCCTGGGCCGTAGCGGGTCGGATCACCGCAGACGATCCTGGTGACATCGATCACAGCAGGGCCCGGCTGGTGGCTCGAAGCCTTTAGACGGATGCTCTCGCCGGCGCGCAATGTCCATGGCTCGCAGTAGCCGACGATCTGCTTGGGTGGGCCGGCATCGCCCGCGCCAAGCTCGGCGCCGCTTGCGTTCATTGCATCTGTCACCGGGGATCCCGAACGGGCTCAGCCCCTCGCCCGGAAGCTGTCGTAGTCCATGACCGGCATGCCGTCAGCGCGCCAGCCACCGAATCCACTCTCGACGTGGCTTACTTTCTCCATCCCCATGTCCCCCAAGGTGTCCGCGGACAGCGCAGAACGCGCTCCGCCGGCGCAACACAGGATGAATTCGCGGTCTTCGAGGAACTCCTGCTTGGTGTAGGGCGAGTCGGGTGAGGCCCAGAACTCGAGCATGCCCCGCGGCGTATGCATGGAGCCAGGAATCGCCCCGTCGCGTTGCAACTCCCGCACATCGCGGATGTCCACGATCAGCGCGCCTTCCTCGGTGGCACGGCGATGCGCCTCCGCCGGCGAGATGTTGTCGATCCGGCTCTTCGCCTCGGCGACCATCTCGTTCACTGACTTGACGCCCATCGGATCCTCCTGGGGATTCGCACGACGGCGTCTGGGCGACGCCGTCCCCCGCAGTCTCACCGATCACGCCGCAGTCGTCCACCGCACCGGGTGCCGGCGGGGGATCGGCCACAGCAGGCTGTCGCCGCTGGCACACTTGGTTCGGTGCCAGAGCCCCTCGGGTCGCCGTCAGGCCGGTTCTCATTGGGTATCGATACTGGTGGCACTTTTACCGACGCCGTCATCTACAGCCGTGAGAGTGGCGTTGTGGTTGCCACCGCCAAGACACCGACTCGGCATGGCGACCTCTTCGGCTGTGTCGTGGAAGCAATGAAGCAGGTGCTCAATGCTGTCGACGGCGTCAGTGCAACCGACATCGGCCTCGTGTCGGTGTCGACCACGCTTGCCACAAACGCTCTCGTGGAAGGTGCTGGACGGCCTGCGGCGCTGGTATCGATCGGATTCGATGCCGATCATCTCGCCCGGGCCGGCCTTCGCACCGCGGGCACGACCGGTCTGGGGGCGACGAACGACGACGCCAACGGCGCGGGCACGCTTGCGAAGAGCTTGGCTGCGGCACCCGTGGTGATGCTCGCAGGCGGCCACGGCGCCCACGGTGACGAGATCTTCCCTCTGGATATCCGCGCGCTCGCGGCGGGGGTCGACCGCGTCAACGACGACGTCGATGCCTATGCCGTCGCGGCGCAGTTCAGCGTCCGAAACGCCGCGCACGAACTCGCAGCGCGGGAAGCGATCCGCGAACGCACCGGCAAGCCCGTCACATGCAGCCACGAGCTGTCGTCACGCCTCGGCGGCCCGCGACGCGCCGTGACGACACTGTTGAACGCCCAACTCATCTCCGTCACGTCGCGCTTCGTCAACGCGATCGGGGAGGCGATGTCAACGCTCGAAATCGATGCCCCGCTCATGGTGGTGCGCGGCGACGGCTCCCTGGTCTCGGGCGACTTCGTCTCGTTTCGTCCAATCGAAACGATCCTGTCGGGACCTGCAGCCAGCGTCATCGGCGCTCGCCACCTCGCGGCTCCCGAGCTCGGTGACGGTTCGGGCCTCGAGACAAGCTGCGTTATCGCCGACATCGGCGGTACGACCACCGACATCGCGTCGATCCGCGACGGTGTCGTTGTGGGTGCAGCCGTCGGCAGCTCCGTTGCGCGCGACGGCGCCGTCGTCGGGGGTCACGCGACGATGGTGACGGCGCTGCCGATGACGACAGTGGGACTCGGTGGGGACAGCGAGATCTGGATTCCGCCTGAGGGCGATCGCGGTGAGATCGCTGTCGGTCCACGACGGGTCGTGCCGCTGTGCATCGCGGCACGCGAGCGCCCCGATGTCGTGATACCCATGCTCACTCGCCAGCTCGAAGCCGACCGTGTCATCGCAGAACACGGTCAGCTGCTGATGCTCATCGCCGAGGTGCCCCCTGCAGCAGGGCCCGACGCAGTCGATATGCAGGTGCTGGACCTGATCGGCGAGGCCTCGGGAGTGCTCGCTCTCGACGAGCTGCGGCGTTCGGCTCGCTGGCGCGGCGCCATCGGGCGTCTCGAACGTCGCGGTGTCGTCCGGCGCGCGGCAATGACGCCGACTGATGCGTGCGTCGTTCTCGGGCTCCTCGACGACGCCGACCTCGGAGATCCTCGCGGAGCACGTCTCGGAGCCGAATTGTTCAGCCGCCAGCGCGACCGCTACGGCGCCGAGGTCGGCGCCGACGGACCGCACCTCGCGGCCCACATCGTCCAGACGCTGCTGCGCAGCGCCGCCGAGTCCATTCTCGGTGTCGCGCTGGGTGCCGACGGCATCACCCCAGCCGAAACCCGCCGACCGATGGCACAGGCCGCAATCGATCGCCGCCGCCAAGCGACCGCCGAAGCGCACTCCGCTGATCCGATGTCACCGACGGCCGCCGGAAATCCCTCCGCAAACCCGCTTTGGGGCCTGCTCGACCCGAACGATGCGCCCGCCGTTTCGATCGCCGACGATCCTTCGCTCGCCCGGACCCAGAGCGCTCCGCTGGCGCGTATCGATATCGGTGTTGCAGTGCCAGTGGTAGCCATCGGCGCTCCGGCCGTGACGTACGCACCCGCAATTGCAGATCTGCTCGGCACGACGGCGATCGTGCCGTCGCACGCCGAGGTCGCAAACGCTGTCGGGGCGGCCACAGCGCGTGTCCGGATCACGAAGGAAATCACCGTCACCGCCCCGCGTCGCGGCAGCTATCGAGCACATTGGGGTGAAGACCCGCCCACGTGGCACAGCCTCGACGAGGCCCGGGCTTGGGCCACCACACAGGCGAGCAATGCCGCTCGCGCGGAAGCCGCAGCGGCGGGTGCTCCCGACGCCGAGATCACGCTCGACTGGGACGCTCGTACCGCACCGTCGGGAGATCGCGAACTGTTCGTCGAAGCCACTCTTCGGGTGATCGCCACCGGCCGTCCCGCCGGGCGCTGAGTCGCCGTCGAGCCTGAGGCCCCTCGCTGAGAATCGCTCAGGTCACGATCGCGGCGCAGACGCGTGCACCATGCGGCCTTCAGTGCGGCAGGTGGTCTTTGCAGTCGCCAGCCAGTCGACGTCGGGTATCGGGCGGGCGGTAACCAGATCTTCGGCGAACGCGGCTTCGAGCGCTGCGGCAATCCCGAGCAGGCGCCGGTCGCTGTAGCTCGGGCCCACAAGCTGCAGTCCGAACGGCGTGCGGTGGTCGTCAAGTCCGCAGGGCAGCGCCGTGGTGGGATGACCGACCACCGTGAGCGCGGCAGACAAACCGAGCCACGCCATGTAGTTGCGAACAGGTCGACCGTCGATCTCAGCGGGATACAGCTGGTGCCAGTCGAAGGGCGGCACGCTGACGCCTGGGCAGATCAGCACATCGAAGGGGTCGAACAAGGCGTCGGTGGCGCGAAACAGCTCTACTTGCCGCCTCCGTGCCTTTGCGATGTCCAGCACGGTCGTACGCAGGGCTTCGTCGTAGGTGGCGCGGATATTCGGGTTGAAGCCGCCGTCGGGGCCGGTGGCGTCGGGTTCGAACTTGTGAATGCTGCGGTGGTACTGGGTAGCGAAGATGTCCGAGCGCAGCTGCCAGTCGACATCGAGTGCGTCGCTGAGGTCGACGCTGGCTTCCTCTGCTGACCCGACGATGCCGCTCAGCCGCTCGACCCGGTCAGCGAACACCGTCCGCACGGCGTCGGAGACCAGCAACCCGCCCAGGTCAGCACTGACACCGACGCGCAGCGATGCCACATCGACTACCGGGAGATCGGCGAAGGCTGCTGCATCCAACGGGAACGCCATGGGGTCGCGGCGCGCGGCACGATCTCGGCCTGCAACCACCGACAACAACAGCGCCACATCGGCAACGGTGCGAGCCATCGGGCCCTGGACGCTGTAGTTGGTTCTCCCGATCGTGCGCTCGTCGTGGGCAACTGTGCCCGGCGTCGAGCGGTGCGCGGCAACCCCGCAGTACGACGCCGGTATGCGCAGGCTGCCGCCATGGTCCGACCCGGTTGCAAGCGGTGCCATCCCGCACGCCAGTGCAACAGCGGAACCACCCGAGCTTCCCCCAGAGGTCAGCGACGGATCGAAGGGGTTGCCGGTGGCACCGAAGAGACGGTTGACGGTATTGGCGCCGATGCTGAGCTCTGGCGTGTTTGTCTTGCCGATGATGACGGCGTCGGCGGACCGGACCCGGGCCACGATGCCGTCGTCGGCGATTGGCACATTGTCTGCGAAAGGCACAGCGCCAAAGGTCGTGGTCAAACCTGCGGTGGCCTGAATGTCCTTGATCGCCACCGGCAAGCCTGCCAGGGGCCCCAACTCGTCGCCGCGGGCGCGGGCGTCGTCGATTGCACGAGCCGTTGCTCGCGCTGCATCGTCATCGCGGATGACGAGCGCATTCACCGCCTTGTTGGTCGCATCGGCCCGTGCAAGACACGACTCCAGCAGTTCGACGGCCGACAGCTCGGCGGTTGCCATCAACTGCCGTGCCTGGGTCGCGGTGAGATCGCAGGGTTCACCCATCCCCCGGAGCGTGCCACAGCGGCCCGCCACAGGCTGCGCTCAGCCGCCTTCGGTAGTCTGACCGGCCATGAGCAGTGGGGATGGGGCCGGCTCGAACGGCCGGGGGGCCAGCGAACGCGAGGTCGTCGTCGTCGGCGCGGGCTTTGCGGGCATGTACATGCTCCACAAGCTGCGCGGGCTCGGATTCGACACCGTCGTGCTCGAACGGGCCGACGGTGTGGGCGGCACCTGGTACTGGAACCGCTACCCCGGCGCTCGCTGTGACGTCGAGTCGATGCAGTACTCGTACTCGTTCGATCCTGAGCTCGAGCAGGAATGGTCCTGGTCGGAGCGTTACTCCGGCCAGCCCGAGATCCTCCGATACGCCAACCACGTCGCCGAAAGGTACGACCTGCGGCGCGACATCCGATTCGGCACCACGGTCGCTCAGGTCGACTGGGACGATGACGCCCGCCAGTGGCGGTTGCAGACCGACCGGGGCGAATACCGAGCGCGCTTCGTGGTGATGGCCACCGGCTGCCTGTCCACTGCGAATGTTCCGCAGTTCGACGGTGCCGAGACCTTCGGCGGCCCCACCTACCACACGGGTCGCTGGCCCCATGAAGGCGTCGACTTCAGTGGACAGTCGGTCGCGGTGATCGGCACCGGGTCATCGGCCGTGCAGGCCATCCCGGTCATCGCAGCGCAATGCCGGGAGCTCACGGTCTTCCAGCGCACGCCGAACTACTCGGTCCCGGCCCGCAACGAGCCGCTCGATCCGGCCGAGCAAGCCAAGTGGAAGGCCAACTATCGCGAACTCCGGGCCAAGATGTTCGCCGAGAGCGCGGCCATGGTGCAGCGGCTGCCAGACGGCGAAGACCCCGCCAAAGAGACGGGCGACGACGAGTTCTGCCAGCGCATGGAACAACGGTGGGAGGTTGGCGGATTCACCTTCTACCGGGCCTACGGCGACATCGCCCTCGACCCCGAATCGAACGACCGGGTGGCCGAATTCGTCCGCAACAAGATCGCCGGGATCGTCCACGATCCCGAGGTGGCGGCAAAGCTCACCCCGCATAACACGATCGCCTGCAAGCGTCCGTGCCTCGACACGCACTACTACGAGACGTTCAACCAGCCCCACGTCGATCTGGTTGACGTGTCCGAGACGCCGATCGAGCGCATCTGCGAAGCCGGGGTCGTGGTCGACGGTCGGGAGTACCCCGTCGACGCGATCGTGTACGCCACCGGTTTCGACGCGATGACCGGAACACTGTTGCGCATGAACGTCACCGGGCGCGGTGGGATGCGACTCGCTGACCACTGGGACGCCGGGCCACGCACCTATCTCGGCCTCGGCGTTGCGGGCTTCCCGAACATGTTCACCGTGTCGGGACCCGGCAGCCCCTCGGTGCTGACCAACATGATCCCGTCCATCGAGCAGCACGTCGATTGGATCGCACGCTGCCTGTTGGACCTGCGCGAGCGAGGTGTCGCCACCATCGAGCCCGAACCCCATGCCGAGGCCTACTGGGTGGACTACGTCAATGCCGTTGCCGACCTGACGCTGTACCCGACGTGCAACTCGTGGTACCTGGGGGCGAACATTCCCGGCAAGACCCGGGTCTTCATGCCGCTGCCCGGTTTCCCGCCCTACGTTGAGATCTGCGAGGACGTGGCGTCCGACGACTACCGCGGCTTCGCCCTCGTTTGATCATCTCCTATCCCGCAGAGGCCTGCCGATGAGATTCACGCCCACAGAGTTGACGGGCCCCGAGCTCGACCTCCAAGCGGAGGTACGCGAGTTCCTGGCGGCCGAGCTGCCGCCTGGAACCCACGAGCCCTGCCTCGGCATGGCAGCGGACCACGACCGCGAGTTCTCGGCCAAGATGGCCGCCCGGGGCTGGGTTGGCATGGCGCTGCCGTCACGCTGGGGCGGCTCGGACCGCACCGCCGTGCAGCGCTTCATCGTGGTGGAGGAGATGCTGCGGTGGGGCGCGCCGGTGGGGCATCACTGGGTGGGCGACCGCCAGACCGGCAACGTGATCCTGAAGTTCGGTACCGACGAGCAACGCGAGCGATTCCTGCCGCCGATCTGCCGGGGCGAACTGGGCTTCTCCATCGGCATGAGCGAGCCTGACAGCGGCTCGGATCTGGCATCGGTGTCGACACGGGCCGAGCGCGCCGATGACGGCTGGATCGTCAACGGCACGAAGATCTGGACATCGAACGCACACTTGAACGACTGGTTCATATGCCTGCTGCGGACTTCGCCGATGGAGGACGGCAACAAGCACGCCGGGCTGTCGCAGTTCCTCATCGACCTGAGCTCGCCGGGCCTTGAGATCAGCCCGATCCCGTTCCTCGACGGGAGTCACCACTTCAACGAGGTCACGTTCCACGACGTGTACGTGCCCGACACCAACGTGGTCGGCGATCCCGGCATGGGCTGGCACCAGAACACCGCCGAGATGGCGTATGAGCGCGGCGGCCCCGACCGGTGGCTCTCGCCGTTCTCGACGGTGGAGCAGCTGTTGCGCGAGACAGCAGGCACGCCGATGGAGGACACCGTGTCCGATTTTTTCGGCGAGCTAGCAGCGCGCTGGTGGGGCATCCGGAACCTGTCGCTGTCGGTGGCGAGGCTGATTGACGAAGGCGAGGCCCCGTCGGTGGAATCCGCGCTGGTGAAGGAGATGGGCACTCGCTACGAGCAGGAGGTCGTCGAGAAGCTTGTGCAGCTCATCGACGAGGAATACTCGCCGGAGTCCGAGTCGCTGTTCGAGCGGATGCTGGCCCAGTGCGTGGTCACCTTCCCCGGCAACACAATCCGGGGCGGAACCATCGAGATCCTGCGCTCGGTCGCCTCGAAGGGCCTCCAGGGGCTGCCGGTATGACGACAGCATCGAAGTTCCAGCGATGCGGCGCCGTGTACCAACCGTGCATCTGCCCTGCTTGCGCAGCGGTCACTCAGATTGTCGGCAGCGTGGCGCGATGACGGCACATGCAGCACCCGAGCCGGTCGTCGTCGACGAACTGATCACGGAGACAGCGGACCGGCTGTTCAGCGAGCTGTGCACGCATGAAGCGGTGCAGGCTGCTGAGGACAGCGGCAGCGCACCCGGCATCTGGGATGCGTTCTGCGAGACCGGCTTCGACCTGATCGCAGTCCCTGAGGGGGCTGGCGGATCGGGAGGCACGCTCGCTGAGGCCATCGAGGTGCTGCGCCTGGTCGGCTACCACTCGGCGCCGATTCCAGCCGCTGAGAACGGCGTCCTCGGCGGCTGGCTGCTGGCCGAGGCCGGGCTCGAGCGCCCTGACGGCCTGGTCACGGTCGTCCCGCCTCGAGCAGGCACCGATGGCTGGTCGGGCGGCGGGGCGTGCTCGGCGAACCTCAACGGCGACGGCACCGCAACATTGACCGGCGAATCACATCGAGTGCCATGGGCACGCAGCGCAGAGATAATCGTGTGCATCTGCACTTGCGATGGGCAGGCAAACGTGGTCGCGATGCCGGCATCGGAGTGCGAGATCACGCAGCTGCCGAACATGGCCGGCGAGCCCCGCGACACGGTGCGCTTCGATGGTGTGACCGGGCGAGCGGTACCTGCGCCAGACGGCGTCAACGCTGAAGCGCTGGCTCAGCGCGGCGCCCTGTCCCGGGTGGCGCTGATGGCCGGTGCCATCGAGAAAATGTGCCAGCTCACCGTCAGTTACACCAACGAGCGAGTCCAATTCGGTCGACCGGTGGCGCGCTTCCAGGCGGTGCAACAGCACCTGGTCTGGGCCGCGCAGGATGCGGCGCTGGTGCGCATGACCGCCGAGGTCGCTGCCCGAGAGGCCACACGCGGAGACGCACCGTTCGAGATCGCCGCCGCGAAGCTCGTCGCCAACCAGGCTGCTGCCCGGGCCACCAAGGCCTGCCACCAGGCGCACGGCGCCATGGGCATGACCCAGGAGTACCCGCTGCACCACTTCAGCCGACGGCTGTGGAGCTGGCGCAAGGAATACGGCTCCGACGCACACTGGTCGGCCGTGCTCGGCAACATGGCCACCGGCGTCGGCGCCGACGGCCTCTACCCCCTCATCACCAGCGGCACCGCAGCCCTACGGTGAAGTGGTGACAGGTGTCGGCAGGGAGGTGGTTGTGCCGCCGATGAATTCCGAGATCATCTTCGAGGTCAGTGATGACGAAGTCGACGGCGGATACTCCGCCCGCGCACTCGTCTATGGCATTCACACCCAAGCGGAGACGATCGAGGAGATGCGCGACAACATCCGCGAAACGGTTGAGTGCTACTTCGACGAGGCATCGACCCGTCCCAGCGTCGTCCGGTTGCACTTCGTCAGAGACGAAGTCCTGGCAATGTAAGTGCGTCGTCGCTCACCATGACCCCAGCATGGCGGAACTGCTGGATCGGCTTGATCTGTATGGGCTTGACGGGGTCACCCGTCAAGCTGCTCGACAAGCGAGCGCAGACTGCACGGTGGCTCTCGCTCCGCCAGTATCCAGTAGGCCCAGCCGTCAGAATGCTCATCGCCGTCAGCACGTGCAGCGCGCTGCGGCGAGTCATAACCATGTTCGTCAACGACAATCAGGGCTTCCTCGGTGATCTCGGCGATGGTGTCGCGCTCGGGGTCGGCGGGGACGAGTAGTTCGCCCGCACGTATGAGGCCTGCGTGCATCAGGTCGGTGAGGTTGACGCTCTCGGCCGTCTCCTGGTCGGGTGCCGCAGGGGTAGCGCGGCAAGCTCTATCGGTGGTTGCAAGTGAGTTGAGTGTAGATGTCGTGTGCTGATGCCCAGTGGTGGAGTCGGCGGGGCATGTGGTTGAGTTTGTCCTCGATGACCGAGAGCCGCAGCTGTGCGATGTCGAGGCTGGTGCCTTTGGGGAGCCATCGGCGCAGCAGTGCGTTGGTGGGTCGCTGTCACGGCGAGCGCGGCTCGCAGAAGAACACCTCGATGCCGAGCGCTGCTTCGACGTCGGCCCAGCGGGCCATCTCGCGGCCTTGGTCCCAGGTGAGGGTGCGCACGAGCGCTGCGGGCTGGCGGCCCAGCGCCGCGGTGACCGCGGCGGCGACCTGGGGCGCGCTGTAGCCGTCGGGCAGCGCCGCGGTGACCGTGTAGCGGCTGGTGCGCTCGGCGAGGGTGACCGCGGCGGTGCGGTTCGCTTTGCCGACGATGAGGTCGCGGTCCCAGTGGCCTGGCTGCGAGCGGTCCTCGACGTCGGCGGCCCGCCCCCAGCGACGACTCGATGAACACCCGCTCATCCAAACTCAGCCTCGCAGCCATACTCGACACCTCCATCGGTCGGCTGCATATGTTGGCAACGGCCATCATGACCGTTCACTTGCAACCACCGATGGAGTTCGCCGACCCTGAGGTTGGCCGCAGCGCGTGTCACCGTCGTCCGGAAGGTCAACCACACGGGTCCTACACTTGCCGACCGTGCCCAACGCATCTGCGCAGGTTGCCCCATGCCTACGTGTCGCGCCCGGATTCCGTGATTCGGTTGCCAAGCTGACGAAGGACGAACAATTCCGCGTGTATGACGCAATGGCACGCTTCGCGGAGAATCCCGGATTGCCTGGACTCAATTTCGAAAAGTTGCACGTCAAGGGGCCAAGTGGCCCTCTGTCGTCGATTCGGGCGTCGGACAAGCTGCGCATCGTGCTCCTCCCCGACGGAAACGAGTGCCAATTTCTCCATGCCGGTCACCACGACGAGGCATACAAGAAGGCCAGGCTTCTGCAGGGCAGCACACCCCGATCGGAACAGGCGCCAGAGGAACCAGCTGATCAAGCCGAGACAGATGTCCCGCCGTCGACCGAGCGCCACGCCAAGCCGAACCCGTACGTCCAGGAGATCCAGGAGTCCCGCCCGACGCAGGACGAACCGCAACGACCGCTGCTGTGGATGTGGACTGCCGCTGATGTGCTCGACGTGTTCAAGGTGCGGGACGGATTCGGCGGCCTTACTGCTGATCAGGCGGCGGCGCTGGTCCGCGCCACCGATGCCGACGGCGACGAGGTGCTGTTGCGCCATTGGCCAGGCGATGACGACGCCGAGCTGCGGCGTTCGCTGCTCGAACTCTTGTTTGAACTGCACGAGATCCATCCCGACAGATGGCGCAGCGATCAACTGACCGCCGCCGAGCAAGCAGCCGTTAAGCAGTTCGCGCTGGACATCACCGAACGCGGCGCGGCCTCGGCGTTGTCGATCACGCTGAACGCCGACGAGGTGAAACGTCTCGCCGAAGCTCCTGTCGAAGACTGGATGATCTTCCTGCACCCGGCGCAGCAGGAGATCGTGGAACGCCATTTCAACGGGCCGGCTCGCGTGAGCGGCTCAGCCGGTACTGGCAAGACCAGCGTCGCGCTGCACCGGGCAGCCTGGCTCGCCAAGCATCCGCCCGATGCGGAGATATTCGACGACGGCCCGCTTCCGATCCTGTTCACGACCTTCATTCGAAGTCTGCCGCCCGTGCTTGAGAGCCTGTATTCGAGGCTGCCCACGGCCGTGGAGGGAACGGTCGAGTTCACGAACATCGACGAGCTTGCGAAGGGCTTATGCCAGGAGATCGACGAACATCTCGGTGGCCCTCAGGCGAACGTCAACAAAGCGCAGTGGAAGAGCACGTTCGCGCGGGCGAAACTCGACGTGGTTCACCCCGGTTCGCCGCTGCACGCGCTAGGAGTCTCCGACGATTACCTCCGCGACGAGGTGACCAGGGTCATCATCGGTCGTGACATCGGAGACTTGGAGACCTATCGCAAGGTCAGGCGCCACGGCCGCGAGGTTGCATTCCAACAACCCCTACGTCAACAGATGTGGGACCTCCATCTCGCATGGCGCGAAATGATGGTGGAAAAGAGTCTCGAACACTTCGACGACCGCATCCGCCGGGCACGTGACTACGTGCGGTCGCTGCCGCAGCCGCGATACCGCGCCGTGCTTGTCGACGAGTCGCAGGACCTCACCCAAATCGGCCTTGAGCTGCTGTGCGCGTTGGTGGCCGAGCGCGTCCCGTCCGAGACCGGCGATGGGCACCGCTTGGTGCTCGGACAGAACTCACTGCTGATCGTCGGCGATGCAGCGCAGCGTGTCTATCCGGGAGGATTCGCGCTGAGCGATGCGGGCGTCGAAGTTCGAGGCCGCAGCGAATCGCTGAACTTCAACTACAGAAACACGCGTCAGATCATCGAAGCAGCCATGGCCTGCACCGGCACGCAAGAAATTGCCGATCTCAGCGAGCAGACCGACGACGAGTCGGCGATGTCACCGCGGACGCGAAGACGCGCCGATGCACACAGGGAAACTCGCCGCAACGACGGTGTGCCGCCGCGCCTCGTGATCGTCGCGGATCAAGGAGAGGAGCGCCGATATGTGGTGAGCGAAGTCACTCAGCTCGCCTCATCGAACCCGGCGCTGGGTCTGGGTGACTTTGGCGTCTTCGCGGCCACGAACAAGCAAGTCGACGCCGCGATCTCGGCATTGAAGCAGGCAGGCCTGAGCTGTATCAACCTCAGAGACTTCGCCGGCAAGGCAACCGAAGAGGTCAGGGTGGGGACGTTCGATAGAGCGAAGGGGCTGGAATTCAAGGTCGTTTTTCTGCTCGGAGTGTCGCACGGTGCGTGGCCGTTCACGGCCTCCAGCAAGCTTCCGCCCTCCGAACGCGCCGATGCAGAGGCGCTTGCCACCACCAAGCTCTTTGTCGCTATGACCCGCGCCCGGGACGCGCTCTACGTCGTGTGCAGCGAGAAACCTCATCCGCTGATCGACGCTGGCCGCAGCCACTTCGAGACCATCCGCATCCCAGCCGCTTGAGATTCAGCGGTCAATCGCTCGGCACCTCCAGAGGCTGCGCGCCTCGATGGACGAGCACGCCGTCGCAAGCATCGTGATGCACACCGGGCGCGACGCCTTCGACCTCGCCGACCGCATCACGGCAGTGCCGATCTCGGTCCTGTGGTCCTGACATCCCAAACTGCCGACGCTGACGATTTCACCGCGCTCCGGGAATCTGCCCAAGGCGGCCGCACCGCATACGCGTCGCGCGAGGGCGTGGCAAAACGGCTTGATCGGGATGCTCTTGGGGAACCATGATCGCAGAGCGTGCTCGATGCCGACCCATCAGTTCAGTCGGCTGGGAAATCGGGAGTAGGCGTGCTACAGACGTACTACGATATCAGTATGAGCGGGACGACGACGATCCGCCTGAGCGACGAGGACCGGCGCCTGCTGGCCCAGTTGGTGCCCGAGTACGGCGACCAGTCGAGCGTCATCAGGCATGGCATCCGCAGGCTTGCCGAGGAACAGGCGCAGCGTGCAGCGCTCAGATCGCTGCTGCATGACTGGGAGGCCGAGTCAGGCCCTGTCGATGAAGACATGGTTGCCGAGATGCGGCAGCGCTACTTCAATCGGTGATCCTCGACGCCGGTGTGCTCATCGCGATTGATCGCGGCACTGAGACCGGCAAAGCCCTGCTAGCCAACGCTGATCGGCTCGCCGAGCCGCTCCACACGACCACTGCAGTCGCGGCGCAAGTGTGGCGCGACGGCAGTCGGCAAGCCCGCCTCGCACGGGCGCTCCGATCAATGACGCTGCATCCCTTCCTGCCGGGCGACGTTGCCATGGTGGGCGAGGCCCTTCGCAGATCGGACACCGCCGACGTGGTCGACGCGCATCTCTACGTCGTGGCGGAGCGAATCGGCCACGACATCCTGACTTCGGATGTCGACGACT
Organism: Candidatus Poriferisodalis sp.; assembly: GCF_965262965.1. Lineage (GTDB taxonomy): Bacteria > Actinomycetota > Acidimicrobiia > Acidimicrobiales > Poriferisodalaceae > Poriferisodalis. The sequence continues at coordinate 1,169,887 of NZ_OZ253573.1, forward strand.
TCGCGTCGCTTCGCACAACAACAGCGCCGCGTTCACCACAGGTGCTGGCTTGGCAGTGACCTAGCCTCACAAACTGATGCCGGGGTGCGGGCCGCGGTTGCTACCAGACGAGCGCTCCGGGGGCGGCGCATCTACGCTCGCCGCATGGATGAGAGCACCCTTGACAAATTCGGCCAGTACGGGGATATCTCGGTCAAGCTAAGCGACGACCACGTAGCGATCGTGGAGATCCAGCGACCGCCGCACAACTTCTTCGACCTCGAGCTGATCGACGGTCTTGTCGCCGCGTTCGGCGATCTAGACGAGGAGGATGGCTGCCGGGCCAGCGTGCTGTGCTCTGAGGGGAAGAACTTCTGTGCGGGCGCCCAATTTGGCTCCGACGGCCACCGGGGCGGTGAGATCACGGCCACGAACGCCGACGGCAGCCCGCGCCATCTCTACGACGCCGCCTTTGATCTGTTCTCCAAGCACAAGCCAGTGGTCGGCGCCATCCAGGGCGCAGCGGTGGGCGGCGGCCTCGGCGTGGCCTGCTTCCCGGACTTCCGCATCGCCGCCCCCGAGGCTCGCTTCACTGCCAACTTTGCCCGATTGGGCTTTCATCACGGTTTCGGTCTCACGGTCACGCTGCCCTTGCTGGTCGGCAACCAGCAGGCGCTGGAGCTGCTCTACACCGGTCGGCGTGTGAAGGGCGACGAAGCCGTCGAGATCGGGTTGGCCGACAAGCTCGTACCGCTCGACGAGTTGCGCCAGGCCACCTACGACTTCGCATGCGAGATCGCCGGTTCGGCGCCGCTGGCCGTCGAGTCCATCCGCAACACGATGCGCGGTCACCTGGCGGACGCCATCAAGGCTGCAACCGACAACGAGAAGGCCGAGCAGGACCGCCTGCGCACCACCAACGACTGGCGCGAGGGCGTCAGCGCCATGAACGAACGCCGCACGCCAAACTTCACCCGCAGCTGATGGCGGAGCCCTCGTCGGAAGCGGCGGCCGGCCTCGCTGCCGACGACATTCGAACGGCCCTCGACAGCCTGCTCGAACGCCGCACCGACCAGACTCGGCTGACCTCGATGGGAGCAGGCAGCGACGACCTCGCCAACGTGGCCCTGAGCGCCGAGCGGGACGGCGATGTGTGGCGCTTGGGCGGCCAGAAAACGTGGACCAGCCGCGCGATGTGGGCGGAGTGGGGAATCTGCCTGGCTCGCACCGACCCCGCACAGCCCAAGCACAAAGGACTCACGATGTTCGTCGTCGCGATGGGCACGCCTGATGTGGAGGTGCGTCCGCTGCGGCAGATGAACAACGACGCCCACTTCAGCGAAGTGTTCGTGGACGGCGCGGTCGTGGGTGACGAGTGGCGCGTCGGCGACGTGGGCGAGGGTTGGCGGGTTGCCATGACGATCCTCTCTCACGAGCGGGCCGGGGCCGGCAGCAGGGGCGGCGGTGATGGCGCGAAGCGGGGAGCCCGTGTCCCGCCATGGATCGCCGATTTGGTCGAACTCGAAGCCCTGGGCGGCGACGTCCGGCGAGCCGAGGCGATGTCGGTGTACGCCGCAGACATGGCGTCACGCTGGACGGCGCAGCGGGCGGCCGACGAGGCCCGTTCGGGTGGCAGTCCAGGGCCGGCCGGCAGCGGTGCGAAGCTCAGGACAGTGTGGTCGTACAAACGGCGTGCCTATCTGGCAAATCGCGCCGCCGACGCTACGGGCATGCTCGAGGACGGCCACGGCTACATCGAGACAGTGACGGCACCGTCGATGTCGATCCGGGGCGGTACCGACGAGATCCAGCGCAACATCTTGGGCGAGCGGGTGCTCGGCCTCCCCGGCGAACCCCGCCTCGACCGCGATGTGCCTTGGCGCGATTCCCGAAAGGGAATGCTGTAGACACGCTCTTGCATGAGCAAAGTCCCCACCACCTACAGCGAGGTGATGTTCCTCGAGGAACACGGCCCGGACACCTACGTCGGAGTGAGCCCCGAGTACTCGTGGGGTCGCATCTATGGCGGCCAGGTCATTGCTCAAGGCTTGTGGGCGGCATTCCAAACGGTGGACGAGGCGTTCGTGCCGCATTCGGTCCACGCGTACTTCATTCGCGGCGGCACGCTCGACGAGCCTGTTCGCTACGAGGTCGACCGGCTGCGCAACGGGCGGTCGTTTTGCACACGTGCCGTCGTCGCCCGGCAAAGCGGTGGCGCAATCCTGAATCTGTCGTGCTCATTTCACGTTGCCGAGCAGGATGCCCAAGTGCAAACGGCACGCATCCCGCTGGCCCCCGACCCGGACGACTGCCGCAACGTCGACGAGGAACGGTGGCCCTGGATCATGGAGCGCCGACCGCTGGTCAGCTATCCCGGGGCCGGCCAGTCGATGGGCTGGGTACGCATCGTCGACCCGATCGACGACGATCCCCGCCTGCACATCTGCGGACTGGCGTTCACGTCCGACGCGATTCAGTTCAACGCCGCTCGATCGCTGCATCCCCTGCAGGTGACCCGCGAGCGGTACCAGGAGACGTTCATGGGTGCATCGCTGGACCACGCCATGTGGTTCCACCGTCCCATGCGGGCCGACGAATGGCATCTGTACCAATTCGACTGTCACGGCCTCACGGGCGCCCGCGGGATGACCGTGGGCAACCTGTTCGCACCTGACGGTAGCCACGTCGCGACGATCGCCCAAGAACTCTTGCTGCGCGAGCGGCGGCCTCAATCCTGAAGCGCGGCCGTCAGCGCAGCCGCACCGACTGCTCGTCCCAACCGCTTCACGTCCCCACTAGCGCTCTGGCGCAACCGGCAAATCAGTACAGGGAGCTGGTGCGCACCGTCAGGCGCAGCAAGCTTCTTCGCTGTGGCCGTCCCGCCTCATGCCGTCGCCGCGGCGCGACAGCACGACGTTCTGCATCACCTCGGCGTCGCCCTGCTTCACATACCACTCCCACTCGATGCCGTGCGGATCGGTTGTCCACGTCTCCACTTTCTCCGCGTAGCAGCACATGGTCTCGTCGATGGTCGAAGTGGTGATGCCGGCGTCGCTCATGCGTGCATGGGCTTGCTCCACCTCGCGGGCCGACTCAGTCTCCACTCCCAGGTGATTGATGGAGCCGCCATCGCCCGGCGACTCGAACAGCACCAGCTTCAGCGGCGGCTCGTCGATGGCGAAGTTGGCGTAACCCTCACGCCGCTTGGCAGGTTCTGCGCCGAACAACCGCGAATAGAAGTCGACGGCCTTATCGATGTCGTCCACGTTGAGCGCTAGCTGCAACCTCATGAGTTCACTCTACGGCGAGCGCCATGGGCTGGGAAGGACGACCTCGGACATCTGAACTCACGGGCTGCTCATGATCTGAGCGCACCAGCGGATAGGCACAAACGTCATCGCTGTGGAGGCGGCAGGGAACTCTGCGAGGTTGGAACCTGCAGGATTCCCGGAGCAGAGGGCCCTGCCGCCTCCACAGCGGGCTCACCTATCCGCGCAGCCTCTAAGGTGCGCCGCTGTGACTCCGCCACGACAGCTCAGCGCCGCCCAGCTCAGCGCGGCAGACGCGCTCTCGGACTACTACGCGAACGGCGGTGACCCGCCCACTGCGGCGTTCGCCGACTTGGGCTTCGAGGACGGGCTCGCCATCCAGTGCGAGATGCAGCGCCGAGCCCTCGCGAACGGTGCTTCCCATACAGGCTGGAAGGTGGGGCTCACCTCAGATCGGGCGCGTACGGCGGTCGGCATCGACGACCGGCCGTTCGGGCACGTCAACCGTGTGCTCAGCTCTCCCGCAGCACTCCCCTCAGCAGACATCAACAAGGTGAGCATCGAGCCCGAGATGTGCTTCGTGATCGGCGAACTCATCGCCGGTGACGATGTCGATCCGGCTTCGGTACCAGCCCGAATCTCGGGGGTGTGCGCTGGCTACGAAGTGAACGAGGCGCGGATCGGCGTCGAGGGGAGCCTCGCCATGTTGGTCGCCGACAGCCTGACGAACTGGGCCATCGTGCGAGGCTCCGGCGTTGCCACCCCACCCGCTGAAGATCTCGACCGCTGCGTGGTGACAGTCTCGTGCGACGGCGAAGAGCGCTTCAGCTGCATCGCCGCCGATGAGGTCGACAACCCCTACCTGTCCATCGCCCGGCTTGCCGCCACGCTGCACCGTTACGGTCTGGCACTCGAGCCAGACCAGTGCGTCATCACTGGTTCCTATGCCCGATTCCGGGCTGAGCCGGGCCAACACTGGACCACCACATACAGCGGCATCGGAAGCGTGGAGGCCGTCATCTCATGAGTTCCGCAGTACCCGGACCGACCATCCTGGACATGCCCGACGGGCCGCTCAACGTGCTCGTCACCAAGACTCTGACCCTGCCCGACGTCAGCGAAGCCGACGAGGCCGCGATCCGTGCCGTAGCCGGGCCAGATGCCGTGGTCAACATCGTGGACCGGCCACGCGACGGCGTTCCGTTGGCGGCAGAGGCACAGGTGATTCTCGGCATCGTGCCCGAGTGGCTGTTCGATGCGGCGCCGAATCTGCGCTGGATCCATGCGACCGCATCAGGCGTCGACATGTTCATGTACCCGAAGTTCCTCGACAGCGCAGTCGTGCTCACCGGCGAGAAGGGCTTGGTCGGCAGCCACCTCGCAGATCACGCTTTCGGCCTTCTGCTGGCGCTGGTCAGGCGTATCGCAACGGCCGTGAAACTCGGTCCCGACGGATGGGACAACGACCACCGGGAACGGATGCGCTACAGCGAACTGGAGCTCGAAGGCCTGACCATGGGCATCCTGGGATTCGGCGGCACGGGTCGGCATATCGCCCGCCGTGCCGTCGCCTTCGGCATGAACGTGCAGGCAATGGACCTGTATCCAGTCACGCCCGGCGAGGGCGTTGAGACCGTCGGCGGGCCTGAGTCGCTGCGCGACATCGTGGCCACGAGCGACGTGCTGGCGGTCGGCCTGCCCCTTACCGACGCGACCAGGACGATGTTCGACGACGACATGTTCGCCCTGATACCCGATGGGGCAATCCTGCTGAACGTGACCCGCGGCGAGATCATCGACGGGCCGTCACTGGAGCGGGCGCTGGCCGAGAATCGGATCGGCGGTGCCGCGCTCGATGTTGCTCCGGTCGAGCCGCTGCCTGCCGACAGCCCGCTGTGGGGATTCGACAACTGCGTCATGACGCCGCACACGGCTGGCGCCAGCCAGCACCGCGCACGGCGAAACCTGGAGCGCTTCTGCCGCAATCTGACGGCGCTGCGCGAGGGTCGCCCGCTCGAAGGCGTCGTGGACAAACAGACGGGTTTCTGAAGCGGAATTCGGACGCCATCGGGACTCCGAAACAGCCGCCAAGTATTCCGACACCGATCTGTCACAGAAAATCCGACCTATTTGGTCGGCTTTTACCGCTACAGTGCTGCCGCTCGGCAATACCGTTGAGTAAGGCACAGCCCGCCTCATGGGGCGACAGAAACGGAGATCGCCATGAGCGATTTACAGACGGACTCAAACGCGCAATGGGGTTTCGAAACCCGAATGATCCACGCGGGCCAGTCGCCTGACAGCGCCACCAACGCCCGCGCCGTACCCATCTACCAGACAACGTCATTTACGTTCGACAGCTCCGAGCATGCTCAGAACTTGTTCGGTCTGGCGGAGATCGGGAACATCTATACGCGGATCATGAATCCGACCCAGCACGTGCTTGAGGAGCGCATCAGCGCGCTCGAGGGCGGCGTGCGCACCGCGGTCGGACTGCCCGGAGCGTTGGCAGTGTCGTCGGGACAAGCTGCGGAGACGCTGGCGATTCTGAACCTGGCTGAATCCGGCGACCACATCGTGGCCAGCCCGTCGCTGTACGGAGGCACGTACAACCTGTTCCACTACACGCTGCCGAAGATGGGCATCGAGGTCACCTTCGTGGACGACCCCGACGACCTCGACGAGTGGCGCTCACTGACGCGAGACAACACGCGTGCCTTCTACGGCGAGACCATCGGCAACCCGAAGAACGACATCCTGGACTTCGAGGGTGTCTCGGCAGTCGCCCATAGTGTTGGCGTTCCGCTCATCGTGGACAACACGGTTCCCTCCCCGTACCTGTGCCAGCCCTTGGCACATGGCGCGGACATCGTGGTGCACTCGGCCACCAAGTTCATCGGTGGTCACGGCACCTCAATCGGCGGGCTGATTGTCGACGGAGGCACGTTCGACTTCGGCGCCTCAGGACGTCATGCGATGTACACCGAGCCCGATCCGAGCTACCACGGACTGGCTTACTGGCCCGCCCTGGGCGCTGGCGCATACATTCTGAAGGCCCGGGTGCAACTGCTGCGCGACATCGGCGCCGCGGTTTCTCCGATGAATGCCTTCCTGTTCCTGCAGGGCATCGAGACGCTGTCGCTTCGCATGGAGCGTCACGTATCGAACGCGGCGCAGGTTGCGCAATACCTCGAAGCTCATCCGCGGGTCGAATGGGTGCTCTACGCGGGCCTGGAGTCGAACCCGTACAACGAGCGGGCACGCAAGTACCTGCCCAAGGGTGCGGGATCGGTCCTGGGATTCGGCATCGAAGGCGGCGTGAAGGCAGGTCAGAAATTCGTGGAGAGCTTGCAGTTGCACAGCCACGTTGCCAACATCGGCGACGTGCGCAGCCTGGCGATCCATCCGGCCAGCACGACGCACAGCCAGCTGACCCCCGAAGAGCAGTCCGACACGGGCGTCGAGCCGAACCTTGTCCGGCTGTCCGTGGGCATCGAGACCATCGACGACATCATCGCCGACCTTGACACCGGCTTCGAGGCTGCCGCCGGCGTCTGACATCTCGGATCTCCGGATCTGAGACAGACCCTGACGACGCAGACCTGCGCACTTCCGGGCGGTGGTCCTTTGGGATCACCGCCCGTAGGTGCGTTGTACCGGGCAACTGGCCCACGGATGCGAGCTAGCGCACAGCTCCGCTGTCTCGCAGGGCAGCGATCTCATCGGATCGCAGGCCGAACTGAGCCAAGATCTCGTCCGTGTGCTCGCCTTTGATCGGGCTGTGTCGGCGAATATCGCCCGGCACCCCGTCAATCTGGGTGGCATTGCGCACGATGCGAATGTCTCCTGCGGTCGGGTGATGCACCGGCGCGGCCATGGCGAGGTGCTGAACCTGCGGGTCGGCAAACGCCTCGGCAACAGTGTTGACGCGCCCGCACGGGATGCCCACGGCATTCAACCGCTCGACCCACTCGTCGCAGGTGGCGCCAGCGAGCCGCTCGCCGATGATGGCGTTCAATTCAGCCCGGTTGGCCGAGCGCGACTTCGTCGACAAGAAGCGTTCGTCGTCGGGCAGATCCGGGCAACCGATCTCTGCGCAGAACGCCTGCCACAGGCGGCCTCCGGGCGCGGCGATGTTGATATACCCGTCGGCTGCGGAGTAGGTCCCCATCGGGATCATTGTGGGATGGTCGTTGCCAGCCTGTGGCGGGTCCTCCCCTGCCACAGTCCAGCGAGCGGCTTGGAAGTCGAGCATGCCAATCATCGACTCGAGCAGCGATGTGTGCACCCAGCGGCCGAGGCCGGTGCGGGATCGCTCGATCAGCGCCACCAGCACGCCGATGGCCAACTGCAACCCGGCAGTCACATCGCTGATTGCCACACCGGCTCGCACTGGGCCGTGCCCCGGCAAGCCAGTGACCGCCATCATCCCGCCGAGGCCCTGAGCAATCTGGTCGACGCCGCCGCGAGTTGCGTAGGGACCCTCCTGACCGAAGCCGGAAATCGAGCCCATGACGAGTGCCGGGTTCAGCGAGTGCAGGGTCTCCCAATCGAAGCCCAGCCGGTACTTGACCGTTGGTCGCAGGTTCTCGATCAGCACATCAGCCGATTTCACGAATCGGTGCAGGAGCTCACGGCCTGAGGGGTGCTTGAGGTCGATGACCAGAGAGCGTTTGTTTCGATGAATGTTGAGATGGTCGGGCGACGGCTCGCGGCTTTCCTCGAAGCTGCCGCCAGGTGCGTCGACCCGGATCACGTCGGCGCCCCAGTCCGCCAGCTGGCGCACAGCCGTGGGACCTGCGCGGGCAATGGTCAGGTCAAGCGCGACAAAGCTGGCGAGCGGGAGGGCCTGCTCGCCGGAAGCAGGGCCAGGTGCCGATACCTGGCTCACAGCTTCAACTGTTCGCAGGTTCTGCTTGGGCGCCACGGACGAGCCGGCCGGGGCGCTCACCGGTGAACTCGCCGTCCGAAGACACTTCGACACCGGCCACCAAGGTGTGCCGGTAGCCGCTCGAACGCTGCACCAGCCGCTTGCCGCCAGTCGGCAAGTCATAGACGAGTTTCGGTCGATCCAAGCCGAGGGCATCGAAGTCGACGATGTTGATGTCCGCGCGGAAGCCCGGAGCCAGCAAGCCCCGGTCTGCCAAGCCATAGGCGAGCGCATTGCCCCGGGTCTGCTTGTGAACGAGGAATTCCAGCGGAAGCCCTTCGCCGCGCGTGCGGTCGCGCGCCCAATGCGTCAGCAAGTACGTCGGATACGACGCATCGCAGATTGTGCCGACATGGGCTCCTGCGTCGCCGATCCCGCAGATCGTGTGCTGGTCGGCCAGCATTTCCCGAATCACATCGAGACTGCCGCCGGTGTAGTTCTCGAACGGGAACAGCAGCAGTCCCCCGCCATCGCCTTCTGACAGCAGATCCAGTGCCAGTTGCCACACGCTGACGCCGAGTTCGGCGGCGCGTGCGGCCACCGTGTCACGCGGGTCGGGCTCGTAGTCCGGCACCTTGCCCAGCTCGGATGCGCGAGTCAGTGCGTAGTCCATCCACTTGCTGAATGCGTCGGCTGGCCGGTCGTTGACCAGCGCAGATCGCAAGGCCTCGTCGTTGCGCAGCCTCCGGGCCCGCTCAAGCGTCGGCAGGTGCGCGATATCACGGTATGCACGATGGTTGCCGAACGGATTGACCGACACGTCGAGCCCGAGCAGAACGCTGATCGGTCGGCAGCCGACCTGCCCGTTGGCCGCTATTCCTGCCGCGTTTGCAGATCGAATGTCCGCCAGCGTCTCGCGCCACAGTTCGGGCGAGCGATCGACTTGCAGAAGCAGCACCGACAGCGGCCGACGGGAGAGCTCCGCTGCCGCACGCAGGTGCGCGAATTCGCCTGGGCCGAAATCGGAGTTCACCTGGAGCACCCCAGCGCCGGCGGCGCGCATGCCACGGGCCACGGCCGCAAGCTCGGGATCACCGGCGGACAGCGACGGCGTGAGACGCCCGTCTGCCGTCTTGTGCTTGGTGGTGCGGCTGGTGGTGAATCCGAGCGCTCCCGCGTTGAGCGCCTCTGCAACCAGCGACTCGATGCGTTCCAACTCGTCAGGGCTCGGCACCTCAGCGTGGTCGGCGCCGCGCTCACCCATGACGAAGAAACGGAGCGCCCCGTGCGGCAGCTGACTGCCGATGTCCATGACCCGTGGCGTGCGCTCGAGCGTGTCGAGGTACTCCGGATAGCTGGTCCAGCAGAAGTCCATGCCCTCTGCCAGAACCGTGCCGGGGATGTCCTCGACGCCTTCCATCAGATTGATCAGGTAGTCCTCGGTGCCGGGCTGCACCGGAGCGAACCCGACGCCGCAATTACCAAAGACCGCCGTGGTTACTCCGTGCCACGACGACGGTGTCATCTCGGGATCCCAGGTGGCCTGGCCGTCGTAGTGCGTGTGAATGTCGACCCAGCCCGGGATTACCAGATGTCCGTCGGCATCGATCTCACGGCGGCCGCGACCAGTAACGCCCCCGACCTCGACCACGACACCGTCATTGATGGCCACATCCGCCATCCGCGGCGGGTCGCCGCTCCCGTCGACGACGCTCCCATTCCGAATCACCAAATCGGCCATCAGGACAGAGTACCTACGCGGGTGAAACGAAGCCGATGACGTGCTCGATTCGGGCACGACGCAACTTCACCGGGCTGTGCGGCGGGCCATGACGACGAGGCTCTTTGCCATGATTTCCCAGTCGAGGACCGGCGACCAGTTGACGACGTACTGGAGGTCGTGCCCGAGCTTGTAGCCGGGATCGGTTTGATAGTGACCCTGAGTCTGCGCCAACCCTGTGATGCCGGGCGGGACATCGTGGCGGCGGCCGTATCCGGCAATTTCATGCTCCAGCCGGGCGACGAATTGAGGCCGCTCGGGCCTGGGCCCGACCAGCGACATGGTGCCCCTCAGCACGTTCCAGAGCTGGGGCAGCTCGTCCAGCCGCGTGCTGCGCAACCACCCCATGCCCCGGATCACCCGTGGGTCGTTCGAGACGGCGAACACCGGTCCGTTCCGTTCGGCGTCGCGGGTCATCGTGCGGAATTTCAGCAGCACGAACGGCACTCCGCCGCGGCCCACGCGCTCCTGGCGATACAGCACATCCCGACCGCCGACGATCCTCACGTACGCGGCAACGGCTGCTGCGAGAGGCAGCGCGAATGACGCCAGCAGCAGCAGGTACGCAATATCGAGCAACCTCTTGAAACGCAGGCGGCAGATTGGCAGGGCGTGCGCTCGCAGGGCCACGAACGGCATGCCGCCGATCTGACGGCTGCGCTGCAGTCCCAGCAGCGTGTCGGCTGGCGTGATGCGGCGGAACACGCTGATGCGGCGAAACTCCAACTCACCGAGCGGCTCTGGGTAGATGGCGTCAAGGGGCTGGCCCGACAGCAGCAGCAACTCGGTGGCGCCCACTCGGTCTGCCTCGTCGAGGATCGATGCGGGGTCGTTCAGGCAGCCGGCGACGACTGCATCAGGCTCAGCATCTGCGAGGTGCTCGCGGGCTGAGCTGATGTCGGAGGGCGTGCCGACCAGCAACATCCGCGGCCTGCCGGTGCGCAGGAGCCGCCCACGCCGCGCCGCCCAGCGATTGAACGAGATCAGCATGCTCGCTGCCACAGCGAGCACCACGAGGTTCGCCCGCGGCATCAGGTACCGACCGGTCAACAGCGTGACGGTGGCATCGCCGCCCACCGCCATGAACGTGAGCAGCATGGCGCGCGGCAGCCACGGCCGATGCCCCAAGCGCTGCTCATACTCGTACAGCCCGCCGAAGTAATAGACGGCCATGTGCAAGGCGGTGGCGACGGCGAAGCCGATCACGTAGTGAGTCCACGGGTACGTCGGCCAGTCGAGACCAAAACGCACAACGGTGATTGCCACCATCAAGCCGAACAGCGTCACCGCATCGACGAGGTAGAGGAACCGGAATCCCCGAAGGCTCGACGGATCCCCCTCCGCCCGCGCCGCCGACGTCACGAGGTGTGCATGGTTGGACGAAACACGTCGCTCAGTGCTGGGGGCCGTGGCGTCCGGCAGTCGGTGCCGCTGCGGGACTGCCATCAGGCCGATACTACGCTGCGACCCTTCGTGCGGTGGGTGCGGCGACCGCGAACCGAAAGATCCCTCATGCTCCCTCGAGGCTCCTTGGCTCGTCCGTGCTCGGGCTGGACCGTCGTGGTGTTCATCTGCATCGGCGTGCTCGCCCTGTGGGCGCCAGACCTGAACCTCCCGCTCGGCAACAGCGACGACGGCCGAATCTTCGGACGAGCAGGCATTCAGGCGCGCAACTTCTGGGAACTCGGCCCGATCGAGTCCCGGCTCGGTGCAGGGACCGAGCCGTTCATCCGGGCCGAGTACGACGTACCGCCACGCACCGATCCGCCGCCTGCCGCGGTCACGTACGCGCATCATCCCCCGCTGAAGCTGTTCATCACCATCGGATCCGTGGGACTGTTCGGCGACAACCTGACGGCAATCCGCATCACTGACTTCCTCATCGGCGCCGCAACAGTGGCGTTCATGGCCGCGTTGCTGCGAGCAGTCGGCTTCCGGTGGGGCCCCACGCTGGTCGCTCTCGCTGCGTTCGTGAGCACCGGGTTCTTCTATGTCTATGCGCGCGTCGGCATCAGCTTCTCTCTGCTGCTGGCATTGACCGCAGCTGTGGCTTGGTTGCGTCAAGCCGAGCGTCCTCCCCGCTGGGCCCTGTGGGGAGCGGCAGTTCTCGCCGCGCTCACGGCGATGCACTCCTGGATCGCCATCGCTGCTGTCGGCCTCCTGTTGATCTGGCTGTTTTTCGGCGGCGTGCAGCGAGACCGAACCGGCCGGGCCGACTCGCCGTCGGGGCCGCGCGGACTGCGGCACATGCTCAGGCGGACCTGGTCGCCCGCGCTGACCGCCGTGGTGACCGGCACCGTGATCGGCGGGTTGTTGACCGCGGCGTGGCTGCTCAATGCGACCGACATCTCCGAGCTCAGCGAGCGAGTCGCCTTCCGCACCGGCAATGACGTCTCGACAGCGGCCGAGCAGCGGCAATTCAGTTTCGGAGAGTTCTTGGCGCGCCAGTGGACGAATGCCAGCCACGAGCTGCTGACCTCTTGGTGGCTCAGACTGCTGGTGTTCCCCGCTCTCGTCGTCGGTGTCGTCGACCGACGTTCCCGGGGACCGTTGCTCATCACACTCGCCGTCGCTGCATCGATGACGTTTGCATTGCAGCAGGGCGCTTGGATCCACCGCCTGTGGAACTTCCCCTGGATGGCGCCCGTAACCATCGGCATCGCCGCACTCGCCGATGCCGTCCGGCGGGCGCTGCGGGGACGCGCTGCGAGGCTCCGACTGCCGCTTGGCCTGCTCATGAGCGCCGTTGCCGCAACAACGCTGTTCTTCGTCGTCACCGGATCGACGCGGGACTTCTATCTGACACGACCCGCCGATGCGGGCGCGGTGCTCGAGCAAGCACGAGGCGCTCCTGAGGTGGCCGAGGCAGATCTTGTCTGGTTCACCTCGGGCATCTGGACACCGCGTTGGATCTCGTACTACCTCGACCGACCCGTGTGGATGCTCGATGAGAGCAACCTGGACAAAGTGCGTGCGTCCGACGTGATCCTCGTGCGTAACGATCGGATCCCCGAGTTCGTTCCCGACGGCGCGCTGGCGAAACCGCTGGCTGCCGGGAAGGAGTACACCCTCATCTCCGCACGCGAGATGATCGAGTGACCGACCTGGGGTGACGCGCCCGCTGCCGCTCGGTTGACGAGGTTCGTCCTCAGTGCTGCCGATCGCTGCGCCCGCTCACAAAGCGCCAATGGTCTTCGAGCATCTCGTTCAGTCCTCGGCGTGCTTGCCATTCCAGCTCTCGGGCGGCTCGACTGCAGTCCGCCCAGGACGCGCCGAGGTCGCCCGGACGGCGAGCAACGATCTCGAAGGGAATCGCGCGCTGCGCTGCCTCCGACGCCGCTGCGACGACTTCGAGCACCGTCGTGGGGACTCCAGTACCGAGGTTGAAGATCCGACTGGGTCGCTCGCCGAGATTGGCTGCGAGCGCCGCGAGGTGGCCATCAGCGAGATCCATCACGTGGATGTAGTCGCGAATGGCGGTGCCGTCGCGCGTCGGATAGTCGCCACCGAAGATCTCGAACTTGTCCAACGTTCCCGCCGCGACGCGCATCACGGCAGAAACGAGGTTCGTCGCTTCACCGGGCGGGTCTTCCCCGATTATTCCGGTTGGATGCGCTCCGACGGGGTTGAAGTAGCGCAACATGACGACCTGCATGCCTGAGGCGGATGCGACGTCGGAAAGCACGCGCTCACACATGATCTTGGTAGCGCCGTACGGACTCTCGGGCTCGGTCGGTGTCTCCTCGGTGACCGGCAGTGCCGCGGGAGTGCCGTACACGACGGCAGACGAACTGAACACAAACCGCCCGACCTGCCGCTCGACCGCCGCCGCAGCAAGCGTAAGCGTCGACATGAGGTTGTTTCTGAAGTAGCGCAGCGGCTCCGCCACCGATTCCGGCACGCTCTTGTGCGCTGCGAAGTGAACGACCGACTCGATGCGATATGCGTCGAACACGGCGTCGACCGTCGCACGATCCCCGGCGTCTCCCTCGACGACTTCCAGTTTCTGGGTGGTCAATGAGCGCAGCGCACCGACGAGGTCGCGCCGTGCGTTCGAGAAATCGTCAAGAATCACTACGTCGTGGCCAGCGGCCGCCAGCGCTGCCACCGTGTGACTGCCGACGTACCCGGCGCCGCCGGTGACCAGCGTCGTCACGGGATCGAGTCGAACCCGACATGCCCGGCAGTCGTGCTCGTCACCGCAGCCGCCAGCGGTCTATCAACGGCGGCGTGCATCACCTCAGCAATCCTCCGAGCTGTCGTCGCTGCCGTCGAACCAGCGCCGGGCGCGCACATCCTAGGCATCCTTGCAGCGGCAGCCGCCATACGGCGCGTCGACGTGTTCTAGCTGCACTTGGACGACGTCACGGTGCCATCCCGGCGCAGCAGGCAACCGATACTCTGGATGATCGCCCCGATGGCCGCGGTGGCCCAACTGCACATCAGCAGGAGCAGAACCTTGGACCGTGTTCGCGAACCATTCGACAGCCATCGCGTGGCCGCGACAACCCGGCATCATCTCGTCATCGTGTGCGCTCTGCTCCTGTTCACCGCTGCTGCGTGTTCCAGCATAAGAGCGCCAAAGACCACGCTCGCGGAGTCCGCGACGACCTCGGAAACTGACGTTCCGGCGGTCACCGATGTCGCCCAGGCGCCTGCGGACACACCAGAGAACGCTTCGGTTGTCTCCGCCGCGCCGGCGACGACCGAAGAAGTCGCTGAGCCCGTACCCACAACGACCGCTGCGCCCGAATTCACCGCACAGTTCACCGGTCTCGCGGTCCTCGCTGAGCTGACCCGCCCGGCAGCCGTCGTCAAGATCGACAACCACCCGAGAGCCCTTCCCCAGTGGGGCATCAACCGCGCCGATGTCGTCTACGAGGAAATCGTCGAAGCCCGCCTCACCAGGTTCGCCGCAATCTTCCACTCGCAGAACGCCGACATGGTCGGTCCCGTCCGATCCGCACGCACCGGCGACTTTGCGCTCCTGTCGAACCTCAACTGGCCGATCTTCGTCAACTCGGGCGCCAACGCGTACACGTCGCGAGCGCTCCGTCGCGTCGACGCTGTCAACATCACCGACGGAGGCGCGCTCGCCAAGGGAGTGTTCGAGCGATCGTCGTCCAAGTCTGCTCCGCACAATCTGGTCACCGACACTGCCCGCATCTACGCCGCAGGGGCCGACGGCGGCGGCGACCCCCCGAACTTCCTCAGATTCCGCGATGGGGGCCAGCCGGTCATCGGGGGTCAGTCGGTCCGCGGCGTCGACATCGACTTCGGCCAGATCGAGGCGTCGTACCGTTGGGACCCGTTGCTGAGCGGATGGGCCCGCACACAGAACGGCAGAGATCACACCGACTTCGAGGGTGTGCGCGTCGCGCCGGAAAATGTGATCGTCCAATTCGTCAGTTATGGCCAAAGCCCCGCGAACCGGGCCACCCCTGAACCCAAGCTGACGGGCAGCGGCGACGCGTGGATCTTCACAAACGGGCTCGTCCTCCAAGGATCGTGGGAGCGCTTGTCCGAACGCGATCTCACGGTGTTCCGCACCTCGAGCGGGACCGTTGTCGCGCTGACTCCTGGCCGCACGTGGATCGCTCTCGCGCTAGCGAATTCTGCGATCCTCGTTCAGTGAGCTCAGCCGAATTCGTAACGCGGCACGTCTGACCAAAGGCGTTCGAGGTCGTAGTACTCGCGGGTCTGCTCCAAGAAGACATGCGCCACGAACAGTCCGAAGTCAAGCAGGACCCATTGAGGGTCGTCGAGGCCTTCGGTACGGATGGGTCCGTCGCCGCCAGCAGTCTTCACGTGCTCAGTGATCAACTCGGCGATGCGCCGAACCCGCCGCTTGTTCGGCGCACTGGCGATGATGAACCAATCGGTAATGGAGAGCACATCGCCCACCTCCAGCACGACGATGCGCTCCGCCGACATTTCCGAAGCACCTCGCACCGCTGCGAGCACGACTTCGGGCACAAGGCCGTCTTCGTAGCTGTCCGGCTCGGAGGGGGCGACGGGCGTCCCGGCGGGGGAAGCTTGGGGAACCGATGCCACAGTCACGCAGAATAGAGCCCACGGTCCGCGATGTAGCTCATCACGGCATCCGGAACCATCCGCGCAGCCTCGCGCATGGCGTCGGCGACAGCGTCGTGGGATCCGCGTGCTGGTTCACGAGCGGCGGCAGCCAGCAGTTCCCGCACCCGGGTAGCGGAAGCGTCCACCGGTGCCATGACGATCGGCATTGTCTTCCAGCCGTCGAGGTGACCGAACTCATGGCCGGGTGGCTGGAGTATTCCGACCGTCACACGGCAAGCCAGTTCGTCTGCGCGGTTCCAGGCCCCCAGGCCTGCGGCGGCTTCAGGCCCCACAACCAACACCGTCTCAGTGCCGGGGCGCTCCAGATCGATGACAGTCTCGATGGTGAACGTTGGTCCGCCTCGCCGCAGTTCGATATCAGTGACTTCGATGCCGTCGACCGCCTCGAACGCGAGCCGCGTCATCTCAAATCGGTGATGAGCCGGCGTCACGCTGCGCCGCTCCGACTTCTGCCAAGGGTCATTCGCGACCGCCACACAAAGCGTCGCAATGCCGAGTTGATCCCTCGCACTCACTGCTGCGGCGACATGTCCCACATGGGGCGGATCGAAGGTGCCCCCGAAGATCCCTTGTCGCGGCGGCACCGTCGCAGTGTAGGGTTGCGTCCCACACCACATGAATCTCCGTGCGCACGTGCATCAAAGTGCCAGTTGTTGCGCGCGCCCTGTGCTGTGTGTTACGTTTTGATTGTCCGCCCACAGCAGTGGTCTGCATGGTCCCATATCGACGGACCGACGGTGCATTCACTGATTGCGGTGCGATGCCGGGCTTCGGGATTTTCTCGTAGTTCGACAACGCTGGCGGGCGAACAAGCAAACACGGTGCCATCGGGACGATGGCACCACCCCAAGAGCGCCTGAGTCCGGGTCGAATTGGCCTGACAAGGGCGCTATATACCCGGTGCCCCCCACCGGGTGGTATGGCAAGGCAAGTAACTGAACCGGCTGCCCCCTGCCGGTTGGAGCGTGTGTGATGGATTCTGTTGGCCAGTACCTGAACGAAATCGGCGCGGTAGCGCTGCTGACGGCTGGGGACGAGCGCATGCTCTCCCAGCAGATCGAGGCGGGCCGCGACGCCCGTGAGCGTCTCGACAGCGACGAGGTGCAGACCGTGGCTGAGCGGCGCGACTTCCGTAAGGCGGTTCAGACCGCCGCTGCTGCGCGTGACCGCTTCATCCGGGCGAACCTCCGCCTGGTCGTCTCGATCGCCCGGCGCTACCCGCTGCCGCCGACCCTCGAACTCCTGGACCTGATCCAGGAGGGCAACCTGGGCCTCGAGCACGCAGTCGAAAAGTTCGACTGGCGGCGTGGCTTCAAGTTCTCAACGTATGCAACGTTCTGGATCCGCCAGTCCATCGGACGCGCGCTGGACCAGAAGGGAAGCCTCATCCGTCTGCCTTCAGACCGTTCCGCGACACTGCGTGCCGCGCTTCGCCACAATGGCGGCGACAGTGACTCGCTTGACGACGAGAACGCATGGCTGCAGCGGATCAGCACGCCCACGTCGCTCGACAAGACCGTCGGCGATGACGGCGACAGCGCGCTGATCGACCTCATCGGAGACGACGCCCCGGGGCCCGAGCACTTCGCCATCGAAGCTGACCGTCGCGGGATGGTCATGTCGATGCTGGGTCGGCTGGACAAGCGCGCCCGCTACGCAGTGGCGCGTCGCAACGGAATCATCGACGGCGAGCAGCGGAGCTACCGCGAGATCGGCGAAGAGCTGGGTGTGACCGCCGAGGCGGCACGTCGACTCGTCAAGCGCGCTGTCGACGAGCTGCAGAGCTTGGCCGCTGACGGCGAGTTCGTAGACATCGATGCCGACGCAGACGCTGTCTGAAGCGACTCGGCCTGCCACCGCGGCTACCGACTCCGCCTCCCAGTCCCCGCACGCGCCAGGATGGCGTCCAGACTCATGGGCCGGACGGTCCGCGGGCCAGCAGCCTGAATGGCCCGACGCTCATGCGCTGGCGGAATCGCTGGCAGAATTGCGGCGACGTCCGCCGCTGGTATTTGCAGGCGAGGCACGGCGACTGACCGAGCATCTCGGCCGCGTCTGCGCCGGCGAAGCGTTTCTGCTGCAGGCCGGCGATTGCGCCGAGTCATTCGAGCTCTCGACAGCGGACCAGATTCGCGACCGGCTCAAGGTCATCCTGCAGATGGCGGTCGTGCTGCAGTACTCCGCCGGACTGCCGATCGTGAAGGTCGGGCGCATCGCGGGACAATTCGCAAAACCGCGCAGTTCTGCCACCGAGACCCGTGACGGCGTCACGCTTCCGGTCTTCCGCGGTCACATCGTCAACGACATTGCATTTGACGAGCAGTCCCGCAAGCCCGATCCCGCCCGGCTCCTACAGGCGTACAACACGTCGGCCGCAACGCTGAATCTGCTGCGGGCGTTCACCCGCGGCGGGTACGCCGACCTGCGTCAGGTGCATACCTGGAACCAGGAATTCGTGGCTTCGAGCCCTGTCGGACAGCGCTATGAGACGCTCGCCAACGGCATTGCCGCCGCGCTGCGCTTCATGAACGCCTGCGGACTCGACACCGACGACAGCGCGATGCGCCAAGTTGAGCTGTACACCAGCCACGAAGCGCTGCTCCTGGGTTACGAAGAGGCTCTCACTCGTACCGACAGCATCACGGGTGACTGGTACGACTGCTCGGCACACATGCTGTGGATCGGCGAGCGAACCCGGGAGCTCGACGGTGCTCATGTCGAGTTCCTCCGCGGCGTGCACAACCCCATTGGCACCAAGCTCGGTCCGACCGCTACTCCCCAGGAGGCACTCGACCTGTGCGAAACGCTCAATCCAGGTCGTATACCGGGCCGGCTGACGCTCACCAGTCGCATGGGCGCAGGAAACGTGGCGGCATCGTTCGGCCCGATTCTGCGGGCCGTGATCGCTGCGGGTCATCCTGTCGTGTGGCAGTGCGACCCGATGCACGGCAACACCTATGCGACCGATGACGGCACAAAGACCCGCCATTTCGACGCCATCCTCGCCGAGATGCGTGAGTACTTCGCCGTGCATGCCGACGTCGGCACGTGGCCCGGCGGCATGCATCTTGAGATCACCGGCGATGCCGTGACCGAGTGCGTCGGTGGTGGCGACGATCTCGCTGCGCACCAGTTGGGCGACCGCTACGAGACGATGTGCGACCCGCGACTCAATGCGCGCCAGTCGCTCGACCTCGCCTTCATGGCCGCTGAACTGCTCGGCACTGCCTAGCAGCGCGAATCAGGCGAGGTTGTCGACGAAGCCTTCGAGCTGGCGCAGGTTGCGGCACTCGAAGACGCCGTCGGTGTAGGTGCTGTATTCGGTGATGACCGAGTCACCGGTGTCCCAGTAGGACTTGGGTTCGGGATTCAGCCAGAACACCGAGCGGGCTCGCTTCTGGCACTCCTTGAGCACCCATGCATTGGTGGAGTGGTAGTTGTTGCGGGCGTCGCCGAGGAACATCATCGTCGACTTGGCGTTGACATCCTTGCCGAAGCTCTCCCAGAACACGCCGAACGCGTGGCCGTAGTCAGAGTGGCCGTCGACCCACACGACGTCCGCCTCGGTGTTCACACGGTGCACTGCGTTGGTGATGTCCTCTTCGTTCCGGAACATATGCGTGACTTCGTCGATGCCGTCGATGAAGACGAACGAGCGCACCTTGGAGAACTGGTTCTGCAGCGCGTAGACCAGATGCAGCGTGAAGCGGGCGAAGGCCGCGACCGAGCCTGAGATGTCAGCGACAACGATGAGTTCGGGCTTGTTGGGGCGCGGATGGCGGAACCGCGGATCCGCGGGGACACCGCCGTAGCTGAGCGATTGGCGCATCGTCGCACGGAAATCCAGCGGGCCACGGCGCTTGTGCTTGCGCTTGCGCGCCAGGCGAGCGGCCAGCTTGCGCGTCAGCGGCCCGATGGCTTTGCGGATGTTGGCCATCTCCTCACGGCTGGCGTGCATGAAGTCGACATCCTCAGGCAATGGTTTGCGCAGTGTCTTGGCCATGGCCTCGACACCGCGGTCAGCTACGAGGCGGCGCCGGATCTCGGCTTCGATCTCGCGCTTGAGCTGCTCGATGCGGTTCTCGAACTCCTCGCGTTCGAGCCGCTCCGCCAATTGCGTCATGTCGCCTTCGTAGCGCTGGGACGACTCGTCCATGAGACGCTCGAGCATCCCGTCGAGATCCAGATTCCGCAGCGTTCGATACAGGTAGTACGTGCCGCCGACGGGCCGACCCGGTTCCATGCCGGCGAACTGCGTCACCGCGGCGCGGGCCATCGCGGCCATCATCGCCTCGTCCGCGTTGAGCAGCGCCCGCAAGAGCATCTCGGCGATCTCTTCGGGGGACATGTCCTGGCCGCCGCCGCGGCCGCCCATGCCCTGCATCTGCTGGGACATCCACTCTTCGAGGTTGTCCGGGTCGAACTCGCCGTCGCCGTTCTCGTCGCCGACGTTGTACTCGGGTCCGCGCAGCGAGAAGTAGACCTCGAAGACCGTCTCGAACGCGCGCCAATGTTGCTCGTTCTTGACCATGGTGGCGGCCAGCGCATACTTGAACGCATCGCGGTCCTCGATCGGGATGTGCTTGACCGCCTCCATCGCGTCGAGGTTCTCGGTCAGCGAGACGGGCAGCCCGGCGTTGCGCAGCTCCCCAACAAAGCCGCTGAGCAGGTCCAGCATCGCCCTACGCCTCGACCGTCAGTTCCTTGGCAGTCTTTTCGATGTCCGACTGGTACTTGAGCAAGATGTGCAGCGTCGCTTTGGCCTGCTCCACATCGATGTTCTCGATGCCGAGCAGCACCAGCGTCCGGGCCCAGTCGAGGGTCTCCGACACCGACGGCGCCTTCTTGAGGTCAAGCTGGCGGATGGAGCGCACCACTCGAGCGATCTGTTCGGCCAGGTTCTCGGTGATGCCCTCGACCTTGGTGACCACAATCTGTTTCTCACGTTCGAGGTCGGGATAGTCGATGTGCAAGAACAGGCATCGGCGCTTCAGCGCTTCGGACAGTTCACGCGTGTTGTTCGACGTCAGGAACACGAGGGGAATCTGGGTTGCCATGATGGTGCCGAGCTCTGGAATCGACACTTGGTATTCCGAAAGAATCTCCAACAGCAGGGCCTCGGTCTCGACCTCGACCCGGTCCACTTCGTCAATCAGGAGGACAACCTTGTCCTGCGCACTGATGGCCTCGAGCAGCGGGCGCGTCAGCAGGAATTCATCCTGGAAGATGTCGTCCTGCAGCTCGACCCAGTCCTCGTGCTCGGCGTCCACACCCCGGTCTGCCTGGATGCGCAGAAGCTGCTTCTTGTAGTTCCACTCGTACAGCGCTTTGGCTTCGTCAAGACCTTCGTAGCACTGCAGCCGAATGAGGCGAGCCCCCGTCATGGCGGCGACCGACTTGGCCAGCTCTGTCTTGCCCGTGCCAGCAGGTCCCTCCACCAGCACCGGCTTGCCGAGCCGCTCGGCGAGGTACACGACGCTGGCAATGCCGTCATCGGCGAGGTACCCGACGTCTGCCAAGCCTTCACGGACACCCGAGAGGTCTCCGAACATTGTGTCGCCCATCGTGGGTGTCTCCTTCATCAGAACGATCAGTGTGGCGGCTACGAGCCGATGGCCGCACGCTCAGCCGCGGGTGTGGCCTTCGCCGGTTACCACGAACTTGGTGGTTGTGAGCTGTTCAAGGCCCATGGGGCCCCTGGCGTGCAGCTTTTGGGTGCTGATGCCGATCTCTGCGCCGAAACCGAATTCCTCCCCGTCGACGAAGCGCGTCGACGCGTTGACGAGGACCGCTGCGGCATCCACACGCCGTGTGAACTCCTGCGCTGCGGCCAGGCTGCGCGTCACGATCGCCTCGCTATGGCCAGAACCGTGCCGGTCAATGTGCTCGATCGCCGCGTCGAGGTCATCCACGACAGCCACGCTCATCTTGAGTGCAAGAAATTCGGTCGAGAAGTCAGCGGGCGTCGCCGGAGCGATCTGGGGGACGAGCGATTGCGCCGCTGCATCGCCGACGAACTCGACCTCGGCAAGCTCGCGCACGACCTGGGGCAGAAATTCAGCCGCGATGTCGGCGTGCACCACCAGCGATTCCGCCGCGTTGCACACTGACGGCCGGCTCAGCTTCGCGTTCGCCACGATGTCCGCTGCCATGTCCAGATCGGCGTCCGCGTCGACGTAGATGTGGCAATTGCCATCGCCGTCGATCACGTAGGGCACCGTTGCATTCGCAAGCACGGATGCGATCAGGGCGGGACCGCCCCGGGGAATCAGGCAATCGATGTACTCGCGTAGCCGCATGAATTCTGCCGCGGCTTCGTGTCCGGTGTCTTCGACCAGCACCAGCGCGTCCGCGGGCAAACCGACTTTCGCCACTCCTTGGCGCAGGGCCCCAGCGATGGCCTTGTTCGACACAAGCGCGGCGGACGATCCCCGCAGGAACGCCGCATTGCCGGACTTCAGGCAGAGGCCGAAGGCGTCAGAGGTGACGTTGGGCCGGCTCTCATAGATGATCGCTACCACGCCAAGCGGAACCCGGACTCGCTCGATCTCGAGCCCGTTCGGCCTGGTCCAGCCGTCGACTACCTGTCCGACGGGATCCGCGAGCGCTTCGACGCTGCGAAGACCCGCTGCCATCGCGGCGATGCGTCCGGAATCGAGACGCAGGCGATCGACGAGCGTTTCCGATGTTCCAGCAGCCTGCGCAGCGGCAACGTCGACGTCGTTGGCGGCAAGAACCTCATCAGTCGCTGCCTCGAGCAATTCGGCCGCTGCCAGCAGCGCATCGTTGCGCTCGGCACCCGATGTGCCAGCCAGGAGTGTCGCCGCCCGCTTCGCCCGCCGGCCCAGCACAGACATCTCGGTGTCAGCGGTGTCAAGGGACGCGGGCGCGTCAAAAGCTGAGGCGGGCACCCAACAAGACTAGCCGTCGGCTTGCTGAGGGTGACTGGGAATCGTGGCGTCGCGGGGCGGTTCTCAGCCCAGAACCACGAGGTCGTCGCGGTGAACGACAAGCGGGAGAACGCCCTCGGGGAGTTCGTCACTGCGTCGACCCGCTGCCGTCCGCAACATCTCGGCGCCGAGCGCAGCCAGGCCCTTGGCGAACGTGTCGCCCCCAGGACCGGCGATGTCGATGGCATCGCCAGCCGTGAATTCGCCGTCGACATGCACGACGCCCGCGGTGAGCAGCGATTTCCCGCCTGCGGAGAGGGCCTTACGAGCTCCGTCGTCCACCGTGACGGTTCCTCGAGCCGCAACCGCGAACCCGATCCACAGCTTGCGCGCGGACACCCGGGCGTCGCGTGGGAGCACGGTCGTCCCCACGCCGGCTCGTGCGGCCGCGGCATCAACGACGACGTGAGGTCGGCGAGCCGAGGCGATCACGGTACGGATGCCGCTCCAAGAAGCCATCTTCGCCGCTGCCAGCTTGGACGCCATTCCTCCGCTTCCCACCGCGCTCGCCGATCCCGCCGCCTCCTGCAGCGATGGGCTCATCTCCAAAATCTCGGAGATGAGCGACGCATCAGGATCACGGTTGGGATCCGCCGTCAGCACACCCGGCATATCCGTGAGCAGGATCAGCAGGTCAGCACGAACAAGATTCGCAACAAGAGCGGCGATTCGGTCGTTGTCGCCATAGCGGATGGCATCGTCGGCAACAGCATCGTTCTCGTTCACGACCGGCACGACGCCGAGTTTCAGCAGGTGGCTGAAGGTCGCTCGGGCGTGCAGGTACTGGTCGCGATCCCGGAAGTCATGCGGGGCAAGCAGCACTTGGCCCACGACCATGTCTGCCGCGCCGAACAGTTCGCGGTACGAGGCCATGAGGTCGATTTGCCCGACCGCCGACATCGCCTGGAGCAATTCGGGCTCGGTGGGCCGTTCGACACCGAGGCGCTGTACCCCTGCGGTGATCGCTCCGGAGGTCACTGCGATGACCTCATGGCCAACAGCACGCACCTCCGCTATCTCCGAGGCCAGCTTGGTGACGGCGCCGAGGTCGACGTAGCCGTCGGGCGTAGTGATCGAGGAGGTACCGATCTTGACGACGAGTCGCAGCGGCGACACCGAAGACGCAGGCGGATCTGCCGCCGACCGCTCACTCGTCATCGCCCAATCCTGCCCTGCTCGGGGCCCATCCGCTCGGCCTCTCAGTCCGGTTCGTAGGTGAACTCGAAATCTCCGATGCGCACGAGATCGCCTTCGACGGCTCCGTTTCGCGCCAGCGCACGCGAGACTCCGAGACTCTCGAGTCGCCGCTGTGCCCATGCAAGCGCGTCAGGATCGGTGAGGTCCGACAGCGCGACAGCGCGCAATGCCTGCCTGCCCACAATCTCAAAAACGCCGTCGGCGAGGCGCAGCACCGTCACTCCGGTGGGTTCGGGCCGGTGAACGACGTATTGGCCTGGCGCATCGTCGATCGCGCGAGCCTCGTCGACGAGCAGCCGCAACTCCCGGAGCACCTGCGCGACTCCCTCCCCCGTCACGGCGCTGAGACGCAGGCCATGCCAATCGAGATGAGCGACATCGGCCTTCGTGCCCACGACCAGCTTGCGGCGCCGGGCCAGCTCTGGGTCGTATCTCTCCAGCTCGGCGGCCAGGACGTCCACCTGTTCGTGAGGATCACGGTTGGTGACTTCAGCGAGATCAGCCATCACCAGCAGCACTCGCGCTCTGTCGACGTGACGCAAAAACTGGTGGCCGAGGCCCTTCCCCTCAGCCGCACCTTCGATGAGGCCCGGCACGTCCGCGATCACCATCTCGAAACTGCCCGATCCGGGTCCAGGACCAGGCGCACTGCTGGCACCGTCATCGAGGCGCACGACGCCCAGATGGGGGGTGAGCGTCGTGAAGGGGTACGACGCGATCTTTGGCCGGGCTGCCGAGACAGCGCTGATGAACGTGCTCTTGCCCGCGTTCGGAAAGCCCACGAGCGCGACATCGGCCATCAGCTTGAGTTCGAGGGAGTGCCAGCGTTCCTCACCGGACTCGGACTGCGCGGCGAAATGAGGTGCTCGAAGCCGATTCGATGCGAACCGTGTGTTGCCGTGGCCCCCTCGGCCGCCATGGGCCGCGAGCCAACGATCGCCGGCGTTCACCAGATCGGCGAGCACAGCGCCATCGCTGTCTCGCACCACGGTGCCCTCTGGGACATGAACGATTTCGTCGACCCCATTTCGGCCGTGCCGCTTGCGCCCCTGACCGTGTCCGCCGTCAGTTGCACGTCGGAAGGGGAAATCGCGAAACGCGAGCAGCGAGGCGACGTTGCGATCGGCGACCAGCCAAACGTCGCCGCCCCGACCGCCGTCGCCGCCATCAGGTCCGCCACGCGGCACATGCGCTTCGCGCCGGAAAGACACGCAACCTGCCCCGCCGTTTCCGCCCTTGGCGTGCAACTGACACTCGTCGACAAAGCTGCTCATCGATCGTGACCCGTCAACCCGCGGCGATGCCGCCGCTCGAATGTTATGGCTCCGCTGGGCCTCGAGGCACTGGACGGCCGCTGACGCGCGGACCCCGCAGCGACGACGCTCGCCTAGGTGTCGATGACGTCAACCAGCCGGCGACCGCGGCGGTAGCCGAAGCGCACAACACCGGGGGCTGTCGCAAACAGCGTGTCATCCTTGCCCCGTCCGACGTTTCGGCCGGGATGAAACTTGGTGCCTCGTTGGCGAACGATGATGCCGCCGGCATCGATGGTCTGACCCGAGTACACCTTCACACCGAGGCGCTTGGCGACTGAGTCGCGTCCGTTGCGGGTCGAACCCCCGCCCTTGGTCTTGGACATCGTTCAGTCCTTCGCGATCGCCGTGATCTCGACGGTGCTGTAACGCTGCCGATGACCCCACCGGCGGCGATTGTTCGTGGCGTTCTTGTATGTGAAACCGTCGATCTTCGGACCCTTGGTCTCGCCCACCACGCGGCCGCGCACTGAAACTGAGGCTAGCTCTGCCGGTGTGGACAGCACCATGCCGTCGTCGACCAGCAGGACAGGCGTGAAGGTGACTTCTGCGCCTTGAGGGGCCTCGAGCAACTCGACCTGAAGCCGCTGACCGGCCTCGACGCGACGCTGCTTGCCGCCGGTGGCGATGACTGCATACATACCAGTGTGAGGATACCGATGGGGCCTGCGATTTGGCGCGCCATTTACGTCGAGCGACACCCAGACGCTTCGATCCGACAAGCAACTCCGCTAGCTCAAGCGAACAATGACTCGTGCAGCAGCACGCCACGCCCGTCGCAGGCGTCGCAGCGGTCAGACACCGACTCGATCAAGCCCTCGCCCGTTCGCATTCGCGTCATCTGCACGATGCCCATGTCTGAGATCGGCTCCGTCGCCGTGCGGGTCTTGTCGCGCGCGAGGGCTTCGTTGAGCGTCTCCATCAGCTGATCCCGCTGTCGCTTGTCGTCCATGTCGACAAAATCGACGACGATGATCCCGCCGATGTCGCGCAAACGAAGCTGCTTCGCTATCTCGGTCGCTGCTTCCAGATTGTTCTGAAACAGGGTCTCGTTGAGGCTGGACTTCCCGACATTGCGACCCGTGTTCACATCGACCACGGTAAGCGCCTCAGTGTGCTCGATAATGAGCGAGCCGCCCGATGGCAGCCAGACCTTGCGGTCGGTGGCTTTTCGCACCTGCTCGGCGACGTGGACACGCTCGAAGAGCGGAAGCTTCTCCTCGGTGGCGTCGTACAGATGGATGCGATCTGCCAAAGGTGCCGCGATGGCCTCCATGTAGCCCTTGACTTGCTCGAACAGCGTCGGATCGTCGATCACGACCTCGCGAAAATCGGACGTGAACTGCTCGCGGATGATCCTGACAGCGAGTTCCGGTTCGCGAAAGAGCAGCGCAGGCGCATCGGTGCGTGCTGCGAGCTCGCTGATCTGCGCCCATTGGCGAGTCAGTCGTTCGATGTCCCGTCGAATTTCTGTGGGCGTGACGTTTTCTGCTGCGGTCCGCAAGATCACACCGAAGCCTTCGGGAATTTCCTTGGCCAGCAGGGTCCGCAAGCGGCGGCGTTCGCGGCTCGGCAGACGGCGCGAGATGCCGACGGCGCTGCTGTCGGGGATGAGCACGACGAAACGTCCCGGCAGCGACACCTCTGTCGTGAGGCGTCCACCCTTGTGCCCGATCGGATTCTTGATGACCTGACACATGATCGACTGGCCGTTGCGCAGCAACGCCCCGATCGCTGGTCCGTCAGTGCGACGACCTCGCCGGCCTCCGGCGCGTTTGCGCTCACCGCTGTTGGGCGCATCCTCATCGCTATCGGCAGCTCCGGCACTCTCGGTGGCGATGGTCAGGTCGCCGCGGTACAGCACCGCCTGCTTGGGGGTGCCGATGTCCACGAAAGCCGCTTCCATTCCGGGCAGCACTCGACGCACCCGTCCCAAATAGAGGTTTCCGTAGATCTCCGACACGTCGTCGGATGGTCGGCTGACGTGGTACTCGATCAATGAGCGGCCTTCGAGTACAGCGATGTGCGTTGCAGCATCCGCAACGTGCACGCACATCCGGTACTTGCCCAGCGGCTTGCCATTGCGGTACTTCCCCCGCCGCTCCGAGAGCTGCTCGTCGTCGAGTTGCACGGGCTGGTGGTCGGCAAGGATGGCCTCGACGGGTGCATTCGAGGGCCGAGCCGATGCCGTTCGTCGGCCAGTACCGTTCGGGCCGGCCGCGTCGGTCGCCGTGCTTGTCGACCCAGAGCGGCCGCCACGGCCGCGCCCGCGGCCACCGCGTCGGCGGCGACGGCGGCTACCGCCCGCAACTTCACCTTCGGGCGCTGGGGTTTCCCCCGCTCGAGCCGGTCGGCGGTCGCCAATCTGAGGCTTACGCGCTGGCGGTGGCACGGACGGCGGCGTCAGTGCAGCGTCCTGCTCGGAGCGGACTTCGGTGGCCTCGCCGGTGTCCTGGGCGTCGGGTTTGCGGAATTTCTCAGCCGGCGCCGGAGCCTCAGTTGTCGCAACACGGCCGCCTGGTGCAACCAGGCGACGTTTGCGAACTGTGCTCGATTGGCCTTCGCCGGACTCAGAATCAGCTGCGACCGCTTTGCGGTCTGAATCATTTGCGACCGCATCGCGGTCGGTGCTTGGCGCGCTCGCGCCTGTTGTCATGTCATTCACTGACGAGTTCCTGTCGTCGATTGAGGGAGCACTGGGCGGGAGTCGCCGGTTCGGCGCGCACTCCTGCAGTGCATGTCCATTGATGTGTTCTGCGGGCAATGCCCATCTCGTGGCCGGCAGCCAGCGCCGGCACCAGTTCGCTTGGTCGTACGAGTCGCGGTGTCGCAGACAGCTCCGCCGCCAGCACCGCTCCTCGAGATGTCTCGTCCACTACGGACAGAGCGAAGATGGCGCCCCGCACGTCCTCGGTCAGAGTGCGGCCCTTGTGGACGCGTGTCGCGGGGACGTGATCCGCTTCGAGCAACTGCTTCGCCGCATCGGCAGCGTCCGCGACGCTCAGGTGCTGAATCTCGAATTGCCAACCGCACGTGTGGACCGCTGATTGCAGCGACGGACCGCCCCGTTCCTGCAGAAGGACTGCCGACACGTACATACCGTGCGGCAACGCGTCGCTCAGCGCCTCGGCAACACTGCAGTAGCTCGCTCCGCCCGCTGTCGTTTCGACGGCACAGCGACGATGGAGCGCGTGGCCGCACGCAATCTCGGGACCGTCGGCGGCCGCGCCACCCACCGCATCTGGCATGAGCGGCAGGTCCAGGTACTCCCCGTCGGATTCGTAGCCGGTCGGCAACGCCAAGCCGAAGCTGAGCCGCATGCGCGGCGAGAATCCCTCGCTGTAGACCACGGGAAGGCCGACTTTGCGCACAGCTCGCTCGGTCACACGCGCCACATCACGGTGACCTATGAAACGGATCTTGCCGGTCTTGCAAAAACGGACGCGCAGCCTCAAGGGAATCTCCCACC
This sequence comes from Candidatus Poriferisodalis sp., assembly GCF_965262965.1. Lineage (GTDB taxonomy): Bacteria > Actinomycetota > Acidimicrobiia > Acidimicrobiales > Poriferisodalaceae > Poriferisodalis. The sequence continues at coordinate 1,198,810 of NZ_OZ253573.1, forward strand.
CGGCAGGGTGGGAGCGGCACACGGACCCGGCATCGCAACGCAAACGAGGCAGCTCATGCGCCGCCTCCCGCTGATCCAGCTGCGCCCGCAAACACGCGAGGCCGCAGCTCGACCGGCACCACATGGCCGGTCGCGAGGTCTTGTCCCGTCCCCTGACTGCCGCCGTTGGGGGCGACAGAGGACGCAACCATGTGCTCGATCCCATATTCGGTACAGGCCCCGCAGTCGTAACACGGGGTCCAGCGGCAGTCCTCCACGCCGTAACCGGCCAGAGCGTCCTGCCAGTCCTGCCACAGAAAGTCTCGGTGCAAGCCGGCACCGATGTGATCCCACGGCAGCACTTCGTCGGCACTTCGATGGCGGTGCACATACCAGTCCAGGTCGAGTCCGCACGCCGCCATCGCTTCTGCCCACATGTCCAAGTCGAAACGCTCGCTCCATTCCTGAAACGTCCCGCCCTTGCGCCACACGTACTCGATGGCGCGGCCCACACGCCGATCGCCGCGGCTGGTGATCCCCTCCGCAGTGGTCGCAGCCGGGTCGTGCCACTTGAGCTGCACCCGCCGGTTCCGACCGAGAGCTGAACGCACCAGTCGCACCTTGCGGGTCAGTTCTTCGGCCGAATTCTGCCCGAACCATTGGAATGGCGTGTGGGGCTTGGGCACGAAGCCCCCCAACGACACCGTCACCGAGGCTCGCTTGGTGTATTCCTGACCGATCCGCGCGCATGCATCTGCCAGCTCAGCGATGGCCTGGGTGTCAGGGTCCATCTCCGAGGGCAATCCCGTAAGGAAGTACAGCTTCATCCGGTGCCAGCCCTGGCTGTACGCAGATCGAACGGCTGCGTACAGGTCCTCTTCGGTGATCAGCTTGTTGATGATCTGCCGGAGTCGCCACGATCCAGCTTCGGGAGCGAACGTCAACCCAGTACGGCGCGCTTTGGAGACCTGAGCGGCAACGTCGACCGTGAATGCGTCAACACGCAGGCTCGGCAAGGACACGCTCACACGTCCCGCACCCGACGGCGTGTCACCGCAGCCACCCATCGCGTCGCCACCGAGTGCGATCGTGTCGCGCACCAGATCCCCGATGCCGCTGTAGTCCGCCGTGGAGAGCGACATCAGGCTCACCTCGTCGTATCCACTGCGCTCGAGGCCGCGACTGATCATCTCGCGGACCTGCGTTGCAGGCCGTTCCCGGACTGGTCGCGTAATCATGCCTGCCTGGCAGAAGCGGCAGCCTCTCGTACAACCCCGGAACACCTCAACCGACAAGCGGTCGTGCACGACTTCTGTGACCGGTACGAGCTGGCGCTTGGGGTACGGCCACTCGGCGAGGTCTGCGACCGTCCGCTTGCCAACCATCGGCGGCACGTCGGAATGCTTGGGCGTCACGCCCACCAGGGCCGGGCCGTCATAGGCGACGTCGTACATCGCAGGCACATACACGCCTTCGATCTTCGACAGCTCCCGCAACAGTGCCTCACGCGTCCCGGTGCGCTTGCCCGATCGCTTCCAGCCCCCGACGATCTCGGTGATCTCGCCCACGACTTCTTCGCCGTCGCCGATCACGAAGAAGTCGACGAAATCTGCGAGCGGTTCGGGATTGAAGGCGCAGTGGCCGCCTGCCCCGATCAACGGATCAGCATCGGAGCGATGTGCCGAACGCACCTCGACGCCCGCGAGGTCGATGCAATTGAGGACGTTCGTGTACACCAGTTCTGCAGAGAGATTGAACGCGATGATGTCGAACTCGCCTGCGGCTCGATGCGTGTCGACTGAGAACAGCGGCAGTCCAGCGGCCCGAAGCTCGGCTTCGAGGTCGATCCACGGCGCATATGAACGCTCGGCCCAGGAGTCTGACCGCTCGTTGAGCAACTCGTACAGAATCTGCAAGCCCTGATTCGGCAGGCCGACTTCGTACGTATCCGGGTACGTCAGCAACCACGAAGTGAGGTGCGGACCACCGGATGGTCGCTGCATCCCGTCCTCGCAGCCGATGTATCGAGCCGGCTTGGAGACACGTGGCAGCAGGGGCTCGAGCCGTGGCCACAGCGTTGTCATTTCCCGTCCAACGCTACCGGCCCGCCTCGCACATGGGGCCGATGACCCTCGATCTTGTCCACAGCGAGCCCGCGACGCCCGAGAAGGCGATGTGCCTGCTGGTACGCCCTAAAGGGCGTACCGACGCGACCCGATGCTGATGACGATGCCGATTGCGGCGAATGTTGTGAGGGTGCCTGAACCGCCATGGCTCATGAGCGGCAGCGGGATACCGGTAATCGGCATGATGCCGATGGTCATGCCGATGTTTTGGAATACCTGGAACAGCAGCATCGACAGAATGCCGACCCCGAGTAATCGTCCGAAGGGATCGCTGGCCGATCGTGCAATGAGCCAGATTCGCACCACGATGTACGCGTAGAGCGCCAGAAGCAGTGACGCGCCGACGAGACCGAATTCTTCTCCCAGCGCCGTGAAAATGAAGTCGTTGTGCTGCTCGGGCACCAGGTCCAAGTTGGTCTGCGTGCCCTGCTTCCAGCCCTGGCCCCACACGCCGCCCGCGCCGATCGCGATCTGGCTCTGCCGGAGGTTGTAGGAAGCCTTCTGAGGTTCGAAGTCCTGATCCAGAAACGCTGTCAAGCGGCCGCGTTGGGTCTCGGTCAAGAGCCTCGGACCCTGCAGCGCGTCGATGCTGAAGACGAGTACTAACGCCAGAATTCCCGCCAGCGTGACGACGACAATGTGGCGCAATTGTGCGCCCGCCACGAGCAGCATTCCCATTGCGATCGCGACGAACACCAGCATCGTGCCGAGATCAGGCTGGCGGTAAATCAGGAACATCGGCACGGCCAGCAGTAGGCCTGCATTGAACAGCGTGTCGAAGCGCAGATATCCCTCGTGACTCGCCACGAAGGCCGCTAGCGAGACGATCACCACGAGCTTGGCGAACTCTGAGGGCTGCACCTGGAACCCGACGAAGGGCAATTCGAACCATGAGCGTGCGTTGCGGATCTCGGGACCCCAGCGGAGCAGCGCCGCGAGTGCGACCAGCACCAAGAGATACGCCGGCGTGGCGTAGTGCCGCAGGACTCGATAGTCCACGGCGGCCGCTACCACCATCACGACGATGCCGATGAGCACGAAGATTGCCTGGCGTCGCGCCACCGTGAGCGGATCCGCGCCTTCAAAGCTCAGGCTGCGCCACGTCGCCGAGTAGTTCATGGCAATGCCCAAGCAGGCCACCGTCACCGCCGCCGCGGCCAGCGTGTAGTCGGCGAACCACGCCGGAGAACGCAGCTCGCGTCTCGTCGACGTCTTGGCGAGCAATCGGCCCAGCACCATCAGGTCACCCCCGAGCGGTGTCTGGGCAGGGTCGCAGCACCGAGAGCACCGTCGAACCGGTCATCGAGTTGATCAACGTCGGGGATGCCGTCGCCATCGGCATCGCCGGGCGTGTTGGCCCTGGGGATCTGGACACCCCATGGACATCCCTGCGGCACGTAGCCCATGAATGCCGGATCCCCGCGCAGCGCCTCGGGCACCTCAGGGCATTCCGGCTGCGGAGGCACGAACGCGATCTGCGGCTCGGGCCAACGCTGCTCGTAGGCGCGCACGGCCTCCAGAATGCGCCGCGCCACGGGAGCTGCGGCCTCGCCCCCAAAGCCTGCCTCCTCCATGACCACTGCAACTGCGTACCTCGGGTCGTGCGTCGGAGCCCAGGCCACGAAGACTGCCGTGTCCTCCTTCTTGCGGCGCAGCACCGCATTGAGGCCTTGAGCCTGGGTCGTGCCGGTCTTGCCCGACACGCGATAACCCTCGTGGTCGTAACCCTCAAATGCCTTGCCCGCGGTGCCGCGCAGCCGAAGGCTCGTGACATTGCTGAGACCTTCGCGCACGACCGCTGTCCCATCGGGAAAGTCGACGACGTCGAGCACGCGCGGCTCGAACGTCAGCACAGCCTCGCCAAAGGTCTCGGACTCGCGCGAGACCACAGCCTCCACGACGTTCGGCGAGAAGCGCGTGCCGCCGTTGGCGACCGTCGCGTAGGCATTGGCGAGTTGCAGCGGCGTGACGGAAACGAATCCCTGGCCGATACCGGTGTTGATGTTGTCGCCTGGGAACCAGCGCTCCGGCTCGTTGTACGGGTTGTACGCGTCGGGGTTCGCCTCGAACAGGAACTTCTTGACGTCCCCATCGGGCACACGGCCTGACTTCTCAAAGGGCAGCTGCACACCGGTGGGCGAACCGAATCCGAGCTCGCGCGCCATGTCCTGGATCGCCCACTGCTCGGGTCCGTCGATCCAATACAGGTCGTCGGCCACTTTGTAGAAGTACGCATCGCTCGATCGGGTCAACGCCGCCGACAGATCGACGGTTCCCAACGCAGCCCGATCTGAGTTGAAGAACGTGCAACGACCCGTGCATCCTCGTTCTGCAGGAATGCTGTAGTACCCGACGTCGTGGTAAGCGGCGCGCGGGGCAATGAGCCCGGCTTCAAGTCCCGCCAGCGCCGTCACCGTCTTGAAGACCGAGCCGGGCGAGTATGTGCCCTGCACCGCACGATTGTTCAATGCCCCAGGGGCGTACGGATTCTCAAACACGGACCGGTACTCGGCGATGCTCAGGCCGCCGACCATCCAATTGGGGTCGTAGGTCGGATGCGACGCCATCGCGAGCACGTCGCCATTGCGCACGTCCACTACGACCGCAGCGCCGGTGAGCGCCGGGTAGAAGAAGCCAGAATCATCGCTCACCGTCTTGCGAGCCGCAATGAGACCCTGCCGCAGGTACGACTCGACGGCGGCCTGCAACTCGACGTCGATCGACAGCACGATGTCGTGGCCGGGGCTCGGCGCGATGTCGGCGAGGATCTGCTGCACCCGATTCCGACGGTCGACTTCGAGCTTGGTACGGCCAGGCTCTCCGTGCAGCTCGGTTTCGAAGAGACCCTCGATACCGGCTCGGCCGACGCGCTCATACGGCAGGTAACCGTCGTCGATCAGTTCCCGGTGCTGGCGTTCGGACATAGCGCCGACATAGCCGACGATGTGCGCGCCGACCTCGTTCTGCGGATAGACGCGCACCCAGTCCCACTTGGCCTCGACACCGGGTATCGAGCGCTCAGCGACGCGCAGCAGTCCCTCCTCGTCGAGGCCGGTCGCCACGATCTTGGGCGCGAGGGGGTGGCTCCGCTGGTCAGCTAGGCCTTTTGCGAGTTGCTCCACCTCTACGCCCAGCAGGTCAGCCAATTCGATGAGCAGGGTCTCGACGTCCGCGTCGGTGTAGCTCGACTGGTCGAACGTGACGACGCCGGTGCGCACGTTGTCCGCGAGCAATACCCCATGACGGTCGAGGATGCGTCCGCGCGTCGGCGGCGTGATGATGATCCGCATCTGATTCGATTCGGCAGCCACGGTGTACTGATCGGTCTCGAGGACTTGCAGGTACCACAGGCGGGTGAACAGTGCGCCGAACAGCCCGACCATGACGATGCCCAGAAAGGCCATCCGGCGCCGGACTTGTTCATCCACTGCGGGACCCCCGCCCCCGAGTGCGCTCGACGGACATCGAGGGTCGAACGACGAGCGCCCAGCGCACAATTCGCTCGAGCAGCGGGTTTGCTGCAAGCGCCGCTATTGCGGTCACGATCGCGATGCGCACCAACGGTGCCTCGGTCACGTACACCAGATCCATCAACCAGCCAGCGCAGCCGAACATTCCGATCGCTCCGGCTGCGAGAACCCCAGCGATCATGGCCCGCACCGCCCGCCCCGCTGACGGCAGCTGATCTGCGATTGTCCCCGACACGTAGCCCACCAGCGTCAGTACCAACATCGACATGCCGAACGGCGTGTGGACGATGAGGTCAGAGGCCAGTCCGCATCCTCCGCCGAGCGAGGCTCCTGAACTGCGGCCGCCGACGGTCCCGCCAGCGACCGCTATCAACACGAGGGGGTCGACGATGACGCCAGCCGGTGTGATGTGGGCCCCGAACCCGACGTGCACCATGACTGCGAGAGCGATCACGAGCGCTGAACGCGGGATCGGCCCCGCACCCGCCATCATTCGCCCAGCTCCCTCATGCCAAACCGCCTCATGCCCAACAACATCATGATTGGGGCGACGGGGCTTGCGAACCCGTCGGCTCCTCCGGCTCGGGTTCTGCCGGCGCAGGACTGGTCGGCGCAGAATCGGACGGCACTGTGACCGCCGGTGACGGCGCGGTCGTCGACGGCGTACGATCCACCACGACGGGCTCAGGGATGGCCGGCTCGTACAGCAACACCTGGACCCAGCGCAGTCGCGTCAGGTTTGCCGCGGGGTGCACGGTGACGCGCTGGGCTCCGCGGACTGCGTCGGGTTCGACGTCAGTCACCGTCCCGACCAGCAGTCCAGCAGGGAACGAGCTGCCTTCGAAGCCGCTCGTCACCACGGTCTCTCCGGGAATGACCACCGTTTCGAGCTCGATGTAGCTGACTTCGAGATCACGTCCGGGGCCTCGGCCCGATGCCAGCCCGTCGTCGCCGGAGCGCACCATGCGCACACCCGCGTCGAAATTCGGATCGGTCAACAATTCCACCCGCGACCACGTCGCGCTGGCCTGAACGACTCGGCCCACTATTCCGTGGCCGCTCTCGACGGGCATGCCCTCACGGATGCCGTCCCAGCGACCCTTCGCCAGCTCAATGGTTCGCTCGAAATTCGACACCGGCGCATCGATGACCCGAGCAGTCACCCGCTGGATCGACTGGGCGTTGTCGCGCGCCCCGAGCAGCCCGAGCAGATCCTGGCGGTCCCGTTCGAGTTCTCCGACCCGCAGCACCGACGCTTCAGCTGTGGCGAGCTCGCTGCGCAATTGCGCGTTCTCCGCCTCGAGGTCACTGAAGCCGGCGATTCCCCGCCACGCATTGCGGACCGGCGTGATGACCCAGTCGCCAACGCTGCGTACCGGCCCTAGCACGTCCAGCGCGGCTCCCCTGGCGGTGTCCAGAGCGCCGCCCGAACCTCTGGCGTCAAGCGTCAGCAGCGCGATAGCCGTCACCACGAGTAGCGCCAATCGGAGCCACGTGCGTCTCCGAATTCCGGCGCGGTGGGCCACGGTGCGGGGCGTCAGCGCCCCTCACCGGAGGAGAACAGCACTCCGTGCAGGACGTCGAACTCCTCGAGCGTCTGGCCCGAGCCGCGCACTACCGCAAACAGCGGGTCCTGAGCAACATGGACCTCGACACCGGTTTCGGACCGCAGCCGATCCGTCAAGCCACGCAGCAACGCGCCGCCGCCGGCAAGCGTGATGCCATGGTCCATGACGTCAGCCGCCAACTCGGGCGCTGTGTCATCGAGGGTCGCCTTGACAGAGTCCACGATCGCGCTGACCGGTGCCGCAATGGCTTCCCTGATCTCGACGCTGTCCACGCTGACCGATTCGGGAAGTCCGGTCACCATGTCGCGGCCCCGCACCTCGGCATAGATCTCGGAATTCAAGGGCCACGCAGAGCCCAAGGCCAGCTTGAGCTCTTCAGCGGTGCGCTCCCCGATGATGAGACCGTGCTCTTTCTTGATGTGCGCCACGATTGCGGCGTCGATCATGTTGCCGCCGACGCGGGCCGAACGCGCGGTGACGATCCCGCCCAGCGAGATCACCGCTACTTCGGTGGTGCCGCCGCCGATGTCCACAATCATGTTGCCGCGCGCCGACTGGACCGGAAGCCCGGCACCGATCGCCGCGGCCATCGGCTCTTCGATGATGTAGGCACGGCGGGCACCTGCGTATTCCGCCGCTTCCTGCACAGCGCGCTGCTCCACACCCGTAATCCCCGACGGCACGCAGATCACCATGCGCGGCTTCGGCCAGCGAGTCTGCGTGACCTCGGTAATGAAATGCCGGAGCATTTTTTCGCAGATGTCGAAGTCGGCGATCACGCCGTCCTTGAGAGGACTGATGGCCGAGATGTTGCCCGGTGTGCGCCCGATCATGCGCTTGGCCTCGTGGCCGACAGCGAGCGAATTGCCCGTCGCCGCATCAACCGCGACGACTGACGGCTCGTTCAGCACGATGCCCCGACCGCGCACAAATACGGTCGTGTTGGCCGTACCGAGATCGACGGCAATATCTCTGCCGCCAAACACGTTGCCGCGTCGGCGGCGCCGGAAACGCGTCACACGCGGCATTATTGCGGCCCCCGATCGGAACCCGCGCAAGCTGTGCTGGCGAAGAAGCGCGCTATCTCGCACTGAGCCGAGATTTCGCCGTCGGAACCGTGCACCAGGTTCTCGGTGGGCGACAGCCCGAAATCGCCGCGAATCGTTCCCGGCGAGGCGTGCGCCGGATTGGTTGCTCCCATCAGCGTCCGCACGACGGCAAATGTGTCATCACCGGCGCCTTGCGGCGCTTCGAGGACCATGACGACCGATGGCGACCTCGTGATGAAGTCAAGCAGAGGCTCGTAGAACGACTTGCCGACGTGCTCCGCATAATGCTCTGCAGCGGTCGCACGATCGATCGTCCGATGCTGCAGTGCAGTGATCGTGAGGCCCTTGCGCTCGAAGCGGCCGACAATCTCGCCGACGAGACCGCGCTCCACGGCGTCGGGTTTGCAAATCACGAGCGTCTGCCGCATTGCTGTCTCCCGGTTCGTCATGGCTGCAGATGGCGCCGGGCCAAGGGACCAGGCGGTTGGTGTCGGTGTGGCTTCGGGCGGAGTTCGTCGGTAGCTGGGCGAAGCGGCGGCTCGCCATCGCTGGGGCGCGGCATAGACGCCGATTCGGCGCGACGGTTGTCGGGACAACCAGGACGTGGTATGTCCACCGCGCGGTCCGAGGTTAGTGCGACCGCGCAGCCAGAAGTCGTCGTACCTCAGCAGCGAGGTAGAGCGAGCCGGTCACGACAACGATGCCGCCGGTGCCCGCCCGATCCTGAGCGATCTGCGTTGCTGTCGGTACATCGGATGCCGGGATGATCTTCGGTGCCGATACACCTCGGCCGGCCGTTGCAGCGACCGCTTTCACAGCATCAGCAACTTCCGATGCAGGCATTGCGCGCGGCCACGTCGCAGCCACCGTCACCACTGCGTCGAATGAACCCAAGTCCAGGGCCTCGCAGAACGCTCCCGGATCGTGGGGCCGGTTGGCCCCGATCACGAGCACAGCTTCGCTACCGTCGCTTCGCGGCATCACGTCCGACGTCACGCCACCTCCGACGGCCACCGAGAGCGCCTCCGCGAGCGTCTCACGCAAGGCGACGGCGCCTGCGGGATTATGTGCCCCGTCGATGACGACCGTCGGCTGATGCTTGACGATCTCGAAGCGGGCTGGCAGACAAACGTCACCGAGTGCCGCCGAGACCAACTCATCATCGAGAGATCGGCCGAAGAACGCCTCGACGGCGGTGAGTGCAGTCGCAACATTGACAGCTTGGTGCGCGCCGTGCAGTGGTACGAAGATGTCGCGATGCTCGCCGAACGGTGTCCGCAAGCTGACGACTTGTCCGCCGACGGCGACGCGACGATCGACGACGTCCCACTCGTCGCCACGGCGCCATAGGTCGGCACCGGCTTCGGTGGCCGCAGCGGCCACGATGCCGGTGAGTGCGGGCGCTGTCTCACCGCAGACGGCGATCGCCCCGGCTGAGATAATCGCTGCTTTCTCCGCGGCGACATCGGCGAGCGTCGGGCCGATGATCTCGAGATGGTCCGCCCCGACGTTGGTGATCACCGCCACAGCGGCGTCCACAACGTTCGTGGCATCCCAACGGCCGCCCATGCCCACTTCGATCACATTGACGTGCGCCACCGAGGCGAACCAATTGTACGCGGCAGCAGCCATCACCTCGAAATAGTTGGGGCGCTCACCCACACGCTCTACGGCCAGCGGCTCGAAGACCGCGATCTCGCTGATAGCCGCAGTGAAGTCATCGTCGCTGAGCGGCTCGTTGGCGACCATGATCCGATCGTTGACGCGCTCGATGTGGGGCGACGTGTAGCTGCCCGCCGCGAGGCCGCACGCGCCGAGCAGCGCCACGGCACAGCGAGCCGTGCTCCCCTTGCCATTGGTGCCCGTGATGTGAATCGCCGGAACGCTGTCCTGTGGGTCGCCCAGCACACCCATGAGCGTCCACATTCGATCCAGCGTGGGCGCGTCCACGCCGGCCGACCCCAGCAGACGCTCAAGGTCGATGTGGGAATCGAGCCAGTCGAGAGCAGCCTCGTAGTCCCCCAGCGGTTCAGACACCGCAGGCGCTCAGGAGGCGCGGCGTGACGGGGACGATGTGCTGCGAGGGACCAAGGTGGGGTTCACCTTGTCCATGACGACACCACGATCCACGATGCACCGGGCCACGTCGGTGCGGCTCGGCAAGTCGTACATCAACCCCAGCAGGACTTCCTCCAAGATCGCGCGAAGCCCCCGCGCACCGGTGTTTCGCAGCATGGCCTGGTTGACGATGGCATCGAGTGCGTCGTCGGTGAACTCGAGTTCGACATCGTCGAGCTCGAACATCCGGCGGTATTGACGAATCAAGGCGTTCTTGGGCTCGGTGAGAATGCGTCGCAGTGCGTCAGGGCCCAGCGGGTCGACCACGCCGACGACCGGAAGCCGGCCGATGAACTCGGGGATCAAACCGAAGTGGCGCAGGTCTTCGGGCAGCACCTCGGGCAGGACGTCGAGCGGCGGCTTGGACGCTGCGCTCCGCAACGTCGCACCGAAGCCCACACCTCGCTCGCCGAGTCGATCAGCAATGATTCTCTCGAGTCCGTCGAATGCGCCGCCGCAGATGAACAGCACGTTGCTGGTGTCGATCTGCAGGAACTCCTGATGCGGATGCTTGCGTCCACCCTGCGGTGGCACCGATGCCACCGTTCCTTCCAGAATCTTCAACAACGCCTGCTGGACACCCTCGCCCGACACGTCACGGGTGATTGAAGCGTTCTCGGCCTTGCGGGCAATCTTGTCGATCTCGTCGATGTAGACGATCCCCGTCTCGGCCCGCTTCACGTCAAAGTCAGCTGCCTGCAGGAGCTTGAGGAGGATGTTCTCGACGTCCTCTCCCACGTAACCGGCTTCGGTCAGCGCGGTCGCGTCCGCAATGGCGAACGGCACGTTGAGCAGCCGGGCGAGCGTCTGCGCCATCATCGTCTTGCCGCAGCCGGTCGGGCCAATCAGCAGGATGTTCGACTTGGCGATCTCGACATCGTCGTCCGCGCCGGGTCCGACAGGCTCGAGCCGCATCCGCTTGTAGTGGTTATAGACAGCCACCGACAGGATCGTCTTGGTCCGGTCCTGATCGATGATGTAGTCATCGAGGAACGCAAAGATCTCGCGCGGCTTGGGGACGGCTTCGAACGGCGTTTCCGCTGAGGTCTCGACTTCGTCGTCAATGATCTCGTTGCACAGGTCGATGCACTCGTCGCAGATGTACACGCCAGGGCCCGCAATCAACTTGCGCACCTGCTTTTGGGACTTGCCGCAGAAGGAGCACTTGAGGAGCTCGCCGCCTTCGCCGAACTTCGCCACGCTGCACCTCCCCTCAGCTGTTGCCGGTCACATCGTTTTGCCCTGCGTGTTGTGCCGTGTGTACAGGGTCGCACACGACCACCCCGACCGCGCGCTCACGCGTCTCGCCAAGAATGGCACAGAGCACTCCGCGGAGTGCGGTCCGGTTATGTGACCCGTCAGCGGGGAGCCAAAAGGACGCGCCGGTAGGCTCTGCGCTTCGTGAAGACGACGTTGACGCCGCTGGATCCAGCGGATTTCATCGGTCCCGCGCCGATCTCTGAAGAACTTCCCGGTCTCGATGACCTCGACGATTCGTCGATGTCCGAGACTGTCGGCGACGCCAGCGGCCCCCCGGACGCCGCCAGCGGCAACGACACTGACAACGGCGACGACACCGATGCCACCGATTTCGACGGCGCGACCGAACGCGTCATCGGGCCCCGGGTCAAGCTGACCGTGGAAGTGGACGCCGAAGCCTTCGATGCCGACATCGACGCTGCATTTCGCAAACTGGCGCGCGAAGTTCGAATTCCCGGTTTTCGGCCAGGACGTGCACCACGCCGGGTGCTCGAGTCGCACTTCGGCGCGGATGTCGGACGCGCCCAGGCGCTCGAGGATGCTGTCCCGCGCTACTACGCACAAGCGGTCCGCGACAACGGCGTCGACGTCGTCAACCAGCCCGAACTCGAGCTGACACATGACGGCAGCGAGGGAACGGTGGCCTTCACCGCAACCGTGGAGATCCGACCGACCGTTGCAGTCATGGGATACGAAACGCGGCAGATCGAGATCCCGTCGCCCGAGCCCTCAGACACCGACGTGAACGCTCGGATCGACGAGACACGCCGCCAATTCGCCGACATTTCTGCCGTCGACCGACCTGCCGAGACCGGCGACCGCGTGAGCATCGACATCGAGGGTTCCGTCGACGGCGAGACTTTGCCGGGACTCTCCGCGCAGGACTACCTCTACGAGTTGGGCAGTGGCGGCATTGTCGAAGCTGTCGACGACGAGTTGCTTGGAGCGGATGCGGGCAGTGAGCTGTCGTTCAGCGCGCCGCATCCGGTGCAGCCCGACATGGAGATCGACTTCGAGATCACGGTGAATGCCGTCTCAGAACTCGTCCTGCCCGAATTGACCGACGATTGGGTCGACGAGAACACCGAGCACGACACCGTTGACGAGCTACGCGCCGCAACCGTGCGGCAGCTGAGCTTCGGACGCATCATGCAGGCAAACATGGTGCTGCGCGACGAAATCCAGAAGCAGCTGGCAGCGCTCGTCGAAGGTCCGGTGCCCGACGCCATGGTCAGCGGAGCAATCGCCGACCGCATGACCGAGTTGGGCAGCGGGCTTCAGCAGCGCGACATGACAATCGAAGGCTGGCTGGAAGCGACCGGTCAGGAGCCTGGCGAGTTCATCACCGAGCTGCGCGATGACGCCGAGCGGGGCGTCCGATTGGACCTCGCTCTGCGCGCTGTCGCAGAGGCCGAGAACATCGAGGCCGACGAAACCGAAATCGACGCCGAGCTGGAGCGCATGGCAGAAAGCGACAGCCGCAGTGCATCGCAGCTGCGGGCTGCGATGGAAGACGTGGACGGGTTGGCGCAGCTTCGCTCCGCCATTCGCAAGGGCAAGGCCCTGCAGTGGGCAATTGATGCCGCCACGCTCATAGATCCCGACGGGGCGTCCATTGAGCGCTCTGCACTCGTGCTGCCCGGACTCGACACCGAGCCGGATGAAGCTGGCACACACAGTGAAGGGGCAGCCGCCGCTGGTAGAGAAGAACCAGCGTCAGGCGACCAGGACCCAGAGAACCCAGCAACAGAGGACAAATCGTGACTTCCGAGTTTCCCGCCACGGCGGGTCAATCCGGCGACGATGCAGAACGGCACCGCGCTACCAACTACCTCGTGCCCACCGTTGTGGAGCAGACCAATCGGGGTGAGCGGGCCTACGACCTGTATTCCCGACTGCTGAAGGAGAACATCATCTTCTTGGGCACGCCCATCGATGACGTCATCGCAAACTTGGTGTGCGCCCAGATGATCCACCTTGAGTCGGAGAATCCCGACAAGGACATCAATATCTACATCAACTCACCCGGCGGGGACCTCAGTTCGCTGTTCGCGATCTACGACACGAGCCAGTACATCCGCAACGACATCACGACGATCTGCTTGGGTCAGGCAGCCTCAGCTGCTGCCGTTCTGCTGGCGGCCGGCACGCCGGGCAAGCGCATGGCGCTGCCCAACGCCCGGATCCTGCTTCATCAGCCCTACGGCCAGGCGATTGGTCAGGCCACCGACATCGAGCTTGCCGCTCGGGAGATCGACCGTATGCGCGAACGCCTCGAGCGGATCATCGCCCATCACACCGGGCAGGATCTCGAGCGCATCCATTCCGACACTGACCGCGACTTCATCATGGATGCAGAGGCGGCGAAGGACTACGGCATCATCGACGAGGTGATCGCCAGCCGATCCGCCCTCGAAGACGGTCCGATCCGCGCCGCGTAGGGCGCTCGCCCGGCGCTGAGGTTCTGGCGAGCGGACGACGGGAATCGCTCAGTACCCCGCAGCACACCGTGTGCTGCCAGCATCATCAGCTTGGAAGGCTGAGGTTCTGGCGAGCGGACGACGGGAATCGCTCAGTACCCCGCAGCACACCGTGTGCTGCCTGCATCATCAGCTTGGAAGGCTGAGGTTCTGGCGAGCGGACGACGGGAATCGAACCCGCATCATCAGCTTGGAAGGCTGAGGTTCTGGCCGTTGAACTACGTCCGCGAGGAGCGCCGAGGGTAGCGGCGCGCGCCGAACTGGCATGTACGGCTACTTGTCGAGGTTGAAGGGCAGCGGCGTCGTCGTGGCCCTGCGGTCGATGCTGTCGACGGTCACTGTCAGGGACGTGCTCGGCTCGTACCAGGGCGGATTCAGCAGTGCCAGGCCGATATTGGTGTCGAACTTCGGCGAGCGGACGAGTGCGCGTAACGTGCCGACGGGGTGACCGTCGGGGCTCTGCACCGTGTGTGGCGACCGCATCGGCGACGGTGGGTCGCCACTGACGACGAGCCCGACGAGGCGTCGCTGGGTGTCCGATGCCCGCCGAGCCGCCAGTGCGGCTTTGCCGATGAAGTCGTGGCCGGCTTGATCGCCATCATCGTCGTCCAAGCTCACGAAATGGCTGATCCCGGCCTCATCCGGATCTGTCTCGGGATCGGTGTCGCCGCCGAACGACAGCAGGAAGTTCTCGATGCGCTCCGCGTTGTTGGGAGCGCCCACGGCGAGCCCAAAGGGTCGGCCTGCTTCCCAGAGCAAGTCCCAGAGTTCTTCTCCCCGAGAGCCGTCCATCAAGAACAGCTCGAAACCGTCTTGGCCGGACCACCCCGAACGAGACACAATCATGGGGATGCCGTCATGAACGTGGTTCGCGAAGCGGAAGAAGCGCAGGTCGCGCACCCAGTCTCCGAGAGCTGCCGCGACGACATCGGCGGCGCGGGGGCCTTGGATCGCAAGCGGCCAGACGTCCGGCTCGGTCACCACGACGTCGAATCCGCCTTCGCCCGCAACCGCCCGTGCCCACAGCAGCACGTCGCTGTCCGCTGTCGAGAGCCAGAACGTCGCCTCATCGATGCGCAGCGCCATCGGGTCATTGACGAGGCGACCCTCGTGGTCACACATCGGCGCATAGCGGGCCGCTCCGACCTCGAGATCCCGCAGGTCCCGGGCGCAGAGATACGTGACCAACCGGTGCGCATCCGGTCCGGCGATCTGCACTTGGCGTTCGCAGCCGACATCCCAGATCGCTGCGGCTTCGGTCAGCGCCCGGTAATCCGCAGCAGGATCATCTGTGCTGATCGGCAGCACCGTGTGGTTGTAGACCATCGCCTTGGTCATGCCCGCTGCGACAGCGCGTTCAGTGAACGGTGTGGTCCTGGTCCGGGGGCCGACGATCAGCTCCACCTCGAGCTCCAGTGCAACGAACCGGGCTCGCGACTGGCAACCAGCTAGCGGCCGAACGCGTGCAGGTGCCCCGCGTCGCGGAGTGCTTCGAAGAACTCCGGTTCGTAGGCGGATTCGGGGTCGGCACGCACGTTGTTGTCAATGACATGCGCGTCGTCACCGACCAGAATGCGCCACTGGCCAGTCAGCACTCCGTCCAGGATGATCTGGGCAGCCTGAGCAGCCGTCGTCGGGGCATCGTCGCGGAATCGCGTATTGCGGTCGACAACCAGCACCTCGATCTGATCATCGCTGAGTGCATCCAGCGGGACGCCTCGGGCGGCCATCGTCTTGCGCAGCAGCGGCACGTCCATGCCGTGAGCTTCGGTGCTGTTCAGCGCGATCGAGGTGCCGATGTGACCGGGCATGACGACGTGGGCGCTGACGTGCGGCGCATGCACGGCGAGATCTACCTTGAGCGCTTCGGTGAATCCCTTCACCGCGAACTTCGCCGCGCAATAGGAGGTATGGGGAAAGCCCGGTCCGACGGTCGCCCAGAAACCATTGATGCTGCTGGTGTTGACCATCGCTCCCGCGTCTGAGCGCACGAGCAGGTCCATGAACGCACGAGCGCAGTTCAGTACGCCGTGCCAGCACACGTCGAAGGTCTTGTCCCACGCTTCGCGCTGGTCGTCGATCACGAAGCTGCCGCCGCCGCCGATGCCGGCGTTGTTGAACAGCAAGTTGATGTGGTCGGTCTCGTGCGCAACTGCCACTTCGGCGGCAAACGCTGCCACGGCATCGGCATCGGTGACATCGCACTGGTGCGTGGTGATGCGCACGCCGCTCGCTGCCTGGGAGCCTGCCAGGTCGGCTGCCTGGGCCAGCGTCTCGGTATTGAGATCACAGGCCGCAACGCGCGCGCCTGCTGCTGCGAGCTGGCACACCAGCTCGCGCCCCATCCCGGTGCCGCCGCCGGTGACGACGGCAATACGTCCCGCGAATTCAGTGACCGCCATGGGTCGCTCCCCTGTGCTGATTCGGGGGCGGCAGGTGCCGCCCGACTCCCCGTGCGAGGCCGCAGTCTGGCAGCGCGACGGCGGTCGCGCGCCGAGCCGGCGTGTCAGGTGCACGATCAGCCTTCCGGCGGACCGCCCGCGAACATCACGGCAGGTGGTATGAGCACCTCGGCACCGGTGCGCGGCTAGCGGCCGAACGCCTGCAGGTGGCCCGCGTTGCGCAGCCGCTCGAAGAACTCCAGTTCGTACGCCGACTCAGGATCGGCGCGCACTGCATTGTCGATGGCGTGCGCGTCATCGCCGACCAGGATGCGCCAATCGCTCGCAAGGACTCCCGCCAAGATGATCTGGGCGGCCTCGGCAGCTGTCGTCGGGGCATCGTCTCGGAAGCGCGTGTAGAGGTCGAGGACCAATGCCTCAACCTCGGTGTCGCTGGACTGATCGAGCGCCACCCCCCGGGCCGCCACGGTCTTGCGCAACACCGGCGCATCGAGACCGTGAGCGAAAACGCTGTTCAGATCGATCAACGTGCCGATGTGGCCAGGCATCACTACGTGGGCGCTGACGTGGGGCGCGTGCAGCGCGAGATCCACCATGAGCGCCTCGGTGAAGCCCTTTACGGCGAACTTCGCCGCGCAGTACGACGTGTCCGTCAAGCCTGGACCGAGCGTCGGCCAGACGGCCATGATGCTGCTGGTGTTCACCATCGCTGCCGCATCTGAGCGGACGAGCAGGTTCATGAAGGCGCGAGCGCAGTTTAGTACGCCGTTCCAGCACACCTCGAAGGTCTTGTCCCACGCAGCTCGTTGATCATCGATCACGAAGCTGCCGCCGTGGCCGATGCCGGCGTTGTTGAACAGCAAGTTGATGTGGTCAGTGTCGTGTTGTGCTGCGACCTCGGCCGCGAATGTTGCCACGGCATCTGCGTCGGTGACATCGCACAGGTGCGTGGTGATGCGCACGCCGCTTGCGGCCCGCGACGTGGCCAGCTCGGCGGCCTGCTGCAGCGTCTCATCATTGAGATCGCACGCCGCTACGTGTGCACCTGCCGCTGCGAGCTGGCACACCAGCTCGCGGCCCATGCCGTTGCCGCCGCCGGTGACCACGGCAATACGTCGCGCGAGTTCAGTGACGCCCATGGGTCAGCCTTCCGGCGGGCCGCCCGCGAACATCTCGGCGGCTGCGGCTTCCATTTCCTCGGGGCTCACGTCTCGCATATGGGTGGCGATCGACCAGTTGTGACCGAACGGGTCGCGGACGCCGAACGCGGCCGTGTACCACTCGATGGCATCGGCGGCACCGCCGGGCGAACCATCGGTGCGGGCACCGATGGTCATGTACGGCACGACAAAGGGCCGGTCGGCGGGAATTGGTTGCACATCGCTCATGGCAGCGGACTTTATCGACGGCATGGCGAGGCAGACTGAGGGAGCAAGACTCAACGGCCCGGGGCCGGCGCACCGTAGCGATTTCCAGCACCGGTGCGGTAGAGCCGTCCTGCAAGGAGGATCTTCAATGAGGCAGATCGACCACTGGATCGGCGGGCAACGTACACAGGGCTCACCGAAGACGACGTTCGAGGTGACCGACCCGGTCACGGGAACCGTCATCGCAGAGGTGCCTATGGCATCAGCGGCCGACGTGGAAGCAGTCGTGGGCGCGGCGCGCGCAGCGTCGGACACCTGGCGGGAGGCTTCGATCTCGTCGCGTGCTGCGATCATGTTCGCGTTCCGCGAACTGCTCGAGGAGCACCGCCTCGAGTTGGCCGAGATGGTTTCGGCCGAGCACGGCAAGGTGCGAGCCGACGCCCTCGGCGAGATTCGGCGAGGGATCGAGGTGGTGGAGTTCGCCTGCGGCGCCGGCCAGTTGCTCAAGGGCGAGCGCACTGACGACATCAGCACCGAGCATGACGCCTACACCGTCCGCCAGCCGGTCGGCGTGGTGGCGGGCATCACGCCGTTCAACTTCCCCGCGATGGTGCCGATGTGGATGTTCCCGGTGGCTATCGCCTGCGGCAACGCGTTCATCCTGAAGCCGTCCGAAAAGGACCCTTCGGTCGGGGTTCGCATCGGCGAGCTGTTCGCCGAAGCCGGGCTCCCCGACGGCGTGTTCAACGTGCTGCATGGCGACGCCGATGCGGTGAACGGGTTGTGCGAGCACCCTGGGGTTGACGCCGTGAGCTTTGTTGGCTCTACGCCGATCGCCCGGCACGTGCACCGTACTGCGTCGATGTCCGGCAAGAGAGTGCAGGCGCTCGGCGGTGCCAAGAACCACATGATCGTGTTGCCCGATGCCGTCATCGGCCAGGCCGCTGACGCCGCCGTGTCGGCGGGTTACGGCTCTGCGGGCGAGCGCTGCATGGCCATCTCGGTGGTCGTGGCGGTGGGGGCAATCGCCGACGATTTGTCTGAGGCGATTTGCGAGCGGATCGACGCGCTACGCATCGGCCCCGGGCTAGGTGCCGAGGCCGTCGACATGGGCCCGCTCGTCACCGCAGAGCACCGTGATCGCGTGCTCAGCTACATCGACTTGGGCGAATCCGAAGGCGCAGTCCTGGTACGTGACGGCCGTGGCCTCGTGGTGGACGGCCACCCGAACGGCTACTGGGTCGGGCCCACCTTGCTCGACGAGGTCACCACCGAAATGAAGGTGTACGAGGACGAGATCTTCGGACCGGTGCTGTGTGTGGTGCGCGTGGAGTCATTCGAAGAAGCGATGGAGCTCATCGAAAACAACCAATACGGCAACGGCGTGGCGCTGTTCACTCGTGACGGCGGTGCGGCCCGGCGGTTCCGGCGCGAAGCCCCGGTTGGGATGATCGGTGTCAACGTGGCCATTCCGGTGCCGATGGCGTACCACTCGTTCGGTGGCTGGAAGGATTCGCTGTTCGGCGACCACCACATGCACGGACCCGAAGGCATCCGCTTCTACACAAGGCTCAAAGCGGTCACCGAGCACTGGCCCGACCCAGCCGATCGCGGCGTCGATCTGGGGTTCCCGACGGCTCGCTGAGGGAGCAGTGCCCGCTATCGCCCATAGCCATATCGCGGCCATATTGCTCTATTTTTCCGAGTATTTTTGCTCAAAATTTCCGAGTATGCTCGCGGCATGGACCGGAGTCCGTTTCCGCATCACGGACCGTTGCGACCCGAGCAGGTGACAGGCCGCGAGAGCCTCGCTGTCGATCTCGCCCAGCGAATCGCGGATCGGCGGTTGACCGCGTTGGTGGGGCCGCGACGTTTCGGCAAGACAAGCCTGCTCAAGCGCGTCGCGGCCGACTTGGCTGCCATCGGCCCACAACCTGTGTGGATCGACCTCTACCAGCTCACGTCGATGGCCGACTTCGCCGCGGCGGTCGACCGCGGTCTCGCGTCCGTCGCCGGTCCCGTACGCCGAGCGCTCGACTCCATCGCTGCCACGGTGGCGCTGCGCATCGGAGTGCTAGGCGTCGAGCTCACTCGCAGCCCCAAGTATCGTCCGGACCCAGTGTTGTCGTTGCGCAACCTGCTCGGAGTGCTCACCTCAGCAGCGCAGCGTCACGACCTGTTCGTCGTATTCGACGAGTTCTCAGGCATCGCCAACATCCAAGGAGGCGCGGGGGTGCTGCGGACCGAGCTGCAGCATCACTTCCAGTCGCTCGGCATCGTCTTCGCTGGCTCGGAACCCTCAACGATGCAAGCGCTGTTCGGCGAGCAGACCCAGCCCTTCTTCGCTCAAGCCGACCTCGTGGAAATCGGACCGCTCAGCGACGCCGCCGTCGGCCACATCGTCGAAGACGGCTTCGAGACCACGCAGCGGCACACCGGAGGAATCACCAGCCGGATCGTTGCGTTCGCCGCCGGGCACCCCCAACGTGCCATGCAACTCGCAGATGCCCTCTGGAGACGTGTCGAGCCGGGCGAGACGGCCGATATGCCGGCATGGGAGGCGGCACTCGCCGAGGTGCGCACCAACGTCGACGCAGCCTCCGAACGTATCTTCAGCCTGCTGCCAACCGGCCAGCAAAAGACGCTGCGAGCCATCGCTGCGGGCGGCAGTATCTACGGCGCCGCTGCGTCGGCACTTGAGCTTCCCCCCGGCAGCGCCCAAGACGCCGCCGAGAAACTGATCGGCAACGGCATCGTGCGCCGCGCCCAAGAGCGACTCGAAGTCATCGACCCGCTCCTCGCCGACTGGCTCCGCCGCCGCTTTCCTATCTGACGCCCGGCGCCGTTTCGCGGGTCTGCGCATCCAAGCAGGGACGATCCGTGCAGTGGTATCTCGTGTCAAGTCTGTTGCCCGGTTTCGAGCTGGGCGGCACTGAGGTTGGCTATTTCGAGGTGGAATTCGAGGGGGCGGTGCCGTGCCTGGTGCGGGGGGACTCGTTCGAAGGGGCAATGGAGCTCATCGAGAACAACCAGTTCGGCAACGGTGTGGCGCTGTTCACCCGAGACGGCGGGATGGCCCGTCACTCGGCCGGATTGCACGAACATCGTGACTTCGGTGCCATCGACTAGGAAATCAGGTCGTGACCGATATCGGGGAACTGAGCGGATCGAGTCGTTCAGACGAACTGGACGAAGTGCTCGACGAACACATGATCGGCGAACTCGCCGGTCTGCGCTCCTTTCAGCGAGGGGTCGGATACCTGAACGACCGTCGGGTGGAATCGGCGGCAGCGAGCGACAAAGGGGTGCGCGCGACGGTGCGCGGAACAATGCCGTACGACGTCGAGTTGTGGCTCGACGCCGACACGCTGCACTGGTCGTGCTCGTGCCCTGCGGCCGAAGACGGCTCGTTCTGCAAGCATTGCGTCGCCGTGGCGTTGTCGCTGCTGCGCACCGGCGAGCGTCCCGAAGGCGCGAGCGAGCCAACGCGGCCGTCGCAGCGCAGCCGAAGCGCCGACCCTGATGTCCCCCTGCTCGAGGGGTTCGTGCACCGGCTCGACGTCGAACGGCTGGCAGAGATCGTTCTGCAGCAGGCTGCCGACGATTGGCGCTTACGCGAACGCCTGCTGCTCGAAGCAAGGTCCGAGCAAGGCATAGGGCCGGATTTGGATGAATGGCGTCAGCGGATCAGGGGCGTTTTCGATGCCGGGCGTCATGTGAGCTATCACGAAGTTCACGAATGGGCAGAAATTGTCGACGAAATGATCGACGCGATGGTGGATCTCTGCGATGCAGGCCATGGCCCCGCAGTAGCGCAGCTCGCTGAATATGCGCACAGGCAGGCGGACACGGCGATGGGCCTTGTGGACGACTCTGACGGGTGGCTGACGGCCATATCCGACCGACTGGCGGATCTGCATCTTCAGGCGTGCGAACAGAGCACATCAGACCCGGTCAAGCTGGCGAAGCGCCTCGCGAAGCTCGAGACGACGTCAGAACTGGACGGATTCTACCGGTCGGCAGTGACATATGCGGACGTGCTCGGCCCCTCAGGGCTGACCGCGTTCCGCCGTGCAATCGAGCCCCAATGGCGGCAGATCGACCCCAAAGACGACGGCTGGTCGTCGGACGTTTCCCGCCTGCGTGAAGCGATGATCGGTTGGGCGCTTGCCATGGACGACCCCGACGCACTCGTCGAGGCGCACCGGCGCGAGCGAATTCGCCCCACCGACATGGTCGAGATCGCCGCTGCGTTCGAACGGGCCGGCCGTGACGACGAAGCTGTCGAGTGGGCCCGCCGGGGTCTGTCAGGCACGGGGCACGGCTCAAGGCATGCCGGCAATACCCGCTATTTTCTGGCTCGCAAGCTGCGCGAGCGGGGAGAGACCGAAGCCGCCGTCGATCTGTACTGGAAGACGTTTGAGGCGAGTCCGTCGCTGAGCAACTACCGCCGCCTGAAGCAGGAGGACACCGGTGTCGACTGGCTGAGCCGAATCCGCAAGCATCTGCTCAGTCGGCTCGATCCGAGCGCTGATAACACGTTGCTGGCTTACGGGGCGCCGGCTGATGGTTCGGTGCCCGAAGACGTCATGTCTGACGACGCTTCCGCCGCGCCCGCAGCAGCAGTCATCTTGACGGAGATCCTGCTCTTCGAAGGTCACGCTCAGCAAGCATGGGACATGGCTGTGCAGCTGGGCACGAGCAGCCAGATGTGGATGGCGCTCGCGAGGGAGCGAGAGCAACGCTCACCTCGTGACTCGATCACGGTCTATGCCTCGGCGGCGCTGGCGATCATCGACCGCAAGAGGGCCAACCAATACAAGTCCGCCGTCGATCTGATGTCTCGAATTCAGCGTCTGGCAGCCGATGCGGGCGAGCCGGAATTGTTCGATTCGCTGCTGCAACGCATCCGGACTGAGCACCGGGCGAAGCGCCGGCTCAAGGAGCTGCTCGACCGCGCCGGTTGGTGATCCCGCCGGGCGATCTGCGGCACCCGGGCGCTTCGATGGCCGTCACTGCTCGACGAATGGGTTGATGATCCGCAAGCCGTCGTAGTCCTGCTGTGCGCTCATGTCCTCGGAGTACACGGCATCGCAGCCCAATGCCTGCGCAGCAGCAAGAATCTCGCCATCCCAGTAGGACAATCCGAAGCGTTGGCTGAGCGACACGCCTGCACGAAAGACCTCAACCGTGATCGGCTGGACCGGGAAGTCGTCGAAGACGCTGAGAAAACGCAGCGCCAGTTCGGCACTGAGGGCATGGGGACGGCTGCGTCGCGTCGCCTGAACGAAGAACTCGGCCAGCACCTGCACCGAGAGCGCCAAGTTGGGCTGCTTGAGCAGCGCCACGGCGAGTCCGTGCTTGGCGGCATCGTCGGGCGCGGGACTTGCCGCATAGAGCAGGACGTTCGTGTCAACGAGACGCACTGCGCTCGTACAGTTCTTCGTGCGACAGATTGTCAGCCGTCCGGAAGCCGCCGGCTGACGCAGCTATGACGCTCAGCACGTCGTCAAGGTGCCTGCTCCGCCGCTGCTGTGCCGTCTCAGGCGGGTTCTCGTCGTCATCGAGCACGCCGCCATCGCCACTTGCGAGACGCCTGAGGTAGCCGCGAACCAGCGCAGACACCGAGGTGTCCAGCTCAGCAGCGCGAATGCGCGCCAACCGGTGCGTGTCGTCGTCAATTGCCACCGTGATGTTTCGCATGTCCATCACCCTCCTGTGCATCACAGTAACTGTGAATCATGTTGTCTGTGAACCAGAGATGTCAGCCTGTCTCGCCGCCCCTGCGCCTGCGTACAAGCGAGTCCGAAGGCGCTGTGCGGAGGCGCGACGGCACGGCGGTTCCTGCAGGAAGCCTCGGTCGGGATGGTCGGCGTCAACGTGGCCATCCCGGTGCCGATGGCATACCACTCGTTCGGCGGCTGGAGGGATTCGCTGTTCGGCGACCACCACATGCACGGCCCCGAAGGCATCCGCTTCTACACGCGGCTCAACGCAGTCACCGAGCACTGGCCCGGCCCAGCCGATCGCGGCGTCGACCTGGGGTTTCCGACAGCCCGCTGAGTCTTCACCGACTCAGTCCGGGAGTCAAACACGCCCGCGACGGCCACCTGGTCGGGAAGGCGGGAGTCTTCCTGAGCTACGGGTCGGTAGTGGTGCTGAGAGCCGCGCTGCGCTCCCGAATCCGTTGAATCGCATCCTCTTGCGCCATCGGTCGACAAATCGTAGAACTGATAGCCAGCATCTGAGTATGTTGTGAATGCATGACGCTATTCCTGCCCGAGCCGGCCCCGACTGGCTGTGAGCCAAAGCACAGCAAGCAGAGGCCCACGACTCCGGTGCGTCTTCCTCGTGAGGCCAGGCACCGCGAGACGCGACAGATGATACGACCGTTACTTGGGCTTGGAAGGCAACATTGATCCGCTACATGGGGACCAAGCGTTTTCTCGCGCCGTTAGTCGTCGACCTCATCGAAGAGCTACCAGAGCCGGGACGGGTCGGTGATCTGTTCTGTGGTACGGGCGCCGTGACCGGTGCCCTGCAGGACACTGCGTCAGTGCTCATGAACGATGTCAGCACATTTCTTGGCCACTTCTTGCGGGCGCGCTACGCGTCCACTCAGAAGGCGGTTGCGGCCGACTTGATCGAGGACCTCAAACCCGAGTTTGACACTCACTTGCAGAATCTCACTAGTGCTGTGTCCGCAAACGTTTGCGCGCTTTGGTCATGCGGCTGCTTCGGTGGGTCTGCCCCAGCGGTGTTGTTTTTCGGCGCGGGTTCTGGCTCGTTCGCGTCGTTGGGCTGCGAGCAGTTCGGGTGAGCGTTTGTTGGCGTTGCGCCAGCGCAGGCAGGCGTGCAGCGCGCGGGTGAGCACGGTGTGGTCGGGGTGGTCGGAGTTGTTGAGCACGAACTCGCGCAGCGGCCCGAAGTGCGCTTCGATGGGGTTCGCCCATGAGCTGTAGGTCGGTGTGAAGCACAGCTCGACGTTGTTGCGCTTGGCCCATCTGGCGATGTCGGTGCGGTTGTGGGCGGACAGGTCGTCCAGGATCACATAGACCCAGCCGCCGTCAGGGCGCCGGGCGCGGATGGTTCGGAGAGGATCTCGTGCAGCCGCTGCCGACCGACGCGCACCACCCGGGTCGGGTTGTCGGCCAGATACGCCACAAGCTTGCGGACGCTGCACCGCGTGAACGGCTGGCCCAGCTTGCGCGGGCGGGTGCGGGCCGTCTCCACGATGAACGCATCATCGTCAGTCGTGATCCGGCGGGGACGGCCACCCACCCACAAAGGGTCGGCAAGCTCTAGCGGTGGTTGCAAGTCAGTTGAGTGTAGATGTCGGCGGCTGATTGCCAGTGGTGGAGTCGACGTGGCATGTGGTTGAGGTTGTCCTCGATGACCGCAAGGCGCAGTTGTCCGATGTCGAGATTGGTGCCTTTTGGGAGCCATCGGCGCAGCAGCCCGTTGGTGTGCTCGTTGGTGGGCCGCTGCCACGGCGAGCGCGGCTCGTGCAGCAGCGCCGGGCACGCTCGGGGCGGGTGTTCACGAGCCGTGACAACGGCATGGTCGTGCTCAACGTTGAACTCGACCCGGTCACCGGCGCCCGGGTGGCCACGGTCATCGCGGCGACGGAGCGGCACCTGTTCCGCAACGAAGGCCCCGCAGCACGACGCACACCCGCCCAGCGCACCGCTGATGCGATAACCAAACTGATCCTCGAACCCGACACCGGCCGCTACCGGCTCCAGCCCCGACTCGGCCACTCAACGACACCAAAGGCCGAACCGGGTCGCGAGCACCGCCACGCTGAGCGCCCATTGGCGCACCAAACGCACAGCACTTTCCGCAACGATTCGATTTGTGCACAAAGTTCCCGCAATTGAGTGTCGCTGAGCGCCGGACCTGCCTTGGGGGCAGACCTCCGCATCAGCGGAACGCACCACGCTCGTACAGCTCATCGCGAGACAGGTTGTCGGCCGTCTGGAAGCCGCCAGCCGACGCTGCGATTTCGCTCAGCACGTCGTCCAGGCGCTTGGTACCCCGCCATTCCGGCCTCCACTCGTGAGGTCGCCTCGATTGGGAGCGCGAACTCATGTGGCGTGCGCCGGGTTGAACCACGACAGGCCGTCGAAGCGAGCGAAACCGGCGTCGGCGGTGGCGACGCGGGCACCGTTGCTGATGGCCAACGCGGCGATCCAAGCATCAGGCACAAGGTTGCCGGCGATGAATGAGTCGCGTTCAGCGAATTGCGAGAACTGGCGCCAGGTCGCCTCGGTCACCTGCAACTGCCGGGCAGCCGGCGCAGCGCGCAACGCATCCACGAATGAGAGGGCGGCTGTGGTGGGAGCAGGATTCGCGAATACCCGGCGATTCGTCACGACACGGAGAAACCCGGTGAGGACTACGTCGACGAGACCGAATGGTTCTGGACCCTCAAGCGCAGCGTCCAGCCAGCGACGGAACATCTCGTGCTCGTCGAGATCGCCACGGTAGGCATACACCAGCACATTGACGTCTGGGCAGATCATTTCCAGCCGTCGGCGTCAAGGGCGCTGCCGAGTGCCTCTTTGTCTGCGGGATCGACGAGAACCTGATCACTTGCGCTGCCCCATATCGGCAGCGGCGCCCGGCGAACCTCCGACACCTCGCTCAGTACGTGGTGAAGACCTTCAACGACCAGAGCCGTGAAGGTGCACCCACGCTCTGCGGCGCGGCGCTTCGCCATGTCTGCAAGCCCATCGGGCAAGTTGATCGTCGTTTTCACATACACAACCATATCGCGAGATATGCAGATATGGCTCCATACACCTACGACGAGCTGCTCCATGAGCACCTCAAGCTCGACACCGCCCTAAGGAGTCCTACGCCGTTGGCAGCTAAACCATGAGGAGACAAACCCAGCGGTAATGACTCTGGTGCAAGGGGTCAGGACTCAAGCCAATTTGGCCTGGTCGTAGAGGCGGTCGGCCAGCGAGGTGATTTCGTCTGCCATGACGAGCTTGGCCCGCCACGTCGCCGGGATCGCCTCCGCTCCGTAGTGGGCACCGGCTACCTGGCCGTAGATGGCACCGGTCGTGTCGGCATCGTCACCGAGGTTCACGGCACGCAAGGCGCCCTCGCGGAAGCCATCGGAGCGGTGGAAGGCCCACAACGCCGCTTCAAGAGCGTCGACGACGTAGCCCGTTCCCTTGATGTGCGGTGGGTCACGGTCCTTGAACGATCCACCGGCAACGAGCGCAATCTTCTCGGCTAGGGGGTCGTGCTCCCAGAGTCTTTCGACGGGGCAATAGCCCGGGGACAGCAGCGTTTGCTTGTTGACGCCCTGCAAAGCTCCGACCAGCAGGCCAGTGAAGTAGCGGCAGGCATCGACCGCTTCGGGCGCCTGATGTGTGACCCGTGAACTGTCGGCGGCCATGGCGATGGCCTCCGAAGCGTGGCCCGCGTAGTACATGGGCACCGGTGCGAGCCGCATTAGCGAACCGTTCCCGGCACTCATGGGGTCGGTGGATCCTGCGTACGGGTCGCCGTGCTGGACAAACCGCGACAGCGCTCCGCTGACGGTGATCCCGATGTCGAAGCAATCCCCCGTACTGGACAGGTAGCCCTCGCGCCACCAGCGCACGTAACGCTGCATCTGATCGGTCGGGTCGAACCCGCCGCACTCGACCAGGCTGGTGGCCAAGCACAACGCCATCGAGGTGTCGTCGGTCCACTGGCCTGGCATCAGGCGGAACGGACCGCCGCCGACCATGTCATCGATCGGGTCGAACGAGCCGGGATTCTTGAACTCCGGCGTGGTGCCCAGCGCATCACCTGCGGCAAGTCCGAGCAGACATCCCCGGAATCGATCCCGGGGTGTGGAATCACTCACGCGGCCCGCCCGAGACTGGTTCGCTCCAGTTGCGGACGTACTCGCGTTGCTACGGCATTTCCGGCGAGCGAGGCGTGCGGTATGCCTTCTCCATGCCCGTCCACCACGTCGCGATTTGGTCGAGAGCCTGCTCGCCCGTCCGGCCATGGCGCACCAGCCAGCAGCCGACCACTGTGCCGGTTCTGCCAACGCCACCCCCAACAATGCACGTAGACCGTCTTGCCCGCACCTATGGCCTCGTCAATCACATCGAGAATCTCGGCAGTGTCTTGGGGGCTGGGCGGCACATCTAGATCAACGATGGAATGCCGGGAATGCTGGAATGGCGTGCCGAGTCGGCTGGCTTCTTCCGCAGCAATCGGGGCGTAGGGCGCCAATCCTTCATACGGCTCGGTCAGGTCGATGAAGTGGCTGATTCCGGCCTTCAACAGAATCCTCAACTTCTAGGCAGCTTCGTTCCGGCTTGGCGCCCCCGGATACTCGCCCGCTAGGAAGCGGCCATGATCGACCCAATAGGTGTTCGCCGGCAGTTGATGACAGCTACAAGCACCGCACATGTCCACCGTCATTGGTCGCCTCGCACCCGGCAAGCTCCGCCGCCGGCCAGTCGGAATCACTCGTCAGTCTGTGAATGCCTGTTTCGCCACTGGTCGGGAAGGCGGGATTTGAACCCACGACCCCCTGCTCCCAAAGCAGGTGCGCTACCAAGCTGCGCCACTTCCCGAGTCTGAAGAGTTGACGGAGTGCTGGCGGGCCAGCTCTCGCTTTCGAGCGTACCGGTGGCGGTCCGATCGGCCTGTGTCGTTTCTGGGGTGAGCGGTGCTGTGTCGGGTTGTGGTGCTACCCGGTCGCGTCACGCCGTCCGGCGCTTTGTATTGCGGTCGGGCCCTGATCTGCGTCGGGGCTCAGTCGTCAGCCGAGATGACTTGCGTGGGACAGCTCGCTGCCGCTGTTCGCACCGCGCCGTGCTGCTCGGCACTGGGGCTGTCGTCCAGCAGCTGCACGAGACCGTCGTTGCCCACCTCGAAGATGCCCGGGGCGATCATCTCGCATGACCCGCTGCCGATGCACTTCTCGACGTCGATGGTGATCTTCACTCTGCCTCCAAGTCGTCGGGCCCCCAGGTCGTCGAGCCCGCACGTTGCTCGGCGGCAACCGCTAGGTGCCCACGCATTGTGCTCCTGGAGATCCGGCAACACGCTACGCCACGCCGCTGTAACGCCCGACGTCACTCGGCGCTGCTGGAACGACGTACGCACCACTGCCGGTGCGCAACCGGGCACGTCCGACTCGTGGCCGTTACTCTCAGCGGCGGCCATGACCGGCCACGTTCGCCAATCACCAGGAGGACCACCGTGAAAATCGGCGTGATGATGTTTCCCACCGACAAGGCCATCGGGCCAGTCGAGTTGGCCAAGGCCACCGAGGAACGGGGCTTCGAGTCGCTGTGGTTCCCCGAGCACAGCCACATCCCCACCAGCCGCGAGACGCCGTGGGGCGGCCGCGAGGGAGCACCTCCGCTGCCCGAGGAGTACTGGCGCACGCACGACCAGTTCGTATCGCTGGGTGCCGCCGCGGCGGTGACCGAGAACATCATGCTCGGCACGGGGATCACGCTCGTTGCCCAGCGCGATCCGATCTGGCTGGCCAAGGAAGCCGCCACCGTCGACCGGATCTCGAATGGTCGGTTCATCTTGGGCATCGGCTATGGCTGGAACAAGGAAGAACTCGCCCACCACGGCGTGAAGTACACCGACCGGCGCGCCGTGACCCGCGAGACGATGCTGGCCGTGCGCGAGTTGTGGACCAAGGAGGAGGCCGAGTTCCACGGCGACTGGGTGAACATCGACTCGTCATGGCAATGGCCCAAGCCTGTGCAGGAAGGCGGCCCGAAGGTCATCCTGGGCGGCGCCGCAGGTCCGCGCACCATCGCCGACATCGTGGAGTTCTGCGACGGCTGGATGCCGATCTCAGGCCGCTACGACCTGGACGTTCCGGTCAAGCAGATCCGGGAGTCTGCGATCGAAGCGGGCCGCGATCCCGACGAGATCGAGATCGGGCAGTTCGGTACGCCCCCCAAGCCCGAAGTCCTCGACAGCTTGGCCGAACTGGGTTGCACCCGGGTGGTGCTGGCCCTGCCGCCGGCGCCTGCCGACACCGTGCTGCCGATCCTGGACAAGTACGCCGAGCTGCTGTAGCCGCTGGCATGGTCGCCGCTGGAAGCGCCAGCGGGGACAATGGCTCGATGACCGACAGCGCCCCAGGGGTGGAACTCTTAGACTTCACCGACGAGTTCGGGCGGCGCCTTGGCACCGCGCCGCGGGCAGAGGTTCATGAGCGCGGCGACTGGCACCGCGTCTTCCACTGCCTCATCGTGACGCTGCGCGACGGCGTGCCGACTGCGGTCCTGCAAGGACGATCACGCGCCAAGGCGGCCTTTCCGGGGCTGCTCGACATCAGCGCGGCAGGGCACCTGGCCGCCGGGGAAACTCCGCTCGATGGAGTGAGAGAACTGACCGAGGAGCTTGGCGTTGCTCCGGACCGCAGCGAGTTGGTGCCGCTCGGCATCCGCAGATTGGCGGACAACAGTGGTGAGGGCACGCTGAACTGCGAGCTGATCAGCGTGTACCTGCTGCGTGATGACCGCTCGCTGGCGGACTATGCGATCGCTCGCGACGAGGTCGATGCAGTGTTCGACGTGCCGATTGTGCCGTTCCTCACGCTGCTCGAAGACGGGCCGCCAATCACCGTCGAGGGCGTCGCAGCGGCGGGCCATGCCGACGCACACGAAATCATCGCCGAGGTGACGCTCAACGATCTCGTGCCCGGCACTGAGTACTGGGTGGTGCTGATGGTGATGGCCCAGCGATTCTTGGCTGGCCAGGGCCCGCTCGCGGTCTAGCCCCGTCGCTGGCTGACGCCGAGCGACCCCAGCCGCAGCCACGGCCGCTCGGCGCAGACCTCACACGGGCTCTGGGAGGTTGGTCTGCGGTCTTCAGCCTCACGCTTGTGCGAGAACGGCGACAACATCCGCGCCGTATGCAGCGAGCTTCGCCGGTCCGATGCCGGGTACCGCGAGCAGCTCCGCATCGGAGGTCGGGCACCGAACGGCCAGCTCGATCAGCACCGCATCTGAGAACACGCGGTAGGCGGGCACACCGTCGGCCTGGCTGCGCTCGCGTCGCCATGCACGCAGCGACTCGAACAATGCCGCGCCACGCGGATCGGTCGGCGGCACCGGTTTGACCCGCGCCGAAGCGGCCTGCGAACCGTTGCCGATAGAGGCACTAGCGGTGCCGCGCTCCGGCATGGCCCTGCTCGATCCCCCGAAACCGGGCAACGAACCGGGCATCGGGCTCGCCGACGACGACGGCAGCGGCGGTGCCATCTCGCGCATCTCTCGCAGGAAGGCCGACGGCGGATCATCGCTGACGAGCGTCACCGATTCCGAGCAACGCGTCAGAGCAACGTGAAAGACGCGTCGTTCTTCCTCGACATCGTGGGCGAGGCGGTGCGGCATCAAGCCCGCCGAGGCCTCGTACACGATGACATGGGGCCACTCGAGCCCCTTGACCTTGTGCACCGTCGCCAACCGAACGCCCCCGCGCCGTGCTGTCCCCCAGTCGCCGGTGCGCCCTCGCGCCGTGTAGTCGTCAACTCCGAAGCCTGTTGCATCGCCGGTGCCCGATCCAGAAAGCCGACTCTCCAGCCAACTGCTGAAGCCCGCTGGGTCGGGGTGCAGATGCGCTAGTGAGATGAGTGCGCGCAAGTCGTCGCCGTGCGCCGAGCGGTCCACTGATCGGCGGGACGCGTCAAGGCGCGTGTCGAGGCTCCCCCCAAGGCCAAGCTCGTCGCGGACGACCTCCAGGATCTGCTGTGTGCCCAGACGCCCATCGTCGACGCGCTGCAGCAACATCTCGACATCGTCGGCGAATTCGTCCACCTTGCGCGCGGAACGCTCATCGCTCAGCCGACCTGCCAAGGCCCGCACTTCCCGGACGCTGCGCTGCTCGCCGATCCACTCGATGACCCGCGGGGAGATGCCACGCGGCGGACGGCGCGCCGCATCCGACAGCGCTTGAGCTGGCAGCTCCCGCCTCGGCGCCACTGCGAGCGACAGCCAGGCCAACGCGGCCGACACCCCAGTGCGCTCCAGAAAGCCCCGCCCCAATGGCGCATCAGCGGCAACGCCCATGTCGGCGAGCAAGATCTGCGGCACCAACAACGTGCTGTTGACCCGTGTCAACACGGCGATGTCGGCTGGCCGGGCACCGCCATCAACCAGAGCCGTGATCGTGTCCCTGAGCTTCGTCGCCGCATCGACCCCGGCAGCGAACTGAAGAGCGTTCGCTGCGTCGGCGCTGACGTTCGTCGGTGCGGCCTTGATCTGTTTGTCGATGCGCTCCCGGTTGTGCGACAGCAAATGGACAGCGGCGTCGACGACTGCGGGTGGGCAGCGGTAGTTGACATGCAACGGGTGCCGTTGGGCACCAGGAAAATACGTCTCGTAGTCGATGAGCCAGCGAGGTGACGCCCCCGAATAGCCGTAGATGGTTTGGTCGTCATCGCCCACGCCGAACACGTCGGCGCGCGGACCAGCGAGCAGACGGACGAGCAGCAGGTGGGCCGGTGTGAGGTCCTGAAACTCGTCCACCAGCAGCACGCCGCACACTCGGCGTGCGGTGGCGCGTGCAGCGGGATCGGCCAGCAGGATCTCGATGGAACGGATGATCTGCTGGTCGAAATCGACGAGGCCGTCGGCAGCGAGACCGTCAACGTAGTGCGGCGCGATGGTGGCGAAGTCGGGCACATCGGGCTGGAATGCCCGCTCCGCATCGACAGGATCGTGAAGACCCAGCCGGGAAACGCTGAGCGCTTCCAGCCACGGTGCGAGCTGATCGGTCATGGCCCGCCGTTTCCGCTTGACAAGGCCGTCGAGTCGCGCCCGGACGCCCATCTCATCGACAACGTCGACCCGGCCATGGCGCGCAGGCCGCGCAAACGGCCTGGAGCCGTTGCAGATCGCCAGCGCGAGGCTGTTCAGCGTGCGGACTTCGAGGCCGTCGAGATCCGATGTTCGCTGCTGCATCTCTGCACGTGCGCGGACGTTGAACGCCACCAAGCACACCGCGCCCGGCGTCACTCCGAGGTCTCGGACGAGATAGCGCGCTCGTTCGGTGAGCACCCGGGTCTTGCCCGAGCCTGCGGGGGCGACGATGCACGCCGGACCGCCGAGATGGCCGACGGCGGCGCGCTGGTCGTGGGCCAGATCCGCCTCAGGCGTGCAGGGCCGAAGCACTGCCAGGCTCCCCGCGGCGAGGTTTGCGGCGGGAACAACGCCATGGGTGAGATCGAACGCGTCCAGTGGTCCCCCGTCGCACCACGCCGGCCCGCCGTCCGTCACGACGTCGCCCTCGTCGGAACCTGCGCAGATCCGTGCTCCGAGCGACACGGCTGCCTCGACGGGGGCAAACCGGGCGCGGCGCGGATCCCGAGCATCCACGATGTTGGCGGACAGCAGGTGCGCGAGAACTTCGGCTCGCGTCGTCATGCCGACGCTGAGCTCCCACCAGCGGGCCTCCCATACGGTCGCGGGGTTGGGCACCTCACCGTCGAGTTCCACCACCAGAGGTGTCCGTGTCAGCCAGGCATCGCGCAGGGCACGCCCGACCTCCATAGTGAACGCGTCAGGCTGCACGCGCAGTCGTTCACAATCCTGCCACGGAGCCGGCGCGGGTTGGCCTGGCCGAACCATCACGCTACGTCCCAACAGCGGCGGACCTGCGAAGTCGGCTGCGTTTGCGCTCATCGAATCGGCGGAACCGTCAGGAACTCGACCGGTTTCGCCTGCGAACTGGTCAGCGGCCGATGCCGATGAGCTGCATCGCCTCCGCGCGAGTGGCTGTCATGCGGAACTGGCCGCGAACCGCCGAGGTAATCGTCAGCGATCCGGGCTTTTGGACGCCGCGCATCGACATGCACTGATGCTCGGCCTCGACGACCACGAGCGCTCCACGGGGCTCGAGCACTTCCACGATCTTGTCGGCGACCTGGGTGGTGAGCCGCTCTTGCACCTGGGGTCTGCGGGCGTAGGCCTCGACGAGTCGAGCCAGCTTCGACAACCCCGTGATCGTGCCCCGTTCACCGGGAATGTAGGCAACGTGCGCGAGCCCGACAAACGGCAGCAAGTGGTGCTCGCACATCGAATAGAAGGGAATGTCGCGCACCATGACCATCTCGTCGTGGCCGGTCTCGAATTGAACCTGTAGGTGGTGTTCGGGGTCTTCCCGCAGGCCAGCGAAGACTTCGGCATACATGCGAGCGACCCGCTTGGGAGTCTTGACGAGCCCGTCGCGGTCAGGATCCTCGCCGATTGCCTCCAGGATCTCGCGCACGGCGTGCTCGATGCGTGCCATATCGACTGGTGCGTCCGTCACCTTGCCGGTCCCCTCAGGCGCGCCATTGCGGCCTGGGTCGGCTGTCGAATTTTCCGGGGCTGCCACGACTGCATCGCGAGCGCCATCGGTGTCTGCGGAATGAGCCACGGACGGAACCTACCTTCGGTTGAGCGCGACACCCATCTGAGTTCTCGTCGCGCTCCTGGTGTCGGGCCGCCGCGCTGCTGCGCGAGCGTCGCTGCGCCCCCGGCAGGACTCGAACCTGCAACCGGCGGGATAGAAGCCCGCTGCGCTGTCCAGTTGCGCCACGGGGGCCACGAGACCCCATGCTGCCACTGATATTGAGCTGCCCCACCGTCTTCGCGCAGCTTCGACGACCGGGAGTGCTACTGAGACGGCCAGCGAAGGATTCCGGTCTCGATTCTGCCGTCCGCTGAGTCGTAGTCGAGATCTCCGGGGAAGGCGATCCGATTCGGTCCCTCGTTGTCGAAGCGGATGCGGACATGCTCGTCATCAGCGGGTGTCCCCCGAGCCGCAGCTGCGACGGCATCTGCGATCGTGCTGAAACGGGCGAGACGGTGGAGCATGCCGATAGTGGGGGTCATCATGACCATGTCGCCGGATTCATTGCGTCGGATCGCATCTGCTGGTCGGACCCACTGGTGGTCGACGGCTTCGTCGTTGTCGGCCAGCGGCACCTGCCCATCGGGCATCGCCGTCAGGAAGAACCGGGTGTCATAGCGACGCGGCGGGCCCATCGGCGTCACCCAGCGCCCGATGAAATGGACATCGTTGCCGTCGAGAAGCAAGTCTTCGCTGCGCACTGTCTCGATGAAGTCACGGGTGCCGGCATTCACCTGGTCGCGATAGCCGGAGAATCGTGCCGTCACATCGGGTGGCGACAGGTCGATGATGCCCGACGGAAGATCCCTCAGATCCTCCACACCAGCGGGATCATCGTGGTGAGCCAGCAAGATGCCGGCTTCTTCGAAGGTCTCTCGCAGAGCTGCAACCCAGAACGCGATGCCGCCGCGGTCGATGCCGATCTGGTACGACGCCTCGGCGCCAGTGAGCCCTGACACGGTGGCATCGGCGAGCGCCGTTGCGTCGTGCGGGTCGACGGCGCCGCCGGGGTACACCCACATATCGCCCACGAAGATCGACCGAGCGTTGCGCTTCAGCATGAGCACGTGGGGATCGTCGTCGCCTGCGAGGATCATCACCGTCGCCGCGTCACGCACGGCGATTGCTTCAGGGTCATAGTCGCCGCCGGTCCCAGGCGACGCGGACCCCGTCGAAGCTCGACGCTCGGATTGCTCGCTCACTGGCGTCCCACTATCTTGCGACCCAGAAGCTGGAGATCCCGTCGATGGCGCAGGGCTCGACTCGGCGACCGACTCAGAAGTCGATCCCCGCGCACACGAGGCACTCCTCGCCATCGTGGCTGGCCCGAGCCGCTGCCGCGTCCTCGTCGGTCTGGTATTGCGGCGTCGGATGCCGCGCGACCCGATCGTCGTCGTACGCGAGGCTCTCGGCACTCGCCTTGTCGTCGGTCGGCACGGCGGAGGCGGGCAGCCCGTCCGCGGTCTTTGCGAAGCTGCCACCCGCCGGAGCGAACACTTTGTCCTTCCAGCGGTCCGAATCCGACCAGCGGTGGCGCAGATGCGCCATCGAGCCAGGTACCCGGAGGTTCTCGAACGCCGCAAAGGTCTCTCGCAGGATCGCGAGATTCAGCTTCGTATCGCGCGCCCGGCCGGACGTGTGCCCAAGCGGGTAGTCGAGAAACACCGCCCGTGGCGGCCAAGCAGCGCGGGTGATGTCCCGGACGCTCGACATCGACAGTGTCGGGATTCCCTCGGCCTCAATGGCTCGTGCGATCAGACCCACGGTCTGATGGCAGACCGGTCAGACCGGCACCAGCAGCACCGCGTCGAGCTCGTCCGCCTGGCAGCGCTTCACCAACTCGGGGATGAGCTCTTCGCGCACCCGTCGAGTGCTGTAGATGCCGCCCATGAGCGTGTAGGCGTTCGGTCCGAGCTCTCCGATCTCACCGGCGTCGCGCATCGAGCGGAGCGCATCGATCGGGAAGACGCAGTTGATGTCCGTGCGGGCATCGGTCACGTCGTAAGCGAAGTGTGTGGCGCGCAGCGCAGCGACGTCGACATCGGTAGGAATCGCTCGATAGGTCGCGTCGTCGCGGTAGTGGAACGCCGTCTGTCCGACCGAGTAGATGCCGCCCGTGGCGATCATTCCGATCCGGCATTCCGAGATCGGCCGTTCCAGCGGTGCCCACGCGGGCGGCTCTTCGCTGTGGAGCCATCGGTACTCGCCGTATCCCAGCCCTGCGTATTGGGCAGTGATACGCCCGATGTACTCGATCGGCGGTTGTCTTGGCCCGACGGTCTGTGTCATCACGACTCCACGGTACGCGCTCGGCACTGAGCTTGGCACGAGAACACCCTGAAACCGGTAGCAACCCTGTGTCGCCCGTGGCATCCTTGACCACTCTTGCGGGTCGTAGCTCAGTCGGTTAGAGCGCCAGTTTGTGGCACTGGAGGCCGGGGGTTCGATTCCCCTCGATCCGCCCGCAGGCATCCGCCCGCACGACATGCGCCTCTAGCTCAATTTGGCAGAGCAACGGACTCTTAATCCGCAGGTTCTGGGTTCAAGTCCCAGGGGGCGTACAAATCGGCAAGGCGGGCGATCAAGAGCCCTTGCGGATGCTGACCGTGTGTATGCGTCCCGTATCCGCGGTGACGGACACGGTGTACCCGCGAACAGTGACGGAGTCGCCGTTTTCCAGCAGCGGGAACTCGTCGACGGTGCCATTGCCGCTGTCCCCCGCGACCTTGATCGGCAAGTCGCCTGCTCCCAATGAGGCGTCGACGGTGTAGACGAGCACGCCTTCGGCGGGAAGGCCCGCTGGGGTGATGCGCGTGCCGGCAGGGTCCGTGTAGGGCTGGACGGCGTCGAACCCGAGCCGGCGACGGCTCTCCACCACCAGCACCTGATTGGACGTCAAGGGAACGACGGCCATGACCGTGCCGCCGCGGGGAGCAGCGACGGGGTCAAGCTCGACTGTGGCGGACGGCTCAGTGACGCAGAGCACCTCCTCGTCGTCGAGCCAACCCAGCTGCCATCGGCTCCACGCCAACATCTCTTCAAAGATCAGCGGCGATCCATACAACCGAGATGTCGTGCCGTCAGCATTTCGATGTGCTTCTTCGAGCTGGGGATCAGTTGCCGAGGCTTCGAAGTACGAAACGAGGTTCATGCGACCGAAGACGGTGCGCACCCAGACCCTGTCGCTCGCAATGTCCGAGCGTTGATGCTCGTTGTCGTAGGGGTAGAGATCGGTCAGGCCGAGCGTGTGACCGATCTCATGAGCCCCGGTCGATCCCCAGGGGCGCGGCCCCGTCTCGAGGCCCGCTCGAAAGATGTTGGCCACTGCCAGCTGCATCTCGGTGCTGTCGGCCGTATGGCTGCTGCGCGCCAGACCGCCGCCGAAATGGCTGCTCGGGAACACGATGAGAACGACGTCGGATCCGGCAAAGTCAAATCCCGGATCTGCCGCGGCGACGATCTCGCCGAAGAGGTCTCGCGTCTCGACGTCACGCGCTTCGCCGTGCTCATCCGGGGGCACTTCGGTGATGTAGTCGCCACGTGGATGGGCCAATCGCAGCCAGCCATGTCGCACCGTTGTCGTGATGTCAAGCTGGCCGTAGCTGACCACTTCGAGATAGCGCGTCATGAACGGCAAACCCCCTTCGGCCTCCTCCTCGGTGCTGTGGTTCGCCCCGAAATCGGGGAAGTCGGCGAAGAGAACGGCAATGCGCAACGATCCGACTGCCGGTGGCGCCCACGCAGGCAGCGGGAAACCTGCAGTCGTGAGCGACGTCGGGCCCGGAGGCATGCATGTCTGAGAGACGCCGACCGGCGCGCCGCTCACACCGGTGACGCGGATCTCCATGTCAACGAGTCGATTTCCCTCGTGGTTGAACGTTCCATACGCAATGCGCTCGCCGTCTGGTGACCAGGCGGGTTCCACCTCCGGTCCCGGCGCGTTGGTCAGCTGGAAGGAGCGAATCCCGTCTACCTCAATGATGCGAATGTCGGACTCACGGTTATCGCCGCTCACATACGCAATCTGGGTGCCATCGGGCGACCATGCCAAGCCTGCGTTGTGCGCGCCGCCCGTCAGGATGCGCGCGTTGGTTCCGTCGATGTCCACGACGCCAAGTTGGTCGGACTTCACGTAGGCGATGCGCGTACCCTCAGGCGACCACCGGGGCGAGTAGAAGCGGCCGCTCGCGAGAGCTGTCCGGTTCCGGCCCGTGCATGCATCCATGGTCACGATCGATCTTGGTCCGCTGAGAATCCCGCCTGACTCCAAGACCTCACGTCCGGTCTATCGACTGAAGACGATCTGGCTTCCGTCGGGCGACCACGACGGTGATTCGTCGAACACTTCGCCATTGGTCAACTGGGTATTGCCGCTCCCATCGACATTCACCACGAAAATGAACGAGGTCCATGGTTCGGTGAAGAAGTTCGGGCGCGAGTACGCAATCTTTTTCCCGTCGGGAGACCATGCCGGTTCATCGATGAAGGCGCCTCCGCCTAGCGCTGCGAGCACTCGGCGCTTCCCACTGCCGTCAGGGCGCGCCGCCCACAGCGCGCCCTGTTCTTGGAACGCGATGTATGTGCAGTCCGGTGACCAACTCGGCGCACCGGTGCTCGATGTAGGCCCGGCGATCCGCACGTCTTGGCCGCTGCTGGAGCCACCGCACGTGCCGGCTGGCAACACGGTCGGCTCTCGGGTTGGCTCGTCGGTCGGCTCGGCCTCTCCGGTCGTCTCGCCAGCGAGATACGACTCGATCGCCGCTTGGGAGACGGCTGCATCACCGCCGAATACCGTCAGGCGCAGTTCGGTGACACCGTCAGCTTGACGAGCCGTGTCCAGAAACGTTGCTGTCTCGGACGGAATGGCTCCTGGATCGCTCAGCACCAGCGACGCGCAACGTCGGGCCAGCAGCGGCGCCGCACTGAACGAGTCGAACGGCACCCGCGCGCGGGCTACGCCAACCTCAGCACCGCTGAAGCAGGTGCTGGCGGAGTGGTCACGCATGAAACTCGCCGTCATGGTGGCTGTGTCGTATCGAGTGGCTCCTGCCATGCGGCTGACGGCGATACCCAGTCCACTGATGGAGTTCTCCACGGCCGGTGACAGCGCAGCAGTCCCGCCCATCAGCACGACATGGCGGATGCCCGACTCTTCCAAGTACGCCTCAACGCCTTCATCGAGACGTGCATGCGGGCTCAACAGCACCGGGTGCTTGCCGTGAGCAGCCAGCGGCCCCGCTACGAGCGCATCGGCGAAGACTTCTCCGCTCGCCACGATCGCTGTCGTTCCGAAGTCGCCGAGCGTGCCGGGGCTACCAGTGCGACGCGCCACAGCGACCCCCGTTTCGTACTGGTCTGCACCGCCGACCCACTCGACTTCGAGTCCAGCCGATTCGAGCGCCGATGCGACGGACGGTGAGATTGAGCGCGACTCGGCGTCCTCCCCTGCGCTCACGATCAGCGCATTCGATGCCCCGACTCTGCGCAGGAACTCCTGCGCATCGGCTCGAAGCTCGGTGGGCGGCGTCATGAGCACGGGTGCATCAAGCCGTCCAGCAACCGAGGCTGCGACGACGGCCTCGTGCCAACTGAGTCCCGAGACCAGCACAACCGAGTCGAGACTGCCTCCTGCATCGGCGGCGACGGCCTCGGCGACCAGCAGCGATGTGGCGTACCTGTCGGTTCCCCCGTAGCGGGTGAGCGTGACTTCTGCGAGATCGGCGTCCACCGCGGCAGCTGCGACTGGCGCGAGCGCTGCGGCGCTGACACTCAACGCAAGCAGCACGGCGGCACCAGCCGCGAGACGTCTCATGGTTCGCATGAGGGTTTGCTTATCGCACTCCCGCCTTATGTGGGTGTCGGGGCGGTGGGCCAGTCGGGGACGCCTTCGTCGCGCTGCACACCGGTGCTGTTGAGCAAACCGCTCACCATCCGGTAGCAGCCTGCCGCAGCGATGAGATGCACCATTTCGGCTTCGCTGAAGTGTGAAGCCGCCTCGGCCCAGGTGGCGTCGGAAACACAGTCGTCGGAGTAGAGGTCATCGACAACCTGCAGAAGGGCCGCCTCGGACGGCGTCCAGCGGCCCTCGGCAATCGGACGAGTGACCGCGTAGATCTCCTCGTCGGTCATGACCTCCGCGCGGGCGATCAACGTGTGCTGGCCGAACTCGTAGACGGACTGGCAGTTCCAGCCCATGCGCAGCACGGCAATCTCCACATCACGCCGGGACAGGTCGCCCTTGAACAGAATGGTTTGGGCGAATTCGCCGAACGCCTTGGAGATCGGGCGGCTGTGCGCGATGGTCGCAATGACATTGACGGCGTTGGCGAACGAGGACTCCATGACCTCACGGGCCCGTTCGGCCACCTTGGGAATCGGTTCGAGGCGAGGTGAGGTCGGTCGTGGCAAGTGCATCGCAAGGCAGTCCTCTCGTCGGCTCCATGAATGTAGGAGACACCGTCGACGCAAGCTGAAGTGTGAGCCGACACAGCTGGCGCCTGCCGCAGCGCAATCCGATACAGCTTCGGTGTACCGCAGCCTTCCGTGTTTAGGCTGCGAGCATGACCGAGCGAGCCATCTCGACATTCCCCGTGCCCGCAATCGCCGACATTCCCGACGACTTGCGCGAGCGCATGGAGTTGATCCAATCCAAGACCGGCTTCGTGCCCAACGTGTTTCTCGCACTGGCGCACCGGCCGGACGAGATGCGGGCCTTCATGGCGTACCACGACGCGCTGATGGAGGACCCGAGCGGGCTCACCAAGGCAGAGCGGGAGATGATCGTGGTGGCCACCAGCGGCGCCAACGACTGCATGTACTGCGTGGTGGCGCACGGCGCGATCCTGCGCATCCGTGCCAAGGACCCGTTCCTGGCCGATCAGCTCGCCGTGGACCCAGCCAAGGCCGACCTCACCGACCGGCAGCGGGCGATGATCGACTTTGCGCTGAAGATGTGCCGTGAGCCGGCGTCAGCGTCGACGGCCGATCACGAAGAGCTGCGGGCGCACGGTTTCAGCGACGACGACATCTGGGACATCGGCTCCATCACGGCACTGTTCGCCTTGTCGAACCGGATGGCACACCTGACTTCGATGCGACCCAACGACGAGTTCTTCACGATGGGCCGCTGACTGGTTCTGCCCACAGCAGTCGCACTTCGCGGCGGCGATCACCATCCCAGCCACTCCCGGGCGACTGGTAGAACCCGAACCGTGGAGCCCAAAGCGCTGCCGGGTCCTGCCTCGGAGCGCATGTCCAAACAGCGGTCCCGTGACACGGGACCGGAACGGCTGGTCAGGTCAGCGCTGCACCGGCGAGGCTTGCGCTACTTCGTGCATCGGCGGCCATTACCGGAGGTGCGCCGGGAGGCCGACATCGTGTTCCCGCGCCTCCAGGTGGCCATCTTCGTGGACGGCTGCTTCTGGCACGGGTGCCCCGAGCACGGCACCAAACCCCGGCGCAATGCCGAGTACTGGGAGACCAAGATCGCCCGCAACCGAGCCCGCGACGCCGACACCGACGCACGCCTAGAGGCGGCCGGCTGGACGACCTTGCGCGTCTGGGAACACGAAGCGCCCGAAGAAGCAGCCGGCCAGATCGAACAACTCATCCGCGAACGCGCCCGCCGCCTCGCCAGTTCGTAAGAGGCCGCGCGGATAGGTGAGGCTTCACGCTGCGAGACCACTTGTTTTCCGCTCTTGTTCGCTGCGCTCACGGTCCGCTCGGGCCACAGCTTCGCCAATCGGCTCAGCCCCTAAATCGCCGCTCCGAGCTACCAAGCGCCACAAGTGCGCAA
Organism: Candidatus Poriferisodalis sp.; assembly: GCF_965262965.1. Lineage (GTDB taxonomy): Bacteria > Actinomycetota > Acidimicrobiia > Acidimicrobiales > Poriferisodalaceae > Poriferisodalis. Next base: position 1,240,813 of record NZ_OZ253573.1, read on the forward strand.
GACCGGCACGCCGATTCCCATCGCGGTTGAGCCGATCCGATTTACAGGCACGCCTACAATTGATCCTCAAGAGCAAGACCGAGGTTATGCCGATGCAGAATTTCACTGCTGTTGTCGAGCGTTGCCCCGACACCGGGTTCTTTGTCGGCTACGTCCCGGGGTTTCCGGGTGCGCACTCCCAGGGCGAGACGCTGGAAGAGCTCAACGACAACCTCACCGAGGTCATCGCGATGATCCTCGAGGACGGTGCCCCGGCGATGGCGGGAGAGTTCGTCGGCACACAGGTCGTCGTGGTGGCTTGAACCCCCGTACCATCGGTGCCGATCCTCAAGCCGCGTGAGGTCGTCGCCGTCCTCACGGCACTGGAATTTGAGGAAGTTCGCCAGCGCGGCTCGCACAAGCGATTCCGCCATGCGGACGGACGGTCGACGACCGTGCCAATGCATCGCGGGCGAGACCTTTCCCCAATCTTGCTCCGATCCATCGCGCGAGATGTCGGGATGACGGTGCAGGAGTTCGTGGCGTATCGCCGATAGACACGTCGGGCGCGGGCGCTGCGCTGAAGGTGCAATAGCTGTATTCGACTCCGAGCCAAATGTGCAATACAGCATGTGTAGAATCAGTATTTGAAGCTGTGTGAAATAGGCAATCACACGCGTGCAGAAGCGGTAATCTGCAACCGTGGCTGATTACATTCCTCGGATGGCAGACACCAGAATCGAGTTTCTGGCGGAGTCTCCCGCAGCGCTGTTCATCACAGGTGCACGTGCCACAGGCAAGACAACCACTGCACGCCGCCACGCAGCGACCGTGATTCAGCTGGACAACGCCGATGAGGCCGCCGCGGTACGAGCCGATCCCGACGCCGCCCTGCGCCATCTCCAGCCACCGGTCTTGCTCGATGAGTGGCAAGTAGTCCCCGAGGTGCTTGGCGCCGTCAAACGGGCCGTGGACAGCGACCGCACTCCGGGCCGGTTCATTCTCAGCGGCTCCGTCCGCTCCGCTCGCGATCCCGCCCTGTGGCCCGGCACGGGTCGTTTGCTCTCGGTCGCCATGCATCCGCTGACGGTGCGGGAACACATGGGCACAATCGGTGTCGAGTTCCTTGAGCGCCTGCGAACCAGAGAGGGCATTCGCCTGCCGGCAGACCCACCTGATCTGCGCGGCTACGTAGACATCGCGTTGAAGGGTGGCTTCCCCGAAGCCGTGCTGGAGAGCCAGCCCGCACTCCGTGACGCTTGGCTCGACGGCTACCTCAGCCAGATGTTGAACCGCGACCCGTCGACGTTGGGTGCCTCACCCGATAGCGCTCGTCTCGGTCGCTTCTTCGGGGCATACGCGCTCAACACGGCAGGTCTTGCGACGGATTCCACGCTTAACAGTGCCGCGGCGATCAACCATCGGACTGGCACCGCCTACACCCAAGTGCTCAGCGACCTCGGCGCCATCGCTGAGCTGCCGCAGTGGCACAGCAACCGTCTCACCCGGCTCGTCAAGGGACGCAAGCGCCTAGTGGCAGACACCGGCCTGTGGGCGGCTGCCGTCGGCGTTGACGCCGCGACCGTGATGTCCAGCGGTGACCTGCTCGGGAGGCTCCTAGAGACCTTCGTCATCAACCAGTTGCGAGCCGAGACGGCTCTGACGACGCGCGGCCCACAGCTGTGTCACCTGCGAGTGGCGGACAGTCGCCACGAGATCGACCTGATCGCCGATTTCGGCGCCCGCGGCATCGTCGCCATCGAGATCAAGGCCACGAATGCCCCCGACACCAGTGATGCCCGCCATCTCATGTGGCTCCGAGACGAACTTGGATCCCAGTTCGCAGCAGGCGTCGTCTTCCATGTCGGCCGCCGCAGGTACCACCTGTCAGAGCAGATCGAAGCGATCCCCATCTGCGCCCTGTGGGCCTGATGCCGCGGCGATCCGGCACTCTCACCGCCGGGATGCAAGAGTCGGTAACGAGAACCCCGGAACCGTCAATGCCTGTGACAGCCCCCCAATGAAATCGCTTGGCCCGTCCGCCAGCGGTGAGTACGTTGAGCTCATGCCTCAGATTCGGGTTGATCTCCCTGATGACCTCTACGTCTCGGTCAAGGAGCTCGGCCTCTCGCCCGCCGACCTGCTGCAGACGGCCGTCCAGGACGAGCTTCGTCGGCAGGAGTTGAGCGCAGAGACCGAGAGATATCTCGCTGAACTCATCGACGAGGTCGGAGAACCTTCCAAGGCTGCAATGGAGAAAGCCGAGGCACTTGTGGGTCGTATCCGTACAAGCGGCACTGGCGAGGCCGCAGGTTGACCGTTCTTGTCCTGGACTCGGGCGGATTGAGCCGACTGAGCGAACAGAAGCAGGAGAATGTGGCGCTCATCGCAGTTCTGTCGCGCGACGGGTACTGGCCGCCGGTCGTTCCTTCAGTTGTGCTGGCAGAGTCGATCTCGGGGCGCCAGCACACGGATGCCAACACGAACAGGCTGCTCAAGCGGTGTGACATCGTCACCGACTTTCCCGAGCGGCTAGCTCGCCGAGCGGGAGCCTTGCGCTCGGCCGCCAAGCGAGGCTCTGCGGTCGATGCGGTTGTAGTCGCCATGGCTGAACCCGACGGCGTCGTATTCAGCAGTGACGTCGGTGACCTTGGCGCACTGGCGGTCCATGCCCGAAATGTGCAGGTGCATCGGGCGTAGGCGCAGCGAAGTCAACCTCTGATGTGCCCGGGTCCTCTCGCCACGCCTCCGAGAGGGCCATCGAGGCAAGCTCGCTCCCACAGGCCAGCGCTCAGCGCAGTGAGTCTTGGTAGATGTGCTCGTGGTGCCAATGGAGGTATGCGCTCCGCGGCGGCTCCACACCTGAAGGCACAATCAAGGCTTCCCGCAGGGACTCCCCGAAGTTGTGCTCGACCCCGGTGTCAGCCTCGATGCTTGTTCGCAACCGCCTGGACCGATGTACGCGCAGTCCTCCGTTCACGGTGATCAGTCCCTTGTCAAACGCAGCATCGTGCGTTGGGCACGCCGCTACTCCGTTGCGCGGGTCGCGTCGCTCTCGGTTGCTCGAATCAGCCCACGGCTTGATGTGTGACGCAACGATAAGACGGTTGCCCTGAAGCGATCTCGGGGCCATGCCGCAGAAGCCGCAGGTGTGGTCGAAGCGTCGCAGCACCTCAGTCGCAAATGCCTTGTGGCCGACCCGGGCACGGTGCTGGACAATCCGGGTCGTCTCAGCGGACGACAGATCTTGGTTGTATCGCAGCTTGGCGGCGCGGAGCTGTGCCGCCTCCTGCTCGATCATTTCGTCAAATCGTGAATCTGCCAAGTCCTCAAGGCCGAGCATTGAGTATTCAGTCGCTTGCTCCAGTCGCAAGAAATCGGGCAGTCGTCGGGCACCGATTCCCATGCGGCGCGCCGCCCGCAACGCTGTGCCGTACAGATCCAGGAAACGGACGACGTCGGTGCCCATATTCATGAAGAACTCAACTTCGTACTTCGCTCCGTTGACCCGAGAACCGTTCAGATTCATCATCTTGCTGGTGATCGAACTCGGCCGGCGCTTGAAGAGAGCAGCGAGATCGTGGACGAGCCGCGGCGCGGTATAAATCGTCTGCCCGCCATAGCGGTGCGGGTCTACTACTGGATCGTCGGACAAGAAGAGCCCGTAGCAGAGCACGGTCTCTACGGGCGTGAAGTTGACTTGCCGCTTGCCTGGCGGCGGCATGCGACGCTGCACGATGCTCTGCCACTGCGAGGCCGCCCCAGTTTCGCTGAGGTCCAAGTAGTCGCTCAGCGACGCCACTCGGACACTCTCTCATGCGCGCAGTTCCAGCGGATGACACTCGCAGGGCTCGGCGCAACCTCGTAGCAGCCGGCCATCACGAAACTGTGGCAGCGAACCCAAGATCGCGCCCTCCAGCACCTCGTCGAGATGCTCTGAGCAGGCGAACACGGTGAAGCTCAACCTGCCGCAATCGAGCTTCCAAGAAACGCCGTACAGCGCGCCGTGCCCCTTGGGCGGCAGTGGACACACTTCGCAGTCCCGGTAGCCGAAGTCGACTGACACGACGAGCCGAACCTTGCCTCGTGCTTGTGGAACCTCATCGAATGATGTGCTGAGAGCCATCGATCCTCCTCGGCTGACCCAATGAGGCGATGCTGCCGGCTCGGCATCCCTTAGGGCCGGCAATCACGACTCGATACGAGCGCAATGAGCAGATCGAACAAGGGGTACCTGCGCTGGCTCAGCGGAGTTGTTGTCAGAGGCCGAGGGCGGTGAGGGGGTCGGTGTAGGGGATGTTGAGGGCGGAAGCCACGTTGGGCTCGGTGACGTGGCCTTTGTAGACGTTGAGGCCGGCGCGGAGGTGGGGGTCGCTGCGCAGGGCGTCGAGGCCGTTCTCGGCGATGGCGAGCACCCGTGGCAGGGTGGCGTCGCTGAGTGCTCGGGTTGAGGTCACCGGCACGGCGCCGGGCATGTTGGCGACGCAGTAGTGCACGACACCGTCGCAGACAAAGGTCGGTTTGGCGTGTGTCGTGGGTTTCGACGTCTCGAAGCAGCCGCCCTGATCGATGGCGACATCCACGACCACTGAACCCGGTCGCATCTGGCGGATCATGTCGTCGGTGACGAGCTTGGGCGCCCGAGCGCCGGTCACCAGCACAGCGCCGATCACCAAGTCCGCGTTGAGCACCTCAGTCTCGACCGTCGCCCGGGTAGAGGTGACCGTCACGACCGCAGCGCCAAAGCGCTGCTCGAGGTGATCCAGCGCGGCCGGATCGATGTCGAGCACCCGCACGTCGGCACCCATGCCGATGGCAATCGTGGCCGCGTTCTCGCCGACCACTCCCCCGCCGATGATCACCACACGAGCCGGCGGCACTCCAGGAACGCCACCGATCAGCAGGCCGATGCCGCCATGCGCTGTCTCCAGCGCCCACGCGCCCGCCTGAACTGCGAGCCGGCCGGCAACCCGAGACATCGGCGCCAGCAACGGCAGTCCACCACGCGAGTCCGTGACCGTCTCATAGGCCACGCACGCCGCGCCGGAGTCCACGAGATCGGCCGTCTGCTCAGGATCGGGCGCAAGGTGCAGATAGGCGAAGAGGATCTGACCATCGCCAAGCCGCCTGCGTTCCGACGCCTGAGGCTCCTTGACCTTGACGACGAGCTCCGACTTTTCCCACACCTCGTCACAGGTACCGATGCGAGCGCCCGCGGATTCGTACTCGGCATCGGAAACTCGAATGCCCGCACCGGCGCCGGATTCCACCAGCACCTGATGCTCGTAAAACGCCAGCTCGCGCACAGCGTGGGGCGTCAACCCAACGCGCTGTTCACCCGCCTTGAGTTCGCCGGGCAATCCGATCAGCATGCGGTCACCTCCCAAGCAGGTGTCCAACTTCCGTACGCGCCCAGCAAGCAGGCGCCCCCCATTCGGGCCGAATTGCCCGGGCGAAGTCTACGATTCCGCCGATGGGCACCGGTGACCAGGGCACGAGTCGTGACAACTGGACGTTGCCTGGGCTCGTTCGGGAAGCGGCGGGGTCGCATGGCGCTCGCGAGTTTCTCGCATTCGAGGACGGCCGCACGGTCAGCTTCGCCGAGCTTGACGAGCTGACCGACCGGCTGGCAACTGCACTGGCCGACCTCGGACTCGAACCTGGAGATCGGCTGCTGGCATTGCTCACCAACAGCGCCGAATTCATGCTGTTGATGATCGCCACCCACAAGCGGCGGGCGATCTTCGTACCGGTCAACACCGACCTGCGTGGTGCATTCCTGGAGCATCAGGTACGAAATTCCGGACCTCGGATCGTGGCGGTTGATCACGGCCTGCTGGACCGATTCGACGACGTGGACACCGGGGCGATCGCCTCACTAGGTGCCGACATCGAGACCACGCTGCTGGTCGACGACGGCAGCCACGCCAGCGCCCCGGGCGGAGCGCTGATGGGTACCACGATGCTGGCGGTCAGTGACCTGATCGACACCACGACACGGCCCGACGCAGTGCTGGAAGCCAAGCCCAGCGATGTCTGCACGATCATGTACACGTCAGGCACAACCGGGCCGGCCAAGGGTGTGCTCATGCCGCAGGCGCACTGTTACCTGTTCGGTCTCACGACAGCACAAGCGTTGGAGATCACACCCGAAGACCGCTTCTTTTGCTGCATGCCGATGTTCCACGCGAACGGGCTGTTCATGCAGGTGTACGCCTCGCTGCACGCCGGCGCCTCGGTGTACGTCACCAAACGGTTCAGCGTGGCCCAGTGGCTCGACACCGTCATCGACAACGGCATCACGCTGACGAACGCGCTCGGTGTCATGCCGGAGTTCATCTGGCGCAGCCCCCGAACCGATCGCGACCGGGACCACCAGATGCGCGCCGTCATCGCCCTTCCCGTCGCCGAGGAATGGGCTACCGGGTTCGAGGAACGCTTCGGCGTGCGAATCGTGCAGGGCTACGGGATGACCGAGGTCAACATGGTTGCCCTCACCCGCCCCGCAGACCAGGTGATGTCCGGCTGCGCCGGCCCGCCGCTTGACGAGTACTTCGAAGTGGTGGTCGCCGATCCCGATACGGACCTGCCGCTGCCGCTCGGCGAGACCGGCGAGATCCTCGTGCGGCCCCGCGTGCCGTTCTGCTTCAACGTGGGCTACCACCAGATGCCGGACAAGACCGTCGCAGCGTGGCGCAACCTGTGGTTCCACACCGGCGATGCCGGAAAACTCGACGCCGCCGGACGGCTGCACTTCGTCGACCGACTCAACGACCGCATCCGGCGACGCGGCGAGAACATCTCCAGCTACGAAGTGGAAACAGTCATCAACGGCTACGCCGGTGTCATCGAGAGCGCCGTCGTCGGACTCCGAGTGGAAGGCGCCGGCGGCGAGGATGAAGTGCTGGCCGTGGTGGCCGTCGACGGCCCCGCGCTCGACCCGGTCGAGTTCCTCGACTGGTGCGTTCCGCGCATGCCTCGACACAGCGTGCCTCGCTACCTGCAGTTCGTCGCCGAGCTGGACAAGACAGCTTCAGGCAAGATCCGCAAGCAAGTGATCCGGGACGCCGGCGTCACCGCCGACCTTTGGGACCGCGAAACGGTCGGCTACACCGTGGCCCGCGGCTGAGCGGGCACCGACAACACCGTGGCCCGCGGCTGAGCGGGCACAAACGGCACAGCGGCCCGCGGCTGAGGCGGCGGCTTACAGATCAGGTCGAACCAGAACCCTGCCGGTGGTCTGACGGTTGTGCAGCGCGAGCAAGCCGTCGAGGAGCCCATCGAGGGGCAGCTCCTGGCTGACCAGCGGGTCCAGGGTGCCATCGGCAACCTGGGGCCAGAGCTCGTCGTAACACTCTTCGAGCACCTCGTCCATGCGTCCCCGGTAGCCACCCATGTGCACGCCGACCACCGAGTAGTTCTTGACCAGCAAATGGTTGGCCGGCGCTTGGGGGATCGTGCCGCTGGCGAAGCCCACCACCAACAGCCGGCCTTCCCACGCCACGAGACGGCGCGCTACGTCGAAGTACTTGCCGCCGACCGGGTCGTAGATGATGTCGCAGCCCCGACCACCGGTGGCATCCATCACCGACTGGTAGAGGTCGCCGTTGTCGTAGTCAATGACGGTGTCGGCGCCGAGCTCGCGGCAGGTCTGCACCTTCGCAGCACCGCCCGCGGCCGCGATCACCGTGCATCCCGCAGCTTTGGCCATCTGCACAGCGGCCGAGCCGACGCCGCCCGCGGCCGCCAGCACCAGCACCGTCTCGCCAGCCTGCATCTGTCCCCGCCGGTACAACGAGAACCATGCCGTCCCATAGATGACATTGGCAGCACATGCCGCCGGTATCGAGACGTCGTCGGGCACCCGTCGAGCAGTTGCGCCCTTGATCAGCGCCTCACTGGCGTAACCGCCCCAGCCACCCGCACCAGAGCCGATGACGCGGTCGCCGACCTTCAGGTCACAATCGGGACCAACTGCGACCACTGTGCCCGAAGCTCCCATGCCGGGCGTGAACGGCGGATTCGAACGCTCCTGGTAGGTGCCCTGGCAATGCAGGATGTCAGCGAAGTTCAGGTCGGTGGCCTCCACGGTGATACGCGCCTGGCCGGGCCCAGGGGCGGGCGAGGGATACTCGCCCAGCTCCAGCACGTCCCACGGGTATCCCAGTTCGTTCAGTCGCCACGCTCTCATCGGATCCCCTGTCCTCGGTCGGCTCAACACCTACGGCCCGGCAGCACACCCCCGCCGAACCGGCAGAACCGTACCAACGCGCTGTGACGGTGCGCTGTGCCCCTCACGGCCCACGCCCCGGGTGCGCCATTGCGCGTACGCTCGTAGCGGCCGTCGACGCCAGCAATCGAGGGGGGACGAGATGGCACTCATCGTCGAACAATCGCCAACGACAGACGTGATCCCCGTCCTGGACCTGTCGTCGCTGAACGAGACAGCCCCGGACCCGGCGGCCGTCGCAGCGCTCGCCAGCGACCTGCGACGTGCGCTGACCGACGTGGGGTTCTTCTTCATCGTCAACCATGGCGTGCCATGGGAGATGGTGGAACGGATCTTCGACTCGGCTCGGCAGCTGCACGCACTTCCGCAGCCGACGAAGGACACAATCCCGATGGGGAAGCTGGTCGGCGGCTACCTCGGCATGGGAGGAGGCACCTCATATGCCTCCGACATCGCCGGACCGGTGCGCAAGCCCAACCAGAACGAGGCGTTCTTCTGCCACCGGCACGGGTACCACCGCGGCAACCAGTTCCCGCCGCTCGAGGGATTCGCGGCAAGGTGCGAGGCCTATATCAACCAGGTCATCGCCCTCGGCGCTCGGCTGCTGCCGGTGCTGGCGCAGTCGCTGGACTTGCCGCACGACTGGTTCGTGCCAAACTTCGACTCACCGAGCGTGACGCTGCGCATGTCGCACTACCCGCCGATGGATTACTCGGACGACGAGTGGGGCCTCGCCCCGCACACTGACAGCTCGGTGTTTACGTTCCTTCCGGCGAACGAGGTACCGGGTCTGGAGATCCGGCCCGCCGGCCATGACTGGATCAGGCCGCCGCAGCTCGCTGAGTCGTACCTGGTCAACAGCGGCGACATGCTGAAGCGCTGGACGAATGGCGTGTACCTGTCCACAGCGCACCGGGCTCGCAACCCCACCGACAGTGAGCGGTATGCGGCACCGTTCTTCTACGGCGCCCGGGATGACGCCGTGGTCGCGCCAGTGCCCACGACCGTCAGCGACGAGGCGCCGGCTCGCTGGGAGCCGATCACCTACGGCGACTACCAGCGTTGGTTCCTGAACCGGAACTACGAAAACGTCACGGGCGAGGCCGTCGGCGAGGCACCCAGCTAGACGGCCCGGCGGCCCTGCTGGGCCTCTTTCACAACGTGCGCCACTCCGAAGCGAACTATTCGAGCACGCCGGCGACGGCCAACTCGGTAATGCGATCGGCGTCGTAGCCCAGCAGCTGCTCGAGGACGACGAAGGTGTGCTCGCCGTACGTCGGCCCACCGTGGCTGATGCCGTCGCTGCTTCGTGACATCGCAAATCGGGTGCCTTCAACCCACATCGTGCCGTTCGCGCCATGCGCCACCTCGCGGAAGTGGCGCCGGTGGGCAAGCTGCGGGTCGGCAGCCATCATTGCGGAATCCGCCACTGCGTGCGCCGGAACGCCAGCCGCTTGCAGCTCCGAATGCGCTTCAACAGCGTCGCGCTCCGACGTCCACGCGGTGACGAGCCCGGCGATTTCGTCGGCCCGTTCACGACGCTCTCCGACGCCGAGACCAGCGAGACCCTCCGCGCCGATGACCCCGCACAGTGCCTGCCACTGCTCGTCGCTCTCGCAAGCCACGGCGATCCAGCGATCCTCGCCTGTCGCCGCGAACACCCCATGGGGCGACATCGACGGATGATCGTTGCCAAGCTTGGCCGGCATGCGTTCGTTGACGCTGTAGTCGAGGACCGCCGGCGCCAGAAATTTCATCGACGCTTCGGCTTGGGACATGTCGATGTACTGGCCCTCGCCGGTTCGGTCTCGATGTTCCAGCGCCGCGAGCAAGACCGCGCTCAGGAACTTCGGCGACACATAGTCGGTGTAGGCACCGAACACGCCCGCCGGGTCGCGATCGGGCCAGCCGGTCATCTCGTAGAAGCCCGACAACGACGCGCCCATCGTGCCGAAGCCGGCCAGCGACGACAGCGGACCGCTCTGTCCGAACAGGCAGCTCGACGCCATGATGATGTCGGGCTTGACCTCGCACAGGTCTTGGTAGGACAGGCTCAGTTCCCGCAGGGCGCGGGGCGAGAACGATTCGCACACCACATCGGCCCAACGCACCAGATCCAAGATGAGGTCACGGCTCTCGGGCTTGGAGATGTCGATGGTGATGCCGAGCTTCCCGGCATTCATGTTCTGGTAGAGGCCGCCGTTTTCTGCGCCCGCCTCGTCATTGAGGAACGGCTGGATGGTGCGTGCCGCTTCCACCTTGTGCGAGGACTCGACACGGACCACCGTGGCGCCCCAGTCGGCCAGCACTCGAGTCGAGCCAGGTCCGGCCATCACCCACATGAAGTCCAGGATCTTGACGTCCGCAAGCGGCAGCGCCGGATCGCGGTGGCTCGCCGCGGCAGCGGATACAAGCTCGTCGGACACCAGCTCATGGGACACCGGGGCGACCGCCACCGGTGCAGCGTCGAGTTCTGCGAGCACCTCGGCGGTGTGCTGGCCTAGCGACGGCGGCGGTGTCGAGATGTCGAGCGGCGTCGCGCTGAGCTGAGCCATCGGTCCCGGATAGCGCACCGAGTCGAGCCCCCCGGTGGCAATGTCTCGCCAGAAATCCCGTTCGGCATATTGGGGCGAGTCGACCACCTCGGCGACCGTCGAGATCGGCACGATGAGCAGCCGGTGCTCCAGTGATGCTTCGAGAAGCTCGGCCTTGGTGCGCGTGGCCGTGAAATCGGCCGCGACCTGCTGAATCCGGTCGTACTCGGTGATCGGGATACGCCCGGTGATCACACCCTCAACGAAGTGGATCCAATCAATCTCGAGATCGCTGTCAGCACAGCCGCCTTGAGGGTGCATCCACTCGAACAGCCGCGCCCCGAACGGACCGATGGACTCGCCGAACAAGATCGTCGCCGAGACGAAGCCGTCGGCGGCTGGTGATCGCAAACGGACTCGGAATGGCCCCAGCCGTGCACCGCCGCTCATGCGCAGCAGCTCGGGCGAGTTGTAGAGGTGACACAGCGTCGCGGACTGCGTGGCCTGGGTGACTGCCTGTTGCACGCTCGTGTCGATGTGCTGGCCTTGCCCGGAACGCTTGCGCTCACGCAGGGCGACAAGCGATGCCACCGCCGCTTCCGCCGAGGCGTGCAAGAAGCACTGGTCGAGGGGAATGCGCAGTGGCGCACGATCCTCGTCGCCGACGACGTTGGAGAGCATGCCTGCAGCGGAGACGATCAGGTCGGTCGCAGCCCAGTCGGCCTTGGGGCCGTTCTGGCCGAACGGTGTGATCGACGCGTACACGAGCGCCGGATTGACCGCAGCGAGATCGTCCGGTCCGAGACCTCGGGCCGCCATGGCACCTGGCGCATCGGACTCGATGAGCACGTCGGCGCTCGCTGCGAGTCGTCGCAGACTCTCTTGACCCCCTGGATCGTCGAGATCCAGCACCATGCTGCGCTTGCCCCGGTTGTACGACCAGAACCACAGCGACGACTCGGGATCGCCTTCCCGGCCTTCGACAAACGGCCCGACATTGCGTGCCCGGGAGCCGCCAGGCGGCTCGACCAGGACAACATCCGCGCCCAGGTCGGCCAGCATTCCGCCCGCCAGCTGACCTCGATGATCCGACAGGTCGAGTACTCGGCAGTCCAGCACTGAAGCCCCTTTCCCCCGCTTCGTGGGGTTTCGTCGTGTGCGCGCCGAACCTAGTTGGCCGCTGTAACGGCACCGGCCGTCGGCCGCATCGACCCGGGGCGGGGCTCACCGGCGCAGCACCGCTTGGGCCTCGGCGACGAGGAGCGAGACCGGCGTGGAGACCACGACCGGCCCGACAACTCCGCTGAGGCCCGTGCTGGACGTCCATCGAATCGTCCAGACCGCTTGCACTGCGGCGCGATAACGCCCGCCCGCCGTTGCCGTCGAAGCTCTCTGGAATACGTGGCTGCACAGTGAACGGCTTCCCGGCACCAGCCACGGCGAGCCCGGTCCGGGGCAGGTCACCGGTGGCGAGCCATCGCCGGGCAGCAGCTGCAGGGCGATTGGCGTGGCAACGAGCGTCACGACGACTCCGCCTGCAGCCACGATTCGCACGATCGGGCGCCACTGGAACGCGGGCACCCAGAACCAGGTGTCGATGCCGACCAGCGTTCGAACGCGCGCTGCAGGGGGCGCGAAGCGCGGCACAGGACGAGGCAGTGACAGCGACCGCAGTGCTCGGTTGGTGGCCACGCCCACCTCGCCCCGCCGGTGTTCGGGATCGCGGCTTGTGACCGAGATCTCCAGGTCAGCCAGCACTGGGTCACGGGCGGCGGATTGTTCCGAGATGCCGGTGCCCGAGCCGACGACGGACACAATCGTCGGCTCCCAAGCTCCCGCTGGATGCGCGGTTCCAAGGAGCCCGATTGCAAGGCTCACTGACAATGCACGAAAGACTGTGATGTTTCTCATCAGCACAACGTCGTGCCGTCGCGGCCACCCCGCAAGCGGTTTTCCGCACACCGGCGAACTAGGTTGCGCGACCACGTTTTGGGTCACGTCTACGCCACAACAGGAGGGCCGGGAATATGTCAGCGCATGACACAGACTTCGCATACGAGAGCACGCGCCGAACGGCCGCTGCCATTGCCGCGAAGGAGGTTTCGTCCCGCGAGTTGCTCGACGCAGCGCTGGCCCGAGTGGGTCGGCTGGACGGTCCGGTCAACGCCGTCGTTGCGCTGGATGCCGATCGTGCCCGAGCAGCCGCCGACGCGGCCGATGCCGCCGTCGCGCGCGGCGACGGGCTGGGTCCGCTGCACGGTGTGCCGATCACGATCAAGGACTCGTTCCAGACCGAGGGTCTCGTCACGACGTCCGGAGCGCCCGAGCTGGCCGATTTCGTGCCCGAGCGCGACGCCGATCCCGTCGCTCGCTACAAGGCCGCCGGCGCCGTCGTGTTCGCCAAGACCAACCTGCCGATCTGGGCGGGCGACGCGCAGTCGTACAACAAGGTGTACGGAACCACGGGCAACCCTTACAACATCGAGCACACCCCGGGCGGCTCGTCGGGCGGTTCGGGCGCAGCGCTCGCGGCCGGCTACACGCCGCTGGAACTCGGCTCCGACATCGGCGGCTCCATCCGGATCCCGTCCCACTGGTCGGGCGTGTGCGGGCACAAGCCCAGCTATGGCGTCGTTTCGGCGCTTGGGCAGATTCCGGGCATGCCGGGCACGCTGAGCCAGGCCGACATCGCTGTCGCCGGCCCGATGGCCCGCGACGTGGACGACCTCGAAATGGCGCTCGAGGTGCTCGCCGGACCGGATGCGTGGAACTCCAAGGCCTATTCGCTGGATCTGCCGCCTGCCCGCCATAGCGACATCTCAAGCTTCCGCGTGGCGGTATGGCTGGATGAAGAGTCCTGCCCCATCGACACTCAGTACCGGGATCTGCTGCTGGGCGCGGCGAGCGCTCTCGAGGGCGCGGGCGCGACGGTCGACACGGAGGCTCGACCTGCGTTCACCTTCGACAAAGCAGTCGACACGTTCTTGCACCTGCTGTCCGCGGCCGAAGCCGGCACCTGGACGCTCTCCGAACTCGAAGAGATCGCCTCATCCGACGACGCCCCCGACGGCGATCTCGGCATCTGGTACGCGGCGCTTCGCCACCGCGAGTGGCTGAGCTGGCACGAACGCCGGCTGCAGCAGCGCAAGCGCTGGGAAGAGTTCTTCGCCGACTGGGATGTCGTGCTGCTGCCGGTGACGCCGACAGCCGCTGTCCGACACGACCACAGCCGTCCGGCGACCAAGCGCACGATCGCCGTCAACGGCGAGAGCCGCCCCTATTTCGACATCATCAAGTGGATGGGGCTCACGGGCGTGTCGTGGCTGCCCGCCACGGTGGTGCCGGTCGGCATGGTGCCCGCCGGCGACGGTGACACAGGGGGTGATCTGCCGGTCGGCGTGCAGATCGCAGGCCCGTTCCTCGAGGACCGCACCACACTGGCCGTCGGCCGCTTCTTGCAGCAGGCGCTCGGCGGATTCACCCGCCCCGACGGCTTCTAGCCGGCCGCCGAAGCCAACCCGATCACTGACAAGACGCATCGCACCGCGGACGCTGGTGATTCTCGACGCGCGATGAGTGCTGACACCGAGAAGCTCCACACTGTCGTTCACGACGGCAACGGCCCACCCGCGCTGATCGTGCACGGAGCGCTCGGCAGTCGTTCGTACTGGAACGACAACGTCGCAGCGCTCGCGGAGGTCTGCCAGCCGGTGGTGATCGAGTTGTGGGGCCACGGCCGATCGCCGAGTCCCGCCGACACGAATCGGTACCGGCCCAGCGGCTACGTCGCCGAGTTCGAGCGGATTCGCTGCGAGCTCGGCACCAGCCAGGTCTGGGTGATCGGCCAGTCGATGGGCGCTGCGTGGGTGTTGCACTACGTGCTGGCGAACCCCGAGCGAGTCATCGACGCTGTGCTCACCAACGACACCGAGGAGGGTCGCTTCCAGCGCCTGTTGCCGACGGTGCGGCTGATCCCGGGTGTCGAGATCGCTGATGTGCCGGCCTCGCACGCGGTGAACGCGCAGGATCCGGCAGGCTGGAACTCAGCTACGACGTCGTTCATGCGGCATCACCGTTCGGGAACGTCCCGGACGCACTGAGGGAGACACCAATGGGCACGGGACCGCTAGAGGGCATCACGGTGGTGGACGTCTCCAGCGCCGTCGCGGGAGCGTGGGTGTCGTCGCACCTCGCCGAGATGGGTGCCGATGTCGTGCTTATCGAGAAGGTCGGCACCCCCGATGTGATGCGGCTCACAGGTGCGATCATCGGCGACCAGTCGGGCTGCTGGGTGCAGATGCACCGCAACAAGCGCGGCATGGACCTCGACATTCGCGATCCGCGCGGCCACGAAATCCTGATGCAGCTCGTCGAACGCGCCGACGTGTTCGTGCAGAACTTCCGGCCCGGTGTCGCCGAGCGCTTGCGCATCGCATGGGACGATCTGAGCGAGATCAATCCCGAGCTCGTGTACCTGTCAGTGTCGGGCTTCGGCCCCGACGGTCCGTACGCGCACCGCCCGGTCTATGACCCCATCATCCAGTCGCTGACGGGCATGGCCGAGGCGCAGAACGGCGACTTCGTGAAGGCCGTCGTGGCCGACAAGACCGCGGCCATGACGGGTGCCAACGCAGTGCTCGGCGCGCTCCTCGCCCGAGCGAACGGCGCTGGCGGTCAGCACATCGAGGTGAACCTGCTCGACTCGATGCTGTCGTGGATGTGGCTCGAGGTCTTTTGGAACGAATCCGTCCCCGACGCCCAGCCCACGCCGACCTACAGCGAGTGGTACAGCCCATGGAAGACGGCCGACGGCTGGGTCGCTGCGAACTGGGTCAATATGGGCCAGTACGCCCGCGCCTGCGCCGCGCTCGGCGCCCCGCACCTCGCGGACGACCCCCGTTTCGCCACCCGCGCCGCACGGCTGCAGAACTCCGACGCTCAACGCGAGGAATTTGCGAAGCTGCTCGTCGAGCTCACCACGGCCGAGGCACTCGAAGCACTTGAGGCAGCCGATGTGCCGTGTGCACCTGTGCTGGACCGCAGCGAGATCTTCGACGACCCGCAGGTGCGTCACAACGGCACCATCGTCGAACACGAGCACCCGACCGCGGGCCACATCCGCACCACCCGGTTCCCGGCACGGTTCAGCAAGACGCCCACCCAGCTGGAACGCCTGGCGCCAGGCAAGGGCGAGCACACCGACGAAGTCCTCGCTGAGCTGGGCTGCTCGACCGATGCCATCGCCGCGCTACGCGCCGATGGCATCGTCGCCTGAGCGCCAGAGGCGCGCACACCTGCTGGTGCCTGCCGTCCATCGGTGCGGCAGACGTCGTCAGAGGCGGGCCAAGGCCTCTTGCACCGCAGTGGCAACGAGGCGACCGTCCTGCCAGAAGCGGGCCTCGGCGGTGCCGCGGTTCCCGCCCGCCATCAGCGGCCGCTGCTCGCAGTAGATCCACTCGTCGGCACGAGCTGGCGCGTGAAACCACATGGCGTGATCCAGGCTGACGACCTGCACGCCGTCGTCGAGCCAGGTGCCGCCGTAGGGCACGATCACGTTGTCGGCGAGGCAGTCGTCGCTCATGTAGGCGATGACCGCTTCGTGAACGGCCGGATCGTCGGGCAACCGGCGGGGGGCTCGGAACCAGTAGTCGATGCCGCCGCGTGGCGACGGCCCCGTGGGAGCCCACGGCGCATAGGCAAGGCGATATTCCACCGGCCGGGTCATGTACGACCACTGCTCTCCGAAGATCGGACCCATCTCGGCGATGCACTCCTGAAAGGTCGGCAGCGACTCGGGCGACGCCACGCCTTCGGGCATCGGACACTCGATGTCGACCGGGCCCGCCTCGGGAACATGGAAGGTCGCCATGAGCTCGAAGATGAGTCGGTCGAATTGGTGCGCCTGCGCCCGGCGCGTGCAGAACGCCCGCCCGTCGCGCACGCGGTCGACGGTGTAGTCCACGTCCGCCATGCCGTCGCCGCCCCGCAGGAACACGGCATGTACCGAGTTCATCAGCCGTCCTTCGTCAACGGTGCGCTGTGCCGCCACGACCGCCTGCCCGAGCACATGCCCGCCGTACAGCCCGAAATCGTCGAAACCCGAGCCCTTGCCCCGGAAGGCATCCGATTCGGCATCGCTTCGCTGCAGGTCCAGCAGTTCGAGCAACTCGTCCAATGCCACTGTGATGTCTGTGACGGGGGTGTCTTTCACGGCCTAGTTCCTTAGCAGATGGCGGTGCTCATGGACCTGCCCGAGGGCCAGGCGATGGGTTACTCGTAGCCGGGAGGTGAGACGAAACCTCCGAGGGTTCGTTCGATGAGGGCCGCGTATCGGATCGAGCGACGGTCCGCGAGGTGCGGGGCCACGATCTGGATGCCGACCGGCAGGTTCAGCCCGTCAGCGGTCAGCCCTGCGGGGGCAACGGTTCCGGGCAGGTACACGCTGCAGCTCCAGCCGGCCCAGAAAAGCTGGTCTACGCCGAGTTCCTGTTGGCCGTCTATGTCGATGGTGCGGGTCGGGCGGGTGCCGGTGTGGTCGTGCACGAACGCCGCGGAGGCAGCGATGGGGCACAGCAGCAGGTCGTAGTCATCGAAGAACCTCGCCCAGGCTTGGCGGTAGCCCTCCCGCTTGTTGTGGTGGCCGAACCATTCGCGGTGACTCATGGTCATCGCGTGTTCGAGGCGGGCCTGGTAGTCACGTGCGCCCTCTGCAAAACGGTGCGAACGCGACTGGGCGTCCTCCCACATCTCGTCGTCAGCGAGTGCGCCTGTGGCCGCCCGCAGCAGCATGAGGTAGTTCTCGTGAAACTCGTGCTGGTCGATAGCGGGTGCAGCTTCGGACACATCGGCGCCGGCCGCCGCCAGCCCGTCCACGGCTCGCTGGAGCGTGTCAATCATCGCCGAGGAGTTGCGAATGACCGAAGTGTCGAGCATGACGCCCACGCGGAACGCACCGAGGCTGTCTCGGTGCTCGACAGGCAGCGTGAGCCCATAACCAGCCGCAGGAAATCCTGCGGGTCCCGCAAGCACGTCAAGCGCGACATCGAGGTCGGCGGCGCTTCGAGCAAGCGGTCCGCACACTGCGATATCGGTGACGACCTCGCAATCAGGTATGGCATGGCCTTCCCACGGCACAAGGTCGAACGTGGGCTTATGGCCAAATACCCCGCAGTAGTGGGCCGGATTGCGGATGGACGCGCCGATGTCGGAGCCCAGCTCCAACGACGCCATGCCCGTGGCGAGCGCCACGGCCGATCCGCCCGAGGACCCGCCGGGCACCCGAGTCAGGTCCCACGGATTGTTGGTGCAGCCGTAGATGTCGTTGAAGCTCTGCCAGTCGCCCAGCATGAGCGGCACGTTGGTCTTGCCCCAGATGACCGCGCCCGCCTGCTGCAGCCGCGACACCGTGACGGCGTCGGTGTCGGCCACGTCAGCTGCCCAGGCTGGATTGCCCCACGTCGACGGTGTGCCAGCCCAGTCGAAGGCTTCCTTGATGGTCATCGGCACGCCATGCAATGTCCCCCAGCACTCCCCCGCCGCAAGTGCTGCATCGGCGGCCTCGGCCCGCTCGCGGGCCTCGTTCACCCGGGTGAGAATCACTGCGTTGACTGCCGGGTTGAAGCGCTCGTACCGTTCGATCGCACCCTCGAGCGCATCGGCGGCCGACACCTTGCCGTGCCGAATCAGCGAGGCCAGCTCGGTCGCTGGCATGAGGTTGATATCGGTACTCGAGGAGGTACTGGAAGCGCCGGTGCTCGTCATCGCGCCGAGACTAAGTGCTCCGGCCGCCGTCACACCCGGCTTGTCAGACGTGCGCGACTGAAAACGGCGTAGCTACCTGGCGCCGGCTTGGCGGTAGGCGTCCAGCACGAGGCCGTGGAAGTGGTGCAGGCCGTGCTCGGAGAGGCCCGAGCCGCCTGGGTCGCACACGAGCCGGCCCTGGGTGAACGCTGGGGTGCTCATGCCTCGCTGCACGCTCTCGACCAGTGCGACGTCCTCGGGCTGCAGCACCTCGTCGATGTAGCGCATCGATTCGATGTCGGCGGGGGTCAGCTCGGCCGTCTCGAAGTAGAAGTCGATGGTCTCGAGGGTGCGCTCGGGTCCGGCAGGCACGATGTGCAGGACGCTGAAATTGCCGCGACCCGGGTATCGCATCAGGCAGGTGTTGGGCCACAGCCACCACACCGCAAGGTCCTTCACGCTGGAGTCGCCGACGTCGTAGGCCGCATTGGCCGAGCGGCCGGCGCGGGCCATGTGGCTGGAGTAGATGCCGTGGGTGTCGACCCGGTAGGTGTCCATCTCCACCAGCGTCACGAAGTCGGGGTGAGCGATGTGGCAGTGGTAGCACTCCAAGAAGTTGTCGACCACGTTCTTCCAGTTGGAGGCGATGTCGTAGCGGAATCGGCGGACGTGAGTGAGGTCTTCCACATCCGGTGCCCAGTGAGCGATCTCGTCGCCGAGGCCACCGGCCTGTGTGGCCAGCGAGGCCGCCGACGGGTCGAGGTTGACGTACACGAAGCCGCCGAACTCTTCTGCTTGCACTTCTGCCAGGCAGATCGTGGACGGATCGAAGCCTGCGACGTCGTCGGTGTGGCGTGCCCGGTGCAGAGCTCCCGACAGGTCGTAGGTCCAGCCGTGGTACGGGCACACGATGCTGCTGGTATGGCCCGCTCCCGACAGCAGCGCATGGGCCCGGTGCTGGCAGACGTTGTAGAACGCCCGCAACACGCCGTCGTTGCCGCGCACCACCGCAATCGGCATGCCCGCGACGTCCAGCGCTGTGTAGTTGCCGGATTCACGCAGCGACTCGACGTGGCCCACCCACTGCCAGCTGCGGGCGAACACCTCTCGCTGTTCGAGGTCGTGCCAGCGGGCGGCGGTGTAGGCGTCGGCGTGCAGCGACATCGACTCGGTGGGATCGGGGTCGTATCCGGCGAAGATCCCGCCTTTGGCGTCCGCTGTCATGTGATCGGTCGGCATGTACAGAGAATTATGGGCTTGGCAGCGACGCGTGCGCGGCCGCGAGGAAGTGCTCGACGTCGTCGTCGGTCGTCGCCAGGTTCAAACACCCCAGGCTCTCGGCAATGAAATAGACGCCGTGGGCCTGCATGCGCAGGCCGAAGTGGGTGACCTCGGTTGCTTCGTCGCTCGACAGGTGCGAGTCGCGGTAGTTGCGAATGGTGCGGGTGTGCGGATGGACCCGGAACAGGCTGCCCGCACCCGTCACTTGCCACTTCAGGTCGGCGGCCTCGAACAGCGACCGCAGACCTGACCGGATTGCCTCGCCGATCGCGTCCAGCCGCGCAAATGCAGCCTGGTCGAGCTGGGTCATCGCAGCATGGCCGGCCGTCATCGTGATGGGGTTGGCGGCGAACGTACCGCTCGACGGCACCTTCGCACGGTCGCCCGCCACACGAGTGAAGGTCTCCATGGGACCCCGGCGGCCGGCGATCGCCCCCACCGGGAACCCGCCGCCAATGATCTTCGCCAGCGACGTGATGTCGGGGTCGATGCCCAGTTTCGTCTGCGCTCCGCCGTATCCGAGCCGGAACGAAATCACCTCGTCGAGCACGAACAACGCGCCCACCTCGCGAGTGGTCTCGCGAATCGCGGCGATGAACTCGGGTTCGATCGCCGGCATCCCCACGCGGTTCGGCATGACATCGAGCAGCACGGCCGCCAACCGGTCTCCGCCTCGGCGGATCGCAGCTCGGGCGCCTTCCGCATCGTTGAACGAGATGATGCCGACTTCGTCTTCGACGGACGCTGGCGTGCCAACGGCATAGGGCACGGTGGAAGGTGCCCCGGCGTCTCCCCAGTTGGTCGGATCGGGTGACTGGCTTGCTTCGGCGTGGTCGTACGTGCCGTGGTAGGCGCCTTCCACCTTGATGACGTTCGGCCGTCCGGCGTAGGCCCGGGCGGCCTTCAGCGCACCCATCACGGCCTCGGTCCCCGAATTGCAAAAGCGAATGAGGTCGAAGCTCTCCACGCGGTTGCACAGCAGCTCGGCCAATTCGATCTCGGCGTCATTCGGCAGCGAGAACGCTGTCCCGCGGGCCATCCGGGCCCCGACCGCAGCTGCGATGACCGGGTCGGCGTGTCCCACGATGATCGATGCGAAGTTGTTGTTGCAGTCGAGATAGCGGTTGCCGTCGACATCGGTGACCCAGGCACCCTCGCCATGGTCGACGTAGATGGGATGGCCCTTGCGCAGCAACGTCGCCCGCGAGGTGCCGTCGGTGATCGACTGCTGCGCCCGCTCGTACAGCGCCGCGGACGCCTCCGTGGGCCATGGGCCCGACTCGGTCATCTGCACGGTTGTCTGCGCTGCGGCTGCTGGAGCATCGGCCAAGTCTGTCACTGGTCCGATCATCGGGCCGGATATGCCCAGTGGGCGGGGCTTCATGCCTCACCGAGCAGGCCCAAGTGCGAGACTGAACAGATGACGACGCTCGCAGATGACAGCATCGAAACTGGCGCCGACGGCACACAGGCCAGGCCCCGGGCGCCATGGCGGATCGGCGTGGACGTCGGAGGCACCTTCACCGACCTGGTCCTCGCCGATGCGCAGGGTGCAACGTGGGTGGCGAAGGTGCCCTCAGTACCTGCTGATCCCAGCCGGGGAGTGCACGCGGCACTTGCCCGCGTCGCCGTGGATCTCGGCATGCCGCTGGGCGATGTGCTCACCGGCTGCTCGCTGTTCGTCCACGGCTCGACCGTCGCCACCAACACCATGCTCGAGGGCACGGGCGCCGTCGTCGGGCTGATCGGGACCGAGGGCTTCCGCGACACGCTGGAGATCCGCCGCGGGATGCGCGAGGACCAGTGGAACCACCGTGCCCCGTACGCGCCGGTACTGGTGCCCCGATACCTGCGTGCCACAGTTCCCGGGCGCATCGACTCCGACGGCACCGAGCACCAACCGGTGGACCTGAGCGGACTCGACTCGGTGCTTGAGCACTTCGCCAGTCACGACGTCGAGGCGGTCGCCATTGCGTTCATGAACTCGTTCGTGAACGACTCGCACGAGCGCTCTGCTGCCGAAGCCGTGCGTGAGCAGTGGGATGGCACGTGGGTGACGACCTCGGCTGCTGTCTCGCCGCTGATGGGCGAGTACGAGCGCACCTCCACCGCCGTCGTGAACGCCTCGCTGTCACCGAAGATCGTGTCCTACCTGCGTTCGCTGAACGATGAGCTCGCGGCAGCTGGATTGCGTCACGCGATCCTGCTCGTGCAGTCGAACGGTGGTGCTGCGTCTGTCGATCAGGTATCCGAGCGGCCCGTGAACCTGCTGCTGAGCGGCCCCGCAGCCGCGGTCGGCGCGCTGAACCTGTACCGCGATGCCGTGGATGCCGCCCTGACCAGCGACACACACGCTTCGACGCTTTCTGATGGCAAGAATGCCGTTCCAGGCGGCAAAAATGCGCAAAGTTCCGCTCTGCCCGGAAACCTCATCTCGATGGAAATCGGGGGAACCTCGTGCGATGTGCTGCTCATGTCGGGCTGCGAGGTGGACACCCGCGACGACATCATGATCGCGGGCTATCACGTCTCCACCCCGGCCATCGACATCCACACGATCGGCGCAGGCGGTGGGACCATCGCGGGAGTCGACGAGGCCGGACTGCTGTACGTGGGACCGCAGGGCGCCGGCGCTGATCCCGGTCCAGCCTGCTACGGACACGGCGGCACCCTGCCGACCGTCACCGACGCCCAATTGGTCCTCGGCCGCCTGCGTCCCGGCAAGTCCGCCGGCGGCACCTTGGATCTCGACATTGACGCAGCCCGCGAAGCAATCCGCGTTCACGTGGCCGAACCGCTCGGCATGACGATCACTGAGGCAGCGGCAGGCATCGTCGAGGTCGTCGAACAGCACCTGCTCAGCGCAACCGAGCACATCTCGATCGAACGGGGACACTCGCCGCGGCGGTTCACGATGGTGGCTGCGGGAGGCGCCGGACCAATGCACGGTGCCTCGGTCGCCGCGGGCCTCGGCTGCGATCGCGTCTATGTGCCCCGCGATGCGGGTGCGCTCTGCGCGATCGGGATGCTGCACTCCGACGTGCGCCAGGACTTCACCCGTTTCTTGATGGGCTCGCTGGACGATCTGGACCTCGCCGAGATCGACGCAGGTTTCGAGGCCCTGAGCGCGCAAGCGCTCGATGTGATGAGCGGCGAGGGCTTCGCGGCGGACGACGTGACGCTCGACTGCGAACTGGAACTGCACCACCCCGGCCAGCTCTGGTCGATTCGAGTTCCCGCTCACGGCGAGCCCGGGCGGCCCAACGGGAGCGGGTCCACGGTCGACGCTGCCGCAGTTCGCTCAACGTTCGAGGCCGAGTATCAGCGCCTGTACGGGCACGTCCAGTCCGACGGCACGATCATGGTGGCCTCGCTTCGCCTCGTCGCACGCGCCTCCACCGGCGACGTCGCAACAACCGAAACCTCCGCAGCGACCGGCGAGCCTCAGCCCATCGAGACGCGTTCGGTGTGGCATGGGCCGTTCGGCTGGTGCGATACGCCCGTGTTCGACGGCGACCTGCTGCGGCGCGGTTACACGATCGACGGTCCGGCGCTCGTCGAGGAGCTCACCACGACGGTCGTCGCTCGTCCCGGGGACCGGTTGTGGGTGGACGCCAACGGAGATCTGTTCATCGATCTCACCCCCGCCGACGAAGATGCGAGCGAGTCCGCGCCGGGTGACGCGTCGGTGTCTCGCAGCGTGCAGTCAGGCCGAAGCCGCAGCCAAGCCAACGGAGCGGCGGCAGAACTGGATCCCATCGTGCTGGCGGTCATGCAGAACCGACTCGACCAGATCAGCAAGCACATGGGCTGGGTGATGACGCGCACGGCGCGCAGCACCATCTTCAGCCAGAGCCACGATTTCTCCTGCTACGTGACGACACCTGACGGGACGCTCGTCGCCAACGCTGACGGCATCCCGATCCACACCGGTGGAGGCGGCTTTGCAGTGCGCGCCCTGCTGAAGCGTTGGGAGGGCCGCATCAACCCCGAGGACGTATTCCTGCTGTCGGATCCCTACGTGGCCGGCGGCAACCACCTGCCCGACTGGGTCATAGCCAGGCCGGTCTTCGTCGCCCGTGAGGGCGAGCAGGTACGCAGCGCGGATGGTGACGAGTCGGGTCCCGACGGCACCGGCGAAGCCACGCTCGTGGGGTTCTGTTGCAACCGCGCCCACCAGTCCGACATCGGCGGGGGCCTCGCCGGCACCTATAACCCTGAGGCGACCGAGATCTGGCAGGAAGGCATCCGCCTGCCGGTCATGAAGCTGATCGAAGCCGGCAAGATCCGAGACGACCTCTGGGAGCTGCTGCTCATCAACTGCCGCACACCCGAGCTGCTCGATGGCGATCTGCTTGCCATGCTGGGTTCGACTCGGATCGGCGCGGAAAGGGTGCTCGGCCTCGTTGCCGAACTGGGCACAGGTCCGTACCTGGCGTATCTCGACGGTGTGCTCACTCACGGTGAACGGCGCATGCGTGCCGCGATCACCGAGCTGCCCGACGGCACCTACTACGGCGAGGACCGCACCGACAACGACTGCTTCGGCCCCGCCGACATTGCGGTGCGCGTGCATCTCACTGTCGACGGCGACGAGATGACGCTGGATTTCACCGGCACCGATCCCCAGATCGAGGGTTTCAAGAACAGCTCGGTGGCCAACACCTACTCGTCGGTGTACCTGGCCGTGTCGTCGTTCTTCGACACGTCCATCCCGCGCAACGAGGGCACGTACCGGTCCGTACGGATCATCGCTCCGGAGGGCAGCATCGTGAACGCCCTGCCGCCTGCGCCGATGACGATGAACACGGTGTTCGTCGCCCATGAGATCGTGATTGCGACCTGGCAGGCGCTCGCACAAGCGGATCCTGATCGGGCATGCGCAGCGTGGTCCAAGACGATGCACGGCCACGTTACGGGGCGCCGCGACGACGGCACCACCTGGGTGATGTACCAGTGGCACGCGATGGCCACGCCGGGCGCCACTGCCGAGCGAGACGGCTTCGCGCAGATGGGTCACCTCATCACCCTCGGCGGGCTGGACCTGCCGAATCTGGAGTTCCACGAGCAGATGTATCCGGTGCGCTACATCCGCCACGAGCAGCGCTGCGACAACGCCGGAGCGGGCCAGCGGCGTGGCGGCACCGGCGTGCGCTACGAGGCCGACATCCTCGAACCCGCCACCTGGTCGTACCGAGCCGAAGGACTCGACACGCCTTCTGGCCACGGTGTGCGCGGCGGCGGCACCGGCGGCGTCGGCCTGGAATGGATCGTGCCCGTCAACACCGAGGCCGACGGCCCGACATTCGTGCCGCCCAAGTACGGCGTCCAGCGTCTGGGCCCGGCTCGCATGATCGCCGATACGCCCGGCGGCGGCGGCTGGGGCGATCCGTTCGAACGGGAGCCCGACGCCGTGCTGCGAGACGTCATGGACGACGTGGTCAGTGTCGAGCGTGCGCGCCGCGACTACGGCGTTGTCATTGCCGAGGGCGGCCATTCGATCGACCTCGACGCCACGGCGAATCTGCGCGCCGCCCCGCGCCCCGCACTCGCCGACGCCTGAGGAGGCTCGACACCCCCGAGCGGCGCTGCGCCAAACTGGCCCCGTGACCCTCGTACTTGTCCACGGCAACCCTGAGACACCCGCCATCTGGGATCCGATGTGCACCGCGCTGGCCGAGCGCAACGACGGCATCGAGGGCGAGGGCATCGAGGTGGTCGCTCTGTCGCCTCCGGGCTTCGGCGCGCCCGTGCCCGACGGCTTCGGGGCGACGATGGCGGAGTACCGCGACTGGCTCGTCGCCGAGCTCGAGACGCTCAATGCCCGCCCCGACGGCGGCCCTGTCGATTTGCTGGGGCACGACTGGGGCGGCGGACACGTCATGCGCATTGCGATGGAGCGGCCCGACCTGATCCGCTCGTGGTGCACCGACATGATCGGTCTGTTCGACCGTGACTACGAGTGGCACGACGCCGCGCAGGTGTGGCAATCACCCGACGGGGAGGCCTCGATCGAGCGGATGATCAGCCGCCCCGACGACCGGCGCATTCCGTTCTACGCCGGCATGGGCATGGGCACCGCAGTGGCCACCGCCCTCGTGCCCAACATCAACGCCGACATGGGCGCGAGCATCCTGGCGCTGTACCGCGATGCGGCCCAGCCGGCGATGGCCCGCCTGGGCGAGGGTCTGGAAGCTGCTGCGGCCCGGCCGGGACTGTGCATCCTCGCAACAGGCGACCACTTCACCGGCGGTGATCACAAGCACCGACGCTGCGCGGAGCGGGCCGGTGCGCAGGTGGTCGAGCTGGCCGATGTGGGTCACTGGTGGATGTGCGAGAACCCTGAACTGGCCGCGCAAACGGTCGCAAGCTGGGTCGCATCGCTCGACGCCGGCGGTGCCGCGAGCGCCTGACGCGCAGGCTCGCAACGGCCCCGTCGCGGCCCCACTGCGGCGCACGGGCCGCCAGCGCGGTTGGGCTACTGTCGCGGCTGACGCCGGGCCGCCGGATGCGGCCGGGCGCGCAATCGACAAGCAGAGGGGCGCCGAGCACGACAGGCGCCCACCACAAGGGGGCAAACGATGGCCGCATCTGGTTCGATTCTGGGAAATCCCGTCCAGCGCAAGGAAGATCCTGGCCTGCTGACCGGAGCCAACCACTACGTGGACGACTTGGACATCGACGCCGCCCAGATGGTCTTCGTGCGTTCTTCAGAAGCGCACGCCGAGATCACCTCGATCGATACCTCCGAAGCCGAATCCATGCCCGGCGTTCTGGCCGTCTACACAGCAGACAGCCTTCCTATGGACGCTTTCCAGGGTTTCCCGATGATTGACCCTGGGTTCAACCGCCCCCCGCTGGCGGCGGGCCGGGTCCGCTACGTCGGTGACCTCGTGGCGGCGGTGGTGGCCGAGACGCAGAGCCAAGGATCCGATGCCGCAGAGATGATCAGCGTTGAGTACAGCTCACTGCCCATCGTCTCGGACATCGAGGCCGCTCTGTCGCCTGACTCACCGGTCGTGTGGGAGGGCCAGGAGTCCAATGTCTGCTTCGCGCACATCGCCCCCGAGGACGACGTGCAGGACGCGAACGATCCGTTTGAGGGTGCCGACGCAGTGGTGTCTGAGCGCATCGTCACCCAACGGCTCGCTGGCGTCCCGATGGAGCCGAACGGCTGTGTCGCTGTGCCCGGTGACGGCGAAGCGATGACCCTGTATCTGTCCACGCAGGCGGCACACTCGATGCGCGATGCGCTCGCTCCTGCGCTCGGCCTCGAAGCCGATCAGCTGCGGGTCATCGCCCCGTGGGTTGGCGGCGGTTTCGGACCGAAGGCGGCCTGCTACGTCGAATACATCGTTGCCGGCAAAGCAGCACAGGCGCTGGGCCGGCCGGTGCGCTGGACCGAGACTCGCACCGAGAACATGCTCTCGATGGTGCAGGGCCGCGCAATGGTGATGAACACCGAACTCGGCGTGCGCAACGACGGCAGCATCGTCGGCCTGCGGGCCAACGTCGTCGCCGACGCTGGCGCGTACCCCGTCATCGGCGCCATCTTGCCGCTGCTCACCGGCATGCTCTCCCAGGCCGTGTACGACATGCCCGTCATCCACTTCAAGGCGCACACGGTCATCACCAACACCACGCCGATTGGTGCCTACCGCGGTGCCGGCCGTCCCGAGGCCACCCAGATGGTCGAGCGCATCATGGACAAGGCGGCCGTCGCTATCGACATGGATCCCGCCGAGCTGCGCCGCAAGAACTTCATCCAGCCCGACGCTTTCCCTGCAGCGCTGCAGACCGGGGTGACCTACGACTCGGGCGAATACGAGCGTGCGCTCGACGCGGTGCTCGACGCCTCGGGCTACGCCGACCTGCGAGCCGACCAGCAGGCCCGCCGCGCAGCCGGCGACTCCAAGATGCTCGGTATCGGCGTGTCGTCCTACGTGGAGATCACCGCGCCAGTGGGCCTGCACATCGAGTACGGCAGCACCGAGGTACATGAGGACGGCACGGCATCGATCCGGGTCGGCACGTCCAGCCATGGCCAGGGCCACGACACGGCGTTCAGCCAGATCGTCGAAGGCGTGCTGGGCATCGCGATGGACGATGTGACCCACTACGACGCCGACACCGCCGAAGTGCCGTCGGGCGCAGGAACGCTGGGCTCGCGGTCGCTGCAGACGGCCGGCTCGGCGGTGTACCTGTCCAGCCAGGCCGTGCTCGAGAAGGGCAAACAGCTCGCCGCACACCTGCTGGAGGCTTCCGCGGACGACATCGTGGTGGCCGAAGGCAGCCTGGCAGTTGCGGGCGTGCCGACCAGCTCGGTGAGCTGGGCCGACATTGCCAAGCTCGCCAACGACGACGCTGCGCGGCCCTCGGGCATCGAAGCAGGCCTCATGGCCGAGGAGAACTTCGACGGGACCGACTCGACGTTCCCGTTCGGCTCCCACGTGGCCGTGGTCGAAATCGACCGTGACACCGGCGAGGTCGAGTTGCTTCGCCACATCGCCGTCGACGACTGCGGCACGATCATGAACCCGCTGATCGTGAACGGCCAGCAGCACGGCGGCATCGCCCAAGGCGTCGCGCAAGCGCTGTTCGAGCACGTCCAATACGACGACGATGCCAACCCGCTCAACGCCAGCCTCATGGACTACCTGGTGCCATCGGCTGCGGAACTGCCGAGCTTCGAGGTATCGAACACCGAGACCGCCAGCCCCCGCAACCCGCTGGGAGCGAAGGGCATCGGCGAGTCCGGCACGATCGGCTCGACGCCTGCGGTGCACAACGCCGTTTGCGACGCGGTCGCCCACCTCGGCATCGACCACATCGACATGCCCTGCAGCCCGCAAGCCGTCTGGCGAGCCCTGCAGAACGCCTAGCGCTGCGGACACCGCGACGCCGCCGCGCTCGCGGGGCCGTCGATGCACGCACGCCTCATCGGACAGAGCGCAGGGCGATGACGTAGCCTCTGGGGTCGCACACACAGCGTGGCCGGCCCAGCCGAGGGTGGGGCGCGCCAGAGGAGGGACACCTCATGAGCCCAGTTTCAGCAAGCACTGATGCCGCGACCGATCCGGTCATTGTCGCTACCGCACGCAGTCCGATCGGCCGAGCATTCAAGGGCTCGCTGACCGAGATGCGGCCCGACGACATGACCGCACAGATCGTCACCAAGCTGCTCGACAAGGTGCCCGATCTCCCCCGCGACGAGATCGAAGACCTGATGCTGGGCTGCGGACAGCCGGGCGGCGAGGCCGGCTTCAACATCGCTCGGGCCTCGGCAATTCTTGCCGGACTTGAGAACGTGCCCGGCACGACAGTCAACCGCTATTGCTCGTCGTCGCTGCAGACCATCCGCATGGCAGCACACGCCATCCGTGCCGGCGAGGGCGACGCCTTCATCTCCGCAGGTGTCGAGTGCGTGAGCCGCTACACCAAGGGCAACTCCGACAGCCTGCCGGGCACGACGAACCCGCAGTTCCAGGCACCCGGCGAGCGGACCAAGGTTCGCTCTGAGGGCGGCCATGGCGACTGGACGCCAGCCGGAGGGGTGCTGCCCGACCTGTACATCGCGATGGGCCAGACCGCCGAGAACGTCGCGGAGCACCGCAACGTCAGCCGCCAGGCAATGGACGAGTACGGCGTGATGAGCCAGAACAAGGCCGAGGCAGCCATCGCTCGTGGGTTCTTCGAGATGGACATCACACCGCTCGAGCTGCCCGACGGCACGATCGTCAGCGCCGATGACGGACCGCGTGCAGGGGTGACCTACGACGCCGTATCGCAGCTCAAGCCGGTGTTCCGGCCCGACGGTCGCGTCACCGCCGCCAACGCCTGCCCACTCAATGACGGTGCCGCCGCCGTGCTGGTGATGAGCCGCAAGCGTGCCGAGGAGCTGGGCATCACACCGCTGGCGCGCATCATCTCGTCTGCGGTCTCGGCGCTGAACCCCGAGATCATGGGCCTTGGCCCCATCGAGGCCTGCAAGAAGGCGCTCGAACGTGCGGGCATGACGATGAGCGACATCGACATGGTCGAGATCAACGAGGCATTCGCCGCCCAGGTGATTCCTTCCGCCGACGAGTTGGGCATCGACATGGTCGATCAGCTCAACCTCCACGGCGGTGCCATTGCGTTGGGTCACCCGTTCGGCATGACCGGTGCGCGCATCATGACCACGCTGCTCAACGGCCTTGGCGACCGCGACAAGACCTTCGGCCTCGAGTCGATGTGCGTCGGCGGCGGTCAGGGCATGGCGATGATCGTGGAGCGGCTGAGCTAACACATCAGCCAGCCCATCTTCGGGCGAGACATATCTGCCGCGCTGCCGGTCGGCGCGTCGGCAACACTGGGCGGGTGAACGCACCCGACCGGCCCATCCAGATCGTTCCGTCCGTGCTTCCTGCCAATTTCGCGCGCCTCGGCGACGAATGCGCTGCGCTCGAAGAGGCCGGCGTGGATC
Organism: Candidatus Poriferisodalis sp.; assembly: GCF_965262965.1. Taxonomy (GTDB): domain Bacteria; phylum Actinomycetota; class Acidimicrobiia; order Acidimicrobiales; family Poriferisodalaceae; genus Poriferisodalis. The sequence continues at coordinate 1,271,042 of NZ_OZ253573.1, forward strand.
GCATTCAGTGGGACGTCATGGATGGTGTATTCGTGCCGAACCTGACCTTCGGCCCGGACGTGATCGCGGCATGCCGATCACACGCGAACGTGATGTTCGAAGCGCACCTGATGGTCGTCAATCCCGACCCCATGCTGGGTGCCTACGTCGACGCGGGATGCGAGATGCTGATCGTGCACGCCGAGTCGGTGACGCACCTGCACCGCACGCTCAGCCGTGTCCAGGAGCTCGGTGCACGGCCCGCGGTCGCCATCAACCCCTCGACGTCGGTAGAAGCGGTCGCCCACGTGCTGGACCTCGTCGACATGGTGCTCGTCATGACCGTCAATCCCGGCTTCGGCGGTCAGGCGTACATCTCGACGATGGAGCCCAAGATCAACGCGCTGCGCCAGCTCATCGACGCGAGCGGATCCGAGGGCGCTGGGGGCAACGGCGTCGACATCGAGGTCGACGGCGGCATCTCGGCGGACACGATCGAGGGCGCTGCGGCTGCAGGCGCCAACGTCCTGGTGTCGGGCAGCGCGCTCTTCCGGTACGACGAAGGCCTCGCCCACGGTGTGGCCGACCTGAGGTGCCGGGCCGAGGCCGCGGCCGCCGCCGCAGCCTCGCAGACCTTCAATTCGTGACGACTCGGGCCGTCCGGCGTACAGCGAACGTCGGCCAACGAACCGCTACGGCGACCGCCTCGCCTCACCCGAAGGCGTGACATGGCGGCTCGAAGGCGGCGGTTCGTCTGGGCCGTCGCGGTGCTCGCGGCCCTCGGTGCAGTGTGGCTTGTCTGGATGAACCGCGGTGATGAGGATCCCGTCGAGAAGTTCTGCGCAGAGTTCTCCCACCTGCTACGAGTCGATCAGCTCAGCTTCGACGTCAACCCCTCTGACGACGTCGAGGCACGCGGTGCAATGGATCGCACGGCCCGCCAGTTTGCCGATGCCGCAGCGGCCGCTCCGCCCGAGATCTCCGCAGACGTAGAACTGTTGGCGGCGCTGACCGAGGCGCTGTCCGACGCCGTTGCCGAGACGTCATCTCGAGAAGCGTTCGACCGCGCCGCAGCGCTCATCGCAGCACAGGACCCGTTTCTCGAGCACCAGGACGCGGCCGCGCAGCGAGTCAGCGACTACGTGACCCGCAATTGCACAGCAGCGCCGGGCTGATCTCCTCTGTTTGAGTTTCGATGGTCCCAGCAGAGCTGGCTCAGATCATCTCGCCGCGCTTGACGATGACGTGATCGCACAGGCCGTAGGCCTTGGCCTCTTCGGCGGTGAACCAGCGGTCGCGCTCTGAGTCCTCCAGAACCTGGACGACATCTTGGCCGCTGTGGTGTGCGATGCGTTCGGCCATGAGGCGCTTGATGTATCCCATTTGCTCGGCCTGGATTGCGATGTCGGATGCCTGACCCCGTACTCCGCCGGAAGGCTGGTGCATCATGACCCGGGCGTGCGGCAGGCAATAGCGCTTGCCGGGGGCTCCCGCAGTGAGCAGGAACTGACCCATCGAGGCTCCCAGGCCCAAGCACACCGTCGCCACATCGCACTGGACGAACTGCATGGTGTCGTAGATGGCCATGCCAGCTGTGACCGACCCACCCGGGCTGTTGATGTACAGCGAGATGTCGCGCCCGCGTTCCTGACCTTCGAGGTACAGCATCTGCGCACAAACCACGTTGGCGAGATGGTCGTCGACCTCGTCGCCGACGAACACGATCCGGTCGTCGAGCAGGCGATTCGAGATCTGCGCCCAGCCCGATGTGGCGCCGGCGTCGTAACCGCTCGGCATCGGTGCAGTGCTGGCGTGCATCGAGTGATCGATCCCTGCGAGTTGCGTCATGAGCCGCAGGCTACCGACGCGACCAGCGGCCGGACCCTGCCGATCACAGCCGTTCCGCAAGCGCTCGCAGGGCGCGGCCTCGATGGCTGATCCGATTCTTGTCAGTGGCCGGCATCTGAGCGAACGTCAGCGAAGCCGCCTCGTCGGGCACGAAGACAGGGTCGTAGCCGAAGCCCCCGTCGCCGCGGGCTGTGAGGGCGATGTGGCCCTCGACCACGCCGTTCGCGAGCACCTCGTTCCCGTCGGGGAACACCACGGCGACCACGGTGCGGAACCGGGCGGTCCGCAACGGGTCGGGCACGTCACGCAGCGCTGCCATGAGCTTGGCGAGGTTGGCCCCGGCGTCGGCCTGCGGCCCCGCATAGCGCGCACTGTGCACGCCAGGTGCGCCTCCGAGGGCATCCACCTCGAGTCCGGTGTCATCGGCGATCGCAGGCTCTCCGGCCACGCTGCAGACGAACCGAGCCTTGATCAGCGCGTTCTCCGCAAGCGTCGAGCCATCCTCGGCAACGTCGCCGAGATCACTGGGGCGCGCCACCAGCTCGACATCGGGCATCGCCTCCACCAGAACCTCGGCGATCTCGACTGTCTTGTGGGGATTGGCCGAGGCCATCACCAAGCGCATGCGATCGAGCCGAATGCGATCAGGCCGGGGGCGTGGCGAGCGCTGATCGCTGCAAGGTGACGATGTCGGCAATGCCCGAGCGCGCAAATGCCAGCATCTCTGAGAGCTGGGCGTCGTCGAACGGGTCACCTTCGGCGGTTCCCTGCACTTCCACGAAGCGGCCCTGGCCGGTCATCACCACGTTCATGTCCACCTCGGCCCGAGAATCCTCTTCGTAGGGCAGGTCTAAGCGTGCCTCGCCGTCCACGATGCCCACTGAGATGGCTGCGCATTCGTCCGTGAGCGGGTGCCGCTCGATCGCGCCGCTGCTCAACAGCCGGGCGCATGCGTCATGCAGTGCCACGTAGCCGCCGCAGATCGAGGCCGTGCGGGTGCCGCCGTCGGCCTGCAGCACATCGCAGTCCACGGTGACCTCGCGTTCGCCGAGGGCTGCCATGTCGCACACCGCCCGAAGCGCCCGCCCGATCAGGCGCTCGATCTCGAGCGTGCGGCCCTTCTGCTTGCCGCGCTTGGCCTCGCGGCCCACGCGCTCGCCGCTGGAGCCTGGCAGCATCGCGTACTCGGCGGTGACCCAGCCGGTCCCGCGGCCCCGCATCCAGCGCGGGACGTCGTCGTCGATCGACACTGTGCACAGCACCCTGGTGCGACCAAAGCTCACGAGCACCGAGCCGGGCGTCTGATCGGTGAAGTCGCGCTCGAAACTGATGGGACGCAACTGGTCAACGGCACGTCCGTCGGCGCGTGTCATGTCGTCGATCCCCTGTTCTGGCCCAATGGTCGGGCCCGGTAGTCAGGCCCAGAAGGTGGCGCCAGTTCGCGCCACTGCGACCTCGCCGCTGAACACGTCGCCGGCCTCGGCGAGATGATCCTCGGGCTTGGAACCCGGCGGCACATGCGTCACCACCAGTCGGCGCGCCCCCACATCGTTCGCATCGGCAGCGAGCCACGCCGCACTGAGATGGGGGATGGCGGGGTCGTCGGTTGCCGCCAGGAGCGTGCCCTCACCCACGACGAGATCCGGTTCCGGTCGTCCGGCATCCCGGCTGAGGGCTGACAGCGCCCAGCCGCGGCCCGTGTCGGAGGTGTACACGATCGACTTTCCGCCGGAATCGAAGCGCATCGCCATGGTCTCGACCGGATGGTCGGTGCGCGAGAACAGCACGTCGATGTCGCCCACATTCGCGCACGAGGTGTCCGAAATGGTCTCCCAGCCGAACAGGTCCGAGCTGTCGCCGTGGACATCGGTGACTTCCCGCACGCCCTGCGTGGCAAGCACCCGCATGCTCTGGATGCCCATGTAGTACTTCGCCGCGTTGTACACGACAGGCAGCTCGGCACAGTGGTCCGGATGATGGTGGCTCACGATCAGCGCGTCGACTTCTTTCAGCTCGACGTAGTGCTGCAAGTTGGCGAACGTTCCCGGCCCGCAGTCCACCCACAACGCGGTCGTCGCACTGCGCACGAGGTAGCCGCTGCACGATTCACCCGGCGCTGCGTAGCTCCCCGAGCAGCCGAGCACTGTCACTGAGAGCCCGTTCACGGGTGTCGATACTACGCACGCGGACCGTTCGACTCACCGCGACGTCGCCCCAGGCCCGCTACTGGCCGACGAGCGGCCGCGCGACGTCAGCCCGTGTCGCAGGCGACGCCGGCTTCGAGTGTTCGCAGCGTGCCCGACTCGTGGAAGACGCCTCGCAGCTCTCCCCGGTCGGCCCCGATAACAACCGACGCGGGGACTCCAGCGGCGGCGGGCCCGAAGGTTGCCGCCGGGTACGCCTCGGCGACTTCGCCGCGGGTGCTGCCGACCCCGATGTCCCCAGATGTCCGCAGCAGATAGGGGTCGGGACCGATCCAGCCGAGGCGCCACGCCATGAAGTGCTCGTCATCAGCGTCGCGGTACTGGTAGCCGTCTTCGGCATTGCCGAACAGCACCAGCACTCCAGGCCACTCGACACCCCGCAGCCGGCTGCCGGGACAAGCGCCGTAGATCCCGAATGCATCGGTCCATCCACTGTCAACGATCGGTCGTCCCAGCGCATCAGTCAGCCTGCGCAGCGCCGCGGTCACATTCATCCCGAACGTCACGATCCCGAGGCCTTCACCGTCGAGGACGACACCTTCAGGGTGCGGAACGGCGGCACTCCCGAGACGGACAGGTGCAGTGGTCGCTGAGGCCCCAGACGGGTTCTCGCTGGCCGCGGCATCGTCGTCTGTGCCTGCGCCGCCGGGAGCAATCGTCATCAGCGAGGCTGTCGGCGGCTCGGTGGACACTCGGTCTGGCAGCAGCGTCGTCTGGGTGACCTGCTGTGACAGGCCGATGGTCGTCGGTGCGATGGGCTCGACCCGTATCGGCGGAGAGGCACAGGCGCAGATCGCCACTGCCAGCGCGCCCGCGAGGATCACGGCGACGGGCAATCTGCACCCTTCCATCCCGCAAACCTAGAGCGAGAACCTAGAAATAGATCACTTGCTCGGCGTGCTCGACGGCTACGTCGAGGTCGTGGGTCCAAGCGCCGAGCGAGAGATATTTCCATCCGTGGTCGCTCACCACAAACACGATGACGCCAGCATCGATGCGGGTGGCGGCCTTGCGGGCGCCCGCCAGCGCCGCGCCGCCGGAGATGCCCGAGAAGACGCCCTCATGAGCGAGCATGCGCGTCGCTTCGATGGACTCACGAGGGCGGACGATCATCTTGCGGTCGAGCAGCTCGGCGCCGCCCCAGTTTTCGAAGATCGGCGGCACGTACCCGTCGTCGAGACTGCGCAGGCCCTCAACCTGCTCTCCCGCGGGCGGCTCGACTGCCCACACCTCGACGCCGTCGAGGTGCTCCTTGAGGTAGCGGCCGACGCCGAGGAGCGTCCCGCTGGTTCCCAAGCCGGCCACGAAATGGGTGATGTCGGGCACATCGGCTGCGATCTCGGGCCCCGTGGTGCGGTAGTGGACTTCGGGGTTGGCCTCGTTCCCGTATTGGTACAGCATGGTCCATTCAGGGTTCGCCTCGGCCAGCTCGAGCGCCAGGCGGACAGCGCCGTTCGAACCCTGCTCGGCGGGGCTCGCGATGATCTGGGCGCCGTAGACATCCAGCATCTGGCGGCGCTCGTCAGTGACGTTTCCAGGCAGGACGATCTTCACCCGGTACCCGCGCCGTCGCCCGATCATGGCCAGCGCAATGCCGGTGTTGCCAGACGACGGCTCGATGATCGTGCTGCGGGGTTGCAGCGTGCCGTCGGCTTCGGCACGCTCGATCATCGCCAGCGCGACACGGTCCTTGACCGAGCCGGTCGGGTTGTGCCCTTCGAGCTTCGCATACAGCTTTACCGAGGGATTGGGGCTGAGCCCGCTGACGTCGAGTGTGGGCGTGCCGCCGATCAGCTCGTCAATCGAGCGGTAGACGGCCATGGCGCGAACGCGGGTGGAGCGGCTCGATATCGAGCCGGGGACCGGATCAGCCGCCGGCGACAGCCGGCAGGATCGACAGCTCGTCGCCGTCGGCCACCGCGGTGTCCATCTGCTGGAGATAGCGCACGTCCTCGTCGTTGACGTACACGTTCACAAAGCGATGCAGGCTGCCGTCTTCTGCGAGCAGGTTCGGCGCAATGCCGGGAAAGCGGCCGACGAGCGATGCCACGGCCTCGGCCACGGTGCCGCCTTCGGCGTCAACCCGGGATTGCCCGTTGGCATGGGGGCGCAGGACGGTGGGCAAGCGGACGGTGACGGCCATCGAGTCTCCCGTAGAGCGGCGGACCGGTGCGAACGGTGGGGCAATTCCCGACCGGATCGCTCAAGATTGTACGGGCGATAGCTGCCGTACCCTCGCGAAGGTGTCCGGCAACCGAGGGACTGACCATCCCGACGATCGTGTGGTGGTGGCGTCGAACCGACGCGCGCGTCGCAACTACGAAGTTCTGGACACGTTCGAGTGCGGCATCGTGCTGGCGGGCACGGAGGTGAAATCGCTGCGTGACGGCGGCGCCCAGATGGGTGATGCCTACGCCCGGGTCCGCAACGACGAGATGTGGCTGATGGGTATGCACATCGCACCGTGGGGACACGCCTCGGCGGCCATGGGCCACGTCGTGGACAGGTCTCGCAAGCTGTTGATGCACCGCGCTGAGATCAACCGGCTTCGGGCCCGCACCGAGCAGGACCGGCTGCAACTCATCCCGCTGTCGATCTACTTCACCGAGGGTCGAGCCAAGCTCGAACTGGCGCTGGCACGGGGCCGCCGTCTGTACGACAAGCGCCAGGCCATCCGCAAGCGCGAGACCGACCGCGAAGCACAACGAGCGATCCGTCACCGCTCGATCTGAACAGGCAGCCCCCAATAGGCAATAGCCGGTCGAGGACCGGGGTGCAGCCCGGCACGCCAGATCAGGCGAAGGCGGCCGCTGCGATCTGAGCGATCTGCGCTGGCTGATCGAAGTCGGCTTGGTGACCGGCATCGTCGACGAGGTGCGTGGCGACCACGTTCGGCAGCGCCGCGGACCAGCGAGCCAGGTACGACGACGGGATGATGCGGTCCTTCGCACCGTGCACGAGCGTCACGGGGTTGCTCACGCGGTGAAGGCGTGCGGCGAGGCCCCATTCGGGCAGCGGCCAGATCAGCTGAGCGGCGGAGGTTCGGGTCAGGTACCGGTGAACACCGTGCTCGACCACCATGTCCGCAGGCAGATCGGACGGGTCGTCGAAGAAGGCAGCCGAGACTGTCGTGTCCTCGGTGAGCATCGCGCGCTGCACGCTGAGCGTCGTGCCGAAAGGGTCGGCGACAGGATCGTCGTCGTCCCACAGGCCGAACGGCGCGACAAGCACCATCGGTCCGAAGGCCTCGGGACGCACGGCTGCCACTTCCAGCGCCATCATCGCGCCGACGCTTGATGCGACAAGCGGAGCGCCAGTGATGCCCGCAATGTCGATGATCTCGCTCGCGGCCACGACCCAATCGTGCAGGTTGCGCAGGCCGCCAGCTTGGCTGGATCCGGTGAAGCCCGGCAGGCTCGGGGCCAGCACCCGATGGCCGGTCGCCGCCAGCTCATTGAGCACCGGATGCACACCCGGATTGCCGAGCATCCCGTGGAGGTAGCCGATCGTGGGGCCTTCGCCAACCTTGACGAGACCTATGTGGCCGTCGCGGTACGACAGCGTGGACGGTGCGAAGTGCCCAGTCAGCGCAGCGCTGCTTCCGGCGCTCACCTTGCCGAGCTCGATGACAGGCTGAGCTGCTGTGCCGGCTCGGGCCACCAGCGGTCTTCGTACTCGTCTTCAAACAGGCCCGACACCTCGGGCATGACCTTGGTGGCGTACATCTCGGTGTTCATCTTGGCCAGCTCGGGATCCATGTTCCCGAAGTGGCTGAACACCATCAGGTGGCCGACGTTCATCGTGGTGGCCAGCTCGTGGACCTGCTCGGTGACCTGGGTGGGGTTGCCCAAGATGATGTAGCCCTTGGAGACCATCGCCTCAAAGGTCAGCTTCTTCGAGCCGTACGACGCCGATGCATTTCCAGATCGGGCTGCGCCCGCCTTGGCAGCATCAGCGGCATTGGCCTCACGACGGGCCGTGGCCTCGCGTGCGGCCCGCTCCACCATGCCCTCGACGCCCGCGCGCACCGTGTTGGGCGTCTTGTAGCCGGGCGGGTCCGCGAACCCTGCGTACACATGCAGGCAGGTGTTGAAGAAGTACTCGGCCGGCTCGCGGTACAAGTCCCAAGCCTCGGCCTCGGTGTCGGCCACGGCCACGAATTGGGCGAATCCTCCCTGGAACGGGTTGGTCTCCTTGCCCATGTCCTGGACCTTCTTCCAAAAGCCTTGCATGGTGCGCAGACCGGCCTTGTAGCCGAAGTAGCTCAGGTAGCAGTACACGAGATCTTCCGCGGCGCACCAGTCCCAAGTGTCCACCGAGCCCCCGCCGGGGATCCAGATCGGCGGGTGCGGCTTCTGCACCGGGCGGGGCCACACGTTCACGTAGCGCAGCTTGTTGTAGTTGCCGTTGAAGCTGAAGACCTCGTCTGCGGTCCACGCCCGGCGGATCAGGTCGACACCCTCGTGGTAGCGCTCTCGCAATGTCGCTGGGTTCTGGCCGTAGGCGTAGATGGTGTCCATCGGCGAGCCCACCGGGAACCCGGCAATCATGCGCCCGCCGGTGATGGCGTCGAGCATGGCGATCTCTTCGGCCACTCGCAGCGGCGGGTTGTAGAGCGCCACCGAGTCACCCAGCACCACGATGTTGGTGTCACCGCAGCTGCGCGACAGCGCCGCCGCGATGATGTTCGGGCTGGGCATCAGGCCGTACCCGTTCGAGTGGTGCTCGTTGATGCCGACGGCGTCGAAACCGCACTTGGCAGCGAATTCGAGCTGATCCAGATAGGCGTTATACGTCCGGTGACCGACCTCTGGGTCGTACAGGGCCGGATCGATGTCCACCCACACCGAACGGTGCTTTTCGGGGAAGTCCGGCGGGAGCTCGGGGTAGGGCATCAGGTGGAAGAAGATGGACTTCACGTCGGGCTCCTCTATGTGCGTGCGCGGGCGCTCAGAAAAATCTACTCCGCGTTCGACTCTGCGTCCGCCTGCCCGATCCGGGCCGCCCGGACCGCGCTGGCCGTATTGGGGGGCGCTCAGCCCAGATCGCGCCCGACGATCGACACGTCATCGGGATTGAAGAAGCCGGGGATCGTCCAGCCGTCGAGGTCGTACTCGGCCATGCACTGCTCGGCGAAGCCTTCGAGCATCTGGGTCATGGAGCCCATCCCTGGGATCTCAAAGTCGGCCACCGCCAGGTTCTCGAACCTGATCTGTTCGCTGTTTCCTGCGTAGTTCCGCTCGTACAACTCGTGGCGGCCGCCGAATTCGCTGGCAGTGGCGTCCCAGAGCAGCTTCATGATCTTCATCCGGTCCAGTGCCGGAATGCCGTTGGACCCCCGCACGTACTTCTCGAGATACGGCCGGATCTCGTCGGACTTGAAGTCCGCCGCGTTGGAGTTCACGTAGATCAAGCCAGAGGCCACCACTGACTGGATGATCTCTTTGACCCGCGGATAGAAGTAGGGCGTGAAGGTCCGGTAGGCCATGCCGTAGATCAGCGATGGCTGCACCGCGCCGTTCTCCCACGGATCGGGGCTCTTGCACATGGCATCGCTCAGCCCCCACATCAGGTTGCGGATGGCGATCACCTCGCCCAGGTTTGCCTGCACCCCCCGGAAGTCGCGGGTGCCGGTGGCCCGAAGCGCCTTCGACAGCAGACCCGCAATGAAGTCGAGCTTCACGCACAACCGAGCGAGGCCGTGGAACGTGAAGCGGGGGATGAAGCCTGACGCGGGAAAGAAGTTGTTGGCGGTCTCGAGATCGCCGTACAGGAACACGTTCTCCCAGGGGATGAGCACCTTGTCGAACACCAGGATCGAGTCGTTCTCGTCGAGCCGGCTCGAAAGCGGGTAATCGAACACGCTGCCGGTCGCTGCGGCCTGCAGCTCGTAGGAGTTGCGGCAGATGAGCTTCACGCCTTCGCAGTCCATCGGCGTCGTGCAGACGATGGCGTACTCGGGCTTCTGGATCGGGACCGGGCCGAAGTGGGCGATGAAGTTGTAGTGCGTCAGCGCCGAACCGGTAGCAACCACCTTGGCGCCCGACACGATCAGGCCGTTGTCAGTCTCCCGCTCGACATGCATGCACACCTCGCCGGCCTCATCGGCGCCAAGGTGGCGGTCCACCGGTGGATGGACGATGGCGTGGTTCCAGTACGACACCTCTTCTTGGGAGCGCTTGTACCAGTACTGGGCATTGTCGTAGTAGTCGCCGTAGAACTCAGGGAACGCTCCGAGCGTGCCCAGGAACGAGGCCTTGTAGTCGGGGCTGCGGCCCATCCATCCGTAGGTCAGGCGCTGCCAGCCCGCAATGGCGTCCCGGGCGCCCACAAGGTCGTCTGCGCTGTGGGGCACTCGGAAGAACTTGTGCGTCTTGCCGCCGGAGCCGGTGTCCGTCTCGCACATCAGCACGTCCTGCTGGTCAGGATCGTGCAGTGCGTCGTACAGGCGAGCGATCGAACGCACGCTGTTGCGGAACGCTGGGTGCGTCGTGACGTCACGCACCTTCTCGCCGTGGAAGTACACCGTGCGCCCGTCGCGCAGGCTCTCGACGTACTCGTCGCCGGTCATCGGCGACCATGTCTCGACTGTTTGGCTCATGACTCCCCCTGTCCAGTCTCCCGGGATGCGGTCCCTGACCATAACGCAGGGCGTGACATGGCGATTTGCCTCGACACAATACTGAGTTCATTCATTTTAGGGGATGAGCAGTACCTTCCCGGTGGTGGCCCGGCCTTGCAGGGCTTCGTGGGCGCTGCGCGCATCGGCCATCGCGAAGCGTGCGCCGATACGCACGTCGAGGCGGCCCTCGGCGATCCATCCGAACAGGTCACCCGCCCGTCCCTCGAGCTCGTTGCGGGTGAGCGTGTGGTGAGCAAGCGTCGGCCGGGTGAGGAACAGCGACCCTCCGGTGGACAGCCGCAGCGGTGCCAGCGGCGGCACCGGTCCCGAAGCATTGCCGAAGGTGGCCATCATCCCCCGCGGCCGCAGGATCTCCAGGCCCCGCTCGAATGTGTCAGCGCCCACCCCGTCGAAGACGACGTCGAGCGGCCGGGGGCCGGCGATGCGCTCCACGGCGTCGCCGAAGTCCTCGTCGCGGTAGTTGATGACGTGATCGGCACCGGCGCCCGCCGCCAATTCAGCCTTCTCGGGCGTGCTGACGGTCGTGAAGACCTCGGCGCCGCGGAGCTTGGCGATCTGGATGAGCAGCAGCCCGACGCCACCAGCGCCGGCGTGGATGAGGCAGCGATGCCCGGGCTCCAACGGGAACGTGGCGCAGGCCAGAAAGTGGGCGGTCATGCCCTGCAACATGGTCGCCGCGCCCAACTCGGTGCTGATGCCCTCGGGCAGCACGATTGCCACGCCGGCCGGCACCCGCGCCTTCTGCGCGTATGAACCCGTGTGGGACGTCCAAGCCACCCGATCGCCAACCGCGAGGCTTTCGACCTCGTCGCCCACCTCGGCGACGACGCCCGCGCCCTCCACGCCCGAGATGAACGGCAACGGCATGGGGTACAGACCGCTGCGGTGGTAGGTGTCGATGTAGTTGACGCCCGAAGCCTCAAGCTCGACGACGACCGTCCCTGCGTCGGCGACCGGGTCGTCCACCTCGGTCCAGACGAGAGCTTCGGGCCCGCCGGGTTCCGTTACCTGTATCGCTCGCATGCGCGCAGCAGGCTCAGGCGTTGCTGAAGTTCGTCTCGTAGTCGGTGGTGTCGACCAGCAGGTCTTCTTCAGGCAGCATCTTGGCGTAGTTGAGAGCGCCATTGATGTCGTGTTCCCACACCTCGGCTGGCAACTCGTAGAGGACCTCGACGCCGTATCCGTTGGGATCGTTGATGTAGACGCTGTGGGTCATGCCATGGTCGACCCGCAGGTTCATCGAGACGTCGTTCTCCTTGAGGAACTGCACCTGCTCCAACCAGGACTCCCGGTCGGGATAGGAGATGGCGATGTGGTTCACCGCGCACGCGCTGTCGAACATGTCCCACTTCTCGGGCGGCGCCGGAAGGTTCGCAAGCTCGACCAGGGCCACGTCATGGTGATTCACGTCGTCGACAACGCCGCTGTAGAACTGCATCTTCACGGGGGGAACGTCGTATTTGTCGGGATCCAGCGCCCCGACCTGCTTGAAGCCCAGCAGGTCGCACCAGAAGTGATGCGACTCCTCCATGTTGCGGACGTTGAGCACGAGGTGGTTCACGCCCCGAGGCGTGACCGCAGTGCTGCGTTTGTTGATGGTTTCGCTCATGGGCTACCCCCTGGACATGCGACCAGTGCCTAGGTCCGACCGCAGCTTCCTTGCGCCGAGCCTAGCCCCACTCGCCGTGAACGGAGAAAGCTGACTGCGCTCAGAGCGCCTCGAGTCGAGGCTTGACCTCGGCGGCGATCCACTCCGGGATCGTGTCGTCCTCATGACAGAAGTGCTCGAACACCACCTCGTCGAGGCCGACATCTCGCAACTGCCCCACATGGTCGACGAGCTGGCCCACCGAGCCGCGCCACGGGCCGTGGCCAGCCGCAATGGCGTCCTCGAGGCTGATGCCCGAGCCCTCGGGGGCCATCATGTCCAAGAAGCGCTGCAAGGCCATGCCTTCTTGGTGTTCGTCGGGGCCGATGGTGGCGAAGATGAGCATCGAACGGCGAATGTCCGCGGGGTCACGACCGAAGTCCTCGCAGTGCCTCGCCAGGGCCTCGTTGGCGGCCCGGTAGTCGTCGAGGTCGAGCGGGGTGGCATTCCACTCGTGTGCATGCTCGGCGGCGATGCGCAGCGTGCGCCGCGGGCCGGTGCCCCCGATGAGAATCGGCGGTCGTCCAGCGGGCGGGTGAGGCTTCGAGTTCGTGCCGCTGATCCGATAGTGGGTGCCCTCGAACGTGCCCGAATCGGAGTACCACAGCTCGGTCATGAGCGCGATCGCCTCTTCGAGCCGGTCGTAGCGCTCAGGTCCAGGCGGGAAGTCGATTCCGTAGATCTCATGCTCATCGGGGTACCAGCCCGCGCCGAGGCCCATGACGAAGCGGCCACCTGAGAGCGAGTCGAGCTGCTGGGCCATGCGGCCGACGTTGACGGGCTCACGGAATGTGACCGGGGTGACGAGAGGGCCGAATCGGATCCGCTCGGTTTCGGTGGCAGCCATGGCGAACGACAGGTAGACGTCGATGGCGTCCTTCTGCTTGCCGTTGAAGTAGTGGTCCGACCGGAACAGCGAATGGAATTCCAGCCGCTCGATGAGCCGACAGATGTGCCGCCACCGCTCCCATCCCAGTGGCGTGGCCTCTCCGATGATGATCCCGACGTCCATTGCTCACATTCCTTCCCGGCGGCCACCGCAACCATTCGTCATCCATCCGTCGCACGACGTGGTGCTCGGCAGTATCGGTGCGCTCCGAAGCGTAATCTCGGCGCCCATCCCACAACGGAGGCCGGAATTCGCCATGCCAGACACCACTGACTCGAAGTCGTTGACCCTCGTCGGCGCCCGTAAGGCACTCGATGCGGCGCTCGAGGCGGCCGAGGCCATGGGCAAGCGCTTCTGCATCGCCGTCACGGACGCGGCGGGTGATCCCATCGCAACTGCCCGCATGGATGGCGCTCCCCGGCTGTCGGTTGGCATCGCTCTCAACAAGGCCTTCACGGTCGCCGGATTCGGCGGCATGCCCAGCGGCGCATGGTGGGATCTCATCAAGGACGAGCCTGCGTTGGTACACGGCATCACGCACACCCCGAGACTCATCGTGTTCGGGGGCGGCGTCGGCATCTTTGTGGACGGCACCTTGGCGGGTGCCATCGGTGCGTCTGGCGGCTCGGCTGACGAGGACACCGAGGTGGCCCAAGCGGGCGCCGCCGCAGTGACCGGCTAGATCAGCGGCCGGCTAGATCAGCCCAACCCGTTCGTCGCTGCTGGCCCTGCCGGGCGAGCTCAGCCTTGGCGCTTGGCCAGCCACTCCTCGAACTCGGGGCGCCGATCCTTCGAGATCGGGAACACGCCGATCGAGCTCTCGCCCGCAGCGACCCGTTCGATCGCCCATTCCTCTTCGATCTCCTGGGCGTAGGAGTCGTTGGCGACCTCGGGGGCGAGAAGTGCCGGGATCACTACGGCACCTTCGCCGTCACCCACGATGATGTCGCCCGGAAACACCGTGACACCGGCGCACGCGATCGGCACCTGGTGATCGAGCGGCGTGTGCAGCCGGCCAAGCGTCGCTGCGTGGGACGACTGGTGGTACACGGGCAGGCCGACCTCGGCCACCGCAGGCGTGTCACGCAGGGCACCATCGGTGATGAAGCCGGCGCCGCCGAGGTGCTTCACGCGCATCGAGAAGATGTCGCCGATCGTGCCGGCGTGCGGCTCGCCACGGGCCTCAACGATGAGCACCTCTTCGGGCTCGATCGACTCCACGGCCTGCCGCTGGGCGTTGGGACCCTGCATGCGGCGCTCGAAATCCTCACGCTTAGGCACGAAACGCAGCGTGTGCGCATAGCCCAGCATCCGCTGTCCCGCGTTGAGTGGCCGCAGACCGTTCAGGAAGCTGTTCTGCATTCCCCGGCGCTGCATCTGGCCCGCCAGCGTGGCGGTAGAGACTGCGTTGAACTTCATTCGCATGTCGTCGGTGAGCTCCACCGGGCGGTGTGCTTGGTCAGCCATGGTTTCTCCCTTGCTCGGCCCGAACGGGCGCCAGGTACAGCGCGCTGAACGGTCTCGCGCCGCCAGCAATGTAACCAAGCAGCGCCACGCAACGAGTCGCTGCACTTCTCGACAAGCCGCAATAGCCGGGGTGCGCGGGTTGCAATTGTGGTGCCGCTCCCTCGGGCAACGGCCTCAATTGCGGCACATTCGCCGACTGCGCTCAGTTCTTCAAACCGACTTATACTCCGCGCTGGGCGAGGTCCGACACCTCGCCTGCTGGGAACGCCGCCTCTGGAGAGGCCTGAGTTCCCGTCCGGGTGCGACCCCGGGCACCACACGGAGGGGAAGCACCCATGCTTCGAAAACTGACAGCAATCGCATTTGCCATAGTGCTCGTAGCCGCAGCCTGCGCCAGCGATGACGACAGCGCCACAGACGACACGGAGGCACCTGCCGCCACGACCGAGGCGATGGCCGGCGACGACATGGCCGGCGACGACATGGCCGACGACGACATGGCCGAAGGCGACCATCTCGCGTGCGGTCTCGGAAACGGTCAGCAAGCGACCGGTGAACCGATCGTCATCGGCAACGTGACCACTTCCGTTCCCGGCATCGACTTCTCGACCGGTCCGCTCATGATGAAGGCGTTCTTTGATTGCGTGAACGCCAATGGCGGCATTCACGGTCGCCCGCTGGAGATGGTCTGGGAGAACGACAACTTGAATCCTGCGGACGCTGCGGCTGCTGCTCGCAAGCTGGTCGAAACCGACCGGGTCGTGGCCCTCGCTGGAGGCTTCTCGATCCTGGACTGCCCGGTCAACGCCGGCTACTACGAGGAGCAGGGCTACAAGGTCATCGTCTCTGGTGTGCCAGCGGAGTGCTTCAGCTCGCCGAGCATTGCTGCGACCAACATGGGACCCGCCTACTCGGCACTCGGTGCGGCGCAGGCTGTGGTGGCCAAGGGCGCAACCGGCAAGATCGTGACCACAACTGGCATCACGCCCACCTCGCACTACTACAACTCGCTCGCTGGCATCTACGTCCAACAGCATGGTCTCGAGTGGGAAGACGTACAGCACGAGGTGCCGCTTGCCGATGCCACGTCAATCGTGCTCGATCTGGTCAACCGAGCCGGCGACGGCGGCGGAGTGATCCTCAACTTCACGCCGCCCGAAGGCCTGAAGATCCTCAAGGCCGCCGAGGAGCAGGGTCTGATTGACCGGGTTCTTTGGGGTTCGTCCACGCCGCTGAACGACAGCTCGGTGGCGGTTGCGCTCGGCCCCGCTTGGGAAGGCAAGATCAATGTCAACGCCGAGTTCAGCCTGCTTGACGATCCTCGCGACGACGTGGAGCTGTACCGGCAGGTGACGGCCCAGTTCAACCCCGACCCGACGCTCGGCAGCTTCCAGCAGATGGGCTTCGTTGCCGGACAGATCCTCACGCACGCCCTGCTCGGAATGGACCCGGCCGACCTGGACGACCCGGTAGCGGTCAACGCAGCGATCGGCGCGGTCGCCAACTTCGAGACCGACCACCTGTGCAAGCCGTGGTACTTCGGCGGCCTGCCACTTGGCAATGTGCCCAACAACTGGGACTACAACGTGGTGCCCAACGGCGTCGACCGCATGGTGGATGACAGCGGCTGCTTCGAGATTGCCGAGGTCGATCCGATCCTCATCGCCGTGCGTGACGCAGAGCGGGCCGGCGGCCTCACCGCGGACGAGCCGAACAACTGGACGGGCGGCTTGGGCTCCGGCGGCTGATCCACCCTCTCCACGACCCGAAATACACCGCATACATCGGTTCGGATGCCCGGTACTTCGATACTGCTGCCCTTCATCATTCAGGGCTTGGCATTCGGGGCGATGTATGCGGTGACCGGGACGAGCATCGTCGTCCTGTACCGCACCACCGGTGTGGTGAACCTGGCGTTCGGTGCCATCGGCTCGATGGGCGTCCACATCGTGTGGTCGCTGATGGGCGGCTCGCTGATCCTGCCCGAGCCTCGGGCATCGGGATTCGCGATCCTGCTGTACCCGGCGCTCGTGGCCGTTTGCGCGCTGATCTTCCTGATCTACGGATGGTTCTTGGCGCCATTGCTCGACCGGCGTGACGCGCTCGCCAAGTCGCTTGGCACGGTGGCGCTTGCGTTGTTCCTGATGGGGATCATGAAAGAGCGCTGGGACACGTCCAAGCCGCGCTCCATGCACTTCCCCAATTCGACGTTCAGAGTCGGCGGCACGGTCGTGACGACCACCCAGGTGCTGGCACTGCTGTTCGCTCTCGCAGTCGTGATCGTCGTGGGGATCTACCTGAAGCGCACGGAAACCGGCACCGCGATGCGGGCCATCGCGAACAACCGCGAGACGTCGGGCCTGTTGGGCGTCCCGGTTCGTCGCGTCGAGGCAATGGCATGGTTCGGGGCGGGCATCCTGTGCGGCTGCGTGTTCCTGCTGCTGCCGTCGCTGTTCAAGAGCATGGACCAGGCCACGCTCACCTGGTTCGTGATCCCGGCATTGGCCGGCGCCATCGTCGGCCAGCTGCGATCGCTGTGGATCACCTTCGGCGCCAGCCTCCTGATCGGGGTGGTGGAGTCGGTGCTGACGCCGTTCCACGGAAACCTGCAATTCCTGGCGACCTACCGCCGACTCACCCCTGTGGTGATCTCCGTGGTTGCGATCTTGTGGATCTCGCGTCGGCGCACCGTCGTGCTGGCCGGCAGGGAGATGTCGTGATGGAGAGCGCCGTCGGGCGTGTGCTTTCTCACATGGCGCGCACTACCGGGCGCGTGCAGTCGAATCGGGCATTCCAGCCGGCAATCGTCATCGCGCTGTTTGTCTTCGCCATGTTCGCGATGCCGTCGATCTTCGACGCCACGTGGATCCACAACTTCACCCAGATGGCGATCTTCTCGATGGTGGCAGCCAGCGTGGGAATGCTGTACGGCCGGGTGGGTCTGGTGTCACTCGGCCAAGTTGCGCCTTATGGCATCGGCACTTGGATCACGGTCCGGCTGGCGTTCGCGACCGACGTCCCGTACCCGTTGCTCATGATCGTCGGCGGCGTCGGTGCCGCCGTGATCGGCGTGCTCATCGGCCTGCCCGCGCTGCGAGTCAGCGGGCTGTACCTGGCGCTGGTGACGCTGATGCTGGCGGTGGGGGTTGAGATCATCCTGTTCCAGCTGAAGCTGCCCAACGGAGGCAGCGGATTTCGGGGCGTCGCAGCGTCGCTCACTGCGATCACGCCGGTGCGGCGGCCGGTCTTCGCCCAGACCGACGTTGCCTACTTCCGGTTCGCCGTGGTGGTGGCGTTCATCGTCTTCATGCTGGCAGTGGCCTTCCTCGCAACCAAGCCAGGACGAGCCTGGGCGTCGGTGCGTCAAAGCGAGCCCTCCGCGCTGGCTTCGGGCATCGACATCACCCGCTACAAGCTGATCGCATTCGGCCTTGCAGCGTTCATGGCCGGCGTGGCGGGCGGATTGTTCGCCGGCCACGTGCAGAACTCGATCGGCGTCAACGAGTTCAACCGGCAGGCGGCGCTGCTGCTCATCGCGGTCGTGCTCATGGGCGGCATCAATTCGCTGTGGGGTGCGGTGCTCGCTGCCTTCTTCGCCGAGATCTTGCTCGACTTCTTGACCCAGAACGTCATCGGCCACCAGTTCTGGAACGACTTCGCCCTGACCATCTTCGGCATCGGTCTCATGATCAACCTCATCCAGACGACGAAGTCGATGGAGCGCAAGGGCCTGCTCGAGTGATCGAGATCACCGGCCTCAGCGTGCAGTTCGGCGGCGTCCGCTCGCTCGACGAGGTGACGCTCACGTTTCCGGGTGGCACATGCGGGCTGATCGGCCCCAATGGCGCCGGCAAGACGACGCTTTTCAACGTGATGTCGGGCTTCGTCACACCTGCCGCTGGACAAGTGATGATCGACGACGTCGATTTGCTCGCGATGACCGACTACCGGCGCGCACGCTGGGGAGTTCGACGCACGTTTCAAACCGTGCAGACCATCGAGAGCCTGACCGTGTACGAGAACGTGCGAACGGTGCACGAGCACGCTGCTGAAGACTCGCGCTCCGAAGGGCAAGACGCTGTCGACGATGTGCTGGCGTTTACCGGATTGACCGAAGTGCGTGATGCCGTCGTCCGCACGCTGTCACAGCGTGATCGACGGTTCATTGAAGTAGCACGGGCCATCGTGGGCGCACCACGAGTCGTGCTGCTCGACGAGCCGGCCGCCGGGTTGCCCGAAGAAGAAACTGAACAACTCGCACAGATCATTCGGAGCGTGCCTGAGCGCACGGGGGCCACAGTGATCTTGGTGGACCATGACATGTCGCTGGTGCAGGCGTGCTGTGATTGGACCGCCGTGCTCGACTTCGGTCGTCTGGTCGCCGCCGGGCCGACCGCCGAGGTGTTGCACGACGAGAAGGTCATTGCCGCCTACGTCGGCGACGAGGAGGTATGACCGTGTCTGATGGCACAGCGTCCCAGAGCGCTGCGACATCAAACTTGGTGCTTGCCGATCTGACCGTCGACCGTGGCGGTCGGCCGGTCGTCCACGATGTCTCACTCGAGGTGCCGCCAGGCGAGATCACCACGATGCTCGGGCCGAATGGCGCCGGCAAGTCCAGCCTCGCAGCCGCCATCGCCGGCTTGGCCCGTGTGCGGTCAGGCCAGGTCACGCTGGGAGGCACCGATATCACCAGCTGGCGGCCAGAACGAGTGCGCCACGCCGGGGCGTCCGTCGTGCCCGAGGGGCGCCGGCTGCTCACCGATCTGACTGTGGCCGACAACATGCGAGTCGCTACGTACTCGCTCGACGCTGAGGCTGCTGCCGACGGTGTCGAGTACGCGAGGTCGCTCTTTCCGGAGTTGGATCGCCGCTGGGAGAGCTACGGACGATTGCTGTCGGGTGGCGAGCAGCAGATGGTGGTGCTGGCCCAGGCACTGGTGTCTCGGCCCAAGGTGCTCGTGGTCGACGAGCTTTCGCTGGGACTGGCGCCCATTGTCGTGAAGCGCCTCACGCCAGTGCTGGCCGAGGTGGCCAACAGCGGTGTGGCCGTGCTGCTGATCGAGCAGTTCGCACAGGTCGCGCTTGGGTTGGCCACAAAGGCCTACGTGCTGGAGGGCGGACGCATCCGCTACGACGGCAGCGCTGCGGAATTGATCCACCAACCCGAGGTGCTGCACTCGGCATACCTGCTCCAGGACTGACGCATCAGTGGCCGAGACCGAACGGCCATCGAGAACGAAGCGCAGACCGTCGCTCGAACCGTTAGCCGTCGAACCGTAAGCCGTCGAACCCGAAGGAAATGTCGTGGCAACATCGAAGACCATCGACCCCATCGAGCTGTCGAGCCGGCTGATCGACACCGGCGTGGCCGACGAGCAGATCGTGCGGGTCGACAACGCACTCAGTGAGATCGACGACAACGTGGCGCTGATCGAGGCGTTCAGCAACATGGTCGCCTTCGGCACCGACGACGGCTTGGTGTGCCTGGACGCCAGCGGGCCGTTCAGCGGAGCGGCGGTCGTGGACTCGCTGCGGGCCTGGTCCGCGGATCGCATCAACACGCTGCTGTACACCCATGGGCACATCGATCACGTGGGCGGCAGCGGCGCGCTCGCTGCCGATGCGGCCGAGCGCCGCCAGCCTTTGCCTGATGTTGTCGGGCACGACAACGTGATTCCGCGCTTCGAGCGCTACAACGCCACCAACGGCTACAACCTCATCATCAACCGGCGCCAGTTCGGACTCGGGCTGCGCCAGCGCGGGGTGGGCATCGCATTCGACGACGACAGCTTTCTGCCATCCAATGCGTTGTGGCCGACGCGCACCTACCGCACGCATGACTCGCTGTCGGTGGGAGGGCTCGACCTTGAGCTGCACCACGACAAGGGCGAGACCGACGATCACACGTGGGCGTGGGTGCCCTCGCACCGGGCAATCTGCCCCGGCGACCTCGTGGCGTGGGTTTTTCCCAACGCCGGCAACCCCCAGAAGGTGCAGCGCTACCCGCTGGAGTGGGCTCGGGCGCTGCGCCGCATGGACGCCCTCGAGCCTGAGCTGCTGATCCCAGCGCACGGCCTCCCGGTGCGGGGCCGTGAACGAATCGGCACGGTGCTGCTGACACTGGCCGAGTCGCTGGAGATGCTGGTGAGCCAGACGATCGACCTCATGAACGAGGGCGCACCGCTGGACGAGATCCTCCAGAGCGTTTCGCTGCCAGCGGAGTGGCTGGAACGCCCTTGGATGAGGCCCGTCTACGACGAGCCCGAGTTCGTGATCCGCAACATCTGGCGCCAGTACGGGGGTTGGTGGGATCTGGACCCGGCGTATCTCAAGCCGTCGCCGAAAGCTGAGCTTGCCGGCGAGGTGGTGCGTCTCGGCGGCGGCGCCGAGGCGTTCGCATCGCGGGCCCAGGAGCTGGTCGAAGCCGGGAATCTGAAGCTGGCGTGTCACCTCATCGAGCTGGCCGTGGCCGCTGACCCGACGTCCGCGAGCTTGCACGGCGTGCGTTCGGAGATCTACGAGGCTCGCCGGGCGGCCGAATCGTCGCTGATGTCGATCGGCATCTACAGCGCAACCGCCGCCGAGTCACGCCATATCGCCGAGAGCAGCTAATCCTGCGCTCCTGCGGCGATGGCTTCGCAGAGTCGTTGCGGGGTGATCGGCGTGATCAGGTGCCGTACGCCGAGGTGTGACAAGACTGCCGTGCAATCGGGATGCTGACGGCGATTCGCTAACGCGCAGGGCTGGTCAAAATCGCGCTACTGCTGCGTTTCCGAGTGTTCCCGACTCTGGTAGAGGTGTGGGCGGTGCCTTCAGTAGGCTCGTGTTGTGAGAGGCGAGGAACAGGCCAGCATCAGGCATGGCTCCGACGCTCGCGGGTTGGTTGACGCCATGCTCGCCCGCTGTGTCGATTCGGAGGTGAGATCAGGTGAGCACCGTCGTTTCCGAGGACCGAATTCGCGAGATGGTTGAATCTGTCGGCGGTCTGGAGGCCGTGCTTGAAGGCGAACGCCAGTTCAAAGCCGACCAGAGGTACCTGGAGGACAACCGCGAACGCTTCAAGGAGCAGTATCCGGACCAGTGGATCGGAATCGTGCACCTGCGGGTCGTCGCCCACGGAGACACAGCGGACGACGTATTGGCAGCACTCCTTGAGGCCGATGAAGACATCAGCGGTGCTGTCCTGCACCATGCATGCGTTGAGGATTCCATCTGGCTGCTTGCCGAAGGGAGCCGGTGCGCCGCGTAAAGGGCGACTTCAGCAGATCAGACCAACGCCCGTACGCAGTCGCACTCGTCGAATTGCCTCGACTTGGTGTCGCACGCCCGCGCTCGGCCCAGCGGCAGCGATGCCAAGCGGGTCGGACGGCATGGAACCTACCGGGGAGAAAGTGACCGAGTGCTGCCGGTAAGTTCTCGGCGTGGCGATCTACGAGGCTTACCGAGGGCTGACGCTGCCGGAAGCCTTGCTGGAGCTTGTCGAGCGTCACGGCAACGAGCGGACGCGACACTTGAGCCAGTACGAGTGCAAGCTGTTGGAGATCGCAGCCGACTGGCTTGACCGCAACGGTTGCCGTATTCACGTTCCGCAGTAGCGACACCCTTACGGAGCGAGTGCGCCGGTTCGTGGACGGTGCGGAGGATTCCTCCTTGTCCCGGCGCCCACACAGAATCCCCATTTCCTTTCCGTCCGCGCTACCAGCCGGGACCGGTGTCTCGTAAGGGGAACGACAAGGGCAGGACGGCTCAGAGCTTCTCAAGCACTGCATCTGGAGCGTCAGGTCGAAGCCCGAGCTTGTGCTTGAGAAGCTCGCCGGCGGCGTCACGTGTTGACGTTCTGGTGATGATGCTGTTGCCGAGGATGCAGATGCCCTCCCATTCGGGATTGCGCTTACGCCAGTCCACGTCGGCGAGGGCGCTAAGGGCGTCGAGGCTCATGCCTTGTTCTCTCAGCACAGCGCCGACGCGTCCGAGCGCCCACAGCACCAGCGTGTATGAGGACAGGTATTCCTGGCGTGCTTCGATTGAGGTCATCGTTCCAGCCGCGATCTCCGACCATGGCTCCACGAACTGCGTCACTCGGTTCCAGAAGTCGATGGCGTAGTTGCGTGCTTCGGCGACGGTCGCTTCGTCAGCGTCGTCGGGTATGTCGCCCAGCAGTTGGGTGTTGGCGCGTTGCAGCCCTGAGAGCGTCGCGAAGTTCCGGTTCCTGACCGACAGCGATACGCGTTCCTTGTCGGTGCGCCCCCTGAACGACGCCACGGCATCCACGCAGTCCATCTGGAGACGCTGGTGAGCCAGACGATCGACCTTATGAACGAGGGCGCGTCCCTCGACGAGATCCTCCAGAGCGTTTCGCTGCCAGCGGAGTGGCTGGAGCGCTCCTGGATGAGGCCCGTCTACGACGAGCCCGAGTTCGTGATTCGCAACATCTGGCGCCAGTACGGGGGTTGGTGGGATCTCGACCCGGCGTATCTCAAGCCGTCGCCCAAGGCTGAGCTTGCCGGCGAAGTGGTGCGCCTCGGCGGTGGTGCTGAGGTGATCGCAGCACGGGCGCAGGAATTGGTCGACGAGGGCGATTTCAAGCTGGCGTGCCACCTGATCGAGCTGGCGGTGGCATCCGACCCGACCTCCGTCAGCCTGCACGGCACTCGAGCTGAGATCTACGATGCTCGACGGATGGCCGAGCGCTCGCTCATGTCGATCGGCATCTTCAGCGCCGCCGCCGCCGAGTCCCGAGAGATTGCCGACGGCAGCTAGGTGCCGCGAATCCCGAATGCGTTTCGGTCTGACTTATGAGGGGTCGGATCGGCTGCTTGGCCGGTCGGGATGGCTGCCGAAACGCTGTCGGGGACAAGGCGAACCCGGGATTTCGTAGCCCCTGTTCGTTGTTCGGTTCCTACGCTCCGAGTGGTCTTGCTGCTGGGGATGCATCGAGCCGATTCGCCGCCGAAGACGGATTCATCGCCCACGCCGCCAGCTACGGGCAGCGCAAGCGCACCCACTACGCGACCTGGCGGGAAGCATGCGTGCCGACAGGCCTTCTCGCCGAAGCTGGGATCGCACGGGGCAGTAGCTGAGGCGGGAATCTGCCAGCCAGATTGGGGGAATGCGCCTCGCCGGGAGGGTGCCGGGTCTCACCGCGGCTTGCTTCGACGTTGCCGTAGGCAGCTCTCGTCGCGCGGGTAGCGTCGCTGTCGCCCTGACGGCTTGTCGGGCTGAGTCCTGCGGACGGAACTGACAGCACCGATGAGCACGAGCGACGAGACTCCAACTCGTGAAGGACGACTCAAGAGGCTCGTCATTCGCAAGGAGCCACTGACCGCGCCTCACCTAAGTGAGGACGAAGCCGAAGTGGAGCGTTGGCGCGCCATCGACCCGAAGTGGAACGAATCATCTTCAGTACCCGAAGGCGAGCGTGTCGACCTCCATTGCGTTTGGGGCGTCGAGTTCTACACGCCGTCGCATTTCGACGGCCTCGTATCTTCATTCGAGCGGCTTGCTCGTGACATGCCGTGGCAAGGCGTGTCGCGCCACGATCCCGCTGACTGGCTGCGCAGTCTGCGCCCTTCGCGTTTCAGCGGCGGATGGCTCAACTTGGACCCCTTCGCTCCGACCGAGGAGATGATCTATGCCATCGGCGCTCAGTACAGAGTGCCGATGCCAGAGCAGTTTCGGTACGCCAAAGCCATGATGCACTCGGTAAGCGCTTCGTTGACAGCGCTGGTAGTGGGATTCGTGCTCACCGACGAGCACTCGAAGTCCATTCACGAAGTACTGCAACAGGATCGTGAATCAAGCCTGATTCCGAAGGGTCTGGGCTACACCGTCTATGACCCGGCGAATCAGAAAAAGGATGATCTGAAGCGGCTGAGAGATGAACACGCAGCGGCCATAACCGACTGGTTCGGGGACCAGTTTCCGGGAGTCTTCTCGTCGGGAACGCAGAACGGCAGAGTGCCGACCTGTGAACTCATCACGACACGTCAGGCTGTGCCGTTCCCGACCCAAGTTGAGCGTGAAGGTTCGATGGGCCACTTCATGGGACTGCTCGGAATCGACATCGGTTGGTATGCGTGGAAGAGCGCTGACACCGCTGGACTGCGGTTTGGGACCATTTTCGGGTCTCAGCATCACGCTGCCATGGCGGTCCGAGAAGACGAACTGACAGCCGCGATGGGCGAGGATTCAGAATCGAGCAGGTCCGCTCGCGTCCAAGACGTCGAGTTGGAGGCAGGAGAGGTCGTCTTGGCTTGGGCCATCACTGTGCTGATTGACGAATGCACGACCCAAATAGTCAAAGCACGCAACACTCAATTGCAGAAAATCAAGTCACGGGACCGAGCCGCGGCAGTGCTGGAGGACATCGAGAACGAGATGCTCGCTGCGGCCGATGTGACTGCTGTCGCAGTTGAACTCGCCGAGCATGCCGGTGCCCGGCGGCTGTTCCGTGACAGCGTGCCCACATTCATCCCCGTCGAGCCAAGGAAAGGCGAAGAGTCCGTCTCAATGGCCGACCGACGGCATGAGGACATCCACGACAAGGCTTCTTGGCTACAGCAATTCGAACTAGCCACCCGAGAACGCGCCACGCAAATCGGCACCCTGATCGGCGCAAGCGAGAACGTAAGACTGCAGAAATCAATCAAGAAATTCACGATCGCAGTAGCAGCGATGACCGTTGTAGGCGTAGCCATCGTGCTGATTCCCGCGGTGCGCTGGATTCTCGAAATGTGGGCATGAGAACGGGCATGGAGTAGCCGTAGGTGCAAGACGTCCCGCCTGCACACGCGATTTCGACGGTGCCGCGCGCTCGTTGATCGGGGGTGTCCTCCCAGACGAGACCGAGGTCGTGCAGAACGACGCGCGGCCTCCACTCTCCGTTCTCCCTGCGCCGCGTTGGAACGCAGCGCCACCGGGCGTTCGGCGGCTCATCGGACGCGGACGAAGGAGCATGCATCTCGTGACAGCGAAGATTTCGGCATGGCACGGCTAGCTTCACGCGGTGCCCAGACCACGGCGTCAGCACTACATCAGCAAGTTCCTGATCAAGCGATGGGCCGACGAGAACGGCGATGTCGGGGTGGTTTGCACGTACCACCGTGACAGCGCAATCGTGCCCGCCGACAAACTTCACCTGCTGCGCTCCCTGTCGTCACCAGAACAGGAAGACACATGGGGCAACGACATCGAGAACCCGGCAAAACTCGCCCTCGATGGGCTGATGGACTCGCTCGGCCCCCAAATGACGGACTACGAGGCAGCACGAGACTTCCTGTCCGAACCAGAGAATCTCACGCCGCTCATAGACCTAGCCCGACTCCACCACGCACGCTCGTTGGCCGTGCTCGCACAACAATTCGCCGACTCGCGCAAGACGCCCAACAGCGCCGAAGCCGAAGCCATGATCCAAGAACGCTGGGACAGCACACGCGACTACCACGACTGCGGTGCCGTGCTCACGGTGCTGCCATCCGACTTGCCCATCACCTTGGGCGCTGTGCCTGTATTCGACACCAAGATTTGGGGTCCACGCGAATCAGTCGCCGCACGGTTCATGATGCCTCTGGCACCGCGTGTGGTGATCAACGGCGCCATGTGGCTGCCCCCAACACAGGTAGAGATTGAGCCTGAGCGCATCGAACACGACGTCCTACAGATGTTGCCGATGGCGGGGATATTCGGCCTGTTCGCCAGCCAGTGGATGATCTGCGAACCCCCAGCGCTAGAACCCACCACACGAGCCGTGCTGGAACTCTGCGAGGGCCGCGGCACGCACTGGCGCGCGCTACAAGACCGCATCGCAACGTTCGACAACGCCACCCACGAGCAGCAGGCCAATTGGCATCAACGCCTCGACGCCTACGCCGACAACCAACTGGCGCTCAAGACTCGGGCGCTGCGTGAATCCGTACAGAACAGAGTCCACGACACGATGATCAAGGACGCCTGCAAGATTCAGGCCGATCTCGATGCGCTCGACGCATCGGTCTGTGCATGCCACCTCCACCGCCACGGTGAAAGCAGTGCCCTGTGGAGACGCTTCATGCCGCAGATCATCTGCGACGCTATACGCGACAAGCACCGCGACGAGGCCTGATATACCGGAAGGCGGAACCTCGCCAAGCCGACCAGAGCACCGACTGCTGACGCTGGCCCGCCAGCCGCGTCAACAACCTGTGGGGGCATTACAGCTAGCCGCGGCTTAGCTGCCCTCGCGTGCCTGAAAATCTGCTTCCTGCCACTCACGCCACTGCTCCACCGCCGCTTTCGCACGACTCGCTCGTGTCGTGGAGTTCGTAGCAGGATCGTCGCTGTACGCCGCGGCCCACACGATTGCTTCGGGGATCACGTTTTGTGCTCCGAGTTCGACGCCGACCAGTTCGTCTGCGATGGATCGCAGGTGTGAAGCGATGTGCGCTAGTGCGTCGTCGGTGGCTTCGTCCATGCCGTGACGCTAGCCGCGTGACTCTTCCTGTAGAGGGACGAGCGCGGAATGATTCTGACAGCCGTTCATGCAGGTCAGAGCGCCGAACAGAAACAATAGCTCGGTCCTCGAATTCGCGGTTTCTCCCAAACCGCACCGCGATCGGACTGGTTCCGGAACGCGAACCGAAGGATTCGCGAACGCGAACAAACAGATTCTGGACCGCGCCGCACAGCCCGATGAGAGCGCGCCGGTCCGTCACCGGTGATGCGGTCACGCCTGCTTCGCCTCCCCCATCAGCCGCCGCAGTTCCTCCGCGCTGCACGGCTTGTCGGGATGGCGGTGCAGCGTGGCGTGACAGTTCGGGCAGACCGGTACGAGGTCGGTGATGAGATCGACAGTGCACTTGGCGCACCTGGCGACTCGCCGCTTACACGCTTTCTTGCGGCGGCAGCATCAGCACCCGGTCGTCTTGGGCTTTGGCGACTACGAGTCGGGGCATGCTCGGGTGCCGCCATTCGCGGATGTCAGGCTTGTTGCCCTTGAACTTGTTGCATCGCTGGTGTGCGACTTGGAGGTTCTCCATGCCGTGCAGCACGCTCGTGTAGTACGTGCCCTGCCGGGCTTCGCCTTCGGCGGTGAGTTCGAACACCGCGAACCGTTTCGGCACGACGTGCTCGACTTGTGCGCCTTTCAGCTTCATCTTGCCGCCACACAGACCGCAGCGCTCGCCGTCGCGGATGTGCAGGTAGTTGAGCACCTTGCGGCGGTGCTCACGGTCCCAGCGGTCGTTCGCGTCCGGCTCGTCAAGTTCGAGGTTGAAACGCCAGATGCCGTCCATCGCGGAGACGGCCCGCTTCAGCAGTCCCTTGGGCGGATCGGGCGGCGGGCTGCTGAACGGGCACACCGGATCGGTTCCATCCGCGTCCGGCGAAGCCTCTGGTTCGGGTTCTGCGATCTGCACGATTGAGCGGCACTTCGGAAACGTCGAGCAGCCCCAGAACTCGTTCCCCGCGTTGTCGCCTCGCTTCGCGACCCGGCGCACCATCACCGATCCGCACTTCGGGCACGGAGATTCCGTAGCGGCTTCGTTGTCCGAGGGATCGATGCGTTTCGACGTCATGCCTAGCGTCCTAGTAGTCGCGATCATCGCGGACTGTAGTGCTGAGCGGCGGGACGCAGCCGATGGAGGGTTCGCTGCGGTCCCTCGTGGCGCAACAGGCACTCAGGCTGACCTGCGGGTTCACGGTGCCACTCGCTACTGGCTGCATGTCCTTGGGGGCTTCGAGGGCTAGCGAAGTGCGTTTGCGCGCCAGTTGCTGCAAGCCGAGGACGACCGCCCGCCTAGGACCACATCCGCTCGATCCACCACGCCAACGCCATCGTCGCAGCCAAGTACGGCGCTTGCGCTCGCATGTTGTTCAGAGCACGCACTGCGGGTCGCAGCCAGTCGGGGTGGTGGACTGTCAGTTTGCCGCTGGTCTTGGTGTCTCGGACGCCCCGGAGACGACTTGTGCGTTGGTCCGACGGCGTGGGGACATCGCCTGACTGCTCAATCCGAACGAACCTGCCGATCCGTTCATCGCTTCGGTTGACGAGCGTGCCGATCAGATTCAGCACGAACCATCCCCCGACCACCACCGCCGTCCAGGCAATCGAACTCACACGCCGCTCCAATCGCCCCGAGAGCGACATCGATGCCGCTCCTTGCGACTCACGCCGGTCACGACCGCGAGGGCGCTGGTTCGAAACCCGTTTCCGCTGGTCAGAGCAGTATCTTGAGAATGCGTGTCTGGGTCAATCGGCTCCGCTGCGCTCATCGAGAGTGTCGGCTCCAATTGCGACATCGCGGCCGGTCG
The DNA here is from genome assembly GCF_965262965.1 of Candidatus Poriferisodalis sp. Lineage (GTDB taxonomy): Bacteria > Actinomycetota > Acidimicrobiia > Acidimicrobiales > Poriferisodalaceae > Poriferisodalis. The sequence continues at coordinate 1,300,009 of NZ_OZ253573.1, forward strand.
AGACGGTCGATGTTGTCGGGTTGCGTGTGTCGCACCTAGGCGGCGAGCGATGGCAAGACGAACATGCCAATCGGTGATTCACCGCACGGCCAGCAGTGGTGCTCTTCGCAATCGGCGCACCAGGCCCATGCCTCGTGTGCCTCTGGAGCGATCTCAGTCAGGCGAGAGTAGAGACCGCTCACGTCGTCCTCGATTGCCCTGTACGGATCGGCTTCGTGCTCGGCCTTGAGGTCCCGTTGCACCCGTGGCGACAACTCATCCCAATAGAACCCGGCTCGCCCGACCAACTCTCGAAGAGTCGGGTGCCGGTACGCCCGAATCGATGCGACGCGATTGTGCAGCAAGCACGCCCCTTCGCAATCCGCCGCTTGGCATGCCATGAGATGGTCTCTGGCAGGTGTCAGCACCGGGGACTTCAACCCGATGTCCGCATTCAGCGATCCTGCGATCGGCACGACCAGAAGTTCGCACATCAACGCTGCACATATCAGCGAGCCGTTGGCAACGTAAGCACCGGTCGCGTCCTCTGCACCGATGCTTGTAGGAGTAGCTGTGACGACCGATTTCCGTATGCGGATGAGGTTCACAAGCGGCTATCCACAACAACGTCCGCCGCAGCTCTTCTTGGTCCCAGTCGACCATGCCGACATCGGATTCTTCAAGCCCCTTGCGACTCAGATTCGGGTGTCGCTCAACCACCTCGCTCAACTTGGCCGTTCGAGCTTGGCGGTCATGAACGAGGCTGAGAGCAGTCTTCATGTGGTCATCGGACATAGCGCGGGTTCCTTCGGGTCGGGCCGCTGAACCTACTTGGCGCGCACCTTGTGGCTGAGTCAATATCGCCCGCGGTGGAAGTCTGCGGATGGCTCGCAAGCAGGCGGACTCGCAGGTCACGGCTGTTTCACGAGTGCCGCACTTGAGGCTCCACATCGGGACGAGCGGGTGGTCCACATTTGCGTTCTGCCCCGGACACGACGCGGTTCGTTCGGGGCCGGCACTTGTGCAGGTCAGGCCGACTTCGGGGCCGGCAGGGCGCCGTGAGTCCCAAATGCGTTGCGGTTTGACTCGTCTGCGAGCATGGAGGGGCCACATCGACTGCTTGGCCGGTCGGGATCGCTGCCGAAACGCTGTCGGGGAAAAGGCGATCCGGCGATTGCGTTGACCTTGCGGCGCAACAGGTATTTCGCCTGATCCGCGGGTTCAGGGTGCCATTCGGGGATTCCCTACACTTGCTCGCGAAGAGTCGCGCATTATCGATGGTCTGCGAGAATGTGGCCAGAATACGATGCGGTGGCGCGATCACTGATCGTGCTGGTTCTGGAGCAGCAGCAGCGCCTGCGGGCCTTGTGCGCCGCGGACGCAACGATCTCGAAATGACAGATGTGTCGTTCCGGGTTGGCGCATTGGTGGGGTCGGGACATACTCGACCGCATGGCTGATAGCTTGTCCAGTCGTGACGGCCACCGCGGGATGGCTGAGGCGCTATCGCTTCGCGCTGTCCTCGGATTGGATCACACGGCGCGGGCAGTGACGGCGTTCGCTCGTGAAACTCCTCGTGTCGCAGCGTTCAGTTCCGGACTCGCCGAGAGCGGACAACTCGGAGCCTCATGGTCGAGGTCGATCAGCGCAGCGGGGCGCCTCGACGCGGGGATTGCTGCGAGTCGGGGGTTGACCCGAATGGCCGCAACGTCCAAGGGGTTCGTGGACGACATCGCTGCAGCGGCAGATTCGTGCGTGTACAGGCTCCAGTCGGGCCTGCGACTCGACCTCTCGCCTGTCGCGAGGTTCGGCCGCTCAGTCGAAGAAGCCTCCATCGTTGCTTCGACGCGCTCGCCCAATGACTTGTGGAAGCGGCTGGAGGACTGCTACCCGCCGAATCTGCGCAGCCTGCCGTCTCTCGACGCGGTGGCGGAGATAGCGCGAGTCGAGGGCATCGCCGTGTGCGGGGTTCCGCGTGCGGAGATCGTCCAGAAGCTTCTGGCGGCACCCGATGCGTCTGCGCGTCGACAAGTACTCGTGGAACGCAGCGACGAGATCATGGACGACTGCCGCGTCGTGCTCGACGATCTCGGCGGCGAACTGGTCGGCTTGTGCAGCGAGGCAGTCGAAGCGTTCTCCGATGGGTACACGTCGGCTGCCCAGGCGCTCGCGGCGGGCGTCATCGAGAGCGTCGCGCTGAGGCTCCGAACACAGTCAGCCAAGGAGTTCACCGGCGCGTACTTGGACCGTGTGCCGATTGGCAGGCTGCGCTGTTGGCTGGCCCTCCAGCCTGTCGCCCGAGCACTCGTGCGATGGTCGCCGGAGAGCGGGAGGCCGCCTCCTCGTGGCTTCTCCAGGCACGCAACTGTCCATGCTGCGGGCCAGCCCGGTGTTTTCTCGACGTGCCGGTCGTTGACCGCGGTCATGCTGGCGACGTCGCTGGCTGAGCAGTTCCACGGGGTCGTGGCCGACGCTGTTTGTCAGTCATGACCGATCCGGTCGAGCAGCCATGGGTGCTCTTTCCGAAACAGGAGCTTCGACGCGACATGGCCGAGCGAGAGGCTGCGGGCGTGAGCCTGTGGACCGAGGCGCTGGACGCGACGGCACGCATCAAGCTCGCTGCATGCGTACGAAACCAACTCTGGGACGACATGGACGGCCGCGACGCAGAGACGTTGTTGAGTGCCATCACCCAGGAGGTCTCTGACGCCGCGGGGGTCGTGAGCCGGGTGGCCGAAGTGCCCGAGTTGTTCGGCCGCCAGAGCGTCGATGACTTCGTGGACAGCATCAGGGACCCGGACGCGTCGCCGGCGGTCATCTTGGGCTTGATCGAGGGTCTCTGGCGCTGGCAGGCGGTCAGGGACGAGGAGTTCATCGCGAGACGTCCCCGTTCGCGCGAGTTGCTCCGGGACCGGATCACTGAAATCCTCGACGACCACCGGATCGGCTTCGTCTTCGTGGACGGGGACTTTCTGCCGCGCAGCGGCAGCATCGCGGATCAAGAAATTCTGGTCCCCGCCGTCGAATTCCTCACCGGCGAGCGAGCCTTCGCTGACGCCGACTCCACATACCGAGAGGCTCTCAGGGCGATCCAGCACCGCCAGCCCGACGAAGCCATCACCAAGGCATGCACAGCGCTGCAATCCGTATTGACTGCACTCGGCTGTGGCGGCGGCTCCGACAATCTCTCGAAGCAATTTGCAGCCGCGATCGACAATGGACTCTTGGCGAAACACGACAAACCGCTGGAGGGCTGGCTGATAGCGGATCGCGGCAACCTCGGCAGCGCCCATCCCGGGCAAGGGAACGCCGTTGGCGAGGACGCGTGGCTCACCGTGCACGTCGTCGGTGCCATCATCCTGCGGCTCAGCCGAGGCGGCCCGCGCAGAAACACACGCGAGTGCGGCGACTAAATGCGCACCCAACGCCGTCTGAGGACTCGATCCGTCGATCTTCTCGCTTGGACTGAGAGGGCATTTCCGTTGTGACACTCAACAACTCTGGGGTGGCGATCGAGCGAGTCGGGCAATTCCGTGCCTGGCTCGATGATGCCCGCGCGAACGACTACAGCTCCGAACACGAGATCGCACGTTCCGCTGCCTTACGGTTGCTGCCGCTGGTTCGTCAGGTCGCAGCGCGTCTTGATCCCTCGCTGCTAGAGAAACTGGCCCATCTCGATGCGCATTGGACATTCGACGACATGAGCCACGGGCTTGAAGCGGCAGACATCCTCATCGGAATGCTCGCCTATGAGGACGACGTGGTTGAAATCCTCGGACCCTCAGGACCGGCGCTGGCGGCGATCGGGTTTCATCCGTGGGTCTGGGATGCGGCCAGGGGATACTGGGACGACGGCTACTTCGGCGACGCTGTGCATGCCGCAGCAGAAGCCGTAATCCGTAAGACACAGGTGAAACTCAGCCGAAGAGACATCAGCGGCAAAGCGCTTTTTCAGCAGTCGTTCTCACTCGATGATCCAACTCCCAACAAACCCAGGCTGAGGTTGAATTTCGTGGAGCGGCAGGACGAGGAATCCTGGAAGTCCGCTCACGAGGGAGCCACGAGCCTCGGCGAAGCATGTTCGCAGGGCTTTCGCAACCTTGTCGCCCACAAGAAGGCCGACCTCACCGAGCAACAGGCACTGGAGCAGCTTGGAGCACTGAGCACCCCGGCGCGCTGGGTTGATGACAGCGAGTTGGTCGAGGCCGGATCGACATAGCGGCCTCAGCCTGGCCCGCGCTCCACGGAAAGCGTTGGCGCAGCCCACTGAGCTACGGCCATGTTCCTCCGCCTTGTCTCGGCGGCCACGGTTCACGTCATCCGAGGGTCAGCGCCCTGCTCCTGGCCATGGTTGATCTCTGCGCTGCGGAGTCGAGCTTCCATCTCGTCGAACGGTCCAGCACAGATCGTGAACTCGAAGAGGCTCACTGACACCCCACTTGCGTGACGAGATACCAAACTCAAGATGACAAGCGGGGTGAGCAGGCCTCCACGCTTGGAATGGCATTGCTGTGCCGGAGATGCATCGAACCGAGCCGCCGCCGTAGACGGGTACATCACCCACGCTGCCAGCCACGGGCAACGCAAGGGCATCCGGTACGCGACCTCACGCGAAGCCGGAGCGTCAGCAGGCCTGCTCGCCAAAGCTGGAATCACACGCGGGCAGTAGCCGTCGGGTCCGATACCTTGCCTGTGTCACAGAAGATGCACAGGCGAGTCAGTGGTGCGTTTGTCGCCTGCCTCGCCGAGTGAGGCCGGGCGGTTGTCAGGCGCAGACCAATCGGACTGTTGAGATGGCTCAAATTTCAAATTCGGCAGAGCGTCTGTTGCAGTCGTTGCAGCCTCGTACGGAATCGCGAAACTTCACACTGGCCGCAGTGCGAAAGATGTACTCGGGATGGGGCGGCATTGCGTTGGCGTGCACGATCAGCGGTCATCGACGAACGCGGGTATTCGAATTTCCCGGGGCGCTCTTGACGGAGAGCAGCGATGAGCCGCATCACACGATCTATGAGTCGGCGTCGATGGGGGCGACGGTCACATCGAATCTCGTGGATTGCTTCGCCGATGCAGCATTCGGTGATCACTATGCAATCAGCCCGTCCCTGCGGCATGTCGTGGACGAGACGTGGCCGCGAGCGGCACGGGCGCATGGCACGCGTCTGTTTGTCGTGGTCGAAGAGGTCGATGCGGTAGCACCAGTCGCAATGAATCAAGGCGAATGCTGCGTCTCCGATGAAGTCCTGACCAAAGGCGGCGAGGAGTTGCCCAGATTGCTTGGCGGCCGTCAAGGTGAACAGTTCATCGCCGCCTGGCCGACAATTGACGGCGCATGGCCCGAACTACCCGCAGACCAGAGGCAACTGAACTTGGTCATGGCAGGGGTGCGTGCCGCACAGCAGCACGCCGGCCCGATCCAAAAACTTCTGGACCAGCGCTGCCTCGTCACCGACGACGGCCGCTTCGTCGACATCATGCAGCCAACCATGCACGCACCAGCACTCACCGCGGATACGCCATTGGATGCGACGGGCTACGCCGAGCGAGCGGCCCGCATTCGGGATGCCGTCGAGGAGATGGAACGAGACCTCGACGACGATCGCGTGGCGCTCGTGTTCCGCTCGATGTACTGCGAAGACGCCAAGGACGAATCGTTCCAGCAGCTCTTCTATCTGCATTTGCGGCAGTCAGGCGTTGACGCGGCGGGCGCTCTGTACGAACGTGCGCAGATCGCGGCCGCTGACGCTCCGCTCGCAGGCAGCAAGACCCCAAGTGAGCTAAAGGACTACAGGAACGACATCGCTCACGGCCGCACGGAAGGCATCGATGTGAACTTCTTGGCCGATCTCCAACGCACGGTCAACCAACTGATCCGCGCCAAGTACTTCCGGCCCGAACCCTCATCCAACCCCACTGCCTGACCGCTACGGCAGTCATCTTGGCAGCGAGGCAGAAGCACTCCCCAACCGTTGTCTAAGTAGCTGCTTCGACGAGCCGAAGTCCCTGTGTTTGGAAGTGGCCGCGCAGGTCGTTGAGGTATTGCTCGTCTGGTTCGAAGTCCACTACGGATGCAAGCTCTCGGCCTGCGCTCGACAACGCGACGCCGTGCTGGCGGAGTTCCCCTTGGGCTGTGTCGCCGCTGTCTTGGAGGAGGACCCAGTGGCGGTCTGCGTGGTCGATTCGAAAGGGTCCTGCCGGGGCCGCGCTTGGCGGGATGACTGCGGGACGGTAGTCGCGCCAGGAGTTGTAGTCAGAAATGATGAGACCGTATTCGTTGAGCACGTTGAGCGTTCCGAAGTCCAATCCGTAGTCCTTCAGAGCGTTGCTGGCCGCGCTCCCTCGTATCGCGATTACGCGTTGGTCGATCACGAGCCGCTGATGCCGGACGTCGAAGCCCAAGCCGACGATCTCATCGGGCAGATCGACTCGGGCGATCGGGGCCACGAGCGATGTGGACAAGGCACAGAGCCTTTGGAATACTTTGGCAGTTCGACGATCCAGATTGCGCAGGATTTCCAACGTGCGAATGGACGTGCTGCCGGGTTGACGTACCTCGTCCGCGAGCACACGCGCCCAGAGTTCCTGCATCTCAGCCGATGACACATCTTGGACGCCGCTGAAGAACCTGGCAGCCCAGTCGAGATCAGGGTCAGGGCCGTCGCCCGGCACGGTCTCGTCGCCTAGCTCCGCAGCGGCGGCCTCAGTCACTGCCCGGATGTTTTGGATGCGCTTTTCCTGCTGGAATTGCCAAGCCTGCGCTACCACGTCCGCATCTGTCCGCTGACCGGCTTGCGTGAGCGCCGTCGGGTCAAACAGCCGTCTGGCTTCAAGTTGCGCCTGCGCAATGGTCTGGAGTTGATGAGCTTCCGATGTCGCGAGGATGCTCTGAGCGTCTGCTCGGCCTTGGGCTTCGATTACTGCGGCTTTGGCGTGGCGGCGGGCTGCCCACGGTTCGAGCAGAGGCCCTGCCACCGCGCCGATACCAGCAGCTACATAGTCGATCAGTTTCGCAATCGCCGGAAGCTCTAGCACTGCTGCGACCTCCCTGTGATGCTCGACTCCGCAAACGCATCACGTCGAGCAGACGTGGCATGGCATTCGAGGTCTCGCGAAGTGCTCGTAGCGCCGAATGTTGCGGCGCTTGCCCGACCAGAATCCTCTGTGCTCAACACGAGCTTGTCTCGGCGCTCGCCGCATCTTCGTGCCGCAATGCCCTGCCAGATTCCGGTTGACGGCCGTCCGTTATGACTTCTGCGATCTGATCCGCGATTTCATCGATCGTGAAGTCGGAGGTCTTGAGGGCCACTCTGTCGGCGAGCGATGGACTGCGCGCCGCAACATCGTCCTTGGAAATCTCGTGCCAGACCGGCAAGAGCACTTGGTCGCCTCCGACTGTCCGAGTAACTAGACCGTCTAGTTCGTATTGCGCCCATCCCTTGTCGAAGAAGGCGTGAGACAGCACGACCAGTCCGAAACGGCTCCCGGCGATGCCTGCGTCGATTTTCCGGCGGAGGCTGTCCCCGATGCGCAGCTCAAACTCGTCGTACCAGACAGTGATGCCGCGGGCGTCGAGCGCTGTCGCGAGAGGTCGAGCTACCGCTTCCTTGTCCTCGGTCGCGTGCGAGATGAAGATGTCGTAATCAGCCGTTGCGCTGGCCGGACTCAGTGCAGCGGCATTGTCAACCACGTCCTGCAAGGTGTAGCTGGCAGTGGGCGAGACGGGCGACTGTTGGATGGGCGGCAGCGGCCTAGTGTCCTGAGTGGGGAATTTGTTGCATATATGCGGCCATGGTGTCGAAGATCTCGTCGGCGGTCTTGTGCCACACGAACGGTTTCGGGTTGTCGTTCCAGTTGTCGGTCCAGGCGTTGATGGAGTCCTTGAGCTCTTGGATGCTGCGGTGGGTGCCGCGTTTGAGCCATTTGGTGGTCAGTTCGGAGAACCAGCGCTCGATGAGGTTCATCCATGAGCTGTAGGTGGGGGTGAAGTGCAGGCTGAAGCGGGGGTGGCGCACGAGCCAGCGTTGGATCGCGGGCGTCTTGTGGGTGGAGACGTTGTCGAGCACGATGTGGATGCCGAGGCCGTCGGGGATCTCTTTGTCGATCTGGTTCAGGAACTTGGGGAACTCCTCGCTTCGGTGGCGCGCGGTCATGGAGGTGATGACTTTTCCCGAGGCTGTGTCGAGGGCTGCGAACAGGTCGGTGGTGCCGTGGCGGCGGTAGTCGTGGGTGCGTCTTTGGGGCGTGCCGGGCATCAGGGGCAGGATCGGCGCGGTGCGGTCGAGCGCCTGGATCTGGGTCTTTTCGTCCACGCACAGCACCACGGCCGCGTCGGGCGGGTTCAGGTACAAGCCCACGACGTCGCGGACCTTGTCGACGAACTGCGGGTCGGGGGACACCTTGTACTCGTCGACGAGATGGGGCTTGAGGCCGAACGCGCGCCATATCTGGCTCACCGCGGTCTGGGTCACCCCCGCCGCTTTGGCCATCGACCGCGTCGACCAGTGCGTCGCGTCGCCCGGCACGGTCTCCAAAGTGCGCACCAGCACGTCCTCGATCACCGCGTCGGTGATCTTGCGCGGCGGCCCGGGCCGCGGGTCGTCAGCGAGCCCGTCCAGGCGCCGCTGCGCGAACCGCTTGCGCCACTTCGACACCGTCGCGGGATGGCAGCCCAGCTCCGCGGCGATGTCATTGTTCGCACGCCCCGCCGCGGCGCCCAGCACGATCCGGCACCGCAAAGCCAGCGCCTGGGACGACTTGGGCCGCCGCGCCCACCGCTCCAGGGTCTCGCGCTCCCCGACGTCCAGCTCCACCGGCACAGCCGGCCGTCCCCGTCGAGCCCCATCACAGCCTCCGATCATCGTCGAAGACTCCATGATGGCGCACCGAACACTAAAACGCGACTAACTCACCACTCAGGACACTAAGTGCCTCCGCAGGAATCACACGGAAACCAGCATTGACGCTTCCGCTCAAACCCTGCATGTCGACAACCACGTGCCACATGCCGCTGTGCGGGATCGGGATGCGCACCGGCGACTGCTCGGCGAGGCCGCCGAAGTAGTGGTGTTCTTGCCCGCTCTGGTACTGGGAGAAGTTGAGGGAGTCGACGAGTCGCACGTTCGCGGCAGAACCGCTGAGCGTCACGACAACGACGTCGCCGCTGTCCCGGAATCCGAGATCGCTGTGGATGAACTCGCCCACCCGCGTTCAGTCCTCACCGCTCTCGGTCACCGCGTTGGCGCTGCCGAAGATGGCCTGCATCATTCCGTAGTCCACGACATCGCCGACATCGGCCTCGTTGTGGCAGCGGTTCACGAGTGCCTCGTTCTCGGCGAGACGGTCAAGCATGAGTTCTCGCAGGCGAGTCCGCTGTGCCAGGAAGAACTTGTCGAAGTCGTTGGCTCGTGCGGTGACGAGCATGTCGTCTTCTTGCATGGCGTCGTTGTGGACCGCTTCGAGGAACAGGCGGTCGGTGTCGTCGAAGTCGGTGCCGAAGAGGTGGTTGAGGCGTTCGATGATCTGTGACAGCGGCTCGGTTTCTTCTTCGGCGGTGCCGGTGCCGACTGCGGTGGGGCTGGTGACGGTGGCGTCGTCGCTGTCGAGGCTGATTGCTCCGCTGGAGATTTTCTGGATGCGGTAGTACTCCAGTTCGACGTCGCCGCCGAGATCGATGGGGTCGCCGCCGTCGGGTGCGGCCAGCCGGGGCAGCAGCATGCGGCCGTAGGAGTAGAGCCGTTCGAGTTCGCAGTCGGCATAGGGGATGATCTGGCTCAGGAACGTGTAGAGGCGCACGTAGGCGGTGAGCCGGTCCCGGAATTCTTCTTGGGCTTCTTCGTCGTCGAGGGCGGCGAAGCGGTCCCGTGCGGGCTGCAGGGCGGCTTCGAGGCGGGCGTGGTCGGTCGGCTGCTGCTTGTGTGCGGGCAGGTAGAACACTGACGCGAAGCCGTCCACCTCGGGCTGCTGGTACACGCCTGCTTGGCCGAGTTCGTGGGCGAGGGTGTCGAGTTGGTAGGGGTCGGACTGCTCGCGCAACTCGGCGACGCCGTAATAGGGGGCGAACGCCGCAGCGATGTCAGCGGGCGAGTTCACGAAGTCGAGCACGAACGGGGGCTGCTTGCCCGCGGCGATGCGGTTCAGCCGCGAGAGCGTCTGCACCGCATGCACCCCCGAGAGGGGCTTGTCCACGTACATGGCCTGCAGCAGCGGCTGATCGAACCCTGTCTGGTACTTCTCAGCCACGAGCAGTATCTGGTAGTCCGGCGAGTCGAACCGCCCGGCCAGCGCGGCCTCGCTGATCGGTTTGCCCGACACGACGTCGATGTTCATCTTCGGCTCGGTGTACTCGAAGCCCGTGTCGGGGTCGGTGACGGTGCCGCTGAACGCCACCAGCGGCCGAACGTCGTCATAGCCGTGCTCGTCGATGTAGCGGGTGAGGTGGTTCATGTAGCGCACTGCGTGCAGCCGCGACCCCGCCACCACCATCGCTTTGGCCTTGCCGCCCATGGCGTGCATGACCTGGTTTCTGAAGTGCTCGACGATGATCTCGGTCTTCTGGGACAGGTTGTGCTCGTGCAGGGTCACGAACTTCGACAGCTTCGTCGCGGTGCGACGCTTGGGGAAGTCGTCGTCCTCCTCCGCGGTGCTGACCAGACTGAAATAGGTGTCGTAGTCGGTGTAGTTGCCCAGCACATCGAGAATGAATCCCTCTTCGATGGCCTGGCGCATGCTGTAGGTGTGGAACGGCACCGGCTTGCCGTCCGCTTCCGGACGCCCGAACAGTTCGATCGTCTTGCCCTTCGGCGTGGCGGTAAACGCGAAGAAGCTCAGGTTCTCCTGCGGTCCGCGTGACTCCACCACCGCGTTGAGGCCGTCCTGCCAGTCCTGCGGGTCGTCGCCGCCCGCGAGCGCTCCCGCGCCCAGCAGCGCTTTCATCTGGTGGGCAGTGTCGCCGGTCTGGCTCGAATGCGCCTCGTCCACGATGATCGCGTAACGCCGCGACGCCAGCCCCTGCGCCCACTCCGCCACCTGAGCGCTCTCAGCCTCGCTCGCCGCGGCAGAGTCCGCGCCGGCGATGCGCATCAGGCCGCCCATCACGAACGGGAACTTCTGCAAAGTCGTGATGACGATCTTGGTGTCGTCGGTGAGCGCTTTGGCAAGCTGCTGGGAGTTCTCGTCGATGGCTTGCACGACCCCTTCGGTGTGCTCGATCTGGCGGATCGCGTCCTGCAATTGCGCGTCGAGCACACGCCGGTCGGTGATCACCACTACGCAGTCGAACACCTTGTCATCAGCGGCGGTGTGCAGGCTCGACAGGCGATGTGACAGCCACGAGATGCTGTTCGTCTTGCCGCTGCCCGCCGAATGCTGCACCAGATAGTTGCTGCCCGCCCCTTCGGCGCGGGCGGTCTCGACCATCAGGCTCACCGAGTCGAGTTGGTGATAGCGGGGAAAGATCAGCGTCTCGCGCTTGACCGTGCGGGCGCCCTTGGCGTCGACGACCTTCTCCTCGCGGCGCTCAGTGAACATGAACGAGCCAACAATCTCCAAGAACCGGTCCCGCTCCAGCACTTCGCCCCAGAAATAGCCCGTCCGATGCCCCGACGGATGAGCCGGGTTGCCCGCACCGCAACGCACCTCGCCCGGGTGGCTGCCCCGATTGAACGGCAAGAACCGCGTATCGCCCTTCGCCAGACGCGTCGTCATGTGCACCTCATCAGGGTCCGCAGCGAAATGCACCAACGCCCGCTTGCCGAACCTGAACAACGGCGCACCCGGCTCACGATCAGACTTGTACTGGCTGACCGCGTGCCGCCAGTTCTGACCCGTCATCGGGTTCTTCAACTCGCACGTCGCCACCGGCACACCGTTCAACGCGAACAGCAGATCAACCGTGTCGTTCTTGCCCGGATGACAACGCGCCTGACGGGTCACCGTCAACTCGTTCGCACCGAACAAAGCCACCGCATCAGGATTCAGGCCGTGCGCGGGCTTGAAATACGCGAGCCGGAACGTCTTGCCCACGAACTTGAACCCGTGACGCAACACCTCCAAAGTGCCCTTCAAGTCCAGTTCCTTACACAGCCGCTCCAGCAGACGCGGCTCAAGCTCAGCTCCCTGAGACGCCTCAGCCTGCTCCCACAACTCCGGCTGGGTCGAACGCACGAACGAGATCACACGCGCTGGGAACAACGCCCGATCCACATCCCACTCCGACGCATCAACCGAGGTCCAGCCGGCCTGCCCCAGCATCGACTCCACCGACGACTCGAACGCATGCTCCGTCGTCTGAACAGACATCATCCGCCACCCCCAGAACCAGCCAGCGCCGCCTCTCGCACATCGATCTTGCCCGTCACCGCCGCTGACACCAGCGCCGAGCGGTACTCCGACAGGCGCTCGATCGACAACTCGGCCTTCGCTCTCAGAGCGTCGATGCGCTCGGACATTTTTTTGAGGTAGCCAGCGATGGCCTCCTGTTCTTCTCGTCCGGGAATCGCTACTTGGATTCCGTGAATGTCATTGCGGTCGACGCCGGGGACTGCCGACTTTGCTGCATTGGCGATGAACAATGGCTTGATGCTCCTCAGCATGAAGATCAGAAACATCACGTCGTTGCCACGGAGATCGATGCTGTAGAGGCTCGTGTTCAATGGCCAGAAAGGGCCGTCGATGACATAGAAATCTCCAATCGAGCCATATCGCCCTGTCACAATCGCAGGACCGGTAGCGGCTGCCTCGGCGTGGTGGCCGGAAACTCCGGCCGAAGAAACAACTGGCACAGTTCCTGGCTCGCGTACATCATTGGGGAGATCATGACCACGCTGGAATATGACGGCGCGGACCAAGGATTTGATCTCCCAATGCTCCGGCACTCCTCCGAGCCACTCCACCCCCGAGTCCTTCAGCGCCGGCGCCGGGTCCAGCCCAGCGGCCTCCGCAGCCTCGGGCGGCAGCCCCTTCGTCACCACCTTCGTGACCAACGCCGTCCGGTACTCGTCAAGCCGCTCAATCAGCAACTCCTGCTTCGTGATCAGCTTGTCGATGCGGGCGGTCTCGGAGTCGAGGAAAGCTGAGATTGAACGTTGCTCATCCATGGGAGGCAGAGGGACAACCGTGCGTCCGACACCCCCTCGGGTAACCCCGAATCGGGTTACCCCTGTGGCTGCCGTCTGGAGTTGGACATTCACGCTCTGCGACTGCAGCGCGCGAAACAGAAACGCCGGTTCGAGGTGACTACCCGGACGGATAATGCCGAGGTGATAACCGCACACGAAGTCGTTGGCAGTCTCCTCGACAACCGCAGGGACGGCGATGTCAGACCAGTCTTCCGAATCCTTCGTTATCAGCACATCGCCGATTTCCAGACCAAACTGGTCGATCTCTTGGGCGGAGGCCGTCGCGTGCATGAAATTGTCGTCACCGGCGAGGATTCGCTCTCGGTAGTACACGTCGGTGTAATTGCAGAGACGAACCGCTGCCTCGTCAGGAGCGGATTTCTTGTCCACACTGCTTGTGCGGTAGGCAGCCAGTGTCCTAAGACGCCGCGTCTCCCAGTGAGACGGGATCGCGCCGATCGACTCCATTTCCGACTCGGTGTAATCGGGATATGGCGGCCTCACGCCGTCACCTCCGCGAGCAGTTGCCCGATCTCGGCTTCGAGCGTCTTGAGGTCGGCTTCGATGACTTCGAGTGGGCGGGGCGGTTCGTAGACGTAGAAGTGCCTGTTGAGGGGGACTTCGTAGCCGGTCTTGGTCTTGTCGTGGTCGACCCAGGCGTCGGGGACGTGCGGGTGGACTTCGCGTTCCATGTAGGCGTCGATGTCCTCGCCGAGCGGCACGTTCTCGGTGTCGCGCAGCCCGGTGTCGGGTTCGTGGTTGCCGTTGCGGTCCTCGCAGATGTCGGCTAGGGGGTCGCGTTCGCCGAGCGCTGCGAGGACTGCCGTGATTTCGGGCTTGGACAGCTTGACGCTGTGTGCTTCGGCGGCTGCTCGCAGCCGTGCGGTGAACTCGTCGCGGTTTCCGATGATCTCGCCGCCAGTGGTGTCGGACAGGGTTTCGAGCGTGTCGCGAATGGCCCGCTGGCGGGCGTTGCCCTCGGCCACCTCGGCGTCGTGGGCTGGCCCAGCGCCCTTCTTGCTCTTGGCCAGATTCACGAATGTCGTCTGGTCCTCAATGCGGGCGATGCGTTCTGCTGTCGCGGCGAAGTTGAGCCGCAGCGGGCGTTCGACGGTGATCTTGCGGTAGCCGAAGTCGTCGTTGTCGAAAATCTTGCTGACAACGCGGGGTCGGGTGCGCGGCTCATGTGTGATGGGGTCTTCGTCGGTGAGGTTGCGTGTCTCGCCGTCGGTGAAGCTGCCGTGGATGCGGGTCAGGTCGTCGATCTGGTCTGCTGAGAGTTCGTTGCGTTTATTGCCGAGGCTGCGGCGCATCTTGACGTAGAACTCGCGGGCGTCGATGAGTTGGACCTTGCCGCGGCGGTCGCCCTCCTTGCGGTTCGTCAGTACCCAGATGTAGGTGGAGATGCCGGTGTTGTAGAAGAGCTGGTCGGGCAGGGCGATGATCGTCTCCAGCCAGTCGTTCTCGACGATCCACTGGCGGATATTGCTCTCGCCGCCGCCTGCGTCGCCGGTGAACAGCGGCGACCCGTTGAACACGATCGCGATACGGCTGCCGCCGGTGCCGTCAGCGGCGACGGGCGCCATTTTGGACAGCATGTGCTGGAGGAACAGCAGCGAGCCGTCGTTGATGCGCGGCAGCCCCGCGCCGAAACGGCCCTGGTAGCCGAGCGTGTCGCGTTCGTTCTTGATGGTCTGCTGCTGCTGTTTCCACTCGACCCCGAACGGCGGGTTGGCCAGCATGTAGTCGAACGTCCACCGGGTGTCGTCTGACTTGTGCTTGTAGCCGTCTGCGGTGAACGAGTCGCCCAGCCTGATGTTGTCGGCGTTCTCGCCCTTGATGAGCATGTCCGAGCGGCAGACCGCCCATGACTCGTTGTTGATGTCCTGGCCGAACAGATGCGGCCTGGCATCGGCGTTGTGGCTGCGCAGGAAGTCCTCGGCGACGCTGAGCATGCCGCCTGTGCCGCACGCGGGGTCATAGATGGTCTTGACGATGTGGGCTTTGCCGAGGTCAGGCTCGGGGGACAGCAGCAGGCTGACCATGAGCCGGATGACCTCGCGGGGCGTGAAATGCTCCCCGGCTTCCTCATTCGACTGCTCGGCACCGATGCGGATCAATTCCTCGAACACATAGCCCATCTGCATGTTGTCCACGCGCTGGGGCGACAGGTCGAGGTTCGCGAAGCGCTGGATCACCTGGAACAGGCGCTGGCGCTCGGCGAGGCGGTCGACCTGGGCGCCGAAGTCGAAGCTGGCCATGATGTCGCGCACGTTCGGCGAGTACGCGGCGATGTACGCATTGAGGTTCACCGCGATCTGGTCGGGGTCGTCGAGCAGACGGGCGAAGTCGAACGGGGACGTGTTGTAGAACGGCCGCTGCGCCGCGGCAGCGACAAGCTGATGGCGCACGTTCTCGGACTGCTTGGCGTGGACCCGCTCAGCCACCAGCACGTCGTCCTTGGTGTCAGCGAGCACGCAGTCGAAACGGCGCAGCACCGTGAGGGGCAAGATCACCTTGCGGTACTCGTTGCGCTTGTAGGGGCCGCGCAGCAGATTGCAGATGTCCCAGATGAAGTTCGCAAGCTCGCCGTGGGTCTGTGCGTTCACTCAATCCTCCGACCGCGCCGCTGCAGGACCTGGGCAGTGATGGTCCGTCGGCGACTGTAGTGAGAGGAACTTCGCGAGGTCGCCAACGGGCCGGCAGCGCCCAATTGGCCGCATGGGTCGAAACCACTCGCCACGGCCTATGTGTGGGGGACCAATCCCTCGACTTGTACCGACGCCGTCCGCTCTTTCTCGCCATGCCCATTGGGCGTTCAGTCCAGTGACTCGCCCTTCTTGTGGCCCGACACTCGAAGTGGATTCGGGCAGGGTGTCACGGCCTTCAGGTTCTGGTCCGCGTCAGCTTCAGTCCGCCCGTCTGGGGCATCAATACGCTTGCAACTATGGCTGCCACGCTGGAACAACTCAGATTGCCAGCGTTCAAGAGCCTGCGGAACGCCTACGTCCGGCTCGGGCCACTGACGCTGCTCGTCGGGCGCAATGGCAGCGGTAGATCGAATGTCATCGACGCTGCAGCGGTGCTGTCGGCCCTTGTAAGCGGCATGACCGTCCGAGATGCGCTCGATGGCGGCCGAGACGGGCCACTGGTTCGAGGCGGATCCGAAGGATGCGCGCCAGTCGGCGATGACGTCTTCAAGATCGGTTGCGCCGCCCGTATCGAAAAGAGGACCTACTTCTTGGATGTAGAAGTGTCTGTTCGTCCGAGCGTGCAAATTGTGCGGGAGCGGCTCTGGACACGACGCGTCGGCGGCTCGCGCCATGGCGAGGCTCAAGACTTGCTCAAGACAGATGCGCCCCGGAAGGACTCGGGCGACATTGATGCCCGCTGGGACAATCGCAAGCAGGGTCCAAACCCGGCAGTGACGTTTCGGGCGACGCAGCTGCTGACATCGCAGGTGGCGACTCGAGTGCCGGCGACATCGAAGGCGGGTCGGCACATTCACAGTGTTGCTGAACACATGCTCGCGGCCCTGCGCGGGATCTTCATTCTCGACCCCATTCCGCAGCAGATGCGCGAGTACGTACCCGAGAAGGACACCCGCCTTCGCAGGAACGCCGAGAACCTCTCTGCAGCGCTCGCGAGCCTGATGCGCGATGAAGAATCACGTCGGGCCTTGTTCGAGATGACGCGGTCCCTGTCGGAAGCCCAAGTTGCCGATCTGGGCGTCGTCAGCAGCGACCTCGGCGATGTGATGACGACGATGCACGAACGGCTCGGCGATGCGTTGCGTCCAATCCCGGCGCGCCTCATGAGCGACGGCACCCTGCGTTTTCTTGCCATTGCAGCGGCGCTGCTCGAGGCTCGGCCTGCTGACGATGAGTCGGCAGGTTCGACACCGGTTTCTCGACTGCTTGTTGTCGAAGAACTCGAGAACGGCCTGCACCCGTCGCAAGTCGAGTTGCTGCTTGGCCGCCTCAAGATGGCTGCTGCCGCGGGTGCACGGACCTTGGCGACGACCCACAGCCCTGCCATTCTCGATGCGTTGGAGGGCGAAGATCACGAAGGCGTCATCGTCTGCAGCCGCGATTCGGATGGATGGACGCAGTCCACGCGTCTCACCGACTTTCCTGACTACTTCGAGGTGATCGGCGGCGGGCCGCTGGGAACCTCAGCAATTCGTGACCGACTGCGACCGCGTGAGCACGTGCCAGCTACGCAGCGTTCGCTGGTCGATGTACTTGGGCTCTGATCGGGGCCCATACGTGAGAGCCGAAGTTTGGAGCCTGGACCAGGAACTGACGGCCTACAGCTGATATCGGGCACGCGCTGTGGCGTGCATCTCGGGTGGGACGTCAGCGATTTCGTACCTGCTGGTCAGCGGACCTGACCAAGGGGCTCCGGCCGAGAGCCCTTAAAAGGCGTAATCCCGGCCGTTTGCCGAAGCAGTGACGGTTCCGGGGCCTTCGAAGAAGATTCTAGGACCTGGGAAGAGAGTGTCGAGCATCAACTTCCAAGCGGTTGCCGCCCACCCTTGAATGGTGAGAACGATGCTCGGCCTCTATGCCTCGGCGATGGCGTCGCGCAGCCGTGGCGGGGTGATCGGCGTGATCAGGTGCCGTACGCCGAGGTGTGACAGCCGCAACGTATGTTCCTGCGTGATGAATGAACTGAGCGCGACCACGAGCCTGCGAGACACAGCGGCAAGCTCTCTGGGCTGTGCTGAGAACGAAGATGCTGGAGCGGTGCCTGCTCGCTCGGCTGGTGGCACCGCTGCCTACACTGGCGATGTGGTGCTGCTGGCGACCGACGAGGATCGTGCGGGCATCTCGATGCAGGCGCTGGTGCGGCTCGCGGGCGACCACGGAGTGCACATGACGCGCAGCAAAGTCGTCAAGCTGCTGTATCTGGCAGACCTCCGGTCTGTCGCATCAGACGGGAAGGCCCTTTCAGGGATTTTGTGGCGCTGGTGGCATTACGGTCCCTACTGCCAATCGCTGCGCAAGGTCGAGGACCGGCTCGTAGCTGACGGTGTGATCGAGCGCAATACCAGCCGTCTTTCAACAGACATTGAAGAAGCAGTGCTGAGCGCCTCTCGCACTTCTGCGGACGTTTCTGCGCAGGCAGGTGATTTCCTGGCGCATCTCGAAGCCGTGCTCGAAGACTACGGTCGCCATACCGCTCGCTCACTAACGGACATGGCATACGACACTGTTCCGATGCTCGAAGCTCGGCGTGTCGGGGAGAGAGGCGTTCTGTTGGACATGCATGAGGCACGAACTGATATCGCTGACGTTGATGCCGTCATGTCCGCAATAGCTGATCGGCCCGACCTCGTTGTCATGCCTCAGATCGATGTCAGTGCTTTGGGTACCCCAGACGCAGCAGAGATAGTCGGGGTTTTTCGCGGCAACAGAGTTCGGGCCAATCGCAGGTTGCTGGCTGATTGAGGTGTCGCAAATCCGACTAGGCGACGTCTACGACGTCGACGACGACTTGATTCGCATGCTGCCTGAGAGCGATCGCAGCCTTCATGCATCGCGGCCCTTCGTCGTCCTCAACGACATAGGCAACGACCAGCCGAATTGGCCCGTCGTCATGGGCTGCCCGATATCCAGTTCGGCCAAGTCAACAACCGCGTTCTGTATCCAGCTACAGAGCGGCGTGGCTGGCATGCAGAAGACAAGCTGGGTTCGGACACCAGCGTTGCAACCACTGGAGAAGTCAGACCTTCTGCCATCCCGCTGGAGGGGACGGCTACCCGCTCGGCTGCTAGCCGAAGTGAGGGGAAGCATTCTCTACTATCTGGGACTCAAGATCCCATAGCCCGATCATCACGACGAGCTGAGTTCCTATGTTTCTGCGATGGCTTCGCAGAGTTGTTGCGGGGTGATGGGGGTGGTGAGGTGGCGGACGCCGGGGTGTGACACCGCATCGACAACAGCGTTGTAGACCGCGGGGATGGCGCCGATGGTGCCCGACTCCCCCACGCCTTTGGCGCCCAGCTCGTTCACCTACGTCGGCGTTTCGATGTGAACGACTTCGAACGACGGCAGCTCGGCAGCGGAGATCACCAAGTAGTCCATGAAGTTGCCGGTGAGCAGGTTGCCGCCTTCGTCGTACTGGATTCCCTCAAGCAGGGCTTGCGCAACGCCTTGAGCGATGCCGATGCCCAGTAGCGGGGTGTCGCCCCGCTCCCGGCGTTCGCACTGGGCTGCCCGCAGCTCGTCGTAGCCGACGGCATCGAGTGCACGCCGCAGGGCCTCGGGATAGTCGCCCACGTCGTAGCTCGTGCCCATCGCGGTCACGTACGGCTCGGTGAACTTTGGCACCAGGTTCCGCGAGCGCACCTCGGCGGGATCCATACCGATTTCGGCTGCGAAGCGGTCGACCATCCGCTCGATGGCCACCGCCGCCTCGGGCCGGCCCGCACCCCGGTACGCGGTGATCGGGACGGTGTTGGTGACGACCACGTCGGCGCTGAAGCCGACGTTGCCGAACTCGTAGGTGCCAGTGATCATGCGTTGGGTCATGCCGGTACGGCCCTCGATGGGTGCGGCCGTCAACCGCTGGTTGACGATGCGCTCGGAGACGACGACCTCGCACTCTGAGAAATCGGCCGCCGCGGGCGATTCCATGTGGCTGAGAACGTTGGTGCCGTGATCACCGAAGATCAGCACCCCGTCTTGCGCGGCGGCTTCAGGGTCGGTGACCGGCGCCAGCGGCTCGTAGTCCACGATCACGAGCTCCGTCGCGTCGACCGCCTGAGCCTGGGTCTCGGCCACCACCGCCACGACCGGCTGACCCTGGTAGCGCACGACATCGGCAGCGACGTAGGGACGCCTCATGGCGTCGGGGAACATTGGCAGGACGTTGGGAGCGAGCCCCATCTCGGCGACATCGGCACCGGTGAACACACCGGCAACGCCAGGCGCAGCGACGGCTTCGTCAACTTCCACGCCGGTGATGCGGGCGTGGGCCTACGGCGAACGGACGTAGGCCAAATACAGGGCGTCCGCCGGCAGCAGGTCGTCGACGTAGGTAGCCGACCCCGTCAGGAATCCGGGATCTTCTCGCCGGACGACGGCGTTGCCGAGAATGCTCATGTTCAGTCCCCGTGGTGGATTGCTGCCCGCACGCTACTTATGAGCGCGCTCATTTCGCCTGAGCTACGGCCCTCGAACAACTGCACTCCCCGATTCCAGTAGGCGTAGTCTTCCGACGTCGGCTCGGTTTGCCCGCGGCCGAGGGGGGCGGGGCTATGGCCGAGACACCGGGCGCGCCGAGCGACCCCTATGGCGGCCGCGGTCTGCCGGACCCGTCCGAGCGTGCGCTGGGCGTCCCTGCGGCGGCCGTCGCGATGGTGGGCTGGGCAGCATCGGGGGTCATCGCCAAAGGGCTCTCCGAGCTGGGCCCGCTGGCCGTCGTGTTCTGGCGGATGTGGCTCTACACGGCGTTGGTTCTGCTGTTCCTGTGGGCGAACGGCACGCCGCTGAGATGGAACTCGATCAAGATCTCGGCCTGGGGCGGCGTCTCGCTGGCCTTCGACATCATGCTGTTCTTCACGGCGCTACGGCTCACCACCGTTGCCAACGCAACGGTCGTCGCGTCGCTGCAGCCGCTGTTGATGCTGTTTCTGGCGCCGAGACTGTTCGGTGAGCAGCCACAGAGGCGCCATTGGGGCATGGCGGTGACTGCCATTGGCGGCATTGCCATCGTGGTGTTCGGATCGTCAGGGATTCCCGAGTGGAGCGCGTGGGGCGACCTGCTGGCCTTGCTGACCCTGTTCGCGTGGACGGGCTACTTCGTCTTCTCCAAGCTGAGCACCCAGAAGATCAGCTCGGCGCAGTACACCGGCGGCAGCGCACTGGTGTGCTCGCTGGTGTGCACTCCGTTCGCGATCGGCTCGGGGCAGGCGTTCGACGTCCCGTCGCTGGGCGCATGGGTGTGGCTTGTGATCCTGGCGATCGGGCCGGGTTTCGCCTCTCACATGCTCATGAATTGGTCGCTGACGCGCATCCCGGCGTGGGTGGGCTCGACGATGACGCTGGCCATTCCGGTCACGAGCACGCTGATGGCGTGGGCCTTCCTGGGCGACGAGGTGTCGCTGTGGCAGTTCCTCGGCATGACCGTGGTGATGTTCTCCCTCGTCGTGGTGGTCCTCGACCAGTCACGCGGCGCCCGCGCGTAGGAGTGCGCTCTGCGCTTCCGCTTGACCTCTCAGCATTGCGGAACGGGTTGCGCGGACTAGCGGTTCGCCCAGCGAGGGGGCCGGCCCTCGGTGAACGCGCTGGGCCCCTCGGCGGCGTCGTCGGAGGCGAGCATGGCCTCATAGGAGGCGAGCTGGCCCGAGCGCAGCAATTCGAAGGCCCCGGGCAGCCCGAGGTGGGCAGTTCGGCGGCCGATCTCGCTGATCGCTGCCACCGACATCGGCGCTGACTGTGCGACTCGCTTTGCCAAGGCGCGGGCCTCAGCCATCAGATCGCCGCCAGCGACCACGGCGTTGACGAGGCCCCAACGCAGCGCCTCGGCGGCATCAAGGCGGCGGCCGGCGTACAGCACCTCGTTGGCCACCACCGGCGGCAGCATTCTGGGAAGGCGCACCGAGGCCGTGTCGGCGATGATGCCCAAGCCGGCCTCGGGCAGCCAGAACCGAGCGGTCTCGGCCGCGACCACCAGATCGGCCGCCAAGACGATCTCGAAACCGCCGCCCACCGCCATGCCGTTGACGGCGCAGATCACCGGCTTGGCCAGCCCCGGCATCTCGCCGAAACCGCCGAAACCGCCCTCGCCGTAGTCGGCTTCGAACTCCTCGCCCGCAGCGGCGGCATTCAAGTCCCAGCCCGCTGAGAAGAAGCGATCACCAGCGGCGCCCAAGATGGCGACGCGCAGCTCTGGGGTATCACGGAACTCGGCGAACACGGCACTGAGCTCGCGGCTGGTGGCAGCGTCGATGGCGTTGGCCTTCGGTCGGTCGAGGGTGATCTCGAGCACTGGCCCGTCGACGACGCTGACGACTGCTGGGCGCGCCGTCTCGGCGCCGGTCTCGGTGGAACTGGTCATGGTCGGTCGGGCCTCCGGTGGACAGGTTCGATCTCGGTACCGCCGGGCTGCACGACAGTCATCAGCGCGTCGACGGCGACTGCGGACTCTCGGGTGACCAGCACTGGGTTGATCTCGACTTCGGTGATGCCGCGATCGGTGCTCACCAGCGTGGCGAGGGCCGAGACCAGCGAGATGACAGCGTCCAGTGCCGCTGGGGGCCTGCCGCGGTGGCCGGCCAGCAGCGGCCAGATGCGCAGGCCGCGCAGAGCCGAGCGGACATCGGCCGGATCAGTGGGCAGCAACAACACGGCTGTGTCGTCGAGCATCTCGACCAGCGTGCCGCCCGCTCCCAACGTCAGCAGCATTCCCACCGGTGGCTCCGAACGGACGCTCACCAGCAGCTCGACCACAGCATCAGCGACACACTCCTCGACCGTCACGGTTCCGTCGCCGAGAGCGCCGAGGCGTACCGCCGCGGCGGCTACCTCGTCGAGGTCGCTCAAGCCGATGGCCACTGCGCCGACATCGGACTTGTGTGTCACGCCGGTGGCCTTCACCACTACGGGCAGACCGATCTCAACGGCGGCTGCGGCGGCTTCGTCCGCCGGCACCAGCAACCCGCGTGGCACCCAGATGCCCGCTGCGGCCAGCCGCTGCTTGGCCCCATGCTCCGTTAGCACCGTCTCGCTCAGCGCCGTCTCGCTCAGCACGGCCGCTTCGGGCCCCGGCGCGTCGGCGTCGCTGTCGGTCCGTTGCGATTGGGGCTTACTCGCCCGTCGGGCGCGGTGGGCTGGGGCGAGTAGTGGGGGCGGCGGCGTGCCGGCGGAGGCGGCGAGCGACTGGCCGAAGGCGGCAGCAGCCTCCAAAGCAGCGAGTGCGGTGTCGATGTCCCCGCAGGCGCACAGGCCCAGCTGTTCGGCCCGCACGCGCGCTTCGTCGGGCAGGTTCTCTGCCATCGAGGCCACGACCACGCCGGGAGTGGCGCTGGCGGCGCACGCTGCACCGAAGGCATCAAGCGTGGGCCACCATCGTGATCTGTCGAGTCCCGCAGCGGGCAGGTCCAGCATCAGCACAGCTGCATCAAAAGGCGGGTCCGCAGTCGAGCCCTGGGACGGTTCGGCGGGCGACTCGCCGGCAGAGTGCACGTCGCACAGCACGGCGGTGAAGCAGTCGCACAGGCGGGCAGCGTCGCCCCAGATGAAGGTGTGATAGTCGAGCGGGTTGGTCACCGCCACTCGGTGGTCCAGCGCCGCGGACACTCGGTCGCGGTGCTCGGCGGAGAACGCCGGGAAAGACAGGTCGCGGATGCGGCTGCGGTCCGCAATCAGCGCCGCCTCGCCGCCGGAACAGCTCAGCGAGACCAGCCGGTTGCCCCGCAGCGGACCGGTGGCGACCAGCATCGACAACGTGTCGAGCAGTTCGGGCAACGTTTGCACCCTGCGCACGCCGAGCCGGCGAAACAGAGCGTCGTATGCGGTGTCACTGCCAACCAGCGAGGCGGTGTGGGTCACGGCGATGGCACCCGATGCCTCGGTGGCGCCCAACTTGAGGGCCACCACCGGCAGACCCCGCTGCTGCGCGACGCCGGCGGCGGCAGCGAACCGGTCGATGTCGTCCACCGCCTCCAGATAGAGGCCCACCCCGGTGACGGCCGGATCGGCCACCAACGTCTCCAACGACTCGGCCAGGCCCACATCGGCCTGGTTGCCCAGTGCCAGCACATGGGCGACCGCAAGGCCACGCCGCGCCATGGTGAGGTTCACCGCGACGTTGCCGCTCTGGCTGATGAAGCCGACGCCGCGCTCGCAGCGGGCCAGCCCGTGCACATCGGGCCACAACGCTGCGCCGGTCACCGCCGACAGCGTGCCGTAGCAGTTGGGACCCACCAGCGGCATGCCAGCGGCGGCTTCGACCAGTTCGCGTTGTGCCGCCGCTCCGGTGTCGCCGGTTTCGGCAAAGCCTGACGCGTAGCACACGGCCGCGCCCGTCCCTGCGGCGGCCAGCTCTCGCACGACCTCTGTGGCGGTGTCGCGGGCTACGGCCACAAAGGCGGCATCGGCGACGCCGGGCAACTCGGCGACCGACGCGACTGTGGAGGCACCGCGCAGCTCGTGGCGGGGGTTGACAGCCCACATCTCGCCGGTGAAGCCGAACGAACGGCTGGCTTCGATGGCCAATTCGGCCGCGGCTCCGCCGATGAATGCCAGCGACCGCGGTCGCAGCAGCCGGTCGAGCCGTTCGCTCACCGCTTGCTCACTGCCCGCATTCGGTCCGCAGGCCAGGTACTCACCGCCCGTATTCTGTCCCTATTCCGCCCGCCCAGCGGACGCATTCCGCCCGCCGGCCGCGCGACCACGGTTCAGGCGCCCAACGGGCGCAGCATGTCGCGGGAAACGATGTGTCGCTGAATCTCACTGGTTCCGTCCCAGATCCGGTCGACGCGGGCGTCGCGCCAGATGCGCTCCAGCGGCAGCTCGTCCATCAGGCCCATGCCTCCGAGGATCTGGATCGCCTCGTCAGAGACGAACTGCAGCATCTCGGTGGCCGACAGCTTGGCCATCGCCGCGTCTGCGTCGGTCATCTCGCCTCTCGCCGACAGCCAAGCGGCCCGATAGGTCATAAGCTCGGCCTCGGCCAGGCGCAGACGCATGTCGGCGAGCTTGAACGACACCCCCTGGAAGCGGCCGATGCGCTGCCCGAACTGCTCCCGGTTGGCGGCCCAGTCCAACGCCACCGCCAGCGCTCGGTCGGCACGCCCCAAGCAGGTGGACGCCACCTGCAAGCGGGTGCTGCCGAGCCACTCGTTGGCAACGTCGAAGCCCCGGTGCTCTACGCCCAGCAGGTTTGCCGCGGGCACTCGCGCGTCGTCGAAGTTCAAGATGAGATTGTGGTAGCCCCGGTTCGACACGCTGTTGTAGCCCGGCAACCGCTCCGCGCCGGGAGTGTCGAAGTCCACCAGAAGCGACGAGATCAGCTTGCGGGGCGGACGGCCGTCCGATCCGGCCGGCTCGACGCCGGTGGCTGCGAACAGGATCACGTAGTCGGCGAGGTCGGCGTGGCTGATGAAGTGCTTGGTGCCGTTCACCACGAAGTCGCCGCCCCGGCGCTCGGCCCGACACGTCATGCCCCGCAGGTCAGAGCCCGCGCCCGGTTCGCTCATCGCCAGACACTCCACCCGCTCGCCCCGCACGGTCGGCAGCAGGTATTCCTCCACCTGGTCACCGATGCAGGCGCGCAGGATGTTCGACGGTCGCGCCACGATGTACTGCAGCGCGTAAGCGGTCCAGCCGAAGGCCCGCTCGGCCATGGACAACGTCAGGTCGTCCAGTCCCCCGCCGCCCAGGTCTTCGGGCATGTTGGCCGCATAGATGCCAGCCGCCAGGGACCGTTCGCGAATCTGTTGCACTAACTCGGGGCGCACTTGTCCGGTGCGTTCCACCTCGTCCTCATACGGCGCCAGCTCGCGGTTCACGAAGGCGCGCACGGTGTCGACCACCATCTCCTGGTCATCGTCGATTGAGAAATCCAAGGGGTGCTCCTTTAGCTTCGTCGTGCCAGCGTGGTTCGGGGTCTCGGTGACGTGCGCGTTCGGGCGTCAACCGGCGGGAATGGCCATGCGCCGGCCCGCCTGGGGCGGCGCGGGCAGGTGAGTGTGGGCTGCGGAGATGGCGGCAACGGCTGCGGCTGGGCCCGCCAGTGCGGGCACTGCGCGCCCGGCCTCGGTGTTGACATGCAGGAGCATCTGCTCTGTCGTGCAGAGCAGCTCGTCGCTGCGGCCTCGGTACATGGCATGGAAGATGTGCAGCCGCTTGGCGTCGTTGCCCAGCACCTGGGTGGTCACCCGCAGCGGCTCGCCCAGCGAGGCCTCGCGCAGGTAGTTGATGTGGGTTTCGGCCGTGTAGTACGAGTGGCCGGCCGCGCGGTAGTCCTCGTCGATGCCCAAGCAGCGGAACAGCATGTCCGACGCCCAGCCGAAGGCCGTGAGGAACGCTGCTTCGGTCATGTGGCCGTTGTAGTCCACCCAGTCCGGCTCGACGACAGTCGAGTACAGCTCCAGTGGGGCGGCAACGTGCGCACCCGGCGTCCACGGTTCGGCGGTGACCCCGGCTTCGAGGATGCGGGCCTCACGCTGGGCCACGAGGCGGCCGGCGCCGATGTCGCACGGGCGCAGCGCCCGCATCACCGACAGCAGGCAGTCGTCGCGCAGCTGCTCCAGCTCGGCGATCGAACGTCCGGCGGCCTGGGCCTCGCAGCCGCGCTCCATCGCCCCGACCAATTCCTCACTCAACTCGGGCGCTTCCAGATGGGTCCACGGCAGCTTCAGCGCCGGTCCGAACTGACGCAGCATGTGGCCCATGCCGCCCTCGCCGCCGGCCAGATGGAACGTCAGATTCGTGCCCATTGCGGCCCACCGCAGGCCGGGCCCGTAGATGATGGCGTCGTCGAGCTCGGCGGTGGTGGCCACACCGTCATTCACCAGGTGCAGCACTTCTCGCCACAGCGCCTCTTGCAGGCGGTCCGACAGGTAGCCCTCGATCTCGTTGCGCACCACCAGCGGATGCATGACTAGGTCCTGGTAATGGGCGACTGCGACATCCACCACGGCGGGGCTGGTGGCGTCGCCGGGCACCACCTCCACCAACGGCAGCAGGTACACCGGGTTGAACGGGTGGCCGATGATGACGCGCTCGCTGTGTCGGCAGCCTTCGGCGAGGCGGGACGGCAGCAGCCCTGAAGAGCTGCTCGCGATCACGGTGTCGGGAGCAGCGGCCGCGGCAAGGCGGCGAAGCAGAGGGAGCTTGACGGCCTCGTCCTCGGGGGCGCTCTCCTGCACCCAGTCGGCGGCGGCCGCCATCTCTTCAGCAGAGTCGGCCCAGCCCAGACGGCTCGGGTCGGCACCGGGGAACAGACCGAGGCGCGTCGCCGACGGCCAGGCTCGCTCCACTGCTGCGCGCAGCCGGGACTCAGCACCGGGTGCCGGATCCCAGGCGATCACGTCGTGGCCCCGGGCGAGCACGCGCACCGCCCATCCCGCGCCGATGACGCCGGTTCCTGCCAGCCCGATCGTGCGGGCCGACGTGGTGGCCACTGCGGTCATGCTCACGATCCCATTCAGGCGGTAACAGCCGGCCGTCGATGGCTCCAGGGGGCAGTTTGCTCGAACTGCGCCGCCACTTGAACCAGCAGGTCCTCACGACCTGGTGCGGCGACGAGCTGCACGCCGATGGGCAGCCCGTCGGCGGACATGCCTTCGACGATGCCCAGCGGCACCGAGACCGCCGGTTGTCCTGACACGTTGAACTGCGGCAGGAACGGCGTGACGGCGGCCAACCGGGATGTGAGCGTCCGTTCGTCGCCGTCGACGAGATGCCCGACGTGAGGCGGGGTCACGCCCAGCGTGGGCGTCAGCAGCAAGTCGAACTCGCCACCACTTGGGCGCCACCACGACGCCAGCTGCCGGGTGAAGCGGTGGAGCCGCTCGCGGCTGGCAATGAAGTCGGCGGCGCTGATCTTTGCGCCGCGCTGGTAGTTGATCCAGGTGCCCACTTCCACATCGTCGGCCGTCCACGGCCGGCCCAGGACCGGCTCCAACGAGCGCAACGCAGAAGTGAGACTGGCCCGGATGACCCGGATGTAGTCGTACATGTAGTCGTTGCTGGTCATCACCTCGGGGCAGGCGGTCTCAACCCGGTGTCCCAGGCTGTCGAGCAGCCCCGCGGCGGCCTGTGCGGCGCCGACACACGCCGGGTCGATGTCCGCAAACGGCAGCGTGGCGCAGACGCCGATTCGCAGCTGTCCGGGGTGGAGCCCCACCTGGCCGACCAAGCCGCGGTCGGGCAACGGCAGCGCCGCCACGTACGGGTCGCCGGGATCGTTGCCGCTGAGCACGTCGAGGGCCAACGCGGCGTCGCGCACGGTTGCCGCGAGGGCGCCCTCGATCGCGCCCCCGGCCCACATCTCGCCGTCCGGAGCGGCCGAGACACGGCCTCGCGAAGGCTTGAGGCCCACAAGACCGTTGGCACTGGCAGGAATGCGAATCGAGCCGCCCCCGTCGCCGCCCTGCGCGATCGACACGATGCCTGCGGCCACCGCGGCCGCCGAGCCACCGCTTGAGCCGAGCGGCGAGTGGTCGGTGTTCCACGGATTGCGGGTCGGGCCGTAGAGAGCGGTCTCCGACGCCGCCGGGCACTGGCCGCTGCCGAACTCGGGGCTTTGCGTGCGCCCGATGCTGATCGCGCCCGCTCCGTACAGCCGGCGGGCGACCGAACCGGTCTGGCTGTAGCGATGGTCAAGCTCGGCAAGGCGCCGATTGCCGTGGTACGCCGTCTCGCCCACGGCGTGGCAGAACAGGTCCTTCATCATGATCGGCAACCCGAACAGCGGTCCCACAGCCCCGCCGGCTGCGCGCTCGGCGTCGAGCTGTGCGGCACGCTGGCGCGCAGCGTCGAACGCCGGTTCGACGACCGCGTTGATAGCCGGGTTCACCTCCTCGCAGCGCGCGATGGCGGCTTCGACAGCGGTGACGGCATCCAGTTCTCCGAGCCGAATCCGTTCAGCTAGCGCCGTCGCATCGTTCATCGTCATCCCCGTCTGTCGAAGGCTTCAAAGTCCACGGCGCAGTCTCGCGCAGCACCAGATCAAGTCGACGCGTCAAAGAGCTCCACATCGCACTCGATGCCCGGCGCTCGCGACAGTCGGGCATCGCTCGTGAGCAGCGTCGCGCCGGTTTGCTCTGCCAGCGCCACGTACGAAGCGTCGTAGGGCGTCAGGTTGTCGCGCAATTCCCAGCAACGAACGATCAGCGAGGCGGGATCGACGCGTCTGATCCTCACTCTTGCGAGATGGCGCAAACCACGGCGTACCGCAGCTTCCGAAATCTCGCCATGGCGGTACATCCGACGGAACGCGGAAACAACTTCGAGGTCGAGCACGTGAGGCGCAAGTGCCGGTTCGAGTGAAATGCGACGCAACGCACGATCAGAGCGCTCGCCGACTGCCCCGACGGCCGTGACGGCGACGCTGGCGTCGACGACGATCAATGCGACTCACGGTCGGCGCGGATGATCTCGACAATCATGTCGGGATCGAGGTCGAGCTCGCCATAGGCCATCGCCTCCACACGTTTGCGCGCGAGAAGTTCCTCCACGGCTGCCATCTCGGCCTCGCGGCAGACGGCGTCAAGCATGTACTGCTGCAGCGACTGACCGGTTGTAGCTGCTCGTCGCTTCAGCTTGTCGTGCACCTCGTCGGGCACGTTCTTGACCTGGATTGTCGCCATGGGCTCACCTTAGCGCCAACATGACGCCAATAGCGCTATTTTGGCGCAACCGGGCAACTGAGCAACTTTACTCAATTGCGTAATCCAGCCCTGCTGGGCGTTCAGCGGTGCAAGGAACTCGGCTCTGCTCGGTCGGTTTGAGCCCGGTTCAGCGGCCTTGCCAGTTGGGCTGGCGCTTCTCGGCGAAGGCTCGGGGGCCTTCTTTGACGTCTTCGCTGGCCATCAGGCGAGCGACCGCCGGATAGGGGTGGTGGAAGGCCTCGCCGAGGGGCATGTCCAGCCCGCGCATCGCTGCCTGCTTTGTGGCTTGGATG
The DNA here is from genome assembly GCF_965262965.1 of Candidatus Poriferisodalis sp. Lineage (GTDB taxonomy): Bacteria > Actinomycetota > Acidimicrobiia > Acidimicrobiales > Poriferisodalaceae > Poriferisodalis. Next base: position 1,329,744 of record NZ_OZ253573.1, read on the forward strand.
GACAGCGGCGCGCACCGCATAATGTCGTCGATGAGGCGGTCGGTTGCGGCGTCGAGTTCGTCGTAGGGCACAACATCGTTCACGATGCCCAGTTCCATCGCCCGGTGTGCAGTCATCGTGCGTCCGGTCAGCAGGAATTCCATGGCCAGTTTCAGCGGGATCTGGCGTGGCAGGCGGTGCACTCCCCCGCCACCTGCATACAGACCGCGCAGCGGCTCGGTCAGCCCGAATTGGGCGTGATCGGCCGCCACCACCAGATCGCACGCCATCGCCACCTCGAACCCGCCGCCGAGGGCCACGCCGTTGACCTGCGCGATGAGCGGCTTGGGATAGTCGAACCTCTCGATCAGCCGGGTGACCTGGCCCATCAGCTCGCGGTCGGCGGCTTGGGTGGCCTCGTCGGATTGGCGAACCATCGACAGGTGCTTCAGGTCGCGACCGGCGCAGAAGGCCTGCCGGCCCACCCCGGTGATCACAATCAGCCACACGTCTTCGTCGGCGGCGGCGTGATCCAGGATGTCGGACCACTCCTTGTGCGCTGGCGTGTTGATGGCGTTGCGCACCTCCGGCCGGTTGATGGTGATGCGAGCCACACGCGGCCGGATCTCCTCATAGACGAAGTACTGCGGTTCGAAGTCCAATGCCTGCATGGCCCGGGATCGTATGCCGCGGGTTCATTGCGGGCCGCAGCAATCGGCAGCCGGGCGCCGCACCCCGGACATCGCAACTGTGAGATTCATCCGACCGCCAGGGCAGCGTTGCGGCCGCGCACGCACTACACAAGGAACCGCACACGAGCCACCGTTGTGCGGCGCCACGCCGCGATGCCGATGCCGAGGAGGCAGGAATGTTCGAAGACCACGTGTCGATTGACACCGGCGAAGGCGAGATGAGCACCTTCGTCGTGCACCCCGAGCCGAGTGAGCGCCGGCCGGGGCCGTTCCCCTCCGTGCTGTTCTTGATGGACGCACCGGGTAAGCGCGAGGAATTGCACGACATGGCTCGGCGCATCGCGAGTGTCGGGTACTACGTGCTGCTTCCGAACCTGTACTACCGCGACGTTCCCGGCTTCATCGTGCAGCGGGACGATCCCGCCAGCCGCCAGTTCATGTTCGAGCTGATGACCAACCTGTCCAACGCCATGGTCTCGCGTGACGCGGCGGCGCTGCTGCGCCACGCCGACGCCGACCCGGCTGCCAGCACCGAGCGGGTCGGCACCACCGGTTACTGCATGACCGGGCCGATGGCGATCTGGCTGGCCGCCGACTACCCCGATCAGATCACCGCGGCTGCCTCGATCCACGGCGTGCGGCTGGCGGTGGACGCCAGCGACTCGCCCCACCTGCGGGCGCCCGACATCACGGGTGAGGTGCTGGTGATGTCAGCCGAGCATGACGACTACGTCGACCGGGCTCATTTCGACCGGCTGTGCAAGGCCTTCGCCGACGCTGGCACCGATGCGCAGACCTACTGGGTGGACGACACCCACCACGGATTCGTGTTCCCGCAGCGGCCGGTGTACGACCAGCCGACCGCCGAGCGACACTGGGAACTGCTGCTGGACATGTTCGCCCGCCGCCTGCACTGAGCTGCGGAGCGGCGAATAAGCGGGAGCACGCCCGGCAGCGCGGTGCCACACTGTCGCCCTATGGAATCACGAGATCTTGTCCAACAGGTGTGCCCGCCCATCGCTGCGATGGGTTCGATGTTCTACTTCGACCCCGGAACATTGGCACGGGGCAAAGAGGCAGGCCTCGACGGCTTCCGCCTGTACATGCTGGGCCGCGGCGGGGTGCTCGGCGATGTCGAGCCGACCGTTGTCCATAGCGCCTTCGGCTACTTCAACCCGGATCTTGTCGCCAAGATCTGGAACTCGGCCCGGGAGACGATGGCGTCGCGTGACGGAGGACGCCTCTACATGGAGTGCGCAGGCGCCTTCGGCTCATCCAAGCTCGGCGGCGTTGCTGGCCTCGGTGCATTCAATGCCGCTGCCGACAAGGTGATCGACTTCGGGCTCGCCGATCCAGCTGCCCAAGCCCTCTTCGCGGCAATTGCGACGGAGCCGCGGAGTGATGAACCCGCTGCGCGTGCGTTCCAGAACGTGGCCGTGCTGCGAGAGCTGCGCGGAAGCTTGCACCTCGTCGCCATCGTCGCGTCGGGCCTTTCAACTGAGATGGCACACCGAGTGCGCCGGCCCGATGACGTCGAGATGTTTGGCTGGTCGAACGATGCGGAAGTAACGGACGAGCATCGGGCGAAATGGGAATCCGCTGAGGCACTCACCGACGAGCTGATCTTGCCGATCTACGGGGTGCTTGACGGCGCTGAGGCTCAAGCACTCGCCGACGGCGTGGCCGCCATCGAAGCTGACCTGACCGGCTAGCAAGTCCCATTTCGGCCAGCGTTTCTGGCCCTGTCAGGTGCGGCAATCAGCGAGAAGCGATCTGCGGCACGGCGTGCACGCAGGTCTAGTTGCGGACGTAAATCGTCCATGTCCCATCGGCGCGGACCTCGAGGTGGCGCGCATCGGCACCAAGAGTCGCCGTCGCCTCGAATCCTTCGACACACTCTTCCGACGATGGCCCAACGAAGCCGGGATCGAATTCCTGACCTGACCCACTTCGAGCCACAATTGCGAATTTCGGACACGAGCCCTCGCCGACGAAGTCAAGTTGCAATCGCGTTCCCCTGGGCCAGTCGACATCCAAGTCGAAGTCGCCCGTGACATGGATCGAGAGCGGCGTCGCCGGGCAGAGGTGGTCGACAGGATCGCATCTGATAATGCCCGCGATGCTCCCCGATGAGCCCCACGGCGGCACCAAGTCATACTGCAGAATCCCGACCCACAGCCATGCGGCCGAGATCGTCAGCACAATCCCGGAGATTGCGAGTCCCTTGCGTCGGCCGTCAAACAGATGAGCGCGTGCCAACCCGATCGACGAGAAAACTGCCCCGCAGACCCACACAGGGAAAACTAGAATGCTAAAGATCGGCATCCACGGGCTAAAGAGCGGAATCCACAAATAGGCGATTGCAATCACAGCGCACAATAAGTAGGCGATTGCGATCACAGCGCACACAAAGCCCGCTATTGCGAGGCCGTTCCTGTCCAAAGGGTTTCGCGGGGAGTCCGCAGCATTCGGCGACTGTTCTGAGTTCCTCACCATTCGACGCTCCGGTTGTCTCGTCTCTCGACGAAATAAATACCCGACAGTTCTCGCAACTGCTCTTCCCCGCAGAGGTGCTCTTGTGAGTTTGGCGGGCGATCACCCACGAATCTAAAACTTGGGATCTCCCCGGCGGATCCTCTTGCCAATGCTGTGCCTCCAAGTGTTTGCGCTGTCGTCGGCGATCCGGGTACTGCCGAAGCGCAGTTCTCGCAGGCTGCGTCAGCGGGGCCCGATGGTGCCTGCGCCGGCACAGCAGGGTCAGTGGCGCCGCGCGATCTGGAGGTCCGGCGTCGGTGAACGGGCAGCGCATGCGCCAGCGAGATGTGCGTTGCGCTGGGGTGTTTGGGGTCGCTCCGTATCCGGCGCTGCTGCCCTGCCTGTACGTGCCAAGTCAGCCAGTGCGTTGCGTTGGAGTGTTCGGCGTTGAAGTGGGTTGGGATTCTGGAGCGGCGATGCCGTTGAGGGTCATAGTTCGAGGCTTTCGTCTAACACCCTCCAATTACAGTCATTGTCATGAAGCGTTCAGGCGTTCAGAGCGATTCGTCGGCGATAACCCCGACCGGTCCGGTGCTGAAGCATCCCGTGCCGATGGGTGATGCCGTTGCTGCCGTGCTGCCCGTGCTGTCGTCGCCGGCTGGTCCGGCGTCGCTTCGAGTCGAGCCGGCCGAGCCCGTGCCGCCGGCCGAGACGGTGCCGCCGGTCGAGCCGGAGTCGGCGGTGGAGGGTGTGCTGTCGGTGCTGTACGGGGCGCGTGACGTCGTCGCACGAGCGTCGCGGGTACCGCTGGACGGCGGCGGCTGCGACACGCTCGCCGATGTCATCGACGTGGCGTCTCGGCTGCGGTCAGCCGTCGACGCGGTTGTGCTCTCAGCGACTGCTGCGCTTGAGGCCGCCCGGCCAGGGTCGGGCCGCAGCGCGCTGGTGGGCCGGGCGCGGGTGAGCAAGCGAAACGCCAAGCGCACCGTCGAGTCCGGCGAGCAGATCGCCCACATGCCCAACGTCGCTCGCGGCCTCGCGGCAGGCGAATTGAACGCTGTGCACGCGGCTGTGCTTGCCGACGCTGCGCGGCGCACCAGCCCCGACGCAATCGACACCGCAGAAGAACTGCTCCAAGCCGCCGCCGTGGTGTCGCCCGAGGCGCTGCGCGACCAAGCCAAGAAATTCGCTGCCCGTCACGACCCCGCCGCCGCCGAGACCGCGCTGGCCCGTCAGCGCCGCGCACGCTGCACGTCGCTGTTCGTCGATGAGTCCACCGGGATGGGCGTGCTCCACGCCGAACTCGACCCGGTCAGCTTCGCGCTGATGCGCCAAGCACTCGAGAACTACACCGACGCCCTGTGGCGCCTCGACGGCGGACGCGACGCCACACCGGGCCAGATCCGCGACAACCGCCAACGCCTCGCCGACAGCCTCTTCGAAATGACCACCGACCGCAACGCCCTAGCCACCATCGACCACCCCACCGTCCACCGCCCCAACCACAACCGCCACCCACAATCTGACGACCGACACAGCGACGCCGACCGGAACCCCAACACCAACCACGGCCGCGGGCCCAGCAATGCCGACCGGGGCCACAACACCGATACCGGCCACGGCGGACACAGCGAAACCGGCCGGAGCCCCAACAGCGATCACGGCGGCGGCGGGCACAGCGATGCCGGCCGGGGACGCAACACCGATACCGGCCACGGCGGGCGCAGCGATGCCGGCCGGGGCAGCGGCAACGATGCCGGCGGCGATGGCGGTTCCGCGGGCTCGGCGGGTCGCTCGGTCGATCGGTGGCGACCCGCCCAGGCACCCAACCAGCTCGTCATCATCGCCGAGATCGGCGTCATCGACGGCACCAAACCCGACGGAACCTGCGAAATGCTCGGCGCCGGACCCGTCCCGCCCGCAATCCTGGACAACCTATCACCTGATACCCGCGTCGCAGGCGCACTGTTCGACACGAATGGCGAGATCTTGTGGCTCGGACGCAGCCGCCGGCACGCCAGCGCCGCCCAGCAGCTCGCCGTCGCAATACGCGACCGCGGCTGCGTGCTGTGCCGCTCACCCATGCACCGCTGCGACTACCACCACATCGACGAATGGGCAGCCGACGACGGCCTCACAGACGTGCCCAATCTGGCAGCCCTTTGCGGCGACTGCCACGACAAGCTCCACCTCACCAACCAGCGCCTCGAGCGGCGCCCAGCCCCCAGGAAATGGGACTCCACGCACCGAACCCACACCACCGGCCAAACCAGCGAAACAGCAGCGACAAGACCACCTTGATCCCACCCCTCTTGCGGCCACAGCACTGCACGGGCGTGGACACGGGAGCTCTAGTGCAAGCGGCGCACCTAGCGTGACTTCATGACTGCGACGACCAACCTTTCTCTCAGTGCTGACGAGGTGCTGGCCACTACCCGGGCGGTCCGGCGGCGACTGGACTTTGGTCGTCCGGTGTCGGATGTGGCATTGCGAGAGTGCCTCGAGCTGGCGTTGCAGGCGCCTACCGGATCGTTGCGCCAGGACTGGCACTTCGTCGTGTCAACCGATCCGGAGCAGTGCCGGGCCGTCGGGACGATCTATCAAGAGGTCTGGCTGGGCCGCATCGACGACAACTATCTGGCGAAGGCTGCAGCTGCTGAGGCCGACCCCGCTGCACGTGCCGACTGGGTCCGGATGATGGACTCGGCTCGCTACCTCGCCGAGAACTTCCCTCGTACACCGGCCATCTTCATCCCGTGCATCGAAAGCCGCCTCGACGGTGCGCCGGCGGGGCTGCAAGCGCTGCGCTGGGGTTCGGTGATTCAGGGCGCCTGGAGTTTCTGCCTGGCGGCACGCAACCGGGGCTTGGGCACGTGCTGGACGACGGTGCACCTGGCCCGAGAGCAGGAAGTCGCCGAGGTCTTGGGCATCCCCTACGACGACGTCCAGCAGGTGGCCCTGCTGCCCGTGGCTCACACCATCGGCACCGATTTCAAATCCGGGGCTCGCAAGCCGTTCGACCAGTTCGTCCACCTCAACGGCTGGTAGCCGGCGACGGGCCAATCGGTCAGGACCGTCGGATCCGGCGGGCCAGAGTGAGGGCGCAGTCGCTCACGGCGTCGGTCCACATCTGCTGGACGACGAGGCCAGCGGCGCCGAGTTCGGCTCGGACCCGCTCAGGGCGGAACTTGGCGCTGATCTCGGTGCGCATCCGCTCACCCGCTGCAAAGTCGACAGTCATCTCCAGCGCGGGGCAAGGAGGCCGGTCTCGACGGCTTCCGCCTGTACTTCCTGGGACGCGGGGGCGTGCTTGGCGACGTCGAAGCCGAGGTCGTGCACAGCGCGTTCGGCTACTTCAACTTCGGCCTGGCCTCCAAGATCTGGAACTCGGCCAAAGAAATGGTGCCTGCGCGCGAGGCTGGGGCGCTCTACATGGAGTGCGCAGGGGCGTTCGGTGCCTCCAAGCTCGTTGACATCGACGGCTTCGACGCCTTCAACGCCGCATCCGACAAAGTGATCGCCGCTGGTCTGGCGAATTGCGCCGGCCAGGCCCTGTTCGCCGGCACCGCGGCTGAGCCCCGCAGCGACGACACCGCCGCTCGGGCCTTCCAGAACGTGGTCATCTTGCGCGAGCTCCGCGGCAGCCTGCACCTCGTGGCGGTTGTGGCATCGGGCTTGTCCCCCGAGACGGCACACCGAGTGCGTCGGGGGATGCGCGAATTACAAACCCCGAGGTCAGGGGTTTGACGGCTGAGGGGTTTGGAACGGATTTCGCGCGACCCTGGAACGTTTCTTGGGCTCGTGGGCGCGAAAGCCCAGGTCAGAGGCGTGATCGCCGTTTTTGTCGCCTGCCTATCCCGACAGGGTCGATAGTGTTGTCACCCAAGCCTTGAGGGAAATCCGGCGCAGGGGCTAGGTGTCGACATGAGTAATTGCCTAAGGGAGGGAAATCTGTGACACATCTACGCAAATCCAAGATGCGGCCGGTGTGGCTGCTGCTAAGTGCATTCGCTTTGATCGTGGCGGCCTGTGGTGCCGATAGCGGCGGCGGTGCCGACGAGCCCGCAGCCGACGAGCCCGCAGCCGACGAGCCCGCAGCCGACGAGCCCGCAGCCGACGAGCCCGCAGCCGACGAGCCCGCAGCCGACGAGCCCGCAGCAGAGGGCGGCGAGCTGATCATCGCGCTCACGACGCAGCCCAACGCGCTCGACAACGTGAACTCCGCCGAACGCAACGCAGGCAATGTGGCCTTCCAGATATTCGATCCGTTGGTGTGGATCAATGACGACTTGGGGTTCGAGCCAGCTCTCGCCGAGTCGTGGACAGTATCTGACGACGGTCTAACGTACACTTTCAAGTTACGTGAGGACGTGGTGTTCCATAACGGCGAACCGTTCAACGCGGACTCCGTAGTGTTCTCGTGGGAGGTACAAAAGACCCCGGACAATCAGTACTTCAACTGGTACGAACGAGCGTCCGAGGTTAACAAGATCGACGAATTCACTGTCGAACTCGTCGCACCGGAACGCAATGCACTATTCCTCGGTCTCACGGCTGGTATATGGTTCTTTGTTCCTCCTGAATACTACGCTGAGGTCGGGCTCACGGGGTTCGGCCAAGCGCCGGTAGGCACCGGTCCGTTCATGCTGACCGAGTGGGTCCAGGGTGACCGCATCGTGTTGGACCGGAACCCGAACTACTGGCGTGAGGGCTTCCCCAAACTTGACCGGCTCATATTCCGGCCGATCACCGAGTCCTCCACCCGGGCCTCAGCGATCCAGACGGGCGAGGTCGACATCGTGAGCCGCCTCAGCCCCGACGAAGCCGCATCGCTAGAGGGCATCGACGGGGTCAACGTCATCGAGTACCCAACCAACCGCGTGTACTACATCGCGTTCAACAACCTCACCACTGGTGTGGGCGAACCAACCGAAGATCCCCTCGTGCGCCAGGCCCTCAACTATGCGGTCGACGTCGAAGGCATCATCGGCGCTCTGTTCAACGGCAAGGGCAGCCAAGCCACCGGGATGATGACGCGGGCCGACTTCGGTTACAACGGCGAGCTCATACCGTATTCCTACGACCCTGATAGGGCGCGGGAGTTGTTGGCCGAAGCCGGGTTCGCCGATGGGTTCGACATTGGATTCGCGTGCCCGTCGGCTGCCTACACCAACTTCGAGCAGGTGTGCGAAGCCGTCGCGGCCCAACTCGGCGACGTAGGAGTCAATGCGTCACTTGAGATCATCGAGTCCGGGGCCTACTGGGACCTGGAGGCGGATAAGCAGCTACCGCCGCTATTCGGCGATAGCTGGTCGAACGCCAATCCTGAGGGATGGGACCGCCTGCAGGGGGCCATGGGCGGCAACGCTGCAAGCTTCTCAGCATGGTCTGACCCCGTGGTTGACGATCTCCTCGTTCAGATACTCGCGACCCCCGACGACGACGAGCGTGCGGATCTGTACCGACAGCTGCAACAGCGGATGTACGATGACCCACCATTCATCTATCTCTACGTGCCGTTTTCATTCGAAGCAACCAGCGATCGAGTCTCCAACTACAAGCCGCGCTCGGCCGAGGAATATTGGCTCTGGGACCTAGCGGCGGCTCGCTGACAAACGCCGGCTCGTAAGCCAATGGTCGACTGGTGGGCCGAGGTACTACACCTCGGCCCACCGGTAATTAACGCGAGGAGAGCGAGCAGAACGGAGAGTCGGTGACGAGGTACTTGGTCGGGCGCATTGGTCAGTCGCTACTGCTCGTGCTCGGCGTGATGGTCATTGTCTTTGCGATGCTGCGGGTGTCAGGGGACCCGACCAACCTGCTCGTTCCCAGGGAGGCAACCCAGGAGCAAAGAGAAGCGGCACGCGAGGCGCACGGCTTGGACAAGACCGTTGCCGAACAGTTTGTCAGCTTCGTGGGCGATTCGGCCCGTCTCAACTTCGGTAATTCTCTTCGGTACAAGATTCCGGTTCGAGAAGTGATCTTCGACCGCATGCCAGCGACGATCGAGCTTGGCATCGCGGCGATGGCCTTCGCGATCGCAGTCGGAGTACCGCTCGGGATCTTGGCGGGCGTCAAGGCGGGCGGCCGCTGGGATGGTGCGGCGCGCGGGTTCGGCCTGCTCGGCCAGACGATCCCGAATTTCTGGCTGTCCTTGGTCTTCATCGTGGTGTTCGCGGTCAAGTTAGGGTGGTTCCCGTCGTTCGGGCGCAGCACGACTTCGATGTGGTTCCTCACCATTCCTGACAGTTCGATAGTCTTGCCGGCGGTTGCTCTCGGCTTGTTTCCAATGGCTCAGCTTCTGCGGTTCACGCGATCGTCGGTGCTGGAGATCGTCAATGAGGAGTACGTGCGCATCGCTCGCAGTAAGGGCCTCAGAGCGCCAGTCATCTACGGTCGTTACATATTGCGCAACGCGCTCATTCCACTCATCAGCGTAATGAGCCTGCAGATCGGGGCGCTGCTGGGTGGATCGTTGTACATCGAAGCTGTCTTTGCCTGGCCGGGCGCCGGAGGGTTGTTGGCCGAAGCGGTGAGCAATCGTGACTTCCAGCTCGTGCAGGGAATAGCGTTCTTCGGCGCGCTCATCGTTATTCTCTTCTCGCTTCTTGCTGACGTGCTGTACACAGTCGCCGACCCGCGGATCAGAGTGGGGACGTTGCGCCAGACGCGGACCCCTCGGCCTAGATCATCTGCGGACGGTGCGTCGGCGACGATGCCGAAGCCACACGGAGAGGGGATCACATGACTGATCATGCTGCTCCCAGTGGCGCCGATTTCCATGCTGGCGAGACTGAAACCGGCCATGAAATCGACATCGAAAGGGATTTGCGGTTCCGGGCTCGGATTCGTGAGGCCCTGCGGCTGCTTGGCCGGTCCAAGGGCGGCATGTTCGGTGCCTTCGTATTCGTCATGTTGCTCATCCTCGCGACGTTCGCTCCATGGATCGCTCCTCACGATCCTCTCCAGCAGACACTGAGTGATGCCAATACTCCGCCGTTTTGGTCCGATGGGGGCTCTAATGCCTACCTGATCGGCACCGACACCTTGGGACGCGACATGCTCAGCCGCATCATCTTCGGAACCCGAGTCTCGCTTGGTGTGGCTCTCGGTGGCGTCGGAATCGCCATCACTCTGGGAATGGCAATCGGTCTGATCGCCGGCTACCGAGGCGGCAGGATCGACGCCGTCATCGTCGGTTTCATCAACCTGATCCTGTCGCTGCCCTACCTGTTGTTCGTGGTGTTCTTTGCCGCGGTCGTCGGGCGAAGCCTCATCAACGTGATTCTCATCTTCGGCTTCACGTCGATTCCCGTGTTTGCCCGTGTGACGCGGGGCGAGGTCTTGAAGCTACGGGAGAGCATGTTCATCGAGGCAGCAAGAAATGTCGGAGTACCGGAGGGCCAGATCCTGCGGCTGCACCTGTTGCCTAACCTCATCGGCCCGCTGGCCACGCTGGCCACGTTCGAGATGTCGGCCATGATCCTCTACGAGGCCGGCCTCGGATTCCTCGGTCTTTCGGTGCCGCCTAGCACTCCGAGTTGGGGCAACATGATCAACGCCGGTCGAGGCGTGCTCACGATTCGTCCGTGGATCTCGCTCACACCGGGGGTCGCCATCGTCTTTGCCGGGCTCGGGCTCAACTTGCTCGGCGATTGGTTGCGCGACGTGCTCGACCCTCGATCTCAGCGAGTGAAGCAATGAACGCGCCAGCACTGATCGACGTGAAGAACCTTGAGGTCCGGTTCGACATCCCGGAAGGCACTGTGCATGCGGTGAACGGCGTGACTTTCTCCGTCGCCAGAGGTGAGACTCTGGCCATCGTGGGCGAGAGCGGAAGCGGGAAATCCGTGACGATGCTCGCCCTGCTCCGGCTACTCGCCGAGCCGCCGGCACGAATATCCAACGGCACAGTGACGCTCGTGACAAGCGACGGAACGGTCGGCCTCCTTCAAGAGTCTCAGCGCCGGCTGCGACGGGTTCGAGGGGCCGAGATCGGGTTCGTTGCCCAGGATCCCATGAGTTCCCTCAATCCAACGATGCGAATCTCCACCCAGCTCATCGACGTGATCCGCACCCATCTCGGTCTGTCGAGGCGACAGGCTCGCAACCGCGCCATCCATCTGCTGGAGAGAGTCGGGATACCCGACGCCCCGGGCCGCATCGATGCCTATCCTCACGAGTTCTCGGGAGGCATGCGACAGCGTGTCATGATCGCTATCGCAGTGGCATGCAACCCCCAGCTAGTGATCGCCGATGAGCCAACCACGGCACTCGACGTGACGGTCCAGGCCCAGATCGTGGAGCTTATGCACAACCTACGTGACGAGCTCGGGCTGGCCTTGATCTGGATCACCCACGACCTCGGCGTGGTTGCCGGTTTGGCCGACCGGGTAGCAGTCATGTATGCCGGCAAGCTCGTAGAGATCTCCGATGTGGGCAGCCTGTACACGCGGCCACTACACCCGTACACCATCGGGCTCCTAGACGCTCTGCCCAAGATGGGCGACCGAGCCGACCGGTTGACCAGCATCCCCGGTCTGCCGCCCGATCTCGCTGAAGAGCCGACGAGTTGCCCGTTCGCGGATCGCTGCCCTCATGTGTTCGACCGCTGCAGAAGCGAGTTGCCGGCACTGATCGAGCCGGTCCATGGCCGACACGTCGCGTGCTTCTACGACATCGAGGCGGGGACGCCACGACATGGCTAGGCGCGGCTCGGCTGAGGTGGACCGGCCCCTCGCCAAGACGGCGGCGCCAGCCACGGCCAGGGACTCTGCTGAGCCCGTGCTCAGGGTCGTGAACATGCGAAAGTACTTCCCGGGAAAGTCGAGCGACAAGCCGCTAAAGGCGGTCGATGGCGTGAGCTTCGAGCTCTTCGCCGGCGAGACGCTCGGGCTGGTCGGCGAGAGCGGGTGCGGCAAGTCCACCACCGCACGGGCCGTGCTCCAGCTCCACCGCCCTTCTTCCGGGCAGGTCTGGCTGGACGACATCGAGCTAACGAGCCTCGGCGAAAAGGAGTTGCGCAAGCTCCGACCGCGGATGCAGATGATCTTCCAGGACTCGTATGCGTCGCTCAATCCCCGGCATACTGTCGGCCGAATCATCGGCGAGTCGATGAGGGTCCACACGGAGATGACAACGCAACAGATCAACGACCGGGTGGTTGAGCTTCTCGACTTGGTCGGCCTGCGTGCTGCCCACCGCACCCGCTACCCCCACGAGTTCTCCGGTGGTCAGCGCCAGCGCATCAACATCGCCCGGGCGCTCAGCCTCAGCCCCGACCTGATCGTATGCGACGAGCCCATCTCCGCGCTCGATGTGTCGATCCAGGCGCAGACGATCAACCTCTTCGCTGATCTTCAAGACGAGTTCGGAATCGCCTACCTGTTCGTGGCCCACGACCTCTCGATGGTGGAGCACATCTCCGACCGAGTCGCGGTGATGTATCTCGGACACATCGTCGAACTTGCCCAGACCGAGACTCTGTTCGAGGCGACGCTTCACCCGTACACGCAGGCCTTGCTGTCGGCAGTTCCGATACCAGATCCCGTGGCCGAGGCCAGTCGGACCCGTGTTTCTCTCGTCGGAGAGGTTCCGAGTCCTGCGGCACCACCACCCGGTTGTGTGTTCTCGACCCGCTGCCCTTTGGTTGTCGACCGCTGTCGTGCTGAGGTGCCCGAGTTGCGTGAGATCACCCCCAACCACTGGGTTGCGTGTCATCTCGCTGATGGGAAAGGTTCGTCGATCGTCGGCGAGCCTCGAGGAAGATTGGCGGGTCACGACGGCGACCTCACCGCGTCGCCCACAGCCCAGAGCCATCACCTGACCCTTCCTGCGCAGTCCACTTTCCCGACGGATCCCTGATGAGGTTCGTGTCGTACAACATCCAGTACTCAAAAGGCAAGGACGGTTGCTACGACCTCGAGAGGATCGCCGATGCGGTACGCAGCGCCGACGTGATCGCACTACAGGAAGTCGTACGCAATGTCGAGGCGCTTCCTGACAAGGATCAACCAGCCCGGTTAGGCGAGCTGCTCGCTCAGCATCACTGGGTATACGGACCCAATGTCGATCTTGACGCGAACTCGAAAACTCCCGATGGGTCAGTCGAGCATCGTCGACTTCAGTTCGGCAATATGGTCCTTTCCCGCTGGCCGATCCTCTCGTGTCGGAACCTGCTCTTGCCGAGAGTACGGGTCATCAATGCCCACGGCGCACAGCATGGCGCGCTCGAAGCCGTCATAGATGCTCCGTCTGGGCCTCTTCGGTGCTACTCAGTCCATCTCGATTCTGTCAACTCCCGGCTACGGAGAACGACGATCGAGTATCTGCTGCCGCTCATGTTTGGGGTCCCCTTCAATGGGGCGTCGGTCACCGGAATCGAATGGATGGGCATCGGCGAGAGCCCTGCGCCAACCGAGTTCGTGGTGATGGGCGACTTCAACCTGACTCCAACGTCAACCGAGTATCCACTCATCGTCGGCGAGGCTGACTACTACTACGGCCATACTCTCGCCGGTGACCGGCTCGTGGACACGTGGACTGCGGCCGGCAACTCCCTCGACGAGGGAATCACCTGGTACGACGAGAGTCGAGGATTCGAGGTCGGTTTGAGGCTCGACTACGGATTCGTGACACCGGGCCTAGCATCAAGGGTCGAGTCAGCGTGGATCGACGTCGACGCGGTCGGGTCGGACCACCAGCCAACGTGGTTCAAGCTCAACTAGGTCTGTCCCTGTGGGTGCCGGAAACTCGGCCGTGGTCGTCGACGTGCCGCGATGCGGGCCGATGCTGAGTCTTCGTGTACCGCATTATGTACCTGTGGGTGCCGAAAACTGTGTCGTATCTGGTGAGGCGGCATTTCGGCACCCGTTGATGAGTCCGTCACAGCGGGCCGTTTTCACGACTTGGAGGTGTATATCTGGCTGGTCTGGTGGGTCGGTGGCGACGGGTGGTCGCTGATCGAGCGAACGGTGGGGCCGGTGCGTATTGAAGTGATCGATGTAGTCGACGACAAGCTTGTTGAGTTGGCGACGGTTCCAGATGATGGTGCGGTCGAGGAGCTCGCGTCGAACGGTGCCGATCCAGCGTTCGGCGAACGCGTTCGCCACGGGAGTGCGTACAGTTGTCTTGAGGATCTTCATACGTTCGGTTCTGAAGATCTCGTCGAAGGCGTCGATGAACTGGTTGTGTGTTGCGTCTGACTTAGCGCGACGGGATTCTGGTTCGGCAGACTCTTCGAACCCGACTAAACGCCGTCTCGCCCCAACAAACAGGCCACAAACCCCTCAGGGCCAAACAAGCGCGGAACCACATCCACAACTGAACGCCCAACCCGGTAAATCGGGCGCTCAACACCCCAACCAGCCCCGAAACTCCCGTCTCAAGCCACACAAGACCGTAAGATCCGAATTTCGCACTATTTTGCGAACACGTCCCAGTGCGTCGTCCCGACGATGTCGAGATGTTCGGCTGGGCCGACGACGTCACTGTCACCGACAACGACCGTGCCCTGTGGGAAACCGCTGAAGCCCTCACCGACGATCTGCTCGTGCCCGTCTACGGCGTGCTCGACGACGCCGAAGCATCGGCCCTCACCGACGGCGTCGCCGCCATCGAGGCCGCGCTCGCCGAATAGCGAGGCCGGCGCAGTCGCGACCTGTGCGCGCCGCGCCTCCCTCGCAACACGTTGGCGGCGCACCTAGCGTGCGCCCATGACTGCGTCGACCAACCTGTCTCTCAGCGCTGAGGAGGTGCTGGCCACTACCCGGGCCGTGCGACGGCGACTGGACTTCGATCGCCCGGTATCGGATGCGACGCTGCGGGAATGCCTCGAGCTGGCACTGCAGGCGCCCACCGGATCGCTCCGCCAGGACTGGCACTTCGTCGTATCGACCGACCGGGAGCAATGCCGTGCTGTCGGGACGATCTACCAAGAGGTCTGGCTGGGCCGGATCGACGACAACTACTTGGCCAAGGCCGCGGCCGCCGAGGCTGACCCCGACGCTCGCGCCGACTGGGTCCGGATGATGGACTCGGCCCGTTACCTCGCCGAGAACTTCCCCCGCACACCGGCGATCTTCATCCCGTGCATCGAAGGCCGCCTCGACGGCGCTCCCGCCGGGCTGCAAGCGCTGCGGTGGGGCTCAGTCATCCAGGGCGCCTGGAGTTTCTGCCTCGCTGCGCGCAACCGAGGCCTGGGCACCTGCTGGACCACCGTGCACCTGGCTCGCGAGCAGGAAGTGGCCGAGATCTTGGGCATCCCATACAACGATGTCCAGCAAGTGGCGCTGCTGCCGGTCGCGCACACCGTCGGCATGGATTTCAAGCCCGGCCGCCGCAAGCCGTTCGACCAATTCGTCCACGTCAACGGCTGGTAGCCGGCAACGGGCCGACCGGTCAGGGTTGTCGCATCCGCCGAGCCAAGGTGAGGGCGTAGTCACCCTCGACGTCGGTCCACATTTGCTGGACGACGAGGCCGGCGGCGCCGAGTTCGGCTCGGACTCGTGCGGGGCGGAACTTGGCGCTGATCTCGGTGCGCATCCGCTCGCCCGCTGCGAAGTCGACCGTCATCTCCAGCGCGGGGATGTGCACGGTCTGGGCCCGCGTGGAGCGCAAGCGCATCTCGATCCACTCGTTGTCGGCATCGAAGATCGCCTCGTGCTCGAAGGCGTCGAGGCTGAAGTCCGCTCCGAGCCGGCGGTTCAGCACCGACAGCACGTTCAAGTTGAACTCGGCGGTGACGCCCGCCGCGTCGTTGTACGCGGCTTCGAGGCGACCCGTGTCCTTGACGAGATCGGTGCCGAGGAGGAACGTATCGCCGGGCTGCATCACTGCCGCGACGGCATCGAGGAAGGCAGGTCGTTTCGCCGGCGCGAAATTGCCGATGGTGCCGCCCAGCAACATCAACATGGCGGGCGGGCGAAACTGCGCTGCTTCGGAATCCGCTGGCTCGTCGAGCGGCAGACGACCGAGGTGGTGCTCGAAGTCGCCGACGACGCCATGCACCCGCAGCCCCGGATATGCCGAGGCGACCTCCCCCGCAGCAGTGCGCAAGGTCGTATCGCTGTTGTCGAACGGGACGTAGCGCCGGAGCTGGCCGGCAGCTGCGAACGCGTCGAGCAGGATGCGCGTCTTGGTCGAAGTGCCAGATCCGAGCTCCGCGAGACACTCGGCGCCCGAGGCCGCCGCGATGGCACCGGCTTCCCGATCGAGGATCTCGCGCTCGCGGCGTGTCGGGTAGTACTCCTCGAGGCGGGTGATCTGGTCGAACAGGTCGCTGCCGTGGTCGTCGTAGAACCACTTCGGCGGCAGCTCCTTGGGTCTCGACGACAGGCCCACCGAGACATCCGCACGCAGTTCCCGATCGGCCCAGCCAGTCTCGAGCCAGTTGTCGATCACAAGCGCGCTGGCGGGATGGGCAGCGTGAGCTGGATTCATCACTGCTGGATTCATCACTGGGCGTCGGCGGCGAGGCGCAGGCCCGAGAAGTGCCAGCGGGTGTGCGGGTAGAAGAAGTTCCGGTACGTGGGCCGGACATGGCCCTCGGGCGTGGCACAGCAACCGCCGCGCAGCACCATCTGGTTGATCATGAATTTGCCGTTGTATTCGCCAACCGCGCCCGGAGCGACGCGGAATCCGGGATAGGCGGCGTACGGGCTGGACGTCCATTCCCAGACATCGCCGTACATCTGCAGAAGCGGTACCGGGCGTGATGCGCCAGCAGTCGAGGGCTCGGGCGCTGCGACAGGTACGGGAACAGGATGCAGGCCAGCACAGATGCCGATGTTCCCGAATTGGGGCACACCGTGTGCAGCGTGCTCCCACTCGAATTCCGTCGGGAGCCTGGCGCCAGCCCAGCGGGCGAACGCGTCCGCCTCGTAGTACGACAGGTGGCACACCGGTTCGTCGGCCGCAACGGGCTTGAGGCCTTCAAGCGTGAAGACCTGCCAGCCGTCGTCGTCAAGGTGCCAGTACGACGGTGCTTCCCAGCCGTGCGACAACCGCTGACCCCAGCCGTCGGAGAGCCACAGCGTTGGCGTCTCGTAGCCGCCATCGGCGATGAACTCCAGCCACTGGCCACACGTCACCGGGCGGTCGGCCAACCGGAACGATTCGACCAGCACTCGATGGCGAGGCTCCTCGTTGTCGAATGCGAAGCCGCTGCCTTCGTGGCCGACAGCGATCTGACCTCCTTCGAAGCTGGCCCAGCGAGTCGCGCCAGCGCACTTCACGGAGCCTCCGACGACACCGGTGTGTGCGACCGGTGCCGCCTGGCCCGGCGTGCAATACGCAGGCCACAGGGCTGGGTTGCACGACAGCACGTGCTTGATGTCCATGAGGATCAGCTCTTGGTGCTGCTGCTCGTGATTAATGCCCAGAGTGACGAGTTCCGCGATCTCGGCGCTGAGTCCGCCAGCGAGCAAACGTCCCATCGCTTCGTCGACATGACGGCGATACGCCGCGACATCGACACATGACGGGCGGGACAGGTTGCCTCGCTCAGGACGGGGGTGCCGTTCGCCAATCGACTCGTAGTACGAGTTGAACAGGAACCCGAACGCTGGGTCGTGCTCGACATAGCCGTCGAGATGGCCTTTGCACAGGAACGTCTCGAAGAACCATGTGACGTGCGCTCGGTGCCATTTCGTGGGGCTGACGTCGGGCATCGACTGGATGCACTGGTCCTCATCGCTGAGCGGTGCTGTGAGCGCATCGGTATGCGCTCGCACCGTGCGGTAGGCGTTGAGCAGGCGTGACGAGGTGTCGCGAGTCATAGACGTCGCCGGTAAGGCTCGCCGGAGGGTACTGCACATTCATGAAGCCGTCGCAACTGTCCATTGGACAGTGGTTCATGTTTCGGGACGGCCGCGGATCGAAATACGCATGGCCGTCGTGCCGACTGGACGCTCAATCGACGCGAAGAGGGCACTGTGCGGTAAACACGCGGGGCGAGAATTGCATGCCTGTATCGCCGCGGCCAGAACGCGGTCATTTGCGCCGACACGCACGAGGGTTGCGAACAGGGAGACAGCACCGATGGGTCTAAAGAAGCTGCTGGTTGGGAATCGGGGAGAGATCGCCGTGCGCGTGGCGCGGGCGGCCAGCGAACTCGGAATCAGCACGGTCGCAATCGCGGGCAGCGACGACACTGATTCGCTGCACATGCGAGTTGCCGATGAATCCGTGACGCTCGACGGGCGGGGCGTCGTGCCGTATCTCGACGTGGACCAAGTCGTCGGCGCGGCCGTGGCGGCCGGATGCGACGCGATTCATCCCGGCTACGGCTTCCTGGCCGAGAATCCCGCTTTGGCGCTGGCCGCCAAGGCCGCTGGCATCGTCTTCGTCGGCCCGAGCGCTCCGCAATTGGAACTGTTCGGCGACAAGGTCGCCGCACGGGCGCTCGCTGAACAGCACCGGGTGCCGCTGATGCCGGCCACCGCAGAGCCGACCTCCGTAGAAGCCGCACGCGCCTTCTTCGACGACAACGGCCCGATGATGATCAAAGCCCTCGCAGGCGGCGGGGGGCGCGGCATGCGCACCGTCCGATCCGCCGACGAACTCGAGGCGGCCTACGAGCGCTGCGCCAGTGAGGCTGCCGCCGCCTTCGGCAATGGCGACCTCTACGTCGAGCATCTGATCGAGCGTGCCCGCCACATCGAGGTGCAGATCGTTGGCGACGGCGAGTCGGTGGCGCACCTGGGCGAGCGGGAATGCACGCTGCAGCGGCAGAACCAGAAGATCGTCGAGATCGCGCCGTCGCCCACCTTGCCGCCCGAGACCCGGCAAGCCGTCTGCGACGCGGCTGTCGAAATGGCCAGGTCGGTCGGCTACCGCAGCCTTGGCACCTGGGAATTCCTCATCGACGCCGACGATCCGGACACCATCGCCTTCTGCGAGGTCAACGCTCGCATTCAGGTCGAGCACACGGTCACCGAGGAAGTCACCGGCGTCGACCTTGTGGCCGCCCAGCTGCGGATCGCCGGCGGCGCCCGCCTCGCCGATGTCGGTCTGATGCAACCCGACGTGCCGTCGCCACGGGGCTACGCCATCCAGTGCCGGATCAATACCGAGACTATGCAGTCCGACGGCACCGCCCGCCCCAGCGGCGGCGTGCTTGGTGCATTCGAGCCGCCCACCGGGCCGGGACTGCGTACCGACACCTACGGCTACGTCGGCTACGGCACCAATCCCAGCTTTGATTCCTTGCTCGCCAAGGTGATCGCCTACAGCCCCAGCGGTGACTATGCCGACGCAGTGCGGCGCACCCGGCGAGCGCTCGGTGAATTCCGCATCGACGGCGTCGCGACCAACCTGAGCTTTCTGGCCGCGCTCATGGACCGGCCCGAAGTCAGCGCCAACGACATCACCACCCGATTCGTCACCGACCACGCGGCCGAGTTGTGCGTCGCCGCTGCCGACGTCGCCTCGTTGTGGACGCCTGCAGCGTCTGATGCTGTCGCTGGCGCAGGCGGACTCGCAGGGGCGCGTGTCGATGACGATCCGCTGGCCGTGCTGAATTACGGCGACATCGACGGCGCGCCCACCGACCGCGCAGCATCCGACACAGTGCGCGCACAGGCGATGGCCGGTGCCACTGCGTCGTTGCACGGTGCGCCGGTGGCGACCATCAGCGGTCCCGACGGCAGCGTCGGCGTGCCCGCTCCGCTGCAAGGGACCATCGTGTCGATCTCGGTGGCCGAGGGCGACGAAGTTGCCGCGGGCCAGCAGGTGGCGGTGATGGAAGCGATGAAGATGGAGCACGTCGTCACCTCCACCGTCACCGGAGTCGTACGGATGCTGGGTGTTGCCGCGGGCGACATCGTCTATGAAGGGCACTCGCTGCTGTTCGTCGAGGAAGCCGATGTCGACGTCGCACTCACCGAGGCGGCCGCAGCGGTCGACTTGGACTACATCAGGCCTGACCTGGCCGAAGTCATGGGCCGACGGGCCGTGGGACTCGATGAGAACAAGCCCGAGGCGGTCGCGAAGCGTCACGGCCGCGGCCACCGCACCGCGCGCGAGAACGTCGCCGATCTCGTCGACCCCGGCACCTTCGTGGAGTACAGCCCGCTGATGGTTGCCGCCCAGCGCAAGCGCCGCTCCATGGAGGACCTGATCGCCAACACCCAGGGCGACGGCATGGTTGCGGGCATCGCCAGCGTCAACGGCGACCTCTTCGGCGTGGAGAACTCCCAGACGATGGTGATGTCGTATGACTACATGGTGCTCGCCGGCACTCAGGGAGGGCAGAACCACCGCAAGAAGGACCGGATGTTCGAACTCGCGGCGCAGAATCGACTGCCGGTCGTGCTGCTGGCCGAAGGCGGCGGCGGACGACCCGGCGACACTGACGGCATCGGCGGCTCAGGTCTCGATTGCTGGGCCTTCAACTACTTCGCCCAGCTCAGCGGTCTCGTGCCGCTGGTGGGCGTCACCAACGGCCGCTGTTTCGCCGGCAACGCTGTGCTGCTGGGCTGCTGCGACGTCATCATCGCCACCGAGGGCTCGAACATCGGTGTCGGAGGACCAGCCATGATCGAGGGCGGCGGCTTGGGCGTCTTCCGGCCCGAGGAAGTCGGCCCTGTCGACGTGCAGTGGCCCAACGGCGTCATCGACATCCTCGTGCGGGACGAGGAAGAGGCCATGGCGGCGGCCAAACAGTACCTGTCGTACTTCCAGGGCCCGATCGACGAATGGGAATGCGGTGACCAGCGCGAGCTTCGCCACGTCGTGCCCGAGAACCGGCTGCGGGCCTACGACGTGCGCGAGGTCATCGAGAAGCTCTGTGACATCGGCTCGGTGATGGAGATCCGGCGCGGCTGGGGCCCAGGTTGCGTCACGGCGCTAGCGCGCATCGAAGGACGGCCCGTGGGAATCGTCGCCAACAACAATCATCACCTCGGAGGCGCCGTCGACGCCGACACAGGCGACAAGGCCTCCCGGTTCATTCAGCTCTGCGACGCGCACGACATCCCGCTGCTGTTCCTGTGCGACACGCCAGGGATCATGGTCGGCCCCCAAGCCGAGTACGACGCAACCGTGCGTCACGCGGCGCGCATGTTCGTGACCGCAGCCAACGTGGACGTGCCATTCATGACGATCGTGCTGCGCAAGGGCTACGGCCTGGGCGCACAGGCCATGGCAGGCGGCAGCTTCAAGGCACCGACATTCACCGTGGCGTGGCCGACCGGCGAGTTCGGCGGCATGGGTCTCGAGGGCTTCGTCAAGCTCGGCTACCGCCGCGAGCTCGAAGCCATCGACGACCCCGAAGAGCGCATACAGGAATACGAGAAGCGCGTCGCCCGCCTATACGACCAGGGCAAAGCCGTGAACACCGCCACGTTCTTTGAGATCGACGACGTGATCGATCCCGCCGAGAGCCGCGACTGGATCCGCATGGCGCTGCTCGCCGCTCCCAAGCCGCCACTGCGCACGGGCAAGAAGCGCCCCATGGTCGACACTTGGTAGCGCGGCCTGCGAGGTCGCCGTGGCAGCCGGCTCGGCTACACCTTCGGCGCTTCCGGAGACGGCATCAGTCCACGAACGAGCCAATCGGCTCGCCATAGGCGCTCCGTGTCTCAGATTTCCCAGAGGTACGACATCGGCAGGGCGACGATTCGGTCCGCGATGCGCAGCGGACGCTGACCGGTGAACAGCACGACGCCAACCTCGAATCGGTTGCCCACCAGGTCTGCCAGCCATGCCAGCCACTTGGCGTCGATCGGGCGCACCGTTGCCCCCGCCTTCACTTCCACGGCGATGAGCCGGCCGTCTGGCCGCTCGATCAGAAGGTCGATTTCCCTGCCCCGAGCGTCGCGGAAGTGGCTGAAGCGGAGCGGTTCGTTGAGCGCCATCGCCTGACGGCGCAGTTCGTTGACCGCGTAGGTCTCATGCAGCGGTCCACGGCTCGCCTCGCTGGCATCGCCGAGGCGCTGCGCGTTCACGCCGAGCGTGGCCGCCGCCAGGCCGCTGTCGGTCACCAGCACCTTGGGCCGGCGCTTGGCCTGCGTGGCCGTGCTCGAAGCCCAGCCGCCCAAGCGCGCAACCAGATGAGTCATCTCGAGATGCGACAGGTAGTCCGCGGTGGTCTCGACTCGGCCGAATCCGAGATCGCGATGCAGATCCGCCAGCACCAATTCCCCAGCCGTGCGCGCAGCAACTGCCCGCAGCAGCCGAGGCAGCTCTGTCGAGCGCCGCGCTCCTGTGACTTCGACGATGTCGCGAGTGACCGAGGTAAGGACGTACGACTCGAACCAGCGGATGCGGTCGGCATCGCTTAATCCGAGAACTTCTGGGTAGCCGCCCCGGCAGATCCGCTCGGCATAGTCCGTCCGCGTGAGCGCGGACGGAGGCGCTTCGAGCAGATCGGACATGGTCGCTGCGGCACTTGCGTTTGCCCCCGCATTCGCGCAGAGGCGCGCGAGCAAGCCGTCCGCCTCGGCATGCAGTTCGACCGCCGAGAACGGCGCCAGGTTGAAGAACACCGCCCGGCCCGCCAGCGATTCTGACAAGACGGGGACGGTGAGGAAATCGGCCGATCCGGTGAGCAAGAAGCTGCCCGGCGCTGGATCGGCATCGACCACGAGCTTGATCGCCCGAACGAGATCGTCGCCGCCGCGCTGAATCTCGTCGATGACCACGGGTCGGCGACGGTCGGCGATGAAGCCGATGGGGTCGTCCACAGCGAGCGACAGCACCGCCGGGTCGTCAAGGCTGAGAAATGTGCCGCCATTCGTGATCTGGCGGGCCAACGTGGTCTTGCCCGACTGCCGCGGCCCTTGCAGCACGACGATGCGAAACGTGTCAAGCGCACGACGAAGGACTGGCTCGACCCGCCGTTCAACCACGTGGGGCTGGATCGTTGACACAACGCCTCCCGACGGTCGCACCGACATGCTGGCCTTGTCGTTAGCCTATCTTTCTAATAGGTGTTTTATCTACTATCTAATAGTACATTTTGTAACACTGCGTGGCGCTACTCGTAGCCCCCAAAGCCGACATCCCGCACGGTACGAAGTGCCCATGGTCAACACCTAGTAGGCGCGCTTGAGTGGTAGCTCCGCGCTATCTCAGACTTGAACGCCGATGCAGCGGACATGGCCCGCGCCGACGGAACCGGGCCTGCTGCTGGCAATCGTCGCGCATACTTCACGAGATGGCACCTGAACACAATCGTGAACGAGAACTGCGAGAGAAGGCACGCGCCGAAGTCAAGCGGCTTCAAGACGCTGTCCTGACGCTGTGGCAATACCCGTCCCTGCGGCACTGTGTGAAAGCGGTTCGCGCTGAGCGTGACGAGGCAGCCCGACGCGCGCGCTGTTGCGGCGTGACGGTACGAGAGCTGGCTAGCGACAATGGTCGCAGCGACTCCACAGTGCGCAAATGGCTGCGCGGTGAGTAGGTCTCCGACCGCGCTGACGGCCCGTCAGTGGCAGCGTCATCGAGTTGGATTCACCGAAATGCAATGCCCACAGAGGTTGTTGCCGGTCCGCTTGGCGATCGTCACGGCACCGCCCGCACCGCCTCGGGCTACTGCCCGCAGGTCCGCAGCACTTGCTCGACTTCTCGTTCCCAACCGATGAGGTTCCACTCGCCCGTTACTCGGCTCGTGGAAGTTGTGAACAAGCCGTATCTGAGCTGCAGGCGACGAAGAGTCGAGATTTGCCTGACTCGCTTGCCTTGGCGCGCGATTGTCCTGCGAAGCCGTCAAGTTCGGTGCCCCAACCACCCCAGTCCCAGTGCTCCGCTTCTGCCGCGTCCTCGATTCGGGCCCCCGAACTGGCGTGGACTTGGATTCTGGTGATCTGGGGCCGGTACTCCTCGTCTTCGCCGAGATTCCAGATGATCCGTGCGACCGCCCCCTGGGTCGCCCAGCGATCCGCTCCGACACTCGAATCACACGGTCGATGCCGAGATTCATAATGGTCTCATCAGAGATCGCCGCTGATCCTCCCACGACGAAGACCACTTGGCGTTCAGCAGAGACTGCTGCCGAGTCGATCTGCTCATTGACCGCGACGCTGTCATAGGCATCCAGCAGACACCGATCACCGCTTCGGATTCGCAACGCTTCCGCGAGCATATTGGCTGCAGCGCGATCCTCGGTCACCGACGCCTTGACAAGCACCACGAACTCGTCGCAACCAGTGTTGGCGGGAAGTCTGGGGATCGATGGCTCGTGTGCAGCAACTGACGGGATCGCAATGAGCAGACCTGTCACGGCCAACAGCACACTGATTCCGAGGCGCTGCAGCGCGTGACTGCGACGAGAAGAACGGCACATGGCAGGGTGACTCGATCTTGGCATCCGCACGGTCTGTCACCGACGCGCTCCACTCTGCGTCGGCACACTGCGCTTCATGGTCGGCGTCCGGCAATTCGCTTATCGGTCTCAGATGCGGCCGCATGGCTCGCGCCAGTCGGCGGCAGCGTGACCGAATTGCCACTCGCTGGTTCTACAGGGGTGTGGTAAATCGCTGCCGCAACCAGTGGGACTGGAGCGGGTCGATCATCTTGAAACGGCTGCCGCTGCGGCGCAGGATGCCGTCACCGGCAAGTGCGTGGGCCAAGTCACACGCCGTGCCCGGTGACAGATCCACGAACGATGCGGCAGTGCCGTAGATGCTGCCACTGCTTGCAATTGCCCTGTGGGTCTTCTGATTGCCGGCGGGTAGAGAGCCGTAGAAGCGCTCTAATCCACCGCCTGTGTTGCCTCGCACGTCGCTGACCGCTGCTTCCCAGGTGCGATCGTCCGCCGTGCCGTCGGAGGGGACAAGCCTCGAAGCTGCATCGGCGAGTTGCATCGCGCGCTACGGGTGCGCTTGCGCGAAGGCAACGATCCGGCCCGCAATTGCACCCGCGGCTCGGCGGGTGTTCTCGAAGCCCTCCTCGACGACGCGATAGATGTCTGCGTCGTCCAGCGGGCCGATCTCCACGAGGTCGGCCTGGGAGAAGAACGGCTGGTCCTGCACGCTGAACCGCGTGCGCATCGTTGACGGCTCTGAGCCAGCGAACACGATGCCCAGTGACTGGTAGTGATGCTGAAGCGCAGTTCGCAACACGCCTGCCGCGCCGTCGACCTTCGAGATTCCCGAGAACTCGTCGAAGACGACGAACAGCTCTTGCCGTTTTGCTGCAGCGACCAGCACATCCAGCAACCGCTGAAGCGACAGCACCGGTTTGAGGCGCTGGCGTGCGCCGCGGGACAGGTCTGCGCCCCCGAAGCCGAGATACTCGGTCTACATCCGGTCGGTCAGGCGAGGAGTTCGGCGACGGCGAGCTCGGCGATGCGGTCGCCGTCGTAGCCGAGCACGTCGGTGAGGATGTCGAAGGTGTGCTCGCCGAGCGTCGGGCCGCCATAGGTGACCTGCGCAGGGGTACGGGACAGCACGAAGCGGGACGCGTCGACGATGGTGGTGCCCTGCTTGGCGTGGGGAACCTCGACCTGCTGGCCCCGGTGAATGACCTGCGGGTCGGCGGTGTACTCGGGCGAGTTCTGCACGATGTGAGCCGCCACGCCGACATCTTGGAGGCGGTACATCAGCGTGTTGCCATCTTGGCCCCGGGTCCATGCTGCAACAACGGCGTCCAGCTCGTCGTGACGCTCATGACGCTCCGCCAGGGTCAGGTCGCCCAGGTCGCTGCGTCCCATCTGCGCCGCCAGCGACTGCCACTGGGCGTCGTCGACACACGCGATCGCGATCCAGTTGTCGTCGTGGGCCAGTGCGGCGGAACCTGCGTCCGGCGCAGCATCAGACTCAGTAGCGGCGGTTTGGTACACGCCCTGTGGGGCTATGTGGCTGTCCCGGTTGCCCGCCCGCTCAGCAACACGGCCGTTGACCGTTTGGTCGAGCAATGCAGGAGCCATGAGGTGCAGCGCCGCCTCGGCTTGGGACATGTCGATGTACTGGCCTTCGCCGGTGCGGCGCCGATGCTCCAGCGCCCCCATGACGGCCGCCACCAGCCAACGGGGTGACGTGTAGTCGGTGTAGGCGCCGAATGGTCCGCACGGCGCGCGGTCGGGCCAGCCCACCGGGTAGAAGAACCCCGAGATGGCCGCAGCCATCGTGCCGAAGCCGGCAAGCATGGCCAGCGGCCCGGTCTGGCCCATCAGGCAGCTCGACGCCATGATGACGTCGGGCCGACGCTCGCGCACCTGCTCCCAACCCATCCCCCAGCCAGCCATGGCCTTGGGCGAGAACGACTCCACGATCACATCGGCCCAGTCGATGAGATCCCAGATGACATCCAGCGCCGCGGATTTCGACATGTCCAAGCAGATGCCCCGCTTACCAGCGTTCATGTTGTTGTAGAGCGCTGAGTATTCGGGATCGCCGATGTCGTCGCGGAACGGCTGCAACGAGCGAGCCACTTCGAGACGGGTCTCGGATTCGACTCGAATGATGTCGGCGCCGTAGTCAGCGAGCACCCGCGCTGCTGCGGGGCCCGCCATCGCCCACATGAAGTCGAGCACCTTGACGTTCTCGAGCGGACGGGCAGTCGAGGGCGCCTGAGCCGACACGTCTGCGCCGGTTGCCTCGATCCGGGGACGAGTCTGCGCTGCCGATGCCAGTTCCCCAAGCACTTCATCGGTGTGCTCGCCGAGCTTGGGCGGCGGGCCGAGCGGTTGCATCGGCGTGTTGCCGAAACGGGCGTAGCGCCCCGGGTAGCGAATGTCGGTCGGGCCGTCCCCATCAAGCTCCTGGGTCACGGTTTCCCAGTACTCGCGAGTAGCAAGCTGGTGCGAATCGATCACCTCGTCAGTTGTCGACACCGGTGTGATGAGCACCCGGCGGCTCATGGCAGCGTCGAGCAGCTCGGCCTTGGTCTTGGTGGCGAAGAAGTCGTGAAGCACCCGCTTCAGCCGCTCGTACTCCGAGACCGGCTCGCGGCCGTCGAGCAGCATCATGGCGTAGTCGGACCAGTTCTTGTCCCGCGTGGCCTCGTCGCAGAAGCCGTCCTCGAACACCCAGTCCATGAGGTTTTGGGTGAAGGCCCGAAAGCCAGGACCGAACAGGAACGTGACCGAAGCGTGCCCATCCGCACAGGGCCACATCAGCTGGATGTGCAGGCCCTCCACGAGCACTCCGCCAGCGTGCCGGATCGGCGGGGTCGCGCCGATCGGGGTCGAGAGCGCGTACGACTGGCAGGCCTGGTTCATGCTCTGCTGCGCCGACATGTCAACGTGCTGGCCGAGGCCCGAAACCGTCTGGCGTTCCCAGAGGGCGATCAGCGCGGCGCCCGCGGCCTCGGAGGCCGCGTTGTGGAATGCCTGCGGGAACAGTCCCCCGGTGCGTACCGGCGCCCGATCGGCATCACCGGTCATGGCCATATTCACCGCAGCGGCCTGCAGCGTGAGATCCGATGCAACCCATTCGGCCTTCGGACCGTCCGAGCCGAACGGCGAGATCGACACGTACACCAACTCGAGATTGATCTCGGCCAGCTCGGCATAGCCGAGGCCCTGGCCATCCATCACCCCCGGCCCGGCCGACTCGATCAAGATGTCGGCCGCAGCGGCCAGGCCGCGCAGCCGCTCGGCGCCTTCATCGCTGCCCAGGTCCAGCACCACGCTGCGCTTGCCTCGGTTGTACGCCCAGTGATGCAGCGACCGCTCGGAGTCTTCGACATCGTCGGCGAACGGTCCCAGTCGTCGCGCCGAGGATCCCCCGGGCGGCTCGACCGCGATGACGTCGGCACCCATCTGGGCGAGGATCGCTCCGCAGAGATGCCCCCGCTCGTCGGTGAGGTCAAGCACACGGAACGGGCTCAGCATCGAGAGTGGTCCGACATCAGCGGGGGCGTCAGGCATCCGCACATTTCATCACGGACGCGCCGTGTTGTTCGGATTGGCGTGCGTCGCCCTGTGCGAAGTGCCGAGTGCGCTACTCCAGCAGTTCCGCCATGGCCAGCTCGGCGATGCGGTCGCCGTCGTAAGCGAGCGTCTCGGTCAACACCTCAAAGCTGTGCTCGCCGAGGCAAGGGCCGCCGTAGGTCACCTGCGCCGGGGTGCGAGAGAGCACGAACCGGGTGTTCTCGACCGTCGTAGTGCCCTGCTTGCCGTGGCCCACCTCGACGAGGTGCCGACGGTGCACGATCTGCGGGTCGATGGTGAACTCCGGCGAGTTCTGCACGATGTGGGAGGCGACTCCAGCTGCTTGCAATTCGGCCATCAGCTCGTAGCCGTCTCGGCCACAGGTCCACGCCGAGATGACCTCGTCGAGCTCGTCGTGGCGTGCATGGCGCTCGGCGACGCTCAGCGACGCCAGTTCGCTGTGGCCCATCGCCCCCGCCAAAGCCGCCCATTGGCCGTCATTCACACAAGAGATGGCGATCCAGTTGTCGTCGTAGTCGTCGCCTGAGGGCCCTCCCGCTGCGGTCTGGTACGCACCTTGGGGGGCGAACACAACGTCCCGATTGCCCGCCGATTCCCAGATGCGCCCATTGGTGGTGCGCTCAAGCAATGCCGGTGCCATCAAGTGCAGCGCAGCTTCGGCCTGCGACATGTCCACGTACTGTCCCCGGCCGGTCCGGCGTTTGTGCTCTAGCGCCCCCATCACCGCAGCCACCAGCCAGCGTGGCGAGGTGTAGTCGGTGTAGGCAGCGAACGGCCCAGCCGGCGCCCGGTCGGGCCACCCAACCGGGTAGAAGAACCCCGAGATCGCCGCGGCCATAGTGCCAAATCCGGCCAGCTTCGCAAGCGGCCCGGTCTGGCCCATGAGACAGCTCGAAGCCATCACCACGTCGGACCGCCGCTGGTGAATCTGGGGCCAGCCCATGCCCCATCCCGCCATGGCCTTGGGCGAGAACGACTCCAGGATCACGTCGGCCCAGTCGATGAGATCCCAGATGACCTCGAGCGCTTCGGGCTTCGACATATCGAGCGCCAAGCCGCGCTTGCCTGCGTTCAGGTTGCTGAACAGGCCCGCTCCGTCTGGATCGCCGACATCGTTGTGGAACGGCTGGATTGAACGCACTGCATCGAGCTTGTTGGCCGACTCGACACGGATGATGTCGGCGCCATAGTCGGCCAGCACTCTCGAAGCCGCAGGACCAGCCATCGCCCACATGAAGTCGAGAATCTTCACGCCTTCGAGCGGCGGCGCCGTGATCGAGGCGGCATCGGCAACGTCACGCACCGAGATCGGAACACTTGGGGTTCTGGCAGCGCCCGCAGCATCGAGTTCAGCCAGCACCTCGTCGGTGTGCTCGCCGAGTCGCGGGGGACGGCCCAGTTTGGCGAGCGGGGTCTCGGAGTACTTCGCGAAAGCGCCCGGATAGCGCACCGCCGCTGGATCGAATGAGCCCGCGCCGGCGTCAAGCACGACATCGCTGTGGTCGACGTCCTCCCAGTACTGGCGGAACGCCAGCTGCTCGCTGTCGCACACCTCGCCCGTCGACCACACCGGGGTGATGAGCACACGTCGGGTCATGGCCGCATCCAGCAAGTCAGCCTTCGTCTTGGTGGCGAAGAAATCGGTGAGAATGCCCTTGATTCGTTCGTATTCCGAGACGGGTTCGCGGCCGTCGAGCAGCATCATGGCGTACTCGGCCCAGTCCTTGTCCCGAGTGGCCTCGTCGCAGAATCCTTCCTCGTGCACCCATGCCATGAGGTTCCGGGTGAAGGCGCTGAATCCGGGCCCGAACAGGAACGTCACGGAGGCATGGCCGTCGGCGCACGGCCACATGAGCTGAATGTCGATCCCCTGCAGGCTGGCGCCGCCCGCGATCCGCTTTGTCACGGAGGCGTTGAGCGACGTGTTGAGCGTTGACGACATGCATGCCTGGCTCATCGACTGCTGTGCGGACATGTCGACGTGCTGGCCGAGCCCCGAGCGGGTCTGGCGATCCCACAGCGCAATGAGTGCGGCACCGGCTCCCTCGGAGGCTGCGTTGTGCATCGCCTGCGGGAGCGTGCCGCCGGCCCGCAACGGAGACCTGTCCTTGTCGCCGGTGATGGCCATGTTCACCGCGGAGGCCTGCAGCGCCAAGTCAGACACGGCCCAGTTGGCCTTCGGGCCGTCGCTGCCGAACGGCGTGATCGAGACGTGGATAAGGGCGGGGTTCAGCTCTGCGAGCGCGTCGCGGCCGAGGCCCAGTGCCTCCGCCTCGCCGGGATCGAACGATTCGAACACGACATCCGCGCCGGCGATGAGCGCCTTGAGTCGCTCGATGTCCGCTGCGTTGCCGAGGTCAAGCACCACACTGCGCTTGCCGCGGTTGTAGGACCAGTGGTGCAGCGAGCGCTCCTGGTCGGGCACGTCGCCGGCGAAGGGCCCGAGTCGTCGAGCCGACGAGCCCTCCGACGGTTCGATCGCAATCACATCAGCGCCCATCTGGGCCCAGATCGCCCCAGCGAGGTGCCCCCGCTCGTCGGTCAGGTCGATGACGCGGTAGCCGCCCAGCACGGAGCCCCCGTCGCTCGTGCCGCCCGCTGATGCCGTATGTATCTGCTCTCCCGGTGCCTCACTCATGGGAACATTTCAGCACGCCCGCCACTGGCCTCTTGCCGCTGGCAATTCGACTGCGCCGGGCGTGTGGCGTCGCTCTCGCCCGATCCGTGCGGCGAACGCTATTCCGGCAGGGATGGCCGGCCGCGGCCCGTGAGGTCTGCGTACATGAGGACGTATGCGATCGTCGTCAGAGCCCCCACTATCGGGCTGAACAGAACGTTGACGATAAAGCTGCCGTAGGCATAGGGCAGCGTAAACATGCTGAGCCCCAGCACCCACAGAACCCCGGTGGACATGACCAGGACCAGCGCCGAGCGTCCCCAGGTGCCGGGCAGTGCGCGCCTCATCAACGTCCACCAGCGGCCGCGCGACGGGAAGCCAGGTTCGACAAACGCGATGGTGAAGTGCAGCTGGACCAACGGCACGAGCAGCAGGAGCAGGCCCAAGAATGCCGCGGCGAACGCGATCGTCAAGATCACGCCGAGCGCCAGATGGATGCCGTAGCCAACGACGAGGGCGATGGCCAAGACGAACACTGCCGCCGCGAGCGCGACGACGTAGATGATGGCGAGCAGCAGGAGCTTTGGAACCCGAACGAGGCCGGTCAGCAAAGCGCGACTCACCACCGTCGGACGGCCCTCGACATCGTCGAGGGCGACCAGCGCGAATGCGACCGTGGGCGCCCACGCCAGCAGCGAGGCGAGCAGCCCGAGGAAAATGAGTGCAACGCCGCTGCCGAGGCGGTCGCTGTCGATGGAATCGACCCAGTCGCCGAACGCATCGTCTGATTCGTCAGAGATGTCGTCCGCCTCAGTCGAATCGACGGTCAGCGCCTCGAACTCGTCGGTGTCGACCAGTTCGCTCGACAAGATGTTGCCGCCGAGGGTGAACGGCACCAGCGAGAGCACTGTGACTGCGGCCAAGACGATGGCGATGATGACAAGATCGCGCCACCGCCTGCCGACCAGGTTGAACGTGTCATTGAACAAATCGGGAATACGCCGGTGGGGCGATGGAATGCTGCCGGACGAGTACCCGCCGCCGGGCGGCGGTGCATAGTCCGGCCGCCAATCCTCGCCGTCAGGCGGCATCGCCGGTCGAGGGCGCCCACTGTCATCGTCGGCCACGGCGCGATGCTACGGCGGCGCGGTCTGACCTGACTGCCACTGCTGCCACCGCGTCCATCGATCGTTCGGCGCGGGCGGATCTGCACCCACTTCCGCCACATCCACATACATCAGCGTGTACGCGACCACGATGACCACGTTCGTGAGCGGAACGACCGTCACCCCTAACCCCCACGGCAGCGAGTAAGCAACCAAGTTGGCGGCGAACCACATCCACAGGAACCCCTCGAACTGCTCATTGTTCAGCAGGATGCCGGCCAACCACCACACGGGTGCCGGCGGGGCAGCGACGTCTGAGGTGCGGGTTGGGACTTTGGAGGCTCCGGGGACGTGGGCGCTTCAGTGGCTGTCGGCTCGACCGCTCGCGGGATCAGACGCGGGATCTGCCGGATTGTCGGCGGCGGCTCCCGATCAGGCACGCGGCGAAACTAGCCAACACCCCTTCGGGTCATACCGATGCGCAAACGGAACGACTTGGCGCTACGTCGACAGCTCCGGTTCTGCGGGCGGACGATTCCGTGCGGTCAGGTCGGCGTACATGAGCAGGTACGCCACCGCCGAGGCGTGGGCAGCTTTGGCTCGACGCATGCCATGACCATCAGAATCGGCACCAGCGGCGCGAAGACGATCAAGAATGGCAATACCATCAGCGCCCACAAGATGCTCAGCGCAGGGTCGATCAGATACATCAGTGCGCAGCCTCCGCAGGCTGCGAGGCCGATGGCAACACCAACCAGGACACCGAACAGGAACAGAAACAGCAGCACTACCGCAGTGGTTGTCTGGGTCACGTCGAAAGACTCCAGCCACGCGTTCATTTCATCGGCAGAGTCCATCGCTGGGCTCGACAGTTCCTCGACCTTCGAGAAGAACTCGCCGCCGAAGAGTGCGTTCAGGCCGAGGAATAACAGCACGAACGCGACGAGAAGGCCTGCCGCGCCAACGATCGCGAACTCACCGAGATCGCGCCACCGACGTCCGACCAGTTCGAACGTGTCGCGTACCAGCTCTGGATTCCGCCGGAGCTGGCCGGGCCGGGGTTCACTGGACCACGACGCACCGCCCCACGGCGGGGGCGCTCGTCGTGGCCACACTGGCAGTATTGCGAGTCTAGTCGTCGTCCACGAGCAGGTCTTAGATCGGTCCAGCAGCGCGAGATCGGGCGTGCAGGCCTGCGGCTGACCTAGCTTCGGCGCATGGAACCTGGGCTGATCGCTCCGCTGCAGGGAAGCCTGCCGCCGCATCGCGTGGCGTACTTGCCGATCGTGGACCGGCCTCGGGTTCGCTGGCCGAACGATGCCCGCGTCGCGCTGTGGATCGCACCGAACGTCGAGCACTACGAGTATCTGCCGCCGCGTGACCCCCAGCGCAACACGTGGACCCGGTCGCCGCACCCCGATGTGCAGGGATACGGCTACCGCGACTACGGCAACCGAGTCGGCTTCTGGAGAATGGTCGATGTGCTCGACCGCTACGGCGTGGTCGGCACGGCCTCGACGAACCTCGCCGTGTTCGACCACTACCCCGAGGTGGGCGCAGCGATGGTTGAACGCGGGTGGGAAATCATGTCCCACGGCATCTACAACACCCGCTACATCTCCTCGATCGACGAGACCGCCGAGCGGGCGTTCTACATCGAGTGCATCGAGGCGCTGCGCAGCCACGCCGGCCAACAGCTGCGAGGCATGCTCGGCCCGGCGGTGTCGAACTCGGCCCTCACGCCAGACCTCATGGCCGAAGCCGGGCTGATTTACCACGCCGACTGGTTCCACGACGACCAGCCGGTGCCGCTGGCGACTCGGAGCGGTCAGCGGCTCGTGTCGGTGCCATATTCGATGGAGCTGAACGACGTGCCGGTGTTCACCCAGCACCACGACACCGACGACTTCGTGGCCATGGCACGAACACAGATCGATGTGCTGCGCCGCGAAGCCGACGACGGCGCCGGCGGCCGGGTGATGTGCGTGGCGCTGCATCCGTACCTGATGGGGATGCCGCATCGAGTCGACGGGCTCGCAGCAATGCTCGAGTACCTGATGGGCCACGACGACGTGTGGCAGACCACCGCTAGCCAGATCGCACAGCACTTCATCGACCATCACTACGACGACTTCGCCGCTCACGACCCGGAGCCGCCGGATCCGCCGCAATCGCGACCGCGCATTGCGGCAGCCTCAGCCCCGGGCCCACGCCCCGCAGCACCGCTGCAGGCCCCCTACGAGTTTGGCCCTGCCCATCTCCAGCACGGCATGGACCACCCGTACTACGACTGGTCGCCGCTGCCGGGCCGTCCCCGATTCGAATGGCCGAACGGCAGCCCCCTCGCGGTCGGCGCGGTGATCGTTCTCGAGCACGTCGAATGGGAACCGCCGCCAGACGCCTACTCGTTACGACGTCGCAGCGGCGGGCTGGCGCGCTTGCCCGCGCCCGACTACCCCCAGCTCACGATCCGCGAGTACGGCCACCGAGTCGGCATCTTCCGCCTGCTCGACACCCTCGAACGGCACAGCATTGCCGCGACGGTGGCGATGGATGCGCTCACAGCACAGCACTACGGCTGGCTGGCGTCCCACCTCGTCGAACGAGGATGCGAGATTGCTGCGCGGGGCATCGCAGCGACCCGGCTCATCACCTCGAAGGACTCCGAGGCTGACGAGCGAACAGCGACCGCTGAGAGCCTCGATGCCATCGAGACCGCGACCGGGATGCGGCCGACCACGTGGTTCTCCGCCGAAGGTGTCGAGTCGTTCCGCACCCCGGCGCTGCTGGCCGAGGCCGGCGTCGACTGTGTGCTGGACTGGCCCAACGACGAGCAGCCCTACCTGATGACGACCGACGGCGTGCTGGACGGAGTGGCACCCCAGCCGGGCACGCCTGCGATGGTGTCGCTGCCGCTATTCCTCGAAGCCGATGACGAGTTCGCGCTTTGGCACCGCCGGGCGACGCTTGACGGCTGGCGCGAGATCATCACGGGCGCCGCAGCACGCATGTACCGCGACGGACTCGAACACCCCGCGGGCAGCCGCCTGCTCATGCTGACCTTGCGTCCGTGGCTGGCCGGCCAGCCATTCCGAACGCCGGTGCTCGATGGCGCCCTCAGCCACATCAACGGGCTCGGCGGAATCCACTCAGCGTCTGCGGCGAGCCTCGCGGCCCACGCTCGCAGCACGCTCGCCTAGCCCAAGCGCCACGTGCCGGGGGCGGGAACCTCCAACCCGATGTGGTCGCGCAGGGTGGTGCCGCCGTATTCGGTGCGCAACAGACCGCGGCGCTGCAGCTCGGGAATCACCAGCTCGACAAAATCCTCGAAGGCTCCGGGCATGTGGGTGCCTGCGATGACAAAACCGTCGACGGCTTGCTCGGTGAACCACTCCTCGAAATAGTCGGCCAGCTCGGTGGGCCCGCCCACGGTGGGATGGGCGAGGCGGCCCCGCCCCGACACCCGCACGAAGTCACGCACGGTCGGGTTGGAACGCCCGGTGATCGCCAGCACCTGATTGCGGATGCCCTGGATGCCGGTCATGGCGTCGAGATCGTCATCGGACAGCGGCTCGTCGAGGTCGCGGCTGGCAAAGTCGAAGTTGAGTCCTTCTGAGAGCAGAGAGAGGTCGTCGACAAGCGTCGGCAGCTCGTCGTAGGCAGCGCGCCGATCCTCGGCTTCTGCCATCGTGTGGCCCACCACCGGAAACGTCAGGTTCGTGATCTTGACCTGGTCGGGGTCGCGGCCAAGCTCGGCGATCTGGGACTTCACCGCTGCGTAGTGCTCGACGGCAGAGTCGAGCCGCACGTGGCTCACGAACAGCAGCTCCCCCCAGCGTGCGGCAAAAGCAGTGCCCCGCCCGCTCTGGCCCGCCTGGATGATCACCGGATGGCCTTGGGGCGTGCGCGGCACGGTGAACGGGCCTCGCGACGAGTACCAGCGGCCCTCGTGGTCCAGCCGGTGTACGCGATCACCGTGCGCGTACAGGCCCGTTTCGCGATCCGCAGCGATGGCGTCGGTCTCCCACGTGTCCCAGTGGCCGTGGACCACCTCCATGAACTCGTCGGCTCGGTCGTAGCGCTCGTCGTGCGCTGGAGCGTGGGTGAGGCCCATGTTGCGGGCTTCGTTGTCGTTGACCGACGTGACGACATTCCACGCAGCTCGTCCGCCGGTGAGGTGGTCGAGCGTGGCAAAGACACGGGCGACGTGGAAGGGCTCGTAGTACGTCGTCGAGTAGGTGGCGCCGAGGCCGAGCCGGCTCGTGGACATGCCCATGGCAGTCAGCACCGTGACCGGGTCCAGCTTCACGCAGCGGATGCCGGCCTCGACGGTGTGCCGGTGATCGCCGCCGAACATGTCGGGCATCGCGAGCCGGTCGTCAAAGAAGCCGAGATCGAAGCAGCCCGCCTCGAGCACGCCGCCGATGTGGCGGTAGTAGTCGAAGCTGGTCACGTCGTGACGTGCGTGGGGATGCCGCCACGCGGCGGGGATCGTCGTGCAGTTCTGCGCCTGCAGGAATCCAACCAGCACGATCTGACGCTGCGTTCTCACGCCCAGCGATGGTAGAGAGTCGCCGGCTTTGCCGTGTCGGTCCGCTGTCTCGACGACGTGACGGTGCCAGACTCTGCGGCGATGCCGCCCTCGAACGGACCCGCCGAGATCGCCCACGACGGTGCGCTGCGCGACCGGCTGGCCCACAACCTCGCCGGTCATGACGTCCGGCATCACGACAGCGAAGGCCGCAAGCGGGCCGCCGTGGCGGTCATCGTGCTCGACAGCGACGCCGAGCTGCACGGAGCCGACCCGCTGGTCGGCGGACTGAACGCCGACCAGCGCCGAGCCCTGCTTGAAGACATCCCCGGGGCCGCCGACGATCCCACGCTCACCGGAGACGTCGAAGGCACCGCCGGCGGTGCATCGGTGCTGCTGACCCGGCGGGGATCGAACCTTCGCGGGCACCGCGGCCAGTGGGCCCTGCCGGGCGGCCGCATCGACGCTGGCGAGACGGCGCTGGAAGCTGCGATGCGCGAATCGTGCGAGGAAGTCAGCCTCGACCTGACCGTCGACGACCTGCTCGGCCGACTCGACGACTACCCGACTCGCTCTGGCTATGTCATCAGCCCGTTCGTGTTCTGGCTGTCCGGTGACCGGGAGCCCGTCGCGAATCCCGCTGAGGTGGCGTCCGTGCACCGCGTCTCGCTGGGCGAGCTCACCCGCCCCGACTCGCCGCGCTTCGTGCAGATCCCCGAGAGCGACCGGCCCGTCGTGCAGGTGCCCATCGGCGGCGACCTCATTCACGCCCCGACCGGAGCGGTGCTCTACCAGTTCCGAGCAGTCGCCTACGACGGCCACAACACCCGAGTCGACGAGCTGGAGCAGCCGGTGTTCGCATGGTCTTGACCATGCGAACCATCAGACCCAGCGCCTGGCGATAACCGGGCGAACCGACAGGCACAGCGCCTGGCGTGAGCTGTCATAAATCCGTCATATTCGAGTGGGTCGAATCGGCACGAGATCCACGACAGCTCACAACAAGAGCCAGAGCAATTACGGACACTGACTGTAATACCGTCGGATTCCTCCGAGATTTCTCTGGAATTCAAAGCCCTCCTGAAGATGGAACGAAAAGGACGCGTCGGACGTTTCATTACAAAACCATGACAGGGGGACTGCAAAATGATCACAAACAGGGCTCCAGCTAGCCGGTTGCTCGTGGGAGCGAGCGCTCTGCTGCTGGTGCTCTTCCTGCCCACACCGCCCGCTGGCGCGGCTGACAACGTTGCCATGCAAGAGGTGGTTCCCACCGTCACGATCACGGCCGGAGCAACGACTCACAACGAACCCGACGGCCCCATGAGCTTCACGCTCCACGCCAGCCCGGTGCCGGCCGTCGATCTGGAGGTGAAACTCGACTACCGGCAAACCGGTGTGGTGTTCACCGACGCAATCGAACAATCCTTCACCGAGACGATCCCCGCTGGCGAGTCCTCCCACGCCTTCGAATACCCCGTCGTGAACGACCTCGTCGTCGAGCCCGAGGGCACCGTCACGGTGCCGTTCTTCATCCGGGTGCATGACGGCAATCCGCCCGGGACCTTCACGAGCGGCGACGGGATCCACGAGGGTGTGGCGTTCTTGCTCACGACGACTCCGGTGACAACTGATGCGACCACAGATTTCGTCTACCAATCCTGCCTCTATTCCTGGGACGTCGGTTCGTTCACCGTGGACGCCTCCGGTGACTACACGCTCACCGGCGAGATGGTGATCGAGATCATCGACGACAGCGACAACGAACCTGGCGAGACGTTCGTCGTGTACTTCGAGTCCCCCTCGCGGAGCCGCTCGACGTCGGCGACAGCTTGCCGTTTGAGGTCGACGCCGAGACCGACACTCTCAGGGTCTCAGGAGCGCTTGACTTCGAGACACAAGCCGAGTACACGCTCGCCGTCACTGCCTCCGACGACATCGGCGGCTCAAGCGAGACGAACGTCACAGTGACCGTCACCAATGTGGATGAGCCTGGCTTGGTGGAGATTGCGCCGATGGACCCCGAAGAGGGCGCCATGGTCGAGGCGACCCTGTCCGACGTCAACGAGGGTGACGGGACCGTCGAGCTGCCAATCACCGTGCAAGTGGACGACAATCGACCGCCGGGCACCTACACAGCCGGCGGCGTGGAGTACGAGGGCCGGCCATTCTCGGCGTCGAGCAGAGGGGACACGGCAACCAGCCCAGATGACTACGGGGCGCTCTCGGCCGAGGTCCTGTTGCCCGTCGGCAGCTTTGAGTTGGCCGAGTCAGGCTTCTACGAGGCGAGCGGCGTGGTCTCGGTGGTCATCGTCGACGACGAGGCAATCGAGGAATCGGAAACATTCAACATCGTGGCCGAGTTCGCGCCCGGCGGTCTCGGGGTCACGTTGCCCTCGGATCAGCTGAGAATCGTGATCGCCGACAACGACGGTGAGCCCCCGGATCCACCCAAACCACCTTGGCCGCCCCCGGACTACTGCCCGACGCATCCCGACACCGTTGCGGATGCTTCGACGCCCCTCAGCGTGACGGTTGGCGGCAGCGTGAGCGACGATTTCTGCGGCAAGGATGACGCCGACTGGGTGGCGGTGGATCTCGTGGCCGGACAGGCGTACCGCATCGAAGGCACCTTCACCTCGACTGACCGCAATCGCCCGATCTACATTGCCGGCATGTATGAATCCGACGGCGAACTGATCACCGGATCGCACTCGTTCGACGGCAACCCCTACGGCACCTCCAACACCAGCGGCTACATCAACTTCCGGCCGGCGGAGACCGGCACTCACTACATCGAAGTGGGCGACATGGGCTGGTTCTACTTCGGGTTTGCGACTGGTCCCCTCAGCTGGGACGTCGAAGTCCACGAGATCGACCTGCCGCCCGACGACGTGCCCGGGGTTGAGTCGCTGACGTTCGAGTTCAACAACTACGGGTACTTCGTGGACGAGTTCGAAGGAAAGATCAACACCCACGGCGACCGCGACACCTTCGCCATCGACGTCGAGGCCGGGCACCGCTACTTCGTCGAGATGCGCAACCGAAACGGTTCGGGCATCTTCAACTGCATCCACGGCGTGGCCTGGGCGGAGACACCCGACGTGCCTCGGCCCAACTCACGCGAGTGCTGGCAGCGCCCCGGTTGGAAAGCCAGCCGCTGGCTCGGGCCTCAGGCCGATGGGCGCTACCTGATCACGATCGGCTCCGACAATGGCACCGGCGACTACCGATTGCGTGTCCGGGACTACACGGCTGTGCCACCCGGAGTCTGGGATACCCGCTTCCAGAGGGTGACGTGCCAGCTGGCCGGTCGACCTCCGCAGCCGTGTACGTGAACGATTCGTGGGTGATCGGCACTGCTGTGCGGGGTGCGATCGATCTTGCCGGCGACAAGGACTGGTTCCGAGTCGAGCTGGAAGGCGGACGGCGGTACCAGATCGACGTTCGGGGCGAGGGCAGCGAAGTGGGCACCCTGCGGGACTCCTACCTGTGGCTGCACGACGCCGACGGCCAACGCATCCATTTCGCCGGCGACGGCGGCGACTCGTACCTCGAAGCCCGTCTCGTGATGGTGACCCCGGCCACAGGCGCCTACTTCATTCAGGTAGCCGGATCGCACTACGAGATCGGCACCTACGACCTGTCGGTACTGGACTTGGAGGACCTGTACACGATTCATCGCCCTAGCTAGGCACCACCGGCGCCGATCCTGCGCTTGTAGTCCCCCGAGCGCAGGATCGGCGCCCCTCCGCGTTCGCCGAGCGCTGTCACACGGGTGCCCGGCATCAGCCGAGCACCGACATCGACGAGCCGTGGAGATCGCGCCGGCGCGAGAACGTGCCCATGTCGATATCGAAGCCGGTGTGCTTGCCGGTCACCACAACAGCCTCGGCGTCGTGGTCGTGACCGGCTTCGACAGCGCCGATCAGCTCGGCCATGCAGTGACCCGCTACTGCGGCATTCTTGAATTGGTTGCCGCTCGTGCCTATGGCCACATAGAAGCCGTCGAGCGAGGTCCGGTCGTAGATCGGGATCCAGTCGTCTGTCACGTCGTACACACCCACAATTCCCCTCGGCTGGCGGGGCAGGCCGAGCTCCGGCATGCGCCGAGCGAATCGCAGCAGGTGGGTCTCCCACTGCTCCCGACTGAGAACTTGCGAGCACCCATCGATCTCGTCGCTGCGAAGCCACTCGAAGTCAGTCGCGTCCAGCTCGAGCGAGCCGATGAGCATGTTGTTGCCCACCTCGGGCCGCACATAGCAGCCGCAGTCGACGTCGCCCATCACCACGCCGTCGTGCTCGAAGTCCACGCCCGGCGGCGGCGGCACATGATACACCTCCTTGCGCAGCGGGCGCGTGGCGATCGACATGTCTTCGAGAACCCCGGAAAGGCGGTTGATCGCGCTGCTGTGCGGGCCGGCGACATTCACTACCACCGGCGCCGCCAATTCAGTGCCGTCGGCCAACACCACGCCCTCTGCGCGACCGGAGCCAGCGACGCCGACGACCGTGGCACCGAATCCGAACTCGGCGCCGGCAGCCTCCGCTGCCAACCGCAGGTTGTGTGCGGCGAGCTGCGGATCGCCCACGTACCCGCCTTCGGGGCACCACAACGCACCCAGCAGCTGCGACGTGGGCGCGGCCCAGAATTCGGGATCGTCGAGCTGGCGAGGCGGTCCGAAGCGGGACAGGTCGAGCGACCCAAGCCGTGCGACCGTCTCGTCGCAGTCCCAGATCTCGTAGGGGACGCCGAGTGCATCGAAGTGGGGCACCGGCAGCAAGTGGTGTTGGGCATCGCCCAGAAACGTCGCCATCCCGCACTCGGTGAATGTGGCATAGCCGGCCTCGTCGCACACCCCAGTGTGCTGCGGCCACTGCTGCCAGTACTGCAGGCCCTCATAGGCCATCGCCACGCCGGCCCGAGTTGAATAAGTGAACCGCACGATGGCCGACGATGCGCTGGTGGAGCCCTGGCCGGCACCCGGATTGCGGTCAACACTCAGGACACGCCAGCCACGCCGCGCCAGCTCGCAGGTGATCGAGGCGCCGATGACGCCCGCTCCGATGACAATCGCGTCGTAGCTCCGCTCGCTCGGATTCACCGCCGTTCCCCCGGCCACAGCCTGCATTGTGGTTTCACGCCGGTGGGCCCTGTTCAGCCGATGCGGATCGGCTTCGGGATCGCTGCGGTGAGCACCTCAGGCTCGCCGTCGGTGACCAGCACGTCATCCTCGATGCGAATGCCGCCGAAGCCGCGCAGCTCGTCCACTCGCTCCCACACCACGCTCTCGGCAAACTTCTCGCGTCGAGCAGCATCACAGAGCAGGGCGTCGATGAAGTACACGCCGGGCTCGACGGTCGTGACCATCCCCGGTTCGAGGCCACGGTCGGTGCGCAGGTAGCGCAGATGCGGGTCGGAGCTGCGCTCGTGGCCAGGCGGGAAGCCGCTGGCGTCATGCACCGACAAACCCAGCAGATGGCCGAGCCCGTGAGGGAAGAACAGCGCAACCGCGCCCGATGTCACCAGTTCGGCTGCGTCGCCGCGCATCAGATCCATCTCGACGAGGCCCGCGCCCAGGATGTGCGCAGCCGCCAGGTGCACCTCTCGCCACTGAACGCCGGGGCGGCACATGTCGATGGTCTGCTGTTGTGCGCTGAGCACCAGCTTCCACAAGAATTCCTGCTCGTCGGTGGGCTCGGCGCCCACGACCATGGTGCGGGTCACGTCGCTGGCGTACCCGCCGTACTGCGCGCCGGCGTCGACGAGCAGCAGGTCGCCCGGTTCGACGGTTCGTGTCGCCGGCCGCAGCGGGTCGTCCGCGGCAAAGACGTAGTGCAGGTACGCGCCGTGAGGGCCGGAGGCAACGATGCTGTCGTACGCCACCCGCGGGGCGCCCGCCGCGTAGAACTGCGCTTCCATGCCGATCTGGATCTCGCGCTCGGTCATGCCCGGTGCCGCGTGCTCGTAGACCCAGCCGAAGCCGGCCGCGCTGGCCGCAGCGGCGGTGCGGATGTCGTCCACTTCGGCAGCGTCCTTGACCATCCGCTCGATTGCGAGACCCGCGCTCAATCGCAGCACCCGTGCAGCAGGCGTCTCGTCGGTTGGTTGGTCGCCCGTCGCATGGTCGTCCGATTCTGATTCGGTTTCTGGCGCGGCTACCGCTTCAGGATTCGGCCCGACGTCGGATACAGGGGCCGGGGCTTCGGCGGAATCTCCTGAGACGACGGGCTCGGCGGGCGGTGCCGCCGCCAATTCGGCACCTGCACCCAGCTCGATGACGGTTCGGTCACCGCGCTCGGCCAGCCAACCGTCAAGCTCGGCGAGCGGCAGGCCGACTTCGACCGGCGGTTGCTCCCAGACGAGACGCTCGGGAGTGAACCGCGGACCGAACAGCTCCCAGGTATCTGCAACGGCGTCGTAGGCCAATGTCGTTCCGGGCGAGCCGACGGCGCTCAGATAGGACACGTCGGGATGCGGCAGGAAGGCGAAGAACTGATCGGTTCCCGGCCAGTTCGCCGGCTCACCGGCCCGCAGCAGCACCACTGTGTCGGTCAGCTCCCAGCGCCGAGCCACTCGCTCGCGCCGTGCCTCCAGTACCTCAGCAGAAGGCTTCACGCGGCGCACCCTAACGCCTGCGCACCCGACCCGAGGCGGGTCTGGAGTCGGGCTGGGCCGGTCTTGGAACAGTGCGTCGCTCGACGACCTAGGTTCTGCGGGCGTGACTGATCCCACTCCCCCGCAGGTGGCTGTTTCGCCCGGCGACGACGAGATCCCACCGCTGCTCGCGAAGGTTGAAGCCGCTCGGCAAGCCACGCTCGATGACGCACGCCCAGATGCCATCGCCCGCCAGCACGCCCGCGGGCGCTGGACTGCGCGCGAGCGCATCGCGGCGCTGTTCGACGCCGGCACCTTCGTCGAATACGGCCAGCTCGCGCAGCCCCAGCGGCGGTCGCTGGGCGACGCACCGGCCGACGGCCTCGTGACAGGCGTAGGACTCGTGGATGGCCTCTCGGTGTGCGCCTTCACGTACGACTACACCGTCATGGGCGGCAGCCAGAGTCCGCGCAATCACCGCAAGATGGACCGGATGTTGCAGGTGGCCGAGCGGAATCACTGGCCGATCGTGTTCTGGTCTGAAGGCGGAGGCGCCCGTGCCAGCGAGCTGCACTACGACGGCGGCATGGTCACCACCTTCGTGCAGCTTGCCCGCCTGTCGGGTCTGGTGCCGATCGTCACGATCCTGTCGGGACCCAGCTTCGCCGGCCAGGCC
This sequence comes from Candidatus Poriferisodalis sp., assembly GCF_965262965.1. GTDB lineage: Bacteria > Actinomycetota > Acidimicrobiia > Acidimicrobiales > Poriferisodalaceae > Poriferisodalis. Next base: position 1,373,256 of record NZ_OZ253573.1, read on the forward strand.
AACATCGCCGGGACGTCGGACGTCGTCATCGCGACGCGGTCTTCCACGCTGGGGCTGTCGGGGCCGCCGCTGGTGATGTCCGCGACCGGCGAGCTGCTCACGCCCGAAGAACTGGGGCCGATGTCGATGCACGAACGTGTCGGAACAGTCGAGCTCGTGGTCGACGACGAAGCCGGCGCACTCGACGCTGCACGGCGGTACCTCTCGTACTTCACCGACATTGCTGCGCCGTCGACGGCGACCGCTCCCGACCAGATGCCGCTTCGCACGATGGTGCCCGAGAACCCGCGGCGTGCCTATGACGTGCGCAAGATCGTGGCGACGCTGGCCGACGAGGGATCGGTGATGGAATTGCGGCCTACCTTCGGTCGCTGCCTGTCGACGTCACTGTGCCGCATCGAAGGACACGTCGTGGGCGTGCTGGCGAACAATCCGATGTTCGGTGCAGGTGCAATCGACGCCGAGGGCTCGGCGAAGTTCTCTCGTCACGTCGAGCTGTGCAACGCCTACGACATCCCACTGCTGTTCCTGTGCGACACGCCCGGTTTCATGATCGGGACCGCCGCAGAAGCGACCGCGTTGGTACGCCACAGCGCGAGAACGCTGATGGCGCTGAGCGCAGCCGACGTGCCGATCCTGACCGTGATCCTGCGCAAGGCGTACGGGCTGGGGTATTACGCGATGGGGTCCGATGCGCTGGCGCCCGACATCATCGTGGGCTGGCCGACAGCCGAGTTCGGCGGCATGGGCCTCGAGGGCGCAGTGAACATCGTGTACCGCGATGAGCTCGAGGACGCAGCCGACGACGCCGAGCGCAAAGAGATCCGCGCAATGCGTGTGGCGGATTGGAAGGAGCGCAATACGGGTCTGGAGTTCGCCCGTGCGTTCCTGCTCGACGACATCATCGACCCTGGAGACACCCGCAGCATGATCGCGAAGGTGCTGGCAACCTTGCCGCCACGCCCGCCTCGCGACGGCCGCAAGCATCCGATCGATCCCTGGTGACACGTCGATCATGCGACTTCACTGCGCGCGCTACTGCTGCTGTTGCTGCTGGGGGTCGCCTGGGTGAGCCGAGGGCTGCGCCACGCCTGCCGCAGAGCTGACAGCGACCCGGGTTTGACGCCGGATCGGCTCAGTGACCATCGAGGACGGCGCGGTCGGCTGGGCAATGATGACCTCGGCGTCCACCTTGGCCTCGGCTGCGCCGTTGAAGACGCCGCGCACCGGCGGGACATCGTTGTAGTCACGGCCGTGGCCGATCACCACATGACGCTCGCCGACGGTTCCGCCGTTGGTGGGGTCGAGTGCATACCAGCCGAATCCGGGTACGGCGGCCTCGATCCAGGCGTGCGTCTGCACTGAGACGGCCCTCGGAGCTGCGCCTGCGGCCTCTGCACCGAACATGTCCACGTCGGCTCTGCGGCGAATGTCAAGCGGGTCGGTGCCGAAACTGTTTCCATCGCCGGAGCCGTCTCCAGGATGCATATCGCTCCCGTCGCTGGCACCGTCCGGATCAGTCTCGGGGAGCTGGGTCTCGTCGAGCGCGAACAGATAGCCCGACACGTAGCGGGCCGGGATACCGACGCAGCGCAGCATTCCCACGGCCAGATGGGCAAAGTCCTGGCAAACGCCGCGGCCGCCGTCGACCAGTTCTTCAAGCGTCACCCCGATCGATGTCGAGCCGCGTTCGTACGCGAGAACGGTCGGCACCGCCCGCACGACAGCAAGCACATGCTCACCGATGTCATCGGCAGCCGAGCGAACCGCCCACGACGCCACCTCGTCGATGAGATCACCCCATTGCACATGCCGCGAGGGCACCAGGTACTCAATTTGGGTGTTCACGAAGTGCTGATCACTCAGACGCTCGCAGCTCACCGGCCCGGGTGTGGCCTCGATCGGCGTCGTCTCCACCGAGGCCTCTGCGACCACCAGCAGTTCATCGTGCGGTGCACGCACGCCCAGATGGTCGACGGTCGTGCCGAAGTAGTCGCGGGTCTGCAGCACACGAGTCGCCGGCGTCGTGGTCAGCCGGTACGACATCACCTGCTGTCGTGCGTCATCGCGCGGGCGCGCGCGGATCTCGTTCTGCGACTCCGAGACAGGCCGCTCGTACTGGAAGTGCAACCGGTAGGCGATGTCGAGCCTCATGAACGGTCGTCCTGAGGCTTGGAGTCCTGAGGTTTCGGGTCCTGCTGGGACGGCGAGTGCGCCACGCCGTGGCCGGGGCGGACGAACTGGGAATGCACTTGTGCCAAGCCGGAACCGGCAACTGTGCTGGCGTGCACATCGGCGGCGAGAGTTGCCAGCGCCGCGCCCAGCCCGGAAAGCTCGGCTTCAGGCTCGTGCGCTAGAGCCGCGTCGAGTTCGCCGTATTCGAGGTGCGCTCGCAGGGCGCCAGCCCGCCGCCGCGGTGTCGCGACCGCACCGGCCGCCGCCGCGAGATCATCGAGGCGCTGCTCCACTCGTCCGAGGCACCACAGCACCGAGCGCGGCAGGGTCTCGTGCTGCAGCAGGAATCGCGCCGCAGCGACCCAGCTCGGCGAGTGGCCGATCTCACGGCGCGCCGCTTGCAGCGAATGGGTGAACGCCAGCAGCCGGTTGCCGTCGAACACATCGCTGCCGGTCCCTAGTCCCGACTTCAACAGCTCGACGGTCAAGATCGAGCGCTCCAGCAGCCGACCCACCTCCAGGAAGGCATAGCCCTCGTCTCGCATCATCGACTCGGTCATCACTCCGCTGAGCGAGCGGCAGCCCCGGCGAGCAGTGATGACCGACATCCGAGACACTTCCCCGCCGGTCTGCTCCCGGGTTCCTGCGCTCACCGCCTTGGCGCTCTGCATGAGGATGTACAAGCTGTTGGCCTCTTCCCACAGCTCCACCGGGATGCGGTCGCGCACGATGCGCAGGTTCTCTCGCACAGCCTGCACGGCCGACGCCACCGAGCCCGGATGCGAATCGTCGGAGACCAGGAAATCCATGACCGCGTACGGCCCGGTACTGACCCGGGCAGCCACGAATTCGTCCTGCAGCCCGAGTGCCTGCACCAGCCGGCGCGCCGCCAGCCGCGCTTCGGTTGGCGGACGGTGCATGACCGCGTCGGTCTCCACCGACACGCACCGCGCGATGGTGTCGGCCCGTTCGAGGTAGCGGCCCGCCCACAGCATCGAATCGGCATGTCGCGCCAGGATCATGCGCCCCGCTCCTGGCGCACCGGGCCGTTCGGCGCCGCACCGGGCGCCAGCACCCACGTGTCCTTCGAACCGCCCCCTTGAGAAGAATTCACAATCAGCGAGCCCTTCCGCATCGCCACTCGTGTGAGCCCGCCGGGGAACACCTGCGTCCGCTCGCCGGTAATCACGAAGGGCCGTAGGTCGAGATGACGCGGCTCCAGCTCGCCGTCGCACATGGTGGCCAACGTCGACAGCTCCACCACTTCCTGCATAACCCAATTGCGCGGGTCCCGTTCGATCTCCGCTCGCGCATCCGCCAATTCTTCGTCGGTGGCGTTGCGACCGATGAGGATGCCGTAGCCCCCGGATTCACCGACTGGCTTGATGACCATTTCGTCCAAGCGTTCGAACGCCTCCGCTCGCTGGTCGGGCTCCCACATCACGTAGGTTTCGACGTTGGGCAGGATCGGCTCTTCGCCTAGGTAATAGCGGATGAAGTCCGTCACGTACGGATGGACGGCCTTGTCGTCTGCCACGCCATTGCCCACCGCATTGCACACCGTCACGGTGCCCGCACGGACGGCACCTAGCAATCCCGGCACGCCCAAGGCGGAATCGGGACGAAACGCAACCGGGTCCAAGAAGTCATCGTCGATTCGTCGGTAGATCACATCGACGGGCACCAAGCCCTCGATGGTGCGCAGGTAAACGACATGTTCATCCACGACGAGGTCTGGGCCTTCCACCAGCTCCACACCCATCTCACGAGCCAAGAACGCATGCTCGAAGTACGCGGAGTTGTAGATGCCCGGCGTCAGGATCACGATGAGCGGCTTCTCGCCGGCCCCGGGAGGCGCCACCGACTCCAACGCCGTGCGCAGCATCCTGCCGTACTGACCCACCGGCTCGACTGTGTGATTCTCCCAAAGGCGGGGGAACGCCTTGATCATCGCCGCCCGGTTCTCGATGACGTAGCTGATCCCGCTGGGATTGCGCAGGTTGTCCTCCAGCACTCGGTACCGGCCTTCGGCGTCGCGCACGAGGTCAATGCCGGCGATCACGCAATGCGCATCGTGAGGCACACGAATGCCGAACGCATTGCGTTCGAATCCCTCCGACGACTTCACGAGCCATCCGGGGACGATGCCGTCGGCCATGACCGCCCCTTCACCGGTGTAGATGTCGGCCAAGAATCGGTTGAGCGCCGTGACGCGCTGGGCCAGCCCCCGCTCGATCTCCCGCCATTCCGCGGCCGCAATGAGCCGCGGGAACAGATCCATCGGCCAGGTGCGCTCGGTGCCCTTTGAATCGCCGTAGACCGTGAAGGTGATGCCCTGGCGACGGAATTCCTCTTCGATGATGCGTTCCCGGCGCCGCAGCTCGGCTGCGTCCATGCCAGAGAAACGGCTGACGATCGCGTCATACAGCGGCCGGATCGTGCCGTCGCGCTCGAACGCCTCGTCAAAGGCAAGCGCCTCGGCATCAGGCCTGTGCAACTCCGCCATCCAACATTGGATAGCGCGTCATGAGATCGCGGCGCGCCATCTGAGCCGGGCAAGCTGTGCGGACATCCCACGATGGCAGCTCCCTCTATGACGGAACCAACCTCGCGCTCGACCACTTCAATCGAGGCAAACGGCCTCGAATTCACGGCGGATCTTGCGGGACCGGCGGATGGCGCGGCGGTCCTGCTGCTGCATGGTTTCCCGCAGACCCGGCACACGTGGCGCGCCGAACTCGAGGCGCTCGGAGCCGCCGGCTATCGGGCGTGCGCCCCCGATCAGCGCGGCTACTCAGCCGGTGCCCGGCCCAAGGGCATCGACAACTACCGCACCGAATTGCTGGTTGCCGACGCGCTCGCAATCGCCGATTCGCTCGGCGCCGATCGCTTCCACATCGTGGGGCATGACTGGGGCGGTGCGCTGGCGTGGTTCATTGCAGCGCACTATCCCGAGCGCGTTATCTCGGTGACGGTCATTTCGCGGCCGCACCCCGCTGCGTTCATGCTCGCGATGCGCGACGACCCAGGTCAGCCACACCGGTCCCGGCACCATCCGGCGTTCCAGCGTCCCGAGGCGACCGATGCGCTGCTGGTCGAAAATGCCGGTCCGCTGCGGCGAGCCATGGCCAGAAATGCTGTGCCCGAAGCCGACATCGACGCCTACTTGGCAACGCTGGGCGATCGGGACGCACTGGATTCGGCCGTGAACTGGTACCGGGCGATGGGCCAGTCGAGCATTCAGTCCGCCGATGCGCCGGCGATCGACGTTCCCACGATGTTCGTGTGGGGGAACGAGGACGCCACCGTGGGCCGCATGGCCGCGGAGAACACCGCCGACTTCGTGACCGGCCCGTACTGCTTCACCGAACTTCGGGGCGTCAACCACTTCGTCACCGACGAGGCACCTGGCGTGTTCACCGAACTGCTGCTCGACCACATCGCCGAGCACCCGGCCTGACGGGGCGCTCGCTCACCATGAACGCACAGCCCCGCACCGTCGCCGAAGGCTTCCGGGCCGCCCTGGCAGACCGGGGTGTGGAGTGGATGTTCGGCAATGCCGGTACCGACTTCGCGCCGATCACCGAGCACGGCAGGCTCGCCAGCCGCAACGCTCCGATCCATTGGGGTCAGGAAATGTTCGACCAGGGCGGCATCGTCCGCGAGTTCGTCAAGTGGGACAACGAGCTGCGAGCCGGCGAGCAAGTCGTGGATCAGGTGGACCGGGCGTTGACCATCGCTCAAGCCGAGCCCTGCGGCCGGTGTACCTGAGCCTCACGCTCAGCGATGTCATCGGAGCCGATGCAACCGTCGTGAACGAACTCGGCTTGGCACCCGCGGTGATGTCGTTCACCGGGCCTCACAGCTTCTTCGGACCCACCACCTCAGCCGGCCTGGGATGGGGCGGCGGCGCTGCACTCTGGGCCAAGCTGGCCGATCCCGGCCGGCTCGTGGTGTAGGCCACCGGGGACGGCTCATACGTGTTCTCGAACCCGATGGCGGTGCACCACGCGGCGGCATCGCAGGGTCTCGGGCTGCTGACGCTGATCGCCGACAACCGGGTCTGGAACGCAGTGCGACGCTCGACACTGGCGGTGTACCCCGACGGTGCTGCGGCGAGGACGGCCCGCATGCCGCTGAGTTCGCTCGACCGCCGGCGATGAGGTCGCCTGGTGTATCGACCCTCGGACGCCCCCAATGCCGCCAAGCTCCTGGGCCTTGTCGAGAAACAGTGCTCACCGACGTGAGCGGCTCTTGCGCTTTCGGAGTGGGCGATACTGGACTCGAACCAGTGACCTCTGCCGTGTGAAGGCAGCGCTCTAACCATCTGAGCCAATCGCCCGTGGGCCGACGATGATAGGCGTTGCCAGTACCGGCGAGCGCACGACGGTCCGCTAGGAGGCAGCCAGGTGAGCACAGACTCGTACCACACCGCACCAGATCGGTTGGCTCCCCCACCTCCGGGCTGCCCGGTGCACGACAGCTGGTCGCCGCTCAGCGATGAGTACCTGGCCGATCCGTACCCCATCGCTGCCAAGCTGCGCGAAGACCACCCGGTGTTCTACGCCGCCGAGATGGGTCACGTGGTGTTGACGCGCATGGCCGACATCGAGGCCGTGTTCATGGACCCCCACACCTACGCCTCATCCAACGTGCAGGACCCCATCTTCCCGCTGGCTCCCGAGGCGGCTGAAGTGCTGTCGGCGTCCGACTACGACCCACAAGCGGTCATGTCGAACCGGGCCGAACCTGACCATGGACGCATCCGCGTCCACACCCGGGGCGGGTTCTCGGTGCGTCGGCTGCGCACGCTCGAGGGCTACATGCGCTCGCGGGCCACCGGGTTGATCGACGAGATGCTGGCTGGTCCCAAGCCGGCTGATTACGTCAAGGCCGTGGCGTTCCCGCTGCCGGCGGAAATCGTGTTTCGCTTCATCGGGTTCCCGCCCGAAGACGACCTCATGCTCAAGTCGTGGTGCGTCAACCGCAAGGCGTTCGCCTGGGGCAAGCCCACGCCCGCCGAGCAGACCCACATGGCCGAGGGCATGCTCGCCTACTGGCGCTACTGCCGTGATTTCGTGGCCGAGCGACATCGCAACCGCACTGACGACTTCTGCTCGGAGTTGCTCGACGCCCACGACGCCGACCCGGACCCCGAAGGCGGGACCGGCCTCACCTACCGAGAAGCCGAGTCGATCATCTACGGGATCTCGTTCGCCGGCCACGATCCGGTCACGAATCTGCTGTGCAACACGCTGCGGTGCCTGCTGCCACGGCGCGACCAGTGGGATGCCCTGTGCGCGGACCCCTCGCTCATCCCCACCGCGGTCGAGGAGACCCTGCGATTCGACTCCAGCCAGGTGGCTTGGCGCCGAGTGACCACACGCGACACCGAACTCGGCGGAGTGCAGTTGCCCAAGGGCACACGGGTCTTCCTGAACTTCGCAGCGGCAAACCGGGAGCCGTGTGCGTTCGCCGACACCGACAGCTTCAATGTCAACGACTACGACTTCAACCGGCCCGATCCGCACCGTCACATCAGCTTCGGAAAAGGCATCCACTTCTGCCTGGGGGCGAACCTGGCCCGGATAGAGGCGCGGATCGCACTCGTGATCCTGACCCAGCGAGTGCCGTCGTTGCGGTTGCCCCCGCAGGACTACTGGACGTTCCCGAACATCACCTTCCGAGGCCCCGAGGAACTCTGGCTCGACTGGGATTGAAATCAGCCAGCATCGACGACCATCACGGCTGGTTGGCGGCGCCCGGGGTGGGGTTGTCCACGGTTTGGAAGTCGCCGGTGGTGTCGGGCACGCGGGCATAGCTCTGGCCCTCGGCGGACTGGCCCTCGTTCCAGTCGACACTGTCGACGTGGGTGCCGTCCAACCGCCAAATGCCCAATTCCTCGTCGCTGCCCAAGGCGAAGCCGGGCCAGGCGTCCTTGTCCAACCGGAACTGCTTGTACGCGCCCGGTGCGATGGTCGTGCCCGCCGGGAAGGCGACCCGCTTGTCGGCGTCCGTGAGGCTGTCGGCCACGTCGAAGCCGTCGAGCGCTATCGGGTCGGGCGATGGGTTGTGCAGCTCGAACCAGTCCAGGGGGTCGCCCTTCGCGGCCACCTCGTTGATGACCAGGCCAACATCCACCGGAGCCGTGCCGGGGTCGGCGCCCGAGTCCTTCGGGGCGTCGACAGCACTGGGCGACGGGGAATACCCGTACACGCCGGAGAAGGTGCCGGCGATGGCGGCGCCGGGTGTCGTCCCCGCCGTCGACAGTTCAAGCACGCCCTCGGTGAAGGGCGAGAACTCCTCTGGCGTCGACGCTCCGGACCGGATGGACCATATTCCTCCCGCGATGTTGTCTGCGCCGATGACCAGCGTGGTGCCCGCCGCCAACAGGTCCAGGTCCACGGCCAGCGTCATCCCGGAGACGGAGCCGTCATCGTTGAGTCCCGCAACGACTATGGACGCGAGCCCCTCAACCTCCGGAAGCAGGGCACTCTCCTGCGGGCTGGAGTGACCGGCAAAGACTCCCATGCTCTCGCCCCATTCATCGGAACCGTTCACCAACAGGCTGTCGATGGTCCCGCTCGCCAGGGGGTTGGGACTCAGGTTGCTGCCCCAAGTCGTCTGGAAGATGATTTCCAGGGTTCCTGACTCGGCGGAAGGCGAGATGTACGCCGGCCCGGGCCAGTCCGGCGGCGTGGGGAGGAGGTCAGCAAGGATTTCGCCTCTCCGCTTCAGGATGAACTTGCGCACCCGCTCGGTGTCGGCGGCCGCAGCCGCTGTCGCGGATGGGAGAGCGTGCTGCTGCACGATGGCGGCCATGTCGTCCACTGCAGCCGGCAGCTCGTCCTCGACCCAGAGGGTGTCCAGGATCTCGGTCAGTCGGGCGGCGTATTCGACCCGCCAATCGGGGTTGTTGTACAGGCGGTTCGGGATGGCCGTGAGGGCCAGCACCGACGGGGGCGGATTTCCGATGTTGTCGAAGGGATTGGGGTCGTCCTTCAAGTGGAAGGTGTCGTCTGGGCCCCACGGTATGAACACGAACGGGCCGTTGGGCTCACGGTAGAAGTGATAGTTGTTGCGGTCGCCGGCGTATCCGTCCCAGTGCCCCACCAGCACCTCGGTCGCCCAGAACGACAGGAACCGGTCCAGGTCCACGATCTCGCCCAGCGCCTCCAGGCCGGCGTCTGTGGGGTCCCCCACCGCCGCCACCACGGCGTCTATGTCGGACCAGTCGGCGTCGTCCTCATTGGTCTTCTTTTCAATGGTGCCGCGGTACTCCGGCGTGAAGTCGCTGACCGTGCCCTCGTACAGGTTGCCCGCCGCGCTCTCGAAGTGGCGCGACAGGAACGGAGCCTTGATTTCCTCGACGTGGACGTAGAGCCCCAGGTCCTTCCCGTTGACCGACACGGTGGCGAAGTTGCAGCGCGGCGCGGGACTGCCGGCGGCGGCGAAGACCCGGTACGACAGGCAGGTGTTGACCATGGAGGGGTCCTGGATGCTGTTGTTCAGGGTCATCCGCTCCATGACCCCGCCGAGCGTCTGGTCGTCCACGTACTTGTCGAAGCGGAGCTTGAGAGCCGGCTTGGTGTCGCTCTGGGAGCCGAGGAACCCTTTCTTGCGCACGCCGACGTCAGCGTGGGTCTCGCCGTCCACGGTCACCGTGGCGGAGAACCAGTCATAGATGTCGGCAAAGGGCCGGGACAGGCCGTATTTGGCGATTTCTGCGATCACGTCGGCGAACGTCCGGGTCTGGTGGCGCAGGGTGTCCCAACCATCGTCGGCGATTTCGATGCTGATGTCCAGCACGCGCTCGAGGGAGAAGTAGGTATCGCTGGGATGGGCTTCGGCGGCGGCGTCCGGTGTCGGGGCGGGCGTGGCCGTCGGCTCGGGCGATGGCTCCTGCGGGGCTGGAGCGGTCGCGGTGTCAACGCCCGCCGGGTCGCTTGTGGCGTCGGTCGTCGGGGCTGTAGCGGTCGTGGTGGGGGCGGACGCCTCTGCTGCGGAAGTCGCGGGAGGGGATCCGCCGGCGTCGTCGGACTCGCCTGCGCAACCGGCCACAATGATCGCTGTCACTGCCAGCACGGTGGCAAGGGTCCTGCGCACGGCCACAGGCTATGGGAGCTACCCCGGCAGGATCGAGGGTTGGGTTGGTCTCAGGCCGGCCAGACGTCGGTGGGTACGTAGACCATGCCAGCCATGATCTTGCGGGCCGTGCGGGTGACGCCTCCTGCGTGGATGCGGACGCCATCGGTGCGTCGCTCCGCCAGCAGCGAGACATCGAACTTGCCGCTCGGGTGCTCGATCGTGATCGCCGCATCGGACCGACCTTCAGGGAGCCGCGGCGCTGCGGCGAGCGACGCTGCGACAGTGCCGGGGATCACCGAGGCCACTGCCACGCAGATCGCGCCGGAAACCGCATGTGTCGGATGGCACTGCGTCGGTGTGAAGTAGCGAGAAGCAATGGTGCCGCCGTGCAGCGGCGCCGAAAGCATCCCGAATTTGGGGACGACGCTCTGCGACACGTCGCCGAGACCCATGCGAGCGCCAGCCTCACGGCGAATGGCCTCCATCGTGGCCATGAAGGCGTTGTCGGACTCCAACTCGTCCGGTGTCTGTCCACCGGTGCAGCCAAGATCCGATGCCCGTGCCGTCGACCCCGTCGATGGCGCAGTCGCCGTCGTAGGTCACCTCGCCTCCCGGCGTCTGGCAGACAACGTCGATGAAGGTGTCGGTATTCACGTTGCGGACCACCAGCGACGTGCTCGGATCTCCCGCTGACACCAGCCCGTGCTCAATGGCGAACGGGCCCACGCCGGCCAGCATGTTCCCGCAGGTCGGCTTGGTGTCCACGGTGCCCCAGACGGGGTCGATCTGGGCGAACAGATAGTCCACGTCGGCGTCGGGATGATCCGACGGGCCCACGACTGCGACCTTGCTGGTCACGGTCGTGCCGCCCCCGAGCCCGTCGATCTGCCGCCCCTGCGGCGAGCCCAAGGCGCCGAGCAGCACCGCATCGCGCAGCGCCGGGTCAGCCGGCAGGTCGTCAGCCAGGAAATACGGCCCGCGAGACGTACCGCCCCGCATCAGCACACACGGGACGGATCTCTGCGCCTCCCGCTGCTCGGCCGTCATCTCCGCAGCCTGCCACCGTTGGGGCGTCGGACTCGTACGTGGAGAGTGAACCCTGGCGTGTCAGCCGATGCTCGCTGGAACCTCGACCTCGATAGCAGACGAGATCGACTCGGGAATCTCGTCATCGTCCTCGCGCATCCATTCGAGGTGGTACGTGAGTGCCTCTTGCATCATCTTCGTGGTTTCCTCGAAGGTCTCTCCCGCTGCGATGCAGCCGGGGACATCTGGCACATACGCCGAATAGCCAGTGGTGCCCCGTTCCACGATCGCGGTGTAGGTCAAGGTGCTCATTAGAACCGCCCCCTTTCCAGTCCGGCCTGTTTCATGATGTTCTTCCACGTCCCCGGCGGGAGTTCACGGCTGGGCTTCCCGGCGATGGTCACCTAACCCGGCTTGTCGGAATGCACGTAGTGACGATGGCTGCCGCGAGCGTTCTTGAGACGCCAACCATCAGCCGTGACGATCCGTATCGCTTCTCGCACCGTCGGCATCCAGCGGAATCTAAGTTTTCATTAATTTTCAATCTATTTCACTTCCACACGCAAGCACCGGGGCACATCTGCGGGCGGCGCCTGCCAAGCTGGGCGGCGTGAAACTTGCAACTGGCGTCGGCTATTGGTCGGCAGGACCCCCGCCCGACGCACTTGAGACGCTGCAGCTCGCTGATCGTCTGGGCTTTCATTCGTTCTGGACGGCTGAGGCGTACGGCTCGGACTGCCTGACACCGCTGGCGTGGTGGGGCAGCCACACCGAACGCATCGGCCTGGGCACCGGGATCGTGCAGATCTCGGCTCGCACCCCCGCTGCGACCGCCATGGCGGCACTCACGATGGATCACCTGAGTGGGGGGCGCTTCATCCTGGGTCTCGGCGTAAGCGGCCCCCAAGTGGTCGAAGGCTGGTACGGACAGCCGTACCCGCGACCGCTGGCACGCACCCGCGAGTACATCGAGATTGTCCGGGCGATTCTGGAGCGGGACAAGCCGGTCAGCTTCAGCGGCGACCACTACCAGATGCCATACCCGGGCGGTATGGGACTCGGCAAGGCGCTGAAGTCCACCGTGCATCCGTACCGGCCGGATCTGCCGATCTACCTCGGCGCCGAGGGACCGCGCAATGTCGCGCTCGCCGGTGAGATCTGTGACGGCTGGCTGCCGATCTTCTTCGCGCCCAAGGACAACCAGTTCTACGTGGACGCCCTCAATTCGGGCTTCGCCGCTGCCGGCAAACCGCAGATCGGCACCGACGGCCGCATCCCTGACGACGCCGACTTCGAGGTCGTGTGCATGGTCAGCGTGGTGCCCGATGACGACGTCGAGCGTGCCGCCGATCGGGTGCGCCCGATGCTGGCGCTGTACATGGGCGGCATGGGTGCCCGCGATGCCAACTTCCATTACGACGTGTTCTGCCGGATGGGCTACCAGCACATCGCCGACGAGGTGCAAGACCTGTATCTCGACGGCCGCAAGTCCGAAGCCGCCGCTGCGATTCCCGTGGAGCTGGTCGAAGAGGTGGCGCTCATCGGCCCGATGGACAAGATCGCCACAGACCTGCGCCGCTGGGACGACACCGTCGTGACGACCCTGCAGATCTCCGGCCCACCCAAGCTGCTTGAAGCGATGGCCGAACTCGTCGCCCGCTGAAGCACTGCAGCGGCTGCCGCTTCTCGCTCTGATCATCGCTAACTGAGCTGGGCCCGGTTCGGGGCGCGCACAGCTGGTCGGCGCGCGATGATGCTTCGTCATGGACTTGACAGGGAAACTGGCAGTAGTCACAGGCGGTTCGGGCGATATCGGTCGTGCGATCTGCGGAGCGCTGGCCGCTGCGGGCGCAGACGTGATCGTGACCTATTTGGGCGACCAGGAGCGAGCCGAAGCGAGCGCGGAGATCGTGCGTACAGCCGGCCGCACCGCCAGCGTGCTTCAGCTTGACCAGCGTGACGAAGCCTCCATCGACGCCGCTGCCGCCGCGGTTGCTCAGCACGGCCGCTGCGACCTGCTGGTCAACAACGCTGCGTGGAACATCGGCATTCCGTTCAGGGATCTTGCGACGCTCGACTCCGCAACCTGGGACCGGGTGCAGGAGACCAACCTTCGCGGGCCGTTCCTGCTCACCCGGGCGCTGGCAGGACTGCTGGCGAACGGCGGTGGGCGGGTCGTGAACATCGCCTCAGTCGGCGGGCTGCTCCCGGGCTCCAGCAGCATCGCCTACAGCTGCTCGAAGGCGGCGCTCATCCACCTCACTCACTGCATGGCCGTCGCCCTCGCTCCTGCGGTCACCGTCAACTGCGTGGCGCCCGGCCTGGTGGAGGGCACCCGCATGGCAGCCCGCCTGCCCGATGAGATCTCCGAAGGCGCCAGGCGGGCGGCGCTGCTGGGCCAGGTGGGCAGCCCGATCGACATCGCCAACGCCACCGTGATGCTGTGCGAAGCGAAGTCCATCACCGGCCAGACCGTGGTGGTGGACGGCGGCAACCCCGCCGCCATGAACTTCGGCTGAGCGATCTGGCGCATCGAGAGGAACCCGCCGATGACCACTCCCGGCAACGGTGCACCGTCGCAGCCCAACGTGCTGTTCATCATCACCGACCAGCACCGGGCAGATCACACCGGCTTCGGCGGAAACGACGTGGTCCGCACCCCCCACCTTGATGCGCTGGCCGCACGGGGCATGGTCTTCGACAACGCCTGGGTAGCGAACCCGGTCTGCATGCCGAACCGCTCCACGATCATGACCGGGCGGATGCCCAGCGCCCACGGCGTGGTCTTCAACGACCGCTCGCTCGAACCCGGCGCCAACACTCATGTGCGGCAGTTCCGCGCAGCGGGCTACCGCACTGCACTCATCGGCAAGTCGCACCTGCAGCACGGCATGTCCCGCAACGCCGTGTTCCCGTCGAATCAAGCATCCGGAGCGGTCGACGAGTACTGGCCGACGGGATGGGACACCCTCGAGGACGCCGAGCGTTACCTCGACGGCCCGCCCGAATTCCCCGACAGCTTCTACGGGTTCGAACACGTCGAGCTGGCGATCGACCATGGCGCACGGGTCAGTGGGCATCACCTGCTGTGGGCGCTCGATCGCGGCGGCCGGCTCGAAGACTTGATGGTGCCGATGACTGCCGAGTCACCCGCACGACGCCGCTCCGAGCGCTGGTGGCAGGTGTACGAGCCTCCCTACAGCGCTGAGTTCCACTCCAGCACGTTCGTGACCGAGCGCACCATCGCCTTCATCGAAGATGCCGCCAGACGGGGCGAGCCCTGGCTGGCATGGGCCTCGTTCCCCGACCCGCACCACCCGATGTCACCTCCCGGCGAATGGTTCGATCGGCACAGCCCCCACGACATGCAACTGCCCGCGACGGTCGACGACCTGCTCGAAGCGGCACCCCACTACGTGCAGGCCGTCAGCCAGGTCCACCCGAGCAGTCAGCGCAACTGGGTCACGCCGTGCGGTGTGGCCGGCGACCACCAGCTCGTGCGAGAGGCCATGGCCGCCACCTACGGGATGATCGAGATGATCGACGACGGCATCGGCCAGATCCTGGCCACGGTCGACCGTGCGGGTGAGGCCGACAACACGATCATCGTGTTCACCAGTGACCACGGCGACATGATGGGCGACCACAGCCTGATGCTGAAGGGCTTCCTGCACTACCGCGGCACGCTGGCGGTGCCGATGGTGGTCGTCGACCCGCGGCGCCCTCCGGGCCGCACCGATTCGCTGGCCGGAAGCATCGATCTGGGTCCGACGCTGCTCGAACTCGCCGACGTGCCTGGCTACGACGGCATCGGCGGCCGCAGCCTGGTGCCGGTGCTCGACGATGCTGGAGTCAGCGTGCGTGACGAGGTGCTCATCGAAGACGACTTCCCCGGGGCGCTCGTGTTGAACCTCCCGATCCCGTCCAAGACCCGGACGCTCGTCACGGCCGACCTGAGGCTGACACGCCACAGCGACGGCTCCGAACAGCTCTTCGACACCGAAGCCGACCCCGACGAGGTGGCGCCACTCGGCCGCACCGACCCGGCCCGGCGCGCCGAGATGTACGAACGGCTGGCCGCGGCCCTCATGGAAGCCGACGACCTCGCCCGCGGCATGCCGCTGCACCCGCCCCCCGACTCGCCCAACGTGAGCGACTCCTTCATTCCGGCATAACTGCCGGCCATCAGGAAAACCAAGCCGCAGCGCTTGCTACTGCCAGCAAGCGCGAACTGGTCAGCGGAGGGGCCGACCGCTACGAGCGGCGCTCGCCGAGCTCCCATTCTTCGTGGATGACACACGCCGAGAGCTTGATTTGCTTGACCGTCACCTTGGCATCCGACCTGTCCAGTGAAACGCGGGCCGCCGCAGCGTCACCTCGGAATGAGCAGTCGAGAGTTGGACCGTCGGCCTCGAACTCAGACAGAGGAAGTGACCGCAGCGACGCGAAGATCGAGCTCGGTATCTCGACCAGCTGATACCGATAGGGAATCGACTGGGGATCGTTGCGAAAGGCCCGGAGCATCACAATTGCGTCAACTGCGTTGCAGTACTTCTCGAAGAGAGCGAGCGTCTCTACCCGGCGTGTCTTGGCTGATCGGACATCTTGAATCCACGCAGCCTCGGTGAGCTTGGAAATCTCGACAGTCGACTTGGACATCCGCTTGGCAGCAGTCGACTTTAGTGACAGTCGGCGCCGCTGACCGTCGGGAGTCTCGACAGTAAGGTCCAAGAAGCGCTGGGTCGCGGAGCCCGGCGGATCGACGCTCCAACCGACGGTTTCGCAAGCATCCCGAAAGGCAGACTCGAAACTGGACAATCCGAGCGCATCAACCGCCAAACCATGGTGCGCTGACATAAGCAGGCCGAAGTACTCAATCCAATCCGGCTCGGCGGTGATCCAGGTTTGCCCCACCGCCGAACGCTGAGCCTGGGGCGGCTCCGAGAGCGAATCGACCATGCGTGCGACAAAGCGAACGCCCATCGGCGACAGATCATCGATCTTGCGCCTCAGGACGTCGCGGTCGCTCATTGAGCCAATCGTCGCTCGATGAGATCCACGAAGGCCGGGTTGAGTTCAATGCCAGCCCAGCTGCGTTCGAGGGCTCGTGCGGCAAGCAGAGTCGTGCCGGAGCCCGCATAGGGATCCAAGACGATGTCACCGGGCTCGCTGGTGATGGTGACGCACTGGGCAGCGAGCGTCAGCGGCATGACCGCCGGGTGATCTTCGACCCCACAGTCATCGCGCCGTCGCGGCTCGGTGTTGATGTCCCAGACGGTCCTCAATCGGCGGTCGTTCGGTCCACGGACGGAATCGACGTCGTAGAAGTAGTCATTGTTCTTGGACAACAAGAATACGCTCTCATGAGCCTTGGTCGGACGGTCTCGGACCGATTCGGGGTGGGCGTTGGGCTTATGCCAAATCACCTCCGAGCGCAGCCACCACCCGGCATCTTGAAGCGCGAATGCCAAGCGCCAAGGCACGCCAATGAGATCTTTCGGCTTGAGGCCCTCGGGCGTCGCCGGCCGCACCTTCATCGCACGTGCTCGATTCTTCCGGTCCGGTGCGCGATAGCGCCGGTTGCCCGAGGTGTAGCTGTCGCCGACGTTTAGCCACACGGTTCCATCGTCAGTGAGTACGCGCCGAACCTTGTCGAACGTCACGACGATGCTCTTGATGTAGTCAGCAAGAGCGTCGTCGCGGCCGATCTGGTCGTCTACGTCGTAGTCCCGCAGTGACCAGTACGGCGGCGATGTCACGACAGTCTGAACGCTCTGGTCGGGAAGCAGGTCCAAACCTTCTTCGGCCCGCCCGCACAGAAGCACCGGCCGGTTGAGAACGCGAAGAGGTTCAGCGCACGGCAGATCGTATCGCCGGTGGCTGTGCAGCATTCCGGGAACTCGGCGACCCATGACCGCCGACCGTATCCGCTTCAAACCAGTCTTTGGCGCATCCCCAATGCCACCTGGAAACAATTGTTCATCCATGCTCAGAACGCTAAGTCGCAGGTGTGACAGCCGACTCGCGGCATGCCCCTGAGTGCCGCCTGAGCGGGACTCGTAGCCTCACCCGTCATGCCGACGGACAAGCTCGTCATGGACCATGTCGCTGTGGTCAGCGACCGTGCCTGGGACAACGTGATCCGCTACGGCCGCGACCTCGGCGGTCGCTGGATCGGCGGCCCCGACAACGACCCGGCGTCCCAAGCCGGCGACGACTTCTACTTCTGTCAGGTCTCGTTCGACGGCGGCACGAGGATAGAGATTCTCGAGCCGATCGAGCACGAAGGCAGCGACTTCCTCCATCGCTTTCTGGCCCGCAATGGCCCCGGCCCGCACCACTTCACCTTCAAGACGCCCGACTTCGCCGACACCGTCGGCGCCCTGTCCGCCGCGGGCTACGAGGTCATCGGGACAAACGAGTCGAACCCGATGTGGAAGGAAGCGTTCCTGCATCCCAAGAACAGCTGGGGCATTGTCATCCAGATCGCCTGGGACGACGGCGGCGGCTGGGATGACGCGCCACCCCTTCCGCCCACCCACCACGAACAGCCGACGGCGCTCGCGTCGGTCATTCACCTGGCGGCCGATGTGCAGGCCGCTGCAGCGATGTTCGAAGGGCCGCTGGGCATGGAGCGGGTGGACGAATGGAAAGACGCCAACATCGGCGTGGGGGTCGAGTTGCGCTCGGGGCCATGGAACCTGCAACTCATCCAGCCGGCGGAGCCGACCATGGCGCATTGGATGGGCAACCGATCAGGCCGGCTTCAACTGCTGCACTTCAAGCTTGACGACCCCGGTCTCGTTCCTGGCGCACGCCGCGTCGAGAGGTGCGGAGGCGGCGAGGCGCACGACGCGATGTTCAGGGGGGCCGGATCGACCAGCCCCAGCTACTCAGTCCCTCCCGAGCACAACCTCGGCGTCCGCCTCCTGTTGACCGAGCCGGGCTGAGCTTGTGTGATCAGCCGGGCGCTGTCGTCGCGGGCGGCTCCCACAGTTCGACGGGGACCAAGCAAAGTCGGCGACCGGCGATCGGCGCCTCGTGTATCACGGCATGGGGATGGCGACAGCGGTCACCGGGGGATATCGTGACGATCTGATCGAGGACGCCGTCATTCTGGGGCGAATCGCACGCGACCGTTCGCAGCGTTCCATCCGGAGTCGTCCAGAAGCACTCCCCGACCTCGAGAACCGCAGCCGAAGTCTGCTCTTGGTCGCTGCCGGCGGACATGTAGGCGCTCGCCACGAAGATCACGATGCCGAGGGTGGCCGCCACAGCCCACGGAAGCACGCGCACCACGATGGCGGCACCGCGATGGTTGACGACGAAGCCGCCAGGGCCACCGGGTTCAGTCGTCGTGCCCGTGCGTTCGTGCGCCCAAGGATCCTCGAACTCAGCATCAGACGCCGGTGAACTCCCGTTTTGGGGGGCACTACTGGCGCCGTGGGCCGCAGCGGCAACGTCGGCCGCTGGCTTGGCGAGGTCGGCGCGCTCGGAGTCGTAGATGCGTCGCGACCCATCGGTGCCGAGCACCCGCCAGGCTTCGTTCACGGCGCGCATTCGACGGTCTGAACGCTCGCCCTGCGCCTGGGGAACATCGCCACGCTGATCGGGATGGTTGGCCCGCGCCGCCCTGATCCATGCGCGCCGGATCTCCGCTGTATCGGCGTCCGGGCGCACACCCAGCGTCGCGTAATGATCGGGCAACTGGGCCACCGGCGGCCTCCCGACTGCGACGCTACTTCCGCTCGATGACACCCATGCCGCTGCAACTGCGATTTCACAACGCACCGCCGGGTTGACTCACCGGATTCGACCGAGCGCGGCTCGCTACTGTGCGATGCCACGACTACGCAAGGCGGTATGAAATGTCTGACATCGGATCACGCACCCCCGTCCTGGTCGGCGCCGGGCAGTTCATCCAGCGCCCCGAGAACCCTGTCGAGGCGCTTGAACCCGTGGCGATGATGGGCGAAGCGCTCGCCGCCGCGCTCGAAGACGCAGAGGCCCTGGGACTGGCCGCCCGCGCCACGCACACTTGGGTCATCAAGGGCGCGTGGCCCTACCCGGATCCAGCGGCCCTGCTCAACCAACGATTCGGCGCGACCGGCAAGACCGGGCTGTCGACTGACGGCGGAAACATGCCGCAGTCGCTCGTGAACATGGCCTGCCGCCGCATCGCAGCCGGCGAAGCCGACGTCGTGCTGATCGCTGGCGCGGAAGGTATCTGGAGCCGTCGCCGGGCACGCCGTGCGGATCAGCGAATTCCCTACACCGACCAGACCGGCGTCACGCCCGACGAAGTGCTGGGCCACGACGTCGTCATGAACAACAAGGTCGAGGCCCAACGGGGCCTGAGGGACCCCATCAACCTCTACCCCGTCTTCGAATCTGCCTTCCGAGCCTCACGTGGCGAGACCATGGAGGGGCATCGGGACCGGGTCGCAGCGCTGTGGGAGAAGTTCAACCAGGCGGCGGTGGCCAACCCGTACTCGTGGATTCGCACACCGATGACCGCTGAGGAGATCCGCAATCCGAGCCCCACCAACCGGCTCGTCGGCTTCCCCTACACCAAGTGCATGAATTCCAATTGGGATCTCGACCTCGCCGCTGCGCTCATCGTGTGTTCTGCCGAGGCCGCGTCGGGCGCCGGTGTGCCGAGGGATCGCTGGCTGTTCCCCCATGCAGGAACCGATGGCCACGACACCGACTACGTGTCCAATCGCGGCGACCTGCACAGCTCCCCCGCCATTCGCGTCGCAGGACGTCGAGCCATGGAGCTTGCCGGCATCGGCGTCGACGACATCGACCACGTCGACCTGTACTCGTGCTTTCCCTCCGCGGTGCAGATCTCTGCCACCGAGCTCGGACTGGGACTGGATCGCTCGCTGACGCTCACGGGCGGACTCACCTTCGCCGGCGGGCCGCTCAACAATTACGTCACCCACTCCATCGCCACGATGGCGGGCGTCCTGCGGGACAACCCGGGCACCATCGGGCTGTGTTCAGCGAACGGCGGCTACCTCACCAAGCACGCGTTCGGCATCTACTCCACGACCCCGCCGGCGGACGGCTTCCGCCATCAGGATTGCCAGGACGAGATCGACCAGTTCCCGTCCGTCGAGCTCGACGCCAACTACTCCGGCGAGGCCACCGTTGAGGCCTACACGGTGATGCACGGCCGGTCTGGGCCTGAGGTGGCGCTGGCCGCCGTGCGCACACCGCACGGCCGGCAATGGGCCCGCAGCGCCGATCCGGTGCTCATGGCCGAGATGACGCGCTCCGAGCACATCGGCGCCGATGTCGTCGTCAACGACGACTTCGAGTTCGCCCCTGTCTGAGCCGGCAATTGTCCACAGGCGCGTTCCGCCGTCTGTCCACACGTTTTCCACAAGCCACAGATCGGTCTGGCGCTCGCGCTGATGCTTGCGTACCCTCACGGGGACGAGGTGCTGCGCCCCCGCCACGGCGCCTCGATCCGGACGAGATGGGGGCACTGACCGATATGTCCGCCGCCACGCCGGCTCGCAACTCACCGCGGTATCTCAACCGGGAACTGTCCTGGCTGGACTTCAACCATCGCGTGCTCGCACTTGCGCACAACGATGAGTTGCCATTGCTCGAGCGGATCAAGTTCGTAGCAATTCACGCATCCAACCTCGACGAGTTCTTCCAGGTGCGCGTCCCGACCGTGCTCGAGTCCATCGATGCCGGTGTCCGGCGTTCCGGCCCCGACGGGCTGACGCCCCGTGCGCAACTGAAGGCGCTGCGCGCCTCTGCTGCCGAACAGCTCAGCGGCGCAGCGGCGTTGTTCGACGAGGAGCTGCGACCGGCGCTTGCAGCGGAGGGCATCGAGTTCGTCACTCCCGCCGAGCTCGACGACACCGCCCGAGGGTGGGTGGCAGAACGCTTCAGCGAGCAGGTGTTCCCAGTGCTGACACCGCTCGCCGTCGATCCGGCGCACCCCTTCCCCTACATCTCTGACCTCTCGCTGAACCTCGCCGTGTTCGTCGAGCACAACAGTGCCAGCCCGTCCTTCGCGCGGGTGAAGGTGCCGCCGATCCTGCCCCGCTTTCTGGCCCTTCCCGACGGCAACAGGTTTATCCCGCTCGAATCAGTCATCGGGGCCCATCTCGGCGAACTGTTCCCCGGCGTGAAGCTGCTCAGCCACAGCGCCTTTCGGGTTACTCGCAATGCCGACCTCGACATCGACGACACCGACACCGACGATCTGCTCAAGCAGCTCGAGATGGAGCTGCGTCAGCGACGCTTCGGCGGAACGGTGCGGCTCGAGGTCGCTCCCGACTTGGGGTCCGACGCCATCGACATGCTCACCCGGGAACTGAAGCTCACCCACGACGATGTGTACGCATCCGGTGCGCTCCTCGGCCTTTCCGACCTGTTCGAGTTGTACGGCATCGACCGCGACGACCTCAAGACGCCACCGCACAGCCCCCGCACTCCAACGCCGTTCAAGACCTCCCCCGATGCGCAAGGCCTCATGCGAGCGGCCGACGTCGGCCGTGCGGACCGACGCGATGAGCACGAGATCGGCGTGGATTTCTTCGCTGTGCTGAAGCGCCAGGACGTGCTGGTGCACATGCCCTACGAGTCATTCACCAACAGTCTCGATGCGTTCCTGCGTGCCGCA
Source organism: Candidatus Poriferisodalis sp. (assembly GCF_965262965.1). Classification (GTDB taxonomy): domain Bacteria; phylum Actinomycetota; class Acidimicrobiia; order Acidimicrobiales; family Poriferisodalaceae; genus Poriferisodalis. The sequence goes on from NZ_OZ253573.1 coordinate 1,395,196, forward strand.
GCAGACGATCCCGATGTCCTGGCCATCAAGATGACGATGTACCGGACCTCAGAACGGACCCGGCTGGTCGATTCGCTGATTCGTGCCGCGGAACGCGGCAAGCAGGTCGTCGTGGTCGTCGAGCTGCAAGCCCGATTCGACGAACACGCCAATATCGAGTGGGCGCGGCAGCTCGAACGCGCCGGCGTGCACGTCGCCTTTGGCCTCGTTGGTTTCAAGACCCACTGCAAGCTGGCCATGGTGGTGCGCCGCGAAAGCCGCAGCATCGCCCGCTACTCCTACGTCGGCACTGGCAACTTCAACGCCGACACCGCTCGCATCTACGAAGACTTCGGACTGCTCACCGCCGACGCCGACTTCGCGGCCGATGTCACGGGCCTGTTCAACTCGCTCACGGGTTACAGCCGCCAGACCAAGTACCGCAAGCTGGCCGTGGCGCCTCACAGCTTGGCTCAAACACTCGTCGACCGGATCGCTGCCGAAGCCGCAGAGCCGGACGGCCACATCTTCATGAAGATGAATGCGATCGTGGACACCGAAGTCATCGACGCACTGTACGAAGCATCGGTGCAGGGCTGCCGCGTAGACCTGATCGTTCGCGGGATCTGCTGCCTCGTGCCCGGTGTGGAAGGCCTGAGCGAGAACATCACGGTTCGCAGCGTCGTCGGCCGATTCCTCGAGCACAGTCGGATATACCGCTTCGGCAGCGCCCGGCGGGGCCACACGTACCTTTTTGGCTCCGCCGATGCCATGCCGCGCAACCTCCGCTACCGGGTGGAGGCACTCGCACCCGTCGACGCGCCGCCCCTGGTCGATGAGCTGACCGCAGTCACCGACATGTATCTCGACGACGGCATCGCCCACTGGCAGCTCGGCAGCGACGGCGATTGGACCCAGCACCGCGGCGAAGATCTGCACGTCCTGATGCTGGCCCACCACAACGATCGACGTCGCTAGCTGCCCAAGAGCACGCCGTGGTAAACTTGTTGACGTGATTCGAACCTCGATCACAACGCTGCATTCCGCAACCGGCCTGCTGCTTCTCATCTAGGCGAGGACCGCACAGGTCCTCGCCCAACCTCCTGCGCCTTCGGGCCAGGAGGTTTTTTCATGGTCCGCCTTGTAGCAAGAGACAAGGGGACTCAACCGACACGGGAGACTCCCATGGCAGATGTGAAGGGCATCAGTGCCCAACAGCCGAGTCCGATGCCGTTCGACAAGTACGGCCACTACGCATACGCGGCGCACCTACCCGACAGAACCTGGCCCGACAAGCTCGTCACCGAAGCGCCGCTGTGGTGCTCCGTTGACCTGCGCGACGGCAACCAGGCATTGATCGACCCGATGGATGTCCCGCGCAAGCGTCACATGTTCACCGAGCTCGTTGGCATGGGCTTCAAGGAGATCGAGGTGGGCTTCCCGTCGGCCTCGGCGCCCGACTTCGAATTCTGCCGGATGCTCGTCGAAGAAGACCTGGTGCCCGACGACGTGTGGATCCAAGTGCTCACCCAGAGCCGCCCCGAGCTGATCGAGCGCACCTATGAAGCGATCGCGGGCGCAAGCAAGGCCATCGTCCACCTCTACAACCCCACCTCGGAGCTGCAGCGCCGCGTCGTCTATCGGCTCGACCGCGAGGGCATCCGCGACATTGCGGTAACGGGAACCCGATTGTGCGCCGAACTGGCGCAGCATCACTCGGGCGGCGAGATCCGCTTCGAGTACTCGCCAGAATCGTTCACCGGCACCGAGATCAATTTTGCGCTCGAGGTGTGCAACGCAGTCAGCGCCGAATGGGGCGCTACGGCCAACGATCCGATCATCCTGAACCTGCCCGCCACGGTGGAGATGTCGACGCCGAACATGTACGGCGACCTCATCGAGTATTTCCACCGCAACGTCGACCGCCGCGAGGCCGTGGTGCTGTCGCTGCATCCTCACAACGACCGCGGATGCGGCGTAGCCGCGGCCGAGTTCGGCGTGATGGCGGGCGCCGACCGGATCGAGGGGACGCTCTTCGGCAACGGCGAGCGCACCGGCAACGTGGACATCATCACGCTGGCGATGAACTTGTTCAGCCAAGGTGTCGACCCAGAGCTGGACATCAGCCACATCGACCACCTGCGGCGGGTCGCGGAGTACTGCAACCAGCTGCCAGTTCACCCGCGGCACCCCTACGGCGGCGATCTCGTCTACACCGCGTTCAGCGGCAGCCATCAGGACGCCATCAAGAAGGGCTTCGAGGCGCTGGACGACGACTACGGCTTCTGGGAAGTGCCCTACCTGCCGATCGACCCGGCACACGTCGGACGCACCTACCAGGACGTCATCCGGGTGAACAGCCAGTCCGGCAAGGGCGGCGTGGCCTACGTGATGAAGAACAGCTTCGGACTGGACCTGCCCCGGCGGCTCCAGATCGAGTTCAGCAACGTGATCCAGTCGATCACCGACGAGGGCGGCGAGATCCTGCCCGAGGCGATCAAAAAGACATTCGACGAGACGTACCTTCACGCCGAATCGCCGTACTCCTACGTGGGGCACCGCAGCCACTTCGACTCGGAGTCGTCGGACGAATCCGAGGTGGAGGCAACCATCAAGGGGCCCGACGGCGAGGTTCGGACCAAAGGCCGCGGCAACGGTCCCCTGTCGGCGTTCAAGGACGGCTTGGCCGACTCGCTGGGCATCGAAGTGAGCTTGGTCGACTACTACGAGCATGCGGTCGGCGCCGGCGCCGACGCAACTGCCGCGGCGTACGTGGAGATCGAGACACCATCTCGAGACGTCTACTGGGGGGTCGGGCTGCACCCGAACATCGTCACGGCCAGCTTCCGAGCCCTGCTGTCGGCAATCAACCGGTCACACGAAGGGGTAAGCGCCCGCTGAACCCACTGCACAGCTTTGCCGGCGGCGCCCTGTTCGGCAGCCGCGTCGGTGACCGGCCAGCGTCGGTGCTCGCACTACACGGCTGGGGCCGCAACCATCGAGATCTGCTGGCCTGCACGGCAGGGACTGATGCCATCGCAGTGGACCTCCCCGGGTTCGGTTCCAGTCCCGCGCCCGCCGTCGCGGGCGGTGCCGCGTCGTACGCCGATGCCGTCGAGCCGCTGTTGGCGCAGTGCGCACCGCGTGTCGTTGTCATGGGACACAGTTTCGGCGGCCGGGTCTGTGTCGAGTTGGCGGTTCGCCACCCGGACACGGTGGCCGGTCTCGTGCTGTGCGGCGTGCCGCTGCTGCGACGTTCGGATCGACCCACAGCGCGTCCCGCCCTGCGGTACAGGCTGGCCCGTGCGTTGCATCGCCGCGGTCTGCTCGGCGACGGCACCATGGAGCGTATGCGTCAGCAGTTCGGCAGCGCCGACTATCGCACCGCGACGGGCGTGATGCGCGACGTGCTCACCGCAGTCGTCAACGAAACCTACGAGCTTCAGCTGCGCCAAGTTTCCCAACCCACCGAGCTGGTGTGGGGCCGCCTCGACGAGACCGTGCCGGTCGAGATCGCCGAGCGGGCGGCGCAGATCCTCGCTGATGCGCGATTGACCGTGCTCGACGACGTGGGTCACTTCGCGCCTATGGAAGCACCCGACGCGCTGGCCTCAGCGCTTCGGCGACGCCTTGACGAGCTCGCATGAACGGCCCCGCATGAACGGAATCGTGCTGTGGACATCGCTGGTCGCCGGAGCGGTCGGGGCGGTTCGCTGGCTGCGAGTGGCCCAGCGCGAACATTACGGCGTCGGCCGCACGTCCCGCTTCGCTCGGCGCTGGTGGCTGCTCGACTGGAACAACCGGGTGCTCGTAGCGATAGCCGCCGCCGGTGTCGTCCTCAGCGGTACCTACTGGTGGGCGCCTTCGATCACCGCAGCCGCTGTCTTGGTGGGGCCCCACGGACTCGAGGTCTACGGCCGGACCAGCCCGCTGGCATGGACGCGGCGCCTGTTCACCGTCGCTGCGATGCTCGCTGTGCTTACCGCGGTGGTCGTCGGCGTGGGCCTGCTTTCGGGCCTCGGCGCGCCGGCATTGGCAGTGCTGCTGTTCGGTCTGCCGCTGTGGACTGATGCGGCTCTGGCGATTCTTGCTCCGTTCGAGGCGCTGCTCGCGCGGCGCTGGGTTCGCAGCGCGCAGGCCGCACTCGATCGCGTCGACCCGATTCGGGTGGCAGTGACGGGTTCGTACGGCAAAACGACGATCAAGGGGTACCTGCGTCACCTGCTCGCCGGCACCCGGTCGACGGTTGCGACGCCGGCGAGCTTCAACAACACGGCCGGTCTGTGCCGCGCGGTCAACGAGCACCTGGCTCCGGGCACCGAGGTGTTCATCGCCGAGATGGGCACGTTCGGACCGGGCGAGATCGCTGCGATGACACGGTGGGTAAAACCGTCGGTCTCGATCCTGGCCTCCATCGGGCCCGTGCATCTGGAGCGCTTCGGCAGCCTCGATCGCATCGTGTCATCGAAAGCGGAGATCTTCGCGACCAGCCGGACCGCAATCATCAATGTGGACGCCTACGGACTGCGCACGGAAGCCGATCGGCTGGCCGCGTCGGGGCTGCGCGTCATCCGCTGCTCGAGCGAGGATGCCAATGCCGACGTGACGGTGCTGGCATCGGAGGCATCGCTTGATCCGCTGGCTGATACCGACGCTTCTCAGCCTCGACGCTCACGGGTCGCCGTGTTCGGCCGCGAGATCGCCGATCAGAACCTGGGGCACGCGTCCGCGGCCAACGTGGCGTGCGCGGTGGCCGCCGCGTCCGTGCTCGGCGTTGCCGACGCGGCCATCGCCGCACGTTTGGGCGAGCTTGCGTCACCCGAGCACCGCCGCACTGTGGCCCGCAGCGACTCGGACGTCGTGATCATCGACGACACGTACAACTCCAATCCCGCGGGCGCTCGGGCAGCGCTGGGCATGCTGGCCGCCGTCGGGACCGGTCGCCGCGTCGTCGTCACGCCGGGCATGGTCGAGCTCGGCCGCGGCCAGGCCCACGAGAACCGACTGCTCGGAGAACTGGCTGCTCAGATCGCTGACGACGTGCTCATCGTGGGCCGCACGAATCGCACGGCGCTGCTCGGCGGAGCGACCGGTTGGGATCCGCGCACAGCGCGGGCGGCTACCCGCGGCCGCAGGGCTCGCAGCCTCATCCACGACCGCACCAAGAACCGCGCCACCGTGCGATGTATGGCTACTCGGGAGGAGGCTGTGCGGTGGGTTCGTACGAATCTGCGCGACGGCGACGCAGTCCTCTACGAGAACGATCTCCCCGACCACTACCCGTGATCGCGCGACATGGCCGCTCGCGGACCCTCGAATGCGGTTTCATGGCATCCATGGGCCGATTGGCAAATGCATCGACGGCGCTCCGATGAGTCGACCTGGCGTCTGTTTCGGCGGCCCGTCACCAGAGCATGACATCTCGATTCTGACGGGCCTCCAGGCAGTGCACGCGCTCGCCGAGGCGGGGCGCGACCCCGTCGCGCTGTATTGGTCGCCGAACGGGACCTGGCACGAGGTACCCGCCGATCTGGAAGCCGCGGCATTCGCCGACGGCCTGCCATCTGGGGCCACAGCCATCGAATTGCTGAGCCGGCCCGGCGGCGGGTTCGTCCGCGGCGGTCGTCGTCCCAAGCGCGCTGCCGTCGACCTGGACGTGGTTGTCAACTGCTGCCATGGCGGACCCGGCGAGGAGGGCGCGCTGGCTGCGCAGTTCGACCTCGCCGGGCTGCCGTACACCGGCCCCAGCCAGCGCAGTGCCGCGATCAGCATGGACAAGCTGGCGTTCACCGGTGCCGTTGCGGCAGCTGGGCTGCCGACGCTGCCGTTGTGGCTGCTCACCGACGACCTGCGTGCCGAAGGGCTGGCTGCGGAACTGGTCGAAGGGCCGCTCATCGTCAAGCCGCGCTTCGGCGGATCGTCGATCGGAATCGAGATCGTCGCCGATCTGGCGACCGCGCAAGCGCTGGCACAGACTTCGCTGTTGCTGCGCGACGGCGCCGTCGTCCAGCGATACCTCACCGACGTGATCGATCTGAACATCTCGGTGCGAACGTGGCCGCAGTTGCGCCTCAGCGCCGTCGAGCGACCCCTGCGCAGCGCGGACGCCGAGATCTACACCTACGCCGACAAGTACCTCGTCGGCGGCGGCGGCATGGCGACTGCGGCACGAGAGCTTCCCGCAACGCTGCCCTCGGTGATCGAGACCGGCCTGCGCGCCGCTGCGGTCGAGGTGAGCCACCTCGTCATGGCCCGCTCGGTCGCGCGCATCGACTTCCTGTGGGACGGTGGCGACGATCCCAACGGGCTGTGGGTCAATGAGATCAACCCGATTCCCGGCTCGTTGAGCTGGTACTTCTGGTCCGGTGAAGGCGACAGCCTCATCGAGTTGCTCGACGATCTGATCGCCGAGGCGCTCGACGGACCCACCCGTCACTTCGTAACGCAAGGGGCCGACGGCACGGCCCTCCGCTCCGTGGGGACCATCGCCGCGAAGCTGGCATAGCGATGCTGGTGAGAGCGCTAGTGCATCGGCGGCGATGGCTGTCAGCACCGACCGCCTTGACACTGTGCAGAAATGCCGCTGCTGGCAGCAATCTTGCGCGGAGAATTGCTTGGCGTCAGACTTTGCGCAGAAATGCCGCCACAGGCGGCAAATTTGCACTCAGAAGGCGTCAGCGTCGTTTCCCGAGAGGTGGCCTGTTCGCGCGCCCTCTCCGAGTGCTGGCAGCTTGCGCCGCGGTGACGCTGCTGGCGCTGGGTTGCAGTAGCCCGGACGCATCGGGTACCGCCCGCGATGCTGGCGACGGGACCGACCTCAATTCATGCGAACGCGCCCGCCTGGGCGCCGCCCTCGGCGTGACTGAGCTGTCTCTGCCCCTCGATCCCATCGACGAGCCGCTCGCAGACATCGCCAGAGACATCTGCGCGCTGGACAGCAGCGATCCGGGATCGACCGCGCCGGCAGACACACGGGTGCTCTCTCCCAGCGAACAGCGCGACGCAGCGCTGCCGGCCGCTCTCGTGCGTGCGCCAGCCCTCTTCGATCCCGACGACCCCCCGCCGGGTGCAGACCCCGTGCTCGACGAGCTTTGGGAATCCTGCGGTGCGGGCTCCGCCAGCGCTTGCAACGCGCTGCTGTACGAGGCAACGCCAGGCAGCGAGTACGAGGCGTATGCATTCAGTTGCGGGGGACGTGAGAACCTGCACTGCAGCGTGCTCCTCGGCGACGGCAGCGAGGGTGGCCTGCTCGCTGTCGACTTCGAACCGCAGACGCCTGCACCGGGGAACATCGCAGAGCTTGACGGTTGGTGGGAATCCTGCGGCGACGGCAGCAGCCGCGCCTGCGCGCAACTCGTGCTGTCCGCGCCGGGCGGTTCGGCGTACGCAACGTTCGGATGGGCCTGTGGAGGCCGCACCACGCTCGACTGCGCATCGCTGCTGGGTGACGACGGTCCGCCGCCCGTGCTCAGCGGACGCTCTCCGAACGACGAGCCACCGGGCGCAGATGAGTACCTCGACGGACTGTGGGAGCGATGCGGAGCGCTCAGCGCACCAGCGTGCCGCGACCTCGCAACCTTTGGTCCGCCAGGAAGCGACTACGAGCGTTTCGCCCTGTCGTGCGGCTGGCGCGCGGTGACTCCGTGTGCCCGCCTGTTTGCCCAGTTGGCAACGTGAGCGCGGATCATGCGCCGGACTTCGGTAGAAAGCAGGCCGTGATCGCCGAAGCGTTGACAGGCAAGCGCATTGCCATCACCGGCGCTACGGGCTTTTTGGGGACAGCACTGACCGAACGGCTGCTGCGTTCGGTCCCCGACTGCGAGCTCGTCGCGTTGGTGCGTCCGGGTCGTCGCACGGACGTGAATCGCCGGATCCAACGCGAGGTGCTGCGCAACGACGCCTTCGACCGTCTCCGTGAGGCCTGGGGCGATGATTTCGACGAGATCTGCGCCCGGCGTATCACCGTCGTCTCAGGTGATGTGAGCGTCGACGGCCTCGGCCTGAGCGACGACGATCGCGAGACGTTCTGCAGCTGCGACGTCATCATTCACTCGGCCGCCACCGTCAGCTTCGACAGCCCGCTCGACGCGTCGATCGAGATCAACCTGCTCGGCCCGAACCGGGTGCTCGACGCGTGTCAGCAAGCGGGCGTGTCACCACACGTCATTGCGGTGTCCACCTGCTACGTGGCCGGCAACCGGCGCGGTTCTGCCGCAGAGGTGTTCCTCGCCGACACGCCGTTCTCTCTCGACGTCGACTGGAGATCCGAGGTCTCCGCAGCGCGGCGCACACGCGCAGACCTGGACGCTTCCAGTCGCTCCCCCAATCGCTTGCGCCGGTTCCATCGCGATGCCCGCGAAGAACTCGGTCCCGCCGGCCTGCCGATGCTGGCGGCCAAGACCGAGCAGCTGCGCCGCGAATGGGTCGACGCCGAGATGGTGACTGCGGGGCGCAGCCGAGCAGCGTCGCTGGGCTGGCCCGACGTCTACACCTACTCCAAGGCGCTGGGCGAGCAAGCGCTCGTCGAACTGCACGGCGACGTGCCGATCTCAATCGTGCGCCCCTCCATCATCGAATCGGCGCTCGCCGAGCCGGCGCCGGGATGGATCCGGGGCTTCCGTATGGCCGAACCGCTCATCGTGTCGTTCGCAAAGGGCGAACTCGACACGTTCCCCGGATACCCCGAAGGGGTCATCGACATCATCCCGGTGGACATGGTCGCCGCCGCAATCATCGCCGTTGCCGCCCGAGGGCCCTCGCGAGCCCCCGAGATCTTTCAGGTGGCATCGGGTGCGGTGAACCCGCTGCGCTTCAAGGTGTTGCTCGACACCGTGATGCGGTGGTTCGAGGACCACCCCGTCTACGACTCGAAGGGTCACCCGACGGCCAGCACCCAGTGGCGATACGCCGGCTCAAGCGGGCTCGAAGAGCAACTCGAACGGGTCATGACGGTATTCAACACCGCCGAAAAGGTGGTGAACCGGCTGCCGATGCGAGGCCGCAACGATCTCACCGTGCGCTTGGCGCAGCGACGCGCCAGTCTCGAGCAGATCCTCGGCTACGTGCAGCTCTACGGCGCGTACGGCAAGTGCGAAGCGCTCTACGGGATCGACCGCACCTTGGAGCTGTGGGACTCGCTGCCCGAAGCCGATCAGGAACGGTTCGGCTTCGACCCCCGCGTCGTGGACTGGCCGCACTACATCGCCGAGGTGCACCTGCCGACCGTCGTCATCCAGGCCCGCGTCAAGACCACCCCGCAGCCACGCACTGGCCCCAGCCGCAACCAGCGGCTTCGCACAGCCGTGCTCGACCCGGCCCGGCACTTCGCAGCGTTCGATCTCGAGAACACCTTGATCGCCAGCAATGTCGTGGAGAGCTACGCCTGGCTCGCCACCCGCAGGCTGGACAATCCCCAGCGCGTCCGGTTCGCATTGCGGACGCTGGCTGAGACTCCGGGGCTGTGGCGCAGGGACCGCCACGACCGCACCGATTTCCTGCGCTACTTCTACCGGCGCTACAAAGGCGCGCCCGTCGGCCAGCTGGATGCCGACGCGGCCGAGATGCTCAGCCACCTCATCTTGACCAAGGCGTTCCCCGCCGGACTCCGGCGTGTGCGCGAGCACCGAGCGGCGGGCCATCGCACGGTGCTCATCACCGGCGCGCTCGAGTTGGCGGTGCGGCCGCTCGCACCGCTGTTCGATCACATCATCGCTGCGCGCATCGACAGCGCGAATGGCCGCTATACCGGCGAGATGATCGATGTCCCGCCAACCGGCGAGGTCCGCGCCCAGATGATGGTCGAATGGGCCGCGGCCGAGGGCTTCGAGCTGGCTCAAGGCGTTGCATACGCCGATGCCGCCTCCGACATGCCCATGCTGGAGGCGGTGGGCTATCCCGTGGCGGTGAATCCCGAGACCCGGCTGGTCACGATCGCTGACAAGCGGGGATGGCTGTGCGAGAACTGGACGCGGTCGTCGGGAGGTCCGCGGCCGCTACTGCCGTTCGCCCCGCCCTATCGAATTCGAGCGAGCACCGGCCGTCTCGACCGGCGTACGCGTGTCGCGACAGGAGGCCCCCGGTGACCGCCCGCAAGGGTCTCGTCCTCGACGTCGACCGGACGACCCCGCCGATCCTGTTCCACCACGGCGAGGGACTCCGCTTGGAAAAACTCCCCGTCGGCAGCCGCGTGGTGTACCCCAACGAGCCGCTCGATGCGGTGCGCGATCCCGAGAGCGAGATCGCCGCTGCGCTCGCGAACCCTCTCGGCGACAGCGAGCCGCTGGCTGCGCTCATGCGACCCGGCATGAAGCTGACGATTGCGTTCGACGACATCTCGCTGCCCCTGCCGCCGATGGCAGCCCCCGACATCCGCGGCCGGATCATCGAGCAGGTACTCGACATTGCCGCTGCCGCAGGCGTCGACGACGTCCATCTCATTGCAGCACTCGCCCTGCATCGCCGGATGACCGAAGCCGAGCTTCGACACGCTGTCGGCGACAGGGTCTACGACGCATTCGCCCCGCACGGCCAGTTGTACAACTTCGATGCCGAGGATCCCGACGGGCTAACGCATCTGGGCACCACCGAAGCCGGCGAAGAAGTCGAGATCTCCACCCGGGCCGTCGAGTCAGACCTGCTGGTGTACGTGAACATCAACCTGGTTTCTATGGACGGCGGCCACAAGAGCGTCGCCACCGGACTGTCGGGGTACACGGCGCTGCGTCACCATCACAACGTGCACACCATGCGGCACTCGAAATCGTTCATGGATCCCGAGCACTCCGAGCTGCACACGCGCAACTGGCGTCAGGGCCGCCTGCTGGCCGAGGCCGGCGTGAAGGTGTTCCAGATCGAGACCACACTCAACAACGACACGTTCCCGTCGCCCTACGGCTTTCTGCAGCGCAGAGAATGGGAGATGTCGCCGAAGGATCGGCTGATGCTGGTCGGCACCAAGACGGCGCTCGATGTGATGTCGCGCCGGGCGACCCGGCGCATTTTCAGTGGCATCCGCGCGCCGTACGGACTGACGTCGGTCCAGGCGGGCGAGGTCGAAGCGGTCCACCGGGTGACACTCGAGAACGTCTATCGCCAGCACCTCGTGCGGGTTGAGGGCCAGACCGACGTGCTCACGATGGGGCTGCCCTACCTGTGCCCCTACAACGTCAACTCGATCATGAACCCGATCCTGGTGGCCTGCCTGGGGCTCGGGTATTTCTTCAACCTGTACCGGGGCAAGCCGCTGGTACGCCCTGGCGGCGTGGTGATTATGACGCACCCCACGCCGTGGGAATTCCACCCGGTACACCATCCCAGCTACATCGATTTCTTCGAAGAAGTCCTCGCCGACACCACCGATCCGGAGGTCATCGAGCACCGCTATGAGAAGCGGTATGCGGAAGACGAGTGGTATCGGCACCTGTACCGGACGTCGTACGCCTACCACGGCGTGCATCCGTTCTACATGTGGTACTGGTGCGCACACGCGCTCGAGCATCTCGGCGGCGTGATCATCGTGGGCGGCGACCAAGCGGCAGTCCGGCGCATGGGATTCCGTTGCGCCTCGACGCTCAACGATGCGCTGGAGATCGCCACCGATGTGGTCGGGCGCGATCCGTCGATCACCCATATTCACAATCCGCCGGTCCTGATGGCCGACGTCGTCTGAGGCAGCGAACGGTGAGCGACCCCAATCGCCGAACGGCAGTGCCGCACTTCGGCAGCAGAGGGTCGGGCAAGGGCTCGGGCCGCAAGAAGGCCTCCGTCACGCGGATCGCTCGAAACGCAGAGTTTCCGCTGCGCGCCGGGACAACGCCCAAGGGCCAGACACCGCTGCCGGCCAACGTGGGCTCGAACTATGAGACAGACTGGGCTCGTCGCTTTCCCGCCCGGGTGGCGCGACGCGTTGCACGGGACACGCTGGGCCGTGCGATCGTGCGTTACTACGCCCGCCCGACAATCAAGGGCGTGGACCGTCTCAGCGACCTGCGCGGCCCCGCGGTGTTCGCGGCCAACCATCAGAGCCATGCCGACACCGCTGTCATGGTCACCTCGATCCCTGAGCCGTGGTGCAACCGGCTCGTAGTGGGCGCAGCCGCCGACTACTTCTTCGGCAACCGGTTCAGCTCGGCGATCTCGGCGCTGTTCGTGGGTGCGATCCCGATCGAGCGAACCTCGGTGAATCGGCGCAATATCGACCAGGCCGTGGCGCTGCTGCGCAGCGGCTGGAGCCTCGTGATCTATCCCGAAGGCGGACGATCCCGCGACGGCTGGGGGCAGCAGTTCCGGCCCGGCGCTGCGTACCTGGCAAAGCAAGCCGGCGTGCCGGTAGTGCCGGTGCACATTCGAGGCACGTTCGACATCCTCCGCAAGGGCCGGGCCTGGCCCAAACGGGCACGAGCGGTTGTCAACTTCGGCCGGCCGCTGGACTTCGCCGACGACGACAACAATCGGCGCTTCACACGACGACTGCAAGCCGCCGTGGAAGGCCTGGCGGACGAGACGGCGACCGGCAACTGGTTTGCCGCCAGGCGGCGGCTGCACAGTGCGGACAGCCCCGGCCTCGAGGGCCCCGCGGCATCTGCGTGGCGGCGCCGCTGGACCCTCACCGAGCCCGTGCCGAAAAGCGGCGAAGCGTCTCCGGGTGACGCTGCTGCGTCCAAGCGCCGCTGGCCCTACGTGTAGCTCCGCAGACACCCACGACGTGCCGCGGCTCGCGGCAGGGCGGCTCGTATCGTTCGATCCATGCAGTCAATGGCATCGGCGCACGGCGCCATGGGGCACGACCCAGCCGGGGTCGAAGGTCGTCACCTGGCACGCGGCACCATTCGCCGGGCAGTCTCGCTGGCGCGCCCGTACCAGTCGATGCTTACCGGCTTCGTCAGTGCTCAACTGCTCGGAGCTCTCGCGTTCTTGGTGCCGCCACTTCTGTTCGGACGCATCATCGACCAGGCCATCCCAGCCGGAGATCGGCGGCAGGTCAATGTGCTTGCCGCGATCATCGTGGCTTCGGCGTTCGCCGAGGCCGGCCTGTCGTTCATTGAGCGCTGGTGGTCGGCGCGCATCGGCGAAGGCCTGATCTTTGACCTGCGGGTAGGCCTGTACGACCACGTCCAGCGCATGCCGGTGGCGTTCTTCACGCATGTGCAGACGGGTTCGCTCATCAGCCGTATGAACAACGACGTCATCGGCGCGCAGCGGGCCTTCACCGGGACCCTCAGCTCAGTGGTGTCCAACACCATCGTGCTCTCCACGACGCTCGTCGCGATGCTGGTGCTCGAGTGGCGGCTGACGCTGCTCGCGCTGGCCCTGCTGCCGGTGTTCATCGCGCCCACCAAACGAGTGGGCCGGCGGTTGCAAGCGCTGACCCGCCAGGGCATGGAGCACAACGCATCCATGAACACCGTGATGACCGAGCGCCTCAATGTCGCTGGCGCGCTGCTCGTGAAGCTGTTCGGACGCCATGACGACGAGCGAGCCGAGTTCAGCGCCACAGCGAGCTCCGTGCGTGATATCGGCGTCCGAAGCGCCATGTGGGGGCGGACCTTTTTCATCGCGCTGAGCCTCGTCGGGGCCGTCGGCGTTGGGGTGCTGTACTGGGTCGGCGCTCACCTTGTGATTTCTGGCTCGCTCACCATCGGCACGCTGGCGGCGATGAGCCTGCTGGTCGTTCGGGTCTACATGCCGTTGACCGGCCTGACGAATGCCCGGGTGGACGTGATGACGGCGCTGGTGTCGTTCGAGCGGGTCTTCGCTGTGCTCGACCTGCCCAATCCGATCACCGACCGACCCGGCGCCGTCGATCTGTCCGATGTCTCAGGTCGCGTCGAGCTGCGCGACGTGACGTTCACGTATCCCCCCGCCGACGACAAGATGCTCGCCGAGCTGGGCGGCGCGGCAGCGACGCCCCAACAACCCAGCGGCGCGGCAGGCGACGCAGTGCTCAGCGGGGTGTCCATGGTTATCGAACCCGGTCAGACGGTTGCGTTGGTGGGTCCCTCAGGCGCGGGCAAGACGACGCTCGTGGCGTTGCTGTCGCGCCTGTACGACGTCGACACCGGTGCCGTGCTCATCGACGGTCAGGACGTGCGCGACGTCACCGGTGAGTCGTTGCGGGCAAGCATCGGCGTCGTCTCCCAAGACCCTCACCTGTTCCACGACACGATCGCCGCGAACCTTCGTTACGCCCGACCAGGGGCAACCGACGTCGAACTGCTCGACGCATGCCGGGCCGCGCAGATCGACGAGCTGATCCTGGGACTGCCCGACGGCTGGGACACGGTCGTCGGCGAGCGCGGCTACCGCCTCTCGGGCGGCGAGAAGCAGCGCCTTGCCATCGCCCGAGTCCTGCTGCGCGATCCAGCCATCGTGGTGCTCGACGAGGCCACGAGCCATCTCGACAGCGAGAACGAGGCCCTCGTCCAGCGCGCACTGTCCACCGCGCTGGCGGGTCGCACCGCGGTGCTCATCGCCCACCGCCTGTCGACCATCACCGATGCTGACCAGATCCTGGTGCTGGATCGAGGCCGATTGGTCGAGCAAGGCCGGCACCAAGAACTCATGGTCGGGGGCGGCCTCTACGCCGACCTCTACCGAACGTTAGTTGATCACCCCACCGTTGTGTCCTGAACATCCCGCTGCCGCCATGTCCGCCTCCGAGCCCCCCCTCCGATGTCCCCGAAATGCGCCTCCCCGCCGAAGGTCGCGGCTCGGCTGGGCCGTCGCGTCAGCGGTACTCGCCGTCAGTGCGCTGCATGCGCCGACGGCGGCTGCTGCGCCGGTCGACGGCCATCGGTCGGCTCACATCGCAGAGCCGATCACCACACTGCGGCCTGCGCCAAAGTTGCCCGACGAGCCCAAGACGCTCAACGAGCCCGATCCGGTACCCGTGCGGCCCCCGAACGCGGGGGACGCCGTCATGCTCCCCACGTTCACGGGGCCGGAGTTCAATCAGCTCTTCAACACGGCGAACCTGCCGAACCTCGCGTCGATCGGCTCGGTGCTGGCCATCACTGACTCCGAAGAAATGGACCAGCAAATACGCGAGCACGCCGAGCAACGTGGCTACCAGCTACGCCCACTTCCAGCCAACTATGCGCTGATGCGCTTCGTGGCAGAAGGGCAAGTGCTCCAACGCCCCGCTGCGTCTGCCTGGCTGGCACTGCGTGCTGACGCCGCCGCCAACGGCATCGAGATCGAACTGAAATCCGCGTACCGGGGACAGACCTACCAGCGGACCGTGTTCCTGCGCACCTTGAGCGAGCCCTACGAGTACGAGGAGATGGTCGAACGGCTGAAGATGTCGGCACCGCCGGGGTACTCAAAGCACCACACGGGATACGCCATCGACGTCGCCCAGGATGGCTACCTCCGCTTCGGTCAATCGCCTGCATACGCCTGGCTGGCAGCCGAAAACTTCGCCAACGCGAAGAAGCACGGTTGGATCCCGAGCTACCCACCCGACGGCGGACGGCAGGGTCCCGTGCCCGAACCATGGGAATTCACCTACGTCGGCCGCTTCGCCATCCTCTGTTTCCACCAACGCCCACCCGCCGGCGACCCCCTCTGCCGCATTTGAACGCGCTTGGCGTCGCTACGTGACCACGTGGGTACGGCCTTCGGCGTCCAGAGCTGCTTGGAGTCGGGGCGCGGGTGCGCAGAGATACACGTCGGCACCGAGGTAGACAGCTGCGGCAAGCACTTCGATGCCGAGCACGTTGAGCTGGTGACGTTGGCGGAGCCTCCCGATCAACGGCCCCAGCTCCCGCAGACTCACGAGCCCGATCTCGGGAGGCAACTCCAGCAGTGCTCCGGTGGCACGTCGGCGCAACGAATCAGGCAGAGTGGCGAATGGAGCTGACAGCGATCCGGCACGCTCGGTAGCACTGAGCACGGCGTGGCACAGACGCACATACCAGCAGCCGGTGGTGTACACGGCTTCGCCGGGACGAGGCGGGTCGTCGCCTCGCAGGATCGCACCGAGGTGCTGGTCGTCGACGATGTGAGTCACCAGGCCCTGGCTCAACTTCTGTGGGCCGGCTTCACTCGTTTGCGAGGTCGGGATCACCGAAGCCGGTTCGCGCAGCTTCCCACTCGGACTCGCTGACGAGGTCCAGGATTTCGCGGCGCAACGGCTCGACACCGCCCGGCACGATGAGGACAGCGCCGCCGATGTCGAGGAACCCCACCCGACCGCCCTCATTGAGGCCCCAGCGACGGCGAGCCTCGGCGGGGAGGCTCATCTGGCCACGGGAGGACACCTTGAGGTCCCCGGCGCTGGACATGGCACTGAGTCTACAAGGCACAATGATCTCTTGCCTTGTAGAAGGCTGGCGAGCGGGAAGCCGCCCGGCCGGGCAGGTAGCGTCTCGCAAATGGCTACCGCTACTCGTCAGATCGATCCGGACCTTCTGGGCAAGTTCGCCTTCCAGGTGTGGTCCTACAAGCAAGGCGAAATGGTGTCGCTGATGCTGCACATCGGCGACGAGCTCGGGCTGTTCGCGGCGCTTGCCGACGCCCAGCCTGCCACCAGTGACGACATTGCGTCGGCTACGGGACTCAGCGAGCGTCTCGTGCGCGAATGGCTGATGGGCATGGCAGCCGCACGGATGATCACCTACGACGAGGGTGCGTTCACCATGTCGCCCGAAGCCGAGGCCCTGCTTGTCGATGAGGAGGAGTCGACCCAATTCGCCATGGGTGCGTTCCGGGGCGGCACGGGCGACCAGGCGCTGGACCTCATCATCGATTCATTCCGTACTGGCATCGGCATGACCTACGAGCAGCAGGGACCCCGCGCCGCCGCGGGATTGGCGCGCACAACTGGCCCGTTCAGCCGCCAAGCGTTGACCTCGACGATCCTGGCTGGACTCGACGGCGTGGCCGCCAAACTCGAGCGTGGCGCAAAGGTGCTCGACGTCGGCTGTGGCGCCGGCGTGTCGGCGTGCCTCATCGCAGCGGCTTGGCCCCGCACGGAAGTGGTCGGCTTCGATCCGTCCGAGATCGCCGTCACCCAAGCCCGCGAGCGAGCCGAGGACGACGATCTTGAGAACGCCACCTTCGTCGTCGCGGGAGCTGCCGACATCCCCGCCACAGGCGACTTCGACCTCGCGCTCACCTTCGACTGCCTGCACGACATGCCACGCCCCGACGATGCGCTCGACGCGATTCGTGGCGCACTCGGCGACGACGGGACGCTGCTCATCAAGGACATCCGCTCCAGAGGCGACTTCTCCCAGGACAAGCGCAACCCGATGCTGGCGATGTTCTACGGCTTCTCGGTGACGAGCTGCCTGCAATCTGCGCTCAGCGAGGCAGGCGGCTTGGGCCTCGGCACGCTCGGGCTCTACCCGGACAAGGCTCGCGAGCTCACGACCGCCGCCGGCTTCACCCGCTTCACCCAGCACGACTTCGGCGACGCCGCCAACCTCTACTACGAAGTCCGTCCCTGACGCTGCGAGTTCGAACCTGCGTTTGGGCGTAGCTTCTCAGTCGCTCCTCGCCGCGCTCCTGCCGCTTGGGGCCACCTGGACCAGAACGCACGGAGCATCGACAACCACGACAACAGGGGGACATTGCCCATGGCTGTGCACGCGAGCACGCCGATCGAACTGATCGAAGGGGTGTACACCGGCTTGGCCGACGCAACAGCGTTCGGTCGCGAACGGCTGGGTCGTGCGCTCACGCTGTCGGAGAAGATCCTCATCGCCCACCTGTCGAGCCGAGATCAGGAACTTGAGCGCAGCGTGTCCTATGTCGACCTTGCGCCCGACCGTGTCGCCATGCAGGACGCCACGGCACAGATGGCTTGGCTGCAGTTCATGACGGCAGGACTCGACGAAGTCGCCGTGCCCACGACGACGCATTGCGACCATCTCATTCAGGCCCGGGAGGACGGAAAGCGCGACCTGCTTGCCGCCTCGGCGAACAACGAAGAGGTCTACGACTTTCTCGAGAGCGTGTGCGCCCGCTACGGCGCAGGCTTCTGGAAGCCCGGCAGCGGCATCATCCATCAGGTCGTGCTGGAGCAGTACGCCTTCCCCGGCGGAATGGTGATCGGCACCGACAGCCATACCCCCAACGCGGGCGGCCTCGGCATGATCGCGGTCGGCGTCGGCGGCGCCGATGCCGTGGACGTGATGACCGGCTTCGCCTGGAACGTGCGCTGGCCGAAGGTGATCGGCGTGAAGCTCGTCGGCGAGCTGTCTGGCTGGAGCGCGCCCAAGGACGTCATCTTGAAGGTGGCCGAGATCCTCACGGTCAATGGCGGCACCGGCGCCATCGTCGAGTACTTCGGGCCCGGTGCGGAGTCGCTGAGCGCCACCGGCAAGGCCACGATCTGCAACATGGGCGCCGAGATCGGCGCAACAACGTCGCTGTTCGGCTACGACGCAGCGATGTCCCGCTACCTCGCAGCCACCGGCCGCGAAGCAGTCGCCGCCGCGGCCGATGCCATTGCCGCGCACCTGCGTCCCGACGACGCCGCCATGGCCGATCCGGCGGCTCACTACGACCAGTTGATCGAGATCGACCTGTCGCAGCTTCGACCCCACATCAACGGGCCGCACACACCGGACCTGGCCCGCGAGGTATCGGCGCTGGGCGCCGAGGCCCATGAGCGGGGCTGGCCGCTCGACATCAGTGCCGCTCTCATCGGCAGCTGCACCAACTCCAGCTACGAGGACATCACCCGCGCCGCGTCGATCGCCCGAGATGCCGCATCCAAGGGGCTGCGCGCGCGGACGCGGCTGCTGGTGACTCCGGGCTCGGAGCAGGTGCGCGCCACCATCGAGCGCGACGGCCTGCTGGCCGATTTCGAAGCCTTGGGCGCCACCGTGCTGGCCAACGCCTGCGGGCCGTGCATCGGACAATGGGACCGCTCGGACGAAAAGGGCTATGTCCCCGGACAACCCAACGTGATTGTCACCTCCTACAACCGCAACTTCCCCAAGCGCAACGACGGCGACGCCGCCACGCTGGCGTTCGTGACCTCGCCCGAGACGGTGATGGCGCTCGCGCTGGCGGGCACCTTGGAATTCGACCCGGTCAACGGGGTGCTGCACACGGACGCGGGCGAGCCCGTCGCGCTGCCGACCCCTGTCGGCGTCGAGCTTCCGCCTGCGGGATTCGACCCCGGCGAGAGCGGTTTCGTCGCTCCGCCCGCAGACGTCTCGGGTATCGACGTCCGCGTCTCGCCTGACTCGGACCGCCTGCAGGTGCTGGCCCCGTTTGAGGCCTGGGACGGCAACGACTACGAAGATCTGCCCGTGCTGGTCAAGGCTCAGGGCAAGTTCACCACCGACCACATCTCGATGGCCGGTCCGTGGCTTCGCTATCGCGGCCACCTTGAGAACATCTCGGGGAACCTGTACCTGGGCGCAGTGAATGCCTTCGACGGCTACGACGTGGGCCACGGCAAGAATCAGCTGACCGGCGAGACCCAGCCGTATCCCGAGATCGCGAAGGCGTACCACGAAGCCGGCGTGAACTGGGTCGTGATCGGCGACGAGAACATGGGTGAGGGATCGAGCCGTGAGCACGCCGCGATGGAGCCTCGTTTCCGAGGCGGCCTGGTGGCGCTGGCGCGCAGTTTCGCCCGCATCCACGAAACCAACCTCAAGAAGCAGGGCATGCTGGCGCTGACGTTCGCGGACCCAGCGGATTACGACCGCATCGACGAGGACGACCGGATCTCGGTGCGCGGCCTCGCCGATCTGGCACCGGGACAGCCGGTCACCGTCGAAGTTCTCCAGCCGTCGGGCCAGGTCTTCTCGATCGAGACGAACCACACCTTCAGCACTGATCAGGTGGAGTGGTTCAAGGCGGGCTCGGCACTCAACATCATCCGGGCCTCGCTGTAGCACGGCGTCGGCGGCGAGCGGCCTGCTCGACGCACTGAACGCGACGAAGCCGGCCCGGGGGGTGGGCCGGCTCCTTCGCTAGGTCTGCAGGCGTGGGGGACGCTCGGACCTGAGGCCGGACGGAGCGGGGGCTTCCGATCCGGCTGACGCTCGCCTAGGTGGGGGGCACCTTGCGGCGGAGCGTTGTGTCGAACGGATTGGGACAAGCCGCTTCATTCGACGTTCAGCAAGGTACTGCTGACATATCAATCGCACCAGCAGTTAGGACAGATATTTTCCATCTGTTTCAGCGATGTGCCATTGTCCCAGCTAGCGTGCGCGTATGGACCTCAAATACCTCGACGCTCTTGCTGCGGTAGCCACCCACGGGCGCTTCTCGGCGGCTGCACGCGCGCTGCGCACAGTGCAGTCGAACGTGTCCAGCCACGTCGCCAAGCTCGAGGATGAACTGGGCGCATTGCTTGTGGATCGTGCCATGGGATCGCTGACGCCTGAGGGCGAGGTGGTGCTGGCGCGGATCAAACGCATCAACGCGGAGATCGCTGCGATGCGCGCTGACGTGGCATCAATGACATCGCACGTGACCGGTGATGTGCATCTCGGCATCATCGGCACGCCGGGCCGGTGGCTGCTGCCCCCGTTTCTCGATGAGCTGCGACGTCTCCACCCTGACGTCACCGCAACGGTCGTGGACTCCACCACGCTCGCGCTCATCCGTCTTCTCGAAGGCGGTGAGCTGGACCTCGCCGTGGTGAATGCCCCGGTGGACCACGAAGAACTCGCGGCCACTCCCCTGTTCGAGGAGGAATTCGTCGTCATCGCGCCATCGACTCACCCGCTCGCCGCAGACGGCGACCGGGAGGTGAGCTTCGCCGAACTCGAGCACCATCCGCTGTTGCTCAGTCCGCCGGGATCGGCCATGCGAGGCCGCATCGACGCCGCCGCCGCGCGTCATCGGGTGACGCTGTCCACAATGGCCCAGCTGGACGGCATCCGCCTGACGGCCACGCTCGCGTTCCAGGGTTACGGCCCTGCAATCGTCCCGATCACCTCGATCCCCGAGTGGACCGAGCGCGGCGACTGGAGCGTCCTGACCGTTTCGGGCCTGCTGCCCCGTCAGGTTGCGCTCGCCATCCGCCAGCGCGGCATGCTCTCCGCCCCCGCCACCGCCGCTCGGGAGGTCCTGCGCCATGTGATCCGCATCGTGGCGACGCGCACGCACGGGGTTGTGCCTGTGTGACCATTCTCGACGTGGATCATGCGTAGCCTCACCGCGGTGGACCTCCAGCTCCGCGCCGGCGCAACTGGGCATGTCACCGCCGGTGCGGTCTCGCTCGGCGGACGCACCGTCATCCTCGTGTCCGCCGACAGTCCCGAGCGGCGCGGCGCGCTCGCTCCAGCGGACAGCGAGACGATCGTCACTGCGCTCGAGACCGCGCTGGCGAAGCGACTGCCCGTCGTTCTCATGCTGTCCTCAAGCGGGGCCGACGCACACCACGGCCTGGCAGCACTGCACGGTTGGGGGCGCGCAGCACAGGTGCTTGTGCGGTGCTCAGGTGTCGTGCCGATCCTGGCGGGGGTCACCGGCCCCGCCATCTCGGGCATCGCGTTGCTCATCGGCCTCGCCGACATCGTGGTGATGGCCACCGACGCATACGCGTTCGTCAGCGGGCCGGTGCCGGTGCGCGAAATGACCGGTGTAGCGATCGGCCCCGACGAGCTCGGCGGCGCGTCGATACACGCCAGCGCCTCAGGCGCTGCCTCGGCTGTGACAGAACCAGGCGAAGTGCTCGACGCGCTCACTGAGATCCTCGCCTACCTGCCTGCGCATTGCGACGAGCTGCCGCCGCGGCTGGCGACCGCTGATCCGCGCGATCGGCTGACACCCGAAGCCGGCGACCTGCTGCCGACGGTGCCCACGGGCGCCTACGACGTTCGCGACGTCATCTCGGCGCTCGTCGACGACGGTGCCATGGTCGAGCTGCGCGCAGGGTGGGCGCCGAACCTCGTCACTGGCCTGGCATCACTCGACGGCTACTCGGTCGGCATCGTGGCGAACCAGCCGATGAGCATCGCTGGCACGCTGGACATCGCCGCGAGCCAAAAGGGCGCCCGCTTCGTGAACTTCTGCGACGCATTCGGCCTGCCGCTAGTGACGCTTGTGGACACGCCAGGCTTCTATCCCGGCAAGGACCTCGAGTGGCGAGGGATGATCCGCCACGGCGCGCAGCTCGCGTTCGCCTACGCACGGGCGACGGTGCCCCGCGTCGCCGTCGTGCTGCGCAAGTCCTACGGCGGCGCATACATCGTCATGGACTCCAAGACGATGGGCAACGACGTGTACTTGGCGTGGCCCAGCGCTGAGCTCGCGGTGATGGGCGCCTCCCAAGCGGCCCAGATCCTGCGCCGTGGTGCCGATGCCGACGAGGTCGCCACCTACGTCTCGGACTACGAGGACACCTACCTCAACCCCTACACCGCAGCAGAGCGCGGCTACATCGACAGCGTCATCGACCCTGCCGAGACGCGCTCCGCGCTGGTCAACACGCTCGGAATGCTGTCCACCAAGCGCGAGCGCCTGCGACCCCGCCGCCACGACAACTCTCCGCTCTGAGCCAGCGCCGACTTCGCAGCGGCCCGCCTGATTGGGTACATTCGGCGGCGACGCACGAGGGGAACCGATGCCAGAGGACAGCTTTACGATCACCGACAACCGCTCTGGTGAGACGGTGACCGTTCCCGTGGTCGACGGGACGATCTCGGCGGCCGCGCTGCGCGAGCTGGACAGAGGCCTGTGGTTCTACGACCCGGCCTACCTCTCGACGGCCAACTGCGATTCCCAGATCACCTATATCGACGGTGACGAAGGGGTCCTGCGCTACCGCGGCTATCCCATCGAGCAGCTTGCTGAGAAATCCAGCTTCCTCGAAGTCGCCTACCTGCTCATCCACGGCGAGCTTCCCACCGAGGCCGAGGCAGCCGAGTGGATCCACCACATCACGTTCCACACCTACGTACACGAGGACATCACCCGCTTCATCAAGGGCTTCCGTTATGACGCCCACCCGATGGGCACCCTCGTCTCGACGATCGCCGCGCTGTCCACCTTCTACCCCGAGGCGAAGGACATCGACGATCCCTACACGCGGCTGGTGCAGATCATCCGGCTGATGGCCAAGATGCCGACGATGGCGGCGTTCACGTACCGCAACCGGATGGGGCTGCCGTACGAGTACCCGGTGAATCACCTGAGCTACACGGCCAACTTCCTGCGGATGATGTGGAGCGTGGCCGACCCCGACTACGAACCCGACCCGACGCTGACGCGGGCGCTGGACGTGCTGTTCATCCTGCATGCGGATCACGAGCAGAACTGCTCCACCACCACGATGCGCACGGTCGGCTCCAGCCGTGCCGATCCATACTCGGCGGTGGCAGCGGCCACCTGCGGGCTGTACGGACCGCTGCACGGCGGCGCGAACGAGCAGGTCATCCAGATGCTGCACGAGATCGGCAGCTTCGACAACGTGCTCGCCTACGTCGAACGTGCAAAGTCCGGCGACGTGCTGCTGCAGGGATTCGGCCACCGCGTCTACAAGAACTACGACCCGCGGGCCAAGATCATCAAGGAGACCGCCGACGCGGTGTTCAAGGTGACCGGGCTGAATCCGCTGCTGGACATTGCCATGAAGCTCGAAGAGGTCGCGCTCAGCGACTCGTACTTCATGGATCGCCGGCTGTACCCGAACGTGGACTTCTACTCGGGTCTGATCTACGAGGCGATGGGCTTCCCGCTCGACATGTTCACGGTGCTGTTCGCCATCGGGCGCACACCCGGCTGGCTGGCGCACTGGGTGGAGATGCTGGGCGACCCCGAGCAGAAGATCTATCGGCCTCGCCAGAAGTACACCGGCGTGGGCGAACGCGACTACGTCGGCATCGAACAGCGCTAGCGAGCTGCGCCGGGTCCGCTGGGGCCGGGCCCAGGCTCAGTCCTGCACGTCCAGCAGGATCTTGCCGACGTTGGCGTTGGTGGCCATGTAGGTGTGTGCGTCGGCGATGTCTTCAAGGGCGTAGCGAGAGTCGATGATCGGCCGCAGCGAGCCGTCGTCGAAGCGTGGCAGCAACTCGGCGCAGAAACGCTGGTTGGCGTCGATCTTCTGCTCGATCGGACGTGAGCGCAGCACGGTGCCGATGAGCGCCGCTCGCTTCGGCAGCAGCATGCCGAGCGCGAAGGTGGCCTTCGGTCCGCCCATGACGCCGACCTGGATGATGCGGCCCTGCGTGCGAACCGAGGCGATGTTGCGGGCGAGGTAGTCGCCGCCGATGACATCGAGCACCACGTCGACGCCGACGCCGCCGGTCCACTCCTTGACCGCCTCGGCAAAATCGGCCCCGGTGTAGTCGACGACGAGATCTGCGCCGAGGTCGGTGCAGGCCGCGACCTTTGCGGTCGAGCATGTCACGGCGATCCGGGCGCCGATGGCCTTGGCGATCTGGATGGCCGCAGTGCCCACTCCCGATGCGCCGGCGTGCACAAGCGCCGTGCCGCCAGAAGCGAGGCCGCCCTGGGTCATGAGCGCGTCGTGCGCCGTCATGAACACCTCGGGGATTGCTGCAGCGTCGCTCAGGGCGACTCCGGTGGGGATGCGCTGGAGCATGCGCTCATGCGTCGCGACGCGCTCTGCCATCGCACCGGCGGACACGATGCCCATGGCGTGGTCGCCGGCTGTCCAGCCGGTCACGCGCTCGCCGACGGCGGCGATTCGCCCGGCGAACTCCATGCCGGGGATCTCGAAGGGTGGCTTCGGTCCGGGTGCGGGGTACTGACCCATGCGCTGGAGCAGATCGGCGCGGTTCATTGCAGAGCACACGACGTCGACGAGCACCTCGTCGGGCCCTGGTGCCGGCTTGGGCACATCGCGTACCTCGAGTACTTCGACGCCGCCGTATTCGGGAATCACCACTGCACGCATGGGCGGCGACGCTAGTGCGCATCGGTCCCGATTAGCCTCCCCCGCCGTGCGTCGCGATGCCGTTGTTGTTCTCGAAGGTGCTCGGAATTGCCGTGATCTCGGCGGCTATCGGACGGCGAGCGGTCGCCGGGTTCGACCCGGTGCGCTGTTCCGATCCGATCGGTTGAACAGCCTGAGTGCCGATGATCTCCAAGAGCTGGCCAGCCGCGGCATCCGCACGGTCGTGGACTTCCGGGCGGGTCCCGAGATCGAACGTGATCGTTCGCGCCTGTGGGCCGGCGTGACCTCGCACATCTCGCTGCCCGTGGGAGACACCGTCGACGGTGACATCAGCATGGTGGACCAGATCCTCGCCGGACGCCTGCATTCGGTCTCCGAAGCCGACATGGTCGAGCTCTACATGAAGATGCTGCTCACCTACGGCGAGCGGTTCGCCCAGTTCGTTTCGGTGGCCGCCGACATCGACCACCTCCCGATGCTGTTCCACTGCACCGCCGGCAAGGATCGAAGCGGTCTTGCCGCCGCGTTGCTGCTCGAGGTGCTCGGCGTAGATCGCGCCACCGTGCTGGACGACTACTGCCTCACCAACGAACTTCGATCGCTTCAGCGGATCTCGGAGCTGACACCGCAGTTTGCCGAAGTCGACATCGACATTGACGACGTCCGGCCGATTCTGAGCGCACCACGTCCGGTCATGGCGGCGGTGCTCGCCGAACTCGACACCCGCTATGGATCACACGCTGGCGCGAACGGCACTGCCGGCCGAAACGGCAGCGCTGGAAGTGCGGCGTCTGGAAGTGCGGCGTCCGGTCCCGAGGGCTACCTGCTGGCCGCCGGTCTCAACCCCGGTGTACCCGAGATGCTGCGCGCCAATCTTCTGATCTGATCGCGACCTCGGCTGTACTGTCCGGGCGATGGACTACGTCTGGCCCCAGGAGCTGACCGACTTGGCCGACGAGGCGGCCGAGTGGGTGCGCGAGGCCACGGCCGACCTGTTCATGATCGACGACGGCTGGCTGGTCGGCTATTCCGACGAGTTCACGCTGCGGCTGGGAGAGCGCGGCTGGATAGGGATGTGCTGGCCAACCTCAGCAGGGGGCGACGGGCGACCCGAAGTCGAGCGGTTCGTGGTGACCGAGCAGCTCCTGCTGGGCGGCGCACCGATGGCCAGTTCGTTCTTCCCTGACCGCCAGATCGGCCCGGTGCTGCTCGCCTACGGCACGCCTGATCAGCAGGCCCGGTTCTTGCCCGAGATGCGTGCGGGACACTCTCGCTGGTGCATTGGCATGTCCGAACCCGATGCCGGCTCCGATGTGTCGGCCATCGGGACGACGGCTGTGCGTGACGGCGATCGGTTCATCGTTAACGGCCAGAAGATCTGGACGAGCGGCGCAGCAACGGCGAACTGGTGCTACCTGATCTGCCGGACCGATCCCGATGCGCCGCCGCACAAGGGCATGAGCGAGCTGATCGTGCCGATGGGCAGCCCCGGGATCAAGGTGCGGCCGATCCGGGATGCCTCCGGTGACGCTCACTTCAACGAGGTGTTCTTCGATGAGGTGGCGGTGCCTGTCGAGAACCTGGTGGGCGAGCTGAACAACAGCTTCTCCCAGACAATGCGCCAGCTGGAGCACGAACGGGGCGGGATCGATCGGCTGGCGTCGAACCAACGGCTGTACCTGGACACGAAGCCGAGAGCCAACACGTCGGACCCGCTGATTCGCCAGCGGATGGCCCGCATCGAAACCGGCTACCGGATCGGGCGCGACATGGTGCTGCGCAACGTGCTGCGCCAGACGCCGTTCGCTCAGTACTCGGCGGTCACCAAGACGTGGTGCACCGAGTTCGAGCAGGAGGTGTCGCGCTTCGTGGGTGATGTGGCCGGGGCCGACACGATGCTCGCCAACCGGGTATCTCGAAATGTGGTGTACGCGCCCGCATACACGATCATGGGCGGCACGACGCAGATCCTGCGCAACATCATCGGGGAGCGAATCTTGGCGCTGCCACGAGAGCCGCGCGTCTTAGAGGCCGCGCGATTGGCCATCCACGGGTTGGCTGGTTCCCCGGTGTATTGGTCGGGTTGTCCGAACAAGACAACCCGTGGAGGCCGGTTTCATCATGCGCGCTTTGGAGCCTGAGGTGGTGGATGTGATCTGGGCGGCGGTGGAGCCGATGCTGCCTGTGCGGCCGGTGGGCGGCCCTGGCAGGGGGCATCGGCCCCGGATACCGGACCGGCTGTGCTTTTGGGGGATCCTGGTGCGGCTGGCCACGGGCTGCTCGTGGCAGTGCGCGGAGGCGCTGCTGGGATGGCAGGTGTCGGACACGACGCTGCGGTCCCGCCGCGACGAGTGGGTCGCTGCGGGCGTGTTCGAGCGGATCGCGGCCGAAGCGATCGCCGCCTATGACCGGATCGTGGGTCTCGACCTCGATGACGTGTGCATCGACGGGTCCACCCACAAAGCTCCCTGCGGTGGGGAAGGGACCGGCAAAAGCCCCGTTGACCGGCGCAAATCAGGCTGGAAGTGGTCGATCGCGATCGACGGGGCGGGGATCCCGGTCGGGTGGGCCGCCGCGGGCGCGAACCGCAACGACATCATGCTGTTCGACCCGACCGTGGCCGAGATCGAACGGCGGGGGCTGCATCACGACACCGAGACCTTGCACCTCGACCGCGGCTACTGGGGCGCCCGCGTCGACCGGTCAGCCGCCGCGGCGGGCATCTGCGATCTGGTGCGGCCCCCCAAACGCAGACCCGGCCACGACGGCCCCGCAGAACCGGTCACAGCGCCGCTGGGGCTGCGCTGGCGCGTCGAGCGAACCAACTCATGGCTGTCCAACTACGGCCAACTGCGACGAAACACCGACCGCAAACCCGAGCACCGCCTCGCCCAACTCGCCCTCGCCGTCGCCTTGATCATCACCATCAAACTCATCGACCACCGCAACCGCTGGCAACCCCACAACCGCCCAATCCGCTAACGCTCTTAGGGATCTGACCACCAACATCTGCGCTGTCGCCCGCTGGTCAGGTCCTGTCACCGACCAGTCAACAAGCCTCGCACGCTGCTGGCACGATGTCCGGCGCCCCGGCGCCGATGAACTGATGTCAACAATCCGGCTCTACGCAACCAAGCTGGGACGTCGGGTTCTGATTGGTGTGACGGGTTGAGTTTGGCATGGTCTGCGGCCGGCGCCGAGCAGGATGCGCAGCCGGTAGTTGCGGAGGTTGCGGAAGCCTCGTGCTGTGTTGCGTCTGGCTTTGCCGCGGAAGGTTGGTTGAGAATTGAACCGAGTCTGGTTGTGTTCTCGCTGACGCGTGAAGGAGCAGCAGATGACGATCAGCGAGGGTCGGCGTCGGCCTGGGCGACCCGGGCCACTGGCACAACACCCAACAGCGGCCCCGGCAGCAAAAGCGCCGCGGCGCTCAGGTCGCGGACCTCACCGACCTCGCGGACCTGTCAGGCTGGCCGGACCGCACCCGGCTGATTGAACCGCTCTGGCTTTGTTGGAGACTCATTGGTTTGGTTTTCCAGCCCCGGCTGGGGTGGTCTTGTGGGCAGCGTAGAACGCTGCTTCGAATTCTGCGGGCGGGGTGTCGTTGCAGTGGCCGTGGAGCCGTTGCTGGTTGAACCAGTGCACCCAGCCCAGGGTGGCGAGTTCGAGCTGGTCGACGTCGTGCCAGCCGTGTGTGTCGGGCCCGTAGGCGCATTCGGCCTTGTAGAGACCGTTGGTCGTCTCGGCCAAGGCGTTGTCATAGGAATCGGCGACGGTGCCGATGCTGGGGCGGGCGCCGATCTCGTCGAGGCGTTCGGTGAATCGCAGCGACGTGAATTGCGATCCCGCGTCGGAGTGGGCCACGAGCCCGACCAGGCGGCGGTTGCCGCGTGAGCGGCGGGCCGTCTCCAATGCGTCGAGGACCATCTCGGTGCGCATGTGCGAAGCGACGCGCCAGCCCACGATGCGGCGGGAGAACGCGTCCACGATGAAGCACACATAGGCCATGCCTGCCCGGGTCGCGACATAGGTGAGATCGGTCACCCACAACGCGTCGGGCCGATCCGCGGTGAAGTCGCGGTTGACCAGGTCGGGAGCGCGAACCGCGTCAGGATCCTGACGCGTGGTGAACATCTTGCGCCGCCGGCTGACGCCGCGTACGCCCAGCTCACGCATCAGCCGGGCAACCTGGTCCCGGCCGATCTCGTGACCCGCGCGCCGGGCGGCCTTCCACAGCTTGCGTGCCCCGTAGACCTTGCGGTTCGCGACCCACAACGCCAACAAGATCGGCATCCACACCGCGTCGCGCACCGCCCGCGCGGACGGCTCGCGCTCGCGGCGCTTGGCCGCGTAGTACGTGCTCGGGGCCACCCCCAGCGCAGTGCAGATGGGCTCGACCCCGAGCTCGCCACGATGAGCGTCGACGAACGACACCGTCACCTCTGTGGGCGGTCGAGCCCCTTACGCGAAAAAAGCCGACGCCTTGCGCAAGATCTCGTTCGCCCGACGCAGCTCCCGGTTCTCGGCCTCCAGCGCCTTGATCCGCTCAGCCTGCTCGCTGTTCACACCAGGGCGCAACCCAGCATCGATCTCGGCTTGGCGCACCCACGACCGCAGCGACTCCACCCCGATCCCCAACTGGGCCGCGACCCGCTTCACCGTCCCGTGATCGGTGCCCAGCTCCTTGCGGAGCTGACGCACAGCACGCACAGCACGCTCCTTTTCCGCCTCGCTGTACCGACGCGTCGTCGGCTTCCCAGGCGACATCTCATGTGGCATGACTCCATCCTCGTATCCAAGATCAGGAGCCTTCAACCAACCCAGGGCGATTCAGATCGTGCGCCGCGAGCCGCGTCACCCCGGAGCGCAGCGCAGCCTGTTCCCAAGCGAGAACTTCCGATACTGGGTATTCCTGACCGACCAGCACCCCGGCGCCAAAGCGCTCCTCGCCATCGCCCACCCCCGCTGAACACCGCGGCCGACCCGTCCCGCTCCACGCCCGCCCCCGGCGGGACAGCCCCGCCACGCCCGCACACCCACCCGACGCCGCCTGAACACCACAACCGGGGCCTGCCCCACAGCCCCGCCGCCACCCCGACAGACCCACACCATCAAACCGGGCGACTCAACACAGCCAAAATACGACCAACAGAACTCTCATGAATAATCAGGGCTAGTGCTCCAAAACCAACCTGTGACATGTTCAGGTACTTGTCTCGTGGAGTCCGTGCACCCGAAGTTGCCACCTGCTACAGCGGCGGTGCGGGGAGTATTGGTAGTACGTCTGTGCGGTCGAAGGTAGCTCGAACGGATGTACAGAGAGCTTTGACGTCGCCCCCGTTACGACGCCGGACGCTCGGCCAGCGTCGCCGCTGACGCCGTCGAGCTACCGCGTCTCGGGGGTCGAGACCGGCGTCTGCCAAAATTGCCACCCATTGCCCGGACAGCTCTGATAAGAGAGAGCATCGAATGGGTAGGAAGCAACGCATGGACTCTTGGCATGGGCGTTGCGCATCTCTCAGACTGTCGGAGGAGGAGTTCGTGACGTTGGTTGCGGAGAATCTGGAACCGCTCGAATCTCTTGAGATGCAGCTAGCGGGTCTCGGCGGGACCCCGTTCGGCACTGTGCTTGCCGACCCACCGTGGCGATTCCAGAATCGCACAGGCAAGGTTGCGCCTGAGCACAAGCGGCTGTCGCGCTACGACACAATGGAGTGGGAGGACATCGCGGCACTCGGAGTCGGCAACCTCATGGCGGAGCAGTCGCATTGCTACCTGTGGGTGCCGAACGCGCTACTGCAGGAGGGCTTGGCGACACTGGACGCTTGGGGCTTCACATACAAGGCGATGCTGGTGTGGGCGAAGCGTCGCAAGGACGGCGGGCCTGACGGGCGAGGCGTCGGCTTCTACTTCCGCAACACCACCGAGCCCATCCTGTTCGGCGTGCGAGGCAGGCTGCGAACGCTGCCGCCGGCGCGGCGCCAAGTGAACATCATCGAGTCGCGCAAGCGGGAGCACTCACGCAAACCTGACGAGCAGTACGGAGTGATCGAGTCTTGCTCCCCCGGTCCTTACTTAGAGCTGTTCGCTCGATACCCGCGCCCGGGCTGGTCCGCTTGGGGTGATGAAGCCTCCCCCACCACGACGCCACGTGGCCGCGTCCACCCCGGATATCGACCCCCGGGCCAAGTACAGCCGCTGGTTCCCAACCAGGAGCAACTGCTCCTCGCAGATTGAGCGATCAACCTCGCTGTCCTAAGTCAAGTCGCGCCGTTGCGCCACTCGCCTCGCGCTGCCGCCTAGGAGGGTGGTCGGCAATTGGGGTGTGGTGTGTGTTGTTTGTTGAGCGTGCGCGGTTGTCTGGTCGGTGGTTCGGGGTGGGTTAGGCGCGGGTGTTCTGCGTGATGATGCCCAGGCACATCGTCGGTCGGGTGGGTTGCGTCTGACTTCGCGCGACAGGTTCTGAGTTTTTTCAAGCAGCGTCGGGCGGGGTTTGCGGTCTCAGGGCAGGAGGCTGCGGCTGATGGGCTCGCAGGAAAGAAAATCGAAGACGCTGTTGACAGCAGAGCAGAAGTACGACTTGTGGGTGCGGATGCTCGCCGGGCAGGTCACCCAGGCCCAGGCGGCCGCGGAGGCGGGCGTGGACCGGTCGGTGATCAGCGGGCTGCGCGCTGTTGCACGCGACGGCGCGATTGCGGCTTTGGGTTCCTCGAGGCCGGGCCGGCCTCGGCGATCGCGTGCCGAGGCGACCGAGGCGGCGGCTTTGCGCGCGGAGGTGGAGCGGCTCGGCCGCACGGTGGTCGAGCAGGCAGTCGAGCTGGCGGTGCTGCGGGGAAAAACGGGTTGGGGATGAGCGGTCCTGTCCCCGCCCGCGTCGGCGGGCTGGACGCTGGGCCGGGTGTGCATGGTGCTGGGCCTCGATCGGCGCAGGGCGTGGCGCTGGGCGCAGCGCCGCGCCGAGGGGGCACTCGACGACGCCCGCCCCGGCGGGCGGCCTGTGCATGGGCTGCTGGGCTGGGAACGCGACGAGATCGTGGCGCTGTTCGCCGAATGGGGCGACACCGACCGGTCCCATCGCAAGCTCGCCCACCGCGGCTCGTATCTGGGCCGGGTGTGGGTGTCGCCTTCGAGCGTGGACCGCGTTCTCGCAGGCCACGGCCTCGCCCTGGCGGGCACGCCGCGCCCGAAGCGAGCAGCGCGCACGCCGTGGCCGGCGTGGTGCGAGTGGCGGCCCAACCAGCTGTGGTGCTGGGACGGCACCCAGTTCCCCGCATGCAAATCGGCCAAGCACGCCTACGCGATCGTCGATGTCGTGTCCCGCAAATGGATCGCCACCCACCTCACCCCAGCACCGGACTCGGTCGCCGCCAGAGTCCTGTTCGCCGAAGCGCTCCACAACGAAGGACTCCTCACCGCAGAGCTCGCCGCCCGCCTGGCGGACCCCGACGCCGAACCGCCCCGCAGCGACGACATCCCGCTGCTGCTCGCCGTGTCCGACAACGGCCCCGAGATGCGCGCCGGCGACACCGCCCGATTCATGGCCCTCTGCTCGATCGCCCAGCACTTCGGGAGGCCCTCCACGCCCACCGACCAAGCCTGGATCGAGTCCCTGTTCGCACACGTCAAGACCGAGCACCCCCACCTCGAAACGCTCACCGACCCCGCCGACCTCGCCCGAGAGCTCGAACGCGTCCGCAGCCACCACAACACCATGCGGCTGCACGAAGCCATCGGATACGTCACCCCCCACGACGAGCACACCGGCAACGGCGACCAGATCCGCGCAGCACGCCGAGCCGGACTCCAACGAGCCGACGCCCAACGACGCTCCTGGCACCGAAACCGACCACTGCCATGTTGTGCGTCTGACTTTGCCGCGGAGGGTCCACCGAGGAATGAACCAAGTCTGATCGTGTTCTCGCTGACGCGTGAAGGAGCATCAGATGACTGTCAGCGAGGGTCGGCGTCGACCGAAGAAGCTGTCCGCGGAGACGAAGTGGGAGATCTACTTGCAGGTCGCGGGCGGAGAGATCACCCAGGCCGACGCCGCCCGGAAGTGGGGGGTCGATGTGTCGACGATCATCTCCATCCGCCGGACGGTGAAGGACGCGGCGCTGGCTGCGCTGGCCCGCAAACCGGGTCGCCCGGCCACCGAACGGAACTGGGAGCTCGAAGCGGCCCGGGCAGAGATCGGTCAGCTCACCGAGGCGATCAAGGTCCAAGCGATCGAGTTGGCCATTGTCCGGGGAAAATCCGGCTGGGACTGAACGGACCGGTCCCGGCGAGAGTCCCCGCCGAGGCCAAAGAGCTGGTCCTCAACACCGTCGACGACGCCGTTGCCGCCGGGTTCTGGCACACATGGGCCACCGGTGTGTGGCAGGTCTCCGACGACCGGGTGCACCGCTGGCGGGCCCGCCGACGCGAGCTGGGCACGCTCAGCGACCTCGCCCCGGGCGGCGCGCCGGTGCATGCGGTGCTGGCCGACGAAGTCGCGGAGGTCCTCGCTGTCGCTGAAGAGTGGGGACCGGTCGACCGGTCGCACCGCAAGCTCGCCCACCGCGGTTCCTATGTGGGCCGGGTGTGGGTGGCCCCCTCGACGTTTCGGCGCGTTCTGGCTGCCCACGGGCTTGTGCTGCCCGAACAGCCGCCGACACCACGGCGGCCCAAGACGCCGTGGCCCCACTGGCTGGTCTGGGAACCGAACAGGATCTGGATCTGGGACGTCACCCACTTCGGGCGGGCCCGGCGCTGCGTGTTCGCCATCGTCGACATGGTCTCCCGCTACTGGATCACCACCCTGGTCTCGACCGAGGAGACCTCCACCCAAGTGCGCGTCATCTTCGACCAGGCGCTGCTAGCCCAAGATCTCGACGAGCTGCTCACCGACGACCGCCTCGATCTCGACATCGACGACCCCGACCGGCCGATCCTGCTCGCCGTGTCCGACAACGGCCCGGCCATGACCAGCCACGACACCCGCGCCTACATGGCGATGATGGCCATCGCCCAACACCACGGCCGACCCCACACCCCCACCGACCAAGCCTGGATCGAGAGTTTCTTCGGGCACATCAAGCACGAATGGCCCCACCTCGACGAGATCACCGACCCGGCGTTGCTCGACACAGAGCTGGCACGCATCCGGATCGACTACAACGAAGTCCGGCTGCACGAAGCGCTCGGCTACGTCACCCCCGACGACGAACACCACCAACGAGGAGAACCGATCCGCGAGGCCCGCCGGCAAGGCCTCCAACGAGCCCGCACACGACGGCTCGACCACAACCGCCGGACCACCACCAACAACCCCGAGAACACAGCATGACTTGGTTCATTTCTCAGCCGATCTCCGCGGAAGACTCAGACACACCTCAGCCATGACCAACCAACCACCACCGCCCACCCGCCGATGCGGCTTGAAAAAACCGGCGATCTGTCGCGAAGAGTCAGAAACACCTCATACCGGTGTGTGCCAGAGCTGCCAGCGGAGCTGTTTGGGTGCTGGGTTTGCGAGCGCGCCGGTGAGGCGCAGGGCTTGGAACCAGCTGACCAGTGCGAGGCTGATGACGCACAGAGCTGTCCAGGCTGCGTTGGCGGCCCAGGCGCGAAACGGCATCTTGTCGAGCCCGGAGTCCTTGAGCCTCGCGATGGTGTCTTCCACTTGGGCGTGGGCTCTCATGTCGGCGTCGAGGCGTGCGGGGTCGCCGGCGGCGTCGGTGAGGAACCCCCAGTAGCGCCAGTTGGGCGAGTCGAACAAGGTGCGCTGCGCGCCGGGGTGGCCCGGCTCGCGTCGCACGATCAGCCGTGTGCGCGCAGGCCAGTGCGACAAGTCGACCGCTTCGGTGAGCTCGGTGACCTGGGCGCGTGCGCGGCGGTGGGCCTGGGAGCGAGCGCGACGCGACTGGGGACCCCCGACGGCGGGCTGCCAGCGGTCGGGATCGGTGCGCGCAGCCGCGATAGCGGCGGTGATCTGGGTGTTGTGGCGTGCGGTCATGAAATACGTGATGTTGCGGTCCCTGCAGCCTTGGGCGATCAGCGCGGAGCACCCCGCGGAGTCGGTTCGCAGCCGCATCGGCTGTGCCGCTGCTGCGGGGTCGTCGCCGCGCCGGTGCCCTGCGGCAAACGCGTCGGGGAGCTGGCCGATCGAGCGGTCGAGCACTTCGAGATGATCCGCTATGTGGTTCGCGGCCGCGTTGCCCGCCCGCAGCTTGACCCACAGCGGCTCCCCGTCGCCGGTAGAGCACAGCATCGGACCGAACCCGTAGCCGCCCTTGTAATGAGGCGCCGCGCCGGCTTTGTTCTGCGAGTGGACCTCCACCAGCGTGGAATCGATGTCGAGCACCAACGGCCGTTCCCGATCGACGACCCGACCCGACCACGCCCGGGCGCGCACGGCCGCCGCGGCGTCCCACACCCCGTCGAGCCGGGCGTCGTCAATGCCCGTCAGCGTGCGATACGCCGTCGTTTGCGACGCGACCCGCCCGAACAGCGCCGGCTCGGCGCGCAGATGCTCGATATCGCTGCACGCGTCCCCGCCGCCGGCGAGCACCAGCGCCATCTGAGTCAGCACCGTGCCCCGATCATGAACCGGCGCTCGCTCGCCGCTATGCCCTACCGCCGCCGACAGCTCCCCGCCCAGCCCCAACGAGTCCGCGAAACCCCCCAGAACGAACAACCCGCCATACGACGCGACCTGCCCTCCGCCGCCTTCGAGACCCACATTTTCCACACTGCTAGCGTTCACCTCGGAGATGCCCTTCTTTTCTGCACAATGCGTGCTGCGACAACACGTATCGTTACAGGTCAGAAGGGCTTTTCCGCGGACGCGCACACCCACAACCACAACCCCGATGAAAAATCAGGGCTAGCGGTCAGTCGAGCGTGCGGGCGCAAATGGCTACAGCCAGCACAGGACAACCGCCGCCGTCTCCACGGGTCAGCCGAGGCACGAGCTTGTCGAGGTTCGTCGTCGTCGTAGTGTTGAACTTAGTGGTCTCAGGTTGCAGCGCGACCGCTATCTCACGCAGGTCATCCTGTGTACGCGTGACGATCACTCCGGCATCCAGGAAACCGGCCTCGTGCATCGCCCGATAGGTGCCGATGTCACGATCGAGGTTGCCGTCTTTCGCATTCCACTCGACGTCAAGCGCGATCCGGCCCTTCATTCCGTCGACGAGATATCCGCGGTTCGTCACGTTTGTCCGTTCCGTGGCGGACTTCCGCTCTCCGGCTGGTCGATAGGGCCGCCGCTCAGTGGTCAACGTGACCTCGGTGTCAAGTCGCGCTTCGCGCCAGCCGCGATCCTTGAAGTCATCCTCCAAGCGTCCCGTCAGTCCTGACTTGTTGCCTCCCGCAATCATCATCTCGGCGGCGGTCAGCCTGAACGCCGTCAGGACGTCAATGAGATCTTGCCACTCCGTCGGATTCGTGGCCTTGACAATCACCGCGGCATTTCGTACCTCGGCCCATTCGTATCGGCGCAAGAGCGCAGCCGGCACAACGCTGCCGTAGCTCTGAGTGAGATCCATGAGCCGCGCGTCTATGGGGCGAAGATCCAGGTGTTGGGCTTGTCGGCGGGCTCGATGTGGCCGGCTGTGCGACCGGCGAAGTGGGTGCCGATGACGAGACGGCCGTCGGCCCAGCGCGGGTAGGCGTCGAGGCGGGTTCTCGTCGAGGTGCCGTCGCGGCTGTAGTCGGCGGTCGAGGCGAGGTCGGGGTGAGCGAACTGGAGGGGGTGGTGGGTCATGTCGCCGGTGATCGTGGCTGTCTGGCCTGCCGATTCGATGATCACGCTGACGTGGCCCGGTGTGTGCCCCGGCGTCGACTCCAGCCACACCTCATCGTTGATGCGCTGATCGGGCGCGACGAGATCGGCGAGCCCGGCGTCCATCACAGGCTGCACCGAGTCCTCGAACACTGGCCCGTAGTCCTGAGGCTCGGTCCGCCAGTAGTCGTACTCGGTCTGCACGAACAGGTAGCGGGCATTGCGAAACGTCGGCACCCACTTGCCGTCGACGAGCCGAGTGTTCCAGCCGACATGATCCACATGCAGGTGCGTGCACACGACGACGTCTATCGACTCGGGCGTGAAGCCGGCCGCTTCGAGATCGGCCAGGAACGGCGTCGAGAGCTGCTCGAACGGCGGTGCCCCGGGGCGTGACTTGTCGTTGCCGACGCAGGTGTCCACCATGATCCGCATGCCCGCCGATTCGATGACCAGCGCATGCATGGACAGCCGCATGCGGCCGTCATCGGTGACGAAGTCGGGTCGCAGCCAGTCGTAGTTGTCGATCACTTCGTCGGCGCCCGGCAGCAGAATGCTGAACGGCCAATGCACTTCGAGCTCTGTAATGCGGGTGATTTGGGCGTCGCCCACGGTCCAGCTGATCGGGGCAGATTTGTCAACGGTCGGCATCGCCGCATCTCCTCGTCGGGTCCGCGCAGGGTTTCGCGGGTCGGCACGCCACACTATTGCGGCACGTGGCCCTGCCGCCGGGGACGAGCGGGCCAACTCACAGCCGAGCCGAACGTCGATGAGCGCCGACAGCCACCACCATGGACGACACGACCACGCAGCACTCCGACGCCGGCGATGCAGGCTCCGGCGATGCCGCCAAGCACGAGCACACGCTCGATCGCGGCGAGCGGTTCCGCGCGGCGGCCATCGCGGCCGAGCTCGAAACGGGCGAGCGGGAACCCACCCGCCGCGGAGCCTGGCGTCAGTCGATCTTCCGCATGGTGCGCATGGGCATCGGGCTGGGCGTTGTGGTGCTCGGCATCATCATGATGCCGCTGCCCGGTCCCGGAATGCTGGTGGTCGCGGTGGGCCTGGCAATCTTGGCCCGGGACGTCGCGTGGGCCGATCGCCTGCTTCGGAAGGTGCGTGAGCGGCTGCCGTCAGATGCCGGCGGCAGGCTCCCCCGTTCCACCATCATCACGATGGTCGTGATCGCTGCCGCGGGTATTGCCGTATCGATCGCGTTCGCGGTCGGCGATGTGAATCCGATCGACTACGTGCTGTTCTGGCGGAACTGACTGAACCTGCCGGAGATCAGCTGATGTGTACCGGGGTGGAGACTTCGCTGTAGAAGTCGTTGCCCTTGTCGTCGACCACGATGAAAGCCGGGAAGTCCTCGACCTCGATCTTCCAGATGGCTTCCATGCCCAACTCGGGGTACTCGAGCACTTCGACCTTGCGGATCGAGTCCTTGGCCAGCCGGGCTGCGGGGCCGCCGATCGAGCCGAGGTAGAAGCCGCCGTAGCGCGCGCAGGCCTCGACAACTTGGCGCGAGCGGTTGCCCTTGGCCAGCATGACCAGGCTGCCGCCCGCGGCCTGGAACTGCTCGACGTACGGGTCCATGCGGCCTGCGGTGGTGGGGCCGAATGACCCCGAGGCATAGCCCTCGGGCGTCTTGGCCGGTCCCGCGTAGTACACCGGGAGGTCGCGCATGTAGCCGGGCATGCCGTCGCCTGCGTCGAGTTGCTCCTTGAGCTTGGCGTGGGCGATGTCGCGGGCCACCACGAGCGTGCCGCTCAGCGACAGCCGCGTCTTGACGGGGTGGGCGCTGAGCTGGGCCCGAATGGCGTCCATCGGCTGGTCCAAATCGATGGGCACCACGTCGGAGGACAACTGCGTCTCTTCTGTCGCCGGCAGGAAGCGAGCCGGGTCGGTCTCGAGCTGCTCAAGGAAGATGCCGTCCGCAGTGATCTTGCCGAGCGCCTGACGGTCCGCCGAGCACGACACCGCGATGGCGACTGGGCAGCTCGCGCCGTGGCGCGGCAGGCGCACCACCCGCACGTCGTGGCAAAAGTACTTGCCGCCGAACTGCGCGCCGATCCCGAATTGCCGGGTGAGCTCGAGGATGCGCTGCTCCCATTCGAGGTCACGGAAACCGTGGCCTTCGGGGCCGCCCACTGTGGGCAAGGTGTCGAGGTACTTAGCCGACGCGTACTTGGCGACCTTGACGGCAAACTCGGCCGACGTGCCGCCAATGACCACGGCGAGGTGATACGGCGGGCAAGCCGACGTGCCCAGCGTGCGCAGCTTTTCATCGAGGAAACGCATGAGGCTGACAGGGTTCAGCAGTGCCTTGGTCTCCTGAAACAGGAAGCTCTTGTTGGCCGAGCCGCCGCCCTTGGCCATGAACACGAGCTTGTATTCCTCGCCCGGCGCGGCGTAGATCTCGATTTGCGCGGGCAGGTTGTTGCCCGTGTTGCGCTCGGTGAACATGTCGAGCGGCGCGAGCTGCGAGTACCGCAGGTTCGAGGTGAGATACGTGTCCGCCACGCCTTGCGAAATCGCCGCATCGTCGTCGAAGTCGGGGTTTTCGGGCGTACCGGTCAGA
The DNA here is from genome assembly GCF_965262965.1 of Candidatus Poriferisodalis sp. Classification (GTDB taxonomy): domain Bacteria; phylum Actinomycetota; class Acidimicrobiia; order Acidimicrobiales; family Poriferisodalaceae; genus Poriferisodalis. Next base: position 1,434,352 of record NZ_OZ253573.1, read on the forward strand.
ACGCGTTCGCCTTTGTGCCCCCACACGATCGCGGTGCCCGTGTCCTGGCATCCGGGGAGCACGCCGCCGGCGGCGATGTTGGCGTTCTTCAGCAACTCAAGCGCCACGAAGCGGTCGTTGGCGGATGCCTCGGGATCGTCGAGTATCGCGGCGAGCGAGGCCAGGTGATCGGTGCGGAGAAGGTGCGCCATGTCCCGCATGGCCTCGGCTGTCAGCAGCCGCAGCGCCTCCGGCTCGACGTGCAAGAACCGGCGTCCTGCCGCGGTGATGGTCGAGACATGATCGGCGGAGATCTTCCGGTACGAGACGTCGGCCGGGCCCGTCGGCAATAGCTCAACGTGAGAGAACTCGCTCATGGCCTCATGCTACGGAACAGGCACCAATCCGCCGGAACGCAGCGGGCCCGCAGGTGCTTCGCGGCGGCGTTGTGCCGACGGATCTGTGACCAGGAGGCGACAATGGGGGCGTGGCAGGCATCGAGTCCATCAACGCGATCACACTTCGCACCGCCGACATGGCGGCGTCGGTTCCCTTCTACGAGGCGCTGGGCTTCGAGTTGAGCTACGGCGGACCCGACGCCCCGTTCAGCACGCTGCGCAGCGGACATTGCTTCGTCAATCTGATCCGGGTGTCCACGCCCGCAGAAGCAGAGACCGGCTGGGGCCGCGTGATCTTCCACGTCGACGACGTGGACGCGATCTACCAACGAGCGCTCGAGGCTGGCCTGGCTCCCCAAGCCGAGCCCCAAGATGCTCCGTGGGGCGAGCGCATGTTCCCGATCTCGGATCCCTCGGGACACGATCTGAGCATTGCGAAGAGAATCCGCGCCTACGAACTGGACCATCCAGCCGTCTGATCGACCGCGACATCACCGCCTGCCGCGTACCGTCGGGGTGTGAGCGACGGGCTGTTCGAGGCAGCGGGGGCTGAACGGTTGGCGCGTCAGGCTCCGCTGGCAGCCCGCCTTCGACCGCAGACGCTCGACGAGATCGTCGGCCAAGAGCACCTGCTCGCGCCCCGGCGTCCGTTGAGGGAGTTGGTCGAGGCCGATCGCCTCTCGTCGGTGATCCTGTGGGGTCCGCCGGGCACCGGCAAGACGACGCTGGCACGAGTGGTCGCGGCGACGACGGCGAAGACGTTCTGCGAGCTGTCTGCGGTGAGCGCCACCGTCAAGGATGTCCGGGAGATCATCGCCGGGGCCAAGCAGCGGTTGGGCGAGTACGGCACCGGAACGATCCTGTTCCTCGACGAGGTGCACCGGTTCAACAAGGCCCAGCAGGACGCCCTGCTGCCCGCGGTGGAGGACGGCCTGATCGTGCTGATCGGCGCAACCACCGAGAATCCGCACTTCGAGGTCAACCCGCCGCTGCTGTCGCGCTCGACGCTGTTCCGTCTCGAAGCACTCGACGACGCAGCGCTGCGGACGCTGATCGGCCGTGGGCTCGACGCCGAGAGCGCAACCGCCAACGACGACGCCATCGACCACATCGCAGCCCGCAGCGGCGGCGACGGCCGCCATGCGCTCACCAGCACCGAAGTCGCCGTGGCGCTCGCAACACGACGCTCGTCTGCCGGCGAAGCATCTGCCGCCGCCACTGCCGGCCGTACGGGAAGCACGAACAGAGCGAACGTCGAGTCCCGGGGTGGCAACGCCGAAACCGCGGCGCCGCATGTCACGCTGGCTGATGCTGAACACGCCGTCGATGCGAAGGCCGTGCGCTATGGCGCCGACGGCCACTACGACATCATCAGCGCTTTCATCAAGTCGCTGCGCGGCTCAGACCCCGACGCAGGCCTCTACTGGCTGGCCCGGATGCTCGACGCCGGCGAGGACCCCCGGTTCATCGCCCGCCGCATGATCATCCTGGCGTCCGAGGACATCGGCATGGCCGACAGCACAGCCCTGCTCGTGGCCGAAGCCGCCGCCCGCGCTATCGAGTACGTCGGGCTGCCCGAAGCACATCTGAACCTGGCTCACGCAGTAGTGCGCCTCGCCACTGCGCCCAAGTCGAACCGGGTGACCGTCGCGATCGGCCGTGCGATGGCAGATGCCCGCGCTGCGGGCACCGGCGAGGTGCCGACCCACCTGCGCGATGCGCACTACCGCGGCGCCGCATCGCTGGGTCACGGTGAGGGATACCAGTACCCCCACGACGACCCATCCGGCTGGGTGCCCCAGCAATACCGTCCCGACGAGGTGGCGGGCAACGTCTATTGGGAGCCCTCCGACCACGGCCGCGAACACGACCTGCGGACTGCTCGCGAAACCGACGGCGACGGCGACGGCGACGAGCAGCACGGCACTCAGTGAGCACCGTTGAGGCCGCGGTGGCGACTCGACGGCAGCCGACCTCGGCGCGCCCCCACGCCCCGGCTCAACCGGCAGGGGGGGCCGCGGGCCGTGGTTGAATGACAGTGACGGCGGAGGCGCGATGGCATGGCCCAGACCCTCGCGTGGGGGTGTGACATGAGTGCAGCTGCGGCAACGCTGGGACTCGCCGAGGTACCGATCGTCGGCTACGGCGAGGCCCAGGACGACATGGTCGCCTACCGCGCATCGGGCACCGAGCGGGCGATGCAACTCGGCAACCGGGGGCCGATCCGGTTCACCGACGACGGCCAGATGCACCCCCAGATCGCCGAGGCCTACTCGCGCTGCGGCTTCTATGTCTTCACAAACGTGCTCAGCCCCATTGAGCTCGCCGACATCGAAGCCGACGTCATCGACATGCTCGACCACTGCCCCACCGGCCCCGACGCCTCCACTGACCGCCATGGTCGGCCCGCGCTCGGCGCCGATCACCAGGGCCGTGCAGTGTCGTTCGTGCGACCGCTGTCGGATCCCTACGGCGGCACCGATGTCGCCCACGGCCGCCACCCGCACAAGATGTTCGAACCCGCTGTCCCAGATGGCGCCCCAGAGTGGGTGGTGCAGATCATCAGCGGTTCGCTGCAGTTCTCCGAGGCCTGCCTGCGGGTGTACGGCCATCCGGGCCTGCTGGGCGTCGCTGCGGCGCTGAACGGGCCCGACTTCACCCCATTCAATGAGGTGGTGTGGATCAAACAGCCCGGTCTGGGCGGTTCGGTCTCGTGGCACCAGGACGGCTGGACGCACTGGGATCATCCCGATCTCGACGAGGGCACGCACGGCTTCAATTTCATGGCCCAGCTATACGGCTGCGACGCGACGAACGGCCTGTGGGTGGTGCCCGGCTCACACGGCATGGGCAAGCTCGACATCACAGCCATGGCGCTCGCTGCGGGCTCGGACCGCCTGCCCGAGGCCGTGCCGATGCTGTGCAACCCCGGCGATGTGGCCATCACCAGCCGTCAGGCCATTCACGGCTCGTTCGCGAACACGTCCGAGCGACCCCGGGTCACCATCAACTTCGGCTTCCATCGGCGCCGCTCGGTGCTGGGCGTGCGCAGCGGCGGCGTCCACAACCCGATCTCGCTCTACGACGAGGCATACATCGCTGAGCGGTCCCGGGTGATCGGCTGGGCCATCGACGCTCGACACAAGCGATTCGGTGGTGAGACGCCCTTCGTCTATGCGCCCAACGTGGGCCGCGAGCATGAGTTCGTCTGGGACGACGCCGCCCGCGAAGCCATCAAGGACTACAACCTGAAGGACTTGGGTATCTAGCCCAGGCTGGCCGCAGCAGTGCGTTGCGGCAAATCCGGATCAGCCGTCGAGCGGGATCAGCCGTCAAGCGGAATAGCGGCGCTGGGCCCGATGCGCAGCGTCACGCTGGTACCGACGGCCGGGCCCGCCGGTGTAATGGCGTCCAACCTGGTCGTCGCCCCACCGACGTCCGCTTCGAGGCGTAGCTCGTAGCGATCGCCCCGGAAACGGCGCCGGGCCACGGCGGCCCGCAGCTGCACAACTCGGTCGTCGCCGGTTGCGGTTCCGGGATCATCTGCGGCGCCGACCTCGATGCGGTCGGCACGCAGGACGAAACCGTGGTCACGACCAGCGGCAGAGGCCAGCACCGGCGGCACCTCGGCGTCGAACACATTGGTGTGGCCCAAGAATCGGGCGACCTGCGACGTCTGGGGATCGGTCCAGACTTCGTCGGGGGTGCCAATGCGCAGCAGCTGTCCCCATGCCATAACCGCGATGCGGTCCGCCAAAGCGAAGGCCTCGTGATGGTCGTGGGTGACATGCACGGCTGTGACGCCCACCTGGTCGAGCACAGGGCGCAGCTCGTCGATGAGCCGTTCGCGCAGCAGTCGGTCCAGCGAGCCGAATGGCTCGTCGAGCAGCAGCACCCTCGGTTCGGGCGCGAGAGCCCGGGCCAGCGAGACCCGCTGGGCCTCACCGCCCGACAGCGTGGCCACATCGCGGCCTTCGAAACCGGACAAGCCGACCAGTTCAAGCACCTCGGCAACTCGCCGGCGCCGTTCGGCCACGGGCACCTTGGCCATGCGCAGCCCGAATGCCACGTTGCCCTCGACGTCGAAGTGCGGGAACAACACTTCGTCTTGGAACATCAGGCCGATGCCGCGCTGGTCAGGGCGCTGGCCGGTGAGGTCCCGGCCGTCGAGCTCGATCCGGCCGGCATCGAGCGGCTGCAGCCCGGCGGCAGCTCGCAGCAGGGTGGTCTTGCCGCAGCCCGACGGGCCGAGCAGCACCACCATCTCGCCGTCGCCGACTGCGAGGTCGACCCCGTCGAGCGCCAACGTGGTGTCGAAGCGCACGTGGGCGCCCGTTATGCGCAGTGTCCCGCCGCCGGTTCCTGTCGTCGCCACAGCCCTGACGCTACGCACTCATCAGGGGTTGCCGGGCCACAATTTCGACGGCCGTCCCGCCGACCGCGCCGGGTGAGTGAGCAGGCCCAGGCAGTCCTGGCGCAGACTGATGCGGCAACGGAGCGTGCCACGGAAGGATCAGGACATGGCGAATCGGCTGAGCGGACGGACGGCGTTGGTGACTGGGGCAAGCCGAGGCATCGGCGAGCACTGCGCCCGGGCTCTGGCAGCAGACGGGGCACGTGTCGCGCTGGCCGCACGAGCGACCGATGATCTCGAGCGGGTCGCAGCCGAGCTGCCGCACGATCCGGTGGTGATCCCCAGCGATCTCGGGGAAGTCAGCGCTGGCGCCGAGCTGGCCGCGGCGGCTGTCGAGGCGCTCGGCGGCGTCGACATCCTGGTGAACAACGCCGGCCGCGGCGAGCTGCGCGAACCGGGCGGCGACCAGGCCGTGCTGCAGCTCAACTACCTTGCGCCGCTCGAGCTCACCCGGTCGCTGGTCCGCCAGATGGGCGAGCGAGGACACGGCTCGGTCATCCATATGTCGTCGATCGCCGGCTCGGTCGGGGTGAGCGAGCTGGCCACCTACGGGGCGACGAAGGCTGCGCTCGATTCGCTGACCCGCTCGCAGGCGGCCACCTACGGCCGCTTCGGCATCCGGGTGAACGCCGTGGCGCCGGGACTCATCATCACCGACATGTGGGCGGCGGGCCGCGAAATCCCCGGTCTCGCCGACGGCCTCGAACGCCACATCGCCCTGGGCCGCTGGGGCGTGCCCGAAGAGATCGCCGACGTCGTCGCCTTCCTAGCCAGCGACAAGGCCCGCTACATCACCGGCCAGACCATCACCGTCGACGGCGGCTACCAAGGCGTCACCGCCTGGTCGAACTACCCAGCGCCAGCTTCGTAGCAGCGAAGGGCCGACCCGCTCCGATCTCTAGTGCAGCGCCGAGGCGGATCGACGGCCGGCCAGCGACACCCAGTCGTCAAGCCGAACAGGAGCGCCGAATTCGATGCCCTGATTTCGGTACGCCGCGGCCACCGTCGACGCCTGCGCAGCGGAGATGCCGCTCAGCGCAAGGTGGCCGCCAGGCGCGACGCGAGCCACGATGTCATGCGCAAGCGCCATCAGCAAGTCGGCGGTGATGTTGGCCACGACCAGGTCGAACGCCTCTAGTTCGGCCGCACCCGCTGGCGCAGTGCTGAATGTGGCCAGTTCGTTGACTCCGTTGCGGCGGGCATTGGCCTCGGCCACTGCGACGGCCGTGGGTTCGATGTCGATCCCCACAGCCTCGGAAGCGCCCAACCGAGCGGCGACCAGCGCCAGTACCCCGCTGCCGCAGCCGACATCGAGCACCCGTTCACCGCCCGCAATCTGTGCCGCCAGCCACTCGGCCAGCAGCCGCGTAGACGGATGCGTGCCGGCTCCGAATGCTCCGCCGGGATCGATCTCCACCACTGCCGGCGCACCAGCCTCGGTCCACGGGAAGCACACGGCCAATCGCTCCCCCACCGTCACCGGGCGGTTGCGATTGAGCCAGCCGACTGCGTGCGCTGCGTCGGGCGGTCCCAGCGTGGCCGCATGATCCTCGGCTCGCAGCAGCGCCACCACCTCGCGAGCGGTCTGATCGTCGGCCACTCGAACCCGGCTCACCCAGCGGCCCCGCGCCAGCCGCTCGTGTGACACCGCCAGCGCCACAGCCCCAAGCAGCGACGGCAAGCTGGGCGGCAGCCGAGCCTGATCCCCCGGCGCTGTGGAGTCGGCCAGCACCACGCACGCGCCGCCGACGCCGACATCGCCGCACGGCGAAGTGGGTCGGGGCCGCTCGCTCATCCCTGCATTGTCGCCACCAACCGGCGCCCGCGCCGCGTTCGGCCTGTCACACGCCGTCGGTAGGGTTGTATCTCGCCGAGGGAGCCCAACGAGTTCGGCTCCCGCAACCACCTGGGGGTGATCGGTTTCGACTTTGACGGTTGAAGTGAGAGAAGCGAGCCGTGGTCTCCGGATCCACGCTAAAGAGCCGGAAAACATACAAACGCCAACGTCGAACGCGACGATCTGGTGCTCGCAGCCTGAACTTAGGTTGTGAGTTCGGCCCGACTGCCCCTGTCCTGCGGGCGTCGGCGCCATCATCTGCAGGGCTTGCCCGCCACCCGTGCCGACGGGGTGACGGGGACACTCACAGACGGCTAAGGCGACTGCCAGGGTGTCGCTGCCCTCGGTCGCCCGACAATCGCACAGCGACTGCGCTCGGAGAAGACTCACCGAAACGTTGAAGGACGCGGGTTCGATTCCCGCCACCTCCACGCTGGGCTATGAGCGTCACGCCCGTGAGGGCCGCGGGACGCCGAACTCGCTCAACGGGTCGACGCCCAAGACGGTCAAGTCCGAGAAGCGGGCCGGCAACGCAAACGGTCAGTTTGACCAGATGTTGATGAGGTCGGTGGCGGCGTACCAGTTGCGGTTGCGTCCTACGCCTGGTGTCTGGGCTTGGACGGGTTCGAGGATGCCCTGGTCGGTGAGCGCTTGTATGGCGTTTCTTCCAGCGGCTCTGGTTATGTTCAGCAGCTTGCCTGCGTCGGGAGCGCTGAGGACTGGTTGGGCGATCAGCAGTGGCAGGAGGGAGTGCGCAGCGCTGTCGGAACGCAATTTGCTCAACTTGTCGTTCCACGAGTCGAGGATCTGGCGAGTTCTGTCAGCGAGCTGATTGGTGACCGCTGCGGCCTTTTGCACAACTTCGGCGAACCATCTGATCCACGGACCGGTGTTGCCTAGTTGGAAGTTGAGCAGCCCCGAGAGGTAGCCGCCAGTGTCTCGTGCTATGGCCACGCTGATCGGAACCGTTGAATGACGCGTCAAGTCTGCGCGCCGTAGGTTTCTGCTGACAAGTATCCGTCCGAGTCGGCCGTTGCCGTCGCCGAACGGGTGAATCGCTTCGAATTGGCCATGCAGGATCGCTGAGTGTGAGATTGGGTCCAAGTCGGTCGGTTCGTTCGCAAACCGGATGAGGTCGTCGATGAGTTCGGAGATTTCGTTCGGTGGCGGCGGAACATAAGCGGCGTCAAAAGGGTTGCTGCCTCCGACCCAGCCGACTCGGGGACGGAACACTCCGATCAGATCAGAATGCAGGTTGCTGTTGCGCATGAGGCGGGCATGCCACGAGTGCAGCCGGTTGACGCTGAGGGGCAGATGTGCGCTTTCCAAGGCAGTGTCGATCACAGCGAGGTTGTCTGCCACCCATCCTGCGGCGCCACCGGCGTCGGTGCGTTCGGCTAGCAGCACAGAGGTCAGCGGTTCTCGGAGGCCCTCGATGCCTGATGAGGCGATGCCTTCGTGCCGCAGCAGCAGCCGCGACAACGCTTCCCATGTGTTCGGCACCAGTTGGTCAGCGGTTCGCACCGCCGTGATTGCCTGTTCGGTGACACGGGCTTCTTTCGCGTTCAAGTCGAAAGAGCGCTCGCTCAGCTTCGCTGGTTTCCATGCGCGGACTGGTTTATCGTTCCATTCGCTGGTGACGACTGTGCCAGCTCCGCCGTCCTCAAATAAACTCATTTGGAAAGGATAGCACGTTAGTCTTTCCAAATGCCACTAATTTGGCAACGATAACGACTTAGTCTTTCCAAATACCCCCAATTTGGAAAGACTAACGACACCAGAAATCACGGCAACCGCAGATATCGGGGCTGTAGCGAGGTAGATCGTGCCTTATTGGCTTCGTGTGATCCCAGCCCTGGCGAGCAGTTCGGCTGGTACGCCCGCTTCTCGCCATGCGGCGTAGGCGATGCCTCTGCGGTTGCCGAAACCGGCGGCGAGTGCGTGAGGTGTTTCTGACTCTTCGCGACAGTTCGCCGGTTTTTTCGAGTCGCATCGGCGGGTGGGCGGTGGTGGTTGGTTGGTCATGGTAGTGGTCGGTTTCGGTGCCAGGCGCGTCGTTGGGCGTCGACTCTTTGGAGCCCGGTTCGGCGCGCTTCGCGGAGCTGGTCGCCTTTGCCGGTGTGCTCGTCGTGGGGGGTGACATATCCGATGGCTTCGTGCAGCCGCACGGTGTTGTAGTGCCTGCGGACGCGTTCGAGCTCTCGGGCGAGGTCGGCGGGGTCGTCGAGCGTTTCGAGGTGGGGGTGCTCGGTCTTGACGTGTCCGAACAGGGACTCGATCCAGGCTTGGTCGGTGGGCGTGGAAGGCCTGCCGAAGTGCTGAGCTATGGAGCACAGGGCCATGAACTTGGCGGTGTCGCGGGCGCGCATCTCGGGGCCGTTGTCGCTGACGGCAAGCAGCAGCGGGATGCCGTCCGCTGTGGGGCGGGGCGGGGCGGGATCGGCGAGGCGGGCGGCGAGCTCGTCGTCGAGGAGCCCTTCGTTGTCGAGCGCTTCGGCGAACAGGACTCTGGCGGCGACCGAGTCCGGTGCTGCGGCGTGGTGGGTGGCGATCCATTTGCGGGACACGACATCGACGATCGCGTACGCGTGTCTCGTCGGGCGGCATGCCGGGAACTGGGTGCCGTCCCAGCACCACAGCTAGTTGGGCCGCCACTCGCACCACGCCGTCCACGGCGTCTTGGCTGCCCGCTAAGGCCTCGGCGTGCCTGCCAAGGCGAGGCCGTGGCCTGCGAGAACGCTGTCCACGCTGGAAGGCGACATCCACACCCGGCCCAGATAGGAGCCGCGGTGGGCGAGCTTGCGATGGGACCGGTCCACGTCGCCCCATTCGTCGAACAGGCGCACGATCTTGTCGCGTTCCCAGCCCAGCAGCCCGTGGATCGGCCGCCCTCCGGGGCGGGCGTCGTCGAGAGTCCCCCCAGCGCGGCGCTGCTGGCGGTGCCACGCCCTGCGCCGGTCCAGTCCCAGCACCGTGCACACGCGGCCCAGCGTCCAGCCCGCTGCCGTGGAGTCGTCGATCAGACCCAAAAGCACGGCTTTGGCGGCCCCGCCGACGCGGGCGGGGACAGGACCGCTCATCCCCAACCCGTTTCCCCCCGCAGCACCGCCAGCTCGACGGCCTGCTCGACCACCGTGCGCCCGAGCCGCTCCACCTCGGCCCGCAGCGCCGCCGCCGCCGCCGCTTCGGCCCGCGACTGGCGAGAACGGCCCGGCCTCGACGATCCCAACGCCGCAATGGCGCCGTCGCGTGTAACAGCCCGCAGCCGGCTGATCACCGAGCGGTCCACGTCGGCCTCCGCGGCCGCCTGCGCCTGGGTGACCTGCCCCGACAGCATCCGCACCCACAAGTCGTACCTCTGCTCTGCTGTCAACAGCGTCTTCGGTCTTCGGTCCTGCGAACTCTGTGTTGCGCCTGAGCAGTTGGTGGTGCGGGTGGTCTCGGCGGTGTTGCTTCCGTGGTGCCCGGACTGCGGGACGCCCAGCGGACGCTGTGATGACCGCCGAGACCGCGAGATACGGGACTTGAAGGTGTCGGGGCGGCCGACCACGCTGGTGTGGAGGCGGCGCCGGATGGTGTGCGATGTCTGCGACCGGCGCTTTGTGGAGGCCCATCGGGCGTTCGAGGGCAGCGTCACGGCGCGTCTGGCGCGCCGGATGGTGGCTGATGCCCGGGCGATGCCGGTCAACACGGCGGCTCGTGGTCATGGGGTGAGCTGGGGGCTGGTGAACGCGTTGGTGGTCGCCTGGGCGGGACTGGTCGCCGATCACCGCCGGCGGCGGCGATGCCGGGTGCTGTTGGTCGATGAGACCTCGATCCGCAAGCGGCACCGCTACGTCACGGTGCTGGTGAACGCCGACACCGGCGAGGTCCTCGCGATGGTGCCCCACCGCAGCCACGCAGCCCTGTCGGCGTTCCTCGCAGCCCAGGGGCACCGCTGGTGCAAAGGAGTGAAGGTCGTGGTGTCCGACGGCTCAAAGGCATACAACGCAGCCATCGACGCCCGGCTCGGCCACGCCCGCCACGTGCTGGACCGGTTCCACGTCATCAGATGGTTCCAAGCAGGGCTGGTCGCGGCGCGACGCGACGTCCAGCGACGCCCCGAGGGCTCGGTGCCCGCGTTCGACCGCGACGTGTTCAGGTCCAGGTTCCTGCTCATGCGCCGACCCGACAAGCTCAGCGAAGCCGAGCAGGCCCGCCTCGGCGAGCTGTTCGCCGCCCATCCCCGGCTCACCGCAGCCTGGGACGCGCCCGCCGAGCTGCACGGCCTCTACCTTGCCGACGACCACAAAGGCGCGATGGCCGCGCTCGACCGGTTCGCCGACATCTACAGCACCGGGCTGATCCCCGAGTTCAGCGACACCGTCGACACATTCCTCGCCTGGCACAACCAGATCCTCGGCTGGCACCACGCCGCGCGGCCCAGCAACGGCCGCATCGAGGGAACAAACAACCTGCCCCAAGTCCTGCGCCGAACCGCACACGGGTTCACCAACTACGCCAACTTCGAAGCCCGCGGCATCCTGCTGACATAATCAACCCCGCCGAGCCCAGCAGCCCCAATCCCAACAAAAGACGAAGGCTCGACAATATGCACCCCACGGGCCTGTGGTCCAATGGCACGACCGTTTGGGTGGCCGACAACTTCGACGACATTATCTACACCTTCGAGGCGCCCGAGCTTCCGTCGGGCTAGGCCGCTACGCCGGTTCATCCCCCCCGTTGGGCAACAGCACGCTCGGCATCCGCCTCGCTGTACCGACGCGTCGTCGGCTTCCCAGGCGACATCTCATGTGGCATGACTCCATCCTCGTATCCAAGATCAGGAGCCTCCAACCAAGCCATGGCGATTCACGACCAACCTATGGTGCCCCTTATGAAACCCGTCAAATTCGCTGTTAGCGAGGATTTGGTCATCTTTGCGGTACACGCCAGTACTCACGAAAACAGAACCTCGTGCTTTTCAACATAACCGCAGCCACATCCGGTCAACCTCAGCTTCTAGAGAATCTCAATGACCCCTGCTGATCTGAGGGACTCGACACGATCGTCGGTGTACCCGAGGACCTGCTTCAGCACCTCCGCAGTCTGTTCCCCAAGATCGGGCGCTCGGCCCTCAGACTGGCCAGGCGTGCAGGAGAGCATCGGAACCGGCCACGGAAGAAGTGAGCCGTCCGTGCCGCTGCGGTGGAGGCTGCGACTATTCAGATGCGGGTCCTGAGCCGCATCGGCGGGCGTCAATATTACGCCGCAAACTAGTCCATTCGATTCCAACTTATCCACCACATCTTCTGCCGTCCGAGCAGCAATCCAATCAGCCATCACGCCATCAATGACTTCTCGATGTATGGTGCGCGAGTCGATCGTCTGGTACTCCGGTTTCTCAGTCCAGTCCTCACGACCGATTGCTCGAGCGCATCGGTCGAACTGGTCATCGCCCTGTATTGAAATTGCCAACCACGTGTCGTCCTTGGTGCGAAAATGGCCGGTGGGTCCACCTCCAAGGCTGCGATTCCCGTGACGTCCGTATACTTCTCCAGATCTGTCGTACAGCGTTAGCAGCGGTGCCAGTACGCGGAATGCAAGGTCGTAGAGTGCGACGTCAATGACCTGTCCTCGCTCCGAGGAAAAGCGCTCTATGATGGCAAGGCATATGCCAAGAGCGCCCAGGAAACTCGTAGTAAAATCACATACCGGAATGCTGCCTCCTGCGCGCATTGGCGGCCCACTTGGATCTCCCGTCATGTAACTAAGACCGCTGATTGCTTGGGCAACCGGGTCATAACCCGGACGCGAACTATACGGACCGGTTCTTCCGAACCCTGATATATGCAGAGTAATCAAGCGCGGGTTCATAGATTGAAGCGTCTCATCGTCGAAGCCCCAAGTATCGAACAACCCCGGGCGCAGACTATCCATCAGAACGTCTGATTGCTTAATCAGATCTCCGAGAATCGCGCGTCCTGCCGTGTTACTCAGATCGACCGCAACCGACTTCTTGTTTCGTGCAAGCATTGACCAGTAGACGAACTCTCCGTCAGTCTGGGGTCCAAAAAGGCGAATAAGGTCGCCCCTCTTCGGCCGCTCGATCTTTATCACGTCCGCACCAAATTCTCCCAAGAGAGTACATGCGAAGGGACCCGCAATCAGTTCACCGACCTCCAAGACACGAATACCCTCCAATGGCAGCCGCCGGTCCTCCTGCATGTGTAGCCTCCCGATGTCCTGTCCGGCTATCGACCTTCGAATGCTGGCCGACGCTTTTCAAGGAACGCGAGCATCCCCTCTTGGTGATCCGACGAGAGAAACAAGGGGGCTTGCAACTGCGCTTCCAATGCGAGCGTCTGCTCCAACGTGGCAGTCGCGTTCAGTCTTGTGGCCCTCTTCGTTGCAGCAAGGGCAAGCGGCGGCAGAGCGGCACACTCGGCCGCCAGGCTGCGCACCTCGTCCGCGAGGTCCTCGTCCGGTACGACCCTGTTGACGAGGCCGATGCGGTCGGCCTCCTCAGCGGTGACGTCGCGTCCGGTCAGAAGCAGCTCAAGAGCCCGACCTTCACCGATCGCCCTCGGTAACAGGTATGTGCCACCCATTGCGGCAGAACTCAGCCCGATCTTCACGAAGCTCGAGGCGAAGCGCGCGCTCGGTGTTGCTAGGCGGATGTCGCATGCTAGCGCTATATTGCATCCTCCACCCATTGCTGGCCCGTTCACAGCTGCTATTACTGGGTAAGAGATCCCGCGCAGCCTGAATACGAGGTCCGAAAGGGCTGTCATCATTTCCAACAGACCCCGAATCGCTTCGCCAGAAGGTCGGGCCGCTCGCTCGACCCACTCCTCCGAGAAATCCTTCAAATCGGCACCAGCGCAGAACGCCGGGCCTACAGCATCTATCACGAGGCATCGAGCCTCCACCTGGCTCTCGAGCCAGTCGAGCGCTGTGAAGAGATCGGCAACCAGCTCGGGGCGGATCGAGTTACGCTTGTCGGGACGGTTCAGCGTTATCGAGGCAATGTGATCATCGACGCTGACCAATACGTTATCCAACTTCATCGGGCTCCTCTAGGGGCTATCGAGTGGCTATCCGGCAAGTGTCAGAGTCAGCCCGCTGCTCAATTGTTGAGGCGAACGACGCTCTCTGCCACGGCTGGGCGATCGCCAAGGGGTGGATGAAGCAGGCACAGTTGACCGTGGACCGGGCATCTGCCTTCCTACGCCCTCGTGTGCGCTCCTGCCGCTCCGTGGCCGAACAGTGGCTCTCGCTCATGCGTGGTTCATGCTAGGCGTCGTCTCCCTGGGAAGTCGATGCCGCAATTCGACCTTCTTCCTTCGCCAGACACTCCTCACAACGAATGAACCAGCGATAATCGATTGCGTGCCAACCACCTTCCGCGCACTCGTACACCTTCTCACACGAAGGACATTCATGGGTATGTGACTTCTGCTTCAAATCCTCGCTCCTCCAGTCGATCTACATATGGACTAAAGTAGACCGCAACCATTACCAGACCCGGCTCCACCTGCAACCTAGACAACCTTCACCAACACCAGTCTCTTTCCCAAGGCGGAATCCAAACGCCCTCCGCCTTGAGGATCGGCAGTACTTTCTCCGCAAAGTCGCGAATCGCGTGTTCTGACCAAATCGGAAAGGACAGCGAGAAGCCATTAAGACAGCCGACCTGATACATCTTCAGCAGGCCCTCGGCGATGGTCTCCGGGCTCCCGACGAGACGGAACAGGCCCTGACCGATTCCCCAGTGCTCGAGGATCTCCTTCCTGGAGAGTCCGGCATACATGTCGGCTGTCTCCTTCACGCCTCCCGGGTCAGCCGCGGCGTCGTAGTACTCCGCGACCGCGCCCCAATCGAGTGAGTCGACGACCGACCGATAGAACTCCCTCGCCTCTTCGTCGGTGTCTCGCATGAAGATCACGATGGCGAACTGCGAGACGACGTCGTCCTCCTGCCGTCCGTGCTGCACGGCCCGCGCCCGCGTATCTGCGAGGAGCTCGGCGCCCTTCTCCGGCTCCATCGCGATCATGAAGTTGTAGTCCGTGTGTTTCGCCGCGAACTCCCGACCGCGCGGTGACCCGCCGGCCTGGACGATCAGGGGCCACGGCTCCTGCAAGGGCTTCGGACCGACGATCTTGCCCTTCGATCGATGGAACTCCCCCTCGAAGTCGATCGGCTCATCGGTGGTCCATAGCGCCTTGACGATCGTGATCAGCTCATCGGCTGCGTCATAGCGGTCCTGGTGAGACGGGAAGTCCACGCCGAAGACCTCACCGGTGTACTCGCCTCTGGGTGGGATACCGGTGACGACGTTCCACCCCCAGCGCCCACCGCTGAGCACGTCCAGATTTGCTCCGATACGGGCGATTGCCGCCGGTAGGAACGTCGTGGTGTAGATGGTCGTCACCACGCCGATGCGCTTCGTCGCGGCGAACAGGTACGGGGCGAGCATTATCGGCTGCAGCAGCGGATCCATGTGTTTGGCCCGCGTGCTCTCCGGCCCGTACGGGATCGGGAAGTCGAGCATGAAGATGTAGTCGAATCCAACTTCCTCGACGAGGCTCGCGAGTCGCGTGTGCATCTCGACGTCGAGCCAGTCGGGGTTCGCGTCGGCGACACGTCGGGACGTGGTGTGGAGGCACCCGGTCGGATGGAAGAACCCGAGGCGCATCGACTTGACGAACTTGTTCCTCTTTCTCACTGCCGTTTTGGTCAATGTCGATTCTCGACTCATGGTTGTCTTTCCTTTCGATCTGCGTTCGGAACGGCCTAGGCGCGAAGGCCCATCTTCTTGAGCCGCGGCATGAGCTCGTCTTCGACCTCGTGGACTCCCTTCATGGGGTCGAGGAACGACAACGCAACCGCGTCCTGCATGTGGTCGTCGGCGAGGTCTCGCAACTGCTCGGCGACGTCGTCGAAGCTGCCCATGAGGTGGATCCCGCCGAACCCGATGGCCAGCTTTCGGTAGTTCGCCGTACCGACGAGCTCCTCGAGCGAACCATCGCCGAGCCGATCGGCGATGGCGGTGTCCAGAAGTCCTTCCGCTTCTCCGGGCTGCTCCAACGCCTCCTGACGATGTTGTCTGCCGCAGTCGAGTCGATCGCCGCGACAAGCTCGTCGTACTCCGCCTGCGCCGACTCCGCGGTCTCTGCCATCGTCACGAACACCTGGACGAGCATCTTGAGTCGCCGGCCGTAGTTGTGCGCGGCGTAGACCCTCGTGCGTTCGACGTGCTCGGCCAGCAGACTCAAGTCGTCTTCGGGGGCGTTGCAGAGGAGCCAATCGCAGTGCTTCGCTGCGAAGTCCACGGCGCCTTCGGATGCATCGCCACAGATCAAGATCGGTCGCGGTTGACGCGTCGGCCTGGGGCCGACCATTCCGACACGGGTGGACTTGAAGTATTCGCCTTCGAACTCGAACGGCGTCGTCAGGGACCACCAGTGCTTCATCAAGGTGACGAACTCGTCGGCGATCTCGTACCGGAGGCTGTAGTCGGTGTCCAGGCCGATCACCTCGGCATCACGACGACTCCAACCGGGAACGATGTTCAGGCCCCAGCGTCCGTTCGACACGTGGTCGAAGTTGCCGCCGAACCTGGCGATGTGCAGCGGATGGGCATGCTCGCTCATGTGGATCGACGAGAAGAGCGTCAGGTTCTCGGTCACCTGGGCCAGTGCCGGGGCGGTCGTCAATGAGTCGAGGCTGTCCTCGTGGAAGCCGATCTCGCCGGCGTATCCGAAGCGCCGCTCGAATGGGAGCTCGAAATCGAAACCGGCGCGGTCCGCCGACTCCACCAGCGCCGAGGCCCGGGGCCATTGCCAGTAGTCCCGGAAGCGGTCGCGGTCCTCGAGGACCGCCCTCGACGCCACGGTTCCGCAGGACGCGTTCCAGCCCCAGAGACCCACCAAGAGGCGATGCGGGCTCTCGACGTCGGGCTGACCGCCTGGATCGAAGGGGCCTCGGGTGATAGCCACTTTCTGATGGAATTTTCGCTGCGGCTGCAGCGTTTGGAGCGCGACGGTCTGGGTGATCTCCTCTTCCGGTTGCTCCGCGCCCTCGGGCGAATGCGCCTCTGTCGTTTCCGATGTCACTTGCGTAGCCCCATCTTGCGAAGCCGGGGGATGATGTGGTCCTCCAGCTGGTGGATCCCTCGCAGTGGATCGAGCCAGCAGAAGAGCTGACCCTCCTGTCCGTAGTCGGTGTGGAGCATCCGGATGTGCTCCGCGACCGAGTCGTAGCCGCCGACGATTTGACGGCCGGCGATGCCGAGTCCGTAGCGGACAAAGTTCTCGGCGCCGACGGCCTGCTTGAGCGTCGCCGTCTCGCCGCCGAGTGGCAGTGAGAACGATGCACCTGTCTTGGTGCCCGGCTGGTCGAGCCCGCGGTACAGGTGCCAGCTCGTCGCCAGCTCGTCCATCATTCCCTGCTGCTCGGCGAGAAGGGCCTCGGCCTTCTCGTCGGTCTCCTCCCAGATGCAGTAGCAGAAACTCATGACTCGGACCTGGCGGTTGTACTTCTCCGCTTGCTCCTTGGCCCGGTTGGCCACATCACCGAGGTCTTGCGGATCCCCGCTCGGGTTGGCTGCGAAGAGCCAATCGCAGTGCTTCGTAGCGAAATCCACGCCGGCCGGCGAGTAGCCGGCGTTGACGAGGACCGGCCGGGGCTTACGTGTGGGCTTTGGCGTGACCCAGATCTCCTTGCCGGTGAAGTAGTCGCCCTCGAAGTCGAACGGCTCGTCCGCGTACCAACAGTGCTTCATGAACGTGACGAATTCGTCACACACGTCGTACCGGAGATCGTGGTCCATGAACGTCTCGCCGAACATCTCGACTTCGTCGCGAATCCAGCCGGCGACGATGTTGAGACCCCATCGACCATCGGACATGTGATCGATGGCCGCTCCCCACTTGGCGAACTGCACCGGATGATGCTGATACCCGATGTGCGCTGTCGACGGCAGGAGGATGTCCGAGGTCAGCGGGGCGAGTCCAGCCGCCACGGTGAGGAAGTCGAGGGTGTTCTCGTTGTACTCGGTGATACCGCCATGACCGAGCCAACGACCGAACGGCACCTGGAACTCACAACCGATTCGGTCCGCCTCTTTGATCAAATGGGATGCGGCAGGCCATTTCCAATAGTCACGGCGCCTCTCTGGATCTGACATCACAGCGATCGTCGGGGCTCCGCCGCCTGCAAGGTTCCATGCAAAAACTCCCAGGTAGACAGAATTCTGACTTTCGAAGTTAGGCTGCCCGTGCGGATCAAAAGGGCCCCTAATTTGTTCTGCTCGTTTAGCCATGATCTTCTCGCACACCTCCCACTGGCAGTTACAATCTTGCGCCGTCTATCTCGCGCCCAGAACGTGGCCAGGCCGCAATAACTGGCCAAATCTACTTGACAACATTCATCATCCGTTCGCGGTCGATCGTGGTAGCGACCGCCAAAATCACCACAAATCCGACGATCATCATTCGAGTAAACGAACTGACGCCCATGATACCCAGGCCGTTGCTTAGAATGCTGACTATCGTGACACCCAGAAGCGTCCTGTGGACCCCACCGACTCCTCCGCTTAGCGCTGTTCCCCCAACGACGATGGCAGCAATGCTATCTAGGAGAAAGTTCGCACCAACCTGAGGTGAGCCTGAGCCAAGACGCGCCAAGATGAATGCACCAGCCACGCCGGCAAACGCACCTGAGACCGTAAATGCGTAGATCTTGTACCGTCGAACGCGAATTCCGGCTACGGTCGCCACGGCCTCGCCCGCGCCTATAGCCGCTATGTACCGGCCAAATCTGGTCCAGCTTCCAACGAAGATTAGTACGGCAGATGACGCTAGAGCGAACAGCGCGGCATTTGGAAGATTGGGGATGAGTTGGCCGATAGCTAGTTGTCTAAATGGCGGATTTCCAACGGGGACCGAGCGGCCTTGGAGCAGGTGTAAAGAAAGCCCGCCAAAGATCGAAAGAGTACCCAGCGTCACCAGAAAGGATGGAAGCCGAAAATAGGTCGTTATCAGGCCGTTGAGGAGACCTGTCGTGATGCCGACGGCGATCGCGACGGGCATAGCCAAATACCCAATATTGTAGTCACGCACCAACACCGCAGCGAACGCCGACGCCAACGTTGCCGCCGATCCAACTGACAGGTCGATGCCGCCCATTAGCACAACGAACGTGGCTCCCAACGTGATGAACAATAACGGAGCCGCTTGGGACGCAACAATCGTAAAATTCGAGATAGTCAAGAATCGGGGTTCGAGTACGCCGAAGAACATGACGAGGACAAGTAGTGACACAAATGGCAGTATTTTATTCCTAAGGCCGGGCGATAACTGGAAGGAGAGCCCGCCACGAGCAGCTAGTTCGCGGCGCGGCTCTGAATCCGTCTGCGTCGAATAACCGTCGTCTGTACTCAAGGGTCACCCATTTCAGCGAACTGGAGCGCACCAATCATGTGGCTAACGATTTCTTGTTCACTTGGTTTCTGATCCGGCGGCGCGTCGACCGTTGTGGCGATAGTCCCCGAGTTCAGCACCAGTATTCGGTTACTCAATCCTACAAGCTCAACCAGGTCGTCGCTAATCAGAATTATCGCCGCCCCACTTCTGGCGAGATCTCGAATGATCCGGTAAATCTCGGCCCTTGCGCCTACATCGACCCCCCGAGTTGGATTGTCGAGGATGAGGACCACGGGTTCTCGACGCACCCACTTCGCTACAGCTATTTTCTGCTGATTTCCGCCGCTCATAGTAGCCGCGAGGGCGCCAGGCGTACCCCTTATTCTGAATTTCTCGACAGCGTCTCGTGCCACTTGTCGTTCTCTGCCGAGGTTCCATACACCGAGCCTATTGGTGAAGCCCAATCGATCGCTTTCGCCGCTCGGCAGGGAAATATTCGATGCGACGGAGAAATTCGCGATAATCCCCTCGAATGAGCGATCTGGTGGCACATAGCCAATCCCGGCGGCCTTAGCCTTCGAAGGGCTCAGCCTGTTTACTACTCCAGTGCCGTTGATCTCAATTGTCCCGCTATCCGGTTTCGACAGTCCGGCCAGTACCCGTCCAAGTTCAGATTTTCCAGAGCCAATCACTCCGCCAAGGCCCAATATCTCGCCCTGCCTGACCTCGAAACTAATGTCCGACAACTCACCGGTCAGGTTCAGATCAGTGACTCTGACGCTGACCGGCTTCCCGGTCACCTCGACCTGCTCACCCTCCAAGTAATAGTCCTTCTCTCTGACCCTGCCGACCATCAGCTCGTGAAGTTCAGTCGGCTCCGTCTCGTCCGCCATGACCTCGGCAGCTAGGACTCCATCCTTCATTACATATAGGCGACTGCATACCAAGAAAATCTCGCTCAGCCGATGGGATACGAAGACGACAGATGATCCGCGCCGTTGTAGTTCGCGCATAAGAGCCAAGAGGGCCTCAACCTCGACGTGAGACAGGCTTGTGGTGGGCTCGTCAAACAGGACGACGCTCGACTCGAGGCCTAAGACTTCGGAAAGCATCGATGCTTTGGCGACCTCCAGGGCTTGCCGAACTGCGAAATTGTACCGGTATGTGGGTTGGGTGACATCAATCTCGAGCCGCATCTCATGTACAATGCGTTTCGCCTCGCGAACCATCGCTCGCTTGTCCAAGACAGAGCCAAGTCGGGAGAACTTGTCTGCGTGACCTAAGAAGAGATTCTCATAGACAGGTATCCCTGGAATAACTGCGGGATCTTGAAAGACTCGCCAGATTCCGAGGCGGTTGGCCTCTAGGTAGTTCCTCGGAGCTATCTCTCCGTCGCCGTTGAGCAGAATTTTGCCCGAGTCCCGACGTTCTGTCCCTGACAGTATGTTGAGTAGGGTGCTCTTTCCGGCCCCATTCTCACCGACGATACCTACGATCTCCCCTCGGTTGAATTGCACCGAAACATGATCCAACGCGGCTACTGCGCGAAAGGACTTACAGAGTTCGCGGACCTCTAGGAGCGGCGCTTCTAGCACAGGCACTCAGATGCCCAACCTTTCTGTGCTCTGCCTTACGGCAAGACGGGAATTGACCGGCGTCCTCTCCTCGGGAGAACTTATTCTGGAACCGGGACACCTTTGTAGTTGAAGTCATCCATCTTAATCTGGTAGTGATCGGCATACATCTGGGTTACTTGTTCCATCTCGCCAGCCTCCAGAGCTCTTACGTACTCAGGCGGGCCCCAACCGTCGGGCTTTTCAAAGATTGCCTCGCCAAACGGTGCCCAGTGATCTTCGAGGACGAGAGCGCGGAGTTCGTGCATCGGGTCCCAATCGTCAGGATGGTGAACCTTAGACATCAATACTGGGTCGAATGGGAGGTTGTCCGTCTCAATGAAACGTCGTTTGACCTGGGCTACATTGTCCTGAAGTACGGGGATGGCCCCGGCTACTCCCATCTGCCTTTCGGGTGCTGAAAGCTTCACCCCGTTTAGAGCGTCGAAGCATCTCACAACCGGTGCCACTCCGAAATAGGCTGGTGAGTGGAATCCAGTCACATAGACACGTCCGTCTTCTATCATGTCAAGGACGTCTCGATTGCCATCCTGGCCGGAGATAAGGACATCAACCCCGGGCGTCATTCCGAGGCCTTCGACCGCCGCGACAGCGCCTGCTGCCTCGCCGTCGTTGTCGCACAGGATAACGTCAGGCATGCCGACCGCAGCGACCATGTCCTCAACGGCCTTCTGCGCATCGACCGGATTCCACTTTCCGTCTTGGCTGGCCAAGAGTTTAACGTTGGGGAACTCATTCTCCAGGACGTTCAGGGTCGTGGCTTTCCGCGTGGTTGCCACTGAGGCGCCAGTAAGGCCCTCAACGTATATTGCCGTACCCTCTCCGCCAATCGCATCAAGCACTATCCTGGTTGTCCGCGCAAGATTCTCCGACTCGAACAAGTCGAGATACCACACGTAGTACTCGCCTGCGTCAAATGGCGTGAACCACGGATCAGTTACGAACATGTTTGCAAGGTACGCCTCGTTCGCGGTAACTGCTTCGATGATTGGCCGAAGGTCTGAACCATCAACATTGCCCTGGATAATCATCTTTGCACCGCCCGCTACAAACTGCTCCACCAGGCTGATATGCTGAAGCACATCCTGATTTGACGAAGTTGCCGCGTAGTCAAGGCCGAGGATCTTGGCGGCCTTCTTAGCCCCATCGTCCTGATCGAGGAAGTAGGCCTGCTCAACCCGAATGATGTTGGCGACTTGCCCACTCTTCGGCGCAACGATTGCGGTGGTCGACGGGCTGCCAGCCGCCGTTGTAGCCGTTGTAGTTGTGCTCCCTCCAGTGGTCGCCCCAGCGCAGGCGCTGAGTAGCGGCCAACCAGCCGCAGCAACAACACCTGCGGATGCAAGCTTCAGTAGATCGCGCCGAGACATATGAGGCGCATCTAGCTGTTCAAGGACGGTGTCAGCAACCTTTTTGTCACTGAAATCGGGCACGTTGATTCTGGGCTGTTTTACCATCTTCTCTAACTTCTTCCTGTGAACTCATCGAGAAACTCTAGTGTTGTTATCACTCGTCCGAATTTGGGGATGATATTCTTGAGCGAGAACTCGTTGTCCTCAGCATCGAAACTCGCGCAGCAGTCCTCAAGTACGATATTTGCGAAACCCCTGTCGGCGGCATCTCGCACTGTTGCCTCGACCACCATGTTCGTGGCAACACCGGCCGAGACAATTGTCTTGATTCCGGCAAGTCGAAGAACGAGGTCAAGGTCTGACTGATAGAAGGAACTGACTCGGCGTTTGGGTACAACGATTTCGTTCTCGATCGGTGCAACCATTTCGTGGGGCTCGGCACCCCAACTGCCTTCGGTCATTGCGTCTGCTGTCTTGATTGAGTCGAAGATTGCCATTCCCTGGCCTACCTCGGGGTGACCTGCTCGATACTGGTGAGCTACATGGACCACTAGCATCCGAAGCTGCCTGGCTCGCTCGAGAACCGCATGGGAGTTCTCGAGGACGCTCCTCTCTCTGACGACATCTGCAAGTCCCGACTTTCCGAAGAGACCTTCCGGATGAACAACGTCGTTCTGGAGATCCATCAATACGAGAGCAATCTCATCCTTCTTCATCTGTCTGTACCCACCATCCCTCTATTGGTCCATGTTCGGCATGCGATCGACGGTCCCGCGTATGGTCCTCAAGCTGCTTGGTGACGCGGCACCTCGCATCAAGACGGTGGCCCGAGCAGACCCTTGGGCTTGAGGGCCTAGCCAAGCTCCTACCGATCCGGAGACGGCCGGTGCCGCCCCTGATGGTGCCATCGCGCTCTCTTCCCACGGGCCGAAGCCGCTGATGATGCAAGATTAGCACGCGAGTCGTCCTTGGGCTTGCGTATAATGCATCGATGGATGCACGGTACGTCAAAGCCGTCCTCGAGATTGCCAGAACTGGGAGCATGACCGTTGCGGCCACACATCTCAACATCTCCCAATCCGCCTTGTCTCGCCAGGTCCAACGGATCGAGACCGAACTTGGAATCGCTCTGTTTGACCGGGTCGGTCGTGGGATCAGGCTCTCTGAGGCTGGTGAAGCTCTGCGGAGACACTGTACGGATTTTGTGCAGAGCGAGAGTTCATTGTTTGAAACCGCCAGGCAACTGCGTGGGGGGCGACTCGGGAAGTTCAGTATCGGTGCAACCCCGTGGACGATCGAACGGCTCATCGCTCCGTTCTTGCAGACCTTCCGAAAGGACTTTCCGAACGTGGAGTGCAAAGTGGTCGAGGCCGGAGGAGCGAAGGTCGCCGAGCTCATCGAGGCGCATGAGATCCGACTCGGCGTCGCATTCATAGGGCCGTCACCGCGACTTGTGCAGCATCCTCTCGTCGATCTCACCCTCATAGCCATCAGACGTCAATCGAGGTCTTCGCCTTCTTCGGGGCCAAATGCAATGACAATTCAACAAGCGTGTACCTTCCCTATTCTGGCTCTCAACGAGACGTTTGGGAGCAGACTTCTCTTCGATTCAGCCTGTCGCATCGAGAATCTCAGCCCCGAAATCGCATTCGAGACCTCAGCTCCAGACGCTGCGCTCGCCATGGCCGCCGCCGGCGAAGGATTGGCGATTCTCCCGTCATCTGTCGGTCTCCGTGGCATGGACCTGGGCGCAGTCCCCCTCATCACCCACGCTGGCGCGGCTCTGACTCTCCAGCTGAGCGCGGTGCACGACCCACAGCGGAAAGATCCTGGCTATCTCGACGCGGTAATCAGCAATCTCTCAACACTCGCTCGAGAAACCATGATCTAGCAACAGGAGCTTCACGGTGGGAAGACAGCTCACCGCACCGACCTCTGACGCTCTCATGCCATGCGGCGACAATGGCATCGAGATACTCGAGCGCATCTTCGATCACATACAGCCCCCGAGTCGTTGACGGGGACCCGTGTGGGTCGGGGGCCAGCAGAGAGCACCCGATGGGGCGATGTATGTGGCACCGCCGCACGACTTGGTCCCGTCCCTCATGGCCGACCTCGCCAACTATGTGTCGGGTCCGGCGTCGGCCCCAGCGTCTCCACGACTGAGCAGATCGCCTCCCACTGCGACCCGTACAGGCGCTCATTGTCCAACACCATCCGCACCGCACGCTCACGCAGCTCGGCTGGATATCTCCCATTTCCTGGCATTGCTCCATCCTCTCAAGGAACAGAGCCTCCACGAAACAGTGAAGATGTGCGCGGGGAGCGGGCCGTCGATGTCTGGCTTGGCGCGAAACCGGCCCCGTGTTTTGCGGGTACCTTGCCCGGGACGCGTCGATGTTGTCGGCCGGCTCCTTGGACTTGCCAGCTGCGGCCGGTCCGGAACGAGCGACGTGACCTCATAGGAACCTGCGCCCACAGATGCCATCACTATTTTGTCCGTCCCGTCCCGGCACGCGAGCCGCTCCGAGATGGCCGACATCAGCATGCCAGACTCACAACAGGCGGTGATCGGCGGGATTGCGGGCCACACCGATTTCCATGTCGTGGCCGCACTCGACCCGCTCGGCCGAGTACTGGGCACAGAGTCGTTCCCGGCGACGGGTGCGGGCTACCGCTCGGCCCACGCCTGGCTCGCGTCGTTCGGCGCGATCGCCGCGGTCGGTGTGGAGTCGACCGGGTCTTTCGGTGCGGCCCTGACCCGGTCGCTGATCGATCAGGACTGCGGGGTGATCGAGCTCAACCAGCCGCACCCTCATCTGCGCTCGCGTCGCGGCAAGAACGACACCATCGACGCTGAGGCCGCTGCGCGCAAGGTGCTCTCGGGCGAAGCGACCGCAGCCGCCACCGACACCACCGGCATCGTCGAGGCGATCCGCCAGCTCAGCGTCACCCGCAACAGCGCCGTCAAGGCCCGCGCCGCCGCGTTGTGCCAGATCGGCGATCTGCTCGTCACCGCTCCGGCTGCGTTGCGTGAGCAGCTCGACACCCGCCGGACACTCGAGGGCACCGCCGCCGTGTGCGCTCGATTGCGGCCCGACACGGACCGCCTCGCCGATCCCGCCCAGGCCGCCGACCCAGCACTGCGCAGCCTCGGGCGCCGCCTCGCCCAAGGCAAGACCAAAAAAAGCCATCCGCCGCCTCAAACGCTTCGTCGCCCGAGAGCTCTACCGCACACTGCGAGGCGACCTCGCCACCCTCACAACCCGCACTTGACATCTATAGGAATGTCTCGGAGTGATTCACTGATGCGTCGTCCGATGACGCCCCAGCGGCCGATACCGCGACGGTTGAGCTGGTCTCAGTTGGCAACTTCGAGGCCTTCGACCCCGCGTTCGTCGAACTCGACATCGCCGACGAATGCGTTGTGGGGATCGACCGCTTCGGCATGGGTCATCTGCTGCTGTTCGCGAACGACGAGCAGGTTGACGAGACCGGGGCGGAGCCGGTGATCGGCGGAGCCCTGCGTTGGCCTCGCAATTCCGAGGGCGACGATTTCGGTGCCGCCGAAGTAGGCGCGGCCCGTCCAGGGGATCTGCTGCTGGTCGATCGGCAGTTCGGTGTCGCCGACATCTCCGAGTGGAAGACCGAGCCACACCCGTCGTGTTCGCTCGACGGGATGGCAGTCGTCGCATCCGACCTATCCGTCGAGGATTTCGCGGCGCTGCCCGGAATTGTGGATCGGCTCTTCGAGGTGCAGCAGTCGGGGCGCACCCAAACCGAGACGAAGTCGGGCACCCAACCGGTGGCCGATGTGGCCCCGTTCCCCGATTGCTACCCGCGGTTCTCCACGAACGCCGCAATCGCCGAGGACGGTGGCTACGTCTCTGTGGAACTCGCGCGGCGGATCAGCCGTGTGTACGCCCCCTGGCCGGGCACCGTTCTCGTGGAACTGAGCCGCAGCGACACCGAGGTGCATTGCCGGCTCTACGCAACCAAGCTGGGACGTCGGGTTCTGATTTGTGTGACGGGTTGAGTTTGGCGTGCCTTGGGGCCGGCGGCGAGCAGGATGCGGGGCCGGTTGTCGGCAAGGTTGGGGAAGCCTCGTGCTGATCGTTTGGCGTGGTTGGTTCGTGTGTTGGCTGCTTCGGTGCGGGCGTTGCTGGTGCGGGTTCGCACGGCGGTTGCGATTTCGGTGTGCCGGCGGCGCAGCGTGCGGGCCAGGGTGGCGAGCTCGGGCGGGGCGCTGGGGTGCTCGCACCGGTCGATGGCTTCGTCGAGGTGCGGTGCGGCGTCGTGGGGGTCGTGTGCGCGGAAGATGTCGCGGACGTGTTCTTTGGCGACCCAGCACTCGCGGATCTCGTCTGCGGGGTCGGCTGCGTCGAGCGCGGCGAGCATCTTGTCCCACCCGGCGGCGTCGAGCCGTTCCGCGCCGGTGAGCAGCAGCTTGCGAGCATGGTAGAGCGGGTCGCGTTTGCGGCCTCGGTGCCCGGTGGTCTCGTTGTGGACGCGTCGGCGGGCGCCGTCGAGCGCCTGGTTCGCGAGGCGCACGATCCCGAACGCGTCGGCTGCGATCTTCACGCTGTCGCTCAGGTGCGTGTCGCGGCGTGCGCGTGTGATGCGGCTGCGGTAGCCCTCGTGGGGGTCACAGCACACGACCTCGATGCCTGCGAGCCGTTCCGGAGGCTCAGACGCGAGCCGTCTGCCCACGTCAGCGGCATCGCGGCCGTCGAAGACGTCGAGCACCTGCCCGGCCGCGGCATCGACAGCGGCGCTCACATAGCGGCGCCGGCGCAGCCGCCCAGCCGAGCCCGTCACGGTCTCGTCGAGCCCCGGCCGCGCCGCCGGACCCACCCGTTTCGGGTCGTCGGCGACCGAGGACCACACCGCGGCCCACGCGACCCCCAGCCGACGCGCCGCCGACGCAACGGTGCCCTCCACCGCCGCGAGACGGCCCACAGCCCACTGCGCGGCCCGGCGGGCCAGCACCCGCCGAGGACCCGCCAGCCCGCACTCCTCGATCCATGCCCGCACCTCGCACCCGACCCTCGGGCACCACCAGATGCGCTTGCGCCACCGCACCTCGCACCCGGCGCCGCCCGGGCCCGGCGCGTCGCGCAGCCGCACCTCCCAGCGGCCCTTGGACCGCGCCCGCGCACCGCACGCACCCCACAACACCATCCGCGCGTCGGGCGTGTGCACCCACACCACGATCTCGCCGCCCTCGACGCGAACCCGCGCGATCTCCACGCGATCCGCGCCCAGCAACACCACAGAACCAACTTCAACCACCAAGGGCCTCCCGAGTCTTGGACCGTTCAACGAGCCACAACAATCCGCGAGACCCCCGCCTCAACAGCGGACCCTCACATCACCCAGGTCCCAGCTTCGATGAGAAGAGCCGCAATAGGAGCTGCGCGACCTCAACGGGACGCCACGGGGACTCCTGAGGGCGCGCATCACTTCTCAAGGCAAGTGGTACGTGGAGCAAGTGGAGGCGTGCTCGGAGGAACTGAGCGTCTCCCACCCAGGAGCACGCCCGAGATAGAACCACCAGCGTGCTGAGTCCGGAAAGTAACCGAAGCTCGCGACCATAAAACGCGGGAAATGCATGGCAAAGAAGTCGGTGATGAGTGGAATGCCTGCTTCAGTCAGAGGGCGACTCCGCCCGGGTGGGAATCCGCCGTTCGGGCTACAAGGTGACGGAGGCCGACGCCGACGGGTAGCCGCCTGATCCGCAGTGCCGGGCTGGCTGATGCGCACGCCAATCGGCTCAAACCCCCAGATGCCCACCGGGTTCAGCTGGCAAGTGAACGAATGCGCTCTCGCGCACCGGCTTCAGGATGGAGCTGCCTCTGCGTACGCCTTGTTGTATCGGTCGCGGCAGAGATAGAACTGCTCGACGCTTTCGAAAGCGCCATGCGCGATCAGGGTGTCCAGGTGGCGCCGCACGAGACGATCAGGCGGGGTGCGGGGTAGTTGCATCTGAATCGCCCCAAACCCCACGGGGCCGTTTCCTTCAGCTGTGGTTCGGCCGTGGGTCACACCGATCAAGTACTCGACTTCATCGAGCACGGAATCGAATACGGCATCTTCCTGGGTGCTCGGGATGAACTCCTCTGTGACCGAACGCAGTACCACCCACAGACGGTGCGATGCCTGAATCGGAGCTTCGTCCGGCTTCTTCAGCCGATCACAGTTGACCAAGTACGTGATTCGCCCCGGCCGGTCATCCTCCTCAGCTCGCACCGTGCCGATGATTCGAGCGATCGGGTCAATGCGGTCGGCCGCAGCGGCACCGAAGGCGACTGCGTAAATGGCCAGCAGCGTGACGTGGTGCTGCAAATTGATGACCGACTCGTGGGCCGAGTTCGTGTACGGCATCCGATTGGCGAGCAAACGGATCGCGTGTGCCCATGCCCTGTCGTGGTCGGCGCTGTTGGAGAAATACGAGCCGGTGACCAGCAGCTTGAGCAGACCTGCGGAGGCACTCTCGTAGGCCTGCAGGCACTCGTCATGCCCCTCGCACTGAGTGTCGACTACGTCGTTGATGGTTTGCGTTGTCTCGTCGCTGATGAAGTCATGGAGCTTGATGCGGCACGCTGGATCGGCGAGGAGATTCTTGAGTTCGGCAACAGTGGCCGTTTCGGTCTGTGACGTCACCCGACCACAGTACTGCGCCGCGTTTTCGGGCTATTGCATCCAGCCTCCGTCGGTGACATCGCCCATGGCGGTGGCTGGTGCCGGGTTGGGGAATGTCGGTCAGACGCTCTTGGCGGTGTGTGCGTTCAGTAACACATGCCCGATTGTGTGCGTGCGGTGACGTCTGCAAGAATGTATGCGAACGGTGACATTCCAGCACGCTTGTCCGAATGAAGCCGTTGGCAGCCTTCATTGTTCGCACGCCGGGGTCGCTGGCCAACGTGGTCGCCGACCGCCGGCGCCACCTGGGAATGACACAGCAGGCGCTGGCGACCGAGGCCGGCGTGTCGCGCAAGCTGGTGTGCGACGCCGAGGCAGGCAAACTGACCATGCAGGTTGACGGCCTCATCAAGATCTGTATTGCACTCGAATGCGACCTCGTCGTTCGCGAAACAGACCCCCGATCGCCTCACTTACCTAGACGCACTGGCGCCGTTCGAATGACGCCGCCGCCGCTGCTCGTGCGCATCGGCGGCATTCCAGCCGCAAGGATCTCGCGAGATCCCGGAGGCACCCGGCTGACCTACGGCGCCGACTACCTCGCTCAACCCGATGCGGTCCCAGTGTCGCTGTCGTTGCCGTTGCGCACCCAACCCCATGTCGGCCCCCCTCATCGAGACCTGGCTGGATGGCCTGCTACCAGATCTGCCCGCAGACCGCGAGCAGTGGCGCCTGCTCGTCGGGGCAGCCTCAATCGATCCGTTCAATCTGCTCAGCACGCCGATTGGTACCGAGTGTGCTGGCGCTGTCCAATTCGAGCCCGACGGGGCAACCGACGCTGTGGACCGCCCATCGGCTCTCGAAAGGGTCTCCGAAGCCGAAGTCGGGTTGATCGGCGGGCTCGAGACGCTCATCGTGCAGCGTTTTGACCGTGCCCGCCCGGTATCAGGAATCGCAGCTCTCGAGCGCATTCACCAGGAGGACATGTGCCAGGCGTTCGGACTTCCCGCCGCTCTGCGATTCCAGCGCGACGGCGGGCCGTCGACGCAAGACATCGCTGGATTGCTTCGCTCGCACAGCAGCAACGTCGCCGCCGACACAATTGCGTTGTTCAAACGGCTCGTCTACTGCTGGGTCATCGTCGCCAATGATGCCCATGGCAAGAACCACGCTCTCCTGCATCTTCCTGGCGGTGCCTGCCGGCTGGCGCCCTTGTACGACGTCGCTTCGTGGCTGCCATACATCGACGTTCCCGCCCGTGACGTCCACCTCGCCATGGCTCTGGGAGGCGGATACGACGTGGGTGTGGGTGCTCGCACAGACGACTGGCGTGCCATGGCGCGCGAAATCGGGGCCGATCCCGAGTGGGCCGTTGCCGAAGTCATTCGCATCGCCCGCGAGGCACCCGCTCATCTCTTGGCCGAAATCGACGAACTGCCGCCTGCTGTGCGATCATCCGGCGCACCCACCCGCCTTCTCGATGCGGTAGCGCGACGCAGTGTTGACATCGTTGATGCGACGCTCGGGTAGTCGGCCCACGAACACCGGCGAGAGTGCGCCTGCGCATTGAGGGTCGGCGAACACGTCGTTGAGAGGTCCGAGGATCTCGACGGGGTGCTTCGAGGTCGAACTTCCGCGCAGTGAACGACCGATCCGTCAGCCTCCCTCGACCATGGCCTTCAGGAGTCTGAGCTGTTTGCCGTCGGAGAGTCGCACAGCGACGCGAAGCAGGGGCGAGACCAAGCTCCACCACAGTCCCGTGATCTGACAGTTGGCGACCAGTGTGACTCGAGCCGAGTCCTCGTCGAACTCGTGGACTTCGTAGGTGTAGTCCGCCGTCACGCCGCCCTGGGCCGAACGCAGCACAATCGACCGACCGAGGTCACATTGGGCGATGGTGCTTGAGCGGTCTGCGCCGCGAGCGCGCAATGTCAGCTTCGTCCCTTCGGCGGTTTCTCCCTCGGCCGTCATCGATTCGATTCCGGGCATCCACCGGTGGGCGTTCGGCCAATCGGTGAGGGCCTCCCACACCTGCGGAGCGGGTCGTTGAATGACCTCTTCGACTGAGGACGCCTGCGACATGAACTGCCCCTCGTTGCCCATGGGTTCTAGATGGTTAGTTCCTAGGGGTGGGGTCCACCGGTTGTGGGGTGAGGGTGTCCAAGCTCGGGGTGTGTATTCACGCTTCGATCTTGGAGGTTCTCAGCATGGGCCCGGACTTGGACACCCTCGCGGCCGCACTGTATGTGAGGATCGATGACCTGTTGGCACAGAACCCTGGGTTGGCGCCGCAGCGGCCTGTGGTGGGGTTCGCCCCGAAGCTGACCGACGCGGAGCTGGTCACCTTGGCGGTGTTCTCTGCGCTGCTGGGCTTCGACAACGAGTCGCAGTTCATGCGCTACGCCCACGCGCATCTGCGGCCGTGGTTCGCGTATCTGGCGAACCGCGACGGGTACAACAAGCGGCTGCGGCGCAGCGCCGACATGATCGCTCGGGTCATGGGATGTCTCGCACGCGAGTGCGAGTCGTGGCACGACGACGTGTGGCTGGTGGACTCCACCCCGGTCGAGTGCGGCCGAAGCCGCGAGACCCAAAAGCGCTCCGGCCTCGCGGGATGGGCCCAATACGGCTGGTGCGCGTCGCATTCCCGCTGGTTCTGGGGCTTGCGGCTGCACCTTGTCGCCACACCCTCAGGTCTGCCGGTCGCGTTCGCTCTCGCCGACGCGAAAGCCGACGAACGCGAAGTCTGCGCCGACATGATCGACGCGGCCCGCATCGCCCGGCCGGGCCAGACCCTCATCGCCGACAACCGCTACCGAAGCGCTGCGTTCGAAGCCGACCTCAACGACGACGGCATCACCGTGCTGCGCCCCGCCACCCGAACCGAGGCCCCGCGGCCCCGCGCAAAGTTCCTGCGGCCCCTGCGCCAGATCATCGAATCGATCAACTGGACCCTCAAAGGCCAACTCACCCTCGAACGCCACAAAGGCCGCACCCGCGCCGGCGTCGCCGTGCGCATCGCGACACGGCTCCTCGCCCTCACCGCCGCCATCTGGCACAACGACACCTACCGACACAGCCGACCAGCACGCTCACTCACCGCATACGACCACTAAAACCTTGGAACTAACCATCTAGTGCGACAAGCACGGAGGCCAAGAACTTGAGAGCTCCATCCTCCCGATAGGAGCCGAGGCCCGACGAGCAAGTCCAGTCACTCGCTACGGCGACTGCTGAGCCGCCTCCTTCGGCGACGCACCGCAGGCGGCAGCAGAGCCTGGAGCGACGATCGCCGCCGGCCGGGGCACAGAAAATCAACCGAGGGGTTCCGCGGCTGCTCAGTAGTGTCCAAATCAACGTGAGGCACTGTCATGGATGAAGCGAAAAACCGACCGGACCAGACGATGGATCGCATCCTCGAGCTGTCGTTGCCAAAGCCTGGAGTTGCCGAGGCAATGCGCTTCTGGCAATACACGCGTCCCATACCTGGCGACCGCCGACCGATAACGCGCTAGCAATCTGCCTTAACTTCTGTACAATACGGCCATGACAGAGCACCCCGCAGAAATCCGCAACCGAGTGTCAGCGCCGCTGAGCGAAGTTCGGAACCGGCTGAGCGAGATCGTGGACGAAGCCGCGACCACCGGCGCTGACTTCATCATCACCAAGCACGGTCGTGCTGCGGCGGTGATTATCGGCCACGACGAATACGAGGCGCTGATCGAGACTCTCAACATCCTCTCTGACGCGGACTCCATGGCCGCCATCTCCGAGGCCGAGGAACAGTTGGCATCCGGCGACGTAATCCCGCTCGAAGAACTGGACTGAGCGAAGATCAATGCCAGGGCTCACGCGTCGCGCATCGAAGGATCTTGCACAGCTGCCACCGAGGCTTGCGCAAAAGGCACGCGAGATCATCGGCCGTCTTGATGACGACCCCGCTATCGGGCACAAGCTGAAGGGATCGCTTCAGGGCAAGCGGGCAGCGCGACTGGGTCGAAGCCACCGCATCATCTATGCGGCGAACGAGGGCAGCATCGTCGTGCTGACAATCAGAGCGCGCAAGGACGCTTACCGCTAATGGCCGACGACTTGCCTACCGACCCGCAGGAGCGCGAGATATTCCTGCGCGCGCTACGCGACTACAGCGAGCGATGCGAACATCCCAAACTCACGGCTGACTGCCCATCTTCGATCGACATCTCGCCGGATCTGAGGGGCTGCGGTGAGGAATGCATGGACCTGCTGGCTCGACACGGTGCTCCGGGACCGACCGAAGAATTCCCTCTCGGTGATGGCCTGACGGCAATCAGGGTTCGGCGGCCTCGCCCTCGAAGGAATGCCCAGAAACACCTCAAGGCGTACGACTCGCGTGAGGTGTACCTCCACGATCAGTCGACGAAGCCTCCGTCTCGCTGGCGCCTCGCTGCGATTCTGCGGGGGATCCTCGAGGAATCGTGTGAACCGCCGCCGGCAGACAACGACCAAGCCGCAGAACGCAAGGACCGGATCTACGAGCTCATCCGTTGCGCGGAACTGAGAGGCCTCGACCCTGATGAGCACCTCTTGCCCCATGTTCGTCTCGCTGTCGCAGGAAGCGCGTTTGCGCACCTCCTCGGGTCTCTCCACAGACGTGACGAGCCTGAATCGTTCGATCACACAGGTGGATGGGCAGCGGTAGCCGAGCAATTCGGCACAGATGATTCAGATTCCGGGCCATTCCGCTCCGATGGAGCATGGTTGGGAGATCTCTACGGAGCAATCATCAAATGGTCACTCGCCTGCAGCCTCGAGGAACTCCTGGACTGGATGCCGCCGGCTCCGGAGCGCTTCTCACGACCGCTCGCGCTTCCCGACCCACACTCCGATGATGATGGAACATGGATCGTCGAACGCTTCACGAGAACGTTTCTTTGGGAGTGGTCTGTCCCGTCCTTGCGCCGAGAATGGCTCTACTTGCACGGTCAACACCCAGCGCCGTGTTCAGCGGAAGACATGGAGGTGCGCGCAGTTTCCGAGAACGACCTCGCCCTGCTTATGGCTGACCGGCTCGCCGCCGAACCACCGCCCTATTCCCAGCTTTCAGCACGACTCGTCGGCAGCGCTGCCAGCTTCATCACCGAAGGTCGACGACGCGAAGCAGTGGCGCTCTTCGAAGCCACTCTCCACCTTGAGCCCGACAGCCAAATTGCGCTCAACAACCTCGGATTCTGCCTTTTGCCCGACGAGCCGAAGGCCGCTCTCGACGTGCTCGAACGGGCAGTGGCTTCCGGGCGCGGCGATGCCGATCTCGCCAACCTCAACCGTGTGCTCGCACTGGCGTCGCTCGGCCGGTACACCTCAGCTCTCGGCCTCGTCGAGTCGATGCTCGACGAATGGGGTCCACAAAGGTTGGCTCCCCCGACCTACCTGTGGGACATCGATTCGATCCTGCACGACGGCGACCCCGTGCTAGCGACATATCAGGATTTTCGCGAATACGCCGAGACCCTCTGGGCAGCGATCAAAGTCCGCCTTAGCCATATGGACCGCGACGCGCCAAGCTGACCCTGGGACGCCACGGACGTATCGACCGGAACATCGACACCATCCAGGCGCCCTACCCCGAACGCACCATCCGAACCTTCCAAGCAGCGCTCAACAGCTCCGAGAACCCCGCCCAACAAGCCGAAGCGATCGTCCGGGTCATCCGCGACCTCGGCCTGCAGCCCTTCGTCCCGCCCGAACCGCTCCCCGAGATCACCCCCGACGACGTCTACTGCGTCACCTGGCTCGCCCTTGTCTGATCAGCGTGCCGGGTGACTGCTCGCGCCTTGATAACGATTCTAAGTGGTCCATTTCGAGCCATGAACGGCTACATTTGGACCAATGGTAGGCATGGAGCTGGAGCGGGTGGAAGCCCTCGAACTGCTGGGCATGGTTCTGGCTCATCTCAACGACGCCGAGGCAGTCGGCGACCTGTCGCCTCGGGTAGCGACACTGATGGCGATACGTGACAAGCTCGCCACAGGCCTGAGGGAGTTGCAATGAGCTACAGCGAAGTCGACGTGTCGGCGGCTCAGGCTGCGATGGACAAGTACCGCAGCGGCCTCGACGGCGAGATTGCAGCCGCCTTGGCGGTCGTCGGCCTCAGCGCCGAGCGTGCGGACAAAGAAGCAGCGATTCGCGACGACATGATCCGTGTTGCCCACCGTGCCGGCGCATCACTCCGGCATCTGGCCGAGGTGTCAGGACTCGGCCGCAAGACAGTGACCGCCATCGTCGAAACCGGGCCGACACAATCCTGAGCAGCTGTACTACGCGTGGCGGGCCATCGGCAACGCGGGCTGCCACGTCCTCTCGGGCCCCAACCGTGGCTTCATCGGCCAGCCGAACCGTTCCTTTAGCCTGAATCCACCGATTGGTTGTTGGTGAGCGCGGGTTTCGCGGGCCGGTGGCGGGTTGGGGTCGCGTCGGGTTGTTGGGGGTGTGGTTTGGTGTGTTTGGGCGTGTTCGGCTAGGGGTGCGGGTGTGGTTTGGGGTTGTCGACGCTGGGTTTGTGTGGGGGCGTCAGTTCCGGGCTGTGCCGTTTAGCCGGAGGGTCCGGGCAGAGCCCTGAGAGCGCTGAGCGTGGCTGTGAATTGTGGTGCCCAGGGCCAGCGGGCGGGGTATCGCAGGGTGGGTGTGCCCGAGCGGTTGACCAGCACGGCGGCGAGTGCGACGAGTCGGGTGCGGCGCGAGCGGTTCGTGGCCGCCGGCGCGCCGGCGAGCGTGTCGGTCCAGTGGCCGATGTTGTGGGCGAGCGCTGCGCAGGCGAGCGGTGCGCAGTTCGCGCCGTAGTGGCCTGAGGGGACGTGTTCGAGCCCGGTGCCTTCTTTGAGGTCGCGGATGGCGAGCTCGACCACGGCGTGGCCGCGGTGGAACTCATCCGCGGCGGCGGTGTCGTGTTCGGTGTTGGCGTTGAATGCGTGGTGTCGCCAGTCGGGCCACAGCCGTCGCTGTGCGCTGTTGGTGAGGCGGGTGCGGCGCACCACGAGACGAACGGTGCGCTTGGCTTTGCCGCGGCCGGTGGCATAGGTCGTCTCGGCGACTTGGGCGTGGCCGTCTTTGGTGTAGTCGATGTCGGCCCACGCGTCGTCGCTGATCGCTTGGATCGCTGTGCGCACAGAGGATCTGAGGGCGACGGTGATCGACCATTTGATGTCGTGGGCGTCGAGACGGTCGATCAGTTTCCATGACCAGAATCCCGAGTCGGCGCGCACCGTGGTCGGCCCGGTCGCCCCGGCGCGTCGCAGGTTCGCGACGAGCTCGTCGACGAAGCGCGCCACGCCTCGCGACGACCCCGCGGAGCCTTTGCGCATGCGTGCGCCGAGCACCTCGCGGGTGTCGGCGCGTGCAGCGAGCAGCGGGTGATAGCCGAGCACGCTGGTGTAGCCGTACGCGGCGCCCTGTTTTTGTTTGCCGTGGACCTCGCAGACCGTGGAGTCCACATCGACCGTCAGCGGCGCACGGCCCGGGCCTGCTCCCAACTGCCATGCGCGAGCGAGCGTGCGCGACAGCACCGCTTCGAGCTGGCGGACGTGACCGAACGTGAACGTCCGCAAGAACGACCCCACCGTGGACGGCGCCATCGGGCGGAACCCCAGCACCCTCCCGGTGCGCCCGGCGCGCAGCATCTCGACATGATCGATGTGAGTGCCGCCAGCGAGCATCGCGGCGACCACCGTGCAGATCTTCGGGCCTGGGTTCGCGGAACCGGTGCGCACCCACCGCTCGATCAGCCCCAACAGACCCAGACGGTCCATCAGCGTTCCCGCCAGGATCAGGCCCGCGTTGGCCACCAGGCCCTCATGATCGAACGTCGTTGCGAACCGGTCCAGCCTGCGCGATGATCCAGACACAAAAAGTGCCTCCTGTTTTTGAGACGAATGTGGCTTTCGACATCACAATCGTCGCAGATCAGGAGGCCTTTTTCGCGGACGCGGCAACCCCCACACACCCACCACACCGGTGGATTCAGGCTTAGAGGCCGCGCGGATTGGCCATCCACGGGTTGGCTGGTTCCCCGGTGTATTGGTCGGGTTGTCCGAACAAGACAACCCGTGGAGGCCGGTTTCATCATGCGCGCTTTGGAGCCTGAGGTGGTGGATGTGATCTGGGCGGCGGTGGAGCCGATGCTGCCTGTGCGGCCGGTGGGCGGCCCTGGCAGGGGGCATCGGCCCCGGATACCGGACCGGCTGTGCTTTTGGGGGATCCTGGTGCGGCTGGCCACGGGCTGCTCGTGGCAGTGCGCGGAGGCGCTGCTGGGATGGCAGGTGTCTGACACGACGCTGCGGTCGCGCCGCGACGAGTGGGTCGCTGCGGGCGTGTTCGAGCGGATCGCGGCCGAAGCGATCGCCGCCTATGACCGGATCGTGGGTCTCGACCTCGATGACGTGTGCATCGACGGGTCCACCCACAAAGCTCCCTGCGGTGGGGAAGGGACCGGCAAAAGCCCCGTGGACAGGCGAAAACTCGGCTGGAAGTGGTCGATCGCGATCGACGGGGCGGGGATCCCGGTCGGGTGGGCCGCCGCGGGCGCGAACCGCAACGACATCATGCTGTTCGGCCCGACCGTGGCCGAGATCGAACGGCGGGGGCTGCATCACGACACCGAGACCTTGCACCTCGACCGCGGCTACTGGGGCGCCCGCGTCGACCGGTCAGCCGCCGCGGCGGGCATCTGCGATCTGGTGCGGCCCCCCAAACGCAGACCCGGCCACGACGGCCCCGCAGAACCGGTCACAGCGCCGCTGGGGCTGCGCTGGCGCGTCGAGCGAACCAACTCATGGCTGTCCAACTACGGCCAACTGCGACGAAACACCGACCGCAAACCCGAGCACCGCCTCGCCCAACTCGCCCTCGCCGTCGCCTTGATCATCACCATCAAACTCATCGACCACCGCAACCGCTGGCAACCCCACAACCGCCCAACCCGCTAACGCTCTTAGTGCTTGGCTGTCTGCTGGGTGGTTCAGCTCGACGAGGCCTGACAGTGCTTTCGCCTCCAGCGCAGCGTCAACCATGCGTTGAGCTGCCCGGGCTCGCGCGACCAGCACGCAAGTGCCACGTGCACGCCGAGATGAAATCGCGAGGGGCGGGCGCGTGGGGGAACGAAACGAGGTGAACTCGTCAGGGGCGCTACTGCGGGCTCTCGGTGTGGCGGCGTCGCCGGCGGCTCAGTGAGGCGGCAGCGAGACCTGTGCAGAACGGCACTATGAGGATGAAGATCCCGATGGAGAGGATCGAGAGCCAGCCCACCACGACCAGCAACGCCGTCGACACATAGAGAGCGCTCACGCGTCGCTCCGGGAACACGATGGCCGCAGCGAGTGCGCCGAGCCCACCGACGAGAGACCCAAAGAACACGATCGACAAGAACGTTGGCATTCGAACCTGACTCA
Organism: Candidatus Poriferisodalis sp.; assembly: GCF_965262965.1. Taxonomy (GTDB): domain Bacteria; phylum Actinomycetota; class Acidimicrobiia; order Acidimicrobiales; family Poriferisodalaceae; genus Poriferisodalis. The sequence goes on from NZ_OZ253573.1 coordinate 1,472,437, forward strand.
GCGCTCAACGTACGAAGAGCGCAAGGCCAGCGTACGCCTCGCACCCATGCGGTTCGAACGAACCGAGCGGCCGTCTCGGCCGTCGTCCGTCCTGGTCCGGGTCGGGTGGAGAAGGACTAGGAGTCCGCAGCCAGGAAGGTGTGCAGACAAGCAGTCAGCGCCTCGGCCAGCTGGCGGTACTTGAGAATTCAACCGGCATCAGGTCTCCAACTCACGAAAGACCCCGACGTACAACGAACTTGATCAGTTTCAGACGCTGTACGCACGTCATGCCCGCACTACGATGCGAATCGCGGTGCCCACAGACAGCTGAACACGATTGGTCCCAAACGCTTCTGAGACGGTGCCGGACACATGGTTCGCTTTCTGACGCTGCGCTTCGCTTTGATCGTGGTCACCCTCTTGGTGGTCTCGGCGGTCATTTTCGCGGTTTCGGAGGCCCTGCCGAGTGATGCCGCGGAAAGATTGATGGGGCAGTACGGCACGGAGCAGAACATCAAGCACCTGCGCGAAGAGCTGGGATTAGATCGCTCCGCCCCTGAGCGATATGGACGTTGGATCTGGGGCGCAGTGCAAGGCGACCTGGGCACCTCCTTGGTACAGCGACAGCCAATAACAGGCATTGTGGGTCATCGTCTTTTACCTTCAATATATCTTGCTGTATCTGCGTTGCTGATTGCGGTCCCAACAGCAGTGCTGGTGGGCATATGGGCCGGGGTGCGTCCCAACAGCAAGGGCGACCGCGCCGTGAGCCTGATCGGAATGATCGGTATTTCACTGCCCGAGTTCGTGACCGGGCTGTTCCTCACCATCATCGTCGCGTTAAAGCTTGGCTGGCTGCCGACTACCAGCGCCATACCCCGCGGCGAGACGCCGCTGACGAAGCCCGAAATCCTGATATTGCCAACCCTCACCCTGACCATCGCGCTCTTTGCATACATCATGCGTATGACGCGAGCCAGCGTGATCGAGACGATGGACAGCCACTATGTGCGGTCGGCGATCCTGAAGGGACTCTCGAGAAAGAGGGTCATATTCCGGCACGCCGTTCCCAACGCGATGCTGCCCACGATTACTGTCGTCGCAACCACCGTCGGATGGCTCCTGGGGGGTCTCATCATCGTCGAGAACGTCTTTGCTTATCCAGGCCTGGGTCAGCTGTTGTTAAATTCAATCCAGACCCGTGACGGTCCTCTGTTACAGGCCTGTGCTCTCCTCATTGCGGTGGCATATACCTTCAGCAACCTCTTTGCAGACATCAGCTATCGGATCCTAGATCCGCGCATTCGATTGACCTGATTTCGATGTGGCGGGACACGAGCAGGCAGCAAACTGAAGTGCCCGACACCGTTCGACACGCTCGATCGGCGATCGGTCGGGGGGTCCGCACCTTCTTGCGACTTTCTCTCTCCACCACGGCTGGACGCATCGGATTGCTCATCGTCATATTCCATATATTGCTGGCGATTCTTGGCCCAATCGTGGCCCCATATTCGATTACCGAGTTTCATGTGCCTCCGGACTATCCCGCAACGCATCGCCTTGCGGGGCCGAGCTGGACGTATCTGTTCGGGAGCGACCATTTCGGGCGCGACGTCTTCAGCCGCGTGCTGTCCGGCGGGGGCTCTCTGATCCTCCTTTCTCTCGCTGGTGCGCTGCTGGGTCTGCTCTGGGGCACGTTGATCGGGATGAGCAGCGGCTACAAGGGTGGCCGCGTGGACCAAGTGGTGATGCGCGTCATGGACGGGATGATGGCGTTCCCGGCGCTGCTGCTGGCCCTGTTGATGCTGACAACACTGGGTGCTCGAGACGCCCCCTGGCGGTGGCTTGAGGCCTACTGGCAAGGCTCGCTGATCATCATCACCATCGGCCTCGTCTTCGCACCCTCAGCGGCGCGGGTCATGCGAAGCGTCACGCTGCAAGCCAAGAACCTGGAGTTCGTGATGAGCGCCCGCCTGCGGGGCGAGTCGTCGACCTACATCATCTTCAGGGAAATCATGCCTCATGCACTGCCGACGCTCGGCGTGGAGTTCGCGGTGCGGCTCAGCTACTCGATCTTGCTGGTGTCCTCCCTGGGGTTCCTGGGTCTGGGAGTCCAACCGCCTTCGCCGGATTGGGGCCTCATGATCGCGGAGGGCAGACAGTTCATCGGCAGCGCGCCATGGATCACGCTGGCGCCGGCAGGCGCGGTCGCCACGTTGGTGGTGGGCGTCAATCTGCTGACCGATGGCATCAAGCACGCCCGCGGGATGCCCCGAGAGGTCGTCGGATGAGCAGCAACGCAGTCCGCGGAGCGCCGTTGCTCGAGGTGGAGCAATTGGGCGTCACCTTCCTCACGCCGCGGGGCACCGTCCGGGCCGTGCGGGATGCATCGCTGAACGTGCGGCGCGGTGAAGTCTTGGGACTCGCGGGAGAGTCGGGATCCGGCAAGTCGACCACTGCGTTCGCCGCCATGGGCTACCTGCCGGGCACGACACGGGTGAGCGGCCGAATTCTCTTCGAAGGTCGAGAAGTTGCGGACATGAACGCGGCAGAGCTGCGCCGAGTGCGGGGCAACCGCATCGCGATGGTGTATCAAGACCCGGCGACGTCGCTGAATCCGACCATGCGTGTTGGGCCGCAGGTCTCCGAGGTGCTGCGCGAACACCTGAACGCGGACGCCCGACAGAGCCGTCGCGCCACCATCGAGCTGTTCGAGAGCGTGCGGCTCGCCGAACCGGAGGCGGTTCTCCGACGGTATCCCCACGAGTTGAGCGGGGGTCAACAGCAGCGCGTGGTGATCGCCATGGCGCTGGCCTGCGAGCCGGATCTGCTGATCCTGGATGAGCCGACGACGGGGCTGGACGTCACCACGCAGGCCACGATCCTGGAGTTGATCGTCGATCTGAAGCACCGCACCAACGCGGGAATCCTGTATGTGACACACGACTTAGGAGTGATCGCAGCCGTCGCAGATCGAGTCGTGGTGATGTACGCCGGCGAGACGGTGGAAGAGGCCTCGGTGCGGGAACTGTTCAGAGATCCCAAGCATCCGTACACGACGGGGCTGCTGCACTGTGTGCCCAAGCCACCGACGGAAGACGGAGCGACCGTCGGGCTCACCCGGATCCCCGGTGCGGTGTTCCCGGCCAGCGAGCCGGCGCCGGACGCTTGCCTGTTCGTATCGCGGTGTCCCATGGCCACCGAGTTGTGCAGTCAGAAGGCTCCGCCGATGGCCGAACCAGTGGTCGGGCACTCGTCACGCTGCCTGTACCCGAATGACATCGCACCGGGAGTGTGGGGCGAGTTGGACACGAGTGTGGAAACTGGGCGCGTCCAGCAAGAACCGGTTCTGCGCGCCAAGGATCTGCGCCGTTTCTATGGAAGCTGGGGCCGCAAGTACTGGTTGTTCGGCCCACGGACTCGGCCGCCGGTCCGTGCCGTCACCGATGTGGACTTCACGGTGGGGCTGGGACGGACTCTGGGAATCGTGGGTGAGAGCGGTGCTGGCAAGAGCACCATTGCCCGGGTCATCGTCGGACTGGTGCCCCGTGACCAGGGACAGCTACGGCTCAAGGAAGAGGAACTGGCGCCCGAGGTCGACGAGCGGACCGACGCTCAACGGGCGGCCATGCGCATGGTCTTTCAGAACCCGACGGCTTCCCTCAATCCGAGGCTTGCCGTCGGTCACGCCATTGTCCGGGCGCTGCGCAAGTTCTCAGGCTTGAACAAGCGGGAGAGTCAACAGCACGCCGAGGAGCTGTTGCAGGCAGTGGGCTTGGATCCGGCGTACTTGAACCGGCCTCCGAGGGAGCTCAGCGGGGGTGAACAACAGCGCGTGGCGCTCGCTGGGGCCTTCGCCGCCTCACCGGACATCATCGTTGCCGATGAGGCAGTCTCCGCCTTGGACGTGTCCGTCCAGGCGCAGGTGCTCAATCTGCTGCGGTCTCATCAGGAAGAGACCGACACGTCCTACGTGTTCATCACCCATGACTTGGCCGTGCTGCGCTATCTCTCCGACGAGATCTTGGTGCTGTACGCGGGCCATGTGGTCGAGTCAGGACAGGCCCACAAGGTGCTCGACACGCCGTCCCATCCCTATACCGAGGCACTGTTGTCAGCGGCACCAGTCCCTGATCCCGATGCGCAGCGGACGACGATCCGACTGCCGGGGTTTGTGCCCACGATGCGGGCCGAGTTTCAGGGTTGCGTCTTCGCCAGTCGCTGTCCTCGCAAGATCGGGGACGTTTGCGACGAGACACCACCGCCGGCACAGACGGCAGTTGGTGGAGATCATGTGCTGTATTGCCACATCCCGCTAGAAGAACTCGCGCAGCTCCAGGTGGGCAGATCTACTGAGGCCACAGGAATAGGAGGGGCATCATGAACACCATCGACCCCGAGCGGCTCAAGTTATTGATGCAACGTGAGCGGGAACTCTACGTGGCGAACCACCCGAAGTCGGTGGCGCTATATGAGAGAGCAAAGAACTCGCTCTTGGGTGGTGTTCCGTTCTCATTCATGAATGGCTTTATGGATCCTTCCTTTCCCCTGTTTATTGCGGAGGGCCGGGGAGCCTATGTGACCGATGTCGATGGCAATCGCTACCTCGACCTTCTTGCAGGTGATCTTGGAGCGATATTCGGGCATTCACCTCCGGCCGTTGCTGATGCGATAGCTCAACAAGCGCAGCGGGGCATTATGTTCACACTTCCCTCGGAAGACGCCATCTGGATCGGCGAGGAGTTGACGCGTCGCTACGGTCTGCCGTTATGGCAGCTCCATATGTCCGCCAGCGATTCGGTCAGGACTGCGATCAAGATTTCTCGCGAAGTCACCCAACGACACCTGACGCTCATGTTCAATGGCAGCTACCACGGCACCGTGGATGAAACGTGCGTCGCGGTCGTGGACGGCAAGATGATTACTCATCCGAAGGCCGTCCACTTCGGCATAGGGATGCTTCCCAACCCCGAATCGAGGACCCGTGTTGTTGATCCTTACGATCTCGATGCTGTGGAGAGAGCATTGTCCCCACGGGACGTTGCCTGCGTCATTACCGAGCCAACGTTCTCTCAGGCTCTTCGTGGTCCCTTTGATCAGGACTTCCACGTCGCCCTCCGAGATCTGACGCGTCGCTATGGCACCAAGCTCATCATCGATGAGACGCATGGCATCGGCGCCGCCTGGGGAGGATGCACACGTCTGTGGAACCTGGAGCCAGACATTTTTGTCGCGGGCAAAGGGATCGCCGGCGGCATGCCTGCTTCAGTCATGGGCCTCAGCCGCGAGGTCGCAGACAGCGTCATGCCGCTATTCGAGAATTTCTTCGTCGCTGGCATCGGCAGCACCCTGTCGGGCAACGCGCTGGCAGTTGCGGCGCTGCGGGCGAACCTGGAGCACGTCATGACCGAGTCGGCCTACGAGCGGATGATGGCGGCCGGTGAGCGGATGGCCAAGGGCATGCAAGAAGTCGTCACGGCTGCTGACCTCCCGTGGAGAGTCAGCCGCTGGCTCGGTTATGGAGTGCGAGTCGGCTTCTCCTTGGACAGGCCTCGTACGATGTCGGAGGCTCAGATCCGGGGCGACGACGAGAGCTTCAGTATCCGCGGCAGTGAACTCATACAATATTTCCATGCTTTTTATGTCAATCGCGGTATTATCATTCTCGCCTTGGCACTCTCGGCCTTGAACTCTCCAGCGGTGACAGCGGAGGACGTCGATTACTACGTCGGCGTGTTTGGCGAGTGCGTGAACGAATTGGTCGGATAGCACATTGTTTTCGTTAAAAAGGGCGGTCGTTCATCAAGATATGACGGCCTAGATCTCAAGTCTGCATGAGTCAAACGTAACCCCAGACAGAGAGGACAAACTGTCTTGACAGTAGTCTCCACGCGTAGTAGGCATTATTAACAGTTGTCATTAACTAAATGATGACTTGTTGTTTATCCATTTTGCCAATAAAGGTATGTACCGAAGTACTGGGCATGCCAACAAGATGCCTTGACTTCGCTGCCGGAATCCCTTCGACAGTGGGGTAGTTCGAAGGGTGAACCGACATGCGAGCATCAAACCGACGATTCCTGAATTTGGGCGTACCGCTAATAGCGCTAGCGCTCGTGGCCGGGGCGTGCACCGGAACCGGCGATGACGCCGCGGCACCGGCGACGACCGCCGCCGCCGCTGCTGCGCCCGAGACCACCGCCCCGCCCGACGAGGGGGGGCCGAAGTACGGCGGCACGCTACGGGTCGCGCTGGTCGCGGACACGCACACGCTGGACCCAGCCATCTCGGTATCCGCGGTGACCACCGCTGTTACCCAGCACACCTATGACAACTTGCTCATGATCCAGCCGGATCTCACGATGAAGCCGGAGCTGGCCACTTCGTGGGAGGCCAACGACGACCTCACGTCCTACACCTTCTACCTTCGGGAGGGGGTGACGTTCCACAACGGGAAGGACTTCAGTGCGGAGGACGTCGTCTTCACGTTCGACCGTCTGCTGGATCCCGAGCTTGACTCACCGCTGCGGGCCATTCTCAACATCATCACGGACATCGTCGTCCTCGACGACTTCACCGTCCGCTTTGACCTCGATGGCCCCAACGGGTACTTCCCGAGCTACCTGCAGAAGTCTGAGGCACGGATACTTCCCGCCAACCTAGATCTCGCCGACTTGGTCTTGGGAGCGGTCGGCACGGGGCCCTTCATTCTTGACGAGCACCTGCCGGGTGAACGCATCACGATGGTGCGAAACCCCAACTACTGGGAAGAGGGCAAGCCCTATGTGGATGAGATTGTCTTTCTGAACATCCCCGAGCCCGCAGGTCGGGTAGCGGCACTCCTGGCCGGCGACGTGGACCTGATTCAACACGGCATGGCCCCCTTGAGCGTCCCTGAAATCGACGCCCATCCCGACACCCACGTGTTGGTGCTGGAAGGCTGGGGCTGGCTGGGGCTGGCCATGGACAACGCCAGGCCACCCTTCGACAACAAGCTGCTCCGGCAGGCCTTCCAAGCAGCGATGGACCGGGAGCTTGTCAACCAGGTGGCGCTGCTGGGCTTGGGAGCGCCCGGTTACGACCACCCGATCGGCACCAGCAACGCCGTCTTCGCGTCGCAATATGCGCCCCCGCCCTATGACCCAGAGCTGGCCAGGTCACTGCTGGCCGAGGCCGGGTACCCAGACGGAATCGACATCGACCTGCACACGGCCGATATCACGACTGGGGCGATGGATATCGCGGTGGCGTTCAAGGAGAGTGCTGCACCCGCGGGCATCCGGGTCAACGTCGTGGTCAATCCTTCAGCCGGGTTCTGGGACACGGTGTGGCAGAACGAGACGTTGACGATCGACGCCTGGAGGGGCGCCGATCCGGACCAAGCTCTGAGCGAGCAGTTCCACAGCGCATCGCCGTACAACGCGCCGCACTACGTCAACCCGGAGCTTGACGCGCTGATCGAGAAGGCCAAGGGCCAGGATCTCGCGGGCCAGCAGGAGAGCTACGCGGAGGTCCAGCGGATCCTGATCGAGGACGTGCCGGCGATCGTTGCGGCATTCCGGCCGGAATTGATCGCGGTGCAGAATTACGTCCAAGGCGTGAGCCCGCATCCGTTGAGCTGGCCGCTCTTCCAGGACGCCTGGCTGGACTTGGACAACTGATATCGGTAGGTGAGTGAGCTGGCCGCGACTGGTCGCGGCCAGCTCACCTCTTGCCGCCATCCACACGAACGCATCGCAGCTACGCCTGCCCCGGACGGTCGCTGCCAGGTGTGGCCTGCACCGAATCGGCGTGTCGCAGCCGGCGCCCGTGGGTCCAGCAGGCTCTATCTGCGCTGGGAAGATAGAAGCTGGCGAAGCTGCCACGCCGGGCTGGAGGCAAGGTTGCTGGTATCTGATTTCACGTTCAAGGCGGCCAACTGGCTGAACCGCACGGCGATCCGGCTCAGCGGCGGCCGTGTCGGCTGGATCTACCAGGGCACACCCATCATCGAAGTGACCACCACGGGCCGCCACAGCGGCGAGTCCCGCTCGACGCTGCTGTCCGTGGTCGCCCAGCCAGGTGATGCCTTCGCCGTCATCGGTTCCCGTGGCGGTGACACGAAGCACCCAGCGTGGTTCCTGAACATGCGCGACAACCCGGCGATCACGGTTCGCAACCGCGACGGCACCCAGCAGATGACGGCCCGTCTCACCGACGGCGACGAGCGCGCCGCGCTGTGGGCGCAGATCTCCGTCAAGGACGACCACTACGTCCGATTCCAGCGCAAGACCGACCGCGAATTCCCGATCGTCCTGCTCGAACCTGCTGACGACGTCGGGGCCGACCGCGCCTAGCAGGGTGCTGAAAAAGCCGGTTTCGAGCACATCGCCAACGCTCTGACCAGTGGTTTTACACTGGCGGAAGCGCGTTTTCGGCACTTTTTCAGCATCCTGCTAGTGTCCTGTTTGTTTAGTTGGTCGCGGTAATATGGTGGGGGGGCAGCGTGGCTGCGGCAGGCGATGAACGGGGACGGATATGGGTGCAAGGCGGGGACGGCCGACGGCTGTGATCTTGCTGGACGGCGAGGAGCGCGAGACGCTCGAGCGGTGGGCTCGCCGCCCGAAGTCGTCTCGGGCGCTGGCTCTGCGGTGCCGGATCGTGCTGGGGGCCGCCGAGGGTCGCTACAACAAAGAGATCGCCGCTGAGCTGGGGTGCCATCCCGCGACGGCGGCCAAGTGGCGCTCGCGGTTCGCCGAGCGCCGCCTCGACGGGCTCTGCGACGATCCGCGGCCGGGTCCGCCGCGCACCATCGACGACGCCACCGTCGAGGAGGTGATCGTGCTCACCTTGGAGTCCGCCCCACCGGACGCGACGCACTGGTCGACGCGGTCGATGGCCAAAGCAGTGGGACTGTCAGACGCTCCCTTGTCAAGCGGCGAGTGCGTGAGGTTGTTTTCGGGTCTGTTCGTCGCGCCACATTTTGCGGATGACTCGGTTGGCGAGGTGGCGTTTGTGGGCTCGCCGGGCCTCTCGTCGGGTCTTGCCTTCGGTGGCTTTGCGGGCGAGGTAGGCGGCGGCTTGGGGCTGTTGGCGGGCTTGGGTGACCGAGGCGATGTGGAGCACGCTGTTGATGCGCCGGTTGCCTCTGGAATCGAGTCGGTGCTTGACGGGGTTGGCGGCGCCTTCGCCTGATGAGAGTGCGACGGCGCCGGTGCCGCACCAGCGGGCGAATTTGGACTCGCGGTCGAACCGGTGGGGGTCGCCGACCTCGCACAGCAGGGTCGCTGCTGCGATGGGGCCGATTCCGTCCTCGTCGCGCAGGGTGGTGCCGTGGCGGTCGAGCAGCTCGTCGATGAGCCGTTCGAGGCGGCGGATCTCGCGCCGCGTCGTGCGGTCGGCTTCGATGAACGCTTGGAGCCATTCGAGGCGGTACGCGCCAGCCGGGGTCGTGTCGATGGCGGGGTCGGTCCGGTCGAGGCGGCGCAGCCGGCTCTCGATCTTGTCGTCGCTGGTGAGCTGGCCGCGGATCTCGGCGGGGAGCTTGGAGATCTGGTCCGCGACGTGGTGCAAACCCAGTGTGCGGGCCGCTACCAGGGCTCGGCGGTGTTCGAGCACCGCCTCGATCTCGGCTGCCAGCGGGTCATAGACCTCCAGGGTCTGGACCGGCCCCAGCGTCGGCTCGGCCAACAGCGCCCGGGCCGAGGCGACCGCGTCGACAGCGTCGGTCTTTTCCAGCCGCCGCGAACGGCGCTGAGCTGCCGAGCGCGACGCGGGGACCTCGCGGGCGTCGAACCCTGCCGCGCACAACGCGATGGCGACATGGGCTCCCCACTTGGCTGATCCCTCCACGCCGACCTGGCGGACGCCCGCAGCGTCAAGCAGTTCTATCGCTGTGACATAACCAGCCGCTGTGTTGTCGAAGGTCTCATGGGTGATCTCGACGCCGTGGGGGTCGACGATCCCGACGGTGAAGGTGTCCTGGTGGGGGTCGATTCCCCCGACTGGCGGTGTCATGGGGTGCTCCTGCTGGAAGTGATGTTCCGGTGGGTCCGGGAACGGCAGGGGCGCTTCGCCGCAACCGAGTCGAGACAGTCAGGCTCCCTTCAAGACAGGAGCGCTCCCGCCGGCCCCACACTCGACGCGACAGGTCACACAACAGGCACAAAGCCAATATTTTGTGGAGTCACCGTCGAGCATGGAACCGGACCGTAACCCCCTGGCATGAGGGCCCCGGCAAACCCAACAGTGACACTCGGAAATTTTGTGTATCGGTTGTGATCGTGTTCATCGGATGTGGTCGGCGATCCGGTCGCCGTAGTGGACGGTCAGTGTGTTCAAGATGGTTTTCCAGCCGTTGGTCTAGCCGACCGGGTTGGTGCGGTTCTTTCGTCTGGCGGTGTTCGTCGTCGGGGGTGACGCAGCCGAGCGTTTCGTGCTGCCGGACTTCGTTGTAGTCGATGCGGATGCGTGCCGGCTCTGTGTCGGGCAGCGCCGGGTCGGTGATGTCGTCGACGTCGAGATCGAGGCGGCCCTCGGTGAGCAGCTCGTCGAGATCTTGGGCTAGCAACGCCTAGTCGCACACGACACGCACTTGGGTCGAGGTCTCCTCGGTCGAGACCAGGGTGGTGATCCAGCAGCGCGAGACCATGCCGACGATGGCGAACACACAGCGCCGGGCCCGCCCGAAGTGGGTGACGTCCCAGATCCAGATCCAGATCCAGATCCTGTTCGGTTCGGTAGACCAGTGGGCCGTCCGGCCCGAAGCTCGGCGTGACCGTGCCTGGTTCCTCGCCGCTCATCGTCACACTGCCGCTCACCGACCATGCCACAGCCAGCCCGCTCGCAGTCGCTGAGGCATCCGCCGCTACCCGGGAGGCACGGTCCGGAGCCATCACGCACACATACGCAACGTCAACACCCGGTGGCGTTATCGGCGTTCGCTCGCAGCGGCCGCCCTCGATCGCCCGCACACCAAGCGACGTCACGGCGCCTGCGTGGGTGAACACCACGTCCTCAACTCCGTCGGCGTAACCGTCGTTCGTGCAGGTGACAGTGATCGTCGTCACGGCGGGCGTGGCAAGGTCGACGCTGAGGACGCGGTCGCCCGCCGCGCCGCCGGTGGATGCGGCGACGGCGCCGACCGGTGCCGCGGTGCACTCAGCGGCAGCGGGGCTGACGGTGAAGGTGTCGGTGTCGGTGACCGTCACGGTGCCCGCGCCGGCCTCTGCGGTGTCAGCCAGGCCGGTGATGTCGACGCGTTGTCGGCAAGCGATTACGAGCCGGGTGGTGTGGGTGTCGGCGCTGCCCGAGGGCCCCGCCGTGGCCGTCAAGGTCACAATGCCGTCCGCGGTGCACGACAGGCCCGCGGTCGCGGTGGTCTGCCAGTCGCCGGTCGCGGCGTTGTCGGGCCCGAGGATCGCCGTCGCCGCCGGCGTCGCGGCAGCGGTGACCGACGCGCTGCCAGTCGCGGCCCATGCCAAGCCGATCGTGGCGTGGTTCGCCACCGCCGTCGCGGCCACGGCAGTGGTCCCGCACTTGACGAGCTCGCACTCCAGCGCCGCGTCGATGCCCTGGGGTGGGGCGTCGGGATCAGGGTCGCACGCGCCGTGCGACGCCATCGTGACCGACTTGACTGCTGGATTGAACGCGGCGTTGACGGTGAGGTCGTAGCTGCCGGTCGCCTCGACCCGGAACGTGGTCGCCTCGATCGTGTAGTCCCCCGCAGCCAGCCGGACGTTGCGCAGGCGGCTGTCGGTGCTGGGCCCGGCGGCGTCGTCGCGGCCCTCCACGGTGCCGGTGCCTACGTTGTGGCCTCCCAAAAGCAGCAGATAGGTGTTCAGCCGTGAGGAGTTCGACGACGCGGAGCCCAGATCGACAGCGACCGTCGCCGCAGCGTCGAGAGTGAACGTGTGCCGGCGCGCGTAATACGTGCCGGTGCTGCTCGGGCGGCGCTGGGATGATGTGCACGACGCATCGGCGATGATCGTCCCGGTGCGGGTCGTGCTGTCGTCGGTGATGCTGCCGAGCGGGTCGTCGCAGGGATCCGACGGGGCGGCGCAGTCCACGTCGATGGCGACGGTCTTGGTGATGGCGCCCGCGGTGACCGTGACCGAGCTGATCACCACCTTGCCCGACAGCGTCGCCTCGGCATCGGCGGCCGAACGGTTCGGCGCGTCGCAGCTCACCGTCACCTCATGGCTGAACGGCGCCGCCAGCGCCAAGGTGACCTTGCGCTTGTCCGCCGCTGTGCCCGCCGTCACCGCAGGCGTGACCCCGACAGTCATGGTGGTAGCGGTGCAGGTGGCGTCTGCGGGCTCGACGGTGAACTCGTCTTCGGCAGTCACCGTCGCCCCCGCCAAGCCGTAGCCCGTGCCGTCCCGCAGGTCGGTGATCACCACCGGCGGCTCATCGAGCGCGATGGTGCCGGTCAGCGTGAACGCGCCAGTGACGCCCGCTGTCGAGGTGGTGACGTCGATCGTGTAGGTGGTGCCAGCCGCCAGGGCGACATCGGTGACCGTGGCGTCGGTGCCGGTGCCCGAATCGTCGTCGGAGTCCACTACGGCGACGCTGGTGTCCGACCCCGACAGCACATAGATGAACACATCGGCCCACGACGACGCCGTGAACGTCGCGGTGGACGCCGCCGACACTCGCAGCGAGAACCGGCGCGCGTAGTGCAACGACTGCGCGTCGCCCTTGCGCAGCGACACACAGCCCGCAGCCAATGTGCCGCTGCGAGACACAGCGCCCGCCCCGAGCGTGCCCAAGTCCTCGTTGCAGCCCGCGTCGGTCGGCGGTGCGGTGGGCGGACCGAGGGTGGTGCGCGAGCAGCGGCCACCCCCAGCGGGCGCATAGCCGTCACGAGTTGCGGATGCCTGATGCGGCCGCGGTCGGGCCACCCCCAGCGGGCGCATAGCCGTCGGGGCACGACACCGCCGGCGGGTCCCCCACCACGGTCGTCAGCGGCGCGGTGGGGTCCGTGTAGGTGGTGTTCTCGCACTTCCCGCTGCTGCCGGACCATGTGAAGCCCGTGTCGCAGGAGCGATCGGCTTGTCCGGTGCGGCTCGTGACCGGAGTGCTGCCGGTCGGATCCCACCGCGTCGACGCTGTGTCGGACTCGCACTGGCTGCCGTTGTCGGACCAGCCCGAGAGGCACGACCTCGTCGCCGGGTCATAGCGGTACCTCGTCGGGGTGCTGCCCATGGCCACCCACCGCGTCGAGGGGCTGTTCGCGGTGCAGCCGGTCCCGTCGGCCGAATAGCCCGACGCGCACGACTCGATCACCGCGGCAGTAAGCGTGCGGGTGCGAGTCTCCCACCAGTACTGCTGGCCCGCGATCGGGTCGAAGCTGCACACCCGCTGCCGGTAAGTCTCGGTCTTGGTGCACGTACGCGACCCGCCAGAGGTGCCCAGCGTGGAGGTCGACGGGCACGAATAGTCATAGGGCCGCGAGTCGTAATAGGTCTCGGACTCATAGCAGCCGCTGCTGGGAGCCGTTCGGTAGCTCTGCCCGTCGGGGCATTCGGGCGGGGAGACCGTCCCGTTTCGAGGCATCGATTCCCGGGGGTGGCAGCTCACCCGTCGTGCGGCGATCAAGTCTTTGACTTGGGTCAGTGTCCATGTCGGATTCTCAGCGGCGATCCCGGATGGCACCCGTGCCGGATCAAGCCAGAACAGGACTCGAGCGACACGCTTGGGGTTCGACTGGCGACATGAACAACTCAGGCGTGTCCTCGTATAGCTCATACGGCTATTTAGCGACGTTTTCGCGTCGCCAGAAACGGCCAAACAGCTCATACGACCAGATATAGTCGGCGGGGTGGGCAGATATGTCGCTGCCGAAGGGTGGCTGGCCGGCCCGACCGGCTTCGGGCGAAGGACATACCGTGCCTTCGTCCCACACCCGCTGGCAGGATGGGACCCCAGCCTAGGCGTCGATTCCATGAACGCAGTCACCGCCGCCGACAGAGCGCTCGTCGCGGCCGCGACGCTGCCGCATACGACCCTGGGCGGCACGCTTGCAGACTGGATGATGGCTCGCGACGAGAGCATCCGCTCAAGCGTCATGGAAGGCGTCGCAGCCACAGGGCCAGGCCTGGAGTGGGCGCGCTATCTGAATCAGGCCGGCAGGCCGGTGACCGATGAGAACGACGCGCTCACGCTCGGTGCTGCAAGACAGGTAGCAGCCGCGGTGGAACTCGGGCACAAGATGCGTGCTGGAAGCACGTCCACGCTGGAAGACATCCTCGATGTCCACAGGTGTCTCCTCGCCGAGACACGAGAACACGACATCGGAGGGGCCTTTCGCGACGAACCGATATGGATCGGACCTCCTGGGTGTCTTGTGGACGACGCGTCGTTTGTGCCGCCACCTGCCGAGCATGTGCCCGAGCTCATGAACGATCTTGTCGACTACCTCAACACCAGCGACCACCCAGCAGTGTTGCGGGCGGCGGTCATTCATGCCCAGTTCGAGACGATCCATCCCTTCGAAGACGGCAACGGCCGAACGGGTCGTGCTCTCGTCCACACCGTCTTGGTCGCTGCCGGCGCGACGCGCGCAGCGGTTCCGATCAGCACCGCGCTCAGCCACGACCGCTCCGGCTACCACGACGCGCTCAACGCGACACGGATCGTGTGCGAATCCCATGACACAGCAGCCCGCAGCCTCGCCATGCACGACTGGTTGAGGGTGTTCACCAACTCATGCGAACAAGCCAACCAGCAAGCGGCATCTGTCACACAGACGGTCGAGGGCATGGTCGCCAGATGGCAGCAGGCTGCGACATTCCGCCGCGACAGCACAGCGGCGATACTCCTAGAAGCGCTCCCGTCCATGCCGGTGCTTGATGCCCAAATGGCCTCGCAGAGACTGGGCGTGACCGAAAGGGCAGCGCGGACCGCACTGGCATCTCTCGACGCAGCGGGCATTGTCAGTCCCACAGGCGGCCGACGCAACCGGAGATACACAGTCCCCGACATGGTCGGCATGCTGCGGCGCATGACCCCTGACGGCGGACTGCCTCACCACCGCGGCACCGCACTGAGCACGCCGACCCCATCGCCGCACACACCGCCCACGCACACAGCATGCGGCTGCCTCGGCCCGCGCTCCAACAAACACTGCTGGCTCCCCAAAGGCCACATCGGCCAGCACCGCTACCCGCCCCGCTAGAACGACAAGGGAGCGTCTGACAGGCCCCACGACGGCGGAGCCCCCACAAGCGCATAGCGAACCTCAGGACTGAGGTGTGTCTGACTCTTCCGCGGAGTTTGGTTGGGTATTGAACCGAGTCATGGGGTGTTCTCGGGGTTGTTGTTGGTGGTCCGGCGGTTGTGGTCGAGCCGTCGTGATCGGGCTCGTTGGGGGCCTTGGCGGCGGGTCTCGCGGATCGGTTCTGGTCGTTGGTGGTGTTCGTCGTCGGGGGTGGCGTAGCCGATCGTTTCGTGCTGCCGGACTTCGTTGTAGTCGATGCGGATGCGTGCCGGCTCTGTGTCGGGCAGCGCCGGGTCGGTGATGTCGTCGAAGTGGGGCCATTCGTGGGTGATGTGGCTGAAGAAGCTCTCGGTCCGGGCTTGGCGGTGGTGTTGGGCGATGGCCATCATCGCCGTATAGGCGCGGGTGTCGTGGCTGGTCATGGCCGGTAGAAACCGCCCGGTCTGCGCGGTGCTTTTGATCGACGCGATCGTGGTCAAGGTCCGCGACGCGCAGGCCGCCGACCGGCCCGTGTGCGTGGCGATCGGCGTGGATCTCGCCGGCGAACGCGACGTGCTGGGCCTGTGGCTCGGGCCCGCCGGCGGCGAGGGTGCCAAGCAGTGGGCGACCATGCTCACCGAGCTGCGCAACCGAGGTCTCGCCGACGCGTTGATCGTGTGCCGCGACGGTAATGGCGGGCCTGCCCTCCTCGATCCGCGCCGCCCGGCCCGGCGCGACAGCCCAGACGTGCGCGGTGCACATGGTCCGAAACAGCCTGCGCTATGCATCCACCAAGCACTGGGGCCAGATCACCAAAGCCATGCAAGAGATCTGCACCGCACCCACCGTGGGCGCCGCCGAGGCCCGCTTCGCCGAGTTCTGCGCCGACTGGGCCGACACATACCCGGCCATGATCCAGTCCCGGGAGAACAGCTGGGACGAATTCGTGCCGTTCCTGGCGTTCCCCGCCGAGCTGCGCAGAGTCGTCTACACAACCAACGCCACAGAAAGCCTCAACGCCCGCCTCCGAAGAGCAGTCCGCCACCGAGGCCACTTCCCCAACAAACAAGCCGCGATCAAAATCCTCTACCTTGTCGCCACCACCAGACACAAGAACCGCACCAACCCGGTCGGCAAGACCAACGGATGGAACACCATCTTGAACACACCCACCGTCCACTACGGCGACTGAATCACCCCGAGTTTGGTGGAGGCTCTGTTCCTTGAGAGGATGGAGCAATGCCAGGAAATCGGAGATATCCCGCCGAGCTGCGTGGACGTGCGGTGCGGATGGTGCTCGACAATGAGCGCCTGTACGGGTCGCAGTGGGAGGCGATCTGGTCGGTCGCGGAGAAGCTGGGGCCGACGCCTGAGACGGTGCGGCTGTGGGTTCGCCGAGCTGAGGTCGACGGCGGGACCCGCCCGGGCGTGACGACACTGGAGCGTGCTCGGATCAAAGAGCTCGAAGGCGAGAACCGTGAGCTGCGCCGAGCGAACGAGATATTGAAGGCGGCGTCGGCTTTCTTCGGGGCGCAGCTCGACCGCCAGTCGAAGCGATAGCGGCGTTCATCGGCGCCCATCGGCACCGGTTCGGGGTCGAGCCGATCTGCGCTGTGGTGTGCGAGCACAGCGTCGGGATCGCCCCGTGCGCCTATTACGCAGCCAGGTGCCGGCCGCCGTCGGCGCGGGCGCAGCGCGACGCCTGGTTGCGCGCAGAGATCGCTCGTGTGCACCGGGACAATTACGACGCGTACGGGGCGGCCAAGGTGTGGGACCACCTCAACCGCGTCGAGCACATCACGGTGGCTCGCTGCACTGTGGAGCGGCTGATGCGCCAGCTGGGCCTCGAAGGGACCCGCCGAGGCGCCACGGTGCGCACCACCGACCCCGACCCCGACGCCGACCGGCCAGCGGACCTGGTGAACCGCGACTTCACAGTGCGGGCCCCGAACCGGCTGTGGCTCGCGGACCTCACCTACGTGCGCACCCGCAGCGGACCGGTGTACGTGTCGTTCGTGATCGACGCCTATTCGCGGCGGGTGCTGGGCTGGCAGGCCTCGCGGTCGATGCGCACCGAGCTGGCGCTCGACGCCCCCGAGACGGCCGTCTCGGGGCGCCGCCGCGACGGCCGCAGCACCGAGGGGGTCACCCATCACAGCGACCGCGGATCGCAATATCTGTCCATCCGCTACAGCCAGCGGCTCGACGACAACGACATCGTCGCCTCGGTCCGCAGCCAGGGCGATCCGTATGACAACGCCATGATCGAGAGCTCCAACGGCCTCTACAAGTGGGAGCTGATCTACCCCCGAGGACCGTGGCAAGGACTGCGCGATGTCGAGTTCGCCACCCTCGAATACGTCGACTGGTACAACCACCGACGCAGCCACAGCGCCCTGCTCGCCGGCCGCGGCAACTACACCACACCCGCCGAACACCAAACCGCCTACTACCGCCAAACCGTCACAGCCACCCCGGCCGTGACTCAACAACCCGAATCTCTACTCAACAGTGAAGATGTGTGCGGGGAGTGGGCCGTCGACGTCTGACTTGCTACTGAACTGGCCCTGCGCGTTGTGGGTGCCTTGCCTGGGACTCGTCGATGTCGCCGGCCCGCTTCTTGGACTTGTCAGCTGCGGCCGGTCCGGAACGAGCGACGTGACCTCATAGGAACCTGTGCCACAGATGCCTCATCACTGTTATGTCCGTCCCGTTCCGGCACGCGAGCCGCTCCGAGATGAAGGACTTCAGCATGCCAGATCCACACCAGGCGGTGATCGGCGGGATTGACTGCCACACCGACTTCCACGTCGCCGCGGCGCTCGACCCGCTCGGCCGAGTACTGGGCACAGAATCGTTCCCTGCGACCCGCGCCGGCTACCGCTTGACCCACACATGGCTCGCGTCGTTCGGCCAGATCACCACGGTCGGTGTCGAGTCCACCGGATCTTTTGGTGCGGCTCTGACGCGGTCGCTGGTCGATCAGGGCTGTCGAGTGATCGAGGTCAACCAGCCGCACCCGCATCTGCGTTCGCGTCGCGGCAAGAACGACGCCATCGACGCTGAGGCCGCTGCCCGCAAGGTGCTCTCGGGCGAAGCGACCGCAGCCGCCACCGACACCACCGGCATCGTCGAGGCGATCCGCCAGCTCAGCGTGACCCGCAACAGCGCCGTCAAGGCCCGCGCCGCCGCGTTGTGCCAGCTCGGCGATCTGCTCGTCACCGCTCCCGCCGCGTTGCGCGAGCAGCTCGACACCCGCCGGACCCTGGAGGGCAAGGCCGCCGTGTGCGCTCGGTTGCGGCCCGACACGGACCGTCTCGCCGATCCCGCCCAAGCCGCTAAAGCAGCGCTGCGCAGTTTGGGGCGCCGCGTCGCTCAGCTCGGCGCTGAGGCCGACGAGCTCGGGCGCCGGCTCGACCGGCTCGTCGCCACTGCAGCACCCACAACGCTGTCGCGCCTCGGGTGCGGCACTCACCACACTGCGGCGCTGCTCGTCGCCGCGGGTGAGAACATCGACCGGTTCGGCTCCGAGGCGTCGTTCGCTCACCTGTGCGCAGCCGCGCCGGTCCCTGCATCGAGCGGGCGTACCCAGCGTCACCGGCTCAACTTCGCCGGCAACCGCGACGCCAACCGTGCTCTGCACATGGTCGTCATCGTCCGGCTCCGCTACTGCGAACGAACCCGCAGCTACCGGGACCGCCGCCTCGCCGAAGGCAAGACCAAAAAAGAAGCCATCCGCTGCCTCAAACGCTTCGTCGCCCGAGAGCTCTACCGCACACTGCGAGCCGACCTCTCCACCCTCACAACCCGCACTTGACATCTATAGGAACGTCTCGGGGTGATTCACACCCCACCGGCGGATCAGGGCTTAGGAGTCCCCGACGCAGGGGGCCATCAGGTCCACGGCAGTCGTTTGCCGGTGCCGTACATCACTGATGTCGCCATCACCAGCGATCCCGACAGCAATTCCGGTGCCTACGGGCAGGACGACGACATCGAGATCGAAGTCGGCTGGAGCGAAGAGGTCTTCGTCTCGGGCACACCGCAGATCGCCGTCGTCATCGGCTCGGTCACCCGCCAAGCACGTTTTGTCTCGGGAAGCACCACCGATCTGCTGCTGTTCCGCTACAAGGTTCGCAACGGCGACGAGGACAACAACGGCATCAGCCTTCCCGCCAACCGCCTGTCCAGCGGCACCATCCGGGACTCCGACAACGACAACGCCGACCGGAAGTACGAGGCGATCGAGGATGACCCGAATCAGCAGGTCGACACCTCGATGCCACGCATCACCGACATGGAGAGCATCTCGACGCCACGGCGCGACGACACCTACGAGCGCGAGGAAATCGTCCGGTTGGAGATCGAGTTCGACGAGCCGGTGAACGTCGACCAGACGCCGAAGGTCAACCTCCAGATCGGCGCTTCAGACCGAGTCGCCGTCTGCGACGAGGCACCGTCGGACGAGAACAAGATCGTTTGCACCTACACAGTCCGGCCGGGCGATTCGGACACCAACGGCGTCTCGGTACGGCGCGGCGCTGTGGACCTGCGCACCGGTTCGATTTCCGACCTCTCGGGCAACTCGGTCAATGCGACCCACAGCGGATTGCGCAACCAGGCCGATCACAAGGTGGACGGCGGCGACGCCAACGTGCGGCTGCGGCGCATCTGGGGTGCAGACCGGTTCGAGACCGCGGCCGAGATTGCCGAGGAATACCGGGACGCGTCGGCCGGGCGCGGCAGTTCGACGACGACTCGATCGACGGGCACCGTGGACACGGTGATCATTGCCTCGGGTCGTCGCTTCCCCGATGCTCTGGCCGCCTCGGCGCTCGCAGGATCGCAGAACGCTCCGATCCTGCTCACCGAGCCCAACACACTGTCCAAGCCAGTCGCCGACTACATCAAGCGGCACTCGATCTCGCGGGTGTACATCGTCGGCGGAACCGCCGCCGCTGCCACTCGAGTCGAGAACGCCATCGATGATCTGACGTCGGTGCGCCAGATCATCCGGCTCGGCGGCGCGGACCGCTACGAGACCTCGGTGAAGATCGCCGAAGCGGTCGGCGGTGCAGCGAACTTCTGCGGCACCACCCGACGCACTATCCTGCTCGCCACCGGCGAAGAGTTCGCCGATGCCCTTCATTCGCCCCGATCGCTGCGATCGGGCCGCATCCGCTGCTGCTGACCGAGACCGACGAGTTCCCCGCCAGCGTGCGCAAGTACCTGGTCGACGCGCACGAGGACGGCATCTTCGAGCGAGTGCTGGTGGCCGGCGGCACCGCGACGATCTCCAATGCCGTGACCAGCGATCTGAGCACGCTCGGGCTGAGCCCCGTGCGCATCGGTGGCCGCGACCGCTTCGACACCGCAGTGCGGCTTGGCGAGTACGCGCTCGGCAGCGGCACCCCAGGCGAGGGCGCCTGCTTGGACAACGACGAAATCGGCCTGGCAGTCGGCTACGAATTCGCCGACGGCTTGTCGGCGGGCCCGTTCATGGCGTTGGTTCGCGGACCGATGCTGCTGCTGCCCACCGACCCGCCGATTCCGAGCGTCGTGCGGCGATTCCTGAGCGGTCCTGAGCTGGACCGTGAGATGCTCACGCTGATCGCCATCGGCTGGACAGCGGCTCTGTCCGACGAAATACTGGACGATGCCAGAGACGAGGCCGCCAGGGCGCAATAGCCCGCAACCGGCAGCCCTCACCAATCCGCCGCAGCGGCGGGCGATATCTTCGCCCCATGAATGCTGGCGAAACCGGCCCCTCCAATGCCGATCTCACGGCGCCGCGCTTCGACGGCCTCATGGACGTCATCCGGCTGCGGCGCTCGGTGCGCAGCTTCGAGCCGCCGCCTGAGCCACTGCCCGCTGAGGTGCTGCGGGGAATCTGCGAGGCCGGCCGCTGGGCACCGTCGGGGGCCAATACCCAGCCGTGGCACTTCGTGGTGGCTGCCGAGCGGGCTGATGTGCTGGCCGTCTCAGACGTGTTCGTCCGCCAAGCCGACCGGCTGGTCGAGCACTGCCGCGGCTTCCCTCACGTCCACAAGAAGCACTGGCTGCACAACTCGCTCGCCATCGTGCTGTTGTTTTGCGACCCCCGCTGGGTCGATTCGTATCCGGTCAGCGACCACGAGGGCTGGGCTGACGAGTACGACGCCAACAACGAGAAGATCTTGCTCGCCTCGGTCGGCGCTGCGGCCCAGAACATGCACCTCGCAGCAGCCGCGTACGGCCTGACGACGGCTTGGTTGAGCGGTGGCGGCGAGGACTCGACTGCAGCCGAACTGCGTGAACTGCTCGGCGTGCCCGAGCTGCTGGTGCCGATAGCGACGATCCCGATCGGCTGGCCTCATCGACGCGCTGATTCGCGGTATCGCCACCCCCTCGACGAGCTGATCCACTGGGGTCGCTGGGATCCTGAGCGCACTCCAGCCGATGACGCCGTGCAGACCTACGTGAGCGGGGTTCGCCGACAGGCCATGTACCGCGGCAGCGAGACGCTCGAAGACTGAGCTGGTACTTGCGGTGCCCGACTGCAGCGGGCCGCGCGCAAGCGCCTACAGCATGAAACGGCTGACCGTCGAGCTGGCCAGCCACACCTCTATGTCTCGGATCGCCTGAGTCATGGCCTGACCGATGAGGTCCAGCTTGCGCACCTGCTCGATGCGCGCCGCAGCTTGTTCGAGCTCGACCTTCGAGAGCAGTTCGCCGAAGATGCCGCAGGCATCGGCGAGGCAGATGATGACGACGTCGCGTGGGCTGGGAATCTCGTCGCTGAACAGCACGCCCATGATGCGCAGCTTCACCTCACGCTCGGCCGTGCCGTCGACCACCGGGTAGCGGCGGGAGCGGAACACCCACAAATGGCGGTCGTCGTGGCGTTCGAGAATGCCGTGGTCCACCAGCCGGGCAAACGCCTCCTCGCGGATTCCCTCGGCGCGCGCGGCAGTGTGCTCGACCCAGTAGCGGGCATCGCTTTCTTCGCGCTGCGCTGCGATGTGGGCCAGCGTGGGATCCAGCAGGCCATCTCCGACCGGCGTCGAGTCGATCAGCATGAGCTTCTCGAGGTCGGTGTCGATCCGGTTCTCCATGGCCAAGTCCATGAGCACAGCGCCGGCGATCGTTCGATCCAGCGTGCGCTCGGGGACATGAATCAGCTTCCCGTCGTCATCGCGCAGCAGCAACAGGAGAATCTCTTCAACGAATCTCAGCATGGCGTCCGTCCAGCTCCTGACAAGTCGATATCGACGGGCTCACCGCAGCGAGCGGCTAATGGGGCAGCGTAGTGGGCATCGGTGCCGCGCGGCCTCCACGTAGGCGTCTCGGACCGGCACCGTGGAACCTTCTCCGCGGCGCATCATCGCGCCAGAGTGACGCCCGCAGCACTGCCGAGACCGAGATCGAACGACGGGCCAAGCGGATGCTCAATGGCGATGCGATACGGACCGTCGGCGTAGTAGCGCGCGCAGTCTCCCGCAGGTGTCGGCGGCAGGCACGGAACCATGTCGGCTCCCGAGACCACCTCCCCGTCGGCGGTGATGAAGGTGATGCGCAGCGGCAGCGGTGTGTTGCGCATCCAGAACGCACCCGTGGTGTCCCCGTCGAACACAAAAACCATCGCGGCGTATCCGCCCAGCGCATCGAAATCCTCGACACTCATCAAGCCCGCTGACCGCGACTGCGGGGTCGCTGCGACGATGACCGGCCAGACCGTCGCCTCCGATGACGATTCGACACGCAACAGTCCTTCGTCGAATCCGGAGGGCGGCTCGGCGGCGTCCAGGACCTGCAACGCCCAAGCATCCGGACTCTCGTCGACTTCGGGGGCCGAGACGTCGGCCGAAGCGGGAAC
Source organism: Candidatus Poriferisodalis sp. (assembly GCF_965262965.1). GTDB lineage: Bacteria > Actinomycetota > Acidimicrobiia > Acidimicrobiales > Poriferisodalaceae > Poriferisodalis. The sequence continues at coordinate 1,495,452 of NZ_OZ253573.1, forward strand.
GGCTGCGGGCTCTGTCTCGGGGGGGTTGCGAGCGATCGTGGTGTCCGCGTTCACGCCGACGTTCGCGCCGACGAAGATTGTGGGGGCAAGCACCGTCGTCGCGGTGTCCGCATCAGCAGTGGAACGGACCTGGACCGTGTCGGCGACCGCCGAGGAAGCGGCCACCGTTACCAATGGTGCTACCGAGGTGCTCGCGGGAGCCAGAAGACCGCCTGAGCGCGTCGATTCTTGGACCGAGCAACCGGCCGCCGACCATACGGCGACAACAACGGGGATCAGCCAGCGAGCCAGTACACGCACCCCCGCAGTCTGCCGCTTCGAACCCGCCTGGGGGCTCGCCGTGGGCCGTTGCAGCACCGCCACGCATCCGGTTTGGTGACGTCGTGAGCGCTCAGTGTCGCGCCGCGCGGTGGAAGCAACGGCAGCCCGTGATGAGATAGGGGCTGTGACAGCTGCGACGACCCGAGTGACGGCTCCTCCACCGACGCGCTCAGTTGACCAGGCCGGCGCCATTCCGTTCGCAGATCTTGCCTTCGGCGACTTCGCCGATCTGGTGGCCATGAGCCGCGATCTCAGCCGCACCGGCGACTGGGTGGTGCGCACGCCGTTCGGGTTGTTCGTGCACGGATACAGCCAAGCGCGCACGATCCTGCGCGACCCCAATTGGATCTCAGTTCTGGCGGGCGTCTCGATGCTCGACGGCATGGAAGACCGGCCGGTCGACGTCTGCGCACTGATGGCGCTGGCTCAGCGCGGCGCGGACGGTGCCGAGGGCGACGGCGACGGCGACGGCGACGGCGACGGCATGCCCGTGTCGCGCAGAGCCAGGCCCAACGTGCTCTCGCTGGAAGGCGACGACCATCGCCGGTTGCGGCGGCTGTTCGGGAGCGCATTCACCCCCGCCGCCGCCGATCGCCTGCGGCCGTTCATGGCGCAGCACGCCGAAGCGCTCATCGAGCCGCTGGTCGCTGCCGGAGGCGGCGAGGTCGTTGGCGAGCTGTGCAGCCCGTATCCGGTGCCGGTCATCTGCCGACTGCTGGGCGTGACCGACGACGACTGGGAAACCTTCGGCCGATGGGCCGAGACGATCTTCGGCCTCTTCGACGGCAATGCCGACGCTGTCATGGCCAAGCTGGGAGACATCGCCGCGGCGCAAGCCGAATTGGCGGCGTACGTCATCGACTTGTTGGAGCAGCGGCGGCAGGCACCAGCCGACGATCTGCTGTCAGAACTCATCGCTGTCTCCGAAGACGGCGACCGTCTGAGCGCAGACGAGCTGATCGGAATGGTCGAAGCACTCCTTCTCGCAGGCACCGATACCACTCGCAATCAACTGGGAGCGACGCTCGCGGTGCTGGCCGATCGGCCCGAGCAGTACGCGGCGCTGCGAGCCGATCCATCGCAGATACCCCAGTTCATCGAAGAGTCGCTTCGCTACATCGGCGCCGTCCGCATCGCTGCGAGAATTGCCACCTGCGACGTCGTCGTGGACGGGTTGGCCTTTCCCGCCGGCACGACGATCATGGTCGGGCTGCACGCCGCGAGCCTCTCAGGAGGCTGCCCGGCGCACGCGGCCACCAACGGCGACAGCGCCCGCGCCGCACACAACGGCGTCGCCGGCGCACGCGACGCGATGCCGGATGCGTACACGCCGAATGAGGACGAATTCGATGCGGCCGGACTCGACCCGTACACGTTTGATCCCCTGGTACCTCGCGATCAGCCGCATCTCGCTTTCGGCAGCGGTGCACACCACTGTTTGGGCGCGTTCCTCGCCCGCGCAGAGCTGCAGGAGGCCCTTCGGGCGTTCGCCGACCGAGTCGAGAGTTTCGAGCTGAGCGAACCGGTGGAGTGGAAGCCGCTCTCGATGGGGATCTGGGGGCCGGCCCGGATGAGCGTCGTGGTCCACTCGCCCGGATCGGCGCCGCAACGCTCGGCAAGCGATCACTTCGACGCCGGCACGCTCCCGCCCGCGCGGTTGCCAGCGGACCGCGCAGCCTCCGCTGAACACGACCGGTATCTCGTGTCCGTAGCGCTCCGCCGCGCAGCCATCAGGGCGTCAGTGCCCGAATTGATCGAGCGACCGAAACTCCCGCCGCTCGCACGGTTGGCGGTAACCGCAGCGCGGATCGGCTGGGCTGTCTATGCCGGACGGCTGCTGGATCGGCGGCTCGCCCCCGAACAGCGCCGGGCACGGACCTACCGGCGCCTGCGCCGAGCGGCGGAGAAGCTGGGGCCCGCGTACATCAAGCTCGCACAGCTCATCGCTGCCGGCGAGGGAGTCTTTCCCGACGCCCTCGTCTTCGAGTGTCGTCGCTGCCTCGACCGAGTGCCGGCCGAACCGTGGCCGGCGATCCGCAAGATCCTCGAGGCCGATCTCGGACCGCTGCATCGGCGATTCTGCGACATTGACAGCGAGGTGACCGCGGCGGCTTCCATCGCGCAGGTGCACGAGGGCACGATGGCCGACGGCTCCCGGGTGATGATCAAGGTGCAGCGACCCCGCATCCGCCGACGCATCGAGCGAGACCTCACGGTGCTGGCCTGGCTCGCCCCCAAGCTGGTGGGCCGCATCCCCATCGCAGCGCTGGCCAACCCTCCCGCACTGGTCGAACTGTTCGCCGAGACGATCTCCGAAGAACTGGACTTCCGCGTTGAGGTCGCGAACCTCTTCGAAGTCGAGCGCGCGTTGCACACCACTGCACCGGGACGCTGGCAGGTTCCCGAGCCCCGCCTCGATGCCGTCACCGAGCGCGTGATCGTCATGAGTCGCGTGGAAGGTCGACCGCTCAGCGATCTGCAGCCAGGCGAACTCGCCGACGGCGAGGCTGAGGCAATCTTCCGGCAGATGCTCGACGCGCTGCTCGAAGGGGCGTGCTTGTCCGGCGTGTTCCACGGTGACTTTCACGCCGGCAACGTTTTCGTCGACACCGCTGCGTCAGCAAACGGCCCGCCGACGGTGGGGCTGGTGGACTTCGGCATCACCGGTCGCCTCGAGGGGGCCCGGCGCGTCGCCTTCCTGCGCTACGTCGTGGGCCTTCTCACCGGCGATCTGCGGGCACAGATCGACGGCATGTCGGACCTAGGCGCGTTCGGACCCGGCAGCAACCCAGAACGGGTCATCGCTGACCTGCAATTGGACCGACCCGGATTCGACCCGCTGGAGCTGACCGAAGAAGAGTTCACCGCCGAGTTCCGCGCCTTGATCTCAGGCCTGTTGGCCAACGGCGCGCGCATTCCCAAAGAGCTGATGCTGTTCGTGAAGAACTTCGCGTACCTGAACTCGGTCATCGGCGAGTTGGAGCCTGACATGGAGGTGCTCGCGCAGTTCGAGCGCATCGCCTCGTCGTTCTTCGCCCGAAACGGCGTGCGCATGGCCGCCGAGATCGGCTTCTCTCCGGCTCCTGAATCCGTCAACCAGGACGTCATCCGCCAGGCCATGGGCATCTCCCCCAAGGAGCGCCGCGTCACCTGGCGGCTCATCCGCCGGCGGCGCGAGGAACTCACGGCTCGGGTGGGCGGCTCGAACTGACGCGACTCGGCTTGGTCGACGGCTCGAACTGACGCGACTCGGCTTGGTCGACGGCTCGAACTGACCCAACTCGGCTTGGTCGACGGCTCGATCCGACCCCACGAGCGCACGTGCGGCATGATCTTGGGCGCATGACGGGTCGAACCCGGCTGTGAATCCTCAACAGGAACAGCGCGAAAGCGGGAGGGGCAATGGCATCTGACGACAGCACAGGGGGCCGCATGGACGGCAAGGTGGCGCTGATCACCGGCGGCGCGTCGGGGATCGGGCGAGCGTGCGGGCTTCGCTTCGCTGCTGAGGGGGCATCGATCGTGGTTGCTGACCTGAACCCGGATCGCGCCGCGAACGTCGTCGACGAGATCAACGAGCTGGGCCGCCCCGCCGTCGCCGTCGCCGTCGACACCTCAAGCCAGGAACAGAACGACGCTATGGCCGATGCCGCAGTCGACGCCTTCGGGCGTATCGATGCGTGCGTGGCCGCCGCGGGAATCTCGCACGCCGGCTATGTCAGCCGCGAGATCGACGATCAAGCCGGAAACGACCGCTTCGACCGGGGCGACATGTTCTTCATCGAAAAATCGCTCGAGTCGTGGCAGCGGGTGATCGACGTGAACCTCACCGGCGTGATGCTCACCAACCAGGCTGTGGCCCGCAAGATGGCCGAGGGCGGCGGAGGTGCCATCGTCAACATCTCGTCGATCGCCGGCACCAACGTGCTGAAGGGCAGCGCCGACTACTGCGTCTCAAAGGCAGGCGTGTGGATGCTGACGAGGTGCGCGGCGCTGGAGCTGAGTCGATACGGCATTCGCGTCAACGCCGTGGGGCCGGGCTACATCCAGACCTCGATGAGCGGCGCCGTGCTCGGCAACGAGCGCTGGGTGGCCGCACGCGAACGCGAGACGCCGATGGGTCGCCTCGGCGTGCCCGATGACATCGCCAACGCGTGCTTGTATCTGTGCAGCGACGAAGCCAGCTTCGTGACCGGGGAGATCATCTTCCCCGACGGCGGCGTCATGGCCGCCGGTCGATAGGCGCCCAGGTTCAGGCGACCAACATCAGGCACCCAGCATCAATCGACGACGAGAGGACGAGTGCCGTGGCAGACAACGACTCCCGACCAGGCCGCTTGGACGGCAAAGTGGCAGTGATCACCGGCGGGGCCTCGGGCATCGGTCGGGCGTGCGCGCTGCGTTTCTCGCAAGAGGGTGCGTGCGTGGTGGTGGCCGATCTGAATCCGGATCGGGCCGAAGCCGTCGCAGCCGAGATCACGAACCGTGGCAGGCAGGCGGCCTGGGTGGCGGTCGACACCTCCGATGCAGAGCAGAACGAGGCGATGGCCGATGCCGCCGTGGCTGCGTTCGGGCGGCTCGACGCCTGCGTGGCCGCCGCCGGCATCTCCCACGCCGGATATGTCAGTCGCGAAGTACCCGAACAGCCAGGCCAGGATGTCTACCGCAGAGGCGACCAGTGGCTGCTCGAGAAGTCACTCGAGTCGTGGCAACGAGTGATCGACGTCAACCTGACCGGCGTCATGCTCACGAACCAGTCGGTGGCGCGCCGTATGCGTGACAGCGGGGGCGGCGCCATCGTGAACATCTCCTCGGTGGCGGGCCTGATGGCGTTGCCGGCGGGTTCGGACTACTGCGTGTCGAAGGCCGGTGTGTGGATGCTGACACGTTGCGCAGCCCTCGAGCTCAGCCGCTACAGCATCCGGGTGAACGCAGTCGCTCCGGGGTACATCCGCACGTCGATGACGGCGTTCATGACCGACAGCGACGAGTGGGTGCGTGCGCGCGAGAAGGAGACGCCGTTGGGGCGGCTCGGCGAGCCAGCCGACATCGTCAACGCGTGCCTGTACCTGTGCAGCGACGAGGCCAGCTTCGTGACCGGCGAGATCATCGCACCTGACGGCGGCCTGGCTGCCGACATTCGCTGAGTGGTCCGGACGTGACTCGCGTGCGAAACGGCTGGCCGTCAGCACCATGAGCGTGCGCGTCGCCGTCGAGCCTGACTGCTGGCGGCGCCCCGTGCTCGCTGAGGCCGTCGAGCGGGGCGGCGGCACGGTGAGCGCGCCACAAACGGCCACGGCGCTCGTGTGGGCTGAGCCGACCCAAGCGCAGCTGATCGGCGAGACGGTGGACGCCAACCCGGGGATCGAGTGGGTTCAGCTCCCCTACGCAGGCATCGAGCCGGTAGTGGACGTGGTGACGGCTCGACCCCACGTCGAGTGGTACTGCGGCAAGGGCGTCTACGCCGAGCCGGTCGCCGAACACGCGCTGATGCTGGCGCTGGCCGGCATGCGCGGCATGGGCACGTACGCTCGAGCCGCCGAGTGGAGTGCACCGCAAGGGCGCAACCTGCTCGGTGCGTCGGTCACGGTGCTGGGAGGCGGCGGGATCACCGAGTCGCTGCTGCGCTTGCTGGGCCCGTTCGGCTGCGATGTGACCGTGATGCGCAACCGTCCCGAACCCATGGACGGTGCTGCGAGGGTCGTCGGGCCCGATGCGCTCACCGAAATCCTGCCCGGCACCGATGTGCTGGTGCTCGCGCTTGCGCTCACACCCGACACCGCCGGGATCATCGGCGCCGCTGAACTCGCAGCTCTGCCCAAACACGCTTGGATCGTGAACGTGGCCCGCGGCGGCCACATCGTCACCGATGACCTCGTGGAGTCGCTGAGAACGGGCCAGATCGGCGGCGCCGCGCTCGACGTGACCGACCCTGAACCGCTGCCGCACGATCACCCGCTGTGGAGCTTTCCCAACTGCCTCATCACACCCCACATCGGTAACACGCCCGAGATGGGCTTGGCGCTGTTGGCTGATCGGGTGACTGCGAATGTGGCGCTTCGGCTGGCGGGCGAGGAACTGGTTGGGCCCGTCTTCCTCGAGCTGGGCTACTGATCTAGAGCCCGAGGGTTAGCGGAGTGCGGCGCCGAGGGTGCTTTCTACGGCTTCTATGCAGCGTTGGCGGGTTTGGGCTACTTCGGTGTCGGTGAGGGTGCGGTCGTCGGCTTGGAGGCGCAAGCGGTAGGCCAGCGAGCGGGTGCCCAGGGTCATCTGATCGCCTCGGTAGATGTCGAAGAGCTCGACTGAACGAAGTTCGTTGCCGCCGGCTGCGCGCAGCGTGTCGCCAACCTCTGAGGCTTGGACGATGTCGGGCACGGTGAAGGCGAGATCGATATCGCTGGACGGATACGTCGACACCAGCCGGTAGGTCCGATCGGACGCTGCGGCGGCTGCGGAGAGCAACGCGGCCACTTCGAGCTGCAGCCAGGCGCAGCGGCTGTCGATGCCGTGGCGACCGCACACGCCGGGATCGATCTCGCCGACGACCCCGATTGCCTGCTTGCCGGCCAGCACGACGAGGGCGGCGCGGCCGGGGTGCATCGCGTCGAGATCTGCTGTGTTGACGAGGGCTGCGTCGATCCCGAAAGCTGTCGCGATCAGGTCCCACAGGCGGACAGCGTCGGCCGCCTCGCCGCCGGTCCAGATGGCGGCGAGATGCTCGGTTTCGACGGGCAGGCCTCCGGTGCTTCCCGCAGACCCGGGCTGCGCGAAGACGACACCCATCTCGAACAGCGATACCTGGTCGTTGCGGTGTGATTCGTTGTGGGCGGCTGCTGCCAGCAAGCCCGGAAGCAGCGACGGGCGCAGCACTGATTCCTCGGTGGCCAGCGGGTTCAGCAACCGCACCGGGTCCGAGTCAGCGATGCCGGCACGGTGCAACGCATCGGGGGCGAGGAACGGGTTGGGCATGGCCTCGGACAAGCCGGCCCCGACCAGCACTCGCCGCAGCTCGCGACGCAGCCGCTGCGTCGGGCTGAGCCTGCCGGGGGCCGGAGACCGCGGCACGCTGCGGCCCAGCCGGCCGTAGCCGTAGTGACGGGCAACTTCCTCGGCGACATCGGTCTCGGTTGCGACATCGGGACGGAAGCTGGGCACCGTCACCTCAACCGAAGCCCCACCACCAGACTCAGTGGCGCACTGCAAGCCGATCGGCTCCAGCAACGAGCGCACCTTGTCGGCGGTGAAGTCCTGGCCCAGCAGGTGGCTCATGCGGGCGGGACGCACCGCCACCTTCGGCGGGTCGGGCAGATTGCCGCGCTCGTCGATGCGGCCACGGCATGTCGCAACCCCGCCAGGTGTGACCTCGTTGAGCAGTTCGCAGAATCGGTCCAACGCGATGGGCACGACTTCGTGATCGGTGCCCCGCTCAAAACGCATCGAGGCTTCTGAGCGCAAGCCCAGCCGCTGGGAGGTGCGCGTGATCGAGAGGCTGTCCCACCACGCCAGCTCCACCAGCACCGATGTGGTGGTCTCGCCGATCTCGGTGCTGGCACCGCCCATGACGCCAGAGATGCCGATGGGCAGGTCATCGCGATCGATGATCACGCCGTCGCCGGCATGCATCGTGCGCTCCTGATCGTCGAGCGTGACGACCGTCTCGCCTCCAGGGCTGCGGCGAGTGCCGAGATGCCCGCCGGGCACGAGCGCCAGGTCGTAGGTGTGGTTCGGCGTCCCCAGTTCGAGCATGACGTAGTTCGAGACGTCCACGACCGAGTTGATCGGTCGCATGCCGCACAGCACGAGCCGCATTTGCATCCACAGCGGCGACACACCGACGGAGACGTTGCGGACAGCGCGTACTCCGAACCGGCCGCACAGGTCGGCGTCGACGATCTCGACGGAGGCCACTGATGCGATCTCGGGGTCGGTCTCGTCGACGACGGGTTTCCGCATCTCGAACGGCACTCCGAGGCGGGCAGCGAGGTCGCGGGCGACACCGGCGACCGACATCGCATCTGGACGATTTGGGTTGATCTCGAGGTCGTACAGCACGTCGCCGGCAAGACCGAGCTGGTCCATCAGCGGCGAGCCGAGCACCATGGCGTCGGGCAGGATCATGATGCCGTCGTGATCAGTGCCGAGGCCTAGCTCGGCCGGCGAGCAGCACATTCCCTGCGACAGCTCTCCGCGCAAGCGGCGCTCGCCGATCTCCATGCCGTTCGGCATGGTCGTGCCCACCGTCGCGAGGGGCACGAGATCGCCGACGGACATGTTGAACGCCCCGCAGCACACCTGCAGTGCACCGTCGACGCCTTCACCTCGTGCGCCCGGCAGTTCCACGTCGACGAGCTGGATGCGGTCGGCGCTGGGGTGGGGTCGCAAGCCAGCAACACGAGCCACCACCACGCCGTCGAGCGGCGGCAGTACCCGCATCTCCTCGACCGCCATGCCGAGGTCGCTCATCTGGTCGGCCAGCTCTGCGGGGTCGCCGTCAATCGGCGCAAACTCGCGCAGCCAGCTCAACAGCACCTTCATCGCGGCGTCACCGCCTGCGCTCCCCCAGCCGCCGCAGCGGAATCAGAACTGAACATCAGAATTGGGCCAGGAAGCGGGTGTCGTTGGTGTACATGTCGCGCAGGTCGTCAATGCCGTGCCGCATCAACGCGAGCCGGTCAATACCGAATCCGAATGCGAAGCCGGTCCATTCCTCGAAGTCGATGCCGCAGTTGGACAGCACGTTGGGATGCACCATCCCACAGCCGCCCAACTCGATCCAGCCGGTGCGACCGCAGGTCTGGCAGCCCGAGCCTTCGCAGAGCACGCAGGTGATGTCGAACTCCGCCGACGGCTCGGTGAACGGGAAGTACGAGGGCCGCAGGCGAGACGAGATGGCTTTGCCGAAGTACGCGGACGTGAACTCTTCCAGCGTCCCAGCCAAGTCAGTGAACGAGATGCCGCGGTCGACGACCAGGCCCTCGATCTGGTGGAAGACCGGCATGTGGCTGGCGTCGGCGGTGTCCCGGCGGAATACCCGTCCCGGGCAGATCGTGTAGATCGGCGGCGGCTGCACTTCCATCACCCGGATCTGCACGGGCGAGGTATGAGTGCGCAGCAACACGTTTGAGGCCTCTCCCCCCTCGCCGTCGCCCAGCTCGGTGCGTTCGCCCAGATCCAAGTAGAGCGTGTCCCACATCGAGCGTGCAGGGTGCGCAGCGGGCAGATTCAACGCCTCGAAGTTGTACCAGTCGGTTTCGGCCTGGGGCCCTTCGGACACCGTGAAGCCCATCCCGACAAAGACGTCCTCGAGGCGTTCGGTGGTCTGGGTGACCAGGTGCAAGTGTCCGCGCCCCGGGCCCGCCAGCGACTCAGTGAGATCAAGCTGCTCGCTGCGCAGCTGCTCGCGGCGTGCGGCCGTGGACAGATCGTCGGCCGCGGCGGCGTGGGCCTCTCGGAGTGCAAGCTGGGCCTCGTTGAGCGCTCGTCCGACGGTGGCACGGTGCTCGTGGTCCAACGACCCCAGCGTCTGCTTGATCTGCCCGAGCACCGACTTGCGCCCGAACAGGGTCGTCTCCACCTCGGCCAGCTCGTCGGCCGAAGCTGCAGCTGAAACGGCGGCGAGCCCGCGTGCACGTGCGTCGCCGATACTCGCAAGCAGCACGTCGACACCTGCGGGGCCGTCAGCAGATGGCCTGTTCACGGCTGGCAGGGTACGACACCGCGATCCATCTGCGCGGCCTCTTAAGACGACGGCTGCATCGCGTACATCAGCACGGCGGCGGCGACAGCCACGTTCAGCGAGTCCACGGGATGTCGCATGGGTATCGCTGCTGCGATGTCGGTTCCGGCGACGGCGTCAGCCGTCGGGCCATGGGCCTCGTTACTGAGCACCAGCGTCATGCGTGGAGCTTCGGGCAAATCCCCCAGCGAGGTGTCCCCCTCGAGCGCTGCCCGCACGCGCAGGTGTCCCGCGTCCGCGAGGGCTTCGAGTATCTCTGCGGTAGGACGCCCACGGCACACGGCAGGGCCGAACGTGAGCCCAGCGGCGCCTCGCAGAGCTTTCGGGCTCCACAAGTCGGTCGTACCCTCGGTCGCAATCACCGAGCCGAAGCCGGCTGCGACGGCGCTGCGAACCACTGCGCCTGCATTTCCCGGATCGCGCACCGCCTCAAGCACGACGACACGCTCCGCCGCGACCGCAGCAGAGAGCTCGGAATCGGCGAACTGGGCGATTGCGAGCACACCCTGGGGGTTCATCGCATCTGCGAGCGGATCCAGCGTGTCCGCGGCAACCTCATAGACGGCCCCGATCCGCTCGCGGTAGCCCTCCCCCAGCCGGCGCGCATCCGGATGGCGGCCATGGGGCGTATCGGTGCCGGTCGGGGCGTAGCGACTCACGAGCTCCGGGCGCGCGAAGACCGCCTCAAGCGTTGCGCCGCTGGCCAGCGCACCGTCGACGGCGCGCGGACCTTCGACGACTGCGAGGCCAGCTGCGTCGCGCTGGCGTCGATCGCGAACGAGCCGAGCGAGCCGCGCCAGCGCGGCTTTCGACGGCGTGATCGGTGCCGATGCGTTCAGGCGGCTGTGCTTTCGAGGGCAGCCTCGGCCCGCTCGACGATGACAGCGAAGGCCGCCGGATCAGTCACAGCAAGGTCCGCAAGGTTCTTGCGGTCGACGGTGATGCCGGCCGTCGCCATGCCGTGCACAAGCCGGCTGTAGGAGATGCCGTTCTGGCGGGCAGCCGCATTGATGCGCTGGATCCACAGCCGCCGGAATTCGCCCTTGCGTGCACGGCGGTCGCGGAACGCGTACTGCCCGCTGTGCATGACCTGCTCGTTGGCAGCCCGGAATGACCTGCTCTTGTTGCCGTAGTAGCCCTTCGCCTTCTGGAGCGTCGCCTTGCGACGGCTTCGGCTGGCTACGGATTGCTTGACTCTTGCCATGATTGATCCCTCTTGCCCTCGGGACGCTCAGCGCCCCAGCATCCTGTTGATGCGCTTGCGGTCGCTAGGGGCGACTTCGCCCTCGAGCGCGAGCCGCCGCTTGCGTGACGACGACTTCTTCTCGAGCAAGTGATTGCGGTTCCGCTTGCGGCGCACGAGCTTGCCGGTGCCAGTCGTCTTGAAGCGCTTCTTGGCGCCGCTGTGGGTCTTCATCTTGGGCATGGTTTCTCCGTGTGTCTCGCTCGTCGCTCACTGCGACGACGTGTGCGTTGGTTGTCGCTCCGGGCGACGGCGTGTGTTTGGCTCAACTTCAACTGCGACGACGATTTCGCCTCGCCGCGTCCTGCGACGTTCAGTCGGCGGGAGTGTCGTTGGCCTTGCGGCGCTGGCGTGAGACTCGATCAGGGCTGAGCAGCATGGTCATGTTGCGTCCGTCCAGCCGGGGGAACTGATCGACCTTGCCGACGTCAGCCACTGCGTCGGCGACCCGTTCCAGAATCTGGCCTCCCAGCTCGGGGTGGAACACCTCGCGGCCTCGAAACATCACAGTGACCTTGACCTTGTGACCGTCTTCGAGGAACTTGGAGACCTTGCCGGTCTTGGTTCCGAAGTCTCCCGAGCCGATCTTCGGCCGGTACTTCATCTCCTTCAGCCCCGTGTGCGAAGACTTGCGCCGCGATTCCTTCGCTCGCTGCGCCGCCTCGTACTTGTACTTGCCGTAGTCCATGATCCGGCAGACCGGCGGGGCGGCGTTAGGGGCCACCTCCACGAGGTCAAGGTCCATGTCGCGGGCAATTTGCAGTGCGTCAGGCGTGGCCGTGATGCCGATCTGCTCGCCGTCGGGGGCGACCAGTCGGACCTCGCGGACTCTGATGTCCTCGTTGATCCGGGCGTCACCGTCCGTTGCGCGTGCTATGGCCGTACTCGCTTGTCCAAAGGACGCTCCTCGTCCGTGCGGCGTCCGGCGCGAGCCCGGTACCGAAACACGCCCGTCGGCGGCCCGGTGGGGGTTCAGACCCCGCTTGTTGCTGTTGTCAGCGGCGTAGGGTAACAGCGCTGCGGGCGTGCCACGCTGCGGGCCAACCCGCGCGGAGCGCATGTGAGACGAGACGCGGCACTGGACGGCCGACCGAACTGCGGAGGTTGCTGATGAGCACGTTGTGGACCCCCTCAGGCGAGCACGAGGTTCCCCGGGATGATCCCAACGCCGCGGCGGCTGCGCCGAGCGACCCACCGGAGGCCTACGACGGCGGTCTCGAGGTCGATCCCGAGACTGGAATTCCGATCGACCCGCGCACCGGCGAGCCGTTCGATCCTGGCGAGCTGGCCGAGATGGAGGCACAGATGCGGGAGGCGCAGGAGCAGCTGACCTCAGTGCCCGCAGCCGAGATCGTGCAGAACCACATGATGGGGCTGTTCGAGTTGGCGGCACTGCACCTGCGACGCGAACCGCCAGATCTGGCCGAGGCTCGCTTGCCGATTGACGCCTTGGGACTGCTCGTGGAGAACCTGGCCGATCAGCTGCCCGCAGGCGAGACGCTCATGGGTGCGCTGCAGCAAATCCGGATGGCCTACGTCGAGATTCACAAGCAACAAGCCCAGGCCTGAACAGCAGGCCGCGACCGCGGAACGTCACCACGGAAAAAATCAGGCCGCACGGCGCAGTGCCCCGGGTACCGTTTCGGCCCGTGCTCAAGCTTGTGCTTCCGAAGGGGTCGCTTGAACAGGCGACCATGCAATTGTTCTCCGATGCCGACCTGGCCGTGCGGCGTAGTTCAGCCGTGGACTATCGCGCCACGATCGACGATCCGCGTATCGACGATGTGCGCATCCTGCGGCCCCAGGAGATCCCCTCGTACGTGGCCGACGAACTGTTCGACCTCGGCATCGCGGGGCGGGACTGGATCGAGGAGACCAGAAGCGATGTCATCTCGCTGGGCGAGCTGCGCTACTCGAAGGCCACTTCGCGGCCGGTCCGGATCGTTGTCGCCGTTCCGGACGACAGCGGCTACGACTCGCTGGACGACCTCCCCGACGGGGTGCGAGTGTCGAGCGAGTATCCCGAGCTCACCCGCCGCCACTTCGCCGAACGAGGCGTCTCGGCGGACGTGCGGCTGAGCTATGGCGCTACAGAGGCCAAGGCTCCCGACATCGTCGATGCTGTCGTGGATCTGACTGAGACCGGACGCGCACTACGCGCTGCGGGCTTGCGGATCATCGACGAGATCCTCACGAGCTACACCGAGATCTTTACCAACCGTGCCGCCTACGACGACCCGGCCAAGCGCCGTGCCATGACCCAGATCAAGACCCTCCTCGACGGAGTCCTCGACGCCCGGGGCAAAGTGCTGGTCAAGCTGAACGTGGCCCGCGAGCACCTCGACGCGGTCGTTGACGTACTGCCGTCGATGAAGGCCCCGACGGTCAACGAATTGTGGGGCGGCGACGCCTACGCAGTCGAGACGGTTGCTCCCAAGAACGAGATCAACGTGCTCATTCCCGAACTCATCGAGCGGGGCGCAACCGACATCGTCGAGATGCCGATCTCCAAGATCGTCCCCTGAGCCCTCGTCGCTGAACGGGCTGGCACGCCCGAGCCACGCGGGCTATTCGCGTTGGCGGCCGTAGATGACGTCGAAGCTGGTTGATCCGGTTCGTTGGAGGTGGCTGGCGGTGTCGTGGAGTTCGCCGTGGCAGCGGTAGCACAGCAGGGCGAGGTTTTCGATGTCGGTGCGGCCGCGCGCGGGGGCCTTCCAGGGCACGATGTGGTGTCCTTCGCACCATGCGGGTGCGGCGCGGCACAGCGCGCAGCCTCGGTCGCGTGCGACCAGGGCTTGCCATTGGGCGTCGGTGATGGTGCGGACTTTGCGGCCGTGCCATAGGGGCTGGCCGTTTCCGTCGAAGATGAGGCCGAAGATGTCTACGCCGCAGGCGAGGCGTTCGAGCACTCGGGCGGGGACCGGGCCGGTGCCGGGGATTTCGCAGTCGGCCCATTCCTGGCCGAGCACGGCGCGGGCGCCCGTACTCCGGCGAGGTCGATGTCGGCGGGCAGCCCAGCAAGGTGCTCGCCGGCGAGGGGCGGCAGCGGCTCAGGGCGCGGCGTGCCCCATTGCTGGGCGGAGAACTCTTCGTCGCGGTGGTCGACCTCGGTGTACCAGCGCAGCGCGGCGCGGCGCTCGTCGGTGCCGATCAGCGCTGCGAGCGCATCGGCGCGGCATTGGGTGTAGGTGCGCGGCTCGGGCGCGTCGGGGCGCTTGTCGGCCCGGTCGGCGTCGGCGAAGCGCTGTGCAATGTCGTCAATGATCACTTTGAACGCCGTTCCGGTGGCGGGATCCATCAGCGCGGTTGCCTTGGTGAGGCCCTCGGCGGTCTGGCTGATCCGCAGGCTGCGCAACGCCCGCTGACGGCGGAATTCCTCTGCGGGCGTGAGCCCGGCACGCAGCCCGCGCACCCAGTCATTGGCTGCACGGCGAGTGCACTCCACGTTCGTCGAGGACGCAACCTCCAACAGCCGCGACGCATCATTCACCGCACCCGCGCCGGCCAGACCTGCTGCACTTGCGAGCACGTCTGCGTGTTCGGCAGTGATGTGGCCCTCGCTCAGTGCCGACCCGACATTGGGTATCTCAGCCAGCACCGCCGCGCGCTCAGCCGACCGGGGCGCACATGGCCCGGTAACCCCGCCGAGCACCCAGCGCCGCCGCGCGCTCAGCCGACCGCTTGGCTGCGGCCCCCGAACAGCCCGACACTCGCCGCAGCACCACAGCCGACCCGTCGCCGAAATCGTCGAGCCGGTCGATCTCGGCTGCGAACCGCGCCTCGCACGCATCCAAAGCCGACCGCACGCCGACCATCTCGCGCAAACCCGCCTCGAGGTCATCACGCGACAGACCCAACGCCACCGCCGAACGAATCAACACAGCGACTTCGCCCAACAGCTCTGCCGGGCCCAAACAAGCGCCCGCTGCATCCAGATCGGCCGGGGTGGCGAACGGCATGACACCAGGCCGAACAACCCGCTCGGCACTACCTAGTAGCTGCGACCCATCGGACTGATGCAAACCGCGGTCCCGAACCTCATCCATCACCAACACCCCCCTTCCCTGAACTGCCGCAAGCGTATCACGCGATGCGAACAAATGTATGTATTTGTCCGTCTTTCTTCTCTGTCTTGTCTACTGAGGGGGTGCGACAGGTTTGGCGCAGAGCCGACAAACGGCATCAACGACTCAAGCCGTCACGACATCCGCATCGGCATTCCTATAAGGATTCAGGGCTAGTCCGCGAGCGGGGGCGCCTCTTCGAGATCCACTTCGCCCTGGTCATCGTCCATGAGGTGCCCCATGCGCATCTTCTTGGTGCGCAGATAGGCCTGATTGTGAGGATTCGCAGGCGACGAGGTGGGTACCCGCTCGACGATCTCGAGTCCGTATCCCGACAGGCCGCCGATCTTGTTCGGGTTGTTGGTCATCAGGCGCATCTTGTGCACGCCGAGCTCGACCAAGATCTGTGCGCCGATGCCGTATTCGCGGCTGTCGATGGGCAAGCCGAGCTCGAGATTGGCGTCGACAGTGTCGCGACCACGGTCCTGCAGCGAGTACGCAGCGATCTTGTGGCCGATGCCGATGCCGCGGCCTTCATGACCGCGCAGGTACACCAGCACACCGGCTCCCGCGTCGGCAATGGCTTCCAGAGCGCCATGAAGCTGTGCGCCGCAGTCACAGCGCATCGAGGCCAGGATGTCGCCGGTCAGGCACTCACTGTGGACACGCACCAGCACGGGCTCTGAACCCATCACACTTCCGTAGGTCAACGCCAGATGCTCGGTGTCGTCGAAGTCGCGGAACACGTGTCCCTTGAACTCGCCGTAGATCGTGGGAATGCGTGCCTCGGCCACCGGGTCGACCAGCCGCTCGTTGGCGCGCCGGTAGCGGATCAGGTCGGCGATCGAGATGAGCACCAAACCGTGCTCTTCGCAGAACTCGGCCAGGTCACCGAGGCGGGACATCGTGCCGTCGTCGTTGACGACCTCGCACAGCACGCCGGCGGGCTGGCAGCCAGCCAGCCGAGCCAAGTCCACCGCGGCCTCGGTGTGCCCGGCACGCTTGAGCACGCCGCCGGGCCGGTAGCGAAGCGGCAGGACATGTCCCGGTCGATTGAAGTCGTGCGGATCGCTCTTCGGGCTGGCAAGCATGTTCAGCGTCAGCGCGCGATCGGCCGCAGAGATTCCTGTCGAAGTGCCTTCGGCCGCATCGACCGTGATCGTGTACGCAGTGCGCATGGACTCGGTGTTGACCGTGACCATCAGCGGCAACGCCAGCTCGTCGAGGCGCTCGCCCAGCAACGGGGCGCAGATGACGCCTGAGGTGTAGCGCACGAAGAACGCCATCGCCTCCGGGGTGGCGTACTCGGCCGCCATGATGAGATCACCCTCGTTCTCGCGATCCTCGTCGTCGACGACGACCACGATCTCGCCCCGCCCAATCGCTGCGATTGCATCAGGAATGGGTGCGAGCGGCGATGACTCCGTGGGGTCTGCGGTGGCAACGGTCTCGGTCATGGCCGTCTCATTATGGTGTCGGCGGGCTCAGATTGGTGAGTCGCTCCACGTAACGGGCGAGGACATCAGCCTCGAAGTTCACGGGATCGCCCAGCCGCGCCGTACCCATCGTGGTCATTGCCATGGTGTGAGGAATGAGCGCCACGGAGAATTCGCAACCGCCGCCGTCGTCATCTGTGATGTCGAAGCACGTGAGGCTGACGCCGTTGAGCGTCACCGAGCCTTTCTCGACGAGGTAGCGGCGCAATCCGCCCTCCGGGCCGACAGCCACTCGCAGATCCAGGCCTGGCCGCACGACCGTGGCGACGCCGTCGACATGGCCCTGCACAATGTGGCCGCCCAGTCGGTCGGCATAGCGCATCGCCCGCTCGAAATTCACCGGATCGCCGACCGATAAGGATCCGAGCGCCGTCCGCTGTGCCGTCTCGGCAGTGACATCGGCCTCCCACCAGCCGTCACCGATGTCCACCACCGTCAGGCAACAGCCGTTGACCGCTATGGAGTCATCGACGGAGCTGTCCGTGAGTACCAATTCCGCATTGAATCGGAAGCGCTCGCCAACGCTGGCTGCGAAGCTGCCGAGCTCTTCGACAATCCCTGTGAACATCGCGTGTCTCCTCAGCCCTGCATGCCTCGGCTGGGCATCAGCGTGACACGCAGATCCGGTCCCACGCGGCGGACGTCGGTGAGGTCGCCGCGCCAGGCGTCTGCGATGGTGGACATGCCAGGCCCGGCCAGCATCGGCAACCCGTCATCGCCGCCAGCAAGCGCCGGCGCGAGATACACGACGTACTCGTCGACCAGCCCCGATCGGTGAAAGTCGCCGGCGACGTGCGCGCCGCCTTCCACCAGCAGCTCGACGACGCCTTCGGCGGCCAGATTCTCCAGCACCTGCGGAAGCGGACCGCTCATCTCGGTGCAGGGATGCACCGCTGAACCAGCCGGCGTCGATCCGAGCACGAAGCGGCGCGGGTCAGTCCCCGGCGCGTCGCGGACGGTCAGTGCCGGGTTGTCGGCGCGAACCGTCCCCGCACCGACCAGAACCGAATCGCAGCGTGCCCGCAGGGCGTGGGCGTCGGCTCGTGCCTGGGGCGACGTGATCCACTGCGAGGTTCCGTCAGGCGCGCCGATGCGGCCGTCAAGCGTGGCCGCGAGCTTCAGCACAACCCACGGCCGACCAGTGCGCCGCTGGTGCAGGTAGGGCTGAAGCGAGGCCTCGACCGTCCCAGCAGCCACGCCTATGTCCACCTCAATGCCCGCGGCGCGCAGCGATTCGATGCCGTGGCCGCACACCTTCGGATCGGGATCAGCCACGCCGATGCAGACGCGGGTGACTCCGACGTCAATGATCGCTTCGACGCACGGCGGCGTTCGTCCGGTGTGCGAACACGGTTCCAGCGTCGTGTACAGCGTGGCCCCGGCAGGGTCCGAGCCTGCCGCACGCGCCGCACGGAGCGCCACGATCTCAGCGTGCCGTCCCGGAGGCGGTTCGGTCGCTCCGCCGAACGCTTCGCCGCTCACTGTGGTGAGCACAGCGCCCACCCACGGGTTCGGGGCCGTCGTGCCCCGCACCGACTCGCCGAGGCGTACGGCTTCAGCCATCTTCGACGCGTCATCGGGATCGTTGGAGGAGGCACTGCTGACAGCTTGCTTGTGCACCTTCCGCGAGAGGCCCGATCTCGCGTCGGCGGACGCGGTACTCACGTTCGTCCGCTCGAACTTGCGACGGCGACGGCGCGGCATCAGTGCAAGCGCTCTCCCGCCAGCAATGCCAGCGCATGCGGCACCACATCGGCCACCGCTTCGAAGCACTCCACACAACCCTTCGTGGATCCGGGTGTGTTCAGCACAATCGCCTGGCCCCGAATGCCCGCTATGCCACGCGAGAGCCGGCCCAGCGGGTTGACCAGGCGCATCGCTTCAGCAAGGCCAGGCGCTTCTCGCTCGATCGCTGCCCGGGTGCCTTCGGGCGTCAGATCGCGCTCGGTGAAGCCAGTGCCGCCAGTAGAGACGATGAGCCCCGCGAAGCCGTCTGCCATCGCCACGAGAGCGTCCGCCACGGTCTCGACCCCATCGGCTACCACGCGACGTTCGACAACCTCGTAGCCCGCGGAACTCATCGCATCGTCGAGGGCTTCGCCACTGCGGTCCTCACGCGTGCCAGCGATGACGCCGTCAGAGACCGTCAGCACCTTCGCCGCAAACGACCTCGCAGTCGACGAGTCGTGCAACTCGGCCATCGCCGCAGACTACCGACGGCCCCTGACCGGGCCTCCACGCGACACACCGGTGCGTCGCGCACCGTCTCACTAGTGTTTGGCGATGACCTACGCGCGCCATCGGACGTACCTCGATGCCGACAGCCACCTGATGGAATTGCCGGATTTTCTGACAGCGCATGCGGATCCCGGCATTCGTGACCGCCTCCCCCAAATCGATTTCTCAAACGGGGGGCGCCTCACGGAGGACCTGGAGGTCGCCGCGCTGACCGGCGCGCATCCGCCCGAGACGGTCGCGGAGCTGACCGCGCTCGGAGACGACCTGATTGCAGGGCCGAAGGGCTACCAAGCGCTGGGGGCCTTCAACGCCGGAGAACGCACGACTGCGCTCGACATGCTCGGCTTCGCCCGGCAGTTCGTGTTCGCCACCTTCAGTGTCGGCGTGGCGTTCAACCCCCAAAGCGACCTCGACGTGCGGTACGGGGCGGCACGGGCGCACAACCGCGGCATGGCCGAGTTCTGCGCCGACGACGACCGGCTGATCGGCGTGGCACTGTTGCCGCTGGACGATCCGCGGATGGCGCTGGCCGAGATGGAGCACGCGCTCGAGCTAGGGCTGGGCGCAATGTGGATCCCCCACCGTCCCGCCGGCGGTGCCTCGCCCGGACACAACGACCTCGACCCGGTGTGGGCGCGAATGGCCGAAGCCGGGGTGCCGTTCGTACTGCACGTCGGCGGTGAGCCGCTGCAGATCAAGCCCGCGTGGATGGATACTGGCCGTCCGGTTCCGACCGACTGGCTCGGAGGAGGCGAGAACGTCCGCGGCAAGGACATGGTCGCCCTGCATCACGCAGCGGAGACGTTCGTCGGCGTGATGGTGCTCGACGGCGTACTGGCGCGACACCCCAGCTTGCGTGGCGGCGTCATCGAACTTGGCGCCGGCTGGGTGCCGCAGATGCTGCGCAGGCTGGACCAGACCGTCGAGATCTGGAAGCGGTCCGAGCCCGACCTCGCCGCATTGGGCGAAGCGCCGTCGGCCCAGATCACTCGGCAGATGGCGTTCACGCCGTACCCGTTCGAGGACGTCGGCGCGATGATCCGAGAGTCGAACGAGAACCTGTACCTGTTCTCGAGCGACTACCCCCACATCGAGGGCGGCCGAAATCCGCTGGGGCGCTTCAACTCGTCCCTCGAAGGCTTCGACGACGAGGTGCTCGACCGCTTCTTTTGCGACAACATGGCCGATCTGCTCGAGGCCTAGATCCTGACGCCGCGGACAGTCCCGGCTCTGGTAAGCCGGAGACATACTCGAGCGGCTATTTCCGCCTTTTCTGAACACCGAGGTCACCTGTGAACGAACTCCGCGAAGTCACCTTCAATCTGGACGCCGTGCGCACCGCGCTGCACGTGCTCGCTGTGACCGTCTGGGTTGGCGGGCAGATCGTCGTCGGTGCCGTGGTGCCCGTCGTGGGCCGCGCGTATCCAGGCTCGGGCAAGGTTGCAGCCAAGGCGTTCTCGCGAGTGGCATGGCCTGCGTTCGCCATTGCAGTTGTGACGGGGCTGTGGTCGATGCTCAGCATTCCAGGCGAAGAGACCAGTTCTGGCTGGTCGATGCTGCTCAACATCAAGATGGTGCTGGTGCTCGTGTCGGGCATCTTCGCGCTGGTGCACCAGAACGCCGGCGACAACGCTGCCAAGCGAGGCATCACCGCAGGCCTCGCTCTGCTGTGCTCCCTGACGGCGCTGCTGTTCGGCGTGATGCTCTAGCGCTCGATCTGGCTGTTCGGCCGCGCCGCGGCCGCCATCACCAGACTGCGTTGACGGCCTTCAGCTCGAGGATCTGCTGTTCGTCGTAACCGAGCTCGGTGAGGATCTCCTCGGTGTGCTCGCCATAGTGCGCGGCGACGCCGCGTGCTCCCCGGTATTCGTCAACGTCGAAGACCGCCGGCGGGCCGATGAAGCCGTCGTCGAACGTGACCAGATACTCGTTTGCGAGAATGCTCTCGTCCTCGGCGAGATCCTCCAGCCGATTCACGGGCGACACCCACACCCCGCAGCCCTGGATGGCGCGCCACCACGACGCTGTGGTGCCGCTTCGCAGGTGCTCGGCAAACAGCGGCGCGAACTCGTCTCGATTGCGGACGACGTCGTCGAATGTGGCGAAGCGCGGATCGTCGAGCCACGACTCGAGGCCCACCGCCTCGGCCAGAGCGATCCACTGTGGGGCCTGCAGGGCCGCTATCGCAAGCCACCCGTCCGTGGTCTCATAGACGGTGAAGAGCGGATTCGTGGACTGCCTGGGATCGAACCGCTCCATACGCGTACCGAGGTTCGAGGCCACGCCCACTGCCTGGCCCGCGAGCCACAGCAGCGCCTGAGTCTGCGAGGTTCCCACGACGCAGCCCTGCTGAGTCCGCGCCCGCTTGAGCAATCCCGCCATGACCGCTGCGGCCATGTTGGTGCCGGTCAGGATGTCGCTCAGCGAGCCGGGTGGATACGTCGGGGTCTCGGTGGGCGCGATCGCATCCATGAAACCGGCGTGTGCCATGCCCACCGTGTCCTGGCACAGGTCTTCCGCAAGCGGGCCCCGCAGGCCGAACCCTCCGCCGCGGCAGTACACGAGCTGCGGATTCAGATCGGCCAGAGTGTCAGGGTCCGCGCCATAGCGCGCAAGGCCGGACGCTCGAAGGTTGGTGATGAATGCATCTGCGCCACGAATCATGTGCTCGAACACTGGGCGCCCCGCCTCGGAGCGGATATCGAGCGCGATGGAGCGTTTGTTGCGGTTGAGCGATGCGTACATCCATTCCCGCCCGCGGTCGTCGAAGGTCACTCCGAACGCGCTGTGGAAGCTGCGCATGTAGTCCGCTTGGCCGACTTGTTCGATCTTGACCACATCGGCGCCCAGTGAGGCCAGCGCCAGGCCCCCAACCGGTCCCTGCACGTAGATGGTCAACTCGACGACACGCAGCCCTTCAAGCGGCGCCTCGGTTTCGTGCCCACTCGCCATGGCCGGCGACAGTAGCGCCGCGGAGTGAGACGCTCAGCGCCGCAGTAGGTCACTGCGTGCGCTGGAGTCGGACCCTGGACGCCCAGCTTGACGGTGGGCGCTCTTGACTAGTGCGGCAACCGATCCATGAGAGGGCGATCAGATGACCGGCACTGACTACACCTGCTTCGACGTGGAGGTACGCGACCACGTCGCTCACGTGGTGATGAATCGCCCCGAAAAGGCGAACTCGATGATCGCCCCCTTCTGGAGCGAGCTGCCCCAAATCGCCGACGACCTCTCAGCGGGAACCGATGCACGGGTCATCGTGCTGTCCGCGATCGGTCGGCACTTTTGCTCGGGCATGGACCTGTCGGTGTTCGGCAGCGCAGGCGGGCCGGACAATTCGGCCAGCACTGGTCACAGCAGCCGGATGCGTGCGCAGTTCCGCTCGACGGCACTGCGGCTGCAGAACTCCTTCAGCGCTTTGGAACACAGCCGGCTGCCCGTCATTGCGGCCATCGGGGGCGCATGTGTCGGAGGCGGCATCGACATGGTCTCGGCCTGCGACCTTCGCTACGCCACGCAAGACGCGTTCTTCATCATCCAGGAGATCAACATCGGCATGACCGCCGATGTCGGCACGCTGCAACGGATGCCGAAGCTGGTGCCCGAGGGCATCGTGCGAGAGATGGCGTACACCGGTCGCCGCATGGACGCTGCTGAAGCGCTGGATCGCGGCTTTGTGAATGCCGTATACGAAGATCACGCGGCAATGACAGAAGCCGTCAACGAAGTGGCCGCCGAGATCGCGTCGAAAAGCCCGATGGCGATCTGGGGCACCAAGCAGTCCATGAACTACGGCCGTGACCACTCCGTGGCCGACGGGCTGGAATACATCGCCACTTGGAACGCTGCCATGTTCGACACCGACGACATGGGCGAGGCGTTCAAGTCGCAGATCGACCGGCGAGACGCGAGCTTCCCCGACCACCGACCCCTGCACCACGGCATCGGCACCTGACAAGGTGCGCATCAGACACCGCACCTGACAAGGTGCGCATCAGACACCGCACCTGACAAGGTGCGCATCAGACACCGCACCTGACAAGGTGCGCGTCGGGCACGTCGCCCGACGGAAAGGATTGCTGCCATGTCCGAACTCTCCCTTGTTCCCTTGGAGTGCGGATGGCTGTCCACCGCCACTGCTTCGGTGATCGCCGACGCACCCGGTGACGTTCGGCTGCCGATCCCGAGCTGGCTGGTGCGCCACCCGAGCGGCCAGACGCTGGTGTTCGACACGGGCCTGCACCAAGAAGTACAGGACGGCGTGGGTGCCCGCTACCCGCTCATGGCGCGCTCGTTCACGTCAGAGTTCTCCTCCGGCGAGGAGGTGTCAGCCCGACTCGAGGGCGTGGATGTCGACCCCGCCGAGCTGGACTTCGCGATCTTCAGCCACCTGCATTTCGACCACTGCGGCGGCACCGAGCTGCTGCCCAACACCCGGCTGATCTGCCAGCGTGCTGAGTGGGAAGCCGGTCACCATCCGAAGCTGATCGAGTACGAGGTGTACAAACCAGCCGACTTCGACCTCGGTCACGAACTGCTGCTCATTGACGGTGAGCACGACGTCTTCGGCGACGGATCTGTCACCTGCATTCCCACACCCGGTCACACTGCCGGGCACCAGTCGCTTCGAGTGCAACTCGACAGCGGGCCGGTCGTGCTGACCGGAGACTGCGTCTACTGGGAAGCGGTGCTCGATCAGATGGCGCTGCCGCCGTTCGGTTTCGACCACGACATGCAGCTGGAGTCAATGCGCAAGCTGAAGTCGCTGCGCGATGACGACGGATGCCGCTTGTTGTATGGGCACGACGATGCGCAGTGGGCGACACTGCCCCACGACGCTGTCGGGCTGAGCTAGCGGCGCTGCCTAGGCGGCGGTGACTCGGTAGAAGCGACGGGCGGTTCCGGCGAAGAGGTCGGCGCGCTCGGACTTGGTGTAGCCGGCTTGGTCACAGATTCGCTGGAAGGCGTTGAACAGCACGGTGTACGAGCAGCCTTGCTTGTCGACCGGGAAGTTGCTTTCGAACATGGCGCGGTCGGGGCCGAACGTCTCGATGCAGTGACGGATGTCGTCGCTCCACGTTGCTGCCACGTGCTCTGAGCTGGGGGCCTGGGGCAGGCGCTTGAAGCCGACGCCGTAGATGCTCATGCCGATGCCGCCGACCTTGACGGTGACCTGCGGGTGCCGTGCGAGCGCTTCGAGCGCTGGACGGACGACGGCGCGCACTTCATCTCGGCGGTCTTCGTAGGGGCCGATGCCCAACGGGCCGCCGAGGTGGTCGAGCACCACCGGCGTGTCAGGCACCGCGTGAGCAAGACCGACCAGTTCAGTGACCTGGGGGTGGAACATCCAGGCATCGAAGCTGAAGCCCATGCGGCCCAGTGTTGCGTAGCCAGCGCGGAAGTCCGACTGGCCCAGCAGGCCCGGCGGAGGTTTGGTGTGGCTCTCGCGGATCTGGTCGCTGGCGTCCCAGGCGTTCGCGTGGCGGATGCCCCGGAAGAGGCCCTCGCCGGCTTCGTCGTGGACAGCCAACACCTCTTCGACGGCGTTGCCGAGCGTCAGATCGGCGAAGCTGACGATGGCCGAGATGGTTGCTCCGTCGGCCTCGGCCGACGCTGCGGCCTGGTCACGAACGAACTCGGTCTCGCCCACCGGCCGCATGTGCTCGGGACCGCTGGTGCGGTAGCCCGCGGCACATTCCACGAAC
The DNA here is from genome assembly GCF_965262965.1 of Candidatus Poriferisodalis sp. Taxonomy (GTDB): domain Bacteria; phylum Actinomycetota; class Acidimicrobiia; order Acidimicrobiales; family Poriferisodalaceae; genus Poriferisodalis. The sequence continues at coordinate 1,520,255 of NZ_OZ253573.1, forward strand.
ACCGTCTGGGTGACGTTGTGGCCCGCTCCGGTGTCGGCATGCAACTCGGGTACGAGGTACGTGCCTGTTGGGAAATCCCAAAGGTGGTGATGCGGATCGACAATCTCTTCGTCGGCATCGAAGGGCTGTTCGACGGTTGCTGCCAGCCACGTGTCCTTTTCGTCGGCCACTGCTGTTCCCCCTGCCTCGACTGAGCCGTTGCTCCCCGTCATGTCACTCATCGTGGCCTGCGGGGCTCGCCGAACACTAGATGATTAGTTCCAAGGGGTCGGGTCCACCTGTGGTGGGGTGAGGGTGTCCAAGCTCGGGGTGTGAAACAACACCTCGATCTCGCAGGACCGGAGCATGAACCCGGACTTGGACACCCTTGCGACCGCACTGTATGTGCGGATCGATGACCTGTTGGCGCAGAACCCTCATTGGGTGCCGCAGCGGCCTGCGGTGGGGTTCGCCCCGAAGCTGTCGGACGCGGAGCTGGTCACCCTGGCGGTGATCTCGGCGCTGCTGGGCTATGACAACGAGTCGCAGTTCGTGCGCTACGCGAAAGCGCATCTGCGGCCGTGGTTCGCGTACCTGCCCAACCGCGACGGCTACAACAAGCGGCTGCGGCGCAGCGGCGAGATGATCGCTCGTGTCATGGGGTGCCTCGCTCGCGAGTGCGAGTCGTGGCACGACGACGTGTGGCTGGTGGACTCCACCCCGGTCGAGTGCGGCCGAAGCCGCGAGACCCAAAAGCGCTCCGGCCTCGCGGGATGGGCCCAATACGGCTGGTGCGCGTCGCATTCGCGGTACTTCTGGGGTCTGCGGCTGCACCTTGTGGCCACCCCGGCGGGGCTGCCGATCGCGTTCGCTCTCGCCGGCGCGAAAGCCGACGAACGCGAAGTCTGCGCGGACATGATCGCCGCGGCCGGGATCGCCCGGCCCGGCCAGACACTCATCGCCGACAAGGGCTACAGACGCGCCGCGTTCGAACGTCAGCTCAACCAAGCCGGCATCACCCTGCTCCGCCCCGCCACCCGATCCGAGGCCCCACGGCCCGGCGCAAGGTTCCTGCGGCCCTTGCGCCAGATCATCGAATCGATCAACCAGACCCTCAAAGGCCAGCTCAGCCTCGAACGCCACAAAGGACGCACCCGCTCCGGCGTCGCCGTGCGCATCCTCACACGGCTCCTCGCCCTCACCACCGCCATCTGGCACAACGAGACCCACCGACACAGCCGACCAGCACGCTCACTCACCGCCTACGACCACTGACCCCTTGGAACTAATCATCTAGTGCTGGCCGGGGGCGCCGGACCGGTGCACCAAGGCCAAGCCCGCCGGCACTCTCAGATCACGCGATCCCAGGACTCGGTGGGCTCGATGCCCTCAGGTGTGAGCTGCCACAGCGACGGCGTAGCAATCGCGTCCTCGATGTCGAGGTAGCCGATGGTCCCGAGCTGGGCGCTGAGGTTGCGGGGGAACGTGGGCGAGCCGGGATTGACGCACAGCACGCCGCAGAGCGTGTCGATGCGGTGGACGTGCGTGTCGCCGTAGACGCACACGTCCAGCTGCTCGTCGCCGAAGTGGCGCTTGATCGCGTCGGCCACGGTGTAGAAGGACATCTCGGGCACCGGAATGTGGTGGGTGAGACCGACTCGCACACCGCCGAAGTCGTGGGCCCAGGCGTTTGCGAGGGCCGGATGGTCAGGCTGTACCTCGCGGCCGGACGAGCCGTCGTCGCCGTTGCCCCGAGCAGCCCAGGTGGGCGCGATCTCGCTCAGGCGGTCGATGACCGAGAGGTCATAGATGTCGCCAGCGTGCAGGATGGCGTCGCATCCCTCCATGGCCGCGTAGGCCTCGGGCCACAGCTGCGGCGCTGCTTCGGGGATGTGGGTGTCCGAGATCAGCCCGATTCGCATCGCGTCACGCTATGCGCGTCGTCAGCCGAGGCGGGTGCCCGATGGCAGCCGGGCGCCGTGTAGCCATGCCTGAGCATCGGTGGCTGGGCGACCCGAGGGCTGGACAACGACGAGGCGCACAAGGCCGTGTCCGGTGACCACGGTGTCGTCGAGCAGTGTCCCCGGCGAGGCACCAGGCTCAGCCGCAAGCGGGATTGCCTCGCGAACGATGAAGCGCTGTCCGTCCAGCATGGTCCATGCACCGCCCACCCGGATCTGGCGGTCGATGTGGGTTGCGGGCTGGGACCAATTGATCGCTCGGTCGGCAGGGCTGAGTTTTCGGGCGTACGTGGGCTCGCCCTGTTGAGATTCGGGTGTGCCGAGACCTGCGGCGAGAGAGTCCACGAGCAGCCGGGCGCCTTCGTCGGCCAAGCGTGCGCGGAGGCTTTCTGCGGTGTCGGCCGGGCCGATGAGCAATTCGTGGCGCCAGTAGACGGGGCCGGTGTCGAGTGTGGGCTCCAGTGCCATGAGGCACACGCCGGTCGTGTCGTCGCCGGCCAGCAACGCTCGCTCAACCGGAGCAGCGCCACGCCAGCGCGGCAGCAGGGAGAAGTGCAGGTTGAGCATCGGTGTGCGGGCCAACAGGTCAGAGCTGATGAGCTGACCGAAAGCCACGACCACGGCACAGTCAGCGTTGCAGTTGGCGAGGTCGACGGGCTCGAGGCTGATCGACAGGCCGAGCTTGGCTGCCGCTGCGGCCACTGGGGTCGGGGTGTCGCTGCCTCGGCGGCTGCGGCGGCGTGGGGCGCCGGTAACGACGACCGGGATGTCGAAGCCGGATTCGGCCAGCGCGCTCAGTGCCGGAACCGCGTCGTCGGGCGTGCCTGCGAATGCAACTCGGTGGGGCCGTTCCGGAGGCAGCGGCAGCGGCTGGGCGGGGTTAGACGTCTGGGCCATTGCGGCCCACCAGCGGTGTCGCGCCGGGTGCCGCCGGTGGACCCTGCTGGCCTGCTTCGATCTGCGCACGCCATGTGCGCCATTGCGCTAGGGCAGCCTTGCGTTCGGATTTCTCCAAGTGGTCGAGCAGCAGGACGCCGTCGAGGTGGTCGAGTTCGTGCTGGAACAGGCGTGCAAGCAACTCGTCGGCTTCGATGCTGACCTCGTTGCCGTCGAGATCGCGACCGACCAGATGCACTTGCTTGGGGCGGACGATCTCGAAGGTCAAGCCGGGAACCGACAGGCAGCCCTCGGTGTATTCCCACTTTCCGTCGGAATCGACGATCTCGGGATTGACGAGCGTCTGTGGACCGTCGCCTTCGTAGAGGTCGAACACGAACAGGCGGCGTTGGATGCCCACCTGGGGAGCCGCGAGACCGATTCCCTCGGCCTCGTACATGGCGGGGAGCATGTCGTTGACCATGCGCGCAACGCGGCCGTCGATCTCAGTGATCTCGGCGGCCCGCTGACGCAGCACCGGATCGCCCATGAGCCGGATCTCGTAGGCCGAATTCATTGCGATCGCAGGCTAGCGGCGCGCCCTCGGGGCTCTCTGGCGAAGACACCGGCCCGCAGCGGCGATCCTGCTCACGCTCGCAGTGGGTCGACTGCCACTCGTAGCCTGCCCGGCGGACGTGGCGTGGCGGCCAGTGCATCGAGGAGGGTTCCGCGGTCGTCGCCGCGAACGCGCCACACACCATTGGCTGGTCCGGCGATATCCAGCGCAGCCGCGTCGGCAGGGTTCGACAACCGCTCGACGTAGGTCTGCGCTGCGGCGCCCGACACGAGAGCCCACGCGGCCGAGGGAGGCTGGCGCATCTGAGATCGACACAGCACCTCTGCGTTGACGAAATCGGCGGGATCGGCCGACTCGGCTGCGACCAGCACGGGGTGGTCAGGCATGCGGGTCTGCACCAGAATGCGACCGCCGCCCGAATGCGGCCCAACGAGACGTGCGGCGCGCACCAGCAGAGCGAAGGCTTCCTCGGCCGCCCGGTACCGAGGCGCGGTGAGTTCCTGGTCGAAGTCCACGAACACCACGGCATCCGCAGCCGGCACACGATGCAGGACCGCTTCAGTGCCGATGTACAGAGCCTCGGCGGCCGGCGCCACCGGGGACTCGCCGACCACCTGGGTGACCGGGCGACGAGCGAGCCGCTCCATCTCGTCGGCGACACCCTTCACCCCGACCCGCACCCGGCGGAATCGGGTTGCCCCGCACTCTTCGCAGATCGCAGGACGCACATCGCCGCTCTCGGGATCGACGAATCGCTGACCGTCGAGCGCCAACGCCCGACCGGCCGGCGAGCAGGCCAGCGCCCCGCACGACGCGCAGTAGGCAAGCCGCGCTCTGCCCTTGCGATTCAGCACGCACACAACGTCGCCGCCGGCGCGCAGCAGCTCTGCGAACGCAGTGCCGCACCATTCCCCCATCGCGGGATCGTCTTGGCGCCGATCGGCAACCTGCACCATCGGCCACGCTTCGCGTTCGTCGGGGACGGGCGCGCGCAGCACTTCGGCCGCTGCGGTGCCATTCTCATTGTCGCCTTCGTCATCGCCGCCGTTGCCCTCGCCGTCGCAGACGCCTGCCGCCCGCAGCGCATCCGGCGAGGGCATCGGCCCGACCAGCAGGCACCGCGCTCCGTCTCGCTGTGCACGCTCGACGGCGACATCGCGGGCGTTCCACGTCGGCGCCGCTTCGGACTGGTAGCCCTGATCGTGCTCGTCGAACACGATCACGCTGTCGAGGCGAGCGCATGGCGCCCACGCGGCGGTCATGGCGCCGACAACCGCTTGCGCTGCGGCCGCCGCCGCCCAGTCGCGACCGAACAGCGCCGTGGCGACACCGGCGTGACGCAGCCGCCCTGCCAGCCGCGCCGCCCACGACACTGTGGGAACGAGCACCAGAACCCGGCCGCGCTCCAGCGCAGCCGACACCAGCGGCCATTCATCTGCACACGGCCCCAACCGCACGGCGCGCGCAGCGTCGCTTCCCGGCTCGAAGGCAGCCGCCAGCCATGCGGGAGTCTGCGCCTCGTCGGACTTGGTCACTTGGGCTGGTGCAAGCGGAAGTCCGGCCACCACTCGATCGGCGCTGGCGGTGCGCAGGAAATGAGCTCTGGTGCCAGCCCAGCGCCACGCTGCCCATTCGGCGAGCTCCACGACATGTGGCGGCGGCCCCATTCCTATAACGCCGCTCACTTCGGTCAGCTCGAGGCCGTCGGGCGGGTGGGAGTCGAGCTCGGTGACCCATCCGCGCAAGCGACGCCGGTTGAGCACGACGCGCACCAGCGTCCCGACCGATACTGGCACCCGACCAGCGGCCAGCGATTCCGGCAGCAGGTAGAAGAACTCGCGGTCGATGGCTGGCTCGTCGACCAGAACTCGAACGACCCGCTGCACCCCTGCAGTCTGCCCGCCGGGTGCGCGCCGCTTACAACTGATTCAGGGTCTGGACCGGCCGTCCGGGTGCCGCTAGAGACCGAGCGCGGACTTCAGATCGTCGACGCGATCGAGGCGCTCCCAAGGAAACTGGTCGCCGTTGGCCGGCCGGCCGAAATGGCCGTACGCGGCGGTGGCCTGGTAGATCGGGCGCCGCAGCGCGAGATCCGTGAGCAGCGCCGCCGGTCGCAGGTCGAAGATCTCGGCGACCGCAGCGGTGATGGCGTCGCCGTCGACATGGGAGGTGCCGAAGGTCTCCACGAGGACCGACACCGGCTCGGCTCGGCCGATGGCGTAGGCCACCTGCATCTCGCAGCGATCCGCGGCGCCCGACGCAACCACGTTCTTGGCCACCCAACGTGCCCCATAGGCCGCAGAGCGATCCACCTTGGACGGGTCCTTGCCGCTGAAGGCTCCCCCGCCGTGCCGGGCGTACCCGCCGTAGGTGTCGACGATGATCTTGCGCCCGGTGAGACCGGCGTCGGCGACAGGCCCGCCACGCACGAAGCTTCCCGACGGGTTGACGAGCAGCTCGAAGTCGTCGTCGGCAAACTCGACAGGCAAGGTCGGGGCAATGACGTGCTCCATGAGGTCCGGGCGCATCATGGCTTCGATTTCGACGCCGTCGTGGTGCTGAGCGCTGACCACGACGGTCCGAAGCGCCACCGGCTCGCCATCGCGGTACTCGAAGCTGACCTGGGTCTTGCCGTCGGGACGCAAGTACGGGATGGAGCCCGAGCGGCGGGCCTCGGTGAGCTGCTCGGCCATGCGGTGCGCAACGTGGATCGGCAACGGCATGTAGACGTCAGTCTCACGGCAGGCGTACCCGAACATCATGCCCTGGTCGCCAGCGCCCTGATCCGGGATCAGGTCCATCGTGGCCGCCGCCTCGGAGCTGCCGAAGACGCCCTCGGTGATCTCGGAGGACTGCTCGTCGAGTGCGACCATGACGCCGCAGGTGTTGCCGTCGAAGCCGAGTTCGCCGCGGTCGTAGCCGATGCCCGTGACCGTCGATCGAACGACTCGCGGGATGTCGACGTAGGCCTCAGTCGAGACCTCGCCGGCAACAACGACCAGACCCGTGGTGACCAGGGTTTCCACCGCAACGCGGGCGTGGATGTCCTGCGCCAGCATCGCGTCCAGGATCGAATCGGAGATCTGGTCGGCCATCTTGTCCGGATGACCCTCGGTCACCGATTCTGAGGTGAAGGTCCACTGGCTCACCGTGGCTCCCCGTTACGTGTCGTCGGCTCATCGCAGCAGCCCATTGCAGCAGCGCGGCAAGGCTAGACGGACCGAGCCGCGCCGCAGCAGGCGGCGTAGCTAACGGCGCAGCGCGGCGACGGCGTCGAGCACGGCGTCGGCGACCTCGCGCTTGGAGCATTTCGACATCGGGCGCACGGTGCCATCGGCCAGCAGGATGGTCACGATGTTGGTGTCGTGTGCGAAACCAGCGCCGTCGGCAGAGACGTCGTTGGCGACCATGACATCGAGGTTCTTGCGAGCCAGCTTGTCGGCGGCATTGTCGAGCACATCGGCAGTCTCGGCAGCGAAGCCCACCAGCACCTGTCCCGCGAGCTTGGCTGCGCCCAGCCCGGCGAGGATGTCAGTGGTCTGTTCCAGAACGATCTGGGGCACCGTGTCGGCGTCGCCGAGTTCGCCCTTCTTGATCTTGTGCGGCGCGACATCAGCGGGGCGGAAGTCGGCAACCGCCGCCGCCATCACGATCACGTCGGCGCCGGAACGTTCACGCACTGCGGCCTCCATCTCGGCCGCGGACTCAACCCTCACCTCGGTGACGCCGGCGGGCGCCGGCAGGGATGCCGACGTGATGAGCGTGACCGCAGCGCCGCGGTCTCGTGCCGCAGTCGCAACCGCGTAGCCCTGCTTGCCTGACGACCGGTTGCCGATGAAACGCACTGGATCGATGGCTTCGCGGGTTCCTCCGGCGGTGACCGTCACCGTCATGCCCGTGAAGTCGTCCCGCTTGGACTCGGGCTGTCGCGCGTGGTCCGCTGCCGCTTCGGCGGCCAGAACCGCTGCGACTGCCTCGAAGATGGTCTCTGGCTCAGCGAGGCGTCCGGTGCCGATGTCGCCGCCCGCGAGACGGCCGTCGGTGGGAACCACAATGTGGACTCCCCGACCGGCCAGCACGTCAAGGTTGTGCTGCACTGCGGGGTGCTCCCACATCTCGGTGTGCATGGCAGGGCAGACCACGACGGGTGCTTGCGTCGCGAGCAGCGCGGCAGTAAGCAACCCGTCGGAAATGCCCGCTGCGTAGCTGCCGATGAGGCGGGCTGTCGCCGGCGCCACGATCACGACGTCAGCACTCTGGCCGAGCGTGGTGTGCGGGATCGGGTCGTCTTCGCCGAACATCGACGTGCGGACTCTCTCGCTGGCGAGCGCGTCGAACGTCGCACGTCCGACGAACTTCTGCGCTGCGGCGGTCATCACCGGCATGACGTGGGCGCCTGCGTCGACCAACAGGCGGCACAAGAGCACCGCCTTGTACGCGGCGATGCCGCCGCTGACGCCGAGCACCACCCGGCGACCCGCGAAAGGCGATTGGTCAGATGCCGGATGGCCGGCGGATTCTGTCACTGCCGCGAAAGGGTACGCCCACACGGCCAGCCGCGGTAGGGCCTCGCAGCTGTGCGGCCTGGCGCCTTCGGGCAGGGGGCGGGTGCGCTCAGGCGTCGATGTCGGGGACGATCTCGAGCATTGCGGCGTCAGCCTCGGCCGCGACGAGTGCCTCGGCCTCAAGGCGAGCCCGCTCTTCGGGATCGAACCGCTCGAAAGTGATCTTGTCGGCGTCGATTTCCTCGAAGGCAATCGAGAGCGGCTTGCGCGCCACCGAAGCCACCTGCGGGGGCACGACTGAGCCGATGCCGCCGTCGAGCTGGTTGTAGTACGAGTTGATCTGACGGGACCGCATCGCAGCCAAGCTCACCAGCGTGAACTTGGAGTCCACCTTGGACAGCAAGTCCTCGAGGCCTGGGTTGATCATGGTGTCAGTTGGCTCAGTCATCGCATCTCGCAGGCTACCGAGACCGCCGACCACAACGATGGAGCCCACAGCATCAATTCTCCCGCAGGAGCGCTGTGTGGCAGCTAGGCCTGTGCTGATGACGGTCGCTGGCTCCGGGTGCGGTCGACGAAGGCCGCTATCTCGTCGACGGTGCTGCCGATGTCTCGGTTCACGACGATCAGATCGGCCATTCGGTAGCCCACTGGGAGTTCCTCGTCGGCCTTGACAAGCCGGCGGAAGACCTCCGAGTCCGGGTCGCCGCGGCGGCGCATACGACGCTCCTGTTCGGCACGGCTCGGCGGCAGCACCATGATCACGAGAGCGGCAGGGTCACGGTTGCGCACCGAGACGGCACCCTGGACATCGATTTCCAGCACCAGGTCCCGGTCGAGATCGCGGGGCGGCATCGGCGTTCCATAGCGATGCTCGAAGAAGTCAGCCCACTCGAGGAAACCGCCTTCCGCTATGCGTGCGTCGAATTCCTCCTCCATCACGAACGTGTACGCCTCAGCGGACTCGCCGACTCGGCGGGGGCGCGTCGTCCACGACCGGCTGAGCAGCAGTGTTGGGTCGCGAGCCACCAGCTCGGCGACGATCGTTCCCTTGCCCGCTCCCCCTGGCCCGCAGACCACGTACAGCGTGACGCCCCACGTCGCGGAGGGATTCGCAGCGCCGTCGGGCGCTGGAGCGGTCATGTGCCCGATGCGGATCCCGGTGAAAAGTGCGCAATGAGGCGACGCCGTTGCGCTTCGCCGAGCCCACGCAGACGCCGATTCTCGGCGATGCCGATCTCGGTCATCAGCCGGCGCGCCTTGACTTTGCCCAGTCCGGGCATCGACTCGAGGGCAGCAAGCGTCTTGAGCTTGCCGACGTTCTCGATCGTGTCGGCTTCGGCCAGCAACTCGTCGAACGTGAGGAAGCCCATCTTCAGCCGGTCTTTGACCTCGGCTCGGATACGGCGGGCCTCTGCTGCCTTGCGGAGCGCCTCGGCTCGCTGCTCGTCGGTCAATTTAGGCAGCGGACTCATGCGCTCGAAGTGTAGTTGCGCCCGAAGAGGCGACTTGGACCGCCCCGGCGGCGGTGACGGTGGCGTCAAGCGCCGTCCAGCGCCCCGCCAGACTCGGCGAGGATCGCCGCGGCGGCGGCGAGCGGATCGGAAGCGGCCGTCACCGCCCGACCAATGACGAGCAGGTCAGCGCCAGCCGACAGCGCCGCCGACGGAGTGGCGACGCGACCCTGGTCCATTGCCGCTACGCCGGCGGGTCGGATTCCGGGCACAACTCGCAGCAGCCCCGGCGCAGCGTTGCTGACGACGCCGAGGTCCGCTGCCGCGCAGATGACGCCGCCGCAGCCAGCCCGCTTCGCCATCGCAGCACGCTCTGCGAGAACGCCTTCGGGGGCATCGCGATCGGAGGTGAGCACCGTGACGCCGAGCACCGTCGGCGCCGACGGCGTGCGGGGGCCATCGGCTGCGCCCGCGGTGAGGCCACGAGCGCCCGCTGCGAGCATGTCGGCGCCGCCCTGCGTGTGAATCGTGAGAAACGAAACACCCAACGCGCCGGCGCGCTTTGCTGCTCGCTCCACGGTGTTGGGAATGTCGTGCAACTTGAGATCGAGAAAGACACGGCACCCGGTAGCCAGGACGTCGGTGACGATGTCGGGGCCGCCCGCGATGAAGAGCTCGAGACCCACTTTCATTACGCCGAAGCTCGGCTTCATCGCCTGCGCCAACTCCACAGCGGCGGCCGGATCGGCGACATCGAGCGCGAGCACGAGTCGGTCCCGTGCAGCGTTCGCGGCCCGCAGTGGGGCAAGTTCGCAAGCTCGTGATGGCATCAGCGGTGTCCCGTCTCGGTGATGCGGTGGGTCTCGTGTGTGTGGTGGGCGCGTGCGGTCAGTTCGGCTGCGGTGGCAATGCCGCGCCCCAAGCACCAGTCGCGTAGTTCGCACAGCACGTTGATTGGCGCTCGAGGGTCATAGAACGACGCCGTGCCGACTTGCACCGCGCAAGCCCCCGCTGCCATCAGCTCGACTGCGTGCGAGCCCGTGGCGATGCCGCCCACTCCCACGATCGGCACGTCGCCGAGCGCAGCGCGCACGTCGTAGATGGCCCTCACCACGACAGGCCGGATGGCGGGTCCTGACAAGCCGCCGCCTCCGTTGCCAAGACTGGGCAGAGCCGTGTCGGGGTCGATCGACATGCCAAGCACCGTGTTGGTGAGCGTCAGCGCCTCCGCGCCCGCCCCCAGCGCTGCAGCAGCGATCTCGGTGATGTCGGTGACGTTGGGGGTGAGCTTCGCCCATAGCGGCACGCCCGCCGCCGCCGCGGCACCAAGGACATCGGCCGTCGCGGCAGGATCGCATGCGAACATCTCGCCGCGGCCTTCGAGGTTCGGGCAGCTCACGTTCACCTCGAGCGCGGTGATGCCCGCTCCGGCAAGTGCGCTGGCAGCCGAGGCGTACTCGGCCACCGTGCGGCCCCAGATGCTCGCCACCACACGCGCCCCGGTTCGCAGCACGCTCGGCAGCTCCCGCTCGAGCCACGACTCGACTCCGGGATTCTGCAGTCCGACAGCGTTGAGCATCCCAGCCGGCGCGCTCACGACGCGCGGCGCCGGATTGCCCGACCACGGAAACGACGACAGAGATTTCGTCACCAGCGCGCCCAGCTCGGACAGGTCCATATAGGCGCCAAGTTCAGTGCCGTACCCCGCAGTGCCCGATGCAGTCATCACCGGGTTGGGCAGTTCGACGCTGCCGATGCGTACGGAGAGGTCAACCGGCGCGACGGTCTCAGCCATGACGAGGGCTCTGGCCGAATGACTCGGCGAGGTCAGCGTGGAACTCCTGCAGTGGGCGCACCCGCAGATCGCTTGCCAGCCATTCCCGCAGGCCCCCCGCGGCGGCGCGTGCCGCAGCCACAGTCGTCAGGCATGGAACGTGGTGAGCGCGAGCGGCGGCTCGGATGTGACGCCCGTCGAGCTGGGCGCCGCGCCCGCGCGGGGTGTTGACGACGAGGTCCACGCGACCGGCGGCGATGAGCTGGGTGGCATCCTCGCCGGGCGAGGTCTCCCCGCCGTCACTCGACAGCTTTGCAACCTCGACGCCTACTGGCACACCGGCGGACCGCAAGTACGCGGCGGTGCCCGATGTGGCAGCGATCTCGAAACCGAGATCGGCGAGGATCTGTGCCGCTTCCGTGCCCGCGGCCTTGTCCCGATCGGCCAGCGTCAACAACACCGTTCCACCCGACGGCAGCCTGTCGCCCGCAGCGATCTGGCTCTTCGCGAAGGCCAGGCCGAACGTGGTGTCGATGCCCATCACCTCGCCGGTGGAACGCATCTCAGGGCCCAGCACCGTGTCCACCGTGGGAAAGCGGCCGAACGGCAGCACGGCCTCCTTGACAGCAACGTGGCCCGGAACCACAGCGCGGTGGCCATTGGCGCCCGCACCCGAGGTCGCGGCATCCGACGCCGCTGCGTCCGCGAGATCGCCATCGAGCGGCATGCCGTGGGGAAGCTGCCCCATTCGGGCCCACCGGGGCAGCACCCCGGCGGCCTCCAGCTCGTCGAGGGTTTCCCCCGCCATCACCCGTGCGGCGGCTTTGGCGAGCTGTACGCCGGTGGCCTTGGCCACGAACGGCACCGTGCGCGATGCCCGGGGATTGGCTTCGATGACGAAAACATCGCCGGCCTTGACGGCGAATTGCACGTTGAGCAGCCCAACCACTCCGAGTGCGGTGGCCAGCCGCCGGGTGTGCGACACGATGACCTGCTGGACCTCGGCGCTGAGGCTCTGCGGCGGGATCGCGCATGCGCTGTCGCCGGAGTGCACGCCGGCCTGCTCGACGTGTTCCATGATCCCGCCCAGCATCCACTGCCCGGTGCGATCCCGAAGCGAGTCCACGTCCACTTCGATGGCGTCCTCGAGGAACTGGTCCACGAGCACCGGCCGCTCCGCCGACAGCCCGCCCTCTCGGCCCAGCGACGAGAACGTCGCCAGCTCGTCCATGGTGCGCGCCAGCTCGTCGTGGTCGTACACCACGGTCATCGCCCGGCCGCCAAGCACGTAACTGGGGCGAACGAGCGCGGGGAAGCCGATCTCGTCGCAGATCGCAGCGGCTTCATCCGGGCCCGCAGCGGTGCCTCCGGGGGGCTGCGGGATGTCGAGCTGCGTGCAGAGCGCGTTCCATCGTTCGCGGTCCTCGGCCAAGTCGATGGAATCGGCCGGAGTGCCGCACACCAGCTCGGCGGGGAGCTCGGAAGCCAACTTGAGGGGTGTCTGGCCACCGAGGCTCACGATGACGCCCACCGGGTCTTCGGCTTCGATGATGTTCAGCACGTCCTCGGAGGTGAGCGGCTCGAAGTAGAGGCGGTCGGACGTGTCGTAGTCAGTGGACACCGTCTCGGGGTTGCAGTTCACCATCACGGTCTCATATCCGGCCTCACGCAGGGCGAAGCTGGCGTGCACGCAGCAGTAGTCGAACTCGATACCTTGGCCGATCCGGTTCGGACCCGAGCCCAGGATGACCATGCGAGGCCGGGTGCCCGGACGTATCTCGTCCTCGTCCTCGTAGGTGGAGTAGTGGTACGGCGTGTGAGCGTCGAATTCGGCGGCACACGTGTCGACGGTCTTGAAGGTGGGGCGCACGCCGGCATGCAGCCGTGCCGCGCGTACGTCGGAGGGCGCCACGCCCCACAGCCAGGCCAGCTGCGCATCCGCGAAGCCGAGCTGCTTGGCGCGCCGCCAGGCCCGACGGTCCATCGCCGGGGGCCCATCGACGGCTTCGAGCGCGTGGCGTTCCTCTATCACCGCGAGCATCTGGTCCACGAACCAGGGGTCGATCCCAGTTGCTGCGCTCAATGCATCGGGGACTGTGCCGCGACGCAGCAGCTCGGCCATCTCGAAGACTCGCTCGGGCGTCGGGACAGCGATCTGGCCCAGCAGCTCGTCGTCGGAGCGCTCGGCGTACTGGATCTCGCCGGCGTCAGCATTGAGGCCAAACCGGCCCTGCTCGAGGCTGCGAAGCGCCTTCTGCAAACTCTCGGGGAACGTTCGCCCGATGGACATCACCTCGCCGACCGACTGCATCTGCGGCCCCAGCACGCCCGAGGAGCCGGGCAGCTTCTCGAAGGCCCAGCGCGGGATCTTCGTCACGACGTAGTCGATGGTCGGCTCGAAGCTGGCGGGAGTCTCGCCGGTGATGTCGTTACGGATCTCGTCGAGCTTGTATCCAACTGCGAGGCGAGCGGCGATCTTGGCGATCGGAAAGCCGGTGGCCTTCGAAGCCAGCGCCGAGCTGCGGCTGACGCGCGGATTCATCTCGATGATGATCTGCTCACCGGTCTCAGGGTTCACCGCGAATTGCACATTCGAGCCGCCGGTCTCCACGCCGATGCGCCGGATGCACGCGAATGCGGCATCACGCATCGTCTGGTACTCGACGTCGGACAGCGTCTGCGTGGGGGCCACCGTGATGGAGTCCCCGGTGTGCACGCCCATGGCGTCGAAATTCTCGATCGAGCAGATCACCACGCAGTTGTCGGCGCGGTCGCGCATGACCTCGAGCTCGAACTCTTTCCAGCCCCGGACCGACTGTTCGATGAGAATTTCGCTGATCGGGCTTGCGTCGAGCCCCGCGGCGGCGGCCAATTCGAATTCGTCGGGTGTGGTAGCGAAGCCGGTGCCCTCGCCGCCGAGGATGTATGCGGGCCGGATGATGACCGGCAGGCCGATGTCGGCGACCGCATCGAGCGCTTCGTCCATCGTGTGGGCGATCGCCGAGCGAGCGCACACCAGGCCGATCTCGGTCATTGCCTGGCGGAAGAGGCCGCGGTCCTCGGCGGTGTTGATGGCCTGCTCGGACGCGCCGATCATCTCGACTGAGTACCGGTCGAGCACGCCGCTGTTGCTCAGCTCGGTCGCGAGATTCAGCGCGGTCTGCCCACCGAGGGTCGGCAGCAGGGCGTCGGGCCTCTCGCGGGCGATGATCGCCTCGAGCACCGACGCATCCAGCGGCTCGACGTAGGTGGCGTCGGCGAACTCGGGGTCGGTCATGATCGTGGCCGGATTGGAGTTGGCCAGGATCACCCGGTAACCCTCTTCACGAAGCACCCGGCACGCCTGGGTTCCCGAGTAGTCGAACTCGCACGCCTGGCCGATGACGATCGGCCCCGAGCCGATGATGAGGATCGAGCTGATGTCCTCGCGACGGCCCATCAGCGCGCTCCGGAGTTGGCGCTCGGCGCCCTGGGGCCGCTGGCGGGCGTCGTGCCCCAGTACGACGACATCAGGTCGGCAAAACGGTCGAAGAGGTGACGCGAGTCATGCGGGCCGGGACTGGCTTCGGGGTGGTACTGCACCGCGAAGGCGGGCACGTCTTTGCAGGCGAAGCCCTCCAGCGCGCCGTCGTTCAAGCAGAAGTGCGTCTCACGCACGCCGGGCACCGAGCCGGACTCGATGGCGAAGTTGTGGTTCTGGCTGGTGATCTCGATGCGCCCGCTGTCCTCGTCACGCACGGGCACATTGCCGCCGTGGTGTCCGAACCGCAGTTTGTACGAGCGTCCCCCGAGAGCCAGGCCGAGCACTTGTTGGCCCAAGCAGATGCCGAAGACGGGAACTGTGCCGAGCAGGTCGGCCAACGCCGTGGTGACAGTGCCGGACATCTGGGGATCGCCGGGGCCGTTGGAGAGGAAGACGCCGTGGGGCTCGCGGGCCAGCACATCGGCCGCGGACGTGCCGGCCGGCACGACCTCGACGGTGGCGATTCGTGCGAGGTTCGTGGTGATGGCGCGCTTGATTCCGAGGTCGTAGGCCACGACGCGCCATGGCCCGTCGCCGACCGTGTACGGCTCCGACGTGGTGACCTCTGCGACGAGATCGACGCCGGACGTTCCCGGCTCGGCGCTCGCGGCAGCGCGGAGCCGCCCGAGCGAGGCGTCGTTCGGTGTGGGACCGAACGCGCCGGGCATCGCGCCGTAGTTTCGGACGTGCCGGGTGAGCCGGCGCGTGTCCACCCCGGCGATGCCGGCGATGCCGTGCGAGGCGAGGTAGCTGTCGAGATCGCCCTCGGAGCGCCAGTTGGAGCGACGTCGGGCGAGGTCGCGGATGACCACGCCGCGGCAGAACGGCCGGCGCGATTCGGCATCCGCGGCGGCGGTCCCGTAGTTGCCGATGTGGGGGTAAGTGAACGAGATGATCTGCCCGGCGTAGGAGGGGTCGGTGATCACCTCCTGATATCCAGTCATGACGGTGTTGAAGACCACCTCGCCCGACGCGATCTCGGTGGGTGCACCGATCATCTCGCCTTCAAACGTGGTGCCGTCGCTGAGCACGAGGCAGCCGGGGGTTGGGCTGCGGTCGTTCGGGATCGGCGACTTTGCCGCTGACGGCGTCATCGAGCTCCTTGGGGTCATGGGCGAATTCCGTTCTCGGCCGCCGGGCACAACTCGCCGTCGGCGACGACCTCGCGGCCTTCCAGGACGGTGGCACGCACCATGGCGCTCATCGGTCGGTCGCGGTGCGGGGTATTGCGAGCCATCGAGGCCGAGCCGCGCTCGCGCAGCGTCCAGGGCCGATCCAGATCGAGCACGACAAGATTCGCTGGCGAGTCGGGCGCCACCGCTGCGCCGCCCAGGTGCATGGCCCGTGCCAGCTCCGCCGGGCGCCACGCCAGCGCATCGAGTGCTGCATCGAGGCTGATGTCGGGGTGGCCGAGCACGAGCGCGGCGCAGGTCTCGAGCGCAGCAATGCCGGGCGGAGCCTCGTCGAAGGGCAGGTCCTTGGCCTGCGGCGGCACCGGGGAGTGGCCGCTCACCACCGCGTCGATGGTGCGATCGACCACGCCGGCGACGAGCGCTTCGCGGTCGGCGGCGGTGCGGTACGGCGGTTCGGCGCGCATGAGCGGGTCGTAGGTGTCGGCGTCAGCGTCGATGAAGAACAGGTGCTCGGCCGTGACCGACGCGGTGATGTTCAGGCCGTCGGCCTTTGCGGCGCGCACGAGCTCGACGGTTCGGGCGGCGCTGATCCGGTCGAGGTGCAGTCGGCCTCGGGTGAGCCGTGCGACACCGATCGCCGTGGCGGCCGCCAGCTCCTCTGAAGCGGACGGTTCGCCCGCTACTCCCATGCGTGCGGACACCGCACCTTCGGCCATCGCGGCGTCGCCGCCGAGATCCGAGGTCGACGGACGCACTGACACTGTGCCTCCCAGCGGCCCCACGTACTGCAGAGCGCGGCGCAGCAAGCCAGCGTCGCCAAGCGGGCCGACATCGGTGAACCAGGCCACACCTGCGTCGGCCAGCTCGGCCATCGGCGACAGGCGCGTGCCGGCGCGCTCGGCGGAGATCGTGGCAGCCGGAACGATGTGGCATCGAGCGGCTGCGGCGTTGCGGCGCAGCTCGGCCAGCTCGCCCGAGCGGTCGAGCGGCGGTTCGGTGTCGGGCTGTGCGACGACGGCAGTGAAGCCGCCGAGCGCAGCTGCGGCGCTGCCGGTGGCGATGGTCTCGGCTTCTTCGTTGCCGGGCTCGCCGAGGCGCGCAAACAGGTCCACGAACCCCGAAGTGACGACGCAGCCGGTGGCATCGATCACCCTCGCCGCGGCATCCGGCTCTGACGGCGTCTCGATGGTCTCGATCCGGCCGTCCCGCACGACCACATCTGCTCGGCGTCGCCCCGAGCGGTCGAGGATGTCGCCGCCGGCGATGACCAGCGGCATGGCGGCGTTGGCAACCCTGGCGCCTGGCATAGGCGACGGCTCGGACTCAGGCAAGGCCGTCTCCTGGCAACGCGGCGCCCGAGCCGATGAGGCGGAACAGCACCGCCATGCGGGTTGCGATGCCGTGGGACACCTGCTGGGTGACGAGCACTCTGGCGTCGGCGAGGTCTTCGAATACGGCGCCTGCGATCTCGATGCCGCGGTTCATCGGACCCGGGTGGGTGATGACGGCGTCTGGATGCAGCCGCTGCGCTCGCTGCGCCGTGAGGCCGTAGCGGGCCACGTACTCAGGAACCGAGCCGATCAGCCCGTTCACCATCCGCTCGCGCTGGCAGCGCAACAGGCCCACGACGTCGAGTTCGCCGAGCACGTCGTCGAATGAGTCGGTGATCTCGACACGCTTGGCTGCGTCGGGCTCGAGCCAGCCGTCGATCCACTCACGCGAGCAGGCGGGCAGCAGCGTTGGCGGTGCGATCAGCGTGACCGAGGCGCCCAGGGCGGTGTAGGCCTCGATGTCGCTGCGGGCGACGCGGCTGTGGACGATGTCGCCGATGATGCCGATGCGGCGACCGGACAGGCTCGGCGCGTCGAGCGGCTCGGACGCGGGCGGACCGTCGGGCGCAGGGCAGAAGTGGCGCCACAGCGTGTAGGCGTCCTGCAGGCCCTGGGTGGGGTGGGCGTGCCAGCCATCGCCGCCGTTCAGGATCGAGACGCCGTCGTGGGCCCAGCGTGCGATCTGAGCAGGCACGCCGGCGCTGTGATGGCGCACCACGGCAGCGTCGATGCCCATGGCTTGCACGGTCTCGAACGTGTCGCGCAGCGATTCGCCCTTGCTGAGCGACGACGATCCTGCGGCAAACGTGATCACGTCGGCCGAGAGCCGCTTGGCGGCCGTCTCGAAGGCGAGCCGCGTGCGGGTGGAATCTTCGAAGAACAGCGTCGCCACGGTGCGGCCTCGCAGGGCGGGAACCCTGGGGATCGGCCGTTGGCCCACCTCGACGAACCGATCGGTGAGTGCGAGCAGTTCACTGATGCCACGGGTTCCCAGCTCGCCCAGGGTCAGCAGGTGCCCGCTCACTTGCGCATCTCCCCCAGCAGCACGCCTTCGAGGTTCACGTCCACCATTTCCTCGCGGCTCGTCGGCAGGTTCTTGCCGACAAAGTCGGGGCGGATGGGCAGCTCGCGGTGCCCGCGATCGATCACGACGGCCAGCTGCACGGCACGCGGGCGGCCGAAGTCGTTGAGGGCGTCGAGCGCGGCGCGAATCGTGCGACCGGTGAACAGCACATCGTCGACGAGCACGACGGTGGTGCCGCTCAAGTCGAAGGGGATGTCGGTGACGGCTTCGGCCATGACGGGGCGCAGGCCGATGTCGTCTCGGTGCATAGCGACGTCGAGCGTCCCGAACGGCACGTCGGTGCCGTCGATCTCGAACAACAGGCGCACCAGCCGCAGCGCGATGTGCACGCCGCCGGTCTGCAGCCCCACGACCACGACGTTGTCGAGGCCTTGGTTGCGCTCGATGATCTCGTGGCTGACACGGGTGAGCGCCCGGTGGACCCCGCTGGCATCGAGAACGGTCGACCTAGCAACGAAAACGCCCCCGTAGGGGGGCGTCATGCGTCGCTCGCGGTCTGCCACGCGCAGGTCCTTCCTGTCCGTACGAGCCTCACAGGACCCGCTTCACGGTCAGACACGCACGCTAGCGCGGGAAGGTCCGAGATCGGCGCGCGCTACTGGGCTCATCGGCGCGTCTTCGAGCGACGGAGATCAGATGCAGGCCGGCAGTGTCGATCCGGCAAGATCGGCTACGTCCAACGCAGCGAGGCTGAGTGCATGACGGCCGGACGCAGGAGTCAGGCCCCGCAGCAGCAGCGGCGACCATTCCACCGACACATCGGCCCGCAAGGCACCGTCTCGCCAGCACACCGAGCACCCGGGCTTCGTGCAGGTTGGGGGTGCTGCGCACCGGCGGGTTGCGCCGTCGCCGAGCGCGCAGCCGTCAAGCGTGAGCGTGGCGACGCGTCGGGCTTCGTCAGCCGCTTCGTTCCGATGAGCGATGGCGAAGGCGGTGTCGGAGACGGCGGCGCTGAAGGCCGCGCACATGGCCGCGAGTGCCAGAGCGAGTATCGGTGCGCTCACGGCGAGCGCGTCGGGAGCTCGGGAACGGGCACAGCGACCCGAGTGGTGACGATGTCAGAGAAGAGCGACGAAACGCTCAGCGGGCAGGTCACCTCCACCGACACCCCAGCAGGCCCGCCGACTCCCTGAAGCTGGTGAACCGTGGCCTCGACGTTGAATCGTTGGTCAGTGGTGTCGCAGTCGCCGATGGCGGCGGCGCCGACCACGCGACCTGCGACCTCGGTCGCCAGCCCCGACAACTCAGCACTCGTGGTACCCGAGGGCGGGGAGGCCAACGCGCTGGCGGCGTAGTGGGCTGCCTCCACACTCGCCGCGCGTACACCGGCCGACGCTCGCGAGGCGTCGCCGGAGTAGTCGACGAGCCAAATGCCCAGCACCAGAACGCCGACCACGCTCAGCATCCCGACGGACTCATCCACAGCTCACGCCCCGAACGAGGTCAACAGGTTGGCGCGACCGGAGCGCGCAGTACTGGTCCAGCGATGCCCGCTGGGCGTCGACACGCCACCCCGAGCGCTGTTCGCGCGCCGAGCCAGCCCTGGGTCTCAACACGCAGCGACACGATGACTGAGCAGGTCTCATCGGCTCGCACGTCGAGCGCCGTGGGCAGCACGGCTGCAAGCTGCGAGATGCGGTCGACGGCGACCTCGGCCGCAATGGCCTCGGCATCGGCAGGCAAGCCGGCCTGAGTGCAATCCCAATCCGGGGACACCAGATCTGCCACGGCGACAGCGGCTGCGTCTGCGGCACCCTGCGCGGCTGCCGCGCCGACTTGACCGACGAACACCGAGGCAGCGAGCGCCAAGAACACCGCCAGCACGGCGTACAGGCGTAAGAGCGAGATCGAGCTGTCCATGGCGCACCATCGACCTAGCGGTTTGCCAATCGAGGCTGAACGATGCGGATGTCATCCGGTGCATGCAGCCGGAGTGCCGCCCCACGTGCCGCCCACGGCGTCGCACAGGTTCTTCGATTCGATCTTGTCGTACTTGACGGTGTCGTCCGTCTGCGGGGCGTTCTTACCCAGAGTCGTCCACATGACGGCCACGACGAGGGCCGCGGCTGCCACGGCAGCGGCGATGAACATGAGTTTGGTGACCGGTGAGTCCATGGGTGTGCTCCTTGCCCGCTGTCGCGGGCGCTCGGGTTTGGGAATTCGATGCAGTGCGGCGTTCGGTTCGATGCCCTCACAGCGACGGCAGCGTCATGACGACCGTGACCATGACCACCGCGGAAGCCAGCACAGCGAGCATCGAGGCGGAGGCTCCGACGCCGCGGCCAAGTCGGTCAATGGCCCCGCGGCGTCGATCGTCAACAGATCGCACGACTCGATCAAGGACCCGGTCAAGCAATTCGGACGCTGCGGCACCGGATCGCTCGGCGGCATCCACCGTGCCCAACAGCGCGGCGGTCGGTGAGTCCCCGAGCTGGTCTGCGACAGCTGCGAGCGGGTCATGCCCGCCGATGACCGCAGCATTGATTGCCCCTGCGGCAGGCGCGAAGGCGGGGTCGCTGACGCGTTCGGCTGCATCGAGCACCGCCGCGCTGATCGGTCGTCCGGCAGCTACGAAGAGGCGAATGCGGCGAAGCCACAGCAGCACGGCAGCATCGAGCCGGCGGCGTTGACCTGCGAGCACAACGCTGGCGACAACGCCGGGCACCAGCGGGGGCACGATCACTGCGGCAAGCAGAGCCGGCGGCAATGAGGCTGCGCTACTCGAGAATTCAGTATTGCCGAGCCGTATGCCGCCGAACGCAGCGATCGCCACGACACATCCCGTCACCGCAACGTTGAGGCTCGACAGCCGTTGTGGGCTCCAACCCAACGCGGCCAAGTGGCGGCGGTCTCGTTGCTGCCGCTGCGAGCCTGCGAGCATGCGCATCGCCGTTGCAGCGCCCACCGCGACCGCTATCCACAGCGCAACCGATCCAGCTGCCGGCAGGGACAGGCTCATCGCAGCGCTTCCCAGGCAGCGCTGAGCGGGCGGGCGCAGATGACAAGAGCCAGCACCGCCGCAGCGATGCTGACGCTCTCACCTTGGGGACCTGTCAGCCATGCCCAGGCATCGGGGTTTGAGATCGCAGCACCGACCACGACAGCAGCACCAAGGGCCGTCGCGAGCGCGAGTTGCGGCAGATTTGCGGCCACCTGGCGGTGAAAGCGACGCGTTGTCGCGGCAGTCTCAGCTGCCTCGGCCTCAAGCACCCCCAGGATCGGTGCCCACTGACCGCCGCTCGCCGCTGCGACTGCGACGACATCAGCGAGCCACTCTGCCGCCGGTGTTTCGGCAGTTGCGGCGAAATTCCCGGCTGCGGTCTCGACGCCCACGCTGCGGCATTCGGACACGAGGTTCGCGGCGGCACGCGCCATCGGACCGGTCGCGAGCGGTGCAGCTGTTTCCAGCGCGTCCACGACTGTTCGTGACACCTGCGCCTGATTCGCCAGGATCGCCGCAAACTGCGCTGCCGATTCGGCCGCATGCACGCGTCGACGACTTGTGGGCACAGCCGCCGCGCACCACGAACAGATCGCCACCACGGTGCCCGCGACGACACCCGCCGTGCGACCAGCGATGACGCCGGCGGCGAGGGCTGAACCGAGCGCGAGGCCCCAGGGCCACCGGGGCGTGGCGGCAGCGGATCGCCGTCGATCCGGCGCGCGCCCCCAGAGAACCCAAAGGGCGCCGCTGGCACCCGCAGCAGCCAACGCCACGGTGTTCAGCACGGCACCGAATCCACCGAAGCACTGCCGCCGAATTCATGCCCGCTCCGACGCGCTGAACGGCGCTCTGGCGCGGCGCGGACGCCCACATCGGCGCAGTTGGCGCCCCGCGGCCACGACTCAGGCACCAAAGGCTCGTACGGCGGCGCATCATCAATCGGCACGAGCGGCCCGGGATCCCACAAGGCCTCACCCGGTGATGTCGCGTCCTGGGTCAAGGGATCGAACATCGGCGCAGTCGCTGGCGGGATGCAGGCCTCGTCGGGCGCCGCGGGCGCCGCATGCAGGGTTTCGGCACGCTGCGAGGCACCGGCAACGGGACCCTTCGGTTGCTTTGCTGCGGCGGGTGTGGATGCGAGTACTTGCGCCCGCCGCTGCGGCTCTTGATCAGCGAGTGCCGACACCGCAGCAAGCCCGCTTGGTTGAGCCGTGAGCGACTCCGCGTTGGCAGCAGGTGTGTCAACGATGAGCGAGAACAGCGTCGGCACGTCCGGTTGCGCGCTCCCGTCGACCCGCAGTCCAGCTGAGGAGTAGACGCTGGCGACGCGTCCAACTGGATTACCGACCGGTGTGGCCCAACGCTCACCCGAGTTAAGCGCCCACAGGCATGCGGTTGAGATGACACCAGTCACCTCATCGATGCCCGTGAGCTGAGTCACGTCGGCGACGACGCGTTGCCCATCGGTGTTGCGGCCCATCCACACACACAGATCCACCGCCGCTGCGATCTGTCGCCGCGCGTAGCCGGGCTCAGCACCCTCCGAACAGGCATAGGCCACGAGCTTTTCCAACACGCCCTTGCCGGCTTGGGAGTGCAACGTCACCAAACAGCCATCGAGCCCCGACGACATGGCATCAAGGAGGGCCTCACAGCCATCGCCTCGTATCTCGCCCACGACGAGCTTGCCGGCATTCGCCCGCTTTGCATCGCGGATGTGGTCAGCCATCGAGTGCCGACCATGGCCGTCCTGATTCGGATCGCGTGTCAGACGCTCATAGGTGTTCGGGTGGATTCCATATTGGTGCAGGCGCAGTTCGGGGGTGTCTTCAATCGTGTCGATGCGTTCGTGATCAGGAACTGCTGCGAGCAGCGCTTGGCAGAGTGTCGTCTTGCCGTCCCCCATCGCGGCAGCAACAACGACGTTCGCTCGAGTGCGACCCGCGATGGCCTCGATCAGCACGCCTCCAAGTTCGGGCGAGACGAACCCGAGATCCGCGAGCTGCATCCGACCCGCCAGATTTGACCGGAGCACCACGTTTGGCGGGCTTGTCACAAATGCTTCGGCGTGAAGGCGCCATCGGTCCCCGACCCGCACGTCGAGCCGCGGGTCCAACTCGTCGAAGCGCTGAGGGCGGTCGCCCGAGTACGCCGCCAGGAATCGCACGGCCTCGATGAGATCCTCATCCGCCGCAAACGGAGACGGCCGTCGTTCCACACGCCCACCGGCATGCTGCACGATCATGGCCTCGCCGCCGCGAATCTGAAACTCCTCCACGCCAGGCTCAGACAGCAATTCCTGCAGCGAATCAGTTGCTGCTCCAGCTGCCTTGCGGCGACGCACGACGCCATCGGATCGATCAAGGCGCTGCGGCGCGCAGGCTGCGGTCACTAGGGCGCGTCCGAGCCGCTGCATCTGGCGGCGCGCCTGGCGGCTGCCGGGTTGTCTGATCCGCACCGTGCGATGGGCGCCAAGTGCTGCCGCGAGCTCGCCGGCTGGGTCAGGTCGACCTCGGCCAGAAGCACAGAGCCACACCGCGATGCACGGGGCGGTGAATGCCGCGACAAACCTCCACCCAGCGGCAGCATGCGCCCCGCGAGCGCCGAACGGCTGACCGACCCCCGCAGCGACCTCCAGCAGCAGCAAGATTTCGGCTGCGGACGCCGCTGCGGTCTCAATGACGGTTCCTTCAGTGCTGCGCGGCAACCAGACCACCGACGGACCGCCCGACGCTGCGGCCGCTGGCACGTCCGCGGCATCTGCCACGAGCGTGACAGGCCCAGCTGCGGTTTCCAGTCCGCTACGCAGCGCCTCGACACACTGTGCCTGAACGTGTGCTCCGACGGCCTCATCGCAGATCACGAGCAGCATCACCCGGCTCCTGCGGATGAATGGACCGGAAGTGACGTCTCCGCCTCGGCTGCAAACGGCGAGGGAAATCCGACGGCTCCGACCCGCTTGCGACACTCCGGCCATCCGTCGGGAGGTGCTGGCCAGACCACAAGACCGTCGGACTGCGCCGCCGCGGCCAAGCGAGCGGCCTCATCGGCGTCGACGCGGATCACAATGCTGTCGTCGTCGCCGTCGAGCAGCGTCGTCACCCCGATCGCACAGCCGCCTTTCACTGTCGACACGACGGCATTGCTGCCCGCCCGGGGACCAGGTGACGGCCAGGCCGAGGCGTCCACGCCAAATCGCATCGCCGTCATCGCTCCGGTGACACGTTCGGCTGACGTGAGCAACGCCGGGGAAACGAACGTCCCAGCGGGCACATCGTGCGCCACGACCCGATCGGCGATGGCATCCGGTTCGACCAGCCGCGTCGCCAGCTCAGCCGACACATTCACGACTTCGAACGAGCCCGGTGGCTGACCTGCAATCCAGGCTTCGGCGGTCACAGCAACCAGTGCGCGAGGCGGCTCAGCGTCTGGGCGACCCCAGAGCCACACGGCGAGCACCACGACACCGACGATTGCGCCGGCCGCTGCCAACCGCCATGGCTCGACACCGGGACGCGCGACGTGGCGTGCGACAGGTTGCTGCTCTTCGGTCGGGTAGCCGAACTGTGGCGCCATGCTCATCGGGCGGGACCACTCGTCGCGACCGTCAGGCGCCCGTCGGCGTAATCGCCCGCAGAGCGGATCCAGTCAACGCCGGTCGCAACGTTGACCCAGCAATCGTCGGCACTGCGGGGGTGGACGACGGATCCTCCTGCGGGCGGTGCCGGAGACGCTTGCTCGAAGCAGAGGTGCGCGTGCCATTCGAACGCCGCCGGATTGCGAAGCAACCACCCACACGATGTCGAACCGCCGGCTCGCCGAGCTTGGGGCGTTGTGCACTCGACGACGTGCGGGGAAGCACCGGGCTGGTGCCATTGGCGGACGAGCTGCTGCTGATCGAGGTCCAGTTCATCCCAGCGATTCACCAGATGCCGTGTGCTCGCGGTCGCAAACATCAGCTGCCGCTCAGCCGGCACCCATGGCCGCAACTCCGACCAGATCACCCGAATGCGGGTGGCAACCCAACTGCAGTCGGCCGCTGCAACTTCCAGCGAACCATGAGCCTCGACCCAACCGCGGCCTGGCGCCACCTGCAGGAACCGACCTTCGCCAGGCATGTGCTGTTGCGAGCTGAGCACATCGGATGCGGCGCGGACGAATGATGCCCACACCAAGTCACCCGCAGAGACGCGCGCGTCCGTTTCGGGTGGCACGACATCGCAGTCAGGATCGGATGGCTCGTCGAGCGGAGAAGTGGGATCGCCCGGCTCCGGATCTGGGTCCGAGGGTCCGGTTTCTCCCGGAGGCCCGCCAATTGATCCGCCATCTGGCCTGCGGTCGCCGGGCTCGATGTTGTCGTCATCGGGCCGGCGGTTGTCGTCCTCGTCGTCGAGGTCCGGATCCTCGTCCTCGTCGGGCTCCGGCTGCGGCGACGGTCGGCAGGCGTAGTCGTTGGAGCCGTCGATCCGAAGCTGGACATACGACGGCAACGTGCCGAAGTTGGCGCACTCGAAGATGCACACCCGATAGGTCTCGGTGCCACGGTGTGGATGGACATGCTCTTGAATCTCGGTGTGCACAAGCTCACCGATGGCGGGGCAGTACGTGCGGATGGTGGTCGTCTCACAATCGCCTGGCGTTGTGCACTTGTTGAGCAGGTCGTTGGCGGTGACACAGCTGCCGCCGTGGTCGGGCCGGTACACAGTGCCTTCGATTTCGTCGCACACATCAGAGTCGCTGTCCCACTCTCGTCCGGGCAGCTCGCTGCACGCCACGTACGACAGCAATCCGTCGGCGCAGCGGTGAATGCCCAACTCGGCGAGCCGCTCGTCGCTCTCGCCCGCGAGGTGATGCAGAGGTCGGGTCCCACCGTCAGGACTTGTCATCGGGCCACCGCTGCGGTCTTGATCGACTCCATTGTCGAGATTGGTGCCGGGCTGGCCCGACTCGCACAACAGCACTGAGGGTCCCCCGCCTCCGAAGCCGTCGCCGTAACGCGGCGTCGAACCTCTCGGACAGCTCTGATGGGGGGCAGCCGAGGGCTCACCCAGCACCGTTCGCTGACATTGGCTGCCCGCCGGCTGCCAACCGACCGCGCAAGGACCAACGGACGGTGACGTGGTCTGCCACTCCACCACCGTCTCGTAGACGGGCTCCGTTGTGTAATGGATGGTTGGAACGCGGTCGAAATAGCCGGTCTCGACCTGGCTGTACACGGGTTCTTCGTCCCAGTAGCCGGGCACCGTGACGGTGTGAAACCCCTGCCACCCATAGACCGGCACGTTTCGGCAGTTGAAGTGCTGGCCCGAGAGGACGTCGAAATCGCATCGTCGTTCGGTGCCGACCTGCACTCGGACCGGGGGAACGAGCGGTTCGGTCACCGTTCTCGGCGGCATCCATACCCGACTCGTGCCGGTTTGGCGGCGCTCGGTGCCGGTCGGCACCCAAACCGCGTCGTATGCGGTGTGGCTGTACACCTGCCGGGTGCGGCCCGTATTGCGCTGGGACTGGACGCGCCGCTGACACTCGTGGCCGCCGTACTGGCCGGGTACTCGCGTTGATCCTGATGAGCAGGCCGACGGTCGCAGCACGGTTTCGGTACGGGGCGTCCGGCACTGCCCGTTCTGTGAATCGAGCACCATCGAGCCTGGACAGCTCAGCACTGGCGACACCTCGGTCTGCGCGCCAGCCCGCTCACCGACGCTGCCGCCCGCGCCGACGACAATCACCGCGACGACACCTGCGATCGCCGTGAGCAGCATGAGGGCTGCCCGAATGCTGCGAAGTTCACGTCTGCACACCACCGTCGCGTCGTCGGGTTGGACGTCGGCGGCGCTCATTGCGATACCGCCTCAAGCGGTGGTGCCGGCGGCCACCAGAAGCTGTCGCGCTGGGGCGGCCAGCCCGCCTCGGGACACGGCGGCATCGGGCGTGGATAGGCCCGCTCGGTGTCACCGGTGCCGAGCGCGCCCGGCGGCCACGGCCTCTTGACCCGACGCTCGGTGGGCCGTTCGAGCGCTTCGGCGATGAGTGCGGCGTCGGGTTCACAGCCGAGGATTTCTTCCAGTGACTTGAACGGCGACAGGTACATCCGCTCGTGCCAGGTGGCGCCGGGCTGCCACTTGGTGGCGGACAGCTCCGACGTCACTGCGGGTGCGACAACCGCAGCCGCAGACAGTGCCGCCCATTGCGTCGGCGAGCAGTGGGCCTCGAGGTCGGGGCGTCGCAGCTCGCCGTCGACGAGTTCGCCGACGGGAATGCCGATGCGACACCAGAACTCGAGGTGCCAGCTGTGGTCGCGGTGAGCACGCCATGCTTCGGCCTGAGGCACCTCGACCCACTCGCGCACGACCACCCACTGATTTCGGACGCCCGACGCCCACGCATGCGGCTGGCTCCAATCCACCGAGGCCGCGTGCTCCGCTTTGGCGTCGCGGATCCACTCGACAGCGCTGCGGAATGCATCGCTGTCGCAGTCGCCTTCGAACAGGGCGTTGTCGAGAACGCGATAGCTGAGCCGCGACCAGGTGAGCCACATCGCCTCGACGTGCGCCGATTGGTCCTCGCCTGCGTCAAGCCGTTCGCTCGTCGACGCATCAACGAGGTGGGATCGGCCCGCTTGGTGGCAAACGACCGCCAGCGCATGGCCCGCAGCGCTGATGTCGGCGACCCAGGCCCGTTCGGGCGGCGGTGATGTGAATTGCAGACGCAGACCGCGCGCCCACAGCGATTCGAGCTGCCGGGTGCGATGCGACGCGGTGTAGACGCCGGGAACGATCGCGGCGAGGTCGCTGCACGCCTCCCAGATCGATTGCGGACCGGTGCTGACGACGGCGTGACCGACAAGCGAGTCGGTCACCGCACCCTGGGCTGCGCGGCGCATCAGCCACTGCTTCGCTTCCGAAGACCAGTCGCCGCCGAAGTAGCCGCGGTCAGTCAGGCTGTGGCCGCCAGTGCCCAGTTCCATCGGCTCGCCCGGGCTGTACACGAGCATCTGTGCCACGTCATTGGCCGTCGTGCCCCACGAGTGCACCGGTCGGCCCCCCGGAGAGCGCATCCCCAAGATGAACGCCTCGATGACCGTCGCTGCTTGGCCTCGTTCGACCGCACTGTCGCCGATGCCGACACCCAGTGCCTCGGCGGTCGGATGTGGCGGGCACAGCGAAACGTGGTCGTAGGCAGCGGTCTGGTCTTGGGCAATGCGCGTCTCGTAGTCGAGACCGCTGGGGTCCACGATCAGCTCCCACGCCGTCTCGGTGCCGGCGCGACGCCGAGCGACACGTCTGCCGTCAGCGAACGCTGCGCTGGCTTCGGCCGTGTAGGGCGGCATCTCGGAATCCCATTGGGAGCGCTGAGCCACGATGTGCCGGTAGCCGCGCCCGATGTCATCGAGGAGCGCGGATTGCGAGCCTCGAACCGATGGCGCGCCGTCTGCTGCTAAGGGGGGATACGACGGCCACGAAACCCAGAAACGGCCGCCGCCGATCCCTACTGCGTCAGCAAGCGTGAGCGTCGGCACCTGTGCCTGCGAGACCGGAAATGTTCCGCCATCGGCGATGACCGGTCGCGGTTGCGCGACAGCCTGTCCTGCAACGGAGACATCGTCAGGTGCATCCGTCGCGGTCACCGCACCGCCAGCCCTGGTAGTGATTGGCTCGATGTGCTCCGCGTCCGTTGAGGTGCACGCTGCGCAAAGCAGCGCCAACGCAGCGACAACTGGACGGGCACAACCGCCGAAGGTCACCATTCGACGCAGGACTGATGCCATCGCGAGACTCCCGAGGGACGAGAGCACGGAGGCCGCCTCGCTGTCTCGAGACTGTCGCCACCGGGCCGTCGCGAGTTCTAGGCGCGGCGCTTATTATATTCCAATTATTTTCAATATGTTTCAGTCTCCGACGCAGGCGCGCATGTGTTGATCTCTCGCAGGCTCAGTGCCTGTCGGCGCTCAGCGAGTCTCGACAGCTGCGGCGAGAACGCCGTTAATGAGCGCCGGACTGCGGTCGGTGGCGCCCCAGCGATGAGCCAGCTCGATGGCCTCATTGATGACCACGGCCACCGGGGCAGCGCCGCGTTCGAGCTCGAGCAGACCCTGCAGCAGGATGATCCGGTCGCAGGTGCCGAGCCGGTTCACGGTCCAGCCCTCGTTCAGCAGCTCACCCAGCCGCGCTGACAGCTCGTCGCGCTGGGTGGCAATGCCGGTGACGAGCCCGACGGTGAACGGATCGAGCTCGGTGACCTGATCGGCGAGAACGTCGGCCACGTCGCACGACTTCATCTCGGCCTCATAGAGCAGCTCCACCGAGCGCTCGCGCGCCTCACGACGTCGTGTGGGCTCATCGGGGGCACCGAACGGATCGCGGCGGCGGCTCATGGCAGTGGCCAGTGTGTGGCAAGCGATCCCGTCGGCGGTCAGCCGCGGGCGCGCTCGATGTAGTCGCCGCTGCGGGTGTCGACCTTCAACCGCTCGCCAATCTCGATGAACAGCGGCACCTGCACCACCAGGCCCGTCGACATCGTGGCGGCCTTGCGTGCTCCAGAGACGCGGTCGCCCTGTAGGCCTGGGTCGGTGTCGGCGACCTCAAGTGCCACCGACGCGGGCAGCTCGACACCCAGAACCTCGTCGCCGTAGCGCACCACGGTGGCCATCTCGCCCTCCACCAGGAAATTGGGCGCAGTTCCCGCACCCGCACGGCTGACCGTCAGCTGCTCGTAGTCGGTGGTGTCCATGAACACCAGGTCGTCGCCGTCGGCGTACAGGTACTGCATCTCGCGATGGTCGATGACGGCGCGCTCCATGCGCTCGCCGGCCCGGAAGGTGCGCTCAACGGTGGCGCCCGTGCGCACGTTGCGCAGGGTGGTACGCACGAAAGCGCCGCCCTTGCCGGGCTTTACGTGCTGGAACTCGGTCAGCTGGAACAGCCCGTCGTCGAGGTCGAGGGTCATGCCGTTGCGGAAGTCAGCAGTGGAGATGGCCATATCTACCTCTCTGGATCTACCTCTCTGGATCTACCTCTTTGGGTCAACCTCGTCGTGCCAGGCTCGCTGGATCGGAACCCGGTGACGGTACAGGCGCGATTCAGCCTGCGGCGGACCCCGCCCCGGTCGCTGCTTCGATGGCAAGCGCCACTGCACGCGGATAGCCCGCGCCGCCCTCGCCGGCAACACGTGCGCTGGCCAGCGGCTCGACCACCGACAGGTGACGCCACCGCTCGCGCTTGCGTGGTTCGGAGAGGTGCAGTTCCACGATCGGGCCGCCGAACGCCGCGAGGGCGTCGTGAAGCGACCATCCGTAATGGGTGAGCGCGCCCGGGTTGATCACGATTGCCTCGACACGGCCGATGGCGGCGTGCACGGCATCGACGAGGTCGCCTTCATGGTTGCTCTGGCGATGCTCGAGGTCCCAGTCGCGCTCGATCGCTGCGCGCCGTGCCGCATCGACATGATCCTGCAGGGTGTCGGTGCCGTAGATCTCAGGCTGGCGGGTGCCCAACAGGTTGAGGTTCGGGCCTGACAGCAGCAGCAGGACGTGGCGAGGCATGTCGGCGCTCACATCCGTTCGAGCGCAGTGCGCAACAGGTCGGGGCTCACGCCAGGCACGACTTCGAGGCCGCGGGGGCCGTCGAGCACGAAGGTGATGCCGTCGGTGGCTTTCTTGTCGCGGCCGAACAGCTCGATGATCTCGTCGTGGTCGACGCCTTTCGGAAGCTGCGAGCCCAGCTCGTAGGCATCAAGCACACGTTGGTGCTCCGCGACTCGATCGTCGTCGATGCGGTCGGCGAGCCGCGCCACCAGTGCGGCATAGCGAAGGCCGATGGCGACGGCCTCACCGTGACGGAGGTCGAAGCGCCCGGCGATCTCGAGGGCATGGGCCAGCGTGTGGCCGTAGTTGAGCAGTGCGCGGCGGCCGCCCTCTGTCTCGTCAGCGGCAACGACGTCGGCCTTGATCGCCACGCACGCGGCCACGCGTTCCGCCAGCGGCAGGGCGTCCAGCGACTCGCCGCCGAAACGCTCTGCGGCCAGCTCGTCGCCTCCCAAGAAGTGGTACTTCGCAAGCTCGCCCAAGCCGGCTCGCAGCTCTCGCGGCGGAAGGGTCGCAAGGGTGTCGGTGTCGCACAGCACCGCTGCGGGCTGCCAGAACGAGCCGACCAGGTTCTTGCCTTCGGCGAGGTTGACGCCGGTCTTGCCGCCCACCGCGGCGTCGATCTGTCCGAGCAGTGTCGTGGCGACATGCACCACTGCGACGCCGCGGTGGTACACCGCGGCTGCGAAACCGGCGACATCGGTGACGACGCCGCCGCCGACGCCGACGACGACATCGCGCCGCGTCAGGCCGAAACGGGCGAATCCGCTGCACAGCTTCCCAATGGTGGCCAGCTCTTTGGCTTGCTCGCCGTCGGGAATGACGAAAGTCTCGAACGGAACACCTGGATCGACGCCGACGTCAATGCCCGGCTGGGTGACCACCGCCGCTCGTTGCGCGCCCGCCGGCAGCACCGCACCCAATTCGTGACGCGCACCGGCGCCGACCAGCACGGGGTAGGAGCGATCCCCCAGCGGCACGTCGACTCGGATGATCGGTGACATCGGATGCGAGGGTACCGATGCTCGTGCGGACGCCTGCCGGAACGGACGACGGCAGGACGGACGCCTGAAGGAGGGGCGCCTGAAGGACGAACACCCGAAGGACCGACGCCTGAAAGGAAGTGCCCGTCACGCCCCCAGTGCCGTCGGCCCGATCCACCAGATGACCGCCAGCGCGCCAGCGACCAGCGACGGACCGAGCGCGAACCGGTGATCGGTCTCGCGGCCGAGCGCCACGATGCCGACCACCCCGGTCGCCGATGCAATCGCAAAGCCCGCCAGCAATCCGGTCAGCACTGCCGTGAAGCCGGCCAGCCCCAGATGCAGGCCCAGGTAGCCGGCAAGGCGCACATCCCCGTAGCCGAGGCCGCCTCGTGCAGCCATCCACACCAGATGCATGATCAGCCAGGCGCCAGCACCGCCCACCGCTGCCGATCCGGTGGTTCCCAACGCCGCCGCCGGTCCCGCGTCGACCACCGCTGCGGCGCACAGCAGCGGCACGGCCACAGCCGTCGCTACGCGCAGCAGGCGCGTCGGGATCAGGTGCGTGCGCAGGTCAATGCTCGAAATAGCCACTCCTGCCCAGCCGAACACCAGCAGCGGGGCCAGGAACACGCTCGATCCCAGACGCAGCGCCAATGCCAGCGCGACACCGACGCACGCCACCGCCACAGCCACGTGGGGAACGTGCACGCCGAAGGCACGCCGAGCGCAGCGAACCGCCACCGCACCTGCAGCGAGACCGCCGAGCGCTGCGGCCGCGCCGGGAACGACCAGAGAGGGGCTCACGAACCCAGAAGCAGCGATGCCCACGTCGGCGAGTGCTGTAATGAGGATGGTTGGCACCGCGCCAGTCGCTCCCTTGCCCCGATGAGTCGTGACCGGGGTTCTACCCGGCGAGCTGCAAGCCGACGGCGGACGCCATCACATCGACGGGTGCCTCGTGGCCGGTCCACATCCTGAACTGCTCGGCCGCTTGGAACAAGAGCATTCCGACACCGTTGAGCGTCGTGGCGCCCGCGGCTGTGGCGGCCTCAAGCAGTGGTGTCCGCTCGGGCTGGTAGATGAGATCGACGACAACCTGACCTTCGGTCAGCAAGGACGCCTCCAGCGGCAGCGGATCACCGGCGGACATCCCCAGCGACGTGGCATTCACAACCAGATCGGCCGATCCCGCAGCCGCCGCAGTTCCGACGACGACCGCGCCGCCGCCGCCCGCCGCTGATGTGCCGATTGCGGCGGCTCGCTCCGCAGCTGCAGGCGAGCGGTTCGCCACCGTCACCGAGGCGCCGCCGGCCGCGAGCGCCGCGATCACCGCGCGCCCGGCGCCTCCCGCCCCCAACACCAACGCGTCGAGGCCTGCTGGGGACATGCCCGCCTGCGCTTGCAGCGAATTGACGAAGCCGGCACCGTCGGTGTTCTCCCCGATCAGCCGGCCGCCGTCACGACACACGCAGTTGACGGCGCCGAGCAATGCAGCTGCAAACGACAGCTCGTCGCAGGCAGCAGCAACGTCATCCTTGTGGGGCATGGTGACCGACAGGCCCTCAATCCCCAGCACGCGCATCGCTGCCACCGCATCGGCGCCCTGTCCGGCGGGCACTCCAAACGCCGTGTAGACCCAATCCAGTCCGAGATGCTCGAACGCCGCATTGTGCAGCGCCGGGCTGAGTGAATGCTGCACGGGATCACCGATCACTCCGGCGACCTTCGTGCGCCCGCTAGGGCGCAGCATCAATTCGGTGCGCCCGCTAGGGCGCTGGTGCGCCTGTTCGTCGCTCATCTCCTCACTCTGCCCGACGCGACTCACCCGCAGAGACCCAATTCGACGCACACAGCCTTGTCGCTCTGGAACTCCTCGTTAGCTGGTGGTGGTACCATATATGGCATGCACAAGACCACTGTCTACCTCCCGGCATCCATCAAATCCGGCGTCGAACGCGAGGCGCGGCTGCGGTCGTGCTCAGAGGCTGAGGTGATCCGCCAAGCAGTCGCGGACGCAGTATCCCGGCCGCTGCCCCGTCCGGGGATCATTCCGGGCGACAGCGCATGGGCCGAGCAGACCGACGAACTGCTGCGGGGATTTGGCGAACGATGATCGTCGCCGACACCAGCGCTCTGATCGCGTTTTACAGCGAATCGGGACCTCAGCACGACGCAGTAGCCAGCTGGCTTGCCGAGCACAACGGAACCATGGTCGTGTCGCCGTATGTCGTGGCCGAGCTTGACTACCTCGTAGCAACACGCAAGGGCGTCGATGCCGAGCTGGCAGTGTTGACCGAGCTGGCGAGCGGTGCTTACGAACTCGCCGAGATTGGCCCTGCCGATGTCGCTGTGGCCGCCAGTGTGATAGAGCGCGACAGAGATCTGGGCATCGGCCTCATCGACGCCTCATTGGTGGTGCTCGCCGAGCGCTACCGGACAAACACCATTCTCACCCTGGACCGGCGTCACTTCGGCGCCCTTCGATCCCTCTCTGGCGAGCCGCTCCACATTGTCCCCACGTAGTTCGGCCGACTCTGATCTCGCTTCACTTTGCCCGGTCGGACTCACCCGCAGAGCCCCAATTCGACGCAGACGGCCTTGTCGCGCTGGAAGTCCTCGATCGTCTCGGAGAATGACAGCGTCCCGTCCGAGTCGGTCAGCACGAAGAACATCCATGGCCCCGGCTCCGGATTCAGCGCTGCTTCAAGCGACGCTCGGCCCGGCGCCGCGATCGGCGTGGGCGGCAGCCCGACGAACAGACGGGTGTTGTACGGCGAGTTGACCGCCAGCAGTTCGACAGTCAGCTCGCTGCTTCCGACGGCGTACACGACCGTGGCGTCGAGGCCGAGCGACCATCCCTGTTGCAAGCGATTGTAGATCACCCGGGCGACGGGGGCCAGATCCTCCGGTCGCTGGGCTTCGCGCTCGATCATGCTGGCCACAATCAGCGCTTCATACGGCGTCAGGCCGACCCTCTGCGGCGCGTCGCTGAACTCCAGTTCGTTGAGCACGGCATCGAGACGATCGACCATAAGCGCCACCAATTGCTCAGCGCTCGTGTCGCCGTCGACGAAGTAGGTGTCGGCGAAGAGCTGTCCCTCGGCAGGATCGATCACGCCGTCGGGCAGGTTGAGCGGCGCGGGAGCCACCAGCGAGAGCCGTCTCGACCGCGTTGCCTCGATGAATTCCTGTCCGCCGAAGGCGAGGTCTGGCGTCTCGTCGAGCAGTTCGGCCATTTGCGCCACCGTCAGCCCTTCGGGGATCGTGATGCGCCGCTGAAAGGCTTGTGCGACCCGTGAGGGTCCCGCTTCGAGCACCTCCATGGTCTCCCAGACTGACGAGTTGGCGCGGAATGTGTACTCGCCAGCTTGGAACGCGGGCCCTCCCTTGAGCCGCACGTACCACTCATAGGCCCGCGAGCTCTCGATGACGCCCTGGCCTGCGAGCAAGTCAGAGATGCTCGAGGTGCTCGAGCCCGGCGGCAGCGTCAACACAATCTCGTGGATGGGTTCGCCCGGAGGGTCCAGCTGGTGCTGAACCCATCGGTAGCCGCGGCTGCCCGCGGTCCACGCGACGAGACCCAGCAGCGCCAGGAACAACAGCGCGCCGAATGTGCCCGGGCCGCGGCGCTTGCTGACGACCTCGTAGTCGACGCCTCGGCGTCCGCCGGGCGGCTCTGGCGGGGGCACCGCAGTCTGGGGTTCTCCACCGTCGGCACGCGGAGCGGCCAGCGTCTTGCGTTCGGGTTCGATGGCCGGCCCCGCAGCGAGCCCAGGTTCTGCGGGCGGCGAGTCCGACGGCGCCTCGAGGCCGACGACACGCAGTGCGTTGCGCAACAGGCGGTCTGCGGCGGTCGGAAGGCGCAGTTTCGTCGCCGAGTCGGTTCCGCTGGTTGGCGGGCCGGACGCTGGGGAACCGGACGCTGGGGAGCCAGGCACTGGGGAACCGGGCACTGGGGAACCGGGCACTGGGGAACCGGGCACTGGGGAACCGTCGGTCACTGTCCGTCCAGCCAGGACTGCAGGATGACTGCCGCGGCGACCTTGTCGATGATCTTGCGTCGGGCTGGGCCCTTCACTCCCTGCGAAGCCAGCATCTGATCCGCAGTCACGGTGGTGAAGCGCTCGTCGTACATCTCGACGCGCACGCTCGCACCCAACGCGGCCGAGATCTCGCCAGCTTCAGTCCGAGCTGCGACGGCTGCTGGACCCTCGCTGCCATCCAGCGACATCGGGAGGCCGACGACGACCACCTCAGCACCCACGTCTGCGACCATACCGGCGAGCGCGCGGTGGTCTCGGGCGCGGTCGCCGCTGCGATTGAGCACCTCGTACGGCACCGCCACCGCCGCATCGGCAGGCGAGATGGCAATGCCGATCCGCTTGGTGCCGAGATCGACGCCGATCGCCCGCTTCGGGGGCCGCGGCATGATCCCCGCAGGCCTCAGGCGCCAAGCGCCGCGGCCCGGACCTGGTCCAGCGCTGCGCCGATGCCCTCAGGATCGCGGCCGCCCGCCATCACCAGCGGCGGGTCGCCCTTCGCGCCGAAGCCGCCACCGACGGTTCGAGCCGCATCTCGCAGAAGGTCGGCCGCGGACAGCGTCCCCGCAGGATCCACTGCCGCCACCAGCGCCACGCCACCCCCCGACGGCGCTGACGCCAGCACCACCGCCCGGATGCCGTCGTGGTCGCGCACTGAGACCGCCAGATCTCGCAGAGCATCACGCTCGAGATCGCCAAGATCTGCGATGACGACGCCATCGGTGGCTGCCTCGGCGAGCTCGGTGGCCCGACCCGACGCTAGGGCGCGCTGGAGGTCGCGAACCTGCCGACGAAGCTCCTTGGTCTCGTCAAGCCGCCTGCGCACCGCGCCGGCCAACTCGTCGGCGGGCGCGTTGACCAGCTCGGCCAGCCCGCCCAGCAGGTCCTCGACGTCCGCAAGACGCTCGACGGTCGCGAGACCGGACATTGCCTCGATGCGCCGCATATTCGAGCCGATGCTGGACTCGGAGACAATCCGCAGATGCCCGATGTCTCCCAGCGCCGCGACATGAGTGCCGCCGCACAGCTCCACTGAGTGCTCGCCGGCTTCCAGCACGCGCACAACGTCGCCGTACTTGTCGCCGAAGAAGGCGATGGCGCCGATGGACTGCGCGTCGTCCATCGAGGTCTCGTAGTGACGGCACCGGCCGTTGGCGATGATCTCGGCGTTGGCCAGTCGCTCGATCTCGCGCAATTGCTCGGGCGTGACCGCGTCGTAATGACTGAAATCGAAACGGAGCCGATCGGGAGCCACCAGCGAGCCTGCCTGCTTGACATGCTGGCCTAGCACTTCGCGCAGTGCCCAGTGAAGGATGTGGGTGCCCGTGTGGTTGCGCCGGATCGCTGCACGTCGCACATCGTCGATCTGAGCCTCCACCAGTGACCCAACCTCGACGCCGCCCCCTCGGACACGCCCGATGTGGCGGTGAAGGTCAGCAAGGGCGTAGGTGCAGTCGAGCACCTCGACGCTCCCGGCCGAACCGTTGATGGTGCCAACGTCGCCGATCTGCCCGCCGCTCTCGGCATAGAACGGAGTGCGATCCAAGTACACCTCGACGTACGCATAACCGTGTGCTTCATCGGCATCAGCGAGCAGAGCTGGCTCGATTGCGGCGGAGTCGATCTCGAAGGCCGCCAGTACCCGCGCCTCAGACACCGCCGACGCGTCACGGATAAATTCAGTCGGGCCGAACTGCGCCAAGATCTCGCGGTAGCGCTCGTCGGCGAAGGTTGGCCCGCCCGCTCGCCCGGCGCGTGCTCGCTGGCGCTGGGCCTCCATCTCTGCTGCGAAGCCGGCACCGTCGAGGCTGATGCCCCGCTCAGCGAGGATCTCTTCGGTGACCTCGACGGGGAAGCCGTGCGTGTCGTGCAACAGGAAGGCCACCGACCCATCGAGCACAGGACCGTCGGCGCCGCCTTCCAGCTTCGCAATGGCCTCGTCGAGAATCCGCTGACCTGCTGCGAGCGTCGTGCGGAAGCGCTCCTCCTCGCGGCCCACTACGTCGCTGATGAACTCCCGATTCGTGCGCAGGTCGGTGTAGTGATCGCCCATCACGTCGACGACAATGTCGGTCAGCCGTGGCATCACGACCTCCTCGACACCCAGCACCCACGCGTGCCGCACCGCACGGCGGATGATGCGGCGCAGGACGTAGCCCCGGTCTTCGTTGGACGGGAAGACGCCGTCGCTAATCAGCATTGCGGTAGCCCGCGCGTGGTCGGCGAAGATGCGCATCGAGACATCGGTCTCTGAGTCGGCGCCGTAGGACTTGCCGCAGATCCGCTCAGCCTCGGCCAGCAGCGGCGCGAACAGGTCGATGTCCCAGGCCGACGGAACGCCTTGCAGCACGGCGAGGATGCGTTCGAGGCCAGCGCCAGTGTCAATGCCGGGCGCATCGAGTGGGGTCAGCTCACCCGTGCCGTCGTTCGCGAATTGCATGAACACGAGGTTCCAGACCTCGATGAAGCGGTCCTCTCCGCCCAGTGCCGGTCCACCGTCACCGCCGTGCTCGGGTCCGAGGTCGTAGAAGATCTCGCTGCAGGGCCCGCACGGGCCGATGTCGCCCGCCGCCCACCAATTGTCTTTGTCGAGGCGCTGGATGCGCTCAGCGGGAATGCCGACCGAGTCACGCCAGATTTCGGCAGCTTCGTCGTCAGAGACGTGAACGGTGATCCACAGCTTCTCGGGTTCGAGGCCGAGCACCTCGGTCACGAATTCCCACGCCCACGGGACGGCCTCGGCCTTGAAGTAGTCGCCGAAGCTGAAATTACCCATCATCTCGAAGAAGGTGAAGTGCCGATTCGTCCGGCCGATGTCGTCGAGATCGTTGTGCTTGCCGCCCGCCCGCACACACTTCTGGATGGTGGTCATGCGGCGTGACGGAGGCACCTCTTCGCCCAGGAAATAGGGCATGAACGGCACCATGCCCGCCACCGTGAACAGCAGCGAGGGCTCGTGGGGAATCAGGCTCGCAGAGGCGCGCACCTCATGGCCTCGTTCGGCCCAGAACGAGCTGAACGCTCGACGGAGTTCCCCAGCGCGCATCCGGCAAGGATACTTGGCGCCCCTGTGAGGCTTTCGGGACAGGTGGCGGTTCTCGCTGCCGACCGCGGGAGCGCTAGGAGGGTGGTCGGCAATTGGGGTGTGGTGTGTGTTGTTTGTTGTGCGTGCGCGGTTGTCTGGTCGGTGGTTCGGGGTGGGTTGGGCGCGGGTGTTCTGCGTGATGATGCCCAGGCACATCGTCGGTCGGCCAGTGGGGCCCGGGGTCGCTGGTCGGGGCGGGTGTTCTGCCTGATGATGCCGAGGCGGCCGGCGCGGTCGAGGTTGAGGGCGGCGATGCGCAGGTCGAGCCACAGGTTGGCTTTGTCGAGGCCGCGCCAGGGGACGTTTTTGGTGCGGGACTTGATCTGGGCGATCTTGCGTTCGGCCTGGGATCGCAGTCGGTATCTGGCGAGGAATTCGGGTTCGTGGCGTTGTGCTCTTGCGGGGGCGAGGAGTTCTTCGTATGGGTTGATCTCGATGATGCGGCCGCCGTCGCGTGTGGTGCATCGCGCCTTGAGCTCGCATTGGGAGCAATCCGTTGCCGCGAACCGCACCTGGCGCCGTTTGGCGCCGCGCGGCGGCGGGATGGGTGCGGTGTTTGCCTGCGGGCAGGTGACCGTCGCTGCTTCGAGGTCGATGTCGAAGTCGGCTTTGGTGAGCATGCCTTCGCGGGCCGGGATCGGCGCGGCGGCGGCGACGAGGTCGATGCCTCGGTCGGCCATCGCTCGGCGGGTGGGCCCGGATCCGTAGTGGGTGTCGGCGATGATCTCCGCGACCGGGACCGGGTCGGCGTCGATGAGGTCACCGATCACAGCGGCGTCGTGGACGGTCGCGAGCGTCGCGGTCGCTGAGCAGATCAGGTCCGAGTCCACATCCGCAGAGACGTGCAGCTTGTATCCGTCGTAGCGGTCGGTGCGCGAACGGTGCCCGTGCCGAGCGTCGGGATCGACTGTGGAGACGACCCGGCCCGGGGCCACCCTTTGAGCTATCCGTGCCGTTTCGGCTCCGTCGTCGGCGGCGGCGATCTCGATGTCCTGGCCCGCCACGACCCTCAACATCTCGACCGCTGCTCCCAGGCCGGGATCGTCGAAACGGGCGCAGAACCCGATGACGGTCTCGGCGTCGCCGAACAGCTCCGCGACCAAAGCAGCCCGCGCCCGGGGGTCTGCCCACATGACCTGCGGCTTGCCTTGCCGCCCGTAGTCGTCGCGCGACAACAGCCCGGCCAGCTGCGCCCCGGCATCGGCGTCGAGCGCTGCCAGCGCCCCGACGCACCTGCGGACCCCGGACCTGATCAGCGTGATCGTGTCCTGGGTCAGCACCGAGTCCGCCACACCGGTCGAGTCCATCGTGCGTCGATGGCCGATCACCCCGGCGCGCTTGGCCGCGATCTTGACACGATCCCCCAAAAAGCTCTCCATCCCGGCGCGCACCAGACGCGCCCGGAACTCCACCAGCACCACATGCGCGATCCCGCGATGCTCCAACGGCAGACCCAGCGCCGCTTTCCACGACATGTCGAACCGCGAACGCCGCTCCGCCTCACGGTCCGACACCCCATAGAACAACCCCAACAACAACAACGCCGCAACCACCGACGGCGGATGCGACCGCCGACCACGGCCCGACGCATACAACGCATCAAAATCGGCATCACAGAACAACTCGCCCCGAGCCTGCCCCAACGTCGCCAAAAAACCCTCAGAGTCGAGCAGGCCGCCCACCATCACCCCGACATCGAAAATCGAACCCTGACCATCAGCCGAACCGCGCACCCCACCATCATCCGCGATCACGCCCCCCAACACCAGGACCCACACCCAGACTTTCCGACGGGCCTGTCAGAAAGTTTGTGTATCGGGCGTGATCTGAGGGTCCGCAGCTGAGGGCTGTGGGCTGGGAAGGATCATGTCTGTGACTGATCATGACATGCCGGCTGTGCCGGCGAGCGAAGCTGCCGGCGAGGCAGCGATGGCCGACTGGGCCGAGCGGCTGGTGGCCCAGGCACGCGCCGAGGGCGTGGAGCTGACCGGCGACGGCGGCTTGTTGACCGGGCTGGTGCGCCGGGTGCCCCCGGACCGGTCTCGAGGTCGAGATGACTGAGCATCTGGGCTATGAGCGTCATGCGGTCGAGGGCCGCGGGACCCCGAACTCTCGTAATGGGTCGACCCCCAAGCGGGTGACCACCGAGATCGGCGAGGTCGATCTGCGGGTGCCTCGTGACCGTGCGGGGTCCTTCTGCCCGGTGACGGTGCCCAAGCATCGGCGCCGTCTCGACGGGCTGTCGGGCAATGTGATCTCGCTGTACGCGAAGGGGCTCACCACCGGAGAGATCGGGGCGCATCTTGAAGAGATCTATGACACCTCGGTGAGCCGGGAGACGATCCCGGTAGATCACCGACGGGATCGTCGCGGACATGGCGGTGTGGCAGAACCGGCCCCTCGACGCGGTCTACGCGGTGCTTTTGATCGACGCGATCGTGATCAAGGTCCGCGACTCCCAGGTCGCCAACCGGCCCGTGTATGTCGCCATCGGCGTGGATCTTCAAGGCGAACGCGACGTGCTGGGCCTGTGGCTGGGCCCCGCCGGCGGCGAGGGCGCCAAACAATGCGCGACGATGCTCACCGAGC
This sequence comes from Candidatus Poriferisodalis sp., assembly GCF_965262965.1. GTDB lineage: Bacteria > Actinomycetota > Acidimicrobiia > Acidimicrobiales > Poriferisodalaceae > Poriferisodalis. The sequence goes on from NZ_OZ253573.1 coordinate 1,561,679, forward strand.
TGCGCAACCGGGGTCTCGCCGACGCGCTGATCGTGTGCTGCGACGGACTCAAAGGACTGCCTTCCTCGATCCGGGCGACCTGGCCCGACGCGACGGTGCCCACCTGCGCGGTGCACATGGCGCCAACAGCCTGCGCTACGCATCCACCAAGCACTGGGGGCCCATCACCAAGGCCATGCGCGACATCTACACGTCTTCCACCGTCGAGGCCGCCGAGGCACGCTTCGAGGCCTTCGCCGGCGACTGGGAAGGCACCTACCCCGCCATGATCGGCTCCTGGCGCCAGGCCTGGGACGAGTTCGCCCCGTTCCTGGAGTTCCCGCCCGAGCTGCGCCGCGTCGTCTGCACCACCAACGCCGTCGAGAGCCTCAACGCCCGCTTCCGCAGGGCAGTGCGCCACCGAGGACACTCCCCCAACGAACAAACAGCAACGAAGACCCTCTACCTTGTCGCCACCGCCAAACCCAAGAACCGAACCAACCTGACCGCAAAGACCAACGGCTGGACAACCATCCTGAACACACTGACCGTCCACTACGGCGACCGCATCGCCGACCACATCCGATGAACACCATCACGGCCGGTTACACAAAAATTCCGACAGTCCCAAGGGTCTGTCGGGTGCTGGGCGCTGGGTGTGTTGTTGGGGTGGTTGGGGTGGTGGTCGGTGCCGGTGGGGTTGGAGGTGCTGGTGAGCCCGGTGGACCCTCCGCAGCAAAGTCAGACACAAAGCACTGTGTCGCCGGCATCGCAGACGCCGAGGCCGACGCCAACGGTGGCGTTGGTGGTGGTGTCGCCGGCCGCGGGGGTGGGATCACGGTGGTCCGGTCGCTGTTGTGTGGCTGGTTTGGCCGGTGGTGTGGGTGCGTGGTGTGGTGGTCCATCTGCCGGGGCCGGGGCGTCGCTCAAGTCGTTCGTTGTTGTTGTGGAGCTTGTTGTGGCAGTCGCCGCACAGGGCTGCGAGATTCGGGGTGTCGGTGTTGCCGTTGTCGGCTTTCCATTCGTCGATGTGGTGGTCATCGCAGCGGTGCATCGGGGCACGGCACAAAACGCAGCCGCGGTCGCGTATTGCGATGGCGAGTTGTTGGGCGACGCTGGCGTGTCGGCGGCTGCGTCCGAGCCACAGGATCTCTCCGTCGGTGTCGAACAGTGCGCCGCTGATGCGGGTGTCCGGTGACAGATCATCGAGGATTGACGGCGGAACCGGTCCGGCGCCGAGCAGTTCGCAGAGCCCGTGGGGTTTGGTGCCGTCGATGACGCCGGTCTCGGCGATGATCACGACCTGGTTGGGTGCTTGCGCGGCCCGCCAGCGATCGATCGAGCGGTCCGCCGGGCTCTCAGAGGCAGCATCGCCGCCCGCATCGCCGTCTCGGCTGTGCCTGGCATCGCTGCGCCCGCCGTGCCTGTCATCGCTGCGCCCGCGGTGTTCGTCGTCGGTTTGTGGGCGAGGCCCGCGGTTGGGGGGGTGTGCGGCGGGGCGACCGATGGTGGCCAGGGCGTTGCGGTCGGTGACCATCTCGAAGAGGCTGCCGGCGAGGCGCTGGCGGTTGTCGCGGATCTGGTTTGGTGTTGCGTCGCGTCCGCCGTCGAGACGCCACAGGGCGTCGTTGTAGTTCTCGAGTGCCTGGCGCACCAACGCGAAGCTGACCGGGTCGAACTCGGCGTGCAGCACGCCCATCCCGGTGGACTCATCGACAAACAACGAAGCGCACCGTTCGCGGCGCTGACGGCCCAGCTCGCACTCCACAGCGCCAGGGTCGTGGCGGGCCGCGAACTTCTTGGCCTGGTCGCGCAGCGTCTCAGGCGAGACCTGAGCAGCGGCTTCGAGCAGGCCGGCAGCGGAATCGACCGCGTCAGGGCTCGTGCGCCGCGCAGCGTCGGCAAGCACAGCCGCGTGCTCGACGTTCAACTCGCCGACTGCGAGGCCCCGCGCAACATTCGGCATCTGTGCGACCTGCTCGCCGACCTCGGCGGTGCGCCTGGCGTCGCGCTTGCTCACACGCGCCCGCTCACGCAACGCCGAACGGCCCGAACCCGCACGCGCGGCTTCGAGTGCGGCGGTCGCTGCGAGCAGCACAGCGTCTGTTGCTGACCGCAACCGTGCCGCGACGGCGACGACATCGTCGAGGGTTTCGCAGCCGGTGTCGCCCAGCGGCACCCGCGACGCCCGAGTGACCACGTCACGCGCCCCGCGCAGCACCGACAACACACCCTCCACCGAAAACGACACCGGCCCAACCGGCAACACCGGATCGACCCGAAGCGATGTCGGCTCGGCCCGAAGCGACACCCGCTCAGCCGGCGACAACAGCGCAGGCGCCACGGAGCCAGTCGGCATTCCCGCCGCCGAATCGCTGCGAACATCTCAGCGCTTCATGACAAAGACTGTAAAACAGGGATGTCATACAAAAGCCTCGCAACGACCCCCCAACGACATCACCACACCCGGATCAACCCACAACGACATCACCGCACCCAAACCGACACCAGCACCACCCCGAACACCGCACACCACACACCGCAACGCAACCCACGCCTCTCACCCCCGGGCGGCGTCTCGTGCGGCGTGCCAGACTTCGAGAGCACGACTTCGACAGCTTCAGCCGCTTTGGCCGACGGGGAGGAACCGATGGGACCGCTGCAGGGAATCAAGGTGATCGAGCTGGCCGGCATCGGTCCAGGCCCCTTCTGCGCCATGCTGCTCGCCGACCTCGGCGCTGACGTGGTGCGGGTCGACCGCATGGCGCCTGCCGATCTGGGCATCGACCGGGGCCGTAAGTACAACGTTCTCAACCGTGGCCGGCGCTCGGTCGCGGTCGACCTGAAGTCACCGGACGGTGTCGAGACCGTGCTGAAGCTGGTCGAACAGGCCGATGCGCTGATCGAGGGCTTTCGCCCCGGCGTCACCGAGCGGCTCGGACTGGGCCCCGACGAGTGCTTCGCCCGCAATCCGAAGCTGGTGTACGGACGCATGACCGGCTGGGGCCAGGAAGGCCCGATGTCGCATGCCGCAGGCCACGACATCAACTACATCGCGCTCACCGGCGCGCTGCACGCGATCGGCCCGAGCCATGCGCCCAGCCCGCCGCTGAATCTTGTCGGCGACTTCGGCGGCGGCGGCATGTACCTGGCGTTCGGCATCGCAGCCGCATTGCTCGAAGCGCGCACCTCGGGCGAGGGCCAGGTTGTGGACGCCGCCATGACCGAAGGCGCTGCATCGCTGATGGCTGCGATCTACGGCATCTACGGATCGGGCGGCTGGGCGAACGAGCGCGAGTCCAACTTCCTCGACGGCGGGGCGTACTACTACGGCGTGTACGAGACCTCCGAGGGCAAGTTCGTCTCGGTCGGGTCGATCGAGGGCAAGTTCCACGACGAACTGCTCGCCAAGACCGGCCTGGCCGACGCTCCCACCGTGGACCGCAACGACCGGGATGCGTGGGTTGACAAGCGTGCCCGGCTGGCAGAGGTGTTCAGGACCAAGACCCGCGACGAGTGGGACGCCATCATGGCCGGCTCGGACGTCTGCTACGCCCCGGTCTTGGATCTCGAGGAAGCACCGTTGCACCCGCACAACGTGGCCCGCGGCAGCTTCGTAGAGGTAGAAGGCGTGATGCAGCCCGCGCCTGCACCCCGATTCAGCCGTACCCCTGGCACGGTCGCTCGGCCGCCGGCGTCACCGGGCGAGAACACCGACGAGGTGCTCGCCGACTGGGGCTTCGACGCAGACGACATCGCGAAGCTGCACGAGGTCGGCGCGGTCGGCTGAGCCCACATTCAGCAGATATAACTTCTCGCATGGCTGATTGAAGAGTTCTCATATACTCTTCAATCGGTAGGGCTGCGCTTTTTGATCGGCGCGGCCTTGGGCGCAGCGTGATGCGGCGCCCGGCTGAGTTCTGGCAGCAAATTGGGGTCCCGGAGATGCGCATTCGTACGGTCTCGTTGTTACTTGCCGTATCGGTGGCGGCGGCAGTGCTCGTCTACCCCCCCCCCCCCCCCCCGCTGAAGCGCAGCGGACGCCCGCAGCCAACCTGACCGGTCTGGAAGCGGCCGACAACGACTTCTCCGCTGGCATCTGGTCTAACGGCATCACGATGTGGGTCGCCAGCGAGGCTGCCGAGAGCATCCACGACCCTGCTGACGACAGGATCTACGCCTATCGGCTGCCATTGCTGAGCAACACCAGCTTTCGGTTCGATGTCAGCGGCAAGGAGTATTCGGACGGTGTTCCGACGTCGGCGAGGACCGCCCTCAGCGACACGAGCACTTCGGTGGGCAGCGAGGATCACATTTTGCAGCGGGTCGAGCTGGAGCCCAACCTGTCGCATGTGACCGTCTCGGTCGAGCCTGACCACTATGGGACCCAGGTGTCGGTGAGTGCCGTTGACGCCGATTTGGTCGCGTCCGGTCGTCAGGTCGCGTTGGAGGGGCCGCTGTCGGCTGCCGGTGACGTGACCGTGACGGCGACTGCGCAGGACGGCACCACTCGCACGGTGTACATGCTGTTGTCGAGCTTGCAGTGCCATGACGGGCTCGGCTTCGGCCGGGTGACGATCGACGGTGATGCGTGCGCGATCTTGGACAGCATCATCGTGAAGGTCGCTTCCAACTGCCGTGTGTTCGGTGACGTCAACTGTGATGTCGATAACGCGGCCCAGCAGGTGGCGGCGAGGCGGACGCTGACCTGGCCGGGGAGCTGCGCAGGTTCCCCGACAGCCATGACGGCTCGGCTGCGTTCACCGGTGAGCTGCATTTCAGCGAGAACGTGTGAATCGGCTTCGCGGCCGTGCGCGACGACGTGCTCGAGGTGACAGGCGGCGAGGTGACCAAGGTGCGGCGACTGCACCCCGGCAGCGACGACCGCAACCGCCGCTGGGAACTCACCATCGCCCCCGACGGCGACAACACCGTGCAGATCACACTGCCCACCGACTGCGAAACAACCGGCGCGATCTGCGCCACCGACGGCAGGACCCTCAACAGCCCGGTCACCCTCACCATCCCAGGACCCGCCTAGATGATTAGTTCCAAGGGGTCAGTGGTCGTAGGCGGTGAGTGAGCGTGCTGGTCGGCTGTGTCGGTGGGTCTCGTTGTGCCAGATGGCGGTGGTGAGGGCGAGGAGCCGTGTGAGGATGCGCACGGCGACGCCGGAGCGGGTGCGGCCTTTGTGGCGTTCGAGGCTGAGCTGGCCTTTGAGGGTCTGGTTGATCGATTCGATGATCTGGCGCAAGGGCCGCAGGAACCTTGCGCCGGGCCGTGGGGCCTCGGATCGGGTGGCGGGGCGGAGCAGGGTGATGCCGGTTTGGTTGAGCTGACGTTCGAACGCGGCGCGTCTGTAGCCCTTGTCGGCGATGAGTGTCTGGCCGGGCCGGGCGATCCCGGCCGCGGCGATCATGTCCGCGCAGACTTCGCGTTCGTCGGCTTTCGCGCCGGCGAGAGCGAACGCGATCGGCAGCCCCGCCGGCGTGGCCACAAGGTGCAGCCGCAGACCCCAGAAGTACCGCGAATGCGACGCGCACCAGCCGTATTGGGCCCATCGGGCGAGGTCAGAGCGCTTTTGGGTCTCGCGGCTGGTGCCGCACTCGACCGGGGTGGAGTCGACCAGCCACACGTCGTCGTGCCACGACTCGCACTCGCGTGCGAGGCATCCCATGACACGAGCGATCATCTCGGCGCTGCGCCGCAGCCGCTTGTTGTAGCCGTCGCGGTTGGGCAGGTACGCGAACCACGGCCCCAGATGCGCTTTCGCGTAGCGCACGAACTGCGACTCGTTGTCATAGCCCAGCAGCGCCGAGATCACCGCCAGGGTGATCAGCTCCGCGTCCGACAGCTTCGGGGCGAACCCCACCGCAGGCCGCTGCGGCACCCAATGAGGGTTCTGCGCCAACAGGTCATCGATCCGCACATACAGTGCGGTCGCAAGGGTGTCCAAGTCCGGGTTCATGCTCCGGTCCTGCGAGATCGAGGTGTTGTTTCACACCCCGAGCTTGGACACCCTCACCCCACAACCGGTGGACCCGACCCCTTGGAACTAATCATCTAGACCAACCGAACCCACACACACCATCCGCCGCGCCAGCGCCGGAGCCTGATGCCGGGGCGGCGTCGATAGCCTGATATGCCTATGTCGAAGCGCACCAACAAGCGAAAGCTCCGGGCGCGCCGCAACAAGGCCAACCACGGCAAGCGGCCCAACTGCGGCCGCGGCTAGTCACGCGTCAGCCGCTGCGGCGCTCGATCTCAGCGAGGATCGGCTCCGTCAGCACGACTCCGCCGTAGTAGGTGTAGTGAATGCCGTCCTGGGTGCGGACGTTGCGCTGCCCGGGGCCGAGGCGTTGTGCATAGGCGCCATCTACCCCCACTGCGTCGAACGAATCCATGAAGATCGCGCCGTCGACATCGGCGACGGCCGCTGCCGCGAGCGGGTTGACGACACCGGGCAACGGCGCAAAATGCCGCGGCTGCAACGGCGGCAAGCCGACCCAGATCACGAGCCGGCCAGGCCGGGCGGCGGCGGCAACGAGATCGCGGACCCGCGTACGGTAGCGCTCGGTCCATTCGTCCTCGCCGAAACGCGCTTCCAGCCCGCGGAATCTCTGCTTGTCGTTGGCGCCCATCGCCAGGACGATGACGTCGTAGGGACCTTCGGCCACATCACTGGCCATGTAGTCGATCCAGTCGAAGAACCATTCGGTGACGACGCCCGTGGACGTGATGATGTCCTCAGTGAACCTGAAATCTGGTTCGTCGGCGATGAGCTGACGGAATCCGTACACCGGACCGCCCGACATCGAATCGCCTCCGGCCCACACCCGCAGCGGACGTTCCGCTGTCGCCGCGGGCAAGAGCGATCGGCGGTCGTCGCGGGCGAACCAGTAGTACGTGGGCTCGGTGCCCAGCTGGGACTCTGCGAGCGGATCGGGCCAGCGCAGCACCGGGTCGGCCCATGGATCGTCGGTGTAACGCGGGGGCGGCTCGGAGACTGTCGACACTTGCTCGACAGTCTCTGACGTCTCGTCGCCGGCTTGCGCCGCAACTGGTCCGTGTGGCAACGAGGTCGCGACCATGCACACAGCCGCCCCTGCTGCCCACAGCGATCGCTTTGTGTGGCCTGACGCCCGTGTGAGTCGAGATGGCCGGCGTCGCACAAGTGGCCCAGGGCCTGCGATCACGAAGGCCCACCAGAGTCGAGGTCGACGAACAGGCCGAGTTCATCCAACAGCACTTCTGACAGCCAGCGGCCGCCGATGGTGCTGAGGTGCACACCGTCAGTCAGGCGCACGTCGGTTCTTTGGCCGTCCTGGCCGATCACGTAGCGGCTGAAGCCGCCGTCGGGTCCACGGAACAGGTCGCGGATGTCGACGTAGTGCACTTGGGGGCGTTCTGCGGCCTCGGCGGCATAGATCGCGTTGATCTGGTGCATCTTGTCGTCGTAGTTGGGATCGCGCATGATCGGCTGACCGACCCAGATCAGGACCCGCTGCGGATCGGTCGCGACGAGGTTCATCACGTGGCCGACGCGTGTGGAATATTCCTGCACCCACGCCTCGGAGAATGGCCGGGCGATCTGGCCGTCCACCACCAGCGCCTGCGCGTCATTGCCGCCGAACATGAGGACGACCGCGTCGGGGTCGTCGGCGACCATGACCTCGATGATGCGTTCGGGCCAGTCGTAGAAGTCCGGGCGCGTCAGCCCGCTTGAGAGCACATTCTCGGTTTCGGCCTCGATGACCCCGGTCGCCTCGGCCAAGCCGACCATTGTGTCGCCGAAGAACTGGACCATCGAATCGCCCATGACACGCAATTTCAGGGGCTCCGCAGGGGTCGGAAACCACGGAATCGTGGTGGCAGGCACGCTGGCCGCCGGGGCGTCTTGTGCCGATGGCGTCGCCCCGACGACCGTCGGATCGACGGATGCGTCCGCGGTGCTTCCGCCCTGCGACTGCGGGTCCGGAACCGACGCAACATCGGGGGTGCTCTGCGTCTCGGTCTCACCGATGACGGAGGTCTCGGCCACAACGACGCCGCCTGACGCCGTCGGGGTCTCGGGGACCTGAAGCGCCTCGCCGACTGACGCACCCGGGTCCGGCTTCGACCGGCCCAGTGCCTCGTCGGCCCACAGCCGCGGCAGATGCAGCCCAACAGCGCTCGAAACGTCCTCGATGGGTTCCCACACTGCCACGGACGTGTCGCGTTCCCATCCGAAGGGCTTCTGCTGCGCTTCTCGCAGAAGCTGCTGCGCATTGAGCACCACCGCCAGCACGAGACCGAGCGCCCCCGCTGCGAGGACGCGTCCAGCTGCCACACCGTTTCGACGGTCGGTTGCCGACAGAGCCGGGCCGGAACGCTCTCCGGATGGTGATTGCAAGATCGTCATGACCAATCAGAACTGGAAGTAGATGAACGGGGCCACACCTGAGGGGCCGAGGACGTCGATGGCAACCAGCGCGAGACCCACGGCGGCACCCTGAGCCAGCCAGCTCAGGTCGGCAAATCCCTCGCGAATCTGGTCGGCCCATGCCTGCGGCATGAACTGGAACGCAAGAGCGCCGAAGGTGACGGCAATCACCAGCGGAGTCGCGGTCCCCGCGTAGTTGTCGAAGTTGGCGATTGCACCGAGCATCTCAACAGAAGCCGACAGCGACTCAGACCGGAAGAAGACCCACGCCAGGCACACAACGTGGAACGTGACCAGCCACCGCACGGCTTCGCCGATGCCGACGGGGAGGATCGGGCCCAAGCCGTGCCGCTCGCGTCGCTCGCGGACCAGCCGCTCAACCGCCAGCACGACGCCGTGGATGCCGCCCCAGATGACGAAGTTCCACGTGCTGCCGTGCCACAGACCGCCCAACAGCATCACCAGCATCAGGTTCCGGTACGTGGCGACACGACTGCCTCGATTGCCGCCAAGCGGCACGTAGAGGTAGTCGCGCAGCCAGCGTGAGAGCGTCATGTGCCAGCGTCGCCAGAAGTCCTGCAGCGTCAGCGCCCGGTACGGCGCGCTGAAGTTTTGGGGGAAGCGGAAGCCGAGCAGCAGCGCGACGCCAATGGCGATGTCGGTGTATCCCGAGAAATCGGCATAGATCTGGACTGCGTACGCATACACAGCCAGCACCACCTCGGGGCCGCTGTGCCCTCCCGGGTCGGCAAAGACACCGTCCACGATCTCGCTGGCGAGGAAGCTCGAGATGACGACCTTCTTGAACAGGCCATTCAGGATCAGCCCGAACGCCTCGGCGGCGGGGACGTAACGCGGATCAGGTCGTGCGGCCAGTTGCGGCGCCATCTCCGACGCCCGCACGATGGGCCCAGCCACCAGCTGGGGGAAGAATGAGAGGTACACCGCGAAGTCCATCGGCGCCATCTCGCGGACGTTTCGGCGACCGACGTCGATGATGTAGCTCATCGCCTGGAACGTGTAGAACGAGATGCCGACCGGCAGCGTGTACTCAAGGATCGGCAAGGTGCCCGAGATGCCCACGCTCTCAAGCAGGTTCGAGAGCTCGACGGCGAAGAAATCCCAGTACTTGAAGACGCCGAGAATGCCCAGATTGGCAACGACTCCGATGCGAACCCACCAGCGCGCAGTTCGTGCGTCGTCACGACCGGTTCCCTGCAGGTTCGCCGCCGTGAAATGCCCGACCACCCAGTTGATGACGATGGTGGCGGCCAGAAGGAGCACGAAGCGCCAGCTCCACCAGCCGTAGAAGAAGATGCTGAAACCGAGCATCAATGGCTTCCACAGCGTGGGGTGCGGCCGCGTCAGCCAGTTCACGACGAAGACGACGACGAAGAACGCGCCGAAGGCAAACGTCGGAAACAGCATGACTACAGCGAAACTACTGGGGTCGGCTTTGCCACGATGTGCATCTGTGATCTACGACTCTCGCCTCCGTCGGGCCACCGCCCGGTATGAACGGGCTCGATTCGTCGACGAGCGCGCAGTCGCCTCGATTCGTCGGTGACTGGCGATGACCGTCGAGATGAGGCCAACGCAATTGCTGGAGGTCTGGCTCGCCGCCGACCCTGATCCGTGGACGCGCCGCGCCATCGAGGACGGACGCGGTCACCCCGCTTGGGTGCATGAGCATTTCAGCAACGTGCTGCGCTTCGGCACGGCGGGGCTTCGAGGCGCGACCGGACCGGGGCCGAATCGCATGAACCGCGTCATGGCTCGGCTGGTCGCACGGGCCGTCGGGGCCGAACTCATCTCTGCGGGACTGGCCTCGCGAGGTGCCGTCGTCGGCTTCGATGCACGGCCCGGCTCCCAGGACATGGCCGTCGATGCCGCTCGCCTTCTGGCCGGCACGGGCATCCCAACGGCGATCATCGATGGCGCTGCACCGACGCCGCTGCTCGCCCGGCAGTTGCTTGCCCGCTCCGCGGGCGCCGCACTCATGGTCACCGCCAGCCACAACCCTCGCGGCGACAACGGACTCAAGGCGTACTGGGCCGACGGCACCCAGATCCGACCGCCGCTGGACCGGCTCATCGAAGCTCGCATGGATCTGACGTCGCTCCCTGACGATGGCGATCTCGCTGTGCGACATGAGGTCGAGAGTCTCGACGTGCGATCGGTGATCGCCGAATACGTCGGCGCGACCATCCGCCCACCGACCTTCGACTCGTCGAGCGAGCCGGCCGATCCCCCACCCGACATCGCGCAGGTCGTCTACACGGCGCTCTGCGGCGTCGGCTCGCAGACACTTGGCCACGCGTTCGCGGTCGCGGGCTTGCCACCGCCGCTGTACGTGGAGCACCAGCGACACCCCGACGGTTCGTTCCCGGGACTGCCGTACCCGAATCCCGAGGAGCCGGGCACGCTCGATGACGCGCTGGCACTGGCCGACGAGCAGGGGGCCGATCTCGTGCTCGCCAACGATCCCGACGCGGACCGGCTCGCAGTCGCCGTGCGCGACCGGCGCGGCAAGTGGTACCGGCTGAGCGGGGACGAACTGGGCGTGCTGCTGTGCGACTGGCTGATCGGTCTGGCGAGCGACGAGAGCCAAACGCGACCGCTCATCTCGGCCTCTTCGGTCGTCTCAGGACGGATGGCGGAAGCACTCTGCATCGCTCGGGGCGTCGAACACCACCGAACCCTGACCGGCTTCAAGTGGATCATGGAGCCTCGCCTGGCGCATCCCGACGCCCGCTGGGTGTTCGGCTACGAAGAGGCGCTGGGCTACTCGGTCACCGACGCCGTGCTGGACAAGGACGGCATCTCAGCCGCCGTGGAATTCGTGCGGTTGGCCGGCGCATTGGCTGCTCACGGCATCGGGCCGCTCGAACGGCTCGATGAGCTCGTAGCCGAAGTCGGCCTCCACGTCACTGCTGCAGCCTCGGTGCGCGCGAGCCCCGAAGCAATCTCCTCCGCGATGGCGCAGTTGCGGTCTCATCCGCCGCGCACGATCGCGGGCCGCGCCGTGACGAACGTCGTGGACTGGCTCGACCCCAGCAAACCCCACCCTGCTGACCTCGTCGAAGTGGAGCTGGCGCTCGCCACGGCCAACGGCGGTGGCCATGACCCAGAGGCCCAGGTCCGCATCTGCATCCGGCCAAGCGGCACCGAGCCCAAGGCGAAGATCTACCTCGAAGCCGTGATCCCGACCCCCGGCGACATCCGCACCGACCGCCGTCATCTGGAAGCGCTGCTCGACGCCGTCGCCGCCGAGATGTCGGCCTCTCTGTTCGCTGTCGGATAGGTCGGCACGAGCGCACGTGCAATCCCGCTCCATACATTTGACTGGCGATGACCTCAGACATCGACCGGTCGGATTCATGACGCGACCGGCACCGCTTGACGGGATCCGGGTGATCGACCTGACCCAGGTGCTCGCCGGTCCCTACTGCACCTACCAGCTGGCTTTGCTCGGGGCTGAAGTCCTCGCAATGCGGCAAGGGCTTTAAGTCTTGGGGTCACCGCATCCGAGCCAATCTGCGTGCCCTCTAGATCAGATCAGCGGCCAGCGAATCGAGCGGCACGAGCGGCCGGGTTCCCACGTGGGTGATGACCTCGGCGGCCGCAACCGAGCCGAGCCGGCCGCATCGTTCGAGGTCGTAGCCGCGGGCCAATCCATACAGCACGCCCGCTGCGTACAGGTCGCCAGCGCCGGTGCGGTCGACGACCTCATCGACCGGCTCGACAGGGATCTCCACGATCTCGTCGGGGGTGACGAATACGGCTCCGGCCGCCGACAGCGTGACCGAAGCGATGTCCACCCGGCCCTGCACCGTCGCGAGCGCTTCGTCGAGGTCATCGGTCCCGTAGAGCGCCTTGAGCTCGGCTGCGTTGGCGAACAAGACGTTGGTGCAGCGATCCACCATGTCGATGAACTCGCGCCGGTGGCGCTCAACGCAGAACGAGTCAGACAGGCTGAGGGCAACGTGGCAATCGTTGCCGGGAGCGGCGCAGTGTTCAGCCACCTCGCGCAGCGCAACCCGGGCCGCTGTCGGATCCCAGAGGTAGCCCTCGAGCAGCACCGTGCGAGCACGGTCCACCATGGCCCAGTCCACATCGGCTGGCGCGAAGCCGGCGGAGGCCCCCAGGTACGTGCTCATCGTGCGCTCGCCGTCGGGCGTGATGACGACCGTGCAGCGACCCGTCGGATCGTCGGCTGGCGCCCCCGCGGTAGCGTGCTCGACCCCGTGCGCGGCCATGTCGGAGATGAACAGGTCCCCTAGGGAGTCCTCGCTCACGCGGCCCATGTAGCCGGCATTGCCGCCGAGCGCCGCGATACCCAGCATCGTGTTCGCGACCGAGCCGCCGGGCGTCATCTCGTCTGGGCCCCCAAGCAGCTCCACGAGCGCGGTGAGCTCGACCGCCCGCTGGGTATCCACCAGCGTCATCGCCCCCTTGACGATGCCCAGCTCGATGACCATGGCTTCATCGGTGCGCAGAAGCACGTCCACCATCGCATTGCCGATGCCGACGACATCGAGAGCACTGCCGCTGCCGACGACATCACGTGCATCGCCGTTGTCGGTGACATCGGGATGCTGAGATTCCACGCCAGTGGGCTTAGCATCTCAGCCTGCCGGCTCGCAGGTTCGATTCGGAGGACAAGGTGGTCTCAGCAACGACCGCGCAGACCGTCGGTAGTGTGCGCGCCGTGACGTTCTTGCTTTCCAGTCCCTCCGCCGACGGTCCCGCCATGACCAGTGTCAACCCGTACCGGCTGCCGCGCGATGTGCGCCCCGTGCGGTACGACCTCGTGATTGAACCCGACCTCGACTCGGCTCGATTCGTGGGCGAGGTCGCCATTGCGGCGACGCTGCGGGGGCCAGTCGACAGCGTGACGTTGAACACCGCCGAGCTCGAATGCTCCGATGCGACGCTGCGCCAAGGCGACACCACCGTCGGGGCCGAGATCTCGTTCGATGCCGAAAACGAGCGGATGACACTTCGACCGCTCGACGGAGTCCAGCTCGAACCGGGCGACGTCCGCATCGCCTGCAGGTTCGCAGGCGAGCTGAACGACAAGCTCCGCGGCTTCTATCGCTCGACGTTCGTCAACGATGCCGGTGAGACCCGCACGATCGCCACGACGCAATTCGAGTCCACCAACGCGCGGCGCGCATTCCCGTGCTTCGACGAGCCGGACTTCAAGGCCGTGTTCGGCGTCACGATGATCGTGCCGTCAGACCTCATGGCGATCAGCTGCGGCGAGCTCGTGTCATCCGAGCCGACCGCCGACGGACGGCGGCGCGACACGTTCGCCGACACCATGCTCATGTCGACATATCTCATGGCGTTCATCGTCGGCGACCTCGAAGCAACCGATCCGGTCGACGTCGGCGGGGTGCCGCTGCGGATCGTGCATGTACGTGGCAAGTCGTCGCTGACCGGTTTCGGACTCGAGGCCGCAGCGTTCGCTCTGGCGTGGCTGGTCGACTACTACGGCATCGACTACCCAGGCACCAAGGTGGACCTCATCGCTGTGCCGGACTTCGCGTTCGGCGCGATGGAGAACATGGGCGCCATCACGTTCCGCGAGACGCTGCTGCTGGCAGATCCCGCCAAGGCGACCACGGCGGAGCTGCTGCGCATCGTCGATGTGATCGCGCACGAGCTGGCGCACATGTGGTTCGGGAATCTTGTGACCATGGACTGGTGGAACGGCATCTGGCTGAAGGAGGCCTTCGCCACGTTCATGCAGGTCACCACCACTGACGCCTTCCGGCCCGAGTGGCAGCGCTGGGATGAATTCTCGATCGAACGCGGCGCAGCATTCGACGTGGATGCGCTGAGCACGACACGCCCGATCGAGTACGAGGTGGTCTCCCCCGAAGACGCCGAGGGCATGTACGACGTGCTGACGTACGAGAAGGGCGCCGCAGTCGTGCGGATGCTCGAGCAGTACCTGGGCGCTGCGCGGTTCGCGGCCGGGGTGCGGCACTACCTGAACCGCCACAGCTACGCAAACGTCACAACGACCGATCTGTGGGACGCTCTCGAAGAATCCAGCGGTGAGCCGGTCCGGGCCGTCATGGACGGCTGGATCTTCCGGGGCGGCTACCCGATTCTCGCTGTCGAGGTGCACTCCGCGGGTTTGGAGATCTCGCAGCATCGCTTCATGTACGGCGGCAGCGGCGGCGATGGCGCTGCCGCCGAAGCCAGCACATGGAGCGTGCCGGTGATCGTGCGGGCACGTGTCGACGGCAAGATCGTCGAACGGCGGCTGCTGCTCGAAGGGCCATCGGTGCGACTCGACATGGGTGGTTCGGTTGAGTGGGCCGTTGTCAACGCCGGCGGTCATGGCTATTACCGGGTGCGGTACAGCGGCGAGCTGCTGGCGCGCACCGCTCGCCAAGCGCTGGAGGTCATGGCGCCGATCGAGCGATACGGCCTGGTCGACGACACCTACGCCGCTGTGGTGGCTGGTCATGCACCAGCGTCAGAATTCGTGCAGCTGGTGACCGATCTCGCCTCCGAGACCGATCTGCATGTCTGGCAACGGATCGTGTGGGGCTTGAAGGGGCTGCACGCGATCGCCGAGCCCCACGGTCGTGAAACCTTGGCTGTGCTCATTCGTGACCTGGCGACCACGGCCCTGGGAGTCCTGGGCTTCGAGCCCCGCTCCGACGAGCCGGATCTGGACCGCGAGCTGCGTGGGGTGCTCTTCGAAGCCGCCGGCGGACGCGGTCGAGACGAATTGGTTCGGACCCGCGCCCGCGATCTGTTCGACGCTGCCGCCCAAGACGGCGCCGCCTCGGTCGAGCCGAACCTGGCCGCCGCAGCCGTCCAGGTCGCCGCGGCGGCGGGTGACGAGACCGACTACGAGCGCATGGTCGATCTGTACCGGGGTGCCGACACGCCGCAGAGCGAGCTGCGCTACCTCCAAGCACTACTGCTGTTCGACAGACGTGACCTGTTCGAACGGACGCTCGAACTGTTCGCCACCGAGGTGCGCACCCAGAACGCGCCGTACCTGTTGAGCGCTGCGATGACGCACCTCGACTGGGGTCCCGTCGCCTGGGAATTCGTGCGGGATCAGTGGGACGACCTCACTGAACGCTTTCCTCAGAACTCCATCGCTCGCATGGCAGGCGGGGTACGCGGGCTGTCCACCAGAAGTCTCGCCACCGAGGTCGAAGCGTTCTTCGCCGATCACGAGGTGCCTCAGGGAGCGCTCACTGTGGCTCAGCATCTGGAGAAGATGTGGGTGAACGTGAGGCTGCGCGAGCGCGAGGGTGCGCGCCTCGGACGGGCCACATGAACAGGGCCCACATGAGCAAGGCCACATGAGCAGCGACGGCACTGCACGACGGTTCGCAGGACGCTGATGTTCGGGCGACCGCCGCGCCGACCGATGCGCGCAGGCGACGAAGCGTGGCTGTCCGTGCGGGCGATGATCGCGGCTGCCGCACTCGTCGTGGCGGTCGTCTACTGGGCGCTCGTCATCGTCGACTGAGAGTGCTAGCGCAGAGGCGGCGATGCCTGCCTGCCTGCCCCGACCCGTGAACTATCCGCGCGGCCCCTCAGCGGCTGCCGGGCTGGACGCCCTCGACTCATCGGCCCAGCGCATCATCATGGCGATGATGGTCCCCCACACGATCGGGATGCCGCCCAGCTTCATGATGAGGCCCGCCATCTGCTGATCCGTTGCAGCGTCGAGGCCATAGAACCTCGGCGCCAGCTCATAGGTGGCGTACAGCGGAAAGCCCGCAAACGTCAGGAATCCAGCTGGAACAGCGGGCACCACGCCCAACGCGAGGAACAGGTACACCATCTTGGCGGGATAGCTGCGAAGTCGATGCTCGGCCAGCGGCGAGCAGATCGGAAGCCACACCAACACGCCCGACACAAGCCAGATCAGGTCCATGACGAATGACCCGAACTGGTTCGCTCGCAGGGTGTCGACCGCCCACGGCGAGTGTGTTGCCACCAAACACGCGTTGAAGACGACACCCGCAGCAACCGGCTTGGTCAAGCGGGTCATCACGCGGTACAGGCGCAGCTTCGCCAGAATCTTGCGAGCCATCGGCTCGGGCACGCCCAGCACCAGCAGCGGCGCAGCGACCAGCGTGTACAGCATGAACTGCACCATGTGGGCCGAAGCCAGATAGCCCGCACCGAGCACACCGAGCGGCCAATCGGAGGCCACCCAGAACGCCGCGACCCCGGCCAGGAATAGCCACCTCTGCCGACCCTGCGTCGCTGCTTCGGCGGGGTCCAGCGGCTGAATGCGCATGCTGCGTTCGCGGCGACGAGCCATCAGGTACGGGACCGCAATGGCCAGCGACGCCGCCCAGACGCCTGGGTAGGCACGCCACCCCCACGTCCACGGCACCTCGAGCGCCGAGCACCAGAACCGCATGGTGCTACAGACCCGCGCCGGACGGCGCGTCCGGGTCGATGACGGCCAGGATCGGCAGGTCGTGATCGAACTGGGACTGACGTGTGGGATACGGGTACTGCGCGTAGCCGTACCCGTTGGGGGCGAAGGCAAACACACGGCCGTCATGGCCGATGTCGTAGGCGCCGTGGTCGTGAGCCGCGTCGGCATCGACATCTGTGCTGTGGTCGTGATCCGTCGTCGGGGTGGTGTCGAAGATCTTGAACGAGGCCAACGAGCCCAGCACGTTCTGCAGGTCGGTCAACTGCTGCTCGCTGCGGGGAATGAGTCCAACAAAGTCAGCGCTGAACTGGTCGAGATACGCACGCAGGATCTCAGGAGTGTCCCGGTCAGGGTCGACGGTGACCGCCAACACTTGCACGTTCTTCGGAGCACCTGGCCGGCCGAGCACGCTGGCGAGCTGCGCCAGTTGCACCCCGCAAATGTCGGGGCAGTTCGTGAACAACTGGTACACGAGACGCACCTGCCCTTCCGTATCGGCCGCGAGACCGAAATCGTTGCCAGCGGTGTCTGATAGCACCATATGGGGGATCTGCCGCAGCTCGGAGGGGGCCACCGCGAGGCCTTCGTAGCGCGACTCGGTGTCGCTCCCGCCTCCGCATGCTGCCACGAAGACGACAGCGACCAGAACTGACGCGACGATCCGCAGGTGTGCCCGGCGCGTGCGTCCTCGACCGGGACGTGCGTGAGACACACGAGACGCCTTTGTGGAGGTGAGGGGAATCGAACCCCTGGCCTCTTCGATGCGACCGAAGCGCTCTACCAACTGAGCTACACCCCCGACTGGAAGTCCGGTCGAATATATCTGCGCGGCTTGACGGCCGATCGGGGCTCGCCCTGTGCGCTGTGCGGCGCAGCCCTACTGGTTCGCCGACCGGCGAATCATGGTCACCGTGGACGGTTCGGTGCCGGCGTGGGGCAAGTAGTGGACTTGCGCGGTCGGCGCGGCGCGACGGCGCCGCAGCGCGCCGATGCCGTACGCCGCCGCCAACACCACTGCGACGACGCAGGCGCCGAGCGCCCACGACGAGTTCGTGGCAAAGACACCCGCAAGTGTTACGCCAACGCACAACGCCAGCAGCGTGCCGATGTCTCGCCTGCGAATCGCTGCTTGCTTCGCACTCGCCGGCATCGCTGTCGGCGGCCGCGACCAGCGCTCCTGGCTCTGCGTGCTCGATGCATCCGGCACACGAGGGATGCTCGCCACAGCGGGTGCGGATCGACCGAGCGAATCGAGCTGCTGGCGGAAGTGATCAACCGACGTCCGGGCTTGCTGCCGTGGACGGAACAGGCGCGCCACATCGGGTGCGAGCACGACGATCCACGCAACAGCCAAGAACACCAAGACCAGCTGTGTCACGCATCACCTGCCTTGTCGGCGGGCCTGTCCACAAAGGGTGCCATTCCGCCGCGGGCGCACCGTGCATTTCCGCTGCGTGCGCATCGCTGCAGACTAGTCTCTCGGCATTGCCGTCGGCTATCACGCGATCGTTCGCTCAACTGACGAGCTGCGGCGAGGCAAGAACATCAGTCCGAGGTGTCCGCCTCACGGCGGTAGGTTCCCGATTTGCCCCCCGTCTTCTCCCACAGCGTGAGATCGCCGATGACCATCGAGCGGTCGGCTGACTTGCACATGTCGTAGATCGTCAGCGCAGCTACCGAGCACGCCGTCAGGGCCTCCATCTCGACGCCGGTGCGGTCGACCGTCTCGACCTGGGCCTCGATCTCGATCCAGGTGTCGGCGATCTCGAAGTTGACGTAGACCGAGCCGACGAGCAGCGGATGGCACAACGGGATCAGATCGGGTGTGCGCTTGGCGGCCTGGATGCCTGCTACCCGGGCGACGGCGATGACGTCGCCCTTGGCGATGGTGCCGCGTGCCACCTGCGACGCGGTGTCATCGGACATGTAGACCCGGCAGCGGGCGATGGCCCGGCGATACGACGGATCCTTCGGCGTGACATCGACCATGCGCGCTCGGCCGAGCGGATCCAGATGCGTGAATGGCGAATCGGTCATGACCTGTGCTTCCTCGGCGATGTGTTCAGACTGAACGGCCTTCAGCCACCACTGGGTTTGATGAATCGGTGGCCATCAGCCACCGATTTGACTCATCGTTCTCTTTGGCTTGATGAAGTTGACCTGGCCGATCGAATGGCCGGCCCACTTGGTGCCCACCGCGCTGCGGATGGCCTCAACGAGCTGGTCCTCCAGCTCCCCGCCGACAGCGTCGCTGCGCAGGATCGTGCGCATATCGAACTCGTTCAGTGCGAACAGGCAGGTCCGGAATTGGCCTTCAGCGGTCAGGCGCACACGGTCGCAGTTCCCGCAGAAGGGCTTGGTGACGCTGGCGATGACGCCGACCTGGCCGCCGCCGTCAAGGTAGCGGTACCGCTCGGCAGGCTCGCTCGAGCGCAGGATCGGCTCGGTCGCAAACTCGGCCGAGATAGCCGCCAGGATCTCGTCGGCCGGCACCACCACGTCGCTCGTCCACACATCGCCCGCTTCGAGCGGCATGAACTCGATGAAGCGGACCTCCACCCCTCGCTCGCGGCCGAAGCGCGCGAAGTCAACGACTTCGTCGTCGTTGATGCCTCGCATCATGACGGTGTTGATCTTCACCGGTGCGAGTCCAGCGTCGATCGCGGCGTCGATTCCGTCGAGCACACGGTCCAACTCGTCGCGGCGGGTGAGCTCCAAGAAGCGCTCGCGCTGCAGCGAGTCGAGGCTTATGTTGATGCGGCTGAGGCCGGCATCCGCGAGCGGCTTGGCGTGCATTCGCAAGGTGGCACCGTTGGTCGTGAGTGCGACATCGACACCGAGCCCGGCCAGGCGTTCCACCAGCCGCGGCAGATGGGCGCGCACAAGGGGCTCGCCGCCCGTCAGACGAATGCTCTCGAAGCCGAAACGCTCGACGCAGACGCGAGCGAATTGCTCGATCTCCTCGAAGCTCAGGATCTCTGAGCGCGGAAGCCACTTCATGCCCTCAGCGGGCATGCAGTACTGACAGCGGAAATTGCAGCGGTCGGTCACCGAGATGCGCAAGTCGCCGACGGTCCGGCCGAACGGATCGACGAGATCCTCAGCCGGCCTCTGCGCGGTTGTCGCAACGCTCACAGGGCTGAGCGTACCCAGAGCAGGACGGGACACTTCCGCGAAGCCGCCGGCGAGCCGCCGCGAACAATCGCCGGCGCCGAATGAATTGTGACGCTCAGTCGATCAGCAGCACATCGACCGGTTCACCCGCACGCACTCCGTCGCCATCGGGCACGACAGCGAGCGCGTTCGACTTCGCCATCGCCCACAACATGTGCGAGCCCTGACCGCCCGCAGAGCGAACCTCGACCCCGCCGTCGACGTGGGCCGCGTGCACACGCATGAAGTGGGTCTTGCCGTCGGTGCGTCGGAGCAGGTCCTCGGCTGCGGTAGCGACCACCGTGGGTCGCATGGGATGCGGGTGGCCCATCATCGAGCGGAGGCCTGGCCGGGCGAACAGCTCGAACGACACCATCGAGGAGACCGGATTGCCCGGCAGGCCGAACACTGGCACGTCGCCGATAGTGCCGAACGCCAGCGGCTTGGCCGGCTTGATCGCCACCTGCATCCACCGCATGTCAGCGATACGGTCGAGCACAGCCTTGACGTAGTCGAAGTCGCCCATCGACACGCCGCCAGACGTGACGATCGCGTCACACGTCGCAGCACCGCTGCTGATCGCCTCGGTGATCGCGTCGAGATCGTCCGGAGCCAGGCCCAAATCGACGGGTTCGACGTCGGCTCGCTTGAGCAGCGACAGCAGGGTCCGTCGATTGGAGTCGCGGATCTGGCCGGGACGCAGCGGGCTGCCATCGTCCACCAGCTCGTCACCGGTTGAGATGACGCCGACCCGCAGCCGCGGATACACCTCGACGTCGGTCATCCCGAGGCTGCACAGCACGCCCAGATGGCCTGCGGTCAGCACCGTTCCGGCCTGGAACACCAGCTCGCCTGCACGGATGTCGTCACCGGCGGGACGAACGTGGTTGCCAGGCGGCACGCTGATCTCGACTCGGACTGTCTCGTCGCTGCCATTCTCGGCGGGAGTCACGATGGTGCGTTCGACCATCACTACCGCATCTGCGCCGGGCGGGATAATGGCCCCCGTCATAATCCGGCTGGCCTCGCCCGCCCCGACGGTCACCTCCGGCGCATGTCCCGCCGCGATGGTCTCGACCACACGCAGTTCGCACGGCGCAATCGCGACATCTTCGGAGCGCACGGCGAAGCCATCCATCGCCGTGTTGGGGAACGACGGGATGTCCTCGGCAGCTACGATCTCAGCGGCTGTCACCAGGCCCAGCGCATCCGCGACCCTGCAGAGAGCCGGCCTGCGCCGACCGCATCGCTCCAGAACGAACTCGCGGGCAGCATCGAGCGGCAGCACGCTGCGAAATGTACTGGTCGCAGCTCACGCTGGTGCCGTCGGCGCCGCGTCGATGCGGACACACTCGTCGGTCGACCATCGGTCAAATCTGCGCGGCGGCCAGCTACGAGATCACGCCCCGGGCCGTGAGGATGTCGGCGATCTCGCGGCGGCGCGCAGCAAGCTCGGCAGGGTCCTTGACCGGTTGGAAGCGACCGTCGGGGCCGTCGCGGTCGACGAGCAGCATCGTCGTGTCGGCGAACGCCGACAGCTCGCCGATGAGACGTTCGAACTGCACCACCTCATCGGGGCCGACCCTCTTGCGCACTTCGAACCAAGTCAGCGGCCACTGCGCTGCGAAGACCTCCACATCAACGACGAGGGAGTTCGTGTTGACCGCTCCGGCGGCCGTCGGGTCGACGCCTGAGGGCAAGCGGAACGATTCCAGGATCTGCAGGTGACCGTCGACACGCCACGGCGCGCCGCCCGACGCCTCCCCGGCGACGACCTCACAGCTGAGCGGCCGTTCATGCACCAGATGCGCGCCGATCACTGCCGGGTCCAGCGTGGCCGTTGCGTTGTCGACATTCGTCACGAAGATGTGTCGGCCGCCATCCGCTGCGAACTGATCGAGGATCCCGGCGCGCCGCATGGCCCACGGCGCTTCTCCGTGGCCGGGCGCATGCAGCGAGACAGCCCCCGACGTGTCGTCGCGAAACAACTCTCCGTCAGCTCGCAAACGCATCGAGACGCCCTGTGGAGCAAGGCCGACGGGCACACGGCGCGGCTCGCCGCTGCCAGTACTGAGGGCCGCGGTTTCTGCCCAGGAGGCGAGTGCGTCGTCGGACTGGAAGCTCGTCATGAGCGTCAACGGGATCGAGCAGTCCAGCTCGCGGGCCAGCCGTCGAAGATCAGCGAGCTTGACGTCGACGAAGGTCAGGCCGTCGAGGACTTCGGCGAGCGCCTTGACACCGCCGCCGAAACGCGTGGCCATGCCGCCCGCCAGCAGCAGCACGCCGACGCGGCCCAGTGCGATGGCCTCGCGGCCTGCGTCGGTGAACTGGCCGCGCTCGGCCGAGTCCGGCGGGGGCAATGCGACAAGGTCGTCGGAGTTGGGGGGTTCGATGTTGCCGCGCACCCGGTTGTCCGCAGCGCTTGCGTCACCATCGTGTGCGCGGTCGCCCACGCGGCAGCGCAACAGATCGAACGTGACGGGATCAAAGCCGTAGCGCTGCAGTGTCGCAGCGGTCATCGCGTCGAGTCCGTAGCGATCGGCCATCGCCACAACAGCTTCAGCGTCGCCAGCACTCACGCCGTCGAAAGTTAGAGGCGGCGCAGACAGTTCGCGACTCGGACAACGGCTGACACGCCTTCGGTGCGCATTCTTTGCGCAGATTTGCCGTCTATGGCGGCATTTCTGCACAGAGTTGAGGAACTCAGAGCTGGCGAGCGTCGTCGCGACGAAAGGCTTGA
Organism: Candidatus Poriferisodalis sp.; assembly: GCF_965262965.1. Classification (GTDB taxonomy): domain Bacteria; phylum Actinomycetota; class Acidimicrobiia; order Acidimicrobiales; family Poriferisodalaceae; genus Poriferisodalis. The sequence goes on from NZ_OZ253573.1 coordinate 1,584,413, forward strand.
GCATCCGAGCGTTCGGCGTCGCTAGAATTTCCAACGGCCCGAATACCGCTTGAATCACGCGGCTCGGGTCGCTGGCTGGAAACCGCACCGGAGACCTCATGCCGACCTACCAGTACCGCTGTGTCGATTGTGCGCAGTCGTTCGAGCGCTATCAGAGCTTTGCCGACGACCCGATCACGATCTGCCCGTTGCCGTTGGACATCGAAGCTGCCGACGACACCGCTGCGACCTGCGGCGGCGAGGTGCGCAAGGTGTTCTCGAACGTGGGCATCTCGTTCAAGGGCAGCGGCTTCTACCGCAACGACAGCAGGTCAGACGGCGAATCGAAATCGAAGCCCTCTGACAGCCCGTCCAGTCCCGCCAGCGGCTCCGAGACCACGTCGACGCCGTCGACTTCGTCAAGCTCATCAAGCTCGTCGAACGGCAGCTCGGAGCGCGATTCTTCGGCCGTTGGAGCCTCCTCGGCGTCAGGCTGACGCCCATCGCTTCGGCGCCGTCGCCATTGGGGTGACGCCGCGCCAACCCGACACTTCAGACACGCCGCTTGCTGCTGTGCTGGCTGGTCGCGCATCGCAGCCAGCGCTGGCACGCAGTGATGCGGCTCGAGGCGCAGCAGTGCACGCCGATTCACCGGCGTCGCTGCGGCGGCCGATGCCCCGCGGAGGCTTCGATGACGCTCATCTCTCACATCGCCGGAATCTGGCAACGCCGTCCGAACATCATGCACTGGGCCGCGATTGGGGCCGTCGCGCTGGTTGCGGTGATCGTCGTTGGTGGGACGCAGGGCCGGGCGCGATCGGCCGCGGCTGCGTGGGGCACACCGGTGAGGGTGCTGATCGCGCAATCGTCACTCGGCATCGGTGTCACGCCTGGCAGCACGCAGGTCGTCGCAATGGAGGTACCGGCCCACCTCGTTCCCGACGGTGCGCTCAAGAGTTCGACCCAGCTTCGAGAGCTGGCACGCTCGGTGCCCGCCGGAGGAATCCTGACGATGCTCGACGTCGACCCGGCGGCGTCGGTCAGCGCGGGACGGCGGGGCATCGGCATCGACGCAGCCCGACATGCGCCCGATGTCGCGCCAGGCACTGCGGTCGAGCTGTTGCTCTACGCGGACGTGGACCCCTTCGCGCCGAACGTCGCTGCAGGCGAGGCTGTCCGGGTTCCGGCGCATGTCCTGGCCGCTTCGGCAGAGCGGTGGTTCGTGGAGATCGAACTTTCGCACGTCGACGCTGTTGCTCGTGCCAGCGCGACGGGCATCGTCGTGCCAGTAGTGGTGGGCGTCAACGCAATCCCGTGACGATAACGAGAACGACAACCAGGGCAACCGCTGTCCGATAACCGGCAAACAGGGCGAACGGTGATCGCCGTTCGTTTCCTGACCCCGAACCCGTCCGACGCAGCAGCCACAGCATCGCTGCGACGCCGGCCCACGACGACACTGCGGCCGTCACTCCGCCGACGACCAGCATCGCTATTTGGGAGCCCGTCGGGGCAGCCGACAGAGTGGCAGCACGGTACACACCGGCGCCGGCGATCAGGGGCAGGCTCATCAGGAATGCCAGGCGCGCCGCTGCAGCGCGATCGAAGCCCAGCCACCGTCCCGCCGTCATCGTGACGCCTGAGCGGCTGACCCCGGGCAGCAGTGCGGCGGCCTGCGCGATGCCCATGGTCAGCGCATCTCGGATCCCGAACCCGGACTGTTGCCGTTCCGCGGTTGCGCTTGCGTCCGACCACCACAGCAGCCAGCCGAAACCGGCCAGCAACGTGGCGATGAGCAGCGGCTCCTCCGCCAGGCTCAGCAAACGATCCTCCAGCGCGACACCGACCAGCGCCGCTGGCACCGCCGACACCGCCAAGCTCAGCGCGACCACCACATCGGGCCGATCTCGCGCATCGGGCCGTCCTCGGAGCCCTCCTGAACGCGCGGCGCCCCACAGTGCGCCCATATACCGAGCGATGTCGCGGCGGAGGTACACGGCAGCGCCCACGAGAGTGCCGACATGTACAGCCACGTCGAACGTGTTCTCCAGTTCCGTATCGCCGTCGAACAGATCCCACCCGACCAGCCACGGAGCCAGCTCGAGATGAGCGCTTGACGAAACAGGAAAGAACTCGGTCAGGCCTTGCAGCAGGCCCAAGACGACTGCCTGCACGAGGCTCATGTGGGCGTCAGTCGTCGCTGCGAACGGACGGCACGATCCTCGGTCGCCATCGCCGAGGCGGGTCGTAGTGGTGGCCCACCGCCCATCCCCGACGCATCGATTGCAGGAATCCGGCCGGATCGTCGTCGTCGAAGTCAGGCATCTCGAGGTAGGCGCCGCCGAGCGCTTCGGCCACATGGGCGTCGCTGCCTGCGCCGGGCGCGAGCCCATGCTCGGCTGCGTAGCGCGCAGCCCGAGTGTTCATGCTGGCGAGGCTCGTTTTCGCATTGAGAATCTCGATGCCGTCCACGAGGCCCTCGGCGACGAGCTCATCGAGGACATCGGCACGCAGGTTGTTGCGCAGCGGGTCGAACGGATGCGGGATGTAGACCAGACCGCCCTGGTCGCGGATGGCTTGCGCCGCCTCGACGGGCGGCAGACCCTGGGGCACACGCTCGGACAGGAACAGACCGATGATCTCCCCCGCATGGGTCTTCATCTCCTCGCCGATCACCACACGGGCTCTCAGCTCGCCTTGCAGCTCTTGGGCTCCACGCACGGCGTTGTGATCGGTGATGCACACCACGTCGATGCCTGATTCGTGCAGGCAGTGCGCGAACTCGTCAGGCGTCGTCGTCGAATCGCCTGACCACATCGTGTGCGTGTGAAAATCGACCCGCACCCAGCCTTCGGGGCAAACCTCGACAAGGTGCGGGTGGCGCTCGACCGCGGACGGCGAAGGACTTTGGGGCATCGCTCACACTCCCGACAGCGCGACGTCGGCGATGACCAGCGGAGGCATGTCCATGCCTCCTGCGAGGCGCTTCGCCTCGGCACCGATGCCGCAGATGTCGAGCAGCATGCGCTGCAACGTGGACGCGATCGTGGCCTCCCGGAATGGCTCCGCAAGCTCCCCGCCAGCAATGCGGTGTCCCCAAGCGCCTACGGAGAAATCGCCGCTTGTGGGGTTGACGCCGCTGTGCAATCCGTTGACACCGCGCACCAGCACACCATCGCAGACCGAGGCGAGCAGATCTTCCGCAGCAACGTCGCCAGGGCTCACCGTCATCGCAAGCAGGCCGACGCCTGGCACCGAACGCGTGCTCCGAACGGCTGAACCTGTCGACACCGTCGCCGAGCGCCGGGCTGTGTATGCGTTGTGCAGGAATCCCTGCAGCACGCCGGCGTTGATGAGCTCGTTGCGCCTGGCCCCGAGCCCCTCGCCATCGTGATTCGCTGCGCCCAGCGTGCTGGGATCGGTCGGGTCGTCGGCCAAATGCAGGCGTTCGTCTGCGATCTGTTCACCAACACGGTCTGCGAACGGCGACCTGCCCTTCAGCACGCTGTCGGCGGTGAACACGCTTGACACGACGCGCAGGAATGCTGCTGCGACGCTGGGCTCGAGCACCACAGTCAGCCGCTCGCTGCGCGGCTTGGTGGCGCCCAGCTGACCGGTAGCCATCTCGGCAGCCTCGGAGATCACACGATCTATGTCCAAGTCGTCGAATCGACGCGCCGCATCGCCGGCGTAGCCGATCTGGGTTTCGTCCCCGGAGACCGCAAGCGGCTGAACGCCCACAGAACAATTGCCGCTCTCGCTCTGGGCGCAAATTCCGGCGCTCGACGCCAAGGCCCGTTGAGACCAAGCGTCGCTCCACGCCGCCACACGCACACCGCTGATGCGTGGATCCGCCGCCAGGCAGCGCCGTTCGATATCGATGGCAGTTGCGATCTTGTCCGACTCTGGGATCGACAGCACGCTTGCGTCGCTGAGATCCAGTCCAGGCGGCAAAGCGCCGTCAGGCCGCGCGAGGGCCTGATGCGGGTCGGGTTCACCGAACTCGACGTTGCGACGAGCCGCCTCCAGCGTGTCGGCCACCACGTCGTGGTCCAACGAACCGGCGGAGGCAAAGCCCTGGCGACCGCCGGAGACGATCCGAACGCCGATTGCGGCACTCACACCGGACTTCAGCGACTCGACCTCGCCAAGGTAGGCACGCACCGTCGTCGAGCGGCCGGTCGACACGCACACTTCGATCTCCTCGTGCGGCGTGGCGCGTTCGCACACGCCTTGCGCGAGGCGGGCCAGCTCGTCGGTGTCGTACCCTCCGCCGCCGCTCACGCGCGACCTCACGCCGCCGCTCACGCGCGACCTCACGCCGCCGCTCACGCGGCGGTGCCCCCGACGGTCAAGGCACGCACGCGAAGGGTCGGCTGGCCGTCGCCGACCGGGACGCCCTGTCCGTCCTTGCCGCAGGTTCCGGGGCTGCCCATGGCGAAATCGTTGCCGATGGCATCGATCTCAGCCAATACCGCTGGACCATTGCCGATCAGGTTTCCCTCCCGCAATGGCTCCGTGATGACCCCGTCCTCGATGAGGTACGCCTCGGTCATGCCAAAAACGAAGTCGCCGGTGGCGGTGTTGACCTGTCCTCCGCCGAGCTGCGCCACGTACACACCCCACGGGGTATCAGCGATGATGTCGTCGGGATCGATCTCGCCATTCGTCACGAATGTGTTCGTCATCCGGACCATCGGCAGGTGGGTGTAGCTCTGGCGGCGGCCATTGCCCGACGGAGCGCGCCCAACGTCACGCGATCGCAGCCAGTCCCACATGTAGTCAGTCAGCACACCATCGGATATGAGCACGTTTCGCTGCGTGAGGTGTCCCTCGTCATCGATGGCCAGCGTTCCCCACTCGGGGCCCATCGTGCCGTCGTCCACCAGCGTCACGCCCGGCGCGGCGACCTGCTCGCCGACGCGGCCAGCGAACACCGACGCGCCCTTGCGCACCAGGTCGGCTTCAAGGCCGTGACCGCATGCCTCGTGGAAGAGCACGCCGCCCCCTCCACGGGCGATCACCACAGGCACTTCACCGCTGGGCGCCGGCCGCGCCGCCAGCTTCGTGACTGCTCGACTCGCAGCACGCCGCGCCAGCTCCGCTGGATCGTGGGTGTCGAAGAGTTCCCAACCGACCGTGTATCCGACCGTCTCACGACCGGTCTGCAGGCCTCCGTCGCCACTCGCGACGCAGCCCACCGAGAACAGCGTGCGCACCTGATCGTCGGCGGCGCACAGCCCGTTGGTGTTCGCAACCAGGATCCGTCGGCGACCCTCGGCATAGCGAGCGGTGACCTGGGTGATGGCGCTGTCAACTGAGCGTGCGGCGTCGTCAGCCATCCGCAGCAGCGCCACCTTGCGCTCGGTTCCGATGCTCGCAGGCAGCACTGCGACCCGCGCGGCGGCAGTGCCAGATCCCCCAAGCGGCGTCATCTCGACGGTTCCGCCATGACCCGCCGCCACTGCCGCAGCAGTGCGCGCCGCGTCGGTGAGGCCCTGGGCCGAGAGATCCGCCGTGTGCGCGTAGCCGGTCACGTCGCCTGCGGTGACACGTATGCCGACACCGCGGTCACGGCCGGAGTTCATCTCCTCGACCCGACCCTCGTCGAATATCGCGCCAACCGATTCCCGGTCTTCTGCAAAGAGCTCGGCCCATTCGCCCCCGGCGTCGAGTGCCGCTCGGAGGGTGGCGTCGACCACATCGAGATCCACCAGCGCCCCTGGGCTATGGGTTCCAGAAATCGCCGTGTCCTGCGTCATCTGTGCCGTTTCCTTCTGGAATCTTGCGGGGCGAGGCTTGCGATCCGACCTCGTAGGCGGACATTCTGGGCGTTGTGATGCGGGTGCGCTGCGACGTGGCGTAGGTGTGGGATCAATAACTGTTGCAGGGGCGTGACGTCGGTCATTCGAGCGTCCAGTCGAATGCCGCTGGGGTGCCCAGCCACACTATTGTGCAAAGCCACGTGAAACGCTTCGTCAGGCCGCTGCGCCGCTGGCCGCTCGTCCCGAGGGCGGCGAACTGGCGAAGAGCGAAAGCCGCCTGAATGCGTATCCCGCGAGGCCTCGTCACGGCGATTCGTCTCAGCATCAGTGCCGGCCTGCTGGCGATCCTGTTCGTCATCAGCCGCGACAAGCTCTCGGCGCTGGATCTCGATTCGAAAGGTGCAGCAGCGGCCTGGCTGGTTGCGGCCGCCTTCGTCACGGCTGCCGCGTTTGTCACTGCCGCCGCCCGATGGCGGCAGGTGGCATCCACGCTGGATGTGAAGGCGTCGCGGCGTTCGATGCTGTCCATGTACCTAGCTGCGCAGTTCCTCGGCAATTTCCTGCCCACGACAATCGGCGGCGATGTCTTGCGCATCAAACGCCTGGGGCGAATATGTGGCAGCCAGACCAGTGCATTCGCAACCGTCATCATCGAGCGGCTCACCGGCTGGATCGTGCTGCCGATGATGACGCTCACCGCGTTGGCATCCCAACCAAGTCTTCTTCGCCATTCGGGAGGTCAGATCGCTGCGGGTCTGGCGCTGGGAACGCTGGTGCTGCTCGGGCTCATCGTCTGGGTTGCCGAGCACCCCCGCGGGCTCGGCCGGCTCGGCGGCGGCGGCCGCATCCGGGACGGTCTGGGCGCGGTTCACATGGGCCTGAGCGTGTTCCGACGTCACCCCGGCGCAGCCGGGCGCCTGCTGCTAGTGGGCTTGGCCTACCAGTTCTTGCTGGTCGTGGCGACCGCCCTCGCGGGCGCGGCAATCGGTGTCAACCCGGGCTTGCGCGCCTGGATGGCATTCGCCCCGATGGTGCTGATCGTGCAGGTTCTGCCGGTGGCGATCGGCGGGCTCGGCGTGCGTGAGGCCGCGCTTGTGCTGTTCCTGGACGCACACGGCGTCAGCCACGCCGAGGCCGTCTTGGTGGGCTTGCTGCTGTACGCGCTGACCCTGCTGGTGAGCCTGAGCGGGGCGCCGACGTTGGCCCTCGGGGGCCGTCGAAGGCATGGTGGCGCGAGCGCGGAAGCCCAGCTCGACGCCTGAGTACCCTTAGGCCGCGAATGCACCTTGCCAAGCTCACCAGCCCAGCCGATCTGCGTGCGCTGAACTCCGCACAGCTCGATGAGCTATGCGCGGAGATCCGGCACTTCATCGTGCAAGCCGTGTCGCGCACTGGCGGACATCTCGGCTCGAACCTCGGGGCGGTGGAACTCACCGTTGCGATCCACCGCGTCTTTGAGTCGCCACGCGATGTGATCGTTTGGGACACGGGCCATCAGGCCTACGTTCACAAGCTCATCACGGGTCGCAAGGACGGCTTCAGTCGCCTTCGCCAGCGCCACGGACTGTCCGGCTACCCCAGCGCGGCGGAATCCGCCCACGACATCGTCGAGAACAGCCACGCGTCGACATCGCTGAGCTGGGCATCGGGCCTCGCCGCAGGGTTCGCGATGACCGGCCACGAACACCGACGTGTCGTGGCCGTCATCGGCGACGGGTCCATGACCGGCGGCATGGCCTTCGAAGCGCTGAACAACCTGGGCCACTACGCCCAGCGAGCACTGATCGTGCTCAACGACAACGGACGCTCTTACGCGCCCACGGTCAGCCGGCTGGCCACTGTGGTGTCCCGAGTGCGCCAGTCGCCGCACTATGTGCAAGGTCGCCGGGCCGTGGATCACCTGCTGGACCGAGTTCCGCTGGGCGACGGCGTACGAAGGAGCATCGACAGCGCCGCTGCCGCGATGCGAGAGATGTGGGAGCCACCGGCGTTCTTCGAAACGCTCGGTGTGCGCTACCTCGGGCCTGTCGACGGCCACGACATCGCAGCACTGGAGTCGGCGCTTCGCGATGCCGCCGCATACACCGAAGGCCCCATCGTCGTGCATGTCATCACGGACAAGGGCCGCGGGTACGCGCCTGCGGAACACGACACCGAGAAGCACCTTCACGACATCGGCCTCTTCGACCCCGCCACCGGCGGTGCTCCCGGCCGCGTCACCACAACCGCCGAATCGCCTGTCGTCGCGCCCGAGCCGGCCATGCGCGACTACACAGCCGTGTTCACCGAGACGCTCGTCGCTGCCGCCCGGCGACATCCCGAGATCGTGGCCATCACCGCCGCCATGCCCGGCTCCACCGGGCTGTTGCCGTTCCAGCGCGAGTTTCCCGACCGCTTCTACGATGTCGGCATTGCCGAGCAGCATGCACTGACGTCTGCGGCCGGCATGGCCCGAGCCGGATTGAGACCCGTCGTCGCGGTGTACTCGACGTTCCTCGCGCGTGCTTTCGACCAGACGCTCTACGACGTCGGCCTTCACTGCCTGCCCGTCATCGTGTGCGTGGACCGCGCTGGGGTGACCGGACCCGACGGTGCCTCCCACCACGGGCTGTACGACATCGCCATGTTCACGCGGGTGCCCGGCATGACCGTGCTCGCGCCCTCGTCACCGGACGAGCTGCCAATGGCGTTCGCCGCGGCACTCGAGATCACCGACGGCCCTGTCGCCATCCGCTGGCCACGCGGCAAGGGCCCCGTCACCGGTGTGCGTGACGCGATCGACACCGCTACCGGTGAGCGACTCCACGCCCGCCAAACCAGGTCCGGTCCCGATGCATGCATCCTGGCCGCCGGTCAGACCTTCGCGGCCGCGACGCAAGCAGCCGAAATGCTCAATGCCGATGGCGTCGAAGTCTCGCTCTGGGACCCGCGCGTGCTGAAGCCGCTCGATCGCCAAATGGTGCTCGACGCCGCAGCCCACCCACTCGTGGTCACCGTCGAGGATGGCGTCCGCGTCGGCGGCTTCGGCAGCCTGGTCAACGACGCTCTGCAGCAGCTCGAAGCTCCCAGCGTCCCCCGCATCTGCCAGCTCGGCACCCCCGACGCCTACCTCCCCCATGGAACCGCCGCAGAGCTTCACGCCGAACTCGGCCTCGACGCCGTGGGCATAGCCGCAGCCGTCCGCAAGACCCTCACCCACATCACCAACTGACCCCCTCACAGCCCGGACGCACGCGAACGGCCCGGGGGCAACTACCCCCGGGCCGTTCAGCGATTTAGGTTGTCTGCGGGGGTCAGCCCAGCTCAGACCCGACAACCGAGACGAAGCTCACGCAGGCGCCCGGCTGGCCGCCGAGGTTGTGCGTGATTCCCAGGGTCTTGCCCTGTTCGGTAACCGAGGGGATCTGCCGCTCAGGCGGTGCCTCACCACGCAGCTGCAGCCAGCACTCGAAGAGCATCCGCAGGCCGGATGCGCCAATCGGGTGGCCGAAGCTCTTCAGGCCGCCATCGGGGTTGACCGGGAGGTCGCCGTCGAGGTCGAACGTGCCGGCCATGGCTTCCTTCCAGCCAAGGCCACGCTCGGCGAATCCGAGATCCTCCATCAGGACGAGCTCGGTTGGCGTGAAGCAGTCATGCACCTCGGCCATCGCGATCTGCGAGCGAGGATCGGTGATGCCAGCCTGCTTGTAGGCCTCGGCTGCCGATGCCTCCACCTCGCGGAACGTGGTGTAGTCATAGGTGCTGTCAAGCGCCCCGGTCGCAGGGCCTGAAGCGAAGCTGAGCGCCTTGATGTACAGCGGGTTGTCGCAGTACTTGTGAGCGTCTTCGGCCCGAACCAGAATGGCGGCGGCCGAGCCGTCGCTCACGCCGGAGCAGTCGAAGATGCCCAGCGGACCAGCGATCAGTGGCGAGCCGGCGATGGTCTCCTTGGCGACTTCCTTGCGGAACTGAGCCCGAGGGTTCAGCGCTCCGTTGCGGTGGTTCTTCCAGGCAATGCGGGTGAGAACTTCCTTCATGGTGTCTTCGTCAAGCCCGTACTTGTGGGCATATGCCGGTGCCAGCAGGCTGAACGTCGCCGGAGCGGTGATCGATGAATCGGTGCCGTCGCTCGGTGGCCGAGCGCCGGTCAGACCCGAGTACCCGGAGTCCTTCAGCTTCTCGACGCCGATCGCCATAACCATGTCGTAGGCGCCCGATGCGACTGCGTAAGCGGCGTTGCGAAACGCCTCCGAGCCAGTGGCGCACATGTTCTCGAGCCGGGTGACCGGCTTGTAGTCGAGCTGCAGCGGCTTCGACAGGGTCAGGCCCGAGACCCCCGAGCCCATCGTGCCGAGCCAGAAGGCGTCGATGTCGTCTTGTTCGACGCCCGCGGATGCGTACGCATCGTGCGCGGCGTCGATGAGCATGTCATCGACGCTGCGATCCCAGTGTTCGCCGAATTGGGTGCAGCCCATTCCGACGATCGCGACCTGGTCGCGAATGCCATGTGAAGCCATAAGTGCCTGCCTTGTGGTGAGTTGGGTTGTGGGTGATGGACCAGTGGAGGTTGTGCCAGTGCCCGCACCGCTCACGCACTGCGTGCGTCGCTGAGCGCGAGAATGCCAGATCTCCCAGCGACATTATGGCCGCTGAGCACTGTGCTTGCTTGCTGCTGCTAACGCAGGCTGTGCTTGCTGCTGCTGCTCTCACAGCAGGTACGTGCTGCGTTAGGGGGCGGCTGGGCGTGCCTTCCAGAAGTAGTTGTGGATTCCCTCTGCGCTGTAGAAGCGCCGGAACGTCATCTCGACGCGGTCACCGATGCTGACCGCGTCGGGGTCGACGTCGGTCATCTCAGCCTGGAAGCGTCCGCCGCCGTCGTAGTCGATGACCACCGCCACCATGGGAGGCGACAGCGAGAAGGCCAAACGGTCGACGGTGAAGGTGGCGATCGTCGCAGGAGTGTCCGCCATGCGGATGCGTTCCATGTCGTCAACCGCGCCGCCATCCATGGACACGCGCATCGGCGGCAGGTGGATCGCTCCCGAGCTGCGGTCACGGGAGCCGACGAACGCGTACTTCCAGTCCTCGGAGCGGAACACCGGTGGCGCGCCCGGCCGCTCGGGATCCGGACGGCGCGGCGGCTCACGATCGAGGAAGCCGCGCCAGGTCAGGTACTTGTTGTAGTCGAGCGCGTCATTTCCGCGATCGATCTGAGACCGCACGGACGCAAACGGTGTGTGGTCGGCGATGGCATCGGTCGTGCGCAGCACGTCGGCCGTTGCGCCATCGGCCAGATGGACCAGCAGGATCGTCTCGTTGGGCTCGGCCTCGTCCAGAATCGATGCCAGCACGATCGCCGGGTGAGCGGTTCCGGTGTTGCCGATCTCGCCTGTCAAGTCGGTGACCAGATTGTCGCCCGCCACCCGTGACAGGCTGCGCACCGCCCGCGCGTGCAGGCCGACGATCGCGATCTTGTCGATGTCATCGAGACTGACGCTCGCGTCGCCCAGCGCACGCTCGATGGCGTCGTTTGCGAGCGGCAGATACACCTGCTCGCCGAATCGTTCCTCCCAGATGCGCGAGAACGCATCGCCCGGCTGCCGGTAACGGTCGGTGAACTCCGCAGTGGCGACCGCTCCCCCGAGCCATTCGCACAGCACCGGCGAAACCGAGTCATCGCCGAAGACGTACGCAGCCGCGCCGTCGCCTCCGGTGGCCTCGTCGCCGCTGGTGGGACGACCAGTGCGCAGGTCAGAGGCGACGGCCAGGTTGGTGCCCCGATTCGCTGCGGCGAGCGCCCAGGCGGCCTCCGATGACCGCGGCGCTCCGCCGACGTCCACCGCCCACGATGACTGGGGCAGATCGAGCGCCGCGTGGATTGCCGCAGCGTTCGTCTTGTCCATGTAGGCAGGATTCGCCGTCGAGAACAGCACCGAGTCGGGCACGAGCTCGCTGCCCCGCAGTGCATTGCGCGCCGCTTCGACACCCATCGTCGTGGTGTCCTCGTCGTAGCTGGCCGCCGCACGGTGCCCCCTGCCGCCGCCCGAGCCCATTACCGCAGTGATCTTGGAGCGGTCCAGCCGCCAGTACGGCACGTACGCCCCGTACGCAATGATCCCTCGTCCCATAATTCCGTCTCCCATCGACCATCGTCTTGGGCCCTCGAGCGGCCCCCACGGCCCTGGTCCGGCGCACACCGGCCAGCGCAGGAGCCTATGTGCCCCAGCGGTCCACGCGCCCGACGAGGCGCCCTCATCCCGGCGAGTTGGCAAGCCGAATGTCCGCAGTACAGTCCGGACTGTGTCCCGCCGCGAGGCGATACTGGATCGCCACCGCGCAACGATCCGCAGCATCGCAGCCAAGAACAAGGCGACTGCCATTGCCTTAGCTGGCTCGGTCGCACGAGGTACAGACACGCCCGAAAGTGACTGCGACTTCGTCTGCGAGTTCAGCTCCGACGCGACGCTGCTTGATTTCGCGGGTCTTCAACTCGACTTGGCCGATCTTCTCGGGTGCAATGTCGACATCGTCGATGCCCGAGCGCTGAAGGCACCGTTCGTGTCAATGCTCGACGATGCCGTTCCGCTGTGACCCGCAGCCAGCATCAGCGCATCATCGACATTCTCCGCGCCGCCGAACGTGCAGCGAGCATCCTTGATGAGGGTTCGGAGGCGTTCGCAGACGACTGGAAGCTGCTGGCCGCTGCCGAGCGCATGCTCGAGATCGTCGGAGAGGCAGCACGGCACCTCGACGACGAAACGGCCACGCAAATGCCCGACGTTCCATGGTCGAGGTTACGCGGGATGCGCAACTTTCTCGCGCACGAGTACCACCATGTCCGAGCCGAAGTCATTTGGCGAACACTCGAGATGGACATTCCGCCGCTGATCCGACAACTACGTGCCGCTATGGACAACGTTTCGCCGGAATGAGGCGTGTCACCGCCGCGGTTACGACGCATCTTCGATCTCAGGATTGGCTGGTTTGTTACCGCCGTGGAGGACCGGGTCGCAATAGGGAATGCCCTGGACACTGAGCATGAGTTCGTCGAGTTCTGACCACACGTTCGGGCCGCTCACCCACTGTCGGGGGTTCGGCAGGATCGCCGTGTAGTCGTCAATGAGCCGGCAGCGCCGGGCGTTTCCGCTCTCGGTCGGGTCGAAGTGGATGGCCGCGGTTGCCATCTCGCTCGTGATGGCGTGAAGTGGGGTGACGCGGTCGACCTGGGTCAATCGAGCGTTGGCAAGCAGCGTGAGCGCCATGGTGGCGCCGAGAATTGCGGTGGCCAACGCAGCCGCGATTCGCGCGGTTCCCGGCTTGCGGGCGATACCGAAGACACACACCAGTGCTGCGGTGGCCATGAGCGACCAGCCCACTTGGACCATGATCGTCTCGCGCCAGGCCTCGCCGACCTGCGGGCGAACTTCTTGGGTTCGCCTTGACAGGCCGACAAGGAGCGCCGGCAGGAGCGCTGTGACTGCTCCGAGAGCGCCCAGACTCGCGGCCGGCCGCCTCCAACCCACGGAATCCTCCGAGACAACCGGCAGAGAGCCTCGCGCATTTCGGGCGGCGATGACGGTGATGAATGCAACCGCTGCGAGTAGCACGATCAGGAGCACATTCCTCGCCAGATCGGCGAATCCAAAGCTGATGCCAGCCCTGTCGAGGAGGCCAGCGGTGTACCTCCAGCCCGCCGGGGATGCCCCGGTCAACAAGCGGTCAGCGGTGCGTCCGAATACGTCCGTTGTCAACTCGACATCGGAAGCCACATAGCAGGACGATCCGCTGCACCGCCTGGCGATCTCAATACGAGCCGGAATGAACACGGCGAGGAATCCGGCAGTGAGATACGTCCAGCGGCGAACGCTCGCCATGCGAAGCAGTTGTCGAGCCGAGGAACCCGCAGCGGCACGCGCCACCACAAACGCGGCCACGAACGGAGGGGCCACATAGGTGAGGTCGTACGTGGCCGCCAAGACCGCGCCGAGCCCAAGCATCGCGACCGGCTCATGCCATGCGAGCCGCCTTTGCACCATGTCCTTGTCCCGCGCCACCCACAACGCTGCCGCGAGCATCAAGATGACTGAGCCGATGAGAACAACGTTGTAGCTGGTGATGGGGCTGTAGTGATCCCCGGCGACCAAGGTCGCCGCCAGGACCATCGGATACAGCACGACAGCCGGATGGCGGCCGGATCGCCCGATTCCCGCGGACCGCAACACCGCCGACATGAGTCCAAAGGATCCGACTGCAAGCATCCCAATCAACACCAGCCGGAGCACACCGTTGACTGCGTGCGGAGCGAGACCGGTCGCCTCCGCTGCGTCATAGACCACCGCCCTTTTGTTGTGCGTCTGACTTTGCCGCGGAGGGTCCACCGAGGAATGAACCAAGTCTGATCGTGTTCTCGCTGACGCGTGAAGGAGCATCAGATGACTGTCAGCGAGGGTCGGCGTCGACCGAAGAAGCTGTCCGCGGAGACGAAGTGGGAGATCTACTTGCAGGTCGCGGGCGGAGAGATCACCCAGGCCGACGCCGCCCGGAAGTGGGGGGTCGATGTGTCGACGATCATCTCCATCCGCCGGACGGTGAAGGACGCGGCGCTGGCTGCGCTGGCCCGCAAACCGGGTCGCCCGGCCACCGAACGGAACTGGGAGCTCGAAGCGGCCCGGGCAGAGATCGGTCAGCTCACCGAGGCGATCAAGGTCCAAGCGATCGAGTTGGCCATTGTCCGGGGAAAATCCGGCTGGGACTGAACGGACCGGTCCCGGCGAGAGTCCCCGCCGAGGCCAAAGAGCTGGTCCTCAACACCGTCGACGACGCCGTTGCCGCCGGGTTCTGGCACACATGGGCCACCGGTGTGTGGCAGGTCTCCGACGACCGGGTGCACCGCTGGCGGGCCCGCCGACGCGAGCTGGGCACGCTCAGCGACCTCGCCCCGGGCGGCGCGCCGGTGCATGCGGTGCTGGCCGACGAAGTCGCGGAGGTCCTCGCTGTCGCTGAAGAGTGGGGACCGGTCGACCGGTCGCACCGCAAGCTCGCCCACCGCGGTTCCTATGTGGGCCGGGTGTGGGTGGCCCCCTCGACGTTTCGGCGCGTTCTGGCTGCCCACGGGCTTGTGCTGCCCGAACAGCCGCCGACACCACGGCGGCCCAAGACGCCGTGGCCCCACTGGCTGGTCTGGGAACCGAACAGGATCTGGATCTGGGACGTCACCCACTTCGGGCGGGCCCGGCGCTGCGTGTTCGCCATCGTCGACATGGTCTCCCGCTACTGGATCACCACCCTGGTCTCGACCGAGGAGACCTCCACCCAAGTGCGCGTCATCTTCGACCAGGCGCTGCTAGCCCAAGATCTCGACGAGCTGCTCACCGACGACCGCCTCGATCTCGACATCGACGACCCCGACCGGCCGATCCTGCTCGCCGTGTCCGACAACGGCCCGGCCATGACCAGCCACGACACCCGCGCCTACATGGCGATGATGGCCATCGCCCAACACCACGGCCGACCCCACACCCCCACCGACCAAGCCTGGATCGAGAGTTTCTTCGGGCACATCAAGCACGAATGGCCCCACCTCGACGAGATCACCGACCCGGCGTTGCTCGACACAGAGCTGGCACGCATCCGGATCGACTACAACGAAGTCCGGCTGCACGAAGCGCTCGGCTACGTCACCCCCGACGACGAACACCACCAACGAGGAGAACCGATCCGCGAGGCCCGCCGGCAAGGCCTCCAACGAGCCCGCACACGACGGCTCGACCACAACCGCCGGACCACCACCAACAACCCCGAGAACACAGCATGACTTGGTTCATTTCTCAGCCGATCTCCGCGGAAGACTCAGACACACCTCACTTTCGACGTTCTCCACAGCACGACCGAGCGGACGGAAATTTCCTCGGTCCAAGAACGTGTCGACGTTGTCCAGCGAATGGCCGATGGCCCGGAACAAATTGCTGCCCACATCATGAGCAGCGCGATAAAGCCGCCGCCGATCGTCACCGAGCAACGAGTGCCCCACCAACGGGACTACGACGATCACCGACGGTGCCACGACAGCCCACTTGTGGCTCTTCGCGTCGAAGCGAGGCGTTGGGTGACGTGAGGGTCCGCTGCTGAGATGGGGGCCTCGACGACTACGCAGCAACGCTCGGCAGCTCAATCCCGCCATAACGGACAGGTTCAAGATCCCGAGGCGCCGTTCTACCGTTCAGCAACGGTGAATTCGGCGCGTGCCCAGGCGCCTGGGCCGTGGGCGTTGTGGCCGAGCACGAAAACGACGTAGGTTCCGGGCCCGAGCGAGTAGTGCTCACGTTGTCGTTGCGCGACGGGCAGGTACTCGTGAAAGAGGCGTACCGAGTCCTCGCCTTCGAGATGGTAAGTCCACGCTTCGATCGTCGAAACGTCGGCGTCGGCGTCGGCGTCCCAGCTCACGGTGACCTTCGGCCCGTCGATGGCCACGGAGACGCTCGGTTCGAGAGGTGTTCCGGGCACCGGCTCGGCGTCGCCGATGGTGAAGGTGTAGGCGTTGGGCTCGCTGCAGCCGGCGGCGTTACAGGCAGCGGCGCGTACACGGTGGATGCCTTGCGGGGGGTCGTGCCACATGTAGCCCCAGGCGGATGCAGGCGGATCGCCTGGCAGCCCGCCGTCGTCGATCTGCCAGTGCGTGATCGGCAGATCCGAGGTGGTGGCGTCCCACCGAAGCTGGAACCGGTCAGCCCAAGCGCTCACGCCGAGCCGGGGCTTGGTCGGCGGAACCTCGACGGGCTCGACGGGGTAGGACGAGAAGTTGTGGGTGACCATGATCTTGCGCTCGCCCACAGCGATGCCGATGCCGACGTCGGTGAACTCGGGGTTGACCATGTTCGAGAAGTGCGGAGGGCTGTCCTTGAACTCCTCGAAGGCGGCCTTGACGGCCTCGTCCAGCGTTCCGGCCACGTACTCGCGAGTCACGTTCTCCCCGTACAGATGCCACCCGAGCGGGTACTGGTCAAGCCAGTCGGGGTTGTGGCCGAACCTGCCGTCTTCGGGCATTTGCTCGGACCAGTCACGTGCGACCCGGCGCAACCCGGCGTGATGGCGCAACGGTTCGACGCCGAAGCCGGCACGCAACTCGTTGACGAGTGTCGTCATGTACGCCTCTGCCTGAGCCCGGCCGCCGATGCTGCGTTCGGCGACGAGCCCGCTGACCGCCTGCTGAGACACCGCAGCCGACCCACCGAGCACGATCAGCTGGTTGGTGTCGGGGCCAAGCCATTGCGCGGTGGCATCGGGCACCGACGACGGTTCGGTCAGCAGCAGCGGTGCGCACAGCCGCCCCAGCAGCGGCCCCGCGGCGAACGCGTCGTAGGGTGCCAGCGCCGTGGTCAGCCCCACGATCTCGTCGCTGAAGCACTCGCCCCCAGCGGTCCACGAGTAGCGGTCCCGCAGATAGTCCGCTGCGGCGACCGCTGTCTCGAACCTCGTCGCACCCGCTAGGCGCACCACGTGCTTGTCGACCGGGTCCACAGCGGCTTCCACCTCGGCGGAGACAGCCGCATGACCGCCCATGATCACCACGCGCTCCACCAGGTCAGACCTGATGAACGCCGCGACAGCAGGGTGCAGCCGATCGCCGGGCGTCAGCAGCACCGGATGCGTGCCGCGGGCGGCGAACGTGCGGGCCACCATGCCATCCACGAACACGTCCCCGTTCGCCAGGATCACCGTGCGAGCAGACCCGAACCCATGACCGCCGGCACCCATCCGCCGAGCCACCTCAACCGACGCCGAGTAGCGATCGGCCGCGGAGATCCGCTCGATGTCAGGATCGATGCGACGAGCCGCAGCCAGAGCCTCAGACGGCAGCACCGACTCGTCGCCCACCGCAATCAACTCCGAGACGCCGGTGCCTTCCAAGAACTCCAGCGCCTCCGTGCTCAGGCCAGCCGGACCCACCAGCAAGATCGGCCCATCCAGCAGCCCCGCCAACCCGGCAGCCGTCACTGCATCGGGCCAAGACGTCCCGGAAACCAGCACGGCTGAATCCAGGTTCCCGCCGCGCTCTTCCGCATACGCCCGAGCAACCTCCAACGACGTCGCATACCGATCCGCACCCGCCAGGCGTTCGACATACGAGGTAGCGAAATCGAAAGCCCCAGCTGGAGGTGACAGCCCGATGCTCGCGGCGATGACAATCGACGCGACGCTCCAGCCCAAGACTGATCGCACGTCACCTCCAAACAGCGTCGCTCAGCTACGGACTATTGGGTCCCCGTCAGGACCGCTCAATCGAATCGCGCGCAAACATTTGCATTTGCGCGCCACCAATTCGGCCTATGGCACAAGGGAGTCGATATCGACATCCGGGTCCGCGGCGATTGCTCCGACGAGGCGCGCTGTATGCCATCGATCAGCACCGGCTATGCGCTTCATCGACCGACCAGCAATCTTCGACGCCGGCACAGCAGCGGACCCACCGACAATCCATCCGCCTGAACGCGCGCTGTCGAGACGATCACGCTGATCCCCGGGCATCGCGGCACCACGCGAACCGGCGAAGACAATGCAATCCGTGCCGAGAACACCCGCAAGCGTCACTGCGCTATAGATATCAGACAACGCAGCCACATCCGAAGCCACCACAATCGCTACGGACCCAGAGCAGTCAGTTTCATTCGCCAAGGGATTCCATGCCACTATAGCTGCGTGCAATCGGGCAATGTCGGCATCCGGGTTCGCGGCGACTGCTCCGACGAGGCGTGCTGTGTGCCACCGATCAACACCGGCAATACGCTTCATCGACCAACCAGCAGTCTTCGACGGCGGAACAGCAGCGGTTCCACCAACTATCCATCCACTTGACAGCGCATCGTCAAGACGAGCGCGCTGATCTGCCGACATCGTTCCATTGCGAGCACCAGCAAGAACAATGCAATCCGTGCCGACAACTCCAGCAAGCGTAACCGCACTATAGATATCCGATTGCGCCGCCACATCGGAAGCCACAACAATCGCAATCTCGCCCGAGCACGTTGACATTCCCACAGGCGGAATAGCCGCCTGCATTGGGTCATCCGTATCATCGACATCATCGATTGCGGCTCCGGCTTGGCTGAGATCATCAGGAACTTCAACAGTTGGGTCGCTGATCGGATCACCGTCACCGTCAAGTTGCTCAGCATCCGAATCATCTTCATCAAGGTCCTCGATCGGTCCCCCAGTTTCGCCCGAATCCTGTGCGATCGCCACGCTCGGCAACACCATGACCAGAAGTAATCCAAATAGTACTACTGGCAGGAATCGCTTCTTGATCGCTATTTGCTGATACATATCTCTCCAATGGTCCTGTTCGCTATCGTCAGCGGCGCCAATGTTGCAGTATGCCCCATCGTCGCTCCTCAATTCGCGCCCAATATCGTGTTATACTCAGCCGCTAGTCTGTCGTGCAGGACTTTTGCGTCTCCTAGCATGTACACATCGAGTCCAGCACTTCCAAGCTCTACAATGTGGAGCAACATTGGGCTCAGCCGCAGCGATCCAACGACAGGTAACGCAAAACTAATCGCCGTGAGTATTTTGCTCTTTTTGCCCGTGAAGCTGTCGATAATGCTCTTAATCACCTTCAAATTCTTGCATGCTAAGATTAGCGGGGCCAATGCGCTGTCGATTGTATTTTTGCCCGCTAAAAGGTCGGCTGCAATTTGGGTCGCTTGAGAATGAGTGTTGTTGAACGCGTCAGCAAACGACTTGCATGCCACCAAACCCGAAACGATGGCGTCACGATTAGCCTTATACAGCTCTTGCGCGGCGCGCTTAAATTCCGCCTTTCCGTCATAGATGCCACTTTCGAGATTCATGTCGCCAGCGATTAACGCATCGCCTTTAACTACCGTATCGCCGCTGACGCGCGCGTTGCCCGATACGATTGCTTTACCGTAGATTTCAGCATTCCCCGAAATTCTCGCGTCTCCGGAGACTCTGGCTTCTCCATGTATCTTAGCGCTGCCCGAAACCTCGGCATTCCCGTAGATCAGAGCGTTCCCTGATAGTTCGGCATGTTCCTGTACCGAGGCGTCGGGAAAAATCCATGAACACCCCTGTATGCCAATGTTTCCAGGGCCTGCGATTTTGCCGCCTCTTTGGCCCTTGGAGATCATCGTAGCCTGGCCATTTGTCGGAGTTGTAGTGAAATCCTTTGCTGCATATATCCTTAAATGCTTGATGATGAGTCCTTCTCGCCTTACTTCCCACCTTACATTTCTCAGAGATGCGTCGCATGGAATTGATTCGTCAAACCTCTTGTTGTAGGACCAGTCACCGCTTCGAGAACCCGCCCTAGCTCGAACCCTAATGGTCACCTCTCGTTGCAACGGGTTTCGTAAGAACTCGGCTTCGCAACGATCATTTCGACAGCTGGCACCGGCGTCAGCTATTTGCTTATGGTATGGGTCGGGGTATTCCCATTGCAGTTCGTAAGAACTAGCACCTAGGACCGCGTCCCAGGTAATTTTGTCGACGCTGAATAGATTGAGACCAATCTTCTTGTGTTTGCCTAGTTCGTAGTCCACGTTGGCTACTTTGCCTAAGGGTGCGCCACAGGTTAACACGCGAGGTGTAGTGTCGGGTGTGTGGAGCTTTCGGCGACCGATGCGAGGGTGTTCTTCGAGACCGTCATGCCTCATCTGGGCGAGCGTCAGCGGCGTGTGGTGAGCGGCGCGTTGGCCGAGGCGCTGGGCCGCGGCGGGCAGGCGTTCGTTGTGGGGGCGTCGGGGGTCTCGACCTCGACGATGTCCAAGGCGGTGCGCGAGGTGCGCGCCGGGGCCGAGCCGTGGGATCGTCAGCGCGCCGAGGGCGGCGGGGACCGCCCGGCGGTCGACAAGCAGCCCGGTCTGCTCGAAGCGCTCGACGAGCTGGTGCATCCGGTCACGCGGGGCAGCCCGATGTCGCCGCTGCGCTGGACGCTGAAGTCGACGTATCAGCTCGCACGCGAGCTCGCCGGGCAGGGCTTCAAGGCGTCCGCGGAGCTGGTGCGCCGGCTGCTGCACCAGATGGGCTACTCGTTGCAGGCGCCGGCCAAGCAGAACGAGGGAGCCCAGCACCCCGACCGCGACGCCCAGTTCGCCTACCTCAACGCGCTGGCCTCGGAGCGCCTCGCCGTCGGCGACCCGGTGATCAGCGTGGACACCAAGAAGAAAGAGCTGATCGGGTCCTACGCCAACGGCGGCGCCGAGTGGCAGCCCGCCGGGGAACCCGAGCGGGTGAGCGTGCACGACTTCGCTGATCGGGCGCTGGGCGAGTTCGCCAAGGCCATCCCCTACGGCGTCTACGACGTCGCCAACAACGCCGGCTGGGTCAACGTCGGCGACTCCGCCGACACAGCCGAGTTCGCCGTGGAGTCCATCCGCCGCTGGTGGAACACCCTGGGCCGCGACCGGTTCCCGACCGCGACCCGGCTGCTGATCACCGCCGACGCCGGCGGCTCCAACGGCTACCGGCCCCGCGCCTGGAAGTGGTTCCTCGCCCGCCTCGCCGCCGAGACCGGCCTCGAGATCACCGTCGTGCACTACCCGCCCGGCACCAGCAAGTGGAACAAGATCGAACACCGCCTCTTCAGCTTCATCTCCATGAACTGGCGAGGCCGACCCCTCACCGACATCGCCACGATCATCGAGCTCATCGCCTCCACCACCACCCAAACCGGACTCACCGTGCAAGCCGCCTACGACCCCGGCTGGTACCAACGCGGCATCAAGATCACCAACACACAAATGGAACAACTGCCGCTGTGCCCCCACCACTGGCACGGCGAATGGAACTACACCATCACACCCAACTGAACACGCGACCTAACTCGCGGCGGACCCTAATGCGGTTACCTGGTTTCTCGTACGTGCTTGTGCGGAGGCGGAAGTGCCAACCTTGCTGTGCTGATTGACCGCAGTCACCGTAACGGTGTAAGTCGTGCCGTAACGAAGCGTGCCTGTCGTGTACGACGTACCAACGACTGGCAGCTTACCGGTGGTCCATTCGGCTAATGATCCAATCGCAGGCCTTGACACTACGACCCGATAGTTTCTAATCCCCGAGCTGCCGCTACTTGAGGGCGTTGACCAGGTTACTCTCAACTTTCGTTCTCCATGAGGATCAACGTTTATATCACGGACGTTACCCGGACGTTCGAATTGCTGCGTACTCGTGGTCGCACGGACACTGGCAGACTGACTAGATAGACGGTCACCATTCACCGCTTTCACGGTCACGGTGTAGGTAGTGCCGTAACGCAGAGTTCCCGAAGTGAATGACGTACCATTGACAGTCACTGTGCCGCTGGTCCAGGCGGCATCTGTTCCGATCGCGGGCCTTGAAACCACTACCTGGTAGTTTCTGATTCCCGAACTTCCGCTATTGGATGGCGCTGACCACGTTGCTCTCAATTCTTGCGTTCCATGAGCAACGGCCCTCAAGTCACGCACCACGCCCGGAGGTGTAGTTTGTCGCCCATCGGTCGTCGCACGGGCGCTGACAGTCGGGCTAGTTCGATTATCGTGATTCACGGTCGCAATGGTCACGGTGTAGGTAGTGCCGTAACGAAGATTGCCCGTAGCGAACGATGTTCCAGCAACATTTACCGTACCGCTGCTCCAGGCGGCCAATGATCCAATCGCCGGCCTTGACACTACAACGCGATAGTTGCTGATCGCCGCACTTCCGCTATTTGAGGGCGGTTCCCACGTTATTCTCAACTGTATCTCATTGACTGTGTCTACGATAACATTCCTAGGCGGAGTCGGATTCAGTTCCTGCGTTGGCCTCGTGATCGCCGTCCAAGCTGTCCATGGTCCGTCTAAGCCATTCGTTGCGCGTAAGCGAAAGTGCTGAAGGTTCCTGTCGACACCGGTAAATTGAAGACGCAGAGCACAGCACGCGGCATTGTGGATCGTTCTGATGCCGCCGCCGCTGTCATGTAGTTCGACATCATAAGCGTTCGCTTCGGGCAAATCAATCCAAGTAATCGTTCCGCTTGCGTAGGTCACGCCCGTCACGGCGCCTGGCGCAACATTTTGGGCCCCGACAATCCACCAATCGCTCCAGGCGCTTGTCATATCGCCGGACTGCGCGCGTACTCTGGCTTGAAAACGTCTGGAGATGTCCGGGAAGAATTGGAACCAACAATCTGCGGTACGACAATTTTTGGTTCCCCGCGTCACCGCGGTTTCTGACGAATATCTCCATTCGATTTCGTATGAACTCACCCCAGGGACACGGTTCCACCGTAATGCTTGGCCGCTATAGACAACCCCAGTGGGCACGGCAAGCTGCTGACCAGGGCAACGTTCGACGCAGCGCATACGAATCGCATCTATGCCGATGAGTCGGCGGCCGTAGTCGTTCAGGTCATCGGCATCCTCTAGGGTCGTATTGTCATTGGTGGTAATGACTACATCGCCACCATTGAAGTCGTACGCGCCAAGTTGCGTCCACCCGAACGCTTCCTTTTGTCTTATCGTCGCGCTGGCATATGCCGAATTGTTCAGGGATACTTCATACAAAACGGTTGACGTGGCCTGTTGTGTTGGCACATATACTTCGACTTCTTGCCTGCCGGAACGGTCTCCCATGTACCAATGAACCCAATTCACTGCCGTAGCTGAATTGCCGTTGGCGTCAGTGTATTTGAAGTTGTTGCTGCCATATCCTGCACCCTGAGCACCGTCGTGCCAAAATTTCTCAGGTCCCCACAGGAATGGATCGTCGTTGACGTACCACTCTCGGTGCAGATTTGTGCCACCGCCTGAGGTCGGCCCCAGGCCTTGTGCTTGAAAGAGCCTTGCGCTCCTAGTGGCCACATCGTGGCCGTCAAGCGTGTCAATGCTGTCCGGCGCGGACGCCGCGCCGACCGTTGATATAGGTATCACGAGGCAGACAATCACAACTCCGACGAGAACGCGCCAATGCCATGTCGCAATACTGTCGGTTACTGAGTTGTGACGAGATCCCATTCTCATTTTCCTGTTCATCGCGGTTGGCGAGGCCAGGTGACCTCGTTTGATTTGATTCCGTTGACGATTGTGTAGACGGTTACTCCGGGGAAGCCGAAGAGGCATGCCGACTCATTGGGCAACGCCGTCGCTGTCGTTCGCTTCCAGGGGCCGTGTACGTAGTTGTCGAAGGCGTAATGCCAGCATTCGACGTTGTACGGTCCGGGGCCGATGTTCTCGGCGCCGATGTGCAACCATCGGCAATGGATGCTGGTGCACGGACCGGTGACGCCCATAGCGCCTTGTGCGCTACGACCCAGCGAGAGCGTTACTGAGGGATTTGATGTATTGCCACCAGTAGTGCCGGGTACCGCTTGTATTGGGTTAGACCAGTCTTGATCGCCGGTTGCCTCACGAGATCGGATGCGCACCTCGTAAGTGATGTCGTTGGTGAGACCGTCGATGGTGGTCCACCTGCCGTCGCCGGCGATGTCGACGTAGTCGCGTGCGTGCCAGTTACGCCATGTGCTGTTACCGGCTTGTCGGTACTGAATATCGAAGGCGATGGATGCTCCGAGGCGGACAGCGATGGAACCGTCGGCGGCTCGCAGGCGGGGTGCAGCTGTGCGGCTGGGGCACCTGGATGGCTCTTGGGTGCAGTCGGGCCATGTCACGACGTTCGAGTAGTGGCCGCCGTGCCAGGCACCGTCTCGATGCTCGGCGCCGACGATCACGAAGACCTCAGCCCCCGGGTAGCCGAAAACGCACGATGTCTCGTTCGGCCAACTGGTCACCGTCGCCGAGCGGTAGACGCCTCGGCTGTAGCCGCCAGCTCCATTGTGGGCGCATGCAAGCGTGTGCGGCCCCGGTCCCAGACCCTCAACTTCCACATGCAGCCAGCGGCAATGAACGCCTGTGCACGAGCCGCTCGTCCCGACGGTCCCTTGCGCATCCCCGCCGATGCTGAGCTTGACGGTCGGCCGAGGGGCCGTGTTCCGCTGGGGGGTTTCCCGCAGCGGCCGAGAGAACGCGCCGTCACCTGCGCGGCTCTTGGCACGGACGCCGACCTCGTAGGCAACGCCGTTGCTCAGGCCGGTGATAGTCACGGACTGCCCGGTGATCACACGATCGGGCTGCCAAGCTCGCCACTCCTGGGAACCGTCGGCAGGCCGGTAGCGAACGTCGTAGCCGGATACCGGTGTGCGATAGCTGTTCGGCTCATCCCATTCGACGGTCAGCGAACCATCTCCTGGATGCAGACCGGTCATCGTGGGACGATCTGGAGGCGGACCATCGCCGTCGCATGATCCTGCCGGAACCCAACCCATCGACTCCCGCTGCACGCAAGCGATATAGGCCGTCAAGCCGGTGATGTCTTGATTCGCCCCGCAATTCGGCCACGCCATGATCGAACGGAGCTCTTCGGCGCTGACTGAGCCGCCGCCGCACGTGTTGTCATCAGGGTGCGGGTGGTCAAAGCCATAGATCAAGTGGCCGAGCTCATGAGCGATGGCGCTGTAGTAGTAGTTTTCTTGCGAATACCTGCTGTGTGAGGCGGGATACATGTTGCGCGCAGCGACCACGGCCGGTCCCACAGGCGTCGTGGCGAACCCCCAAATCCGACTCCCGGTCTCGACTCCGCCGATGATCAGCGCCGTTCGCTTCGAGAAGGCGCCATCGGATCGGTCGATCTCATCAGCCAACGCGTCGTGGCAGCCGCTCTTGCCCTTGTTGGTCCTCCACTTGGTTATTGACTGGTCCGCCCAGACGAGGTCAGGCGACAAGATGCCACCGACGCTGAAGCTCAGCGAGAAATCGCTGTCCCCAAACTGCACCCGGTAGATACGACCGACCGCGTTGTCAATTCTGCGCACCTCGGCCTCGAGCTGTGGCAGATCAAGGGATCCAGCAGCGCCGCAATAGAAGACACCCACCGTGACATCACGTATGGAGGACTGTGCATCAGCAACGAGACCTTCGCCGCTCGAAGACTCCACTACATCGTCAGTCGACCCGAGTTCGCCTTGTGCCAACTCGATGATCTGAACCGCCACAGCAGACTGGGTTGCCCAGCGGTCCAGACCAGCCAGCCGCTCGAAATCACGCCGCCCGAAGTGGACATCAAGCCAGCTCTCGGGAAGCGCAGCAATACCGCCGACAACGAAGTGCACAGCCGCGTCGTCGTAGTCATCCTTCGCCTGTTGCGAAAGCGGCCCACCAGCATCCGGATCGCCAGCATCGAGGAGACACTTGGCATTGTCGGTGGCGAGCCAGCGCAGTGCTTCGGCAAGCATGTTCGCCGCGGCTCGGTCCTCGGCAATACCAAGCTTCGCAAGTACCGCGCTGCCGGAACAATCCGTATTCAACGGTGACTCCACCGAGCGCGGTGTCGGGTCAGACGTTGGATCTTGAGCCAATCCGATGATCGCGGAAGCGACAGCCGCCTGGGTTGCCCAGCGGTCGCTGCCGCTCACCCTCGTAAAGGGACCGAGCCCTAGCCGATCAACCAGCCAGTCATCCGGAATGGCTGCTGGGCCTCCCACGACATAAACACGTGGAACACCCGCCAACTCGCTGCGGGAGCCTGCTGGGAGCTGGCCTGATGCCGGATCGCCTGCGTCAACAAGACAGCGGCCGCCCAACCCGAGGAGCCTGACAGCCTCAGCGAGCATGTTCGCCGCCGCGCGGTCCTCGACAACAGAGAGCTTGGCGACCACGGCTGCATCGCCGCAGTCAACGTTCGGCGGCAGTGCAGGCGCGGATGCAGCGGCCACACCCGGCAGCGCTGCGACAGCAAGGACCGCCGATAACAGTGCAGCGGCAAGAAGCAGCCGAGCCAGGCTTGCGCTGGTTCCGGCTTGAAGATTGGTTGTCGCTACCCCGTGGGAACTAACGGTTGAAGTTGTGGCCGACCAAACGGGGGGGGGGCTGCGCCAGAGGGCACGCACGCCTCAGCAGCGCAGATCACGCACTTGCTCGCCGCGGCTGGCTCAATCGACATTGGCGACGGACACTAACGGCGTGCTGTCAACGCTGCAAGCCAACGAATGCGTCCATGATCGAATGCCTCGCTCTCATAGGCCGAGCTGATGCGGGTGTCCCGACCCCGCCGCGCCTGGAATAGCGGCGCGCAAGTTGTCGCCCCCTAGAGACGCAGCGGCTAGCCCTGATTGTTCATGAGTCGGGCGGGTTTGGGTGTGTGAGTCCGCGGAAAAGCCTCTCTGATCTGCGACGATGCGTGTTGTCGACACACGCAGTGTGCAATTCAGAGAGGCATCTCCGAGGTGAAACTTAGCAGTGTGGCAAATGCGCGTCTGGCAGGCGGCGGTGATCGGGTGGCGTGGGGTGCGGGGCTGTTCGCTTTGGGCGGTTTCGCGGACCGCGTCGGGCTGACTTCGGCGCTGTCGGCGGCGGTTCCGCGGCGCGGCGAGCGCGCCCCGGTTCATGACCGGGGCGTGTTGTTGGTGCATCTGTTGTTGGTGCTGGCCGGGGGCGGGGAGGCGTGCACAGATATCGAGCATCTGCGGTCTCAGCGGGACCTGTTCGGGGCGGTGGGGTCGCACTCGACGCTGTATCGGGCACTGCGCGGCATCGACGGCTCGGGACTCGGGGCGCTGTGGGGCGCCGCGGCCACGGCGCGTGGCGAGGCGTGGTCGAAGCGCCGCGGCTCGGGTCCGTTGGTGCTCGACATCGACTCGACGCTGGTGGAGGTCCACTCGGAGAACAAGCAGGGCGCAGCGCCTCATTACAAGGGCGGGTTCGGTTTTCATCCGATGATGTGCTCGACCGGCGACGGGGAGCCGCTGTGGGTCAAGCTGCGCCCGGGCAACGCCGCCGCGAACGACATCGCCGATCACATAGAGGTGCTCGACGCTGCGATATCGGCGCTGCCCGACGCCGACGCCGCGGGCCACCGCGCAGGCGACGACGCGGCGCTGGGGGGACGCGAGATGGTGCTGCGTGTCGACGCCGGGGGCTGCTCGGCGCGTATCGCTGAGGCGTGTCGGGACCGCAACATCACGTTTTTCATGTCCGCTCGGGCCACCGCGGGCATCGACGCCGCGATCGCGGCTGCCCGCTGCGATCCCCGACGGTGGACCGCCGCGGTGGCGAACCCCAAACAGCGCCGCTCCAAGGCCCACGTCGCGGAGCTGACCGATCTGGTGGACCTGTCGGGCTGGCCAGCACGGACACGGCTGATCATCCGACGCGAACCGCTGCACCCGGGCGCGCAGCGCAGCCTGTTCGCGTCGGAGAACTTCCGCTACTGGGGATTCCTCACCGACGCCCAAGCCGGCCCAGCCCAGCTCGACAAGCTCATGCGAAAGCACGCCGACGTCGAAGACGCCGTCGCCCGTCTCAAGGACTCCGGGCTGGCACGCATGCCCTTCACAGCCTGGGACGCCAACTGCGCATGGGCAGCACTGTGCACCATCAGCGCCGCGCTCGTGCACTGGTTCCAGACACGATGCCTCACCGGGCCGCTCAAACGCGCGGCCCCCAAACGGCTCCGCTGGCAGCTGTGGCACCTGCCCGCGCTCGTGTGCGAAACCGGCCGACGCGTCAAGCTGCGGCTCCCCACCGCACACCCCGGCGCCAAAGCCCTGCTCGCCGCCCAGCACCCCAACTGAGCACCACGCGCCCCCAGCCAAACATCACAGCGCGCACCACGCGCGCCGCCCCGCCGCGCCCCCACACCCATGTCAAGAACCAACACCGGCCCTGCAACCACCCCAACAGCGCCAAACAGCACCCACCGGGTCCCGCCAAGCCGACAAACCCGCCCCGCACACCGAAAACACAACCCAAAACACCGATCAGGCATTCTCATGAACAATCAGGGCTAGTACGAGTCCGTCGACACAGCGCGGGTCCCGCCCCGCAGATCACATCTCCCACAGGTACGAGATCGGCAGTGCCATGATGCGGGGCCCGAGTCGCAGTGGTTGCTCACCGGCGTAGAGCACGATGCCGAGCTCGAAATGGTCGCCGATGGTGTCGCGGAGCCAGCCGAGCGTTTCTGCCTTGCGGCCGTGGGCGCGCATCGCAGCGGTGACCTCGATGCAGATGAGCTTCCCGTTGGCCAGCCGAACAATCAGGTCCACCTCACGTTGGCGACGATCCCGGAAGTGATGCAGCGCCGCACCCGAGCCCCCGAACGACAGTTGCTTGCGGACCTCGTTGGCGACGAACGTCTCATACAGCGGTCCGCGCAACGGCTCTGTGGGATCGGCCAGCGAGTCAGGGGTTGCCCCCAACAGCGTCGCGGCCAATCCTGAGTCGGCCATGTGCAGCTTGGACCGCCGCTTGACACGGGTGGCCGCGCTCGTCGACCACTCCGGAAGCAGCACCGTCAGATACACCATCTCCAGGTACCTGATGTAGTCAGCAGTGGTCTGCGAGCTGCCGAACGCCGTGTCGCGATGCACATCTTCGATAACGGGCCTCGGACGGTCCCAGACGAACCCGACGGGGTCACCAAGAGCAGCTTGGAGCGTGTCGGGATTGTCGAGCCTCAAGAACACGCCGCCATTGGTGACCTGCCTGGCCAGCGTCGTCTTGCCCGACTGGCGCGGCCCCAGCAGCGCGGCTGGAAGAAGTGCTGGCTGTTCGCCCAAGCCTGGGGCGAAGCGGCATCGATCCGAAGAACAAGCAGCCTCCTGTGACGGCAGCCGCTGGGTGGCCTCATGACGAGCTGAAACGGGCGTTGCTGTGGCTCGCCGTCTGTGACCGCAGCAACAAGAAGACTCTGGATGGCAGCGGCATCTACCGGTACCAAGCCGCTCGCTTGACAGGAGGCGACATCTCGAACGGTTCGCCTATCGCTGCCGCATACATGTGCGACCTAACACGCGACTACGAATGCGACGGCGGCGAGATGTCAGTCGAACACGAGGTAAGCGCCATCGAAAGTGTGCTGGACCACCACGCCCCTGAATCCCATGAGGGGTGGGGCTGGTGCGCCGACTGCGCGGGCCATCACGCCTACCCGCACGACGACGGTGAGTACATCGAAGCGTCACCGTCGCCCGAAGCTGACCGGGCGCGAGACTGGCGCCTCAGGGGCTCCCAACCGTCAGCAGGCTCGGAAGCCAGTCCTGGAGCCGAGTGACGAGCGACTGCACCGTCTCACCGCTGCGCTGCGCTTGCGCGGAAACGGCTCCCAGCACTTCGACATGATGGCTGAGCATCGAGAGCACGCCGATTCACCACGTACGCGAATCTTGCTTAACACGGCACCAGCCGGCTGTTGAAGCGGTGCCTGATACGCGCTTCTGCCGGTACAAAGCCGCTGATCAACAGTCTTGTGATCTGCTCAAGACAGACTGCTTCTTGCACCCTGCTAGCTGGCCTCCCAGTGCTGAACTTCGAGTTCGGGCATCGGAAAGTCCGAGACGTTAGCTGTGGCGAGTGCGGCACCAACGCCGACTGCTGCGGATGCGATGAGGCAATCGGCCTGGTGCAGCGTGATCCCGCGTGACGCGAACTCGCGGCGCCACCGACCGGCCCGCTGGCCTTCGGCGGCGCCCAACGGTGCCAAGCGCAGCGCTCCGACTAGACGGCGTGCCAGCGGCTCCTCCTCAGGCTGGAGACCACGCCAGATCTCCTCTACCGATACCGCAGACACCCACGGCTCCACGCCGACTCGCCGAAGGCCTCGGAGGCGCTCAGCGGCGGGGCGGCCTCGCAGAGCGTCGATCAGGACTGTCGAGTCCAACAGCAGGCGGGACACGCTCAGCCAGACCGTCGCGCATCGCGATGCCGCTGGGCGCGCACCCATGCGGCGGGACCGTCGTCCCACTCGTGCCCCGAGTCAGAGATCGAGCCCAACGATGCCTCGATCTCGTCCCAGCGATGCTCATCGTCAAGCCCTCGCCGGATGAGCGCGGTAATGAATGCGCTGCGGCGCCTTGGGCCAGCCCGCCGGTCGATATCAGCGACGATTTCGTCCTCGAGCTGTATGTGTAAACGCATGTGCGTTACTATACACACGTCACCGATTCAGCTCTACGGACTCTGGACACCTTTCGCAGGCTCGAACACGACATCAACCGACTGCGGCCGAGCGTTCACCGGCCGTGGGGAATCCGGCACGATCCCTCAGCGAATTTCATTCGACTGCCGGCCGAGCTTTGCGGCCGCATACCTGCCGAACTCGCGCAGGAATTCCGCGGCCACAAACTCCTCATGCACGATGCGACGGCCTCCGTCGAATTCAGCCTCGAGCGTGGGGTCCCACGGTGTTGGCCCGGCGGCCGCGCTGTCGTGTGGCAACGGAACGCCCTGTGCTGCGGCGCGTTGCACGGCATGGCGGTAATCGGCGGCCGACATCATCCACGGCGTGCACCCGCGGTCGCGCATGCGCCGGCAGATGGCGATGCCTGCTGCGTCGAAGTCGCCGTGATAGCGCAGATCAGCGCCGCTCGCAGCAAGCTGGTCGATGAGTTCGGTCACCGTGGATGTCGGGTTACCGTTGGTGCACACGAGGCCGAAGACGGCAGACGCGTCGGCGGCGCTCTCGACGACGCTCGGGTTCTCCACGACCAGGATTGGCGTGCCCGGCGCAACCTCGACCTGATGCTGGCGCAGTGCCCGCAAGCTCACGTGCATGGGCAGGCCGGCATCGGCGGCGCAACCGAGCATTGACGCCAGCGGCGACGCACCGAGCGGTCTCAAGCCCCATGTGAGCGCCGGAGCGGAGACCGAGTCCGCGGCTATTCCTGCCGCCTCCCACAGTGCTCGGCCTTCGACAGCGCTTTCGCTGAGCCCGACCACATGTCTCAGCGCTCGCTCAGCAGCCGCAGCGAGCTTCGTCTGCCTGTCGAGCGAGTGAGCCGAGCCGAACAGCTGTGCCGCCAACTCCGTGCGCGAGGCAGTCCGCGCCAGCGGATCGGCGCGAGCGTCGATGAGCCGGCGCACATTTCCCAGCAGAGCTGCGACCTCGCCCCCGTCGAGGCCGCTGAGCAACCCGGACCTGAGCATGTCTTGGCCCCAGTGAGCGGCCCACGTCTCTGGCCATCTCTCCAGTGCCGATTCCAATGCTTGTCGAGCCTGTCGCGCCCGCGCCCGGGCTTCGCTCCGTTTGCGCTTGGCAGGATCAGGCGGGCAGCCGAGGAGCGTCAACGCCGAGTCAAGGTCATGACCGAGTCCCAGTCGAACCAAGCCTGCTTCGAGTTCGGAAACATCGAGCCGCGATGTCGGCGAGCGGCCGATGAGCGCAGCCACTGCCGGCTCGCAGCGCGGCTCAATGACGGGCATCCGGATCGTGCCGGGCATGGCCCCGTCGCCGCGGTCATGCCGTTGTCGAACCGCTCCCCACAACGTAGCGAGGCCGGGATCGGCCAAGGACGCCGGAACCGACCGATGACTCACGGCTTCGACGCCAGCCGCCACTGCCTGCGAACCCTCAGGGTCATCAGACTCCGGAACGGGAGGTTCGCTCACAGCATCGATACCTCTTCATGCGAGACGTCGAGGACGTACCGCGCCGCTGCGGGCAGCACGACGACCTCGTCGCCGACCAGATCGACGAGCCGGTGGTCGGCGAGCAATTCGAGGGCTTCGCCCGCCAGTCGCTCGGGACTGTCGGCAAGCTGCGACCAGCACGAACGATGAGCGGCGGCCAGATCCGCGACGATCCCGACCACGACGTCACGGCCCACCGGCGCGTCGCCGCGCTGTGACAGCCGGTCGGCGAGCAGCAACGCCGTGTGGCCGACAGTGCCGGTCAGCGGGAACCGCACATCGGTGAGCTCGCCGACGGGATCGACGGCCATGACACCCTCGGCACGAGCCTCGATGTGCAGCCCGAACATCTCGTCGAAGAAGCCGGACTCCTCACTGAGGCGTCGCCGCAACTCAGTCCACTCGTCGGCATCGAAGTCGCCGCGATACACGACGGGTTCCTCAAGAATCCGGGCACGCATCCAGGCCCGGGCCGAATTGCGGCTGTCGGAACGCTCGAAGAGCTGCTCGGCGGTCTGGGCGCGAGCCAACACCGGCTGCGGCAGCATCGCCACTCGGTCGGGCCGAATCGCCAGCACCGCGTCGGCCTCGGCGTCATGTGCGTACTCGTCGATGCGTTCATGAAGCTCGGTCGCGAGACCGTGGGCGATCATCCAGCGCAACGCCATCACGAGTGCCCGCCGGTCCGACGGCTCGCTCCCGATAGTCACACCCGCCTCAGAGGCAGCGCCCTGAAGCTCTTGCACCAGATCGCGCAAGCTGATCACGCTGGGACCTGACACCACTGCTGCCAGAACAAGCGCCAGCATCAGGTACTCCGAGATACCGAAGGGACGTCGTTGCGCAGTTGCTGTGCGGAGCGGGCGACGTCGCACTGTTGCGGTCGTCTTGGACAGCCGGGCGGTGTCCGCAGTCACCTGCAGCCGGTAGCCGAAGCGCTGAGTGAACCACTGGTCGAGCTGCTGGCGGTGACGCCGTATCAGAGCGAACTCATCAGGGGAATGTTCGGCCGCAATCAACGGCCGCACAACCAGGCACCGTGCTGCCTCGCGGAGATCCGCGGCGAGTTGATCGGCATCGGAGGAAGGACTCATGCCGCCGTCTCCGTCGGCTCGGCCGCTGTCGCCACCAGCGCCGGCTCGGACACTCGCCGCCCAGCGGCGGTGTCCGCGACCGAGATCGTCAAGCCATGCAGCCGAAACCGTCCTTCGGGGCAACTGACCACCGTCTGCGCATGCTCGTCGCGCCGCAGCTCACAGCGAACGCCTGCCGACTCCGCCACTCGGGCGCCGGTGCTGCCGGCCGTTTGGTGCCCGCACAGGCCGATGAGTTCCCGGAGCAAACCGAAAGCAGCAGTCGACAGCGATACCCCGTCGATCCGGCCCGCGGCATCGGCCTTGGACAACAACTCGCGTGCCGTCGCATTCCGCTCGACGCGCTCTCGGTCGAGTCGCTCCCGAATGATCCGATGCTCGCTGCTGCGGTCGCGCATCGGCGTCGTGTTGCCCCGCTGAGTCCGTTCGCCTCGTTCGCGCAGCGAGATCGGCACCTGTGCCCGTGGGGCGCTCGCCCACGGTGTGGTGGTGGGTGCGGGATCGTCGGCGTCGGCGGCAAGCGTTCCGGCGTGACGGCACGACCCGAGCCCTAGCGCCGCAGAAGCCACATCGTGAGCCTCATGCGGTGTCGTCGCCGCTTCGAAGAACGCCGCCAGTCGCAGGAAGTCGGCGCGTCGCGATGTAGTCGCTGTGCCCAGGCGCGAGAGCCGGCTGAGGTTGGAGGTCAGGGTTCGCACCGCCGCCAAGGCTTGGTCGGTGAGCTGGCTCAGGCGAGATGGACGCGCTGGTGCATCGCTGAACCAGCGGCTCAACAAGTACCAGTCGTCTCGTTCTGAACCGCGAAGGCGGCGCGCCGAGAACATGTCGGCGAGGCCGGCTTCGTCGACACGCTCCGCAAGGCCCGCGTCAATCGACGGGAGCAAGGCGTCGAGGTGCGGCATGATCTGCTCCAAACAGCGCGAGATCGACTGCTGCAGTCGCTCGATCTGGGCAAGCTGCTCGCTGACGTAGCCGACGATGACGCCCGCGAGCAATTGCACCTCGTCGGCGTTGAGGTCGTAGCGGCTCTGCCATTGGGCGAGCTGCCTGAAGAATCCGGTCAGCTCCTCGGCGAATCGCTCGTGGATGTCGAACACAGCGCGCACCGCAGCGGTTGTGTCCTCGATGCCCAAATCGCGATACCCGTTTCGGGCGTGATCTGCGAGCAGTTGCAGGTGGCCCCTCAGATCGCTCAGCCGGCCGGCCTGGGGGTCAGCAACCTCGTCGATGCTTGCAAGCATGCGCTCGGTGAGATCGAAGACCTGCTGACCTGCAGGGGTGATGAGGTAGCGATGGCGTCTGCGGTTGTAGTCCTCCAAGCTGGTCGGATTGCCCGCATCGGTGGAAACCGTCAGATTGCCCCAGCGCCGCAGGCTGTCGAGGCGGTCCCGCACCACCTCGGCGCTCAGACGCACGCCCACCAGGCGGGCTTGTACCTCTTCGGGACTGAACTCGGTGAAGAAGGTGTCCGCGAATACGGCGAGAATGGCGCGGTACTCAGCCCACTCCTCGCCGCCGAGGTATCGGAACAGGTGGCGGACGCGCTGCGCGTCGGGCTCGCTGCTGGCCGCCGGCGGCACTTCGGCTGACCCCGCGGCAGCCTCGCTCATGACGTGACCACGCGTTCCAGCGTGTCGCCCTGCCAGCTATAGCGATCAAGCAGGATCGATTTCAGGCCGGCGTCGCGCACGATCTCGACGATGGACAGCTCGGGCACCGTGCGATGATCGCCCCACAATCGCTCGCTGGTGGCGATGAAGTCGAGATCCAACGAGACGAGCAGCCCGAACAGGGCGGCGTGATTGTCCGCGGAGACCTTTGCGAAGGCGTCGTCGAGCAGCACGAACCGTGCGATGCCCATCTCGCGGGTGCCCGGCTGAGCGCCTGCTTCAGCGAGTGCGTCGTAGGACGCGGCCACCGCCACGAACAGCGGCAGATACGTGACGAGCTTCTTCTCGCCCTCCGAAAGCGGCGTCCGGCGGCTGAGCCTCCCCTCAGGCGCTTCCGGGCGTGTCACCATCACGTCGAGGTCGTGCCACGTCTTGTAGTCGAGCGTCTCGGCGATGAGCTGGCGGTAGGACGCGTCAGGCTGATCGGCGCGCGCTGCGTCGAGCCGTTGCGACAGCGCGTCGCGGACTTCGGCGATCTCGTCGGGCGTGCGCAGATCGGGCGGCTTGGCGAGCAGCTTGACCATGTGCTTCGTCGAGGCGTCAAGCTCGGGCGAGCGTCGCCATCGCAGCCGCACACCCACTCGGTGCGCGGTGGCAACCGAGCGGAGCCGCTCGTTCGTGAGCTCGATCAGGTGCCCTGCGCCGTGCATTTTTTCTGCGATTTCCTTGGCGATCAGCCCTTGCAGGAGTTCTCGCAGTGCATCTTGCTGCTTGCGGTCGAGCAGGCCAGCGAGCTGGCGGTGCTGAGCACTCGCAACACGCAGTGCGGCAGGCAGAGTTGCAATGCCCGACGGCCCCGTGACCTCGACGTACAACGGTCTGGCTGGATCGGGCTGGAGTGCCACCGCATCCCAGCCCGCGCCGAGCGAGTCACGGCGCTGCTGCAGCGACTGGCGCACGCTGTCGGCATTCACCGCCGAGTCGGCTCCGCGTTCACCGTCTGCCGCGGCATTCAGCCGGCCGAGGTCGTCGAGCGACGCAGCGAGTCCAGCTGAACCGCCGCTCTGTGCTGCGGGCGGTGATGCGGTTTCATCGCTCGCGAGTGCGTCGAAGTAGCCCGGCACCCTGAGCACCTCTTCGAACTCGACCCGGCAGGTCTCGCACGACTCCTCGCTCCCCGATGCCGCTCGTTGCGCACTTGACGACGCGGCACGCGCTGACGCCCGGCGTTCAACGGCGTGTTCTTTGCGCCGGCGCGTCTCGGGCAGGCGACGTTCGAGCATCTCGAGGTCGGCAGCGAGCCGGTCACGCTCTTGGCGAATCCGTTCGTAGTCCGCGCCGACAGTTCGTTCGAGCATGTCCAGGCGGGCTTGCTCTCGGGCTCGTTCTGACTCGGTTTGCGCGAGTCGAGCGCTCGCCTCGTCACGCTGAGTGATGTCGTTGCGGCTCTGTGTGGCATAGCGCTCGCATTCCTGAACAGAACGTTGCAACGTCGTGAGTCCGGCGACGCAGGATGACACCAGCCGGTCGAACTCGGCCACTTCGGCAGCCACGCTGTCCAGCTCAGAACGGTCTCGCGGCAGCGACAGTGTCGTGGCGGTTCGGCGCAGCGCAGTGTCAGCATCATTGACGGCTCGCTCGGCTTGCGCCGCGTCGTGTGCTGCATCGCCGTGACGGGCTTCGGCGGCCGCCAATTCGCTGGCTGCTGTGTCCGCAGCGCCAGCCGCATGTTCGATGCCGCTCGTGTCCGGCAGTGCCGCGCGGTGGCGGTGGAGGTCATCGAGTGATTCCTGCTGCCGATCGCTCAGGTCAACCAGACGCTGCACCTCGGCTTGCAGCGTTTCCAGTTCCAGCCGCGCTGCGGCACGTTCGCGTTCCAAGGCATCTCGCCGGGCTGCTGCACCGATGAGCTCTGCGCGCTCCTTGGAGTGCCGACCACGCAGCAGACCTGATCGGAATGACCCGTCGGAAGCCGCGACGGTGAAGCCCTCGGCATTGACATCGCAGCTGATCGAGTCGAGCAGACGCGCAACAACGCTTTCGTCAATCGACCCAGCGAGCGCTGCTGGAACCGCCGGGCGCAGCAAGCGGCGCAGGGGGCGTGCGACAGGCGAGGCTGCAACGACGACAAGTTCTCCGCTGGCAAGTTCCAGCACATCGTCGGCCGCCACCCGGGCCGCGAGCAGTCCCGCCGCCTCGAGCGCTGCCTCGACGCTGGCGCGTTCGGGAGCGTCCAGTTCGGGCGCGAAGTCGACAAGGTCCGCGAAGCAGTGATCGGCGACAACTTGCCAGTCGAGCCGAGGCGGTTCAGGCTCGGCTCGGCTCAAGAGCTTGTCGAGCACAGCTTGCTGGTCGCGAACCGCGTCGCGACTGTCATCAAGAGCCCGACGGGTCTGCGCGACCGTGCCCGTTTGTGCCCCCACGGCAGCGTCGAACTCGGCGAGCAGGCCCACCCGTAGAGCAGCGATTGACGGTATCTGGTCGCCGCCCGGCAATTCAGCATTTCTTGAGGCCTTTGCGGCAACATCGGACGGCGAGCCGACAGACGCACAGAACTTCACTGCCGTCGAGGCCCACACCCCGACTTGGGTTGCCCAGTCACGTTGGGCCGCCGCCAGTGCCGTCCGCCGCTGCGCATGCTGATCAACGGCCCGTTGCTTGGCATTGGCTGCAACCTGAAGCGCGTCGGTTGCTCGGGTGAACTGTCCTTCGGCCTGATCGCACCGTGTGCGCGCTTCGGCGACCTGTTTGATGTCACGCCGTCGCTGCTGTGCCGCAGCCGCGGATGCATCAAGACGACGCTTGGCAGGGGTGGCATCGAACGACTCAGGGACGGCGATGTCAAGGTCTTCGAGCCGGTGGCGCTCAAAGACCAGCGCGGTGGGCGGACGTTCGGCAAGGCCGCATCGGGCCGCGATCTTCTCGGCTTGTGCGAGTCCTCCGTTCAGTTTGTTGAGATCGCCTTCGCTTCGGCCGACGGCACCGATGAGGTCCTCAACCGCGCGCCGCACACGTTCCTCGGCACCCTCGAGGCTGCGCTGCGCTTCGCCATGCTGCCGACTGAGATTGGTGACGAGATCGCGCACGCCGTCGAGCTGGCGCCCTTCCTGGTAGGCACTCGACTCCTCGATCGCCGAGATCTGGCTGCGCAGCCGCTCGGTGCCGCGCTGCTCGTCTGCAATCTGGGCCTCAAACCGCACCACCTCGACTTCAGCGGCGTCGACGGCTTTGCGCGCAGCTGCCTCGTCGCGACGAAAGCGCTGGGCTTCGTCGAGCTGGCGCCGCCCCTGCGCTGCTCGCTGGCGCAGGTCGCTCGCGCAGTACGAGCGGTAACGATCGAGCAGCCCGCCGACCGCGGACACCGTCCGTTCGAGTTCGGCGACGTTGCGGCGGTGATCTTCGAGGTCGTCGAGCGGTGCCGCTGCGTCGGTGAGTGCCTGTTCAGAGAGCTGCGGCAGAGCATCGGCGAGATCGAGCGGCAGATCGACATCTATCCGGTCGCCAACTCGCGGATTGCGGACCTTGTCGAGGAGCCGGATGTGCTGGTCCAAGCTGGCACCGCCGAACAGTCGCTGTTCGATGAGGCGCCGGTATTCCCGCCGATCGCGCTCGGCAAACACCGGGTCGCCGTCGAGCTTGTCGCGCAGCACCTCGGCTGACAGCGGAACACCGTCGACGACGAGATCGATGTCGATGCCCGGGCGCTTCGAGGTTGCGAACCACCACGTCACGACATTGTTGGCCGCCCGGTTCGCCTTGATGCCGCAGCCGCAGACGAAGAACGCGTCGCCGCACCGAAACTCGATCCACAGGTAACCCACAGGCTGGGAGTCGTCGCGTCCGCCGAGCATCCATGACGCCAACAAGCCGCTCTGATCGCGGGCAGCGTCGATGTTGCGCTGGCGAGCCGTCAGCAGGAACGGCAGCAGCATGTTCATCGCGGTCGACTTGCCCGAGCCGTTCACGCCTCGCAGCAGCAGCCGACCGCCGGCAAAGTCGAGCACCTCGTCGCCGTACTGGTAGACGTTCATGATCCCGGCGCGCTCAAGTCGCCAGCGCGTCGGCGGATCGTCAACGGCAGTGCCCACGGCGCAGAACGTAGCTACTGCATGTCACATGAACACGCGTCTCGTTCGGCATGCGGCCGGTGCTTGCCCAGTTGGCAGACGACTGCGCCGAACCTCGCCAGAGGAACTCAGTGTGCAGCGCGCCGTGCTACACGGCCGGGACGACTCTGAACGCTTCGGCGAGGCGACCGTTCGCGAGTCCCCCGGCGCGGGCGGTCTCGGTGCACCACTCGCGCAGGCGGCCGTCGAGGTCTTCCATGTTCTCGGTCTGGCTGCGGTGCTCGCGCAGCGCCGCCACCTTGGCGTCGAACGTGTCGGTGATGTCGATGTAGCGGTTCGGTTCGGTCCCGATCAGCCACAGCTCTTCCACGGTGTGCGGCTGATGGCCCTCGTCGAGCAGCTCAGGGAACGCACGAGGGTTACGGGAATCGGGGTAGACGGCAGCCAGCGCCGCAGTCGCGGTGGCCAGATGATCGGGATGCGAGATGTAGATCCGGTCCCAGTCCGGGATCGTCGTCTGGCAGATCACGACGTCGGGGCGGACCATGCGGATCACCCGTGCGATGTCGCGCCGCAGTCCGAGGTCGGCAACGACCATGCCGTCGGGATGCCCCAGCCAGTGCAGCTCGCTGACGCCAACGCACCCAGCGGCGGCGGTCTGCTCGGCCTGCCGAAGCGCTGCCAGCTCTTCGGTCGTGTGCTCGAGGTCGTCGCCGCCGGCATCCCCGCTCGTTGCCAGGCAATACTCAACATGACTGCCTGCGGACGTCAGCAATGCGACCGTCCCCGCCATCCCGAAGTCGATGTCGTCGGGATGCGCGACGACGATCAGTACCCGCGACGGCGCTTCTAGCTCGCCGCTGTCCGTGACGATGGAGCCCATGCAGATCGAACGATCGGTGCGATCGATGTCGCCGGGTCAGTCGAAGTACGGGTTCTCGCCAGAGTCGTGATCGGTGACGTCGACCACTCGCTCGACCTCGGGAATCAGCTCGCGCAGCGTCTTCTCGATGCCGGCGGTGACCGTGGCATTGGCCATACCGCAGCCCTGGCAGCCTCCGCCGAGACGAACAACGACGGTGTCGCCGTCGACCGTCACCAGTTCGGCGAAACCGCCGTGGGCGGCAATCGACGGGTTGATGCGCTTAGTGAGCACTTCATGGACGTTTTCCTCGACCGTGCCGTCAAGCTCGAGCGCAGCGTTTGGGCCAAGATCGGGCCGGTTCGGGTTGCGCAGCACGAGGCCCGGTTGATTCGAATTGGACGGCAAGTCGAGCGAGGCGCCGTCGAGCTTGGCGACATCGCGGTCGGGAATCAACACCGTCAAGCCGCCGCCGACCGCGAACGGCACGTCGGAAGAGTCGGCTTCGGCCAGCAGCTCGAAGGCGAGGTCGTAGGTGTAGTCGACACCCTGCGCACCCGTTACCTCGATGCGAAGCGCCAGCTGGTCGCCGTCGACCTCGCTGTCGCGCAGCTCGATCACCTTGGAGAGCGCTACCGGCGCGACATCAAATGTCTCGCGTCGCGCCTCCATCACCGACTCGCGCACTGCATCGTGGAGGGCCATGACCGAGAGCCTACTGATGCGCTGCGACAAGCCCTTGGGCAGGCTGCGGCTCGGCAACGGCATCGCGGTAGTGTCCGGCCGATTCGCCGGGATGCGCGGCTCGGATCCGCGACACCGGACCGGCGAAGCGAACGCGAGGAGAACGACCGATGGCATTCCGTGCGCTGATGCTCCATGAACAGGACCGCAAGGTCACCGCTGAGCTGGCCGATGTCGACGAGGCCCAGCTGCCGGACGGCAACGTCACGGTTGCGGTGGAATACAGCACCCTCAACTACAAGGACGGGATGATCCTGGGCGGCATCGGCCGGCTGGTGCGCAACTACCCCCACGTGCCAGGTATCGACTTCGCCGGCGTGGTGGAAGCATCGGACGACGGCCGGTTTGCTGCGGGCGATCGCGTCGTGCTGACCGGATGGCGTGTCGGAGAGGTGCATTGGGGCGGCTACGCCGAGCAGGCACGCGTCAACGGTGACTGGCTGGTCCGGCTGCCCGACGGGCTGTCCACCCTCGACGCCATGACCATCGGCACCGCTGGATTCACCTCGATGCTCGCGATGGCTGCGCTTGAGGACCATGGCATCGGTTCTGGGCCGGTGTTGGTCACTGGCGCCGCCGGTGGCGTCGGCAGCGTGGCAATCCAGCTGCTGTCCGCCGCAGGGCACGAAGTTGCCGCCTCGACCGGCCGACCTCTAACAGCCGACTACCTCCGCAGCCTCGGCGCCACCGAGATCATCGACCGGGCCGAGCTGGCAGAGCCACCGCAGCGACCGCTGGCCGGCGAGCGATTCGGCGGCTGCGTTGATGCAGTCGGCGGCACGACGCTCGCCAACGCGCTCACGCAGATGTCGTATGGATCCAGCGTGGCGGCCTGCGGACTTGCGGGCGGCAACGGCTTGGACACCACGGTGATCCCCTTCTTGCTGCGCGGCGTGAATCTGCTGGGCATTGACTCGGTCATGTGTGCGTTCGAGCCGCGCCAGCGAGCCTGGGAACGTCTCGATCAGCTGGCCGACCGTGACCTGCTGGCCTCGATGGCCACGACGGTGGGACTCGGCGACGTCGCTGCGCTGGGGCCGAAGATCCTTGCCGGTGAGGTGAAGGGCCGCACCGTCGTGGACGTGCGCGCCTGAATCGGCTACAGCACCGAGGTGATCGCGGCAAATCCGGTGAGCAGCATCGCTGCGACGATCAGGATCGCGGTCCACCACAATCCTGGGCTGCGCTGGCGCAGGGGGCGGAGATTTCCCGCAGCGTCGTAACGATTCGGTGGCATCTTGCGGGCCTACGAACTCTTCAGCTTCCAGACGGTGGTGCCAATCTCGTTCTGGACCTTCACCTCGATGTCCTGAGTGAGATCAGTGCCTGATTGCTCGAGCGTGCACAGGAACGGCTGGCCCACCGAGACAACCAGATACAGGCTGTCGCCGCAATCGGCCTGAACGTCGAACCCCAGCGCTTCAGCGGCTTCGGCCGCCAGGCTCGCCTCCTTCGCGATCACCTGCATCACGGCATGACGAGGACGGATCTCCTTGCGGCCCTGCTCATCGATGATGGTGACTTGCGCCTCGTAGAACTCGTTCTCCACCAGACCATCGCACAGGAAACTGGATCCGGGCCGGATCGGAGCGTCGGGAGGACAGTCGATGTCTGAAATCTCCGCTGGCGCCACCACGCTCTGCAGGTAGTTCTGCACCTCGCGCTCGATCGCAGTCTGTTCCGGGTCCCCGCCGCATGCAGCTGCGAGCAGGACGACGGTCGCCACAAGTGCAGCGAGCCTCGCTGACCGCTTTTTCGGCATCGGCGGCACGGTTCGCAGCGGCGCCGATCGCCCTCGCATACGGTCTGACTCCAGTGCGGATGGTCTCTGCAATGTGCCGACCTCCCCCTGGGGCTGACGGGACATTAGCTCATCGCAGGAACTGCTCACGCGCTCAGCAGACGGGGCGAAACCGCAGGTCATCGGCACTGTCCGAGAAATCGAAGTGCAGAACGCGGATGCACCCCGAAGCATTCGGCAGATGTCCGGCTACGGCGACGCTTCTGAACAAACCCACCGATGGTTGGCGACCTGCGTTGTGAAGCCAGTCGTCTCCTGCTCTCGTGTGCTGCGCTCACGGGCTGCTCGGCCCCCTAGATGAACGGGCGCTCCTGGAAGCGCCCGAAGACTTCGGCCAGAGTGTTGGTGACTTCGCCCACCGTGGCGCGCGAACGCACCGTCTCGATCAGTTGCGGCATGAGGTTGACATCGGTCTCAGCCGCGCGACGCAGCGACACCAGCGCCTCGTCGACCGCTGCCTGATTGCGGTGGGCCCGCACCTGTGCCAGCCGCTTGATCTGCCTCTGCTCATCGTCGTTGGTGATCTTCAGCAGCTCGATGTCGTCGTCGGAGCTGCCCTCGGTGAATGCGCTCGCCCCGACGACCACACGCCGGCCTGCATTCACCTTCTTCTCGAACTCGTACGCGGCATCGGCGATCCCGGACTGGTACCAGCCCTCGTCGATCAGCCGGAACGCACCCTCGAGCATCGAGCCGTCTCCCGCAGCGTCGATGTGGGCGAACATCTCCTCGGCCTCGGCTTCGAGCTTGTCGGTGAGCTCTTCGATGAACCAGCTGCCGCCGAGCGGGTCGATGACGTTGGCCGCTCCGCTCTCGTGAGCGATGATCTGCTGGGTCCGCAGCGCGATGCGAGCTGCCTTGTCGGTCGGCAGCGCCAGCGCCTCGTCCATCGAGTTGGTGTGCAGGCTCTGGGTGCCGCCCAGCACGCCGGCGAGCGCCTCGATCGCGGTGCGGGCGATGTTGATCTCGGGCTGCTGGGCCGTGAGGGACACCCCCGCCGTCTGCGTGTGAAAGCGGAGCATCATCGACCGCTCGTCCTGGGCGCCGTAGCGATCGCGCATCCAGCGCGCCCAGATGCGCCGCGCAGCGCGGTACTTGGCGATCTCTTCGAAGAAATCGATGTGCGCGTTGAAGAAGAAGCTGAGACGAGGCGCGAACTCGTCGGTGGACAACCCCCGCTGCGCGGCGGACTCGACGTAGGCGAAGCCGTTTGCAAGTGTGAACGCAAGCTCTTGGGCCGCGGTGGAGCCGGCTTCGCGGATGTGGTAGCCGCTGATGGACACCGAGTTCCATCGGGGCATCTCGTTGGTCGCGAACTCAATGGTGTCGGCGACCAGGCGCATGGACGGGCGTGGCGGATACACCCACTCCTTTTGGGCTTGGTACTCCTTCAAGATGTCGTTTTGGAGCGTGCCGCCGAGGTTGCGGCGATCAGCACCCTGTTCCTCGGCGTTGGCGACGAACATGGCCCAGACAGTCGCAGCGGGGGCGTTGATGGTCATCGACGTCGTGGTGGCCTCGAGGTCGATTCCGTCGTACAGCGTGGCCATGTCACAGACGCTGTCGACGGCCACACCGCAGCGGCCCACCTCGCCGAGCGACATGACATCGTCGGAGTCGAGGCCCATGAGCGTGGGCATGTCGAATGCCGTGGACAGCCCGCCGCCGCCGGCAGCCAGGATCTCGTGGAAGCGCGCGTTGGTGTCCTCTGGGGTGCCGAAGCCAGCGAACATCCGCATGGTCCACAGGCGGCCCCGGTAGCCGCTCGCGTGCACGCCGCGCGTATACGGGTACTGACCCGGCCAGCCGACCGCCGCGTCAGGTTCGCCGTCGGGCGCGTAAAGGGGATCGAGCTCGATGCCGCTCATCGTCTCGAAATCGGCGTCGCGCACCCGTGTGGCCTCAAGTTCTGACTGCCAGCGCTCGCGTGTCACAGCGGTGCCTCCTGTCGCCTGCGGCGTCGTCGATCACTCTCGAATACGACGCTCGCAGTGTACGCAGCAGGTGTGATTCGCTCAGTTTTCGATCGCTCAGGCAGCGATCGGGTCGACCGGCCCCTGGCCGCTTCCGAGTCGCCGCTGTGCCGATGCGGCAATCGCACGGGCGGTGAGGTCGTGTGCGCGCTCGATGGCGTCAGCGAGGCCAGCACC
Source organism: Candidatus Poriferisodalis sp. (assembly GCF_965262965.1). Classification (GTDB taxonomy): domain Bacteria; phylum Actinomycetota; class Acidimicrobiia; order Acidimicrobiales; family Poriferisodalaceae; genus Poriferisodalis. Next base: position 1,628,899 of record NZ_OZ253573.1, read on the forward strand.
CTTGGCGAGCTCGGCGCAGATCGCCGCAGAGAACGTGTCGCCAGAGCCTCGGACGTTGCGCGTGGCGATCCGGGGGCCCGACAGCAGCCGCACGTTGCCGTCGACGAGAGCGACATCGGTGACCGAGTCGCCGGTTCGAAGTCGACCGCCGGTGATGACGACGGCCTCGGGCCCAGCTGCGGCAAGCTCGTGCGCAGCATCGAACCAAGCTTCGGGATCGTCACCGAGGTCGCGGCCGAGCAGCCGTCCGGCTTCAAGATGGTTGGGCGTCACAACCCGGGCCTGCGGCAGCAGCCGTGTCGCAACGGCGCGCTCGGCTTGCGCGCAGAGCATGGGCGTGCCTGCGCCATTGACGAGAACCGGGTCAACGACCAGCTGCGGCAGCCGGCGTGCTGCGAGAGAGGACACGACGGCAATGGACTCTGTCGTCAGCAGCAAACCCGACTTGGATGCTGTGATCGGCATGTCGTCAAGCACGGCATCGATTTGCGCAGCGACGAACTCGGCATCGATGGGCTGCGCTCCGCGGAACTCGACGGTGTTTTGAGCTGAGACCAGCGTCACGGCGAACGCGCCGTGCACGCCGCACGCAGCGAACGCCCGCAGGTCGGCTGCGAGACCGGCCCCGCCAGATGAATCGGCGCCCGCGATGGTGAGCGCGGCCGGCGACCAGGACCGCGCTGTGGGCGGCTGTGGCGTGTCAGTTGCCGTTCCGCCGGGCATGTCACAAGTACAACAGTTCAATCGCGCTCGCAGCAGGCACGACGGCCGTCAATATTGTTCGAATGTCTTCGACGGCCTCGCCCGAGCGATGAGGTGCTGGTTAGGGTCGGCCCGCAATGGCCACAAACGGCGTCGTCGGGATCATTGCGAACCCGGTTTCGGGGCGCGACATCCGGCGCGTCGCCGCACGCGGTGCAGTGTCGACAACTGAGGACAAGCGCAACCGGATCGCTCGAGCCGTGATCGGCGCGGTCACTGCGGGTGCGACGCGCATCGTGGCGATGGCCGAGCCGTTCGGCATCGCGACTGGGGCACTCACCGACCTGCGTATCGAGGCCGACATCGAGATCGTGGATGTCGCCGCAACCGTGTCGCCGGCGGACACGGTGCGCGCCGTCGAGGCCATGCGCCTGCGCGAGGTCGGCTCGCTGATCACTCTCGGCGGCGACGGCACCAACCGCACGGTCGCGAAGGTGTGGCCCGAAGCCACCCTCGTGCCGATGTCAACCGGCACGAACAACGTGTTCCCCAGCCTGACTGAACCGACCGTGGCAGGTGCGGCCGCAGGCCTCGTGGCGTGCGGAATCGTCGACGCCGACGCCTGCGCACCCCGCTCGAAGATGATCGAAGTCCGCCTTGCGGACGGATCGACCGACATTGCGCTCATCGACGCCGTCACCCTCGCCGACGACTTCGTCGGAAACCGAATGCCAGCCGACGGCAACCTGCTGCGCCAAGTGCTTGTGTCACGCTCGCACCCAGCAAGCATCGGCCTCAGCTCGCTGGCAGGGCTGCTGCACCCGTGCGGACCCGATGAGGACGCCGCGGTCATCGTCGAGTGCGGCCCAGGGGGGCGTCCGATGCGGGCGCCTCTCGCGCCGGGTCTGTATCGCACGGTGCCGGTGCTGGAGCACTACTGCGTCGGCTTTGAGACACCGGTCGAGCTGCGGGGCCCTGCCGTGCTGTCCTTCGACGGCGACCGAGAACATGTCATCGACGCCGAGGCAGTGGCGACGGCGGTTGTTCGCCGCAGTGGACCCCGCGTCGTGAACGTCGACCGGGCACTCGAGCTCGGCGCCGCAGCCGGCGTGTTCGCCACCGACAGCGCTCCAACCGGCAACCGGGCGCTCAACGAGCTGGGCACGATCCACTACCACCGCGCCGACGGCACCCCGGTTCGCGATTGCTGCTGAGCGGCTCCCAACAGTCCAGTCCGGGCCTGCCGCCACATCATCTGCCAATTCCTGACTAATCCAGTCGGATTTGTCACTGATTGGCGCTAACCTGTGCTGCGACGCCCGTGCACTTCCACGCACGGCACCGCCCACTGGAGGACTTCCATGGCACTTCGCCTCAACGACACTGCACCTGACTTCACTGCCAACACCACCGAAGGCGAGATCAGCTTCCACGACTGGATCGGCGACGGCTGGGCGCTGCTGTTCTCACACCCGAAGGACTTCACGCCGGTCTGCACGACCGAGTTGGGCGCGGTCGCCGCACTCAAAGACGAGTTCGTCGCCCGCAGTTGCAAGATCATCGGCATCAGCGTCGATGGCGTGAGCGACCACGCGAATTGGAAGGCCGACATCGCTTCGGCCACCGGCCACGAGGTCAACTACCCGCTGATCGGCGATCCCGAGCTGAATGTCGTGAAGCTCTACGACATGCTGCCCGCCGACGCCGGGGCCACGTCGCAGGGTCGCACCCCTGCACAGAACGCCACCGCTCGCACCGTGTTCATCATCGGGCCGGACAAGACGATCAAGGCATCGCTGACGTACCCGATGACCACCGGTCGCAACTTCGCTGAGATCCTGCGGCTCCTCGACTCGTGCCAGCTGACGGCCGCCGAGCAGGTCGCAACTCCCGCCAACTGGCAGCAGGGCGACAACGTCATCATCGTGCCCGCAGTGTCGAATGAGGCTGCCGCCGAGAAGTACCCCGACGGGTGGGAATCGCCGCTGCCGTACCTGCGCCTCGTTCCGCAGCCCGGCGCCTAGCACTCACCCGGCTCATCACCGGGGCCAAACTGGCAGGCTGAGCAAGACTGGCCTCGACTCAGGTCACATCCGGATCGGCCGCAACCTCAGCTTCGAATTGAGGCGCTCCGTCGAGCCGCCGCATCGGTTCCGGCAATTCGGCGCGGACGCGCTGGTGGAATCGGCGGTCCTGGCCCAGCGTGTAGGGGTAGACGGCGCGTCCGGCGCGTACGAGGGGCACGTGCAGCGGACGGCTGTCGGGTGGACCCGGCCGATCGCGTTCGACCAGCACTTCGGCGGTCGCAAATCCGTCCGACAGAACCCGGTACGGCCGCACGACGCCGCCACGAGTGGCCTTGCCTTCGGATTCCTTGTGAACCGGGACAACCGGCTCGAACGTGCCGGAATGGCGGGCCACTGCCACTGCCTTGTACACCATGCCTGCGGTGGCGTGACCCGAGCCCACGACGAGCTGCGTGCCGACGCCGTATCCATCCACCGCAAGCTCGGCCAGGTCGTCGATGCGGTACTCGTCGAGGTCGCCCGAGACCACGATGCGGGTCGCTTCGGCGCCGGCATCGTCGAGCCACTGACGGACCCGCGGCACTTCCACTGTCAGGTCGCCCGAGTCGATGCGGACTGCGCCGGGCACCCCGCCGAGCCGTTTCGCCGCAGACAGCCCACGTTCGAGGCCTGTGCGCAGGTCATAGGTGTCGATGAGCAGCGTTGTCTCGAGTCCGTGGGCGCGCATCTGCGCATCGAATGCGGCTTCCTCGTCGTGGTGCGCGAGTGTGAAGGCGTGCGCGGCGGTGCCCGCGGTCGGGATGCCGTATTGCGTGCCGGCCAACAGATTGGATGTGGCGTCGAAGCCGACCAGCCAGGCGGCGCGTGCAGCTGCGACCGCCGCCAGCTCGTGCGTACGGCGACCACCCATCTCGATGAGGTGACGTCCGACCGCGGCATCGTGCATCCGGGCTGCTGCAGAGGCCACAGCACAGTCGTGGTTCAGCACCGACAGCACCAGCGTCTCCACCAGCAACGCGGCACCGAATGAGGCATCCACCCGCAGCACCGGGCTGCCGGGCACGTAGAAGTCGCCCTCTCGGTAGCTCCAGACGTCGCCATCGAAACGGAACGTCGCGAGGTGTTCGAGCAGGTCGTCACTGAACCGGCCAAGGCCCGCCAAGTACGCCAGGTCCTCGGCCTCGAATCGGTAGTCGGCCAGTAGCTTGGCCAGGCGCCCCGGGCCCGCCACGACGCCGTAGCCACGGCCTGGCGGAAGTCGCCGGGCGAATACTTCGAAGCACGCGCGCCGTGACGCAACCCCCGACTGCAAAGCCGCATCGAGCATGGTCAGCTCGTACAGGTCGGTCATCATCGCCGTGCCCATTCGGTAAGTCTGCCTTCTCGCGCCCCGACCGCACTCACCGACGCTGCTTCAGCCAGCTATGAGGAGCGAGAGCATGCGCCAGTAGCGTCGCGGCGATGGTCGGTGTCGAGAGGACGCTGCACGAGTCCACTTATGAGGAATCTAAGTGTCGTCCCGAACATCCGCCTAAGAAACCGGCATCGCACACACCAAGCAGCCTCTTGGCTCAGGGCAGTTCGCCAGTAGCTAGAGGCTGCGCGTCCCTACCTTGAGTCTGCCAACGCCGGGCGATTCTCCTCATCACCGCGGGATCGGCGTTTCCATGACTCCAACCTTCCAGGTAGTCGATGTCGTGCGAAAGCGGCAATTCAGAGGGCGCCAGCGTTCGAATCCGGATCCGCGCAGGAAGGGTAGTCGCCTGCCCAAGTACGACCGCCTCTTGACGTCGAAGCGACGACAAGACCGACGCCAATCCCGCCATCGACTCCGGAAGCGCAGCACGAACTCTCTCGCGATCATTGTCGTTCCCAATTCGCAAAACAATCCACGAGTTACATTGAGACAATACTGCTTCGTCTATTTCACTTGGTCTTTGGGAAACAACGATCAGGCTAAGCCCATACTTGCGACCTTCGCGCACTACCCGACGAACGGCTTGCTGTGCTTCTGCGAACTGGGCATTGCCTCTGTTTGGCACATACAAATGGGCCTCTTCGCAGACTAGAAGGATAGGGTTACGCTCACGCTCCTCACTCGACTGCCAAAGCCGCCACGAGAAAAGCAATCGCGCAATGGTACCGGTGAGTATACCGGCAACTTCGCTGGGCACTCCTGACAAGTCCACAATACTTGGGCCTCGGCCATCGCCCAGCAGAGATCGCATGATAGACACCAAAGCATCGACATGATCGGTGCCAGCAGGTTCGTTTGCACCGGACTCAGGTGACATCATGAAGGACATGCGCACGTCTTCGCGAAGAATCCGCAATTTTTCGAGGACCGAATTATATGGGCCCTGGCCAGTCTTGGTTCCGGGTTTCTCACTCTCAATGTGCTCAGTGAATGCATCCAGATTGTAAGGTATCGGAGAATCAACAGTGATCTCGCCAGCCGTCTCTTCGTCATCCTGTGACGTTACATGCTTGCCTGCAGCTAGGGCATCCTTAATAATACTCGCTTGTGCTGTGGCTGCCTGTTCCGTGCGACCCGTCAGTAGTTCCACAGTTTCTTGCAGGCTCATCAGCCAGTACGGGAGCGACAACGTCCCATCATCCGGGGATAAAACACACCCTTGCGGGAAAGCCCTCGCGTACTCGTTATGGGGATCTAAGACAATTACAGTAGGTCTCCACGTGTCCTTGTCTCCACCTTCACCTAACTCCATTATTCCCTTAAGAAGGGCGGCTACGCAAGCCGATCTTCCTGTGCCGGTACTTCCCAAAATGGCGGCGTGCTTGCCAACAAGCTCGCTCAAATCAAGTAGGCAAGGTGAGTCTTCTGCGCCAACGTAGGTCCCGATTTCAATTGGTGAGGCATGTTCGCCCGTGTAGATTGCTCGAAGTTCGTCTTTAGGAGTAAGGTATACTGTTTGCAATGGCAGCGGATATGTCGAAATACCTCGCTCGAATCTAAGGATTGGTTGCCCCTGCGCTGATGCCGTCGATATGTAGCGCCCTTCGCCGATGAGATCGGCCTCGAGCACTCTTTGGTCCGGTTGCGCATCCGATCGACCTATTCGCTCCATTTCATATTCGGCCTTCATTCGAAGCCGGTTGACCATTGCGAATATCGTTTTTCGGCCAAAATGAATTCTTAGGATTGAGCCAAATTGGCCGATATCATATACTTCGCCTTCGTATACGCGAGATAGTTCGATGATATCCAGATCTAGTTCTGCTACAATCTGACTCCCTCGAACTTCAATCACTTTTCCGATGGCAAGTAGTTTAATGTGCATATGGGACGAAGCTAGACCTGACATTATGCCTCCTCGATCAGTGATGCAAGGTTCTCGAATTTCCACCAATCGAGCGGAGCATTCGAGACAAATGACTCTGGCGTATGGTAGAAGCCATGCTGAGAATAGATCAAGATCCTAGGTCCCAACACTGGGTCGTCCTGCCACTTCGCGAGTTCTGGTACACGGGCCGGGCAACAAGCGCCAATGAGAACGATGAGAGTCAAATCCGGAATTTCCCTTAGACAGCGTGTGATTTCCTCGTTGATATGTGCATCGCCAAACGAATAGCCACATGTCAACAACAAAGAAGGCGCGTTCGACGCCTGACGTAAAGAGAACCACGCTTGTTCGGCGAGTTGAGCAAATGGATCTTGCCGGGTTTCTCGATACTTAGTCTCAGCAGGCCATATCATGACGCGGCCATTGTTGTTAGGTTCTGAAGTAGTCGACGTTAGTGTGCGTCTTGGAAATCGAAGTGGGTCATCAACTGATTCGCGCCAATCGATAGATCCGTGTATCTTGTAGACTCGGGCCTTTAGGCTTGGTTGCCGGAAGACTTCTAGGTCCCACCAGGCAATCGTACCTCCGTCGAGTCCATCGGCATATTTTATTCGCTTGTAGGCCAAGGAGGTTTCAATAAGCGTGTCGTAGTTTAGAACGATATAGCTCACGGGCTTAGCCCGCTCCGACCGGCCGTCTCGAATAGGCTGGTGTATCGTCCTAACGAACAGTCGGTGTACGTCGAGTTTGTCTTCGGTCAGGTTTACATCAACCGAACGGACGATCGCGTGGCTGATGTCTTCGATGATATCTGCGAGTGACGACGCATTATAGCCCTTAGAGCCGATACCGACGCTCGCACCCGAATTGCCTCTAGTTTGGCGCCGCGTCGCGATCGATCTGAGGTCGACAAGCTCGCTCAGATAGTCTTCGATGTGTGCAGATCGCTCGTCGGTGTCAGATTCAAATTCTTGGATAACAGCTTGAAGCGCAATCTTAGTAGGATCGCGTACCTCGGCGTCTTCAAGAACTTGACCCGCCAATTCGTTGACGAGCGGCAAGCCCGCCGAAACGCTGCATCCGGCACCAAGCAAAAAAGACGGCTGTCCATTGCGGAGCAAGGTGCCTACCTGTCTTCGAGCGCGCGCTAGCTGGTTCTCACTTGCGGCACTTGCGTTAGGAGTTGCTTCACAGCATGTGTTCATACTGCCTCATATTAGCTGCACGTGTGGATGCGCGCTCCTCGACATTGGAATCGACAGCGCCAACAAAGACTTGGAAGGCGAGTAATTCGTCTACACATCCATTTCTTCCGACCATGAACCCAAGTGTACGCCGTACTTGAGTCAAGCCAATCCGGAATGCTACGCCTCCCGGCGCGCGATCAGCTCAATTTGGATCGGTCGTGAAATACACGCTAGTCAAAAGGGCATTCTAGTCCTAACTTATGGGGCTTATATCGGGTGTTAGCCGTTCCACCGGGTGGGGGTGCTGTTTATGTTCGGGTGGTGTCGTATGTGACGGTGCGTGTGCCGGTGCGGTTGAGCGGTCGGAGGGATCGGCTGAGCATCTGGTTGTTGCTGGGTGAGCAGCGTCAGGCGTTCAATCGCGGTGTGGGTTTGTGTCTCGAAGCGGTCGAGTCAGGCAACCGGGTGCCGTCGAAGTTCGATCTTCACAAACTGTTGACAGCGGACCGTGCGAGCGGCCGTATGCCAGGCGAGGTGCCGGTTGCGTTGCAGCGTCCGGGGATCGAAGCGGGCCGCGACGCTGTCCTCAAATGGGACAAGGCCCGTGGCCGTCTGGAGCGCAGTGTGGTGTTCTGGGCAGTGCGGCTCGCGGCAGCAGAGCTCGACGCTGCAGGTGAGCACCGGTCAGCTTCGGCGGTGCGCGGGGCGGTGAACTCGAAAGGGAAGCTGCGCAAGACCGCAGCCGGCGAGGTCCGTTATTGCGAGACGAGGCTGGCCAAAGCCCGCCAGCGACAAGACCGGCACAACAAGCAGGGCACCGGTCGCCTGTTCCGGTCCCGCAAACGGTTCGAAAGCGAACCCGCGAACGCTGCTGCGTTGGTGTACCGCGGAGGAGTGATCCTCGGCGCAGACGGGTCGGTGCGGCTGCCGGGCGGCAAACGGCTGCGGCTCGCTGACCCCGGGTGGCGTCCGCCTGAGGGCCACGAATGGACCGGCGCGATACAGATCGTGGACACCACCCGCAAAGTCACTGTCCGCACCCGCCCGCAGCATCGCAAATATGTGATGCATGTGCAGCTGCGCCGCACCGATCCCGAACCGGTGCAAGCCCCCCAGTCACGTGATGAGGTGATCGGCGCTGATGCCGGGGTGGTGGAGCATATGGCGCTGTCGGACGGTCGGATGCTGAACATGGCCGACGAAACCGATCTCAACACACAGATCCGGGAACTGCAACAGCAACGCTCGCGTTGCGATCACGGGTCGCGTCGCTGGCGGACGCTGTCGCGGCAGCTGCGCGGCCTGCACGCCAAGCGCACGAACCGGCGCGACAACAGCGCCGGCCAGATCGCTGCTGAGATCGTGTCCACGCCGGGTGTGTCCGTGGTCGGGGTCGAGAGAACCAACACCGTCGGGATGCTCGCCTCAGCAGCAGGCACCAAAGAACACCCCGGCAAAGGAGTGGCCGCGAAACGCGGCCTGAACCGGGCACTGTCGGACGCCCGCTTCGGCGGGATCCGCACCACCCTCGAACGCGCCGGCGTCAAACGCGGAATCCTTGTGATACGCGTCCCTGCCGCGGGCACGTCGATGTTCTGCCACCGATGCGGTGCGCTAGTAGCCAGAGAAAGCCAATCCAGCTACTGGTGCAAAGACTGCGGGATCGTCGGCAACGCCGACACTCTCGCAGCCCGCAACGTGAAAGAACTCTCCTGGCAAGCCCTCACAGCCAACCAGGACACCAAACCGGCGGCGCGGGACTTCGCCGTCGAAAGAGGACCGGGCCGGAGGGAAACCAGCCCAACCGCACCAGCGGCTACCGAGATCCTCACAAACAAACGGCTAACACCCGATATAAGCCCCTAACTTATCCGTATTTTCGCCTGTCGGGTCTACATCGCATGAATTGATTGGGTGCCTCTTCCCATTGTAGGTGTCGAGGCTTGATAAAGCTGTCAACTTGACCTATTTGAAGGCGAGATCGGAGCTGTCGCCGAGAGAGCTCGCGAACTCGGCGTGTTCTTGTACGCTCGGTAGGTCGCTGTACTGGTGTTGCGTGGCTCAACGCTGCGCTTAGCGTACGCCGCGTCGATCGGGGGTCGCCTAACAGCAGCCCGTCCTGGCTTGGTCACGAGGATCCGGTGCAATACGCCCATCTGCACGATGCACATTGTTCCTTCGGCGAGTGCGAGAGTCGCCATATTATCGTCGCAATCGGGGACGACTCAAGTGTTTCCGTCAGCACTGGCAGCATTTGGTCGCCAGGGAGGTGCATCTCGCGGGCACTGCCGCTATCCAAACGGACCATTCCAAACAACCGGCCTTGCAGGTTGCGGTCACGCAGTGGCGGCCAGAAGCCCCGCTTGCTGGTGTCGAGCTTGCTTGCCTGACCGCTGGGTTCAATATTCCGCAACATCCGCATCGGGTCCAACGCTGGGGCGCGCGCCATGCCTCCATGTTGGTGCATCTTCGACTGGGACCTCCCGCCGCCGCCAGGCGAAACCCGTTTGAACACCGCGCCGCTGCTGCCACCCAGAATTCATGGAAGCGAGAGCGATGCGTGTATTCAAGCTCAGTTCGCTGCCACCTTGGCACGTTATGGCGACACGACCACCATGCACCCATTGCGGTCCATCCAGTCGGCGGCCCGCTCCAGCAGCGTTACCTCGTCTTGACTCAGATGCCGTGTTTGGGGGTTGCCATGGTGTTCAACGAGCTGCAGCAACGCTTCGGGGAGCGTTAGGCCCTTGTAGCTCTCGTACGTCGCCATGCTCCGCAAGTTCGCGGATAGGACCATTGTTGTCAAGCGCCCGATTCACAGAAGTGTGACGCTGGTTCAGGCCACCGCCCAGTCGGCGGAAAGCGCTTCAGCCTGTTCCAGGACGGTCTGAGTTGCCCGTTCTTGCCTGTCGGGCGGGTACCCGTGCCGTCTCAGGATTCGCTTGACCTTGATGCGGATACCTGCGCGGACGTTTTCCCGCAGTGTCCAGTCGATGGTGACGCTGTTTCGGACGGACTCCACTAGTTCGCGTGCAATCGCCTGGAGAGTGTCATTGCCCAGAACCGCAACGGCGCTGTCGTTCGTTTCGAGGGCGTCGTAGAACGCCAGTTCGTCATCGGTGAGGCCGAGTTGCTCGCCGCGCTCGTCCGCTTTGCGAAGTTCGCGCGCCAGCTCGATGAGTTCTTCGATGATTTGCGCGGCCTCGATGCTGCGGTTCTGGTAGCGACGAATGGTCTCGGCGAGCATTGCAGCGAAGGAGCGACCCTGGATGACGTTGCGGCGCTGGCGTCGGCGGACTTCACCTTGCAGGAGTTTCTGGAGCAACTCGACTGCGAGGTTGCGATGCGGCATGTTGCGAACCTCGGCCAAGAACTCCTCGGAAAGGATCGAGATGTCGGGCTTCTGAAGTCCGGCGGCCTCAAATATGTCGGTGACCTCGCCCGATGAAACCGCTCGAGAAATGATCTGGCGAACGGCGTGGTCAAGATCGTCTTGGCTCCGCTCTTCGTCCGGAGACCGCTGCATCAGCCGGCTGCGCACGGCCTGGAAGAACCCGATGTCGTCTCGGATTGCGATGGCTGCTTCATCGGGCACTGCGAGCGCGAACGCCTGCGACAGCTCGCGGACGGCCCGGGTGTAGCGATCCTTGCCATCCTCTTGTGCGAGGACATGGTCTTGGGCGGGCAGCAGCAGAGCGAGACGATCCGCTGGGACGCCATCCAGCCATTTCGACCAGTCGAAGCCATGCATCAAGCCGCAGCAAACGTCGTGCTTCTCGAGCATGACGGCTACTGCCTGGCTGCGATCGAGGACTGCATCGCCCTTTCCACCACTCTGCGTGTAGGTCCGAAGAGCCCGGCGCAACTCGTGTGCGAGGCCCAGATAGTCAACGACGAGACCGCCGGGCTTGTCGCGGAACACCCTGTTGACGCGCGCAATGGCCTGCATCAGTCCGTGGCCGCGCATGGGCTTGTCGACGTACATCGTGTGCAGGCTCGGTGCGTCGAAGCCGGTGAGCCACATGTCGCGTACGAGAACGATGCGCATCGAATCTTCGGGATCTCGAAACCGGTTCGCGAGCGTCTCGCGACCGGCCTTGCTCCGGATGTGATGCTGCCAGTGCTCTGGATCCGACGCCGAGCCTGTCATGACAACCTTGATTGCTCCGCTGGCGTCATCGCCGTCGTGCCAGTCCGGTCGCAGCCGCACCAGTGCTTCGTACAGCTCGACGCAAATCCGCCGGCTCATGCACACCACCATCGCCTTGCCGTCAATGGCATCGAGACGATCCTCGAAGTGCTCAACAATGTCGGCCGCCACGAGGGCTATACGGCTCGGCGTGCCGACCACAGCTTCGAGTGCTGCCCACTTCGTCTTCAGCTTCTCGGTTCTCTCAAGCTCCTCGCCCTCGGTTGCCTCCTCGAAGTCCTCGTCAATGCTCGGTTGCGCGTCCGGGTCGAGGCCTAGGAGCCTGCTGAGCAAGTCGGGTCTGGGTGGGTGGGGGCCTGTCTGAAAGTGTTTGTGTCGGGCGTGTTGTGACGGTCCGAGGGGTGGTTGGCGGTGTGGCGGTGGCTGTTCGGGGTCGTGTGTGTGGGGTTCGGGTTGGGTTTGGGTGTCGCGGTGGGTTGTTGGCGGTGTTTTGTGGTGGGGGTCAGTTGATGGCCCAGTGGCGGCCGTTGTGTGTGAGTCCGAGGTTGGTGAGTCGTTTGAGGTTGACTGCTGCGGCGCGGGTGGTGAGCCATTGCCGGTTTTTGTGGATGCCTCGGTAGGGGCATCTTCGGTTGTTGCGCACGAGCCACGCGATGGAGCGCTCTGCCATGGGCCGCCGGCGGCGGTAGTCATGGTCGAAGCAGTCGGTGCGGGCCAGTTTGCGGGCTGCTTTGAGGAGCTGGTGGTGGGGGTGGATTTTGATGGTGCGCCCGTCTTTGGCGGTGGTGCAGCGTGCTCGCACCGGGCATGTGCGGCAGCGGCGGCCGAAGCGGGCGGTGTCGGTGGGGCTGATCGTCACGGTGATGCCTTCAGGGCAGGTCACGGTGCCGGCGTCGATGTCGATGTCGAAGTCGTCGATGCTGTACCCGCCGTCGACCGCGGTCTGGATCGGCGGCGGCTTGATCACAGCGGTCATCTCGCGTTCGGCGAGATGAGCGCGCAGATCCCCGGTGCCATACGCGCTGTCGCCGTACACCTCGGTGCCCGCCGCCTCGTCGGCGATCAGGCCGGGCGCGGCCCGCGCGTCGCCGACATCGCCCGCGGTGAGGTCCACTGCGGTGATCAGACCCGTGTCGGGCTCCGCCGCGATGTGGGCCTTGTAGCCGTCCCGGTAGACGCTGCGCGACTTATGCACATGACGCGACTCGGGATCCACCACCGAGATCACTCGCCCCGGCGCGGTGCGCCGCGCGATGCGCCACCGCCCCGGACCGTCGCCGGGCTCCACGTCTTGGCCCGCCACCAGCGCCAGCAACGCCACCGCGTCGCCCTGAGCGTCGTCCAATTCGAGATCTTCTGCTGTGCCGATCAGCTCCAGTGCGTCGTCGACGAGCTCGCTCACGAGCCGTTCCACGTCGCCGGGATCGCCCCAGTCCACCACCGCCCCGCCGGTGTCGAGATTGCGTTCGCGCACCCACACATCGGCGAGCCCGCCGTGGAGCTTGCGGACCCGCCGGATCTGGTTCACCAGCATCGTGACGGTGTCCTGACGGGCCACAGCGTCATCAAGAACCGTGGAATCGAGCACCCGCCGATGGCTCTTCGCTACCGCGCCGCACTCAGCGATCAACTCGCTCACCACCCGGAACACCCGATCAGGATCACCGCTCGCACGCAGCCGATTGCGCCACAACGTCAGCACCGTGTGATGGAACGCCTCATCAGTCAACGCCAGACCCGCAGCAGCCTTCCACGCGATATCAGTCGCCAAACGCCGGCACGCCTGCCGATCCGACAAGCCCTCGAGCGCCTGGAGCACCATCACCACCGCGACCACCTCGCCAGGCACCGACGGACGCCCCCGACGCGACCCGAACAAATCAGCGAACAACCCGTCAGGAAACAGACGACTGCGATGCTCAGCCAAGAACGCATGCACCGAGCCCACGCCCACCAGATGCCCGCACAACGCCCGCGCATCCAAAAGCTCACGATCCAAACGGCACGAACCCTGCATGCACACATTCTCCCGCGCGCACACCCCCAACACGCGGAAATCCGCCCCAATAAATCAGCAGGCTTGTTGTGCGTCTGACTTTGCCGCGGAGGGTCCACCGAGGAATGAACCAAGTCTGATCGTGTTCTCGCTGACGCGTGAAGGAGCATCAGATGACTGTCAGCGAGGGTCGGCGTCGACCGAAGAAGCTGTCCGCGGAGACGAAGTGGGAGATCTACTTGCAGGTCGCGGGCGGAGAGATCACCCAGGCCGACGCCGCCCGGAAGTGGGGGGTCGATGTGTCGACGATCATCTCCATCCGCCGGACGGTGAAGGACGCGGCGCTGGCTGCGCTGGCCCGCAAACCGGGTCGCCCGGCCACCGAACGGAACTGGGAGCTCGAAGCGGCCCGGGCAGAGATCGGTCAGCTCACCGAGGCGATCAAGGTCCAAGCGATCGAGTTGGCCATTGTCCGGGGAAAATCCGGCTGGGACTGAACGGACCGGTCCCGGCGAGAGTCCCCGCCGAGGCCAAAGAGCTGGTCCTCAACACCGTCGACGACGCCGTTGCCGCCGGGTTCTGGCACACATGGGCCACCGGTGTGTGGCAGGTCTCCGACGACCGGGTGCACCGCTGGCGGGCCCGCCGACGCGAGCTGGGCACGCTCAGCGACCTCGCCCCGGGCGGCGCGCCGGTGCATGCGGTGCTGGCCGACGAAGTCGCGGAGGTCCTCGCTGTCGCTGAAGAGTGGGGACCGGTCGACCGGTCGCACCGCAAGCTCGCCCACCGCGGTTCCTATGTGGGCCGGGTGTGGGTGGCCCCCTCGACGTTTCGGCGCGTTCTGGCTGCCCACGGGCTTGTGCTGCCCGAACAGCCGCCGACACCACGGCGGCCCAAGACGCCGTGGCCCCACTGGCTGGTCTGGGAACCGAACAGGATCTGGATCTGGGACGTCACCCACTTCGGGCGGGCCCGGCGCTGCGTGTTCGCCATCGTCGACATGGTCTCCCGCTACTGGATCACCACCCTGGTCTCGACCGAGGAGACCTCCACCCAAGTGCGCGTCATCTTCGACCAGGCGCTGCTAGCCCAAGATCTCGACGAGCTGCTCACCGACGACCGCCTCGATCTCGACATCGACGACCCCGACCGGCCGATCCTGCTCGCCGTGTCCGACAACGGCCCGGCCATGACCAGCCACGACACCCGCGCCTACATGGCGATGATGGCCATCGCCCAACACCACGGCCGACCCCACACCCCCACCGACCAAGCCTGGATCGAGAGTTTCTTCGGGCACATCAAGCACGAATGGCCCCACCTCGACGAGATCACCGACCCGGCGTTGCTCGACACAGAGCTGGCACGCATCCGGATCGACTACAACGAAGTCCGGCTGCACGAAGCGCTCGGCTACGTCACCCCCGACGACGAACACCACCAACGAGGAGAACCGATCCGCGAGGCCCGCCGGCAAGGCCTCCAACGAGCCCGCACACGACGGCTCGACCACAACCGCCGGACCACCACCAACAACCCCGAGAACACAGCATGACTTGGTTCATTTCTCAGCCGATCTCCGCGGAAGACTCAGACACACCTCAGGCTCCTAGCTCGGCCAGTCGGCTCTCGTAGTAGATCGGGACAGTGGCTTGGTCCTCAACGGAGCGCTGAATGTCGTAGACGCTGATGTAGTCGCCGAACACTGCACGCGTATTCGCGTCCACCTGCTCGATTGGCGTTCCCGTGAAGCCGATGAAGGAGGCGTTGGGCAGGGCATCACGCATGTGACGCGCGAAGCCGTCGATGAAGTCGTACTGGCTCCGGTGTGCCTCATCGGCGATCACCACGATGTTTCGCCGGTCTGAGAGCACGGGATGCCGGTCGCCTTGTTCTTCCGGGAAGAACTTCTGGATGGTCGTGAACACGACTCCGCCCGAAGCGACCGCCAATCGGCTGCGTAAGTCGGCGCGGCTCTCGGCTTGCACAGGCGGTTGGCGCAGAAGATCTGAGCATCGCGAGAAAGTCGCGAACAACTGGTCGTCGAGGTCGTTGCGGTCGGTCAGCACGACAAGTGTGGGATTGGCCATGGCCGGTTCTCGAATGATGCGACCGGCGTAAAACGCCATCGTCAGGCTCTTGCCCGAGCCCTGCGTGTGCCACACCACGCCGATGCGGCGGTCTCCGGCGCTTGATGCTTCGCTTCGCGCCGGACGGGCGGGCGTCGGCAAAGCGCCGTCGTGCCGCACGCCAGCGGCGCGCAAGGTCTCAGCAACTGCGACGTCGACGGCGTGGTACTGGTGGTATCCCGCCATCTTCTTCACCAGCGTGCCACTGCCGTCGTCGTCGAAGACGATGAAGTCGCGCACCAGCGATAGGAACCGGGCAGGCGCGCACGCTCCGCGCAGGAGGACGTCGAGCTGAGGCGAACCGGTATCGGCGACCTCGTCACCGTCAACGGTGCGCCACGCCTTGAACCATTCACGCCCTGAAGTGAGAGTTCCAATGCGCGCCTCTATGCCATCAGATACGACGAGAGCCGCATTCAGTGCGAAGAGAGTTGACAGCTCAGCCTTGTAGGTCTGGAGTTGTTGCCATGCCAACCACACCGTCGCATCGGGGTCGGTTGGGCTCTTGAGTTCGATGATTCCGAGCGGCAACCCATTGACGTAGAGGACGATGTCGAGGCGCCGTCGGTGCTCCCCCTCGGTCACGGTGAGTTGGTTGACGGCCAACCAGTCGTTGTCGGTGGGTCGATCGAAGTCGATCACCCGGGCTTGAGCTCCCCGAATGCCTCCGTCCGCGGTGCGGTACTCAACAGTGACTCCACCCACCAACATTCGGTGGAACGCGCGGTTACGACCCTCCGGCGTCGAGCCTTGAGCGTGCGTCAGCTCCCGGTACGCATCGGCGACCGCATCGCCCGGCAGCTCCGGACTCAGTCGCTCTAGCGCCGACCGAACTCGCCCGGCCAAGACCACCTCGCCGTGGTCTGTGCGCTCCGCAGCACCCGCATCGCCCAGCAGATCCGGACCCCCGACCACGGCCCATCCAAGGTCTCGAAGCCACTGCAGCGCCAGCTGCTCGACTGCAGATTCATCCAGACCCGTCACGCCATCCCCATCGCTGCCAAACCAGAGAGTTACTGAGTCCCGGCGCGGCCTGAGCCTTCACCGTCGTGTCGTCAAGCGACGCGGACTAGTGCTGTTGGGAGCCTAGGCAACTCCTTCCGCGCACCGCTCCGAGACCAACGTGCGGCGAGAAATCCATCGAACAGCCGCATGACTCTGCACACCTCCGGGAGGTGGTATATTTTTTGGTATGAAATCGCCGCGTTGTGCCACCACGTTGGGAGACGCTGGATGACCGGAATCCGTGACAAGGCAAGGGTCCTCGACGAACTCGGCGACAAACTGCTTGAGGCCCTTGCTTCGAGCGTCGCAAACACCCGCGCGGACTTTCAGCGTTACCTGTCGGCGTTGCCAGAGTTTGTGGCCCAAGCAAGCGCGCGAGGACTGGCCAACTGGATCCACGACCGTCTCTGGTACCAAGTGTGCGCGCTCTTGGGCGATGCCGATTCCGTTTTTCTCGTCGAACATGGAACGACGAGAGAAATAGTGTCTGGAGACCGCTACCGCATCAGGGTGAAGCGCCACCACCCGCCCGCGCAAGTCGCCAGCTACCCCACGCAAACTGCGATGGATTTCATGAGTCAAGCCCCCGAGCAGCTCGTGCTCGAAGGGCTTGAGCAGATCAACCTCATCAGTGGATACGTGTGGATCGGCGAGAGCTCGGAAATCGGGCCTGCGGTGGTGTCCATGAGGGACGGACGGGACGACGTGCTATGGGTCCATGAGCTGCCCGAGACTGGGGCCGGTACTTCCGTGACGCCGCTGCCGCCTCGCGATGACCTTGAGGACACCCAGGTACGAGCACGGCTCGAGCGTCTTCGACGCGAGGATCCGAGGTCCCGAGAACAGTGAGCTTGGGCGAGGCAATCGTCACGCTCCGGCGGGCAAAAGGCCTGACACAAGAGGAACTGTCACACGTCGCCGGGATCACTCAAGCAGCGCTGTCCCGGTACGAGAACGAGTTGCGGATGCCTGATGCGGCCGCGGTCGCCGATCTCGCTGATGCCCTCGGTGTCACCGCCGCCTTCCTACAGCGGTCCGAGCGAACTGAGGGAGCATTCATGATCGACGTGCACATGCGTCGTCGAGCGACTGCGAAGCCGACCGTCTGGCGTCGGCTAGAAGCCAAGTTGAACGTGTACCGACAGCACCTGGAAGCCATCACGGATGCCGTCGAGATGGTGCCCCGGCTTGGGCTTCCGAGGTTTGACCCGCTGGAGTACTCGCCGGATGAGGCAGCCCGAATGGTGCGTATGCAATGGCGTATGCCTTCCGGCCCGGTACGTGGACTGACAGGTTGGCTCGAATCCGCTGGCTGCCTGATCGTTGCTGAGGACTTTGGTGAGATGTCAGGCGGAAGTCGCGTGGACGGGTTGTCGCAGTGGTCACACGACTACCCGGTCATGCTGGTCAACGAACGAGCACCGACGGACCGGCTGCGACTCACACTCGCGCACGAACTGGGGCACATCTGCCTGCACAGTGGGGAGCTGGGGAATGATCCGGAGGATGAAGCGAACGCCTTCGCAGCAGAGTTCTTGATGCCGGCTACGGTCATCCGGCCGGATCTGCGCAACCTCGACCTCGGGCGGCTCCACCTGCTCAAGCGTCAATGGGGAGTCTCCATGCAAGCACTCATCGAGCGCGCACATCGATTGGGCACGCTCTCCCCCGCGAAGCGGACCTCGCTCTACAAAGCGCTCAGCAAACGCGGTTGGCGAACCAAAGAACCTCTGAGCGACGAACTGGCTCCAGAGACACCCAGCTTGGCGTTGCGGCTCGTAAGTGCACTCGCTGAAGCAGGCCTCAATCGGGCCGAAGCCGGAGAAATCGTCGGCGTTGCCCCGTTGGCGAGCGATCCGCCACCGTTTCTGCAGGGTGCCCGACTCTCAATAGTCGCTTCTTAAAACGTCTGCGATCTTCTGCGAAGAGTCGACGTGTCCACTTCTTGAGCGTCAACAGTGGACAGTCGGCTTGACTACTTCCGAGCCGGTGATCTCTCGTCGTTCCGCGGGCTCACCTAAGCGGCCACCGTCACGGCATAGCGATTCGAGCCATTCGATCACGCCATTCTTGAGATCTGTCGGCAGGTTGTGTACTTGGTGGTTACGGAATCGACAAAAATAGTCCTCGCCCCGGGCTAGAAATTCAACCGGCAAGTCAATCGCTGCGCCACCGTAGTAGACAAATTCCGCTCCAATGAGCACTCGGTCTGCGCTGGTGTCCTCGGCGAGGTTGTCATCGCAATGAAAACACTTCTCTTCAATCCATACACCCATCTCGTCGTGCCACCGATACACATTGTCACCGCAAGTGCCCTCGTAGTTCGAGCCTTGCCTCGGCTTCTTGTATGCGAACCTGGGATCATTCCAGTATTCGTCGAAGGCCAGCGTCTCCGAGACGCGCATTGCGTAAACCAGTTGACCATCGCGTTCGGCTTGCGCACTGCCAAGTCCCATGATCCAATCACCTGGTTGAGCCGCCTTCCTGATCTTGGGCTTGCACGTTGCGATCGTGCAGAACTCGTGATACGGATTCGGAGCAAAACCCGTGTCGTACCTGACGATATATCGATAGAGGTTCACAATATTCGTACTCACCACTATCATGTCAAGCGGAGGGCACCGGAGACGAGCTGAGGCAGCAGAGTGTCCCTCGTGCTGCTGAGACTCCCAATTTCAGCGGATGTATCCAACACCCGCTGCACAACCAACGTTAGTTGGGAACCACATACTTGCATCACGGGATTCGGAGGAACAGCCAATTCATACTCACCAATGCATTTCTTATCGAGGTGAAGCACAGTACTACCGCTTGTATGGGAAAGTAGATATTCCGTGAATGAATGCGTGCATGCTAACTGATGGAGATATGCGTTCGGCACATCGGCGCCATCTCTTGGACGCAAGATCACGACATCGAGAGATGCGACGAGAGTTCGGGCCGACTTCGTCGGTGGCACGACGGCCGGGCGACCAATTACCTCCGCGTCTTGAGTAACATCTGTGCAAGCTATGATGACCTCGCCCGGGTTAACTACCTGCTGTGGTTTGTATTGACCAACATAAGGTTTGAGACCGTCGAATCGATAACCACCACCCCTCTTGAACGATTTGAGCGACACTAGCGCCGTATCCGACTCTCGCAGATCCGTTGACCGGTATGAGAGCCCACGAATTGAATCGGCCAATTCACCTAGGCGTCTGACCTGCCAACCGGCAGGGATTTGGCCGAGTTCTGAGTCGACGAGGTGGTCCGGGAAAAGGGGGTGCAGATGAGCGGGCAAGCCCGGTAACGATTCGCCTTCACACCAGCGGCCTTCCACCTTGGCTCGGACGGGCTCGAAATCGACGAACCACGCCGTGAAGAGTGTCCTGGCCATCTCCTCCAGAGTCTCGCACATCTGCCGGTTCAACTCGATCTTCTCATCCAGCGCCCCAAGCACTGATCCGATGCGCCGCTGTGAAGCCTCGTCGGGCACCCGCATCTCGCGAGCATGTGCAGCGCCCCTATTTAGGCCCGGAACGGCACTGTCAGAGTTCATTTCTCCTAGACCAAGCGCGCTGAGTGCATGGTACTTGAACCTGGCTAGATCAGGATCGTCTTCTTGAACATAAAACGTTGTGTCGATGGGCCAACACGGTTCCGGCGAATAGTGAACAGCACCAACCGTTCCTTTGCGGCCCACAATGACAGTTGGGCCGCCCGTTAGTGGTGTATCGTGGCTGCCAACAACCCCATTTGAGCCATACACCTTCACTGTGCCCTCAGCTACCCGCGAACGCGCGGGAAGCGATCTTCCATACACAAACGGTGCAAATTTCCCCAGTGTCGTATCTCGCCATTCGTCATTGTGTACACACGGCTGCAATACGACGTGGTCTCGAGATATTTCTTCACGGAAATTCTCGGCAATCGAGTACCACTCTAAGACATCCACAGAGAATGGCAGATACGACTCTTCGAAGGCTTCACGTAACTCAAGGAGTTGCAGCGGGTTCATATGCTCGTCGCCGATCACTACCAAGTCTAGATCGGAATTCAATCCTGTGGTCCACTTGACTCGTGATCCATAGGCACGCACTTCGTATCCCGGAACGAATCTTGCGAGCAACGCCGAGACAGCAGCCAAATGCTCGGGGTCGAGATCTATCGCTTGGTTTTTGACCATCTTAATCCCGTTAGCTTTTCATAGAGATTCGTTGCATCTTGTATGAACCTTGGCATGAGCGCGAGGCAAGCATCTGCCTTCTCAGCGTTGTAGTCATGTGCCGTGTCGATTCGCGCTTGCGCGTAACTCAGCCAATCAACCAGCTCATTGCCAAGGAGATTATTCTCGGCGGCAAGACGAAGTACCGGCCTGGGTCCATTTGGAACCTCACCAACTCCCATCTCGATGGAGAGATACCGGCGGAGCAATTTCCAACAGGTGTCGTAGCAGGTTTCGAACCTTTGTATGACTGATTCCTTGACTCCCTCCACTATCCAGTCAGGCAAGCCATCGATGTCTCGCCGCAAGTGTTCGTACTGCTCCTCTAGACGAACCAGGGAGAGTTGGAACTTCGTGTAATCAATCCCGCCCTCTACATCAGTCACCGCTGCCTCCGTCGCTCGATCAGAAACCTAGGGTGCGAAGGTTGGCCTCGATTTGCGCATCCAGTTCCGCAGCGTCGGCCTGCTGGGAGCGCCATTGGGTGGCAAGGCGCGTCATCTTCTCGGCAAATGGTTCGCTGTCGTCAACCTGAGGCGCAATGCCAACGTACCGGCCGGGGGTGAGGACGTAGTCGTGCGTGCGCAACACGTCGAGCGTTGTGCTCTTGCAGTAACCAGGGACATCGGCATACCGCGTGTCGCTGTCGCCGTCCCCGGTTCGCCACGCGTGGTAGGTGCCAGCAATGCGGGAGATGTCGTCGTCGGTCAACTCGCGGTGGGTGCGGTCCACCATGCGCCCCAGTTTCCGCGCGTCGATGAAGAGCACCTCCTCTTGCCGGGCGCGTAATCGCTCGTCGCCGGAGCGATCCTTGGCCAAGAACCACAGGCAGGCCGGAATCGCCGTCGAATAGAACAACTGACCAGGCAGCGCCACCATCGCATCCAATAGGCCGGCTTCGATGAGGCCTCGTCGAATCTGGGCTTCGGCCTTCTGGCTGGACGACATCGAGCCGTTCGCCAGCACGAATCCGGCCACCCCTCGGGGTGCCAGGTGATGCGCCATGTGCTGCACCCAGGCGAAGTTGGCGTTGCCCGGTGGAGGCGTGCCATATCGCCAGCGCTTGTCGTCGGCCAATTGCTCACCGCCCCAGTCCGACACGTTGAACGGTGGGTTCGCCAATATGTAGTCGGCTCGCAGGTCGGGGTGACGGTCGTCGAGAAACGTGTCACCGTGCTCGATGCGCCCCTCTATGCCCCGAATCGCCAGGTTCATGCGTGCCAACCGCCAGGTGGTGTAGTTCGACTCCTGGCCGTAGATCGAGATGTCGGTGCGGGTGCTGCGCGGATGCGAACCGCCGTTTCCGTTCCCCGTGGCGTGCGCTTCGATGAACTCCACTGACTGCACGAACATGCCTGACGAGCCGCAGCACGGGTCGTACACGCGACCTTGGAACGGTTCGATCATCTCAACGAGAAGCTTCACCACGCATCGAGGGGTGTAGAACTCGCCGCCCCGCTTCCCTTCCGCATCGGCGAACATCGACAGGAAGTACTCATAGACCCTGCCGAGCACGTCGCGTGAGCGCGCTGCGGCATCGCCGACCGTGATATTGCCCATCATGTCGATGAGCTGCCCGAGACGTTGCTGGTCGAGCGCCGGACGGGCGTAGTCCTTCGGCAGCACGCCGACGAGCACCGGATTCAACGCTTCGAGCTCATCCATGGCCCGATCAATGATCGACCCGATGTTCGGCTGACGCGCCTGGGATTGGAGACGGTCCCAGCGGGCGGGCGGCGGCACCCAGAACACATTGCGCCAGCGGTACTCGTCGACGTCGTCCGGATCGGCACCATCATCGATCTCGTCTTCGAGTTGTGTCCTCACCTCCAAGAACGCATCGGACACGTATTTCAGGAAGATCAAACCAAGTACGACGTGCTTGTACTCAGCGGCGTCCATGCTGCCGCGGAGCTTGTCGGCTGCGGCCCACAGCGTGCGCTCGATTTCCGCGAGATCGCCGCCAGTTGCCGTTGCGGCCTCAGTCGCGACACTCTTGCCGTCGCCACCGTCGGCGTTGGCCGATGAAGCCGTGCCGTCGTCGATATCGATTTCGTCCCTGTCGCCATTCGAATACAACGCTCCGTCGTCGTCGTACAAGCGCCGCAGCGTCTCCAGCCGGGTATTGCCGTGAGCCTCCTCCCCGTCGGGGCGCCACGCCACGAGCCACAGATCCAGGTACGCAGTCTCGATCCGCTTCTGGCGCCACTGCGTTACGGTCCAGGAGTTACGTGCGGCCCGGTTGTAGGGGTACGGGGCAAGTCTCGCATCGTCGACTATCTCTCCGGCGTCGTCTACGAATGACACGTCGAAGCCCTCGACTCTTGAGATCATCGTGGCAACGGTGCCGCTAGTGGGCATTCATCGACTCCGCACTTCCTCGGGCCCCACGAGACGGGACGCGCCTGCCTGCGCTTGTTTCTACTTGAAGCCGACTCGATCCGACGCGACCCGACACACGGCGACACCCCAGGAGGCCCGAGTAGCTTCGTGTCGATGGCTGCTCGCTGGTTGGCGCGGCTGGTTGCTGGCTCCCACTTGGCCTATGTCGTGTTTCTCATCGTGGGCGGATTCCTGGCATGGCGGAAGCCGAAGCTGGTCAAGTGGCATGTGGGCGCGATCGTGGCGGCGGCAGTGGTCAACATCACCGCCTCGGACTGCCCGCTGACGGTGTGGGAGAAGTGGTTCCTGCGCCAGGCCGGGGACGTTCCGTACGAGACCGGCTTCATCTCGCACTACCTCGTCGAGCCGATCTACCGACCGGGTATCAACGGCGGGGTCAACTTTGTGTTGCTGTGCTGCTTGGTCATTCCGAACGCGATCAGCTACTGGCGGCTTCGCAAGACGGGCCAGGCGTCCCAGAACGCCTAGAGCGCGAGTTCGGTCACGTGTCAACGCCCATGATCTCGAAGAGCGCGCCGATGTCGACATGCGCCTCAATGGCGTCGGCAATCCGATCGAATCGTGCCTCGCGGCGACCGGCGAAAGAACCAGGCGCCGGCTCGCAGGAACAGCCGCGCTGGGTGGCCGCCTGGGCCAAGAATGCGTGCCGGAAACTGTCGCTTTCGAAAAGACCGTGAAGCGTCGTGCCCATGACTCGCCCGGTGCGCCAACCTTCAGGTTCGCGATTCAGCCACAGCCATGGCTCGCTGATGCCGTCGTGGTCGGGTCGAACCCGGCCGTGATGGATCTGGTAGCCCCACACGGCGGCACCACAAGCCTCGTCTCGACGTTGAGCGAGCACTTTGTCCTCTTCGAAAACGGTCTCGATGCCGAGCAGGCCCAGGCCCTGCACCGTCCCTCGCCGCGACTCGATGTCGTCGTGAATCCTCCCGCCAAGCATCTGGTAGCCGCCGCAGATGCCGAGCACGAATGCTCCGGAGTCCGCGACGGCCGCCAACACGGCTTCGGCGATTCCCCGGGACCGCATCCAGGACAAGTCCTCCGCGGTGGCCTTGGAACCTCCCAGCACGATCAAGTCGGGACGTCCCAGTTTGCGCACCGAGCGAACGAAGCGCACGGCAACGTCCGACTCGCCCGCGAGCGGATCGAGATCGGTGAAATTCGACAACCGCGGGAAGGCGATCACCGCGACATCAAGCTGGGCGTCAGCTCGCGGTGGCGGCATCGCCGTCAGTGCGACTGAGTCTTCCGCGTCGAGGTGCAGATCACCGAGCATCGGGACAACGCCGAGCGTGGGCACTCCGCAACGTCGTTCCAATTCATCGAGACCGTCGCCGAGCAGGGCCGGGTCGCCACGGAACTTGTTGATCACGAATCGGCGTACGAGGCGCCGTTGTGAGGGCGGGAGCAGCGCGACAGTGCCCGCCAATGAAGCAAAAACTCCGCCGAGATCAATGTCGCGCGCCACGACCACCTGGGCGTCGAGATCCCCAGTGGGCGTGAGCAACACGGGGTTCATGGCGACAGTGGCATTGACACCTGCAGCCTGCGCCTGAGCGAACTGTGCCCGGCCGATCTCGTGCCCCGAGGCCGTCACCGCCGAGTTCGGCGCCATGTTCTGAGCCTTGAATGGAGCGATCCGCAGACCACGTCGCGCCAACAGACGACAGAGACCGGCGACAAGGGTCGTCTTGCCTGCATTGGAGGCCGTCCCGCACACCATCAGGCCAGGCGCCAGTGCGTTCATCGCCTCTCGGCGTCTTGGGCGCCGGCTCGTGCCAAGAAGCTGCTCGGTGCCACCACGCGCAGGGTACAAACGCGACGACCTGCGGTTGCTTCGGCAGGTCCCGCTCACTCGGCTCTTAGCATCTGACGCCATGCGGCGGCAGAGCAGCGTGAAGTGAGCGGACTCAAGGTCTCCGGGCGCGCAGACATTGCGCCGTTCTTCGTCATGGAGACGATGCGAGCCGCCGCGCAGCGAGAAGCTGCGGGCGGCGACGTGGTGCACATGGAGGTCGGCCAGCCGTCCACGCCCGCTCCCGCGGGCGCGCGTGCTGCCGCGAAGGCCGCGATCGACAACGACGTGCTGGGTTATACCGCCGCGGTCGGGATCGAGCCGCTGCGTGCCCGGCTCGTCCAGCACTACGCCGACTGGTACGGCCACAGCACCGACTCTGACCGTCTCGTCGTCACCCAAGGTGCCAGCGGCGCGTTCACGCTCGCGTTCCTCTCATGCTTCGAGGCAGGCGACCGAGTGGCGGTGACAGCTCCGGGTTACCCGTGCTACCGCAACACGCTCGAAGCGCTGGACATCGACGTCGTCGAGATCGCGGTCACGCCCGAGACCGGGTTCAGGCTCACCGCCGACATGGTCGAACTCGCCGGCCCACTCGACGGGCTGGTCGTCGCCAGCCCCGCCAACCCCACCGGCACCATGCTCATAGTCGACGAGTTGGGCCAGCTTGCTCGCTGGTGCCACGACTCCGGCGTGCGGCTCGTGTCCGACGAGATCTATCACGGCATCACGTACGGAACGGAGGCCGCCACAGCGGCGGCCCACAGCCCGAGCGCGGTGGTGGTGAACAGCTTCTCCAAGTACTTCTCGATGACCGGATGGCGCCTGGGCTGGCTGCTGCTGCCACCCGAGTTGGTCGCGCCCGTCGAGCGACTCGCCCAGAACGCCACCATCGCCGCTGCCACGGTTTCCCAGCACGCCGCGTTGGGAGCCTTCGACAGCATCGACGAGCTCGAGGCAAACGTGGCGCGCTACACCGCCAACCGACAGATCTTGCTCGAAGGGCTGCCGGCTGCGGGGATCGACCGCATCGCCCCGCCCGACGGGGCGTTCTACATCTACGCCAACGTCGATCACCTCACCGACGACAGCGCGGCCTTGGCAGCGACATGGCTGGCAGAGCTCGGCATCGCCACGACGACCGGCATCGACTTCGACCCCACCGAGGGACATCGCTACATTCGCTTCTCGTTCGCTGGCAGCAACGGCGACATGAAACACACCGTCGAGCGGCTCACCAACTGGGCCAAACAGCGAAATTGAGCCAGCGGGCGCAGCGCGAGACCCACCGCTAGCGTCGCTGCGCATGGAATCGGCAGAGCTCGAAACACTGATCATCGACGCTGCGGACAACGGCGTCATCACCATCACCATGAACCGGCCGCACCGCCTCAACGCGGCGAGCCCCACGATGTTCACCGAACTGCGCGAAACGTGGAACGCGATCGGCGGTGATCCCACGGTGCGCTGCGTGGTGATGACCGGCGCGGGTGACGCCTTCTGCAGCGGCGCCGACCTCGCAAGTGATGACGACGGGCCCAAGAGGCACCCGCTGCAGGGGCTGAACGTGATTCACCAGACCGTGTCGGCGCTCTACTCGATCATGGTTCCCGTCATTGCCAAGGTGAACGGTGTGGCCGCGGGCGCCGGCATGAACCTTGCCTTGGCCTGCGACCTGATCGTGGCTTCAGACCAAGGGCGCTTCAGCGAGATCTTCGCCCGCCGCGGCCTCTCGGTGGACTTCGGCGGGACGTGGATCCTGCCTCGGCTCATCGGCCTGCACCGCGCCAAGGAACTTGCCTTCTTCGCAGACGTCATCGACGCCAAGCAGGCGGAGGATTTCGGCATCGTCAACAAGGTGGTGCCTCACGGTGAGCTCGACGCCTTCGTCAACGACTGGGCTGACCGGCTCGCCGCCGGTCCCCCCATTGCGGTCGCGATGACCAAGCGTCTGCTCACTCTCAACGCCAGCGCCGACTTCGCCACCGCGCTCGAGGGTGAGGGCATGGCGCAGTCGCTCAACTTCACTACCGAGGACACCAAAGAAGCCGTCAAGGCATTCCTTGAGAAGCGGCCCCCGACGTTCACTGGCCGGTAGCTGCGGCCCGCCCGCCGGGGAGGTCAGTCGGCGAACATCTCGCGCGCGACGGCGAGCACACGTGCGGTCGTCGGCGCCGGGAACCGGCCGAGGTTGCGCACAAGCCGCGTGTTGTCCACCGCGCGCATCTGATCCAACACGACGTGGCCGCTCACGCCGTCGAACCGGCAGGCGACCCTGAACGGGTAGCGGCGGCTGCCGGTGGTCATGGGCGCAACCAGACAGCTCGCCCAGTGCTCATTGAGCTCGTCGGGCGAGATCACCACAGCGGGACGGGTCTTGCGAATCTCCGAACCGACGGCGGGATCCAGGCTGCACAGGTACACGTCCCCGCGTCGGGGCGTCATCGGGCGTCATCGGTCGCGGGCTCCCATTCCCATTCGTCGGTGTCGAACCTGGTCGGCGGCCAAGACTCGGTGCCGATGTCGTCGCCTCGCTCGCGAGCCAGTCGGGCTGCTTCGGCCCACCCTGCCCTCGCCTCAAGGCGGGGCTCGATGAGCACGCCGCCTTCCACGATGCGCAACGAGACACGCTCGCCCAAGCCAGCCTCCTCGATGAGCGGCTTCGGCAGCCGGACACCGCGTGAGTTGCCGATCGGCACGATTCTCGCGTCCATGCCTGCCTCCATCCATCGTCGGCACCATCGCCGACACCCGCGAATTGTAATTACATTATAGCTACAATCAGCAATGTGCAGCGAAGATGGGGTACCACCATCTCAGTCTCCCGCGGGGCAGCCGGCGACGCTGATCGACCGGGGCGGATCAGGCGTGCGACGCGCGAGATTCTGCCCAGGTCTTGCCGGACTCCACGTCGACGTCGTGAGGCAGGCCTAGGACTCGCTCGGCGATGATGTTTCGCTGCACCTCCGAGGTGCCGCCGCCGATCGTCAGCGCCGGGCTGAAGAGGTAGCCGCCGTGCCAGCCGTTCCAGCCTTCCACGACGGCTTGAGACTTCGGGAATTCGGGCGACGTGCCGAGCGGGCCCGTGTGTGTCAGCAGACCATGGGGCCCGGAGAGGTCCTTTGCCAGCGTCATGACGTGTTGGCCGTGATCGTCGGCAAGCGCCTTGCGCACGCTGGCCTCGGGTCCGGGCTGGCGTCCGTGCAGGCGCGCGCTCAGCGTCCGCAGCCGGATGAGACGCAGCACCTCACCCTCGATGTGCAGCCGCGCTGCGCGGTCACGCATGACCGGGTCGGTGAGGCCACCAGCGGAACGGACGATGTCGAGCAGGTCGGCAGCGCTGGGACCACTGCCCCACAGTGCGCCCTCGCCCGAGAGCGACACCCGTTCATTGCCCAGCGTGATCTTCGCGAGGCGCCACCCGTCGTTCTCGTCCCCGATGCGGTTCTCGACCGGCAATTCCATGTCGGTGAAGAACGTCTGGTTGAACGAGTAGGCCGTCGTCATGTCGATGATCGGGCGCAGCTCGAGGCCCGGCACGTCCATCGGGCAGATGAAATACGACACGCCTCGGTGCTTGGGCACGTCGGGATCGGTGCGGGCAATCAGGATGCCGAACTTGCTGCGGTGCGCTCCTGACGACCAGATCTTCGAGCCGTTCACGATGTAGCGATCGCCGTCGCGCACCGCCCGCGTGGCCAGGTTAGCGAGGTCCGAGCCGCTGTCTGGTTCGGAGAACAGCTGGCACCACACCTCCTCGCCGGTCAGGATCGGCCACAGGTAGCGTTTCTGCTGGGCTTCGGTGCCGCCGTAGAGGATTGTGGGGCCTGCCCAGCCCAGTCCGATGCCGCCAGCGAGTCGGCGAACGCCAGCTTTGGCGAGCTCCTCGTCGATCAGTAGTTGCGTGATGGGGTCGGCCCCGAGGCCGTAGGGCTTCGGCCAGTGCGGTGCCACGTAACCGGCGTGCGCCAGAGCTTCCTGGCTGGGCGCACCGTCATGGTCGTCGAGCCAGTCGCGCACTGCAACCCGGCGAGAATCATCATCGTCCGGCCAGTCGAAATCCATGAGCGGACCCTAGTGGTGGCTCCTCAGACGCGAGCAGGCCCCGGCGTTGCTGCCGGGGCCTGCGCTCACCCGAAGATCGTCTGTCGCGCCTCTGCTTTGAGCGAGGCTGGCGCCGCGTGAGGACCAACACGCGGATCTTGTGGGGTTCGGTGGTCCGGGTTGGAGTCGCCACCTGACGCAGGCGCCCCCTTCTCGGAAGCGGGTCGCCTCAGCGCCCGGCCACCTCCAGAGTCCTCTTGCGTTTCGGCATTGTGTGGACCACCCCCTTTCTCTGGTGCGCCCAGAATGCCACACCGCGAGTGGTCAGTTGGAGACCGCGGCTCGGATCGCGGTCGCGACCGCCTGGGCCCCGAGCGCAGCCACGAGGTCAGCACGCGTCTCCACTTCACCGGTTGCGAGCAGAAACAGGGCGTCCCCGTCGAAGTTGGTGTGCGGCGGTTCAACTGCGCGGGCGATGCCGGTGTGCGCCAGGTCGGCGGCGCGGCAGGCCTCGGGCTTCGTGAGCCGCGCGTTGGTCACCAGGCATCCAATCGTGGTGTTGGTCCGCTCGGAATGGTCCGGTGTCGTGGTCGCGCCCGCCGGGTCGGCACCATCGGGCACCTCGGTGCCGCGTCCGGTGAACCCGGCGATGAGTTCGATCGGGGCGTACGGATAACGATCCATTTCCGGTGACGCAGTGGTGCCAGCGAGCACAGTGCCATCAGCGCCGATGACGTCGCCGAGCGCATTGACCGCAATGGCCGCGCCCACAACCACGTCCCCGGAGCGCACGATTGCCGTCCCCAGCCCGCCCGCCACGGAGTAGTCCCGCCCGGCGATCTTGCCGATGGTGCAGCCGCGCCCAACGCCGACCCGACCAATGGCGGGTTCCGCCATCGTGGCGGCCTCGCAGGCGGCCCAGCCGGCCTCCGCCGTGGGTCGAGTGCTCTGCGGCGAGGCAATGTCGTAGACAACAGCGGCGCCCACGACCGGAACGATGCTGTCGCGGATGTTCAGCCCGCGGCCTTGCTGGGCGCACCAGCGAACGACGCCGTCGGCCGCCGCGAGCCCGAACACGCTGTTGCCGCACAACACGACGCCGTGGCATTCCACCCCGGCGCCCGTTGGGCCAAGAGCCGCCGCCTCCCGCGTGCCTGGAGCGCCCCCACGCACAGCGATCGCTCCCAGGGTCCCCGCTGGTGGCAGTACGACCGTCACGCCAGTGCCAGCCTCATCGTCGGTCCACCAGCCCACCAGCACCGAATCCAACCCCAACGCCATGGGCGCGGACCCTACGCGCTGGGGTTCCAAAACGCCGGACCGCGCCCCAGCGCGCTCCGATATCACCCAAAAGCACTCGGGCAAGATTTCTCGAGCGGCAGCTCTGGCTCAACTGATTCGCGAAAGCCGCGGCGCGCGATGGCCGACCGGACACAAAACCACGCTTGACCGAGCACCAGGTTGCGACAGTCTCATCGATGTGCGCGCGCGGACCGCAGACCGCGATCGACCAAGCTCATTCAGGCCGCGCCCTCAATTGCCGAGAACTCACCGAGCATTCGGCCGAACAGGACAGCACGGCAAGGGCTCGGTCATTTCAGCAGCTATTGTTACTGACAGAACTTCGACAGAATACATGACATCCAAGCGTGTCGACATCCTCCCGAAAGGACAGGCTCCATGGCGGCAGGAATCGCCGAACGGGTTCGGGAGCTCCAGGACGCAGCCCGGCTTACCCAAAGTGACATCGGGCGCGTCGTCGGTACATCGGCGCGCACGGTCGCCCGTTGGGATCGTGGCAGTTGCGCACCCCAACCCGGGGCCCGCCAGCGGCTGCTCGAGCTGGTGTACGTCACTGACCAGGCGTCCACAGTCATCCAGCCTTCGGAATTCTCGCTTTGGCTGTTTGCCCCAAATCGGCTGCTCGACCACGATTCGCCTGCCGACCGAATCGCTCAGGGCGACTACCGATCCGTTCTCGCCCTCATCGAGGCGCTCGCAGACGGCATCACGGTCTAGTGACAGCGACGATGCAACCGAAACGGCCGAGGACGACCCGCTATCGGCTCTGAACTCGCTCGGCGCGACACCACTGGATCTCATCGCCTACCGGCACACTTCTCGCAACCGTCCGCCCCTGTCCGGTCGCGGAGCGCAAGCCCTCGGCGGCCGCTGGAATCGTCGCGGAAGGAGCGCAACCATTTACCTCACGGATTCCGTGCCTGGGTGTGCGGCCGAATTCCGTCGGATGGCAGCAGGACAAGGCCGGGGGAGCTCCGCGCTGCTGCCCCGCGCGCTACGCCATGTGCACCTCGATCAGATGCCGCTCGTCGATCTTGCTGTACCCGGTGCTCTCGACGCACTCGGACTCAGCCGGGACGACATCCGTGCCGCAGACTGGTCCAAGTGCCAGCTGATCGGCGAGACAGCTGCACTGGCCGGTTACGCAGGCTTACGTGCACCGTCCGCTACCGGGATCGGGCACGCGATCGTCCTCTTCGAAGACCGACTGCCCGAAGGCCGGGTGCACCTCGTCAAGACTGAGGATCTCAGCCCATACCTGTGAACTCACACAACTCGTGCTTCCAGCAAAGCATCCACAATCGATCCACGACCGCTGACCGCAATCTTCAGCAGATCGGTGGCGCGAGTCATGCCGACATAAAGCAGACGCCGGCGCAGGGTGTCATCGGTGCTCGGACCGCCCCGGATGTCGTCCACTCCGATGATGTACACCCGTGCGAACTCGAGGCCCTTGGCGAGTTGCATCGTCGACAGGCGCACTCCGTCATCAGTTTCGGTTCCGTCCGGATTGAGGTCGACAAGCTTGAACGTCGGAATGTCCAGCTGACGGGCCTCCTGCTCGATTTCGTTCAGTGCGTCCCAGTTCCCAGCCAGAATCGCCATGTCCGACCAAGGAACCCGTTCGGCATGTGATCTGCGTAACGCTGCACACACAGATTGGTACCCCTCGAGGTGCGATTGAAATGGGCGCACATCGGGAGCGGGGCCCGACCGTTCAGCGGCTTCGGGCGGAATGAATGTCGCCGGATCTTCTTCATCGCCACCCTCAGGCACGCCGCCAGCCCGAAGAAAGTCATCGGCGAACTTCAGGATCTCGTAGGTGTTGCGGTAGTTGACTCGAAGCACTTCGGTCCGCCCGCGGCCGCTGATTTCGGTGGTATCGGTCGAGTCGGGCCGGTGCTGCGCAGGCGGCGGCAGTCCAGGCTGACGCCGATAGAGGTTCTGCGCAGAGTCAAGGGCGACCACGAAATCACTCCACGGATACCGCAGGAGCCCGAACACCATGCGTGTCCTGCTTGCGTCGAGATCCTGTGCCTCGTCGATCATCACGGCGTCGTAGCGATAGCGCTCCGGCACTCGACCAGCATCGAGCGCTTGGTTCACCTCCTCCACATGACGGTCAAACCTTGAATTTCCGAGGTGTCCGGTCTGGATTTCAAGTGTCCTGCATATGGCCGACGCCAGACTGTCGACGGTTCGCACACGGACATTGGGACAATCCTCGAGTTGCCGGGCCAACGAGAGTGCCAATGGCCGGTTGAAGCAGGTCAGCAGGATTCGCCAATTGGGATAGTGCCGTGCAAGGTGCCGTGCCCGGAACACCAGCACCAGCGTCTTGCCAGATCCGGCTACGCCCTTGATGACCCGGTAGCCGTCTCCGAGATGTTCGGCAAGGCGTTCCTGCTGGCGGTCCAGCACTTGCACAACGTCTGCGCCATCCTTTGGTGGCCGGAAGACCAGCTGACCCTGCTCGGCCTGCGCAGCGCTGTTCACGAGGAGTCGCGGATTCAGCGCTGCTCGTGCCCGGCGCTCTTCGGCCGCGCTGAGGCCCACGTCGGCGCGCCGTCGCCCGCCATTCGAAGTGGCGAGCACCCGCTCGAGCGCCGATTCGATCGATGAGGCGGAGAAGTCTTCTTGCAGCAGGAACTGATCCGCGCCGGACTTGCCCGCGGCCAGAACCTTCGCCCTCGTCAATCGAGGCACCGCCACCGCGAGCGCAACCGGAAGTCTCGCTTCACTGAGACCCTGGGCAACAAGCCGGTCCCGGACTTCCTCGGACAGTTGCCCCAATCTGCTCCGTGTTTCTTCGGCGAGTCGCTGCAAGACACGCTGGGGCCGCCGCTTGGTCGCGAGGTTACGAGCGGTGCTGCCAGGAACGAAGTCCAAGAACACGATGCCAAGCGACGGGTGCAGCACAACAAGGTACGGCCTGCTCGTCGTGCCTTGCGAATCGGCCGAGGTTGAGTCGTCATCGTCAGATCGGGTCACGTTCGGCGCATACAGCGTCACCGTGACTTGCTCCGGAAGCCAGTCCCGGAATACCTGCGCTGCCTGCCGCAGTGGCGGCGGCACTGCCATGTTGTTGACAAGATTCGCAGGTAGCAAGAAGGCCATGAGTGGCATTCACGGTAGCGGCGACGTTCGGCGCAGTAGGTGGTTGCACGATGCGATCGCCAGTGCACACGGAGTGGAATTCTTGCTTGCCAGCGATGTCGAAGAGCGAATGTTTGCCTACGACGGGATGCGCAGCGTTTCCCAACTTCCGCGCTCTTCGTCGATGCACTCGATGCGTAGCTCGCCTGAGCGCAAGAGGCGATCGATCTCACGCCGCACTCCGCGCGGGCCGAGCGCAGCGAGACGGCCGTACAGCCGGTGTGTGCGCAGCGGAAGCGGGAGTTCGTTGCGGGTGCCCTCGCCGGACTCGCCAGCCAGGCACCGTTCGATGTTGCGCCGCGACGGCGACCGGCGGTTCGGATCGCCCGGCGGCACCTCTCCTGCGATCTCCAAGATGACGGTCGCCGCGTCAATGGCTTTGTCAATGTGCTGGCGAGAGATCACGACCTGTTCCCACGGTCGTTCAAGATCGCCTCTGCACACATCGCACGCATGACAGCTCGACGCTGCGGCCGCACCGAGATATTCGAGCAGCACTCGACGACGGCAGTCGTGGCGGTTGTCTCGATAGAGCTTCGCCAGGTCGCTGAGACTGCGAACGGTACGCCTGCGCTGTTCGAGCGATTCGCCGATTGCCGCGAAGTCCGGAGTGCTCCCGGGGACACGCTGCCATAGAGGCGAGACCTGCCATGCCGTCAGTTCGATTGCCTCGCCATGACTGAGGTCAATCAGCGCTCGTTCGAGTCTGCGCGTTGACGACCAGTCCATCTCCGCTGCCCAAGAGCGAATGCCGAACGACCGCTCGCTCGCTCCCTCAAGCGATTTCAGAATCTCGCGCGCATCCTCGCTCAGCCTTCCTTGGCCACTCTCGGACCGGTGATGCCGAGCCGCACCGGGCAGGACTCGAACGATGCCCTCTTCGATCATGTCCTCGACGCGCTGAGCACACCCCTGCTCAACGAGCAGATGTGCAGCGAGCTCGAGGTGACTGCTGTCGCTGTCCCTAGCAGCGCGGCGGTCCCCGTTGACCCGAGTCAGCGCTACCGGCCCACCCGTGCGTTCAGCAGCGATCTCCAACGACCTCCAGAGCTGCTTCACCGTGTCCAGACTGGGCGCTGCGTCCCTGACAAATGACTCGTGCACGCCGCAGTCATCAGGGGCCCTCAACAGAATGCAGCGTCCAAGGCTCGGGCCGCTGCCAGCAGTGGCACCTCGCGCCGCTCGCCCCACCTCTTGCACGTAGCTCTCGACCGACGCGGGCATTTCGAGATGGACGACCACTTCCACATCAGGCTTGTCGATGCCCAAGCCGAACGCATTGGTGCCGACAACGATGTCGATCTCCCCCGCACGGAAGGCTTCCTCGGTGTGCACCCGTTGCGCCGACGACATGCCGCCGTGATACGACCGTGCCGTGTGACCATCGAGTCGCAAGAGCTCTGACATGC
Source organism: Candidatus Poriferisodalis sp. (assembly GCF_965262965.1). Taxonomy (GTDB): domain Bacteria; phylum Actinomycetota; class Acidimicrobiia; order Acidimicrobiales; family Poriferisodalaceae; genus Poriferisodalis. The sequence goes on from NZ_OZ253573.1 coordinate 1,663,716, forward strand.
GTACCGCCGTCGCTCGCTTCGGCACATAGACAATCATCGCCCGACGCCGGTACGCCTCAGCGATGCGCATTACGACCACATCGCGGTCGTCGAGCGAATCACAATCCTCGACGTAGTAAAGGAGCTCTTTGCGGTCCGGGTCCAGTTGGTGCCGGTGCAACGTTCCGCCGATGCCGAGGCACGCCACGATGTCTTCGGTGACCTCACGCGTGCCCGTGGCTGTCACCGCCAATACCGGCGGGCGTCGCGACGGCGACAGCTCACGCAGTGCTTCGGCGATAGCTCGGTATTCGGGGCGAAAGCTATGGCCCCATTGGGAGATGCAATGCGCCTCGTCGACTGCTACAGCTGAGATCTCGACGCCAGCCAGTGCCTGTCGTAGGCGGCTTGACCACAACCGTTCTGGCGAAACGTAGAGCAACTTGTACTCGCCGTCGCGTGCGCGTCGCAGCACCTCAGCCTGCTCAATTTGACTCTGGCCCGAACGCAGTTCCGCCACTCGGGTCAACCCTCGATCGCGCAGACCCTCGACCTGATCGCGCATCAACGCCACCAAGGGAGACACGACCAGTGTCAGACCTGAACGCAGCATTGCCGGCAACTGGTACGTGAGCGACTTGCCAGCCCCGGTAGGCATCACCGCCAGCGTGTTGTGGCCCTCTGCGAAGCTGCGCATCACTTCTCGCTGGCCCGGACGCCACTCTTCGAAGCCAAGCAACTTGCGCGCTCGCTCCAGCAGTTCGTCGACATTCTCCGTTTGGGTTGCAGCGTGGCGCGCGTCTGACAACGTCTCTAGCTCTCGCCACGGGTCGGAGGATGGCAGTGCACGCAGCTCGGCTTCGTCGGATGCGCCAAAGGGGAGTCCCAAGTGCCGGGCGACCGTTGCATAGGCCGCGCTCGCCGTATGAGGCCGTTCTATTGACGGCGGGCCGGGCAGCGAGTCCAGGAACGCGGCGGCATACGGCGCGCTGCCTCGAATCCGTTTGTCAAGCACGACGCACACGCCACGGTCCGTCTCCTTTCGCACCAAGCGGCCGACTGCCTGTGTGAATCGGAGTACGGCCTCGGGCACGAGGTAGCGGCTGAAGGCATCCTCTCCTCGGCGTTCAAGTTCGGCCATGCGTGCCGCCACCACCGGATCTCCTAGTGCAGCAAACGGCAACTTTTCGATGATCAACAGGCTCAGCGCTTCGCCGGGCACATTCACGCCTTCCCAGAACGAGCGTGTGGCGAGCAGGCTCGACGATGCGTCGGTGCGCATCCGCTCCACGAGTTCACCCGATGGGGCATCGCCTTGGCACATCACACCAAGTCCGTGCAATCGGAGCGCGGGCACGCGCCACAGATGGTCACGTGCATGTGCCATGCGAGCCGAGGCGGTGAACAGCGCGAGTGTGCGACCGCGTGCGACCAGAACAAGGCGCGCTATCTCGTCGGCCTCTGCCTTGGTGAACTCCGCCATCAATCCTCCGCGGGGCACCGGCAAGTGGCGTGGAAGCACCAGAAGCTCATTCTGTGAGAGATTCTCGAACGGTGTATGCAAGGCGAGTCGCTGCGCATCGGACAACCCGATCCGCTCGAGCACCTAGGAGAACTCGCCGTCGACGCGCAGAGTGGCCGAGGTCAGCACGACCGAATCCAGTTCTTCCCACTTGGAGCGCAAGTGGTCGGCAACGGACACCGGCACCCGCCGCATCGACCACTCCCAAGTTGTCTTGCCGTCGTAGACGGGTCTGCGACAACGGAGATCGACAATGCTGATCCAACTGTTGTCGTCGCGTGCGGACGTGGTGTTGGCGAGCACTTCGGCTGCGGTTCGCACGCGACGACCGATGCAGCCCAGCTCTGACTCGATGTGACGCCAACGAACGCTTCCGAGCGCAGCTGCGGGCGGCTCGAATGCCATGCAACCGCTGAGCCGCCGCAGATATTCGGACAATGCCCGCGCCGCTCGGCGCGCGGGCGCGAACTCAGCCCGACTGGTATCGAGTCCGGGCCTCAGCCGGTACGCGACTCCGAAGCTCACAGCTGCCTCGACGGTTACCTCTGTACGACCTCGTATGTAGTCGACGATGCGTCGATCCAGATCTGTCAGCGCCTCACGGCACTGCGACAAGGCATCCCGAGCCGCGGCGATTTGCTCCCGTGACACCTCACCGGTAGCTGCCACCGAGTATCGGCGCAGCACGCCGGCACCGCTGTCGACGTGCGCTACGCAGTCGAATAACGCGGCAAGCGCCGCTCCGCCCGTGGTCTCGGTCAGCGCACTCGTCGCGGCGTCTTCGAGGTTGTGGCCTTCGTCGACGATGACATGCGGCACCTCTTCGACGAGCCTGCCGAGTGTCACGAGCACGGCGTGGTTGGCGACCACAATGTCCGCCGAGGAAATGCCGGCCAGCGCGCGGCGATAGAAGCACATGCGATCGGCGTCGTCAGCGGCGAATTCACGTACTTCGTCCACGCTCAGTCGCGATCGCAGGGCCACGAGCTGTGGCCATGAGATTTCAAGCTGTGAGATGCTCAAGTCATCCCAGTCGCCGGTGACTGTCTGAGCGGCCCACCCGGTCATCACCGCCAGACCAAGCGCTTCGACCGGTCCGTCGGGTCCGGCTCCGATGGCTGCGTCAAGATAGGCGACGGAAACGTAGTTGGCGATGCCCTTGAGCAGCACCCATCGGACGTCGCCAACAGCCCTGCGATAGAGCTCGATGTCGGTGAGGAGTTGATCCTGGAGCACCTTGGAGTGCGTCGCAATCGCAACCGGGTGCCCTCGCGCCTGCGCACATGCCACAGCAGGCACCAGATACGCCAACGTCTTGCCCGTGCCAGTCGGCGCTTCGACCGCCAGCCGTCGCGTCCGGGCAGCCGAGTCTTCATTGTTGACGCCGAGACCGTCAGCGAGCGACCTGAGCACCGCAGCGGCCATCTCACGTTGCTGGGATCTGTAGGCACGGCCATCGCCGGTCACGAGTACCCCGCCGGGGCTCAACGGCGCCAGAACCGCCGCCTCGTCGAGCGTTACCACGGGTTCGGCGTTCGCCGCGTTGCCCTTGTCATCGCGCATCACATGATCCATGTCGACGGCGCTCGGTTGACCGCTGATTGTTGCGAGACGGCGTGCCTCGGCACTACTTAAGCAATCGATCACAGACGTGCCGGCAGGCGGTGCCTCCATGAAGCGCGCCCACGGATGCTGGCCAGCGTGCAGGATCCAGCGCTGCAGCCGGCGTGCCGGCGACGGGTCGGAGATCATCTTCAGCATCCGCTCGATCAGCACCGCCGTCAGCTGCGCATCAGGAACGGCCCGATGCCGCTCCGACGGCCGAACAGCAGCACCGAGCCACGTCGCAAGATCGTCAACACTGCGACTCGCCGGTGGCACCGACCCGTCGGCGTTCGGCCGCATCTCGCTTCCCACCCGTGGAGCAGCCAGGTGAGCAAGATCCAAGCTGTCGAGCCGGTCGTCGTGGAGCGCTGCGACATCGCAACGGCGGCAGGCTTCATCGAGCACGGCAAAATCGTGAAGCCGCCCGTTGTGAGCGACCACGGGACTTCCGATGCAGTACTGCGCCAAGTCCAGGAGAGCGTCCCGGCAGGCAACCAAGCCGGCGCTCAGATTGTTGGAGACAGTGTCCACCGCTGTGCACGGAAGGGATCCCGTGTCGGGAGCTGTGCCAAAGAACTCGCTGCGTACTAATCGGTGGAATGCACCCGGATGCACGGAGTGCCTGCCGTCCGCCAGGACTTCGACTCGGTGTGCGCCGATCTCGCGGATGTCTTGATTGGGGCCGAGGCCCACCAACGGCATCGTCTCGATGTCGAGCACAACGTATTGCCGCACATGCGGCGTCACGTCATCCGCGGTGGCCAGCGACCTCGAATTGCTCACCGGTCTTAGGTCAGGTCGACAGTCGTAGGCCGGCTACTCGTCGTCAGCGGCGACGTTGCCGGCGGGGGTGCTGCTCTCGCGGAACATCTCGCCCATGGCTGCCACGGCGCCGAGCACTCCGCTGGTGTCGAGCGGCAGGAAGATCTTGGTGGCTTGACCGTCGGCGATGCCTTGCAGTGCTTCGAGGTACTTGATCGCGATCAGGTCGTCGGTGGGGTTGCCGTTGTGGATTGCGGCGTACACCCGCTCGATGGCTTGGCCCTCGCCCTCAGCCACCGTGAGCTTCTGGTACTTGTCGGCATCGGCCACTCGCTTGATGGCTTCTGCCTCGCCTTCGGCACGCAGAATCTGCGACTCCTTCACGCCCTCGGACTTCAGGATCGCGGAGCGCTTGTCGCCTTCAGCTTCGGTGACCACTGCGCGGCGGTCGCGTTCAGCCTTCATCTGGCGGTGCATCGCTTGGGTGACGTCGGGCGGCGGCTCGATCCGCTGGATCTCGACGCGCACGACGCGTGTACCCCATTTGTCGGTCGCGTCGTCGAGGATCTGGCGCAGCTTGGAGTTGATGAGCTCACGCGACACCAGTGCGTCGTCGAGTTGCAGGTCGCCGATCACGTTGCGGAGATTGGTCTGCGCCAGCTTCGTCACGGCGATGATGAAGCTGCCGACCGCGTACTTCAGCTTCACGGGGTCGGTCGGCTCGTAGTAGATGACAGCGTCGACGGTCACCGCGACGTTGTCCTTGGTGATGACCTCCTGGGGCGGCACGTCCACCACTTGCTCGCGCATGTCCACCTTCAGCATCCGCTGGATGAAGGGGATCACGAAGCGCAGCCCTGGATCGACCGTCGTGCGGTACTTGCCGAGGTTCTCGATGAGACCCTGCTCGAACGGGCGCACGGTTCGCAGGCCCTTGGCCGCAATGACGAATATCGCCAGTGCGATGATCGCCAGGAGAATCACTCCTGCGTCGATGTTGTCCATTACTCGCTCCTCGGAGACTGGGTGTCGTCGTCTTGTGCGCCCTCGACGGCGCCTGCGTCACTTGCGTCGCCTTCCGAAGCAGCCTCGGCAACCGAAGCCGGCGCCGGGGCCGGGGCCGCACCATGCGGCACATAATCGTGCGGCGGTGACTCGACGAATTCGACCAGGAGCTTGGTGCCTCGAACTGCGATGACTCGCACCAGGGACCCCTCTTTCACCGGGCCGGTATCAGTGACGGCTCGCCATTCGTCGGACTCGACTCGGACGCGGCCCGTGTTCTCGACGAGGTCGATGTCCTCGATGACCCGAGCCTCCATGCCGACGTAGCGGTACGAGCCGACCGGAAGATCGTCAGGACTGTCCTGTCGGCCCATGAATCGTCGCAGCACCAGCATCGACGCACCGGTGCCGGCGAAAAAGAGCAGCCACTGGACGCCGCCCGGAAAGTCGAGCCACGCTGCGACTGCGGCCAGCACGCCGCCGATCGCGAACGGAGCCAGAAAGAAGCCGGCGGTAAAGATCTCGCCGAGGCCCATGACCATTGCCACCGCGACCCAGACCCATCGCCACAGTTCGTTGTCCACGCCGACCCCCGATCACGCGATGGGCGTGCAGCCAGTATGCACCTGACACGCATCCACCCATGGCGCGTCAGCGGCGCTGGCAGGTGGGGCACCACGTGCTGGAGCGCTGATCCAGCACGCGCCGCCGAAGCTCAGCGCCGCAACGTGCGCACGGCTCCCCGGCGCGCCCGTAGCAAACGAAGTACTTCTGATTGTCTCCGGCGCCGGTGAGGCTGTAGTAGTCGCGCAAGGTGCTGCCGCCACGCTCGATGCTGGCCGTGAGCACGTTGCACAATGCTTCGGCCAAGCGCTCGGCTCGTGGCCTCGAAATCGAGCGCGCCGCTGGGTTGATGCCCGCCAGGAACAGCGCCTCGTCGGCGTAGATGTTGCCGACGCCGGCCACGAGTCGCTGGTTGAGCAACTGCGTCTTGATGCGTTGGCTCGACCGCCTGCTCGACCGCCAGAACGCGGCGACGTCGAAGTCAGGGTCCAGCGGCTCGGGACCGATGGCTGCCAGTGTCGGGAGCTCGCGGTAGTCGCCTCGGTCGCAGACCGCGATGCGGCCGAATCGGCGGACGTCGTGCAGGCACAACACCTCGCCGTCATCGAGGCGCCACCAGGCGCGCACGTACGGGTCGGAGGCGCTGGCTCGGCGAGGCGCCATGGCGTCTGCCGCATCACCGTCAGTCGGCCCGACCGGTCCCGCAGGGTCGTCGTGGCGGCCCGACAGTCCATCGATGCACAGATCAAAGCAGAGCCGGCCCGTCATGCCGAGATGCACGATGAGTTCGCGCTCGCAGCTCATCTCGGCGATGAGGTACTTGCCCCGCCGCCTCAACTCGTCGACAGCACTGCCGGTCACCTCACACGCCGACGCGAACTTCGCAGACGGGTGGCTGCCCGCTGCGACGATGGTGCGGCCGACGAGGCGCGGATGCAGCTGGCGCCGGACCACCTCAACTTCGGGCAGCTCTGGCATCGGCGGGTTCGTGCGGTTGTCTGGGGCTAGCGGAACTTGGGCGGACGCTTCTCAAGGAAGGCGGCCACGGCCTCGCGATGATCGTCGGATGCACGGGCCACGTTCAGCGCGTCCAGCTCGCGGCGCTGCACCGAAGCGAGATCCGTGTCGGAGCCATTGTGAGTCAGCAGCTGCTTGGTCAAGCGCAACATGGTGGGCGGGTTCTCCGCGTAGCTGCGCGCACGCGCCATCGCTGCTTCCAGCACGTCACCATCGGTGACTTCGTCGACGAGTCCCATCTCGGCAGCTTCGACGCCGGTCACAATGCGGCCTGACAGTGCCAGGTCTGAAGCAGCGCCCCAGCCACATCGCTGGATGAGAATGTGCGACGAAGCCAGCTCGGGCGTCACCCCCATCTTCACGAACCGGCACGACAGCTTGGCCTCGCTGTGAGCAACCAGGAAATCCATCGACAGGACCATGGTGAGGCCGATGCCGATCGAGGCGCCATTGATGGCCGCCACCATGGGCTTGGATGCGCGCACCAGCTCCACCCAGTCGTCGGCTGCCGCGTCATCGGCAGCGGCCGCGGTCCCGACATCGCTTCCGCGGTCGTCCGCGGCGCTGATGCGTGCAGCGAAGACTTCGGAAATATCGGCGCCCGCGCAGAATCCGCGACCCGCGCCCGTGACGACGAACGCCCCAATGGCGGGATCGTCATTGCCCGCTCGCACCGCGTGGGTCATCTCCGCGTGCATGCGCGGCGTCCAAGCGTTCAGCTTCTCCGGTCGGTTCAGCGTCATCACACGCACGTCGTCGTGGTCTTCGACAGTGATCTGCTCGTAGTCCATTGCGTCTGCCTCGCTGATTCGGGTCGTATCAGGCCTACAGCATGGCGCGAAGCGCCGTCACCCTGCAGTGCCAGCGACGCAGTGACAGACGCCAAACGGAATCGCTCACGCAGCGATAGGCGCCACGACGGCACCGCTCACGCAGCGATAGGCGCCACGACGGCACCGCTCACGCAGCGATGCCGTGCCGACGTTGGTGTTCGACCTGGCCCTCAGGGCACTCGGCGCGGTAGGGACACCAGCTGCACAGCGGACCCGGTTTCGGCTCGAAACGGCCTGTCTGGGCCGCGTCACCGATGCGCTCCCAGGTATCGCGGTGCTCGGCGACTGCGCTGTTGGTCTCGGCCCGATCGAAGTGGCGGGAAATCTCGATGGGTTGGCGGTCGTCGCGACCTCGGGCCGTCTCGCCGAGGTACAGCAGGCGCACCTCGGAGACTTCGTCGCCCACCGATTCGATGGCAGCGGCATACAGCCACACCTGTGTCAACCGGCTGTCCACGAATCGCGCGCCCGGGGCCCGCCCCGTCTTGTAGTCGTTCACCCGCAGACCGTCGGCTGTGCGATCGACCAGATCGACCACACCGCGAAACGGCACGCCGCCAAGTTCGGTGCGCATGTCGCGCTCACGGTCAACGACGTCGACGTCGTTTGGATCGACGAGCTGGAAATAACCCTCGACATCACGCCATGCATTCCAACGGAACGAGCGCTCGTCGTCGGAACTCAGCTCGAGCGCTTCGAAATCAGGATCCAACGCTGTCTGCGGCCAGAGGTCACCGCAGATCGAGCGGGCTCGATCGAGTGTGCGCTGTCCGGGAGCCGCTGCAAGCAGTTCCTCGAGCACCCGATGCACGAACGTGCCGCGCATTGCCGGTTCGCCGGGCGGGTCCGGCAGCTTGTCGATGTAACGAAGCTTCCAACGTCGCGGGCATTGCCGAAATGTCGACGCGCCGGATGGGCTCAGACTCTGAGGCGTCCTCGTAACAGGAGATACGACATCCACGGTCACAGCATCCACAGTCACAGCGTGGCCCATCCCGAGACAGTGGACGCGGATATTGCCGCATCACCGTTGTCTCTGCGCCCCGCACTGGGCTGATTCGGTCCGAGCATGGCTCGTTGTCGCACTTTTCGAATGCCTGTCTCAGCGGCGACGCCAGCGTCGCCACAGCCACCACGCCATCGCAGCGACGAGGACCCCGCCGAACGCCATTGCGCCGCCGAGCGCGTACAGCAGCTGCGGGTCGACGGGCTTGGCCTGCCTCGGCAGAAGATGTGACGCAGGCGGTGTCGCGGGATCCGATTCCGGCTCCGGGTCGCGCGCAACGGCTTCGTGCGCGAGCGCCGAACCGCCGAGTTGCGGCGGATCTCCGGGAAGCGAGGCCCCCGCGTCCATGTTCGGCCGTGGTCGGTTCGGGTTGTAGCTGACCATGAGCAAGCCTTGCGCACCGAGTCGAGGCCACAGCAGATGCGCTGCTGATCGTACTGCTGACGGCTCAGATCAGCCGTCTCTCCAAGGTGGCCCAGAGTTCGTCGAAGGCCGCCACTGCCTGCGGTGCTCCGGGGCGCCTGCGGAGCGCTCTCAATGGCAGCGACTTCCCGGATGCCTCAGCAACCGCCGCTCGCTGGGGCACCGCCGGGAGCAAATCCGTCCCGAACCGTTCGGTCAGCTGAGCGAGCCAGTACGCGTTGTCGCGCGTCCGGCCCACCCTGTTCGGCACGATGCCCGCGACTGTGGGTGTGCCCTGCCGCTGCGCGATGCGGGCGATCGTGGACCGCATCAAGTCGACGCCGTCGGCAGCCCACGCTGCGGGTTCGGTCACGATGAGCGCCCGATCTGCCGCGAAGAGGCCATTGATGCACAGCAGCCCCAATGACGGCGGGCAGTCGATGAGCACGAGGTCATGCGTGACTCCGGCGAGCGCGATGCGCAGCCGGTCCTGCGCCCCGACCAAGTCCGCGGCCATCTGAGGCTCGCGACTCGCAAGCGCGTAACTGCCCGCGACGAGCTGCGGGTGGGGTCCGTCGGGCGGCCATTGCGAGTCCATCACCGCCGCAAGTGCGGATCCCGGCACGGCATCCGCGAGCACGTCGTCGATATTGGGAGACACGTTCCAAACGCCGAGTCCTGCCGACGCGTTGGACTGCGGATCAAGGTCCACGACCAGAACGCTGCGACCCACCGAGCTAGCGGCTTCGGCCAGACCGACGGCGACAGTCGTCTTGCCGACGCCGCCTTTTTGGTTCACCACTGCCAGCGTCGTCATCGTCGCTGCGGGACCTGGGCCGCGGCCGTCCGGCGGTTCACGGCGGTCCCTCCCCCATCGTTGTGGCGCGCAGGTCAATGCCGCACAGCAGCGCCGCAGCACACAGCTCGTCACTCAGTGCCGGGCCCGCGCCGCCGCGTCGGATTGCGGCCGCGGCGCCGAGCAGCGCATCCCGCGCCGCCGGCGCATCGAGGTCGTTGTCCAGCGCGCCACGCACGTCGGCAACGAGGCCGGCCTCGCCGTCGACCGCCGGGGTACGGCTTGCGGCGCCTGCCAGCTCCTGCAGGTCGCGTTGAGCAGCCATGGCTTCGTCGTCGAACCATTCCCACTCGGACCGGTAGTGGTGCGCCATCAACGCTAGGCGAATGGCGCGGGGATCGATGCGTGTGCGCAGGTCAGAGATGAACACGAGATTGCCCAGCGATTTGGACATCTTGTGGCCCTGGTAGCCCACCAGGCCGGCGTGGACCCAATAGCGCGCGAGCGGAGCTCCATGAGCGGCTTCGCTCTGCGCGATCTCGCACTCGTGGTGCGGGAACACCAGATCGCCGCCGCCACCGTGAATGTCGATCGTCTCGCCCAGAGCAGTGTGTCCCATTGCCGAGCACTCGATGTGCCAACCCGGCCTGCCTGGCCCGAATGGCGACGGCCACGCCGGCTCGCCGTCGGTGCTTGCCTGCCACAGCACGAAGTCGAGCGGGTTGCGCTGTCGGGGATCGCCGGGCGTTCCGCCCCGTTCGGCTGCCAATTCAGCCATGCGGTCGGCGCTGTAGCCCGACAGCTTCCCGAACTCCGGAAAGGTCGAGACGTCGAAATAGATGCGATCACCGGACGTGTACGCATGTCCTGATTCGAAGAGCGTGCCGATCATGGTCACCATGGCCTCGATGGACTGCGTCGCACGGGGCTCGTGCGCCGCCGGCCGTGCTCCCAACGCTGACATGTCTGCGGTGAACCGGGCGATCTCGCGCTCGGCCAATGCCAGATAGTGCTCTCCCAGCTCAGCCGCTTTCGGCAGGATGCTGTCGTCCACGTCGGTGTAGTTGCGCACGAGCGTGACGGTGTGACCGATGTCCTCGAGGCGGCGGATCACGAGGTCGTACGCGAGATACGTCGCAGCGTGTCCGAGGTGCGTGGCGTCATATGGCGTGATACCGCAGACGTACATACCGACGTGATCGTCGAGCTTCACATCGACGACCGATCGCCGAGCGGTGTCGAACAGGCGCATTCCCACGGCGGTCTCGCGCTCCCTTGACGTCGTAGCGGTCGCTGCGCCCCAACAGTGCAGGGCGGGCGTGCTCGGAACGGCGACCACCATACGCGTCGGTGCCGCGAGCGTCCGAATCGGGGCCGGTTCTGGTTCCAGCGAGTCTGAACCCGGTACTGTTCGAGCAGGTGGACAGGCAGCTCGGCGACCGCGCATTACTGGAGCGAATCGCTATGTACCGACACCGTCGCGAGCTGCCTCCGATCCAACCAACGCTGGTGCGCGAGTTGGCGGAATGGCTGACCGCACACGGAGCGGACCCGCTCAGCTACGTGTGCGATCTCTTCGATCGGCACCAAGTCGTGTTCGTCGGGCACCACACGCCGACACGGCGCGTGGGGCTGTTCCTGCAGGATCTCGTGGCCGCCGCGTTCCGCTGTGGCGTCAACATCGTGGCGATGGAGTACGCATGTGTGGACGACCAAGCGCGCCTCGACGCTGTCGTCACCGGGCCGACCTTCGACGAGCAGCTCGCACGCGAGTCGCTGCTGCGCTGGGGAATCCGCCACCACTTCGCTTACCGCGAGTACCTCGACGTCCTGGGCGCCGTCTGGGAAGTGAACCGACGATTTGCTGGTGAGAAGACGCCGCCGATGCGCGTCCTCGGCCTCGACTACGACCTCGATCTCGATGCCGTCACCGATACTGCCGACCTGCGCAGCTCATTTGCGTGGCCACACTTGCGCAGTCGCGGACCGGTGTCGGCGCACATGTCCGAGGTGCTGCTGCGGGAGGTGATCGAGCCAGGTCATCGCGCGCTGGTACTGACGCGTACTGCGCACGCGATGACTCGATTGCGGCGGCTGCCGCACCGCGTCTGGGACGCGTTCGACGCCGAGATGTCCGGTGGTCACGTGGTCGGGGCGGCAAACCGGCTCTACGAAGTGATTGCGGATCGAGCGGTCACGGTGCTGATTCACGAGCCGCTGCCCGCGGACGGCGAACTCTGCGACTACGCCTTGGTTGCCGACGGCGTCGTGGACGCCGCGTTCGCGACGAACTCAAACCTAGCCGTGCCGCTTGCCTTCGACGTGGACCGCGGCCCCGCAGCGAGGCTGAACTGTGCCAGCAGCCTCGATCGCCAGCCGCTCGGCGCGCTGGCCACGGGCTGGATCTACCTCGAGCGCGACTACGAACGCCGGGCCCCGACGCCGCTGCCCGAGCCCGTTCCCGCTGTGCATGTCGAAAATGCCCGCAGGTACGCACTGGACCCAGCGCTGCGATGCGAGCGCTCGACTGCGCTCGACTTCGCTGCGGCGGTGTCGGCATCGGCCGCAGCGGCCGAGCTTGCGTGGACCCAAGTGCTCTAGCCAGCACGACTGACGTCGCCGATCGGGCACACTCTCATCGGTGCCGGACGCAGAGACTCCCGTTGACGAGTCGTCGTCGACCGCGCTCCCATCGCCGGAGAGCTACCTGGCCGACATCTGCGGCGGCCATCAGATCGTGTTCCTCGGGGACCAGATCGGCGTGCAGCAGCATCTGAGCTTTCTGGCCGGCGCGTTCGCCGAGCTGGCGGATGCAGGCGTGACCATCCTGGCTTGGGAATTCACCAACTCACGCAGCCAATCGGCACTCGACGAACTGCTCGCCGCATCTGAATGGGATGAGCGGGCGTGCTGCGACCTCTTCGTGGATCTGCTCGGAGCCGGTTTCGGCTATCAGGAATACGCCGAGGTGCTGCGGGCCGCGTGGGAGCACAACGCCGCCGAGCGCAAACGCAGCTCAGACCAACGTCCCATCCGCGTCGTCGCCCTCGGACTGCCGAGCTACGTCGAGGATCCTCAGTTGCTGGACGGTCGCTCCGCCGCAGAGCTGGGCCTGCGCAACTGGTGGCTGGGCGGGCACTATCGCGACATGTCGGCCTTCCACGCCGCGAGCGTGCTGACCAACGAGGTGCTCCGCCAAGGCGAGCGAGCACTCGTGTACATGAACGTCACAGCCACGACAACGAAGCTCATCGAGTGGGCTGACGGCGTGCCCACCGCCAGCGCCGGCAATCTGCTGTGGCGCTGGATGCGCGACGGCTGCCGGCGCGTCTTATTCCACGGCGTCATTGCTGACACCGCCGCCACCCAGCGCGTCGAAGACCTGGTGGCCCAGTCACCGGAGGTTCGCGGCCGTGCCGGCGTTCGCTTCGGCTTGGATCTGGCGGCGTCGCCGCTTGGCAGCGTCGCTGCGGCATCCGTGCGAGGCACGATCGACGGCAGTGGCACCGGGCTGCGGCTCCGCGACATCGCCGATGGCTACATCTATCTCGGCCCACGCGAGGAATGGTCACCCTGCACGCTGATCGGTGATCTGCTGACCGGTGAGAACTTCGACAGCGCCGAGGCACGCTACCGCGCACTCGACCCGCGTCCCGAGCCGTACAGCCGCGATGAACTCGAAGCCGTGCGGCGCACCGGTCAGCAAGAACTCTCCGAAGCCTGGCCACCGCTTCCTGAACCGCCCGAAGAAACCAAGCGTCGGCGCTTCGGCCGCCGCACGACAGCCGACTAGCCGCTGGCAATGCTTCACCGCATCGACGAGGTGCCCCTGCTGGCACCCGAACGCGCTGGGCGGTTGTTCGTCACCAACTTCTCCGCCGTCGGCCCCGACCCACAAGCAGCGCTTGATCGAGTCGGCGCCTCGCTCATGGTCTGCATGCTCACATCCCGCGAAGTCGAGCTGCGGTATCCGGACTACGCCGAATGGCTGCGGTCCCACGAGTCCGAGATTGGGAGCGGCGACGCTCGGGCAGCTTGGCTGCCGACGCCCGACGGCGGCGTCATCGCAGATGAGCCCGTCCTCGAACTCGTCACGGCGGTCGTCGCCGCACTCGACGCAGGCGACGGGGTGCTCGTCCACTGCGGGGCAGGAATGGCGCGAACCGCCGTCATCGGCATCCTCACGATGCTCGCGTTCGGCGCCGATCCACAACAGGCTCCGATCGACTTCCGAGCGGCACGACCGGGCGGCGGCCCCGACGGCCCCCCACAAGAACGGCAGATCGCCCGCCTCGCCGAACGAGCTCGCCATCTGCAAGCCACCAGCTGAGTTCGGCCAACTGACTTCGACCAGCTCGATTCAGCCGACAGCGGCCCCGTTGCCGTCGTGTTCTACCCAGCGCCAGCCGGAGCGGACCATCACACAGCGCCGGCGTGGACCGGGCGCGTCGAGATCGCCGTCGGGGAAGGCGGCGTCGCCGACATAGACCGCGATGTGGCCAGGGTCGGAGTCGGGCGACATGATGAGCTCGGTATGGAAGCACTCGTGCTCGCCTACTGCGGCGAGAACGTCTGCAGTGCGGCTGAATCCCGACAGCCACGTCAGCGTCACGAACGTGGGTGTGACGAATTCGATTTCACCTGCTGCCCGGCGGGAGAGCGCGGCCGCAGGCGACACCCAGGCGTAGTCGAGGATCTCGCTGCCGTCGACGGTCACCGAGTCGAGGTCGGCGGGCGCTGCGCACATGAAGAACTGGGTCGAGAATCGTTTGGGCCGGATCGGCGGCGGCAGCCAGTGGGCGAAATGCACCAGCTCGGCGCGGGACAAGTCGATGCCAGCTTCCTCCTGCGCCTCGCGGACCGCCGCAGTGCGGAAGCCGCGCTCGTCGCCGTCGTTCAGTCCTGCGGCGCCCGCCGCCGTGCGGGGATCGCACGGCGCCACCGTGTCGCCCGGGTACTCCCGATCGGGCGGATCGACCCGGCCTCCGGGGAAGACCCACATCCCACCGAAGAAGCCGCGTGAGTTGCGACGCAGCATCAGCGCTTCGAGATGTGCACCGGTGTCGCTCTCGGCCAGATCGAAACCGTGCCCGGGCGGCGCCGCCGGCTTCGCATCCCGCAGGACCACGACGGTGGCCGCGTCGATGGGCGCCGTGATCGTGTCGCCTGGGGTGCCGCGCGGGGTGTCGGAGTTGCTCATGCCATACCCGTCATGAATTGCCCGTCATGAGGTGTCGCGCGTGCGCAGGTCGAGTCGGTCGGAGCCGGCATCCATTCCCGGCAGCGGGCGTGCCACCGCGCCGACGTGTGCCGCCATGAGCTCCACGATCATCTCCTCGACTTCGTTCCAATCGTGAGCACGAGGGCCGTCGAGGTGCGTGTTGTACGGCTGGTCAAAGGTGATGACATGGCCGCCGGCAGCCCGAATGGCCTCGATGTTGTGCGGAGCGTCCTCGATGTGGGCGTCTGCGTTCACGACCGATTTGTCGGCCAGAAAGCAGATGTCGCGATACGGGATGCGTTGGCGATCAAGCCATTCCACGGTGTCGCTCACCGTGATGCGGTGGCCCCAGCTCGTATAGAGGCGGTGCGTGACGATCCGAATCCACGCGCCCGCGTCCGAGAGTCGCCACAGCGCCTCCGAGCAACCCTCGATCGGTTCGATGTCGCGGAACATCCGGTAGTCCTGCACGGCGACGCGGTGCAAGGCCTCGAAGTCGCCCTCGCCGAAACCCCACTCAGCGAAGCTCCAGCTGCGCAGCAGCGGCAGTTCGTCCTCGCTCACCCGGCGCTCCTGGGCGACGATGCGCCGGAATGCCTCGGTGTGCTGCGCGCACACGCCGTCGAGGTCGACTGCCAGTACGAACGCGGGCACGCCCGCAAGCTAACAACACCACCTCGCGTATCGCAGCAGGATTGGACTGCCCGATCGTGTTCGGCGGCAGCGTCGAGGGCTGACACCAAGTCATCGCCACGGACACCGGACATGCGATGCTGAACGACGATGGAGCGCGGAGTTCACGACCTCGGAGGAGCTGCCGGCTACGGGCCGGTGCCGCATGAGCCCGACGAGCCGCCGTTCCACGCCGATTGGGAACGCCGCGTCTTCGGACTGCTGGGAGCAGTGGCGGGGGCCTCCGCCAAGCGTCCGGGCGAGTTTCGCTACGCACTGGAACGGCTCGCTCCCGACGACTACTTCGGTCACGGCTACTACGGCCGCTGGCTAGCGGGCTTCGAGTTGCTGCTCGCCGAGTACGGCGTCGTCAGTCCCGAGGAAATGAGTGAAGTGGTTGCTCGCCGAGTCGGCGGCTCGGCCGCCCCAATCGCTTCAGTGTCGCCCGCGGGCCGTGCGGTACCGTTCGTCGCGAAGAATCCCGCATTGCTGCCGTCGGATCGACCGACGCCCCCACCACAGCGACGGACCGTGCGCCGAGATCTCTCCGAGCCGCCCCGCTTCGCCGTCGGCGACCTCGTCGTCGCACCGCCGAGCCCCCAGTCCGGACACACTCGCCTTCCGGCCTATGTCGCTGACACGCCGGGCACCGTGGTGAAGGTGCATCCCGCTGAGGTGCTGCCTGACAGCACGGCGCACGACCTCGGTGAGCGTGCCCAGCACGTGTATTGCGTCGGCTACGAGGCGCAGTCGCTGTGGCCCGACGCCGAGCCCAACGCCACCGTCCACATCGACTTGTACGAGTGCTACTTGCGGCCCGCGTCGTGACGCTGCGTTGGGTTCGTCCTGCCGCCTCGCGCCGCTGCAGCTGACCGATCTGGGAGACCCCCATGGACCACGACGACAGCCACAATCACAACTACGAACACGAAGGACACGATCACGACCATCATGACGCGTCGTCGCCGCAGGTTCGGGTGGAGGCGCTGGAAGAGTTGCTGGTCCAAAAGGGGCTGGCTGACCGGGCGCGCATCGACGCCACCATCGGGCGCTACGAACACGACATCGGCCCGATGATCGGAGCGCAACTGGTGGCCCACGCCTGGACCGATCCGGTGCTGCGCCAGCGTCTGCTCACCGATGCAGACGCCGTCGTTGCCGAACTCGACGTGCGAGGCGCCGAGATCGAGCACATCGAGGTCAAGGCGAATGAGCCCGGTGTGCACAACGTCGTGGTCTGCACATTGTGCTCGTGCTACCCGTGGGCGCTGCTGGGCTTGCCGCCGAATTGGTACAAGAGCCCGGAGTACCGCGCACGGGCGGTGCGCGAGCCGCGTGCGGTGCTGGCCGAGATGGGCCTCGAACTCGACACCGACACCGAGGTGCGAGTGTGGGATTCGAGTTCGGAGACACGCTTCTTGGTGCTGCCCGAACGCCCCGCAGGCACCCAAGGATGGTCCGCCGCACAGTTGGCGACGCTGGTGGGCCGCGACTCGATGATCGGCGTCGCGCTCGCCACATCGCCGCAAGCGGACTGAGGCCCTGACATGAGCATCGACGTGCTCGAGGGCACACCCGCGGGGCCGCCGCGGTCCAATGGCGAGCTGGTGTTCGGGGCTCCGTGGCAGGCACGCGCATTCGGTCTGGCGGCTGACCTCGTCGCCGAGGGCCACTTCACCTGGGACGGGTTTCGCTCGCACCTCATCGAGGCCATTGCCAGCTGGGAATCCGCCCATCCGCAAGTCGATCAACGCGGCGGACAAGACGCGGCCACAGCGGCCCCCGATCCGTGGGACTACTACAGCTGCTGGCTCACGGCGCTCGAGAACGCTGTGGTGTCCGCAGGCCTCGCCAGCCCCGAATCGCTGACACAGCGCGCCTGCGAGCTCGCACTGCGACCCGCGGGTCACGACCACTGAATGCCGAAGCACACGCGCGCCCTTCGTGCGGGTGTCAGACTGGACCCATGAGCACCCTCACCTTCCATGATCCGCGAGGCGAGGCCAAGACTGCGCCCGAGCCGTACAGCTTGAGCACACAGCTGGACAAGCCGATCACCATCGGCCTGGTCGCCAATGGCTTCCCCGACAGCGTCCGCTTCCTCGACCATGTTGAGAAGACGCTCGCCGAGCGGCTCCCTTCAGCGTCGTTCAGCCGCTATGACAAGGGCGACGCATCGTCGGTTGTCGGCGAACCGATGCTCGCCGACATCCGCTCCGAGTGTTCTGCGGTAATCGCCGCGTACGGCCATTGAGGCAGCTGCACCTCTGGCACCGTGCGTGACAGCATCTCCGTCGCCCGGCAGGGCATTCCCGCCATCGCACTCGTCACCGATGCGTTCTGGCCGCAAGGCGACTTCGTGGCAGCCGCCACCGGCATGCCGGCCGTTCCCCGCATTCGCCTGCCGCACCCGATTGCGGGCAGCGGCGAGGACAACATGGCCAAGGTGGCCGCTGACATCGCACCGCAGATCGTGGCGATCCTGAGCGGCGCCGTCACCAACTGATCAGGCCGTGACGCTCTTAGAGGCCCGCAGCGAGGCCGACGCTCTCGAACAGCTGCACGCGCTCGGGCTTACCGACGGCCTGCCAGTGATCATCCCGACTCCTGAACGAGTAGCCGCGATGGTGCTCGCCACCGGCCTCGATCCCGACCTTGAACTGGGCGTCATGGGTCCCGCGCACGGCGTGGCCAGCGTCGAGAAGGTGGCTGCCGCCGCAGTGATGGCCGGCTGCCTGCCCGACCACATTCCCGTTGTCGTGGCCGCCGTGCGAGCCGTGTGCAAACCCGAGTTCGACCTGACCGAGATGCAGAGCACCACCCACTGCACCGCGCCGCTCATCGTGGTGTGCGGGCCTGCTCGGCACCAATGCGGGGGCGTCGCCTCAGGCTTCGGGGCGCTCGGACCGGGTCACCGTGCCAATGCCTCGATCGGCCGGGCGCTCCGGCTGACGATGATGAACATCGGCGGTGCCCGTCCCGGCGTGTCCGACATGGCGCTGCACGGGCATCCGGGCAAGTTCACCTACTGCATCGCGGAAGACACAGAGAACAGCCCGTTCGCGCCGCTGCACACCTCGTATGGCTACGAGCCCGACCAGAGCGCCGTGATCGTGACAGGCGCCGAGGCGCCCCACTCGACGTTCTTCACCGGCGACGCCGACGATCCCGAGTCGGCCAACCGCCTGCTGAACGTGATCGCCGCCGTGATGGCGAATCCAGGAAGCAACAATGCACACCTTCGCCACGGCTCGCTCGTGGTGATCATGAATCCGGACCACACGGCCGTGCTGGCCCGGGCAGGACTGAGCCGTGAGGACGTCCAGGCCGAACTCGCTGCTCGGGCCGCCAACTCGACGGCCATGCTCGTCGCCATGGGGTCTGTATTCCATCTTGGGAACGACTCGCCGCCCGACGAGATGGTGCCGATCCTGAAGGACCCGAGTCGGATCGTCGTGTTCCAAGCGGGCGGCAAGGGCCTCTACACGATGGTGATGCCGTCCTGGTGTGCGGGGCCGCACCAGAACCCGGTGGTCCACGCCGAGATCGATCTCGACCAGGCCTGCGAGGTGCCCCCCATCGCGGGCGCACTGGGCGACGGCGCATCAGACACAGGCGAAGCACTCGGCGTCGGAGGACTCAGATGAGCGCTGTTCCACGGCCGCACGGAGGCCTGTGGTTCGAGGAGCTGACACCGGGGCTGGTGATCCACCACCGACTGCGACGCAGCATCACCGAAGCCGACAACGTCATGTTCACCACCATGACGATGAACCCCGCCGCGCTGCATCTCGACTTCGAGTACGCACGCACCGAGACGCAGTTCGGCCAACCGCTCGTGAACTCAATGTTCACCGCGGCCGTCGTCGTCGGCATCTCAGTGCATGAGACAACACACGGCACCACCGTGGCCAATCTGGGCTTCGAGCGCATGGACTTCCCCGCACCCGTGTTCCACGGCGACACGTTGCGCGTCGAGAGCGAGGTGATCTCGGCTCGGGCGTCGAAGAGCAAGCCCGACCAAGGCATCGTGCTGTTTGAACACCGCGCCTACAACCAGAGCGACACGCTGGTCGCCATCATGCGCCGCAACGCCCTCATGTGGCGCGAGCCGGCGGATTCAGCGGGCTCCTGACGTCCCGCGCACCGGTACCCATCCCGGCGGGTCCGCGCCGATGCACACTTGACGCTCGTGGGCGATCGAACCGCATCTGACGCCGGGGCACTGTTGCAGGTCGCGCGGAGGCTTGCGGACGAGGTGCTATTCGAGCGCGCCCTCGATGCGGACGCGGCCGGGGTGGTACCGCACGACAACTTAGACCGGCTGCGCGACGCCGGCTTCTACGGCTTGTGGGCGCCACGCGAGGTGGGCGGCTGCGGATTCGACGAGCTTGAACGGCTCGCCATTATCGAGGCCCTGGCTGGCGGCTGCCTCACGACAGCGTTCGTGTGGGCACAGCACGGCGGCGGCTCGGCGGCCGCGGCACGGACACCTCCGGGTTCGCTGCTGCACGATCGGTGGGCCCGTGCGCTGGCAACCGGCGAGTCCCGCAGCGGAGTGGCATTCGCGCACGTGCTTCGGCCTGAACCGTGCCTGTTCGCCGAACGTTGCGGCGACGGCTGGTCGCTGCGCGGCGTCGCACCGTTCGTCACCGGGTGGGGCCACATCGACGCCGTGCTGACCGCTGCGCACACCGCGGACCGTCTGGTCTGGATGCTGATCCCGGCGACCGAGGCGACCACGTTGGCGTCGCGCCGGCTGCGTTTGGCCGCGGTGGACTCGTCGGTGACCGTCGAGCTGCATTTCGACGGTCACATGGTCGGCGACGACCATGTCGTCGAGGTCATCGGATACGGCGAATGGCTTGCTGGCTACCGCCTGGGACTGCGAACCAACGGAGCCCTCATGCTGGGTGTCACCTCTCGGGCGCTCGCACTGCTTGGCCCGTCACCGCTCGACGCGGAGCTGGACGCAGCGCGCCGTGCTCTGCACGCCGCCGAGGTGGACGACATGCCCGAATGCCGCGCTCAGGTTGGCTACGTCGGCATCCGCGCCACCAGCGCGCTTGTGTCATCGGTCGGCGGCCGAGCCATCACGCTTGGCCATCACGGACAGCGGCTCGCTCGCGAGGCCTTGTTCTTGGTCGTCCAAGGCCAGACCGCCGAGATCCGTTCCGGCCACCTGCGCCGTCTCGGCGCCGCAGATTCGAACCGCTAGGGCAGGCCGGCGCCGGGAATCTCGACCCGGACCGTCTCTATGCGACCGCCCGCGGGAGCGTCGGATGGCGGGCGGGACGTCGGCGCAGTGACCATGTAGAGGGTGCGCCGATCGTCGTCGCCGAGCATGCACGCGAAGCAGTTCAGCTCCAGCTCGATGACGTCGGTGACCTCGCCGCCGTCGACCACCCGAAAACAGCTGGCGTTGACGGGATCGGCAACCCAGATGCCTCCCTCGGCGTCCAAGCAGATGCCGTCGGGCACACGTTCGCCGAGTTCAGCGAATGTGCGCCGCCCGCTGAGCGAACCATCGGCCTCGATATCGAACGCTGTCATGCGGCGGCCGTAGCTCTCGGCAACGACCATGTGACTCCCGCTGGGATCGATCACCGTCCCGTTCGGGAAATCGAAGCCGTCGGGACCGGGCCGTGGCGTCCCGTCAGGGGAAACGATGGCCAAGGTGGCCTGCGCGAACGTCTCCCCCGCACTGTCGTCGAAGCCGAAGTTCCCGACATATGCAGTGCCGTCGGCCGACACAACCATGTCGTTGCAAGGCCCGCCGGCGATCAGCGACAAGTCAGCGTGCAGCGTTTCGTTGCCGTGGGCGTCGAGGCGCCGGAGCTGGCGGTCCAGCATCGAAACGAAGACCAGGTCGCCGTCAGGCAGCCATCCGAGCCCCGACGGCTGGGTCGGCACGGTATGCACAAGCTCCTCGTGGCCGTCGGGCGTGACGGTGAAGATGCCGTGGCGGTAGAAGTCGCTGTACCACAGCTTGCCGTCGTGCCAGCGTGGACCTTCACCGAACCTGAGCCCGGTTACCACTACCTCAGTCGTCGTCATGGCCGCCGACGCTAGTGCCGCTCAAGGACTCGATCCGAAGCCGCCCCGTCGACGCGGAGTCGCTCGGCGAAGCCACGAAGAAGGGTCAGCGAGCGACTGCCATCTGGTGCTTGATGGGGCCGACGTGGAGATGGCCGATGCGGCTCTGGGCACCGTCGAGCCGCAGCCCGTCGAGCATCGGCGCCACCACCTTGAAGAACGCTCGCAACTCCCAGCGGGCTAGGTGAACACCCAGGCAGAAGTGCGCCCCGTGACCGAATGCCAGGTGGTCATTCGGCGTGCGGCGCACGTCGAAGCGGTAGGGCTCGGGAAAGCGGCGCTCGTCGCGGTTCGCCGACGGGTACCACACGCCGACGTGCTCTCCGGCCTTGATGGTCTGGCCACGCAGCTCGGTGTCTTTGCTGCAAGTACGAGCGAATTGGATCACGGGCGACGTCCAGCGCAGGATCTCCTCCACCGCGGTCTCGAGCGCATCGACATCGTCGGCGGAGATCCGCTCGTTCAGCACGTCGAGCTCGTCTCGGTGCTCAAGCAGGGCGATCGTGCCACCGCTGGCGGCGTTGCGAGTCGTCTCGTTTCCCGCTGCGATCATCAGCCGCAGGTAGCCCACCAGCTGTTGCGGCGTCAACGGTCCTGACGCGGTTTCAGAGCGCAGCAGGATGCTGACGAGGTCACGACCAGTGGCGCCGTCACGTCGCCGTTTGTCGATGAGTTCGCTGATCCAATCGTCGAACTCGCGGATCATGCGCGCCCGCATGTCGACGTGCGCTTCTCCCGGCAGGCAATAGCGATCCAGATCGGGATCGTCGAACAGCACCGACGTCCACGCGTGCACTTGGGACCAGTCGTCAGCGGACACGCCCACCATTTCGCAGATTGCGGCCAGCGGCAGCTTCACGGCCAAGTCCTCGACAATGTCGGCGCTGCCTTCGGTGGCAATCCGGTTCACGAACTCCTCCGCGAATCGCTGCGCGTGGTGCTGTAGCGATTCGGACCGTGAACGCATGGCCTTGGGTGTGAACTCCGGCACCACCAGCCGCCGCATGTCCCAATGGTCGGGCCGGTCCTTGAAGATGAAGTCGGGCGGCTCGTCAGGCTCCCAGCCCAACTCGATTGCCCGGCGCCGGTATTTGGACCAAAAGCGCAGATCCCGGTCGGCGTCGGCAAGGCGGAGTCGCCCGCCGCCGTTGATGAAGGTCTTGTTCTGCCCCGAGACCCACTTCACGTCCTCGTGGCGGGTAATGGCCCAGAACGGGACGATGTTGTCCCGCACGTACCAGTACACCGGGGCTTCTTCGCGCAGCAGATCCCACTCGGCCCACGGGTAGCCCTGCGCCGCGTAGCGATCCGTGTCGTGAATAACCACATCGTCGACCTGCATGAACGCTCGCTTCGTCTCAACGACCCGCACCGTCGCTGGGCCACCGTGCCTGCTGCGCAATGTACTGACCAACCGGTGTTGCGTGCCTGGCTCCGGCTCCGGCTCAACTGAAGGTGCGTTCGTCGCGCCATGTCCCACAGACTGTGCACATGAGCACACCATCACATGAAGGTTCGGCAGATGCAGGATCGGCACATGCAGGATCGGCCAACGCAGGATCGGCCAACGCCTCGGGCGGCGGTGAACTTCCGGTCGTGTGGTTCGACCGCCCAGCCGGACGCCTGCAGCGAGAGCTGCTCGAAGGCCGCGCACGCATCGCAGACGTGCGCGGCAACGACCCGCTGGAAGGCATCGAGACTGCGCAAGGCGCGATCGTGGGTGCTGCGATCCGCTACGACCGCAACGTCTACGAACGGGCTCCCAACATGCGGGTCATTGCTCGCGCCGGGATCGGCTTCGACAATCTCGACCTCGACGACGCCACCGAGTTCGGCATCGCTGCTTGCAACACGCCCGATGGACCGACCGTGTCCACCGCCGAGCAGGCGGTGGCGCTGATCTTCGCAATCACCAAGGGTGTGCGGGAATCGGTCGATCGGCTCGAAGCGGCCGAAGGCGGCTACTGGGCGCGCCACGGCCACCTCGAACTGCGCGGCTCGACCCTCGCGCTGCTGGGACTCGGCCGCATCGGCGGATACGTGGCCAGCGTGATGTCCGCCGTCGGCATGAACGTGGTCGCGTACGACCCGTATGTGAGCGACGAGCGCATCGCCGAACTGGGTGTGCAACGAGCGAGCACGCCTGCTGACGCCGTGTCTGTGGCACACGTGGTTTCTGTGCATGCGCCGCTCAGCGACGCGACACGCCATCTGGTCGACGCCGACTTGCTTGCGGCGATGATCGACGGCGTCTATGTCGTCAATACGTCCCGTGGTGGCCTGGTCGACCAAGATGCACTGCTGGCCGCACTGAGCGCCGACAAGGTGCGTGGCGCCGCGCTCGACGTGACCGAGCCCGAGCCGCTGCCGCCAGACCACCCGTTGCTGGGACGCCCCGACGTGGTCGTCACCCCGCACGTGGCCTCGGCGACTGTGGCGGGTCGGCGGCGCATCTTCATGCACGCCGTCGCAGAGGTGATGACCGCGCTGGACGGCAGCAAACCGCCGAACATGCTGAACCCGCAAGCCTGGCCGGGCCGCAACGCGTGACCATGTGATTGGGCGGCACGCCAACGCCGTCCCAAGCGCCGCCATAGCCTCAGGTACCGATGGCAGACACGGCATCAGCGGCCGGACAGTTGGCGGCGTTCCTGCCCCGCGAGCCCGACGCCGATTCACTGCTCGGCGGCTTTCTGGACTACACCGCCGACATCGGTTTGGAGCTCTATCCGGCTCAAGAAGATGCGATCCTCGAAATCTTCGGCGGCAACCACGTCATCATCACCACGCCGACCGGTTCTGGCAAGTCGCTCGTCGGACTTGCGGCGCACTTCGAAGCGGTCGCTCGCGGCGCTCGCAGTTACTACACGGCGCCAGTCAAAGCGCTGGTTTCGGAGAAGTTCTTCGTGCTCTGCGGCGAACTGGGAGCACAAAACGTCGGCATGATCACCGGCGACGGCGCGGTGAACCCCGATGCGCCGGTGGTGTGCTGCACCCAGGAGATCCTCGCCAACCTCGCACTCAGCCACGGCGCTGACGCTCGAGTCGACAGCGTTGTCATGGACGAATTCCATTTCTATTCCGACCGTGACCGGGGCTGGGCTTGGCAGGTGCCGCTGCTGGAGCTGAACCACACCCAGATGGTGCTCATGAGCGCGACGCTGGGGCCGACGGCACGTTTCGCCGAGGATCTGCGACGTCGCTCGGGCCGGGAGGTCGCCACCGTGACAGGCGCAGAGCGTCCGGTCCCGCTCACCTTCACCTACCGCGAGACAACCCTGCACCAATCGCTCGAAGAGCTGCTGGAACTGCGGCGTGTCCCCGCCTACATCGTCCATTTCACCCAGAAAGCCGCCACCGAGCGTGCCCAGGCGCTCACCAGCATGAAGGTGCTCACCAAGGACGAGAAGTCTGCGGTCGCCGCCGAGATTGTCGACTTCCGGTTCGATTCGCCGTTCGGGCGCGACGTTCAACGATTCGTCAAGGCCGGCATCGGCGTGCACCACGCGGGGATGCTGCCCAAGTACCGGATGCTCGTCGAACGGCTCGCCGGAACGGGACTGCTCAAGCTGATCTGCGGTACCGACACGTTGGGCGTCGGCGTGAACGTCCCGATCCGAACGGTCGTGTTCACTCAGCTCTGCAAGTACGACGGGCGCGACACCCGCACCCTGACGGTGCGCGACTTCCAGCAGATCGCCGGGCGGGCCGGCAGACGAGGCTTTGACCACGACGGTTTCGTTTGGTGCCAGGCCCCAGAGCACGAAGTGGAATACGCCATCGCTCTTGAGAAGGCCCGCGAGAAGTTCGGCGACGACGCGGCCAAGCTCCGCAAGGTGCGGCGGCCCTCTCCGCCTAAGCGCGGGTATGTGGCGTGGAACGCCGACACCTTCGAGCGGCTGGCATCGGGCCAGCCTGAAGCGCTGCGGTCCCGCTTTGACGTCTCGCACTCGATGCTCATGCACGTGCTGGACCGGCCCGGCGACGGCCGTGCCGCAATGAAGCGGCTGTTGACCGACAACCACGAGACGCGCAAATCCAATCGCAACCACATCCGGCGGGCCATCGCGATCTACCGGGCGCTGGTGGCTGCAAGTGTCGTCGAACAGCTCGACGAGCCCGATGATGAGGACCGGCTGGTGCGCGTCAACGTCGATCTGCAACTGGAGTTCGACTTGACCCAGCCGCTGTCGCCGTTCGCACTCGTCGCGATCGAGTTTCTGGACCGCAACGAACCGACCTACGCACTCGACGTGCTCAGCGTGCTGGAGTCAACGCTCGAAAACCCCACGGTTGTACTGGAGCGCCAGCGAGACATGGCCCGCACCGACCTGATGGCGGAGATGAAGGCCGAAGGCATCGAATACGACGAGCGCATCGAGCGCCTCGACGAGGTCGAATGGCCCAAGCCGCTGCGCGACTGGCTCTACGACAGCTTCAACGCCTGGTCGACCAACCACCCCTGGCTCGGAAGCGAGAACGTCCGCCCCAAATCCGTCGCCCGCGACATGTCCGAACGCGCCATGACCTTCCGCGAGTACGTCAACCACTACGGCATCAAAGGCTCCGAAGGCGTGCTCCTTCGCTACCTCAGCGACGCCTACAAAGCACTCTCGCGAAACATCCCCGAACATCACCGCACCGACGACATCGTGGAGCTGACCCGCTGGCTCGGCGAAACCGTCCGCAAGACAGACAGCAGCATCATCGACGAATGGGAACGCCTCCAGGCACTGGCTGCCGGCTAGTTCGGAGCGCTGTAGTTGGGCGCTTCTTTGGTGATGACGATGTCGTGGGGGTGGCTCTCTCGCAGCGCAGCCGCGGTGACACGCACGAAACGCGTGCGCGTGCGCATGTGGTCGATCGTCGAGGCGCCGCAGTAGCCCATGGCCTGGCGCAGACCGCCGACCAGCTGGTGCAGCACACCTGACAACGGGCCCTTGTAGGCCACACGTCCCTCGATGCCCTCGGGAACCAGTTCGTCGGCGTCTCGGCCGTCCTGGAAATAGCGGTCCTTCGAGAAGCTGCGGCCCTTCATGGCGCCGACCGAGCCCATGCCTCGATACTCCTTGAAGCGCTCGCCCTGGTACAGCACCACCTCGCCGGGCGACTCGTCGGTGCCAGCGAGCAGGCTCCCGACCATCGCGCAATCGGCACCCGCTGCGATCGCTTTGGCCAAGTCGCCCGAGAATTGCATGCCGCCGTCGGCGATGACCGGCACACCGGATTCCGACGCCGCTGCTGCACAGTCGAACACTGCAGAGATCTGTGGCACGCCGACCCCGGCAACGACCCGCGTCGTGCAGATCGAGCCTGGTCCGATGCCGACCTTGACCGCGTCCGCGCCGGCATCGATGAGTGCCCGGGCCGCATCGCCAGTTGCCACATTGCCGGCCACGACTTCGGTGCCATGGTTGGCCTTGATCTTCGCGACCATCTCGATGACATCACGGCTGTGACCGTGGGCAGTGTCGACCACGATGGCGTCGACGTCTCGTTCGACCAGCGCCGCGACCCGATCCAGCGTTTCAGGTCCCGTGCCGACGGCGGCGGCGACGAGCAGCCGCCCGAGCTTGTCCTTGGACGCGTTCGGGAACTGGATCCGCTTCTGGATGTCCTTCACCGTGATCAGCCCGACAAGACGGAAGTTGTCGTCGACGATCGGGAGCTTCTCGATGCGGTGGCGTGCCAACACGACCTGCGCTTCTTCAAGCGTCGTCGGCGCCTTCGCCGTGACGAGGCGTTCCGAGGTCATCACTTCGTGAATTGGCCGCGACCAGTCGGTCTCGAAGCGAAGGTCTCGGTTGGTAAGGATTCCCACCAGCTTCCGCGTCGGGTCGGTGATGGGCACGCCGCTGATCTTGAAACGAGCCATCAGCGCTTCTGCATCCGACACCAGATCGTCCGGTCCGAGGGTGATGGGCTCGACGATCATCCCGGACTCCGAGCGCTTCACCCGGTCCACTTCCGCTGCCTGGTCGGCAATCGCCAGGTTCCGGTGGATGACTCCGATGCCCCCGTGGCGGGCCATCGCTATCGCCAGCCGGGCCTCGGTCACGGTGTCCATGGCGGCGCTGACGAGCGGCACCGCGAGCGTGATCCTGCGGCTGAAACGGGTCGCTGTGTCCACCGTGTCGGGCAGCACGTCGGATGCTGCGGGCACCAGCAGCACGTCGTCGAACGTGAGGCCGTCGGCGACGAATTTGGCCTCCAGAGACGGGAAACCGACCGGCGGTTGCTGCGGTGTCGAGACCATGGCGCACGATACCGCGCTGCCCTCCGCGATCCGGCGACCGGCAACGGCGGGCACGGTAGGTTGCACGGGGTCGACCGACGGAGTGCGATGTGGCCGATTTCCAGCAGCACGAGTCGATTGCAACGCTCCACCGACTGAGTGATCGCCCCGTCGAGAGCTTCGAAGCAGATCTGTTCGAGCGCTCGCGCCGAAGTCCCATCGCCCTCATCATTCCGGCGCTGTACAGCGAGATCGGCGGACCTGCGCTCGGCCACATCGTCGACGAAATCGCCAAGATCACCTATCTCGACGAGATCATCATCGGCATCGACCGCGCCAACCCCGCCGAATTCGCGGAGGCGAAACAGTTCTTCTCTCGCTTGCCGCAGCGAACCCGGCTGCTGTGGAACGACGGCCCTCGGCTGCGCGGCATCGACGAACAGCTCGCCGATCGGGTGCTCGCCCCCAGCGAGCAGGGCAAGGGACGCAACGTCTGGTACTGCCTCGGCTACTTCCTGGCGTCAGGCCGCTGCGAGAACGTTGCGCTCCACGACGCTGACATCCTCACCTATGACCGGGGAATGCTGGCCCGGCTGCTGTACCCGCTCCTGAACCCCACCTTCGGCTACTCATTTTCCAAGGGCTACTACTTCCGGGCCAGCGGCGATGTGTCCGCAGACGGCCGCGGCGTGAACGGGCGGATGAACGGGCGGGTGGTGCGCCTGCTGGTCACGCCGTTGTTGAGAGCGCTGCGCGCCACTATCGGCGAGCACGACTACCTGCGATATCTCGACGGGTTCCGCTACCCGCTCGCCGGTGAGTTCGCGATGAAGCTCGACATGACGCGCAGCATCCGCATACCGAGCGACTGGGGTCTCGAGATCGGCGTGTTGTCAGAGGTGTACCGCATCTACCAGGGGCGCCGGATCTGCCAGGTCGACATCGCCGATCGGTACGACCACAAGCATCAGGAGCTGTCGGTGGCCGATGCGAACGCCGGGCTGCACAAGATGAGCCGCGACATCGCGAAGGCCATCTATCGCAAGCTGGCGATCGACGGCACGGTGCTGGGCACTGAGACCTTCCGCACGGTGAAGGCCGTCTACTACCGCAACGCTTTGGACCTCGTCAGCCACTATCGAAACGACGCCGCGTTCAATGGCTTCGATTTCGACTTGCATGCCGAGGAGACCGCCGTGGAATTGTTCGCGGCGGCGATCATGGAAGCGGGCGACGAGTTCCTGAACGATCCGATGGAAACACCGTTCATCCCGAACTGGTCGCGGGTGCAGAGTGCTGTGGACGGGGTGCTAGAGCAGCTCTACGACGCTGTCGAGGCTGACAACGCCTAGCGCTGCGGGGCTGCCTCCCGGCCAGAAAGCGCAGGCCCCCTGCGCTCGGCTTCCAAGCACAGCCAGATCGTCTGGCCCGCAGTCAGGGATGCTCTCGAACCTGGGCCGTACACCCGGTCCTCAAGAAGATCCACGCAGCCTTCGTGGACGAACTGCGCCCCAGCACTCCCAGGCGGGCACAGCCCGGACAGCACTTCGAAGTCGATGGTGAGCTGACTGTGCGAAACGTTGGTGATCGACACCACCGTTTGGTCCCATTGCGGCCCGCCCCGGATCACGCCGAACGCCCGGGAGCCCAAGTCCAGCGACACCTGCGCGCTGTCGGGATGGAACGCCGGCTGGCCGCGCCGCACCAGCATCCGGCGCACCAGTTCCACCAGCACCCTGCGACGAACGCCGTCCTGTGAGCCAAGCAGGTCGACTGCCTCGTCGAGCGTCAGCTTGCGCCGGTTGATGGTGCGCTTGTTCTGCTCGACAGGCGGCAGACCGTGATCGGTGACGATGCGGGGCGGTGCGCCGATCGGCGCCCAGTAGCTGGGGGTGCCCAGCAACGCATGCACGTACAGCGCAGGAATGCCGGCGAGGCTCAGCATGACCGTGTGCGCGGCAAGGAACTGCGCTACTCCAAGCACGTCCCGGTCACCGGCGAACAGATCCCACAGCGAGACGTTCAGTTCGTACGCCTTGGGGCCGGCGGGGGTCTCGAACTCCGAGTGAGTGCCGCCTGCGCTGTGTGCCGCCGCGATAAGCCGGAAGATCTGGGCACCGCTCAACAGTCCCTCTACCGGACGCAGCCCGATCCCATCGTGACTGGCGATGAAGTTGAAGTACGACGCTCCCGCCGGCGGCGGCTCCAGCTGAGCGAGCCACTGCTGCAAAGCGACGGCCGACCCCGACAGCATTGTGTGGGCGACCAGCGGGGGGAGGCTGAAGTTGTAGACGAGATGGGCTTCATCGCCTGCGCCCCAGTAGGCCACGTTCTGGTCGTGAGGCACATTGGTCTCGGTGACGATGACCGAGCCAGGACAGCGCGCATCCAGCAGTGTTCGCAGCAGCTTGACGATCTCGTGGGTCTGAGGCAGGTTCACGCACGAGGTGCCCGGCTCCTTCCAGAGATAGGCGATGGCGTCGAGGCGGAACCAACGCACGCCAGCGTCGACGAGGCATGCGACAGTGCGCAACAGGTCCAGCAGAACCTCGGGCTCGGCAAAGTCCAGGTCGATCTGGTCATGGCTGAAGGTGCACCACAGCAGCCGGGGGCCGTCGGGGGTTTCGACCTCGCGCAACAGCGGCGCTGTCCGTGGTCGCACCACGCTCGAGGTGTCGTCTTCGGGTTCTGCGGTGAGCAAGTGCCGGCTGCCGGGCATTTCCCCTTGGCAGAACTGATCCATCCAAGGGTGATCGGCGCTGACATGGTTCACGACGAGGTCAGCCATCAACGTGTAGGTGTCGCTGAGCGCTGTGATGTCGTCCCAGCTGCCGAGCCGTGGGTCGACCGCTCGGTGGTCGGTGACAGCGAAGCCGCCATCGGAGCTCGCCGGGTAGAACGGCAGCACGTGCACGACGGTCACGACATCGCCCGTCAGGTCGTCGAGCATCTCGAGGAGGGTGTGCATCGGCACTCTGCCCGCCTCGGTGATCGAGTCGGCGTACGTGATCACCGCAATGTCGCGCTGATCCCAACGCGGCCCGGCGTCGGACACCTCACCAGCCGGCTCCCCGCCGATCGCGGCGAGCACGTCGTCGACCAGCTTGAGTGTGGGCAGCTGGGGGTAGACGAATTCAAGGTGGCGCCGGACACGGCTGCGAAGATCCCCCACCGTCACGTCCTGAGGACCCCCATCACTGGCCCGTTCGCCTGCCCGTTGAGCTTGGAGCCGTACCGGGCGACACTACCGAACGCCTGGGATCGGGCCGCGTTCCTGCCGGCGGCCGCGTAGCGTGGTCACATGACCGAGACCTTGCTCGACCGACCGAGCGATACCGCCGCGACGCCGCCGCGCCACCCGCTGTCGATGATGACCGAAGCCGAAGCCCATGCCGCCATCGAGGTGCTGCGCCGCAGTGGGCGCATCGGCGACAGCGCTCGCTTCCACGGATTCTGCATCTGGGAGCCGCCCAAGGCAGAGGTCGCGGCCTGGACGCCCTCCGCCAGCACCGACCGCCGCTTCGAGATAGTGGTACGCGAGAACGGCGAGGTGTACACCGCCGTGGTCTCGGTGACTCGCGGTCAGGTCGACTCTTGGGAGCACCATCCAGGCGTCGTGCCGCGGGTCGGCATGGCGGAGTTGTTCGCGGTGATGGACGCCTGCCGGGCCGACCCGGGATTCGCTGCGGCCATCGCCAAGCGCGGCATCACCGATCCGTCGCAAGTCCAGATCGACCCATGGCCGACCGGCGACTATGGCTTCGAATTCGAGACGAATCGGCGGGTGCAACGCTGCATCGCCTTCTGGCGCCCGAATCCCACCGACAACGGCTACGCCTACCCCTTGGACGGGCTGATGGTGCATGTCGACGTGGACACGCTGGAAGTGCTGCACATCGAAGACTTCGACCAGTGGCCGGTGGCTTCTGAGCGGGGCAACTTCGACGTCGACGCCGTCACCGAGGACTTCGGGCCGATGCGAACCGACTTGCGTCCGATCGAGATCACCCAGCCCGAGGGCACCAGCTTCACACTCGACGACAACGAGCTGCACTGGCAGAAGTGGTCGATGCGCGTCGTCATGGATGACACCGAAGGCCTGGTGCTGCACCGGATCACTTATGACGACGGTGGCCGCGTGCGTCCGATCATCGACCGGGCATCACTGGCCGAGATGGTGGTGCCCTACGGCGACACCCGTCCGTCTCAGACGTTCAAGCACGCGCTCGACTCTGGGGAGTTCGGCCTCGGCCTGATGAACAACTCACTCGAGCTGGGCTGCGACTGCCTCGGCGAGATCGCCTACCTCGACTCCACCCAGGTGTTCGACGATGGCTCCGTGGTCACCACGCCGAATGCGCTCTGCATCCACGAGGAGGACTTCGGCATCGGCTGGAAGCACTTCGACTGGAATGCCGACACCACCGAGGTGCGTCGATCTCGCCGGTTGGTGGTGAGCGCCATCCACACGGTCGGGAACTATGAGTACGGGTTCTTCTGGTACTTCTACCTCGACGGCTCGATTCGGTATGAGGTGAAGCTGACCGGCATCCTCACCACTCGCTCGCACCGCGACGGCGACGATATGACCTTCGCCCGGCAGGTCGCCCCGCACGTGTCCGCCCCAATTCACCAGCACATCTTCTGCGTGCGATTGGACATGGCGGTCGACGGCACTGCCAACACCGTGGTCGAGGTGAACACCGAAGCGCTGCCGCCGGGCCCCGACAATCCGCATGGCACTGCGTTCGCCGCACGTGAAACGGTGCTGGAGAGCGAGTTGGCTGCTCGCCGTGACACCAACTCGTCGTCCAGCCGGTACTGGCGGATCGAGAGCGGCGACCACATCAACCGGCTCGGACGCCCGACGGCGTTCCGGCTCTTGCCGTCGCCCACGACGACGATGTTCGCTGCGGCCGACAGCCCGCATTCCGAACGCGCCACCTTCGGCCGGCACAACTTGTGGGTGTCGCCGACCGACCCCGACGAGCGATATGCCGCTGGCCGGTTCCCCACGCAGCGCAACGCTGGCGACGGGCTGGAGCGCTACACGGCGGGCGACCGGCCGATCGTCGGCACTGACGTCACGGTGTGGCACACGTTCGGGATCACCCACGACGCCCGTCCCGAGGACTTCCCGGTGATGCCCACCGAGTACGTCAGCTTCGGGCTGGTGCCAGACGGCTTCTTCGACCGCAATCCGATGCTCGACGTGCCGCCATCATCGAACGGCCACTGCGGCTGAGCCCGTCGCGGCCTACTGTGGCCCGATGGCGGGAGCTCCCGAATCCGAAGAACCGAGCCTGACAAACCCTGAGGCCGGTCTATCCGGCGTTGAGCTCGTCGAGCACTTCTCCCCGGCACCGACTGAGGGGCTGCGCATCGCGCCGTTGCTCGACGCGATCGAGGCGCAGGCAGAAACGGCAGACCGGACTCGATCGGTCTCGACGGAGGTCATCGAGGCAATCCGGGGCACCGACTTCATGCGCATGTCCGCCACCCCGAACATCGGCGGCGTCGAGGAAACGATGCTCGGTATGGGCCGAGAGCTCGAGGCGGTGGCCGCCCGCTGCCCCAGCCTGGCGTGGTGCCTGTGGAACCACCTGTGCGTGTTCCACCTGTTCGTCGGATCCATGGGCCCCGAACAGCAGGATTTCCTCACCGACATCGTGACCAAGGGCCATTGGGTGTCGTTCCCCGGCGGTGCCCGCAGTTCCGTGTACGGACGCATCGAAGGTGATCAGGCCATCCTGAACGGGACCGGCCGCTGGGGCACCGGTGCCCGCTACGCCGACTACTGCGGCGTGGCCTTCGCCATCACTGGCCCAGAGGGCAAGCCGGTGCGCCCGATGGACATCCGATTCACCATTGTGTCCACCAAGACCGAGGGGATGAAGATCGATCCGTCGTGGGACGGCGCCGGACTGCGGGCCTCGGCCACCGACGACGTCCACTACACCGACGTGGGGGTGAAGCTCAACGATTGCGTGAACTGGTACGGAGTGAATCGTGCCGAGTCGCTGCGCAGTGTGCCGGTGGTTCACCACCGGTACCGCGAGGACTGGGTCGGCATCTCAGACCTGTGGCTGACGTGGATGGGCGTGGGCCTTGTACGCCGGGCGCTTGCCGAGGCGGCTGACGCAGCTGGCGGCCGTCGGGTGATCATCGGCGGCAAGATGGTCGAGCGGCCCACCGTGCAGGTCAACTTCGGGCGGGCGGCATCGCTGCTGGCGGCTGCCGCCGCGGCCGCAGAGACCGCCTGCAATGACGTCGACCGTCGCATCGCCGCGGGAGACACTCCCGACGAAGCCGACTACCTGCGGCAGATGGCGGTGACAACAATGGCAGTCGAGCAGCTCGACGAAGCCATGTCGCTGCTGCATCGCACACAAGGCGGCACAGCGCTGCGAGAAGGCGGTGCATTCGAACGGCGCTACCGGGACTTCCGGGCGATGCCGGTGCACATCAACGTGCATCAGGACCGCGTCACCCATCAACTGGGCCGTCACCTGCTCGGACTGGAGCTCAATCCGTTCTAGTCTCGCTGGCCCCTGCCAAGCGGACCGCCACGCAGTGTGGCCCCCCAGCGCGAACGGGATGCGAACAGGCCGCCACCACACCACGGCACCGCGCCGCGCACCGTTGGCCGCGCGTCAATGTGAGCGAGATTAGGCTCGTTGAATGTCGCCCGTGGTGTGTCCGCGGGCGCGGGCGGAGAGGGAGATCATGCGCTCGAGGATCTTGACAAAGCTGGGCATCGCACTGGTCGGCATAGCGCTGCTCGGGGCCGCGTGCGGCGGCGACGACAGCGACCCGGAGGACGTCACAGCCGCATTTGTGCTGGTCGGCCCGGTGGGTGATGCCGGCTGGAACTGGGCGCACGACCAGGGACGCCAATACGCCGGGGATCAGACGGGAGCCACGACGCTGTTCGTCGAGAGCGTTCCTGAGAATGCCGAGGACTTCAAGGCGGTCGCCGTCGACTTCATCGAGAACGAAGGCGCCGACATCATCTTCGGCACATCGTTCGGGTACATGGATCCGATGCTCGAACTGGCCGACGAGTATCCCGACGTCGTATTCGAGCATGCCTCCGGCTTCAAGATGAACGAGACGAACTTCGGCAACTTCTTCGGTCGCATCTACCAGCCCCGCTACCTGTCGGGCATGGCTGCGGGCGCGATGACCGAGAGCGGTCAGCTGGGTTACGTGGCGGCGTTCCCCATTCCCGAGGTGATCAGAGGCATCAACGCCTTCACCTTGGGCGTGCGCGAGACGAACCCGTCCGCTGAGGTCCACGTCATCTGGACCTTCACCTGGTTCGACCCGGCGGTTGAGGGCGATTCGGCCAAGGCCCTGCTCGAGGCGGGCGCCGACGTGATCGCCATGCACCAAGACTCCACGGCTGCGGGTGTTGCGGCCCAGGAGGCCGGAGCGCGCTGGGTTGCCTACAACTCCGATATGCGTGACTTCGCTCCGGATGCCTTCATCACGGCACCAGTGTGGAACTGGGGCCCGCGTTACGCCGAGATCATCGAGGCGGTCGCTGCGGGCACATACGAGCCGGGCGCATACTGGGGCGGCATGGACGACGGCATCGTCGGACTCGCACCGCTGGCTGACGATGTGCCAGGCGACATCGCCGATCGCATCGATGAGGTCGCCGACCAACTCAGTGGCGGCGAATGGGACGTGTTCACCGGCGAGATCCGCGATCAGGACGGCAACGTACGCGTCGCCGCCGGCGAGACCCTCGACGATGGCTCAATGCTGGGCATGGACTGGTTCGTTGAAGGCGTCGTGGGTGACGCCAGCCCCTGATCCGATTGATCGAATCGCACTGACATCGCCGCTGGCGCTGGACGAGACCCCTGACTTGACCGAAGTCAGGTCGTCCAGAGCCAGCGGTGGTGCCGCGCCCACAACTCCGTCGGGCATCGGTGCTGCGAGCCTGCTGGCAACGTGAACCCGCCTGAGGGGTCCGGCGGCGAGGGTGCCGCGGCAACACTCGCGGTGGACCTGCGCTGCATCCGCAAGGAGTTCCCTGGCGTCGTGGCCTGCGACGGCGCCAACCTGGCTGTGCGGCCCGGCACCATCCACGCGCTCCTGGGCGAGAACGGTGCTGGCAAGACCTCGCTCGTCAATGTGCTGGGCGGCGTCTATCTCCCCGACGGGGGCGAGATCCGGATCCACGGCGAACAACGCCAGTTTCACTCGCCGGCTGACGCCATCGCCGAAGGAATCGGCATGGTGCACCAGGAATTCCGCCTTGTGCCGACGCTGACCGTCGCCGAGAACGTGGTCCTGGGTTCGGCGCCCCGCTATCTCAACATGAGCCAGATCGTCGAACGAGTCCGCCATCTCGCTGCGACGTACTCGCTCGATGCCGACCCGACTCGACCGGTATGGCAGCTGTCCGTCGGCGAGCGGCAGCGCGTCGAGATTCTGAAAGCGTTGTGGCGCGACGCCGATGTTCTGGTGCTTGACGAGCCGACGGCCGTGCTGACGCCTGCTGAGGCCGCTGACCTCGGCGAGACGCTGCGAGCGATGGCCGACCGTGGCCGCTCGGTGATCTACATCAGCCACAAGCTCGACGAGGTGCTTTCAGTCTGCGACGAGGCGACCGTGCTGCGAGGGGGTGTCACCGTCGCTCAGCCGGGCAGCCTTGCGGGGGTCGACCGATCCGACCTCGCCCAGATGATGGTCGGCGAGACAGCAGCCGAAGTGCGACGCCCAGCGGACCGCCCGAGTGGTGATGTCGTGCTCGCTCTCGAGGGCGTCTCGGCGCTCAGTGATCGAGGATTCCCGGCGCTGCACGCTGTCGACCTCGACGTGCGAGCCGGCGAGATCGTGGGGATCGCCGGCGTGTCAGGCAACGGTCAACGAGAACTGGCCGAAGCAGTCGCAGGCTTGCGGGCCACCACGCAAGGAACAGTCCGGCTCGCCGGCGCCGACATCACCGGCGCGTCACCGAGGGTTCGTTCCCGCAGCGGTTTGGCCTACGTGCCCGAAGATCGGCTCGGTATGGGCCTGGCGCCGCACATGTCGGTCGTCGACAACTCCGTCGTGCGCTCGTACCCGTCCCTGCGGCGAGGTGCCATGCTTGATCTGAAACGCTGCGAAGAGTTCTGCAAGGGTCTCGTTGAGCGCTTCGGCGTCCAAGTGGGACGCTTGCACGAGGACGTCAGCGCTCTCTCGGGCGGCAACCTGCAGCGCCTGTTGCTGGGACGCGAGCTGACCGGCGAACCGCGAGTACTCGTGGCGGCGCAACCCACGCGAGGTCTCGACGTCGCGGGCATCGCCGCCATCCAGGAGCAGATTGTGGCGCAGCGCAGCGCTGGTGTCGGCGTGCTGCTCATCTCCGAAGATCTCGACGAGCTGCTCGCGCTGTCGGACCGCTTGGTCGTGATGTACGAGGGCCGCATCGCGGCTCGACTCGACCCGTCCGACACGACCCGAGCCGAAGTGGGTGCAGCGATGGCCGGCGGCGGCAGCTCGGGACCGATCCCGCACACCCGCCAACCCGCCGCCGATCCAACGGCACAGCCACAACACAGGGCGGCGGCTCGTGACTGATCCCACACACGCTCCGCTGCACACGGTGTCGCGCGGGCAGGCTCGCTGGCATCACGGCGTGATTCGGCCGGTGTTGCAACGACGGACAAATGTCGCGCCCGCTGCGCAGGCCATCGCCTTCTTGATCGGCATCGCCGCAGCGCTGATAGCGGGCGCGCTGCTGCTGTTGGCAGCAGGCCACGACCCGGGCACGGTCTACGGCCGGATGATCGATTCCTCGCTGGGCGGCCTGAACTCCATTTCCCGAACGCTGTTGCGAGCGACACCGCTGGCGCTGGCCGGCCTGGCTGTCGCCGTGGCCGGCTCGATGGGTTTGTGGAACATCGGCGCCGAGGGTCAGATGATGGCCGGCGCCACCGTCGCCGCGGGTGTAGCGATTGCGGCAGGAGACCTGCCCGGACCTCTGCTGATCTTGGCAATGATCGGTGCCGGGGCAGTCGGCGGCGTCATCCTGATGGCAGGCCCGGCGTTGGCTCGGGCGTACCTCGGCGTCAGCGAGATCATCACAACCCTCATGCTCGTGGAGGTCTCGATTCGGATCGTGGAATGGCTCGAAACGGGTCCGTGGAAGGATCCCGAGTCGCAGGGCTTCGCTCTGATCGAGCCTCTGCCCGATCAAGCCTCGTTGCCGGGCCTGTTCGGCCGCGTGCACATCGGCGTCCTGATCGCGATCGCCTTGCTCGTCGCGTTCTGGATGGCGGTGTCGAGAACGGCATGGGGCTACGAGCTGCGAATGGCCGGATCGTCGCCGGCCACCGCTCGCTATGCAGGAATCTCGCTGCAGCGCAAGGTGCTGACCGCGCTCTTGCTCTCCGGTGCGCTGGCGGGCTTGGCCGGGGCCGTCGAGCTCACTGGGACGGCCACACGGCTTGATCCCGGCCTTTCGAACGGCTACGGCTTCGCTGGCATCATCGTGGCTGCACTGGCGCTGATGCGGCCGTCCGGCGTGGCAGCAGTGGCCTTTGTGTTCGGCGCGGTGCAGGTTGGGGGCCAATCCATCCAGACGCTCGGGGTCACCAGCTCGATCGCCACGATCCTGCAGGCGATGATCCTCATCGCTGCACTGGTCGCGGCCGTCTTGTTGAACTATCGGATTCGCTGGGTGCGTCCCGTGGGAAGCGACACCGACCTGCCTGAGGCCGCGGACGCCGCCGGGACAACGGGAGCAGCAGGTGTCTGAGGCCGCGATCATCGGGCTGCTGGTGGCCACCATCCAGTTCGCCACGCTTGTGTATCTGGCCGGGCTGGGCGAGCTGATCGCCGAGCGCTCCGGTGTCCTGAATCTCGGCGTCGAGGGCATGATGGCCATGGGCGCCGTCAGCGGCTTCATGGTGGCGCTCGCCACCGACCGGCCGTGGATCGGCTTCTTGGCGGCGGCGCTCGTCGGCATGGCAGTTGCAGGCGTGCACGCGATGGTCAGCGTCGTGATGGGCGCTGGTCAAGTCGTGTCCGGTCTCGCCATCACCATCGGCGGTCTCGGCTTTGCCGCATTCATCGGTCAGGACGCCGTGCGCCAACGGGCCGATGCAGTGTTCACCGATCTGGGGATAGCCGGTCTGGCAGATATTCCCTGGGCAGGACCGATCTTGTTCAATCAACCACCCGTGGTGTATCTCGCCGCCGGGTTAGGTGTTGCAGCCTGGTTTGTGCTCAATCGGACCAGGCTCGGCCTCGCGCTGCGAGCTGTTGGCGAATCCGCTTCCACGACCGACTCGGTGGGCCACTCGGTGACGCTGCTGCGTTCGGGCGCAGTGCTGGTCGGTGGTGCATTCGCCGGCGCAGCAGGTGCCTTCCTGTCGCTCTACATGGCCGCTGGCTGGACGGAGGGCCTCATCGCGGGCCGAGGCTGGATTGCCGTGGCGCTGGTTATCTTCGGCGCCTGGCGGCCCGGACGGCTCGCTGCTGGCTCGCTGCTGTTCGGATTCACGCTTGCGCTGCAGCCACGCGTTCAGACATTCGACCTGAGCCTCTTCGGCCTCGAGGTCAACACGATCTCGCCGGCGCTGCTCGGCATCCTGCCGTTCCTGCTGACTGTCGTGGTCCTCATCGCCATCAGCTTCCGGGCCCGCCATCGGCCGAGCCCAGCGCCCGCCGCTCTAACGCTCCCCTACCGGCGCGAGGAACGCTGAGAGCGCTGTTAGGCGCTGGGGAGACCGCTGCCGGCCTCGTGACAGGGGCGGGCTAGCGTCTCCCGGATGGCCGAGGGCACCCCGCACGAATCGTTACCGGACGGCACGAAGCTGCAGATCCGGCTGCCGCCAGAGCTCGAAGCCGGTGTGTGGTCCAACTTCGCCGTGGTACGGCACTCGCCCTATGAGTTCACGCTCGACTTCATCCGGCTGGATTTCAGCGGCAAGCAGTCACCCCGGCGAGGCGTCGTCGTGCAGCGCGTCAACATGTCGCCGCAATTCGTGGAGCAGCTCATCAGCGCGCTCAGCGACAACATGTCCAAGTTCGCCTCGAACCTTGCACCGTCCAGTCTCGAATCGCTGGATGACCACGACGACGATCCCGACTAAAGCCCGACCACAACCGCGAATTCACTGACTAATTCGCTGTATGCGCAGCACGGCGATGCAAGGGCAGCGGCAAGGGCCGGTTCTCCATCTGTCGGCGGTGAACCTCGTAGGCCGGCAGCGCGATCACAACATCGACGAGTGCGCCCTCGCTCCCGATTGGTACGACGATCTCGACCACTTCCGAGGTCGAGACGCCGGGCGTCGCCTCTATCGGGGACCACCTGGGAGCTGCGTGTCGCGGCTGCGAGCGGGTGCTGACATCACGGCTCCGACCTCGCGTGGTCCAAGAGCGGCGTGTACTACCTCATGGGTCTCGACGATCTGCTCAACGCAGAAGCGACGACGTGACGGATACTGGGCACCTGCGGCCAGCGCATCACGCTCGGAGTCGAACACCTCGATGTCACTCTGGCGAGTGCGATCAACGACGAGAGCCCACCGGCCGGCGTCAGTTTTCAGCAGTCGGCGACGTCGCTTCACGAAGCGCGCTTCAAGTCTCGCCAACACGGCATCGGCAACCATTCCGCTCTCCCGCTTGACAACCGTCGGCATTCATACTCGCACAGCGTGTCGGGATGTCTCCCGCAATTGATTGCCGGACGTCGCGATCGGCATGTCTGCTCGTGGAGCAGCTCATCAGCGCGCTGAGCGACAACATGTCCAAGTTCGCTTCGAACCTTGCGCCGTCCAGTCTCGAATCGACCGATGAGCCGCAGGACGGCCCTGACGCTTGACCGCGCTCAGCGCTGGGGCGAGCGCTGGTGACCTTTGGACCTCGAACGGTTGTTGTTGCTTCCACGGTGCCGGGATTGATTCTTGGCTGCCGGGCGCTCGAGCGTGCGACGCCGCGACTGCGAGCCTGGACGCTGTGAATCTGGGCGCTGGCGGTTCGCGTCGGCGCTGGGTTTGCGGCGCTCAGAGCGTGACTGCGGTGCGTCCGCGTTGGAGTTGCTGGTCTTCGAGCCTTGCGGGCTGGAATCGGTGGCGAATCCGCGGGCACTGGCGCTGCCGTTGCGTGGAGCGGTTGTCCGGATCGCAGCCACGTCCACCTCGGTAATGGGCTGTTGCAGGCCCATCTTGCGCTGCATGGACTTGAGTTCTTTGATCTGCTCGGGCAGGATCAGCGAGACCACTACGCCACCCAGGCCGGCCCGGGCGGTGCGGCCCGATCGGTGAAGGTAGGTCTTGTGGTCGGCCGCAACGTCGTAGTGGACGACGGCGCCGACACCTTCGACATGAATGCCGCGGGCAGCGACGTCAGTTGCGACCAGCGCCTGGACCTTGCCAGCGGAAAACTCGGCCAGCGCCCTTGTGCGCTGGCTCTGGCTGCGTCCGCCGTGAAGCGCCGCCGTGCGGATGCCTCGGCTATGCAGCTGCCGGGCCACGCGATCGCAGCCATGCCGGGTTCGACAGAACACGACCGTCGATCCTGCGGCGTCGATCGCTTCCGCACAGACATCGGTGCGATCGGTCTTGGCCACGCTCCAAAACACGTGGTCGGCAGCGCTGACGTCGGGGATCTCGTCTCCAACCTCGTGACGCACGGGGTCGCGCTGGTAGTCGCGGGTCAGTGTTGCCACATCGCCGTCGAGCGTGGCGGAGAACAGCATGGTCTGGCGCTTTGTGGCGGTCTGGTCGAGCAGGCGCCGCACGGCTGGGATGAATCCCATGTCAGCCATGCGGTCGGCCTCGTCGATGACGACCTTGTCAACCGCGGACAGGTCGACTTCGCCCTGACCGATCAGGTCTTCGAGGCGACCGGGGCACGCCACAAGAATGTCGACACCGCGGCGCAGGGATCCGATCTGAGAGCCGTAGCCCACGCCGCCATAGGCAACGCTGACGCGGCGCTTGCCTGCGAAGGTGCGCAGCTCGGTCATGATCTGATCGGCGAGTTCGCGGGTCGGCGCAAGTACGAGCGCCCGGGGCTTGCGCGGCTGGGCGGTGCCGACGCTGGCCACGAGCGGAATACCGAACGCCAGCGTCTTGCCGGATCCGGTGGGCGCGCGGCCGCAGACATCGCGTCCGGCCAAGGCATCGGCCACGGTGGCCGCCTGGATGGCAAACGGATGGTTGATGCCACGTTGAGCGAGGGCGCTGACGATGAAGTCGGGGGCGCCCAGCTGGGCAAAGGTGGGGGACATGTTTCTCCTGGCCCGCTGCGCGCGGGCTCTGCACGGGTTCGGTGGCACCTCAACGGGGGGTGAAGAGGTCGGCGTAGTACGGGTCTGGTCCACGTTGACAGGAAGAACCAAGACCAGCCTGCGAACCCGTCGGCCGAACATGTCGGCCAGACGACGGGAGGGTACCGGCGCACGCTGCGCAATCCTCACCGAGCGGAACGCGCCGGGTGGCCCGAGATGTGTTGCCCGAGATGTGTCGCCAGAGGTGACGTGAGACGCCGCCCCTGCCCGATGTGACTGCCGACGGAACTCTGGTGACCGATATGTCTCGGCCTCAGGCTCCCAACGCCGCCAGCCTTTTCGGCTAGCGAGGCTCAGTGGCGAATGCGCTCAGACCGGCTTGACGTTTTGGGCTTCGTCGCCTTTGCGGCCGGGTCCGATGTCGAACTCGACCGTTTGCCCTGCCTCCAACGTGCGGTAATTCTCACCGACGATGTTGGAATAGTGCACAAAGACGTCATCGGCTCCCTCACGGGAGATGAAGCCGAAGCCTTTTTCGCTGTTGAAGAACTTGACGGTACCGCGCATTTGATGTCTTTCGAACTCGGCCGGGTCGGCCAAAGGCTGCAAGGGTACGCCGTGAACTCGGCGATCAGGCTCGCGTTCCCCTGACCGGCACAAATTCGGCGAGAAAACCCAGTGTTGCCTCGACAAAAACGTCGTTTCGATCGCCGGCGACCATGTGTGCTGCGTCGCCCACGTTCGCGTAACGGGCGTGGGGCACCGTCGCCAGGAACGCCTGCGCGCCCTCCTCGGAGAGCACGTCGCTAAGGCCGCCGTGCACCAGCAGCGTCGGCAGCGTCAGGTTCTCCGCAGCGGCCTGCTGGCGCGGGATGCGCTCTTTGAAGCTGCGCGGCCGGTGCATGAACGCCGGATCCCAGTGCCAGCGATAGCGGCCGTCGGGCCACAGGCGCACGTTCTTGGCGAGGCCGTCGAGGTTGCGCGGACGCTTGCGATGCGGTTGGTAGTTCGCGATGGCCTCGGCGACTTCTTCGAGTGACGCGAAACCGTCAGCGCCCTGAGCCATGAAGTCGCGGATCTTGCGCACTCCGGCCGCTTCGATCTGCGGTGCGGTGTCGACGAGCACGAGGGCGCTGGCGGTCACGGCGCGCTCCCCGACAGCAGTCAGCGAGGTGCCGCCGCCCATCGAGGCACCGACCAGCACCGGCATCTCGCCGAAGTGCGCCACGATTGCCACTATGTCGGCCACGAACGCCTCGGTCGTGTAGTCGCCGTCGGGCGCCCAGTCCGAGTCGCCGTGGCCACGAGCATCGAGGCTGACGGCCCGGTAGCCGCCATCAGCGAGGGCTTGGCCCGCGCCCTTCCACGCGTGGCGTGTCTGGCCGCCGCCGTGCTGCAGCAGCACCAACGGCCCGCTGTCGCCGTAGACGTCGGCCGCGACGCGCACGCCTCCGGACGCTTCGATCATCAGATCCGGGTCCGGCGCGCCGGTGATGCGATCTCCATGCTCGGAGGGATGGGAGTAGACGTCGGCGCCGGCCGGCTCGGACGGCACAAAGTCGGGGGCGTCTGCGTCTGCGAGGTCGACGAGGGGCCGATAGCGCTGGCCGGGCGGTTGCTGGGTCATGTCCAGCCTTTCGTTCGCTTGAGCTCGGTGCGCGACAGCGCCGAGGGCGTCTGCCGATGCGCGGAGCGCTCAGGAAGTCCGTGCTCGGCCGTCGGCCTTGGCGGCGGCCTGATCACGTCGACGGGCCTCGCCCGCTGCGGCCAATGCCGCACGGTTCGAATCGTCGAC
The DNA here is from genome assembly GCF_965262965.1 of Candidatus Poriferisodalis sp. GTDB lineage: Bacteria > Actinomycetota > Acidimicrobiia > Acidimicrobiales > Poriferisodalaceae > Poriferisodalis. Next base: position 1,707,465 of record NZ_OZ253573.1, read on the forward strand.
GCGCATGAAATGGTCGCGCCAGCGGTCGTTGTCGTCGTCATCCCACACGTGAGACGTCTGCACGGTCGTGCGCGGGAGCCATGCACGCTCGAGCAGGTCGAGCGCCGTGCCGACGATGTCGCGTTGCATTGCCACGTCGCCCGGCTTGCCAGTCGGATTGCCAAGCGGGAAGTCGGTGAACACGAAGCGTGCGACGCCGCACTCCTCGAGGATGTCCCGCGCGCTGCCGGCGACCACGGTGGGGATACCCGCTTCTTCGAGGTGTCGTGCGATCAGACCCACGGTCTGATGGCAGACAGGTCAGAGCGGGACCAGCAGCGCTACGTCCACACCGTCTTCGCGCATCCACGCTTCGATGCGAGGTGAGTCGTTGCGCTGAGTGCGGCGGTGGCTGTAGTCGGTGGGAATGCCGTAGAAGCGCTGTGACACAGCGCCGATGCGGCCTTCGGCGGCGAATTCTCGCAGCCGGTTGATCGGCAGGTACGTGTCGAGATCTTCGGTGTGGGTGTTGTCCTTGTCCCAGAACAGATCGCTGTTGTAGAGGCCGCCGAGGGCGTCCTCGCAGCGCGCTGCGTACGGCTGCTTCGGTCGGGCCGCAGGCACGCCGGCAGGCTCGCTGCCTGCGCGGAAGAACGACGTCGTGAGCAAGCCCACTGTGCACTCCGACAGCGGCTTTCCCAGTGGGGTGAATGCCACCTCGTGGCTGTACGCCCACTGGTAGGGCTGCGGATAGCCATGCGCTGCGTAGTACTCGCGCGACTTGTCGATGTAGCTCAGATACGACCGATGTGCCCGCCGTCCGTTCGACATGCCGTCCCCTTCTTCCGGACTCATACCCGAAGGCCGCAAGCCCTGGCTCGTTCGCCGCACCTCGTCAGATGCGAGCCGGCCGCAGCGGCCGACGCGCGCAAACTGTACGCGCCGACGCCAAGGTGCTGCCCACCAACCGCGTCACGCTGCGTGCGCGAATGCTCCGCCGTGCGGCAGCGAACGCGAACGGGCTCGGCCGAGCGCGGGCGCCCAGCGCGTCAGGCGGTCTCGCGTTGAACGGTCGGAATGACCTCTTCGAGGTAGGCATCAAGCGCGTCGTCGCGGATCGGCGCCCTCAACGCCACGTTGAGTCCCTGTGCGCCGGCTTCCCGGTATTCCAAGATCCGCTCGACCGCCATCTCGGGCGTGCCGACGAGCGCGCCATCGGCGAGTCGGGCTGCCATCGGGATGGTGCGCCGCTCGCCGATCCCGCCGAGCCAGATCGGCAGCCGCTCCTGTATCGGAGCGGGCAGGCACGAGGCATCGTGTGCACGAACCCAGCGGCCGTCGTACGTCGTGCGCTCTTGGGTGAGCAGCGAACGGATGAGCTCGAAGGACTCCTCGAGCATGTTGAATCGCTCACCGAGCGACGGGAAGTCGTAGCCGAAAGCTGCGGCTTCGGTTTCGTGCCAGCCCGAGCCGAGGCCGAGTGTGAAACGTCCCCCGCTGAAGTGATCGAGCGTGGTGGCGGCCTTGGCCAGCAAACCGGCGTTGCGATAACCGACATAGAAGACGAGACAGCCGATGCGGGCGTTACGAGTGTCCGCCACCAGGGAGCCGAGCGTGGAGAGAGTCTCGAAGTGCGGCAGGACGCCGCCGAGCCGGGGCGCCTCGTACAGGTGGTCCCAGATGGAGATCCAGTCGGCCCCTCCGGCATCGAGTCGCTTCCACAGGTCACGCATCCCAGAGGCGGTCATGTTCTGTTGCCCGATGCTCGCCCCGAGTTGCATCGGTCCATCGCCGGAGTCGTGCTGCGCCGAAGTCACCCGCGCAAGCTGACCCGCCGACGCTCTTAGCCTGATCGCCGTGACTGACGCCGACGCCATCGGGTCGAGCGAGAACGCAGCTGCGGACGAGGGCTCCGCATGGGGAGCCGGCGGACTGACGCTGGGCGGCAAGCTGGCCGATGCTGTGGAGCAGCCACCCACAGTGTTCGCTGCAGTGGGTGGGCAAGGTTTCTTCGACGCGCTTGTCGACCGGTTTTACGACGCGGTCGAGGCCGATGAGCTGCTGCGCCCCATGTATCCGCCCGACATGGGACCCTCTCGGCACCGTCTGGCCGGATTCCTCGCTCAGTACTGGGGCGGCCCGGCTGACTACAGCGCCGAGCGCGGCCACCCGCGCCTTCGGATGCGTCACATGCCGTTCGCTATCGGTCAGGCCGAACGCGATACCTGGATGCGCCACATGCTGGCATCGCTCGAAGCTGCCGAACTGCCCGACGGCTCGAAGCTGCCCGCAGACATCGCGAGCGCCATGTTCTCCCACTTCGACAACGCCGCCACCCACCTCATCAACAAGCCGAGCTAGCGGAGACGGGGATCGTCACCCATGCAACGAGCGCGGCGGATGTGGGAGTGCGTGGAGCGGTATCACCAGTTGTGCTACTGGGCGCCGGAGGTGCGGGAAACGGGCTCTGTGGCGGGGTTGCGGGGGTTCTGGATGAACTACTTCGCGACGCGGGTGGCGCCACTCGGGCCGGTGCCAGCCAGCGTGGCGGCGTCGCTGTTCTGCTATTACGCACCAGCGCGAGTTCGGCGCGCGATCCCAGATGCCTGGACGTACTCGTCACCTGCAGCAGTGCTGGCGGCGCGCTACGAGGGCATGGACGCCGCACTGAGACGTGAGCTGGGCGAGTTGGCTAGGGGCGACGAGGTGCGTCGATGCGTCGACATCGTGCACGCAGCTTGCGATGCTGCCGATCCGGTCGGCCGGGTGCTTTTTGCGGGCTGGGCGTCGCTCGAGTGGCCCGACGAACCCCATCTGGCGCTGTGGCACGGATGCACGTTGCTGCGCGAGTACCGCAGCGGGTGCCATCTGGTCGCGCTTACGGCGGCGGGACTGTCGGGCTGCGAGTCGGTGGTGTCCCAGGTCGCCGTCGACGAGGCGCCGCACGAGTGGATCAGCCAGGAAGCCGGGTGGACCGGAGCGGAGGCTGCGCTGGCGTACGACAGCTTGCGAGCCCGCGGTTGGGTGGACGCGGACGGCTGGGCCACTCAAGCCGGGCATGAAGGTCGTGCCGAGATCGAGGCGATGACCGACCGACTCGACGGCGCCCACTGGGCCGCTCTGGGAGACCAGATAACCGACGCCCTGCTCGCCGACATGGCACCCATCAATGCGTTGCTGCCCAAAGACGACCAGATCGACTGGCGCGAGCTGTATCCCTCCAACGAAACCCGCGCCGACTGAGGCTCGCCCACACGGCACCACAACCACGACGCGACGGCATCTGCAAGGCTTCGGGGTATGAGCGAGCAACTGCCTGGACACGTCGACAACCCGGTCATGGAGCACACAGACTCCATCGACATCGCCGCACCTCCCTCGAAGGTGTGGGGAATGGTGACGGCGCTGGATCGCTACGGCGAGTGGAGCAGCGAGAACACCGGCGGCTATTGGCGCAAGGGTCCCGACGGCGAGCCCGGCACCGGCCAGGTCGGCGACATGTTCGTCGGCATCAACCGGCTCGACGGCGAGGAGTGGAAGGCGCCCGTCGAGATCATCCGACGCGCCGAGAACGAGGACTTCGCGTTCGTGACCGGCGGCCTCGAATACAACATTGTCCTGTGGCGCTACCAGCTGGCGCCCAACGGCGATGGCACCACGCTGACAGAGACGTGGACGCTGCGGAAGCTGTCACCCCGCATGGTCGAGCACGGTCATGGCGAGGTCGATCAACGAGCCCACAACGCTCGCACCAGCATCCGAGCGACGCTCGAAGCGATGAAGGCGACCGCAGAGGCCTAGCCGGGAATGCCGATCATCTGGGTGCGTGAACGCAGGACCACCATGCGCTTGATGTCGACGAAGGCGCCAAAGCCGTCTTCGGTGACCGTCGACTTGTACGCCTCCCAGCCGTCCGGGTCGGCGAAATAGAGCTCGGCCATGCCCATGTAAGGCTCGTTGGCGGGGTTGACGCTGTGGTTGACCACGTAACGCAATCCGCCGATCTCGGTCATGACGCCGCGCACGTTCGGTGCATGCACCTCGAGCCAGTGCCGGAACGCCTCGTCGACCTCGACGCCGTCGCGGGCGGGCACCAAGAACGTCACCTTGTAGAAGCCTGAACGCGTCGCCGGGAACGGCTCATTGAGCGTGTTGGGCACGACGGGCAGGCTGCCGTCGAGCACCACGTACTCCGTCACCGGCCACTGCACATACGGCTCAGCCTTCTGCTGGAACGTGTCGGCCGGCGTGGTCCCGTGCGGCTCGGCGGGGGGCGGGAACGACCGCTCGAACCACAGCTGGGCCATGCCGTCCCACGCGGCGTCGCTGCCGTCATCACGACGCTCGAACAGCGTGGCGATGTACTTGTGCGCGTGGAGCTTGCCCGCCGCGGCCTGCCGCTGCTGGCCCTCGATCACGTTCGGCATGTGGTTCTTGAACCAGTTCGCCACCAGCTCGTCACGTGAGGCTTCGGGACGCCGCTTGATCAGGAAGATCATTTTCGCCGCTGGGTTGGCCGTGATTGTGCCTGACATGGATGCCTCCTCGACAAGGGCGGTCGGGCGGCATGTGCGTACTGCCCGCGTGCGGAGATCCTGCCACTTAGCCCCGGCCGTCGCAGCGCCGCAGTCGCGCCGGCGTTGCGACGTCAGGCGCCCAACTCGGCTGCGAGCGCCTCGGCCAGGCGGTCGTAGTCCCCTGGCTGGTTGTAGAGGTGGGCAGAGATCCGCAGGACGCGGTCCGGCGGGGCGGGCCACGTGAACACTGGCACTTCGATGCCGTGCCGGTCCCGTAGCGCCCCCATGAGTGGGTCGAAGATCGCGGAACCCGAGTGAGCGGCCGACGGCAACGGCACGCTCGCAATCGCGCCGATCATGTCCGCAGGTGCTGACGGCTCGATGCTGAGAGCCTCGATGAGCACGTCGCGCCCCCGCAGGCACAGCTCTCGGATCGCGCTCCGCACGCCGGGCCAGCCGTCAGGGTGCATCGCCTCCACCGCGGCCAGCGCATCGGGGATGGTCAGCCATGCGCTTGGGTCATGCGTGCCGGTCCAGTCGAACTGGGCGTGCAGGTGGCCTCCTGCAGACGGCCAGCCGCCGTTGTACCCGTGGCTGATGACGGCCGGGTAGACGTCATCCCGCCGGTCGGGACGCACCCACAAGAACGCGGCACCCTTGGCCGAGCACATCCACTTGTGGCAGTTCGCCGTGACATAAGACGCACCCAACCGGGCCACGTCGAAGTCGATCATGCCGGGAGCGTGCGCTGCGTCGACCAGAACCCGCACGTCTGGCTCCAGCTGTGCCGCGAGCTCGGCAACCGGCAGCACGAGGCCTGTTGCTGACGTCACTGCGTCAATGAGCAGGACACGCGTCCGGTCGGTCACGGCGGCGAGCACTGCATCGACCACGTCGCGCCTGTGCTCCAGCGGGAAGGGCACTTGCGCTGTCGTGACCACCGCGCCAGCACGCGACGCCGACACTACGGCGGCGTTGGCGCAGGCGTTGTACTCGTGATCGGTCACCAGAATCTCATCGCCGGGCTTCAAGCTCGGCTCCAAGGAACGCAGCACCCCGTTCACGCCAGCGGTCGCATTCGTGACGAACACCAAGCCTGCTTCGTCGGCGCCGACGAAGCGGGCCACAGCCCGCCGTGTCTGGTCCAGCCGTTCCTGGTACTCGCCTTCCAAGAAGAACTGTGTGGGATTCAGCTCGATGCGCTCCTGGATCCGTTGCTGGGCCTCGAGCACCGCTGCAGGGGTCGCGCCGAACGAGCCGTGATTGAGATGCAGTACCCCCGGGTCGAGCAGCCACGCAGTCACGCAGTCACGCTAGGTCAGCGAACACAGAGGCCGCGCGGAGAACTGCTGCCACGCCTTCTGTGTGCAAGTTTGCCGCCTGAGGCGGCATTTCTGCGCAGAGTCGAGGCATACGGGGCTGACGGGCACCGCAACCTCTCCGCCGACGCTCATAATGTCTGAGCACCGGAGGTCGCTATGCAGAAGCTCCTCGTGGCAAACCGCGGCGAGATCGCTATCCGCGCGTTTCGTGCCGCCACCCAGCTCGGCATCCGGACTGTCGCGATCCTGCCCATCGAGGAAGAACGCAGCGGTGCGTTGCACCGGATCAAAGCTGACGAGGCGTACGTCATCGGTGTCGAGGGCCGACCGGTCCGCGCCTATCTCGACCATGAAGCCATCGTCGCGAAGGCGGTCGAGGTGGGTGCCGATGCCGTCTATCCGGGGTACGGGTTCTTGTCCGAGAGTCCTGATCTTGCCGAAGCCTGCGCATCGGCGGGCATTGTGTTCGTCGGGCCCAGCGCGGAGGTGTTGCGGCTGACAGGCAACAAGATGCGTGCCCGCCAAGCAGCCTCCGAGGCCGGCCTGCCAGTGCTGCGCCAGTCGTTTCCGATCGATGAAGGCAGTGGCGCGGGGGGCCCGGGCGATCCGGACGGCTCGGGCGGCTCGGGCGGCCCAGATCTTGATGCCGTCGCGGCCAGCGCAGAGCAGATCGGCTACCCGCTGTTCGTGAAGGCTGCGTCCGGCGGCGGCGGGAGAGGCATGCGCCGGGTGGAGAAGCCTGCGGATCTCGCGGCGGCCATCGACGCTGCCCGGCGGGAAGCCCACAGCGCGTTCGGGGACGGCACGGTCTTTCTCGAAGAAGCAATGACCGATGTCCGCCACATCGAGACACAGGTTCTCGCCGATGCCGGGGGCAGCGTCGTGCATCTGTACGAACGGGACTGCTCGGTGCAGCGGCGCTTCCAGAAGGTCGTCGAGATGGCGCCTGCGCGCGACCTCGACGAGGCCGTGCGTGCACAGTTGCTGGACGACGCCGTGCGGTTTGCCCGGTCGATCGGCTACGTCAACGCCGGCACGGTGGAGTTCTTGGTGGACCGCAGTGGTCGTCACGTCTTCATCGAGATGAATCCCCGCATCCAGGTCGAGCACACTGTGACCGAAGAGGTCACCGACGTCGATTTGGTGGAATCGCAGCTACGGATCGCCGCGGGTGCGTCGCTGGCGGACCTGGGCCTGAGCCAGGATCGCATAACGCTTCGCGGTTACGCCATGCAGTGCCGGGTGACCGCCGAGGACCCATCGAACGACTTTCGACCCGACACGGGCCGGATCGTGGCGTACCGGCCCGCCAGCGGTGCGGGGGTTCGTCTTGACGGGTGCGTGTACCAGGGCGTCGAGATCACGCCCCACTTCGACTCGATGATCGAGAAGATCACCTGTCGGGGCCCCGACTTCGACACGGTGGTGCGCCGCATGCAGCGCACGCTTGCGGAGTACCGAGTTCGGGGCGTGTCCACCAATCAGCCGTATCTGCAGGCGATCCTCGCCGATGAGCAGTTCCGCAGTGGGCCGGTCACGACGACGTTCATCGACGATCGGCCCGAGCTGACGGCTGCTTCCGTCGGGGCTGACCGAGCGACACGCCTGCTGCGCTACCTGGCCGATGTCACCGTGCACCTGCCGAACGGCCCGGCGCCGACGCGCGTCAGTCCGGTGTCGAAACTGCCGCCGCGCCCGGCGGGCGCGCCACATGCGGGATCCCGGCAACGGCTCGTCGAGCTGGGTCCGGAGAAGTTCGCGGCGCACCTGCGGGCTGCGACAGCAGTGGCGGTCACGGACACGACGTTGCGCGACGCCCACCAGTCGATCTTGGCGACCCGGCTGCGCACGATCGACCTCGTCGCGGGTGCTCGCCAGATGGCTCACGCGATGCCGCAGCTGCTCAGCATGGAGTGCTGGGGCGGCGCCACGTTCGATGTCGCGTTGCGGTTCCTTCACGAGGACCCGTGGCAGCGGCTCACGCAGATTCGTGCTGCGGCGCCGAACATCTGCACCCAGATGCTGCTGCGTGGTCGCAACACCGTGGGGTACTCGCCGTATCCCGATTCGGTGGCTGGCCACTTCGTGGCGGAAGCGGCCGCAACGGGCATGGACATCTTCCGGGTCTTCGACGCGTTCAACTCCATCGACCAGATGCGGCCCGCTATCGACGCCGTTCTGGATGCGGGTGCCGTCGCTGAAGGCACGATCTGCTACTCGGGGAACCTCTCGAGCCCATCCGAGGACCTGTATACCCTCGACTACTACTTGAATGTCGCAGAGCATCTGTCGGACGCCAGCGTTCACATCCTGTGCATCAAGGACATGGCCGGGCTTCTGCGGCCCGCTGCCGCTACGACGCTGGTGGCGGCGCTGCGGGAACGCTTCAGCCAGCCGGTGCACCTGCACACCCACGACACCGCCGGCGGCCAGCTTGCGACGTACCTCGCTGCGGTCGACGCGGGTGTGGACGCGATCGACGCCGCTGCGCCGCCGCTGTCGGGCATGACGTCGCAGCCATCGATCGCTTCGGTGGTGGCCATGACCGACGACACCGACCGGACCACCGGGCTGAGTCTCGACGCGATCGGCGATCTCGAGCCCTACTGGGAGGCAGTGCGGCGTGTCTACGCGCCATTCGAGGCGGGGCTGCCATCGCCGACGGGCACCGTGTACCGCCATGAAATACCCGGCGGGCAGCTGTCGAACCTGCGATCTCAGGCGCGTGCGCTCGGGATCGGCCACCGCTTCGAAGAGGTGGAGCGGCTCTACGCAGCGTGCAACGAGCTGCTCGGGCGCCCCATCAAGGTGACACCGTCATCAAAGGTCGTGGGCGACCTGGCGCTGCATCTCGTGGCGTCAGGCGTCACGCCGGCTCAGCTCGCCGACGATCCCGCAAGCGTGGACTTGCCTGACAGCGTGATCGGTTTCCTGCACGGCGAACTCGGCACTCCCCCGGGAGGATTCCCTGAGCCGTTTCGCTCGCGTGCGACTGCGGAGCGCCACTGGTCGTCGAAGACCAAGGATCTCACCGCGAACGACGAGGCGGGCCTTGCGGGTGATCGTCGGGCCACGCTGAACCGGCTGCTGTTTCCCACACCCTCGGCGGCCCAAGCTGAGAACGCGCACCGCTACGGCGATCTCTCGGTGCTGCCGTCGCTGCTGTTCTGGTACGGGCTCGACGCCCACGAAGACGACACCGCTGTCGTGTTTGGCCCCGGGGTGCGGTTGCTGCTTGGCCTGCGGTCGATCAGCGAGCCCAATGACGAGGGCATCCGCATCATCAGCTTCAGGGTCAACGGGCAGCCTCGCGACATTGACACCGTCGATCGCAATGTCGCCTCGGATCGTCCCGAGCACGCACGAGCCGACCCGAACGAGCCAGGTCAGATCGCAGCTCCGTTCCGGGGCGCGATCAGCGTCTCGGTCTCCGTCGGCGATCAAGTGACGGCGGGCGACACGATCGCCGTGATCGAGGCCATGAAGATGGAGTCGTCGATCTCGACTCCGGTGACGGGAACGGTCGGCGCCATCGCTGCGGCGCCCGGCGCGCTGCTCGAGCCCGGGGACCTCATCGCTGAGATCCGTCCCGCCGGCCGTTCAGCCAGCCCCGAGACCGAAGACGACGCGTAGCTGGCATCGCCGCTAATTTTCGCAGCATCATGCTGCAGCCATTCACCATTGCCGATTGCGTCGCAACGAACGCTCGGTCCTATCCGGACCGGTGCGCGATCGAAGTGCTCGACCCACGCCTCACCGGAGGCGTCGAGCCCGTCGAGACGTGGACGTACGGCCAACTCTGGGCCCGAACGGAGGCCCTCACGGATGCGCTGGGGCCAGTCGAGCCGGGGGCTCATGGGCAGATGGCCGGGCTCCTGCTTCCAAACGGCTCCGACTACGCCGCCGCGTACCTGGCATGCCAGCTCGTTGGCGCAGCTGCAGTCCCGGTCAACAGCCGACTTGCCGAACCCGAGATCCACTACGTGCTCGAAGACTCGGGCGCCGCGGTGCTGCTGGCAGCGGTGCCGTTCATCGACATCGCCCAGCGGGTCACGGCCGATCTCGGCATCAGGCTGATCGACGCCACCTCGATTCCCGCCTCGGCGCCAACGAGATGGTCGCGGCCCATCGGGCCCTATGCCGACATCGATCCCGGCACGGGTCGGCTGGTGCCAAGCGTCGCGCCAACCGACACCGCCACCGACGAGCGCGCCGCCATGATCGCCTACACCTCAGGGACGACCGGCTTCCCGAAGGGAAGCATCAACACCAATGCCGGATTCCTGACTCGACTGATGCATTGGAGCTGGACGTTCGGGCTGTCCCGTCGAGAAGTCGTGTCCACGCCGGGTCCGATGTTCCACCTTTCCTATGGCGGCCTGACGCTGGCGCAGCTGGTGGCCGGCGGTCGGGTCCGGGTCATGACCTCGTTCGAGCCGCAAGCCGCCCTCGACGAGTACGCCCAGCACAGCACCTGGGCGTTCCTTGTGCCCTCCATGACCGCTGCGATCGCCGAGGCGTGGCGGGGGGCGGGCCAGCCGCCATTGAGCGCATTGAGATACCTGCTCTCAGCAGGGGCGCCAGGACCGATGTCCCTGCTCGACGAGGCATTCGACATCTTTCCGAGCGCCGAGATCACCGACGGCTACGGCTGGACCGAAGCTGGCTGGGTGACGTACGACATCAAGGATCGTGCCGCTCTCGTGCCGCATTGCGTGGGCGGCCCCGCGCCGGGCTCCGTCGTCAAGGTCGTCGACCCTGACACCTGCGATGAGGTTCCAGTCGGGGTCGCGGGCGAGGTAGTCGCAATGTCAGTGGTGCCCTTCGAAGGCTATCTGGGCCGGCCCGAGGCCACCGATGCGGCCCACACCCCTGACGGTTTCGCCCGCTCGGGCGACGTGGGCATCATGGCGGACGACGGCCGGCTGGCGATCGTGGACCGCGTCAAGGACATGATCATCAGCGGCGGGGAGAATGTGTACTGCGCCGAAGTTGAGCGAGTCCTCGTCGAGCATCCGCAGATCGCCGAAGCCGCTGTGGTTGGACTGCCCGACGAGCGCTGGGGCGAGCGAGTCGCAGCAGCCGTCGTGCCGCGCGCGGGCTGCCAGCCCGATCCGGACGATGTCGTCGCATTCGTGCGAGACCGGCTGGCCCACTACAAGTGCCCACGCGAGCTGATCGCGGTGGGTGAGCTGCCCCGAAATGCCATGGGAAAAGTGCTCAAACCATTGCTCGCCGAGCAGTTCGGCTGACCTCCGCGCACCAGTGTTCGGAGCGTCAGCGAGAACGGGCTAAAACTAAGATATGGCGACTTCATGGACCCAGCCGACGGCTGCGTGGACACAGCCGGAGTCTGAATTCTGGGCTCCCAATCGCAACGCTGTAGACGAGTCGTTCGCCATGGCGCCTGCGGTCTACGCCGACGAGGGCTTCTTCGCCGACGAACAAGAGCGACTGTTCGGCCGTGCATGGGTCTGCGTGGCGCTGACGGCAGAGCTGGCACGACCGAGCCGGCTGCTGGTGCGGTCGATCGGCGGGCGATCGGTGCTGCTGGCCAGAACCGACGACGGGCTGGTCGGCTTCCTGAACTCGTGCCGCCACCGCGGCACCGAGCTCGCCGAGGCCGACTGCGACATCGCACAGACCATCCGCTGCCCGTATCACCGCTGGCACTACAGCGTCGACGGGCGGCTCGTGGCCACGCCGATGTTCGATTCGGTGCCAAGGGACGACTTCGACCCAGCAGATTTCGGCCTGGTGCCCGTGCGAGTGGACTCGTGGGGGCCGTTCGTGTTCGCGTGCCTGAACGCCGACACACCGCCCCTCGCACAGTGGCTAGGCGACCTCGACGAGCGCATGGCCGGCTACGGCTTCGACGAGTGGCAGCCCGCTACACCCTCACCGGCGGACTGCACGTTCGAGCCGGCCGCCAACTGGAAGCTGATCTTCGAGAACTTCGCGGAGTACTACCACCTGGGGTGGGTGCATCCCGAGCTGGCGAAGATGTCCCGAGTGGAGGACCACCACCGCTACCAGGGGCCGGGCATGTACTGCGGGCAGACAACGACTCCCATCTCCGGCGATGAGCGCGACGACTGGCTGACGCTGCCGGCCGCGGACGGCCTCGATGCGTCCGATGCCGCCAGCGGCAGGTTCATCGCGTTGTTCCCGAACGTGCTGATTGCCGTGCTGCCGAGCCACGCATTCGTGATGCGACTCGAACCGGTGTCGGCAGGGCGCACCATCGAGCACTGCTCGTTCGTGTTCCCGCCGGGCACGTCGCCGGCATCCGACGAGGCGGGCGCGCAGCAGTTCGCGGAGGCGTTCGAAGTCACTCGGCGCTTCTGGATCGATGTGAACGACGAGGACATCGACATCTGCGAGCGTGCCCAGCGCGGCATTGCTCGCGGGGGTGCGCCGCCGGGTCCGCTGGCGCCGCGCTTCGAAGAGCCGCTGAATCGCTTCCACAAGATGACAGCCGATCTCATGACGCTGGAGACCGTTGCTGAACTGGCAGTGCCAGCAGGTGACCGGCCCGGCGGCATCGACCTCTACGGAAGCGATCCGAACCCCATGCCGCCGGCCACCGAAGCCGCAGCAGCCTCAAGCGCACCGGAGGCCCCGGCGACGGCGACGTCATGACCGACCGTGTGCAGGCGGTCGTCGTCGGCGGCGGCGTCGTCGGCGCAAGCGTGCTGTTCCACCTGACACGAGCCGGCTGGACCGACGTGGTGCTGCTGGAACGCTCCGAGCTGACTGCGGGCTCGACGTGGCATGCGGCGGGCGGGATGCATCCGATCAACTCGGATCCGACGATGGCCAAGCTGCAGCAGTACACCATCGAGCTGTATAGCGAGATCGAGGAGATCTCTGGGGTGGATTGCGGCATCCACCTCACCGGCGCCATCAACCTGGCCGACACGCCCGAGCGCCTGGACTGGCTGCGGATGACGCATGCGCGGGGCCACTACCTGGGCATCGAGTCCGAGATGATCTCCGCGGAAGAGGCCGCTCGGCGCCTGCCGATTATCGACCCGAGCCAGTTTGCGGGCGCGATGTTCGATGCGGATCACGGACATGTGGACCCGGCAGGTGTCACGTTCGCATATGCGCGCGCGGCGGTGGCAGCGGGCGCGGACGTGCGCCGCCATACGTGGGCGCGGCGGATCGAGCGGGCGCCTGCGGGGCATTGGCGGGTCGGGATCTACGACACGTCTCGAGGAGATCTGGCCGGGGGTGAGGTGGACGGCGAGGTCGGCGACTGGCTCGAGGCAGATCACGTCGTCAATGCGGGCGGACTGTGGGCGCGAGAGGTCGGGCGGATGGTGGGCCTCGAGCTGCCCGTGCTGGCCATGGAGCACACCTACGTGCTGACCGAGCCGATGGACACCGTGGTCGCCCACAACGAACGCACCGGCGATGAGCTGATGGGCGTCATCGACTTCGGCGGCGAGATCTATACGCGCCAGGAGGGCCGGGGGCTGCTGGTGGGCACGTACGAGCAGGCCGCCGTGGCATGGCAGCGCCGCCAGACGCCGTGGGACTTCGACAAGCGCCTGTTGACGCCCGACCTCGAGCGGATCGCCCCATCGCTGGACACGGCGTTCCGGCACTTCCCGGCGCTGGCCGATGTGGGGATTGCGCGGGTGGTCAATGGGCCGTTCACGTTTGCGCCGGACGGGAATCCGCTTGTCGGTCCGATTCGGGGTTTGCCGGGGTTCTGGTCGGCGTGCGCGGTGATGGCGGGTTTGTCGCAGGGCGGCGGTGTCGGCTTGGCGATGGCGAACTGGATGACGACGGGCGACCCGGGTTTCGACGTGTGGGCCATGGACGTCGCCCGCTTCGGCGACTGGGCGAGCCGTGCCTACACCAACACCAAGGTGCGCGAGAACTACCGCCGACGCTTCAGCATCAGCTTCCCCAACGAATTCTTGGGTGAGGGCCGGCCGCTGGTCACGACGCCGATCTACCCCGATCAGTGCGAGGCCGGAGGGGTGTTCGGCGATTCGTTCGGTTTGGAAGTGCCGCTGTGGTTCGCTCCTGAGGCGAGGGCCGTCGAGGACATCACGTTCGGCCGTTCGAATGCATGGCCGCATGTACGTGAAGAAGTGGCTGCGGTGCGTGGCGGGTTGGGGCTGATGGAGTCGTCAGGATTAGCCAAGTTCGGGGTGGAGGGTCCGCGGGCTCGGGAGTGGCTGGCGCACCTCGTGGCTTCGCGGGTGCCGGGGCCTGGGCGGATTGCTCTGGCGCCGATGTGCGGCGAATCGGGGAATCTCACGGGCGATCTAACGATTGCGTGCCTGCCGCCAGCGACGGGGCGAGCTGACGGGCCTGCTGAGACGGTGACCGGCGGTGCGACGGCGAACATTGGCGGACGCAGCGGCAGCGGCGAGCGGTTCGTGATCTTCGGATCGGGCGTGGCGCAGCGCTACTACGAGCGGTGGTTTGACGCAGCGCTGGTTGGGTGGGCGCCGGCGGTGACGTATCGCACGCTCGGCACTGACGTGTGCGGGATCGCTTTGGCCGGGCCGAAGTCCAGGGAATTGCTGGCCGAGGTCGCTGACGCTGACGTGTCGAATGACGCCATGCGATTCGGCAGCTTTTCCGAATTCGATGTGGGGTGGGCCCGGGTGTGGTGCGGCCGGCTGAGCTACACAGGGAGCCTGGGCTACGAGCTGTGGATGCCGGCCGGGTATCAGCGGCATGTGTTCACGCTGTTGCGCGAGCGGGGTCGGGCGCATGGTTTGCGGCTGTTTGGCCTGCATGCGCTGAACTCGCTTCGCTTGGACAAGAGCTTTGGCAGCTGGGCTCGTGAGTACCGGCCGACCTATGACCCGTTCGAGGCGGGCCTTGGCCGCTTTGTGCGGTTCACGAGAGCGGGCGACGCCGGCGAGGACTTTGTGGGGCGAGCTGCGCTTGTCGACAAATACGGGGCGCAGGGCGGCGGGGCCAGTGGTGGTTCTGCCGTGCCGGGTGCGATGACGTTGCGCACGTGGACTGTTGATACGGCGCCGGGGCGCTCGGGCTTGTGTGTTGCGGCTGACTTTGTGTCGCTAGTGGCGGTTGGTTTCAGCCAGCATGGGAGGGTTCTCGGCGGAGCGTTGAGGAGTTCTGTTGAGTATCGAGCCTGGTGTGAAGAGGAAGCGGTTCTTGGCGCCGCAGGAGAAGTACGAGATCTGGATGCAGCTCGTGCGTGGGGAGACCACGGTGAGCGAGGCGGCCGATCGGGCGCGTGTGGACCGGTCGACGGTAGCGAAGCTGCGCGAGGTGGCCCGGCAGGGCGCGCTCGATGCGCTGGCGCGGTCGCGTCCGGGCCGGCGGGACAAGCAGCGGGACGTGGAGGCCGAGGCGGCGGGGGCCCAGGTCGAGCGTTTGCGCACTGCGTTGGCCGAGATGGCGGTGAGGTTGACGTTGGCGGAGGGAAAAGAGCGTTGGGGCGCAGTGGCCGGGTCCCACGACGGGTGGATGCGGCCGCCAAGACAGCGCTCATGGATTTGGTCGTGCGTGCCGAGGCGGGCGGGTGGAGCACCCGGGCGGCGTGCGTGCGCCTGGAGCTGTCCCAGCGCCGCCTGGAGCGGTGGCGTGGCCGCGTCGCTGACGGTGAGGGCCTCGACGACGCGGCGCCGGGCGGGGGCGCGGTCCACGGGCTCACTCCCGGCGAGGAAGACGAGATCGTGGCGGTGTTCGACGAGTGGGGCGACATCGACTCATCGCATCGCAAGCTCGCTCACCGGGGGTCGTGGCTGGGTCGGTTCTGGGCCGACCCGTCAACCGTGCGGCGGGTGCTCGAGCGCCGCGACCTGCGCTTTCGCGGCCCGAAACGGCATGCACGCTCGGTCCGCAGGCCGTGGCCGGCGTGGGTCGAGCAAGCCCCGAACCGGATATGGATCTACGACACGACGCACTGGACGCGAGCCGGGGCGGCCACCACGGTGATCTGCGACGTGATCTCCCGCAAATGGATCGCCGATATCACCTCGGCCGACGAGACCAGCATCGAGGTCCAGGCCGTGTTCAACCGGGCACTGCGCGCAGAACGCCTCGACGACGTCATCGACCAGCGCAACCCCCAAAGCACCCCATGGGACCCCGACTCCGACGCGGCACCGGTTCTGCTGGTGATGTCCGACAACGGCCCCCAGATGAGGTCCGGGGCGACACGGGAGTTCATGGCGCTGTGCTGGCTCGCCACCCACTACGGCCGACCCGGCACCCCCACCGACCAAGCCTGGACCGAGAGCCTGTTCGGCCACCTCAAGACCGAACAGCCCCACCTCGAACTCATCGACGACATCGACGTGCTGCGCGCCGAACTCGAAACCCAACAACAGCGCTACAACACCATCCGACTGCACGCCGGCATCGGCTACGTCACCCCCGACCAAGAACACCGCGGCCACCGACACACCATCCGAGCCGCCCGACGCGACGGCCTCGCCCGAGCCCGCCGACAACGCATCGCCTACCATCGAAACCACCCACCCCGAGGACCCGAACATGCGGGCTGAATCCTCCACCAGAAGCGACATCAAGTCAGACACACGTCACAATGCGTTCGTAGGTACTCCAATAGCCAGCATCACCGAGCGGCTAATAACGGGGCGGCGCGTCCGGGCTGACAACGTCAATTCGTTCGATGTTTGGGCGATTTTCGTGAAATATTTCAGAACCTATGAACGTCATTGCGCACGTGCTGCATAATCATGGACATCAGCATTCTTGTGCTCTCTAGATGTATATCAAGCCCTCATGCGGCTCTCAATAGGTCAACCGGGCGGACGCGTAACGGAATCACAACCACTGAGGTCCTCGGTGGCGACTCATTCTCGTTCATGCAATACATATGTGTACGGTTGAGCGTTTTCGTCTCGCAGTGACTTCACAGAGCACTCGTGCGGGCTTCGGTTACAACCTTGGCCCCCCTGTGTGGTCCGAAAGGTGTGATCTACACTGTCTGACCTTCCCAATTGGGCGTTGGACATACAGGGAATTCATCCGGATGGGCACACAACTGCTGAGCCACGCTGAGGCACAGATCACACGACGACTGTCCTCAATCGCGAGAATCTTGGTCCTATCTGATTTCCCTTTCAAACAGTCTATGTGCAATTTTCATATAAATAATCTATTTGATTCATATTGCACAACTAAGCGAACGGGCTGGTCGCTATGACTTCGCGCCTGGAGATGCATCACTACGAAACGATTGTCGCTGTGTCGGACACTGGCTCAGTCACTGCTGCGGCAGGTCGACTTCACGTCAGCCAGTCCGCCGTGAGCCATCGACTAGCTGAAGCCGAGCGACGGCTCGGCGGTCGATTGTTCGAGCGACGACCGTCGCGGGGCATGCAGCCGACGCCGGCCGCACTGGCACTTTGCCAAGCCGCCCACCGCGCGATGCCTGACTTGGCCCGCGCCGAACGCGACTTCATGCGCAGCGCCGGAGGGACAACCGCTACCGTACGCATCGGCATCGGCTCGTACGACTGCTACCACTGGCTGGCGCAATTCGCAGCGACAGCAAGTGAACAGCTTCAGAATCTGATGCTCGAACTGGTCGTCGTTGGCGACTCGCCGGTACAGCGGCTCGCAGACGGCACCGCCGACCTGGTGCTGGCCCCCGGGCAGCCGCGAGGCGCATGCACGGCGCAGCATCTGTTCACCGACGAGCTGGTGCTCATCACCAGTCCAGATCACCGGCTCGCGGAGCGAACATGGATCGGACCCGAATCGGTTGGCGACGAGCACTATTTCACCTACAACCGTCAACCCGCACCCGGCTTCGAGTACGAGCGGTTCATTCGACCTGCAGGTGTGTCCCCTCGCACCATCACCGTGCTGGAGCAGACCGGTGCCATCGCAGAGATGGTCGCCGCGGGATTCGGCGTGTCCATCCTCAGCCGTTGGGCGATGTCGCCATGGATCGAGGTCGAGCGGCTTGCCGCAGTGCGCTGCAGTCGCCGCGGTCTCGACTTGGAGTGGTCGGCATTGACCCGGCTCGACACACAACTCGACGCGCCTGAACGGCAAGTCGCCGATGCCATCGTCGAGTGGCTCGGCAACGGCGGGAATCCGTCGAACTAACGCAGGTCGGACCGACGCAGCCCGGGCTAGCGCAGCACGACACGGCATCCGGATCGATTGCCTTGGCTCGCTTGCCCTAGCCCGATTGCCTTGGCCCGTCAGCTCAACAACGACTCACAGAACGGCGACGCCGACAGGACTTGGGGTCCCGTCGGCGTGATGAGCACCTGTTCGTCGAGCTTGACGGCTTCGGGGCGACCCTGCGGGGCCACCAGGCTCTCCACGCACAGCACCATGCCGGGCTCGAGCACGCCGTCGTAGCCGTCGGATGCGAACTGGTCGCGATTGAGAATCAGCGGGTACTCGTTGCACAAGCCCATGCCGTGTGCAACGCAGGCATTTGCCGGTGAGTGCAACCCGTCGGGAGGAAGGTGTGCCCGTTGTGACACCTCGGCGAACGTCACTCCGGGCTGCAGCAGCTCGACGTTGCGTTGCACCTGCTCGTACGCCGCGGCATACATGTCCCGTTGCTCCGCCGTGCGCTTGACGTCGCCGGCAAGCCACGTACGCGAGACGTCCACGGTGTAGCCGCCGAGCCCGACGTGGTCGGTATCGAATGCCACGAGGTCTCCCTCGCGGATCACTCGATCCGAGCACTCCTGGTACCACGGGTTGGTGCGCGGCCCCGACGTCAGCAGTCGGGTCTCGAACCACTCGCCGCCGCCCAACGCTCGGCGAACTCCTCGGTCCGGGGACCGGTGATGAAGTGGTACCAGCTCACTGCGCTGCGGATCTCGCCCACGCCAGGGTGGCCGTCGGAGAGGTGCTCGCAGGTCTTGAAGTCGAACAGGGTGACGTGGCCCTGCGCAGGGACCAGTGCGTAGCGGCACGGATGATGCAGCGCATACACCGACATGTTCGAGGTGCCGGTGGCATACCGAATGTTGAACGGGTCGTAAAACAACCCAGCGTCGCAATCCGCGGCGACAAGTCGATGCTGCAACCGGGCGAGCCGCTCGAGCTCCAACTCGGCAGCCGGCACGATCACAAGATCAGCCCATCACCCGACTGCGGAGCGAATTCAGCCGCGAGCAAGTGAGCTTCAGTGACCCGCCCGTACACGGACCGAGTCCGCTCGACGGGGCCGATGACGCCTGGCCGGTTTGCGTAGCCCAGCACACCGACACTGCGCGTCGTTTTCCCGAGCACCTTGGTGACCCGGTGCAGCGAATACCGACCCATGAAGATCTGAAGGTCGCCTGCATGCATCTTCATCGCCCGCACCGCGTCGGGCGCTTCGTCGCGCAGCACCCGCCCGAGGCCATCGAGGTTCTCGTCGCCAGGGCCGCGAAGCCACGGGCAGTATTCGAGCAGTCCGCCTTCGTCGGGTTCGCAGACCATCAGGGTCACCACGAACTCGTTGGTGTCGTAGTGCCAGTGAAGCTCGCCCCCGGCGGAACGATCGTGACGATGAGTCCGGCCAGCGGATCGTCGGGGTCAAGGCCCTTGCCGGCATCGGGACTTGCGTACACGTTCGAAGTCTCGCTGCGTATCGGTGCCTTCGGCACGATCGACTCGATTTCGCGATGCGCCTGCGCCAGGCCAGACGGACTCAGGAACCCCCGAAGGGTGGCGCAGCCATGCTCGGCGAGCTCTGCGCATGCAGCCCCGACCGCCTCATCCCAGCCCACCCGATCGATGCCGCCGGCGCTTCCGCCGACGGGATACCGCTTCGTATCAACAATGTCATCCAGAACATCACCCTCTGGATTCGCGTATAGCACTGAAGAACTCACAGCCTCCCCACTTGCAAATCGTCATGTCCAAGACGGAAGCCGGGTCTGCTCGAACGAGCTGAGACTTCGGTTGGGACCGCCTCTGGGCCTAGCCAACACCCTCTTGAGTTATGAAACAACTACATCCCTTGGTGGGTTTTACATACAAGCTGTGCATGGTGACCGCGAGAAGCCTCGCTCAGTCCAAGAGTGCCCGGCTGATGACCACGTCCTGGATCTCGGTCGCACCGTCGAGGTAGTGCGTCAGCCGGGCGGTTGCCAAGTGGCGAGGAAGCGGATGGTCCCGACGCGCGCCGTTGGCTCCCATCACCTGCATGCAGTCCGCCAGCCGGCGCTCGGCGGCCCGGGTAGCGAACTTCTTCGCATGTGCGGCCATGACCGCAGCAGGTCGCCCTGCCGCAAGTGCGACCGCGGCTCGGTAGGCCAGCAGGCGAGCGGCTTCAAGATCGGTTGCGACGTCGGCCAGCCGGAACCGCACGGCCTGCAGGTCGGCGAGACGGCTGCCGAACGCTTGGCGTTCGCGCACATACGACGTAGCGGTCGCCAATCCGGTGCGCAACATCCCGCAACACATCGCTGAAACGAGAATGCGGGCCAGGTCGATGCCCTCCATGGCTGCAGCGAAGCCCTGACCGACCGGCACCAGCGTGTCGGCATCGGGCACTCGGCACTCGTGAAAGCTGATGCCATTTGTGCCCAGCCCGTGGCCGCCGAACAAGTCGTAGCCGGCGGTGCGCTCGATCCCGTCGGAGTTCCCGTCGACCAGGAATGCGGCAATGCCACGATGCCCTGCAGCCGGGTCTGTCTGCGCGTACACCGACAGGAGCGACGCCGTGGTGCCGTTGGTCACCCACGCCTTTGCACCGTCGAGAATCCACTCATCGCCGTCTCGTTGCGCACGGGTAGTGATCGCCGCCGCGTCGCTGCCGACCCCCGGTTCGGTGAGCAGGAATGCACCGACTCGCTCGCCCGACACGAGCGACGGCAGTGCTCGGGCGCGCAGCTCGGCCGGAGCACGCCGGCTCACAGCGCCGGCCAAGTTGTTGTGGCACACCAATGAGAAGGCCACGGAGAGGTCGACTGC
The DNA here is from genome assembly GCF_965262965.1 of Candidatus Poriferisodalis sp. GTDB lineage: Bacteria > Actinomycetota > Acidimicrobiia > Acidimicrobiales > Poriferisodalaceae > Poriferisodalis. Next base: position 1,728,187 of record NZ_OZ253573.1, read on the forward strand.
GGCTATTTCTTCGAGCACACGAGCGAGCGCTACCGAACTGATGCCTTTGCCGCCGTCGGCCGGCGGCACCAATAGTCCGCAGAGGCCCTCGGCGGCGGCGCTGGCGAATGCCTCAGATGCGAATCGGCGTTCCCGTTCCCAGGTTTCCGCACGCGGCGCGACGTATGTCCACGCCCATTCCGCAGCGCGATCGATGATGGCCTGCTCGGACGCGTCGACTGCTGCGTCATCGACGTCTGGTGTCAGGTCTGCGATCAGGTCGGCTGTAGGCATGACGTCGAGGTCGTTTCCGAGGGATTCCATGACGAGCAGTATTGCCCGCTCCCGCCAACCCGCTGGCTCTCCGCTCGGCCTTTTAGAGTGCGCCTCAAGCGCAGCCACCGTCGCTGACGGTGCCAGGACGCTTCCGAGGCCAGGAGCACCGCAGCGATGAGTGAGCAACGCAGCGATCCCTCGAACGGCGGCCGCGTGGGCGACCGTGCTGGAACACTGGTCACAGCCGACGACGCAATCGAACGCATCCCCCGGCGAGCCCGCGTCTACGTCTCCCAAGGATCAGCGACACCGTTCGGCCTCCTCGACGCCATCGATGCTGCCCACGACCGCTTCGCAGACATCGAATTCGTCAGCGCTTTTCTGCTGGCCCGGCCAGCGCCGTTGGACCATCTGGGAAATCCGTTCCGCTGGACATCGCTGCAACCAAGCGGCGCGCTGCGCGATGCGCTCGACAGCTGTCACTTCGGCGTCGTCCCGGCTCGCTATTCCGACATCTCCGGGCTGGCGGGCCCCGGCGGCGGCCTGGAAGCCGATGTGCTGCTGTGCCAAGCCAGCCCACCCGACGCCGATGGCTCTATGAGCCTCGGTACCGGCGTCGGCGGTCATGTCGAACTGCTGCGCTCAGCCCGACTGGTCATCGCGCAGATCAACCCGCAGATGCCGTACGTGCACGGCGAAGGCGAGTGTCACCGCAGCGACTTCGACGCCCTCGTCGAGATCGACGAGCCGCTCGCCGAGTTGGCGCCCGCGGTCATCGACGACACGGCTCTCACGATCGCATCCCACGTCGGCCCCTACATCATCGACGGCTCGACGCTGCAGTTCGGCATCGGCTCGGTGCCCGACGCGGTGCTGTCCAGCCTGGGCGACCGACGACACCTGGGGCTGCACGGCGGCATGATCAACGACGCCTGCATCGAGCTGATCGAAGGCGGCGTGATCGACAACCGGCACAAGGGCACCGACATCGATTTCGGCGTGGGCGTGAGTGTCGCCGCCGAGGTGATGGGGACGAGGCGCCTCTACGACTGGGTCGACCGCAACCCGCGAGTACGGCTGGTGCGCGGCTCGTTGAGCCACGGCATCGAGGGCATCGCTCAGATTCGCAACTTCGTCGCGCTGCAATCGACCGTCCAGATGGCTCTCGATGGCTCAGCGAATTCGGAGATGGTTCGGGGGCGCTACATCTCCGGGCCGGGCGGTGCGCCCGACTTTGCGTTCGGGGCGTCTGTCGCAACGGCGGGCCGCGCCATCGTGGCGATGCCGTCAACGGCGGCTAGAGGCAAGATCTCGCGGATCGTGCCCCAGCTGGACCGAGGCGCCCCGACCACGCTTCCCGCCTATGTCGCCGACGTCGTGGCGACCGAGTTCGGTGCTGTCGAGCTACGCGGGCGCACCCTCTCCGAGCGCGCCGAACTGCTCACCTCGATCGCGCATCCAGACCACCGTGCCGAACTCGAGGCGTCACTGTCGCAGTGAACGCGGCCAACCAGAGCCGGCCGCACGAGGTTCACAGGCGGCGGACGGTTGCAGCTTTCCCCGTCGTTCCATAGGCCATGCCCGACATGCGGTGAAGGTTGCGGGTGTTGTGCATCTTGCCGTGAATGCGGGGCCCCGCAGCTAGCAAGGCGCCGTCCACGACAAGCTGCTGACCGCTCACGAACTTGCTCTCATCGCTGGCGAGGAACAGCGCCATCGCCGCGATGTCGTCACCCTCGCCGCGCTCTGGCCACGGCTGCAACTCGGCCATCACCTCCGCAGCTTGGGCTTGGTTGCCGCTGTGCATGAGCGGCGTGAAGATCAGCCCCGGGCAGATCGCGTTCACCCGGATGCGATGCGGTGCCAGCTCGAGCCCCGTCGTCTGGGCGAGGCTGATGACTGCGGCCTTCGCCGCGGAATATGCCTGCGGGCCGGCGCCGCCGCCCACACCCGCGATCGACGCGGTGTTGATGATCGAGCCACCCGTCCCCTGCGGGATCATCACGCGCGCCGCGTGCTTGGTGCCGAGCATCACCGAGCGCACAAGGATCGCAAACGTCTCGTCCCAGGCGCCGACCTCCAATTCGGTGATCGGACCGAAGGCACCGCCGATGCCAGCGTTGTTGAACACCACATCCAGCCGGCCGAACGCCTCGACTGCCAATTCGGTCATGGCAGCGACATCGTCCTCGACCGAAACATCGGTGCGCGTGAATCGCGCTCGGTCGCCAAGGCCGGCCGCGCCCAGGTCGTCCATGAACGCGTGGCCCGCGTCGGCATTCAGGTCGCCGACGACGACGGACGCGCCCTCCGCCAAGAACAGCTCAACGGTCGAGCGTCCCATTCCGCTCGCGCCGCCGGTGATCACCGCCGACTTGCCGGCCAGTCGCCCCTCGCCATTGCTCATGTCGTCCTCCTTGCGTCCCGATCCCCGGTCCGACCGCGTTCGGGCACCCCTGCGCACGAGGCGAACTGCTCGGGCGCCACACGAGATTGTCGCCGATGACGCGTCGGCGTGCCCAGCCTCCTCGCCGTGGCACTGCGCGATCGCCCGCACTGTGTCGTCCGCACTGTGTCGCAAGCCACCGCGTGTCACCGCTCGCCATGCGAGAATGCAAGCGGGTATGCACGCTTGCGGACCGGGGCAGCGTGAGGCCAGCATGAGGGGGCCAGCATGAGCACGACCATCCAACGGACCGTGGCAGCCGACGGCGGCCAGCGGCACATGCACGAGGTGCACAAGATCGCGCACGCCGGCGGCGTGGACGCAGACGGGCACATCCTCGAGCCGCCCGACCTGTGGGAGGAATACCTCGAAGACCGCTACAAGGATCGGGCACTGCACATCGGCATCGAGGACGAGCGAGGGCTCGAGATCCTGATGATCGACGGCCAGCGAAGCAAGCTGGCCCGAGCTGGGATGGTGTCGACGCTGGGCGCGATGGGCGCGCCCGACCTGCCCGACATCATGTTCAACCCGGATCGCACCTATCTGGGCGAGATTCCCTACGGCGCCATGGACCCCCACCAGCGCATCGACCTGCTCGACGCCGAGGGGCTCGACATGGCGATTCTGTACACGACAGTGGGGCTGCTGTGGGAGGCCGAGCTGGAGGACCCAGAGCTGAGCCAGGCGTATACACGCGCCTACAACCGCTGGATCTGCGACTTCTGCCGCGACCACTCCGATCGGCTGATTCCCACGGCTCATCTGTCGCTGACCGATCCCGTCGCCGCCGCGGCCGAGCTGCGGCGTGCGGTGGCGGACGGGGCGCGTGGCTGTTTCGTCGCGCCGTTCACCCACAACACCAAGCCGCTGGGCCATCCCGATCACCACCCGGTGTTCGAGGCCGCACAGGATCTCGGCGTCCCCTTCGCCATCCACCCGACTTTCGAGCCGCAGTGGACGAAGGGCACGCGCATGGGCACTTGGGAACACGTGCGAGACCTGCGGCTGACGGCATCGATGACAGCGTCCGATGGGGTGCGTCACCAGTTCGTCTCGCTGTTCGACTACGGCATCTTCGAACAATTCCCGGAGCTGAAGGTGCTGGTGCTCGAATCAGGCGGCGGATGGATCGGCTACTGCCTCGACCGCATCGACGCAGTTTTCGCCCACACGTACACCGGCACCCGAGTGCCGCTGGAAATGAAGCCCAGCGAGTACTTCATGCGCCAGGTCTGGATCTCGTGCGACCCTGACGAGCGCACGATTCCAGCGCTCGCGCAGCGCTACGGACACGACCGATTCATGTGGGCGAGCGACTTCCCTCACGCCGATCACACCCCCGAATACGTCATGGATCTCGACGAGCTGGTCGACATGTTCCCCGCCCAGCACCAGACCGATTTCATCGGCGGAAACGCCAAGCGCCTGTTTGACCTCTAGCGCGTCCGTTCCGGGGTTGCCCGCCGTTGACCGGTGAGTTGCCGGCCGCCGACTGGGTGGCCGCGGTGGTGCGGCGCTTACAGATGCGTCTCGACCCAGTTGCTGAACGCAGTCAGGACCATCTGGCGCTTGTCGTGGTTCGTCATGAACGGCGCTCTGGACATCTCGAGCTGCATCCACGGCATCTCGGCTCCGTGTGAACGGGTGATGTATCCGCCTCGAAAAGGATCGTTGACGATCACTGGTCCGTCGACGAGTTCGGCGAAGCACGCCCGCAGGCCGTCGATCCAAGTCGGCGGGCAGGTTCGGTCGCCGTTGCTCAGACAGATCCACGGTCGCTCTTTGCCGTGGTCGGGTCCGACGGGAGGGCCGCTCGCGGCCATCGTGTGGCAGTCGACACCCAGGGGCCACTGGCCGCTGCGCCCCAGTTCGCTGAGCTGGTCGTGATAGGGCGCGTGGTAGGTGCCCAAGAGACCCTCGACTTCGGATTCGCGCAGCGGTCGGCGGTAGACGGGCACGTTCCAGCAGGTGTGGGTCTTGACGACGCCGTCGGTCCGGCGGTCGTTGGGTGCCCGATTCATGTCGACGATGGCGCGGGCCACGTCGGTGGTGATGAACGCTTCGACTTCGGATTGGATCGAGTAGATCTCCGCAGCGCCGCCGTCGCCGTCGTCGGCGATCTCCTGTGCCGACAGCGAGCACACGTCGGTGACTTCGGCGGGAACTCGTAAGCCGGCGTGCGGTACCGAGATGACCAGCGGCAGCTTGCTCATGCGGGCTCAGGCGAGGGCACAGACGCAGGACCTGCCGCGGCTCCGTCGCGCCGCGGATCGGCCACGCCGATGAGCCGTCCGCCGTTGTTGATGACCAGCTGCGCGCAGCCGAGATAGAACGAATAGGGCTCCCGGCGATTCAGCACAAAACCCGCATCCTCCAACGCCGCGAGCACATCGGTGGCAATCCGCGACGCCTCCACCGAGACCTCCCCTGCCAGCGAGCAGTGGATGCGGGGTGCGTCCACTGCTGCCATCGGCGAAGAGTTCCGCAGACGCAGCAGCACTTGCAGAATCGTGGGCGGAATGCGTTCGCTGCCGGGCGAGCCAATCGCCAGCCACGGCTCGGAGGACCGGAACACGATCGTCGGGGCCACGCTGGCCCACGGCACGGCGTTCGGGCGCAGGTAGTACGGGTGGCTGACATCGGTGGTCTGGAAGGCACTCATGTAGTTGTTGTAGAGAAATCCGAGCTCGGGAGACGCAGCGCAAGAGCCGTAGACGTTCTCGATCGACTGGGTGAGCGCCACCACGTTGCCGTGCGCGTCCATGACCGACAGGTGCGTGGTCTCGCCGTGCCCGAAGCGCTGGGCCACCCCGCTGGCGAGAGCCCGGGCGTACTCGCGGTTGAGCATCTGCTTGTCCGAGGCCGGGGAGTACAGATTCGGGTCGAAGGGGCGGTCCTTGCGATCGATGAGCGCCAACCGGATGGTCTCCGCCAGGCAGACAGCGCCCTCAGGCGTGTCGATGTCCTGGAGTTCGCTCGGGAGGCTCTGGTGAATGTTGAGCATCTCCACCAGGGTGCGTCCGGCGCCCGGCAGCGGCATCGTGAGCACCCGGTCGCGCCCGAAGCGCACCGACAGCGGCCGCCGTTCGATGGGATGGGGTATCTGGGCAAGATCGTCGGCGAGCACGATCCCGCCGTTGGCCTCCATGTCCTCATGGATCAGGCGAGCAGTCTCGCCGAGGTAGAAGTCCTCGAAGCCCTGCTCGCGCAGACGACGCAGCGTCCGAGCCAACACCGGCTGGGTGATGGTGGTGCCGGCGCGGCATGCCCGCCGCCCGTCCTGGAGGAAGAACTGACTGCCTGAATGAGCCGCGAGGCGCCTGCGTTCGCGCCGGGTGAGGCGATACTGCAGGAGGCTGACCTCGTAGCCCTCTTCGGCCAGCACGATCGCCGGCTCGCAAACCGTTGACCAGTCAAGCTTGCCGTAGTTCGCAAGCGCATGGGCGTACACGGCAGGCGAACTCGGCACGGTGGTCGCGAGGTGGCCCCGCCTGCGGTCTTCAGTGAGGTTTGCGAAACGCTCGACGAGTGCTCGATTCGGCGCCCTCGACGAGCCGTCGAGGGCGATCGTGCGGCCTGAGGCACTGTCGTGAATGACCATCATAGTCTGGCCGCCGAGCCCCGACGCTGCGGGCTCGCACACCCCGAGCGCGAGCGCGGCCGCCACGGCGGCGTCGATGGCATTGCCGTCGCGTTCGAGCATCTGCACACCCGCTGCTGTCGCCGAGTAGTGAGCGGTGCTCACCATCCCGTGCTCGGATGCCGCGATGCGTTGCGGCTCGTGAATGCGCGCGTCGGACAGCTCGAGCAGTTCGGTATCGGCCGACGCAGCGCGCCGCCTGCGCGGTCCCGCGGCCGGTGGCGCGGCAACGGCCGGGTTGGATTGTGGCTCGCGTTCGATCATGCGCTCATCGTTCGAGCCGGCCGATGAGGTACTCCGCTAGCAGCAGTGTGCGTTGGACGAGGCTGATGCGCTGCACGGCCTCGTCGGGAGTTCCCCGGTCTTTCACGATCGGACCGACCCCGCAGACTACGGCCGTGGGGTCGGGCACGAGTCCGGCCACCGAAGACCAACCCGACGATTCGTGCTCGATCGGGATGTCCCACTTGGATGCCGCGGCTTCGAGCGCCGCGACGGCATCTTGGTTGGCGGGCCGGTCGACCATCGGCGGCCGGTCGGTGAGCCGGGTGAGATTCCATCTGGGCCCGCGGCGCCCGAGTATGGACCGCATCGATGCTTCGGCTTCGTCGGCTTGGGCAGCGTCGATGTACGACATCATCAGTGACGCCTCGACTCGATGAGGCACGAACATCGCGTGCCGCTCGGTGCGGACGTCGAGCGCAGCGATCGACAGGCGCTTGTTCGGGGCGTTGAGCTTGCTGATCGCGACGAGCTTCTCGGCCGTCCAGTTGACCACCGTGCGTCGGCGCCCGACCTGTCCGGGACTCAGGCTCTGACCCTCCACGGTCAATTCATAGCGGCGGCTTCCGCGTCGCTCGGTGATGATGCCATTGCCGACCGTGCCCGGCCTGCACACCAGAACCTGGCCCGCTCGCGCCGTCGCTCGCCTGATGAGTCCCTGGCTCTGGGCGCCGTCGCGACCCTCGTCGGTGTACAGCAGCACGCCCAGCGGCACCCGTCTCAGCGTCCGCACGCTGCGCAGCGCCCGCAGGGCGTACTCCAGCATCACCAGCGATCCGCGGGACCGTCCCACACCCTCGCCGTACAGCCATTCAGGATCTCGGCGGTATCCCTGTCGCAGCGTACTGCCCGTCGTGGGCACGTCGAGGTGGGCGAGCAACAGGACGCCGCCGCCGAACCCCCGTGCCGTCTCCCACATGTACGACTCGGGCTCATCGGTGAATTCCGCTACCGCCCGCATGCCGAGATCGGTGAAAATTCGCCCGGCTCGCTCGGCGGCACGTGCGAGCCCGAGCGGGTCGTCGGTGTGGCTGGGAAGCTCCACCCATTGCTGCAGCGACCGTTCCATCTGGTCCCGGCGCTGGGTGATGAACGCGAAGGCACGCTCGGACGGATCGGCCGCCTTGGCGTCGACCGCCGGCGGCTGCGGCGTTCCGAAGTAGCGGGCGCTGGCAACCTCGACCAAGCGGTTGACGAACGCTGCGAAGTCCATGCCCACATGGGCGGCCCCCACCAGGTACGACCCGTGCTCGCCGAGGCTCGGCAGGCTGTTGACTTCGAGCACGTAGATGTTGTCGTCGTCGTCCACCCTCATGTCAACGCGGGCGCAGTCGTAGAGCCCGAGCACCGAAAACGAGCGGACGGCGATGTCCTGGGCCTGCTGGGAGAGCTCATCGGAGATCGGAGCAGGGCACAGGGGCTCGATGGTGCGCCCGCTGCGTCCGGTCTTGTCCTCGTAGGTGTAGATCTGGGGCCCGTCGGTGCCGAAGCTGAGCATGACGGGCGGGAAGGCCTCCGGCGGGGCGTTGCCCAGCACCCCCACGTTCACTTCGCGGCCCTCGATGTACTGCTCGGCAAGGACGGGCTGACGGAACCGGTCAAAGATGACCTGCGCGGCGTCCCGCAACTCCGCTTCGTTGTTGACCACTGCCAGCCCGAACGAGACGGCCTCGTTCTTGGGCTTGACGATCATCGGATACGCCAAGCCGTCGGGTACGGGACCCTCGGGCGTGTCGAGCACCACGAAGTCCGGCGTGGGGATGTTGTTCTGGCGGAGCATCATCTTCGTGACGACTTTGTCGAGCGCCAGCGAATGCCCCAGCGGGCCCGACGCCACATAGGGGATTCCGATCATCTCGAGGATGCTCGGGACATGCGTGTAGCGCGCCTGGCCCTGCAGCCCGTAGGAGACATTGAAGACCATGCCGGGTCGCTCACCCTTGACGACCCTGGGCATGAACGACTCCAATTTGGAGATCAGCTCCTTGTCTGCCTCCAGCGCCGTGACCTGATGGCCGCCGGCTCGGAGCGCGTCGCTGAGCCGCTTGATGGTCTTGAGGCCGATCTTCTCCTGATTCGGCATACCGAACAGATTGATGACGTTGCGGCTATCGCGGTTGTAGACGATCGCGATTCTCATAGCTCGAAGCTATTGCTTAGGCGGTCGCCTCCACGCCGCGGATTGCCACCCGCCTGAACGCGGATCAGCCAGTTTGCGGTGCGGGCGTGCCAGCATCGTGTCAGTGTTGATTCGAGCACTTCAGTTCGGCGCGAGTGAGTGCGCCGAGGCCATGGAGCCGCCGACGACACTGCCTGCATCCGGCTGGGTGTGGATCGATATCACGGCGGCGCCAGACGAGGTCGAAGAAGTCAACGTGTTCACCGAAGCGCTGGGGCTCGATGCGCTTGCGGCCCGGGACGCGGTCCAGGACACCGATCTCCCCAAGGTCGATGACTTCGGCAGCTCGGTGTTCGTCGTTCTGCATGCGCTGAGCGGCGAGCGAATCGATTGCTACGAGCTCAGTTGTTTCCTTTCGCGGCAGTGTCTCGTCACCATTCACCGGGTGCAGTCGCCGTCGGTGGACGTGCTCTGGGACGGCGTCATGTGCCAGCCCGAAGTCGCCAACGGCGGCCCCGACGAGACACTCGCCCGGCTGGCTGATGTCGCCACTCGCCGGCTCGTCACGGTGCTGGATGTGTTCGATGACCGCAACGAGGAATTGACTGGGCTGGCATTGCGGGCCGACGCCGGCTTCCTCAACGAGATCACTGCTGTGCGCGCCGACTTGACAGCGCTACGCCGGTCCGTGCATCCCCAGCGCGAAGCGCTCGACATCCTTCGGCGCTCCACCTCGCAGGTGGTCACTGACGCGGGTCGGCGTCGTTTCTCCGATGTGTTCGACACGGCATCACGAGCGGCTCAAGGTGTCGATGGGGCGCGGACCGCACTGGCGGAGAGCCTGGATGCCTACCGCGGCGCCGAAGCCCGCCAAGCAACCGAGGTGACCAAAGTTCTCACCGTGTACGCCGCGATCATGCTGCCGTTGACACTCGTCGTCGGCTTCTTCGGCATGAACTTCGTGGACCTCCCGCTCATCGGTCGGCCTGGCGGTTGGATCATCGTCACAGCGTTCATGGCGCTGGTCGCAGCCCTGTCGCTCGGGGTCTTCGTCTCGGTGGGCTGGATGCCTCGGCCCTCGGGCCGAACCGCCGGAGACGTGCTCGGTCGAGGCCTCATCGAGGCCGCCCGCGCACCAGCTCAGCTGGTTGGAGCTGTCTTCGAAATATCCACCACGCCATTGCGGACCATTGCGGGTTCAGTGGCTCGCCGTCACCGGCCCGCCGAACCGAGCCACGACTGATTGCTTGACGACGGCCGCACCCGCACCGCGGTGAGCACTACGAGCATTGAACGGGGGGCATCAGTAGTCGATGCCCTTCTTGGCGGCGATGCCGTCGTCGTAGGGGTGCTTCGTCTTGCGCATCTCGGTCACGGTGTCGGCGAGGTCGATCAGCCATTGCGGCGCGTCGCGCCCGGTCAGCACCAGCGAGACCCGTTCGGGACGGTTGCGGAACGTCGCCTCGACGTCTGCGGCATCGATCCAGCCCCAGTTCAGCGGATAGGTGATCTCGTCAAATACGACGAGTCGGTGGTCGCCCGCTTGGACCAACTCCTTGCCGTGGCGCCACGCCTCGCGTGCCTCAGCTTCGTCACGGCTCAGGTCGTCGCTGTCCCAGGTGAAGCCTTCGCCGAGCGACCAGAAATCGATGCCCAGCGGTTCGGCCATCAGCTGCTCGCCGGTGACCCAATCCGGCGACTTCAAGAACTGCACGACTGCGACGGGCCACTCGCGCGCACGAGCGCGCATCGCCACACCGAACGCCGCCGATGACTTTCCCTTGCCGTCACCGGTGTTCAGCACGACCAGGCTTCTCACAGTGCGCAGCCGATCGGGCCTGGGATCGGTTTCCGGTGGCGTGTCGACGGCGGCCGATGCCGCTTCGTCTGCGGCAACTGCAGCTTCGGATTCGGATTCGGATTCGGTCATGAGTGTCCTCCTGTGGCGACCGCCTGTGACGACGGGGTTGGGGGTGTCGGGACTGGCGACAACGGAACTGGCGACGATGGGACTGGCGACGATGGGACTGGGCTCGGCGACGATCGCGCCGCCGACGTTGCAGGAACAATGACGGGTCCATGCGGATCGTCGATGATTCGCACCTCAGCGCAGAAGTGTTCGGCGATATTGCCCACGGTCAGCACCTCAGCGGGCGATCCCGTCGTCACGAACCGACCTGCGGCGAGCAAGGCAATCCGGTCGCCGTAGCGGGCAGCGAGCGTCAGGTCGTGCAAGGTGGCGATAACGGTCAGTTGCCGCTCACGCCGGAGATCGTCGACGAGGTTCAGCACCTCTTGCTGATGACCCAGGTCCAGCGCAGTGGTCGGCTCGTCCAGCAACAGCACGGCAGCCTGCTGCGCGAGCGCCCGCGCCATCACGGCTCGCTGCCGCTCGCCCCCCGAGAGCGAGCGCACTTCGCGCGCGGCAAAGCCCGTCAGGTCCAGCCGTTCCAGAACCTCTGCCGCCACAGCGCGATCGACACCCGTAATCGCAGAGAAGACGCCTCGGTGCGGTGTGCGTCCGAGCAGGACGTAGTCGGCAACGGTCATTCCTGCAGGAATGACCGGTACCTGCGGCACGTAGGCCACCGTGCGGGCCCAGTTCGCCGGGCGCCGGTCGGCCAGGCCGTCGATGTCGACGCGGCCTTCGACCGTGCCCACACCCTGCAGCGATCGGCTGAGCAGGGATCGCAGCAGCGTTGTCTTGCCGGCGCCATTCGGGCCGATGACGTTGACCCACTCGCCCGCCGAGACCGACAGATCCACCCCGCGCAGCACCGGCGTGCCGCCCAGTTTCACCCTGAGTCCGCTGATATGCACCGAGGCCATCACCAGACCTCCCGGCGACTCGTGCGCAGAACCAGAACGAAGAACGGTGCGCCGAGGAATGCCGTCACGACGCCGATCGGCAGCTCGGCGGGCGACACGATCGTGCGCGCCGCGAGATCCGCCAACACCATGAAAGCGCCACCAAGCAGAACCGTCAGCGGGAGCAGGACCCGGTGGCTCGCTCCGAAAGCGAGCCGCACCGCGTGAGGCACGATGATCCCGACGAATCCGATGAGACCGCTGACCGACACCGCCGCCGCGGTACCCAACGAGGCCGCGACCACGACGACCACGCGAACTCGCCTCGTATTGAGGCCCAACGAGGTGGCTTCCTCGTCACCCACAGCCAGGACGTCCAGCGCCCGCCGGTATCGCAGTATGACGGCGGTGGTGACTACGAAGTACGGCGCCATCAACGCCGGCTCGGTCCAGCCCGAGGTCGCCAACCGTCCCAGGATCCAGGCGTAGACCTCGCGAAACGCCTCGTTGTTGGCTTGCAGCACATAGGTCTGGCATGCCGTGAGAAAGCTCGCGACAGCAACACCCGCGAGCACCAGCGATGCGGTCGACCGCCCACCAATGTGTCCGGCAGCGTACGAAACCGTGACCGCCACAATCGCGCCGCAGAACGCCGCCAGCGGTACCGAATCGAATGCGCCGGCGCCGTCGCCGAGGTTGGATGTAATGGCGATGGTCGCGCCCAGGCCGGCACCGGCGGCGATGCCCAGCAGGTACGGGTCAGCGAGCGGGTTGCGGAACGCGCCCTGGTAGGCGGCACCGCTCACCGACAGCGTGGCACCGACCAGCAGCCCGAGAACCACACGTGGCAGTCGGATTTGCTCCACGATCGCAGCGTGGGTCACTGACAGACCAGAATCGGCCGACACCCACGGCAACGCGTCCCCGAGTTCGAGCGCAACCCGGTGCGGCGCTATCGAAACCGGGCCGATCGTGAGTGCAGCGACGACCGCGCCCACCACTACGAGACCCGCGACCGCGAGCGCCCCTGCGCCGAGACGGCTGCCGTCTACTGCTGCGGGCTGCGTCGCCGTCGATGCGTTCACCTGACGCCTTCCCCGTCCTCGAGGGTTGGTTCGTCGCTCGACGGGCAGGCGACCGGACTCGTCTCGACTCCCCGGTCCTTGCGAGCCGGGGTGTCCGAGCATCACCGCTGCGGGACAGTGCTGGAATCGCACCAGCTTCGCTGCCCACCGAACATGGGGAGTGTAGGTGTCCACAGCAGGTGTCGGGCCACGGCCGCGCGGTCGATGTCGTTGTGCGCCCGCGTTTCGCTGTCTATCGGCTCGGCCTCTTAGCAGCGGACCAGCAGCAAGCCGGAGCGGGCTTTGGGCAGGAAGTAGGTGGTCTTGGGTGGCATCACGCCACCGAAATCCGCCACACCAAACACTGCGTCGAGACGCACCGGGGCAAGCATGATGGTCACCGGCGAGTAGGCGGCGGTGACCGTCGTGGGTCGATAGCTCAGCCTCGGATCAGACGGGCTCGTCACCCCGAAGACATCCGTCAGCACGAAGTCGTGCACAAAGGCCGCGTCCAGATCAGCCGCAGATGTGAGCCTGGCTTCGCCGAGCGACACCGCGTCCGACTCGTGGCGCTCGGCGCGGAACCAGTGATCAGCGACGCCGATGCCGATGCTGCCTGATTGCGCCGGCCTCGCCTCGCGAGCATCGGCCACCTCGGTCACGTCGCAGCGTGCACTCAAGAGCTCGGCGACGCGGCGCGGCATTATGTCGAGTTCGTCGAGGGTGCGATCAAAGCTCCCCAGGTGCAGCTCAGCCGGCGGTGCGCACGCCACAAGCACCCGGCGGAAATTCGCCTGCCGCGCCGCCGCAATCCGGTGGTGTCCGTCCACGATGTACAGCGGCCCCTCGACTGCCACACCGGTGCTCGCTGCAGTGGTTACAGCCCGCCACAGCGTGACGCGCGCGCCGTCGACTGTCTTGGTGTCGAGTACTGCGGGCACCGGCGGATCGGCGTCCGCTGCAGCCACCGTGGCCTCGATGACTTCGGTGACGGCGACAGGGCGGGGTGAGGTCAGGACCACCGGACTCGACATCCGGCCAACCTCGTTGAAGTGCATTGCCAGTCCGTGCACCCGGGCAGGCTGCGTGTCCTCGTGCGGCCGCAGCTCGTGCTCTTCGAGCCCGACGGAACCGAGGAGCGCATGCTGGGTATGCCCGTCGGCCTCGACACGCTGCACGTACAAGCGCGGGTCCTGTTCTGTGCCGAACGCCCCCAGACCGATCAGCCGCTCCAGCGCTTTGGTGCTGCGAGTGGCGTGATGAAGATGCTCGGTCGGGTGCCCGAAACTCTCTGGCGGCGAACCGGCGACATGCGCGAAGGAGTCAGGGTTGTCTGCGAGATGCTGGGCTTGCTCGTCGGCTGTGAGCGAGTCGTATGGCGCGGGAATCACCGTCGGCGCCCACTCGGGCGTCAAGATGCGAGCGCGCACCGGCTCGATCATCAGCTCCCTCCCCACGCACGGCCCGTCAGTCGCGTGCAGCGGATCGAAGTTATCTCACCGCTGGAGGTGCCTCCTACCGCGGGGCGACAGGGGCCGCTTCGCACCGGAAGGCTCAGGGAATGACGCCGGCCTGCTTCAGCTCCGCGATCGTCTCCCATTCGTAGCCGTGCTCCAGCAGGATCAGCTCGGTGTGCTGGCCGAATTCCGGAACCGGCGCCGTGACTTCCCAGGCACAAGCGGAGAAGTCCACGGGCGTCGCGACCATCTCAGTGGTGTCTCCTTCGGGTGTCGGCACCGATACCCAGCAGCCCGCTGCGCGTGCCTGGGGATCCGACAGCATCTCGAGCGTGGACTGCACGGGCGCCCACCAGACATCGCCGGCATCGAAGATCTCGCCCCACTCGGCGCGGGTCCGTGTCGCGATGACCTGGTCCATCTCGCTGATCAGCGCTTCTGAGTTGGTGTAGCGCAGCTCGATATCGGCAAAGCGCGGGTCCGCGCGCCAATCGGTGCGGCCGAGGGCTTCGGTCACCGCAGGCCAGTGGCGATCGCCCTCGAGGCCCAGCATCCAGAACCACTCTCCGTCGGCGCAGCGGTAGCAGTTGATGAGCGGGTTCGGTGGATTGTGACGACCCCAAGCGACGGTCTCGGAGCCCGTCATGGCGGTGACGTTGTGATCCCAGCCCAGCATGTACGCACCCAAGCGCAGCAGCGACGCCTCCACGAGCTGGCCCTTGCCGGTGCGCGTGCGGTGGAAGAGTGCCGCAGCCACGCCTGCCGCGGCCGACATGCCGGTCATGTGGTCGCCCATGCCGCCGCGCTGATAGGGCAGCTCACCGTCTTGAGGCGTCAGCGATCGCGCGATCCCGGCGCGCGACCAGAACGCGCCGACGTCATAGGCGTGGCGGTCCCGCTCGTCGCCGTGCAACGAGAAGCCGGTGACGCTGGCGTAGATCAGACGTGGGTATAGCTCCGCGAGCGACGGATAGTCGAGACCCATCCTCTCGAGTCCGCCTGGTCGGATATTCGACAGAAACACGTCGGCGGGGGCCAGCAGTGCGTGCATCGCCGCCATGCCGTCCGGCTGGCGCAAGTCGAGCGCGATGCTGCGCTTGCCCCGATTGTCGAGGTCGAACGGCGGGTTGCCCGCACCTGGGTACAGCCATTCCAGCGAACGGAATGGATCGCCTTGCGGCCCCTCGACCTTGACGACATCGGCACCCCAGTCAGCGAGGATGCCGCCGCATGCCGGGCCAGCGACCCACACCCCCAGCTCGACGACGCGGATGCCTTCCATCGGCCCGGCCATCCATGCCTCCCCGCACTCAGCACGACCCGTCTTTGCAGTGCCGGCGCAGGGTACTCAACCCCGCTGGCACAACCGGCGAGCAGTAGTGTGATCGACGCGCTCGGCGGGAGCAAGCGTGCGGCTGGTTGCCGCTTCGATCCATTCCTGCGGATCCGCAGGCACCGTCGGCGCGTCGGATGAGAACGTGACCCGAATGCCGCGGCGCACGAGGCTCGCCAGCGGCCACAGCCAGCCCTGTTCAATGGCGGACAGTTGCTCTTGGTACTTCTGGGCGCGACGCGTGACGAAGCTGGGCTGCGTGACGACCGCGATGCCGAGCCGGGCGATGCGATCGAGCTGCTCGGGTAACGCGAGGGCGCAATGTTCAATGCGGTCGGGCTCGGGGCGACCGGGCTCGGGGTGCGATGGCGGCTGAGCCTCCAACGCGTCGAGTGTCGCCTGCAGCGTGTCGATGTCCATGGCGTGTACCGCAACGGGAAAGCCTCGATCGCGTGCGACGGCGACCATCTCTGCGACAACGCCCTCGTCGTCGTGCGGCGGCATCACCTTGACGTGACCGACTCGCACGCAGCCCTGCCCCTGCGCGGCCGCGGCTGCGCGGGATCCCGTGACGTCCATGCCGAAGGACACATCGCCAAGCGTGTCGAGCCGGTCACAGCCGATCATCGCTGTGATCTCCACGGACGGCTCAGCCGCCGACGCATCCGCCAAGAGCTCGAGCGCCGCCACGTCATTGGTGTGGGTGGTGTCCGTGCATGCCGTGAAGCCCGAGGCGGCCAGCTCGACAAGCACCTCGCCGACCGCAGCGACGGTCGTCGACCGGTCCGGGCGCGGCACACGCGCCAGCAGGTCGTGCCGCTCGGTGAGCACATCTGCGGCCGCGAGGCCCAGGGCGTGCGCAGCAGCGGTGTTCACCACTGCGACGTGACCCGTGATGTGATACAGCACCGTGGGCCGATCAGCCGTCGCAGCGTCGAGTTCCGCGACGGTGGGATGGCGCCGTTCGACAAGCAGTGCGTCGTCGTAGCCCCATGCGCGCAGCCAGGCATCGGCGGCCATGTCACCGCCTGAGCCATGGTCGCTGCGGCCGCGGACTGCTCGTCGAACAAGCGCCAGCATGTCGGGGATCGATGCAGCATCGCTGACGTCCACCGAGCGGCGCGCTGCTGCGCACGCCAGCAAGTGCAGGTGATCGTCGAGATACCCCGGTGTGGCCGCAGCGTTCACGGCCGACGCTGCGACACGACTTTGCGAGCCGACGGCCTAGACGCCCAGCTCTTCAAGCATCGGAATGAGGTCGCGGCGCAGCAGCTTGCCGGTGGAGGTGCGTGGCAGCTCGTCCATCAGGTGGACGAACTCGGGCCGCTTGAACGGGGCCAAGCGCTCGCGCGCGTGCGCGACCAGGTCGTCACCGGTGGCGCCGCTGCCAGGGCGAATGACCGCAGCGGCGGCGACGCGCTCGCCCCACTCCTCGCTGGGCAGACCCACCACGGCGGCTTCGAGAACGGACGGGTGGTCGTACAAAATTCCCTCGACCTCGTCGGGAAGCACGTTCTCGCCACCACGGATGATCATGTCGCCGGTGCGGCCAGCCAGGAACAGGTAATCGTCGTCGTCGAGGTAGCCGAGGTCTCCCGTGTGCACCCAGCCCTCGTCGTCGATGGTCACTCGGGTCTTCTCTTCGTTGCCCCAGTAGCCGTCCATCGCACGGAACGTCTGCAGCTGCACTTCGCCGATCACGCCCGGTGCAGCCGACTCGCCGCTGTCGGCATCGACAACGCGCACCTGCACGTCCTCGAGCACCTGTCCCACCGACGACAGCCGGCGCAGCTTGCGTTCTTGCTCCTCGGCTGTCCCGGAGATGCGGTGATCGTCGGGGTCGAGTACCGCCACCGTGGACGTTGTCTCGGTCTGGCCGTAGGCGCCGGCGAACGCCACGTTCGGCGGGAACATGTCGATCGCCCGGCGGATCACTGAAGGAGGCATGGGCGCCGCGCCATAGGTGACTGCTTCGAGACCGCTGAATGCCTGCGGTGCGAAGTTGGGCGCCTCGAGCACCCGGGCCAGCATCGTGGGCACCAAGAAGGCGTGCGTCACGGCATGCGCTTGCACGCAATCGATCCACGACGATGCCTCGAACTGCGGCAGCAACACCACGACGCGCCCGCTGTAGAGCGCATTCAGCATCGAGGTCAGACCCGCGATGTGGTACAGCGGCGCCGCCACGGCCATGCGGCCCATATCCTCGCCGGTCGCAGCGTCGTTGGTCCCCATGACGTAGCCCGTGATCGCCCCGTTGGTGAGCTTGACGCCCTTGGGCATGGCCGTGGTGCCGCTGGTGTACAGCAGCGTGCACAGTCCGTCAGTGTCGACGTCTTCGGGAACGGGCAGCTCGAAGGCCTCGTCCCGTGCGGCGGCGTAGGACGCCGGATCATCGAGCACAAGGACGTGCTCGAGATCAGCGGGCTTGTTCTGCTCGACGAGATCGCTGTAACGCGATTCGGTGAACAGGACGCTGATACCGCTGTCGCTGAGCAGGTGGGCTGTCTCTTGCGCGCCAGCGCGGAAGTTCATCGGGACCACCGTTGCACCGACGAATGCGCCGCCGAAGATGGCTTCGACGCACTCGACGCTGTTGGTAGCGAATACCCCGACGCGGTCGCCGACACCGACACCGAGCATTGTCAGCATCCCAGCGGTGCGCGCCACGTTGTCGAGCAACGCCTGGTACGTGACCTCGCGTGCAGTTCCGCCACTGGCTTCAGCTGAGGTATCGACCAGGATGACCTGGTCGCCGGCGATGATCGCCGGCATGAAGAGCAGCATTCCGAGATTCACATCAGCCCCCTGTGGCCCGCACGCGCGTAGATAACGGCAGATACTCGCAGGTGTCGTCGCCCCCGCGCCAACCGCGGCGCGCGACACAGCACAGTGTGCCCAGCGCTGTGCGCGATGACTCGCACGCCTTCGGGTGGGATCCGTACGCTGCGCGTATGAAGCGACTCGCATGCGCCCTGCTGAGTCTCGGCTTGCTCGCAGCCGCGTGCAGCAGCACCGATGACGCCTCGCCCAACACGGTGACCGACGCAATAGTCCAGGCACCGGCCACCGCAGCCGCGGCTCCAACCAGTGCTGCCGCGCCGGCGACCGCCGCGGCGCCGGCTCCCACCACGCGGGCCCCGGCACCGGCGACAACGGCCGCGCCCCCAGATGAGGCCGACGTCGCCGCTGAGGCGGATGGGGCGCCCGTGGACCCACTCAGCGCAGCCGTGTTGGGCTGGATCGAAGAGACCGGCGCACCCGGAGTCGTGCTTGGCGTCACCCAACGAGGCGCCGAGCCGGTCACCTTCGCCTGGGGCGTCAGCGATCTCGCGAGCGGCGCGCCAATGACCGTCGACCACTACGTCCGCATCGGGTCGGTGACCAAGTCGGTCACGGCGGCGGTTGTTCTGCAGCTCGTCGCCGAAGGACTGGTCGAGCTAGACGCGCCGGTCGCGCGCTACCTGGGCGATGACTGGGCACCGGGATACGAGCACGCTGCGGCGGTGACCGTGCGGGACCTGCTCGGGCACACCTCAGGCTTCGTGGAGTTCGCCGTCGACCCGAGGTTCTTCCAACTTGCGGCGTCGCGGCTGGATGTGCCGACAACGCCCGAGGAGATCCTGGAGTTCGCTGCGGCCTACGGACCAGTGGCCGAGTTGGGCACCGAACGCCACTACAACACCACCGGCTACGTCGCTGCGGGCTTGCTCATCGAAGCCGTCACCGGCACCACCGCAGCAGATGAGATCCGAACTCGGGTGTTCGATCGGCTTGGTCTGTCGCACACTTATCTGACGCCCAGCGAGTTCCCGCCTGAGCCGACCGCGAACGGGTACGTCGGCGGCACATTCGCCTACGTGCTGGGCCCGATCCTGGGGCTGACCACTGCCAACCAGATCGAACACAGCGGCGCCATCTACGTCGACATCGGCACGATGCCCCAAGAGCTCGCCCGTTCCGCCGGGTGGACCGGCGGGGGCATCGAAGCACGCATCGGCGACGTGGCGCTGCTGATCCGAGGGCTGTTCGCAGGCGACATCCTCAATGCGAGCCAAGTCGCCCTCATGACGACTGGCCATCCGGATCCCGCCGACAACGACGGCTTGGGCATCAGCACCGACGAAGTCATGGGCCTGACGGTGCACTCTCACGGGGGCGGCGTTCCGGGTTTCCGCACCATCGCTGCGTACGTGCCCGCGTTTGACCTTGGCATCGCCATCACCGCCAACCTGCTCGGCATTGACGGCGAAAACGACGTGGACGAGCTGCTCGTCACACTGGCCCCGATCCTGGCGACCATGGGCTGACCGGCGCTCGGGTGACTCGAAGCCGGCGGCGATGAAGCCCGAATCGCCCCGTTGCCCGCGGCACTGCAAGCTTCGGCGCTGCTCAGCCCCATACGGCTTCGTAGAGGCGCAGCCAATTGAGGCCCAGGATCGCCTTTGTCTGCTCCGCTGAGTAGCCGCGGCGCAGCAGTCCACGAGTCAGATTTGGCAGAGTTCGCGGGGTCTCGATGCCCTCCGGGTACCGATGCGGCGGCGCAGGGTAGTCAGAACCCGCCCATCTTCCTGCCGCCTTCTCGCGCTCATAGTTGCTCAGCGCTTGCGCATCATCTGCGACCAAGTGCTGGCCGAGGTAATAGTCAATGCCCAGCCCGACGTGGTCGATTCCGGCGACGGACACAAAGTGATCGACGTGGCGTGCCCAGTATGAGCGCAGTCGACGATGACCTGTGCCTCGTTGCAGCGTTTCACCAGTTCCCGACCGAACGGCTTGAGGCCGCCGTCGGGCACCTGTGCACCGAAACCGGCTGCGTCTTCTACGTTGTAGCAGAGCTGCATGATGCCGACGCCGAGCTGGCTGAAGGCGTCGATGTGCCGAAGCTCGGACTCAATGGGATCGGTGCCTTGGAAGTGGAAGACCACCCCTGTGCGATTCGCCTGCTTGGCGGCGCGCACCTCGGCAGCGTTGCTGACCAGCGTGAGATCCTGCCGGTCCCGCATGAATTCGAGCCAATACGCGATCAATCCGAACGACTGCATCGCCGTTCCAGTGGCACCCACCGTCGGCGTCACGATGTTCACCCCACCTTCGATGTACCAATCGACATAGTGGGGCCTGACCAACAGGGGACATGTGCCGTCGACCACCAACGCTGCGTCATGCAACGCTGCGGCATCGTTGAGCCCACCTTCGTCACTTGAGTCCATGGCATCCTCGTCCCCGAAGAAATGACCATACGGCAGACAGTGGGCTCGGATGCTCAGGTCGCCAACCTCGATGTCGCTCGTCACGCTGGCCCAGATCCTGGCCACGATGGGTTGACCGGCCGGCCAGCGAATCTGGGTAATCGGCCATACTTGCCCCGTCGGGACTGGCCTTCGTGGCCGGAAATGGGGGCAGCGGTGAGCCAATTGTTGGCAGGCATCCGGGTAGTAGAACTGGCGACAGGAATCTCGGGTCCGTACCTGGGCAAGCTTTTTGCCGACCACGGCGCCGACGTCATCAAGGTGGAGCCGTCCGGTGGTGATCCGGCGCGGCGCCACGGTCCGTGGGGCGCTTCGGGGACGCCGTCAGGGGCCGACAGCCTGGAGCGCTCGCCGCTCTTCCTGCACCTGAACACCAACAAGCGCAGCGTCATCGCCGACCTCGGCACGCCGTCGCCGAGCGCCGACGACGTCGATTTCGTTCGGACGCTCGTGGCGGAATCCGACATTGTGATCGAGTCGTTTGCACCTGGACATCTCGATGGCATCGGGCTCGGCTACAAGACGATGTGCCGATTGCGCCCTGGCATCGTGCTGACCTCGATCACGCCGTTCGGCCAGACGGGTCCGTACGTGGAGGCCGGCTATCAGGGCAGCGACATCGTCACCTACGCCATGGGCGGGCCGATGTGGGGCACCGGCATCGACGAGCGCGAGCCGGTGAAGCTGAGCGGTGATGTGACCTCGTATCAGGTCGGCAATCTGGCAGCAGTGCCAACGCTGGCTGCGTACCTCATCAGCCGACGCAGCGGACGGCCTGCACATGTGGACGTGTCAGCCTTCGAGGCACAAGCGGGCACAATCGACCGGCGCAGTTCGTACCTCATCTACCAGGCGTACACCGGTGCCGATGTGGCACGCGAGCCCCGTCAGCCTCAGCGGGCGTCGCCCGTCGGCTTCTACCCCGTGACGGATGGCTGGGCGCTCGTGTTCACCCTCCCCACGTGGGCACCCCGGATGGTGCAGACGCTGGCTGCGGCCGGACTGGGGCTGGGCGATGGCGAGCAAGGCAGTTCGCTGGCGGAACGATTCGCGAATCCCGGCTGGGTCTTCGATCCCGACCTGCCCGACATGGTCGAGACCGCCTTGTATCCGTGGCTGTTCAGCCATTCCAAGGCGAGCGTGGCGGCGGCGGCGCAAGTCCACAAGTGGGCGGTGACGCCGCTGAACGCGCCAGTCGATGTACTCGACGACGAGCATTTCGTCTCCCGCGGTGCGTTCGTCGAAGTCGAGCACGCTGTTGCTGGGACCGTCACCCAGCTCACAGCACCGTTCCGTATGCACGAAGGTTCGGATTCGCTTTCGGATGGCTCGCCCGATGTACCAACCGCGGCACCGTTGCTCGGCGAGCACGACGCTGAAGTACGTGCCCGCGTCACTGAAGGCCCCGCTGACGGTGCTCCTGCACGCTCGGATCACCCTGATGGTCTGGTCCGTCGCGAGCCACCCGGCCTTCCGCTCGACGGCATCCGAGTTCTGGACCTCACGGTGGTGTGGGCAGGCCCCGGCTGCACGATGTACCTGTCCGACCTCGGCGCGGAGGTGATCCGGGTCGACAACCCGTTCGTCTTCCCGACCGCCACGCGGGGCCTGATGGCGCGTCCGCCTGCCGAGATTGTGCAGGAACTGGGGCCGCTGTCCGGCTACCCCGACAACGATCCGGGACCGCGGCCGTGGAACCGTCAGAACATGTTCAGCTCACACGGCCGGGGCAAGCTGAGCTGCACGCTGGACCCGCGCACCGAGTTGGGCTGCGAGACGTTGCGGCGGCTGCTGGATCACGTCGACGTGATCGTGGAGAACAACTCCATCGGCGTGCTGGCGAAGCTGGGCATGGACTGGGAGACGGTCCACGCAGCAAACCCGCGGACGATCATGGCGCGGATGCCGCCCATGGGCCTCGACGGTCCGTCGGCCGATTGGCTGGGATTCGGCGCCAATTTCGAGGCGATGTGCGGGCTGACCGGGCTGCGCGGCTACGCCGACGACGACCCCACGAGCCTGACGTCGGTTTTCCACATGGATCCCGCCAGCGCTGCAACGGCTGCTTTCGCTGTGCTGGCAGTGCTGGCCCGACGGGACGGCGCCGACAAGGAAGGCGGAACAGGCGTCGGCGAACTCATCGAGTTCTCCCAATCGGAAAACGTGATGCAGCACATCGGCGAGTACTTCATCGACGCTGCGGCCAACGGAACCCGTCATCAGCCGCTCGGCAACCGGTCCGTCGCACGTGCACCCCAGGGTTGCTACCGCTGCGCTGTGGACCCCGCCCGTCCGGACCAGGACGATGAGTGGGCAGTCATCGCATGCGAGAACGACGCCGACTGGCAGGCGCTCGCCGATCTGCTCGACCGGCACCGACCGGACGGCGCACTGGCGCTTGGAGACGATGAGCGGTTCGCGACACTCGATGGCCGCATCGCGCACCACGACGAGATCGACGATCGCATCAGCGCCTGGACGCAGCAGCTCACCTCTGCTGAGGTATTTCGTCAGTGCCAGCAGGCGGGGGTGCCGGCTGGGCCGGTGCTGCGAGAGTCGCAATTGCGGGCCGATCCGCAGATGGCGGACCGCTGCTGGTTCCGCCAGAACGGTTCGGTCGAGCAGGGCTGGCACAGCTTTCCGGGGCGGCAGTGGGGCTGGGACGGCCCTGAGATGCCGTGGAGGCCGATCGGCATCCTGGGCGACGCCAACGAGTACGTCTTCCGGCACATCCTGAGCCTCGACGACGCCGAGTGGCAGGCGCTCTGCGACGAAGGCCACATCAGCCGCGACTACCTGCAGCCCGACGGCACCCCGCTGTAGCGCAGCGCCAACATTTGTGCCCCGCTTACCCCAGCCAGCCATGGAGGTTGCTTGTCAGACGAGTTGGCGTGCAGTCGGCAGAGCTTTCACTGTCTCGCCGATCTCCTGGCCGGCAACCGCCAGATCGAACTGCGTTTGCAGGTTCATCCAAAACTGAGACTCCACGCCGAACCAGTGCCCAAGGCGCAATGCGGTGTCCCCGGTGATCGACCTCTTGCCAGCGATGATCTGAGACACGCGATTGGGCGGCACGGAAATCTGGCGAGCGAACTCAGTGGGCGTGATCCCAAACTCCTCCAACTCGCTCTTGAGCACCTCTCCTGGGTGAACGACTCGTCGCAACATCTCCGAACCTCCCTTTTTCTAGTGAGAGTCCACGATCTCGACATCGCCGGGCCCCTGCCCTTCCGCCCAAACGAAGCAGACCCGCCACCGCCGGTTGACCCGGATGGAGTGCCGACCCCTTCTGTCGCCCTTGAGGGCTTCGAGTCGGTTGCTCGGCAACGCTCTCAGAGTTTCCAGCGAGGGTGCCGCATTCAGAATCGCCAGCCTCTTCGCTGCCTGCTGTTCGAATCCCTGAAACGCTGGAACAAACACCCCATTGGCAAACATCTCAGTCCTCTTGTCCTTGTAGCCGAGGATCACTGTTCCGCATCCTGCCAGTATTGACGGCGTACGTCAATCGTACACCTCGCGAACGGCGCCGGAGCGAAAGTCGGCCTTGAGGTGCGCTTTCCGATTCGTCAGACGCTGTGGTCGACCACCATGACCAGCGACCGATGCTGAGCTGGACAGCCAGGGACGCGAGTCGCACGCCACGGGTAGATTGCGCCCATGGCAACTGACACGGGCACTGACGCGGCCAACGACATCGAGTTCTGGGTGGACCCCATCTGACCTTGGTGCTGGGTGACGGCCAGGTGGGTCGTCGACGAAGTCGCCTCCAAGCGCAACCTGAACGTGAAATGGCAGCCGATCAGCCTGCTCTTCAAGAACAATCCGCCCACTGACAGTCCGTACTACGACGCGGTCGTGGGCACCCACGGGCATCTGCGGGTGATGGAGTCGATCCGCGCCGCGGAGGGCGACGACGCCGTGTTCGGCGTCTACTGGGATTTTGCGAGCCGCATCCACCACGACGGTGACCGCGATTTCGACATCGCGAAGGCGCTCGAAGAGCTGGGGTTCGATCCGGAGCACGCGAAGGCCGCGACGGACGAGTCGTGGGACGCCGAAATCCGCTCACGCATGGACGAAGGGTTGGCGCTCGTCGGCACCGATGTCGGCACGCCGATCATCGCTCTGGACCGCAGCGACGGCGAGCGCGTCGGCATCTTCGGCCCGGTGATCACGCGGGCGCCCAAGGGCGAAGACGCCCTGAAGCTGTGGGACGGCATGATCGCCATGATGGACGTGGACGGCTTCTGGGAGCTGAAGAAGACGCGCACCGAGCGCCCCGAATTCGGCGACCGTCCGGTCACCGTCCCACCGGTCGGCTGAGCGCGCGGCGGCGCACCCGCGCACCGCGGTAACACAGCAACAACCAACGGAGTAGCGCGATGGCTGGCACCATCCTTGACGATCTCAAGATCATCGACACCGACAGCCACTGGTCCGAGCCCTACGACCTGTGGACGTCGCGGGCGCCCGCGAAGTATCGCGACCGCGTCCCACGGATGACCGAGCGCGACGGCAAGCGCCGCTGGTGGTTCGACGACTCGATCCCGATCGGCCTGCCGATCGCTTCGTCAGTCGTCGGTCCCGACGGCGAGAAGGTCACCGGAACGGTGTTCTTCGACTTCGACAACGACATGGTTCACCGCGCCAGCTACGACGCCGAAGCCCGGGTTGCGATGCTTGATGAACTCGGCATCGAAGCGCAGATCATGTACCCCAACGTCGCCGGTTTCGGGAACCAGAACTTCCTGAAGTCGCCCGACGATGCGCTGCGCATCATCTCGGTCGAGATCTACAACGACGCATTGGCTGAGTTCCAAGAGGCCAGCGGCCAGCGAGTGTTCGGCATGGCGCTGCTACCGTGGTGGGATCTTGACGCTTCGGTGCGCGAGATCGAGCGCTGTCACGCAAACGGCTTGCGGGGCATCGTGACGTGCTCCAATCCCGAAGAGGCCGGCCTGCCTGATATGGCATTGCCGCACTGGGATCCCGTGTGGCAGGTGTGCTCGGACCTGGCGATGCCGGTGAATTTCCACATCGGGTCGTCGAAGGGCAACCTCGACTACTACGGCAAAGCACCGTGGCCGTCGTTCGGGCCCGAACGCCGCCTGGCGGTCGGCTCGGCGAATCTCTTCATGGGCAACGCTCGGGTCGTGGGCAACATGATCTACTCCGGCGTACCAGAGCGGTTCCCCAATGTGAAGTTCGTCTCGGTCGAGAGCGGCGTTGGCTGGCTGCCGTTCTTCCTCGAAGTGCTCGATCACCAGATGGCTGAGACGGCCCCGAACGAGCTGTCGGAGTTGTCGATGCTGCCCTCGGAGTACTTCCGGCGGCAGTTCTACGGCTGCTTCTGGTTCGAGCGGTCGACCGTGAAGCCGACGGTGGACTACCTCGGCGCACAGTCGTTGATGTTCGAGACCGACTTCCCACACCCGACGTGCCTGTACCCACGAGACGACCACGACTTGGCCAGAGCCCTCGAGGGCATCCCCCTCGACGACGTCGAGCGCATCATGTCTGCCAACGCGGCCGAGCTGTACCGCATCGACATC
Source organism: Candidatus Poriferisodalis sp. (assembly GCF_965262965.1). Classification (GTDB taxonomy): domain Bacteria; phylum Actinomycetota; class Acidimicrobiia; order Acidimicrobiales; family Poriferisodalaceae; genus Poriferisodalis. The sequence goes on from NZ_OZ253573.1 coordinate 1,754,398, forward strand.
TGACGCACTTCAGCTACGAATGCAACTGACTCGATGAACCGCCGGTGTCTTGGTCCAGGCTCAGGCGTTCCTTGCGAGGATGATGCAGTGCCTAGCGATGGGAGGCATCCTTCCGAGACGCAGCGCTCGGGCGCGTACGGTTCGAGGCCAACTCCGGAGCCGGGCAAGTAGGTCGCTGACCCGTGTCTCCCAACGACTCGGTTGATGACCCCTACGCCGTGCTGGGCGTGACCGCGGCGGCATCGCCTGATGAACTCCGCCGCGCCTACCGGCAGCGCATGCGTTCCGTGCATCCCGATACCAAGAACGGGGACGAGGAAGCTGCCAAACAGGTCAACGCCGCTTACACGCTGCTTTCGGACCCGGCCCGGCGCCGCATCTATGACCGGACGCGCAGCGCGCAAGCCGCTGAGCGCTCTGGCGCACCAGCAATGTGAGGTGTGTCTGAGTCTTCCGCGGAGATCGGCTGAGAAATGAACCAAGTCATGCTGTGTTCTCGGGGTTGTTGGTGGTGGTCCGGCGGTTGTGGTCGAGCCGTCGTGTGCGGGCTCGTTGGAGGCCTTGCCGGCGGGCCTCGCGGATCGGTTCTCCTCGTTGGTGGTGTTCGTCGTCGGGGGTGACGTAGCCGAGCGCTTCGTGCAGCCGGACTTCGTTGTAGTCGATCCGGATGCGTGCCAGCTCTGTGTCGAGCAACGCCGGGTCGGTGATCTCGTCGAGGTGGGGCCATTCGTGCTTGATGTGCCCGAAGAAACTCTCGATCCAGGCTTGGTCGGTGGGGGTGTGGGGTCGGCCGTGGTGTTGGGCGATGGCCATCATCGCCATGTAGGCGCGGGTGTCGTGGCTGGTCATGGCCGGGCCGTTGTCGGACACGGCGAGCAGGATCGGCCGGTCGGGGTCGTCGATGTCGAGATCGAGGCGGTCGTCGGTGAGCAGCTCGTCGAGATCTTGGGCTAGCAGCGCCTGGTCGAAGATGACGCGCACTTGGGTGGAGGTCTCCTCGGTCGAGACCAGGGTGGTGATCCAGTAGCGGGAGACCATGTCGACGATGGCGAACACGCAGCGCCGGGCCCGCCCGAAGTGGGTGACGTCCCAGATCCAGATCCTGTTCGGTTCCCAGACCAGCCAGTGGGGCCACGGCGTCTTGGGCCGCCGTGGTGTCGGCGGCTGTTCGGGCAGCACAAGCCCGTGGGCAGCCAGAACGCGCCGAAACGTCGAGGGGGCCACCCACACCCGGCCCACATAGGAACCGCGGTGGGCGAGCTTGCGGTGCGACCGGTCGACCGGTCCCCACTCTTCAGCGACAGCGAGGACCTCCGCGACTTCGTCGGCCAGCACCGCATGCACCGGCGCGCCGCCCGGGGCGAGGTCGCTGAGCGTGCCCAGCTCGCGTCGGCGGGCCCGCCAGCGGTGCACCCGGTCGTCGGAGACCTGCCACACACCGGTGGCCCATGTGTGCCAGAACCCGGCGGCAACGGCGTCGTCGACGGTGTTGAGGACCAGCTCTTTGGCCTCGGCGGGGACTCTCGCCGGGACCGGTCCGTTCAGTCCCAGCCGGATTTTCCCCGGACAATGGCCAACTCGATCGCTTGGACCTTGATCGCCTCGGTGAGCTGACCGATCTCTGCCCGGGCCGCTTCGAGCTCCCAGTTCCGTTCGGTGGCCGGGCGACCCGGTTTGCGGGCCAGCGCAGCCAGCGCCGCGTCCTTCACCGTCCGGCGGATGGAGATGATCGTCGACACATCGACCCCCCACTTCCGGGCGGCGTCGGCCTGGGTGATCTCTCCGCCCGCGACCTGCAAGTAGATCTCCCACTTCGTCTCCGCGGACAGCTTCTTCGGTCGACGCCGACCCTCGCTGACAGTCATCTGATGCTCCTTCACGCGTCAGCGAGAACACGATCAGACTTGGTTCATTCCTCGGTGGACCCTCCGCGGCAAAGTCAGACGCACAACAAATGTGCCTAGGAGACTGCTGAGTAAGTCGGTTGGTGTGTCGGTGTCTTGGGCTTGGTTGGGCTGTGGTCGTGGGTTGGGGCGCGGCGGGGTTCGGTTGTGGGCTGCGGGTTCGGCTTGTCGGTGGGGGTTGGGTCAGGTGATGGCCCAGGTGGTGCCGTTGTGGTGGAGTCCGAGGCTGGTGAGGCGTTGGAGGTTGACTGCTGCGGCGCGCAGCCGCAGCCAGTGCCGGTTGTTGGCGGTGCCGAGGTAGGGGCATCTTCGGTTGCGGCGCACGATCCACGCGATGGTTCTTTCGGCCATGGGCCGCACGGTGCGGTATTGGTGCTGGAACCGGTCGGTGCGGGCTTGGACGCGTGCTGCTTTGAGCAGTTCGTGGTGGGGGTGGATCTTGATGACGCGTCCGTTCTCGGCGGTGGTGCAGCGGTCGCGTTGGGGGCATCGGGCGCAGTGTCGGCCGAAGCGGGCGTTGCCTTTGGGGGTGATGTGCACGGTGTGGCCTTCGGGGCAGGCCACGGTGCCGGAGAACTCGCCTGTGTCGGCGTCGATGCTGTAGTCGATGTCGAAGTCGTCGATGCTGTAGCCGCCCTCGACGGCGACGCTCAGCGGCGGCGGCTTGATCACCGCGTCCATGGCGCGCTCGACGAGATCGGCGCGAAGCTGCCCGGTGCCATAAGCGCTGTCGGCGAGCACCGTGGTGCCGGCGGGCTCGCCGTCGAGCAGCCCCATCGCTGCGTCCGCGTCGCCGGCGTCGCCGCCGGTGAGATCAGCAGCGGTGACCAGCCCGGTGTCGGGCTCGGCCGCGATGTGGGCCTTGTAGCCGTCGCGGTAGCTGTGAGAGGTCTTGTGGGTGTGACGCGACTCGGGATCCACCACGCTGATCACCCGGCCCTTCGCGGTGCCGCGGGCGATCCGCCACCGTCCCGGCCCCCCGGCGGGCTCCACGTCTTGGCCCGCGACCAGCCCCAACAGGCCCACCGCGTCGGCCTGAGCAGCGTCGAGATCGAGATCCGCCGCAGCCGCAGCCAGTTCCACAGCGTCGTCGACCAGCTCGGACACCAGCCGCTCGGCGTCGGCGGGATCGCACCAGTCCACCACCGGCGCGGCCGGGCCCAGATTGCGTTCGCGCACCGGCACCTCGCCCAGTTCGGGAACCAGCCTGCGGACCCGCCGGATCTGGTTCGTCACCATCGTCACGGTGTCCTGACGGGCCACAGCGTCGTCGAGCACCGTGGAATCGAGCACCCGCCGAGCGCTGCCAGCCACAGCGCCCGTCACAGCGATCAGCTCGCGCACCGCGTCGAACACCCGATCCGGGCGGCCGCTCGCGCGCAGCTTGTTGCGCCACAGAGTCAAAACCGTGGGATGGAACGCCGCCTCGGTCAGCGCCAGCCCTGCCGCGGCCTTCCACCCCACATCGGTCTGCAACCGCCGACACGCCTCACGGTCCGACAGGCCCTCGAGAGCCTGCAGCACCATCACCGCAGCGATCACCTCGCCCGGCACCGACGGACGGCCCCGACCCGACCCGAACAGATCCTCGAACAACTCGTCACCGAACAGCCGGCCACGATGCTCGGCCAACAGCGCATACACCGACCCCGGCGGCACAAGATGCCCGCACACCGCCGCCGCGTCCAACAACACCCGATCCTGAACCGCTGAGCCCTGCACCCCGACATTGTCCCGCGCGCCCCCACCCCGCACGCGGAAATCGCGCCCAATAAATCAGCAGTCTCCTAGTTTGCGGCATCGACTTGTCGCTGGTGGACTCCGTCGAGGACCATCTGCAGCAGCATCGGCGAGAGCGCCGCCATCACTGTCAAATCTGCGGTCGGTGGCCGACAACAGAAGTTGCCTTCGAGTCCAATGCTGGCTTTCTGTTACGCCGTGTCCGCTATAGCTTCGCCGGTCGCGTCTGCAAGCACTGCGCCATTGGGGTGTTCCGGGAGTTCCAAGCCCGCAATGTCGCGTTTGGCTGGTGGAGTCTCATCGGGTGGTTCGCAACATGGTTCTACCTGGTCGGCAATCTGATTCAACACCGACGACTTCGAGCTCTGAAGACCCCGGAGCCGAGCGACCCGGTCATCGAGCGAATGCTCAAGGGCCGTCCAGTGTTGCTGCGGCCGAGCGTAATCATCGTCTGGCTGCTCGTGACCGGGTTCATCATCGTCTCCAACATTGCCGACTCGGATGCAAACAGCCCTCGCTCTGAAGTTGGCAGTTCGGGGCGCTCCGCGACGCAGACAGTGTTCGGTTGGAACACCTCCAGCTGCGTCACAATGAGCGCGGATGTGTGGCGTGCAGAACCGGTGCTCTGCTCGTCGAGTCGAGCGGAAGGCCAGATTCTGGCGATCGTCGAGGATGCCACCGAGTGTCCTGAACCCGCAGGACCATGGGTCGAAATAGATGTGAACCAGTTCGCATGCATTGACATGCGGCTCGACAGCGACACAGGATCCGGCGCTCAGCTATCGGTTTCGTCTGAGTGGGAAGCGGATAGTTGCGTTGCAATCCACCCTGAACGGCAGCACGCCGTGCTGGTTCCGTGTTCCTCAGGGCTTGCTGTCGGCACCATCGTGGCCATGGTCCCCGACGCCTCGGACTGCGCATTCCGTGCCGATCACGTTGTCGAGGCCGTCGGCAACCGGATTGCATGTATCGACGAATGGGATTACCGCGCCCATGAATGGCGTGTCGGGGCCTGCGTCTCGACTGAAGACGGCTTGTCTGAACTAGTCGACTGTGCGTCGGGACGCGCCACCTCCAAAGTTCTCGCGATCATCGACGACACAGTCGAATGCCCTGAGAATTCCGAACCAGTGTTCCTCTTCAATGAAGTGCATCTCAAGAATGAACGTGACCCCCTCACTGTTTGCCTCAGCAGTATCGAATGATGTCATTAGCATCCAACGTCGAGAACCGGCTCTTCGCTTCGAAGCTGGGATGGGCGTAGGTTGAGATTCCGCAGATAGGGTGAGCGCCTTGCCGACTCTTGAAACTCCTTGCAGCCGGATACTCCCCAACGCTACCGACCAGCACCGCAGTCAAATGCTCTTGATGACTGCACCGGTGGCCCGTTCTCCGTTGGCACACCGAAACCAAGTGGTTACGGGCAGCCTCGGCAGCCTTCCACTATGGTGTCCCTGAAATCGGTTGGATCGTAATCAGTCAGACTTGAGTCAACTCTTGCGTTCCGAAGGCCGGCGCCACTCAAGTCGGCAAATCGAAAATCAGAACCCACAACCCATGCTCTACGAAGGTCGGCTTCGCGCAGGCTTGCCGTGCCCAAGTCCGCTCCCAATAGGCGGGCATTGGACAGGACGGCGCCATCGAGCACGGCACCTCGCAAGTCAGCTTCGTCTAGTCGCGATACCGCGCCAAGACTTTCTCGCACCACTCATCCATCTGACTGCTCGCCCAGTTGCCTTCGAGGCTCCACCCGCGTTCGCAACTATCCCTCCACCGCGTAGAGACGGTAAGCGGGCGGCCCATCTGAAGAAACTCGTCCAAGCTGACTACGAGACGGTCATATTCCAATCTCGAAAGGGGAAGCCCGTACCCGTCGTCGAAACAGAGTCGTTCTGCCCGCACCTCCCCCAACATCTTGCCGTCACCCGTGAACAAGCGGCCCATTCCGCGCGCGATGTCGCCGAACGGGCGGTCATCGGAGCCGTTGTGCCTCAAGAACGGGGTACTCGTTAGAAGTTCGTCGAGGATCAATAGATGCTTGATATTCAGCGCGAAGTCGTCGAGCGCATGGCTGCAGTCAATGTATTGGATCAAGTGCTCATTCACTTGGCTGATGCGTGCGGCCTGGCGCGCGATGTGTTCGTCGATGAGCGACTCGATATCCACGGCGGCTTCCGTGGACGTGGTCGCCGCTTGCTTGGCCAGCGCAGCCTCGATGCGTTCGTCGATGAGCGCCTCGATATCCTCGTCGCTGTCAGCGGAGCAACCTGCCAGCAGGGTGAACGCCGCAACGGTGGCGCGACGAGTCGGACTCCGACGGTGCCCCTCACGCGGATGACGGTAGCGGTCGTGTCACTGTGACGCCGGGCGACGCGCTCCGCTCGTACCGCCACGCCACCGTAGGGTGGGCACTCGAGGACCCCGACCCGTTAGGACGAGACATGGCGCCGAACGGAATCATGAGATGGGAGGCCAGCCTGATACGCCGCGAGGCGATCGATGGCCGCGAGCACATCTCGAACGACAGCGCGGAGGTCAGCAGTAACTCCCCGATGGGGGCCATCCAGTCAGCGCTTCATAAGTGGCCCGAATTCAAGATGACTGCCGCGCCAGTGTTTGATTCCCACACGGATTCGGCGTCGGCGTTAGTCACGCTCGCCGAGGGAAGTCAGGAGGTTGTCGGTTGGCTCAGGGTGAAGCCGCTGTGAGCAACGAAGGGTACGAAAGGCTGACGAACCTCTTGGCGGGGTACTTCGTGCTCGCCAGGTTGTGGGTACCCCGTCGGGCTTTTCATCAAGTCTTACACCGCAAAGCCCACGGCTTCACCAACTACGCCGACCATGAAGCCCGCGGCATCCTCATAGCATGAACCCTGCCGAGCCTAGCAGCCCGAATCCCAACAGAGGACGGAGACTCAATCAGTCACCGACGTATACACTCAGGTCACTCGCAGACCACCTAAACGGCGTGTCGCCCGTGGCCTCGACACACGCTCGTCTACACACTGAATCAAGGCTCCAGATGTCAAGTATTGGAAACGAGATCGGCCGACGCCGAATCACCCGGCTCTGTCACTTTACTCGATTGAAGCTGTTGGGCCGAATCATCAGTGACCATGAGATTCTCTCCAACCAAGAGCTTATGAACCGAGGGCAAACAGTCTGCCGGAACGACTACTATCGACATGACGGCCACTTGGATTACCTCTCGTGTTCCGTCCAGTATCCCAACCTGTTCGTTCTCGACAAATTCCGGCAACGAAGAGACTCCGACGACTCATGGGTAGTGGTGCTGCTCGACCCGAATCTTCTTGAATCATCGTCGACTCGCTTTTCCCCAGTCAACGCGGCAACCGATAAAGGGCTCTTCTCATCGAAGCTGGGACTTGGGTGATGTGAGGGTCCACCGTTGAGGGAGGGGCCTCGCCGATTCTTGTGACTCGTTGAACAGTCCAAGACTCGGGAGGCCCCTGGTGGTTGAAGCTAGTTCTGTGGTGTTGCTGGGCGCGGATTGCGTGGAGATCACGCGGGTTCGTGTCGATGGCGGCGAGACCGTGCTGTGGGTGCAGACCCCCGACGCGCAGAGAGTTTTGTGTGGGGCGTGCGGTGTGCGGGCGCGTTCGAAGGGCCGTCGGGAGGTGCGGCTGCGCGACGCGCCGGGTCGCGATGGCGGGGTGTGCGAGGTGCGGTGGCGCAAGCGCATCTGGTGGTGCCCGAACGCGGGGTGCGAGACGCGCACGTGGACTGAGGAGTGCGAGCTGGCCGCGCCGCGGCGGGTCCTGACTTGCCGGGCTGAGCAGTGGGCCGCCGCTCGCCTGGAAGCGGTGGAAGGCAGTGTGGCGTCGACGGCTCGCCGGCTGGGGGTGGCGTGGGCCACGGTGTGGTCCGCGGTCGCTGCTTGGGCATGCCAGGTCGTCGGCGATCCCGGTCGGGTGGGGCCGGTGGCTCGGCTGGGGCTCGACGAGACCGTGATGCGCTCAGCGTCGCGGCTGGCGCGTCGCCGCTATGTGTCCGCCGCTGTCGATGCGGCCACCGGGCAGGTCATCGACATCTTCGACGGCCGCAACGCCGCTGACCTGCACAGATGGCTCGAACAGCAGCCCGCCGGGTGGCTAGCGGCCATCGAGGTCGTGTGCTGTGACCCCCACGAGGGCTACCGCAGCGGCATCACACGCGCACGCCGCGACACGCACCTGAGCGACAGCGTGAAGATCGCAGCCGACGCGTTCGGGATCGTGCGCCTCGCGAACCAGGCGCTCGACGGCGCCCGCCGACGCGTCCACAACGAGACCACCGGGCACCGAGGCCGCAAACGCGACCCGCTCTACCATGCTCGCAAGCTGCTGCTCACCGGCGCCGAACGGCTCGACGCCGCCGGGTGGGACAAGATGCTCGCAGCGCTCGACGCAGCCGACCCCACCGACGAGATCCGCGAGTGCTGGGTCGCCAAAGAACACGTCCGCGACATCTTCCGCGCCGACGATCCCCTCGACGCGCAACAGCATCTCAACGAAGCGATCGCCTGGTGCGAGCACCCCAGCGCCCCGCCCGAGCTCGCCACCCTGGCCCGCACGCTGCGCCGCTGGCACACCGAGATCGCAACCGCCGTGCGCACCCGCACCAGCAACGCACGAACCGAAGCAGCCAACGCCCGCATCAAAGACGTCAAACGCTCAGCACGCGGCTTCCGCAACCTCCGCAACTACCGGCTCCGCATACTGCTCGCCGCCGGCCGCCAACCATGCCAAACTCAACCCGTCACTCCAATCCGAACCCGACGTCCCAGCTTGGTTGCGTAGAGCCCGATAAAGGGATCCATGTCTCCGATGGATTTGAAGGCTTCGATGCGATGTTTCGGCCATGCCCTCCTTCAAAATACGGAATCAAGCGCCCGTCAAGTCACCTCAAGAGCTGCCCCACAGATCTCCAGGCCGAAGTGCTCATCCAACGGTCTGTCTCTGCCAACAGCATCATTGGTTTGGTCTGCGAAACTGACAGTAATCTTCGACAGGTGAAGCAACTCCTTTTGAACTGGAAAGGAACGCCACCCGTGTGTTCCACTCGGCCACATTTCTTTGAGCAGTCGTATGTCCGCGATCTCGTCCGAAGCGGTCACGACATTCGCATCGCAGTACGGGAAGACTAGCACACAAATGGCTTCAAGACCAGTTTTTGTACCGTCTGTTAACGGCGGACTCGTCATCGAACACGCGGTTGAGTTCCAGTGGTTCCCAGGATTCGCAGTTGCCCAGAAACAGCGAAGTGTCGCCTCACTCCACCGAAGCGCTACAGAGCAATTAGGGCTTGACAAGGTGCTTGAAGTGTCGACTAAGTCAATGGACCCCTTCGGAACGAGGCTAAGCGCATTCAACCTTTCGGTTAGGATTGATGCAGAGCCTTCACCAGTGTTGCTAGAGGCCGCATACCAGGGTTCAAAAGTCTTCGAATCCCAAGATCCTTTGACGCATCTATACCGATGGAATGATGGACGTGAAGTGAAACGATTCATGCGCGCGTATTCCAAAGACCGTTTAGTGCGGTTTGAATTCTGTGGATATAGTTGGCCGTTGGAGCCTCGGACAGCATTCTACGATTGGCTCTACCTCAACAGCCTCCGCGAACTCACCGACCAAGATGATGACGTCAATCGAGTGCTGCATCACTTCGACGCTTTCACTGATATCGAATTCAATCCCGATAAGTCATTCAATTGTCAAGCGAGATCGTGTGCATTGTATGTGGCGCTTGAGAAGAGCGGAGATCTCGCGCTCGCTCTTACTAACCCCGACACATTCATTGAGTTGCTGACGACGCACGGGTATGGAGTCGAACCAAGCCAGAATCGACTCCTCTAGACAGGTCGACTTACCCCACTGCCACTGTTCTCAATCGTCCATCAGGATTTCCTCTTACGAGAAACCTCGGCTGTCAATATGGACCTTCACGATTGACGCTGTCGGCTCACGCGGAGACGACGGCGAGTCCTTCGCGTTCGGCTGCTTCGGTGAGGCGTTGGTCCAGGCTCACGAACTGCAACGGAGCACCGAGTTGGTCTTGAACATGCAATGCGGCGCCGAGCTGGGCGGCGTCGGCAGCGCGAAGCGGATGCCGTGCCAGCACCGAGGTCGCACGCGACCGCACGGCCAGCACCTCGACCACTTCGTGCCATGTAGCGCTGAACCCGTCCAAGCGGCTCATGATGGCGCGGCGCTGCTCCCGCGAGAGATCGCCCTCACGCGTTCGCCGCTCCACGGCGCTTGCGATCTCGACACGCGTCCATGCCCACGTTGCGATGACACTGTCCTCGCCCAGCCACGACCGCACCACCTCAGACGTCGCTTCGCCAAACAAGAGCGGCACCAGCGCCGAGGTGTCCCAGTACCTCACACACGATCCTCTCTTTCGGCGGCCAACGCTTCGGTGAGGCTGGTCGGGACCTGCAAGGGAGGCTCGTCGAGCATGTCCGCGGCATCTCCGTGTCCCGCCCGCAGCACACCCGAGGTGATCAAACGGCTCAGGTGCTCGTCCTCGGGCTCAGCGGGCGGCACGAGCCTTGCGACCGGCGTGCCGCGATCAGTCACCTGTATCTCGCCGCCTCGTCGCACTTCGCGCAGATAGCGCGACAGATTCGCCTTCAACTCCGAAACGGACACTGCGCCAGCACTCATATGACCACACTAGTCAGCGCAATACAACCTGAAAGGTCAGCAACGGCTCTAAGGAGACGCATGCCGCGTGGCGAGACGGCGGGAGCGCAACCGGCCGTGAGTGTCATGCAAGCGCGTGATCTGTCGGTGCGGCGGGGATGGCATCCATGCTGTCGCGGACGTCGGCTGCTGTCGACGCTGCGCTCGTTCGTGCGTGCCACAGGCGGCGACCTCCACCTGATCGCCACCTATCCCGACGCAGAACCCGTGCGGCGGATGTCTTTCATCATCAGGAGCAGATGCAGGGGGTCAGTTGGGGACGGCTCGAACTCCGGGATCAGATGCAGGTAGAAGGCTCGGGCGTCGTCGGATTCGGTGTGAATCAGCAGGCCCCGGCAGCCGATAGTCCGTCCCGCAGCCGACGCTCGCCTCATGACGTCTGCCAAGAGTCCTGCCCCCAGCCCCTGCCCTTCGTGGCTGGTCGACACTCCGAGCCGCGCGAGCAATGCGACCGGCTGCGGACACTTGCCGGCACCGGCGCGCAGCCTGTCGGGCGCGTCGCTGGGGGAAATGCTCGCCATGCACCAGGCGTAGTAAGCGACCACCTCGACGCGGTCGGCGGGCGTGACCACGAACACCCGTGTCGTGCCGGTCGCATGGGCCTGGCGGCCAAGACGTCGAAGCCAGCGCGTCTGCGCAGCGGATCGGCAGGCGAAGCCCGAAACGTCGTCCGCAGATTCCAGCAGGCGAGGCGACCGGTACCCGGTCGTCACTCTTCGACGAACGGCGACGGGCGGGACATGAGCGACCGCAAGCCGACGAGCTCGCGGGCAGGCCGCCGGTTCAGCTCGTCCCACGCACGACGACCGTCGTCATCGAGCGCAAATTCAGTCCGGTCCACCAGCGCATCATGAGCCGCGATGCAAAGGCTGCTCAACACGAAATCGCTCAGCAGCACACCCGTGGCGGCCACCGCCTCGTCGATGAGCCGACGCTCGTCGGGCGTCATGCGCACCTCGAGGCGTGCGCTCCGCACCCGGTTCACTGTGTCTGCCATGGCGCCCGCTCCCGTCCCGCTCCACCGTGCTCGACAGTGTACGGCCATCATCCGGCCACACTGAGGACGACGATACCGCCACTGATCGGGCCAGTGGCTTGATTCTCGTGGCAACGCTGACGTGAGCACGCTCACGGTGCTGCCCGACGGCGACAACTTGCGTCTCATCGGTCTTGGTTCAGGTCGCCCAGGATCGTTTCGAGGCCTTGCGCCCAGGCGAGGAGACTGACCACATCGACCCAGTCACCCCGCTCGAAGTAGAACCAGCCGCACGAAAAACGCGCCAGCCGACGGGACCGCAGGCCATCGATGCCGCATATCTCGCCAATCCGCGGCGAGCCCGCGCCGGGCATGCATTCGATGTCTCGCAACGCTTCGATCGCTGCATCGAAGAAGCGTCGACCGAGGCCATCGCCGCCCTCCGACCTGTAGCACTCGCTTCGCTCGACCAAATCAGCCTCGGCGAGCGGGCGCAGGCGGATGCCTGTCACACGGCTCGGCCGAGCGCCCGCGCACGCAATTCGTCGACGACCTCGGACGTCAACGGGCGACCCTCGCCCGACTCGAGCCCGTCAGCGATCAGCATGCGGAAGCGACGTGCTTCCTCAGCCTGCTGATCGCGCCGGATGAGGTCACGCAGGTACTCGCTGGTGTTGCCGTACTCTCCACCCCGCACGCGCTCATCGATGTAGCTCCGCATCGAGGGGGGAAGCGCAAAGCTCATGGTGTTCCGGCTCACCTCGCCAGTCTGCCGGTGTTAACAACAGTTGTCAACATACTGTCGCGGACGTCGACGACCCGCAATCCGGAGACCGCGCTCACGTCTCGAATTGCCTGCTGGATGGCATCCCAGCGAGTCGGGGCTTCGCGGTCGAACTCGACGGTGCGGTGGCCGATGCTGGCGTCGGTGCAGCCCGCCTCGTAGAGCGTTTCGAGACTGTCATTGTCAAGCAGGTCAAGCCCCTCGGTGACCAGCACGAAGTGATGGACCGGGCTGCGTTCCGTCGAATACCGCTGAGTCATGGCCCCTCGCCGATTCGCCGGCACCGCCGTGCGCCATCGCACTCTACGCGCCTCGTTGCCACCGCTTCGAGGCGTGCCGGGCGGCCGACGAACTGGCGATCCACCACGTCCGGACCGTGGAACACCGCTTCCTCAAGGCGTACTCGCACTGCCCGCGCCCGCCGCCGCAAGTATGTGCCGGCTCAGGGGCCGAGGGTGGTGATGGGGACGACCGCTACTCCGTCGGGACGGTCGTAGGCATAGCCGAACGCCGTCAGCACCACCAGCTTCGTCGGCTGCCCGACGATGGAGGTGTCCACTCGATCACGCAGTTTGAGGAGATTGCCTGCCGCCTCGTCGATGGCGGCCGTCCCGCCGAGCTTGACTTCGGCTGCGAGCCACTCTCCCGCACCGTTCTCGACGATGGCGTCCACCTCCAGCCCTGTGTTGTCCCGATAGTGCAGAACTTCGCCGTCGTGCACCGATGCGTAAACCCGCAGGTCGCGCACGACGAGAGACTCAAAGAGCAACCCGAAGAAACCGAGATCGGCGAGCAGCCGTTCCGGCCCAGCGCGCAGAGCCGCCACGGCCAACGACGGGTCGACGAAGTGCCGCTTGGGGGCCGAGCGCAGCCGCGACCGCGACCGCAGCCGCACCGACCATGCCGGCTGGTCCTCGACGACGAAAATGCGCTCAAGATCGTCTAGGTAGCCCCGCACGGTGTTCGTGTCCAACGGATTCTCGCCGCCCGCGTCGGCTGCCAGCGTTGCCATCGACACCTCGGAGGCCACATTGCGCGCGAGCGACCGGAGCAATTGCCGAAATCGGGCCGGGTCGCGCCGTCGGCCGCCGCCGTTGGCAATCTCAACCCGTCTCGTCTCGTCGAGATGATCACGAACGAACCTCAGCGCCTCCGTCAGTTCGGCACCGAGCATTCCGGGCCAGCCTCCACGGCAGACCGCGTCGACGATGTGATCCAGCGTCAGGCCCACAGACGATCCCACCGCGTCCTCGGCGCGCAGCAGCCCGCCCAACGACACCTCCCCTGTGGACAGCCCGGTCTCGAACAGCGACATTGGCCGCATGTGGATACGCGACACCCGGCCTGCGCCGGTGTGTCGCGAGACATCGTCGGCGGGCACGGCGGAACCGGTGAGTATGAACCTGCCCGGCCGGCCGCCGTCGTCGCTCGCCCGTCGAAGATGGTTCCAGATCTCGGGAGCGACCTGCCATTCGTCGAACAGGCGGGGCTCAGGGCCTTCGATCAGGCGCTTGGGCTCGACGCGTGCGAGTTCGACTGCAACGGGGTCGGTGTCGAACAGCACCTCGCTCGCGGCTTGTTGGCGTGCAGAGGCCGTCTTGCCGCACGCGCGCACGCCCTCCACGACCACGCAAGGCGCCGAACGGAGCCGTTGTGCCAGCAGAGCGTCCACAATCCGCGGCTGGTACCCGGTGGCACCTGCAGCGGCTTCGGTATCAGGCATGCTGCCTCCCCTGCTGAACGGCCCTTCCAAGCAACCAGTCGATCCGTCTCGGCATTCCCCCACCTATCCAATTCAGTGATTTGCAACGATTATGTTCAGTGATTTGCAAATATACCACCCAGCTATTCGCAACACACCCAAGCCATGAATTGCAACATTCATGATCCAAGAACTGCAATCCTGGGCGCTTCGACGGGGACGAGGTGTGCCGGCGTTCCAGACGGGACCCTCTTCGTTCGGCGTCGCCTCGACCGTCACGCTGGGGTGGTGCTGGGCTAGAACTGCGCAATGAAGTTCGGGATCTTCTACGAGTTGTCGGTGCCGCGGCCGTTCAGCCGGGCCAACGAGTGGCTGACGTACCACAACGCGCTCGAACAGTGCCGGGTGGCCGACGAGCTGGGGTTCGACCACGTCTGGGCGGTAGAGCACCACTTCTTGGAGGAGTACTCGCACTGTCCCGCTCCCGAGGTCTTCCTGACGGCGGTTGCCGCGCAGACCCAGCGCATCCGGGTGGGCCACGGCGCGGTGGTGTGCGTGCCCGAGATGAACAACCCGATCCGGGTCGCCGAGCGGGCCGCCGCGCTCGACATCATCTCCAACGGACGCTTGGAGCTGGGCACGGCCCGGTCGAGCACATGGACCGAGCTCGGCGGATTCTGCGCCGACCCCGACGACACCAAGAAGACGTGGGACGAGTTCGTGCGGGTAATCCCCCAGATGTGGACCAGCGACGACTTCGGCTGGGAGGGTGCCCGCTTCGAGATGCCGGCACGCAATGTCATCCCCAAGCCGTTCCAGGAGCCGCACCCGCCGATGTGGGTGACGGTCACCACGCCAGGCACGGAACTGGACGCTGCCGAGCGGGGACTTGGCTGCCTGGGCGTGAGCGCCGCCCCGTTCGCCGAGCAGGAACGGCGCACTGCCGAGTACCACCGCCGGATTGCCAACTGCGATCCGGTCGGCAGCTTCGTGAACGACCAGGTCCACACGCTCAACTTCCTGTACTGCCACCGTGGGCACCCACGGGCATCTGCGGGTGATGGAGTCGATCCGCGCCGCGGAGGGCGACGATGCCGTGTTCGGCGTGTACTGGGATTTTGCGAGCCGCATCCACCACGACGGCGACCGCGATTTCGACATTGCGAAGGCACTTGAAGAGCTCGGTATCGATCCCGAGCACGCCAAGGCGGCAACCGACGAGTCATGGGACGCCGAGATCCGTACGCGCATGGACGAAGGCTTGGCGCTTGTCGGCACCGATGTGGGCACGCCGATCATCGCCCTCGACCGCAGCGACGGCGAGCGAGTCGGGATCTTCGGCCCGGTGATCACGCGGGCGCCCCAGGGCAAAGAAGCCCTGAAGCTGTGGGATGGCATGATCGCCATGATGGATGTGGACGGCTTCTGGGAGCTGAAGAAGACCCGCACCGAGCGCCCCGAGTTCGGCGAGCGTCCGGTGACCGTCGCGCCGGTCGGCTGACCGGCCCCGAGCAACGGCCTCTGGGACGATGAGCGGCACCATCCTCGACGATCTCAAGATCATCGACACCGACAGCCACTGGTCTGAGCCCTATGACCTGTGGACGTCGCGCGCGCCTGCGAAGTACCGAGACCGGGTGCCGCGGATGACCACCAAGGACGGCAAGCGCCGCTGGTGGTTCGACGACTCGATCCCGATCGGTCTGCCCATCGCGTCGTCGGTTGTCGGCCCCGATGGCGAGAAGGTCACCGGCACGGTGTTCTTCGACTTCGACAACGAGATGGTGCATCGCGCCAGCTACGACGCCGAGGCGCGGGTCGAGATGCTGGACCAACTGGGCATCGAAGCGCAGATCATGTACCCCAACGTGGCCGGCTTCGGGAATCAGAACTTTCTGAAATCGCCCGACGATGCACTGCGGATCATCTCGGTCGAGATCTACAACGACGCCCTCGCCGAGTTCCAAGAGGCCAGCGGCCAGCGAGTGTTCGGCATGGCGCTGCTGCCGTGGTGGGATCTCGACGCCGCGGTGCGGGAGATAGAGCGCTGTCACTCAAACGGCCTGCGAGGCATCGTGACGTGCTCGAACCCCGAGGAGGCGGGCCTGCCCGACATGGCGATGCCGCATTGGGATCCCGTGTGGCAGGTGTGCTCGGACCTGCGGATGCCGGTGAACTTCCATATCGGCTCGTCGAAGGGCAACCTGGACTACTACGGCAAGGCGCCGTGGCCGTCGTTCGGACCCGAGCGGCGTCTGGCGGTCGGCTCAGCGAACCTGATCATGGGCAACGCCCGGGTCGTGGGCAACATGATCTACTCCGGGGTACCCGAGCGCTTCCCGGACGTGAAGTTCGTTTCCGTCGAGAGCGGGATCGGCTGGCTGCCGTTCTTCCTGGAAGTGCTCGACCACCAGATGCACGAAACAGCACCGAACGAGCTGGCCGAGTTGTCGATGCTGCCCTCCGACTACTTCCGCCGCCAGTTCTACGGCTGCTTCTGGTTCGAGCGATCAACGGTCCGGCCCACCCTCGAATACGTAGGCGCCCAATCGCTGATGTTCGAGACCGACTTCCCCCACCCCACCTGCCTGTATCCCCGCGACGATCATGACCTGGCCAGGGCGCTCGAAGGCATCCCTCGCGACGACATCGAGCGAATCATGTCCCTCAACGCCGCCGAGCTCTACCGCATCGACATCTGACCCGCGCTCGCGCCTGTCAACCTCCTGGTCGGCACCGCTTCCCAGAAGCCCAGGTCAGATGAACTCAAGTCGGCAGCGCCCATCCCAGAAGAACACGAAGGCTCCGAGAACGACGATGATGCGCACCGATCCGACGGTGGACGGTGTTGAAGCGGAGTTGGACGAAATTCTGACGGAACGGTTGACGGAAGCAGATTTGCCTTCCATTCAGAAGCAGCCTGTGGCAGGCGAGATGGCGATGATGGACTTGGCCTGGATCATTGAGCTGGTCAGCACGGTCCGCAAGAGTCTGATCCAGGCGGTGACTCAGGCGAACAGGGAAGCGCAGGAACGGGAGGCGACTGAGGCTCCGCAGGGGGCACCGGAGACGCAGCCCGGTCTATCGATGCCGGACATCGGAGCGGAGCAGCCGGAAGGCGGGCAGCTTCCAGGGCCGATGCCTCCGATGCGTGAAGTGCTCGCAGGGCTAGGACGGAGACAAACGCGATGAATATCCATTGGGAGCCGCTTGAGCGTGTCAGTTTGAGGGCGGCCGGGAAGAAGCGCTGCGACTGCGGGAAGCCGGGCTTGTGGCGTGCTCACGGTTTCGGGTTGAAACCGAGGCGTCTGTGCTACGACTGTGAGCGAGTCTGGGAGCCGGAGGAAGGGTTCGGCGGGATGCCGCGTTATGAGACCGGGGAGGAGTGGCATGGCTAAGCCTGAATCCACCGGTGTGGTGGGTGTGTGGGGGTTGCCGCGTCCGCGAAAAAGGCCTCCTGATCTGCGACGATTGTGATGTCGAAAGCCACATTCGTCTCAAAAACAGGAGGCACTTTTTGTGTCTGGATCATCGCGCAGGCTGGACCGGTTCGCAACGACGTTCGATCATGAGGGCCTGGTGGCCAACGCGGGCCTGATCCTGGCGGGAACGCTGATGGACCGTCTGGGTCTGTTGGGGCTGATCGAGCGGTGGGTGCGCACCGGTTCCGCGAACCCAGGCCCGAAGATCTGCACGGTGGTCGCCGCGATGCTCGCTGGCGGCACTCACATCGATCATGTCGAGATGCTGCGCGCCGGGCGCACCGGGAGGGTGCTGGGGTTCCGCCCGATGGCGCCGTCCACGGTGGGGTCGTTCTTGCGGACGTTCACGTTCGGTCACGTCCGCCAGCTCGAAGCGGTGCTGTCGCGCACGCTCGCTCGCGCATGGCAGTTGGGAGCAGGCCCGGGCCGTGCGCCGCTGACGGTCGATCTGGACTCCACGGTCTGCGAGGTCCACGGCAAACAAAAACAAGGAGCCGCGTACGGCTACACCAGCGTGCTCGGCTATCACCCGCTGCTCGCTGCACGCGCCGACACCTGAACCGCTCTGGCTTTGTTGGAGACTCATTGGTTTGGTTTTCCAGCCCCGGCTGGGGTGGTCTTGTGGGCAGCGTAGAACGCTGCTTCGAATTCTGCGGGCGGGGTGTCGTTGCAGTGGCCGTGGAGCCGTTGCTGGTTGAACCAGTGCACCCAGCCCAGGGTGGCGAGTTCGAGCTGGTCGACGTCGTGCCAGCCGTGTGTGTCGGGCCCGTAGGCGCATTCGGCCTTGTAGAGACCGTTGGTCGTCTCGGCCAAGGCGTTGTCATAGGAATCGGCGACGGTGCCGATGCTGGGGCGGGCGCCGATCTCGTCGAGGCGTTCGGTGAATCGCAGCGACGTGAATTGCGATCCCGCGTCGGAGTGGGCCACGAGCCCGACCAGGCGGCGGTTGCCGCGTGAGCGGCGGGCCGTCTCCAATGCGTCGAGGACCATCTCGGTGCGCATGTGCGAAGCGACGCGCCAGCCCACGATGCGGCGGGAGAACGCGTCCACGATGAAGCACACATAGGCCATGCCTGCCCGGGTCGCGACATAGGTGAGATCGGTCACCCACAACGCGTCGGGCCGATCCGCAGTGAAGTCGCGGTTGACCAGGTCGGAAGCGCGAACCGCGTCAGGATCCTGACGCGTGGTGAACATCTTGCGCCGCCGGCTGACGCCGCGTACGCCCAGCTCACGCATCAGCCGGGCAACCTGGTCCCGGCCGATCTCGTGACCCGCGCGCCGGGCGGCCTTCCACAGCTTGCGTGCCCCGTAGACCTTGCGGTTCGCGACCCACAACGCCAACAAGATCGGCATCCACACCGCGTCCGAGACCGCCCGCGCGGACGGCTCGCGCTCACGGCGCTTGGCCGCGTAGTACGTGCTCGGGGCCACCCCCAGCGCAGTGCAGATGGGCTCGACCCCGAGCTCGCCACGATGAGCGTCGACGAACGACACCGTCACCTCTGTGGGCGGTCGAGCCCCTTACGCGAAAAAAGCCGACGCCTTGCCCAAGATCTCGTTCGCCCGACGCAGCTCCCGGTTCTCGGCCTCCAGCGCCTTGATCCGCTCAGCCTGCTCGCTGTTCACACCAGGGCGCAACCCAGCATCGATCTCGGCTTGGCGCACCCACGACCGCAGCGACTCCACCCCGATCCCCAACTGGGCCGCGACCCGCTTCACCGTCCCGTGATCGGTGCCCAGCTCCTTGCGGAGCTGACGCACAGCACGCACAGCACGCTCCTTTTCCGCCTCGCTGTACCGACGCGTCGTCGGCTTCCCAGGCGACATCTCATGTGGCATGACTCCATCCTCGTATCCAAGATCAGGAGCCTTCAACCAACCCAGGGCGATTCAACCCGCGAGGTGCTCGGCGCACGCATGCGCAAAGGCTCCGCGGGGTCGTCGCGAGGCGTGGTGCGCTTCGTCGACGAGCTCGTCGCGAACCTGCGACGCGCCGGGGCGACCGGGCCGACCACGGTGCGCGCCGACTCGGGATTCTGGTCATGGAAACTGATCGACCGTCTCGACGCCCACGACATCAAATGGTCGATCACCGTCGCCCTCAGATCCTCTGTGCGCACAGCGATCCAAGCGATCAGCACCGACGCGTGGGCCGACATCGACTACACCAAAGACGGCCACGCCCAAGTCGCCGAGACGACCTATGCCACCGGCCGCGGCAAAGCCAAGCGCACCGTTCGTCTCGTGGTGCGCCGCACCCGCCTCGCCGAGGGCGCACAGCGACGGCTGTGGCCCGACTGGCGACACCACGCATTCATCACCAACACCGAACACGACACCGCCGCCGCGGATGAGTTCCACCGCGGCCACGCCGTGGTCGAGCTCGCCATCCGCGACCTCAAAGAAGGCACCGGACTCGAACACGTCCCCTCAGGCCACTACGGCGCGAACTGCGCACCGCTCGCCTGCGCAGCGCTCGCCCACAACATCGGCCACTGGACCGACACGCTCGCCGGCGCGCCGGCGGCCACGAACCGCTCGCGCCGCACCCGACTCGTCGCACTCGCCGCCGTGCTGGTCAACCGCTCGGGCACACCCACCCTGCGATACCCCGCCCGCTGGCCCTGGGAAACACAATTCACAGCCACGCTCAGCGCTCTCAGGGCTCTGCCCGGACCCTCCGGCTAAACGGCACAGCCCGGAACTGACGCCCCCACACAAACCCAGCGTCGACAACCCCAAACCACACCCGCACCCCTAGCCGAACACGCCCAAACACACCAAACCACACCCCCAACAACCCGACGCGACCCCAACCTGAATCGCCCTGGGTTGGTTGAAGGCTCCTGATCTTGGATACGAGGATGGAGTCATGCCACATGAGATGTCGCCTGGGAAGCCGACGACGCGTCGGTACAGCGAGGCGGAAAAGGAGCGTGCTGTGCGTGCTGTGCGTCAGCTCCGCAAGGAGCTGGGCACCGATCACGGGACGGTGAAGCGGGTCGCGGCCCAGTTGGGGATCGGGGTGGAGTCGCTGCGGTCGTGGGTGCGCCAAGCCGAGATCGATGCTGGGTTGCGCCCTGGTGTGAACAGCGAGCAGGCTGAGCGGATCAAGGCGCTGGAGGCCGAGAACCGGGAGCTGCGTCGGGCGAACGAGATCTTGCGCAAGGCGTCGGCTTTTTTCGCGTAAGGGGCTCGACCGCCCACAGAGGTGACGGTGTCGTTCGTCGACGCTCATCGTGGCGAGCTCGGGGTCGAGCCCATCTGCACTGCGCTGGGGGTGGCCCCGAGCACGTACTACGCGGCCAAGCGCCGCGAGCGCGAGCCGTCCGCGCGGGCGGTCTCGGACGCGGTGTGGATGCCGATCTTGTTGGCGTTGTGGGTCGCGAACCGCAAGGTCTACGGGGCACGCAAGCTGTGGAAGGCCGCCCGGCGCGCGGGTCACGAGATCGGCCGGGACCAGGTTGCCCGGCTGATGCGTGAGCTGGGCGTACGCGGCGTCAGCCGGCGGCGCAAGATGTTCACCACGCGTCAGGATCCTGACGCGGTTCGCGCTCCCGACCTGGTCAACCGCGACTTCACTGCGGATCGGCCCGACGCGTTGTGGGTGACCGATCTCACCTATGTCGCGACCCGGGCAGGCATGGCCTATGTGTGCTTCATCGTGGACGCGTTCTCCCGCCGCATCGTGGGCTGGCGCGTCGCTTCGCACATGCGCACCGAGATGGTCCTCGACGCATTGGAGATGGCCCGCCGCTCACGCGGCAACCGCCGCCTGGTCGGGCTCGTGGCCCACTCCGACGCGGGATCGCAATTCACGTCGCTGCGATTCACCGAACGCCTCGACGAGATCGGCGCCCGCCCCAGCATCGGCACCGTCGCCGATTCCTATGACAACGCCTTGGCCGAGACGACCAACGGTCTCTACAAGGCCGAATGCGCCTACGGGCCCGACACACACGGCTGGCACGACGTCGACCAGCTCGAACTCGCCACCCTGGGCTGGGTGCACTGGTTCAACCAGCAACGGCTCCACGGCCACTGCAACGACACCCCGCCCGCAGAATTCGAAGCAGCGTTCTACGCTGCCCACAAGACCACCCCAGCCGGGGCTGGAAAACCAAACCAATGAGTCTCCAACAAAGCCAGAGCGGTTCAACCCGCCACCGGCCCGCGAAACCCGCGCTCACCAACAACCAATCGGTGGATTCAGGCTAAAAGCATGACAAGGCCTGTCAGAACTGGTCCTGCGTACGAGCACGCGGCGCACGCGCTCAGCAGGCTGTCTCGTCGCCGACCGTTGCGGGGCCGGGGCCGGTGCTGAACTCGTCACCGGTTCCGGCGTGGAATCAGGTGCGTCATTACTGATACGGGGGTTACTGCGCGCTATGAGGTCGTCAAGACCTACCCGCAGCGCGGGCCGATGCGACAATACCGATTGACCTCAGCCACGTCGTTTAGGTGCTTTCGCTGTGGTCAGGCCAAGACCTCGAAGCTCATGACGGTCTTCCGGCAAGACTGGAATCGCTTGCTGTGCAACGGGTGCTACGGGCGCCTGCTCTCGCTTCACGACATTCGCGCCGGAGCGACTGACGATTCAGAACTTGCTGACCGTCTCGCTGAAGAGCTGCTGGCGCTTGTATCTGAGGAAGAACTGCGCAAAGCCGTTCAGTTG
This sequence comes from Candidatus Poriferisodalis sp., assembly GCF_965262965.1. GTDB lineage: Bacteria > Actinomycetota > Acidimicrobiia > Acidimicrobiales > Poriferisodalaceae > Poriferisodalis. The sequence goes on from NZ_OZ253573.1 coordinate 1,776,370, forward strand.
CTTCGAACCCGGATCAGCGGGTTCGACCAGCTCACCGAACGGTCCCAACGGCTGCTCGCGACTTCGGAATTCGTAGCACGGCATCTCGCCAATGCCACGGGCCTTGACTGGTCAGCGGCGGTTGTCGGCATGTGCAAGGCAGTGGAGGTCGAACTCGTGGAGCGTTTGGTCGCACCCTTGGCAGCCGAATGTCGTGGCCTTGACCTCGACGAAGATGCCCAAGACAAGGATCTCGAGCGAGTCGCCCGCTTCTGTATAGGGCGGTCACGCACGCCGCCTGAATTGGGCACGATTCGCCACTGTCTCCAAACGGCGAGCTACTCCCGATCGCGACGGGACACGAGCAGTCTCCTGCGGGCATTGCGTCGGACGATGAGCCGGTGGCCCGATTCGCCATGGCTGCTCCAACCGGACGGGGCTCTCGCCGTCTTGGAGCAGGTGACGACGCAGTACCGGAACCGTGCAGTGCATACCGACGAACTGCAACAAGCGGATTTCGATGCCTGCTTTGACTTGGTGCTCGGTGACCGGGGCTTGATGTGGGAACTCGTACGCGCTACCGAGCCGAGATGACGAACCCACTTGACAAGGGAGCATCTAACCGTCCCGGCATTCCGCATGCAAGTAGGCGGCGTGCCGGGATGTCCAGGTGAATCCTCATCAGGCCGCATGGCAGCGTATGTACTTCCTGCCTGATCGGCATGGACAAGGATCGTCCGCTTGCAGGCTCTCCGTCGGGCGAATGCCACCGGACGTGAGCATCCCATGGCGTTCGAGAATCGACCATCGCTCATCGCTGGGCAGTTGTAGCTCGGCGGCGTCTCCGTCGATCAGCGCAAATTTCCGGAAGACGTGACCACTCTTGGTGCTCAACCGAGCCAACAAGAGTGATACCCCCGGACCGTAGAGATCATCCAGCTCTTCATGGCGGGTAGCGGTGTAGGCGAAGACATAGGCCGAAAAGTGCTCGGAACTGCTCCAGTTGGCAGCCTGATCAAAGAAGAACAGCAACCGGTGATGTGATGGAGGAATCTGACAAACACCCGAGACGGCATGGCCGACGACGTCTGCCTTGCGGACCTTGTGCAGCAAAGTTCGGGCCGTTTCGACCCTCACCGTGACTGGAATCGCATCGATCACCTCGATCGCACGACGCGTGGCATCCGGATCGAGGTCGCCGTTTGGTCCCGCCGCCACGGCAATGTCCGAGTCGATCCAGTCGTCCAGAGTGGCAATGACCTGCTCTTCCCGAGGCGAGAGACCCATGGATGGCAGCACGGGATAACCACCTTCCTGCCGTACCAACTCGTTGTCGGCCGCAGCGAGATTGGCGTAGCGAACCGCCTCCTTCGCGAGCTCGATCTGGAGGGTCTGCGCGTCGATGGCTCGATGCACGTAATCGATGACACCGGAAGTCGAGCGGACGAGGTCGTTAAGCGTGTGCCAATCGTCGAGTGTCATGACAATCGTCTCCGGGTCATCGCATGTGGCATCGATCCCCGAAGGGCAACCAGGCATGTCGAGCAGGACGACACCCGGCCATGCCCGCTTGCTATCAGCGGCAAGCGTGAGTGAGTGGCCGCGTCGTGAGGTCAACTGAAGCTCCGGCACCGAAGCAAGTGTGCGACGAGTGCCACGAACTTGGCTGGCCGCCTTGCCGATTTGCTTCCGTGCCCATGCAGACTGACGATCCAAGTCGGGAGGAGTGCGGGGGCTTCGCGCCTTCGTCTGGAGAATCACGCCTCGTCCCTGCGAGATGAGGAGGCCGTCCGAGACCTCGCGCCTAGCGTTGCCCTTGGGCAGAATCACCGGTTCGTAGACGAAGTCTGGTACGCCCAAGTCGGCCGCGTACCAGCGGGCTGCCTCTTCGCTCGCCGCTCCCCAGCTTGCTGTCATCGCGTCCTGGGGCTCAGCAGTTCAGATAGCTGCGACATCGCTTGGCCGGACCTTCCCAGCTGCGAGCGCCGGCTCATGAGAGGGAGTCCCTCGCAATTTTGGGCGACTATCGGGCTGGTTCCCCATAGGGCCGATGGTAAGGGCCGAAAGCCCGCCGACTCTGCTAGCCGCCGCATTGTCGGCCCTTGTCGGCCTGTGCTCGCTGAGCCCCTAGCTTGACATCAACGCCGAACAGCAGCATGAATCCAATAATCCGCCTCCTCCAAGTCAGCGACCCCACAGCCTGCGCAAAACCCGAGATGAATCAACTCCGACAACCAAAGTCCGACAACAAGGGACCAGGTCACTGCGGCGGTTCACCACGGTGAGCGGTGGTGAATTGAGAATCCTGCGGGCAACCGACCGGTGCAGGCCAGCACTTGTTTCTGTTTCGTGTCCTGCCGCGAGCGCCATCGCTGTGCGGCGATCCTCGGCGACCGGGGCACAGCCTCAAGGTGGTGGCGGGAAGGCCGGCGCGCCGACTCCCCGGGGTCGCGCACGCATAGCCGTCGCCGAGGCACTCACGCGGCAGCGCGCAGCCCGTCGGGCACATCGGTCTGGCCGTCAGGGTTGCTGCCCCAGCAGGCGACAATGCCATCGGCGCGAATCGCGCACGAATGGTTCGAGCCTGCGGCGATGTCCGTGTAGATGCCAGCAGGCGCGTCGAGCTGGCCGTAGAAGTTGATACCGACCCAGCAGGCGATGGTGCCATCGGCGCGGATCGCACAAACATGGCCAAAGCCTGCGGCGATGTCCGTGTAGGTGCCATCGGCCAAGTCGAGCTGGCGATCGCGGTTGCTGTACCAGCAGGCGATGGTGCCATCGGCGCGGATCGCACACCAAAGAGTGAACTCGGCGGCGATGTCGGTGTAGATGCCAGCGGGCGCATCTGACTGGCCATCACTGTTGCTGCCCCAGCAGACGATTTTGCCGTCAGCGCGGATCGCACACGAATCAAGACCGCCAGCGGCGATGTCTGTATAGGTGCCAGCGGGCGCGTCGAGCTGGCCGACTTCGTTGTCACCCCAGCAGGCGACAGCACCGCCGACGCGGATCGCACACGTATGGTTCCAGCCTGCGGCGATGTCTGTGTAGCTGCCAGCGGGCGCGTCTGACTGGCCATCACTGTTGCTGCCCCAGCAAGCGACGGTGCCGTCAGCGCGAATCGCACACGAATGGCTAGAGGTGAAGGCGCTACCTCCAGTAGTGATGTCTGTGTAGGTGCCAGCGGGCGCAACTGACTGGCCGTCGTCGTTCATGCCCCAGCAAGCGACGGTGCCGTCAGCGCGAATCGCACACGAATGGTTGCCGCTGGCGGCGATCCGCCGGTCGCCAGTTGCGGCGGGTCGCGTCTGGGTCTCGGGTTCGTCGTTTGCGGCCGCACGAGCGTCGATCCATGCGAGCACAGCACGCGCGGTCTCCACACGGTCCACTCCCCAGATTCGCTCCGCAGTCGTATCGCCTGCTAACGCTTCGATGTCCGCAACCGTGATGCTGACCGCTCTCATGCCGCCGAGCAGTACAACGTGCTCAATGTGGTAGTCCTCGATGGCGTCGAACAACGCACCGCGCCGGTCCGGCGTCCACACGCATGTCGTGTCAAGCACCTGCCATGACGAGATGAGCTCGGCCATAGCCGCGTCACCTGCAGCTGCTACCACGGCATGGGTTTCGCCGGAGCATCGCGGTTCAGGCGTCGGGTGCGCTGCCGCTGGCACAGCGGACGCCGCAACCAGCAACACAGTCAGCGTCGCAGCGAGCAAGTTGGTGCCCAACATGCGGCACAGCGCTTTGTTGGGCCTCACACGACGCGAGCGTACTGCTCCGTCGAATCCGCGGCCCGAAGTCAGGTCGGGTTCGGGACTTTATCCTGGGGCGTTTCTATAGATGTCAAGTGCGAGTTGTAAGGGTGGCGAGGTCGGCGCGCAGGGCGCGGTCGAACTCGCGGACGACGAAGCGTTTGAGGCACCGGATTGCTTTTTTGGTCTTGCCCTCGGCGACGCGGCGGTCATAGGAACGTCTCAGGGTGAGTTACGCGTCATCCGCTCTACGGTCCGCGGCGAGCCTGCGCCAGGCATGCGCTCGATGTCTCCTAACGCCTCGATCGCTGCATCGAAGAAGCGTCGACCGAGGCCATCGCCGCCCTCAGACCGGTACTACTCGCCTCGCTTGTCCGGATCGGCTTCGGCGAGTGGGCGTAGCCCGATGTCTGTCACATGGTACGGCCGAGCGCCCGAGCGCGAAGTTCACCGACAACCTCGGACGTCAACGGGCGACCCTCGCCCGACTCGAGCCCGTCAGCGATCAGCATGCGGAAGCGGCGTGCTTCCTCAGCCTGCTGATCGCGCCGGATGAGGTCACGCAGGTACTCGCTGGTGTTGCCGTACTCGCCGCCCCGCACGCGCTCGTCGATGTAGCTCCGCATCGACTCGGGAAGTGCAAAGCTCATGGTGTTCCGGCTCACGCAGCCAGTCTGCCTTTGTTGACAACAGTTGTCAACATTCCGTCGCCAAAGCAATCCCGACATCGAGCGCATCATGTCGCTCAACGCCGCAGAGCTGTACCGCATCGGAGCCCTGGCAATAGGCTGCGCTCGTGTCTTGGTGGGAGCGTCACCGCAGGCGGTTCGGCGGTGAGTGGGATTCGAAGATTGAAGCTTTCGCCGCCGCCGAGTGCGACGATCCGACGGAGTGCAAAAGGCGTGTAGGCCGCTACGTGCTTTGGTGTCTCTGCAACGACCGTGACCCTTCCGTGCCCAACGAGACCCTCATGGGTATGTACCTCGATGGCACCCCGAAACTCGAAGCAGACGGGTTGATGGCTGACCGCACCAAGCAGAGCGTGCGGCGGTACGTGAGCAATTGGCAGGGATGGCTACAGCGATAACCAAGAGACGCAAGCGGCGCAGGCACACTCACCCACCCATCCGCCATCGCAGGCACACCCGCCAGCCGCGTCAACAACCTCTGGGCATTACATCGCTGGCAGCGCTGGAGCGCCATGGCAGGAATCTCGGCGATCCTGAGTGCCATGAGGTGGTTCGGGAAGAACACAATGAACGACAGCGAACGACTGGAACAGCTTCCCGTGGACACGGCGGGCCTCGATGATGTGCCGCCGGACGCATGGGAACGGGACCTCTCGCTGGGGCCGGTGCTCGAACGAATCCGAACCCACCCCGCCGCAGAACCCGTCCACCTCCTCGTCGGCAGCGAGCCAGCCGAGCCGGCCGCTCCGACATCAGCCACCAGTTGATCGGCCGGGAGGGCATCACCCGTCACACCGGCCGCCAGATCAGCTCATCCCAAGTACGGCGGGGCAGCAAGAGTCGCGCTCGCCCTTGGCGTCGTCGCCTTCTGAGCGTTCCCGCATCCGCAAGCTTGTGGCTGCTGGGCTCGGTGGGGTCAGGCCAGCCTTCCTTGCAGGTGCTCGCGGCGCGGATGTGTAACACATTTGGTTACACTTTTGGTAATCGCAGACCATCGCGCCGGTAGCACGCCGCCGTTCCGGAACCCGCCGCTCGTCTTGACCGTGCTGGAGATTCGGTACCCCGAAATTGCGGGTGGCCTGACCGATGCTGCCGTGGCCGCAATGAAGGAGGCTGTGCGCGACAGCTTGCCGGTTATGGCGCCGCAGATTGAGCACCAGATCGGTGTGCCCATCGATGCTTCGATGCCGCCGCAGGTGGAGCAGCGCTCGTCGCCGAGGTTCTGCGCCAGTGACCAGGCGACCGCGTTGGTGGTGAGGCGCGACGCACTGGTCTTGGAGACCACCGTCTACGGGGGGTGGGCTGAGCACTTTCGGCCGCTGGCGAAGCAGGTCACCGAGGCACTAGAGCGCATCTGTGCGCCTGATGGCCTGTTGCGGATCGGCCTGCGGTACATCGACGAGATTCGGGCGCCGGGCGCCGGCGGTGGGCCCGACGACTGGGACGGTTACATCAACCCGCGCCTGCTGGCAGCGGCCTCCGCGGACCTGAGGCCAGACGGGATGAATCCGACGACGTGGCAGGGCCTCATCCAGTATCAGACAGAAGCTTCTTGCGCGTTGACTGTGCGCTACGGGCCCCAGGAGGGCTACGCCGTGGACCCGCAGGGACCGACCCGTCGCAAGTCGGTCGCACCCGCCGGGCCGTATTTCCTGCTTGACTCCGATGCGTTCTGGAGTGGCGACGATGAGATCCCCGAGTTTGCGGCGGGCTGCATCCTGAAACTTTGCGATCAAGTGCATCAGGCGGCGAGCGACTTCTTCAAGATTGCCGTCACCGACAGACTCCGCGCAGAAGTGTTCGATCAGCACACCAAGGACCCGACATGAGCACAATCCGCCGCATTGATGACGCACCCACGGGCGCGTCGGTCGGCCATGCCCCGCCCCGCTTGGAACGGACCAGAACAATTCAGGATGTCGTGGACGACATCGGCTGCTTGCGCAACCGCAGCGAGTTGTTGGTCCACGATTCTCGGGACCTTCACGAGTCCATCGGGCAGCTGCATTCGGACAGCCTCGACGAGGAACTGCGCTCGCTGGCGGTGCGTCACGCTCGGGAACACCTGCCGGCGCTGCTGGACCGGCTGAGCACGCTGGGCTTGTCGTGGCGGGATATCGCCAAGATCGCCGGAGTGTCGGTCCCTGCCGTGCGCAAGTGGCGGCGAGGCGAGTCAGCCACCGGCGACAACCGTCAGCGCGTCGCCCGGATCGTCGCGCTCTGCGAGATAGCAGCGGAGCGCTACATCATCGCTGACGTCGCAGGATGGCTCGAAACACCATTGCACCCCGATGCGCCGCTCACCGGACTCGACTTGATGGCGTCTGAGCGATTCGATCTCGTTCTCGCACTGGCCCGCGAGCAGCCTGGCGACCCTGAGCGGGTCTTGGACGAGTTCGAACCCGACTGGCGCGCCCGGTACCGCTCCGATGTGGAGGTGTTCACCGCCGCAGACGGTCTGCCGGGCCTGCGACTCACCGGTTCGGACAGCTAGGCCGCCTCGCTTGTCAGCCGAAGCGCTCGAAGCCCCTGGCTCACCGTCTGACCTGTACCTCGCGTCCTCGCCTGCGGAAGTGGAGCAGGCGCGGCCGTTCATGACCGGTGACGTTTTCGATGGGATCACCGTTCCCGGGCTATCACCAGAATCCGAGGGACTTGGCATCGTGCTGACCCATCCCTGCTCGATGCGCGCGGACGGTGTCCGGCTGAATCCGCGGCTGCATGTTGCACGTGTCGCCGCGAGCCAGCAGATCTCGCTGCGGAAGTGGCAAGACGGACACTTCAAGGTGATGCCGCTGCCCGAACTCGACGGTGGGCACTACGCGGCCCGCTTCGAGCAAATGGGACTTGTGGAATCGGCATCGTTGTTGCCCACCAAGCGCATCGCCAGTCTGTCGCCGTACGGCATCCACCTGCTGCAGCAGCGCTTTATCTGGTACCTCACACGGTTTCTCGTGCCTACTCATCGACTGGCCGAAGCCACCGCGCCAGTCTTCGAAGAAGCCGAGCTGGAAGAAGAGTGGGTGACTCGGGCGATCCAGCGCGGTGCCGGGCGAGAGGAATCTATGGCGGCGTTCCACGAATGGGTCCGGTCCCCTGACGAATCAGGCACCTCACCACAGGAACAACTCACCGATGCGCAGCGCCGTGCCGGAGTCCGCCGAGCCATGAGACACCACCTCGCACACGGCTGACGCTCCGGCGAGCAGGAAGTGTGTGCGGTCGCGACTGGACCGACTATCGGATCCACGCCACACGGACCCAAATCAGGTGCCTCCCCCTGTGGCGCTTCCCCCCGTTGGCCGGTCAGGTGGACACAAGGGCGAGTCCTTCGCGTTCGGCTGCTTCGGTGAGGCGTTGGTCCAGGCTCACGAACTGCAACGGAGCACCGAGTTGGTCTTGAACATGCAATGCGGCGCCGAGCTGGGCGGCGTCGGCAGCGCGAAGCGGATGCCGTGCCAGCACCGAGGTCGCACGCGACCGCACGGCCAGCACCTCGACCACTTCGTGCCATGTAGCGCTGAACCCGTCCAAGCGGCTCATGATGGCGCGGCGCTGCTCCCGCGAGAGATCGCCCTCACGCGTTCGCCGCTCCACGGCGCTTGCGATCTCGACACGCGTCCATGCCCACGTTGCGATGACACTGTCCTCGCCCAGCCACGACCGCACCACCTCAGACGTCGCTTCGCCAAACAAGAGCGGCACCAGCGCCGAGGTGTCCCAGTACCTCACACACGATCCTCTCTCTCGGCGGCCAACGCCTCGGTGAGGCTGGTCGGGACCTGCAAGGGAGGCTCGTCGAGCATGTCCGCGGCATCTCCGTGTCCCGCCCGCAGCACACCCGAGGTGATCAAACGGCTCAGGTGCTCGTCCTCGGGCTCAGCGGGCGGCACGAGCCTTGCGACCGGCGTGCCGCGATCAGTCACCTGTATCTCGCCGCCTCGTCGCACTTCGCGCAGATAGCGCGACAGATTCGCCTTCAACTCCGAAACGGACACTGCGCCAGCACTCATATGACCACACTAGTCAGCGCAATACAACCTGAAAGGTCAGCAACGGCTCTAAGGAGACGCATGCCGCGTGGCGAGACGGCGGGAGCGCAACCGGCCGTGAGTGTCATGCAAGCGCGTGATCTGTCGGTGCGGCGGGGATGGCATCCATGCTGTCGCGGACGTCGACGACCCGCAATCCGGAGACCGCGCTCACGTGTCGAATTGCCTGCTGGATGGCATCCCAGCGAGTCGGGGCTTCGCGGTCGAACTCGACAGTGCGGTGGCCGATGGTGGCATCGTTGCAACCCGCCTCGTAGAGCGTTTCGAGATTGTCGTCGTCGAGCAGGTCAAGCCCGTCGGTGACCAGCACGAAGTGATGGACCGGGTTGCGTTCCGTCGAAGGTCGCTCAGTCATGGCCCCTCGCCGATTCTCTGGCACCGCCGTGCGCCCTCGCACCCTACGCGCCTCGTTGCCGCCGCTTCGAGGCCCCCGGACGGCCGTCGAGCTGGGGTTCGACCACGTCTGGGCCGTGGATCGCCCCTTCCTCAAGGAGTACTCGCACTGCACCGCGAGGGTTTGGGCTTCATCTGCGTGCCATCTGCCACTTTATTGGCTTATGAACTGCCACTTTGTTGGCCTATCATCTGTGTGCGACAGTCAGGAGGCATGTATGAGCGTTGTCGGGGATGCCGTCGACTTGGCACCGGACGGTTACCGGCCTCGCGTGGTGGACGAGGAACTGCGCACGGCGCTGCGGGTGATGCCTGCGGTGGTGGTGGAGGGGCCGCGTGCGTGCGGCAAGACGTGGACGGGCCGGCGGTTCGCCGGCAGCGCCGTGTTCGTCGATGAGAGCGTCGACTCGTCGCTCGCGGCAGGGATGAGCGCAGCGGCGCTGCTCGACGGGCCGACGCCGCGTCTGGTGGATGAGTGGCAGCTCGCCCCGGGGATCTGGAACGCGATGCGCAGAGCATGCGATGCGCGGGGCCAGCCCGGCCAGTTCATCCTGACCGGTTCGGCTGACCCGCCAGATGACGTCACCCGCCATTCGGGGGCGGGTCGGGTGATGCGGGTACGGATGCGCCCGATGAGCCTGCACGAAAGCGGCGACTCAAGCGGCGCAGTGTCGCTGCACGGGCTGCTGGAAGACGAGCCGTGCCGCGCCGCCGACGCCGGGCATGAACTCACCGACGTGCTCGCGCTGGGGTGTCGGGGCGGCTGGCCGCAGATGCTCGACGCAGACCTCGACCTCGCTGTTCGGGCGCACAGCGCCTACCTGGGCGAGATCAGCCGCACCGACGTGTCGCGTGTGGACGGGGTTCAGCGCGACCCGGTGCGCGTCGGCCGGCTGCTGAATTCGGTCGCCCGCAACGTGGCCACCGAGGTCCGCCACACGGTGCTCGCTGCCGACACCGCGGCGCCTGGCGAGCCGCCGGTCGAGCGTCGCACCGTGGCCGGCTACCTGGCCGCGCTCGCCCGCCTGTTCGTGGTGGAGGAGATACCTGCATGGCGGCCCCACATCGCCTCGCGGGCCCAAGCGCGCCGCTCGCCCAAGCTCATGCTGTGCGATCCCTCGCTCACCGCCGCCGCGCTCGGCATCGGCACTGATCATCTGCTGGCCGATCTCGCCTTCGCCGGGCGGTTCTTCGAATCGCTGGTGCTGCGGGACTTGCTGGTGTACGCCCAAGCCAACCGCTGCGCGCTGTCGCACTACCGCGACAGCCACCACCTCGAAGCCGACGCCATCGTCGAGCACCCCGACGGACGCTGGGCTGCACTCGAGGTCAAGCTCGGCGGCGCGCAGGCCATCGACCACGCCGCGAAGAGCCTGTTGCGGCTCCGAGACAGGATCGACCAGTCCCGCACCGGACCGCTCGCCCGGCTCGCCGTCATCACCGCCACCGGCTACGCCTACGAACGCCCCGACGGCATCGCCGTGGCCCCCATCACCGCTCTCGCCCCCTGACCTGACGGCAAGCAGAACGAAACGCTGTTAGTTCGGTGTCGCCTCGACCGTCATGGTTGGGCGGTGCTGGGCTAGAACGGTGTTCTTCGACTTCGACAACGAGATGGTGCACCGTGCCAGCTACGACGCGCAGGCTCGGGTCGAGATGCTCGACGAGCTCGGCCTCGCCGCTCAGATCATGTACCCGAACGTCGCCGGTTTCGGGAATCAGAACTTCCTGAAGTCGCCCGACGACGCCCTGCGGCTCATCTCGGTCGAGATCTACAACGACGCTCTCGCCGAGTTCCAGGACGCCACGAACCAGCGAGTGTTCGGCATGGCGCTGCTGCCCTGGTGGGACCTCGACGCTGCGGTGCGCGAGATCGAGCGCTGCCACGCCAACGGGCTACGGGGCATCGTGACCTGCTCGAACCCCGAGGAAGCCGGGCTGCCCGACATGGCGATGCCCCACTGGGACCCGGTCTGGCAGGTCTGCTCGGACCTCGCGATGCCGGTCAACTGGCTCTACGCAACCAAGCTGGGACGTCGGGTTCGGATTGGAGTGACGGGTTGAGTTTGGCATGGTTGGCGGCCGGCGGCGAGCAGTATGCGGAGCCGGTAGTTGTGAAGGTTGCGGAAGCCGCGTGCTGAGCGTTTGACGTCTTTGATTCGTGCGTTGGCTGCTTCGGTGCGGGCGTTGCTGGTGCGGGTGCGCACGGCGGTTGCGATCTCGGTGTGCCAGCGGCGCAGCGTGCGGGCCAGGGTGGCGAGTTCGGGCGGGGCGCTGGGGTGCTCGCACCAGGCGATCGCTTCGTCGAGATGCTGTTGCGCGTCGAGGGGATCGTCGGCGCGGAAGATGTCGCGGACGTGTTCTTTGGCGACCCAGCACTCGCGGATCTCGTCTGCGGGGTCGGCTGCGTCGAGCGCTGCGAGCATCTTGTCCCACCCGGCGGCGTCGAGCCGTTCCGCGCCCATCAGCAGCAGCTTGCGAGCATGGTAGAGCGGGTCGCGTTTGCGGCCTCGGCGCCCGGTGGTCTCGTTGTGGACGCGTCGGCGGGCGCCGTCGAGCGCCTGGTTCGCGAGGCGCACGATCCCGAACGCGTCGGCTGCGATCTTCACGCTGTCGCTCAGGTGCGTGTCGCGGCGTGCGCGTGTGATGCCGCTGCGGTAGCCCTCGTGGGGGTCACAGCACACGACCTCGATGGCCGCTAGCCACCCGGCGGGCTGCTGTTCGAGCCATCTGTGCAGGTCAGCGGCGTTGCGGCCGTCGAAGATGTCGATGACCTGCCCGGTGGGGGGCCTGTCAGAAAGTTTGTGTATCGGGCGTGATCTGAGGGTCCGCAGCTGTGGGCTGTGGGCTGGGAAGGATCATGTCTGTGACTGATCATGACATGCCGGCTGTGCCGGTGAGCGAAGCTGCCGGCGAGGCAGCGATGGCCGACTGGGCCGAGCGGCTGGTGGCCCAGGCACGCGCCGAGGGCGTGGAGCTGACCGGCGACGGCGGCTTGTTGACCGGGCTGGTGCGCCAGGTGCCCCCGGACCGGTCTCGAGGTCGAGATGACTGAGCATCTGGGCTATGAGCGTCATGCGGTCGAGGGCCGCGGGACCCCGAACTCTCGTAATGGGTCGACCCCCAAGCGGGTGACCACCGAGATCGGCGAGGTCGATCTGCGGGTGCCTCGTGACCGTGCGGGGTCCTTCTGCCCGGTGACGGTGCCCAAGCATCGGCGCCGTCTCGACGGGCTGTCGGGCAATGTGATCTCGCTGTACGCGAAGGGGCTCACCACCGGAGAGATCGGGGCGCATCTTGAAGAGATCTATGACACCTCGGTGAGCCGGGAGACGATCCCGGTAGATCACCGAGGGGATCGTCGCGGACATGGCGGTGTGGCAGAACCGGCCCCTCGACGCGGTGCACGCGGTGCTTTTGATCGACGCGATCGTGATCAAGGTCCGCGACTCCCAGGTCGCCAACCGGCCCGTGTATGTCGCCATCGGCGTGGATCTTCAAGGCGAACGCGACGTGCTGGGCCTGTGGCTGGGCCCCGCCGGCGGCGAGGGCGCCAAACAATGGGCGACGATGCTCACCGAGCTGCGCAACCGGGGTCTGGCCGACGCGCTGATCGTGTGCTGCGACGGACTCAAAGGACTGCCTTCCTCGATCCGGGCGACCTGGCCCGACGCGACGGTGCCCACCTGCGCGGTGCACATGGCGCCAACAGCCTGCGCTACGCATCCACCAAGCACTGGGGGCCCATCACCAAGGCCACGCGCGACATCTACACGTCTTCCACCGTCGAGGCCGCCGAGGCACGCTTCGAGGCCTTCGCCGGCGACTGGGAAGGCACCTACCCCGCCATGATCGGCTCCTGGCGCCAGGCCTGGGACGAGTTCGTCCCGTTCCTGGAGTTCCCGCCCGAGCTGCGCCGCGTCGTCTGCACCACCAACGCCGTCGAGAGCCTCAACGCCCGCTTCCGCAGGGCAGTGCGCCATCGAGGACACTCCCCCAACGAACAAGCAGCAATGAAGATCCTCTACCTTGTCGCCACCGCCAAACCCAAGAACCGAACCAACCTGACCGCAAAGACCAACGGCTGGACAACCATCCTGAACACACTGACCGTCCACTACGGCGACCGCATCGCCGACCACATCCGATGAACACCATCACGGCCGGTTACACAAAAATTCCGACAGTCCCATCGGTGGATTCAGGCTAAGGAGACGCATGCCGCGTGGCGAGACGGCGGGAGCGCAACCGGCCGTGAGTGTTACGCAAGCGCGTGATCTGTCGGTGCGGCGGGGATGGCGTCCATGCTGTCGCGGACGTCGACGACCCGCAATCCGGAGACCGCGCTCACGTCTCGAATTGCCTGCTGGATGGCGTCCCAGCGTGTCGGGGCTTCGCGGTCGAACTCGACAGTGCGGTGGCCGATGCTGGCATCAGTGCAACCCGCCTCGTTGCCACCGCAGCCCCGCAGGCCCGTGGGACAAACTGGCGGCCTCGATGCGTAGGGCGCCTTTGCCGGCCACAGCCAGCGCCAGGCACAGGCCCGTCGCGCTGCTGTCGACGCTGCGCTCGTTCGTGCGTGCCACAGGCGGCGACCTCCACCTGATCGCCACCTATCCCGACGCAGAACCCGTGCGGCGGATGTCCTTCATCATCAGGAGCAGATGCAGGGGGTCAGTCGGGGACGGCTCGAACTCCGGGATCAGATGCAGGTAGAAGGCTCGGGCGTCGTCGGATTCGGTGTGAATCAGCAGGCCCCTGCAGCCGATAGCTCGTCCCGCAGCCGACGCTCGCCTCATGACGTCTGCCAAGAGTCCTGCCCCCAGCCCCTGCCCTTCGTGGCTGGTCGACACGCCGAGCCGCGCGAGCAATGCGACCGGCTGCGGATACTTCCCGGCACCGGCGCGCAGCCTGTCGGGCGCGTCGCTGGGGGAAATGCTCGCCATGCACCAGGCGTAGTAAGCGACCACCTCGACGCGGTCGGCGGGCGTGACCACGAACACCCGTGTCGTGCCGGTCGCATGGGCCTGGCGGCCAAACCGTCGAAGCCAGCGCGTCTGCGCAGCGGATCGGCAGGCGAAGCCCGAAACGTCGTCCGCAGATTCCAGCAGGCGAGGCGACCGGTACCCGGTCGTCACTCTTCGACGAACGGCGACGAGCGGGACATGAGCGACTGCAAGCCGACGAGTTCGACGGCAGGCCGCCGGTTCAGCTCGTCCCACGCACGACGACCGTCGTCATCGAGCGCAAATTCAGTCCGGTCCACCAGCGCATCATGAGCCGCGATGCAAAGGCTGCTCAACACGAAATCGCTCAGCAGCACACCCGTGGCGGCCACCGCCTCGTCGATGAGCCGACGCTCGTCGGGCGTCATGCGCACCTCGAGGCGTGCGCTCCGCACCCGGTTCACTGTGTCTGCCATGGCGCCCGCTCCCGTCCCGCTCCACCGTGCTCGACAGTGTACGGCCATCATCCGGCCACACTGAGGACGACGATACCGCCACTGATCGGGCCAGTGGCTTGATTCTCGTGGCAACGCTGACGTGAGCACGCTCACGGTGCTGCCCGACGGCGACAACTTGCGTCTCATCGGTCTTGGTTCAGGTCGCCCAGGATCGTTTCGAGGCCTTGCGCCCAGGCGAGGAGACTGACCACATCGACCCAGTCACCCCGCTCGAAGTAGAACCAGCCGCACGAAAAACGCGCCAGCCGACGGGACCGCAGGCCATCGATGCCGGACGTCTGTCACACGGCTCGGCCGAGCGCCCGCGCACGCAATTCGTCGACGACCTCGGACGTCAATGGGCGACCCTCACCCGACTCGAGCCCCTCAGCGATCAGCATGCGGAAGCGACGTGCCTCCTCGGCCTGCTGATCGCGCCGGATGAGGTCACGCAGGTACTCGCTGGTGTTGCCGTACTCGCCGCCCCGCACCCGCTCGTCGATGTAACTCCGCATCGAGGGGGGAAGCGCAAAGCTCATGGTGTTCCGGCTCACCCCGCCAGTCTGCCTGCGTTGACAACTGTTGTCTACACACGGCGACCACAGCATGGCCGGCGGCAATGCGGCGCGCCAATCCTCCGCGGCGACGCTCGTCAGCGACAATTTCGGCAGCTAACCTGCATTCACTCGACGGATTTCTACCTGAGAGTGCAGCGATCGGCAAGGAGAGTGGCGTGCTCATCAGCGTTGAGGTCTCCAACCACCGTTCCATCCTGGAGCCGGTCGAACTCTCGATGATCGCCATTGACGAGGATCGGCCTGGGGCGCGCTGGCACGAGCGGCTCGGCAGGCACGTCTTGACGACCGCAGGGATCTACGGCGCCAACGCGTCCGGGAAGTCGAACGTTCTGTCTGCCATTGCGTGGCTCGTCGACTCAATCGAGCGTGTTTGGTGGGAGTGGGGCCCGGGCGTGCCGCGGGATGCGCACCGATATGGGCAAGGCCCCGATTTGCCCTCAGAGTTCCGTATCGATGTGCTGGTACAAGGTGTGCGCTACCAGTACCACCTGGCCGTTGGCGACGACCAGGTGGAGTTCGAGGCCTTATACAGCTTTCCGGAACGACGCCGCCGCCGCATCTTCGAACGCGAGGGCATCGCGACGACGTTTCGGCGTGGCACCGAGCGTGTGCGCGGCATCCGCGAACTGCTGACGCCGACCACGCTCGTGCTCTCGGCTGGCTGGAGGCTGGGTGCCGCTGACATCCGCATCGCCTGCAATGCGATTCGCAGGATGAATGCGGGGACTCTGGCAGCTGATGTCAAGGGTCGCCAACATGCCTTGTTGGGATACTCCGTGACAGACCTCTTCGGCGACGACTACGAGCTCGGAGCCCAAGCCGACCAGCGGGAGGTCATGTGGCCGTCTGAGGCGGGCCAGCCTGATCGTGAGCCACCTCAACGTGATCCGAACCTCCGGGCGACCGCATTGCACCTGATGCAACTGGCTGACCCATCCATCTGCGGGGCGACATGGCATCAGTCATGGCACGACACAGCTGAGGATGCCAGCGGACGCCAGTTGCGCTTTCGGCATCGCTCAGGCGACAGCACCGCCGAATTCAGTCTCGAGGAAGAATCGCAGGGCACGCAGCGCTGGTTCGAAAGTCTCGGTGCCGTTCTGTGGCAGCTGCGCTTCGGCGGAACCCTCCTCATCGACGAACTGGACGCCAGCCTGCACCCGCGGATCACCAAGCGGGTACTGGAAGCCTTCCGAGACCCAGTGACCAACCCGTTGGGCGCGCAGCTCATCTTCACCACGCACGACACGTCGCTGCTCGGCACGCTCAACCGCGACGAGGTCTGGCTGACCGACAAGGACGCCACCGGGGCAACCACGTTGTATGCGCTCGCAGACTTTGAGGGTGAACGGGTCCGCAAGTCGCTCAATCTCGAGCGTGCCTACCTTCAGGGTCGCTTCGGCGCTGTGCCGAGCGCCGACCAGGCGGCGCTCTATCGGATGCTCGACGTGCCAGAGATCGACGATGACCCCGAGGGCACGCCCGCAGACGAGCGCATGGCCTCGTGACAGCGCAGCCCCTCAGGTCCGCGGGACGAACCGGCGGTCTCGATCGCCGCAAGCGCACTACACGACGGCCGAAGTCATCGGTACTCATCATGACCGAAGGCCGTCGCACCGAGCCCGACTACCTCGCCGCGATCGCCGAACTGCCGCATGTGCGTCAGCGCTTTGACATTCAGATCGACCCGTCCCTGAGCGGGCGAACACCCATCAAAATCGTCACCGGTGCCGCACGAGCACCGAGGCGGAACCAGCGCGGCGGCGAGGGCTTCGACTCCGTCTGGTGCGTCTTCGACGTAGAGCAACCGCGACCTCACCCCTCGCTCATGCGCGCGGTGAGCTTCGCCAGAAACAGCGACATCGACGTGGCCATCTCGAATCCGTGCTTCGAAGCGTGGCTCATCTTCCACTGGCAGCGAGTGTCCCAGCCCATGACCACCGCCCAAGCCGTCAATCGGCGGCAGCTGCTTGACGGGACAAACGGCAAGCGGGTGGACGGCAGCCTCTACCTGCCAATGCGCCAAGATGCAGCAGACCATGCTCGTCGCCTCGCCGAGCGTCACAGCGCCAACGGACGCTTCCTTCCCAACGACAACCCCTCCTCCGGCGTGTTCACGCTGCTGGATGCTCTGAACGCCTGAGGAGTCCAGCAGCCACAAGGGGGGCGTGGCGCCATTCCGGACGGGACCCTGTTCATGGGGAATGACCTCGACCGTCATCGCCCGCGCGTCGGTCGCCAACCCGCGATTACGACCTGTGCCATGTCATGCCCTCCGTCGGGAGCGCAACCGGCCGTGAGTGTTACGCAAGCGCGTGATCTGTCGGCGCAGCGGGTATGGCGTCCATGCTGTCGCGGACGTCGACGACCCGCAATCCGGAGACCGCGCCCACGTCTCGTATTGCCTGCTGGATGGCATCCCAGCGAGTCGGGGCTTCGCGGTCGAACTCGACGGTGCGGTGGCCGATGCTGGCATCGGTGCAACCCGCCTCGTAGAGCGTTTCGAGATTGTCGCCGTCGAGCAAGTCAAGCCCGTCGGTGACCAGCACGAAGTGATGGACCGGGCTGCGTTCCGTCGAAGGTCGCTGAGTCATGGCCCCTCGCCGATTCTCTGGCACCACCGGATACGCCTTCGCAGTCCACGCGCCTCGTTGCCGCCGCTTCGAGGCGTACCGGACACCGACACGGCGCAGTCCAAGTGCTGACGTTGCCCAGAGTACGGGCAGAACGCCTTTCCCCAAGGAACCTCGACTACTACGGCAAGGCGCCGTGGCCGTCGTTCGGGCCCGAGCGGCGCCTGGCAGTGGGCTCCGCGAATCTGTTCATGGGCAACGCCCGGGTCGTGGGCAACATGATCTATTCCGGCGTGCCCGAGCGCTTCCCGGACGCGAAGTTCGTCTCCGTCGAGAGCGGCGTCGACTGGCTGCCGTTCTTCCTGGAGGTACTCGAACACCAGATGGCTGAGACGGCGCCGAACGAGCTGGCGGAACTCTCGATGCTGCCCTCGGAGTACTTCCGCCGGCAGTTCTACGGCTGCTTCTGGTTCGAGCGGTCCACCGTGAAGCCGACGGTGGACTACGTCGGCGCACAGTCGCTGATGTTCGAGACCGACTTCCCGCACCCCACCTGCCTGTACCCACGAGACGACCACGACTTGGCCAGAGCCCTCGAGGGCATCCCCCTCGACGACGTCGAGCGCATCATGTCTGCCAACGCGGCCGAGCTGTACCACATCGACATCTGACCCCGCTTCGCACCTGTCAACCTCCTGGTCGGCTTCCGAGAAGCCCAGTTCAGATGAACTCAGGCGTAGACACCGTTTGCTCGGAGTAGGCCACCCGCCGAACGGTGACACGCGTGTAATGACCACAGAGGCTGTTGACGCGGCTCATCTGCGTTCGACTCAGGGTCGGGCTCTCGCTGGATGGTGCGCGTCGAACACGCGCGAGCCGCCAGCTTCTCAGCGGCAAGCCGTCCGGTAGGCGTCGCGGGCAGCGTTCAGTTCCTTATGCAGCCTCAGCGACTCCGAGGCAAGCTCTTCTTCGCTTAGGTACGGGCCGCCGTCGGGGGAAATGCGTGCCAGATGCTCCGCGCTCGACTCCCCCGGTCGGATCAGGTACGGGCGAATGGGGCCTGCCTCCCAAGCGTAGCTGGCGGCCTTGTAAGCATTACTCAGCTCGTCGCACTGTCGGTCCCGGCACCCGGTCATGATCCCTGCCGTGACGGCAGCTAGGACGATGAATGCGGGTGTTCGTCCCATACATCGAGTTTACGGACCGTCACGCGCCGCTAGCAGGATGCTGAAATATGCAGGTTTGGCCGGAAGTGCACTCCCCTGACCTGCGGGTTCGCGTTCGGCAACCACCCGAAAATCGACTCTTTCAGCACCCTGCTAGTGCTGTTCGCTGGCAGCAACGAACGCACCCGAATCCCAAGGAACTCCATCCCAACCGCTACGCCGATCGGATCGCTAGCGGACCTGCCGGTACCGTCTCAGGACCTTGGTGACCCGTTCTGTCAAGCCGACTACCGTGCTGACGATGCGGTCCTGGCGGCGCGTGAGCAGGGCACTTCACCGGGTTGGCGACGCGCTCGTAGCCATCGTCTTCGTCATCGTCTTGATCTCCCTTCTTTTGGCATTCATGAACTGGCTTGCCTGACCTGAGCCTTTACGCTGCGCTGCACGGCGAAGAATCGAGCCGAGCACAAGCGCACTTCCCCACCCGTACGTCAACAGCGAGACGATGCGACCCCTGAGAGCGTGAGGGACTGTTGGCGAGCAGCTTGTGTAGCCGCATGGAAGGCAATGAAATTCATTTCGCTGCGGCTGGGTCGCTGGCTACAGTGCGCGGCCGGTGGTTCGGTGCCCGCCGGATCGGAGGCGTCCATGTTTGAAGGGGATCGATCCCGTCTCTACGATTGGCTCTGTGAGGAGACCGACGAGCGGCTCGCGGAGTACGTCGTGTCCCGCTTGAGTACCGTGCCGCTGGACGAGTTGGCCACGAAGAACGACATACGGCGGCTCGAGACCGACGTGCAGCGGGTCGAGACAGCCGTCGTGCGCTTGGCCGACCTGCGCGAAGCAGACCGTGGCGAGGCGACGGCTTTGCGTGACGCAGACCGTGCCGAGCGGGTGGCCGAGCGTGCGGCTGACCGTGCCGAGCGGGCGGCCGAGCGTGCGTCTGATCGGGCCGAGGCGAAGAGCCAGTTTCGGTGGCTGGTGGGCATCGTCGTCTCGTTCGGCGTGTCGATCCTTGTGGCGGTCGTCGCGCCGATGGCGGTGTCGCTCGTCTCAGGCTGATGAACTGGTCGCTCGTGCGGATCCCGTCGTGGCTGGGCTCCACGATGACGCTGGCGATCCCCATCACCAGCACGCTGATGGCCTGGGCGTTCTTGCGCGATCAGGTGTCGCTGTGGCAGTTCGTCGGGATGGCGGTAGTGATGTTCGCGGTCTCCGCAGTGGTGCTTGACCAGTCCCGCACGAAGCTGACGTAATCGCCCTTGGCGAGCCCGGTCGGGCTGGGACCGGTTACGGGTGAGTTGGGGAGGATCGTGGTGGTCAGGCTGTGACGGTGTCGACGGTGGTTTCCGGCAAGACGACAACCTCTGGGTCGGCGCCGAGCAATTCTCCGGCTTGCTGAATCAATGCCTCAAGTTCAGCGAGCGTGGAGGCGTTGGCGAAATACGCGGATTCACCGATGTCCCCTTCGGCTAGCCAATCTCCGCTGCCGTCATCGTCTCTGGTGATCACGACCTGCGCCATGTCATGCCCTCCATTGGGAAATTCAGAGTAACGCCTCGATCTCGTCCTCGGTCAGCCCCACCCTCTCGACCAGCATCGCCCGCAGGTGCTTGGGCTTCACCGTCCTGCCACCGTAAGCCTCCTGATCACGTCAAGAGAGATCTTCCTGTGTGCGCCGAGCATCAGCTTCGTTCGTCCGAAGCAAGCCTGAAACGGCGACGCCCCGTCGCCAGTGCGCTGCGCTGGGCTAGAACTGCGCGATGAAGTTCGGGATCTTCTACGAGCTGTCGGTGCCGCGCCCGTTCAGCCGAGCCAATGAGTGGTTGACGTACCACAACGCTCTGGAGCAGTGCCGGCTGGCCGACGAGCTGGGCTTCGACCACGTCTGGGCAGTGGAGCACCACTTCTTGGAGGAGTATTCCCACTGCCCCGCGCCCGAGGTATTCCTGACCGCGGTCGCCGCGCAGACACAGCGCATCCGGGTGGGACACGGCGCAGTGGTATGCGTGCCCGAGATGAACAACCCGATCCGCGTCGCCGAACGAGCCGCCGCGCTCGACATCGTCTCGAACGGCCGCCTGGAACTGGGGACTGCACGGTCGAGCACCTGGACCGAACTGGGCGGTTTCTGTGCAGACCCGGACGACACCAAGAAGACATGGGACGAATTCGTGCGGGTGATCCCGCAGATGTGGACCAGCGACGACTTCGGCTGGGAGGGTGCGCGCTTCGAGATGCCGGCGCGCAACGTCATTCCCAAGCCGTTCCAGGAGCCTCACCCGCCGATGTGGGTGACGGTCACGACTCCCGGCACCGAGCTGGACGCGGCTGAGCGCGGCTTGGGCTGTCTCGGCGTGAGCGCCGCACCGTTCGCGGAACAGGAGCGCCGCACCGTCGAGTACTACCGCCGGGTTGCCAACTGCGATCCGGTCGGCAGCTTCGTGAACGACCAGGTCCACACGCTCAACTTCCTGTACTGCCACGAGGACTACCGGCAGGCCGCCGCGCTGGGCCTTCCGATGGTTGGCGCGTTCAGCATGTCCAACGCGCACCTGTACTTCACGAGGGAGGCGTACCCGACGAGGGCCTACCAGACACTCGGCAACGCGGGCGCTGCGCTGCGCAGCCGCGCCGCCCCCAACGGGGCCGCTGCAGCTGACGATCCGAGTGCAGCCAAGGGTCTGCCCGAAGGCATCGGCGATCCCGACCACCTCATACGCACGATCCGCAAATGGGACGACGTCGGGGTCAGCGGCATCAACTTCCTGCTCAATGCCATGGAGATGATCCCCCAAGAACAGGTGCTCGACAGCCTGCGATTGTTCGCGACCGAGGTCATCCCGCAGTTCCAAACCCCGGCCGAACGGGCGCAGCCAGTGACGACGCCCACAACAGTTCCCGACGTCGGCCAGTCGAATGCGGCCACCTCGTCGACCACCCCAACCGGGGCGAGCCGATGATCTCGGGGACCGCGTCGGTCGACGAGTTGGCGGCCGGTGCGGCGGAAATCTCATCGTTCGGCAGCGAACCCATCACGCTGAGCGGCGTCACCGGTCTCTCGCTGATCGCCGAGCTGCGGCGCAGCGCCCGCGAGGAAGTCCTGCCGCCGGGACTGCACCCCATCGTGCCGCCCGCAATGTCTCTTCTTGCGTGGGATGTGGGCGACTCACCATGGGGGGCGTTCAGCGCCGCGTTTGTGCGAGTCGTGTGCCGCAGCGGCGCCCGCGCCCGAACGTTCTGTGTCGGTGCCGCAGCTTCCACGCAAGACGCCATCGACGGCTTGCGGTCGCAACTCGGCTTCCCCGCACAGCGCGCCGACGTGGCGTTGCGCCGCCGCTACGACGGCGTCGACCTGACGGTCGCCCAGATCGGCAAGGCGGGAGACGGCACCACAAATCGAAACAGCGCCGGGCCGATGTTGGCAGTGAGTGCCCTCGACCCCGATCCGCTGTCAGTTGGCGACCTCCAACAGGTCGGCTCGATAAACCTGGCGCGCACCCCGCTGGGGCTGCGGCTCGTCCAGGTCGAGACGCATCATGTGCCGTCCCGCGTGGAGCGGCTGGCCGCCCGAATCGACGCATTCGACGCCGACGCCTGGGGGCAATCGCTACTGGACCCGTATTGGGTCGTCAGCTGCTCGGTGTCGCTGGAAGACATCGAGATTCCCGCCATCGGCTTCGTCTGCGATCCTGCGTTGCCCACCGCTGAGGGCACCGAACGGGTGCAGTAAAACTTCCGCTGCCATGAGCGAATCGGCCCCCGAGACGACGAGCAGCGCTGCTGACGGTGCCGCTGAGACCGGCCCGCAGCTACGGGCAGTGGGCGTGACGATCGACTGCGCCGACCCGGAACGAATTGCCGACTTCTGGCAGGCAGCTCTGGGTTTCGCGAAACGAGTCGGCAACGGCCGTCCCTACATCACCCTGTCCGAAGGCGGCGGGAGCAGCCGCATGCTGAACCATCTGACGATCCAGCGAGTGCCCGAGGCCAAGACAGCCAAGCTGCGCGCGCATCTGGACCTGTTCACCGGTGACATGGGCACCGAGGTTGCGCGCCTTGTGGCATTGGGCGCGAGCGTGCTGGTGCCCGCTGCGGAAGAGACCGCCGGGCATTTGGGCTTCCGGGCAACCGTCATGGCTGACCCCGAGGGCTCGGAGTTCTGCGTCGTCTCCCGCTGACCACGGAATTGCAGCGGAAAGCTGGAACTCACACGCCGAATACGGGACGGGTGGTCCGCCCAATCCCACCGTGCGCGTGCGTCGGCAACCCAGCCAACACCGGATCCGCGACTGCCTACAATTGGACTGGAGTCACCTTCGCACCGCGGCCAGCGGCTCTGATTGTCTGTATTGGCGAACGGCTATCTTTCCGTCGGCGAATGTGTCGCTGTCAAGCTGGCGACGCACTCCAGCGGTGAGTCCAATCGGCTCTTCTTCCGGCGGCATCGGGTCATTGGATCTGTCGTCGGTCTCGGCCCAGATCTGCACGAGCATGCCGGCAGGATTGGCATGAAAGCTGCCAAGTGCCAGATACAGCGCGCGCCTGAGCACAGCGTAGGAGTTAGACGAGGGAGGACAGAGCAGCAGCGATTTACTAGTGTCACTCCTGGGAAGGCCCATAGTCGGGGTATCGATGAATCGCTCCTCGGATAAACCGTCCTGACCGGTCCACAGCGCCACAAATCTCTGAGTCGGCCCTGGCAACGATGCAATTTCCCGAATATGGTTCGAGAGATGTTTGTGAGGGTACCCGTCGTCCTCAACAATGTGTCTTGTGAACCAGCGACGGAACGCATAAGCCAGTCTACACACTGCAACGGTACCAGTGCCACGGAGTCTCTCGATGGGGCCACAGATGTAGTGTCCTGCCGTCATTAAAGGTAATCTCCACCTCATTTCGGGCGCGGAACGCCGATGTAGAAGTGCCGTCGCACAGTGCATATGGTGTCGCATTCATGGATTCCCATGGATAATATGCGGTGTCAGTCCTTTCGTCTAGAACTTTGTCTGTTCGCCACCGACGCTTAAGCCTCAGCGAGCCAGTTAGAACTACCCACTTGAATTGGCCGAAACACACTGCATAAGCTTCGCCGATCACCTCGCGGTAAGGATAGGTATGAAAGTTGACGTCGGTAGTTCTGTCGCAGGTAACGATATCGGGCGCTTCGTCTTTGCGCGTGGAGTAGTTGGGTGAGGGTCCCGGCCGGATAGGGGGGGATCCCCCAGAATCGGTGGTGTTCGATGCCCCGATTCGGGAGGATCCCTGTGGCTGTTGACCTTACGCGTGCGTTGCTGTTGATCGTCGGTCTGGGTCCTGGTGTGGCGGTGTTGGGGGTCGGGGGCCGCCGGGGCGACCCGCTGGAGATCGAGGTGGCTCTGACGGGTCGTCCGTGCTGTGGAGGCTGCGGGGGACCGGTGTGGGCTCACGGCGAGAGCTCGGTGAGCCTGGCGGACCTGCCGGCGTTCGGCCGGTCGGCGCGGCTGGTGTGGAACAAGCGCCGCTGGCGCTGCCCCGACGGATCGTGCGCGGTGTGCACGTTCACCGACCAAGAGCCGCGGATCGCTCCGCCCAGGGCGCGGGTGACTGCTCGGGCTGCGCGGCACGCGACCCGCCGAACGGGTGCTGGGCGAGCCGTCAGCGAGATCGCCGCCGAGCTGGGCATCGGCTGGCACACCGTGATGAGAGCGGTGCATCGGTGGGGCCGGGCATTGCTCGAAGCGGACACAGAACGCATCGACGGGGTCACCGCGTTGGGCCTGGACGAGATCTTGATGTTCCGACGCGGCCGATACCGCCGAAAGCACTGGGGAACCACTGTTGTGGACGCCCGAAGGGGCGTGCTGGCCGACATCGTGCCTGGTCGCAACGCTGCGGGGGCGACCAGGTGGATCCGTGCCCGCACGGTGCGATGGCGCAAGCGAGTGCGCTGGGCGGTCATGGACCTGTCGGGCCCGTATCGCAAGGCGTTCAGCACGGCACTGCCGCACGCCAAACAGGTCGCGGACCCGTTCCATGTGGTCAAGCTCGCAAACACGACCGTCGACGATGTGCGCCGCCGCGTGCAGAACGAGACCACCGGCGGGCGCGGCACCACCCACGACCCGCTGTACCGGATACGGCGGCTGCTGCTCACCGCAGCCGAGCGCGTCACCGACACCGGCCATGCGAAGCTGCGCGGCCTGCTCGCCGCCGGGGACCCACGAGGCGAGGTCCGCGACGCGTGGCACGCGAAGGAGACCCTGCGGCTCGTCTACCGGGTCCCCAGCCGCAAGCTCGCCGTCGAAGCGCTCGACGAGCTCGCCCGCGATCTCCAAGACGAAGCGTTCAGCCCCGAGCTGAACCGCCTCGGCCGCACTCTGCGCCGCTGGCGGACCCAGATCACCAACTGGCACCGATCACACGTGTCCAACGGACCGACCGAGGCCGCCAACAATCTGGCGAAACTCATCAAGCGCGTGTCGTTCGGGATCACCAACTTCGAGCACTACCGCATCCGCGTCCTGCTCTACGCCGGAAAGCCCGACTGGAGCCTGCTCGACACACTCACTCCACGCTAAAACGCGAAGAGCCCGATATCCCGTCTAACGGAGGACGTTGCTTCGCTAGCTGCCGCGGCTCCGCTAACTGCCGACCCGCCAGTGCCGCCACCGTGCGATTCCAAGAAATCGTCAACCAACCCATCGATGTGACTCTCTGAATAGCTCGACACTTCACCGGACCAGATCACTTGAGGTTCGTGACCCTCAACAGAGATAGCCACGTCGCGGTAAGTTGTCAGTTCAGTTGATTCAGGAGTTTGCGCGGAGCTAGCACTCGGGATGGCAGCCACGGATGCCACTAACGAGATCGCTAGGACGCTTCTTAGCCAGCGATTGAGTCTTGGAATTGGCCGCCGGTGGCGGCAAGCTTGGTGTTTCATGTGGGGACTTATACGCGTGGCTACACAGCTTCGC
This sequence comes from Candidatus Poriferisodalis sp., assembly GCF_965262965.1. Classification (GTDB taxonomy): domain Bacteria; phylum Actinomycetota; class Acidimicrobiia; order Acidimicrobiales; family Poriferisodalaceae; genus Poriferisodalis. Next base: position 1,801,954 of record NZ_OZ253573.1, read on the forward strand.
GTTGGTAGTCCCAGTCGTCTTTCGGCGGCGATGTGACAACGACGCGTGCGAGCTGTTCGGGGGTGACCGGCAGGGAGTCCGGCTCCGGTGCGGGGCTGGCCTTCATCGCAGCCCGCGACGCACGCTTGCGTTGCTTGCTCACGACAACAGTTCCAAGACTTGATCCAGCTTCGCTCCGACTCGGCTGATGCGACCCTCCATGCGGGCCGTGCCGGACTGAATCTCGCTGACCTGGCCTTCGAGATTGTTCAATCGCTGAACGTGCTCTGCCAGCACCGTGTTCATGCCGACCATGTAGTCGTGCAGAGTCATCAATGTGATCGGCTCCGCAGCGCCGTTATCGGTCATCGTGTGATCCTCTCCGCAGCGTCCCAAACCGCCGCTGCAACACACACCATACACGCGAGGTTGCGACACCCATAGGAAAAACGTTAGCGCGCGAACGTTCTCAGGACAGCCAACGAACCCGCGGCTAGTGGTTCGTCGTTGAAATGGTTGGGGCGCATATGGTGGGGGCATGACTGCTGGATTTGTCGTGTCGGATGCGGATCGTTTGTCGTTGGAGGGGGTGGCGATCGTGGCCGACACGCTGTGCGCCGAGCCGCCCGACGCGGCGACGTGCTGGTCGACGCGCCAGATGGCGGCCCGAGCGCGCGGTGGTGTTCAGCTTCGACGAAAAGACCCAGATCCAGGCGCTGGACCGCACCCAGCCGTCGCTGCCGATGCGCCCGGGCCGCAACCGCACGATGACCCACGACTACAAGAGAAACGGCACCATCGACCTGTTCGCCGCTCTCAACGTCGCCACCGGCGAGGTCCTCACCCAGACCCGCAAGCGCCACACCGGCGCCGACGTGCTCGCGTTCTTCAAATGGATCGACCTGCACACCCCGCGCCACCTCGACGTCCACGTCATCTTGGACAACGTCTCCGCCCACAAGTCCGAGCCCGTGCGCACCTGGCTCTCCCACCCCCGCCGCAAGCGCTGGCACCTGCACTTCACACCCACCAGCTCCAGCTGGGCGAACCTCGTCGAAGGCTGGTTCTCGATCCTGACCCGCAAAGCCCTCAAGACACAAGCGTTCACATCAGTCGAACACCTCAAAGACGTCATCGAGCACTGGGCCGCGCACTGGAACCACGACCCCAAGCCCCTCAAATGGACCAAGACAGCCGACCAGATCATCGCCAAAGTCAAACGAGCCCGAACCGCCCTAAACAAAACCGCGACACACCACTAGTGTCGCCGCTGCGACCACAACCGAACAACTCACGACAAGGTGCGTGCTGACCTCTTGCGGGAGCCACATGGTTCCCTCCGGACAGGTCAGCACGGTTGTGGTCGCACACACCACGCTCCCGCTCGGAGGGCACCGCCATGCGACCACTCGCCATCGGCATCGCCGCGATATTGCTGTTCGCCTGCACGGACAACGATGAGCCTGCGAACGCTGCACGACCGGCGCTCCCCGAATCCGTGTCCACAACGGAGCCGACACGCACATACGACGACTGTCTGACTGCGTACAAGATTCACAAGAACGCTCAGACCGCACGAACAGCCCGCACCGCTGCCTACGAGTGCGAGCCGCACATCACCGCCAGCTTCCATGACAAACTCGTAGAGGCCGCGAACACGATCCCGTCTCCCGGATGCAAAACGGCGTACCGCAACTGGCGCGAAGACCGACAATCCCCGCGGCTGGCGAGGATCACCCTGAAACGCTGCCAAAGCGAGATCGACGCTGAGTTCGCGTCGAAGCTCCGCAACGTAGCGGCCACGGCAACAACATGGACTCGGCGAACTGATCCCGAAACGGCGTGGTGCGTGACGATGATCCAGGCCAGCCAAGTGCTGTACGACGAGGGAGAGTTCGACCACGCGGCGTTGTTGCTGGCTACATGGCTCGAGGAATGTCAGTAGCTGGGGAGGAATCAACGCTTCCCCAGGTCGTTCTTGCGGATGCTGCGTCAAGCGGTCGTGACCGGGGTCATGTCACCGCCGACCGCGGCTGCGTTCGCCGGCCTCGCACTACCCGACATTGTGCAGATCCTCGGCCAGCCGTCGGGCGACGATCAGCAAGAGTCGCCACAGCTCGAGACAGAGTTCCGTGAATTCGAGGCAACCGGCGTCGTCTGACCCGGCGGTTTGGCCGGCGGCTTGGCCGTTCCCGCCGCGACCGTGGAACTTGTGACACGGGTGATATACCCTGCGGCGATATCCCCCCAGCCGCTTCGGTGGCTGGGTGCAGGGCCCGCTTCGGCGGGCCCTTGCGTTTTACCAGGCGCTTGGCTTGTGTATCTCCCCTTGGCTGTCCTGCACGACGGGTGCGAGCTGGCATCGTACGCGGATGCCCGACGACACTGCTGTCGCAGTCGCGCTCACCATCGCGCTGAGATATGCAACGATCATTCTCGATAGTCAATAGCGGAGCGCGTTGGGAGAAGCTCTGCGTCGTCACACGACGTCGGAAGCGGAGAAGCTACAGAGCGCTGGGCGGCTGCTGGAATACGACGCGAGGGAATTCGAGGCCAGCGTCGCGAAGTCTCTGGAGAAACTCGCGGAGGGACTGGAGCTTGACCCCGACGGGGACTGGATCGGATTCGTGCTCGACTTCCCGAACTGAGTCTTCGGCCATATCCCAACCCTAACGCGCGCGAGTGTTCGGGCTTACCACGGCTCCGACAGGTCCGACATCACGGCCGTGCCGACGACTGGCTCGCCGACCAGCGTCGCGTAGGGGAGCCGTTTGCCTTCCATGCCTTGCACGGTGCGAGACATCATGTCGTGAGTGTCGAACGAGCGGACGTTGTGCCGTCCGGCGAACTCCGCGACATAGCGATGCAGGTGCTTGGCGCTGATCTGGTGATAGGTGCCGATGAAACCACGCTTCAGCAAAGCCCAGTGCGACTCGATGCCGTTCGTGTGCGCCATGCCCCGCACGTACTCCCCGACCGAATGCTTGACGACATCGTGGCGGCGTGACAGCGCCTGGTACGCCCGATGCCCGTCGGTGTAGACGTGTGCGGTGGGCTTGGTGTGACCTTCCACGAACGGCACCAGGTTCGGGGCTTCGGTGCTCGGCACGACCCGTGCCGCGATCTTGCCGGTCGCTCGGTCCCTGACACCTACAACCGGGGTCTTGTCCGCCCCGCCGCGTCCCGTCAGCTGCTTGCGCTTGTGGGCGTGCATGTTCTTCGCTTTGCCGCCGATGAACGTCTCGTCCGCTTCCACGGGTCCGTCGAACACCAGACCGGCGTTGTCGTCGAGTGCTTCGCGCAGCCGATGCAGCAGATGCCACGCCGTTGCTTGCCGCACCCCGAGATCGCGGTGCAGCTTCATCGACGAGATGCCCTTGATGTTCGTCGTCAGCGCATAGATGGCGATGGCCCACGTCCGCAGGCTGAGCTTCGAGCCGTGCATCACCGTGACGACCTTCACCGAGAAATCCTTGCGGCACGTCCGGCATCTGTACGGCTGCGGTTTGCGGTTCTTGCGCTCGCACACGTCCGCCGAGTCGCAATGCGGGCAACGCATCCCGTCCGGCCAGCGCTACGCCACGAACCATGCTTCCGCAGCCTGCTCGTCGGGGAACAGGCTGAACAGTTCCACCAGCGTGATCCCTTTGCGGTAGTGCCTTCCAGGTGCTTTGCCCATGTCCATATTGTCGCAGGGGGGTGTGACATCGAAACCGCCGCTGGGTCCGCGCGCGGCAACCAGAAACACGCCATCTTGGGACGAGCCGACCCCCGGCACTAGTAATGCCGAGGGTCGGATGGCACCCCTGATTCGAGGCATGGCAGCCCAGTCGGATTCGTTCGGCTGGGCTGCTTTCTATCGGTGACGGTACCCGATGAATCGCGCGGAGCGCGCGAATGCTTGGCGTAGGACTCTCAAGCTGTGTAGCCACGCGTATAAGTCCCTTCATGTGAGATTCCCGTGGCTTGAACGTCAAGTGTAGTTCTTCACAGAATCGCACTGGCCACATCAGCCAACGTTCTGGTGACGCGTGGCTGACCGCGAGGGCTCGGAGTTCTGAGTCGTCTCCCGCTGAGTGGCTGCACGGAAAGGTGCGCCGGCAGCTATAGCGTCTGTGCTTGGCCGTCTGAACGGGCGGCAACGAAGTGGGCCCAGCGGCGCTCGACGGCCAGGCCCTCAGGCAGTGGAAGGTCGTTCGCGGTGCGCAGGCAGCGGCGCAGCGCCCGGGCGGCCTATGCGTCGATGCGGGCGAGCTGGCCGGCCAGCTCTTCCGTGCGGCTGTCCAGATCGTCTGTGGGGACGACCTCGCACACGATGCCCAGTCGGTGCGCCTCGGCCGCATCGACGTTGCGTCCGCTGAGCACCATCGGCAGCGCGGCGCCCGGTCCGATGGCCGCGGTGAGGCTCTGCGTGCCGCCCGCCGCGGGGAGCATGCCCAGCTTGGTCTCGGGCAGTCCCAGGACCGCATCGGTGCTGGCGATGCGGAGGTCGCAAAGCAGTGACATCTCCAGGCCCGAGCCGAGGGCGTAACCGTGCAACGAACACAGCGTCGGCACCGGCAGGCTCAGCAGCAGCAGCCACGGGTCGCGATCCCAGCGAATCCGGCGGGCATCGAAGATGGACTCCGCGGTGCCGAACTCGGACAGGTCGGCACCAGCGCTGAAGTGCTTGCCCTCGGCGGCCAGTACCACGCAGCGCACATCGGGGACGTCACGCACAGCCGTGATCGCCTCAATCAGGCCGTCTCGCATTTCGAGGTCGTAGATGTTGAGCGGCGGATGGCACAGCGTGATCGTGGCAACGCCGTCATGGCCGAAATCCAGCCGGACTCGCTCAGCCATGCCAGTTCCCATCGGTCCAGGCGCCGGTGGTCAGGGCGCCTCCGGCGCGGCTGCATGCCGCCCACCCAGCCAGCGGCGCCATTGCGCCCGCCAGCGACACACGCGTGTGCTGGGGCGCGACGCCCGCGAGCTGGCCCACTGCGGCGCACGCTGCCTGCAGTCCGGCAAGCGGATCGGGGTAGGAGTACGCAGGCGCCTGCGGATCGTCGCTCAGCCAGCCCAGGCCCGAGGCGGCGTGCACCCCGGTGCCGTAGGCGATCCAGTCGCGCTCCGGCGAATCCGGCTCAAACGCGGTGATCGCCAAGGAGCGCAGCCGGGAGTGGCGAGGGAAAAGTTGGGTGGGCTGCAGATCGAGGTTGGCGAGCGCCCGCGGCGACAATGAGGTCACCAGCAGATCCGCCGATGCCAGCAGCGCGTCCAAGTCCCGGCGATCTGTCTCCCGCCGCAGGTCCAACTCGATCACGGTCTTGTGTTCGTTGAGTTCGGCGTACATCGGTGACCCAGCCAGGCCGTCGGGTCGGGCAACCGAGGTGACCTTGTGGACCTCGGCGCCTGCGCGGCCCAGCAATTCCGTGCACAGCGGGCCTGCCCACATCGAAGTGAGGTCCACCACTCTGGCGCCGTCGACGCCGGTCGTGGCGCGATGTTCGTCGCCCGACAGGATCCCAACTGGGGGTGCAGGCGCAACGGGCAGCCGGCGATACGGCGTGACCGGCAGGCGCCACTCCTGCGCGGCGACGGCGACGGCTTCTGGATCAAGCTCGTGCCCGTGCACCGCGGTGAACCGCTCCCACGCCCCGGTGTCGTCCGGTCCGAGGTCCACACACAGCGCGCCAGTGCCCCAAGGGACCGGTTCGCTCGCCACGTCAGCAGTACCGAGCCGGCGGGGCATGTCGATCCACATCGACCCATCGCCGACCAGCACTCGCCCGAGCCAACCGTCAATCGCTGCGGCAAGTTGAGCTCCGTAGGCGAACAGACCCGGCGGCAGCCAATCACTCACGGTCAACGCCCCGCGCTGCGTTCAACACTCGCGCACCGATCAACACAGCGGGTCGGGTGGCAACGAACGGGCCCCCGCAGCCGCAGCTTGCGAGGACTGCGGGGTGTTCGGTGCCAGGACCCGACCCGCGGGCCCCCATCAAAGGCCGACGCCCTGCACCGAGTCTGATGCTTCGCATGGCTAACGCCCTGCGAAGTCCGGCGGGCGCTTGTCGAAGAAGGCGGCGAGGCCTTCGGCGCGGTCTTCGGTGGCGGCGAGCTGGTGGTTCAGGTCGCCTTCGAGCCGGAGGGGGGCAGCTCCGAGCCTCGATGCACAGCTTCCTTGGCGAACTCCAGTGCGAGCGGCCCCGCGCCGCTCAGTTCGTCGAGCCATTGGTCCACGGCACCGTCCAGATCTTCGGGCACCGCGTGGACGAGTCCCCATTCGAGGGCTGCCCGTGCGTCGAGAGACTTCCCCAGCAGCAGCATTGCGCTCGCTCGGGAAGCCCCGACCACGCGAGGCAAGCGCTGTGTTCCTCCCCACGACGGGAGTCGGCCGTCCAGCGGGTCACGCAGAGCAAAGCTCGCGCCCGCGTCGCACAGCCGGACATCACACGCCAGCGCAATCTCCAGGCCTGCGCCCGAACACTCGCCGCTGATGACGCCCATGACCGGGCCCCGCACAGCGGCCAGCGCGGAAGCCGGATCGGGTTGCACGTCGAACGGTTCGAAGCTGATGCCCGAGCAGAAGTCGGTGCCGGGCTCGTTGCGCACGACCAGCACTGCCGGCTCGCGCGCTTCGCGCACCGACGCGCAAAGCCGAACCAGCGCACGTGCTGCGGCGGGGTCGAGTTCGCCGCCGGCCAAGGTGTGCTCGATGCGGTTCAGGGCACCACCACGCTTTCGGGTGGCCGGCGAGTGTCGCCTGCCGTCTGCAGAGGTCGGTCCGACAAGTCGACCCTACGTTCGATTGTCGGCCTCAGTCGGCCGACTTGGTCTTCTTCGGCTCCTGGAGGGCCATGTCCTTGCCGTCGCACTGCAAGGTCACCGCGCCCGGCTTGGTGACGAGCACCTCGATACCGGAATCTTCGTCCTGGTAACGCTTGCCGACCTTCAGTCCCTCGCCGCCGGCAGACGCGGACATGACAGCCTCGCCACCCTTGGTGACGATGACCTGCACGCCACCGTCGAAGTCCAGACGCTCTCCAGCCTTGGTCGCCACATCATCTCCCTGGTCTCATCGTGTCAATGCGGAATGTGGTCGATACGAAGCTACACGTCGCGCACCCGCATTACCTCGCGGCAACAACTAGCCCTGATTATTCATGAGTCTGGTGGGTTTGGGTGTGTGAGTCCGCGGAAAAGCCCCTCTGATCTGCGACGATGCGTGTTGTCGACACACGCAGTGTGCAGTTCAGAGAGGCATCTCCGAGGTGAAACTTGGCAGTGTGGCAAATGCGCGTCTGGCAGGCGGCGGTGATCGGGTGGCGTGGGGCGCGGGACTGTTCGCTTTGGGCGGTTTCGCGGACCGCGTCGGGCTGACCGGGGCGCTGTCGGCGGCGGTGCCGCGGGGCGGCGAGCGTGCCCCGGTCCATGACCGGGGCGTGTTGTTGGTGCATCTGTTGTTGGTGCTGGCCGGGGGCGGTGAGGCGTGCACAGATATCGAGCATCTGCGGTCCCAGCGGGACCTGTTCGGGGCGGTGGGGTCGGACTCGACGCTGTATCGGACGCTGCGAGGCATCGACGGCTCGGGACTGGGGGCGCTGTGGGGCGCCGCGGCGACCGCACGCGCCGAGGCGTGGTCGAAGCGCCGAGCCGGCGGCCCGTTGGCGGTCGACATCGACTCGACGCTGGTGGAGGTCCACTCTGAGAACAAGCAGGGCGCTGCGCCCCATTACAAGGGCAGGTACGGGTTCGGGCCGATGATCTGCTCGACTGGCGACGGGGAGCCGCTGTGGGCCAAGCTGCGCCCGGGCAACGCCGCCGCGAACGACATCGCCGATCACATAGAAGTGCTCGACGCGGCGGTCTCGGTGCTGCCCGCAGCTGACGCGGCGGTCCACCGCGCAGGCGACGACGCGGCGCTGGGGGGACGCGAGATGGTGCTGCGGGTCGACGCCGGGGGCTGCTCGGCGCGCATCGCAGCAGCATGCCGGGACCGCAACATCACGTTTTTCATGTCCGCTCGGGCCACCGCGGGCATCGACGTCGCCATCGCGGCTGCGCGCTGCGATCCCCGACGGTGGACCGCCGGGGTGGCGAACCCCACCCAGCGCCATCCCAAAGCCCACGTCGCGGAGCTGACCGATCTGGTGGACCTGTCGGGCTGGCCCGCACGCACACGGCTGATCATCCGACGCGAACCGCGCCACCCGGGCGCGCAGCGCAGCCTGTTCGCGTCGGAGAACTTCCGCTGCTGGGGATTCCTCACCGACGCCCAAGCCGGCCCAGCCCAGCTCGACAAGCTCATGCGAAAGCACGCCGACGTCGAAGACGCCGTCGCGCGTCTCAAGGACTCCGGGCTGGCGCGCATGCCCTTCACAGCCCGGGACGCCAACTGCGCATGGGCAACGCTGTGCACCATCAGCGCCGCGCTCGTGCACTGGTTCCAGACACACTGCCTCACCGGACCGCTCAAACGCGCAGCACCCAAACGGCTCCGCTGGACGCTGTGGCACCTGCCCGCGCTCGTATGCGAAACCGGCCGACGCACCTGGCTGCGGCTCCCCACAGCACACCCCGGCGCCAAAGCCCTGCTCGCCGCCCAGCACTCCAACTGAGCACCCCGTACCCCCAGCCGCCAACAGCGCCGCTCACGCGGCGGCCGACCCGTCGCGCCCACACACCCATGTCAGGGTCCAACACCGGCCCTGCGACCACCCCAGCGGCACCAAACAACACCCACCGGGTCCCGTCAAGCCGACTAACCCGCCCGACACACCAAAACACAACCCAAAAACACCGAACCGGCATTCTCGTGAATAATCAGGGCTAGGGGTCTGCCCGAAGGCGTCGGCATCGGCGATCCCGACCACCTCGTGCGGACAATTCGCCAGTGGGAAGACGTCGGTGTGACCGGCATCAACTTTCTGCTCAACGCCATGGAGATGATCCCCCAAGAACAGGTGCTCGACAGCCTGCGGCTGTTCGCGACCGAGGTCATCCCGCAGTTCCAAACCCCGGCCGAACGGGCGCGGCCAGTGACGACGCCCACAACAGTTCCCGACGTCGGCCAGTCGAATGCGGCCACCTCGTCAACCACCCCAACCGGGGCGAGCCGATGATCTCGGGGACCGCGTCGGTCGACGAGTTGGCCGTAGGTGCGGCGGAAATCTCATCGTTCGGCAGCGAACCCATCACGCTGAGCGGCGTCACCGGTCTCTCGCTGGTCGCCGAGCTGCGGCGCAGCGCCCGCGAGGAAGTCCTACCACCGGGACTGCATCCCATCGTGCCGCCCGCAATGTCGCTCGTTGCCTGGGATGTCGGCAACTCACCGTGGGGGGCGTTCAGCGCCGCGTTTGTGCGAGTCGTGTGCCGCAGCGGCGCCCGCGCCCGAACGTTCTGTGTCGGCGCCACAGCCTCCACCCAAGACGCCGTCGACGGCTTGCGGTCGCAACTCGGCTTCCCCGCACTGCAAGCCGAGGTCTCGTTGCGCCGCCACTACGACGGCGTCGACCTGACGGTCGCCCCGAGGGGCGAGGCGAGCGACGACACGGCGAGTCGCAATGGCGCGGGGCCGATGCTCGCAGTGAGTGCCCTCGACCCCGATCCGCTGTCGGTTGGCGACCTTCAGCAGGTCGGCTCGATGAACCTGGCGCACACCCCGTTGGGACTGCGGCTCGTCCAGGTCGAAACCCATCACATGCCGTCCCGCGTGGAGCGACTCGCCGCCCGTATCGACGCATTCGATGCCGAGGCCTGGGGTCAGCGGCTGCTTGATCCGTACTGGGTCGTGAGCTGTTCGGTGTCGCTTGAGGACATCGAGATTCCCGCGATTCGATTCGTGTGCGATCCCGCCGAGCCCGCCGCTGAGGGCACCGAACGCGTCCAGTAGCGTCCGCTGCCATGAGCGAATCGGCCCCCGATACCACCGACAGCGCCACTGAGACCGGCTCGCCGCTGCGGGCCGTGGGCGTGACGATTGACTGCTCCGATCCGGAGCGAACTGCCGATTTCTGGCAGGCAGCGGTCGGTTTTGCTCAGCGGGTCGGCAACGGCCGTCCCTACATCACGCTGTCGGACGCGGGCGGCGGCCGGATGCTGAACCACCTGACCATCCAGCGCGTGCCTGAAGCCAAGACGGCGAAACTGCGGGCCCATCTGGACCTGTTCACCGGTGACATGGACAGCGAGGTAACCCGCCTGGTGGCGCTCGGCGCGACCGTGCTGGTGCCGGCCAACACCGAGACCGAACCTGACGGTCACCTCGGCTTCCGCGCCACCGTCATGGCCGATCCCGAAGGCTCCGAGTTCTGCGTCGTCTCCCGCTAGACGCAGCGCCCATCTCCCACTCCGTCACCCCCGACCACCCTCCTAGGAGAATGTGACTCCCTCACGGAGCCATGCTGCGAGGGATTCTTCGTCGATGTCGCCAGCTGCCACGGCGAGCATCGTCTGTTCTGCGTCGTCGAAATCGGGTGGATCAGGATCCCAGCGTCCGCCATTGAGATCGATGAACATGACGAGTGCTGCCCAAGCTGCTCGCTTGTTGCCATCTGGCAGCGGATGGTTGCGTGCCAAGCGCCAGCAGAGCACCGCTGCTTTGTCCATCAAGTCCGGGTAGAAATCCGTCCCGCCGAAGCTCGCTTGCGGGGCGTGCAGCGCAGAGTCAGCCAATTCGATGCGGGCAGATCTGGATAGCTCTTCAGCCTGAACTCCAGTGACCTGCTCGGCGAGCCAGAGATACTCAGCGATGCTCAGATACCTGGTCACCGTGCGAGCCGCTCAAGCAGCTCGCGATCTCTCTCAAGCAGGCGTTTCGCCGTGGAAGTGAAATCGTCGTCTGCGCGCACCCGGCCGATCTCGGCGCGCAACGAGTCGACGATGAGCTGATTCATACTCGAACCTTGAACGCGGGCGACGACCTCAGCTTCCTGCGCCAGATCGTCCGGCAGCCGGACCGTCGTCTGTCTTGTCATGAGATCATGATATCGCGATACCACCCATGAGTCCTCGCACGCGCCCCGAAGCAGGCATCCACGCAGGCTGCCTTGCGCGCTCAGGCGGCGTGACGATGAGCGGCAGTCAAGAGCACAGCAGAGTTGCTGTCCCTCAGGCGTCTGCGCCAGCGGCAACGAGGCTGGCCCAGCGACGCTCGGTGGCGAGGCCGTGCTCGAGCGGAAGATCGTTCGCGGCGCGAAGACAGCGACGGAGCGCCCGTGCTGTGAGCGGGTTGATGCGCGCAAGCTCGCTCGCCAGCTCGACAGTCCTGCCTTCGAGGTCATCGGGCGGGACGACCTCGCAGACGATGCCCAGACGCTGAGCCTCGACGGCGTCAATGCTGCGTCCGCTGAGCACCAGTGGCAGCGCTGCAGTCGGTCCTATTGCGGCGGTCAGGCTCTGAGTGCCGCCTGCAGCGGGCAGCATGCCTAGCTTCACCTCGGGCAGTCCCAGGATCGTATCGGTGCTGGCGATGCGCAGATCGCAGAGCAGCGACATCTCCAGTCCCGAGCCGAGGGCGTAGCCGTGCAACGCGCACAGCGTCGGCACCGGCAGATTCACAAGCGGCAGCCACGGGTCACGGTCCCAGCGGATTTGCCGTGCCTCGAAGATGGACTCGGCTGTGCCGAACTCGGACAGGTCGGCCCCGGCGCTGAAGTGCTTGCCTTCGGCAGCGAGCACCACGCAGCGCACATCGGGCACGTCGCGGACTGCCGTGATGGCCTCAATCAGCCCGTCGCGCATCTCGAGGTCGTAGATGTTGAGCGGCGGATGGCACAGCGTGATCGTGGCAACGCCGTCGTGATCGAAGACCAGCCGGACTCGCTCAGCCATGACTGTTCCCATCGGTCCGGGCTCCGGAGGTCGGGGTGCAAGCTGCCCGGGCCGCAAGCGGTGCGACCGCACCTGCGAGCGACACCCGCTGGTGTGGTGGCGCGCTGCCGGCTAGCTGATCCAACGCAGCGGCAGCAGCTTGAAGCCCGGCGAGAGGATCGGGATAGGAATAGGCGGGCGCTTGCGGCTCGTCGCCCAGCCAGCCCAAACCCGACGCGGCATGCACGCCCGTTCCGTATGCAATCCAGTCGCGTTCAGGCCCACCCGGATCGAATGCAGTAATTGCCATGGTGCGCAAGCGCGAGTGCCACCCACAGAGCTGCTCGGGCAGCAGGTCGAGATTGGCAAGCGCCCGCGGCGACAGCGAGGTGACCAGCAGATCGGCAGACGCCAGCATCTGATCGAGGGAGCGTCGGTCTGCTGCGAGCCGCAGATCCAGGTCGACCACGGTCTTGTGGGCATTCAGCTCCGCGTGCATCGGTGTGCCCGCCAAGCCATCGGGTCGGGCTGCGGAAGTGACCTTGTGGACCTCAGCACCTGCACGACCGAGAAGCTCGGTGCACAGCGGGCCAGCCCACATCGAGGTCAGATCCACCACCTTCGCTCCGTCGATGCTGGTCGTGCTAGTTGGCTCGTTGCCAGTTGGGGCCGCGACCTGGCCGACAGCTGCCGCAGGTATCCGGCGATACGGCGTGACTGGAAGGCGCCATTCCTGCGCGGCAACGGCGACGGCGTCGGGGTCAGGCTCGTCTCGGTGCACCTCGGCGAAGTGTTCCCACGTCTCGACGTCGTCGGGCCCGAGGTCGACGCAGAGCGCGCCATTGCCCCAGGGCACGGGGGCGCTCGGCACGTCGGCAGTACCGAGCCGGCGGGGCAGGTCGATCCACGCTTCCCCGTCTCCCACCAACGTGCGGCCCAGCCGACTGTCAATGGCCGCAGCCAATTCAGATCCGTACGCGAACAGACCCGGTGGAAGCCAGACGCTCATCGCCCACCACTGAGTCTGATGCTTCGCATGGCTAACGCCCTGCACCGAGTCTGATGCTTCGCATGGCTAACGCCCTGCGAAGTCCGGCGGGCGCTTGTCGAAGAATGCGGCGAGGCCCTCGGCGCGGTCGTCGGTGGCGGCCAATTGGTGGTTCAAGTCGCCCTCGAGACGGAGTCCGTCGGCGAGAGGAAGCTCCGAACCCCGGTGGACGGCTTCTTTCGCAAACTCAAGTGCTAACGGCCCTGCGCCGGCCAGCTCGTCGAGCCAGCGCTCGACAGCACCGTTGAGGTCTTCTTCCACCGCACCTATCAGGCCCCACTCCAGGGCCGTCGGTGCGTCAATCTCGCTTCCCAGCAACAACATCGCACTGGCCCGGGATCCCCCGACTGCACGAGGCAGGCGCTGCGTGCCTCCCCAGGCCGGGAGCCGGCCATCGACGGCGTCGCGCATCGCAAAGCGAGCGGTCTGATCGCACAGACGGACATCGCTGGCCAGCGCAAACTCGAGTCCGGGTCCGTAGCAAGCGCCGCTGATGGCGCAGATCACCGGACTCCTCACTGCTGCCAGCGCTGCTGCCGGATCGGGCTGGAGTTCGAGCGGATCGAAGCTGATGCCCGAACAGAAGTCGGTGCCGGGTTCGTTGCGCAGGACCAGCACGGCCGGTTCGCGTGCCTCGCGCACAGACGCACAGAGGTCGGCAAGCGCACGCGCTGCGGCGCGGTCGAGATCGCCGCCGCTCAGGGTGTGTTCGATGCGGTTCAGAATGCCACCACCCCCTTGGGTGGCCGGCGCAGGTTGCCCCGATACGACCTCAATCGGCCTCAGTCGGCCGACTTGGTCTTCTTTGGCTCCTGCAGTGCCATGTCCTTGCCGTCGCACTGCAAGGTCACCGCGCCCGGCTTGGTGACGAGCACCTCGATACCGGAATCTTCGTCCTGGTAACGCTTGCCGACCTTCAGGCCCTCGCCACCGGCGGACGAGGAAATGACAGCCTCGCCACCCTTGGTGACGATGACCTGCACACCACCGTCGAAGTCCAGACGCTCTCCAGCCTTGGTTGCCACAGGATCCCCCTGGTCTCATCGTGTCAATGCGGAATGCGGTCGCCACGAAGCTACACGTCGCGCACCCGCATTACCTCACGAAGAACAGACACAATGACGCAGTGACCGTACGACAAACAGCGCTCGTGGTGGGAGGCACCGGGCCCACCGGTCCGCTCGTCGTCAACGGGCTCATCGAACGCGGCTTCGACGTGACCATCCTGCACACGGGGCGGCACGAGACCGAGCTCATCGACCCAGAAGTCCGACACATCCATACCGATCCATTCGACGGCGAGGCCACCGGCGAAGCGCTCAGCGGCGAGGACTTCGACGTTGCCGTGGTCATGTACGGGCGACTGAGAGTGCTGGCGCAGCTGCTGGCAGGACACTGCAACCACTTCGTGTCGATCGGCGGTGTCGGCGTGTACCGCGGCTTCGGCAGTCCAGATGATCTGTTCCCCTTTGGCATGCCCGTCCCGCTGCCGCACAGTGCAGCATTGATCGGCGACGGCGAGGAATTCCGCAAGCTGCGGATGATCCGGGTCACCGAGGAAGCCGTGCTTGAACACCACCCCACGGCCATCCACCTGCGCTACCCGCAGCTCTACGGGCCTCGCCAGCCGCTGCCACGCGAGTGGCCCCTCGTGCGACGGGCGCTCGACAGGCGGCCGTACCTCGTCGTGGCCGACGGCGGCCTCACGGTGAAGAGCCAGGGTTGGATCGGCAACGCTGCCCACGCCACGCTGCTGGCCTGCGACGCGCCCACTGCAGCTCTCGGCGGCATCTACAACGTGGCCGACTCGTCCGCGCTGGCGATCGCGCAGATCGCGGAGATCGTCGCCGCCGAACTCGACCACAGCTTTGAGCTGGTGTCCTTGCCTTACGACCTTGCAGCTCCCGCACGGTGGCTGGCAGACAATCCGCTTGAGCGCGGTGGCTCACTCGAGCAGCGACTGGGTGATCCCTTCGACTACAAGGCCGAGGATCGGCTGGTGGCGGCTTGGAAGGATCTACGGCAAGGCTTCGACGAGACCATCGCCGGCATCGACTGGCTCAGCGAACCCAACTACGGCAGCGCGTATGTCGGCAACCGCCCCAACCCCGGTGTCTCAGAAAAACGAGAGAGCCTGAACTCGGCCGATTCGCGGCCGAAACCAGTGACCGGCTGAGCTGCTCAGCGAGCCAGCGGGCCCCTCAGCAAGCGACCCGGGACGGCACCGGTCACCTTGCCGTGCTCGGTGATGACTTCACCGTTGACGATCGTGGCCGCAAAGCCGGTTGCGGTCTGGCGCAGGCGTGGCTCACCCGCCGGCAGGTCGTGCACCAGCTCGGGCATGTCGGGCGAGACCGTCTCGGGGTCGAAGACGTTCACATCGGCCGCCTTGCCGACAGCCAGCACGCCACGGTCATCGAAGCCCCAGGCCGTCGCGGGCAGCTGCGTGATGCGGCGCACCGCGTCGGTCAGTGTGAACTCCTGACGGTCGCGAACCCAGTGCCCCAGCAGGTGGGTCTGCAGCGACGAGTCCATGATCTGGGTGACATGCGCCCCGCTGTCGGAGAACGTGGGGATCGCGCGTGGGTGCTTCAGCAGTCGCAGCACCAAATCCTGGTCCTGGTTGGCGATGGCCTGGACGAAGAACAGCTCCAAGTCGCTGTCCACGGCCAAGTCGACGAATGCATTCATCGGGGTCACGCCCCGTTCTGCTGCAATTTCTTCGACCGTGCAGAACGGCGGCAACGGTCGCGTCAACGGATAGATGTGCGCCCAGACAGGCTTGCGGGCCTCCGGGCCGAGGGCCCTCCCGTAGTCACCATTCTCAGCCTCGTCGACGAGCCGAGCTCGAGTTTCGGGGTCTCGAAGCGCTGCCCACTGCTCGCCCCGTGAGCCCGCGCGCATCTCTTGCCACAGCGGCAGCGCGTCGAACGGCAGCGTGGTGCGGAACGACAGCAGAGTGCCGAGGCAGCGACTGTGCGCCTGACCCCACGAGATGCCGCCCGCGGCGTTGATGCCGTCCAGCAGCTTGATCACCGGCTTCCAGTGGTGGTCTTCGCTGGAGGGGGCCAGCATTCCGTAGGTGATCGGGACACGAGTGCGGGCGCCTAGCTCGACGAGCTTGGCCACGTAGGCATCGTTCCGCTCGGCGTCACGTGAGCGCAGGTCGCCGTGGTTGGCCAGCTCGAAGATGCCGGCACCCATGACGCCCATTTCGCTGACCAAAGCATCGATCTCGGACCATTCCGCCATCCGCGAAGCCACTGGGCGATCGTCGGCGGTCTCGTGGTTGTACGAGATGGAAGTGGTGAAGCCGATGGCACCTGCACGCAGCGAGTCTCGCAACTGCGCCAGCATCAGCGCGAGTTCGTCATCGTTGGCGCCACGATCGAACGCCGCCTCGCCCATTGCCCAGGTCCGAAGCGCCGAGTGGCCCATGTAGCCGGCGTAGTTGATGCCCTTGGGCGTGGCCTCGACGAAATCGAGGTACTCGGGAAAAGTTTCCCAGGTCCACTCGATGCCGGCGGCCATCGCTTCAGCGGAGATGTCCTCTGCCCGCTCAAGGTTTCGCACCACGAGGTGGCGAGCATCGGAGCGGGCCGGGGCCAGCGTGAAGCCGCAGTTTCCCATCACGACCGTGGTCACGCCATGAAAGCACGAGCTCTCGCCCATGGGATCCCAGGCGATTTGCGCATCCATGTGCGTATGGACATCGACGAAGCCCGGCGTCACGGCATGGCCTTCAGCGTCAATTGTGCGGTCGGCGCGACGTCCGGACAGCTGGCTGGGAAACTCGCCGATCTCGGCCACGACACCGTCGGAGATGAGGACGTCGGCTCGGCGCGGCTCCGCACCCGTGCCGTCCACCAAAGTCCCGCCTCGAATCAGCAGATCTCCCATGGCTGTCCCCCTCTGCTGCGGCCTCGCTCGCCGTCAACCTGCACGGTAACGACAACGACACCGTGATGCGTGACGTGCCTCGTCTCCGGCTTCGAAACTCGGCCGCAGCTAGCTTCTCGTCGGCAGAAGACGTGTGTTGGCAGGGCCGCAATTCGCTCTTGGATCCAACGTGACACGCACACAAGGAGGCAGCGATGTTCGAAGAGCACGTGGCGTTGGAAACCGGCGAGGGCACGATGAGCACGTTCATCGTGCGTCCCGGGACATCTGAACGCCGGCCGGGTCCGTTCCCGACCGTGCTGTTCTTGATGGATGCCCCGGGCAAGCGCGAAGAACTGCACGACATGGCGCGGCGCATTGCCGCCGTCGGGTACTACGTGATGCTTCCGGACCTGTACTACCGCGAAGTGTCGGGCTTCGTCGCGCAGCGCGACGACCCCGAAAGCGTCGCGTTCATGTTCGAGCTGATGATGGGGCTGTCCAACGCGATGATCGCCCGCGACGCCGAGACGATGCTGGCCCACGCCCGTGCCGACAGCGCGGCCAGCACCGAGCGGGTCGGCACCACCGGATACTGCATGACCGGCCCAATGGCGCTCTGGCTCGCGGCCGAGTTCCCCGACACCATTACCGCAGCCGCCTCCGTTCACGGCGTCCGACTCGCTGTGGACGCTGACGACTCGCCGCACCGCCGCGCCGGAGACATCAAGGGAGAGGTGTTGGTTATGTCCGCGGAGTTCGACGACTACGTCGATCGAGCCCACTTCGACCGGCTCTGCGCTGCCTTCGCGGAGGCCGGCACCAACGCGGACACGCACTGGCTGGAGGGCACCCACCACGGATTTGTCTTCCCGCAACGACCCGTGTACGACAAGCCGGCCGCTGAGCGTCACTGGGAGCTCCTGCACGACCTCTTCGATCGCCAGCTCAACTGACGCCGACAACAGGCGCGCAGAGCAGCACGGCCTGAACTCGGCACGTGATGAATTCAGCACGGCCTGAACTCAGGGAAATATGCTCCCGGCCGTGACTCTCGAAGATCAAGCATCACGTGTCATCGCCCAGCTCAACGCCTTGGGCCGACCGACGTTTCAGGACGTTGGTCCCCAACGTGCCCGCAAGGGCTTTGAGGAGATGCCGCCCGCCGGCGAGTTCGTCGACGTTGCGAGCACTCAGGACCGCACGATTCGAGGGCCTGACGGCAACGACATTGCCGTGCGCATATACCGACCCGGCGACGGAGCAGCGACAGCTGACCGCAACGGCGCACTCGGCTGCCTCGTGTACTTCCACGGCGGTGGCTGGGTGGTCGGCAGCATCGAGACCCACGACCGGACGTGCCGGTCGCTGACGATGCTGGCCGGGGTCGTGACGGTCTCGGTGGACTACCGAATGGCGCCGGAGGACCCATTCCCGGCGCCACCGAACGATTGCTGCACGGCGACGCAGTGGGTGTGTGACAACGCTGCCGAGCTGGGCGTCGACCCGCAACGTGTCGCTGTCGGCGGCGACAGCGCCGGGGCCAACCTGGCGGCCGCAGTGGCACTGATGTGCCGCGACGGCGCAGCACGAGGCGACGCCTGCGCTCAGCCGGCGCTTCAGGTGCTCATCTATCCCGTCACCGATTTCGACCGCGACACCCATTCGATGATCGCCAATGCCGAGGGCTACCTGCTCACCCGCGACACGATGGCGTGGTTCGATGACCTCTACTGCCCGCAGTCGCAACGCAAGAACCCCTATGCGGCCCCGCTCGCGGTCGACGACCCGTCCGGAGCGGCACCCGCGTTCGTCATCGTGGCCGGCCACGACCCGCTGCGCGACGAAGGGGTCGAGTACGCACAGAAGCTCGCCGACGCCGGGGTGCCCACGACGCTGGTCGAGTACCCCGGCCAATTCCACGGGTTCTTCGGCATGACCCGCTTCTTGGACCAAGCACACGAAGCCCAAGAGATCACGGCCCTCGCCATGGGGCGTGCGCTCTCCCCCGCTCTGGGCGATTAGCTCCTCCGACTGAGTCGAGAGCATCACCGGGGGTGCAGCGTTTCAGTCAGCGAAGCGCGCCCGAGAGTTCCGTGCAGACCCGAAAATTACTCTCACATCACGAAACATCACTGCATACGCTCCATCTGTGCTGTCGAGAGCGGTGCTGCGAAATAGGTGGCAGACATCCCATGAACCCATCCGGCGCGTCGCAACGCCTCATGCGCAGAAACTTGCCGAATCAGCCCCGCGTACCCCCGCCGCGGCAGAGTCATGATCGAGCTGATAGTCGTGGGCCGTCCAAAGTCGCTTCAGAGCAGCACCAGAAGCCTTGATGGCTGGAGGCAGTCGGTTGAAGAGGCCGCCCGAGCGACCATTCCGCACGGACCCGTCTACGAAACCGGTCCGGTACACGCTTGCTTTCACTGGTTCTGCGATGTGAGCGCTGCCCGTATTCCCGACCTTGACAACGTGCTCAAGCCAACCTTCGATGCGCTGCAGGCACTCGTTTTCGCCGACGATTATCAGCTCACCGACATTCGTGCGGCACGGATCGACTTGAATTCGCTGAGTCGCGACCGTTCCATTGCGGCAGACTGGGAGTCGTGGCCGACGAAACTCGTCAGCCACTTCGTACTCGCCGAGAAACTTGAGGAATTCGTCTACCTCCAGATCGTTGACCCACCGAACCTGCTCGAGGCGCCATGGCTGCCTCAGCACTGAACATTTGGGCCGCAATTGACCAAGCTCGACGGCGATACCAGGCGGCGGGCTACGCAATCTCCGCTTCAGAACACCTCGCAGCCGCCGACTGGCGCGGCGAGGGCGCGGGCATCGTGGTCCATCTCGTCGCACGCAAGGGCGAGGGGGACGACACCGAGACTCGCGTCGTCGAATTCACACCAGCCGACTGCGACCAGAAGTCGGATGCCCGCCTAGCGGCGCTGCGAATTGTCGTCGACGGTCGGCCTGGGTGGCACCTCGACATAGTCAAGTTCGGACGTCCGTCCGATTCCCGTCCGCCATCGCAGGAAGTCGTCGCTGACTGGATCGCCGAGGCGCGACGTCTTGTGCCCATCTCCCCGACAGGCGCCGTGGCACTCGCGAGACGCGCTGTCAGCAGCGCTCTCTTCCGACTCGAAGTTGCACGCGGCGAGCGCTACCGGGAGCCACCCGATCTGTCGAGCTCGCTGATCAGCGGCCTAGAGACCGATGGTGCCATCTCTGCTGACGAAGCCGAGACGCTCCGCAGCTTCCATGCCGCCGTCGCCACCGACGGCTCACCGCGGGACACAGGCCTGCCCGACGAGGAGTTGACCGAGGCTGCCTTGGAGATCGCGGCACGTTGCAGCGCCGAAGACGCTGAAGTCGTTGCTGGAATGCTCGCTTGGTTCGAACGGCACTTCTGCACCCCTGAACAAGCTGGCGTCGCAGCTGACTCAGCTACGGGCGACTATGTGTGGCTCGGTACGGGGCCCTACGACGCGCGAGCCGTGCTCCGCACACGCTTCGGTGATTCCGAACGAGCGTCGTTGGACCGGACCGTGTTCCTCATCGAGCAGGACGGGCTCACATGGGCATCCCGCGATCCCGCGTCCGCTCGTCCCGGCGATCTTTGCGATCCTCCCACCGTGGCGCAAACGGCGACACCAGTTCAGGCAGATCAGCCCATCGAACCAGAGATTCCAGTTGTTGGCCATATTCAGTTCGATCTGGGACTCGCTCAACGTCACCACATCCTCCAATGGGCGGACAGGATCGGGGCGCGAGAAGAGCTTCCCGAACTCATCCGAGACCTGGTCCTGGAGACAACGCCCGCGCATGACCTGACCCGGATCGACTGTCCGACCGCAGAGGGAATCGGGCGTCCCGACTTCGATCTCTTGGTCGAAAGCCGTCAGGGCCCGGCGTGGGTGCCCGCTGGGCACTCCTGCTGGGAAGTCTCGACGTCGACTGATGTCGCGCGTAACGCCGATACCAACTACCGCAGGAGGACCGGCGAAGCACGACCCGGCGCCAGCGAGATCACGTACGTCTATCTCACCCCCCGCGTTTGGCCCGAAGCGAAGGCGGCACGGCCCACGATGTCCGACCCAACTGGCACGACAAGCGCAGGAGCCAGCCGGCAGCAATCGAAGCGCCGATGGCAGGAGCAGCGCAGCGAGGACGGGCACTGGCGCGAAGTCAGAGCGCTTGATGTTGACGACCTGTTCAATTGGCTGATCCAAGCTCCGGCCACACGGGCCCGACTCTCGGAACGTCTTGGCCTCGTGCCTGATGGCTTCACGTCGGCCCGCAGACGTTGGGAACATGAACTCGCGCAGACCGGCGGACGGCTCACCGCGGAGGTGTTGCTTGCCGGCCGCGAGCGGCAGTTCTATGAACTCGTCGAGAGATGTTCGACCGGGAGCGGGACCGTATACGTCGTCGCCGAGAGCACTCGAGATGCGATCGAGTTCGTCTTGGCGGCAGGTGCCCGTGACGACATCCTCGAAATGGCGCTCCTCGACCGGATGCTGCTCGTGTCCGATGCCGCTGCCTGGCGGCGTCTCAAGCGTGAACCGGGCGGCGGGGCGATTCTGGTTGCCGCTGAACTCGACATAGCGGACGGCTCGGAGCCATCCCGGCATTGCACGGTTGTTCCCCTCGTCCATGCCAATCGCCCGAGTACGGGCTCCGTGGAGCATGAAGCACTGATTGAAATCGGGCGGATTGATCCGACCGCTGCTGCCAAGGCGCTCGAACGACAAGGTCTTGACCGCAGTGAAGCGTGGCGTTTGGCGGCACTCGGGCGTCGCAGCCTTGGCGCGCTGCGAAGAACACTCCAATTGGGTCCAAGGCCCGCCACGCCTGCCTGGCGAGGTCAATTGCCAGAGGACAAGGACCGTGCCGTAGTTTGGGCCGCTCTGCTGGCCTGCCGTTGGTCCGAGCGGCGCGTGAGCGACCAATACGTCCTGTGCGAATTGGCCGGCACCGGCCTGAGCTACGAAGAGCTACGGCTCATACTCCGGCCACTCAGCGAAGGTGCCGACCCGCTGATTGCGCGTGTCGGCGACCAGTGGGATGTCGTGGCACCTGCCGAGGCATGGCGACTCCTCTCGGCCGAGATCCCCGACTACGTGCTCGACCGGTACTCAGGGGCAGCGTCACGTGTGCTCACAGAGATTGAAACGCTGCAATCTCCTGACGGCACCGACCTCGAGATCGCCGGGGTCAAGTTCACGCAGGCCACCTACAGCGATGAACTGCGACACGGGTTCGCGCAGACCGCGGCGCTCTTAGGGACAATCGATATAGACGCACCATTGGCGAGCGGAATGAGCGCTGAAACACGCGCCGCATTGATCGTCCGCGGCCTTTTCGGCACCGATGATGCCGACGATGGCCATGAGCTGGAACAAGAGACGCAGGTAGCGGACACCGCGCTAGGCCAAATCGAAAGAGCAGTTCGCCGCACGCTCCAGCGCATCGTCGATCTGGCCGATGTCTTGCCGCTGCTCGCGGAGGCAGCACCGGATGAGTTTCTTGAAGCCATCGCTCGCGCCCTCCAACGGGCGCGGGAGGCCCCCGACTGCTTGCAAGTCCTAAACAAAGGCAGTGCCGGACCCTCGTCCGATGCTGGCTGGTACGGGCTGAGTCACGCTCTGGAGACGCTCGCTTGGTCTCCCGAATCCGGGCATTTGGCACTCGTGTCAGATGTCCTGCTGACGATCGCTGCAATCGGGAACGACGACCTAGCCGCCAAGGCGCATGGATGTCTTGTTTCGCTGTTCAGGCCGTGGCTGCCCCAATCAGGGCTGTCGACCGACCGACGCAACGAAGTGCTCGTGGGACTGTGCGACCGGACTCAGAGCGACGAGGCATCCGGCACCAGCGAACGGCGGACTGCGCTGTGGCGCTGTTTGTGGGACCTCGCGCCCCATCGGTCTGGAGGTTCCCCGAATGCGGCGCCGACGATCCGGGACTGGCCAGCCGTGGTCGAGCCAGCGCCGTTTGAGGACGAGGCGTCGGCGACCAGCCAAGTCATCGCACTGCTGCTGGACATGGTCGAACATTTTGCTTCGAGCGCGGTTGAGTCCAGCCATCTGGCCGACATGTACTGGCCGCTCGATGAGGGTGGAATGTTCATGCGCTTGCCGCCGGACGCACGAGCAAGAGCCTTGGTCATCGTTGAACAGACCGCGACTCAAGGTGCCCTCGACAGGTCGCTGCTCGGTGATCGGTTGCGGTCGTTCATCGGCCTGCACCGTCGGTACACCGACGAGTTCTGGACCCTTGAGCCCGATGAACTCGCGAGTGTCGAGCAGGTCGCGGAGAGGATCGGAGACGATGACCCGGCCACCACAGGCGCATGGCTGTTCGAATCACATGCACCGGACATTGATATGACCGAAATCGGCGATGATCGGGAAGCGGAGGAAACACGCCTCGCTGAGCTTCGCCGCGTCGCAGTCACGCACGCGTACTCGGGAGGCGGATTTGAGGGCATCCGCAGGCTCGCTGTTCGAGCGCACGGTGACCGTGAGGTATCCGGCGTCGAGCACATCGGGCGCGTACTAACCGATCTCGCTGACTCGGATGAACTGACACTCGACAGCGGCGAGAGGGTCGATGCCAGTGCCTTGCCGTCCACCCTCGCTGGCTGGCTCGCAGACGATGTACCACCCGAGCCACCCGTTGGCGCTCTCGACCCAAGTGCACCGCCGGCAATCAGCCCAGAGGGCGACACTGTGCCGTGCGACCTCGTGGCACTGGGCTTCCTTGCTGAGATGCTCAGATCTTTGCGCCGCGCCGACGCAGACCTCTCAGCGTGGTTGGCAAACCTGCGCGATCACCATCTGAGTGCCACAAACGTGGCGCGGCTGTTAGCCACACTCAGGGACTTCCCGCTTGTCTGGGAAATCTCCGAGGCTCTCGGACCTGAGGTCGATGCGGCGTACTGGGCGCGATACAACTCGCTGCCATATGGCGCGGACTTCACACTCACCGCCGAGGCAGCCGAACGGCTGCTAGCCGCGGGCAGGGCTGACGCGGCCATCGAAGTCGTCGCGTATCACTGCTTCGCAACCGTCGGCCCCGATGAGACAGCCGTTAGCGACAATTCATGGCTGGTCGATCTCGCCTTACGAGCGCTCGAGGCCGTCGCCGACGCTATGGACACACCGCGGATGGCGCAGCGGTTGCGATTCCGAGCCGAAGAAGTGCTCGACTGGCTCAGCGATCGACTGCCACTGACCGAACTCAATCTCGACGATCCGCACCGGGTTCGACTCGCACGCCTAGAACTCATGCTTGACGACATGCCGGGTAGCCGCAGGCGACCGTCGCTGCTGCATGCGAGGCTCTCGCTGGAGCCGAGATTCTTCGTCGAACTCGTTGCCAGGATGTACTCGCACTCAGACGAGAGCGAACCACGTGACTTTGATGATGCCGTCGATGCCGACACTACAGAGACGCTCGCCGCCATGGCGGCGGGCAAGGCCTGGACGATCCTCTACTACTGGAATCGCATTCCGGGTACGAGAGATGACAGCACTATTGACCTCGTGAAGCTGCGCGACTGGATTAGCCGAGCGTTAGAAGGGTTCAAAGAACTCGACGTGTCACGCCTCGGGTACGAGCACCTTGGGCAGATGCTGGCCAAGGCACCTGCAGATCGCGGCGATAGCAGCGGCATTGTGCCGCCCCCCGCTGTCCGCGACCTACTCGAAGAACTGCGCAATCCAGACGTCGAACACGGTCTCGCCATCGGTATCTCAAACCTGCGCGGTGTCCACAGCCGGGGCCTAATGGATGGTGGCGACGCCGAACGCGAACTTGTCCTCCGCTACAACGAGCAAGCCAAGATCGTCGGGGATCGCTGGCCACGCACTGCGCAGGTTCTTCGACGCGTCGCTGATTCCTATGACTCGCACGGCCGCATGCACGACATCCAGTCGGAACGATTTGCGCGCAGTACGTAGAGAGGATCGGTAGCGACATGCCGTTGCGAGACAGCTATCAGGCCGAGACGCCCTCGTGGGTCGATCTGATCACGAGCGACGTCGAGGGTGCGTTCGATTTTTACCGGGCGGTGCTCGGCTGGGAATACGAACGAGATCCCACCGGAGAGATCAGCTATGTCATGGCAACGGTGGACGAACATCGCGCTGCCGGCGTGATGGCACTGCCGACTGAGATGATCGATCAGAACGTCCCGCCGTGCTGGAACGTGTACATCACTGTCGGCGACACGGACGCCACCGCACAGCGCATCGCCGACCTCGGAGGGGCCATGGTGCGACCGCCGTTCGATGTGCCCGAGGGGTCGGCCGATCCCGCCGGGCGCATGGTGATCGGCGCCGATCCAACCGGCGCGGTGTTCTGTGCGTGGAAGACGCTCGGCGCCATCGGAACTGACATTGTGAACGCGCCCGGCGCGTTTACCTGGGCCGAGACTTTCACCACCGATCTCGACGCAGCGTCTGCCTCCTATTGCGAGCTGTTCGGCTGGGAAGCGTCATCGTGGGACGAGTTCGGACCCTCGGGCCGTGTGTTCACACTCGGTGGCGAACCGATCGCCAGCATCTCGGGTCAACCGCCGCCGGGCGTGCCGCCGCACTGGAAGGTGAGCTTCGGCGCAGCCGACGTCGACGCCGCCTGCAAGGCCGCCACGGCGAATGGCGGCACGGTGCTCATGCCTCCGACCGACTGGGGTCCGGGCCGCGTGGCCACCGTGGCTGATCCTGCGGGAGCGGTCTTCGATCTCATCACCCTGAGCGACTGGCCCGAATAGCGCCCCGCTTCTGCTCAACAGCTTCAAGCACCGCGTTGGCGCGATGAAGCGTCGAGACAAAATTCCGCATCGACAAGTCACCATCGCTCATTCCGGCCCGTGTGGCACCTCGCCGGTACCGTGCGACATGTCCAACCGCTTGTGCAAGGCGATGGCGTCGAGGAGGGTGCTGTGAGTCCACGAATGGTCGAGCCGGCCCTCAATTCCTTCGTGGCGAGTGCACTCGGAGATCGCCTCGGGGGTTGGACCGTCTCGGCGGAAGCGACGAAGACCCTGACAAAAGCTGGACTTCGGCCGGACATCGTGGTCAACACCGGTGCCGCACCAGTCGCTATCGAGACCGAGTACATCCCGGCTCCCCATGTCGAAGAAGAGGCGATTTCGCGCATCGGCGAAACGTTGTCGACAACAGGGCGAGTGATCGAGGTCGCGGTGGCGGTGCGCTTGCCAACCGCGTTGGGCGACACCGAGCCCGCCGCTGTTTCCAAGGCGCTCACGAGACGCGACGATCTTGAATGGTGCGTTTGGATCGAAGGAGCCGGCGCAGTGCGATTTCCGGAGTCGGGTTGGCTTCGCGGCGACATCAACGATCTCGCTGGCTTTGTCGAGACGGTCGCAGTGTCGGAACGCCGAATTGCGGCGGCGGCAGACGCCTTCGAAGCGGGCGTTTCCCAGGCTGCAACGAACCTCCGCACGAGCCTGTTGGCCCGTGATGCCCAATCGGCCCTCGACAAGGTCTCCGGCGCGCTGCACCAGGACGACAGTGAGCAAACGACGTTGATGGCCATTGCAGTGCTGGCGAATGCGCTGGTGTTTCAGTCAGCGCTCGCTGGCGTTCACAACACGCCCTCGATCGAGGAGATGCGATCCCAGAGCGGCATCTTCGCTGTTGGCGACGTGCTGAATGCATGGCGAGAAATCCTGGGCATCAACTACTGGCCCGTCTTCGCTATCGCCTCGAGGATCTTGCGTCCGATGCCCGAGGCTCCAGCGCAGGAGATGCTCGCCCAATTGGCGACAGTTGTGGCCGAACTCTCCGGCGCGGGCGCCACGACGGTGCAAGACCTCGCCGGTCAGATGTTCGGACGCCTGATTGCAGACCGCAAGTTCCTGGCGACCTTCTACACACTGCCTGCCTCGGCAGCGCTACTCGCGGAACTCGCTGTGAGCCAGCTCGACGACCGTGTCGACTGGAGCGACCTGCCGTCAGTCGGTGGGCTCAGAGTTGCCGACTTCGCATGCGGCACCGGTGCGCTCTTGTCAGCTGCGTACCGCCGCATCGCCTCTCGCGTGCGACGCGCGAACCTCACCGACGGCACCGACACCTCCAAACGGCTGCACTCAGTCTTCATGGAAGACATCTTGGTTGGCTGCGACATCATGCCTGCCGCGGTGCACTTGACAGCGAGCATGCTGTCGGCTGCGCATCCAGCGACACCGTTCGGGGACACGAACATTCACCTGATGCCGTATGGCTACCCGGACGGCGACAAGTCACAACCCGCGGCCATCGGCTCTCTCGAACTCCTCGGCGATGAGACAGTTACCTCTCTGTTCGGCACCGGCCGAATGCGCGCCGGCGGAACGGGCGACATCGAGGACAGCGAGCCGAATGGTGCAAGCTTCGCCATCGACGACTCCACCGTCGATCTGGCGATCCAGAATCCGCCATTCACCCGGCCCAACGGTCCGGAGGCAGAGAAGCTGGGCGTGCCGATCCCATCCTTTGCTGGCTTCGACACCGATGAAGCCGAGCAAAAGGCCATGTCACGGCGCCTCAAGCGCGTCTACCGAGATCGAAAATCACCGGCGGCCGAGGGCAACGCAGGCTTGGCAACAAGCTTCATCGATCTCGCCGATGCCAAACTTCGGCCTGGCGGTGTGCTGGCGCTGGTCCTACCAGCAACGGTCGTCTCGGGCAATGGCTGGGGCGCCACGCGTCGCCTGCTCGCCCGCAAGTACGAGAACATCTCAGTCGTCACTCTGGCGGCTGAGACCGACCGCGCATTCTCGGCAGACACCGGAATGGCTGAGGCGTTAATCGTCGCAACCAAGCGGGACGCAGAGGTCAGCATCGACTCGGGCCTCTCCGAAGATGTCGATTGGGTCAGCGTGACGCACCGACCCGTCAATCCGGTCGAGGCCGTTGCCATGGCTCGGAGCGTGGCTGCCGCCATCGCTGCGCCGCCAGGGTTCATGAAGATCGGCACCGAGGTCATCGGTTGCCACATTCGAGCACCCCTCACAGAGGGCGGTTGTGCACATGCCGCCGATCCGTCGGTGCCGGCGACGGCGAGCCAGCTGCGGAAAGGCCGGCTGCGGCTGCCGCGGCTGACCGAATTCGACGCCCCGATCACACGCCTCGGCGAACTCGGCAAAGCCGGTCCTCAGAATCGCGTCTTCGACGATGTCCGCATTCGCATCGACAGAAAGACCGGTAAGCCCCGCACCGATTCATCCGGGAACCCCATCCACAATGGGGCATTCGACATATCGCAGCTGTTGCCAGCCGGAAAAGTTGTCGACTACCCCACTCTGTGGGCCCACGATGCCGCTTCCGGACGAGAGTCCCGCATTGTCGTCGAGCCCGATAGAGACCTGCGACCTTGGCCCGAGCATCAAGAACGCGCCAAGGAGATATGGGAGACGGCGACGCGCCTGCACTTCAATCGTGACTTCCGACTGAACAGCCAGATGTTGGGCGCCTGCTTCACCCCTGAGCGGTGCCTCGGTGGTCGTGCGTGGCCGTCTTTCATTGCCAATGAGATTGCATGGGAGCAGCCTCTCCTGCTGTGGGCCAACACAACATTGGGCATTCTCGGGCACTGGTGGATCGGCACTCGGCAGCAGAACGGCCGGGCGATGCTGAGTATTCGGTTGTTACCCGAATTGCCGGCTCTCGATTGCCGTGCGCTGTCTTCGAGCCAACTCGCAGCGATGGATCAGGTCTTCGAGAACTTCGAGAATCGGCCGCTGCTCCCCGCCAACGAGGCTTGGCGCGACGACACCCGTCAGGCCCTCGACGAGGCGATGCTGAGCGATGTCCTGGACTTGCACGTCACTGCTGGCGTCAACAAGGGCGAATTCCTTGATTCGCTCGACGTCCTGCGTCGAGAATGGTGTCAAGAGCCAACGGTTCATGGTGGCCAAGCATCAGCGCCGCCAATCGGTTAGCTACCCCGGTGGTCTGCGAACTGCACCAGCCGAGGTCTGAGCTACCGGCTCCAAGGCTCACGTTCCCTCCCCTGAACGGAGGCCCACCAGCCACCGGCAGCCTGAAGTCGGGGCCTCTGTATCCCCGTAGCAGTGGTGATTCTCGGGAGCGTCCGGCAGCACTGGTGTCCTGCGCTCCTAGCATGCTGACGTCCTGCAGCCCGATCGTCCTGGCTTGAGCCGACGCCCATAATCTGGCTCTTCGGAATTGAAGGGGGAGTATTGGGGTAGGGGTCCGCGGCCGGGCGCGAACAGTGGCGTTCGCAGATCAACTTCATCTTGGGCCGTAACGAAGTCGCTCTGCGACAGGAGCCCGACGGTCGCGTGGTCCGCGTCGGCGCCGTCGCTGCGGACGTGGTGATGCAGTCGCCCGTCCCGGAAACAGGTGACGCCCAGCTCGATGTCAAGATCGCGACTGCGTTGCGCAAATATCAGGATTCCGACCTCTCCGTGCGTCGGGAAGCGCTCGAGGCGCTGTGGTACGCGTTCGAACGCGTCAAGACCGTGATCGATCCCAAGGACAAGAAGCGGACAGCGGGCTCCCTCGAGAGCTTGGCCAAGCGACCAACGAAGCGTGTCAGCGGCCCGGGCTCGTGACGTCAATGATGCGCACGGAAATCTTGCGGGCTTCGTCGATACTGAGACTCTGCTCAAGTAGCTCTCGCAATTCGACCGGAGTTCCGGGTCGTTGACCCGACGGCGGCGTCGGCATCTTCTTGCCGCCGAACCACAACACGAGGTAGATGCCGTAGCCGTCGGTAGCCGGGTCAGTCGTGTACTGGCTGATGAGCTGGTTATGCATCGCGTGCCACAGATCACGATGTGCCTCACGCTTGATCTCGATGGGCACGTTGAAACCAGCGCAGCTCGCACGGACATCTGCCCGCTTGCCAGCCGCGTAGCTGCCTTCACGTACAACCTCGAACGCTTGCGGCGGGCGGACGTTCAAGGCCGCTAGGAGGGAATCGCGGCACCAATTCTCTGATTTGGGGTTTTCCGGGCGACCGTGCGAATCCTCGTTCCAGTACGGGCGCCATGGATCGCTCACGGCGCCTCGCATCTCATCGGCGATGTCATCGAGCCGATCCAGCAATAGCGCAGCCAAGTCAGCAGCATTAGCGGGGGCACCACCGCTGAGGGTTCGCTGGACATCTTCGACAGTCGGGTTGCGGTACTCGGCGTCGCGTCGGATGGCGCTCTGTTCCTCACGCCTCCAGCGCAAGACGTCATGCCACTCACCCAGCTCCGGGTCATTCCCCAAGCGTTGGAGCGCTTCTGTGGCCTCGGGGTCCGGCATCTGCGAGAGCTGGCTGATCATGTCTCTGATCCGGTCTGCCGCGTCGATGTCGACCGTTATGAGCCCATCTCGATCAAGCGGCCCAAACGCGCGTCCGAGTAGCTCGATGAGTACTCCAAGGGTGGGTGAGCTGAGACTTGCCGTCAGGCGCGAATGCCCGGACACTCGCGGACCATGGTCCTCGTGAAGGAATTCTGCGACGTGACGCGCACCGGATCGGTGGCGCTCGACGTGCTCAGCGAGTTCGGAGACATAGGGACCCTCGAACAGCAACGCCGCCGCCGTAAGCCAGCGAGTGCGTTGGGCAACCGTGATACGCGCTAGTGCGAGCTTCTTGTCGATGAGCTCATGGAGGCCCCGTGTTCCCGGACACACCATGACGCCAAGCAGTAGTCGATCGAGCAGCCGGAGCTGAGCGTTCGAGCCGCGCGGCGGAAAGGACTTCAGTAGTCGCAGCTTGAAGATGTGCTTGACGTCCTCATCGCCGCCGACGGTGTCAAGTTCGTTGAGTCCCGGCGGGTGTTCATCGCCACTTCGAATTGCATCTGTTGCACACCGAATCGCCACCTCAGCGACGAGCAGCGGATTCTGCTCGAACCAACGCTCGAACCAAGACGGAGGCGACGAGGTGCCCGTCGGCACGCAGAACAGAAGCGCTAGCGCTTGACGCTTGAGGCCGTCAACCAGACTGTCGAGCCGTGCTGGGTCCTCGTCGTCGAACAGCCTCAGGCCGGCGAGTGCCGGAAGTGCAAGCCATGCGTGCTTCGACTCGCTGTGCAGAGTGATCGTCTCCTCGACGCTAGGAAGGCCGGGGCGCGTGATCGACTCGCGGAACGCCTGTAGCACGGCTTCAACAAGGTCGGCGTCCCCGCCTATGAACTCGCTGAGACGGTCCCGCTCGGCCAACTCGTCATCGGTCTCGGCATACAAGCCCATGTAGGCAAGCGCGAGGCAATGCAGATTGGGTGCTGAGAAGGTGTTGCCCTGGAGCTCAGCCAAGCTTGAGCGCAAACCAGTCGCCCATTCTTCCGAACGCCGCTGCTTCTCCTCTTCCCACCTCGCGGCGCGCTCGTCATGCTCCATGAGCACTCGCTCGACGTTCGGGTCGCGGGGCACCGTGGCGAACAGCGCCTCCACGAACGCTGCGAGCTCGCTGCTGTCGCTCACCGTCTCTCGCACGACATCGGCTGTCAGGCCCTCGTTCCTCGTCGGGTCCTCGAGTGCTTGATACGCGATGCGCAAGAGTTCACGCGCAACAAGTGGCTCTGGCTCAGCTAGCTCAACTGCGCGTTCCAAGCACCACCGGCCAACATCCGACGGCAGCATGCTGCCGTGCAGAGAGAGACACGAGTCGTACGTCCTGAAACCCAGCGGATCATTCGGATCGCGGCGGCGCAGCCAATCCAAGTACACACTTCGCTGCACTTCGGGGCGAGTCTCCAACCAATCTCGAATGATCGGTGCAGCAGGGCTTCTCGCTGGCATCACCTCCGGCTCGGAAGCACCGGCAACGCTGAGCCAAGAGAACAGTCGCTCGGAGTCGACCTTGTCGCCCAGCCCAATGAGCGCCTTTGCCAGAAGGTCCACAGGAACGCTGTCGAAATGGCGTGTGCGCAAGGCGGGCACCAATCGGGCAGCGTCATTGTGAAGGGAATCCAAGAGCTCGCCAGCTTGCTCGCCAGACGAGTGCTCCGAGAGTCCTGTGCGCCAGAAACCCTCGAAGAGCCCAATGATTCGAGTGCGACTGGGGTGCCCTAGGTACTCCCAGACCTCTGCCGGTCGGATCGTGTCGGGATAGATCTCTTCGAGCAATCTGCCTGCGAGCTGACGGTCAGGATCAGTAACGCTTCCAGCAAAGATGTCATCGAGCAGTCCTTGCAGTACTCGCCGTGTTTCGACGCCTCCTGATGTGAGACGAAGTTGAGCATCGAGCGCCGCTAGCCGGACATGCCGTGAGCACCGCCCGTCGCGAGCGAATGCCGCGACCTGCGGCGTCAGTTCGCGCAGCAAGCTGAGCTGGTGTTCATCTGCAACTGAGAGGACTTCCAGCAGGAATTCTCGGATCCGCTCGCCCGGGGGGTCGTGGGGAGAAGCCCTCAGAAGAAATTTCACGGCGTCGATGGTCTCCGCATCGACTATCGAACGGAACGCCCACACCGTCGTGTCCCGATAGCTGGTGTCTCTTCGGTCACGCCATGCATTGCGAAGCAATGGGCCCTCGGCTGCGTGAGCCGCGAGTGCTTGCAGGAGTCGTCGCTCTTGTGAGCCATTCAACCCGCCAACGTCGCCATACAGCCCGATGCCGACGGGATCGGCGTCGATGAGAAGGTCGAGCGCCTCCGGCGAATGCGCAGCGAACCAGGCCGATAGGCCTCGTAGCGAAGTCACCACCCGTCCGTCGTGTGGGCTGATCATGAGTGCCACAACGCGTCGGGCCGGCAAGCCATCTTCGACGAGTCGTGCGAGGTAGCGGCCACCAAGAAATTCGGCGATGTGCCGGTGCAGGGGTACGCGCCTCGGCCAGCCCGCCTCCGAGTCGTACGTCGCCGCGAACAGCTTGGTACCAAGTGACCATCGGCGCAGATTGGGCTGCCCCTCAGAAACATCAAGGTCCAACGGTTGGAGGCCGTTCAGCGCGACATACGACGAATCATCATCGGCCGGGCCGAGCGAGAAACCCTCAATGCCCGTGAGCAGTTGAGTTGCGCCCAGCTCTCCGGCGACCGTCAGCACAGCCTCAACTGGCAACAAGACTTCCGCCGCGGCAATGTGCTCGTCGTTGTGCTCTTCTGCCATGCGGTGGCATGCCAATTCGGACGCGTCCCGTCGGCTCGTGGGCCAGGTTCCGCCTCCCTGGGCTACGGCCTGGGCGAGCAACTTCAACGTCAGCGGGTTGTCCAACATCCCGCTCAGTTGGTGCCTCTGGGACTCGTCCACAAACATCTGGACATCGCCGCCGTCTAGGTATTGGGCGAGGAGCGTCCGTTGTGATTCAGCACCTAGGGGTTCAAGCCTCAGTACAGCGACAGTTCCCCCTGGAGTTGCGCTCTCAAGGTTGCGTCGGTCGTTGTTGCCGAGCCAATCGGCTTCGCGACAAGAGATGCGGAAGCTCGGCCAGCCAAGCTGGTCCAAGCGCTTGCGAATCTCATCCAGCGCTGGCCGACCGTCTGCCGTGCCTGCGCGGACTTCGTCGAGGCCGTCGATGAAGAGCGTCTTTTCCCTCCACTCAGCCCGGGCCTCAAGGTTCACAAAATCTCGAGCGGTGCGGTAGACCACCTCGTCGCCGAGTCTCTCGCACTCCATCTCGAACTCGGTCGACTTGCCCGAGCCGGCGTCACCAAGCAGCACATAAGCACGCTCGGATCTGAAGTGGCTCAGCGATCGTGGCTCGGCCAGCGATCCGTCCTCGTCAGAACCTTGCGTAAGGCAAGTACATGTGCGCGCGACGTACGTCTCTCTCACGCTTCCTCAATCCACTCGCTCGCAGGCAGCGAAAGGAACGCGTCCAGCGGGATATCGGCGTCGCCGACCACAAGCGTGCGTGCGCCGAAGCGCCGCTTGAACTCATCGAGTCCGGGCAGTGCATCGCGCGCTGCTCCGCTCTTCACCTCGATACCCACGAGATGGGGTCCCCGCTGAAGGACAAAGTCGACCTCAACCGCCGACCGCCCGCGACTGTCGCGCCAGTACTTGATATCTCCGCTCGACGGCATCGTGTTGACGAGGTGTGCCCCGACGGCGCTCTCGACAAGGCGGCCCCAAAAGGTGCGGTCAGCGCGCGCCTCTTCGAACGAATAGCCCGACACCATTGACATCAAGCCGGTATTGAGCACATTCAGCTTGGGCGTCGAGGCTTTGGCTGACACTGCACGCTCTACATGCAAAGGCAGTCCGGTCAGCAGACCGACCTGTGACAGCAGGTGTAGGTACCCCGCCAACGTGGTGGTGTTGCCGGCGTCCTGCAGCTGGCCGACCATCTTGTTGTACGAGAGGATCTGCCCCGAGTACCGGGCCCCCACTTCAAAGAGACGCCGCAGCAGAGCTGGCTTGCGGATGTTCGTCATCGAGACCACATCGCGGTCGATGTTGGGCTCGACGAGCCCGCTTCGGACGTACCGGTGCCACTCCTCGTGGGTCGCCAAGTAGCGAGTGGCTCCTGGGTAGCCGCCGTAGAACACGTACTCGTCCAAGCCGAAGCCGAACGCCTCAGCCATCTCCGTGTAGGACCAGTGAGGTGAAACAACCGGCTCGAAGCGGCCCAAGAGGCTCTCATTGAGTCCGGCTTGGACTTGGAGCGGGGCCGAGCCCAGCACTACAACCTGCAAGGGACAGCCCGAAGCACGATCGGCATCCCAGAGGCCTTTGACGGCAACCGACCAATTCGGCAGCTCTTGAATCTCGTCAAGCACCAATACGTAGCCACTAGGCGACGAGTTCGCCCGGTGACGGCACTGTTCCCACACCTCGACCAGCCACTGAAAGTCTCGCGGTGCTGAGGTCAACCGGGCTTGGCCTCCGACTGCTGCGTTCGAATCGAACGGCCCCGGTGCATCCGAAGACACGTCGGTGCCGCCGGGTTCTACCGCAACCATCCTCCAACCGTGCGAAATCGCACGAAGGGCTTGGCGGACGGCAAAGGTCTTGCCCGACTGTCGCGGTCCGAACACCGCGATCACGCGCTCAGTCCTCGATTGGAGCCGTTCCACGATCGTCGCGACCAGCGGCCGCTGATACTCCGGCATGTGACCAGTATAGCGTCATGTGTACGCTATTGAGCAACTCTGCTCAATAGCGTACACCAACTCCACATCTTGCGCCGGGGGCGCACCAAGGGCGGCTGAGTGCACACCCTGGTCTAGCCGCCACGTGGACTCTGCTTTTCATAGGATGTGGACTCTGAATATCAGACTCGAACGTTATTGAGCAAGACTGCTCAATAACGTTCGAGGTCGCGGTAGCGGCGGTTCGCAGCGATGAAGCGACGCGGCCGGTTCAGCGCAGGGCGCCTGCCGCCTCTAGGGCAGCGATCTCTGCGGGGCCGAGCCCGAGTGCTTCGCTCAACACTTCGTGAGTGTGCTGACCCAGCGTGGGTGCGGGCGAGCGGACGCCGTTGGAGCCGTCGTGGAGCAGCCATGGGATTCCGACGTGGCTCATCTGGCCCACGGCAGGGTGATCGAGGCGTTCGATGAGGCCACGAGCCGCCAGGTGCGGGTTTGTCTCGATCGAGCGAGGGCTGAGCGACGGGAATGCAGGCACACCGACGGCCTGGAGCTGTTCGGTGACCGCCCATTGGTCGTGTGCTGAGGTCCACGCGGCGATGATCCCGTCCAGCTCGACCTCGTTCGCCTTGCGGTTGGCCGCTGTTGCGAACCGTGCATCGGCAGGATCGAGGCCGATCACGCCGGCGAGTGCTTCCCATTCGCCGGCGTCGGCGCAGCAGACGGCCACCCAGTCGTCGCCGCCGCTGCAGCGGTACACGTTGTGCGGCGACATCAGCGGATCCCAGTTGCCCATCGGCTCGGGCTGCTCACCGGTGAGTGCGGTTTCCATCCAGCCCTCGGCGATACACGCAGTCGTGGCCTCCCACATGGACGTGTCGATGAATTGGCCCTCGCCAGTGCGCCGCCGCGCCGCCAGCGCAGCCACCAGCGCGTATGCAGTTGCGATGCCGGCGGCGGGATCGCCCAGCGACACGCCGAGTTCGGAGGCACCACCGCCGGGATAGCCGGTCAGCGATGCGAGGCCCGACAGCGGCCCGGTTGTCGGGCCGTAGCCCATGTAGGACTTGTACGGGCCGTGCTGCCCGTAGCCGCTGATCGCGCCGACGATCACGTCTGGCCGCCGCGCCGCCAGCGCCTCGTAGCCGAGACCCCAGCCGTCCATGACGCCCGTGGCGTAGTTCGACACCACAAGATCGCAGCTCAAAGCGAGCCGCTTCGCGAGTGCGCTGCCTTCAGCAGTACCCATGTCAATCGTGATGCTGCGCTTGCCTTGGCCGTATTGGTTGAAATAGCCGTTGGTGTCGAGCGTCTGATCGTGATGAATCGAGTACATCGGCAAACGGCGTCCGAGGTCCGGGCGGGCGGCAGACTCGATCTTGATCACCGTTGCGCCCAGGTGGGCGAGGTGCAGCGTGCAGAACGGACCCGCCCACACCCATGTGAAGTCCGCCACGGTCACACCGTCGAGGGGCCGGTCGCCGCCGGGTTGCGTCGGTGCCGCGGACGCGGTGCCCGCCCGGGTTGTCTCGAATACTGCGCCCGCATGCTCGCCGAGCGCCGGTGCCGGACGTCGGATGGACCACCACTCGTTCGCGAGGCGGGACGGCGCGCCGGGAACGGTGATGCGGCCCAATCCCGGCTGGTCGTACGTGACCAGAAAGTCGCGGGCGGTCAGGTGTGGGTCTTCGGCCATCTGAGCAACGGTGTTGACAGGCGCGAATGCGAGTCGCTGTGCTTGACCGCGATGGAACAGTTCCATTACCGACTGGGTGGCGACCCACTCGCCCAGCCACATGTGCAGCAGGTCCTCGTTCTCGAAGCGGCTCTCCACGGTGTCGAAGATCTCCATGTCCGCCCACTCGGGTCGGCCCATGAGGTCCTTCAAGCGCTCCCACTGATCAGCCTCAACGCACAAGACGAAGATGTGCCCGTCGGTTGTCGGCAATATCCGCCACGGATTGAGAATGCGTGCTCCGAGTCGACTGGGGTTCTGTTCGGTGTAGGACCAGCTGATGAACGCGGCCTCGAGCATTCCCACGACATAGGCCATCGTGGAGAAGTCGATGTGCTCACCATGACCGGAGCGCTGCGCCCGATCAACGGACGCCAGCGCGGCACAGGCGGCTGCAAACGCGGACTGGAACGCCGCTTGGTGACCGTGGGGCTTCAGCGGCGGCAGGTCGGGATCGGTCACGCAACCTGGGGCCAGCCAGCCCCAGCCGCCGCCGTGGACGACCTGCAGTTCCTCGGCTCGCCAGTGCGCGTACGGCCCGGTCTGTCCGAACGGCGTGATCGACATCGTGACCAACGACCGATGTCGGGAGCGGAGCTCGTCGCCGACCAAGCCGATGTCGGACGCAATCCGAGGGGCCAAGTCGTGCAGGAACAGGTCGGCTTCCGCGAGCAGATCTGCGAGCACCGCGCGGCCACCGTTGCTCGACACGTCTGCGGTCACGCTGCGCTTGTTGGTGTTCAGGGCCGCGAACAGACCGCCGATGCCCTCGCCGCCGGTTCCGTTCGGGGTGCCCTCACCAGGTCGAAACGGACCGCGTCGGCGCGCTCGGTCGCCTGTCGGAGGTTCCACCTTGATGACATCCGCACCGAGGTCGGCAAGCAGCTTGCCTACCCATGGTGCGGCGACCATCTGGCCCAGCTCGACGACGCGAATGCCGTCAAGCCCGCGCGCGGTCCCCATTTCCGTCAGCCCTCTTTGGAGGCGAGACTCAGCCGGATTCGTGCTTGAACGACAGGCGGACCTTGGTGCGATAGGCAGAGATGACGCCGCCTTCGATCACCACGTCCTGCTCGATGACCTCGGCGACGCGCAAGTCGCGCAAGGTCTTCGAAGCCTCAGCGATTGCGTTCTGCGTGGCACGCTCCCACGATTCGTCGCTTGTCCCGATCAGCTCGATCACGTTGTAAACGCTCATTGACCTCTCCTCGTCGCGACCGCCATTTCGGAATCGATCCGACCGGCGGTGTCCGACCTGGGCATTGTGCCGCCCAATCGCAGTGTGGCCTACAGTTTGCCCCACCGCGACCCGCCACTCCCCGCTGACCAGGACGGGCCCCACTGTGAACGAAGCACCCAGCCGTAGCCCGAACGCCGTCGAGAAGGTCGTCACGCTGGTTGCGGCCAGCCCCGTCTCGTGGGAAGACGCTGCTCGGCGCGGTGTGGCGGAGGCGACCAAGACAATCCGCGACCTGTCCGTGGCACACGTCGAGAAACGCGATGTATTGATCGTCGGCGGCGAGGTCGCTGTCTATCGCATCAGGCTGAGCCTGGCGTTCCGAGTGGATCGGATGCGCCCCGGCCTGACGCCAGGCGCACCCGACGTCGAAGTCACGCGCTGGCTCATCGTCGCGAACCAGACGCTCGGCACCGGTGAAGTCGTGGCTGAGATCGACCGGCTGAACTCCCACGGCCCGTGCGAGTTCCACCTGCTGGTGCCGATGACGCATTCGAAGAGCTACGCGCGGGCGCGGCGGCTGTCGATGCTGGCCGCAGACCCGGTCACGGGCATTCCCTCCGAGCACTTGCCAGGCGGAGCCGATTTCCTCGGTCCCGACACCGAGGGCATGGAGCAGGCACAGAAGCGTCTCGAGGCGCAGCTCGCCAAGATCGCAGCGGCGTCGTACGCCGCAACCGGCGAACTGGGCGATCCGGATCCGCTCCGAGCCATTCAGGCGGTGCTGGCACGCGCCAGCTTCGACGGGATCATCCTGTCGACGTTGCCCGCGGGAGCATCTCGGCTGGTGCGCGGCGACCTGCCGAGCCGCGTCCGCCGCATCACCAACTTGCCGGTCACCTACCTGCCCGGCGCCGCGCCCAGCGAGCTGTAGCCGGGGGCCTCCGCGCGAGGCCGCCGACGCCTTGGCACAAGCATCGCCCCGGCATGGCGCGATCGCGGCGCGGCACGACCCCTTCGGTTGCGGCGAAGATGGCGGGCGCAATTCCGCGAGAAGTCCGACTGAGAGGGACGATCATGGCTGACACAGCAGTACGAACGCACGCCGAACGGCGCGCTGCCGCGTTGGAGGTGTTCGAGCGCTTCACGAACGGCGAGGTGGATGCCGAGCGAGCGCAGCGTTCGATGGAACGGCGCCTCGGTGCCCTCGGGACGTTCGCCTTCGACGTCGTTATGGGCGACGTGTGGGCGCGGCCGCAGCTGTCGCGCCGCGATCGCAGCCTCATCGTGATCACCGTCCTCGCCACCATCGGCTCCAGCGAGGAACTCTCGCTGCACACCGAAGTCGGGCTGAATCACGGCCTGACCCGTACTGAGATCGAGGAGATCCTGCTGCAGGTGGCCGCGTATGCCGGATTCCCGATGGCGATGGCGGCGTCCCGTGTGGTCGATGATCGCTTCCGCCAGCTGGACGGCGTGGACCGGCTGCCCGAGCGAATCGGCGGTGCCGAACTCGACGACGACGAGCGGGAACGGCGGGCCGTCGAAGTCCGCCAGACGCTCACCGCTGGCCGCGCCTCGACTGATCCCGCCTCCGACATGGGGCGGCTCGTCGAGCATCTGGGCGAGGTGGGTCGCATCGCGTATCACTGGGCGTTCGGCGATGTGTGGTCGCGCGAAGAACTGTCACGCCGTGACCGCAGCATCGTGGTCATCTCGATCCTGACGGCGCTGAGCCGCACCGACGAGTTGGCCTTCCATGTGCCCGCCGGGCTGAACCATGGGCTGACCCGCACCGAGATCGAAGAGATCATGGTGCAGCTGACCATCTACGGCGGCATCCCCCGCGCCGTCGAAGGCACTCACGCGATGAAAGCTGCGTTCGCGAAGGTTGATGCTCGCAGCTGACGCTGCAACGAGATCGACAATCACGACTGACGCCGCGACGAGACCAGCACCCGTCGCCCGAGTCGGGCCGATGTCAGAACGTGCCGAATCGGGCCTGCGCGTCGTCGGTCCGGATCGCGCGGGCTGAAGCGTCGCCGTCGAACTCGGACAGATCTCCGAGGCGCGCCAACTGGCTGTAGCCCCGCATCTGGTACTTCGTCATCTGCACCGAAAGCGCCGGCAGTTCCAGCAACCGGTCCACCCAGCGATCAACGGCCTCGTCGAGTCCTGATTCGTCATCGCAGACCTCGTGCGCGAGGCCCCACTCGGCAGCCTTGCTGCCGTCGATGCGCTCGCTGGTCATGACGAATTGGCGCGCCCGCGACATACCGATCTCCGACACGAGCCGCGGCGTGGCACCCCACGGCAACGGAACGCCGAGCTCTACCTCGGGCACATACCAGAGCGCATCGGCTGAGGTCACCCGGAAATCGCAGCTGGTGGCGAAGCAGCACCCCCCGCCGATGGCGTGGCCGTGCACGCGGGCGATCGTGACGACCTCGCAGTCCTCAATCGCGCGGGCCGCTCGCCGTCCCATCTGGTTGATGTAGCGAGCCTCCCGGTCATTGCCAGGCACGGGCGGCAGCTCCTTGCGGTCCGCCCCAGCGCAGAACGACTTGCCCCGGCCTGCGAGCACCGCAACCCGATACTGC
This sequence comes from Candidatus Poriferisodalis sp., assembly GCF_965262965.1. Taxonomy (GTDB): domain Bacteria; phylum Actinomycetota; class Acidimicrobiia; order Acidimicrobiales; family Poriferisodalaceae; genus Poriferisodalis. The sequence continues at coordinate 1,842,175 of NZ_OZ253573.1, forward strand.
GTCTGCCCGTTCAGAGCCCCGAACAGGTCGCCAACCTCACGGATCATCAGCTGGTTGTGCGCATTGCGCGACTCGGGCCGATTCAGCCAAACCCGCAGCGTCTCCCCGTCAGGCTCCAGCTCGATGGTCTCCAACGACGGCAGATCAAACGACAACAAACTCATGCCGCCCATCCTTGCCGACCCACGGAGCCGGCATAGCGAGGACCCTTGAAGCATGGACGACGACGCTCACCGCCGGTCTGAGTCGCGTACAGCAAGGATTTCCGCTGCTGTCACCCGAGTACCGGCAGCTTCCTTGCGGCGCCGAATCTCTTCGATCAGAGTTGCCACCGATGGCGTGGCAGCGAGCCGTGCCAGCTCGCCCCTTAAGTGCTCCTCCATGGACTGACCCTCAAGCGCAGCGGTATCCACATATGGTTGCCAGGACTCCAAAAGTGCTCGACCCCGCTGTGATGTCTGATGGCATCGATGTCCTGCTGCCGGTTGTGCCAGAAGCGCAGCCACAGCGGCGTGATGCCCGACTTCGCCCACCGTTCGCAACTGACACACAGTGCATGATCGCTCGTCGTCCGGTTGCCGTCTTGCGAGCAGAATCTGAAGAACCGCAAGAACCCGTCGTATTGCGGCGCAGCTTTAAGCCCCTCGTTCACCATCCAACTCTGCCCCCAGACCACGTCATCGACGATCCGGTTGAATTCCAGAATCCGCCGGGGAATCGTTGCGCTGAAGTCCTCGGCATGCAACGGTGCAAAAGCAACATCGTCTTGTGCGTGTGCCAAGACCTTCAGTTGCCGAACGTTGTGGACCATCGACGAATCAGCGAGCTCCAGACGGTCAAGCAGCGTGCCCCAGGTCATCAACGCGACGACATTCTCAGTGCCGTCCACGTTGGCAGCCTTCATCGAACCAACGTTGCGGGCCTGTTCAAGCCGCGGGCACTTTGCTTCGTCAAACTGTCGTTCGATCTTGCTCCAGAGCGTTTCGCTGCGGACCTCAGGAGCTACGAAGAGCAGCATCGCTGGCCCGTCGGAGGCCAGGTGCTTGACGTAGCCGCTCGGCACGCCTCCGACTTGTTGAGGATGAAGGCGAGGGCGTCGGTCGCGGCGTCCTCGTCGGCGTGCGGATCGATCTTGCGGAAGTCGGTCATCAGCCAGTACTTGTAGTCGCCAACGAACAAATACGTGTTCGTCATGCGGAAGCAGCGGCCCGCGACCCCCTCGCCTGCGTGGAAGCGGGCGCAGATCGCTGCAAGCAGATCGCGTTGGCCGTCCTTCTCACTCAATACGTACCCATTCGGCCACGTATGCCAGTAGGTCACTGCCTCTTGGAGCGTGAGGCGAGGCGGAGACTCCGAACGGCGGCCAGACTGTCGCCCATGAGCGAGAGCAATGGCACGGCCAACCCTGATCTGTCTGGTGTGAAGCATCACGGCGTGGATGCGTTGGGGACGCGGATTCATGTGGCCGAGATGGGTGAGGGGCCGATGGTGCTCTTCGTCCACGGCTTTCCGGAGTCGTGGTACTCGTGGCGTCTCCAGCTGCCGGCAGTGGCCGCGGCGGGATATCGGGCCGTCGCGATCGACGTGCGCGGCTACGGCCGGTCGTCAGCGCCGACGGCCGTGGAGGACTACCGCATGCTGCGTCACGTCGCCGACAACGTCGGTGTCGTGCGGGCGCTGGGCGAGGATTCCGCCGTCATCGTGGGACATGACTGGGGGGCGCCCATCGCTTGGAGCTCGGCGCTGCTGCGACCCGACATCTTCACCGCCCTCGGGCTGGTCAGCGTGCCCTATAACGCCCGCAGCGACTTCAAGCCCAGCGCTGCGTTCCGGATGATGGGCGGCGACGAAGAGTTCTACATCGAGTACTTCCAGGAGCCCGGCCGCGCCGAAGCCGAAATGGAAGTCGACCTGCCCCACTGGCTGCTGGGCATGTACTACGCCGCCTCGGGCGACGGTGTTCGGGCACGCGTGGCGTCAGCGGACTCGTCGGGCGGACGCTTCACGGTGGCGCCCGGCGGCAAGCTGTCGGACCGCTTCATCTGGCCCGAACCCGGCACCTGGCCGCACTGGATGTCCGAGGCCGACTTCGACTACTACGCCTCTGAGTTCACGCGCACCGGCATGTCGGGTGGACTCAACCGCTACCGCAATGTCGACCGCGACTGGGAGGACATGGCTGCATTCGATGGCGCGCCCATCACCCAGCCGAGCCTGTTCGTCGGGGGCGAGGTTGACGGACCGACGGTCTGGGGCGCAGGATCGATCGCCAAGTTCGCCGAAACCTTGCCCAACCTGCACAAGTCAGTAATCCTCGACGGCATCGGCCACTGGGTCCAGCAGGAAGCCGCCGACGAACTCAACGCCGAGTTGCTCGACTTCCTCGCCGCGCTCTAGCTCGCTCCGGTCAGACATCGTTTCGAGAAAGTGACCGCAGGCGCGCCAAACTGGTCATTTTCTCTACCAAACTGACTGCCAACTTCAAAATACGGTCACTTTCACTGTCGAAATGACCGCATGCGCCATCCACTTCAGTAGATTGCAAGCTCATGGGGTACACCGTCGAGCGGGTTTTCAGCTATTGGCGCGGAACCTCCCAGCTCTCGGTGGACTTCGCTGCCTATGTTCCCCATCCCCTCGAAGGCTGGCGACTGCGCCCGAGCTCCGAAGCATCCGAACGGGTCGGCGCGGCTGCCGAACGCCTCGACCGGCTCCATCGCGGAGTGTCAGCATCGCCCGCGCTGATGTGGTGCCTGAATCGCGCAGAGGGCATCGCATCGAGCAGTGTCGAGGGCATCGTGACAACGCTGCGTTCTCTCAGCCTGCTCGAGTCGATGCGGGCCGGCAACGCTCGCACGGCCACGGCGCGAAAGCGAGCGCCTGATCCGGAAGAAGACCGCCAAGCGCTCGGCGGCGCCCGCCTGAATGCGTACGCCCTCGATCTCGGCGATCGGCGGACTGACCAGGTGACGACTGCGGACATCTGCGAGCTGCACCGCCGGCTATTTGCCGACACGTCCCAAGCGTCGGACAGTGGCGGGCTCCGCAACGAGCAGAACTGGGTGGGTGACCCGCGGCAACCCACGCCGGCGGGCGCGCACTTCATACCACCGCCGCCCGAGACGGTGGCGCCACTGACCGACGATCTCGCAGTGTTCGTGTCGGCTCTGCAGTGGATGCATCCACTTGCGAAAGCCGCCGTCACCCACCTGCAATTCGAGACGATCCATCCCTTCGCCGACGGCAATGGCCGAGTTGGGCGGGCACTGATCCACCTGCCGCTGCGGAGGGACCTCCAAGGTGTTGTGGCGGTGCCAGTCTCGGCCGCCATCGACGTGCGGCGGCAGGCGTACTACGCGAGCCTTCGTCGGTACCAGACCTTCATCGGCGACGGGAACGACGATGCCCGCTCAGAGGTGGCCGGCGATGCCATCGGGTACATGGCTGATGCGATCATCGTCGCCTGCGACTTTGCCGAAACTGCAGCCGCCGTCACCGATGAGATCTCCCAGCAGTGGGGCGAATTGGGATTGCGCACCCATTCCGCGGCGAGCCGAATCATCGAAGCCATGGCCACGATGCCTGCGGCAAGCATCGACTTTCTGGTCGCCCGGACCGAGAGGCCAAGACGATCAGTCAGCCGGGCGCTGAGCCAACTCGTCGATGCGGGAGCGATCAGCGAGTCACAGGATCCGCACACGGGTCTGCGAGTGTTCGAGGTTCCGCGCATTCTGGAACTCGTCGACAACCGGCACAGGCTGCTCGACGAGCGTTGGCAATTGCTCGAGCGGGGTGGGATTCGCTAGGCCAGTCGCGTGACGCGGCGGGAGGCGAACATCGGCGTCACAAAACCGAACGCCGCGACGACGGCTCCGAAGATGAAGGTGGCTTGGGTGCGCCCCAGCGTCGGGTCTGCACCCGAGAACGCAAGCATCGACTGGATGCCGAAGATGATGCCGATCCACATGACGGTCTGGTTCATGCCGTTGGCGATGCCGATGTCCTTATCGTCCACGGAGTTGGCCACCAGCATCTGATAGGCCGGCGAGCCGAAGCCAGCTGACACGCCCGACAGCACGAGCCCGACCATGATCAGCGTGAGCCCCCAGTCGCCGGGATTGCTGCCGGCGGCGAAGGCCAGCATCGAGCCGATCATGGCCGTCGACGCAAAGATCATCGGGAAGCGTGCGCCGATCTTGGTCACCAGCGTGCCGCCAAACGGCGATGCGAGCGCAAATGCGCCAGGCCGCGGCACCATCAGCAAGGCAGCAACCCCGACGGAGTACAGATAGCGCTCCTGCAGCACGATGGGCACGATCACGAACGCGCCCATGTAGGCGAACTGGTTGCACCCCGCAGAGATCAGCGGCATGGAGAAGTTGGGTCGGCGGAACAAGCGGACATCGAGCAGCGGAAATGCGGCGCGCAGCTCCCACAGCACGAACACGACGAACGCCGCTATCGCCCCGCCCAGCATCAGCATGAGCGTCTGATCCGACAGCACCGGTGCGCCTGTGCGCGTCAGCGTCGGCACTCGCGTGATGGCCAGCAGAACGAGCAGCGTCCCGGCCGCCAGCAGCAGCGCTCCGAGCACATCGATCGACACTCGTTGACCCTTCGGGATCGGCTTCACGACGAATGCGGCAAGCAAGGTGCCGGCCAGCCCGATGAGGCCGAACAGCAGGAAGATCGCCCGCCAGCCGACGACGTCCAGCAGCGGTCCGCCGGCGACCACACCGATGGACGGCGCGCCGGTCATGGCGAACTGGAACCAACCCACCGCCTGAGCACGGCGCCCGGGACCGAACGCGTGCATCAGCAGCGCCATCGCTGCGGGCATGAGCAGGCCGCCGCACAGGCCGAACACGACCCGCACGGCGACAAAGGAGCCGAGGTTCCAGACCCAGTAGTTGGCGATCATCATGGCGGTCATGCCTGCCATGCCGATCATGAACATGCGGCGATGCCCGTAGATGTCAGCGAGCTTCCCGCCCGCCGGCGTGGACACCGCCATCGCCAGCATGAGGCCCGTCATGACCCAGCCGGCGTTGGGCACGGTGGTGCCGAACTCGTCGGCGATCGGCACCAATGCCGCGTTGACGAGCGTCATCAGCGAGCCGAAACCCAGCACCGCAACACCGATCACGACCAGCAGCCGCCACTGGTAGCTGTCCGATTCGGGTGCATCGACGACCGGTGGCCGATCGCCTGAGCGCACCAACGGCGGAGCGACAGCTGCTGGCAACGGTCGCTCGCCAGCGTCGAGGATCTGGGGGACGACCGCGAAGACAGACGGCAGTGCCGCCGCGACGCGCGCCGGGGCGCGCGGGATCGTTCCGCCGGGTCTCACAGGATCAGTAAACGCGAGCCGGTAGGAATTGACTCAACGAGTGAGATGACCGTCGTCGAGCATCGCTTCGATCTGATAGCGAGCGATCTTGCCCATATCAGGGTGCGTCAGCACCCAGAAGCGTTCCGTGCGCACTGCATCGAGCACCATCGGACCGACCTCGGCCGGATGCATGCCTTCTGCGAGGAACCCGATCATCATTTCCCAGAACTTGTCGCCCTGCTCGGTGCGGACGTGGTGCTCGGCGTCGGCAGGGTCGCGATTGCGCTGGCTGTACACGATGTTCGTGTTGATCGGACCGGGACACAGCACCGATGCATGCACCGCCGAGTTGCGCAGGCGCAGGTCGCGTTCGAGGCTGGCCATCAGCGCCACAACGCCGTGCTTGGCGACGTTGTAGGCGGCCAGCGACGCACCTGAGTACAGCCCCGCCATCGAGGAAGTCGAATTGATGTGACCTTCGCCCGCGGCCTCGATGATCGGCAGGAACACGTGCGTGCCGTAGATCGGACCCCACAAGTCGATGTCGAGGGTCCAGCGCCAGTCCTCCAGCGACATGTCCCCGACGGGCCCGGGTATGCCGACGCCGGCGTTGTTGCACAGCACGTTGACCGTGCCGAACCGCTCGACGGCGGCGTCGGCCAGCGCCTGGATCTGGTCGAGCTTGGACACATCGGTGCGCACACCGATCGCCTCCGCGCCGGTGGACGCGATTGTCTCGACCGCGTTGGACAGCGGTGCCTCTTCGATATCGGCCAGCACGACTTTCATGCCCGCAGCGGCGAACGTGTCGGCCATCGCGCGACCCATGCCGCTGGCAGCACCTGTGACAACAGCAACCTTGCCTTCGACCTGCATGACCCCTCGCCTAAATCTGTTGAATTGCCTGCTTGTTGTCTTGTTAGTCGAAGTCGATGACGGTGCGCGTACCGACGCGCTGACGCATCTGGTCGTAGCCCACGTTGATGTCTTCGAGCGGAATGTGCGCCGAGATCATCTCGTCGAGCATGAGCCGTCCGTCGAGGTACATGTCGACGTAGCGCGGCATGTCAACCCGGAAGGCGTTCGAGCCCATCATCGAGCCCTGGAGACGCTTCTCCATCATGAACACCTCATAGCCGGTGATCTCGATCTTCTCGCCGAACGGCATCATGCCGACGATGACGGTGGTGCCGCCGTGGCGCGACGCCGACCACGCCTGCTCGCAGGTCTTCTTGAGCCCGATGCACTCGAAGGCGTAGTCCACACCCCCGCCGGTGAGCTCATGGATCGCCTGCACAGCGTCGACCTCGGCGCCATTGACCGTGTCAGTGGCGCCCAAGGAGCGAGCAGTCTCAAGCTTTGCGTTCTCGACGTCGACCGAGATGACGCGTCCGGCGCCAGCAATGCGGGCACCCTGCACGGCCGACAGGCCGATGCCGCCGGCGCCGAAGACAGCCACGGTTGCGCCAGGCTCGATGCGAGCAGTCTTGAACACGGCGCCAAGGCCGGTGGTGACGCCGCAGCCGATAAGCGATGCTCGGTCGAGCGGCATGTCCTCGCGGATCTTCACCACGGCGTTCTGGTGCACCAGCATCTCCTCGGCGAACCCGCCAAGCCGGGCGAACTGCGCGACCTCGGTTCCGTCCGACTTCGACAGCCGCGGCTTGTCGCCTTCGTTTCGAGCCACTGCTGCATGGTTCTGGCAAATGTTGGGGCGTCCCGTCAGGCAGCGCTCGCAGTGGCCGCAGAACACCGACAGGCAGGAGATGACGTGGTCGCCGGGCTGGACGTAGGACACGTTCTCGCCGACCGCTTGGACGACGCCGGCGCTCTCGTGGCCCATGACGGCGGGCAGCTGATAAGGCCAGTGCGCATCCATGAAGTGCAAGTCGCTATGGCACAGGCCCGCGTGCACTACCTGCATCAGGACCTCATTGGGACCGGGTGCATCCACCGTGATGTCCTCGATCTCGAGTTCCCCCGGGATCTCATTCAGCACTGCTGCCTTCATGGTCTGGCTCCCCTCCCGTCGCGCACATCTGCGGCGCGACACGGCCACGCCGCAGCGTAGTCATCCGCAGGCAACCGCATGAAAGCTCAGCCCGGCGGTGCTGCGTCGGCTGCCAGACGCCGAGTCAGTCGGCCGCGAGGCTGTTGTTTCGGCCCTCAGGGCGTCGGGCCGGTGCGCCGAATTACCTCAGGACGGATCATCAGCCACAGCGTCATGCCGACAAGTCCCAAGCAGGCCATGAGGACCACGGCCGCACGGGCGCCGAGCTGCTGGGCCACCTCACCGAGCACATAGGTGCCCACCGGCAGCGCCCCTATCGCCATGCTGAGCAGGCCCATGGCTCGGCCTCTCATCTCGGGGGACACCGTGGTCAGCACCAGCGTGGACTGTGTCGCGGCGAACAGCCCGCTGCCGCAGCTGGCCACATACAGGGTGATCGCGGCGATGAGGACATTCGGCGACAAGGCCCACACGATGAGCATCGCCATGGCTGCGAAGACGCCGAACGTGTAGGTGAGTCCCCAGCGGCCGCTGCCCCACTTGGCGGTGACGAGCGACCCGGTGATCATGCCGAATCCGGTCATCGAACCGATGATTCCGATCTGAAATGCGGTGGCGTCGACCTCGTCGCCGATGAGCTGAACCGCGGGGAAGTAGGCGAACATGAAGAAGTTCGCCATCACCGTGACGCCGAGGATGCTGAGCAGGCCGCGGTTGGTGCGGGCGAGACGCATGCCCGCACGCAACTCCGCGATGGTCGAGTTTCGAGCGGGCTCCGGACGACGGAATGTCCCGCTGAGCGGCACGACCTCGAAGATGCGGTCCCGCAGCGCGTCAGACCATCGGTCTATTGCTGCCACGCCGGACTGCGCCGGGGCCACCCGCGGCACCCACATGAGCAGGAACAGACCCACGCCGAGCATTGCGGCCACTCCCAAGAAGGCCGCACCGACGCCGGCGCTGTCGGCGACGGCGCCGCCCAGCAGCTGACCCGCGGCAACGCCCGAGGCAAGCGCCATCGTCTCCCACGCCATCGCCTTGTGCAGCCGGTGCGGGCCCACAATGTCGAGCACGAGAGCGCGACGGCTGGTCATGTCGACCACCCAGCCGATGCCGGCGAAGAGCAGGAACGGGTACAGCAGCCAGATGCCCAGCTGACCTGCTCGTTCGGCGAACCCGATCACCGCAACGAACGGAACCAGCAGCGCCGTTTGGAGCCGCACCGTTCGCCGTCGATCGAATCGATCTGAAATCACGCCGCCGATGGCACCGCCGAACAGCAATGGCGCCCACATGACGGCGCCGGTGAGCTGCACCATGCGGGGCGAGTCGGTGATCTGGTTGACGTGGTAGCTCGACAGGAATGCGATGGCCCAGCGGCCCCAGTGCCAGCACAGCCCGCTGAACCACAGGGGCGCAAAACCCCTGGCGGCGAAGGCCCCGCCGCTGCGCACCTCCGGCCCCGGGCGCGGCGCGTCTCTCACAGCCCCGCCCCCGCGCATTAGCGCGCAGCCTACGGCTCCGATGTGCATCGATGCCTGTCGCCGCGGTTGACTGCGAACCGATCAGATGAGCGAGAGGCAGCGGGCGAGCGAGATGGCAGGCGGCGGCATCGAAGCCGGCACTGGGCGCGTCGGTGGCGTGGACGGCGCCGCTGGCGGTTGGGTCATGGCGATAACGGGCGCAAACGACGGCGCCGAAGTCGAGTTCTCATTGTGGACGTCGTTCACCAAACTCTGGGCGCAAGCGCGCCGACGGTCGTTGGCAGCCGTCGGCATCGACATGCCGATCGGGCTGCCAGAGGGTGCGCCACGATCAGCTGATGTCGAGGCCCGTGCCCTGCTCGGCCAGCGGCGGTCGTCGCTGTTCTGGTCGCCGCCTGCGGCTGCGCTCGACGCGAGCGACTACAGCGAGGCCAACCGTGCTGCCCGCAAGCATCTCGGCATGGGCCTGTCGAAGCAGGCCTACAACCTGTTGCCCAAGATCCGTGAGGTCCGCGCCGCGCTCTCACCAGCCGATTTCGCAGTGGGTGCGGTGCCGTGCGCCGCCGAGGTCCATCCCGAACTCAGCTTCGCTGTGATGGCCGCCACGTTGCGCATGGCGAAGTCGCCCGGTCAGTCAGACAACCCGATCTCCGACGGCGAGCAAGCGACCGCTTCCGAGCCCTTGCACCACCCGAAGCGCTATCAAGCGGGCATCGCTGAGCGCTTGACCCTGCTCAGCCTGTGCTATGCCCGCATCACCGAGTCGGCCGTGCTCGAACCGCTGGTTGGTCCGCCGCACCCAACCCTCGACGACCTGCTCGACGCCGCCGCCGCAGCATGGACCGCCCGCCGAGTCGCGGCCGGCCGCGCAACCCATCTCGGATCGAACGATGGGCGCGTCCAGACCGACGGCGCCGGCTTTCCCTTGGGCATCGTCGTGTGACTACAAGGCCAGCTCGGAGCACTCAATCCGGCGCGCGAGGGCCGTCCACAGGCCAGAGGCGGAGAGTTCCTGCGGGACCATCCCAATCGGCTCGGCATCGCCGGAGCACATCAAGTCCAATCAGCATGTCCTCGCGCAAGTTCGGCGCCCGGGCCACGACGAGACGCAACGGCCGCGTGCGGGCACCTGAGTTTCCGACGAACTGGAACTCGACGGCGTAGCAAGGTGCCATAGTCGAACTGAGCGCGGTATGTAGCTCCACCGAGTGGATGATCTCGAGCGAGAGCGCATCGGCGGTCGCATCGCTGATAACGGACATGACAGTGCCGGTGTCAATGAGGCCGGCACCGCGTACCCGCGGTGGCAAGTGCCGACCATCAAACTGGTGCGCTTGGCGACTCGAGGGTGTCACCGTGAGCTCGTATCCGATGCGCGCCCCACTCGCCGTCACGTCCGCCTCGATCAGCGTCGGACTCGCGCTCGAATCGATATCAGATACCTGCCGGCCGAACGACGACCGGCTCGTCGGCTTCCACGATTCGCTTCACGCAGAATCGTCGACCCTCAGGATCGAGATAGCCCGCGTCAATCGCGTCCCACTGGTCGTCAAAGACCTGGAGTTCTGGCACCAAGCGAGAACCCCGGTCAAGCAAGAGCGCCCACTGGCCCGCATGTCCGACAACGAGTTTGGCGCGCAGCCGGTCGAATCGGCGTTCGAGCCGCACCAGTATCGAATCCAGCACAGGGCCCGGCGACATCCCGCCGAGGTGGAGCTGCAAAGGACGACCCTCCGGCACGGAAACCACGTATTCATCCTCGCATATTTGTCTGGGCAGTCATCTACATTTTGCGTGCTCGCCTCAACCTGACGTGCCAAGAATCCGGCCCGCAGCCAAGAATTCAGCGACAATGTCATTGGTGTCTCGCAGACCGGCACTACACCGGCTCGTCGGCTTCGCAGATTCAGCTTGACGCCAACCAGCGGGCGCTTGGCTCAGACCGCGACGGTGCTGGCTATCCGCTGACCATCGTCGTGTGCGTGCGACCGAGTCCCAACGCGAGTCGGCAGTCCGGCTGAGGGGCCAAGTACGTTTGCGCCGTGTACGGCATCGCGGTGAGCGTCACGGCCTGCCTGCGCGGGGGACCCGGGTTGATGTGGCCTGGAACCTGGATGCGGCTCTCACGCCGCGATTCGACCCGGCGGATGCCGTCGGCATGACGCCCGCGGGCGGCAAGCTCGGCACGCTCCTGGGCAGAGCCATCGACAGTCGCCTCATGGAGCTGGCAGCAGCGAAGCCGACCAGCGGACGAGTCGTCGAGATCGAGCTCAACGCCGTTGAGAGCCAGGTGGTCGGCGTCGCGACGGGAAACGTCGTGCGCATCCTGGCGGTACCGGCCGACACGCTTCCCGAGGAGCTGTGGGATCAGCTGCTCGAACGCCGACAGGTCACCCTTGTGACCGAACTCGACGGCGACACCGTCACCGCAACCACGGTCTTGGTAGATGGCACCGCAGACAACCCGGCAACGCAGCCCAGCTCGGCGCTGCCTATGGTCACGTCCCGATCGACGACGCCGGCTACCCACTCACGATCGTCGTGTGAACGTGACCCAGTCCCGACACGGGCCGGCAGTGGCTGCCCAGGGGTGGCGAAGCTGTGCGGCACCTGATCGGAGGCGTTGGGAGACGTACTGGGCGCGCTTGCGGTGGGATTGCAGGCTGTCACCGAGTCGCGGCGTCGATCATTCCGGCGAGGTCGCAGGCGGTGCGCTTGCTGTGAAGCGCCGGGACTCAATTCGAGCCTTCGCGTTTTTGGGGGATTACCTGCCAGCATCGGTGCTGTTCATGTTACGAGGATGCCGCGGGTGGGCAACGAACAGCGCGTCGAGCCGGGACTGCTCGGCCGCGTCGAGCTTGTCGGACCGACGCATGAGCAAGAACCTGGACCGGAACACTTCGGGATCGAATGCCGGTTTGGAGCCTTCGGGGCGACGCTGCACGTCGCGGCGCACAGCGGTCAGGCCGGCTTGGAACCATGCGATGACGTGGAACCGGTCCAGCACATGGCGGGCGTGGCCGAGCCGCACCTCTATGGCTGCCTTGTACGCCTTGGAGCCGTCGGACACCACGACCTTCACGCCGTGCGGCACCATCTATGCCCCTGGGCAGCCAGAAAGCCGCTCAGAGCCTGAGTGTCGCGGTGGGGCACCATGGCGAGCACCTCGCCGGTGTCGCCGTTGACGAGCACCGTCACATACCGGTGCCGCTTGCGGATCGAGGTCCCCTCCACCAACAGCACCCGACACCTTTGGCGCCGACGATGGTCGGCGACCAGACGCGCCCAGGCCACCACCAAAGCGTTGACCAGCTTCCAGCCCACCTGGTGGCGGCGCGCCGCCGCGTTGACCGTCATCTGACGCGCGTCGGCCACCAGCCGCTCAGGCGCGTCGACCACCACCCCCAGCACTTCGACACGCGGCAGCCACAGCCGCACCGACATAACATCACGCTTCATCGAGGCCCTCCAGGGTTCGGCGTCGCAAACACCGATCCCCCCAGGGCCTCGACCCTTACGAGCGGACCCTCATCCCAACAAGACACGAAGGGCCGTCTAAAGGGGCTCGCGAGGGTGTACCCGGGCCCGCTATGCGCTGATTCAGAACGACGAGGATCCACACAATCGGGAAGGGCGCCGGCATCGCGAGCACTGGCATGAACAGCGCTCGGCCCGCAGCTCCAGTCAGGATGGAGCGCCGTGTGCATGTGGCCCGAGGGCCGCTACAGGGCTAACGGTCGCATCGCTGCCGGACGCACTGCGCGAGAATCCCGCTGTGAAGATCCGGCTGGCCAAGGTAGCGCGGTTGCTGCGGACAAGAACGGCTTCGCGGACAAGCACTCATGGCTCCGCAGCGCCGAAGACCCCCCCCCGATCCGCGCAGCGCCCCGCTCAGGGACCGACCAACCGTTCCAAAGCCCAGATCCGGCCTGAATACGGCGATGTTGTCGGCGTTGGGATCGGCACCATGGGACCGCGTTCGGATGCCGTTTTCGCGGTTGGTTCGCATGACGTCGTCGGTCCGCACCGTGAAATCTCCATCGTTCTCGCGGACACGCCGGAGCATTCGGCAGCACTGCCTCCCGGGATCGCAGCAGTGACATTGACATCGGTCGCGCCGCTGCTCGCGGTGCCAGCGCTCGACGTGACAGCGGTCAACCCGATCGGATGGAAGCGAGCCCACGATCCGCCCCTGAAGCCATCAGGCCAGCCCGCGGCCGCCACGGCTCGCAGTACATCGGATATGCGTCGCGCCCATCACGTACCGGATTGGACGCACAGCGACGCCGATCCCGCTGTGCGTGCAGGCGAACTGGTTTCCGCTGCTGCTGTGGGCGCCGTTGTCTGCGTCAAGGGCGAGAGCACCGAGCTCGAATCTTGCCTCGGCACCGAGTTGTACGGACTGATGTCAGATGCCGGCCGCATCAAGAGCGCCGACACCGACGAGCGAGAGGCGCTCAGCATCTCTATGAGACGTGCCGCCCTTCGCGACCATTCCCGAGAAGCCCGGGCCCGACAGGTGCTCGCCGCCGCCGGCTTGGGAAAGACCCATCTCCCACTGGTGTCGGTGCTCGTGCCCACCCGACGACCCGACCGTATGTCCGCCGTGATCAACTCCGTCGCGGCCCAGACGTACCCGCATGTCGAAGTGGTGCTTGGACTGCACGGAAGTGAGTTCGAGCGCACCTCGACCGAAGCGCAATTGGGTCGTCTGCAGTGTCCTGCCCAAGCCATCGATGTCGCAGCGGATCGTTCTCTGGGCGAGGTGCTGAACACCGCTCTTGCGGTCGCGGCGGGCGAGATGATCGCAAAGTTTGACGACGACGACCTCTATGGCCCACTTCATCTTTGGGACCTCGTGCTCGCCGCTGGGTACTCAGAAGCTGCGATGGTTGGCAAGGTTTCCGAGTACGTCTATCTGGCCGGTGCAAACCGCACAATCCGACGGTTTGTCGACCTAGGAGAACGCTTTATCAACCCAGATCGTTCGAGCGTTGCCGGCGGCGCTGTATTGGTGAAACGCGAAGCACTCGACACCATCGGCGGATGGCGAGCGATGAGCGTTGGCGAAGACAAAGCACTGACTCGAGACATCGCAGCTAGCGGCGGCAGTGTGTACCGGACACACGGTTCGGGATATCTCCTGGTGCGACACGGTGTCGAACACACCTGGGAGGCTGACGACTCGTACTTCTTGGAGCAAGCGCATGAGTCACGCGATGGCTGCGACCTTTGCTTCGCTGGCGTGAACTGATAGCGATCGGCCCCGGGATCTCAAGTGCTCGCTCGATTACGGACCGGCTGGACGGCGATGGCCCTCTTGCCGCTGGCTGTTCTCGCGCTCTGGCTGCCCGACCTGGACCTGCCTCTCGGCAATAGCGACGACGGGCGCCTCGTGGCCTTCTCGGGCTTGCACGCACGCAATTTCTGGGAGATGGGTCCGGTGGAATCGCGGTTGGGGGCCCGCGTCGATCCGTACGTGAGACCCGAATTCGACGTCGCCCCACGCACCGATCCTCCCGTCGAAGCCGTCACCTATGCCCACCATCCCCCGCTGAAGGAGTTTCTTTCGATCGGGTCTGCGGGTCTCCTCGGCGAGAACCTTCCAGCGCTGCGGGTACCGATATTTCTGCTGGGCGCAGCGACCTTGATGTTCATGGCCTCGCTACTGCGTGCGTGCGACCTTCGGTGGGGGCCGATCATGCTGGCGGTCGGAGCTATGGCATGCACCGGCTTCTTCTACGTGTACGGCCGGCTCGGGGTCAGCTTTTCGCTCCTCGTGGCATCTGCCGCATCAGTGGCGTGGCTGCTCAAGTCTGAACGACCATCCCGGACTGCCCTCCTCGGCACGGGGGTGCTCGCGGCGCTCGCGGCCATGCAGTCGTGGATCGCTCTTGCAGGTCTCGGACTGTTGGCAGTGTGGCTCTTCGCAAGTCACTTGCAACGCAGTTCTGACTCGAGAAGTGGGTCAGCGAGACCGCTGTCGGCGGCCTGGGGTCGAGTAAGAGACGGTTGGTCTCCGGCGCTGACCGCGTTCACGGTCGGTGCCGCTGTCGGGGCCACCATCACGGCTGCTTGGATGCTGTATGCCACTGGCTTCACAGAACTCAGTGAGCAAGTCGGCGTGCGCGTCGGCAATCAAGTGACGTCGGGTGAGCAGTCCATCAGGTTTACATTCGGCGAATTCCTGTCGCGGCAATGGCGTTTTGCCACAGAGGAATTGCTCGTGCCGCCTTGGCTGCGTCTGTTGCTGATACCGGCGCTGCTCGCAGGCTCGATCGACCGGCGCACCCGGGTGCCGACCGCCATCACGCTGACCGTGGCAGCAGCGCTGACCTTCGGCGTACAGCAAGGCGCGTGGATCCACCGGCTGTGGAACTTTCCTTGGTTGGTTCCGGTGACGATCGGTCTGGCAGCGCTGTTGGACGGCGTGCGGCGGAAGCTCCCCGGTTGCGTGCGCGGTGCTGCGACCGTCGCTGCAGGCGCAGTCCTCGCCATCACGATGTTCGCCGTGGCAACCGGCTCTACTCGTGACCGCTACATCACCAATCCGGCCCACCTCGGCGAGGCGCTCGAGCAGGTTGCCATATCACCCGAGGTTGCTCGTGCCGAACTGACCTGGACCGGTCCAGGCCTTCCGGCACCTCGATGGGTCTCGTACTACCTCGACACGCCCGTATGGGAACTCGACGAGAGCCGTCTCGAGGAGATCGACGACTCCGACATCGTGGTCGTGCGAGCCAGCCGAGTCCCCGACTTCTTCCCGGCCGATGCCCTCACAGATCCCTTGGCGTCAATTGGCGACTTCCACGTCATCAGTGCCGCATCATTGTCGCAATAGCCAAGGCATCCCGCGCCAGCGTGCTGGACAGTCCGCTGTTGAAATGCCCATCGACGTTGTTGACGGGCCTGTTCGTGGGATGAGTTGAGCCTCCGTGGCAGTGTGGGGTTTGTTGGCCCTTCGTCTTTTGTTGGGATGAGGGCGGGTTGAGGGTCTGTTTGTAGGGGTCGAGGCCCTGCTGGGGTCGGTGTTTGGAGACGCCGAACCCTGGAGGGTCTCGATGGCGAGTGATGTTGTGTCGGTGCGGCTGTGGCTGCCGCGCATCAAAGCGGTGGGGGTCGTGGTCGACGCGGCCGAGGAGCTGGTGGTGCGGGTGTGCTCGACGGTGCGTCGCCCAGATGCCCCGATTGCGGGGTCCCGAGCGGGAAGGTTCATGACCGCCGGGACAACAAGATCCGCGACCTGGAGGTGTCGGGGCGGCCGGCGGCGCTGGTGCGGGATCGGCGGCGCATGGTGTGGGTGCCGTGCGGCAGCCGTTTCGTCGAGGACCATCGGGCGTTCGAGGGTCGCGGCACCGCTACGTGACGGTGATCGTCAACGGCGACACCGGCGAGGTGCTCGCCATGGTGTCCCACCGCGATGCCCAGGCACTGTCGGGGTTTCTGGCCGCGCAAGGGCCCCGATGGTGCAAAGCCGTGAAGGTCGTGGTGTCCGACGGCTCCAAGGCGTACAAGGCCGCGATCGATAAGCGGCTCGGCCGCGCCCGCCATGTGCTGGACAGGTTCCACGTGATCAGATGGTTCGCGGCGGGGCTCACCGCGGTGCGCCGCGACGTGCAGCGCCGCCCCGAGGGCTCAGTGCCCGCGTTCGACCGCGACGTGTTCAGGCCCGGGTTCTTGCTGATGCGCCGACCCGACAAGCTCGCAGCGGCCGAACAGGCACGCCTCGACGCGCTGTTCGCCGCCCATCCGCGGCTCAAAGCAGCCCGGGAAGCGCTCGGCGAGCTGCACAGCCTCTATCTCGCCACCGACCGCAAGGGCGCCCTCGAGGCGCTCGACCGGTTCGCTGACATCTACGGCACCGGCGACATCCCCGAGTTCAGCAGCATCGTCGACACGTTCTTGGCGTGGCACGAGCAGACACTCGACCGGCACCGCTACACCGATCGAGCAACAGCACACCGATCGATCTTCGAATGACTCGCCCGCTACAACACCACCAGACGCCACACCAACCAGGCCTGCCGAACACCCAACGAGTACGAAGCCCACAACCGTCACACCGCAGGAACCATCCCCGCCTTAACCAACTGACCGGCCCACGGGGGGCACCGTGCGTCACCCCTGGCTCAGTCTCTGATGCTCCTATGGTTCGTCAAGCGGCGGGTTGGAGTGTGTTGAGCCAGTCGCGGTAGGCGGGTATGAGGGGGTGGTGGGGTGCTTTGCCGCGTTCGATCATGGAGATGGTTGCGGGCCAGGTGTTGAGCTGGTCGGCGGCGTGGGCGAGGCTGAGGCCTGCTGCTTGTCGTCGGTGTCGCAGCTCGCCTGGGTTGTCGGCGCTGTTGGTGTGGTGGGGGTCGGCGAGCAGGGCGAAGACTTCTCGGGCGATGTAGCGCTTGAGGCATCGGATGATCTCTCGGCGTGATTTGCCTTCTGTTTGGCGGCGGGCGGCGTAGGCGCGTGTTCGGGGGCAGGTGGCGAGGCGGACCATGGCGATGCGCCACAGGGCGTGGTTGGCCTGGCGGTTCCCGCCGGGGTTGAGGCGGTGGCGGGTGGTCTTGCCTGATGACGCCTCGACGGGTGATGCGCCGCACAGCGCCGCGAACGCGGCTTCGGTGGTGAGCCGGGCGGGGTTGTCGCCGGCTGCGATGAGCAGGATCGACGCCGTGTCGGCGCCGATGCCTTTGGCGGCTCGCAGCGCCGGGTTGGCGGTGTTGGTGAGCTTGTCGAGATGGCGGCGCAGCTCGTCGAGGTCGGCGTCGAGGGCCTGGTATTGGCGGGCCAGGGTGCGCAACGCGATCTTTGCCGCCTCGGCGGGCTCGGCGGGGTCGCCGGGACGGAACCGAGCGCACCGAGCCACCCGCTGCGCAGTGGTGAGCGGCTCCAGGGCGCTGCGCAGCCGGTCGGGAGCGGTGACGATGAGATCGCGGATATGATTGGAGATGCGGGTGCGATGAGCACGCGTCGAGCACAACACGACCCGGATCGCCCGGATCGACTCCACAATCCCGTCGCCGCCCTTGGGAACGGTGGCCGCCTCGCCGTTGAGCGCAGCGCGTGCCGCGGCCTCGGCGTCGACGGTGTCGGACTTGCCGCGGCGGCGACGCATCTGACGGTTCGGCCGGTTCACCTCGACCACCTCGACACCCGAGCCGACCAGGTGGCGCGTCAGCCCCGCCCCATAAGAGCCGGTGCCCTCCACGCCGACGCGCACCACAGGGCCGAACGACCCCAGCCACTCTGCGAGCCGGCGATACCCCGCCGGGTCCGCCCCGAACGACGCCGTGGCGAGCACCCGGCCCGCCTGGTCGGCCGCCGCAGCGACATGGACCTCCTTGTGCGTGTCGACGCCCCCGTAGACGCCGACCGCCTCATCAGCCATGATGAACCCCTGCCTTTCTCCCTAACCGGGTGATCAAGGCACCACCGGCCGGGACGGCGGACAGCACAGCCACGGTGCATAGCCAAGGCTCCTATCAAGTCACGTCCGCCCGACCGGCCGGTGCGCGCCAGCAGCCAGGACACCGAGCCGACAAATCACGAAAAAGGCACAAAGCCCGTGACACCCTGGGTCAGACCCGGGCCCGACTGCTGACCCCAACATCATGGCTGTGGCACCCTGCACCGTCCCGGCCGACGGTCCGGCCGCTGGCTGGAACGGCTGGTCGTCGAGCTTGCCTGTCGGGAGGACCCGATGTCTGGCAGGTCATCCGCGCACTGCGAGAGGTGCCGACGGACCGGTACGACCCTGTCGAGACGGTCTGCATTGAGGCGGACCTTCATGAGCGTCAGGTCAATCTCGCAATCCAGTACTGCGAGGCATACCCCGATGAGGTGGAGGCCATGATCGCGAAAGACGCTGCCGCTATTCATCTCATCGACACGATGATCGCGGAACGTGACGTCGCGCTCGCGCAGGCGGACCAGTCCGACATATCCGAGAAGCACGATCTCGACTCTGGCCTCAGCTTCTAATCCCGCGATGCGGTGGCTGCTTGACGAGATGCTGCCCGACGCCGCTGCCGAGGTACTACGGCGACTGGGTCACAACGCCGTAAGCGTCCGCAGCATCTCGCGACCGCACTTCACCGCTGGTCGCTGGAAAACCCAGAGCCGTGGTCTGGCCCGCAATTCCTGACTCACCAGAATCACGAGTAGCAGCCGCCGCCGGAGATCGAGGTCTGAATCACGGCGATATCTGCGCCCAACGACGCCTTGGCTTCCGCAGCGCCAAGTACGTTTGCGCCGTGTACGGCATCGCGGTAAGCGTCACGGCCTGCCTGCGCGGGGGCACCCGGGTTGACGTGGCCTGGAACCTGGATACTGCCCTCACACCGCGATTCGACCCCGCGGACTCCGTCGGCATAACCCCCGGGGGCGGCAAACTCGGCACGCTCCTGGGCGGGGCCCTCGACAGTCGCCTCATCGAGTTGGCCTCAGCAAAGCCGACGAGCGGGCGAGTCGTCGAGATCGAGCTGGACGCCATCGAGAGCTCCGCAGTCGGCGTCGAGGAGGGCACGATCGTCCGCATCCTGATGGCCCCGGCCGACAGGCTCCCCGAAGAGCTGTGGGATCAACTGCTCGAACGCCAGCGTGTCACCCTCGTGGCCGAACTCGACGGCGACACGGTCACCGCAACCACGATCTTGGGCGACGGCACCAAAGACAGCGCTGTCGTGTTCGAGCCCGACTCGGTGGCGACGACGTGGAGTCCGCGGCCGACCTTGGTGGTGATGGGACCGGGTCCGATGGCCGACGCGGTGGCGGCGGCCGGCGACTTCGTGGGCTGCAATGTCCAGCAGTGCAACGGGCCTGAGGCGGCCATCGGCCTGGCCGGCGCCCTGTCCCCGCTCGACGGCATCGTCGTCATGGGCCATGACATCGAGGGAACGGGCCGCGTGCTGTTGGCGGCGGTGAACTCGCGCGCCGGCTACATCGGCTCGGTGGGTCCGCAGTCGATCCAGGCGGCGAGGATCGACTGGCTCGCCTACCGGGGTGTCACCGACACCAACCGGATTTGCGCTCCGGCCGGCATTGACATCGGCGCTCGAACACCGAGCGAAGTCGCTGTGTCGGTCCTCGCCGAGATGATCGCCGTACGGCAGCATCCAACGTCGTGAGGGGCTCGAAGATCGAGTTCTGCCGCCTGCGGCTACCATCGACGCAGTGACGTCGACGGATCCCATCCTGACGAATACAGACCTCGACGCCGAGTCGCTGCCTGCGCTGGACGACGTGTGGCAGGGCGCCGACGACGTCGGTCTGGATGCTGACTGCAGTCCCACCAAGGTGTGCCGCAACGCGCGTGACTTCACATTCGACGGCATCGCTGAAGACGACGAGGACCTCGCCACGTCATGGCGGAAGCTGCTTGAGCGTGAGGGCAAATCATCCCCCGACGGCACCTCAGTGCGCGATCTGGTCCTCGGTCCGAAATCAGGAGACTGAGGCCGGCAACATCCCGGCTGCCTACGGTGAGCGACCAGCCCCACAACGAGGCGCCGGCAAGCGTTGCCGACCTGCAGGCACAACTGCGCTCGTCGGGCTACCTCGCGAGCCGCGGCCTGGCCACGGCAACCCTGATCGGGCTACGGCTCGGTCGACCCATCCTGCTCGAGGGCGAGGTCGGCGTCGGCAAGACCGAAATGGCCAAGTGCCTCGCCCACATCGGCGGACGGCAGCTCATCCGGCTCCAGTGCTACGAGGGCATCGACACCCACCAGGCCCTGTACGAGTGGGACTACGCACGGCAGATGCTCCACGTCCGGGCGCTGTCGGAGAGCGAGCTGTCAGATGCCTCGACAGTCAGCGGCCTCTACAACCCTGAGTTCCTGATCGAACGCCCGCTCCTCGCTGCGGTCCGGGCCGGAAGCGAAGCGGTGCTCCTGATCGACGAAATCGACCGTGCAGATGACGAATTCGAGGCGTTCCTGCTGGAGCTGCTGTCAGATTTCCAGATCACGATTCCCGAGGTCGGCACCATCGCCGCCGACGACCGACCGACCGTGGTGCTGACATCGAATCGCACACGGGAATTGCACGACGCCCTGAAGCGACGGTGCCTGTATCACTGGATCGGCTACCCCACCTTCGAAGAAGAAATCGAGATCGTGCGCCTGCGTGCACCTGGTGCGGTCGAGGCGCTCGTGCGCAAAGTTGTCGCGGCGGTCCAGCGACTGCGGGACATGGACTTGGTCAAGCATCCCGGCGTCGCGGAGACACTGGACTGGGTGGACGCGCTCGGCGTACTGGGCACTTCCGAGCTCGACGCGGCGTCGGCAGCCGACACACTCGGTGCGGTCATCAAAGATCGCGACGACCTCGAACTTGTCGAAGCCGAACTCGACAGGGTCGTTGCCGATGCCTGACATCGATGTGGTGGCCCGTGCCTGAGACGGGTCCTGGGACAGCGCACGAGGCTGGCTCACCGTCAATGGAGATCGTGGCGCGGCTCGTCGGTTTCAGTCACGCGCTGAGAGACGAGGGCCTGCCGGTGGGCTCCGACGACGTCGTCATGTTCTGCTCAGGGGTCGCCGAACTCACGCCTTCTGATCTCACCGACGTCTATTGGAGCGGCCGAGCGACGCTGGTGCATCGCCGCGAGCACTTGCCGGTCTTCGATGACGTATTCCGCCGCTATTTCATGGGCCTGCCCGCTCCCCGCGCCCCCGAACCCGAACCGCACGAACCGGTGACGTCACGATTGAGCGGCACGCTGCAGGTTCCCGACAGCGAACCTGGCGAGCACACCGATGAGGACCGGCCGATGGTGCTCGGACTGCAGGCATCGGGGGTCGAGATCCAGCGTGACAAGCGGTTCGCCGAGTGCACAACCGAAGAGTTGGCAGCGCTGCGACGAATCATGTCGCGCATCGGGCTCGAGCCTCCGCGACGCCGAACACGACGGCGGCACCCGGATCCCTCGGGTGCCCAGATCGACATCCGGCGGATGGCCCGCGACGCCATGCGTCTCAGCCACACAGCACCGGGCCTGCGCCGCCTGTCTCGATCGTTGCGACCTCGGCCCCTCGTGCTCATCTGTGACGTCTCGGGATCAATGGCCGACTTCTCGCGCAACCTCTTGCAGTTCGCGTACTCGATGCGCCGCGCAGCCCGCAAAGTCGAGGTCTTCTGCTTCGGCACCCGGCTGACACGCATCACGCCGGTGCTGGACCGGCGGAACCCCGACGACGCGATGAAGCTCGCTGCCGCCCGCGTGCTCGACTGGGACGGCGGCACGCAGATCGGCAAGTCGCTGGACACCTTCGTTCACAAGTGGGGCCGCAAAGGCCTCAGCCGGGGCGCCACCGTCGTCATCTGCTCCGACGGGCTTGACCGCGGCGACCCAGCCGTCCTCGCCCAAGCAATGGAACGCCTCAGCCGGCTCTGCCACCGGATCATCTGGATGAACCCGCTCGTCGGCGACGACAGCGATGTCCCGCCGAACACGCTCGCCATGATGGTTGCGGGTCCGTTCATCGACACCCTCGAATCCGGACACGACCTGGCCAGCCTCGAGTCCTTCGCCAAGAAACTGCCTCACATCGGCTGATCGGTATGAGCAAGTGGAGCGTGTCCATCCAGGCAGAGGGCGATCGCGCTGTAGACCTCGAGGAGGTTGTGGCGCTGGCCGACGCGGTCGCGCCGCTCGGCGGCATCGCATCGGGCGTCGGCGCGTTGGCGTACGGCGCTCAGATTGTGATCGAGGCCGAAAACGCCGACAAGGCCGTCGAAGCGGCAATGGAAGCCTTCGCCGCAGCCGTCGAGACAGCGAACCTGCCGGCTTGGCCGATGACACGTGCTGAAGTGATCGGCGAGGACGAGTTTGAGGCAGGCGAAGTTGGGATCGACGAATGACCTGGCCCACATGATCCGGCTCATGTGATCCGGCCCAGATGATCTGCCCCCGATGATCAGACTGGGTTCGCTCGCCGGGTACCCCTTCGAGGGACCACGAGTGCTCGGTGGCTGGACGCCGCCTGCAACGGCGGCCGTGTTCGCGATTCTGTGCCGAGCCGATCCCGACGGCCACCCATACGACTACGCCGTGCTCGACGTTGACCACGCGGACAACCTGGCTGCGGCCGGGCTGCCGTTCGGCCACCCGCGCGCCAAGTGCTGGGAGCGGCGCGCCGGCAACAAGTGGAACCTCCACATCTGCACCTACGAAGTTCCGGGTGGGTTGCCATCGCATCGCGAACAGATCGTCCACGAGCTGATCGCAATTTACCGACCCGGCTGCGCGCCCGACCAGTTCGACCAGGTGTGGGAGGACGAGTGGATCGGCAGCTACCGGGCCCCCACCGCAGGCCCGCTCACGACCACGCGCGATCCCGCTGGTTCGACGGGGCGAACCCCTGAGCCGGACGCGAGCTGACCGCTGACGGCTATCGGGTGCCGTAGCCGACGGCGTCGTGAAGCCGGACGCGAGCTGACCGCCGGCGGCTATTCGGGGTGGTAACCGACGGCGTCGTGGAGTCGGCTGCGGCGCGTGCGGTTCGCGGGCCGGGCCGGCACTGGCTCGCGAGGTTCTGGGTCGGGCTCATAGGTGGCGCCAGCCACGATGCCTTCGGCCATGCCGTACAGCAGCGGCAGCGCTCCTGCGATGACGCCGCTGGTGTTGTTGATGCGCTCGACACCAGGCTCGACAGCTTCGGCGTCGGCCTTGATCTTCCACACGATCTGCGAGCACTCTTCCAGCAGCCCGGCGATCCGGGTCAGCTGGCTTCCCACGATGAACAGGTAGAAGGCCAGCCCGGCAATCAGCAGGCCGATCAGGATGACGGAGAGAACTACGAGCGTCGTCATGAGCGCACCTTGTCGAGAACGCGGCCTAGGAACAGGTGGTGTTCGAGGCCTTCGGTCAGGACCGCATCGACCCCCTCGGCGGTTTCTGCGATGAGGGCGGTGTCGCCGGTGTTAGCGGCGGCACGCTCGAGCGTGTCCTTGATCATCCTCACCCGCTGCTCGATCGTCCGCACGAGCAGCACCAGCATGGTGAGAAGGGCAACGACAGCCACAATCACGACGAAGCCGCCGATGATGAGTCCCCACCACAGGTTCTCCTGAGTGTCGGTTAGAGCCAGTAGGTCCATGTCAGCCTCCTAACCGGGCCCGACCACGCTTGAGGCCGGCGACGATTGTCGATGCCGCCTCGATCGTGGTGTTCAACTCCGCCAGCGACGCCGTGTTGGTGGCCGCGTCTTCCAGCCCGGCGTTGATCTCCGATGCCCGATTGCCGATCGAACGAGCCAGCATCAGGATCGGCACGACGAGCGCGACCACCGCGATGACAACGACGATGCCGATGACGTAGCCGATTGTCCACCCGGTTGTCGACTCTTGAGCGAGTAGCGGTATCACGGCATTCCCTCCCTCAGATCGATTCGCAGAAGTCCCGCACGGGCTTGAGCGTCGAATTCACCGACGGCAGCACGGTCGGGACGGTCGAGGTCTGGTCGGCGATGACACGAACACCGCCCGCGACCGCCACGAGCGTGCTGTGGACCGCCCGCAAGTGGAGGCCCACTCGCAGCAGCCCGACAGCGGCGGCAACAATGATCAGGCCGCCGATGATGACAGTGACCCAGGCAACAGCAGGCATCAGAACTCCCTTCAGCCCAAGAGCTTCCCGACCGAACCGGCGTAGCGCACCGCACCGTCTGCTACCTCTTCGATCGTCTCGTCAGTCGTTGCAAGCAGATCGCGCGTGGTGTCGAGTTCGCCGATGACCGCCACGCCCCCAGTCAGGATCTCGTCGCTGGCTTTGCGGATCCGCTCGATGGCAGCCAGCACCCGGTTCAGCAGCGCGACTGCCACCGGCACTACCACGAGCAGCAGGATCAGGTTTCCAATCCACCAGAGCACAACAGCCTCCTCAGACAGCCTCGGGGCGGTACGGCAGGACGAATCGACGTACCACGCGCGCGAGCCCCATTCGCGCGGCGCGCACACCGATGGCAACGCCGCCGGCGGCTTGGGCTTGGCTGACTTGGTCGGGGTCACGGCCCGTCGCGACCGCAGCCAGTCGGTTCTGCACGTTGGCGGCAAAATCGTTCAGCAGCACTGCGGTGATGTCACTCGCCAGGCCACGCCCAAATTGCGCGGCCGCCCCGGAGAGCTGCAGGTCCATGGCAACGTCGACGGTGGTGCCGTCCTCAGCCGGGGCAAGGCTTGCGTCGAGCGTGAGCGTGGCTTCGCCCCGGCCCTTGCGATCGCTGCCGCTGGCGGCGACGGAGATCGTGCGGGCCTGCGCGTCGCGATGGGTGATCTCGGCGCCGCCGTCGAAGTCCAGCTTGATCGGACCGAGACCAATGGACACCGTGCCGCCGAAGCGGTCGTCCCCCAAATCGGTGGTCAGCTCCGTGCCGGGCAGGCACGCGGCAACCTGCGGGACGTCACCGAAGAAGTCCCACACAGCCTCCAGCGGTTGAGCGACCCCGAACTGATTGGTGATCTGCATCAGGCGACTCCCTGTTCACGCGCATATGCCGTCCGGCACCCTGCGCAGCAGAAGTAGAAGACCTCGTCTCCCACCTGCAGTGAGACAGCAGCCGGATCGATCTGGACCGCCATGCCGCAGACGGGGTCGATAGCCGTCGCTTTCGTGGGCGCTTGGGTGGTGACCACCGCAGCAAACGCACCCTGTGCTCGCAACTGCACCAGCTCGGCCAGGATCGAAACAGCGACCTCCTTGTGAGAAGTGCGGCCGAGATCCAGTCCTGCCGGGACGCGTAAGGCGTCGAGTTCGGCTTGGCCGGCCCCCTGGGCAACGAGCAGCGCACGCACGCTGTCTCCCCTGCGGCTCGACGCGACGAGGCCCACATAAGCCGGAGCCGCCTTGAGCGCGGCCCCCAGCACGTCTTCGTCGCCGTGTCCTTGGGTGGCGACGACCACGATCGACTGCGGTGAGAGCAAACCCTCGCTGAACTCCGAGCCGGTGACCAGCTCGACACGCCAGTCGAGCTGACTGGCGAGCACCGACAGGGTCGTCGCCATCGGCGAGCTTCCGACGATCACCAGGTGAGGCACGGCCACGACGGGCTCCAGATAGATCTGCAGGGCGCCTTCGCTCTGGCACGACATGGCCACCGCGGTCGTGCCGTCCCGAAGTTCACCGAAACGATCGCTCGCGCCGAGCGCCAGCAACCGCGGCGTCCCGGCTTCAAGCGTTGCCATGGCCTCCCGGATGAACGCCGGCTCAGCGCACGCGCCACCGATCCAGCCGTAGATCTCGCCCGAGGCCGTGTAGATGGCACGAGATCCCTGCTGCCCCGAGGTCGGGGCCTCGCGCCAGACAACCGTTGCCAGCACGAATGCCTCACCGCTGCGTGCGAGTTCGACGGCCTGTTCCAGGACGCCCCAGCCTTCGACGGCCCCGTCGGTGACCGAACGGTGTTCGCTCACGGCTATGTCTTCACCGGCGGTGCGCCGGAGACGTCGTGACGCTGGGTGATGGCTTCATAGACCCGATCAGGCAGCAGCGGCATGTCGATATTGCGCACGCCAGTGCCGGAGATTGCGTCCATGACGGCGTTGACGAACGCTGCAGGACCGCCGACGGTGGCGCATTCCCCGATGCCCTTGGCCCCGATGGGATGGTGCGGGCACGGGGTCACCACCTCGTGCAGCTCGAAGCCCGGTGTCTCCCAAGCCGTCGGCAGCAAGTAGTCCATGTAGTTCGAGCCGATGCAGTTGCCGTCCTCGTCGAATGTGATGAATTGCATGCTGGCCATGGCATACGCCTCGGTGAGGCCGCCCATGATCTGGCCCTCGACGATCATTGGGTTGATGCGCACGCCGCAGTCGTCCACGGCCACCACCCGCAAGACATCCCACACGCCGGTCTCGGGATCGACCTCGACGGTCGCTATGTAGCAGGCGAACGGCCACGTCAGGTTGGGAGGGTCGTAGTAGGCGTGGTTCTCAAGGCCCGGCTCCATGCCGTCAGGCATGTTGCTGTAGGCGGCAATTGCGCATTCCTGGATCGTCACGCCTCGGTCAGGGGCGCCGCGAATCGAGAACCGCCCGAGTTCCCACTCGATGTCCTCTTCGGACACCTCCAGCAGGTGAGCTGCAATCTTGCGGGCCTTGGCGCGGATCTTGCGCGACACCATCGCAACGGCCGCCCCGGCCACGGGGGTGCTGCGCGATGCGTAGGTTCCCATGCCGAACGGGGCCGTGTCGGTATCGCCCTCCTCGACGAGTACGTCCTCGGCCGGGATGCCGAGTTCGTGGGCGACGATCTGTGCCCATGTGGTCTCGTGGCCTTGACCCTGGGACTTGGCACCGGTGCGCAGCAGCGCCTTGCCGGTCATGTGCACCCGCAGCTCGGCGGAGTCAAACATTTTGATGCCCAAGATGTCGTATTCCCGGCTGTTGCCGGCCCCGAGGGGCTCGGTCATCGTCGAGATGCCGATGCCCAAGAGCCGGCCCCGCTTTCGGGCTTCTTCCTTCTGCCGCAGGAAGTCTTCGTAGCCGATCGCTTCGAGGCCGAGGTCGAGGCACTTCTGATACTGGCCGGAGTCGGTCAGGAATCCGAAGGGAGTGCGATGCGGGAAGTCGTCGTCTCGAACCAGATTGATCCGGCGGATTTCGGCCTGGTCCATGCCGAGGTCGTCGGCGGCGGCTTGCACCATGCGCTCCTGGAAGTACATGGCTTCGGTGACCCGGAAGGAGCATCGATACGCGACGCCTCCCGGCGCCTTGTTGGTGTAGACGCCCTGGGCGGTGAGGTGGGCAGCCGGGATGTCGTAGCAGGCGAACGCCGAGTGCATCAGGCCGATCTTGAACTTGCTCGGCTGGGCATCGGAAAAGAACGCTCCATGGTCGGAGTCGGTGTGCATGCGCACGCCCAGCATGCGGCCGTCGTTGCGCAGCGCCAATTCGCCCTTCAAGTAGATGTCGCGGCCGAATCCGGTGGAGATGAGGTTCCCGCTCTTGTCCTCGATCCACTTGACGGGGCATTCGAGCAGGATCGAAGCCAGGATCGACACCACGTAGCCCGGATACACCGGCACCTTGTTCCCGAAACCGCCGCCGAGGTCGGGAGAGACAATGCGGATCATGTGCTCGGGCAACTCGGCCACCATCGCCACTGCGGCCCGGATGATGTGCGGCGCCTGGGTGGTCATGTATACGGTGAGCTTCGAGGTCGCCCGGTCGAAGTCGGCGATCGAACCGCAGGTCTCGATGGGTGACGGGTGAGAGCGCGGGTAGTGCATCTCGATGGCCGAGACCACGTCGGCCTCGGCGAAGGCCCGATTGGTGCCCTCGGGGTCGCCGATCTCCCAATCGAACACCACGTTGTTTGTCTGGCCGGTCTTGTCGTCGCGGATCAGCGGCGCGTCGGGGGCCAGCGCCTGGGTCGGGTTGACGATGGGCGGCAACGGTTCGTAGTCGACGACGATGGCCTCGCAGCCGTCCTTCGCGAGGTAGGGGTCGTCGGCGATGACACACGCGACCTCCTGCCCCTGGAATCGGACCTTGTCGGTGGCAAGGACCGCCTGGGTGTCATAGGACAGCGTCGGCATCCATGCCAGATTCCGTGCAGCAAGCATGTCGCCCGTGAGCACGAGGCGGACGCCGGGGATCGCCCAGGCGCCGCTGACATCGATGGACCTGATTCGAGCGTGCGCCAAGGGGCTGCGGAGGATCTCCATGTGCAGCATCCCGGGCAGGGCGATGTCGTCGACGTAGTTGCCCTTGCCGCGGATGAAGCGGTTGTCCTCGACCCGGCGCCGGCTGGCGCCGAGGCCGCCGATCTTGATTTCGTCGAGCGCCATCTCAGCCTTCCTCTCCGGCCCCGTCGCCGGCGGCATCGCCACCAGCATCCGGGTCGTCGCTGTCGGATGCGGCGCCACGTAGCTTCTCAGCGGCCCACATCACCGCCTTGACGATGTTCTGGTAGCCGGTGCAGCGGCACAGGTTCCCGGACAGCGCCCAGCGGATCTCGTCCTCGCTCGGGTTCGGGTTCTCCTCCAGCAGGGCCGTGGCGCACAGCATCATGCCGGGGGTGCAGAAACCGCACTGCAGACCGTGCTCGTCTTTGAAGCCTTCCTGGATCGGATGCAGCTCGCTCGCGGTCGCGAGGCCTTCGACGGTGAGAATCTCGTGGCCGTCGGCTTGGACTGCGAACATCGTGCAGCTCTTGACGGGCACACCGTCGTACAGCACCGTGCATGCACCGCAGTTCGTCGTGTCGCAGCCGGTGTGGGTCCCCGTCAGTCGGAAGCCGTTGCGCAGCAGGTGTGCCAGCAGCAGCCGCGGCTCGACGTCGGCAGCACGCCGTTCGCCATTCACGGTCAATTCCACACGGCGAACCGACACCTCGTCACCAAAGCTCGGCGGGACCACTTCGAACAACGAGCTCATGTCAGGCCGCCTTCTGTCCAGACCGCTGAATCTGCGCCCCGATGCGTCTCACGAATGTCGCAACGACGTGGCGCTTGTAGTCGGCGCTGCCCCGGTGGTCGGAGCGGGGCTGGGCCGCTTCGGCGGCGAGCTGAGCCGCCGCATCGACCGCGTCGCTATCGAGCGCCGTGCCGACCAAAGCCGCGGCGGCGTCGGAAGCGTTGATGGTGGCAGGCCCGACGCCGGTCAGCCCGATGCCCGCCCGGGCGATGCTGTCGCCCGACATCTCCACCGAGACCGCCACGCCGACGGTGGCGAAGTCGCCGACTCGGCGTTCAAGCTTGAGGTAACCGCCGGCCCGGGTCCCACGCGCTGGCGGAACCACCGCCTCGATGGCGATCTCGTCGTTGGCGAGCACCGTTTGGAACGGACCGTCGATGAAGTCGTTGACCGGAATCATCCGTTGCCCGCTCGGGCCTTGGGCCACGATGGCTCCCTCCAGCGAGACCATCACCGAGGCCCAGTCGCCCTGCGGGTCGGCGTGGCAGACTGAACCGACAAGCGTGCCGCGGGTACGAACGAGCGGATCGGCCACAACTGGCGCCGCCGCAGCGAGCGTGGGTTGATGATCGCCGAGCGTTGCCGATTTCTCAAGGTCGGCGTGACGGCACAACGCACCGATGCGATAGGTGCCATCGGCATCGGCCCGGTGGTAGTCGAGTCCACTGATGCCGTTGATGTCGACGAGCATCGCCGGGGCGGCGAAACGCAGCTTCATCATCGGGATGAGGCTCTGGCCGCCCGCGAGGATCTTCGCCTCGCCGTCAGCAGCGGCGAGCAGGGCTATGGCCTCGGCGAGTGTCGAGGGGGCTTCGTAGCGGAAGCGGGATGGATACATACCTCAGCCCCCTGTCGCCTGCCCACGGGGTCCCTGCGGATCCGGCACAGCCCGCGGCATCGCGTCGGCATCGGGATCGGGACGTTGCTCTTGGTGCGGCGGCCAAGGCCCTTGGACCGGCTGTCCGGCGACCTTGAGATAGTCGACAATTTGCGGCCACGCCCAGATCGTCGGGCTGGCGCCTTCTTTGGGCGCGTGCTCGATGACCTCGTACAGCCTCGGGTTGGTGGCGCTATGGCCTGATGACTCGATCGGCATGGACTCCCCTTCCCCCGGAGATCCGGCCGTGTCTGTGCGGCATTGCGAACCTACCACTGACGGTGCTGGTGGCAAGAACGAAACCGGGCAGGCGGCTTCACGTCTCGCCCGGCTACCCGCGCGCCGATCGACCCGTGGGCACGGAATACTCAGGTCATGTATCACGATGCTGTGAGTTCGCTGCTGGCCGCCGGATTCAACTCGGGGCCATATCAAGTGCTGCTGGTGATTCATTTGCTCACCGCCGGTTTCGGATTCGGCGGTGCAGCGATGACTGCATTTGCAACACGCCGAGCCATCAACGACGCGCTCGAGGACTCCCCCGAGTCGAACGAGCCCGCGCACCCAGCCGCAGCGGCGGTGGCGCAGCGATCCAACCACTATGTCCTGACTCGCTTCGCGGACGCGTCGGTTTACGTTGCCGGTCTGACGGGTTTGGCTGCGGTGTTGCTCGACAATCGCTGGAACTTCCGCCAATGCTGGGTCACGATTGGTTTTGTCCTCTATTTCACTTGGGTGGCCCTCGCGCACGGGGCCGTGCGGCCCACGACGCAGAAGCTGATCGCTGCACTCGACGCCGGCGGGAGCGAGCGTCGGGCAGTCGGCCGTCTGCTTCGCCGCTGGCGCGCATTTGACGCAATATCAAGCCTCGTCATCGTCGCTGCAATCGCGGTGATGGTGACCAAGCCCGGCCTCTGAGCTCGCATTCTCACAGCACCCCGGTGATCGCCTCGCGCACGGCGACGCCGAGCAATACGACAACTGGGCCGCGTAGCGTCGGCGCATGACCTCAGATCGGCGGCACAAGGTGTGCGTGATACCCGGCGACGACGCTGCGCCGGAGGCGATGGCAGCGTCGCTGCGAGTGCTGGACGACCTCGACCTGCCGATCGAGTGGGACCACGTCCCCGTCGGCGACGAACTGGCAGCCCTGACACCGCAAGAACGAGAAGCACTGGTCGGCGAACACATCGACGACGCCGACACCGTGCTGTTCGGCTCGTCGAATGGCACGACGCCAGGGGCGGGCTTCATGCGCTGGGGCAAGAAGACCTACGCCAACGTTCGTCCGGTTCGCTGGCGGCCGGGCTACGCCTCGCCGCTGGCTCGGCCCGAGGGCATCGATTACGTGATCGTGCGCGAGAACCTCGAGGACATGTACGTCGGTGTGATGGGTCCCGCCAAGGCGCTGCTGGACGCTGGTCTGACCGACGGCCGCTCCCGTGTCCCGCCTGATGCCGCCAATGGCCGCTTCGCGGCGAAGATCATCACCCGGCCCGGCACCGAACAGGTCACCCGCTTCGCCTGCGAGCTGGCATTACAGCGAGGCGGGAAGCTGACCGTGTCTGCCAAGACGAACATGCTGCCCGCCACCGATCGTTGGTTCTGCGACATCGCGCGTGAGGTTGCGTCGGAGTATCCGGGCCTGGAATACGAGCAGTTCATCATCGACGACATGGCACACCGGTTGGTCGTGCGCCCTCACGACCTCGATGTGCTGCTGCTGCCCAACCTGTACGGCGACATCCTCTCCGACGAAGGCGCCGGCACGATCGGTGGCATGGGCCTGGCACCGTCGGGCTGTTACGGCGACGACTGGGCGTACTTCGAATCGGCCCACGGCACGGCTCCCGACATCGCCGGGCTGGGCATCATCAACCCGACCGCGACGTTGGAATCCGCCGAAATGATGCTCCGCCACCTCGGGCTCGACGCCCCGGCGGACCGGCTCGACCGGGCGTTGGAAGAGGTCTACGAACAAGGCGAGCGCCTGACGCCTGACCAGGGCGGCACAACAGGCACCGAGGACTTCGCCACCGCCGTCATCGAAGCCCTATAACAGCCACCACGCAGGGCAATTCACCTCGCGACACCAGTTCGTGCTGACGATGTACCCGCCAGCCGCTGTCCGCGGGACCCGCGACACCGCGATAGTCACGTTCGTCAGCCGCGGGACCGAAGGTGAAGCGTGGCGGCAGGGGCAGGGGGCGTGCAACCATCCTGTGTTCCTGCACGTCGACGGGTGTCGCTTTCAGCTCGAAGTCGATGGCGCACCACTAGCGCTGATAGGGGCCGTCAGCGGCCAAGAACCCGCCAAAGCCTCAATGCCAAGCTCCCAGCGAACTCACAAACACGTCTTCGTCGGTTTCGATGATTTGCTTCACGCAGAAACGGCGAGCCTGCGGATCGGCATAGCCAGCGCGGATGGCGTCCCACTCGTCGGCCCATACGTCAAGCACCGGCACCCGCTTCGAGCCGCGGTAGATGAGAAGTGCCCACTGGTTGGGGTGCTCGCGCACCAGCGCAGGGCGGAGCTTCTCAAAACGGGCCTCCAAGCGGGTGAGCACGGTGTCAGGCAGCGTCATCAGCGCGTTGACGCCGACATCGTCTGTGCTTTCCACCCGCGACATCTTGCGCACATCGGCAGGATTGCACACCTGCGGACGCAGATCATGCCATTTTCCACCGCTCACACCATCGGTCGTCGGCCAACAAACTACGCGTCATCAACCCGGCTGCCGCGCTCGAACCCGCCGTGATGATGCTTCGCTGCCTCGAGCTTGAGGCTCCAGCGGACCGGTTGGACCGGGCCCAGGCGGAGGTGTGCGAAGTGGGCGAGCACGTGACGCCGGACCAGGGTGGCGCGTCGGGAACCGAAGAGTTCGCCACTGCCGTCATCGACGCGCTGTAGCGGGAAAACGAAGTGGGTACCCGGGAGCCCAGAACTACATTGGGGCCATGACCGAGACCTCATCGAAGCATCAGCTGGAGAGCTGGCTCGACGCTGCGCTCGTCGGAGCCACCCTCGAAGAGGTCTGTGATGACGACGGCGACCTCGTCGGCTGGTGGGCCGAGAATTCCGAGTGTCCCGGCGCATCGGCCTACGGCGCCACACCGGACGAAGCTCGCGACAAGCTCCGTGAGGTTCTCGCCGGATGGGTTGAACTCGGTCAAGAACTCGGTCACCCCATCCCTTCGTTCCGTGAAGGCGAAATCGCCGTTACTGCATGACCAGCCGGCTCCCTCCGGCCGCACGTCGCGAACTCATCAGATTCCTGAGTGAGCGGGGATGGGATGGGCCTCGATCCGGCGGCAGTCACGACTACATGATCAAGGCGACCCACCGACAGGTCATACCAAGTGACCGCGAGATCTCCGCCCCTTTTCTGCTGCGACTGCTTAAGCAGGCGGGCTACACACGCCGAGACTGGCTGAACCGCTAGCGGGGGGAACGGCGGTCATACACCGGCAGCGGGATGCCCGTGGGTGTACAAACTCGCTGCAGATCAAGCCGGAGGAGTGCAACCAGACATGAGCGACAAGTCCACGAGAGACGAGACCCTGCCGAGAGGCATCCCCGACGACCGCCCCGCTGAGGGAGACCCCAGTGCTCCGCTGTCATTCCGGCTCGACGAGCTGCGGCCGTGGGGCATCACTGCGTATGTGGCCGCTGGAATGGTTGAGCATGACGCGGCCACCGTTGTCGAGAACCAGCTGTGGTCGGACCGGCGTGGCGTTGACACTCACGGCTTCCAGCGGGTCAGCTGGTACGTCAACTGGTTCCGCGACGGCACCACCGATCCGACAGCGCAGTGCGACATCGTGACCCGCACGCCGTCGGTGCTGGTGGCCGACGGACACCACGGACTCGGGCAGCTCGTCATCACCCGCTTCATGGAGCAGCTCATCGAGGCCGCTCGCGAGAGCGGACTGGTCGCGGGCGTGATCCGTAACTCCAACGACTGGGGCTGCGGGGCGAACTACCCGTATAGCGCCGCTGAGGCGGGATTCGTCTGCTACGGCACGACGACCTCGGTGCCGAACCTGGCCCCGTTCGGCAGCCACCGCAAGCTCTTCGGCAACAACCCCATCGTGTGGACGTTCCCCCGTCGCAACGATCCGCCGATCGTGCTCGACATGGCGATCACCCCTGTAGCGCTCGGCAAGGTGCTGCGGGCGCGTTCTGAAGGCAAGGAGATTCCCGAGGCGTGGGGATTCCTGGACCGCGACGGCAACCCGACCGTGGATCCCGACGTGGCGATGCGCGGCATCGTGCCTGCGATCGGGGGCTACAAGGGCATCGGCATGGTCATCGCTTCGAACATTGCCGCCGGCATTCTCGGAGGCTCAGCCCACACCGGAGACGTTTCCGTCGGGCATCGGGGCCAGTTCTTCTTGTTGATGGACCCTGGCGTGTTCCGCGACCTCGACGGCTACTACGACGACATCGAGTCCATGGTCGACCAGATCCGAGCCGCCGGTGCCGAAGACGCTCTGCCGGGTCAGAAGGTGTACCTGCCCGGCGAACTGGAGCAGTCGGAGATGGACCGTCGCACCGCAGCGGGAACAGTGAGCTACCCGGCCTCGGTCGTCCGCTCACTTCGCCGTGTCGGCGACGAACTGGGCGTGCCGTTCGACTGCGAAGCCTGCTGATGACTGCGCCGAAGCGGGGCAAGCGAGACACCCCGCATGCATGAGGATCGGCTGCGCGGACGCTGTTACCGTGCCGCGATGACGCCTGCCAAGACGTCCGACGCTGTCGACGGCGCGGCGATGCTTGCAGCTGCGGCCGACTTCTTGGCTGAGCTGCGCGAACGCAGCATCGAGATCGACCGGCTGCGGCAGCTGCCGCAGGATCTGGCGGACTCGCTGGCCGAAGCCGGCTTCTACCGGACGCTGGTGCCGCCGTCCCTCGGAGGCCTGGGACTATCCCCCGTCGCCGTGGCACAGGTGAGCGAGACACTCGCAACCGGCAATGCGTCGGCTGCGTGGTGCACGTTCATTGGCGCCACCTCGCAGATCATGTTCGCC
Organism: Candidatus Poriferisodalis sp.; assembly: GCF_965262965.1. Classification (GTDB taxonomy): domain Bacteria; phylum Actinomycetota; class Acidimicrobiia; order Acidimicrobiales; family Poriferisodalaceae; genus Poriferisodalis. The sequence goes on from NZ_OZ253573.1 coordinate 1,877,322, forward strand.
GCGCTGACACCGGAACAGCTGGCAGGAATCCTGCGCAACCCTGACGTCATCACCGCCGGAGTGTTCGCATCGTCGGGCCGGGCCACGCCAGCGCGCGGTCCCGACAACGCCGACGGCTACATCGTGAGCGGGCGCTGGGCGTGGGCCTCGGGCTGTCATAACGCCGAGTGGATCTCGGGCGGCGTTCTCATCGACCATGGCGACCACGTCGATAGTGGTGTCAATAGCGGTGTCGATCGCGCCGCGAACCCAACCGACACAGCGAAGCCGGCGGACGGTCGTGCCTTCTTCCGCCCTGAAGAGATCGTGGTCCACGACGACTGGCACACCAGCGGCTTGCGGGGCTCGGGCTCAAGCACCTTCGAGGCACACGATGTGTGGCTCCCCGCGACCCGGATCGCGAAGAGTTCCGCCATCTTGCGGTCGCTCCACGCCGCCGAGCCGCTGTATCGCTTCCCGCTGTTCGGTTTGCTGGCGCTGCCGATCGGCGCGATCGCATTGGGGATGGCGCGGGCCAGCATCGACGAAGTCATCGACGTCGCCAAGACCAAAGTGCCCCAAGGCTCGCGACGAACGCTGGCGCAGCGCCCCAGCCTTCACACGGCGGTTGCAGTGGCTGACACCAAGGTGCGCGCAGCGCGTGCGCTGCTGTACGAGACCGCCGAGGCGGCATGGCAACGCGCTCAAACCGAAGTGGGCAGCCTCGAAATACGACGAGAACTGCGCACCGCCACCGTGCACGCCACACAAACGAGCGTCGAGGTGATCGAGGCCATGAACACTGCCGTCGGCGGTACCGCCATCTTCGAGTCGTCGCCGCTGCAGCGTCACCTGCGCGACATACAAACAGCGTCAGCTCACTTCATGGTCGCGATGCCCGTGATGGAACTGGCCGGCCGCACCATGCTGGATCCCGACACAGACAGCGCCAGCCTGTAACCGGCAGGCGCGCCGTCGGCTCAGCCCTCGCGGCGGCGCTGGTGCGCGGGCAGCGGGAACGTGATCGGGATCAACGCGGTGAGGTCGATGTCGAGCAGGGTGGGACCCACCGGACCTGACGCGCCGCTCGCACGATCGACGGCACGGCTGAACGCTGCCTCGAACTCGACGACGCTGGCGACGCGTTCGGCGGGCACGCCCATCGCCTGGGCGACGCCGACGAAGTCGATGCCGCCGATCTCGGTGCCGTGGTGGGTGTCCCACAGTGCGTCCTGGATAATGCGCAGCACGCCGTAGCCGCCGTCGTTGAACACGCAGACGATGACCGGCAGGCCGTGCTCGGCCAGCGACGAGATCTCGCCGATCGACAGCATCAGCCCGCCATCGCCCTGGATGACGACCGTCGGTTTCCCAGTGCCGAGCGCGGCGCCGATAGCCATCGGCACGCCGGGTCCGATGGCGGCATTGGCAGCCCGGATTGACGTTCGAGGCGCAACGATCGGCAGCAGTCGATTGCCCCACATGTAGCCGGGAACCGTGGTGTCGCGCACGACGCGCGCGTCGAGGGGCAAGAGCTGCCGCATCAGGTCACAGATGGCGGCATGATCGGCGCCGACCTCATCACGCAGCGCTTCCATGTCGGCAGCCCGGTGCTTGCGGGAGCGCTCCACGAATCCGTCGTCAATCGTCGGCGCACCGTCGCCCAGTCGCTCGACGAGGCCCGCCAGGCTGAGCTTCGCGTCGCCGATCACTGCCAGCGACGGCGTGTAGTTGAGCCCGATAACACCGGGGTCGACGTCAAGGTGGATCAGCTCTGCCGGCAGCTCCAGCGCCCACACTCGCGTGGCGTAGTTCTGAAACCGGGTGCCAACGGCCAGCATCAGATCGGCTTCTGCGAACACGTCGGCCATCTGGGGGCGATCCGAACGGAACCCCAGCGACAGCGGATGCTCTTCGCTGATCGAGCCTCGGCCTTCGATGGTGGTGAACACTGGCGCACCGAGCCGCTGCGCCAACGCCGTCAGCTCACCGGATGCATCGGCAATGTTGACGCCACCGCCTGCCCAGATGACGGGGCGCTCTGCGGACGCAAGACGTTCTGCGGCGTCGTCCAGCAATGCTCCATTGGGCCCAAGGCGAGCCACGTGCGGCGAACCAGCTTCGGCGGCATTTCCCACGCGTGCGTACTGGAAGTCGATGGGGATCTCAACGGCACCGGGCTGGGGCCGGCCGGTGCGGATGTCGTCGGCAACCCGGGCAATCTCGGTCGAGATCTCTCCCGGATGCCGAACCGAGGCGACACTGCGGCACACCGAGCGCAGCATGGCCAGCTGACCTTCGTTCTCGTGCAGGAATCCCTTGCCCTTGCCGTAGAAGCGCGACTCGGTCTGCCCCGTCACCATCAGCACAGCCGAGCTGGAGAAACCTGCCTCGTACAGCCCTGACACGGCGTTGGCCGCGCCCGGGCCAGTCGACGTCAGCAGCACGCCCATCTCGCCCGTGGCCCTGAAGTAGGCATCGGCGGCGTGTGCGGCCGCCTGCTCGTGGCGGACCTTTACCACCTCGATGTCGTCGCGTACCGACAGTGCCTCGTAGATCGGCAGGTTGTGCACGCTGACGATCCCGAACACATGCCGCACGCCCATGCGCGCCAAGGTCGCTGCAACAGCCTCGCCGCCGGTCATCTCACTCATGGTCCGCACGGTAGCCCCATCACCGGGCCGACCGCCCGGAGGCGGACTGCGGTCCGAGTGCCGCCTAATCGTCGAGGCTGAAGGGCGGATACTCGTCAGTCAGCAGCAAGAAGTACGCATTCAGCCGCAGGCCCACGCCCAGTGCCGAAACGATCCAACGGCGCAATGCTTCTGGCCAACGGCCGGTAAAGAGCACCGAGAAGAAGCTGATGATGTGGCAGATCCACGCAATGAGGCCGATCACGAAGGCAAACAGACCGGCTGGGATCACCAGGATCAGTCGAAGCGCCACCGTCAGCCGGTTGCGGTTCTCCAGTTGTGGTTGGAAGCGCACGTGGACAGGGGTTCCACCGGGATCGTCGTCGCTCGTATCAAAGGCGAACGGTGGGTATGCGTCGTGCAGGAAGCCCGCGTACGCGTTGGCACGAGCGTTGTAGCGCAGGGTCAACACCTGGAAACCCGCGAGGCCTGCGGGCAACCGGCCGGTAAAGACGACGACGAACCACGAGATGATCGCCACGACCCGCGACACGTACCCCAACACTCCGGCAAGGATGAGGTGCGGCAGAGCCATGATCCACTGAAACAGTGGTCGCCAGTTGGCAACTCGCTCGGGTGTCTCGACGCTGATGGAAGCTGGATAGGCCATGCCTCCAACGTAACAAGCAGTCGGTCACGGCCCGACCATGATTAGGCAACCAGTGGGAACCGGCCGTCGTCTGCGGGATAGTTGCCGGCCACGGCGGTGGTGTCGTCGTCAGTGACGATGGGGTCGCAGCCCGGATGCGGGTACCAGACCGCATCGTCGCCGAGCCAGCGCGTCGACAGCGCCACACGCCGGTGATCGCCCGCGTTGCCGGGCGAACCGTGGATGATCCACGAGGAGAAGAACAAGGCGTCGCCGGGCTCGACGTCGAAGCCGACGATGTCGTAGCCGGCCCGATCAGCCTCGACGTCAGGCATCTTCTCGCCCTCGAAGTCGGCCATGAAACCCTTCGAGCCGTCGAACGACTCGGGCGCGTAGTACGCATCCCAGCTGTGCGAGCCCCGCACGAACTCCAGCGAGCTCTCCGCGACGGTCACCGGCGTCATCGCCACCCACGACGAGCAGATCTGCTTGCCCATGAAGGGCCAGTACGGGATGTCTTGGTGCCACGGTGTGGGGTTCGCGGTCCGCGGTTCCTTGATGAGCAGATGGTCGAAATAGAACCGCGCTGACGACGAACCCATGAGTTCCGCCGCCATCTGCGCCATGCCTGAATCAAAGACGAAGCCGCCGATCACGGGATCTTCCTGCCAGCGATAGCGCGTCGTGAACAGTCGATTCGAGCTCGCGCCGGGGTTGGTGTCCGACACCCACTTGCCGGGGTCACGCAGCTGCTGCTCGGCGACCTCGAGCACCCGCTCGATCCAGTCTTCGCCCACAGCGCCGCGGACCTTGACGACGCCGTCGGTTGCGAACGTTGCCTTGTGCTCTGCGGTGATGCGGGTCCTGGCTGCTTCAAGCACCTGCTGTCGGCTCATCGTTTTCTCCCGTCACACGCGAGGTCGCCGGGACCGGCTGGCGCCGATACCACGGAGAATCTTGTTGAAACAGATTCTGCCAGCGACCCGGTGCCGCTTACGCACGCGCGTCGGTGTCCGGCTCGCCGTCTGCGCACACTGCCACCCGCAGACCTGCGATGCGAGCCGAGCTGTGGGTCCGCTCGCGATGAACGCCGAAGGCGTGATGTGCCGGCACGAGATCGCCGAACGGGCTGACAACGTTCACGTTTTCGGCACCGATGAGCCCGGGATGCTCCACCCCGCACGCGTCGGCGAGGCGGAACAGCTCCTTGCGCAACCCGACGATGTAGTTGGCGAGCCGGACGCTCTTGTTCGTCGGGTCGAGGCCACGTGAGAGCCATTTGTTCTGCGTTGCGACACCCGTCGGGCAGTGATCGGTGTGACAGCGCTGTGCCTGGATGCAGCCGATCGCCATCATCGACTCGCGTGCGACGCCGATCATGTCGACGCCGATGTTGAACGCCAGCGCCGCGGGGGCAGGGAACCCCAGCTTGGCGGAGCCGATCATCACGATGTCATCGGTGAGACCTGCCTCGCCGAATGCCCGGTGCGCGACCCCGAACCCCCGCCAGAACGGCAGCGCCACATGGTCGGTGAACACCAATGGCCCAGCGCCGGTGCCGCCTTCGGCACCGTCCACCGTCACGAAGTCCGGTCCGCGGCGGGTCTCGGCCATGTGCTCAGCCAACTCGGTCCAGAAGGCTTCCTGACCGATGGCGGACTTGATGCCAACGGGGAGACCTGTGGCCGATGCCACTTCCTCGACGAAGTTCACGAGCTCACCCACGGAGCCGAAGGCCGAGTGCCTGCTGGGGCTCACAACGTCCTGGCCGACCGGAACGCCCCGAGCATTGGCGATCTGCACGCTCACTTTCGCAGCCGGCAGCAAGCCGCCGACGCCCGGCTTCGCCCCTTGGGACAACTTGATCTCGATGGAGCGCACAGGCGCCGACTCGACCGTCTCGAGCAACCGTTCCATTGAGAAGCTGCCATCGGGATTCCGGCAGCCGAAGTAACCGGTCCCCATCTGGAAGACGAGATCGCCGCCGCTGCGGTGGAAGTCCGAAACGCCGCCCTCACCCGTGTTGTGCATGCAGCCCGCGAGCTTCGCCCCCCGATTCAGGGCCTCGATGGCGGGACCAGACAGCGACCCGTAGCTCATGGCCGAGATGTTCACGATGGACGCAGGTCGGAATGCCTGCGGGCGGTCTCGCCAAGCGCCCATGACCTTGCCGCAGGGGATCGGCGCATCGTCGGGCACCGTGCGCCCGAGGGGGAATGCGCTGTGTCGAAAGGTGATGTGTCCCGGCTGGTCGATGTCACTGTCGGTGCCGAAGCCGAAGTAGGTGTTCTGCTGCTTGGCGGTGGAGTACACCCAGCGGCGCTGGTCACGGTTGAAGGGGCGTTCCTCTTCGTTGTCGGCGACGATGTACTGGCGCAGCTCCGGGCCGATCTTCTCCAGCAGGAACCGCAGATGCCCGACGACGGGATAGGTACGCAGGATCGAGTGGCGCTTCTGGGTGCTGTCGCTGATGGCGACGAGCACCACGACACCCCCAACGATGATCAGCCCCCACAACCACCACGGCACGAAGCCGAACCTACTGCGCTCGGGGGCAACGCCTCGGCAATGAGTTCGCGACGGCTGGCGAACGTCGCCCGGCGCGCACGGCGCTCACCGGCGGCACGCGATCGGATCGGCGCGGCAGTCCATTCCTATGCTGACGCCGTGGCATCGACTCCGGCAACCAGCGCACCACTCGGCGGCACGCGTCCGCCAATGCCGCCGCTGAGCTCAGAAGTCCTCGCGCTGCTGCCAGCTGCCGACGAGATGCCGCGCTGCGCTGTCCACGCCGCCGACATCGGCGTCGACCCGGGCGGCACGTCGATCTGCGCCGATGCTGTCGCGCTGGTGGAGGTGCCGCTTCCATGGCCGAAGCCCGTGTTCGCGGGCGGCTTGCTTGAGGGCTTCATGCCCATGACAGACCTTGCCGTCGGCCCGACTCGGGTGCTCGCAGCCGTACCGACGGCCAGCTACGACACACGGGGTGCTGTCAGCGGCCGACCCGGCGCACTCGCCGGCGACACCTCACACACCGACACTGTTCGGGTTGCGCTGCATTGTCGAACCGGCGCAGGGACGAAGAGCTACCAATTCGCCGCCGATGGCGCTGCTGGCCTGCGGCTGCTGTTCGCCCACCTGGCCCGCCGCATGCCGACTGAACCCATCCCCGAGCATGCTGGCTTCGTCCTGACGGGGGTAGGGCGCGACGAGCGGGCCGTGCTCATCTGCACACAAGGCAGCCACGACGTGTGCTGCGGCAGTGAGGGGACCCGTCTCGCCGCCGACTTCGAAGCAGTGCTGCGCGCATACAGCTCCCAATCCGACGATGTCGCCGACAACCTGCCCACCAGTACCGGGCAGGTAACCGTGTACCGCGTCAGCCATACGGGCGGCCACCGGTTTGCCCCCACAGCAATGACGCTGCCCGACGGCCGGATGTGGGCAGGCATCGAGGCAGGCGAACTTGCCGCAGTCTTGGATCGAACCGCCGACGCCGCAGTCATGGCGCCGCGCTGCCGAGGCTGGTGGGGCGCACCCACGGGTCCCCCGCAGGTAGCTGAGCGCGCGGTATTCGGGCACGTCGGCTGGCCGCTCGAAGACATGGCTCGCGAGATCCGGTTCAGATCGAACGGGACCAGTTGGGATGTAGAGGTCAGCGCCGCCGAAGCTGAACGGACGTGGACGGTGTCCGTGGCAGCGAGTCGCACCGTGCCCACGATCGCGTGCCGCACCCTCGGCGGCCTCCCGGCCAAGCCCGCCACAGAGTTCGAGGTCACCGAACTGCGCGAGAGCTGATCGAGTGCGAAGGGCAGAGTCCAAGCACGCGATCTAGCCTTCTTAGGTCGTCAACCCAAGCAGGGGACAGCCGCATGACATCACCGCTCGAGGGCATCCGCGTTGTCGAGTTCGCGAACTTCGCCGCGGCGCCGTCCGCTGCAGCGATCATGGCCGACCTCGGGGCGGAGGTGATCAAGGTCGAGGCCATCGGCGGCGACCCGATCCGCGGACTGATGAAGCAGGCCAAAGTCCCCGAGGGCACGCACAACCCTGACGTCGCCTTCCAGTTCATCAACCGGGGCAAGCAATCGATCCAGCTCAACCTCGAGGATCCCGACGGCTCGAACATCGCCCGCCGCCTAGTCGCGGCCTCCGATGTCGTGGTGATGAACCTGCTCCCCGAGCGCCGTGCGCGCTTCGGGCTGAGCACCGACGATCTGCTGGCGTTGAAGCCCGACCTGGTAGTCGGCGTGCTGTCCGGATACGGCGAAATGGGCGACGAAATCGACCGGCCCGGCTATGACGTCACGGCGTTCTTCTCGCGCTCTGGGTTGTACGGGGCTTCCACGCCGCCCGGCGGATTGCCTCCCCACGCCCGTCCGGGCCAAGGCGACCACACCACGAGCCTTGCGTTTTTCGGCGCCGTGATGGCAGGGCTTCGCGCCCGGGACGTCACCGGCGAGGGCCAGGTTGTGGAATCGTCGCTGCTGCGTACCGCAGCGTGGACGATTGCGATCGACCTCTCGACGTCGCTCGTGGACGGGCGCCCGAACACCGAGCGGCCCCGCGATCGGGGCCTGTCGCCGATGCTCGAGGCATTCGAGTGCGCTGACGGTCGCTGGATTCACTTCACGATGCCCGACACCGGTGACGCCTGGCCGCGATTCTGCCGGGCCATTGAGCGCGATGATCTGCTCACCAATCCCGATTACCAGACCGGTCGGCAACGATTTCGGGCGATGGGTGTCCTTGTGGCCGACATCGAAGACACCCTGAAGTCGAAACCGTCCGCGTACTGGATGCCACGCCTCGACGAATACCGCTGCATCTGGGCGCCCATCAACGACACCGCGTCGGCGGTACAGGATCCGCAAGTCCGCGCCACCGGCGCCTTCGAGACCATCGACCATCCCGAAGCCGGGGAATTCGAGACCATCGCCGCTCCGTTCCGGATGCACAACTCCCCCGAGGTAGGCGTGCGCGGCCCTGCGCCGCGAGCGGGCGAGCACACCGTCGAGGTGTTGTCAGACCTGCTGGGTCTCAATGCCGACGAGATTGCCGACCTGACCGAACGCGGGGTCGTCGCCTCGGACTGAACGCCCTCTCAGCGCTGCACCGGAGCCGGTGCGATGTCGAGGCGCCCGATGATGTCCGCGGCGATGTCCTCCGGGGAACGACCGGCGGTCGGGATCTGCTCAAACTGTCCGTAGCCAGCAGCGCGTTCGTTCAAGAGGCGAGTGACAGCGGCAGTCGGGTCCTCGCCCGCCAGCAACGGTCGCACCGGGCCGTCGGTATCAGCTTGCAGTCGGCGGACGATCTCATCGGCGTTCGCCACGAGACAGAAGACTCGGCCCGTGGCACCCAATGCATCGGCATTCGCTGCGTCAAGCAGCATCCGACCACCGGTAGCGATGACGTGACGCTGACGCCCGGCCACCTCAGCGGCCACCCCCCGCTCGAGTGCCCGGAATGCGTCTTCGCCGCGCGACTCAAAGATGGCCTCGATAGGCCCTCGTCGATCCACGATGACATCGTCAGTGTCCACGAACGCCCAGCCAAGTTCGCGAGCGATGAGCCGTCCAACCGTGGACTTGCCGGTCCCCATGAAGCCGGTCAGCACCACGTTGAGAACCACATCTCGCGCCACAGGCTCAAGCTAGGCGACCCCTTGTGTCAGGAGCGCAGACGGAATCTAAGCCTGATCTCGCGTGAGTGCTTGAATTTCCGGAAGTTCGAGAATCTGCTCGATGGTCGCCAACGTGTACGTGCGCCCTTGTGTCGCCAAGACGACGTCACAGAGGGCATTGGGACGCTCTGTCCAGCCTTTGCCATCGATGAGGACGCAAGCGTTGAGGCCGCGGCCACTCGCAGCGTCGGCAAGTGTTCGAATACGCGCAGCCTTGTCGCGGGCTGTGCCGCCGTCCTCAGCCACTTTGGACTCCACCACAAGCGTTGGTGACTCGTCAGGAATGACGAAGTCGGGTCCGGGCTTGACGCCGAATCGCTGAGCGGTTTCCGCAGCGCCCGCCGCACCCCGTGCTGTGCGGTGGTACGGCACCGAGTGTGCGTCAAGCAAGTCGCGCAACGGAAACTCCAAGACGGCGTCCCCCTTTATTTCGGAATAGGCATCCTGCACCTGTCGCCAAACACCTCCTACGTAACGCTGGAAGAGCAGCGCTGAGTACGGCACGCCAGCAGTGTGTGCACGGACACTCTCCCAGCCCCCGAACGTGTCGCGTTTGTGCAGCTTGGAATGGAAGTACGAATCCACGCGCGGCGGCACCGGCAAGAGATCTCCAGTCATCAGCGCCAAAGCAGCATCGGCGATGGACCCGACAAGTTGCTCTCGTGCGGCTGTCGTCCGCACGGGGAAGGCGTGCGCTCGAATTTCTTGAGCCTTCCACCGCTGACTCGTGACTCGGGGATCTGCAGCCGGATCGCGAATGCCAATTCGTTGTGCGTCAACCCGAGGATCATGCGCAGTGGTGCCAATGCCGCTGGAACGGCGAGCAGCGTCATGGCGAGGGAGCGGGCGCTGACGTCAGCGAAGTGGTCGGTGCCCTCAGCTAGAGCTCCGTAAGCCTCGGGGAACGAGGTGAAACGACGGGCTCACATGTTCGAGGTAGCCCCGCGTCAAGAGTTCGCGCGCCTCCTCTGCATCCTCACCGTGCTTGGCGAGCACAATGCCGACGGCTTGTTGGCGCGATACCGGATCTCGGTCCGCACCAGCCTCGCGAAGAATCTTCTTCTCTGAGTCCGAGAGCGCCATATTCAGATAGCGAGTCGCAGTTCGCCTGATTCGGGCTCGGCATCGTCGTTCGCGATTCGATCCCTCGCGACTTCGACGTATTCGCGATGCAATTCGAATCCACTGGCGCGTCGACCATGGCGTCGTGCAACTACGACGGTGGTCCCCGAGCCAGCGAAGGGGTCCACGACAAGACCGCCCGATGGGCAGATAGCCCGCACGAAGAACTCGGCCAAGCCTTCAGGCATCACGGCGGTGTGCTGGCCGGCGAGACCCCAGTGCTGGTTGTAGTTCTGGCACGCCTCAATGACGTTGCCGGGGTCCGCACCGCCCTTGTCGTACGTGTTGCGGCGGTCGCGACCGAATCCCGCCTCGGTGTTGCGACGGCCGTTGCGGTCGCGGCGGCGTCGCTCGATCTCCGCTTCGCTGGCCCGATACGGAACCCGGACTGCGTCAAGATCGAAGTAGGGCTGAGCACCCTTGGCAAAGTGGTATACGTACTCGAAACTGTCCTTGGTGCGTGGCCCAAAGCGACCCGGAACCGCGTTCGGCTTAGCCTGAATCCACCGGTGTGGTGGGTGTGTGGGGGTTGCCGCGTCCGCGAAAAAGGCCTCCTGATCTGCGACGATTGTGATGTCGAAAGCCACATTCGTCTCAAAAACAGGAGGCACTTTTTGTGTCTGGATCATCGCGCAGGCTGGACCGGTTCGCAACGACGTTCGATCATGAGGGCCTGGTGGCCAACGCGGGCCTGATCCTGGCGGGAACGCTGATGGACCGTCTGGGTCTGTTGGGGCTGATCGAGCGGTGGGTGCGCACCGGTTCCGCGAACCCAGGCCCGAAGATCTGCACGGTGGTCGCCGCGATGCTCGCTGGCGGCACTCACATCGATCATGTCGAGATGCTGCGCGCCGGGCGCACCGGGAGGGTGCTGGGGTTCCGCCCGATGGCGCCGTCCACGGTGGGGTCGTTCTTGCGGACGTTCACGTTCGGTCACGTCCGCCAGCTCGAAGCGGTGCTGTCGCGCACGCTCGCTCGCGCATGGCAGTTGGGAGCAGGCCCGGGCCGTGCGCCGCTGACGGTCGATCTGGACTCCACGGTCTGCGAGGTCCACGGCAAACAAAAACAAGGAGCCGCGTACGGCTACACCAGCGTGCTCGGCTATCACCCGCTGCTCGCTGCACGCGCCGACACCCGCGAGGTGCTCGCCGCACGCATGCGCAAAGGCTCCGCGGGGTCGTCGCGAGGCGTGGCGCGCTTCGCCGACGAGCTCGTCGCGAACCTGCGACGCGCCGGGGCGACCGGGCCGACCACGGTGCGCGCCGACTCGGGATTCTGGTCATGGAAACTGATCGACCGTCTCGACGCCCACGACATCAAATGGTCGATCACCGTCGCCCTCAGATCCTCTGTGCGCACAGCGATCCAAGCGATCAGCGACGACGCGTGGGCCGACATCGACTACACCAAAGACGGCCACGCCCAAGTCGCCGAGACGACCTATGCCACCGGCCGCGGCAAAGCCAAGCGCACCGTTCGTCTCGTGGTGCGCCGCACCCGCCTCGCCCAGGGCGCACAGCGACGGCTGTGGCCCGACTGGCGACACCACGCATTCAACGCCAACACCGAACACGACACCGCCGCCGCGGATGAGTTCCACCGCGGCCACGCCGTGGTCGAGCTCGCCATCCGCGACCTCAAAGAAGGCACCGGGCTCGAACACGTCCCCTCAGGCCACTACGGCGCGAACTGCGCACCGCTCGCCTGCGCAGCGCTCGCCCACAACATCGGCCACTGGACCGACACGCTCGCCGGCGCGCCGGCGGCCACGAACCGCTCGCGCCGCACCCGACTCGTCGCCCTCGCCGCCGTGCTGGTCAACCGCTCGGGCACACCCACCCTGCGATACCCCGCCCGCTGGCCCTGGGAAACACAATTCACAGCCACGCTCAGCGCTCTCAGGGCTCTGCCCGGACCCTCCGGCTAAACGGCACAGCCCGGAACTGACGCCCCCACACAAACCCAGCGTCGACAACCCCGAACCACACCCGCACCCCTAGCCGAACACGCCCAAACACACCAAACCACACCCCCAACAACCCGACGCGACCCCAACCCGCCACCAGCCCAGAAACCCGCGCTCACCAACAACCAATCGGTGGATTCAGGCTTAGACCAGATGTAGGTCTCCAGCCAACGCCAGCCCATGCGCTGGAGGGCCAGCACTAGCTCGTAGACGTAGGGATGCCGCTGTCCTCGCAGCGCTCCGCTGGCGGCTACTCGGTTCTTGATGTTCAGGACAAACGAACCTGTCTGTGCCGTGGCACGAAACATCGCCTCGGCGAATGGCAAGAACCACTCCACGTAGTGATCTGGGTGGATCTCCGAATAACGACGCGCATCCGCATACGGGGGCGAAGTAAGGAACAAGTCGACGCTTTCAGACGGCAAGCGCTCGAGCCAGTCGGCCGTATCGCCCCACACCACTCCCTCGTCGAGCAACCGTGAAACAGCGACGCCCGGGTCGACAGGCGCGGTAGGCGCCGTGGCCGATGTGTCGTCCCGCGTCATGCGGCCGACAGTAGCCAGCCGCTGTGACGCGAACAGCGACCGAAAGCCGTTCGCGCCACAAGCGCATTCTCCGAGGTCGGTCGGAGTTGCCCATTGGGGACAGATTCGATCAATCTGGATTGTGAGTGGGCCATTCGAAGGCGGGAGCGATCTGTTCGCCGTCGTCATCGACTCGGTGCGTGCCATGCCCCCTCTAGGAAGCGACCGCTTAGGCAGACCTGCCTTGGGGCGGCAGGCTGATCGCGAAGGCGTCGCGGATGGCGGCGTCGACAGCGGGACTGATGTGCGACGGCCAGTGATCGGCCAGCGTGGCGTTCACCCACTCATGCGCGACATCGTGTGCGGCCCGGCTGCCTGCATCGGCCCAGTCTTCGGGAGTGTCCCGGTTGCTGACCAGCGGGTACAGGTACTCGGTTTCCATGAGCTCGAGCGTCTGCGGTGAGCCGAGGAAGTGCCCTGGACCGGCGATGACTTCGGCGATGAGATCGGCCGAGAGTGTCTCAGCGTTCACCTCGATTCCCCGCACGGTGCGATTGATGGAGCCCAGCATGTCGTTGTCAATGACCAGTGCTTCAGGTGAGCACGCCAGCAGGCTCGCCAGCATCCCTGCCGACTCGTAGACGATGTTCGCTCCGGCGTGCGCGGCCAGCCCCACGTTCAGACCCTTCTCGTAGCCAGCCTGGGCGTCATTCACCTTGGAGTCCGTCATGCCCGCCGCCACGCCGGTGGGCAGTCCGAGCCAGTGGCCGAGTTGGGCCGCGGCGGCGTTGAGGATGCCTTCCTCGCCCGATCCCCCGCTCATGGCTCCCGTGCGCAGGTCGGACACGAACGGCCACATGCCCAGCAAGCATGGATGCCCGGGCGACAGCAGGTTCACGAAGGTAAGCCCGCCGAGGCATTCTGCCAGCGCCTGTGCCAGTGAGCCTGCGAGTGCCGCGGGTGCTGTGGCGCCGGCTTGCAGTGCCGAGAGCAGGTTGATGGGCATGCCGGTGCGCACCTGTGCGACCAGGCACCGCGCCGAATCGTGAGCGAAGCGCAGCGGGGGGACGACGAACGTGTTGTTCGCCGCCATGAACGGGCGCTTCGCAAACTCGCCGGGGCCACCAAGCACGAGGTCGAACATCTCGACCGTTTCGTACACCCAGCGTGGGTCGAACCACGAGGATCCGCCCGGTTTCGTTGTGCTGCACATCACTGCGTATGCCGTGGTGATGTCGAGGTCACGGGTTTCGGGCAAGTCGCGGGCCACGACCGTGCGCACGTAGAAGTGCAGGTTGTCGAGCGTGTCGACGAGGCGGCCGCAGTCGTACACGTCTTGGGCCACCGAGTGCCGGAACGTGCGGGTGACGTGGTCGTATATGAGCACCGCCGCGCCCGAGGTGCCGAAGTAGACGTGCTCGCCGCCCACGTGCACCGACTGGTCGTCGTCAAAGCCGTGCCAGATCCACTCTTTGGCTGCTGTGGAAATGGCCCGCTCGATGACGCCGCGAGGCAGTCGTAGGCGACCGTTGTCGTCGACCCATCCGCCGAGAGGCGTCGCCGCTTCAATGAACTCGTCGAGCGGCTCGCCCATGCCAACGTCTTCGAGCAGTCCGAGGGCGGTGTCGTAGACCTGTTGCAGGTCTCTGTCGGACAGCGGCTTGAAGCGGCCCGCCGGCAGGCCAGGGCGGACCGGTCGGCGGTCGCGCTCGGGGACTGCCTCGCGGACAGCAATGCGGCCGGCTCTGCCGCCGCCTCGGCGACGGCGCGGTGCCTCAGCAGCATCCGACGGTGCGTCTGTGTCAGCCATCTTCAGGAACACCTCCTGCGGAAAGTTGTGTTGCGGGTGGCGCGGGCGCCAGATACTTGAGGTTCAGGGAAAGCGATGCGGTCGCGCGGCCATGAAGGCTCAAGCGCGCAACGCCGTGTTGCGGGCGTCGTAGGCGGCCTCGGCGAGCACGGTTGCGGTGCGGCGCTCGCCGAGCAGGTCGAGTTCGAAGGTGCTGCCGGGGGCCTCGAAGCGGGGATCGACGTACACGAACGCCAGGCTGCGACCCACCGTGTGGCCCCAGGCGCCGCTTGTGCCGATGCCCATGGGCTCGTTGGTGCCAGGGGCGAATGCAGGCTCGTTGCCGCGCACGTCGTTGTCGGTGGCATCCACCTCGCAGTACACGAGCACCATCGAGAGCGGTTCGCCGCGCTCTTCCGATTCGCGGCGGGCCACGGTGGCGTCACGCCCGATGAAGGGGCGGCTGTAGTCCACGAAGCGTCCCAAGCGGGCCTCGACCGGCGTGATCTCGGTGGTCAGCTCGCTGCCCCACGCCTTGTACGCCTTCTCGATACGCATGACGTTCATGGCGTAGCTGCCGAAGTGGACCACGCCGTGCGGCTCGCCCGCCTCGACGAGCGCGTCATAGATGCGTGCGGCGTCGTCCATGGCACAGTGCAATTCCCAGCCCAGCTCGCCGACGTAGGACACCCGGAGCGCGATCGCCCGCGCACCCGCGACCGAGATCTCGCGGGCAGTCAGCCATCCGAAGTCGTCGTTGCCCACGCCCGTGTCGCTGAGCGGAGCGAGCACATCGCGAGCTCGCGGGCCCGTGACTGCCACGATCGCCGTCGCATCGGTTGCGTCTCGCACGCTCACCTGCTCGCCGGCCAGAACGTGGTCTCGCAGCCAGTCCAAGTCGTGGCTCTCGCCAATGATCGCCGAGGCCAGCCAGAACCGGTTCGGCGCCAGTCGGGCAATCGTCATCTCGCACTCGATACCGCCGAGCGGAGTGAGCATGTGGGTCAGGCGAATGCCGCCGTCACGCGCCGGCAGGCGGTTCGCCGAGAGGCGATCAAGCAACGCTGCCGCGTCGGCACCGGTCACCTCGAACTTGGCAAATGCGCTGAGATCAGCGATGCCAACACGTTCGCGTACACCGCGCACTTCGGCACCGACGACGTCGTGCGCGTTCGAGCGTCGGAAGGAGTGAGCCTCGGGCCTGCCGTCGGGGGAGAAGTACTGCGGACGCTCCCAGCCGTAGATCTCCTGCCACTGCGCACCCAGAGCATCCAGTCGGCTCCACAGCGGTGTCGTGCGGACCGGTCGACCTGCGTCGCGCTGCTCGCCCGGCAGTCGCACTTGGTACATCTCGTGGTATTCGTCGATGGCCTTCTCGAAGGCGAAGGCGGACTTCGGTCCGGTGTGGTCGCCGAACCGGCGCGGGTCCATGCTGCGCACGTTGATCTCGGTCTGACCGTGCACCATCCACTGCGCGAGGAACTTGCCGGCGCCCGGTCCCTGCGTGATGCCGATGGACGCCCCGTTGCAGTGCCAGTAGTTGCGCACTCCCGGAGCGGGCCCCATCAGGTAGCCAGAGTCGGGCGTGTGGGTGATCGGCCCCGAGACGACCTGCTTGATGCCGGCCGACGCGAGCGCACCGATGCGCTGCTGAGCGAAGTCGAGACATTCCTCGAGCACATCGAGATCCTGGCCCGGCAGGTGGAAGTGCAGATCCCAGTCGATGCCGTCGACTCCGTACGCCCGAGCACCGCTCATCTCGTAGGGGCCGATGAGCAGCCCGTCGATTTCCTGCCGGTAGTAGCACGAGGCGCGCGGATCGCGAACGACGGGCAGTTCGGCGCTGAGTGCGGCGACCTCGGGCACCGTTTCGGTGACGAGGTACTGGTGAATGACCGACACGATGGGCACGTCGAGCCCGATCATCGCCCCGAGCTGTGGTGCGTAGTGCCCGGCCGCGTTGACGACGTGCTCGCAGTGGATGATCTCGCGCTCCGCATCGCCGTTGGCTCCGTTGCGACGCCGGGCCGGATCGGCGCCGCCCCGAACGACTGCGACATCCCAGGAGCCATCGGGCCGCTGCGTCATGCCGGTGACGAGCGTGTGGCGCATGATCCGGCAGCCGAGATCCCGGGCACCCTTGGCCATGGCGTTCGTGCAGCTCGACGGGTCGGTCCAGCCGTCCTTGGGTGTGTAGAAGCCGAGACGGACGTCGTCGAGATCGGTGAGCAGCGGGTGCCGCTCGGCGATCTCATCGGGCCCGATGAGGTACGACTCCACGCCGATCTGGGTGAGCATGGCGTGGACGTAGTGATGCCAGTCGGCCTCGTCGACGGTACGTGCCAACCGGATCGCCCCGCAGCCATGCCACCCTGCTGACAGCCCGGTCTCGGCCTCGATGCGCGGATACAGCGAGATGGCCTCCTGGTGGACCTTGGCCATGTTGAGGTCGCCGATGAAGTTCGGAATGAGGCCAGCCGCGTGCCACGTCGACCCCGACGTCAGCTCGCCCTTCTCAACGAGGATCGTGTCGGTCCATCCCTCGTGCGCGAGCGCGTACAGCAAGCCGGCGCCCATCGCCCCACCGCCGACGATCACGCATCGCGCTTGTTCAGGCATGCTCAGTGATACCGGGCGTGCTCAGCCATAGCGCACCTGCTCAGCCATACACAGGTCCCCAATGATCCAGGCCAGACGTGAGCCGTACCCCCCGGTACCGACCCCGTGGCATGCCGATGTGATGCGCGCAAATTATCACCCGTTCCGCGCACCTCTGCACGTACCCCGCGTCAGCCCTCCTCAGACGGCATGCGGTATTCCAGCAACGAGGATTGGCCGCGCATGGCGACGACCCGCAGGTCGCGCGAATTGCCGGCCGCATCGACGAGATTGAGGACGTCTTCGCCCACCCTGAAGTGGACTGGTCGCTGCTGACCACCGTTGACCGCGACGTTGGTGGTGTGCAGATACGTGCGATGGGAGGTGTCGAGAATCGGGTTGAGCCGACCTTCGATGCCTGGGACATATCCCGTTTGGTCCGCAAAGATCACCGACCCTCCATCGGTGATCACCTCGAGTTCCACCGCCAGCGCTCCCTCGGCGGGAATCCATCCATCCTCAACCCTGGCACTCAGCCCTTCCCCTGCGACGAACACAGTCATCGGAGCATCGTCCGTGTACAGCTTGAGCGACGCCACCCCCGTGAAGTCGCTCGTCGCTCGCTGCCATGTGTTGTTCGGAAACAGAGCCAGGACATCCGCTCCGGCGACCGGCGCTCCGCCGCAGGTCACGCGAACTGAAATGTCGGCGTCGAACTCTCGCAAGGAATCGGCAAGGGACCCCAGCGGAACAATGTCGCACTCGCCGCGCGCCTCGACATCAACGCCGCCGTACACGAGGGTTCTCGCAGCCACCGTTGGGAGCAGTTCAGCAACGCGGTCGAGCGAAAGCGAGAAGTCCGACGCGATCGTGACACCAGACTTCGCCTCGATGGCATTGATGCCCCGCTCGGTCTCGTAGAACAGATCGCATTCGAGGCCGCTCGAGTCGCGGAAGAACGAGAGCCGAGGTTCGCGCCCGCGGTTGTAGCTGTGCTTCACGGCCTCGGCGACCACGATGTTCTCGAAGAGCGATCCGCGCAACGGATGCGTCGCCACTTGACCCGGGCTCTCGAGCCCAAGCAGGTAAGCGGCGAGTCCCACGTCGTAGAAGTAGAGCTTCGGGGACTTCACCAGCCGCTTGCGAACACTCGCAGCGAAGGGGGGCAGCAAGAACGCGATGTAGCTGCGCTCAAGCAGAGTCATCCAGTGGCGAATCGTCGTATGGGATACCCCGACATCGCCACTGAGCGACGACGAGTTCAGAAGTTGTCCCACCCGTCCGGCGCACAACGCCACGAATCTTCTGAACGCCGACAGATCGCCGACGCCGCCCATTCGTCGGACGTCGCGTTCGACGTACGTCTCGAAGTAATCGCCCAGCGCTTGGCGCGGATCGAGCCGTTGATCGACTATTCGCGGGTAGAAACCACCGAACACGATGTCGCCCAGTGCCTCGCTTACCCCCGCGCGTCGGCGCTCCTCAAGTGAGAAGGGCAGAAGGCGCAGCAGCGCGGTGCGGCCGGCGAGCGACTGGCAGACAGCTTCGGACAGCTTGAGGTTCTCGCTTCCGGTCAGCACATACAGGCTGTTGCGGCCGTCTTCGTCGGCAATGACCTGCAAGTAGGAGAGCAAAGCAGGCACATGCTGTATTTCGTCGATGATTGCTGGGGGGCCCAGACGTTGCAGGAATCCTCGGGGATCATCCTCGGCAAAGGCACGGTCATCCGGGACCTCGAGACTGGCGTACGCCACATCTCCAAAGGTCGAACGGCACAGCGTCGTCTTGCCCGCCTGCCGAGGACCCGTGACCGTCACGAACGGATACTGCCGGAACAGCCTCGTCAAGTGTCCGGTGATCTCACGTTCGATCACAGCTCCAGCGTATCGCAAGTCCGTGCAATCTGAAACTTCACCTTTCAGATTGTGCAACCATGGGCTCTTCACCAGTTGTTGAATCGCTCTCGGTTGGCAGGAACCTCCTGATCTTGCCCACAAGGATGGCGTCATGCCACATGAGATGTCGCCTGGAATGCCGGCGTCGCGTCGGCACAGCGAGGCGGAGAAGGGCTGTGCAGAGCGTCAGCTTGTTGAGAGCGTGTGGAGAAGTGTTTCGGAACGCGCCACAAGGCGCATCGGAACTGGTCGTTAGGAAGCAAGCGCCGTTCGAGGCTCAACGAAGGGAACTCCCATTGCCGCTGCGACGCTGGGTTCTGTGATCTGGCCCCGATACACGTTCAGGCCAGAACTCAAGTGGGAATCGCTGCGCAACGCCTCAAGGCCGTTCTCGGCGAGAGCGAGCACTCTGGGCAGTGTGGCGTCGCTCAACGCGCGGGTCGAGGTGAGGGGTACAGCGCCCGGCATGTTCGCCACGCAGTAATGGACGATGTCGCCGTGGACGTACGTCGGCTCGGCATGTGTGGTGGGATGCGAAGTCTCGAAGCAGCCGCCTTGATCTATGGCGACGTCTACCACGACAGAGCGCGGACGCATCGTTTCGATCATCGCGGCCGTCACGAGCTTCGGCGCCCGGGCGCCCGTAACCAAGACAGCGCCGATGACGAGGTCGGCGTCGAGCACCTCGGATTCCAACGCTGACCGAGTGGAGGTGACCGTGACGACAGCTGCGCCGAAGCGCTGCTCTAGATGGACGAGCGCCGCCGGGTCTATGTCGAGCACTCGCACGTCTGCGCCCATGCCGATGGCGATTTCCGCGGCGTTCTCGCCGACGACGCCGCCTCCGATGATCACCACGCGGGCGGGCGGAACTCCGGGCACGCCGCCGATGAGGACCCCGGCTCCGCCATGAGTTGTTTCCAGCGCCCAAGCCCCCGCCTGCACCGCCAAGCGGCCGGCGACTCTCGACATGGGTGCGAGTAGCGGCAGCGAGCCTCGCGAGTCGGTCACTGTCTCATAGGCGATGCAAGCCGCTCCTGATGCGATCAAGTCGGCGGTCTGTTCATGATCGGGGGCAAGGTGCAGGTACGCGAAGAGAATCTGGCCCTCGCTGAGCATCTTCCGCTCCGTCGGTTGAGGCTCCTTGACTTTGACGACGAGTTCAGCCTGTCCCCAGACATCCTGGGGGTGTGCTGCGATCTCGGCGGCTGCGGATTCGTAGTTCGCATCCGAGGCGCCGATGCCGACGCCGGCACCGGATTCCACGATGACTCGGTGTCCATGCAGCACGAGTTCGCGCACGGCGGGCGGTGGCAGTCCGACGCGTCGTTCGCCTTCTTTGATTTCGCGAGGTACTCCGATCAGCATTCGGTTGTCCTTCCGGCAGTCGCCGAGCCGACTGCGACGCCGGCGAGCTCCAAGGCGGCGTGCAGCAGCACTTCGGCTCCTCGACCGGCGTCGCCAGGCTCAATCGACTCTTCTTCGTTGTGTGAGAGACCGTCCTGGCAGGGGATGAAGATCATCCCGGTGGGTGCGCGCATGGCGACGTGGCAGGCATCGTGGCCGGCACCGGACCCGATGTGTTCATAGGCGAATCCGCAGCGTCGCGCCGCCGTCTCGACGGCGCCGACGCACTTGGGATCGAAAACGACCGGAGCGCAGTCGTTGATGACGACGATCCGATGCCCGCAGCCGTGCTGGTCCGCGGCTTCGGCGACCAGGCTGCGCAGCGCAGCGTCCAGTCCGTCCATCCCTGCGGCGTCCGGATGGCGCATGTCGACGGTGAACGAGACTCGGGCGGGCACCGTGTTCGGTGAGGCCGGCTCTGAGGCGAACTGCGCCGGAGTGACACGGACACGCGGTGCGTCGGCCGCTGCCATCTCATAGACCCCGTGCAAAGTGTCCGCCAGCGCGCGGGCGGGGTCGCGTCGGCGATCCATCGGCGTGGTGCCAGCGTGGGCAGCGAAGCCCTCGAAGGTCACCTCGAACCATCTGATTCCCTGAACGCCGGTGACGACCCCGATCGAGGAGCCGCTCGCTTCGAGAATCGGTCCCTGCTCGATGTGCAGTTCCAGGTAGGCGCTCAACGGCTTGCCGAAAGCGGCAGTGCCGGCCCATCCCAGACGGTCGAGTTCGGCGCCGACGGTGACGCCGGTGCGGTCTGTGAGCGCCCGGATCGAGTCGAGGTCCGATACCTCGGCCCACACTGCAGAGCCCATCATCGACACCGGGAATCGGGATCCTTCCTCGTTAGTCCAAACCGCCACTTCCAAGGGCGCACGGGTGGTGATCGAGGCGTCGTTGAGCGCCTCGATCACCTCAAGGCCGCCGAGCACCCCGTACACGCCGTCGAAGCGTCCCCCGGTCGGTTGGGTGTCGAGGTGACTGCCCATGACGATTGGCGGGGCGTCGGGGTCGGTCCCGGATCGGCGGGCGAACAGGTTGCCGACGCCGTCGAGCTCGATCGAGCAGCCCGCCTGCCGGGCCCATTCGATGAACAGGTCCCGGCCCGCCTTGTCGTCATCGGAGAGTGCCTGGCGGTTGGAGCCTCCGCCGGCGGTCGCGCCGATCTTCGCCATGGCCATCAATCGTGACCACAGGCGGCCGGCATCTGTGCAGACTTCGGCGTTCATTGTCTCCCCCATGGGCAACGCTGCCCGACGAGCGAAGAGTTCGTCCGCCCGGTCACAGGTCGAACTCGGCCATGGCATCACCGAGCGTGATCCTCAGTGCTGACGTGATCTCGCTGAACTGCTCCGGTCCGGCGATCAGCGGCGGCGAGAGTTGAATGACGGGCACTTCCCCCCGAGCAGCAGCCCGACAGGTCAGCCCCAGCTCGTACAGCCGCTTCGTCAGGTACTTGCACACCGTGACGGCATGCGCCTGCGCCTTCGAGGACTCCGACGGTCCGCCGGCGTCGAGTTCCAACGCGAGAAAATACCCGTCGCCGCGCAGGTCAGTCACGATCGGCATGTCGCACAGTTCCCCCAGACCGGCTCGAAACGCGTCTGCGTGCATCCGCACACGCCCGGGAAGGTCCTCTCGCTCCAGGATGTCGATGTTGGCCAACGCGACAGCCGCAGCTACGGGATGGCCTCCGAACGTGAAGCCGTGGGTGAAATCCTTGCCGCCGGACGAGAACGGTTCGGCTATCCGGTCGCTGATCATCACGCCGCCGAGCGGCGCGTAGCCCGAGGTCAGACCCTTGGCCATCGTGATCATGTCGGGCTGGTAGCCGAACCGCTGAGCGCCGAACATGTGCCCCAACCGCCCGAATCCGCAGATCACGTCATCGGACACCAACAGCACGCCGTGCTCGTCGCATATCTCACGAACCCGCTGGAAATAGCCGTCCGGCGGTACGTAACAGCCGCCCGAGTTCTGCACCGGCTCCAAGAACACAGCCGCCACGGTGTCGGGTCCTTCGCGGAGCACGGCCTGCTCGATTTCGTCGGCAGCGCACAGGCAATCGCCTTCGTGGCCGCAGGATCCTCCGACGCGGTACTCGTCTGTGTGGGCCACCTTGATCGCCCCGGGGACGAGCGGCTCGAACGCCGTTCTGATCGACGCCAGGCCGGTGATCGACAGCGCGCCGAGCGACGTGCCGTGATACGCGAGGTTGCGGCTGATCACCTTGTAGCGGGTCGGCTGTCCGATTGCGGCGAAGTACTGGCGGGCCAGCTTCCACGCCGATTCGATGGCTTCGCTGCCGCCGCTCGTGAAGAACACCCGGTTGAGGTCACCCGGAGCGAGGTCCGCGAGCCGGGCGGCGAGCTTGACACCCGCCGGGTGGCCGTAGCCCCACATCGGGAAGTAAGCGAGCCTGCTCATCTGGTCTCGAGCCGCCTCGGCAAGCTCGGTGCGCCCGTGACCGACCTGGGTCACGAACAAACCGGCGAGGCCGTCAAGCAGCCGGTGACCAGCGTCGTCCCACATGTAGCAGCCGTCGGCACTCTCGATGATCGGAACTGCTGTTGGCGAGCTGAAGTGGCTCCACAGATGGCGGGCTGCGGCCTGGCTCAGATCGCCGACATGATCGGCGCCGTCGACTGGCTGCGAAGTGCTCATTGCGCGCAGCGGGGGTTCGGTTGCGACATCTGTGACTCCTATGACCGGAACGAGGTCCAGAGCCGGTCATAGAGATCGATCGCTTCCACAGAGCACGACTCCACCGGCGCAGCATGCGCGAGCTGCTCGGCGGAGGGCACGACCATCGGGCTGGAAGCCAGCTCGGGATCCACATATGCGTCGCTGCCGGTGATCGCGTTGCCGTAGGCGTTCCAGTTGGTGGCTTCGGCGATATTGCGCGGATCCATCATCCAGTTGATGAACACCAGGGCCTGCTCGAAGTTTGGTGCTCCTGTAGGAACGGCGAAGTTGTCCTGCCACAGCGTCAACCCGTCGCTCAGGTACACGTACACGAGGTCGGGATTCTCCTGCGCCGACCGGTACGCGGCGCCATTCCACTCCATGTGCATCGAGTTCTCCCCGGCCGCCATCCGCTCGATGATTCCGTCGGAGTTGATGACCGAGACCGCAGGCTTGAACTCTTCGAGCAGTTCATCAGCCCGCGCGTAGTCAGCTGGATTCGTCGAGCAAGGCTCTGCTTCCACGGCGCGAAGCACGGCGTGGATCACCTCGATTTGATCGTTCATCATGCCGATCGAGCCGTTGGATCCTTCGGGGACCGCGAAGAATTCGGCCCATGTGTCGGGAGGATCAGGAACCTGTGAAGTGTCCACGGCCAGTCCGGTGGTGCCGTAGAGGTACGGCGCTGTGTACACCCGCCCGTCGTCGAAGTAGGGATTCAGGAACGCCGGGTCGATGTTTGAAGCGTTTTCCAGAGCAAACGCGTCGATCCGCTGGATCAGGTCCTGCTCGATGAGCTGCGGGATGATGTAGTCCGACGGGACGATCACGTCATAGCCGGTGCCGCCGACGGCCAAGGTGGCGAGCATCGTCTCGTTCGAGTCGTAGTTGCTCAAGTTGACCGCGATGCCGGTCTCGTCGGTGAAGCGAGACAGCAGGTCCTCAGAGATGTAGTCGGTCCAGTTGTACAGATTCAGCTCGCCGCCGATTTGATCCGGCGCCTCGGCTGATTGGTCGTCCTCGCCGCCGCTCGCCGGTTCGTCGGCGTCGGGCCCGGCACTGGCGCCTTCGTCGTCCGCTGCCGATGCTGTCGTAGCCGGCGGCTCCGGTGCAGCCGTGTCGGTGTCGTCGTCTGAGCCGCATGCCGCTGCCAGCAGGGCCAGCGCCAACAGCACTGGCAAGAGCAGGCGACTAGTGCGGCGTCTTGTAGTCCCGCCGCTTGCGGCAGTTGTTCCATGCATGGATCCTCCATTGGTGGGTCTCACTTGTGTTTCCTCCATTTGGCTGTGATGTATGAGGCGGTGAGCACTGCGATCGTCACAAGGAGGAGCAGAGTGCTCACCGCATTGATGAGGGGACTTGCACCTCTGCGGATGAGTCCGAAGAGAAAGATCGGCAGCGTTGTCGAGGTAGGACCAGCTACGAACGCCGAGATCAGGTAGTCGTCGAGGCTGATGATGAAGGCGAGCAGGGCGCCCGACACGATCCCGGGAACCAACAGCGGAAGCGTCACCCGCCTGAACAGTCGAATCCCGGAGGCCCCGAGATCGCTGGCCGCTTCGAACACTGCGGGGTCCAGCTCTGCAAGGCACGCCCGGATCGGCAGCAATGCGAACGGAATGCAGAACGCTGTGTGAGCCAATACCAGCGTCGCCATGCCGCGCCCGAAGTCCAACAGCACGAAGAACGACAGGGTGCCGACCGCCGTCACGATCTCGGGGATCAACAGCGGAGTGGACAAGAAGCCCACAGCAAGCGACGAGCCCCGCCGGATCATTGCCACAATGCCCAGCGCAGCGAGCATCGCCAGCACGGTCCCCGCAGCCGACGCAACGACGGCGACCCGCAACGAGTTCCACACCGCGTCTCGGACATCTGAGCGCTCCAGCACCTCCCGGTACCAGACCAGGCTGAAACCCTCCCAACGGGACACGATGGGTCCGCTGTTGAACGAGTAGACGATCACGACGGCGAGCGGCGCGTAGAGGAACACGAATGCCACCCGGGCCGCGGAACCGACCCCCGGGTAGCTGCGGGTGTCCAGCCGGCCGGTCATGACAGCACCACCTGAGCGCCATGTGCAGCGCGACGGGCGGTGACCAAGACGGTCCCGACGACGACGAGCAGCAAGATGGCAAGAGCCGACCCGAACGGCCAGTTTCGTGACGCTCCGAATTGCTGCTGAATGAGGTTGGCGATCATCAAGGAGCGGCCGCCGCCCAGAAGCTCAGGCTGCAAGAAGGCGCCAATCGCAGGAATGAACACCAACAAGCAGCCCGCGACGACGCCGGGTCGCACCGAAGGCCACACGATGCGGCGCAGAACGACGCCTGGGGTGGCGCCCAAATCGAGCCCGGCTTCGGCGATCCGATGGTCAAAACGCTCAGCGGCCGCATATATGGGCAGGATCATGAAGGGAAGGAACGTGTAGGCCATCCCAATGAGGGTCGCCCCGCGTGTGTTGAGCATCTGAGGGGCGTCGACCCCGACCGCGTCGAGGGCCGACGCGAGCGGGCCGGTCTCGCGCAGGATCACGATCCAGGCGTAGGTGCGGACCAGCATGCTGGTCCAGAACGGGATCGTGACAGCGAGAATCAGCAGCGGCTGCAGGTGGCGGGGCCGATTCGAGATCCACACCGCAGTCGGGAATCCGATGACCAGCGCGACGAGCATCGTCACCGCCGCGAGCAGGATCGAGGACCACATGACCTGCAGGTATGTCGGGTCGAACCCGACGTCGCCGGTGAAGTTCTCCGATACCGCGAGCCGTTCGTAGGCGTCGGTCGTCAGCCCGTCGCCGACGCCGACGCCGCCCGGGCCCCGGGTCCGCAGCGAGTACCAGATGATTACCGCCATCGGCCCGCCGACCATGACCGAGATGAATCCCAGCGCTGGGAATGCGAGCCATCTGGTGCCGACCCTCACGACGTGAGAATCCTCGTGTGCCGGGGCTCGATGCGTAACGACACCGAATCCCCGATCTCGACGGAGTGGTCTTGGGCGTCTTCGCGAGCGTTGATCCGCAGGCCGTCCCCCAAGTCGATCGTCAGGTGCACGTCGGCTCCGAGGTAGGCGGCTTCGACGACTACACCCCGCAGGTCCCCATCGGGATGCAGGCATACCCGCTCGGGACGCACGGCGAGCGAGACAGATTCGGCACTCGAGAGGGCCGCCCCGTCGACGTTCCCGATGTCTGCGATGCGGAGCGTCCATTGGCCCGCAACGACCAGTGTTCCGTTCGCGCTATAGGTAGCGGGCAGCAGATTCGTCTCACCGATGAAGTCGGCCACGAATCGTGTGGCCGGGGCTTCGTAGATCTCCCGCGGCGTGCCGATCTGGATGATGCGGCCGGCGTTGAGCACCGCTATACGGTCACCGAGAGCCAGCGCCTCCTCCTGGTCGTGAGTGACGAACACGAACGCGATCCCGGTGGAGCGCTGGATCCGCTTGAGTTCTGTCTGCATCTGACGGCGAAGCTTGAGATCGAGCGCCCCGAGCGGCTCGTCGAGCAGCAGCACGCTGGGTCGTTTGGCCAACGCGCGTGCCAGTGCCACTCGTTGCTGCTGGCCTCCAGAGAGCTGAGCGGGAGTCCGCTTGGCGTAGCCCGAGAGTTCCACCAAGTCGAGCACCTCGACGATCCGCTGACGGATCTCGGCCTTGGGCCGCTTCTCCATCTCCAGCCCGAACGCGATGTTTCTCTCGACAGTGAGAAAGGGGAACAACGCGTAGCTCTGGAACACGGTGTTGACGGGCCGCCGGAAAGGCGGCGCGTCGTCGAGACGTTCTCCGTCAAGGTGAATCTCGCCCGAGTCCACATTCTCAAGCCCGGCGATCGTGCGCAGCAGCGTCGTCTTGCCGCAGCCCGACGGTCCCAATAGCACGACGAACTCGTTGCTCGCGACATCCATCGACACATCGTCGAGGGCGCGCACGACATCGCCCTCGGGGGCTGTGAACGTCTTGGAGACGTTGCGCAGCTGCAGTCCCTCAGCCATCACCCGGCCGATAAACGATCATTGATCGTTATATTAGGGGCGCCCGACACCGAGCGCAAGGGGGCGATCCAGAAAACAGCGTTGCGGCCTAGCCTCGCCAGCGTGGGTCGCCCCTCAGAACCCTTGCTCTCACGAGAGATGATCGTCGACGCCGCAATGGCGATCGTCGACGAGAGCGGAATGCAGGCAATGACAACCCGGACGATTGCCGGTCGCCTCGGCGTCGGACAAGCCTCGCTCTACAACCACATTGCCAACCGCGACGAGCTCCTGGACCTGCTGAACGCAAAGGTCCTCGCCGGCGTCGACCTGCACCCGCTCGACCACCCAGACTGGAAAGAAGCCGTCTACGGCGGCACGCTCGCCTTCTTGAAGGCCCTCCAAGCGCACCCCAACATGATGGGAGTGCTGGCCACCAGGCCAGCCCGGACCGATCCCTCTCTCACCTACTACGAACGAATGCACGAGCGCCTGCGAGGCGCCGGCCTCACGGCACAGGACTCTGCGAGATTCCTGTTCGCCATCGACGACTACTGCATCGGCGCAGCACTCAACACCGAGGTCGACGTGGAGATCAACAACCGCCAGGACAAGTTCCCGTTGGTCGCCGAAACCATGGAGGCCGGACGGCCCGCCGACCACCACCAGGCAACACTGCGGCTGCTGCTCAACGGCCTCATGGCCACCGTCGACCTTCCCCGATAGCCCAACAGCGAAATCCCGGCGGCCCTGGGAAAAGAGCTGCGGCAGAATCGGGCCTGTCGGGAGCACCCTCTGTCGCCATCCCGAGGTCGACAAGCGAGGCCCCAGTTGCAGAGGCTCTCGTTCTGTCAGGCCGACGCTTCTCGGCAGCCTCGGAACTCAGGCGGCCCACCCCCGCCAGATCGCTGATGCCGCACCCGAGCCCGCTCGAATGGCTGCCCGAGACGATGATGTCCTCAGTTGACGTGCCCGATACTCAATTGTCCCAACCGGGAACAGCACGGGGCAAATAGCCGGCGTCGGTGTTGCTCGGGCCCCATACTGTGAACTCGACACTGTTGTGCAGTTTGCGTCCGTCTTCAGCACAGATCGCCGAGTTCGCGGCACAGTCAGCAGTCGCCAAGACGGTCACCACGATTTCACTATCCGAATCTGGTTTCACCGTGACACGCCATTCACTATTTGAGCCTTTCTCGACTCTCTTCATGCTCTTTATCGTCCCGTTGGTCACCTCGATCGCATGATGCTTGAGGGTGCGGAAACTCAATGGGACGTTCTCTG
This sequence comes from Candidatus Poriferisodalis sp., assembly GCF_965262965.1. GTDB lineage: Bacteria > Actinomycetota > Acidimicrobiia > Acidimicrobiales > Poriferisodalaceae > Poriferisodalis. The sequence goes on from NZ_OZ253573.1 coordinate 1,905,510, forward strand.
AGAAGAAGAGCCGGAAGCTGAATGTGGTTGATCCGTCATGACTGATCGGCGCACCCTTGACGTAGGCGGTCGGAGGAGACGTCGGCCGGTCGGCTACATCACCGTCGACCAGCTCGATGCTCACATCCAGCACGTCGCCGGCGCTCCATCCCAGACCGCTGGTCTGCCACCAGTAGCGGCCGTTCCCAGCACCGCTGGGCGGCTCCGAGCTGTCGCTGGCCAAGAACTCCTGATCCCCGATCACCAGCCTGAAGTCCGAGGCCAGCTCCCGGCTCAGCACCAGATAGAGGCCGTCGGTCCGTTCCGCGATCACGTGCACCCGATTCCGGACACCGCCCGCTGTGAAGTCGCGTTCCGACAACGACCCCAGCCGGCTATAGGTCGAGAACCCGAAGGACGCCGGCAGCGTCGACGAGTCCTCACCCACCGTGACCGACGCAGACCACACCGGCCCGCTCTGCACCGCAGCGGCCACTTCGTCGGTGACGGCGCTGTACTTCGTCTGGCCGTTGTTGGCGTCGTCGGTGAAGCTCACCCTCGCTTTGACGGTGTTGCCCTGGTCCGCGTCAACCAACGTGTAGGTACTGCTGGTGGCTCCAGCGATGTCGGACTCCCCGGTGCCGTCGTCGCGGACCCACTGATATCGGAACACCACTTGCGTAAGACCGTCCGCATCCGCGATGCCCGACACGTCAGCAGTCAGCGTCTCGCCGACCTGCGCAGTTCCCGATATCAACAGACGACCCGTCGACACGACGTTGCCCGCCGGTGGGGCAGTCTCGTTCGTGACGACCTCACCGGCGAAGGATGCAACCGGATACTGGGAACCCATGAGCGGATGTGCATCCGCACCGGTCGGGATCGTGTACCCCACCGTCACCGTGTCGCCGGCCGTCACCGCGGACGCGAGCGTCAGGGACACTCGCCAACCCGGGTCCAGGGAGGTCCATTGCTCTGCGATGTACAAGCCGGAGACCTCGCGCGCCGTCCCGTTCACCGTATCGCCCCCAGCTGCGGTGCGTAGTGCCCCGCGGCATTGACGACGTGCTCGCAATGAATGGTGTCCTGCTCATCGTCGCCGTTCGACCCGTTGCGACGCCGCCCCGGATCCGCGCCGCCGCGAACGATGGTCACGTCCCAGGTGCCGTCGGCGCGCTGGGACATCCCGGTCACCAGCGTGTGCCGCATGATTCGACAACCGAGATCGCGGGCGCCCTTGGCCATGGCGTTGGTACAACTCGACGGGTCGGTCCAGCCGTCGTTGGGGGTGTAGAAGCCGAGACGGACATCGCTGAGGTCGGTCAGCAGCGGGTGCCGCTCGGCGATCTCATCGGGCCCGATGATGTGCGACTCGACGCCGATCTGGGTGAGCATGGCGTGGACGTAGTGGTGCCAGTCGGACTCGTCGGCCGTGCGTGCCAAACGGATGGCACCGCAGCCGTGCCAGCCGGCGGAGAGCCCCGTCTCGGCTTCCAGCCGCGGGTAGAGCGCGATCGCTTCTTGGTGGCACTTCGCCATGTTCAGATCGCCGATGAAGTTCGGGATCAGCCCGGCGGCGTGCCAGGTCGATCCGGAGGTCAGCTCGCCCTTCTCGACCAGGATCGTGTCGGTCCAGCCCTCGTGCCCGAGGGCATACAGCAGGCCGGCGCCCATTGCCCCGCCGCCGATAATGACGCATCGCGCTTGTTCAGGCATCCTCAGTGATGCCGGGCCTGCTCAGCCATACACAGGTCCCCAATGTTCCAAGCCAGACGAGAGCCGTACCCCCCGGTACCGGCCCCGTGGCATGCCGACGCAGTGTGCGCAAATTATCACCCCTCCGCGCACCACTGCGCGCATATCGTCCCAAGAGAGTGCTACGTCAGTTACCCAGCGGACACCGGGTTCATGGCTGCGTTCCTGAGTCGAATCCGGTGAGCGCTTCGGCGAGTCCCTCGAGTGGGACAATGCCGACATCTCGCCAGGTCATGGCGGTGTCACCGCCGTAGACGATGGTCTGCTCGGTGATGCTCCGCACAGTTGCTGCGACGCGACCCATTCGTGTGATCCATTCTGATGTGACCGTTGCGCCGGATTTCGCCTCGATCGCGTTGATCCCGTGTCCTCGTTCGTACAGCAGATCGCATTCGAGTCCGCGTGAGTCGCGAAAGAAGGTGAGCCTCGGCTCGCGGCCCCGGTTGTAGCAATGCTTGACTGCCTCGGACACGACGATGTTCTCGAACAGCGGCCCGCGCAGCGGGTGAGTCACCAGCTGTCGAGAATTCTCGATTCCCAGCAGGTAGCTTACGAGCCCGACATCGTAGAAGTAGAGCTTCGGCGACTTGACGAGACGCTTTCTGACGTTGACATGGTGGGGAGCAAGCAAGAACGCGATATAGCTGCGCTCAAGCACGGTGAGCCAGTTGCGTATGGTGCTGCGGGCAACACCGACGTCATCGCTGAGCGATGTCAGGTCCAGCAACGTGCCGACCCGGCCCGCGCACAGGGCGACGAACTGCCGGAACGCTGACAGATTGCCGACTCCGCCCATCCGGGCGACATCGCGTTCCACATAGAGCTCGAAATAGTCGGCCAGCACCTCACGAGGTTCGAGCCGCTCGTTGATGATGCGGGGGTAGAACCCGCTGTAGGCGACTTCGCCGAACGATGTGGATGCACCTGCCATCCGCATCTCCTTCAGGGAGAACGGCATCAACCGGAGCTGAGACGCGCGGCCAGCGAGCGACTCGCGAACCGTGCCGGAGAGCTTGAGATTCTCGCTGCCTGTCAGGACGTATTGGCCGTTGCGGCCATCGAGGTCGGCTAATTCCTTGAGGTAGGAGAACAGGTCAGGCACATGCTGGACTTCGTCGACGATGGCAGGTGTGCCGAGCGATGCGAGAAATCCTCGTGGATCGGCCTCGGCTTGCGCGCGTCTGTCCAAAGCGTCGAGGCTGACATACGCGCATCCGGTTTGCTCGAACACGCTGCGGCACAGCGTGGTTTTGCCCGACTGACGCGGACCGGTGACGACGACGAACGGGTACCGGCGAAACCGCTCACGCAGCTCCGTCGCAATCTCGCGCTCGATCACGATCGAAGGTTACAGCCTCGCCCAGAGGTGTGTGCACAATCTGACGATTATGCCGCCGTATTGCGCAATTCAGAAGCGGGTGGCGTTATTGCGCCGGTCACAACCATCTCCGCATATGACAGATGCAACAACGTCCAACAATGACAACAGAACCCCACCGGCCCTTTGCTGGGGGACGAGTAGCGCCCTGCGCGAGGTGATGCCCGGTGCCGTCGGCCAATCCTCTCACACCATCCCCGGTGCGCTCACAATCGCTCCACCGAAGCCGCTAGATGAAGTCCGGCATGCTGATGTCCGCTGGCCGCGGAAGGATCCAATTCGCCCTCGATGCGACTCGCCAGTGGATCAGGCACCTCGGCGAATTCCCGCTGCGATGCACGACGCCGTAGCTCGCCTACCGCTCGCCAGTCGGATTCGCCAAACCCGTGCACGACGATCGAGCCGAGATCGGATCGTGAACTGCCATCTGGTTCGGACCAGCAAGCGCGCGGCCCGAGACCTAGCCCACCCGCTGTAGACGCTCGGCGACGCGCAGCGCGGCCCCGATCTGCCCATTCCCCGACACCATGATCTCGAGTTCATCCATGGCCCGGGTCATTGCCGCGTAGAGCTGACTCTTGGCAGCAGCGAACTGATCGTCTTCGGCTACGTCAGGCACACGGACTTGGTTTGCTCCACAGACGAATGCGTGCCGAAACTCAAGGCCCTTCACCTTTGTGAGAGTTGACACACGCACCCGGTCACGAACGTTCACGGCACCATCTCGATCCTTGCGCACCAAGAAATACCTGACACCTCGATAATCCAAGGCTCTCGTAAGTTCGGCCTCCAAGTCCGCGCATCCATGCATCACAACAATGTCCTCTGGGGAAACGTCGCGGACGATCAACTCAGCCGTGCGTGAAGCGATCATCTCCGCTTCGGCCCTGAGGCTGGTGCACATCATGAGGTGCGGCCGTTTCCATGATCGCCGCGCCGATTCCGGAGGGATCAATGAAGCCGGGTCGTCCAAGTCCAAAGGTGAATGCGCCCACTGGTGCGACTCCGCGAGGAAGTTCATTGCGAATTCGAGTATCTCGCGTGTGTTGCGGTAGTTGACCCGCAACACCTCGGTTCTTCCTTGAGCAGTCACACCCGGTGGGTTCCAGGTGGCACCCCGGCGCCTGAGCACATTCTGAGCGCTGTCATACACGCGAAGGAAATGCCCGCCCGAGTCCAACAGATGGGACTTGCTCGACAGATCCCTGCGTTGAGACTTCAGCAGCTTGTAGCACAAATCGAGCCGTAGATGGTCAAAATCCTGAGCTTCGTCCACCAGCACCACGTCGAAGCGCCGACTGTCGTCGAGGCGTTCGGTCAGGCTGGTCGCTTGCTTGATACGGGCGTCGAAGCCAGCCTCGTTGACCAAGTGCTCTCCTGGGAGCGTCTCGACCACGTAGGAGGGCAGGCGGTCGATGTTCCTCACCAGCAGATTCCGCTCAGCGGAATCGAGATCTCCGCCAGCCATCCAACCTTCCAGCGCCGATGCCAGCACACGGTTAAAGGTAACGAGCAGTATCCGCAGATGCGGCCAGTGGCGGTGCAGGTGCCGAGCTCGGCTGATGAGGATCAGCGTTTTCCCGCTGCCTGCCACACCGCGAATCACGCGATAACCCCAATTCAGGTGCTCTGCCAACCGCTCCTGATCGCGGTCCATCGCACGGATGACGTCTTCAGAACTGAGATCGGGTTCGCCCAACAGCGGTAGCTGCTCAGTGGAACGATCAGGCAGGATGATGTGCGGGTTGATGGCTGCACGCGCACGCTGCTCCTCTTGGCCGCTCAAGGCGCAGTCGCGTCCACCACCGAAGATGCGACGGATCGCTGGCACTAGGCCTTCATGTGTCAAGTCTGATCCTGAGAGGATCGGTAACTCTAGATCGGCACCGAAGAGTCGATGGTCGGGAAGATCGGGGCCGTCAGCGACGAACTTCACATGCGCTGTGGGCAGATCCTCTATCTTGCTCAGCTCAACAGCCCGGCTCACTTGGCCCGCCTGCCGGGCGACCTCAAGTTGCTCGGCGATCTCCTGCGGCACACCTGGCATATCCGGCGAGTCGAAGACCCCTTTGCGTCGGCGGCGACGGCGCCGAGCGGAGAGCGATGGGGCGTCGATCACCATGATCCCGCAGGCTGGGTCGAGCGCAACGAGGTACGGCGGACCGGCCTGGGTCTCACGCAGCCACACCGTGACTTCGTCGGGCGTGAAGTGCCGAAACGCCCTTGCGACCCCACGAAGCCGGAACGGCACGTCGGAGCGGCTTGCCAAGTTCTCAGGCAGCAGGAATGCCATGCAGTTCTTGAACGTAGCGGTACTGCGGTGGCAGCTGCCTTCTTCCGACTGCAGAGGCCGTGATCGGCGATCTACACCCGTGGGCCGCCTGTTGCCAGTCTCCGGCCTTCAGACGTGAGGTGCAGAGAGCTGTAGTCGCGGCCCTCAGGCGTGTACTGCTCCAGGCAGCCATCGGCAATCAGTCCATCGAACAGGTCGTCGACCTCACGATCGGACAAGAGTGCGAGGCGCCCAAAGCAGCCGTTGACCCGAAGCATTTCGTGTAGGGGATACTTGCCGCCCGACTGACCTCGCAGGGCACGCACCAAGTTGCGGCGCGACCACTGGCCACCCTCGGACCCGTAGATCAGGACTAATGCAACTGCCGAAGCGTTAGCCCGCACCGCCTCGGCGGCATCGTCGAACACGATCTCCGAGTCAATCCAAGGCCGCGGCAACCCTGGCGTGCAGGCGTCGCAGGCACCACACGATGCGACGACATCGTGCAGTCGGTCGGGTTCGCCCAAGTAACTCAGCATGTCGCGCCTGCGGCAGACCGGCCTGCCATGCGCAAGCTCGTGTGCTTCGCGGGCACGCAAGGCGACAGTCCGACGGCGTTCCTCAATGAGCTTGCTCAGGCGGTGCCAGTCTGGGGCGCTCGGCTCCACCCGTTCGAATGCCCAGCCGTACCGCCAACTCGTGAAGCTGCACGCTCCACGATGCTGCAACTCATGGGCCACCTCCTCGATGTCGCTCGGCACCATCTCGAGCAGCGTCCGCCATCGCAGACCGCGGTAGTCGCCGCCCTCCTGCTCGGCAAGGGTCAGGATCTGTTCGGCCATTGCCGCGAAATCGGCATCATCTGCGCGCAGTTCCTCCAGAATCTGAGCGGCGGCCTCAGTTGCCATCAGGCGACCCCGCAGCACGAAGTCCCGGTGGCGGCGCACGGCTCCGATCTGCTCCAGATAGTGCAGCGCCAGCATCGCTGACTCGTCGCGCTCACCGTCCTCGTTTCCGGTCCTCGCCGCACGGCGGTCTGGATCGATGAAGTTCACACCGTCCGACAGTTCGGACCAGACTTGGCGGACGACCTCGAGGTCGGGGGCAGACGACCGTACGAAGTGTTCGTGGATGCGGCAGTCCCCAGGCATCATCAGCAGCACCGCTGTGCCGGTCTCGGGTCCGGAACCGTCCCGCGAACCGCGGGCAAGCCGGCCCGTTTCTTGCACATATTCCTCAATGGAGGCCGGCATTTCGAGGTGCACGATCAACGCGATGTCGGGCTTGTCGATGCCGAGTCCGAACGCTTTGGTCGCCACCACCACATCGATCTCATCGTGGCGAAACGCGTCCTCGGTGTGTTGGCGTTCCGTCAACTCCATGGCGCCGCTGTATGGGCGAACCCGATGACCGAAGGTACGCAGCAGCGCCGCTAGCCGGACGGTGTCGTTGCGGGTCGGCACATACACGATGGCGCTTCGTCGGCGGAAGGCCTCCACGATCTGTGCCACTCGCACGTCACGGTCACGGCGATTACGACATGTCTCGACGAAGTACCGGATCTCGGGCCGATCCACCGAGCCGACGAGAGGTCCACCGACCGGTGCCATCCGGAGAAGCTCAGCAATGTCGTCGAGAACATCCGGCGTTGCAGTCGCTGTGACTGCAACGACGGGCAGACGCCCACCGACTGCGGCCTCAAGCGCTCGCGGGATCGACGCATACTCAGGACGGAAGGAGTGGCCCCACAGCGAGATGCAGTGGGCCTCGTCCACCGCGACCCGGGCTACCTCGATAACTCGCAGCATGTTCAGGAAAGCGGGGGACCACAGCCGTTCCGGGCTGACATACAGGAGCTTGATGTGACCCTGGGCTGCCGCATGCAGGACAGCCTGCTGCTCGGCTTGGCTGATCCCGGTGTGGATCGCGGCTGCCTCGTTGACGCCCCGTGCCCTCAGGTTGTCGACTTGATCCCGCATCAACGCCACCAACGGCGACACGACCACGGTCACTCCCGGCGACACCAAGGCTGGTATCTGATAGGTCACCGACTTGCCCGAACCGGTCGGCAACACCGCCACCACGTCCTCGCCCCGCATGAATCGGGTCATCACCTCACGCTGTCCAGGTCGCCATTCGTCGAATCCGAGCCATCGCCGGGCGATTTCCAGGCGGCGTTCGATGTCGGCGTCGTCCAACGGGGCTTCCGGGTCGCCTACGTCAAGCGCGGCCTTCGAGAGCGTTTCGACGCCCGGAATCTGGTCGATACGCGAGCGGCGCGCGTCGTCGTAGGCAAAGCCAAGATGCTCTGCAATCGCCCGGTAGGCCTCATGAGGCGCATCGACAGGCCGTATTGCGGGAGGACCGGCGAGGCTGCGCCGCATCTTGTCGGCGTAGTCGAGCGGGCGTCGCATTCGGTTGTCGAGGATGACCGTCACTCCGCGGTCGGTAGCGCTGCGAATGAGCCGGCCCGTTCCCTGTGCAAGGGCGATGGCGGCGCGAGGTACCAAGTAGTGCGCGAATGGGTCCCTACCCTGAAGTTCCAGCAGGTCCATCCGGGCGTTGACCAGCGGCTCTCCTATCGGATCGAAGGGAATCTTCTCGATGATCAGTTGCCGCAGCGCGTCGCCTTGAATGTCTACGCCTTCCCAGAAGGACCTCAAGCCCAGCAAACAAGCGCTCAGGTCCTTCTTCATTCGGTCGATGAGCGCTGCGGCTGAGCCAGCTTCGGCATCTTGAGCCAACAACTCGATTCCGAGCGGTGCGAGATGGCCGCGGGCATGATCTCGCACGTACTCAAGGCGGGCTCGAGCCGTCATCAGCACCATTGCGCCCCCGTCGGAGGCCACGCAGAGCCGAGGAATCTCAGCGGCTTCTGTCTCGGCAAACCGATCGATGAGCTGGCCTCGCGGCGACGGCAGGTAGTCGGTGAGCAGCACGAGGTGCCGCTGTGCGATGTCGGTGAACGGCGATGGGATTGACTTTGCTTCGGTGCCGCTGAAACCCAGCCGATTCCCCACGAAGCTGAAATCGTCATCAACCGCCAGTGTTGCCGAGGTGAGCACCACCGAGCTGCTGATTTCCCAGACATCGGCCAACAGGCCCGCCACAGAGACCGGCGCGCGCCTCAATTCCCATTGCCACTGTCCCCGTGCCACAGCATGAGTGTCCCGGTCTGAAGTGACATCTTGGGTTTCGGGCTGACCGTGGGCCGTCCTGCTGACCGCCGTATCAGGTCCGACAAACCGGACCTCGGCAACGTTGACCCACAGCTTGAGGTCCGCGTCTTCGTCGAGGTCGTCATCGATGAGGCGCAACTGAGTTTCCGCCCACAGAACGGCATCTACCAACTCGGCGCTGTTGCGCGCCTCTCCGCCGAGCCGAGCCTTCTCCTCCTCAAGAGCGTCAGACCGGGAGCGGCCACTCAGGCTCGACGGTATGTGAATGGCGTCGAGAGCATCGGCGATGTGGCGCAATGCATCTCGTAACACCCCCGCTGCGTCCAAGGCCGAGCGGTAGGTCGCGTGGTGCCGATCCGCTCCCCGGACGATTCGGTGGGAGGCGCCGTAACGAACGGCCTGCGCCCGGGTGACGCCAGTACGGTCCCGCACGTACTCGACCAGCGGCGCAGACACGCCGGCGATCGCCGATCTAGCCGCCTGCGTGGCTGTGCGAACCAACCTGAGCGGTACATCCTCGGGACTCGTCCGAGTCGCTCTCGCAATCCTCGTCACCAGACCGCGGCGGTGATCCGGATCCAAATCGCTGCGCACAGTTGCTCAAGCTGCACCACGTCCACTTGCTTGGTGCAGGCCGCGGTGATGGAGTCCTCCAGGTCGTGCGCCTCGTCAACCAGTAGGTTGAACTCCCGGCCGTCCAGAGCGGGACCCGACGCGAGCAAGGCGTGGTTCAGCACTGCCACATGAGCGCGTGACAGCTTCGCCCGTGCTCGTCGGTAGAAGTCGAGCCGATCGAGCGGGTCCTGGACTGGCCCTGGGGTGGATTCCACCCGCAGCTTCCATCGAAGAAACTGCAGCGCTGTGAGGCGCTCATCGATGGCGTTGCAGCGCAGATCGGCCCAGTCGCCAGTCGGCGTCTGTGCGACCCAACTACACAAGATGGACAGGGCTATGGCCGTTTCGTGGTCTGCGGGCGAGCCAACCGTCTCGTCGGCGAACGCCTCGATCTCCCGCTGGAGGGAGTTGAGGCTGACGTAGTTGCGGCGGCCCTTGAGCACCACAACCGAGAAGGGTGCAAGTACGGGTTCCAAGCCTTCCAAGGTCTCCAGAATCTGGTCCTGCAGCACCCGGGAATGGGGTGCCACCACCGTCAAGCGACCTGAGGCCCGAGCGGCTTCGATGGCGGGGTACAGATACGCCAAGGTCTTGCCGGTACCTGTCGGGGCCTCGATCATCAGTCGCTGTTCCGGGCGAGCAAATGCATGCGACACCAATTCGGCCATCTCTGCCTGCTGGGGGCGAGGCGTTCGGTCACCGGTCATCAGCGAGCCGCCATCGCCGAAGGCCGCAACGATGTCGGCAATGTCGAGCGAGCCGCTTGGCGCGATCGGTGGCGACCCAGGAACCTCGGGGACAACGGAGGCAAGGGCGATCGGATCCGGCTGTGAGTCCAAGAAGTCCGACCACGGATGACGCGCTCGGCCAAGCACCCAGCGCTGCAACTGACGCGCCGGGGTGGGGCGGTTCAGTTCTTCGAGCAGTGTCAGCATCACGGTGCGCGTGATGCGGGCATCGGTGAGCGCGTCGTGCTTGGCTCGCGCTCCAAGGCCCGCCAGTACTGCCAACTCGTCGAGGTCGCGACCCGCAGGCGGCCGAGAACCATCGACGCTGCGAACGACATTCGCGCCTGCGCGGGGAAACACCAGGTGCGCCAGTTCCAAGGTGTCGAGGCGCGACCCGCGCTGAACATCGAGGCCAGCAGCCGACGCGGCTGCATCGAGGACGATGAAGTCATAGCCGAACCCGTTGTGCGCGACGGTCGGCCTCTCACCTACCCACTCGAAGAACTCCTCGAGTGCACGTTCGGGGCTCGGCGCGAATTCGAGGTCGCCGTATTCGAGCCCGGTCATCTCCGCAATGTGCGATGGAAGCCGGCGCTCAGGCCGCACCAGCGTGTTGAACTCCTCGAGCCTGCCGTCTTCGTTCACCCGCACGGCCCCGATCTGAACGATTTCGTGATCAGACGCATCGGGCCGATCAGCAATGGTCTCCAAGTCGAAGACCACGTGCGGGAGTAGGCGATGCATGGCCCGGTTCACAATATTGGCTGCCTCGGGGCCGCTGGGATTTGTGCCGACGCGAACGGTCACGGCATCCGCGCGGACCAGCGCAGATTGCTGCAGAGGCGCGTTGCGGGAACCCGGCCACGGCATTCTGTGATGGAGGGGCCATAGCCTCGGCTGAGCAATGAGCGACCTCGGATCGAGCAAGATGCACCGACTCGGCCGGACCATCGTCTACATCGACGGGTTCAACTTCTACTACGGCACCGTCAAGGGGACTGGTTACAAGTGGCTGGACTTCGAGGCGCTGTGTCGCTTGCTTCTGCCGCGCGACCGCATCGTCAAGATCCGCTACTTCACGGCTCGCGTGAGCGCCCGCCCGGACGACCCGCAGCAGGCCGACCGCCAAGACATCTACCTTCGGGCTCTCGCAACACTGCCGCTCTTGGAGATCCACTACGGGTACTTCAAGACTCGGCCGGTCCGACTGCCGCTGGCGCAACCCGAGCCAGCCGGCCCCCGAACGGTGGAAGTCATCAGGACGGAAGAAAAGGGCTCCGACGTCAACCTGGCCACGTACCTGCTGCTGGACGCGTTCAAGAACGCCTGCGACACGGCAGTCGTGATCAGCAATGACTCGGATCTCTCTCAGGCGATTCGAGTCGCACAGTCTGAGTTGGGCGTGAGGGTGGGCATCGTCAATCCGCACCCCCGGCACCAGCGATCTCGTGAACTCCTTGGACTCAACTGCTTGTTCTACAAACAGGTTCCGCGTCAACTGCTCGGGCGAGCCCAGCTGCCAGCGGTGCTGCACGATTCAAAGGGACCGATCCGCAAGCCCCAAGCCTGGACCAGCGACGCATAATGCTCGAAGGCCCGCCGAAGCGGGCCTTCGCCCAGCCACCGGAAGCGACTGGGGGGATATGGCCGCAGCGTACATCAGCCGCGTGACACCCGCTACATCTCTGGTTCGGCGCTGATCCCGATTCCGGCACGGCCATCCATTCAGTCGCGCCACTATGGCGTGGATGCTCGGACCCGCATTTGTGTGCAATCTGAAACTTGAACTTTCGGATTGTGCAGTTACATGCGGACGCGCTGGTTGGTGGGGTCGTAGAAGCTGCGGATCGAAGGTGTGGCAGCGATACGGCGCCCGGCGACTTCGATGTCGAAGGATCCGGCGTCGAGCCAGGATTTGGTCACTGGCTGCGGATCCGGATCGGCCGCGGTCGGATGGGTCACGTAGCCCATCGCCAGGCAGCGGTCCTCGGTGTAACTCCACATGGCCGAGGTGACCCGGCCGACGAGTTCGCCGTCACGGAGGATCGGCTCGTCGTGGTAGGCGAGCAGATCTGGATCCTCGAGGCGGAACTGGATGAGTCGGCGGGTGCGCGGCTGGTGACGCTGTGCTTCCAGCGCGGCGCGGCCCATGAAGTCGCGTGGCTTGTCCCATGCGATCGCGAACCCGAGTCCTGATTCGAGCGGCGTGTCCTCGTCGCTGATGTCGTGGCCCCAGTGCCGGTAGCCGCACTCGAGGCGCAGCGTGTTCATGGCGTGGTAGCCGGCGTGCGCCAGCTCCAAACCGTCGGCGGTCTCGGCGGCATCTTTTAGCGCCTCGTACACCACGACCGCCTGGGCATTCGGCACGTACAGCTCCCAGCCGAGCTCGCCGACGTAGCTCATGCGTACCGCCAGGACCGACGTTGAGCCCGCTGACGTTGCAATGTCGATGTGCCTGGCGCTGCCGAACCCGAACGTCTCATTGTCGAGCGGCGCATCGGTGATCCGGCTGAGCAGGTCCCTCGCCTGTGGTCCCATGAGCCCCAGCACTGCCCACTCGTCGGTGACGTCCGCAATCTCAACGTCCCGGCCACGGCAAGCCCGCCGCAGCCACGCCCAATCACGTGTCTGCGTAGCCGCGGATGTGACGACCCAGAAGTCATCATCCCCCAGCCGTGTCACCGTCAGATCGGCCTCGATGCCACCGCGCTCGTTGCACCACTGGGTGTACACCGCCCGACCCGGCTCCACATCCACCGACGCCACGCTGAGGGTGTCGAGCACGTCGAGGGCATCGGGTCCGCGAACCGTGAACTTGGCGAACGACGACTGGTCGAACAGCGCCACGCCGTTGCGCACCGCGTCACATTCCCGACCCGCATTGTCGAACCAGTTCTGCTTGCCGTAGCTGTAGCGGTACTCGTGCTCCTGGCCCGGCTCGGCAAACCAGTTGGCCCGCTCCCAGCCGGCGGTCTCGCCGAAGACGGCGCCTGCCGCGTCCATCGCGTCGTGCAGCGGCGAGCGGCGCTGGTCGCGAGCGCTCGTGTACTGGAAGAACGGCCAGTGCATCGCATACAGCAGCCCGAGGCTCTCGCTGATCCGCTCGGCGAGGTAGCCCTCGTCGGCTTGGAACGGCATGGCACGCCGGATGTCCACAGCCGAGAGGTCCATCGGCGGGTGCCGGTCAGCGATCCAGTCGGCGAGCACCCATCCGGCTCCGCCCGCGGACTGGATGCCGACGGAGTTGAAGCCGGCCGCCACAAAACAGCCGTCCACTTCGGGAGCCTCGCCGAGGTAGTACACGCCGTCGGGCGTGAATGACTCGGGACCGTTGAAGAAGAGCTGCACGCCGCAGTCCTCGAGTGCGGGCACGCGGTGACAGGAGCGCTCGAACACTGGGCCGACGTGGTCCCAGTCCTCGTCGAGGGTGCCGAAGCTGAAGTCCCGAGGAACGCCGCCCAGGCGCCAGACCTTGGCCTCCGGTTCGAAGAAGCCGACCATGAGCTTGCCGGTCTCTTCCTTGAAGTACGAGAAGTTGCCGGGATCGCGCATGATGGGCGTCGTCGTATCGACGCCATCGAGTGGCTCGGTCACGACGTAGAAGTGCTCGCAGGCCTGCAACGGCACGTTGACACCGATCTGCGCAGCCAAGTGGCGGGTCCACATGCCCGTGGCCAGCACCACCGTTTCGGTTTCGATGAGGTGATCGGGGGCATCATCCCCGCCGCCGTTTGCCGATTCAGCGCGCACGCCGCAGATTGCGCCGTTGCGGGTTTCGAGCCCCGTCACCGCGACGCCTTCGACGATGCGGCAGCCGTGCGCTCGCGCCCCCTTTGCCAGCGCCATCGTCACGTCAACGGGCGAGACCATGCCGTCGTCGGGCAGGTACAGCGCGCCCACCAGATCGTCGGTGCGGATCAGCGGCCACATCTCCGAGAGCTCGTCCATGTCGATCTGCCGGGATTCGACGCCCATGGAGGCGCCCATCGAGGCGCCTCGCAGGATCTCGTCCCAGCGTTCTGCATCCGACGCCACCGAGATCGAGCCCGGTGCCCGGAAGCCCGTGGCCTGACCGGTCTCATCCTCGAGCGCCTCGAAGAGCCGCACCGAGTACGTCGCAAGCTTGGTCAGGCTGTAGGTCGATTTGAGCTGCGCCGCCAACCCGGCGGCATGCCATGTCGTGCCCGACGTGAGTTGGTTCTGCTCCAGCAGCAACACGTCCCGAATGCCCCGGCGCACAAGGTGGTAGGCGATCGCACAGCCCACAACACCGCCGCCGACCACCACCACTTCGGCTCGGTCGGGCAGGCTGCGCCCCACAGTTGCTCTTGCAGTCGCCATTGGTTCAGATGCGTTCAAGCAAGTCAGGCGTCAGGTCGGCGACCGATCGGACGCCATTCAGACGCATCGTTCGGGTCATCCCCTCGACGAAATAGTTGAGCACCCAGTCCACGCCGGTTTCGCCGGCAGCACCGAGGGCATACAGGTACGCGCGGCCGATCATCGCCGAGTCGGCCCCCAGCGCCAGCGCCTTGACGATGTCGCTGCCTCGCCGGATCCCGCCGTCGCAGATCACCTCGCAGCGATCGCCGACTGCTTCTCGAATCGCCGGTACGCACTCCACCGGTGCCGGCGCACCGTCAAGCTGGCGTCCCCCATGGTTGGACACGATCACGGCGTCGAGCTCAATGTCGGCGGCGATCTTCGCGTCGTCCGGCGACAGCACGCCCTTGAGCATCACCGGGCCGTCCCAGCGGTCGCGGAACCACTCGATGTCGTCCCACGACAACGACGGGTCGAATTGGCTGTTGATGTAGTCGGCCAGCGCGACTGCGTCGCCGCCGTCACCGCCGGTCGCCCCCTCGCAATTGGAGAACTTGATCGGCTCGTTGCTCAAGAAATCGAGCAGCCATCGCGGATGCAGCAAGCCGTCGATGATCGTGTCGGGCCCGAGCTTGGGCGGAAGGCTGAAGCCATGACGCACGTCACGCTCCCGGCGTCCCAGCACCGCCGTGTCGACCGTGATCATGATCGCCTCGTACCCGCAGGCCGCTGAGCGCTTCAGCAAGTCGGCCATGAGCTCTCGGTCACGCCACACGTACACCTGAAAGAACTTGCGCCCCGAGCACACATCGGCCACTTCCTCGACTGAGCGCGTGCCCATCGTCGAGAGCGAATACGGGATGCCGGCACGTTCCGCCGCTCGTGCCACGGCCAGCTCGCCTTGGGAATGGGCGATGCGGTCGAAGCCCGTCGGAGCGATCACCAGCGGGATCGGCACTGTCTCGCCCAGGACTTTGCCTGAGATGTCCACCTCGGTCACGTCGCGCAGCACTCGCGGCCGGAACTGCCAGCGGTGATATGCGGAGACGCTGCGCTCGGCGCTGACCTCGTCCTCTGCAGCTCCGTCGATGTAGTCGAAGCAACCGCCGGGCATCCGTCGCTTCGCCATGCGGCGCAAGTCGGATACGTCGGCGGCACGGATCAGGTGCCGTTTGTCCGCATCATGCTCGAACTCGCCGAATTGCATGACGCTGCGGGCGGTCTCATAGGCCTGTGTGACCCATTTCGTCATCCCCGCCATGAACGCAAACTCTACGATGTCCGCCATGGCTGCTACTGCCGATCTCGCGGAGCGCTACCGCGCAATCCTGCCCAGCTTCATCAGCCCGCTGTACTCCCAGCCGATCTCGATCGACCGCGGCGAGGGGAGCTACGTCTTCGACAACGAAGGCAACCGCTACCTGGATTTCTTCGGCGGGATCCTCACGACCATGATCGGGCACGCCAACCCCGTGGTGGTCAAGGCCGTGCAGGCCCAGGCAGCCAAGGTGATGCACACCTCCACGCTGTACCTGAACGAGGAGATGATCTCGTTCGCCGAGGAAGTCGCCGCTGTGTCGGGCATCCCCGACCCGCGGGTGCTGTTCACCACCTCGGGAAGCGAGGCCAACGACACCGCGATCCTGCTGGCCACCAACTACCGCAAGAGCAACCAGGTGCTGGCGATGCGCAACAGCTACCACGGTCGCTCACTCACGGCCCAGGCGATCACCAGCCACCGGGCCTGGTCGACGAGCAGTTTCAGCGGGCTCGACGTGCAGTTCGTGCAGGGCGGCTACCGGCTGCGCAGCCCATTCAGGAACCTCGACGACGACGCCTTCACCAACGCCTGCGTGGAGGATCTCGTCCAGCTCATCGACATGACTGACTCAGGCGGTTTCTCGGCGCTCATTGCCGAGCCCATCCAGGGTGTCGGTGGCTTCGCCACACCGCCCGACGGATTCTTCGGGGCGATGGGCAAGGTGCTGGCTTCGGAGGGGATCCTGTTCATCTCCGACGAGGTGCAATCCGGCTGGGGACGCACCGGCGAGCATTTCTGGGGTTACGAGGCTCACGGCATCACGCCCGACGCGATCACGTTCGCCAAGGGCGTCGGCAATGGCATCACCCTGGCGGGGATCGTCGCCCGGGCCGAGCTGATGAACTGCCTGACTCGCAACTCGATCACCACCTTCGGCGGGAATCCGCTCTCGACTGCGGCGGGTCGGGCCACCCTGCGCTACCTGCTCGAGAACAACCTGCAGGCCAACGCCGCTGCCCGCGGGGCACAGATGCACGAACGCCTAGCTCCCGTGTGCGACGCGTCGCCGCATGTCGCGGAGCTGCGCGGCAAGGGACTCATGCAGGGCCTCGAGTTCTGCCACCCCGGCAGCATCGAGCCCGACGCCGCAACCACGTCGGCAGTGCTGGAATCCGCCAAGGACCGCGGCCTGCTTGTGGGCAAGGGCGGCCTCTACGGCAACGTCATCCGTATCACGCCGATGATGAACGTCACCGAAGCCGAGTTGGACGAAGGCCTCGACATGCTCGTGGAGGTCCTCGAAGCGCTCGACTGAGCACGTCGAATCCCCGGCGGGCACGACGGCGATGCCATCTCGGTAACACTACTTATTCTCGCAAGCGCTGCGGTTTTTCACTCGTGATGCGCCAGCACGGTCCGGTGCTGCGTTGACGGGGCGCAACGCCTGGCGGAATGACATGGAGCCGGGCTCGTCCTGGGCCCCGTATCGCCGTCGTTGGCGATCAGGCTCCACTCAGTCCCCCTCGCGGCACTTTGGGAAGCACCGCATCGATCCAGCACGCCGTCCCCGACGACGACGCCGTCGCAAACGCGCGGCCCGGCCCGCTAATCGAAGCTGACTGAGACCTTCAGCGCGCCAGCGTCGTGGGGTTCGTGGGCGAGCCGGAAGGCATTGCCGATGTCGCTCACGTCGAAGACGTGGCTGAGCAGAGGCGACACGTCGAGGTCGCCCGAGGCGATCAGGCGCAACGCCTGACGGAACGACATGGAGCCGGGCTCGTCCTGGGCCCCGTAGGTGCTGGCCGCGGACAGCCGCTTGCGGAAGAACTTCTGGAAGCGGACGTGAATGTTGTCGTCGGTCGACGGCAGCCCGAACCACAGCAGCTGGCCGTCCATGCGCACGAGCTCCACCGAATCCAAGAACGTGTCCGAGCGGCCGACCGCCTCGACGACGTAGTCGGCACCGCGGCCATCGGTCATGTCCTTGACCGCTTCGATGACCCCGGCGTTGCCGAGCTCCGCAGCATTGAGGCACTCATCCGCGCCGTAGGCCTCCGCCACAGCCAGGCGCGCCGGCGAGAGGTCCGAGACGACGACCCGCTCGGCGCCGGCCCGCTTCAACAGGTACGTGAAGAACAACCCTGCGGAGCCCTGTCCCATCACGACGACAGTCTCGCCGGAAACGTCGCGGGGATGCTGGCGCATGGCGTAGATGACCGTGCCGAGCTGCTGGCCCATGAGCAGATGCGAGCGAGGCACATCGCTCGCCGGCAGCGGAACGCAGTAGTGGGAGTTGATGCGCTGGAAAGCGTTGAAGCACTCGCCCACCGGCGGGTTCGGGAACGTCAGCACGTGAGTGCCCTCGGGGAGGCTCGGCGTACGGCTCTCGACCACCATGCCGATGCCCTCGTGGCCCGGGAAGCCATGCGGGCACGGCGGGCGGTGCGCCAGGCCCGCGCCCATCATCACCATGTGCAGATCGCTCCCGCAGATCGAGGCCATCTCGGAGCGAATGAGCACGTCGTAGTTCACCGCCGTCATGCCCAAGGCGGCGTCTGGCCTGGACGACGGGGCGGCATCTGAGGAGGCCTCGTCCAGCGGCGGCACAGCAATCTCTTCGCATTCCATACGACCCACGTCGACCATGCGGCCGGCCTTCATCATCTCCATCTGCCCGCTCCCTGCCCCTCGGCTCCTGTGGCGAATCAGTCGACCCGCGAATACTGGCCCATGAACGCCCAGCCGCATCGACCGATCGTCCCCAGTCGATAACGCAGGGTCTCACAAAGCGCATCGGGGCAAGTTAGCTGGCAGGCTGTTTCGCGATGAATGTGCCGGTGGCTACTGCTGAGCGCAACCAGCGGTTCGTTCGCGGCTGGGTTGTGCTCACCGGCGTGTTCCTCATCATGACCATCACGTCGGGCTTTGCGTTCTATTCCCAAGGCGTCTTCCTGAAGGCACTGGTGGACGAGCAGGGCTTCAGCACCGGAATGGCGGGCGCCGGAACCGGGGTCTTCTTCGGTGCGTCCGGCCTCTGCGGCTACTTCACTGGTGGGCTCATCAATCGCTTCGACGTGCGCTGGGTCATGACGTTCGGCACCGTCGTCAGTTCTGTCGGGCTTGCGCTGCTCGGACAGGTTCGCAACGAGTGGCAGATGTTCGCGGTCATGATCGTGTTCGGCGCCGGCTTCGGCCTGACAGGGCTCGTGCCGACCACCACGGTCGTGACCCGTTGGTTCCAGTACCGCCGATCGGTCGCGTTGGCCATCGCTTCGACCGGTCTGTCGTTGGGGGGCGCACTTATTGCTCCCCAGATCGGCCGCCTCATCAACGCAGATTCACTGGTGCGATGGGCATTTCCGTTCGCTGTGGTGTTCTTCATTTCTGTGCTGCTGGCGACGTGGCTGCTGGTGGTCGCGTCGCCGCAGTCGGTGGGCCTTGAAGCCGACGGCGCCGCCCCCCACGACAGCTCAGATGGAACTCCCCCGCCTCCGCCTATCGGGACGCCGTTCGCAGAGGCAGTCCGCTCCCGCTTCTTCGTTCTCTTGTCAATCGGTTTCGTGCTGGTCATGGGGAGCCAAGTTGGCGCAATTCAGCACGTCTACAAGCTGACCAGTGATCGTCTCGGTGTGGCGGCCGCCGGCACCGCACTTGCCGTTCTGGCGGTAACGAGCATCGTGGCTCGGCTCTGCGGAGGATTGGCCGCCGTCAAGATTCCGCTGCGTTATCTGGCGATGTTCCTGGTCGGAGTGCAGGTGTGCGGGCTGTGCATCTTGGCGGTCGCCGACACCGGCCTCGAGGTGCTCGCAGGAATCATCGTGCTCGGCAGCGCAATGGGCAACTTGCTCATGTTGCACCCGCTGATACTCGCCGACGCATTCGGCGTCCGTGACTATTCCCGTATCTACGGACTCGGCTCGCTCCTGATGATCACCGGTGTCGGAACCGGGCCGTTGCTCGTCGGAGTTCTGCACGATCTCTACGACTACCGAACGGGCTTCTTCGCCATAGCGGTGATCGCGATTGTCGGGTTGACCGTGTACAGCTTCGGCGGCGCACCCGCTCGGGATTACCTCCGAACGCCACCGCCTTCACCGGTGCAGCGGACTCGACCGGCACCGATCGCGCCGCGCCCGCTCGCCGGCGGTCACCGGCCCGTGGTTGCCATCGCCCGCAACGGCGCAGCCGCCGACCGCCACGAGGCACTCATCGGAGCCAGCGCGAACGGCGCCGACGATCGAGACATCCCGCTGATCCGTCCACGCGGCGCGCCCGAGGTCTGGTCGGTCGAACCCGTCTGAACCCAGGCCCTCCGCGACCATCTCGATGCCCTGACGCCCAACAAGCTGAACGGCGGCGTGGGCATGCGGAGGGGCCAGCGAGATCAGGGACGGAAAGCAATCGGGCGGGCCACGAGCTGAGCCGGCCGGCTGATGATTCGATAGGCGCCCTCGATCCACTCGCAGATCAATCGGCGAGTCTCGCGAGGGTCGATCATCTCCTCGATCTGAAAGCGGTTGAGCGGACCGATCGGTCCACGAGCGGCTTCGATCCGCGCCTCCAGCTCGGCCCGCAGCGCCACCGGGTCGTCCGCCTCGGCCAGCTGCCGCCTGTAAGCGGCCTCGATGCCGCCCTCGGGCGGGATGCCGCCCACATCGGCGGCCGGCCACACCACCCGTGCGCTGTTCTGGCGCCGCGGTGTGGCGTAGTTGTTGCCGGCCACGCCGAAGCTTCGCCGCATGAGCACGGTGAAGATCGGCACAGCGGCTTGAGCGAACGCCGTCATCCACGTCGCGCCCTTGCGGATCGTCCCGGCGATCTCGTGCTCGACGCCGACCGCGAAGCCGGGGTTGTCGCACAGGTTCAGGATCGGCATGTGGAACAGATCGCACAGGTCGATGTGGCGGGTCAGCTTGTCGCAGCCGTCGGCGGTGAGCGCGCCGCCATTGGGGTGACGGCTGTCGGACGCAAGCACTCCGACCGGATAGCCGTGCATGCGTGCGAACCCGACCACCTGGTCGGTGCCCCACAGCGGACCGATCTCAAAGAACGAGCCCCGGTCGCAGATCAGTTCTATGCCCCGTCGAATGTCGAAGGTCGTCGTTCGCTTGCGGGGAATCAGCGTCAGCAGCTCGTCGTCCTGCCGGTCCGGCGGGTCATCGGGGTCGGGCGCCAGCACGGGCGGCGTCTCGTACACCGACGACGGCAGGTACGACAGGAACCGTCGCACCATCGCGGCTGCCTCCTCCTCGGTCTCGGCCAGGTTGTCGACTGAGCCATTCGTGCAGTGGATCCGCCAGTCGCCGAGGTCTTCCTTGGTGATGTCGTAGCCCATGGCGTGGCTCACGACCGGCGGCCCTGCCACGAACAGCTGCGAGATGTCACGCACCATGACGGCGAAGTGCCCCAGCACGGCCTTCGCCGCGCCGATGCCGACCACGCTGCCGAGCAGCATGTTGATCACCGGCACGGTGGCGAGCTGTTCGGCGTACTCGGTGCTGCCCAGGTGCGAGGGCAGGAACGAACCGCCGCCTCCCGTCACCCGCGGACGACCGGCCTTGATGGCTCCGGTGCTTTCCTTGGCTGAGCTCTCCCCTTCCTTGCGTTGCTCAGGAACCATCGAGGCGACGCTGCCGCCGCCCGACGAACCGTCCAGCAGCCGGATAGACGGCACGCCCAGCTCGGTCGAGAGCAGGTCGAGGTAGAAGCTCTTGGCGCCGATCGCCCCGTCGGAATGGCCGCCCCGCGAGGTGAAGTCGTCGGCGCAGACCACCACGTCGCTGCCGTTGATCCTGCCAGTTCCTCCGACGTGGTTGGCGGGCGTGAATGCTGCGATCTCACCCTCGTCGTCGTAGGAGGCGAAACCCGCCAAGCTGCCGACTTCACGGAAGCTGCCGTCGTCGAGCAGCAGGCGAATGCGGTCCCGGCAGTGCAGCTTCCCCCGGTTGCGCTGGCGAACCACGCCGGGCTCGTCCGAGTCGGGGCCCAGGCGTTCTTCGGCGAGCCGCTGCAACGTCTGCACCCCATCCAGCAGCGGCTCCCAACCGCTGAGGGTTGTGCCTGCCGTGTCAGCGCCACCGGCGGCTGTGCCGGTCATCACGACCGCCAACACGTCGCCGGTCGCCAACTGGTCGCCGGGCTGCAGGTCTCGCAGTGCCGAGACTGTCCCATCGCACGGTGAGGTGATTTCGGTCTCCATCTTCATGGCCGACAACACCACGAGCGCTTGCCCTGCTGTGATGAAGTCCCCAGTGCTCGCCCGCACCTCGACGACGCTCGCCGGCAGCGGGCTCACAATGGCGGTCTCCTCATCCAAGAGGTCGCGGTCGGGCCATGTCGACAGTGGCGAAGCTGGCACAGCGACCGGCGCACCAGCGGCACCCGGTGACGCAGGTTCCAACAGTGCGGCACGGCGTGACGCGGCGCCTCCCCGCATGCCGTTGGCACTGCCCGCCCCTCCACCGGGTGCGGTCGCCATCTCAGCCAGCAGCGTGGTGCGCGCGTCGCCGCTGCGCACCGCCGGATGGTCCAGGATCTCGCAGAGCTGGCCGATGTTCGTGGGCAGCTGGCCGATGTGGAAATCGGCGAGCGCCGACGACGTGCGAGCCACTGCTGCATCAAGTGTGCTCCCGGTTCCGATGACCTTGGCCAGCAGCGGGTCGTAGTGCGGCGGAGGCGCGTAACCGGCGTACCCAGCGGCGTCGACACGCACCCCCACGCCTGACGGTTCCTGGTACGCCGAGATCGCACCCGAGCCGGTTGCCACGACGCGGGCTTGCACGGCATACCCGCGAGGTGCAATCGCGTGTCGCCCGACTTCTGCCAAGGCTCCTGCCATGTCGCCCGCGTCGAGCTGGAAGGTGGCGATTCCGATCTCGCCCAGACTCACTCCAGCGGCGATTCTGAACTGGGCCTCCACCAGATCGACGCCGGTGACCTGCTCGGTGACGGTGTGCTCGACCTGGATCCGGGGATTGCACTCGATGAAATAGTGCTCGCCAGTCTCGGGCGTCACCAAGAACTCCACCGTGGCCGCGTTCACCAGGTTGGCCGCAGCTGCGAGCCGCACGGCATCGGCGTGCAGTCGAGCGCGCAGCTCATCTCCAAGACCCAGCGCCGGAGCGATCTCGATGACCTTCTGGTTGCGCTGCTGGACCGAGCAATCCCGTTCATGCAGATGTGCCACGTTCCCACCGAGGTCGGCGAGCACCTGCACCTCGATGTGGCGTGGTCGGTCCACGAGACGCTCGACGAACACGGTTCCGTCACCGAACGCTGCGGTGGCTTCGCCCGAGCACCTTTCGAACGCCTCGGCAACGTCCTCGATGCGCCCCACAGCGCGCATGCCTCTGCCACCGCCGCCTGCTGCGGCCTTGAGCATCACCGGCAATCCGACCTCGGCGGCAGCGTCGGCTGCGGCAGCCGCGTCGGCGACTGCCCCCGGTGATCCTCCGACCACAGGTACGCCGAGCGAGACGGCCAGCGTCCGAGCACGCACCTTGTCGCCGAAGAGTTCGAGCGTGTCGGACGACGGACCGATGAATGCGAGTCCCGCTTCGTCACATGCACGGGCGAAGGCCGCGTTCTCCGCCAGGAAGCCATAGCCGGGGTGGACGCAGTCGCAGCCGTGCTCGGCCGCGATCACAAGCAACGCGGACATGTCCAGATACGCCGCCAGCGGATCGCCGTCTGGCAGAACAGCCGCAGTGGTCGCGGCGGTGAGGTGCAGCGAGCGCTCGTCGACCGGCGCGTAGACGGCAACCGACTCGATGCCCAGCGCGTCAGCGGCCTTGGCAATGCGGATAGCGATCTCGCCGCGGTTGGCGATGAGAACCCTGTCAAAGCTCACTATTCCCCCTGGCTCGGCGCCGTACGCGCTGTCGGTGTTGCGATTGTGGTCGCTGTGGCGCTTCGCCGCACGGGAACCGGGGTTTCGCACAGCACGAGTCGGGCCCCACGATGCGAGACTGACGCGATGGAGATTTACGACGTCATGCGCACGACCTTCGCGGCCCGGGACTTCACCGACGACGAAGTCACCGACGAGGTGCTGTACCGCATCTTCGACAACGCCCGCTTCGCGGCCAGCGGCGGAAATCGCCAGGGCCAAAAGGTCATCGTGGTGCGCGATCCCGCCCGCAAGAAGCGTCTCGGCGAGTTGTGCTACCCGGCGATGCGCGTCGCCGCGGCGCAGGTCGCTGCCGGCGAGGTCTACTGGCAGAGCTACAACCCCTCATCGGTGAATATCGAAGAAGCCATGGCCGACGAGTCGTTGAAGTTCCCGCTTCCGATGTTCTCGCACATGGACCAGGTGCCGGTGGTGCTCGTGATCACCGTTGATCTGCGCGTGGTCGCCTCCATCGACAAGGAGCAGGACCGCGTCGGTGTGGTCAGCGGCGCATCGGTGTACCCGTTTGCTTGGAACATCCTGCTGGGTGCTCGAAACGAGGGCTTGGGCGGAGCGATGACCACGCTGCTCTCGGCAAATGAGCCCGCAGCCAAGGAGTTCCTCGGGCTTGAGGACTGGGAGGCAGTCTGCGCCCTGCTCCCGATCGGCAAACCGACCAAGCAGCTCACCAAGCTGAGCCGCAAGCCTGTTGAGGAGATTGCAGTTCGCGAGCGGGGCGACGGGGAGCCCTTCACGCTCTAGCACCGTGAAACGTGCGTCGGGCAACTGACGCGGCGACAATCGCTACTCAAGAGAGGCCGCACGATGGCGATCGACTTCAGCTTGACCCCGGAACTCGAAGAGCTCCGCAAGCGCATCGCAGCGTTCATCGACGCCGAAGTGCGCCCCGTTGAGGGACGCATCGACGCGGAGCGACTCGAAGAGACCGATCGCGATGCGTACGTCACGGCCTTGCTGGGCATGCGCAAGCGCGCACGCACCGAAGAACTTTGGCTGCCGAACATGCCGACCGAATGGGGCGGCATGGGCCTCGGCCATGTGGAGATGGCGATGGTGCAGGCCGAGGCCGCCAAGACCCGCTTCGGCTCGTGGGTGCTGAACTGCCAGGCACCCAACGAGGGCAACATGCACACGCTGCTGCACTGGGGCACCGACGACCAGAAGCAGCGCTACCTGGCGCCGCTGTGCGAGGGCCGAGCCGAGTCGTGCTTCGCCATGACCGAGCCCGAGGTGGCCGGCTCGGATCCGACGCTCATCCAGTCTCGGGGCTATCCCGACGGTGACGAGTGGGTGCTGAACGGCCACAAGTGGTTCATCTCCAATGCGCACCGCTCGAAGTTTGCGATCCTGATCGCCCGCACCGAGGACAATCCCGATATCCCCCAAGCTGGCAACTCTGCGTTCATTGTGGACCTCCCTGCGGACGGGTGGACCGAGGTTCGACAGATCGAGACCATGCACGGCTCCACCGGCCACAGCGAGATCATGATCGAGGACTTGCGTGTCGGCGCCGGCCAAATGCTCGGCGGCCGCGGCCAAGGGCACCTGCTGGGCCAGTACCGGCTCGGGCCGGCGCGGCTCGCGCACTGCATGCGCTGGATAGCTCAGGCCCAGACGGCCCTCGACATGATGGTGGACCGGTCGCTCAACCGGTATGCCCATGGCTCGCTGCTTGCCGAGAAGCAAGGCATCCAGTGGATGATCGCCGACAGCACGGTGGAGTTGTACCAGGCCAAGCTGATGGTGCTGCACGCGGCCTACAAGGTGGACCGCGCACAAGCCGGCGCCGGCGAGGACTTCAAGGCCGAGGTGTCGATGGCCAAGCATTTCGTAGCGAACATGCTGGGCCGGGTCATCGACCGCTCGATCCAAGTACACGGCGCGCTCGGCTACTCCACCGATACGCCGCTGGCGCACATGTACCAGCACGCCCGCTGGGCCCGCTTTGCCGACGGAGCCGACGAGGTCCACCAGATGCGCATCGCCCAGCGCACCATCGCCGCCTACACCGATACTGGCGACACTGGAGCCGCTACCGGCAACCTGCCCATCTGACCATGGCTCCAGCGATCGGCAACAGGTGAGTCGCACGAGCAGCGCAAGAAGAGCCGCGCGAGGAGCGCTCAGTGAACCGCGCTAGGAGCGCACGATGAGCGTCGCGGAGTACGTGGTCGCGGCTCTCTTCATCGCCGTGGGGGCCGGCACGCAAGCGTGCATCGGCATCGGCATGGGCCTCATCGCCGGGCCGATCCTGGTGGTCATGGAACCCACCTTCGTGCCGGGTCCGATGCTGATGGTGGCGGGGGGCATCAACCTGCGCAACGCGATCGCCGACCGGACCTCGCTGAAAGCCACGGCCTTGCGGCGGCAGCTGACAGCGGCGCCATTGGGACTGGTGGGGGGCGTGGCGCTGCTCTCCGCCTTGAGCGATCGCTCCTTGGCAATCGCCGTGAGCCTGTTCGTGCTGCTGGCTGTTGCCGTGCAAGCCGCCGGCACACGACCGCCCGAAGGTCGCTTGGCCGACTACGCCGCCGGCGCCGGCACGGCGTTCTCATCATCAGTGGCAGCCGTGCCCGGTCCGGTGTACGCCGTATTCGCCAGCCACTGGAAGCCAGCAGCACTGCGAGCCACCCTGGCGACCTACATGCTGATCGTCGGCACCGCGATCATCGTCGCCCTCGTCATCATCGGCGATTTCGGATTGCGCCAGCTGTGGCTCGGACTGGGCCTGCTGCCCGCGGTCGCGCTCGGCCTCCCGATCGGCCGGTGGCTGCGGCCCCGCCTCGCCGGCCCGCGCTTCCGGATGATCGTGCTCGGCGTCGCAGCCACCAGTGCGACCGTGGTGCTGATCCGCCAGTTCGTCAGCGGCTGAGCAAATCTGCGGCTTACGCGACTGCGATCAGGACCAGAGGTCCTCCGGGCCCGGTGCCAGTCGGCGCGCTGGCCTGATGGCCGGGGCGATGGCTTGCGCCGCCTGATGTGCCGTGCGTATCCGGCCTTGGAGAGCTGAATTGCTGCAGCAACAGCTGGGATCGGGCACACTGGCCTCATGTCAGCGGCGAAGCGCCCACGGCTTCTGCTGAGGGAGTACCCGCCTCGATCCATGTCCCAAGTGGAGCGCGGCGAGGTGTTGGCGAGCCTGCTCCACCTCGCCATGCATTTGCCGAGGCGAAATTCACCCGAGCTGGAGTACCCCGTATTCAGGAGCCGGCGTGAGCGACCAGCCGGCTGAGGTTCTTGCTCCCGACATATTGGGGTTGATCCGGCGGTTGCATCATTCCCTTGAGCGCTCAGGCCTGCCGTACGCCTTCGGCGGTGCGCTGGCGTTGGCGTGGTGCATTCCCGAGCCGCGTACAACCCGAGATGTGGACCTCAACATCTTCATCGAGGCCGAGTCCGCGGAGGTTGCGGTGGCTGCGCTGCCCCCCGAGATCGTCGCCACCGATGCCGCAAAGTCCGAACTGCGCACGACGGGCCAAACGCGTCTGATGTGCGACACCATTCCGGTCGATGTCTTCCTCACGAATGATCCGTTTCACACCGAAGTGGCAACACGCGTCGTCCAGCATCCGTTCCTGGGCGAGCAGATGCCGTTCCTGTGCTGCTCAGACCTCGCCGTTTTCAAGGCGTTCTTCGACCGGCGAAAGGACTGGTTCGACCTGGGCGAGATGTTCGAAGCGCGCTCGATCGATCTGGCAGAGATGACAACGCTCATCGCAGAACTGCTGGAGGATCCCGACGACCATCGCATCGCCCAGCTTCGCCAAGCACACGACGACGGAGAGCGCACACGACTCCGCCGCGCCGCCAGCGATGACGGAAGTTCTTGAAGGCTTCACGGCGCTGGCAGCCTGATGGGGCCATCACAACTCGGCAGCGACGCAGTTGATTTCTGCTGTCTGAGCGGCAGCGACCAGCTTGTCCTTGGTGGCCGCGCCCGCGGTGATGCTGAGGCTCATCTGAACGTGGACGGCGTCATCATCCACGGCGTTCGCTACCGCCAGAAGGAACTGCCGCACGGCGTCACGGGGACTGCTGTCGTCCCGCAGTGATTGCGTGACCGAGGCACTCACCCGAAACTCGGTGCGCTCTGGGGGAGGTGGATCAACCGGAGGGTCCGGGCCGACCGGCGGATCAATGACTACTGGGGGGTCGCCACCGTCGGGATCATCGGTTGATTCCTGCGCCGGTTGGCGGATCCGCAGATCGGTCGACCCCAGGTTGAGGTGCCCCTCGTTGGCCACCTGCCGCACTTGGTCGCCGGAGTCGACGATCTCGATATCGCCACCCGATACTGCCTCGAACAGGGCCCGGCGCAGGTCGCCTTCGCCCCCCGGCAGCAGCGGCAGTCGGGGCGCCTTCCAGAAGTCGTCTCGAATCTCGCACAGCGGGCGGTTCCAGTCGTTGGTCCGCAGGTTGTGCATCAGCGCCTGCCGGTCGAGGTCACCGGCTGCGAACGCCTTGCCGGCCTCCTGCAATGCCGACCACACCACCGAACCGTCGAGCGCCGACTGATTCTCGGACTGGAATCGGATATCGCGCATGACACGCCCGTCGGGCCCCTCGGCCAGGTACAGCACATGCGCGTACGCCTTGTTGACAAGGCTCCCAAACCGGCGCTGCGTCTCACGCGATTGGCCGCCGGCGCTCTTGGACATTTCCGCGTCTTGTTGGACCGCCGCCAACGCCAAGGTGCGTTCCCACGCGATCACATCGGCGGCAAGGTTGCGAGCTTGCCGCCGACTCTGGGTGTTGATGACCGCAAAGACCGCAGATGACGCCCACGTCATGGGCAGCGCCTCGGTACCGAGGCCCATCGCCGCTTCGGCGGCCAGACGCGTCGCCGCATCGACTCCGTTGAGCAGGCTGAACCAGCGGGAATCCAGCACCACGAGTCGGCACTTACGCGCTTGATCGATGCCTGCACTACCCAGCAGTTCACGAAGCTCAGCTGTCTCGGGGGCAACATCGAATTCGCCATCCACTGGCAATACGGCGTCGAACGGCCCGCTGTTCGCCCCCTCGAATGCCGCACGGCTGACTCGTTCGTCCCGTTCGGCGTCAGTGACCGCCTCGCGTTCTCTCCGCACGAGCATGTTCAGCGTTTGACGGGTCTCGATGTGCCACCGCTTCGGCTGCTTGCCCGACCCGGCAGTCGAGTCGACTGCGGCGAGGCCGTCAGTGGGGTGGCACAGTTCCTGCCAGACGACCTCGGCGTCGCCGTACCCGAAGGCGTTCGACGGCACGAATGATGCCGCCAGCAGCTCTGCCTCGGTGGCACCACGGCGGCCTTGGGGACGCGGGCTCAGCGAGTAGACGAACAGCGCCGTGGCCATGCGCTCGGCCGCACGAGGGTTGAGCTGCTCCCAGCCAGTGCTCGAGCGCCGCAGATCAGCCAGGCGTGCGGCGCCGCGGTCGAGGTGGTCGGGGTCGACGATGTTGCCGGCACAAATCTCGCGCAGGCTCGACTGGGTGCGCTGATCGCTGACCAGCCCCGAGTCCAGCAGCGCATCGCGCACCTCGCGAGACGACATCGGCAGGTCGCCGGGCCCGATCAGGGCCGGGGCCCACTCGCCCGCTTGGCCGCGCTGGAGCTGCTCGTAGGCAGTGGCGGCAAAAACTTGCAATGTCGAGCGCACCCGCTGGAATCCTGCCTGCTGGGACCACTCGTTCTCGGCGAGGTCGATCAGCGAGGGATGAAACGGGTAGCAGCGCCCCACGGCTTCCGCAAAGCCGCCGTCGGAATGGGGCAGCTTGCCGAAGACGTGCTCCGTCCATCGGCTCTGCATCTCCGACGTGATCCACTCGGCGCAGCGATCGGTGACTTCGCTCGGTGGGGGTCCGTCAAACAGTCGTCTTCGGATGATGTCGGCAAAATCGCCGCCGCTCGTCACCGTGGTCGCCTCGCCGTTGCGGATAAGCAGGTCCTCCAACTCGGCACGGCACTTGGCGCCGGTCTCGTTCAGGGCGATGCGGTCCTTCTCCGACGCGATCATCACCACCACCGCAGCGCAGTTGTCAACGTCGTTCACCGCATCGAGCAGTGCTCGTAAGAACGCCATGTCGTCGAGTGCGCGTTGTTCGGACTGGTTCGACACCCAGCGGATGTAATCCATGATCTCGTCGATCAGGATCAGCACGGGACGTCCGATGTCGGAGAGCGCGGCTTCGATGGCCTCCTTGTTGGGAAGCTGCCCCTTGTAGTGCTCGTACTTCTTGTACGCACCTTCGAACAGACGCCACAGGAAGCGCTCGCCGAGCGTCCGGGCCGGGCCATCGTGAGCTTCGCGCGGTGCGGGATTGTCGCAGTCCAGCACGACGCAGCGCGGGCCGCCGAGGTCCGGGGCGAGCGTTTCGCTTCCGGCGATCTCCTTGGCCTGCACCAAGACCGCCGCGCCGAGGTCGGTCGCAGCGAAGTGGCTCGGATTGTTCGCCAGATGCCAGAGCCCGATGAGCCCGTGCGATTTGCCGCCGCCCATCGCCTGGTCGAGCCGCCAGAGCGCTCGTACACGCTTCGAAGGCTCGGCTTTCGCACCCAGCCGCACCGCGATTTTGGCCATGAGGTCCACAAGGCTGCCCGTTGGGTAGGTGATCTGCCCGTAGTAGGTCGGGTCGGCATACTGCGATCGGCCCGAGGCACCGCCGAAGACCGCATCGTGCAGCGACGCTTGAACATCGTCGATGTTGCCTCGTGCGGCTTCGACCTCGGGCCGCAACTTGATGGCCTGCCACCACGGCGTCGCCCCAGATGTGGTCACGTCGGCGTGCCTCCTATGCCCATCGAGAGCTGCTCGCCCTCGTCTTGCTGCTGTCGTTGCGCCCTGCGCTCGTCTTCGGCAATCACGGCAGTGCCAGTGAGGATTGCTGTGCGATTGCGGGTCACCCAGGTCCACACGTCACCGTCTGCGTCGGTGTCGCCGAGGTCGGCAGCGAGCTGCGCCATGACCGCCCACAGCAACTCGTCGCTGGCGCTGTCGGTTGAAGCGAGCACGTCAGCAATGGTGCTAACCGACTTTCCCGCCAGCGCTACGGCGAAGGCAACATCGATGACCGCCAGCCCGGGCGCGAGTTCGGTCTTGCCGATGCCGCTTTGAGTCGCGGTGGCGAATCTGTACGTCGACTTGACCTTGTGGAGCAGTCCGCGTGTGTCGCTCTCGTCCATGTCGTGGGTGAGCCGTTCCCACCTGGGCTCTGATCCGGAGGCGGGGTTGCGCTGGTACTGGCGCGTCCAGGAAAGTGCGAATTGCGTGCGTTTGTCGAACGCCTCCAGCGGAAACGAGCCGATCCGCAAGTCGGCAATCTCTCCGACCAGCCGCCGCGCAAGAGTGAGGAAATGATCGGCCTCGACCGGCCTTCCCCTATGATCCAGCACGGCGCTATAGCGACCTGCCGCCTCCATCGCCGGCCCATAGGCAGCCATGCGCTGATCGCGCAGCGCTGCAAGCCCGGCATCGGACCACAACGGCATCCGCTCGGCGATCTCCCGGCGGATCTCTGCTTCGACATCGGCGAGTCGACCCTCACTGCGATCAGATTCCGCCGGCCGGCACGCCAGCGTGAGCGTGGTCTCGATATTGGCCTTGCCCATCTGGCTGCCGTGCTCGGTGCGCGCCGGCCATGACCCCGTCAGGATCAGGCCCGCTGCGTGAATCGCCGCAAGCAGGCCCTGCCATACCTCAGGGTCGTCGTGGCCGAACATGATCGTCACGACACCGGCGTGCTCAACCACGCGACAGGCCTCGCTGAACGCCGCCGTGATACACCGGTCATAGTGCTCCGGCGTCCGATGATCGCCGCTGCGAGCGTGCGCCATCTTGACCACTGCCTCGTCGAACTTCTCTTGAACCCCGGCCGGATTGGCAGTGACCCTCAACTCCGAGTGAGTGCTCGCCAGCGCACGCTTGAGCCACACATAGAAGTAGTCAGACGAATCCGAATACTCGACCATCGAGCTATAGGGCGGATCGGTCACGACTGCGTTCAATGTGCCGGAACCAAGCGCCAGTGCCGCTGCACTTCCACGTTCAAGCGATGCCGAAGTTCCACTGGCTCTGCCAAGCTGATGACGAAGAGCGTTGATGGAAAGTGTGGTGACAGAACGCCAGGTTCCGGGACCTCTGGCGCATCCAACTTCCAAGTAGTCGTTCCCGAAGGGAACCACGGCCCCGTTCGCATATATGTCACGGACACAATCTCGGCCAATGTGAAGCGCAGCACCTCTCGTTCGAAATCGGAGCAGACGCACCAAGACTGAGGCGGCGTATCTGGCGAGAACACTGGTGTAAGCACCAGTTGACTCGATGGCACCAAGGATGGTCTCGGAAACCGCTTCAATAGATCGCGCTAAATCGGCTCTTCGCGTTTGAGGGTGGAGTTGGTGGTGTGAGGGTCCCGGTGTGAACGCGGGGGATCCCCCAGAATCGGAGGTGTCTATGCCGCCGAGTCCTGGAGGATCCCCGTGGAGAGCGACCCTACGCGTGTCAATGAGCTGCTGGTCGGACTCGGCGCCGATGTGGAAGCGGTGTCGGTGGGCGACGAGCCGGGCCGGCCGTTGAGGGTCCTGGTGCGGCTTCGTTCGCCGCGGCCGGTGTGCGGGTCCTGCGGCGGGTCTGTGTGGTCGAGCGGCGTCAGGCGTGTGGAGCTGGTGGACCTGGGGCGTTCGGGCGGCCGGTGCGGCTGGTGTTGGCAAAGCGCCGCTGGCGGTGCCCGAATGGGGACTGCGCGGTGGGGACGTTTACTGAGCAGTCGCCAGAGATAGCGCCGCCGCGGGCGCGTTTGACGTCGCGGGCAGCGCGCTGGGCGACGCGTCGGGTGGGGCGGGGCCGCACCGTCAAAGAGATCGCCGCGGAGCTGGGCTGCAATTGGCACACCGTGATGAGAGAAGTGCGGCGCTGGGGAACAGCGCTGCTCGCAGCCGCCCGTCCTTCCGCGATAGCACCCTCGTACACATGCAGCTCGTAGTCGTCGGCCTCGTTCGGGTCGTACAGCCGGCCGCCTCGCAACAAATCGGGTGCCACATGCATTCCGACGGCCTCGGCCAGTTCCCCGAAGGCATCCTCACCAGGTCCGAGTACCACCGCTTCGGCAGCCGAGGCCACCCCTGCCAACTTCGCTTGCTGCTTTGCGGCGCTGCTGGTCGCCACCAGTCGCAGTTTCTCCCCGGCGTTCGGCACGAGCGATTCGGGCAGCTCCATGTGCTTGCCGCCGAGCAGCCAGAACCCCGTATCTGCGGCAGCAGACCGCTCGAAGGTGATTGCGCTGGCGGAAGCAGCGACGCTCGCAAAGCGCTCGACGACATGCGGGTTGATGCGCTCCAGCCGATCGTCGTGCAGCACCTGGTGCGCCGCCCCCAACTCGACGGGACTGTGCAGATGCGCCTCTGCGTTGCTCTGACGCTCGTGCGCTTGCCGAAGCCGCTCGGCAGTGATCCGACCGACCGCCTCCAACGCAGCTGACTGCGCGCTGTCTCCCTCAAAGCACCGACCGAGCATCTGCGCCAGATCGGGCACGCTCGCTTCATCGAACGTTTGCTCGGTGATCAGGCGGAGGCTGTCGAACATCTTGCCGTCGAGCTCATTGGCTGCCGCAACCAGGTTGTCGAGCAGCCGGGCCAAGGCGTCGCCTTCTCGCGTGTCGGTGGCGACGATGTTGTAGAGGCGAACGTCGCGGCCCTGACCGATGCGGTGGATCCGGCCCATGCGCTGCTCCAGGCGCACGAGCGACCACGGGATATCCTAGTTCACCAGCACATGGGCGCTCTGCAGGTCGATGCCCTCATTGCCGGCGTCGGTGGAAATCAGCACCTCGAACTTGCCGGAGGCGAACTGCGCTCGGGTCTCGTCACGAATGGCGTGGGAATCGCGGCCCGAATATGTCCGCGCCGTGAAGCCTGCCGACACGAACCGATCACGCAGCCAATCCGCTGTGTCGGCGTACTCGGTGAATACCACTGCCAGTTCACCCGAACCGGCAGTGATGCCGTTCGGCACGAGGCATTCCTCGACCATGCGTGGCCACTTGGACGCCCTGACTCCGTCAAGCTGGGCGAGGTCCGTGTCCAGCCGCTGCAGCACCTGGGCGATTTCCCGGCGCTCTGCGCGTGTGTCGATCGAGTCCTCGTTGACCACCCGCGCTTCAGACGCCGCTTCGTCGTCTTCGCCATTCGGGTCTGCCTCGCGAGCAGCATCGGCGGGACTCTGGATACCGATGCGATCCATGCGGCGACGCAACGTCTCCGCCAGCGAATACAGCGACGATGCTGCGCGTTTGCCATACACCATGCGCGCCAAGCTCTGCGCGGCGGGCGGGAAGTAGCGGCTGACCAGCGAGAGTGCTTCGTCGTAGTAAGCCCGCTCGGCGGCGTTCAGCGGGACCCTCACGTTGTCGGCGCGCCGGGCCAGAAAGAGCCGCTCGCCGTCGAAGCCGACCAGTTCTTCTTTCATGCGCCGCAAGAAGTGCATAGCGCCGGGCGTCAACTTGCTCGTCGGCTGCTCGTCGTTCACGTCATCCACGACCGGGAAGACCTCAGGGTCGACGAGGTGCATGAGCGATCGGAACAGCCACTCGTTGCCGCGATGCGGTGTCGCTGTCATGAGTACGGCGCGAGGCGCGCCGCGACACAGCATCTGCCCGACGCGCCAAAGAGTCTGCGCCGTGGGAGTCAGCCGATGCGCTTCGTCGATGATGACGGCATCCCAGCCCGCGGCATCGGGGTGGATGGCTTCATAGACCGCGGGGTTGACCGCTGCCAGTTCCATCGAAACCACCCACAGCTCATTCGGGCCGGAGAGCGCGCCCTCACGCGCCGTCGCAGCGGTGATGCGGCGCAGGCCGCCGCCCAGAAAGCGCTCGAAGTCGAGTTGCCACTTACTGACGAGGTGAGCGGGGCACACCACGAGCGCCCGCCGGACGTGACCCAGCCGCTGTGCTTCCCGCAGCCACAGGCCGCCCATGATCGTCTTGCCGGTGCCCGGTTCATCGGCCAGCAGGAACCGCAGCATGGGCTGGCGCAGCATGTTCCCGTACACCGCTTCGCTCTGATGGGCATAGGGCCGCAGCGGGCTGCTCGCCAGCGCGGAGGGATACGGTGAACCGCAAGTGTGGCGCATCCATGCCGCCCACATGCCGGCAAGCGCTGCAACTGGGGCGGCACCGGCGTCGGGGACGAGCACCTCGACCTGCGCAGCCTCGGCCGGGGCCAAGTCAATCTGGCGCAGCCCGCCGTCCGGGTCGGTCACGAACAGGCGCGTGCCGCCCGTGCCGTCTGGCAGCAGCACCGCTCCGCTCACGGTCACGAACTCGGGCTCGCCTCGGAGTCGGATGCGCTGGCCGGCCTCGAAGGTCACGCGGACAGGTTAGGACCAAGCACCCTCCAGGCCGAGAGGTGGCTTGGGCACGGGCGTCGTGACCCTTGCGATGAACTCGCCGCCGAACTCCATCGAAAGTTTCGACATTGCTGCAGTCACGCCTCAGCCGCTGTGTGCGTGATATTGAACATTATTGAAATATACTGAAATAAACTATTATTATTCACCTGCTCAGCCTGCCGCTCAAGGGAGCCTCAATGTCCGAGCAACATCGAAGCCGCATCTATGCTTGGATTCGCGATCAGCACGACGAACCCACTGCGGAGTACCTCATGTCCTGCTTGGCACCATCGCCGGTGTCTGACCTCGTCACCAAGGAATTCTTGGCTGCCGAACTGTCGCGTTTCGCCACCAAAGAAGAGATGGGCGCCGGCTTTGCCGCGCTGCGCCGCGAGTACGCAGATCAGCGAGCCGAGGACCGCCGCGAACACGCAGCCCAGCGAACAGAAGACCAACGCGCCGCCCAGCACCGCCACTACTGGCAGATGGGCGTGATACTCGCGGCTGCCACGCCGATCTGGCTCGACGCCTTCGGCATCATCGGCTGAAGTTCTTGGTCGGCCTGCCGGGCGACTCGGCGTGGTTTCCTCGCACCAGATCGGCAGGCGAGCTGATCTGCTGCGGGAATCAGCGCGCGTCGCTGGATGAGCGGCTGTCTCGTCGCTGGGTCAGGACCAGGGATCCTCGGGGCCGGGCGGCGGCTTGGGCGCCGGAGTCGTCGCCTGCGCGATGACCTGGGCAGCCGCGGCCACACCGGAGGCGCCGGTGGGCGCGTCGATGGCCGCGAGCGTGGCCTCGATGGTGCCGAGCGTGCCGAGCAGCATCGGCGGGTTGAGATGGCCCATGTGCCCGATGCGGAATTCGGCGTCGGCGTTGCCGGTGATGCTGAGCCCCAGCGTGAGGCCCGCTTCGCTCTCGCACGTGGCACGCAGCTGCTGCGCCGACACCTCGCCGGTTCTGATCATCGTTACGGAGTTCGACCGATGCGCAGGGTCCAACACGTTCAACTCGAGGCCGCCGGGTGTGGACCACGCCTCGACCGCTGCGTGTATCGCACTTGCCATCACGCGGTGGCGTTCCCAGACGTTTTCGAGGCCTTCTTCGTCGATCATGTCGAGCGCCTCGGCGAGGCCCCAGAGGTGCTGGACCGGCGGCGTGCCGCAGAAGATCCAGTAGTGCGCATCGGGATCAGTTCGTCGCGTCCAATCCCAATACGCAGTGCGGAGATCGGCTCGCTGGTGGGCCTCCCAGGCCTTGGGTCCGACCCACACCATGCCGAGGCCCGGTGGCACCATCAGGCCCTTCTGACTGCCGGCCACCGTGACGTCCACACCCCACGCGTCCATCTCGAAGAGTTCGCACCCCAGCGAGGCCACGCAGTCGGCCATCAGCAGGGCCGGGTGGTCGGCGTCGTCCATGGCACGACGCACCGCGGCGATGTCGTTGCACACTGACGACGCAGTGTCGGTCTGCGCAACGAGCACTGCGGCGAATTCCCGCCCGACATCGGCTCGCAGCCGTTCAGTCACGGCATCTGGGTGGATCGCCGCCCGGTCGGCCGCATGCAGCACCTCGAACTTGACGCCGCTCTGAGCCGCCATCTCGGCCCAGTTGGTGGCGAAGTGCCCCACCTCGAGCACGAGCACCTTGTCGCCACGCGACAGCGTGTTGGTGATGGCCATCTCCCAAGCGCCATGGCCGTTGGAGATGGAGATGTAGGCCCGGTGCTCGGTGCGGGCCAGAACCGGCAGCCGCTCCAGCAGGGAGTAGGTGAGGTCCACCACCTCGCCTTCGTAGATGTTCGGGATCGAGCGGTGCATGGCCGACAGCACCCGGTCGGGAATGACCGACGGGCCGGGAATCATGACCAGCGGACGTCCGTATCGCATCGACATTGCATCTCCCTTCGACGATGACGCAACAACAGCACACCGCCGAGAACACCAAGCCTACGAACGGCCTGGGCGCTGACCTGCACGCATTCGCATGTCATCTGCCCGCACCTGGCGACACCCGAGCGGCGCTACTGACGCATGGACGCAATTGCGGTCCGGTCCGCCATTTGCGGCGGGCGTAGGCTTCGCTCAATCTCCCAGAACAGAAGGCGGAGTTGTTCGATGAGCGGCAGCGCACTGATCCACCCATTCTCGGTCCTCGCACAGCATGAGAACGAGTACATCAAGATCGTCTCGGGCGAGGGCGTCATCCTGCGCGATGACGCCGGAAACGAGTACATCGACGCACTCGCCAGCCTGTGGCTGTGTCAAATCGGCCATGGCAATCGCACCGTCATCGACGCCATCAACGCACAGCTCGAACAACTGCAGACGTACAACACGTTCGCGCCTTTCTCGAACGGCCCCGCTGTCGAAGTGTCCGAGATGGTGCGTGCGCGCTCTCAGCATCCCGACGGCCGCGTGTTTCTGGGCTGCTCGGGCTCCGAAGCTGTCGACACGGTGCTGAAGTTCGCTCGGCGAATCCATCAACTGCGCGGCGACGCCGACCGGCAGATCATCGTGCGGCGCACCGGCGGCTATCACGGCGTGAACGTCGGCGGCACGAGCGTGCAAGGCATCGAGCCGATCCGATCGGGCTGGGGCGATCTGCTTCCCCACGTGGTCGAGATCCCCAACGACGACGTCGAGCCGGCGGCTCAGCTGTTCGCCGAGCACGGCGACCGTATCGCCGCCGTCATCTCCGAGCCCATTCAGGGTGCCGGTGGCGTGATCCTGCCGCCGGACGGTTACTTCGAGGGCCTGCGTCGCCTGTGCGATGAGCACGGCGCCCTGCTCATCTTCGACGAGGTGATCTGCGGTTTCGGACGCACCGGCTCATGGTTCGGCGGTCAGACCTTCGGCGTGACGCCTGACATGTTCACATTCGCCAAGGGCGTCACCTCGGGCTATATCCCACTGTCGGGCGTCGTTGTGTCTCGCGAAATCGCCGAATTGCTGGAATCAGACCCCGAGAAGTTCATGCACGGCTACACGTACTCGGGGCATCCCACGGCATGCGCCGCTGGTGTCGCCAACATCGGCGTCATTGAGTCGGAAGGACTTGTCGAGCGAGCGAGCTACATCGGCACCAAGATGGAAGAAGGCTTCCAGGCGCTGCAAGGCGACGGAATGCTCGCGGGCTACCGGGGCCTCGGGGCAATCTGGGCAGCCGATCTCGGCTACGACGCCGCCGAGACTCGTGAAGCGTTTCTCAAGCGCGGCGTCATCTCGCGTCCGGTCGCGAACGCCCTCATGTTCTGCCCGCCGCTCATCATTTCTGACGCCGAGATCGGGCAGATCTTCGACCGACTCGAAGACGCAATTCGAGCAACCTCGCCGGTCACCGCCTAGCTCTGGTTCGCAGGCGCCTCCGGGCAGCTGAGCACGGGCGCGCTCGTCGGTGCGAGACTGAGACAGACGCAACTGGGGCGGTAAGGCCGGCTCGCCCGGGTTGTGATGCGCGCATGACGGCCGTTGAAAGCTGAGCGACCATGGAGACTGCTGAGACACGGGCGTTGATGGAGCGTTACTACGCCGCGCTGACAACGGCCGATCAGAACACGATGCTGGAATGCCTCGACCCTGAAGTCACCTGGGTGCTGCCCCCCACGGCCGCGCAGGGCAATGCCGTCGACACGATGACGGGGGCAAACGAGGTGGTAGAGGCCTTGGGAGGTCGTGTCGTCAGGCAGACCTTCGACATCTCCCAGCCGATCAGCGTCGAGGTACGCAGGATGATCGTTGACGGCGGTACCGCCGTGGTGCAGCAGCGGCTGACGGCCACCGCCAAGGCCACTGGCCTCGAGTACGACAACCAGTACTGCTGGGTGTACGACTGCCGCGACGGCTTGATCGCCCACATGGAGGAATACACCGACACGCTGTACGCAGCACAGCGGATGGGCTGGGACCTCGACGCCTGACCGACTCGGCTGTGCCCTCGGGCACGACCACGGCCTCACTCGGCACAATCGATCACCATCAATACCGACCACGATCAATACCGATCAATACAGACAGACCCAAGAGCATCAGGAGCGGCTGCCGTGAGCACTTACGACATCGTCATCAAGGACGGCATGATCTTCGACGGCACCGGAGCACCCAGGGTGCGCGGCGACGTCGGGATCGCGGGCAGCAAGATCGCCGCCACAGGGCGTGTCGACGCCCGCGAGGGTGCCAAGGTCGTGGACGCCTCGGGCATGCACATCGCCCCCGGCTTCGTCGACCTGCACACCCACTACGACGCGCAGGTGTTCTGGGACCCCTACTGCACGCTGTCGGGCTGGCACGGCATTACGTCGGTGGCCATCGGCAACTGCGGCTTCGGATTCGCCCCAGTCGACCCCGACATGCGCGAGTACGCCATGCGCTCGATGACCCGGGTCGAGGCCATTCCCTACGAATCGATGCGCCAAGGCATGCCGTGGGACTGGGTGACGTTCCCGGAATACCTCGACAGCCTCGAGCGCACCCCCAAGGCGCTCAACATCCTGCCGTACGTGCCGATCGGGCCGATGCTGGTGATGGTGCTGGGTCTCGACGACGCCAAGGACGGCCGCATGCCGACGGTGGGCGAGCACGAGATGCTGGCCAAGCTGGTACACGAGGCGATGGATGCGGGCGGTTGTGGCTGGTCTGCCCAGCGGCTGCCTCCGACCGGTCCCGCCGCGGTACAGCGCGACTGGGACGGCACGCCGATGCCGACCGACATGATGAACGACGAGACAGCACTGGTGCTGGCCCGGGTTCTGGCCGAGCGCAACGAGGGCGTCGTGCAGATGACGCTCACGAGCGGCAACGTGGCCCACGACCTCGCCCACCTCGAGGAGATCGCATCGATCAGCGGCCGTCCTCTGCTGCACAACGTGGTGCAGGCGTTCGAGGACAAGCCGAACATCCACCGCCGCCAGATCGAATGGCTGGAACGCTGCCGCGAGCAGGGCGTACCGGTTTACGGCCAGGGCGTCACCAGCGATGCGGGCTTCACCTTCACCCTCGAAGACTGGAACCTCTACGACGACTCCGAGGCCTGGATGGAAGCCTGCATGGGCGACAAGGCCGAACGGCTGGTGAAGATGGCCGATCCGCAGCGTCGTCAGGCGCTCAAGGACACGCTGCCCCGTACGGCGACCGCGCCGCTCGAGACCGTGACGATCCTGTCGCCGCGCACCGAATCGACCGAGCGGTACCGGGAGATGTCGGTGGGCCAAGCGGCCGAGATTGCCGGCAAGCACCCAGTGGATCTCATGCTCGACGTGGCGGTGACCGACGGGCTGGACACGCTGTTCTTCGTGGCGCCGCCGCAGGGCAACTCAAACCTGCTGCGTGACGTGGTGCAGTACCCGCACATGCTGTTCGGCGTGTCCGACGGCGGGGCGCACACCAAATTCCTCACGGCGGGCCGCTACCCCACCGAGACGCTGACCTCCCACGTGCGCGAGAACCACTGGATTACCTACGAGGAAGCCCACCGGCGCCTGTCGGCGCTGCCCGCACAGCTCGCCGGGTTCCGTGACCGGGGCCTGATCCGCCACGGCGGACCCGCAGACGTGCTGGTGTACGACCCGGAGAACCTCGAGATCGGGCCCAACGAGGTCGTCCACGATCTTCCGGGCGGCGAGTGGCGGCGAGTCCAGCGGGCCAGCGGTTACCGCAGCGTCATCGTGAACGGCCAGGAAACCATCTCCGAAGACACCCAAACCGAGACCTACAGCGGCCAGCTCCTCCGCCACGGCGGCTGAGCGGCCCCAGCAAGAATTCTCCTTGCACCGCGGCCCATAGCGGCGGTGCCGCTACATTGATGGCACACCCACCTGCGAACATACGTAGCGGAGCCCACGCCCAAAGCAGGTGCGCCGACGCCAGTCAGCACGCTTGGCACAACGACGAGGCGCACCGATGAGCGACACAGACACGCAGTACGACGACATCGAGGTGATCGTGCTGAACGACGACGAGGTGCGCATCGCGGTCGACAACGCGCTCGCCGAGGCCGGTTGCACATGGGAAGAACTCCAAGCACAGGCGGCGGAGGGGTGCTTCACAAGCGAACTCGCTCGGCGCACTTGGTTCATCGTCTCGACTTTTGAGCCGTCAACCGCCTGACCTGCCGAGACAGGCCAGAGCCTTCGCGGAAGAACTGACCGCAACGCTCAACGGCACTGTGACTAACGGCATCCGTCTCTCAGTGATGATGGATGCCTCAGGGCGCGCCGTGATCGGCTACCGGCTGAAGAAAAGCGACCTCCACGGCGAGGCAATTGACCTGAATCTCGCAAGGTCACCGGCCCGACTCCGGCTGCTTCTCCATCACACGCCCGTGCTCGACGAGTCGAATCAGCACCTCACAACAGACAAGAGCTCGTACACACTCGCGACTGCTGACAGCAACTCGGCTGCCCTCACGTACGACTACGTCCGGGATCCACCCAACAAGTACCCGGAAGCGCATCTCCACATCGACGGTGAAGCGCAGGGCCTCCAGCGCATGCTCATCTCAAGCGACCGTTCCAAGAACCGACCAGTGCACCTCCATTTGCCGGTTGGCGGACGCAGGTGCAGGCCGAGTCTCGAAGATCTGATCGAGTTCTGCATTCTCGAAGAACTGGTAACTCCCCGCCCCAACTGGCAGAGAGCGCTCGATGCCTCGCGGGACCGGTTCCACCTTCAACAACTGCGTGCTGCAGTGCGCCGCAACCCGGATGAAGCAGCGAGCGTCCAACGCGACCTCGGATGGACAGCCTCTGCGCCAAGCGGATAGGGTCCGCGCGTGGTTGCTGAGGGGTACTCGCTGGAAGAGCGAGGCGAGCGAACCCGCGTGAACGTCGGGGGGCGCATGCGGCGTCCCTGCGGTACTTGGGCAGCATTTCAACGTCACAGGAACCATGGCGAGGAACCCTGTTCAGCGTGCGCCGAGGCCGCGAGCCGCTGGAAGAAGTACGAAGCGGCACGCAATGAGTACAAGCGCCAACGAAAGGTTGGTGCATCGATGGCCGAGCTCGGTCGACTCAACGAGAAGAGACTCACGCTTGAACTCGAATATCGGTCTCTTGAGACGCCAGCCGACACACCGCAACCACCAAGCCGCCGCTGGAAGGTCTATCGACTCAGTTTCGAGAACGGTCAGCAGTACGTGGGCATCACCAGCCGGCTAGTCGGGGTCAGAGTGACAGAGCATGTCTCAGGCGACACGAGACTCACCGGCGGCTCGAAGAAGATGAGCAGGCTTGTGGCGGCAGGAGTCGACTACAAATTCGAAACACTCGCTTCTGGCTTGACGGAGAGCGAGGCCGAAGCACTCGAGTACGAAGAGATCGCCGAACTGACCGAGTCTCTCAATGTTCACAAGAGGAGCGGTCCATGAACGCCGCGAACGGCGGCCTCTAATGCGAGACTGGTCGGGCCTACTAGGCGACGGAAACAACAGCCCAGGGGGAACTATGACGACCTACGCCGGTGAGCGATTCATTCATGACACCGACAGCCACCTCATGGAACCGGTGGACTGGCTGGCGAACTACGCCGATGGGGCGACTGCTGAGAAGCTGAGAGATCTCAGCCTGGCTGGCGGGGGCGACACGGCCACGCTCGAACTCGTGGAACAGTGCTGGGAGCGGCGCAACGATCCCGACGAGACGGCGAAGCTGGTGGCCGACGTGGTCAACGGGCCGAAGGGCTACTTCGCCTATGGCTCCATGGATGCCAACGAGCGTGTGGGAGCTCTCGACCAGCTGGGATTCGCCAGCCAACTGGTGTTCACGACGTTTGCGCACACCCAGTTCCATGGGCGCAAAGACCTCGACTTGGTGTACGGCGGCGCCTCGGCGCACAACCGCGGTATCGCGGACTTCTGCTCGGTCGACCCGCGGCTGCTCGGTGTGGCGTTTGTGCCGCTCGAGGATCCGGAACGGACGATTGAATGCGCCCGCGAGGCCATCGAGGCTGGGTGTCGGGCTGCGTGGATTCCCCACGGCGTGCCAACTGAGCTGAGCCCGACACATCCGGACTTCGATCCCCTGTGGGCGCTGCTGTCCGAAGCGAGCGTGCCCGTGCTCATGCACCTGGGGCCCAACGGCGGCAACCAGCTGCCGAAGACGTACCACAACAACGGCCGGAACCCCGGCAAGGACTTCGTCGGCGGCGGTGAGAACCTGCGCGCGAAGGATTTCCTGAACCTGTTCCACGATGCCGAGAACCTGCTGTCGTGCATGGTGATGGACGGCATCTTCGAGCAGTTCCCCGCGTTGCGGTGCGGGCTCATCGAACTAGGTGCGGGGTGGGTGCCGAACCTGCTGCGCTCGCTCGACAACGCCGTCTTGGCGTTCGGACGACACGAGCCCGAGTTGGCCAAGCTGACCATGGCCCCCTCGGACTACATCCGGCGCCAAGTGCGATTCACGCCGTGGCACTTCGAGGACGTGGGCTGGCTGGTGTCGAACTGCGGACCTGAGCTGTTCCTGTTCTCGTCCGACTGGCCGCACCCCGAAGGCGGCCGCGACCCGATCTCCGAGTTCCAGGCTTCGTTTACGACAGCTGGGCTCAGCGCAGGCGCCACTTCGCCGTTCTGGGCTGGCAACGCCTCATTCCTGCTCGGCGTCTAGCGCTGCTGAGGCCCACGCGGGCCGGCGGTAGATTCAGCCACAGAGCGCTGCGGGAGCCGCGTCCAGCGGCATGAATCGCGGCGCAGGAGAGCAGACATGGCTGAGAACTCGAACCAACGTGGGCAGTCCCGTACGGCCCTGCTCGTGGTGGATGTGCAACCGACCTTTTGCGAAGGCGGCGCCTTGCCCGTGGAAGGCGGCAATGACGTGGC
Source organism: Candidatus Poriferisodalis sp. (assembly GCF_965262965.1). Classification (GTDB taxonomy): domain Bacteria; phylum Actinomycetota; class Acidimicrobiia; order Acidimicrobiales; family Poriferisodalaceae; genus Poriferisodalis. The sequence continues at coordinate 1,949,086 of NZ_OZ253573.1, forward strand.
CGCGCGAGTGGCGGACCTGCTGGCCGGCGAGCACGGCTACGACTTGGTGGTGACTACCCAGGACTGGCACATCGACCCCGGCGACCACTTCAGCAACGAGCCTGATTTCGTCGACACGTGGCCTCCGCACGGCGTGGCCGGCACCGCCGAGGCTGAGTTGCATCCCGCACTCGACCCGGTCGTTGATCGGATTGATGCCAGGCTGCGCAAGGGCATGGACGCCGCCGCGTATTCCGGTTTCGAAGGCATCGACGACAACGGTCGGACTCTGGACGACGTGCTGGCCGCTGCGGGCATCACCAACGTCGACGTAGTTGGGCTGGCATTCGACCACTGCGTGCGCGCCACCGCCGTCGATGCCGCCGCTAACGGCTACGCCACCACGGTGCTTGATGACCTCGTGGCCTCCGTCGCTCCTGAGACTGACGCCGTCGCGCGCACCCAACTAGCCGACGCCGGAATCACCGTCATCGCCTCTCGCTGAGCCGTCATCCCCCGAGCCGGGGGGTCTTAGGAGTTCGTCTCGGCGATGCGAATGTGGTTGCGGATGACCTCGTCCATTACGAAGTGCACGAACTTCTCGCAGAAGTCGGGGTCGAGGCCCTCTTCGGTGGCGAGCTGGCGCAACCCGTCGATCTGCTCGTGCTCACGTATCGGATCGACCGGCGGCATTCCATTGGCCGCCTTGTGCATGCCGACGGCGTGCGTGATGCGGAATCGCTCTGCAAGCAGGCGAACCAGGGCAGCGTCGACCTCGTCGATGCTGCGGCGGTAGGCAGCGAGCTCGTCGTCGGACATCGGCCCTGTTTCTAGCCCATCGAGCCACAACAACCACCGGATCGGCAGCCGACGCCCAGCCGCGCTGTGCCGCTGCGCACTCGGGCGGCACCGGGCATCACTTGGCTACGGTTTGCGCCGTGAGTGCTTCGGGTCAAGGGTTGCGCGGTCGTACCGCTGTCGCGGGAGTCGGCGAGACCACCTATTACAAACGAGGTCAATCGCCCGATCCGGAATTCGTGCTGGTGCTCAAGGCGATCCTGGCTGCCTGCGAAGACGCCGGCATCAACCCACGGGAAATCGACGGCTTCTGCTCCTACAGCAACGACCGCAACACGCCAGCCCGGCTGGCGAATGCGTTGGGCTTATCTGAGCTGCGCTACTCGAACATGCAGTGGGGCGGCGGCGGGGGCGGTGCAGCAGGCGTCGTGCAGAACGCCGCCGGCGCGGTGCTCGCCGGTTCAGCGAACGTGGTCATCGCCTACCGCGGACTTGCCCAAGGGCAGTACGGACGGTTCGGCCAAGGCGGGCGGCGGCCGGCGATCAGCGGCGAGTACGCCTACACCATTCCCTACGGCGTCATGAGCCCGGCGCAGGTGTATGCCATGCGCACGACCCGGCTCATGCACGAGCACGACATCGACCGGTCGACGATGCGAGCCGTGGCACTGGCCGCATATCACCACGCACAGAACAACCCCCGGGCGGTCATGCACGGCCGGCCGCTGGACGCAGAGACGTACGACTCGGCGCGCTGGATCACCGAACCGTTTCGCCTCTACGACTGCTGCCTAGAGAACGACGGTGCCGCCGCCATGGTCGTCACCTCCGCTGAGCGAGCCGCTGACCTCAGCGACACCCCCGTGCTGGTGCTGGCGGCCCAGCAGAGCGGCGGGCATCGCTCCGGAGCGTGGGTCCACAACCCGACCGATTACGCAACCTCGAGCTTCAAGTTCGCGGCACAACATCTCTACGAGCAGGCAGGTGTGGCACCCGAAGACGTCGACGTGGTGCAGAGCTACGAGAACTTCACCGGCGCCGTCGTGATGAGCTTGATCGAGCATGGTCTGTGCACCTACGAGAACGCCAACGAAATGCTGACGTTCGAGAACTTGCGAGCAGACGGCGGATCGCTCCCGCTGAACACCAGCGGCGGCAATCTCGCCGAGTGCTACATGCACGGCCTCGGAATGCAGATAGAAGCAGTCCGGCAGGTGCGCGGCGACTCCACGAACCAAGTGCGCGATGTAAAGGTCTCGCTGTCCAACGCCGGCCCAATGGTCGAGATCGCATCGACGGCTATCTACGGCACCGCCGAGGCACTGCGATGAGCACCGCATCGAGCGGCAACGGCAACACCTACCTGCCGAAGGGCCTCACCCAGCCGGCACCGATGCGCGACGGCCTCGACCTTCCGTATTGGGAAGGCACCCGCGAACACGAACTGCGGGTGCAACGCTGCGCCGATTGCGGCACGCATCAGTGGGGTCCCGAGTGGATGTGCCACGCCTGCCAGTCGCTCGACGTCGAATGGGTGGCCGTCGAGCCCGCCGCCCGCATCTACTCGTGGCAGCGCGTCTATCACCCGGTGCATCCAGCGCTCGCCAACCACGGCCCCTACATCGTGGTGCTCGTCGAGCTCCCCCACGCCGACAACCTGCGGATGCTGGGCAACCTTCTCGGCGACCCGATGGCCGACATCGTCATCGGCAGCGACGTCAAGGCCGTCTTCGAGGACCACGACGACGGCAGCCCACCCTTCACCCTCGTCCAATGGCAGGTCGCTACTAGCAACGGCTGAAACAGTCTGCCTCGGACCGTGACAGAAACCGATTCCGAAGATCGCTGGCGGATCATGTAGAAGTACCTGGGTGCTCCGCCGCATGTCGAAGAAGCCAGTGGTTCGAACGAGCGAGGCCACATCGGGGACCTATCCGACCTCCACGGATCTTTCAGCCGAACAAGTCATCGCCAACCGTCGCGAGACCATCGACTTGATCTTGGCGGAGGTGTTGCGACAGCGTCGGGAACAGGACGAGCGCCTGGAATATGTTCGCCGTGTTGCTGCCCTGTTCTTGGGCATCTCATTGCCGGCGACCGCTCTAGCACTGACGAGACTCGAAGGCAGTATTCCGCTGGTACGCGCGACCGTCGCCTGCCTTCTGCTGCTCGGCGGCTTGTGGGCCACCTACGGCGTCTTGCGGCCCCGCGACTGGCAAGCAGGGCCCAGTATTGAAGAACTCATCAGCGGCCCATACCGGCTTGGAGCCGACGCACATGATTTTCGATGGGTGCTGGTTCGCTCACACCAGGAAGTCTTCGCAGCAAACGAGACACAGGTCCGCCGTGCGCAGCGCAGCTTCGTCCTCGCCCTCGTGCTGCTCACCCTCAGCGCCGTCGTCTTGTGGTCGTCATTCGTTGGGTAGGGTGAATCCATGCCACATCGAACTTCCGACGGGAGCGGCAGCGAGACGCCCGCACCACAGAACGACCCGGCTCCGTCGAATCAACCAGCAGAGCCTCCACCGCTGCCAGATCTGCCACCCGTCGCCCCTACGCTCGTCGAACGAGGCGACACACAGCACTACCGAGATCTCGCGCAACGTCAGCGAGACCGTACTGAACGCCGTGGATAACGAGGAAGCTCCCGCCCAACCTCCTGCCCCAGAGTCGGAGAGCACACCCCCACCTCTTCCGGACTTGCCAAGCGTGGAGCCAACCGAGGTAAAGCACGAAGAGCCACCACCTCCGAGCCGGATTGAACTTTCCGACGAGGGCTGACGACTCATCTTCGGAGATCAGGAGGTCTTCGATACCGCTGTGCCCGCTTTTTCGCAGATTGGTCCGCGCCCCATTGACTTGGATCGCCCTTCACGAGTGCCGCGTCGTTCGGCGCGTCGCTGAATCGAGCGGGCTCCAGAACTCACAACTTCGCTCCCCTCACAGCGCACGTCGCTGGGAGGCGACGGGCACCGTGCGAAGCCGATACGAATACCATCTCGCAGCGAACGCGACTCCTCAAGTTCCGGAGTCCGCGAGCCAAGCAGCGGGGCACCTGCAACGCCGTATCCACGCCAGAGCGGAGGGTTGAGTGCAAGCGCAGAAACACAGCGAGATGGTCAACTTCATTTTGAGCATCTGCAACATCAGCAGCGCCGTCGAGGCAGTCTTCGAGGACCACGACGACGGCAGCCCGCCCTTCACACTCGTCCAATGGCAGGCGTCCGCCTCCTAGACCGAGTTGAGCGCGGACGCTGCAGCGCGTCGTGCAAGATCGACGAGGTCAGGGACTTGGCGCTGGCTTCGGACTCACACCGAGGCTCGCCCGCAGATTGTCGAGGGCATCGACAGTGTCTTCGAAATAGTTGGAATGTGTGACCTTGATGGCGTCCATCGAGTCCGCTCCCAGCAACACAACCTCCACCCGGGGATTGCTCCGGTACTGCTCCTCGCGCTCGCTGTAAGCCTTGAGCGCTCGCGTGGTGTCACTGAATTGCTCAAGGCTGAGCTGTGCCCTCGCGTCGTGATCGAAGGCGATGAGGAAATCAAACGTCCTAGACAACGCCATCAGTCCTCTCCAATACCCTGACCAAACGACTGTATTGCAAGGCCCAACGCCGACGTCATAGCCAGCCGGGTGAGAATGTCTAGGAGGGCCTCCTCGGTCGGTGGCTGTCCGGGCATGCGCTGCGACAAGAGATCAGACAGCCGCCTCACTCGAGAAGGACACGGGCAACGATCTCGGATCGCAGTTCGCCGCGGAGCAGCTCTGAGGTACGCCGAAGAGATCTAGTTCTCGCTGCCGTCCTGCGGCTTGCTGGGCTTGGGACGCGGCCGGAACGCGTTTGTGGGCACATCCGCAGGGCCGACGCCAGCCTTAGCCTGAATCCACCGGTGTGGTGGGTGTGCGGGGGTGGTCGCGTCCGCGAAAAAGGCCTCCTGATCTGCGACGATTGTGATGTCGATATTCACGTTCGTCTCAAAAACAGGAGGCACTTTTTGTGTCTGGATCATCGCGCAGGCTGGACCGGTTCGCAACGACGTTCGATCATGAGGGCCTGGTGGCCAACGCGGGCCTGATCCTGGCGGGAACGCTGATGGACCGTCTGGGCCTTTCGGCGCTGATCGAGCGGTGGGTGCGCACGGGTTCGGCGAACCCGGGCCCCAAGATCCTCACGGTGGTCGCCGCGATGCTCGCGGGGGCCACCCATATCGATCACGTCGAGATGCTGCGCGCCGGGCGCACCGGTCGGGTGCTGGGGTTCACACCGATGGCGCCGTCCACGGTGGGGTCGTTCTTGCGGACGTTCACGTTCGGTCACGCCCGCCAGCTCGACGCGGTGCTGTCGCGCACGCTCGCTCGTGCATGGGGGCTGGGAGCGGGCCCGGGCCGTGCGCCGCTGACGGTCGATGTGGACTCCACGGTCTGCGAGGTCCACGGCAAACAAAAACAAGGAGCCGCGTACGGCTACACCAGCGTGCTCGGCTATCACCCGCTGCTCGCCGCACGCGCCGACACCCGCGAGGTGCTCGCCGCCCGCATGCGCAAAGGCTCCGCGGGGTCCTCGCGAGGCGTGGTGCGCTTCGTCGACGAGCTCGTCGCCAGCCTCAGGCGCGCTGGGACCGCCGGGCCGACCACAGTGCGCGCCGACTCGGGATTCTGGTCCCGCAAACTGATCGACCGCCTCGACGCCCACAACATCAAATGGTCGATCACCGTCGCCCTCAGATCCTCTGTGCGCACAGCGATCCAAGCAATCCGCGACGACGCATGGGCCGACATCGCCTACACCAACAGCGGCCACGCCCAAGTCGCCGAAACCGCCTACGTCACCGGCCGCGGCAAAACGGAGCGCACCGTGCGCCTCGTCGTGCGCCGCACCCGCCTCGCCCAGGGCGCACAGCAACGACTGCGGCCCGACTGGCGACACCACGCATTCATCACCAACACCGAACACGACACCGCCGCCGCTGACGAGTTCCACCGCGGCCACGCCGTGGTCGAGCTCGCCATCCGCGACCTCAAAGAAGGCTCCGGGCTCGAACACGTCCCCTCAGGCCACTACGGCGCGAACTGCGCACCGCTCGCCTGCGCAGCGCTCGCCCACAACATCGGCCACTGGACCGACACGCTCGCCGGCGCGCCGGCGGCCACGAACCGCTCGCGCCGCACCCGACTCGTCGCACTCGCCGCCGTGGCAGTCAACCGCTCCGGCACACCCACCCTGCGATACCCCGCCCGCTGGCCCTGGGCACCACAATTCACAGCCACACTCAACGCTCTCAGGGCTCTGCCCGGACCCTCCGGCTAAACGGCACAGCCCGGAACTGACGCCCCCACACAAACCCAGCGTCGACAACCCCGAACCACACCCGCACCCCCAGCCCGACACGCCCAAACACACCAAACCACACCCCCAACAACCCGACGCGACCCCAACCCGCCACCAGCCCAGAAACCCCACGCTCACCAACAGCCAATCGGTGGATTCAGGCTTAGAGGCCGCGCGGATTGGCCATCGTGTTGTGCGTCTGACTTTGCCGCGGAGGGTCCACCGAGGAATGAACCAAGTCTGATCGTGTTCTCGCTGACGCGTGAAGGAGCATCAGATGACTGTCAGCGAGGGTCGGCGTCGACCGAAGAAGCTGTCCGCGGAGACGAAGTGGGAGATCTACTTGCAGGTCGCGGGCGGAGAGATCACCCAGGCCGACGCCGCCCGGAAGTGGGGGGTCGATGTGTCGACGATCATCTCCATCCGCCGGACGGTGAAGGACGCGGCGCTGGCTGCGCTGGCCCGCAAACCGGGTCGCCCGGCCACCGAACGGAACTGGGAGCTCGAAGCGGCCCGGGCAGAGATCGGTCAGCTCACCGAGGCGATCAAGGTCCAAGCGATCGAGTTGGCCATTGTCCGGGGAAAATCCGGCTGGGACTGAACGGACCGGTCCCGGCGAGAGTCCCCGCCGAGGCCAAAGAGCTGGTCCTCAACACCGTCGACGACGCCGTTGCCGCCGGGTTCTGGCACACATGGGCCACCGGTGTGTGGCAGGTCTCCGACGACCGGGTGCACCGCTGGCGGGCCCGCCGACGCGAGCTGGGCACGCTCAGCGACCTCGCCCCGGGCGGCGCGCCGGTGCATGCGGTGCTGGCCGACGAAGTCGCGGAGGTCCTCGCTGTCGCTGAAGAGTGGGGACCGGTCGACCGGTCGCACCGCAAGCTCGCCCACCGCGGTTCCTATGTGGGCCGGGTGTGGGTGGCCCCCTCGACGTTTCGGCGCGTTCTGGCTGCCCACGGGCTTGTGCTGCCCGAACAGCCGCCGACACCACGGCGGCCCAAGACGCCGTGGCCCCACTGGCTGGTCTGGGAACCGAACAGGATCTGGATCTGGGACGTCACCCACTTCGGGCGGGCCCGGCGCTGCGTGTTCGCCATCGTCGACATGGTCTCCCGCTACTGGATCACCACCCTGGTCTCGACCGAGGAGACCTCCACCCAAGTGCGCGTCATCTTCGACCAGGCGCTGCTAGCCCAAGATCTCGACGAGCTGCTCACCGACGACCGCCTCGATCTCGACATCGACGACCCCGACCGGCCGATCCTGCTCGCCGTGTCCGACAACGGCCCGGCCATGACCAGCCACGACACCCGCGCCTACATGGCGATGATGGCCATCGCCCAACACCACGGCCGACCCCACACCCCCACCGACCAAGCCTGGATCGAGAGTTTCTTCGGGCACATCAAGCACGAATGGCCCCACCTCGACGAGATCACCGACCCGGCGTTGCTCGACACAGAGCTGGCACGCATCCGGATCGACTACAACGAAGTCCGGCTGCACGAAGCGCTCGGCTACGTCACCCCCGACGACGAACACCACCAACGAGGAGAACCGATCCGCGAGGCCCGCCGGCAAGGCCTCCAACGAGCCCGCACACGACGGCTCGACCACAACCGCCGGACCACCACCAACAACCCCGAGAACACAGCATGACTTGGTTCATTTCTCAGCCGATCTCCGCGGAAGACTCAGACACACCTCAATCCACGGGTTGGCTGGTTCCCCGGTGTATTGGTCGGGTTGTCCGAACAAGACAACCCGTGGAGGCCGGTTTCATCATGCGCGCTTTGGAGTCTGAGGTGGTGGATGTGATCTGGGCGGCGGTGGAGCCGATGCTGCCGGTGCGGCCGGTTCGTGACCTTGGCAGGGGGCATCGGCCCCGGATATCGGACCGGCTGTGCTTTTGGGGGATCCTGGTGCGGCTGGCCACGGGCTGCTCGTGGCAGTGCGCGGAGGCGCTGCTGGGATGGCAGGTGTCGGACACGACGCTGCGGTCGCGCCGCGACGAGTGGGTCGCTGCGGGCGTGTTCGAGCGGATCGCGGCCGAAGCGATCGCCGCCTATGACCGGATCGTGGGTCTCGACCTCGATGACGTGTGCATCGACGGGTCCACCCACAAAGCTCCCTGCGGTGGGGAAGGGACCGGCAAAAGCCCCGTGGACCGGCGCAAATCAGGCTGGAAGTGGTCGATCGCGATCGACGGGGCGGGGATCCCGGTCGGGTGGGCCGCCGCGGGCGCGAACCGCAACGACATCATGCTGTTCGACCCGACCGTGGCCGAGATCGAACGGCGGGGGCTGCATCACGACACCGAGACCTTGCACCTCGACCGCGGCTACTGGGGCGCCCGCGTCGACCGGTCAGCCGCCGCGGCGGGCATCTGCGATCTGGTGCGGCCCCCCAAACGCAGACCCGGCCACGACGGCCCCGCAGAACCGGTCACAGCGCCGCTGGGGCTGCGCTGGCGCGTCGAGCGAACCAACTCATGGCTGTCCAACTACGGCCAGCTACGACGAAACACCGACCGCAAACCCGAGCACCGCCTCGCCCAACTCGCCCTCGCCGTCGCCTTGATCATCGCCATCAAACTCATCGACCACCGCAACCGCTGGCAACCCCACAACCGCCCAACCCGCTAACGCTCTTAGCCTGAATCCACCGGTGTGGTGGGTGTGTGGGGGTTGCCGCGTCCGCGAAAAAGGCCTCCTGATCTGCGACGATTGTGATGTCGATATCCACGTTCGTCTCAAAAATAGGAGGCACTTTTTGTGTCTGGATCATCGCGCAGGCTGGACCGGTTCGCAACGACGTTCGATCATGAGGGCCTGGTGGCCAACGCGGGCCTGATCCTGGCGGGAACGCTGATGGACCGTTTGGGTGTTTCGGCGCTGATCGAGCGGTGGGTGCGCACGGGTTCGGCGAACCCGGGCCCCAAGATTCTCACCGTGGTCGCCGCGATGCTCGCGGGGGCCACTCACATCGATCATGTCGAGATGCTGCGCGCCGGCGGCACCGGTCGGGTGCTGGGGTTCACACCGATGGCGCCGTCCACGGTGGGGTCGTTCTTGCGGACGTTCACGTTCGGTCACGTCCGCCAGCTCGAAGCGGTGCTGTCGCGCACGCTGGCTCGTGCATGGGGACTGGGCGCGGGCCCCGGCGAGGCGCCGCTGGTGGTCGATGTGGACTCCACGGTCTGCGAGGTCCACGGCAAACAAAAACAAGGAGCCGCGTACGGCTACACCAAAAAGCTCGGCTATCACCCGCTGCTCGCCGCACGCGCCGACACCCGCGAGGTGCTCGGCGCACGCATGCGCAAAGGCTCCGCGGGGTCGTCGCGAGGCGTGGTGCGCTTCGCCGACGAGCTCGTCGCAAGCCTGCGACGCGCCGGGGCGACCGGGCCGACCACGGTGCGCGCCGACTCGGGATTCTGGTCATGGAAACTGATCGACCGTCTCGACGCCCACGACATCAAATGGTCGATCACCGTCGCCCTCAGATCCTCTGTGCGCACAGCGATCCAAGCGATCCGCGACGACGCGTGGGCCGACATCGACTACACCAACAGCGGCCACGCCCAAGTCGCCGAGACGACCTATGCCACCGGCCGCGGCAAAGCCAAGCGCACCGTTCGCCTCGTGGTGCGCCGCACCCGCCTCACCAACAGCGCACAGCAACGACTGCGGCCCGACTGGCGACACCACGCATTCAACGCCAACACCGAACACGACACCGCCGCCGCGGACGAGTTCCACCGCGCCCACGCCGTGGTCGAGCTCGCCATCCGCGACCTCAAAGAAGGCACCGGGCTCGAACACGTCCCCTCAGGCCACTACGCAGCGAACTGCGCACCGCTCGCCTGCGCAGCGCTCGCCCACAACATCGGCCACTGGACCGACACGCTCGCCGGCTCGCCGGCGGCCACCAACCGCTCGCGCCGCACCCGACTCGTCGCCCTCGCCGCCGTGGCAGTCAACCGATCCGGCACACCCACCCTGCGATACCCCGCCCGCTGGCCCTGGGAAACACAATTCACAGCCACACTCAACGCTCTCAGGGCTCTGCCCGGACCCTCCGGCTGACCCGAACAGCCCGGAACTGACGCCCCCACACAAACCCAGCGTCGACAACCCCGAACCACACCCGCACCCCCAGCCGAACACGCCCAAACACACCAAACCACACCCCCAACAACCCGACGCCACCCCAACCCGCCACCGACCCGGGAAACCCGCGCCCACCAAAGGCCAATCGGTGGATTCAGGCTTAGCCTGAATCCACCGATTCGGTGGGTGTGTGTGGGTTGCCGCGTCCGCGAAAAAGGCCTCCTGATCTGCGACGATTGTGATGTTCGTTGTCACATTCGTCTCAAAAACAGGAGGCACTTTTTGTGTCTGGATCATCGCGCAGTCTGGACCGGTTCGCAACGACGTTCGATCATGAGGGCCTGGTGGCCAACGCGGGCCTGATCCTGGCGGGAACGCTGATGGCCCGTCTGGGCCTTGAGGTGTGTCTGAGTCTTCCGCGGAGATCGGCTGAGAAATGAACCAAGTCATGCTGTGTTCTCGGGGTTGTTGGTGGTGGTCCGGCGGTTGTGGTCGAGCCGTCGTGTGCGGGCTCGTTGGAGGCCTTGCCGGCGGGCCTCGCGGATCGGTTCTCCTCGTTGGTGGTGTTCGTCGTCGGGGGTGACGTAGCCGAGCGCTTCGTGCAGCCGGACTTCGTTGTAGTCGATCCGGATGCGTGCCAGCTCTGTGTCGAGCAACGCCGGGTCGGTGATCTCGTCGAGGTGGGGCCATTCGTGCTTGATGTGCCCGAAGAAACTCTCGATCCAGGCTTGGTCGGTGGGGGTGTGGGGTCGGCCGTGGTGTTGGGCGATGGCCATCATCGCCATGTAGGCGCGGGTGTCGTGGCTGGTCATGGCCGGGCCGTTGTCGGACACGGCGAGCAGGATCGGCCGGTCGGGGTCGTCGATGTCGAGATCGAGGCGGTCGTCGGTGAGCAGCTCGTCGAGATCTTGGGCTAGCAGCGCCTGGTCGAAGATGACGCGCACTTGGGTGGAGGTCTCCTCGGTCGAGACCAGGGTGGTGATCCAGTAGCGGGAGACCATGTCGACGATGGCGAACACGCAGCGCCGGGCCCGCCCGAAGTGGGTGACGTCCCAGATCCAGATCCTGTTCGGTTCCCAGACCAGCCAGTGGGGCCACGGCGTCTTGGGCCGCCGTGGTGTCGGCGGCTGTTCGGGCAGCACAAGCCCGTGGGCAGCCAGAACGCGCCGAAACGTCGAGGGGGCCACCCACACCCGGCCCACATAGGAACCGCGGTGGGCGAGCTTGCGGTGCGACCGGTCGACCGGTCCCCACTCTTCAGCGACAGCGAGGACCTCCGCGACTTCGTCGGCCAGCACCGCATGCACCGGCGCGCCGCCCGGGGCGAGGTCGCTGAGCGTGCCCAGCTCGCGTCGGCGGGCCCGCCAGCGGTGCACCCGGTCGTCGGAGACCTGCCACACACCGGTGGCCCATGTGTGCCAGAACCCGGCGGCAACGGCGTCGTCGACGGTGTTGAGGACCAGCTCTTTGGCCTCGGCGGGGACTCTCGCCGGGACCGGTCCGTTCAGTCCCAGCCGGATTTTCCCCGGACAATGGCCAACTCGATCGCTTGGACCTTGATCGCCTCGGTGAGCTGACCGATCTCTGCCCGGGCCGCTTCGAGCTCCCAGTTCCGTTCGGTGGCCGGGCGACCCGGTTTGCGGGCCAGCGCAGCCAGCGCCGCGTCCTTCACCGTCCGGCGGATGGAGATGATCGTCGACACATCGACCCCCCACTTCCGGGCGGCGTCGGCCTGGGTGATCTCTCCGCCCGCGACCTGCAAGTAGATCTCCCACTTCGTCTCCGCGGACAGCTTCTTCGGTCGACGCCGACCCTCGCTGACAGTCATCTGATGCTCCTTCACGCGTCAGCGAGAACACGATCAGACTTGGTTCATTCCTCGGTGGACCCTCCGCGGCAAAGTCAGACGCACAACAAGCCCAGAAACCCCACGCTCACCAACAGCCAATCGGTGGATTCAGGCTTAGAGGATCAGCGGATAGGTGGTTGTTGGGGTTGCCAGCGGTTGCGGTGGTCGATGAGTTTGATGGCGATGATCAAGGCGACGGCGAGGGCGAGTTGGGCGAGGCGGTGCTCGGGTTTGCGGTCGGTGTTTCGTCGCAGCTGGCCGTAGTTGGACAGCCATGAGTTGGTTCGCTCGACGCGCCAGCGCAGCCCCAGCGGCGCTGTGACCGGTTCTGCGGGGCCGTCGTGGCCGGGTCTGCGTTTGGGGGGCCGCACCAGATCGCAGATGCCCGCCGCGGCGGCTGACCGGTCGACGCGGGCGCCCCAGTAGCCGCGGTCGAGGTGCAAGGTCTCGGTGTCGTGATGCAGCCCCCGCCGTTCGATCTCGGCCACGGTCGGGTCGAACAGCATGATGTCGTTGCGGTTCGCGCCCGCGGCGGCCCACCCGACCGGGATCCCCGCCCCGTCGATCGCGATCGACCACTTCCAGCCTGATTTGCGCCGGTCAACGGGGCTTTTGCCGGTCCCTTCCCCACCGCAGGGAGCTTTGTGGGTGGACCCGTCGATGCACACGTCATCGAGGTCGAGACCCACGATCCGGTCATAGGCGGCGATCGCTTCGGCCGCGATCCGCTCGAACACGCCCGCAGCGACCCACTCGTCGCGGCGCGACCGCAGCGTCGTGTCCGACACCTGCCATCCCAGCAGCGCCTCCGCGCACTGCCACGAGCAGCCCGTGGCCAGCCGCACCAGGATCCCCCAAAAGCACAGCCGGTCCGATATCCGGGGCCGATGCCCCCTGCCAAGGTCACGAACCGGCCGCACCGGCAGCATCGGCTCCACCGCCGCCCAGATCACATCCACCACCTCAGACTCCAAAGCGCGCATGATGAAACCGGCCTCCACGGGTTGTCTTGTTCGGACAACCCGACCAATACACCGGGGAACCAGCCAACCCGTGGATGGCCAATCCGCGCGGCCTCTTAGGGTGAAACGCACTACGGCCTGACTGGAAGCGAGATCGGACGCACTCTCGCGGATGTCCGTATTCCCGACGTAAGCCCCACCATCACCAAGCGCGATCGGCTCTACTAGGCGCTCGCGGACGGACAAGCCCAGGACGGTGCCGGCAACTGTGTTGTGGCGTTCATTCGGGTAGCGATGTTGCCGGTCAAGTACCGGAACGATCCCGCGCTGCGTAGCCGTCGGCAAGACGACCTCAACGAGGTACTTGTGCATACGGGTTTGAGCGTCAAAGACGATGGCCAGGTGGCGCACCTGCGAGACGGTGCGGCGACGACTCTTGACGAGGCCGCTCGGCGAGCCGGCAGCCTGCGTACCGAGCTCCGTCGACGCGGCACCCATCCCGATGTCCTGCGTTACTGCACTGATGAGCTTCTGCGAAGGGCCAACTTTCACGCAGAGCACGAGGCTGCGAAGAGCATTCCAGATCGCCTCCGCGTGCTCACGGGTCGTGTCGACGATGGCGCGGACTTGATCAACGCAACGCTCACTCCGTCGAGTGGTCCCGCCGTCGCCATCAACGCTGGCCGCACACCGTCGGATCGCAGCGAGCAATCAGGCCTCGCCAACTTCGCGATCGGGCTGTTGGGCCTCTACCGAAACCCGCTGGCTCACGACCCAAGGCTGCGCCGCAAGATCAGCGACGACGAACTGCTTGAGGCGCTCACGGCAATTTCCATGGTGCAGCGCCGACTCGATGATGCGACGATCGCACGGGTCTCCTGACGCCGCGAGGAGGCCATCCGGGAGCCGGAACGTGTGAACGATTTCGACAAGTTTCGCCCTGGCGCTCTTGGCCGTGTCAAGCGTCGGCTGATCGCTCGGCTCGTCGGGAACGACGCAATCGTCGACCGGTGTCTCAGCGATGAGGAATCCGGCGAATTCGTTATCGTCGGCATCCTGCACGGCATCTTCGATCCCGTCCGAACCGAGGTGCTCCGCACATGGCAACCGTCCACACGCTGAAGATCTCTCTGAAGTCCGTCAAGCCTCGTGTTTGGCGCCGCATCGAAGTGCCGTCCAATATCGCCCTTCACAATCTCGCCGGCCTTCTGGTGAGGGGGATGGGCTGGGAGGGCTACCACCTCCATTCGTTCGAGATCGACGGCGTCACCTACCAGCGACCTGGACCATTCGACGACTCTCCGTTTGGCCGTCAGTCCCGCGACGAGTCCAAGTACCGACTCGGCACAGTGCTCGGCGAAGTGGGCGCAAAGATGCGATGGGACTATGACTTCGGCGACGGTTGGGAGCATGACATCCTCGTCGAAGCAATAGCGCCCGCCGAGGCAGGCGTGACCTACCCACGCTGCGTTGCCGGTCGCCGGGCGTGCCCGCCTGAAGATTGCGGCGGCTGGTGGGGCTACGCGAATCTGCTCGAGGCGATCGCCGACAAGCAACATCCGGACCATCAGGAGTTGACCGAATGGCTCGGGCATGGCTTCAACCCAGCGCACTTCGATCCCGTTGAGGCGACCCGAGCCATGTAGTCACCAACCTGGCCGGACGGCTGCGACTGAATCCTGAATCGCCGCGGGACTGCCGCTGCTCGGCAGTCTGCCCCCTCGGAACATTCCGATGGACTGGGCACCACCGGCCAGCACGACGCACAATGCACTCAGGCCGCTTGAGCCGAGGCTCTTGTCAGGTCACATTCTTTGCGACGCCCAATATCGATCAATTCAGCGATGCCGGATGGACGCGCAGCTGAGTGTGGCGTGCGAGCGCCGTGAAGTCACGATCGGCATGAAGCACTTCCGCGCCGTTCCTGATGGCAATTGCCGCAATGAGACAGTTGATCATGTTGCGCACGGTCGAGCCTGACTGCCGACACGTTCGGTACAGCAGTGCGGCGCGCTGGTAGTCGATCGTGTTCGTAGGAACGACGTGAGCGCGCCCAAGCAGCGCACGTAACCGGGCTACGTGGACTTCATTGCGAGCACCAGCCAGAAGCTCCATACGGATGGCATCGCAGGTGAGCGCGCCTCCGGCCAATGCCGATGCCACGGCGTCAGAAATGCGACCGTGATCATCCCGCAGGTACGCGACCCAAGCGGACGTCTCGACGAGAACTGTCGCGACCGCTGGACGCGCCCTTGGCCGTGACTGGATCACAAGTGTTCGATCCTGCCTCCACGCATCGCTTCCAAGTCACCTTCCCAACCGCTACCCCTCATGGCAAGCGCTTCGTCCAGGGACATGGGTTCCTCCGCAGCCAGTTCCAAGGCGAAGTTCACGGCTGCCCGTTTGCTGGTGAGCCCGTATCGCACCATGACGCGCGAACACGCCGCCTCGTCGATGTCGATGTTTGTGCGTGCCATACACTAATAATACACTACTCGCCGGCCGCTACATCGACGGGGCACTCAGCGGCGGTGCAGCGGACTTAGCATTCGGGCGAGAGACGCGAGGGGGTGCTGGCGATGGCTCGTGTCGACGCAGCGCATCCGGACAACGTCAACGGGCCGTGGTTCGTCGATACGCGCTGCATCCGATGCGACGTCGCCCGGCATTGGGCACCCGGTCTCATCGAGATGGACGACAGCGGGCTCTCCTACTTGGCGCGCCAACCTGAAAGTCCGGCCGAGACCGCGGCGTTGTGGCGTGCCGTCGAGGCCTGCCCGACGCAGTCGATCGGCAACCTCGAAATCCGTCGCCCGCCCAGCCCGCCATTCCCCTACGAGCTGACACCCGGTGTGTGGGCGCTCGGGCACAACGCCCGATCTTCGTTCGGGGCGCACTCGTATCTCGTTGAACGGCCCGACGGGAACCTCATGGTCGACTCGCCCCGCTACCTGCGCGGCCTCGCCGAACGAGTGGACGACCTCGGTGGCATCCGGCACGTGCTGCTTAGCCATCGCGACGACGTCGCCGACGCCGACCGGTGGGCCGAGCGCTATGGCGCTCAGGTGTGGATCCATGCCGCCGACGCAGACGCCGCTCCCTACGCCACGGTGATCCTCGACGGCGACGACCCCGCCGTGATCTCGCCGGGGACCGTCGCCATCCCGGTGCCGGGCCACACCGAAGGCTCGGTTGTCTTCCACGTCGACGACCGGTGGCTGTTCAGCGGCGACACTCTCCATTGGAACCACCGCCGGCACGAGCTCGACGTCTTTCCCCAACAGACCTTCCACTCGTGGGACGAACTCGCAGGCTCGATGGACCTGCTCTCGACGCTCCGTGTCGAGTGGGTGTTTGCCGGCCACGGCTCGTGGCACGACGTCGGGATCGGCCTCTACGCCGACCAGATGTCGAGCCTCGGCGACAAGATGCGCCAGATCAGCCAAGCCAGTTGGGCACAGCGGTCCCGCGCCGCCTACGACTGGTATTGAGCTCCGCCCGATTCGATACGCCGCCCCGGCAGAGACCAGCCTCGCCGGATCAGCCGCCCCGGCAGAGACCAGCCTCGCCAGCTCAGCCTCGCCAGCTCAGCCGTGTTTGTCGGGGCCGGCCTTGGTGATGTGGAAGCGGACCAAGCAGCGTTGGTCCTCGACCATCGCCCGGCGGTAGTCGTCCCAGTCGGGGTGCTCGCCGCTGATCGTGCGGTAGTACTCGACGAGCGGATCGAGCGCAGCCTCGCCCGAGATGATCTCGGCCTGGCATTCGAGCTGAACCCAGCGGCCCAGCCACTTCTCGGGGAACACGCACAGCCACGACTGCGGATCGCGGTGCAGGTTCTTCGTCTTGAACGCGGTCTCGCGAGTGCTCATCACCACCGTGTCGTCGACGACTGCCACCGTCACCGGCGACAACTGCGGAGTGCCGTCACGCGACTTGGTGGCCAGCACCGCACGGTCGTTCTTGCGGACATAGTCGAGCGCCTTCGAGATCTCCATCGGCGCAGCATCGCACACGTGGTGTCGTCAATTCCTCGGAAGCCGGCCGCGTCCGCGAGACTTCGCGCATGAAGATCTCCGCCGCATTCCCGCCGGTTCCCGCCACGCCCGATCACATCGTGCTGGCCGAAGAACTGGGCTACGAGACCGCCTGGGTGTATGACACGCCGGCACTGCAGCTCGACGTCTGGATGACGCTCGCGCTCGCAGGAGTGCGCACCGAACGCATCCGTCTCGGACCGGGAGTGATGATCCCATCGCTGCGCCACCCGATGACGACGGCGGCAGCAATCGCGACGCTTGTCGGGCTCGTCGGACCCGAACGGGTCATCATCGGTGCCGGCACCGGTTTCACAGGGCGGCGGGCGATGGGCCAGAAGCCGCTGCGATGGGCAGATTTCCCCGACATGGTGGCCGACATCCAGGCCTTGCTGCGAGGCGAAACCATCGATGTCGACGGACGGGCAGCACGCATGCTGCATTGGCCGGGCCAAGCGGTCGAGCGGCCGATCGAGGTGCCGTGGATCGTTGCGGTGAACGGCCCTCGTGGCCTCGCTGCCGCCGCAGAGATGGGCTGCGGCGTGTTCACCTCGCGCCCCCGGCCCGACGCCGACTACGGCGGCATCGACGATGTGATCCTTCTCGGCTTCGGCACGATCATGGACGACGACGAGACGATCGAATCGCCCCGGGTGCTCGATACTGCGGGCCCAGGTGTCAGTGTGGCCTACCACGCCTTCCTCGAGCAGCGCGATGCGCGGCTGTCGAACCTTCCCAACGCCGAACGCCTCGCCGAGATCACCGATGCCATGGATCCCGACAAGCGGCACCTCGCACTGCACGAAGGCCACCTCACCGAGCTGAACGCCATCGACCGCCAGGTGCTCACGCCGGAGTCGCTGCCGATCGCGCCATTCGTCTGCCGTGCCGAAGAGGTGCGCGAGCGGATGGAACGCCTCGCCGCAGCGGGCATCACCGAAGTGTCGTTCCAGCCGATGGGCGACGTCGAACGCGAGCTGCGGGCATTCGCCGCGGCGGCCGAGATCTGAGCGCTGACGCATTCGCACTACAAAACCAGCAGCGGCGAACCGCGAGGCGAAACCCAATAGACAGGTGCAACGGCCCGGATCTCAGCGCCGGCGCGTCCACACCGACGAGCCCCCGCAACACTTGCCACGTACCGATCCGCAGCCCCCATCTGGCACTATCTGGGCAATGACAAGTGGGGAAACAGCGGGTCCTGACCCGCGTGAAAGCCCCGGCACCGTTCGTGACATTGTCGATCCCGACACGCTGGCCCTCGCAGAGGCCGCCATCGACTCGCCGCTGACGGCTGCCGAACTGTGCCGTGTCGTCGGCAGCCGCGTCCGAGAGCTCCGTCGGGAGCTGAACATGACGATGTCATCGTTCGCAACCGAAGCCGAGATCTCGCTGGGGATGCTCTCGAAGATCGAGCACGGCCAGAGCGCGCCAAGCCTGTCGACGCTCGTGCGCCTGGCCACCACGGCCAAGGTGCCGGTGACCGCGTTGTTCCGGGGCCTCGACGAGGAGCACGACCTGGTCATCGTCCGAGCAGGCGAAGGTCACGAGATCCACCACGACCGGGGCGGGCACGATCGGCTCTACCAGGACCTCGGTGCCTTGCGCGGCCCGAACCGCGTCATCGAGCCGATGATCACCACCATCGCCGAGCCAGGCGGCGTGTTCCCGCTGTACCAGCACCCCGGCGTGGAATTTCTCCACGTCCTGGAGGGGTCGCTCTACTACGGCTACGGCGGCAAGGCCTACTTGCTGAACACGGGCGACACCATGCAGATCCACGGCGAGGTAGCCCATGGCCCGGTCGAGCTCGTCGAGTTGCCGATACGGTTCATTTCCATCAAGGTGTACCCGGCCAATGAGCCGCGTGCGCCAGCGGGGGGATGATCACATGGGCCTGCTGAGCGCAGTCGCTGAAACGAGGCGGGCGCAATGGGCCTGATGATCGTCGCCGACTGGATCAGCGATAGCGGCGCTTTTCGCGGGAGTCTCGTGCTCTGGATCCTGCTGGCCGCGTCCGTGGGTCTCACGTTCTGGGAATGCCGCGAACGTGGCTACCGGACGACTGTCTTACTGTGGTGGGTGGCGTTCGTCGCCATCACGCATGTGGCGGGCTTCGTCATCCTGCGCTTCTTGGTGCGCCCTCGGGCAGACGCGTGATCTCACAAGCTTGCGAGCCGTAGGACGCCAAGATGCCTGAAGACAAGCCAGTGCCCGAGAACTCGAAGAGCCCGTGGGGTCGCCTCAGAGCGATGCCGGGGCGCCCGGTGCTGCTCCTCGTCGTCGGCCTGATCCTGGCTGTTTCCCTCGTCTTCTTTCCAGCAAGCTGTTCTGGAGTCGACATCGAAGAGGACCAGGCCATAGCCACCGCTCGCGCCGCCCTCGATGCCCACCCTGAGTCCTTCACACCGGAGCGGACTGAGACCAAGATTCTCCGCCAAGGCTTCCCACCGACCGCGATGTGGATCGTGCTCTTCACGGTCGGCGAGCCCGATGGGGGACCGGAACAATTCCTTCATCATGCGGCCATCTGGGTGCACGCCAGTTCCGGCGAGATCCGCCAGGTCATCGTCAGCGAGTCAGACGTCAGCTGACCGACGCCCCTCGATCGAGCACAGCCGGACGCCGCCGCAAGGTCGACAGGCGCGCGTGACGTATCCGCAGATTTCGTCCGCCGATCGGCCACGAGGTTCAAGATCAACCCATCAGACGGTTGATGTTCACCCCAACATTGCGAACGTGTTACGGTCTCCCCAATTGCTCTGGCGCACGGGTTGATGGGGACTCGAGCGCCGAACCGAAACAGGGGGAGACGCAATGGACACATCTATTGTGTTCACCGAGGCTTACTACTTCTTCACAGTCGCGATCATGTGGCTGCTGCACGTGGGGTTCATGACCTACGAGGCAGGGGTAAGCCGTCGCAAGAACGTCATGTCGACGGCGATAAAGAACATCATGACCATCGCCGTGGTCACGCCGACGTTCTATTACATCGGTTGGTACGTGTACTTCTGCATGCAGGAGGGCCTGAAATTTACCGGGTCACCCGATGGAGCAAGCCCCGCAGGACTTGGGGGGCTTTTCTTCTGCGGTGACCAGTACGGCTTGCCGTGGGACGGCTCCGCAGGACCGAACCTCGGCGACAACATCACCGGCGTCTTCTGGGCAGCATTCGTCCTGTTCTCTTGGACGACGGGCTCGATCATGTCGGGCTCGGTGCTGGAGAGAATTCGAATTTCGGCCTACTTGTGGCTGACAGCGCTGATGGGCGGCATCGTCTGGGTAGTTGCGGCCGCTTGGGGCTGGAGCTACGGCGGCTGGCTGACGGTCCACTTCGGCTACCACGACTTCGCCGCTTCAGGCGTGGTCCACGGCGTCGCTGGGATTTTCGCTCTAGGTGTGCTCTTCAACCTCGGGCCAAGAATCGGCCGCTACGACAAGGACGGCGGTACTCGGGCCTTCAAGCCCCACAACCTCCATCTCACGTTGATGGGTCTGATGATCATCTTCACCGCCTTCTACGCCTTCTACGCGGCGTGTCTGGCCATCACGGCCGACACCACGCCCGGCTGGGCCAACATCTACTTCAACCCGGCCACGTTGTCGGCGATCACCTACACCATCACGATGGGCTTCGCCGGCGGCTTCGCCGGCGGCTACATCTTCAGCAAGGGCGATCCGTTCTGGACCATCTCCGGAGGTCTCGCCGGCGTCGTGGCTGTCTCGGCGGGAGCCGACATCTACAGCCCGAACCTGGTGCTGATCCTTGCGTTCTTCTCGGCCGGTCTCGCCTACATGGTGGGCAACTGGATCGAGCAGAAGGCCCGCATCGACGATGCGGTCGGAGCTGTGTCGGTCCACGGTGTCATGGGCTTCTGGGGTGTCATGGCTGTCGGCATCTTCGCCGGTGGCTACCCGACAGGGCCCGCCGGAGTGAAGACCACCTTCTTGGGCCAGCTCGTGGGCACAGCGACAATCTTTGCGTTGGCGTTCGTCACCGGCTACGTCGCATCCTGGATCCTCAAAAGGTTCAATCTGCTGCGGGTGCCCCCCGAAGTGGAGATCGAGGGCCTCGACATGGCCGAGTACGAGACGGACTTCTATCCGGAGTTCGGCCGAGCCGAAGAGCCCATCATCCATGCCGACGGATCCGAGGGGCCTGCAGCCGACACGCTGAAGGCCGACTACCTCGCCAACCGCTAGTCGGGTGTCCGCCTCATGGCTGCAGCTCGTTCTCGCACTCGTCGTCATGTACCTGCTGGTTGCGACCGCCGGGTACTGGAGCAAGCAGAAACGAGCGCAGCAGGAGGCACAGGGACATGACCGGCATAACCACTGACATCGTTCAGCACTAAGGAGGACTGAATGAACACCTTCCCCTACGACAGCTGGGAAGCCGCAATCCAAGCAGCCGACGGCACGACCGGATACTTCACTTGGGGTCCGGGCGGCAACACCGCCTCGTACGTCCTTGCATTCATCGGGATCGCGGTCTCGGTGATCGCGGCAGTTGTGGTGACCGTACGAGAGGACAGGCTGCTCAACCACGCGGCCGACCGTCTCGCTGAGAAGTACAACTAGCTCGGGAGGACTGAGATGGCACGTCGCAAGCAGATTGCGTTCCAAGGCCTGCAGGGCCACGACAAGCGGGTCGAGATGGCGGTGGTGGCCTTCACCGTCGCCTGCATCGTGTTCGCCATCATCTGCATCCAGGTTGTGGCCTGACGGCAGACTCATCCAGATCAACACGGCTGATGCTGCGTCGCCCACCGGCGACGCAGCATCTGTCCGTGCGTTCGGGATCTAGCGTGACAACGTGAGAGTCGCCCGCAAACGAATTGCCCAATTGTGCTCGGCGGTGGCTGGCGCAGCGATGTTCTTGCCGTGGCACATCAACGCTGGATTCGGTGGCTCCGACACGGTGCGCGGCATCAACGCCGGTGTAGGACGGCTCCTCCTTGCCGTTTGCATCGTGACCATTGCGCTGGTGCAGATCGGCTGGCGCCCGGCGTGGATCGGCGCCGGTTTCGCAGGCGCAATCGCAGTACGCGAGATTCTCAATCCTTCCGGCATCGGCAGTCCCGATCCGGGACTCGGACTGTGGATTGCGGCCATCGCCTCGGCTGTGGCTGTCGTCCTGCTCGTGTGGGACATGTTCGCAGGCGTCCGTGGGAGCGACGGTTCTGACCCGGACACGGGCGAGCCCCCCCGTCGAGGGCTCTCGGGACCACTGGGTCGGCGACAATGACGCGGCGAGGTGTCGAACTGCACCGCCGGGGAGCCCGAACACCGATCAGGCCGATGCCGAGGTAGCAAGAGCCATGCTCGCAGCCAAACAGCCAAGTGTGCTGGTGCCGGGACTGATGACGCTCGGACCGGGAGTGGAGCGTTACCGAGTGACGGGCGGCGGCGCGACTGTGCTGGCACTCGACGCCGACGACGAGCTGGAAGTCGTCGATCCTGAAGGCCGACAGCCGTGCGAGCTGGTGGCCTTCGACGCCGACGGGCATTCAGACCCCGGATTGCTGGAACCAGCAGCCGGAAGTGACAACGGGCGACATGGTCGGTCGGACGAGCGGGCCGCTGTGGGCATCCTTTCGGCGGCACTGCACGACGCGCGCCGGGTGCGGGCCGGGCTCGAGCGTGTTGGCATCGACATGGCCGCCATACAGGCCGCAACGCCACGAAGACTCTTCGACGGCGACGCTCCTGCGGGCAGCAGCGCCCGCGTGGTCGCGCATGCCGACATCGCCTGCGTGGTGTCCGCGCCTGGAGGCGCCATGTCTGCTCATGGCGGTGCTCCGCCCACCGATCTGATCGCCTACGTCCACCGCATCAAACCTGCTGGCGCTGACGCCGAGCCGTTGCTGCCGACACCGCTGGCCGACCCCAGCCAGGACTTCATCGTGCTGGCCAGCACAGCTCGCGCCTACCACGTGTCCAAGGGCGACTGGTTCCAAGTAGTGGACATGGAGGGACGGCAGTGCTCGGACTTCCAGTGCTTCGCAGTGGCGGACCTCGAAGCGGGCTCCGAGCTCGGCCTCGACGCCACCATCACCCGCTCCCTCATGGGAGCGAGCTGCCCGGCACCTGGCCTGTACTCGAAGTTCTTCAACGCCAAGATGGCGCCGCTTGTCGAAGTGGTTCAGGACACGGTGGGCCGCCACGACACCTTCAACACTGCCTGCAACGCCCGCTACTACGAGGAGATGGGCTACCCCGGCCACATCAACTGCACCGACAACATCAACGGGGTCCTCGATCCCTTCGGAGTCGCTGCACGGCGGGGCTGGGAGGCGATCAACTTCTTCTACAACACCCAGGTGGATGACGCGAATCAGATCTACCTCGACGAGCCGTGGTCGCGCCCTGGCGACTATGTGCTGCTGCGGGCGCTGGAGGACTTGGTGTGCGTCAGCACCTCGTGTCCGTGCGATGTCGACGCTGCGAACGGCTGGAACCCCACCGACATCGCGGTGCGGGTGTACCCCGCAGCCAACATGTTCAAGAAAGCGACGGCGATCAGAATGACCGCGGACTCCGAGGCCCAACTGACCAAAGAGACCGGATTCCACGCCCGCACGTCCGAGTTGACGCGCAGCTTCAGCGAGTACTGCGGCTACTGGCTGGCCGACCACTACACGGCACACGGCGCCGTCGAGGAGTACTGGGCGTGCCGGCAGGCCGCAGCGGCCATCGACCTGTCGCCGCTGCGCAAGTACGAGGTCACCGGACCCGACGCCGAGATGCTGATGCAGACGTGCGTCACCCGCAACGTACGCAAGCTGGCTGACGGGCAGGTCGTGTACACCGCTATGTGCCACCCCACCGGCGGAATGATCGACGACGGCACCGTCTTCCGGCTGGCGCGCGAGAACTTCCGCTGGATCGGCGGCCAGCTCGGCTACAGCGGCATCTGGCTTCGGGAGCAGGCCGCGCGGCTGGGGCTGCGGGCGTGGGTGCGCAATTCCACCGAGCAGCTTCACAACCTGCAGGTCCAAGGCCCCAACAGCCGCCGCATACTCGACGAGGTCATCTGGACGCGCCCCGACCAGCCAACCGTGGAGGAGCTGGGCTGGTTCCGGTTCGCGATTGCGCGGATCGGGGACCACGACGGCATCCCGATCGTCGTCTCACGCACGGGCTACACCGGCGAACTCGGCTTCGAAGTGTTCTGCCACCCCTCCGACGCCCCGGCAGTGTGGGACGCCATCTTCGAGGCGGGCACACCGCACGGGCTCGTGCCCATGGGCCTGACTGCGCTCGACATGCTGCGCATCGAGGCCGGGCTGATCTTCGCCGGCTACGAGTTCTGCGACGAGACCGACCCCTATGAGGCGGGGATCGGCTTCACGGTCCCGCTCAAGACCAAGGAAGACGACTTCATTGGGCGCGATGCCCTGTTCGACCGGCGCGACAACCCCCAGAGGCGGCTGGTGGGCCTAGAACTTGAAGGGGGCGAGCCGGCGGGGCTTGGCGACGGCGTGTACATGGGGCGCAACCACGTCGGTGAGATCACCAGCGGCACCATCTCTCCCATCCTGCGGAAGAACATCGCGCTGTGCCGCATGACGTTGCCCTACAACGAGATCGGCACAGCCGTCGAGGTGGGCAAGCTGGACGGCCACGAGAAGCGCATCAGTGCCGAGGTAGTGCGGTACCCGTTCTACGATCCCGACAAGTCCCGGGTCCGCGGTCTCGCCTAGGCCGAACAACCCGGACAAGCGTGTCTTGCAACCCTGCACGGGGATGCAAGACTGAGCGGTGTTCTACTCTCGTTGTATAAACATCTAATCACAGGGGGGATTCAGATATGACACGGGTAGCCATCATCGGCGCGGGGCCATGCGGACTCTCGCAGCTGCATGCGTTCGCCAGCGACAACTCGACACAGGCCGCGGACATCGAGCTCGTCTGCTTCGAGAAGCAGGACGACTGGGGCGGACTGTGGAACTACACCTGGCGTACCGGGCTCGATGAACATGGCGAGCCGTGCCACGGGAGCATGTACCGCTACCTGTGGTCCAACGGTCCCAAGGAATGCCTGGAGTTCGGCGACTACGGCTTCGAAGAGCACTTCGGCAAGCCGGTTGCGTCGTTCCCGCCCCGCGAGGTGCTCTACGACTACATCATCGGCCGCGCCAACCGCAGCGGCATCCGCGACAAGGTCCGGTTCAACCAATCAGTGCGGCGCGTCAGCCGGTCGTCCACCGGCGACGGCTTCACGGTGACGACGCACAATCACGGCACGGCCGTCACCACCAGTGAGGACTTCGACTGGGTCGTGGTGTCCACCGGACACTTCTCGACGCCCAACATGCCCCACTACCCCGGGTATGAGACGTTCGGGGGCACCCTTCTGCACGCCCACGACTTCCGTGACGCCGTGCAGTTCGAAGGCCGCGTTGTGCTCGTCATCGGGTCGAGCTACTCGGCCGAGGACGTTGCATCACAACTGTGGAAGTACGGGGCGCAGTCGGTCATCTGCTCGTCGCGCAGCGGGCCGATGGGCTTCGACTGGCCCGAGGGCATCACCGAAAAGCCGATCCTCACCCACGTGGACGGTCGCACGGTGCATTTCACCGACGGCACCAGCGCCGAGATTGACGCCATCGTCTCTTGCACGGGCTACCTCCACCACTTCCCGTTCATCGACGACGACCTGCGGCTGAAGACCGCCAACCGGCTCGCTTCGTCAATGCTCTACCGGGGTGTGGTGTTCCAGCCCGAGAACCGGATGCTGTACTTGGGGATGCAGGACCAGTGGTACACGTTCAACATGTTCGACGCCCAGACCTGGTACGCCCGTGACGTCATTCTGCGCCGCATCGAGCTGCCCGACGCCGACACCCAAGCCCGCTGGATTGATGACTTCCAGGCCGCGGAAGACGAGGTGCCCGACGACTACGGCGCCATCGATTTCCAAGGCGACTACACCCAGGACCTTCTCGACCAGACCGACTGTCCCGACCCGAACACACCGCTCATCAACAAGATGTTCAAGGACTGGAAGAAGCACAAGAAACAGTCGATCCTCGGCTACCGCGACCACGGCCATACCTCGCCGGTGACGGGCACGCAGGCTCCCGTGCACCACACGCCCTGGGAGGACGCGCTCGATGACTCGCTCGAGTCCTATCTGGCCGACTCGGGCTGATCGGCTGGGCACGCCGGAGGGCCGCGTCCAGAAATTGCGTTGAAAGGCGGAGCTGTGAGGGCGATCCCAACCAAAGTCGATGTCGTTGTAATCGGCGCCGGGGTCACCGGTGCCAGCATCGGCTACCAGCTCGCCCGGCACTCGGACTTGCGAGTGGCCATCGTCGATGCTCGGGCGCCCGTTGGGGGCATCTCGGGCCGGACGTTCGGCCAGATCCGACAGCACTATTCCAACGAGCTGATGGTGCGCATCGCTCAGCGGGGCTTCTACTGCATTCAGAACTGGAGTTCCGAGGTGGGCTACGGCGATCCCGGCTACGCCCGGTTCGGCTACATGCTGCTGGTCGTCGAGGACCAACTCGAAGGGCTCCGGTACAACATCGATCTCGGCCAGGGCCTCGGCGTCGACACCCGCTTCGTCGTGGGCAGCGAGATCACCGAGATCGAACCCCTCGTGAACGCGGACGGCCTCGCGGGGGGTGCCTACGAACCTGACGGCGGCTACATCGACGTCACGAAAATGGTGTTGAGTTGGCTCACAGCAGCGTCTGCAGCCGGCGCTGACGTGCTGGCGCCGCTCGCCGTGGAAGGGATCACCACCTCGGGCGGTGCCGTCACTGGCGTCGCTACCGCCGCGGGCGAGATCCGGGCATCTGTCGTCGTCGCCGCAACGGGGGCATGGGCGCGCGACCTGCTCGATCCGCTCGGCGTGGACGTTCCCGTCGAGCGGCGACGGCTCGAAATGGCGGTGCTCGAACAGCGCCCAGGGGCCCGGGCGCTGGGCACATGCATCACCGACGGCAACTCCAATTTGGTCATCCGCCCCGACATGGGACGCCACATCGTGGCCGTGGCCTACCCGCCCGAGATGCCCGTGGTCGCCGATCCACTGGCCGAGGCAACGGAGGCTGATCACTCAGCTCACGACGTGCGCCTCCAAGCAGCCATCGGCGAACGCCTTCCCGAGATGTCGGTTGCATCCACCGTGAGCGTCACCAGCGGTGCTTACGACGTGTCGCCGGACTACCACCCCATCGTCGGTTGGGCGAATGAGATCGCCCCGGTGGACGGCCTCTACCTGGCCGTGGGCCTCTCTGGGCACGGGCTCAAGCTCTCACCGGCGCTCGGCGAGATCATGGCCGCACGCGTGCTCGGCGTCGACCAGGTGGGTGACGCTCCGGCGATCGACACCCGGGCATTGCGCCCCTCGCGTTTCGCCGAGGGCGACCTCATGCACCTGTCCTACGGGCCGAGCGCCCGCGCCTAGCCTCCGCCTCGAAAACCCCTGTCGCACTGGCCGTTGCCTCGACTCGCACGGGGCCCCGTCGTTCCTTGAGATCAGCCATGTAGTAGTGGGCTAGCTTCGCCCCGTGGATCATGAGCCGTCCGTCGCAGACTTGAATGAACAAGTGCGTGGTGGCCTAGCCAAGTCGTTCATCGAGGACGCCGTGATCGGCCAATACCGCCAGCTCGTGCGCTGGCAGCACATCACCGGCCAGTCAGCACAGATCGACTCTGGATACCTCGGCCAACACCTCGTGAGCCTGGTCTCTGGAATTCCGGGACGGGGCCGAGGCAGCCGAGGCAAGGGAGCAGATCTCGCCGACGGTTCCGAGATCAAGATCGCGAGCACACTCGGCGGGGTCGACAAGCCGCGCTGGAACAACAAGCTGGACACTTCGTCGGCCGTCGAAACCTACCTGAGCAACCCCGCGATTTACTTCGGCCTGTTCGACACACTTGAGAAAGGCGAGGAATTTCCGGTCCGGGTCCGCGTGTGAGTTGTTGAAACCCCGCATGATGAGGTCTTCTGCAACGTTGTCAGAACGTGGGCTGAGAAGCAGTCGTCAGGAAACTTCCAACTCCATCCGCCGTGCTGGGCCCAATTCCGATGTCGCTACGAACCAGAGCGGCGACATTGCGCTTCCGCTTGCATTTCGAGCGATTCAATTGGACATCAGAGGCGTGGACTATCTCGAGGTCGATCACTGGGATCCGAACCCAGGCAGATGCTCGGTGCCGTAGTCGCTACTTGCGCCAAGCGAGCAGCAATCGACGCCATGGCCCCTTCTCCCCTCATCCCTCGGGACGATCACGCCGGAAGCTGGAAACTCGTTTTCTGTAGGCGCACATACAGATCACGCAATCCACCCTTCGCGGTCGCAATGTGGTCAAAGTGACCTCTCGCAGTCTCTCCAACTCGTGATGTCCAGGTGTGGTCGAATGGCGGGAGCATGAGCGACAGCACATCCTCGGCATCGATGCGGCGTCGTGAACTCGATGTACCTCGGCCCAATGGGGCGATCTGCCGACGAACCAACGGATGCTGGAGCAGCACCAAGGCCGCATAGGGATCGATGTCTGGCTGATATACCCCAAACTCTGCCGAACACTGGACCCGACCGATGCATGCAGGAACTACTGCAGCTCTGAACTTGCGCGGGTTGAGCAGCGAAACGAGCAACTCGCCGGGCTCTGCAAGTTGGCCTGCGGTCACGGGCCTATGGATGCGCGCAAGATGCCAGTCGACTGTGCCGAGTTCGTCCACATGCAGGACCGACACGAACGGCACGTCGCCAGCGAGGCGCGTACGACGCTTGCCTTCGAAGTGCAGAATTGTCCGCGCTTCGAAACCCCCGGCGTCCTTGAGCGAAGCGCGAGCGACCTCTGCATCTTCGTCGAGGGTTGAGGCGTCGAGGCACGTCATCTCGGCAAACCGTCTCCTGGCTACCTGCCCTGACGGTCGCCAAGAATATGGATCGGTGACGAATTGCCGGATCTCGGTCGTGAGCCCGGGAAGGTCATCGCCGTTTGGATCTCGCGCTGGAGAACCCTTGCTCATGACGAATCCAACGTGGTCAGCACGCGCAAGAAACACGTACTTCTTCGGCTCTGATGCCGACTTGCGAAGAAAGGTCACGCTGGTCTTCGCAGTAGTGCCAGCGGGAGCAAAAGTGACCGCCGGGAGACTGATCACCCCCTCCACGCTGAGCGGCAGGTCAAGTCGTGCTTCTTCGAGAAGAAGCTGTCGCATCGCTCGGCCGTCACCGACGCCATCGGGAAGAATGATTCCTGCGACGCCACCCGGCGCGAGAAGCTCGACACATCGAGCCACGAATGCGAGCGCGGGGTCGATCCGCGGGGATCCTGCCAACTTTGGAATGTACAAGGCAGCCCGCTCGATTCCCTCGGCCGAGTCGTACTTCTTGTCACCAAACGGGGGATTGGTCAGAATCAACGAGAACTCACCACACCGTCGAGATACCTGCCGATCTGTGATCGAGTCGCCCACGACCAACACCTCGGGCGCGCCAACCCCTGCTGCCATGAGATTCACACGGGCCATCGCCACCGACGACGCAGACTGGTCCGCTCCGAACAGCCGGCGACCATTCTCAAGCCAATTCTCGTAGAGCCCACGCCTCCGAGCCTCGTGAATTAGACCAACCAGGAAGCGGCCGCTGCCACAGCACGGTCACCCATGAGGGTTGAACCGGCGCCCTCGAATTCAGCAGCCCCAAGGAGTTCCAAGCCAACGTTCACCATGAGATCAACAATGCCTTCTGGCGTCAGGTAGGTCCCGAGGCCTCCCGCGTGCTCGTACCTGCCTCGGAGGAAGACATCGAAGGCCGTGCCCAAGGGGTCGTATGCACCGACAACACCGAATTCAATGCTCCCAAGGATGCGCAGGGCCTCCGCGAGCACATCTGATCGTGAGATTCGAAGGGGCTCATCCAGAGGCCAGACACTCTGAAACTCGCCGTCTGGCAAGCGTGCGCCGAGGGACGGCAGGCTGTTCGCTACTCGGAATGCCGCCTTGGCCAGCTGGACGCTCTCGTCTCCGCCGAGCCGAATATCGTCCAAGATGGATCCGAGCCTTCCGAAGTTGGCAATCGTGGCGTCTGGTTCGCGCTCGGCTGCGATCTTCAACAACAGCAACTTCGTGAGTTCATCGACCGCAGCGTTCGAAGGGCGAATTCCTCCGCGCCGGTAGAGAAGCTGGTGAAGGCCATCTAGCTCGCTGGCCAGATCAACTGGCGCGGCAGTCGCTGTCTTCATGAATGCCTCCTGTCACGCTGTCATGGCGACGCCATCGTTGTTCGGTGCTCCATTGTCACGAGGCCCTGTGACAGCGACTTCCTCGTCGCCGCTGAGGCGACCGGTCTGGATCGCCCATCGGCGTACCTCCGGCCAGTACCAGACGAGTGTCCGCGAGACTGCCACCACTGGCCGCGGGAATTCCGCATGACGCCGACGCCAGTCATGCACAACCTGGAGGCGCTTGACACCGAGCCGCTCAGCGATCTCGGCTGCGCCGACGAGTTCATCGATGTCGATGCGACGACCCACACCCGCATCGTGACACACGTTGCGTATTTCTTGACGCACCCTCAAGCACAATGCTGACCGCGCGGTGGAATGGCGCAGTAGGCGATGGGTCGAGCGCCCGCGCCTAGCCGTCTCCGGCAGCGGCTAGCTCCAAGGGTACGGCGAGTTGCTCACCGGGTGGAGCCGGCCCTCGGCGTAGCGCGAATAGCGGAACGGCTCGAGCAGTGCCTGAGGCTCGCTCAGCAGCTCTTTGGCCACCAGCGCACCCACGCCGATCATCTTGTAGCCGTGATTGGAGTCGGCAATGAAGTAGGCGTTGTCGCAGAAGGTGTCGAACACAGGGAAGTTGTCGGGCGAGAAGCTGCCGATCCCCCCTGAAGGCTCGTCGCTGATGAGGTGGGTCTTGCCCTCGAAGCGCTTGTGGCAGTGGGCCAACGCAGCGGTCCAAGTGCGGTAGAAGTCGCCACCCACTACGAAGTCGGGCGAGTCGGGCCCGTACGGGTCGACGGCCACCTCGGCAGACGGCTTATCCACGACGTAAGGCATATAGCCGCCCTGGATGCCGCCGAAGTTGAAGTCCGGCTTGTAGTAGATGCCCCACGGCCCTTCGGTGACGAGCCCGTCGGCGTCGTACAGGGGCGCATCAGTGTCGATGTGCACCACCGGCGGCATGTTGCCTTCATTGTCGGTGAGAAAGCCGGGGTCGACTGTGAGCGTGCCTTCCTGCAGGCACATGTAAGTCCACGTCGGACGGCTGTGCAGTTGGCCGTCGCTGGCGAGAACGTCGGTTGTCGTCGGCAGGTCCAGCATCGCCCAGATCTTCTGCACCCACGGTCCCACCGCCACCACGACGTGATCGCACGCCACGGGTCCCTGATCGGTGAGGACGGCGGTGACCGCCCCAGAGTTGTCCTGGTCGAACCCGGTCACGGTCACGCCGCCGACGACGTTGACATCCTCGGCTTCGACCTTGCCGAGCAGCCCCTTGAGCGAGGCCATGTTGTTGGCATACCCGCCCCGGTGCTCGTGCAGGACGCTGGTGATGCCCTGTGCCTGCCAGTCATCGAAGATCCCACGCATGTAGGTGGCCGAGGCTTCGGCACCCTCGACGAACGTGGACGAGTAGCCGATGGCCTCTTGCTGCGCGTGGATCGACGCCACGTCGGAGCGCATCGCCTCATGGCTGATCTGCATGTACCCCACGGGGTGATACGAGAACGCGTCAGGGTCGCTGTCCCACACGTCCACCGAGTGGGCCATGAGCTCTCGCATGGCCGGCTGGAAGTAGTTGTTGCGAATCACGCCACAGGCGATGCCCGAGGCGCCCGCGCCTACGCCGGTCTTGTCGATGACGACGATGTCGTCGCCCGATCCCCGTCCCGACGATCGCAGATCGCGGGCAAGGTTCCAAGCTGTCGACAGGCCGTGAATGCCTCCGCCGATGATGACAAAGCGGGCCCTGGTCGGCAGTGCCATAACCGCAGCCTCCTCGGTTCAGTCTCTTTGAGTGGCTTCTCTGAGTGACGGCTCAGTGGCCGCCGGGGGCTGTCCAGCCCTCCAGCACCGGCTTGCGCCAGTCGGTGCCGACGATCCGCGATTCTTCGACCCACGGCCCCAGCTCCACCTGCGGGAACTTGCAATGGATGTCCTTGAGGGTGATGCCGTAGCTGTTGCCCTCGATGAGGTGCTTCATGAGCACCTTGCGGGCGATCTCGTCCTCGCGGCCGGGCGGGATCTCGAAGTAAATCTTCAGGAACGAGTTCGAGTAGCGGTCAAACACCGCCGGCACCCCGTCCTCTTCGAGAAGTGTGATGTCCTCGAGCCAGTTGATGTCGTGCCCGGGGGTAACCGCCAGAAGATCTATGTCGGTGACCAGCGACATGTCTTCTTGGTAGGCAAACCGCTTCCCCGCCAGGACTTCGGCGTCGATGGCGACGGTGCGGGTCTCGCGTGAGCTCTCGCCTGTGTGAGCGGATGCTGCGTTCGTGGTCTGCGACATATCACACTCCCTTGTCGATCACGTAGCGGTCGAAGAGGTCGCGGATCTCTTGCATGTTCCGCTCCTCGCTGACACCCGGGATGTAGTCGGTGCCCGCGAGCGGCACCTTGGCCATGGCGGCAGCCTCGTAGGTGAGCGCGGCCAAGTCCTCGGGCTCCAGAGAATGGACATCGGTCTTGCCGCAGGCCCGGGCCAGCATCTGCACTTCCATGGTGAGTGTGATGAGGAAGTTGTAGACCCGCAATGCGGCCTCATCGACGTCGAGGCGCTTGCGCAGCTCGACATCCTGGGTGGCCACCCCGACGGGACACCGGCCGGTGTGGCAGTGGTAGCACTCGCCCGCGGGCACGCCGACCGTGCCCTCGTAGTCGGTAACGCCAGGGATCTCCTTGTTGCAGTTGAGCGCCATCAGCGCCGCCGTGCCCAGCGCTATGGCATCTGCACCCAAGGCCAAGCACTTGGCCACGTCGCCGCCGTTGCGGATGCCGCCCGCCACGACGAGGTCGATGTCGTCGGCGAGGCCCACATCCTCGAGCGCCCGGCGGGCCTCAGGGATGGCCGCCATCAGCGGGATGCCGGTCTCCTCAGTGGCCAGATGCGGTCCCGCACCGGTGCCGCCCTCGGCACCATCGAGGTAGATGACGTCGGGGCCGCACTTGGCCGCCATGCGCACGTCGTCGTACACCCGGGCAGACCCCAGCTTGAGCTGAATGGGGACTTGGTAGTCGGTGGCTTCGCGAATCTCCTGGATCTTCAGCGACAGATCGTCGGGGCCGAGCCAGTCAGGGTGGCGGGCCGGCGACCGCTGATCGATGCCCGCCGGCAGCGACCGCATCTCAGCAACCTGCTCGGTGACCTTCTGGCCCATCAGGTGGCCGCCCAGACCAACCTTGCAACCCTGGCCGATGAAGAACTCCACCGCGTCAGCCAGCATCAGGTGGTGGGGGTTGAAGCCGTAGCGGCTCTGGATGACCTGGTAGTACCACTTGGTGGACAGGTCGCGCTCTGGCGGGATCATTCCGCCCTCGCCCGAGCAGGTGGCGGTGCCAGCCATCGACGCGCCCTTGGCCAGAGCCATCTTGGCCTCCAGCGACAGCGCACCGAAGCTCATGCCCGTGATGTACACCGGGATTTCGAGTTCGAGCGGCTTGGCTGCGAAGCGAGAGCCGATGACCGTGGAGGTGTCGCACTTCTCGCGGTAGCCCTCGATCACGAATCGGGTGAGGGTTCCGGGCAGGAACACCAGCTCGTCCCAGTGGGGGATCTTCTTGAAGATCGAGAACCCCCGCATCCGATAGCGGCCGAGTTCGGCCTTCACGTGGATGTCGTTGATGACCTCGCGGGTGAAGATTCGACTCTTGCCGAGCACATCGGTGCTCACGTTGACCTCGTTCGTATCGGCCATGTCTCTTTCCCTGTGCTTGACGACGAGCCGGCGCCCTGTCGCGATGTGCGAGCTGGCGCTCGCTAGTGGATGACGAGCTTGCGCTCAGAAGGCTCGAGCAAGTCGTAGTTGTGCAGCATCTTGCCGCAGACAAATTTCTGGAATTCGGGCGGATCGCCGAGTGAGTGGATGCGGAACTTGCGCTCGATGAACTCGGTGTCGGCATCGTCCCACTCGCCGGGCACGCAGTCCACGCCCAGCGATGCCACCTTGCCGCCCACGTAGAGGGCGCCGTCGTACATGGAGTCGCCCAGGTGCTGACCCGCGTTGCCGCAGATGATCTGGCGCCCCCGCTGCATCATGAACCCGGTGTTGATGCCGACATTGCCCAGCACGATGATCGTGCCGCCCTTCTGATCGATTCCCGTGCGGGCACCCACATCGCCCTTCACGATGAGGTCGCCGCCTCGGATGGCTGCACCGGTCAGCGAACCGGCGCCGCGCTCGATCGTGACGACGCCCGACATCATGTTCTCCGCCACCGACCAGCCCACACGGCCGTTGATCGTCACTTCAGGGCCGTCGATGAGCCCGCAGGCAAACCAGCCAGGGCTTCCCTCGAAGTGAATCCGGCAGCGCTTCAGTATCCCTACCGCCAACGAGTGCTTCGAGGCGGGATTGAGCACGGTCACGTCGCTGATGCCGTCGTCGTAGATGAGTTTGCGCAGCAACATGTTGATCTGACGAATGGTCAGATCGGCTGCATCGAATCGGGCCCTGGCACCGTCGACTTCGACGTTGTCGGGCATCTCCGCATGGGGCTCCACGAGCCCCCGGGCGTCATAGGCGACCCCGCTGCGGGAACCTACACCTGCCATACCAGCACCTCTCGCTCGTAGGGATCGCGGGTTTCCACCTCGCGATGCACCAATGCTCGGATGGCCACTTCCTCGGTGGCCACCGCCACCAGTGGCTCGGACTCGAACAGCACCAACGGCTTGGCCGCCATTTCGTCCTTGGCGATTCCCATCTGGTTGCCGGTGACGCACACGTATGTGAATACGCCGTCGAGCTCATCGAGGCTGTGCTTCATCGACGTTTCCAGCGACAGGCCCCTCGACATGTACTCAGCTAGGTAGACGGCGATGATCTCGGAGTCGCACTCGCTCTGGAACCGGTGGCCATGCTGTTCAAGACGCCGGCGCCACTGGTGGTAGTTGGTGAGCTGGCCGTTGTGCACCACGGCCACGTCCGCGAACGGGTAGGCCCAGTAAGGGTGGGCACTGGCCAGGTCCACTTGGGATTCGGTGGCCATGCGCACATGACCGATGCCGTGAGTACCACGGAACGATCCCAAGTTGTACTGGTCGCTCACCGTTGCAGCGTCGCCCAGGTCCTTGATGATCTCCAGCGAGCTGCCCAGCGATAGCACCTCGCAGCCGGGCACGTCCTCGAGGTAGTCGGCCAGGGCCTTGAGATCGCCGCCGTAGCGGATTGTGGCCCGGAACGCGTAACCGGTCTCGCCGGTGACGGCGGCTACCTCGGCACCGATCTTGGCCAGGCGACTCTCCACTTCGGCCCGGTTGCGTTCGAGGCGCTCGGCCATGCCGAAGCCGGCGCTGTTGTTGGGCTCGGCCAGCACGAACCGGATGACGACGAGGTCGTCGGCCGGCCCGTACACCGCGTAGCCGGTGGAATCCGGCCCCCGGTGCTTCATCGATTGGAGCATCGCGGTGAGTTCCGCTCCGATGTCGGCGCTTCCGTCGCGGTGGATCACTCCGGCTATGCCGCACATGTTGCTACCCCCTTCGTGGGTGCGTGTGTTCTGTCTTGGTGGGTCGTGTGCCAGCCCCGCGGGATCAGAGCAGGCGGGCGGTCAGGGCAGGACGTCGAGATACTCCTCCACGTCCCAGTCGGAGACGGTGTGCAAGAACCGCTCCCACTCGTCGGTCTTGTAGTGCATGAACACCCTGTACATCTCGCCGGGCAGAGCCGCCTTGACCACCTCGTCGGCGTCGAACGCCGCAAGCGCCTCGCCCAGGTTCAGCGGGATCTTCTGCACGTCCTTGCCCGACTCCACGGCCTCATAGATGTTGCGCTCCTCGGGCGGACCCGGGTCGAGGCTGCGGTCGAGGCCGTCGTCCATGGCCATCAAGAGCCCCGCGAAGGACAGGTGCGGGTTGACCGAGCTGTCGGCCGTTCGGTACTCGAAGCGACCCGGCGCGCTGATCCGCAGGGCGGTCGTGCGATTCTGGAAGCCCCAGTCTGCGAAGACGGGCGCCCAAAAGCCTGTGTCCCACAGCCTCCGGTAGGAGTTGACCGTCGGCGCGCTGAGGCAGGTGAGACCTCGGACGTGCTCGAGGATGCCGCCGATCGCCTTCATGCCGACGGGACCGGGCAGCTGAGGGTTGTCGCCTTCGGGCATGAACTTGTTGTTGCCCTCGGCATCCCACAGCGAGATGTTGTGGTGGCAGCCATTGGCCGACACGCCCATGAACGGCTTGGGCATGAAGCACGGGAACGCGCCCATCTCGCGGCCGACCTGCTTGCACACCTGGCGATAGGTGGTGAGCCGGTCGGCGGTGAGCTCGGCCCGGTCGAATTGGAAGTTCAGCTCGAGCTGGCCGGGGGCGTCCTCATGGTCGCCCTGGATCATTTCGAGTCCCATGGCCTCGCAGTACTCGATCACCTTGTGGATGATCGGCTGCAGCTCCGCGAATTGGTCGATGTGATAGCAGTTCGGCTTGGTCATGCCCTCGACGGTCGGCTTGCCGTCGGCGTCGGTCTTGAGCCACATCATCTCGGGCTCGCAGCCGGCTCGCAGGTGCAGCCCGTGCTTGGCCTCGAACTGCGCGTGGAGCCGCTTCAGGTTGCCACGGCAGTCGGAGGTGAGGAAGGCGCCGCCGTCCACTTCTTCCTCGCGGCCCCGAAACAGCGTGCACCAGACACGGGCCGTCTTGGGATCCCACGGCAGCGGCATGAACGTCTCGGGCTCGCCGATGCCGACGAGCTCGCGGGCCTCGGGGCCGTAACCGATGTAGTTGCCGTGGCGGTCGATGAACAGGTTCGCGGTGGAGCCATAGACCAGCTGAAAGCCCTTGCGGGCGATCATCCCGAAGTGCTTGGCGGGAATGCCTTTGCCCATGATCCGGCCGGTGACCGAAACGAACTGGCAGTACAGGTACCGAATGCCGTCCGCTTCAATGCGGGCCTCGACTTCGGCGATCTGCTCTTCTCGCCCGTCTGCACCGACGAACGCCTCAATATCGGTGGCCATTGTTCCCCCTGTTTGGCTGGTTACTGAGTTCAAACGAACGGTAACGCCTCAGAATCGCCCCAGAATCCTCGCCAGCGAGTGCCCCGGGTCTCCCAGGACCTTAGCACGGATCGCCCGTCGATATCTAATCTGAGTAGCGGCCCTTTCCTCTCAGTAGAGGCATGCAAGACGAGCGACCTTGGAAGATCGGAACGTCCCGTGGCTGCCTTAGGTCGCGGCAGCGACGACGGAGACGCTGAATTCGTCACCGGCGTCAATCAGGGCGTCGAACAGGTACTGGCCGAAAGACCGATCGCAGAAGATCAGGTAGGAGGGCGCGCCGTCGGCGTCGTTGCGGGCGATGTCGCAGGTGACCTTGGCCACCGAAGCCGACGCGACGGCGCCGTCGGGTGTCATGGGATCGGACCAGTCGAGGCTGCACACCTTTTCGAGCATGCGGGCTGCGCCGCGGCCGGTTACCCGGAACAACGCCCGTCCGTGCGTCCAGTCCAGCGCCGATACGAAGTCCGAAGCGTCGAGGCCTTCGAGCTGTTCGAGCCCGGTGACCGCCGCAGACACCTCTTCAGATGTCCCCAGCACAATCCACTCGCAGGGCCGGGATCCCAGCACGAGTGCGCCGCCCGCTGCGACCTGCGATGTTCCGAACGCCGCGCCGAGCTGATCGGCTGCGGGCCCGTCGGCATCGGCCCGAACGAGCCACTTGGTGGTGGCACTGACGTCTGCGAGCGTCAGGTCGCCGCCGCTCGACATCGGATAGTTCGCCACAACCGGGCTTTCGAACACTGGGCTTTCAAGTGATGGATCGTCAGCCACGGAGACGCTCCCCTGCCGGGTCGAAGTGAGCGTGATGGTCGATCACGGTGGCGCTGATGCGTTCGCCGGAGGTGAGCAGAACCGTCAGCTTGGTGCCGCCGACCGCCAACTCCGGCTCCACCTGCCCAAGGCAGATCGACCGGTTGAGCGTGGGCGAGAACCGCGCCGAAGTAATCCGGCCCAGGATCTCGTTGGAGTCTCCTCGCACGATCTGGCAGGCCTCGTCGGGGACGATGGTCGGGTTGTCGGGCTGTATGGCCACGATCTGGGGAAGGCGCCGGTCAGCCGCCCAGACGAGCTCGGGCTTGCCGGCGAAGTCGTCCTTGTCCAGCTTGATCAGCCCGCCCATCCCGGTGCTGGGCGCCAAGGTCAGTCCGTCGGTGTCCTGGCCCACTATGAAGTGGCCCTTCTCGAGACGCATGATGCGCTGACCTTCCAGACCGAATGGCCCGATGCCGAGGTCGCTGCCAGCGTCCATGAGGGCTTCCCACACGTGTAATCCGTGCCCGGCGGGCACGTGCAGTTCAAACGAGAGCTCGCCGGTGAAGCCGATGCGCCACATGAAGCAGCCCGAAACGCCGGCGACTGTGGCCGAACGGACCGTCATGTAACCGAAGGCCTCGGGTGAAAGGTCCGCGCCTTTGGTGACCCGGTTCATGAGCTCGCGCGACTTGGGGCCGGCCACGTTGATGCTGGCGTAGGCGGTGGTCACCGGGGTCACATGGACCTGCCAGTCGGGCCGTTCGGTCTGGAGCCAATTCTCCACCCATTCCCACACGCCGCCCGCGCCCGAACTGGTGGTGGACATCACGTAGTGCTCGGGGCCAAGGCGTCCGGTGACACCGTCGTCGAGTACCACTCCGTCTTCAGCGCACATCATTCCGTAGCGAACCCGGCCCACGTCCAGCTTCATCCACTTGTTGACATACAGCAGGCTGAGCAGCTTCGGGACGTCGGGGCCGCGCAAGTCGAGCTTGCCCAGCGGTGTGACATCGATGAGCCCGACGTTCTCACGGACATTGCGCACTTCGGCGGCGGGGTCGCCGTAGTGGTCCGGGCGGATCCACTGGCCGGCCTGAATGGTGGTTACGCCGTTGGCTTCATGCCACGGATGGATGGACGAGACACGAAGCGGCTCAAACACCCGGCCGGCCAGCGCACCGAGCGTGAGGGGTGCATAGGGGGGTCGCCACACCGTGGTGCCGACCTCGGCGATCGTCTCGCCCCGCGCCTCGGCGATCGCCGCGACGGTGTTGACCGTCTCCAGCTTGCCTTGCGAGGGTCCCATCGTGGCCGTCGTGAATCGCTTGGCTAGCTCGACCGAGTCGTACCCCTCCTTGGTGGCGGCGACGAGGTCCTTGGAGCTGACGTCCTCGGAGTAGTCGACCATGCCGTGGGTGTCGGAGCGGTACAGCTCGGGATGGGCGTCACGGTCCAGCGCTGCCCGTTCGTCGGGCGCCCAGGCGGGCTCATCGCCTGCCGCCGGGAGGGCTCTGGTCGTGCGGGCCTGCAGGCAATGGCGCACGGTCGCGGCTCGGGCCGCTGCGAGGCGGCCGGTAGCGGCGCCATGGGAACGAAGTTGGTCAAGACTTCCGTCGCCGGCAATGCCCCCTGTTGCCAGGACGTTGCTCGGTGGGTCGGATGGGAAGAACCGAGCCGCGGTTGCGTCGTAGACGGGACGGTCGCCCGCCATGTTGAGCAGTGAGGTCGGGGCGGTCCAGCCGGCGGCCACAACCAGCAGGTCGGCATCGATGCGCCGGTTGCTGGCAAGCCCTGCGTCGGCGATCACGGCATTGACCGCCCGCGCAGAGCCCTGAGTTGCGCTGACTCGGCGACCGTCGCGGCCGTCGATCACGCTTGCGATCTCCACCCCGGCCCGCTCCAGGTCGGTCGCAGCCGCATCGCCATCGGAGTTGGCGGTGAACACCACCGCCCGCTCACCCGGCTTCACTCCCCACAGATTGATGAGGCGCCGGGCCGCTCCCGACGTGATGACACCGGGCCGGTCGTTGCCATCGAAGACGTAGGGCCGCTCGATGAGTCCGGGAGCCACGACCAGGGTCTTGGCCCGGGCCTTGATGAGCCGTTCTACCGCGATCGGGTGGCTGCGCTGGCAGATGCCGAGCCAGTTGTCCTCATACCGACCGGTGACCGTCGAATCGGTCAACACCTCGATATCAGAGGATTCGAGCGCCGCTCGCAGCTCAGCCAGCGCAGCTCGGTCGGCGGCGTCACTCGAATAACGGAGATGGCCGCCCACCGCATGCTCGTGCTCGACGAGCAGCACCCCGGCGCCGGCCTCGCTCGCAGACAGAGCTGCTTCGATGCCGGCTGGCCCGGCGCCGGCCACCACCACATCGGGATGGGTGTAGCGCTTGTCGTGATAGCCGTGAGGGGTGTCAATGTCGATCTTGCCGCCCGGCGCGAATGTGGCGAGCACCCGCTCGTAGGTGGGCCAGAGCCACTGCGGGCGCATGAACGTCTTGTAGTAGAAGCCTGCCGACAGGAAGCGCCCCAGAAGACCGTTCACCGCCTTTAGGTCACGGTTCAGCGACGGCCACGCATTCTGCGAGCGGACATCCATGCCGGCTTCCAGCAAGCGATGGCCTGCCCTGACGTTCGGATCGTCGCCTACCTGGACCATCAGATTGGGATCCCAGTAGTCGGCCGTGAGGATCCCCCGGGGACGGTGGTACTTCATCGAACGCGAGAAGACTCCTACGCCCGATGCGGCCAGCGCCGAGGCGATCGTGTCGCCTTCGAACCCACTGAACCGCTTGCCGTTCCAACTGAACCGCAGCTTGGCGGCGCGGTCGATCACCTCGGTGGGCTGGACGCCCTGCCGGCTCATCGTCATGCCGCACCGCCTCGCTTGTCACCCGGCAGCGGCGGATCACGAAACTCGCTGGTCGCGGTGTTGCGCTCGATTGTGAACCACCGGCGGCAACCCGACGCGCAGTACCAGGTCTCGCGCAACCACCCGGCCGGGTTGTCGCGCAGGTACAGGTAGCTCCGCCACTGCGAAGGGGACGCCGTGTTGGGGTCGGGGCGAGCATGTGACTCGCCTCCGTACCGGAGATCGGCCGAGTTGCGCGGGCCGCAGTGAGGGCAAGGCACGACCAGCATCAGTGACCCACCACAATCGCAATGGCGGCGGCGGTCACATTCACGGCACTGGGGTCAATTGCTCGATGCATCAGTGACCCACCGCCGCTGCGCCCTTTTCGCCCACTAGCTCGCCGCTGTCGAAGCGGCTCAGGGCGAAGGCCTCGATCAGTTTGGGTGTCTTGCCGGTGGCCACCGCCTCGGCCATCTGCTCACCCGACACCGGGGCCGCCTTGAATCCGTAGGTGCCCCAGCCGACGTCCACCAGGAAGCCGTCCATGGGCGTGAAGCCCATCACCGGCGAGTAGTCGGGCGTCATATCGCACAGCCCCGACCACTGGCGCAGCAGGCGCATGCGCGAGATTCCCGGCATGAGCTCGAGCACATGACCGGCCAGCCCCTCGGTGAATTCGAGCGAGCCGCGCGTCGAGTAGTTGGCGATCGGGTCGACCGCAGCACCGAACACGAGCTCGCCCCGGTCGGTCTGGCTCACATACACATGCAGCGACCCCGACACCACCACGGTGGGCAGGAACATCTTCACCGGTTCGGTGACCGCGGCCTGCAGGGGATGGGTGGTGATGGGCAGGCGAATGCCTGCCATGGCGGAGATGAGCGATGCCCAGCCAGCGGTGCAGTTGACCACGACCGGTGTAGAGATGTCGCCTCGGTTGGTGCGGACGCCAGTCACGCGGCCTCCGGCACCCTTGCCGTCGGGACCCTCGCCGCCAGTGCAGATGATGTCGGTGACCTCAGTCTTCTGATGCATCTCGACGCCCATGTGGTCGGCGGCGCGGGCGTAGCCCCACACCACTGCGTCATGACGTACCACGCCGCCGGGCGGGTGGTAGAGCGCCCCCAGGATCGGGTAGCGAGGGTGATCGGACGTGTCCAGGCTCGGAGCCTCCTTCTTGATCTCGTCGGGACCGATGACGCTGGAGTTGACGCCCTGCAGCTTGTTGACCTCGGCCCGCCAATGCATGGTGCGCAGGGAGCTGTCGGAGTGAGCCAGGGTCAAGTGGCCGCGCTGGCTGAACATCACATTGATGTTCAGGTCGACGGCCATCGAGCTGTAGAGCTGCACTGACCGGTCATAGAAGGCCACGCCGGCCGGGGTGAGGTAGTTGGAGCGAATGATGGCGGTGTTGCGGCCCGAGCCGCCGCTGCCGAGATAGGCCTTGTCGAGCACGGCGACGTTCTTGATGCCGTGGTTGCGGGCCAGGTAGTAGGCGGTGGCCAGGCCGTGCACACCGCCGCCAATCACCACCGCGTCGTAGGAACGCTTCAGATCGGTGTCACGCCAGACGCGTGGCCAGCTCGTGCCACGGAGGCCCTTCCAGGCCAACGCCGCCGCCGAGTACCGAGGTGGCCGACGCCGGATCCGGCGGGCGATTCCCGTCATCACCGTACGAGCCTAAACAGCTCTCTCGGTGAGGCAAAGTATCAATATTCGATCGATTCAGACTCAATACATATAATTGCAATGTGAACTTACGGCGCCTGCGCTACTTCACGACCGTGGCGGAGGAATTGCACTTCGGTCGTGCCGCCGATCGGCTGCTGATGTCCCAGCCGCCTCTGAGCCAGCAGATCCGGCTGCTCGAGCGGGAGCTCGACACAGCGCTCTTCGACCGCAGCACCCGGCGTGTGACCCTCACCGATGCGGGGAAGTTCCTCTATCCCGAGGCCGTGCGCCTGCTGGCTGCTGCCGACGGTGTGGAACGCCTGATGGAACAGCGCCGAGGAGGCCAGACCGGCACGCTTCGAGTGGGATTCGTCGACTCAGTTGCCTATGAGGTCATGCCACGCGTGCTTGCCGAGTACCGGCGGCGACGTCCCCGCGTCGATTTCGAGCTGCACACCTTGAGTTCCGATGAGCAGGCGCAAGCCCTGCGCGCCGGGCGCATTGACTTGGGCATCGGCCGGGCAGCCGCCGACTCCACCCATGTGGAGGCGACTCTCGTGATGCATGAGCGGCTGCTGCTGGCCGCCGGCGCGTCCCATCGTCTGTCCGAGCCGAGTTCGGCGTGTCTGCGCGACCTCGCGGGCGAGCCGATCATCGGATTCGACCGCAGCGTGTCGCCCAGCCTGCACGCCGTGCTGGCGGGGATGCTCGCCGCTGAAGGCGTCACCTACGACCCCATGATCGAGGCCACGGAGTACACGACCATTCTCGGATTCGTCGCTGCCGGCGAAGGGGTGGCCATCGTGCCAGCGGGCGTGGCGACGTTCCGGCCGCCTGGCTTGCACTATGTCCCGCTGGAGGATTCAGTTGCCTCAGTGCCTCTGTTGCTGCTCAGGGGAGCCGGCGAACCGCTGCCCCTGGTCTCGCACGCCCTCGAAGTGGTGGCCGAGCTCTACGACCCGCAGCCGCCCGCCTGATTGGCTCCCGAAAGTCGACGAAGCAACTATCGGAACTTAGAACTTGCAGGTCCAAGAAATAGAAGTGGTCAGTGCTCGCCCACTGCGGGCCGCTTGCTCGACAAGCATCGCTTAGGCCATTTCGGCGTCCGACCGCCGAGACCAAGGCGGGCTCCGGCGGCCGGCCGATCGTCGTTGTGCGTCGCTAGTTGCTGATCACGAATCGATCGCCGACCATCGTGATGTGAAAGAGCGAGAGCATGTCCATGCCCA
Organism: Candidatus Poriferisodalis sp.; assembly: GCF_965262965.1. Classification (GTDB taxonomy): domain Bacteria; phylum Actinomycetota; class Acidimicrobiia; order Acidimicrobiales; family Poriferisodalaceae; genus Poriferisodalis. The sequence goes on from NZ_OZ253573.1 coordinate 1,992,850, forward strand.
GCAGGACGTCATAGTTGTGCGGGACGTCGGGAAGGCGCGCTGCGGTGAGCTGCCGGCCGCTGAGGTGCTCGTAGATTACGTCACTGCCATCATGGCTCTTGGCCGGAGTGCTCACTGGTACGGCGATGTTGAGAACGAACAGGTCGACCTGGATCGGTTCGCCACTGGCAGGCCCGATGTGGCTGATGCCGCTGCTCACGGCACCAAGTCCGTCGATCACGTTCTGCGAGATCAGTGTTTTCTGGGCACCGGTGTCCACCAGCGCCGTGAACGGCATGGCTTCTTCGTCAGACTCTGGTACTGCGACCTTCACTACCATGAGTACCTGGTGGTTATCGATCTCGACTTCGAATGTCGGCACGCGCTGAACTCAGTTCAGCGCTGCAGTCATGATGCCGAGATGCACGGGCTTCGCGCCGATTTCCTGCAGCGAGAATTTCCCGACGCCAAATTTTTCGCAGCCAATCGAGTAAGCGTCGCCTTCGTCGTTGTAGATGTTGACGACTTCGCGGTTGTGCATCAGCGCGAAGCGCCCGAGATGCTCGCGTTCGAGGACGGCTCGGTACTTCGCTTCGTACGCCTCGTAGTTCTCGCGTGCCTGCGAATCAGGCATCACATCTCCTCGGTTGACGCTGCGAACCCATCGTACTGAGCAAAGAACGAACGTCGGTCCGCGGCCGAACAGCATCTCGCCGACGGCTCCAGGCCGTGAACGCTGACTCACTGTCACCAACTTCAATACGGATTTGAGCTCGCGTGTCACGGCCTGAGCCGTCGCTTGCGTCCTCGACGTTTGTCGGAGTTTCTCCGAACCCTGGAATCGCGATCCGAGTCGTCGTCGGAGTGCCCGACCAGCCACAAGACAGCGCCAATGATCAAGACGGTCAAGTACAGCAAGACAGAATGAGCGAGACGACGAGTACGGCGCCGGGGGCGATCCCGTGGTGCTCGGCGGCTACCTGACTGGAGCTGTGGTGGCGCTCGAGCAGGCCACGCCGAGCAGCGCTGCGGCCGTCAGAGCGCACGCTGCGATGTATCGGCCAAGTGTGGGCGTAAGTCAAGTGCCTTCGGCGTAGCGAATGTACTGAGCTATCTGGCTCGCAATTTCGCGGTTGTACTCGTGAACCATTGAGGGCGTGACGAACCAGAACACAATCCAACCGATTCCAAAGAATCCGCCTGTGAGCAAGCATGCGATACCAAGTCCGGCCTTGCGCAGAAAGAAAAACTGGATCGAGAACAGCACCGCCAGGACGACCATGGCGACGGTGCTGCGGCGACGTCTCGCGCAACCCTCGACGAACACGTCGCGTTGGTGCTGGCCGAGGTTCGCCCACGCCGTTCGTAGGGTCGCGGGCAACTGCTTGCCAAGGTACTCAAGACGAGGGGTCGGCTCTTCAGTCCTGCTGCGAACCTATCGGCGTTCATCAGGATTGTTCGCTGGGCCGTGTAGGAGACTCAGATGGCGAGGTCGTTGAGGTTGTAGTCGCGGATGACGCGATCGAAGGTCTCGTCGCTGTAACGGAATTCGTCCTCGCGGCCGACGAAGGGGGCATAGGTGTAGCGGCGCTCGTCGGGGCGGTGCTGGGCCCGGGCGTCAATTGCCACCGCGATCACCGACGACCGCTTGAAGACGCGCTCTTCGTCGTAGACCACGGTCGCGTCGCGCGCACTCACCCGCAGCTGACCTGCTACTCCGACCACGGACGAGCGCCGGTGGAATCCGAACGTGACTGAGATCCTCGGCTCCGCCGACGTGTTCGCGTACGAGCCATGCACCATGTGCCGGTTCACCACCGTCGCATCGCCCGGTTGGCACAGCAGTGGAATGGCATCGGGCAGCATCACGCTGCCCCCATTTCTGGCCACCCGCTCTAGCAGGTCGAGACGGCCGACGCTGTGCGTGCCGGGCACCACCCAAAGTGCGTTCGCTGCCGTGGTCTCGTACAGCTGCACCTGGAAATTGAAGCCGTGGATGCCCATGTCCCAATTCGGGTTGTCCCAATGAGTGACGCCGTCTTGGTGCCACGCCACCGAGCCGCCCAGCCCAGGCTCTTTGACGAAGATAGCGTCGTTGTACGGGACGAAGTCACCGCCGTTGATGCTCTCTGCGATCGACATCAGGTCGGGATGCCCGTACAGCCGCAGCGCGGACGGCATCGACTGGCACATGCCAAAGATCAGGAACACGACATTGGGCGGGGCGTCCGCATCGGGGGCGGGTTGGTCCATCTGCACCTGATGACGACCGGCCAACGCGTCGGTGCCGCCCCACGGATCCGACAGCGGCTTGACGTGCGTGTAGGGCTCGACGGCGAAGTCACGCCCGAACGCCGGCCGGCCGGCCTTGTCTAGCTCGGCGCCTTTGTGCACCGGTGCCCGCTCGATGACCTCAGCGACGTCGGTTCGCAACTCGTCGATCTCCTCGGCGTCCACGACGCCCTCGAAGATGTAGAAGCCGTGCTGCCAGTACGCGTCTGCGATGTCGGGGTGCAGCTTGCCGTCAGGTCCGTAGCGCACCGGGCCCTTGTTGCCGATCCGGTGGGCACGATCTTCGCCGTCCGCCAGGTACTCCGCCATGTCCGCTACATGCTGGGCCCTCGTCGGCGCATCGGACGCACGAACTGGATCTGCAACGTCAGTCATCGCATTCCCCCTGCGGCATTTCCCGAATGGGCCTTCGGGTTGAGCGCGCATTCTCGGCGCCGGAAATCACCCGCTCGACGAATGGTAGCCGTGACAGCATCGGCCGGTCCTGACGCGGTCCCGCGACGAATCGCGTCTGCCTAAATTAGTCCAATATAGACTACCTACTATGGAAGAGAGCCAGCCCATGACCACCAACCTCGCCGAGCATCCGACGACCGAATCCCGTGTGTGGACGGTCGCCGAAGCCAAAGCGCGCCTGTCACACATCTTGCGTTGCGCAGAACAAGAGGGCCCCCAGCGCATCGGGACCCGTAAGACATTCGTCGTCGTGCCTGAACATGTGTGGGAACAACACACCAAGCCCGAGGTGCACTTGGGACGGTGGCTCATCGAGAACATGCCGCGTGGCTACGACCTTGAACTCCCCGACCGCCACTCGGACCGGCCGACTCCATTTATCGACTACGCCACCGACGTTCAGTGAACGGTGTCCTCCTTGACACCAACGTCGTCTCTGAGACGGCTCGGCCCGAGCCCGACGCCAAGGTGCTGGCGTTCCTCTCGAACGAATCGAACCTATGGCTTTCGACGATCGTGGTGCACGAGTTGGAGTACGGCCTCCAGCTCATGACTCCTGGGCGCCGTCGCGATGCCGTCGCCGGTGCCGTCAGATCGCTTGCCTCACAGGTGCGCAGAATTGTGCCATTGGGGTACGCCGAAGCCGAGCACGCTGCGGTATTGCGGGCTCGTGCGCGCCAAGCAGGTCGCACCCTGGAGCTCGGTGACGCGCTGATTGCCGCTACCGCCGCAGTTCGCCGCCTCACCTTGGCAACTCGAAACACCGCCCGCTTCAGCGGCCTCGACCTCGAGCTGGCAAATCCTTGGGAGTAGCAGGCAGAACAGCGGCGGCTCTGCGAGCATGAGCCCATGGAGCTTCACGAGTACGCAGACCGATTTCGCACGGCCGAAGTGACCCGGGACGACGCCGGGGTCGTCACCGTCCGCATGCATACGCGCGGCGGGCCGCTGCAGTGGGGAGGCCGCCCGCACCGCGAGCTGCCCGAGCTGTTCATGGCGCTGGCCTCGGACCGAGACATCAAGGTGGTGATCCTGACCGGCACCGGCGACTCGTTCATCGAGCTGCCTGACGGGGTCAACGCCCTCGCCGAGGGGCGGGCCAACGCCACCGTGTGGGACCGCGTCATCTGGGAGGGCAACCGCCTCGTGGATCAGATGCTGGCTATCGAAGTGCCGATGATCGCCGCTGTGAACGGCCCCGTGACCGTGCACTCAGAACTGGCCGTGCTGTGCGACGTCGTGCTGGCCGCCGAAGAGGCCTACTTCCAGGATGCTCCGCACTTCCCCGGCGGCCTCGTGCCGGGCGACAGCATGCAGATTGTGTGGCCCCTGCTGCTGGGGCCGAACCGCGGCCGCTACTTCCTGCTCACCGGCCAACAGATCGAGGCGGCCGAAGCTCACGACCTGGGCATCGTGGGCGAGGTGCTGCCCGCTGACGGCCTGATGGCCCGAGCTCAAGAAATCGCAGCGGACCTGGCCAAGCTCAACCCGATCTTGCTGCGCAACACGCGCCACGCCCTGGTGCGCCCGTTGCGGCGGGCTATGGCCGACGACCTGCACACCGGCCTCGCGCTGGAGGCGATCGCCTCGATGTCCGCCCGCGAATGGTTCCGCGACCAATCCGAGACCGCGATGTAGTCACCTGATCAAGCGGCCACTTGTCGCCGTGAGGGGTCCTATCCAAGTTCGCCCCGGTTCGCACCGACCGGAGTCATGCCAACAGCGCGAGCGCTGAGTAGCACTCCTCGGACTAGCGGCCTCCCAATAGCGGATTGCGCCAACGGAGGCCGCCGAACCGCGCAAAGTCACCGTCGTTGGAATGGACTTCCGCCTGGTGTTCGATCGCAAGCGCCGCAATGTGCGCATCGGAAACCAGGTTCCCGCCGACCCCGGCTTCGACAAGCAAGCGTCGGAAGATCGCCAAGTGCTGCGTACCAGGATTCAGCGGCATGACGCTCGGGACCGCTAACCAGTCCGACACCGTGTCAGTCGCATGCTCTGGGGTCAGGGGACGTTCGTAGAACATCCGTTGGGTCGTCAGGCGCAGAAAGCCACAGACGACGATCCACGGCAGTCCGATGCGCTCGCTCCCTCTGAGCAAGGATTCCCACCAGCTACGTGCAGCGTCGTGGTCCGGTGCCATGTCGTTGTGGGCGTAGATCAGCAGATTGACATCGGGAACGATCACTGGTCATCGGCACGTTCGGACCCAGCGCGCGCGATGCGCGCTTCCTTCTCGAGGTAGGCCTCAGTTTCGAGTTCATCCACGAGTTGGTTGAGCCGCAAAGGGTCGACGCCCGGCGCGAACCCAGTCGAATGGATCCGGACGCGGTACGGCTCGGCCGGCTGGGGTGCGTTCGGCCGCAGGCCGCAACGCAGCACGTCGTTGAGGACCCGTTTGAAGGGCTGATCCAAGTGACGCGCCCGTTCCTTGAGTGCGTCAGCAACATCGTCATCAAGCGTCAGTGTCGTCCGCATGCAGACATCATGATGTCCGATTTTTTGGATGTCAAGGTGCTATCAGCACGGGCCGCAGATGCGTGCGGAAGGAACAGACCATCAGACGTCAACTCACCAGCGCTGGAGCCGGTGCCCACAGCACTGCGGCATAGCCCAGTGGCGCGGTGACCGCGTCGCCGATCCAATTCACAAGCTGGACTCGCGTCGGGTGACTATCGGTGCCGGGCCGCAAGAGCCCAGCCGTGCGGATCGCTCGGGGCGATTCACTGGCGACCGGCTCTGCGGAACTGCCTTGACGCTCTGCGTTGCGCGCGCTGCCCTCGACGCGCAGGCCACCGGGCGGCACCACCGCGGACACCCACGTCAGCTAGCTCGGAATCAGATGCCGGCTCGTCTAAGGATTTGGATCAGCCGGTGATGGCGTCGAGAGTCTCCTCGCTGGGTGCGAAGTAGAACGAGCCCGAAGCCGGGTTCGTGTAATCGGTCATGGCATCACGGACGCCGTTGGCATCGTCAAGGCCGTACATCCGACGAAGGCGGCGACGCAGCGGAGCCTGGTCCTTGCAGAACGCCATGAAATACAACCCGACCGTGCCGTCGTGGAACGCGTACGGCGTGGAGCGGCGAGCGATCTCGTTGATCTTGTCGCTGCCCTCGTTGCCGTGGTTTCCGTCCGCGCGCAGCTCGACGTGGCTGAGGTGGCTGTAGGGCTCCTGGCTGTCCGTCTTGTCGGTCTCCGGGAACTTCTTGCGGCCGAAATTCTTCTCCTGCTGTGCGTCGGAAAGGGCGTTCCAGCCGTCGAGGTCGTGCACCCAGCGCTGGGCGATGATGTGCGCGCCGCCGGCGCCCGGCTCGCCGCCGGGGACAATCGCCGCGGCGGGCTGGTCCTCGTCGGCAGGGTTGCCAGTGCCGTCCTTGAAGCCGGTCATGTCCAGCGAGTCGCCGTAGATGAACGTGGGCGTCTCACGGGCGACGGCCATGTGGCCCGCCAGCGCCGTGCGGGCGTCGTACTGCGCCTTCCACACCTTGTCCTTGGCATCGTGGTTCAGCCACAGCAGCAGTTCTTCCTGTGTGCCCTTGGCCTCGCGCCCCGAGCCGTCTTCGGACTGCACCGTGACGTACGCCTGGAAGTCGTCCGGCACGTCGTCGGTGAGCTCCGGCAGCAGGCTGGGGCCAAAGCCGAGCGTCAGGTTGATGCCGTCTGCGTCGCACGCAGCGCGTAGATCGGCAATGGCGGACTTGATCACGCCGAGGTCGGCGCCGTCTGTGCGGCTCAGGTGGACATACCACTGGTTGGCGCCCATCTCGTTGAAGATGGCCTTCTGCGGCGTTGGCATCTGTGCTCCTTGAGGGGTCGATGATGCAAGCGAAAGCGATCCCGCCGGGCGACGCCTACGTCGGCGCCACAGCGAGATTGCGGTGCTGATCGTAGGCCAACCGCTGCCAATTGCGCACCTCCAAACTCGACACCGCGAACTCCGTCAGGCAATGACATCGGGAAGACCCTTCAGCGAGTTGCACAGACAGCATCCAGTCGCTGTCTGTGCGACCATTGCACGGGCACTCTGACAGCGTCACAAACGAAGGGGGCACCGATGAGCACCACCACACGCGAACGCGTGTACGACTCAGATCTGCCGATCCGCGACGACCTCGCCGCGGCGCACGGTGAGGTCGCCAAGCGCTGGGTCCATCCCGGAACGTGGTGGACAGCCGCCCAGCGCAGCGACATTGTCCAGCAGGTACGTGCCGCGAGGGACCATCGTGCCAACGACGGTGGCGCGCTGCCGCCATGGGTGCAGCCCAGCACGGTCGACGGGCTTATCGACACCGACAGCCCGCTGCCCGCGGCCGCCGTCGACGCGATCTGGCGCATCACCAACCATCCGGGAACACTGACCCAGGACTGGTACACCTCGATCGTCGAGCGCGGCGTCGATCCGCTCGCCTACGTCGAACTTGTCGGCGTCGTGGCTCAGGCCAATTGCGTCGATCGCTTCGCCGACGGGCTGGAGCTGCCCAGGGTCGCTCTCGGTGAACCCGACGCCGGTCCCCCCGTCCGCGAAGGCGCCCCGGCCGCAGTCGTGCACCACTGGGTGCCCACCGCCGACATTCGCTTCCCCAACGTGATCAAGGCCCTCAGTGCAGTGCCGGCCGAGAATGAGGCGCTGTTCATCCTGTCCGACGCGCAGTACGTGCCGATGGAACGCGTGCGCGGCGAGTTGATCAACGATCAGAACTCGCTGAACCGGCCACAGATCGAGTTGCTTGCGGCACGGACGTCAAAGCTCAACGAGTGCTTCTACTGAACGTCTGCCCATGCACTGCTGCTCGGTCTGAGCGGCCAGAAGAAGGAAATGGACGTCAGTTACGACGCCGTCAACGGCTCCGAAGCGGGTGACGGAGGCGTCGAGCATGGCGCGCTGCTAGCCCGCCTCGCCGAGGCCATGTGGGAAGGCGACAGCGAAGCCACCGCTGCGGCCCGTGCCGCCGTTGTCGATGCCGCAGGAGCCGATGTCATGGTCGATGCCGTGGCGGTCAGCGCCAACTTCCACATGATGACCCGCGTCGCCGACGGCACCGGCACCCCGCTGGATCCGGGCACCTACGACATGACCAGGTCAGTGCGCGATGCATGCGGCCTCAACGACTTCGTGACGCGCCGCGATCCTCAAGGCGATCGCCAGGGCGCCAGCGGTTTCTCGGACCGTAAGTAGCACCGACCGCGGGCGTCGCCCGCCGAGCTGGCGTCACGTCCGAAAGCGCTTGGTCGGCAAGTGCGGGCCGATGTAGCCCACGTGCACCTTTCCGGTGCCCCCCTGCCGGCGCGTGTCGTCGTGAAAGTACAGGCGAGGCGCGAAAGACCTATTCGACAACTTGAGGTGGGCCTGCATCTCGATGCGCCCGCCAGACTCGACCTGCTCAGACACCGGCAGCATCCGATGCTTCCTCAGTTCAGGTTGGCGCATCACTTCCTCGGACTCGCTCAACGCAAGCTTCTTCGCGTTCGCGAACCAAACTCGCTGATGCTTGCTTCTCCGGCACCAATCACGAAAGTCCTTGAAATCCGCTCCCGTGTTGGCGTAGGCCTCGAATGCCAAGAGCCCGTCAAAAACGCTGAGGGCCCATGACTGCGACTCAATGGCACTGTCGAGATCGGAGATCCGTTGCTCGGCTTCAGGCGGTATCTCGACTCTGACGAGTTTTGCCCGAGCCAGTTGCAATGCCTGTCGAATCGACGTGACCTGCTGATACTTCTTCTTGGAGGCATCGGCGTCAGGCGACACTGCATTCTCGCCCGCTTGCATCAGCCAGTCGACCATCTGATCTTGGGAATCGATGAGTTGCCCTTGCAGGTCATCAGCGCGCCGCTGTGCAAGCTCAAGCTCCTCCTGCATGTCGAGAATCTGCTGGGAAAGTTCGTCGCGCTCGTCGCGCACTGCCTTACGCAGTGCTCGAGTCTCGAAGAGAGCTCCCCACAAGTCGTCGCGTTCAGATTCAAGAACGGCAATGCGCTCACGAAGACTCGCGCCGGATGCAAGTTCGGGGGCTCTGCGCTGGCCTCCGAGCTGTGCCTGAGATCGGACGAAGAGGGGCGGCGGTTCGCGCTCGACCACGGCAAGGCGCAGTAGGTGACTCGCCCAGCGACCAGCCTGATGTGGGTCGCTCCGTACGACTTCAGCAGCAAGGGTGCGATGCCGGTGTGGTTCATGTTCTCCAGGCAAGTACAGACGCGCCTCACCTGGTTCCAGGTCCATTTCCCCGCCGATCACGCGCTGAAACGGCAACAACGTCTCAAGCGGCATGACGAAGACACGGGCCAATCCGGCAACTTGCAGAGCAGCGCTTTGCGCCCGCCGAGTCATCTCGCCCAATGCCGTGTTCGGGCTGATCAGATCCCACGCGAGGACGAGGTAGGGAACGGGCCGGTCAGGCGACAAGACCGCATTGCGAATCGCCTTGGCGTGTTCGACATCGCGAACAGGGACGGGCGAAGTCGTCAGTGGTTCACGACCGAGGTGAGGCCGCCCGCCACGCTGTTGGGCGGTGTCAAGCAGTTCGGATACCAGCGATTCTGCCCCAGTCGCGCGGAGCTGGGCCCAGCGAGACTGTCCCGCGTCTTCACCCAATGCCGGGGCCCCTCGTTGATCCGACGAACTGAGGCCCGCCGGTGTGGCCGCGGCAAGTGGAGCTTCCACATCCACCCACACCCACGCCGCGCCATCTCCACTGAGCACGCGTGTGGTAACAACCGACCGGCCCTGAGCCGCATGCTGAGCGAGGTCCAACGTCGTCGTCGTGACACCACCGTTTGTTCGAGTCGCACGCGTCAGGTCCACACGGCACCCGGTCGCCTGTTCGACGCGGCTGTCTCCCTCCACGTCAGCCACTTCCAGATGCGGGTGTTGAGTCTGAGCCCAAGCGCGAAAACTGCGAGCCACGAGTTCGTGCAGCCCTGGACTCTCGTCCTCCCACATCGCGCGATAGATGACCTCGACCGCAGCAAGGTCGTCGTCGGTCGGGTCGAGACCATCCTCAGACATGAGCTGCACGACCTCGTCGTTCACGGCCGCGTAGCGAACCAACACCGTCGCGCGCAGGAGTCAGTGGCACCGGACCGCCGCTGGGAGCATCCCCGGTCGACATCGCTAGCTGTGTTCGTAGATGGGGGTAATGAGCGCCCGGGCCAGCGTTGTGCCGAACATGTTGAAGCCGCAGATTGCCGGGGAGACATCGGTGGTGATCGGCAACGACTCGACGTTGAGCGCGTGCACGGCGAACATGTACCGGTGCGGTCCGTGTCCCGCGGGAGGCGCGGACCCCAAGTACCCATACAGACCGGCATCGTTTCGCAGCTGGTTGGTGCCAGCGGGCAGACCAGAACCCTCGCTGTCGCCCGCACCCGACGCCAGCTCGTTGCAAGACGCCGCGATGTCGTACACGACCCAGTGCCAGAAACCGCTGCCAGTCGGCGCATCCGGGTCGAAGCACGTCACGGCGTAGCTCTGGGTGCCGTCAGGTGCTCCCGACCACGCGAGGTGCGGGGAGCGGTCCTCGCCGCCGGAGCCGAAGATGCCCGAGACCTGCGGCATCGGCAGCATCTGCGCATCGGCCACGTCGTCGCTTCGCACTTCGAAAGACGGCACCTCGGGAAGGAAGTCGTAGGGGTTGGGGGGTTGTGGCATGGCAGCGGCCTTTCTGTTGCTCGGCAGTTTCGCGGAGTGGAATTTCCTCACCGATACGCAGGACCGGCCCAGCAGATGAATGCTCTGCAACGACTGCGGCTCCGGCACGCCCCCGCGTACCGATCGTTGACACTATTCGTTCCCTCGCATGCGGTCGGATGACAGGTACCTCGAACTCCGGCACGCCCTCGATTGACGCGCTGCGAGTGTCCCGTCATATCTGCATGCAAGACGTTCACGAAATTTGTGGCTCTCAGCCTGGCCCCGCTCGACGAGTCCGTTGCAGAAATACAGCGTGTTCAGCGCTCGGAGCGAAAGCTCCAGGTTGCACATCACACAACCCAAACTGACAGACCAAGGACCGGCCCGCTTCCGCGGGCCGGTCTTTGTCTATGGGTTCGCGTCCCGGTCCCCCCATGTTTGAGCACAGCGATTCGACTGACTAGAACTCCATCGTGACTAGTCGCAGCTCGAAGCAATGGTGGGCGGGTGCCGCTGGCTACCAGATCTACATCCGGTCGTTCGCCGACTCGAACGACGACGGCGTCGGCGACCTTGACGGCATCAGATCCAAGCTCGGCTACCTCAGCGACCTGGGCGTCGACTTCATCTGGATCACGCCGTTCTATCCCTCGCCCGGCGACGACTGGGGTTACGACGTCGCGGACTACTGCGACGTCGACCCGCTGTTCGGCGATCTCGCAGCCTTCGATGCGCTGCTGGCAGACGCTCACGATCGCGGCATCCGGATTGTGGGCGACCTGGTGCCGAACCACTCCAGCAGTGCGCACCGCTGGTTCCAGGCGGCGCTGGGCAACGCTGGCGACGCAGCTCGCGAGCAGTATCGCCACTACTACGTCTGGCGAGACCCCGCGCCCGACGGCGGTCCGCCGAACAACTGGGTCGGCTACTTCGGTGGACCGGCATGGACGCTGGACCCCGCCTCGGGCCAGTACTACCTGCACCTGTTCCTGCCATCGCAGCCGGACTTCAACTGGCGGAATCCGGGGGTGGCCGACGAGTGGGACGAGATTCTGCGCTTCTGGCTGGATCGCGGTGTCGATGGCTTCCGTGTCGATGTGGCCGGCGGCCTGGTAAAGGACAGCGGGCTCCGCTCGAACCCCCAGCTGGCGCCGATCCCGCCGGGCGCGTCACGCTGGGAGCAATGGGACTGCTTCGAACACCTCCACGACGTCTTCCAGCCCGAGAGCCAGGATGTCTTTCGCCGCTGGCGACGAATCTGCGACGAATACGGCGCGTTCCTGCACGGCGAGACATACCACCTCGATCCGCGGGGCATGGGCGACCTGCTGCCGCCTGACGGCATGCACAACGGTTACTGGTTTGCGCCCATGCACATCGAGTGGACGCCTGAACAAGTGCGCGGCGTGCTCGTCGGCGCGGGCGGCCTCTCGGATCGACTGCTGTGGGCGGCTGGAAGCCACGACATGCCGCGCGCGCCCACGCGATTCGGCGGCGGCGATGCGGGACGTCAGCGGACCCTGGTGATGAACGTGTTGTTCGCATTCGCGCCCGGAGTGCCGGTGCTGTACCAGGGAGAGGAACTGGGCCTCGAAGACGGCGATGTCGCACCTGAGGCGAAACTGGATCCTGTCGGACCCGACGGCGACGTCAGCGCCGGGCGCGATGGCTGCCGAACTCCGATGCCCTGGGACAACAGCCCAAACAACGGCTTCTCGCGTGCTGAGCCCTGGCTGCGCAGCGCTCGGCGGCCCGCTTCGGACAGCGCTGCCGCGCAGCAGAGCGACGAACGCTCGTGGCTGCGTACCTACCGCCGATTGCTGGCCACACGTCGCAGCTTGTTCGCCCGAGCGAATCTCGCAGACGAAGAGGTTGCCTGGGAAGGTGACGACGGGTCGGTCATCGTCCTGCGGCGCGGCGCGGTGACCGTCACGGCGAACACCGCTGACGAGGCAGCCGCCGCGGAGATCCCATCGCGCGCCCAGCCGGTCTTCGAGACCCCTGGAGCCCTCGACTCCGCTGGGCACGACATCAGCTCGGCGCTGCAGCGGTCGGACTCCAAATCGACAGATCGGCGCATGCATTCGGTGTCGTACGGGCAGACTGCGCTCCGGCCCATCTGACGACTGAGCCGACGACTGGGCCGAGGTGACCGTGACGAATTCCAATGCACCGGCGGCCCTGGTGCGGATTGAGCCGAGCTGTCTCGGGCCGGGCGGGCCCGAAGTCGGACCGCTGGCGCTGGGACTGTGGCGGTTCACCAGCAGCGATGTCGGCGCCAATGCGGCGCTCGTCGAAGCTGGTCTGGACTCGGGCATGAACCTCGTCGATCTCGCGGACGTCTATGGCCTGGACTGGGGAGGCACCGGCTTCGGTGCGTGCGAAGCCAACCTCGGTGCCGTGCTCGATACCCGTCCCGAGCTGCGGGAGCGGATGGTCCTCGCCACCAAGGGGGGCATCGTGCCGCCACTCCCCTACGACTCCGGCGCAGCGGCACTGCGGGGGGCGTGCGAGGCCTCACTGCAACGCCTCCGAACCGACCGGATCGACCTGTACCAAGTCCACCGGCCCGACATGTTCACGCATCCCGCGGAGCTCGCCGACACGCTGGACGGGCTGATCGCGAGCGGCAAGGTGGGCGCAGTCGGCGTGTCGAACTACACACCAGCCCAGACCAGAGCGCTCTCGGCCCACCTTGACCATCCGCTCGTCTCGACGCAGCCCGAGTTCTCAGCGGCGTGCTTGGATCCGATGCGCGACGGCACGCTCGACCTCAGCGCCGAGACATCGATGGTGCCACTGGCATGGAGCCCGCTGGCAGGCGGGCGACTCGTTGCTCACGGCGAGGGTGTGCGGCCAGAGCTGCTCGAAGTGCTCGACCGACTGGCAGAGCGCGAGTGCGTCGACCGCGCTGCGGTGTGCCTTGCATTCGTCTTGGCGCATCCATCTGCACCGGTCGCGATTGTGGGCACGCAGCGGATCGACCGTCTGGCAGCGGTACAGGCGGCCCTCAGCGTCCAACTCGACCGCAACGACGTTTACGACCTCGTCGAGGGGTCCGAAGGAGTGCCCCTGCCGTGAGCGCCCTTGCCATAAGCGACAGTGGCGCTGCAACGAGTCGACCGCTGCGGTTCGGCGTCATCGGCACCGGGATGATGGGCCGCGAGCACATCGCCAACCTCATGGCACTGGACGGGGCCGAGGTCTCCGCGCTGTGCGACAACTGGGCGCCGTCACTCGATGCCGCCCAACAACTGCTCGACACCGGCTCCGATGTGCCGCGATTCGCCGACTATCAAGAGCTGCTGGACTCGAATGCGTGCGACGCGGTGGTAGTGGCGACCCCGAACCATCTTCACACCGACATCGTGCTGGACATCGCCGCCACAGGACTGCCGCAGCTGGTGGAAAAGCCGCTCGCCACCACACTCGCTGACTGCCGCAGGATCATCGATGGCGTCGGGCGGCTTGCCACTCCGCCGCTGGTCTGGATGGGCTTGGAATACCGCTACATCGCTCCGGTCGCCGAACTCATCCGCGAGACCCACGCTGGCACCGTCGGCAGGGTTCGCATGGTCTCGATCCGCGAGCACCGCTTCCCGTTCCAGCCGAAGGTGCGCGACTGGAACCGGTTCAACCGCAACACGGGCGGAACGCTGGTGGAGAAGTGCTGCCACTTCTTCGACCTCATGCGACTGATCGTCCGCAGCGACCCGGTGCGCGTCCTGGCCTCCGGCGGCCAGGATCTCAACCATCTCGATGAGAGCTACGGCGGCGAAGTGCCCGACATCTTGGACAATGCATTCGTGATCGTGGATTTCGCCTCAGGCACCCGAGCCCTGCTGGACCTGTGCATGTTCGCCGACGCCACCCGGAACCAGGAGGAGATCTCCGTTGTTGGGGACGACGGGAAGCTCGAGGCGCTCGTGCCCGCCTCGGTACTGCGCGTCGGCGTGCGCGGACGAGATTGGATCGGCAACGTCGAAGAGCGCGAAGTGACGTCGGCGGCACCGGTCGAAGGACATCACCACGGCTCCTCGTTCATCGAGCTGGAGCATTTTCGGGACGCCGTGATCGGCGGCACGCCGGCCGAGAGCACGCCCGACGACGGGCTGTGGTCGGTTGCCATCGGTCACGCCGCCCATCGCTCCATCGACGAGGGTCGGCCGGTCATGCTGGACGACGTGCTCAACGGTGCGGCGGCGACATGACGAGTGACCGACCGTTGCCCGAGGTTGCGTGGTTCTCGGCGCTCTGCGACGACGACTACGAGTTTCTGGGCGTGCCGGACCCCGCGCTGGCGAGCTCGTGGGAGCACTGCGCGGACATCGTCCAAGCAGCCGAACGCAACGGCTTCGACAACATCTTGCTGCCGTCGGGCTACGCGCTCGGCATCGACGCCAGTGCGTTCGGCGCGGGCATCGCTACTCGCACGAGCCGCATCAACCTGGCGCTGGCGGTGCGGACGTTTTCCTGACCTGGCCCGACACCGTGGCGGACGTCGCCGCGACGGTCAACGAGATGCGCGACCGAGCCGCAGCGGTCGGGCGCGAATTGCAGTTCGCCTTGAGATCACACGTGATCGTGCGCCCCACCACCGCCGAGGCTGCCGACGCCACCGGGCGGCTGGTGAGCCAGCTCGACGACGACACAGGGGCGGCGATCCGATCACGGGCACTCGACTCCGCCTCGGTCGGGGTGCAGCGGCAGGCACAGCTGCGCGAGAGCGCCGACGGCGAGGGTTCGCCGAAGAGGGGCTTTGGACAGGAATTGGGCGGGCACGCAGCGGAGCCGGCGCTGCCATTGTCGGCGACCCCGACCAGGTCGCTGCGAAGCTCGGCGCCTACTCCGATGTCGGCATCGACGCCTTCATCTTGTCCGGCTATCCGCACATCGCCGAGTGCGACCTGTTCGGCCGCCTCGTTCTCGAAACGATGCCCCACCGCAAGCTCTGGCAGCCCTAGATCCGTCCTTGGGTCGATTGCGCGCCCCGACAGCCCCGAGCCAACCAGGTTGGCCCCGATGTCAGGTGCGGATGGTCAGCTCGGTCTGCGGGTCGAAGAAGTGCAGGTTCTCGGTGTCGACGCTCAGCTCGACTGTCGTGCCGGGTCGGGCGCTGCTGCGCGGGTTCACCCGTGCGATCACCATCCGATCGTCGATGCCTTCGAGCGTGTCTGGATCCCCTGCCTCCACCGAAGGCGCATCGAGCGGGAAGTGCAGCAGCAAGTCCGAACCAAGCGCCTCGGTGAGCGATACAACCGCCCTCAGGCGAGAACGTCCGTCATCACCCGTCACGGATGCGTCTTCGATGGCCTCGGGCCGGATGCCCACCACGATTTCTGCGCCGTCGTAGCCCCGCAACGCGGAGTGCGTGTCGAACACAGATTCCGCGAGGCCCAGCGTCTGTGACCCCAGATGCAGCTGCCAGCCGTCGTTGCCACTCGACACGCGTGCCATGCGCAGGTTCATCGCCGGCGCGCCGATGAAGCCGGCAACGAACAAGTTGTCGGGTTGCTCGTAGAGATCTGTCGGCGCTGCCACCTGTTGGAGCAGCCCGTCCCGCAGAACTGCGACGCGGTCCCCCATCGTCATCGCCTCGACCTGGTCATGGGTGACCTAAATGGTGGTGGCGCCGAGCCGATGCTGGAGGCTGGTGATCTCGGCCCGCATCTGCACGCGCAGCTTGGCGTCGAGGTTCGACAACGGCTCGTCCATCAGGAACACGGCGGGATCGCGCACGATCGCCCGGCCCATAGCGACACGCTGACGCTGACCTCCGGACAGCTGCGCCGGCTTGCTGGCCAGCAGTGGCTCGAGTTCGAGCAGGCGTGCCGCTTCGAGAACCTTCGCTTCTGCCTCTTGCTTCGGTACACCGGCCAGCTTCAGCGGAAAACCGATATTTCGTGCCACATCCAGATGCGGATACAGCGCGTAGCTCTGGAAGACCATGGCGATGTTGCGGTCCTTGGGCTCGACGTCGTTCATCCGCTGCCCGTCGATCTGCAACTCGCCGTCGCTGATCTCTTCGAAACCGGCAACCATCCGCAGAGCCGTCGACTTGCCGCAACCCGATGGGCCCACGAGAACGAGGAACTCGCCGTCAGCGATGCCGATGTCAAGTTCGCTGACAGCAACAAACCCGTTGGGGTACTTCTTCGTAAGCCGGTCGAGGGTGACCGTCGCCATGAGACCCCCTCTGGGACGTACATGCCCGGTTGGCCGAGACTAGTTCGCAGCCCATTTGACTGGTGGCCCGTCGACGTGTCGGCGTGGCAGAATTCGCGACATGAACACTCACGATCCAGCTGCGGAAGAGACCGAACCCTTCGAGGCCGATCCGCTCGCCGAGCGAGCCCGCCTGCTCACCGATCTGGCCCGTGCCTACCGCCTCTTCGGCATGCTGCGCTGGGGCGAGCTGGGCGACGGGCACATCACCTGCCGTGACCCGGTGCGGGCCGATCACATGTGGCTGCTGCGCTACGGAGTGACCTTCGAACGGGCCACTGTCGACGATCTGGTGCTCGTCGGGCCCGATGGCACCGCCGTCGACCAGCACGGGCACACGGCACCGATCAACAACAGCGCCTACCACATCCATTACCCCATCCACGAGGCACGGACCGACATCGGCGCCGTCGCCCATACACATACCCAGTGGGGCACGCCGTTCTCGGCCGAACGCCGAATGATCGAACCGATCAACCAGGAAGCAACCTGCTTCGTCGACGACCACGTGGTCGTCGACGAAGCAGTGCAGGTCCTGTCGACTGACGGCGGCAAGCGCATCGCCGCTGCCCTCGGCGACTGCCGAACGGTGATCCTGGCCAATCACGGCCTGCTGACCGTCGGATCGAGCCCGGCTGACGCCGTCGGCTGGTTCGTGCTGGCCGAACGAGTGGCCGAAGTGCAGCTGAAGGCCCGCGAGGCCATCCCGATCTCAATCGAAGCGGCGCGCATCGCCCGGGAGGATCTGACGCGAGGTGACTTCGGCTGGCACCTGTTCGGCTGGGCCACCCGCCGCCACCTGGCTCACGAGTTCGCCTAATCCATCCGGGCTGATCGAGCGGCGACCGAGCAATGACCCAACCCTTCGCGTCCGATGGCGCCCGCGACAGTCGTCTGGGCCCGTCCCAGCGCGCCGCCTGGCTCGACGAACTCGGTGGCGGCCGCGTCGATGTCATCGTCATCGGCGGAGGTGTCACCGGTGCCGGCTGCGCTCTCGACCTCGCGCTGCGGGGCCGCAGCGTGGCGCTGCTCGAGCAACGCGACCTGGCGTCGGGCACCTCGAGCCGTTCGTCGAAGCTGATCCACGGGGGCCTGCGGTACCTGCAGCGCCTCGAATTCGGCCTGGTCTTCGAATCGCTGACCGAGCGTCGGCTGCTGCTGGGCAGGCTTGCGCCCCATTTGGTGCGGCCGGTGGAGTTCCTCTATCCGATACGGCGGGGCTGGCGGGAACGATTGCGCACTGGGGCAGGCATCGCGCTCTACAGCGCGATGGCCGGTCGCAGGCAACACAGCATCGGATCTCACCGGCACCTCGGCGCCCGCCGCACTCAGCGACTCGCACCAGCGCTCGACCCGAGAGTCGTACGCGGAGGGATTACCTACTGGGACGGCCAGACCGACGATGCGCGGCTCGTGGTTGCCATCGCTCGCACCGCTGCAGAACATGGGGCGCGCATCCTCACCTCCACCCGCGTCCAGGAACTGCTCGTTACCGACGGCGCAGTGCGGGGCGTGATCGCACACTGCGGCGAGACCGGCCGCACCTTCAAGCTGGAGGCTGACGCCGTTATCAATGCCACCGGTGTGTGGACCAGCCAGATCGAGCAGCTCGCCGAGCGCGACTCGACCGAGGCGACAACACCCCGGACTCGCATCCGCGCATCGAAGGGCATCCACCTGCTCGTCCCCGCAGAACGAATCGATCTCAACTGTGGGCTCATCGTGCCGACACCGCCCAGCGTCCTGTTCGTGGTTCCGTGGGGAAACCGCTGGATCATCGGCACCACCGACACCGACTGGGATCTCGACAACGCACACCCCGCAGCGAGCAGCGCCGACATCGAGCTGCTGTTGGAGCGTGTCAACAGCGTGCTGACCGACCCGATCACCCGCGACGACATCTGCGGCGTCTATGCCGGCCTGCGACCACTGGTCGCGGGCAACACCCCTTCGGAAACCGAGCTGTCAGCCAAGCTGAACCGGGAGCACGTGATCACCCGGGTTGCACCGGGGCTGGTCTCGGTGGCCGGCGGCAAGTACACGACGTACCGGGTCAT
The DNA here is from genome assembly GCF_965262965.1 of Candidatus Poriferisodalis sp. Lineage (GTDB taxonomy): Bacteria > Actinomycetota > Acidimicrobiia > Acidimicrobiales > Poriferisodalaceae > Poriferisodalis. The sequence continues at coordinate 2,011,487 of NZ_OZ253573.1, forward strand.
GGCAGCCGACACGGTCGAGCTGGCACTCGCCGAGGTCGAGGCGGCCCATGGCCGAAGGCCGCCGAGGCTCCCCCATCGTCGGCGCGACGCTTCCGCGCGCCGATCCAAGACGACGATCACCCCGCTCGTTGGCGCCGAGGGCTACGAAGAGCGCCGTCTGCGCCAGGACGAGATCGCCGCCCGTGCGGGCTTGAGCCGCGCCACCGTTGTTCACCTGCTGGACCGCCACGGCGACCAGGTCGACGAGGTGCTCAAGTTGGTCGCCACCCAAGGCGATCTGGGTGAGCCGCTGGCCCCCGGACACCTCTACCTGCGTGCCGAAGTGACCCATGCCGTTCGCAGTGAAGGTGCCCTGCATCTCGACGACGTGCTGACCCGACGTACCCGGCTGTCAGTTGAGTCGTGGGATCGCGGCGTCGATGTAGCGCAGGACGCGGCCGAATTGATGGGCGCCGAACTCGGCTGGTCCCCCGAGACGGTGGAGCGCGAGATCTGGCACTACAGCGCCCGAGTCGAAGCCGAGCGAGACAGCCAGACCCGCCCCGACGACCACACTGCCGACGCCGCCCGCCTCGGCGCTCCCGACATCCGCCGCTAGATCACAGGCCCAAGCCACCTACGGCGCGTCTGCGTAGATTGGCACGATGGTCGTTGACTACGAAACACAAGGCCGGATTGCGATCTTCACGCTGAACCGGCCCGAAGCCCGAAACGCAATCAGCCACGAGGTCTCCTCTGCAATGGAGGCCCATCTGGACGCGTTCGAAGCCGATCCCGACGTGTGGGTCGGCATCCTGGCCGGCACCGGCACGGTGTTCAGCGCCGGCGCTGACCTGAAATCAGTCGCCGCCAAGAAGCCGATCGAGACCGAAAAGGGCGGCTTCGCCGGGCTGGCTCGCTACCCGCGGACCAAGCCGATCATTGCCGCGGTCGACGGCGCGGCACTTGCGGGCGGCCTTGAGATCGTGCTGTCGTGCGATCTGGTGGTGGCCTCGCCACGAGCCCGTTTCGGCATTCCCGAAGTGAAGCGCTCGTTGGTCGCGGCCGCCGGCGGGCTGTTCCGGCTGCCACAGGTGGTGGGCCGCAACATTGCTCTGGAGCTGGCAATGACCGGTGATCCCATCTCGGCCGAGCGTGCCTACCAACTCGGGCTCGTGAACGAGATGGCAGCCGAGGGTGAAGTCGTCGAAGGAGCGATAGCCCTGGCGGAACGCATCATCGCCAACGCACCGAGGGCCGTGCGCGAGAGCCGGCAGGTTGTGCTGGAAAGCCACGCTCGTTCCGAGGACGACGGCTGGGAAATCACCAAGAACCACTTCCGCAACATCCTGGGCACCGAGGATTTCCGAGAGGGGCCCCGGGCGTTCGTCGAGAAGCGCGATCCTGTGTGGACCGGTCGCTGACGCAGACTCACGGCTGATCCGCCTGGATCAGCGCCCAGCCCGGAATCTCGGAGAGCACTCTCATGGCCTACACCGCGCCCACTGAATCGTTCCGCTTTGATGAGTTCCGTGCCGGAGTAGAGGGCAAGCGTGTGCTCATCACCGGCGCCGGCAAGGACGGCGGCATCGGACAGGCATTCGCGCTCAGCACTGGTCTGAACGGCGCCGAGTCGGTCGGCGTTCACTTCCATCGCAGCTACGAGGACGGCTTCGACCTCGTCGACCGGCTGCGCAATGAGGGCGTCCGCGCCTTTCCCGTGCAAGCCGACGTCACCAACCTGCGCGACCTGTGGGCGATTCGCAGCTACGTCATCGACCAGATGGGCGGCCTTCCGCCGAACCTCGTCATCTGCAACTCGGGACTGACCGAATCGGGCTACAACCTAGGACGCACCCTGCGGCAGGTGGAGGGGGAATCCACGTCTCTGCGCCGGGCCCGGGTGCGCCAGCACTTCATCGACAACCTGGATCAGTCACGACTTGTGCTCGACACCAAGGTCGACGGTTTCCTGGCGTCGACTCACCTGTGGGCTGGCGAGGCCGTCTACCACGACGAGCCCACACAGTTCGTGTACGTGTCCTCGCGCCAGGCCGTCGATCCCGGACCATCCGTGCCCGGCTACGCGCTCAGCAACTGGGCGGTGCTGCAGCTGCCGAAAGTCCTCAAGGTGAACCTGGGTCGCAGTGCCGACTTGGTGAGCTGCTTCACATTGCTGCTGCCGTTCGTGCGCACCGGAATGACCAACGAGTACGCAGACAACGAACGCGTCTTCGGACGCTGGCAGTCCCGCATGCTTGAGCCGTGCGAAATGGCCGAGGCATTCATGGCGTTGCTGGCCCGACCGGCCAGCGAAACCGACGGCGCGATGTACGAGCTGATCGTCAACGCAGCCGAGAGCGACGCAGCCGCGGGGATCGAGCTGATCTGGAATCGGCTGTCGGTGAACCTCGACGAGCAGCCTGTGGACTGGAGTGTCGAGTCGCCACTGCGCTTCGATTGACACTGCGCTTCGATTGATACTGCGCTTCGATTGATACTGGCCGATGCGCCCGCGCGCACGGCCGGTTCGCGCGTCGGACACTGTGCGTTAGGCGCCCTTTACATCCAATGGAAACCGTTGCTATAGTCCGGCGCCATGCGTTGGAATCCAAATTCTCCTCATCTCATTGCGTCCCGCAGTGCTCGCGCCCGGCGCGCGATCCGGTGGATTGCTGCGGTGACAGCGATCGCGCTGACAGCTGCCGCGTGCTCGACGTCGCGCACGCTCGAAGGTCCGGCCGCCGGCATCTATGACGGCGAGTGTGCAGACTCCGGCGATCAGGGGGTCACGGTGTATTCGAGCCGGACCGAGAACCTGATCGGGCCCGTGCTCGATGCCTTCGAGTGCGAGACCGGCATCAGCGTGGCCGTGCGTTGGGGTACCTCAACCGATCTCGCCCTGCTGCTGGCCGAGGAGGGCGACCGGACGCCCGCCGATGTCTTCTTGTCGCGCTCGCCTGGCCCGGTCGGCTTTCTCGAAGGCAAGTCGCTGCTGGCCGCCATCGACGACGATGTGCTGGGCCTCGTCGACGATCAGAATCGATCAACGTCGGGAACGTGGGTGGGCTTCACGGGCCGCAAACGCGTCCTCGTGTACAACCTGGACGGCGTCGCTTCCGGCGAGCTCCCCGTCTCGGTCTTCGACCTCACCGGCGAGCAGTACCGGGGTCGGGTGGCGATTCCCGCGACCAACGGCTCGTTCATCGACTGGTTCACCGTCTTGCGCGACCAGCACGGCACCGACGTGGCCACGAAGTGGCTCGACGACATGGTCGCCAACGAGGCCCGCTACTACCCCAACAACCGCTCGATCGTGGAAGCTGCCGGCCGCGGCGAGATCGATATGGGCCTTGTCAACCACTACTACCAATACCAAGCGGCTGCGACTGCTGGCGATGCCCATCGGGCGGACAATTGGGAATTTGCCGACGATGACATCGGGTCACTGCTCATCATCACTGCTGCCACCGTGACTGCTGCCAGCGACCGTGCCGATGCTGCAAACGAGTTGATCGCCTACCTGCTGGGGCCTTCCGCGCAGCAATACTTCAGCGCCGAGACGCTCGAGTACCCGCTCGCAGCCGGCATCGAGCCCGATGAGGTCCTGCCGCCCGTGGCCGCACTCGAGATCGGCAGCGTGGACTTCGGCTCGCTCGGCGAAGGTTTCACTCGCTCGACGGAAATAATCGAGGCCAGCGGCATCCTCAACCAATGAAGCCCGAGGACTCGAGACCAACCACGTGACGCCCCGCACCCGGTCCGGCGACGTCGGCGTCGCGGAATCGGAAGACGAGACCATGGGTGCGCCTGCGGGAGGCGCCGAGCGACGCGGCGGCGCGCCGGCAGCGCTGCATGTCGCCGGATTGGTGCTGGCGTGCGGATTCGCCTTTCCAGGCGCGTACCTCGTGTACCGAGGCGCGCGCGATGGCATCGGTCCCGACGGGCTGCTGTGGAGCGCACGCACTCTGGGCCCGCTGTGGCGCACGCTCCGGCTCGCAGTCGCGGTCTCGGCGAGCGCAACAGTGCTGGGCACTGGCCTGGCGTGGCTCGCCATGCGCACAGACCTGCCGCTGCGCAGGCTGTGGCGGATTCTGCTCCCGCTGCCGCTCGTGTACCCGACGTTCGTCGGCGCCGCGGCGTTCATCCGCACGCTCAACCCCGGGGGGCTCGCCAACGATCTGCTCGCACGCATCGGAATTTCGACGGTGCCCGAGCTACGAGGATTTGTCGGTGCGTGGCTGGTGCTGACGCTGATGACTTTTCCATACGTCTACCTGCCGGTTGCTGCGCGATTGCGGCAGCTTCCGGGAAGCCTCGAGGAGAGCGCCCGTCTGCTCGGCGACAGCGCATTCGCCGTTTTCCGCCGCATCTGCATGCCCCACGCTGCAACTGCGATCGGCGCCGGAACGCTGCTGGTGTTTCTGTACACGGTGAGCGACTTCGGCGCCGTGCAGCTGATGCGCTACGACACGCTGACCCGCGCCATCGCCACCAACTACCTGGCAAATCCGCCGGTGGCGCTGGCGCTCAGCCTGATGCTGCTGGTCTTGGCTGCCGCAGTTGTGGGGGCCGAGCGATGGTTCTCGCGTCGCCTTCCCGACGCACCGCGGTCGGGCTCACATCGGCCCCTCGACTACCGCCTGGGGCGCTGGCAGCCGTTGGCAACCGCGGCAGTCGTGCTTGCGGTGTTCGCCAGCGTCTTCGCCCCCTTCATCGCCTTGTTCGACTGGGCGCAGCGGGGAGTGCTGCGTTCTATCAGCGGCGACCGAGCGCTCGCAGTCGACTACTCCAGCGTGGCCGACGCCACGTTCAACACGATCTGGGTGAGCGTCGTCGCCGCAGTGGTGTCGGTCGCTGCTGTGTTGCCGATCGCCATGCTCGTGGGCCGTCACCGGTCCCGTACCGGATCGCTCGCCCATGCCGTGGTGATCAGCACATTCGCGCTGCCCGGACTTCTCATCGCGCTCTCGATGCGCTTTTGGACTCTGCGGACCGACTTCATCTTCGAGCTGTTCGGCGACACAGCGGCGCTGTTGATCTTTGCGTACGTCGTCCGATTCGGATCGCTCGCGATGGGCATCAGCGTGGTCGCCGTGCGCAGCGTGCCCGATCGCCTCCACGACTCGGCCCGTCTGCTCGGCGCTGGCCCGGTGCGCCGCTTGCTCACCGTGGACATGCCCGTCATGGGACCCGCGCTCGGTGCAGGCGCGGGCCTCGTGCTGCTGTCGGTGATGAAGGAGCTGCCGATCAGCCTGCTGGTGTCACCGCTGGGCTTCTCGACGCTGACGACCCGCATCTTCGGCTCGTTCGAGGACGCCTTCGTCGCCGAAGCCGGCCTCATGGGCGTCATCTTGGTGACCGTCTCGTTCGCCCTGACGTGGTTCCTCGTCGTCCGCCGATCCGAACACGTCTGACTCATTGCCCCGATGGCCTGGCTCATTGCCCCGATGGCCTGGCTCATTGCCCCGAGAGGGCGGGGCCAGGTTGTTCAGCGGTGGTCGACCATCACGTGCTCTTTGGCCAGGAACATCACCGAACGGGAGAAGTCGATGAAGTTGGCCTCGTCCTCGTAGGCCCGCCGAGACGCGGCTCGGTTCTCCGGGATGGCGTTGCCCATGGCGCTGCGGTCCATCCAGACCTCGGCGTGACCGGTGTAGGGCTCGACGGCCGAGTTGCGTGACCGGTTGATGGCCGCGGTGAAGGGATGCTCGTCGGCGTGCACCTGCTGGTAGCGCAGGATGCCCGACGACTGCGCCTGGCGGCGGATGACGGGACCGTGGTGCGTGCGCCAGTACCACTGCGCCTCTTCGATGGTCTGTGACCCCAGGTGTCGCAAGGGGAAGTAAAGCTTGACCAAGCTGGAGCGGTCGGTCGCGACGATGTTCTCCGGCGTCGGGTTCACCTGAGGGAGCTCGTAGCCGTAGTACGCCACGGAGCGCTCGATATCCGCGAAATTGAGCTCGTCTTTAAGCAGCAGCCGGTCGAATTCGCGACCGGCGTCAGTGCGCATCGCCTCGAGCATCGAGTCACGCGACTCCCACCACACTTCCGCCACGCCGTCGTAGGGCTCTTCCATTTCGCCCCGCCGTCCCGGCAGGCGGCTGTGGTCGTCGTCGGTGGTGTGCACCTGCACGTAGCGCAGCATCTTCGCCTGCGCCGAGTGAGCGGTCACCAGCGGTCCGTGCACGTTGAGCCAGTAGTCCTGCATCTCAGCCCGTGTCATGGCTTGCTTGCGCCGCAGCAAGAACGTCAGTCGCAGCATCGTTTGCCCCCTTCGCCGCCGACTGCAGAGGCTAGATCAGCAGTTGGCGGCGGCACGCGGGAAACGGCAGCCCAGGGTTGGCGGAGCGGGTCGACACCGGTGTCGTCACCGAGATTGTTGGAGAGGCGGCTGCTACTTTGCAGCAGGGCGCAGTCGCCGCACGTGGGGGTGCACAAGACCATGCCGATCACGGAGTTCTTCCCGGATATCAAGATCGTCGACTCCGACACGCATTGGACCGAGCCGCACGACCTGTGGACCAGCTTGGCGCCGGCCAAGTACCGCGATCTGGTGCCGCAGATCCGTGAACACAACGGCAAGCGCAAGTGGGTGGTCAACGGCGACATTCCCATCGCGGGCGATTCTGCTGTGTCGGCGATCCTGCCCGATGGCGAGAAGATGCTCGGGCTGAAGTTCCTCAAGCACGACATCGAGATGGTCCACGCGGCGTCTTACGACTGCGACGCCCGCCTCGAGCTGATGGATGCCATGGGCGTCAGCCACGGCATCGTGTACCCCAACGTCGGCGGGTTCGGGAACCAGAACTTCCTCAAGGTGGATGACCGGGCGCTGCGCATTGCCTGCGTGGAGATCTACAACGACTGGATGGCCGACCTGCAGGCTCGCTCGGGCGGGCGCATCCTGCCGATGGCGCTCGTGCCGTGGTGGGACATCGACGCCAGCGTGCTCGAAGTCGACCGCATGCACCGCAACGGCGCCAAGGGCATCGTGATGTGCTCCAACCCCCACGACTCGGGCATGCCGAACTTCGCGCAGCCCGAATGGCGCCCCTTCTGGGAGATCTGCGAAGCCCTGGAGATGCCGGTCAATTTCCATATCGGCGCCTCCGAAGGCGATATCGACTGGTCCGGAAAGGTGCCGTATGACACCTGGTCGGGCGACGTGAAGATTTCCTTGGGTGGGGCGGCGATCTTCCTGGGCCAGCTGCGCTGGATGGTGAACCTGCTGGTGAGCGACGTGCCGGAGTGCTACCCGAACCTCAACTTCGTGTCGGTGGAGAGCGGCGTCGGCTGGATCCCGTTCCTGCTGGACGCGCTCGACTACCAGTGCGGCGAGACCGCACCCGAGCACATGGCCCACCTGTCGATGAAGCCCTCGGAGTATTTCCGGCGGCAGTTCTTCGGATGCTTCTGGTTCGAGTCCCAGACGCTGGCGCCGGCCATCGACCACATCGGGGCCACCCAGATCATGTTCGAGACCGACATCCCGCACCCCACCTGCCTCTACCCGCACAGCGTCGAGCGGGTGCGTGATGCGATCGGCAATCTCGATCCCGCCGTCCAGAAGCGGATCTTGCAGGACAACGCTGCCGAGCTCTACAGGATCGACCTGTAGCAGAGCGGTTGCAGCAGTTCCCGGCAGGGGCGGTCGCTACGCAGCGGTGGCCCCTCGGCTGAGCCGGTCGGCACCCCAGCGGGCCATGTCGGCTTCGAGATCGAGCGGGATATTGCGCGGGGCGTCGGGTTCGTAGAGCTCGAGCGGCACTTCCCACATCACCTCGAACTCGATGCCGTCAGGGTCGTGGCAGTACAGGCTGCGGCTGGTGCCGTGATTGTTCTCGCCCACCAGGGCACCCATCTCGCCCAGCCGGGTCTTGGCCTCGGCCAGCTCGGCGAGCGTCACGATTTCCCAAGCCAAGTGGTACAGGCCCACATGCCGAGCGGGAGCGCCCTCTCCGGCCGCGTCGAAGAGCCCCAGATCGTGGTCGGTGTTCGAGGAAGGCGACGCCATGAACACAGCGGTGCCGTAGCGATTCACGATCTCGAGTCCGAGCGCCTGGGAATAGAAGCGGGCCGACGCCTCAGGGTCGCTCACCCACAGCACTGCGTGCCGGATGCCGAGTGTGGCCATGACGCCTCCCATCGGTGCTGGTCGGACCGCCCGCGCTGGCGGGGCCGTCGATCGCACCCGTTGCCCCGATCGGAGCGTACCGAGCAGGTGTTCGCCGTCTGTACGTCCATCGTTCGGTCCTGAACTCGCCAACGCAACGCTGCGCAGTGGCGCTCAGCCCGTCTGCCAGCGCACTAGGGCAACTGGAGCTTGATGCCGCCAAAGGCAGCGTCGTCGGGATCTTGTAGGGCATTGGTGGCCTCCAATTGGCCGTCGGTCGCCCCTGCGTCATGCCAGGGCATGGCTGCCGTCCACCGCCACGCGAAGCTCATGATCCTCATCAGTGCGCCAACATCATCAGCCTGCGTTGTCGAGGTGCGTCGCAGGCAGCCGATGTACTCATTGCGGAACACGCTGGGGATCACGATTCGCGCAGCATCGACCGCCGAAAGCTCGGCGTTCATCATCACACGTGCCACCCTCCCATTGCCGTCGGTGAAGGGGTGAACCTCGGCCACCATGATCATGATGTAGAGCGCGCGCTGGAAGCCAGCGGGAACCGAGAGGGACAGCTCGAATCCTTGACGCAGTGTGCCCTCGACCAAGGGGGGATCGACGAACACGTAGCTGCCGACTTGGTTGGGTGCCTGCTTCCACTGCCCCGGACCCACTTCGGGGCGGCCTGCGAGAATCATCTGATGGCGCTCGCGCAGGTGTGTCAGGAACCCCTCAACATTGTCCGCGGTGGCCCTGCGTCCGACGGTGTCGGCAACACAGCGATAGGTGCCCAAGATGTCGTGGCCATCGGCTGGGCGAGTGGGTGGGGGCTGCTGAGTGTCAATAATGCGACGGGCTTCGGGCACCGTGAACACCGTGCCCTCGATGTAATTGGAGAAGTAGCTCTCGAAGAACGGCAGCGCTTCCGCTTCGGGTCCCGCTGGGAGCCAATCGGGCACATCCGGGTCGTCATAGCCGGTCAAGCTCTGAACCAGTCGGTTGAACATCTCCACCCTGCGTTCATCCCAGGCTCGACGATGCGTGAACGCTTGCAATAACGGGCCGGCTGTGGGACGCAACGGCTGGTCGCCCGCCAACTGGTCGAACAGACGCTTGATCTCGTCGACCTGATCAACTTTGCCCAGGGCCTCGGCGAGGGTGGTGGCGTCGTCGCGCAGTCGCGACATCCGTTCCGGCCCCCAAGTGATGGCCTTGGCGGCCAGCCAGTCCTCGAGTTCGGCCAGCGACAGTGTCCGGGGCATCCGTCCGCTGCGGCCACGAGTGACGGCGAGGTTGTCCACCAAGATGCGAGCCGGGCTGGACATTGCGAGCCCGTTGGGCCAAGGCAGGTCCTCAAACGATTCGGCCAAAGGCCTGCCGGGGCGGATCCGTACCTCCATACCCGGCAGCTGAATGGATTTGCGCCCGCTCTGGGTTGCAACAAAGATGCAGCCGCCGCTCACGCGGCCGTCTTGGGCGGCCGAGCGATCGACGATCAGGGCGCCGGGAAGCAGATGACCCAAGATGAGCCATCGGTTGGCAACCACGATCTCGGCGGGGTCGCTGACGAGGTCGGCGGAGTACAGCCGGGGTGCCAGCCGGCGGATCCGGCCACCGGCCACGGCCCGGGTGAGCGTGTCGCTCGACGCCACGTCGTCAAAGAACACTGTGCGAGGCTCCGTCGGCCATGGTGTGGAGACTCTTCGAGCCATAATCTGACGCTAACGCCCCGAGACGTCAATACGCGGAATAATTTCCTTGAGAAGAGATTCGGAATCCGTCATTATTCATTCGAGAACTCAATTGTCTGATGTTTTTCGCTTGAAAGATGTGTCAAGACGGACTGCACCGACTCGTCACTCGCGGTCGAACGAGATGCCTAGTTGCGGCGAGCCTGGGAGTACGGGATGTCCTTGACGTCGTCGGGCTCTTTGGGAAGGCCGAGCACTCGCTCGCCGATGATGTTGCGCTGGATCTCGTCGGTACCGCCCGCGATCGACATAGCCGGAGTTGACAGCAGCACCTCTGAGACCATGCCAGCGGCGTTGGTGTCAGGCCCGACGAGCATGCCCATCGGCCCGGCGATCAGCGTGTGGGCCTCGTGACAAGCACGGGCAGTGACTGACATGTTCAGCTTGGTGAGCGAACCCTCCGGGCCTGGCGGCTTGCCAGCGGCGCGGGATGCCCGGGCGCGCTGCATGGTCCAAGATGAGATCCGGCGCAGCGTCTCGGTGCGGGCGATCTGCTGGCGCACCAGAGGATCGGTCAAACGACCGGTCCGCTGCGCCTCGGGGATGACAAGGTTGGCCCGCCCTGCCCGCTGCGGGTACCACTTGTAGGTGGCGAAGTATTCATCGCTCTCGCGCTTGGCCTGTTCGACCGTCGGACCGCCGTCAGCCGGGTAGCGGGGGCGGCGGGTCGCCACAGCGGAGCGCTCGTGCGCCAGCGTCGTGAGCCCGATGCGCCAGCCGTCGCCGGGGCCGCCAACCATCTCGTCGTGCGGTACCCGGGCATCGTGGAAGAACACCTCGTTGAACGTGGCGTGGCCGTTCATCTGCCGCAGCGGCCGCACCTCGACGCCGTCTTGTTGCATGGGCAGCAGGAAGTACGAGATGCCCTGGTGCTTGGGAACCTCCCAGTTGGTGCGCGCCATGAGAATGCCGAACTTCGCCTTGTGGGCACCCGAGTTCCAGACCTTCTGGCCGTTGACGATCCATTCGTCCCCGTCGCGGTCCGCCCGGGTCACGAGCCCCGCCAGATCTGAGCCGTTGGTGGGCTCGGAGAACAGCTGGCACCACTTGTTCTCCCCGGTGAGGATCGGGCGCAGATGGCGGCGCTTCAGCTCGTCGCTGGCATGGGCCAACAGCGTCGGCGCCACCAGGTACATGCTGACCCCAGCCGCGACGCCGACCGCGCCGACGGCCTCGAATTCCTTGGCAACCACCGCGTCCATCGACGGCGGCAGACCCCGTCCGTGCCACTGCGTCGGCCATGACGGGGTGCCCCAGCCGGTGTCCGCCAGCAGGTTGCGCCATTCGGCGAGCGGCCGTTCCCGATCCCAATGCTCTCCGAGCCAAGTCCGGGCTTCGTCACGTACCTCGTTGGCACTGCGCATACGCCGAGCGTAGAACTGTCTCGCCAACTGCGCCCGCGGCAGCGCAACAACAAGCTCCGTTTGCGCACGGTGCCGATACGCCTCCCTATGCGTGTTATGTATAAATAGTCCACCGTTATGTGGCGATTAATATTCGTTGTCTCATAACGAATAGCTGAGTAGTATCACGCGTGTGATCTACGAGGTACCAGAAATGACCGCGGCGGATGCCGCAGTTGCGGACGAGATAGAAGGCCTGCGGGAACAGCTGCGGCCATACCTGCGCATGCGACGACGCTGGTACGGGACGCTTCGACGCGCGCAGTTCGCGCGTGCCGTGCAGGGCTCGAATTCGATCGAGGGCTACCACGCGAGTGTCGAGGATGCGGCGGCAGTCATCGACCACGATGCGCCCTTCGCGGACGTGTCCGAAGACACGATCAGCGCAGTCGCGGGCTACCGCGACGCCATGACCTATGCGTTGCAACTCGCGGCCGGCGTGTCTCCGCCAGATCGATTCCGCGAACGGTCCGCGCACGACTCGCCAAGTCCGGAATCGTCAGCCGCCGCACCGCTGCCGATCGACTTCTCCACCCTGCGGTCACTTCATTTCATGATGATCAAGCACGACCTCGCCCACAACCCGGGTCAGCTGCGTCCGGGTGCGATCTGGGTGGCAGATTCCGACGGTGAGTCTGTCTACGACGCCCCAGAACGCAATCTCGTCGACGCGCTGCTCGGTGAGTTCTTCGAACAATGTGCGAACCTCACGGGCGACGAAACCGTACCAGCGATGGTCACAGCGGCCATGGCGCATCTCAATTTGGTGCTGATTCATCCTTTCAGCGACGGAAACGGTCGCATGGCACGCTGCGTGCAGACGCTGATGCTCGCTGCATCTGCCGTGCGGGACAACGACCCACTCGCACCCGAGTTTCTCAGCATCGAGGAGTACCTCGGCCACAACACGCTGAGCTACTACGCGGCCCTGAGTGCAGTCGCCGCGGGTCAATGGTCACCGGAGCGCAGCGCCCGCCCATGGATCGAGTTCTGCCTGACGGCGCATCTCCGCCAGGCGCGCACGGTGCTGCGTCGAGTTCTCGAATACGAATCGTTGTGGGACGTGTGCAGCCAACTTGCGCAGCAGCGCGGAGTGCCCGAACGAGCCGTGGGCACACTCTGCGACGCGGCTCGAGGCTGGACCGTGCGCCGATCTCTCTACCTCATCCGCACCGAGACAACGAACGGCGAACCGATCAGCGATGGGATGGCGTCACGGGATCTCCAGTCGATGGCGCGGTCGGGGTTGCTGACGCCGGTCGGTGACAAGCGCGGGCGTCGCTACCGCCCTTCCGACGAGCTCGTGGACATCTGGCACCAGATTCGCGGCATGCGGCTCGCACGAGATGACGCTGATCCATATGTCGTCGCGCAGTCAGCTGCTCACCCGCAGCTCTTCTAGACGCGATCCCCTCTCGACCAAGCCGCCCGGCAGGCTCGTTTCGACGAGCCGCATGTGTCGGGTGCTGGGGTTACTTTGAGCCGATGGACTTGGGGCTGGCAGGCAAACGCGCTGTGATCACGGGCGCATCGAAGGGCATCGGGCTGGGCTGCGCTGTGGCGCTGGCTCGCGAGGGTTGCCATGTTGCGCTCGCCGCTCGGTCGGCTGATGTGCTGGCGACCGCCGCTAGGGAGGTGCAAGCAGCCGCGCCAAAGGCGTCCGTCACGACGCACGCAGTGGACCTGTCCACGACGCAGGGACGGCGCGCGCTGCTGGCCGAGACCGGCTGCGACGGCGAAGCCGCTGGCGGCAGCCTCGTCGACATCTGGGTGAACAACGCCGGGGCCATTCCGGGCGGCGACATCGTGACCGTCGACGACACGACGTGGCGAGACGCGTGGGACCTCAAGGTCTTCGGCTACATCGAGTTGTGCCGGGCCGTGCTTCCGCAGATGAGTGCCCGCGGCAACGGCGTGATCGTCAACGTCATCGGCGCGGCGTCGCTGCGTCCGCAGCCGTCCTACATCGCCGGTGCGGTCGGCAACAGCGGTCTTGTGGCGATGACCGCGGCACTGGGCAGCCGGAGCCTGCGCGAGGGCGTCCGAGTTGTCGCAGTGAACCCCGGGCTCATCATCACCGACCGCATGGGCGACCTTCTTCGCCGCCAGGCTGTCGACGAATGGGGAGACGAGTCCCGCTGGGAAGAGCTGATCCCGGCCGATCCCGCACCTGGCACTGTCGAACAAGTGGCTGATGTGGTCGCCTTCCTGGCATCAGATCGGGCCGGCCACGTCAGCGGCACCTCGATCACCATCGACGGCGGCGCAACAGCTCGCTGACGGTGCAGCATCAGCCCTCAACGATCGAACACGGTCGGTGGCGGGACTGCTCGTCAGGTCCGCGTCCACACGCTGACCATCGCGTCCGTGCCGCTGCGGCCTGGTCACTAGTGTCCCGCGACAACCGACGCGAGCGAGGTTGCCGGCCATGGACGTGCCCGACTTCAGGACAGTGACGGTCGAAGCGCTGGCGGCGATGGTGCGAGACCGGACGCTCACCGCTGCCGCAGTGACCGAGCACGCACTCGAACGCATCGAAGCGTTGAACCCGATCCTCAACGCGTTCGTGGCCATCGACGCCACGGCTGCTCGATCCCAAGCCGCTGCCATCGATGAACGCCTCGATACCGGTGAGGAGGTGGGAGTGCTGGCGGGCATTCCGATCGGCATCAAGGATCTGGCCGACGCCGCCGGGTTCGTCACCACTCGCGGAGCCATGCACCTGCGCGACACCCCGTCGGTCACCGCCGACTCCACCGAGGTGGCGCGTTTGCGGGCTGCGGACGCCGTCATCGTCGGCAAGACGAACACGCCCGAGTTCGGCTGCATGGGCGACACGTACAACCCGGTGTTCGGAGCGACGTGGAACCCCTGGAACCTGAGCCGTTCGCCCGGGGGTTCGTCAGGGGGCACCGGCGCCGCGATTGCGTCGGGCATGGTGCCGGTCGGCACCGGTTCCGACGGGGGCGGCTCCATCCGAATTCCCTCGGCGATGTGCGGCCTGTCGGGCATCAAGACGAGCCAGGGACGCGTGCCGAGCGGGCCGCCGCCGCCGGGACTGCTCGACCTGTCGTGCGTGGGGCCGATGGCTCGCCGCATTCGCGACGTGGCCTACTGCCTCGACGCAGTGGTGGGCCCCCATCCGTCCGATCTCCGCAGCCTGCCGGCACCGACGGAGTCGTGGCGCGGGGCGCTGGACGATCCCCCGCTGCCGAAGCGTGTGCTCTGGGTTCCCGCGTTCGACGGCAACCCGGTGGACGCTGAGATCCTGGCCAGCTGTGCCGCTGCGGTCGAGCTGCTCGCTGCGGAGGGCGTCGAGGTAGTCGAGATGGGGACGCTGTTCGACACGGTCTCGGGGGCGTTTCTGCCGCTCTTTCTGGGCGGGCTGATCGGGCCGGCGTTTCGGCCCCTATACGGAACGCCCGCGTGGGATGACGTCACCGACGTGCTCGCCGTGGCGTTGGAAGAAGCTTTCGCGCGGGTGACGGTGGACACGGTGGCAGCGGCTCGCCAGCAAGCCGCCGAGCTGTCGATGCAGCTCGGCGAGGTGATGGCTGGGTTCGACGCAATGCTCTCGCCGACGATGGCGGGCCAGACGCCCGTTGTCGGCGGGGACGGGACCATCAACGGCATCGAGACGGAGAATTGGATCCGCTTCACGCCGCTTGCCAACCTCACGCGGCGCCCTGCAGGAACGGTGTGCTGCGGCTTCACTGACGACGGCATGCCCATCGGCCTGCAGGTGCTCGGCCATCAAGTCGACGACATCGGCGTGCTGCAGACGCTTGCTGTGCTGGAGGATCTGGGGGGTCTCGACCCGATCGCGCCGGAGATCGCCTCTGCCTCAGACTGAATTGCCGGAGCACGTCGCTTCGGGGCGGGGGGTTACGTTGGGCCGGTGGACGCCGACGAGGTGACCGAGTTGCTGGGCCTCACTCCACTTGCGAGCGAAGGCGGCCAGTGGGCCCAGACCTGGCGAGACGAACATTCGTCTGCCATCTACTTCCTGATGCAGCCCGACGACTTTTCTGCCCTGCATCGTCTCGGCGGCGTCGAGCTCTGGCATCACTACGCCGGAGCGCCCGTCGAGATGCTGCTGCTGGAACCCGATGGCGGCGTCGAGCGTCCGATGCTCGGTGACGACTTGGCCGGTGGACAGCGGCCCGTCCTCGCAGTCGGGCCCGGTGTCTGGATGGCGGCGGGAACTACGGGCGACTGGTCGCTTGTCGGCACGACGATGGCGCCCGCATTCTCCGATGCCGGTTTCGAGCTTGGCGAGCGGGATGCGCTTGTTGCCGCCTACCCGCAGGCGGCCTCCGACATCGCACGCTTCACGCGAATGGAGACCGACTATGGCTGATCACGACGATCTTCGGGCGCCAGCGGACCTGCTGCGACTGGACGGCCGCGTCATCGTGGTGACCGGCGCTGGTGGCGGAGTCGGCACTGGCATCGCCCAGCGCCTCGCAGCGGCCGGTGCAACGGTGGTGGCGCACACGCGGTCGTCGCCAGTCGACCATCTGGTTGATGCCGCCGGCAACCCCGTTACCTCGGTCGAGGCGGATCTGCTCGCCCCCGATGCTCCGCAGCGCATCGTTGCCGCTGCGATCGATCATCACGGCCGCATCGACGGTTTGGTCAACAACGCCGCCATCGCAAACGTTGCACCGTTCGCGGAGCTGACCGACGACCTCTGGTCCGAGATGATCGATGTCAACCTCAACGCGACGCACCGGCTGACCCAGGCCGCCGTCCGCGCGATGCAGACGCAGGGCTCCGGCGGCGCCATCGTGCACATTGCGTCGATCGATGGACATCAGCCCGACGAGGGAACCGGGCACTACTCCACTTCCAAGGCCGGGCTGCTGATGCATGCCCGGGCCGCAGCTGCTGCCTACGGCCCCGACGGGATCCGCGTGAACAGCATCTCGCCGGGTCTTATTGACCGCCCCAGCCTCGCCGACGACTGGCCCGATGGCGTGTCCCGCTGGCACGCAGCGACACCGCTCGGCAGGCTTGGAACGGCCGCTGACGTGGGCGATGCATGTGTGTTCCTGTGCTCGGACCTGGCGAGATGGATCACCGGAATCGCTCTCATTGTGGACGGCGGCGTGATGACGCGGCCGACGTGGTGATTCATCGAGCCGGCGGCGCGTAGATCAGGCCGCCTTCGGTCCACAGCGCGTTGGGTGTGCCGGCTCGGCTCAGTCCGACCGGGACGAGATGCCGGTCGTAGATCTCGCCGTAGTTGCCAACCTGGCGCACAACGTCATAGAACGCGTCGGGGCGCAGGCCCATGCGGGTCTGCAGCTCGCCGACTCCGCCCAGCAGGCGGACCGCTTCGGTGTCGAGGCGGCCGCTGCGGGCCAGATCGTCCACATTGGCCGACGTGATGCCCTTCTCGTCAAAGATGATCGTGGCGTACACGGTCCAGTTGACGACATCGCCGAACTCGGACTGATTCGGGAGGTACACGGGGCCGAGCGGCTCCTTCGAGAACGGTGACGACGGGAAGATCGCCCATTCCTGGTCGCCCTGCTGGCGTGCTCGACGGCCGACGAGCCCAGAGCCGTCGGTTGTCATCACGTCGCAGGCGCCAGTGATGAAGTTGTCAGTGATGATGTCGAGGTCCTCGAACGTCCGCAGATTGATCTCGATGCCGGCGGCATCGGCAGCATCGGCGATGTTCTTCTCGGTCGTGGTGCCGGCGGTCGCGCAAACGGTCGCCCCAGCGACATCTGCGACCGTCGAATCTGACGTGAATCCGTCGCTCGTACGAGCCATGATCTGTTGGCCGTCGTAGAACGTGACTGGCGCAAAATCGAAGCCCAACGCCGTGTCGCGGCTCTGCGTCCACGTCGTGTTGCGCACCAGCACGTCGATGTCGCCGCTCTGCAAGGCCGTGAAGCGCTCTGCGGACGTCAGCGGCACGAAGTTGACGGCTTCGGCGTCGCCCAGGATGGCAATGCCCAGCGCCCGGCAGTAATCGGCGTCAAAGCCTGTGGTGCTGCCGTCGGGCTGCGTTTCTGAGAACGCCACGGCCGCCCCGTACACCCCGCAATTCAGGACGCCACGGGCGACCACGACGTCGAGCAGGTTGTTGTCCTGCGTGGCTTGTACCAGAACCGCGTCAGTTGCCGTTGCATCCAAGCCTTCGGACGCGGCCGTGCCCTCAGGGTCAATCTGTCCTGCGGAAGCGCAGCCTGCGGCCAGCAGTCCAACGACGGCGGCGGCGGCGACTCTTCGACTCGAAGCACGCATTCGCGTAACACCCCCTTGGTGAACTGCTGTGAAGACAACGTGCACTCCAAGAGCGCACACCAAGAGCATGGATCACAGATGCATGCATCACAAATACGGAGAAATCACCATGAACACACCACATCGCTCGCAGGATCGAACCGGCGACGGACTGCTCGCACTTGCAGTGGCCCTCGCCGGCTGCCTGCTGCTCATCAGTTGGACATTTCCCTCGTGACGCGAGGCGTCGCGGCTGACGTCACGCAGAGACACAGACAACGCGGGTCGTGAAAGGGTCGGACGCGCGCGGACATGACAGCCATGATGGCTGTTCGCATGCTGGGTGCCCATGACCAGGATTGGTTCCGCGGCGTCTACGCCGAGACGTACAGGCCGCTGCTGGCGTACGCCCGACGTCGGGTGGACCGCGCGACCGCCGACGAAGTCGTCGCAGAGACGTTCCTGACCGCGTGGCGCAGGCGCGACGACGTCCCTGACGGCAGCGAGCGGCTCTGGCTGTTCGGCGTGGCACGAAACGTCGTCCGCAATGCCTCACGTTCGAACCGGCGGCGCCGGGCTGCGCAGGACCGGCTGCGCATCGTCGCCCCTGCAGAGTCGGTGGATCCCGTCGCCTTCGAGACCGACGAGCGCGCCGCACTGCTGCGGACAGCACTTGCCGCACTTCCCGTGTCCGACCGCGAGATCCTCATGCTCGTGGCTTGGGAAGAGCTCTCTCACGCCGAGATCGCACAGACCCTCGACATATCGGCCAACGCTGTGGCGATCCGCATACACCGGGCGCGCAAGCGGCTCAGCGCCGGCATCGATCAGCTGGCGGCCGGCGACGCCGTGGTGAAAGAGCTGCGCCCGCTTGGACATACAGACGGAAAGCGGGCCGACCAACATCAGCCCGACGAGCAGCGGCCCGATTCGGACCTCGACGATTCATCAAGGAGAGCGCAATGACCGCCACCGACATACACGACGATCTCCTCGCAGAGCTGCGCCGCGCCAATCCCGTGCAGGCCCACACCCTCCCGTCAGCCGCTGATCCGGGGCCTGCGCGGACGCTGGACGCGATCTTCGCCGACGCCGACGCCCAAGCCCAAGCCCGGCCTCTGCCACGGCGCGAGCGGCGCTACGCCACGTCCTTCGCCGCAGACCGCCGCCCTCGCTGGATCGGCGCAGTGGCTGCGGCCGCCGCAATTGTGGTCGCAGCAGCAGCGGGGATCGTCCTCTTCGACACCGGCACCGGTCGCGACGCAACCGCAGCGGTGCATGACGCCGTGACAACCACCATCGCGGTCAGCGATTCGGCGCTCTGGGAGACGTCGATCACGTTCGACTTCGACGACTTCGACGAGCCATGGCAACTCGCCATTGCGGGCACCATGTCCAACGGAAACAGCGAGGTCAGGTGGCTCGAAACGCCTGGCGTACCAGACAGGGACATCCCCCCGATGGAAGCCCAGACCATGATCATCGTCGACGGCCAGGCATACCGCCTTGGCGCAGATGGAGCGTGGGAAGGGCCGACTCCTGCCTCGACAGCTCCAATCCAGTCCAATCTGACGTTCGGGGTGGCAATCGACGACCTCGGAGATCTCTACGACTTCACGACAGTTGGCGACGAGGAGCTCGACGGGATCGCCGTCGCTCACTATCGCACCACGACAACGCCTGTGGGCGCCGGTGCGGGCATGTTGATGACGCTCGGCATGGGCCTGATGGTCGCCGGTCAAGAGTCGATCGAGCAGCTCGACAGCGTCCAGCTCGACGTCTGGGTCGATGGCGACGACCTCATCCGCAGCGTGGGCTACAGCGCTACCATCGACGGCACGGGCACCTTCACGGTGGTCACCGACTGGAACGGCTTCGGCGAAGCCCCGCCGATCACGACTCCGGTCAACTGAGCCCACCTGGGTCCACTTGATTGCGGCTGATTAGGGCTCGTGCCGGATTGCCGACTCAGGGCTCGATCTCGGCGATGTCCACCGGACGGCGCTCGCGGGCCGATCGGGTTGCAGCTTCGGCGAGAAAGTTGTTGAACGATTCGCCGCCCTGCGCGAGCTGCAAGGCCCGGTCGCTGCCAGTCATCGTGATCAGTAAGAAGAGGTATTCGGCGGCATTCGTTCTATCCGCTTGCAAACGGAGCGAACCGCAAACGCGACAGCAGTCGCCGGTGGCACCGACCGTCGACGCGAGCAGACTTCGTAGCAGTGACCCAGGAGACAACTCATGCTCATTTCCAACCCCCGAGGGGGATACAGCTTCCTCACTGGCATTTCCCCGTTCTCCAGCGGGGTTGTTGCCCACAGCGGCCACGAGGTGGTGCACGCCACGCTGAGCGCACACTTGCCGTGGCGCGAGGGCTTCGAGCTGATCGACGCCCACCTGTCAGCTGTCGGACGGGAGCGTCAGGCGCTCTGCGCGATCGAGCTTCGCTGCACAACCCCGTACTCCATGGCGGGCTTCAT
Source organism: Candidatus Poriferisodalis sp. (assembly GCF_965262965.1). Lineage (GTDB taxonomy): Bacteria > Actinomycetota > Acidimicrobiia > Acidimicrobiales > Poriferisodalaceae > Poriferisodalis. Next base: position 2,031,450 of record NZ_OZ253573.1, read on the forward strand.
CGAGTTCAACGCCGGCTACGTCGAGCTGGTGCGGTCATGGGACCTCTACGTCGACGAACACAACCCGTTGGCCCGCACCAATGTGGCCCCGGCCGAGCGTCCGCCTGCCGAGCCAGTGCTGCACGCCTTCTCCTACACCATCGAGGCGCCCGACGATGCGCTGACGACGTTCGTGGTGTCGGGCGCCGGCGAGATTCCCGAAGCAACACTCGATGACAACGCCATCGTCCGCAAAGGCGAGACCGGGCCCGAGGCCATGCGCGAAAAAGCCGGGCATGTGGTTGCCACCATGGGTTCGCGCCTCGCTGCCATGGGCGCCAGCTGGGATCTGGTCACCACTACCGACGTGTACACGGTGTTCATGCACGAGGGTCTGCTGGAGGACGCTGTCATCGGGGGTATGGGGCCAGCGACCCGCCACGGTCTGCGCTGGTACCGGTCGCGCCCCCCGGTCCACGACCTCGACTTCGAAATGGACGTCCGCAGCATCCGGCACGAGATATTGGTGTAAGGCGAACGCCTTATGGTGTTCGCCAACTCCGAGATCAGCGCTGTGATCAAGGACAACATGACGCTCCTTGTGACAGGAACGAGATCGAAGCAGCTTCTCGCAGCTGTGCTTGTGCTGTTGGCGGTTCTGGCCGGCGTCGCGTGCAGCTCGCAAGAGGCATCTCCGCCCGAGACGGCCGCGGCATCCGTGCCTGCGGGCGAACCGGCAACAACCGTTGCATCGTCGACGCCGACGTCTCTGCCGGAGCCGCGCCCGACTGCCCAGCCCGAACCCACCACTGCACCCAAGCAGATCGATGCCGCCGCGACGGATCTCGAGGGGCGCTGGGAGGGCGTCACTCGGATCGTGGCGCTGGGAGAGCTGCCCTTCGCCGTGACCTTCGCTGTGTCCGATGACGGGCTTGGGGCCTCCATGGACATCCAGGGCAATATCGGACTCGAATTGACCAACGTCACGCTCGACGGACAACGCATTCACTTCGAACTGGAGTCACCACTTGGGCTGGCCACCTGGGCCGGGGAAGTGCGTGACGGAGTGATCGACGGTGAATTCACGCAGGGTGAAGCACAGGGGATCTTCTGACTTGAGAGATCCGTCGAGGAGGAAACCTCAAGATTCCGCAGCGACGAAGTGATCTTTGCGAACGGCGAGATCATCTTGGCTGGTGAGGTGACTCTGCCGGACGGCGACGGGCCGTATCCAGCCGTCGTCCTCATCAGCGGCAGCGGCGATCAACTTCGCGATTCCGAGGTAGCCGGCTTCAAGATGTTCGCCGTGCTCGCCGACGAACTGGCCGAACGGGGCATCGCCTCACTGCGATTCGATGACCGTGGCGTCGGCGGCTCGGGGGGCGATGGTTTGGCCGCCACCATCGAGGACCGTGCCGCCGATGTCGAAGCAGCGCTCGAGCTGCTCCGATCCCGGGACGACATAAAGGCCGACAACATCGGCCTCGTCGGCCACAGCGAAGGCGGCATGGTTGCACCGTTTGTGGCCAACCGATCGGACGGCACGGCATTTGTCGCTCTCTTGGCCGCGCCTGCCGTGCCGGGCGCCGAACTGCTCAAGACGCAGCAGCTCGATCTTCTGGGGCTGGCCGGGGCCCCGCAGGACGAGATTGAGCAGTACCAGGAGCTGCAACGGTTGGTCTTCGAGGCGATAGCGACCGGGCAAGGCTGGGACCAGGTCACCGCAGCATCCCGAGCGTTGGCCCTCCAACAGGTGGAAGGACTGCCCGAAGGGACGCGCAACGCCTTAGGCGACATCGCCAATTACGTGGACGTCATCGTCAGCCAGGAGTTGACCGCTTGGCAGAGTCCGTGGTTCGCGTCGTTCGTGGACTACGACCCGAGCCCTGCCATTGCGGCCCTTCGCGTTCCCGTCATGGCGCTCTTTGGCGAGCTGGACACCCAAGTACGCTCCGACATCAATGCGACCGCAATCTCCGAGGCGATCGCAGCCGGAGACATCCCGGGCTACGCCATCGCAACGGTCTTCGGTGCAAACCACCTGTTCCAGGCAGCCTCCACGGGCAGCCCCGACGAGTACGACCTGCTGAGGCCCGAATTCGCCCCTGAATTCCTGGATTTCCTACTGCCATGGCTGACCGAGCAGGTCAGCCCACGGTAGGCAGCGCTCAGCTTCAACCTTCGGGTTCATCAACCACCCGAACACAACCGAAGTCAGTCTCGAACAACCGTTGCGCTACACGGTCAGCGCCGAGGCGAGCAGGGTTTGGGTGTAGGGGTGCTGTGGGTCGTCGAAGAGACCGCTGGCTGTTTGCTGCTCCACGATCCGGCCGGAGCGCATGACCGCGATGCGGTCTGCGAGGTGTCGGGCGACGCCGAGGTCGTGGGTGATGAAGAGGTAGGTGAGCCCGTGGTCAGCCTTGAGCTGCTGCAGCAGGTTCAGCACACCTGCCTGTACCGAGACGTCGAGCGAAGAGGTGGGTTCGTCGAAGATGATCATCGACGGCTCCAGGATCAGCGCGCGGGCGAGCACGACCCGTTGAGCTTGGCCGCCACTGAGTTCGTGGGGGAGGCGGTCGCGCATGGCCGGGCTCAGGTCGAGCGCGGCGATCATCTCGTTGGCGCGCTGTCGTCGCTGGGACCGGTCAAGGCTGGTATGCACGCGCAGCGGTTCTTCGACTTGGCTTCCGACACGTTGACGAGGATTGAGCGCGAGCAGCGGGTTCTGGGCAACCATCTGCATGCGGCTGCGCATCCGGCGCCGGGCCTGGCCCCGCAAGCCGACGAGCTCGGTGCCGCTGAAGCGAATGCTGCCGCCGGTGGGATGAATCAGGCCGACCACGGCCTCCGCGAGCGTGGACTTGCCTGCACCCGACTCCCCCACGACCGCGAGCGTCTCGCCCTCAAGTACTTCCAAGTCGAGATCGTCGATCACCGTGACCGACCGCTTGCGGCCTGCGGCTCTGGCGCCGAACTCGACGCGAAGGCCCTGCAGCGACAGCAGCGGGGTCACGTCGGCATCTTTGTGAGGACGCACGCTGCGGTGTGTCCGGGCTGCGCAGGGCGCAACGCAGGCTGGTCGGCGCGGCAGGCGTCGTGTGCGTAGAGGCAACGCGGCGCGAAGGCGCAGCCGGTGATCTCTGCGCGACCGTCAGGAACGCTCCCGGGAATCGACGCCAGTTCCCCGCCGACGGCCTCGGGTCGGGGAACGGACTCGAGCAACGCCTGCGTGTAGGGGTGAGTCGGGTTGCCGAGAACCTGGCTGGTGGTGCCCGTCTCGGCGATCCGGCCGGCATAGAGCACCATCACGCGGTCGCACACTCGTCGGATCGCAGCCAGATCGTGGCTGATGAGCACCACTGCGAGCTGAAGGCGGTCGCGAAGATCGGCGATGAGGTCCAGCACCTGCGCCTGGGTTGTGACGTCGAGCGCCGTGGTGGGTTCGTCGGCGATCAACAGCTGCGGCTGCTGGGCGAGAGCCAGGGCGATCACCGCCCGCTGTCTCATCCCGCCCGAGAACTCATGGGGATAGGCGTCCAGCAATCGCTCGGGCTCGGCAAGACCCACTTCGGCCAGCAGGCCGCACAGCACTTCAGGGGCGCGAGTTCCGGCGACAAGCTGGAGCTGCCGCCCGATGGTGAACACGGGATTCAGGGCAGCCCCCGGATTCTGGTAGACGAGCGAGGCCCCACCCTGCAGCGTGCCGTCAGTGGGTATCGCCTCACCGGAGAGACGCATCGCGCCGCTCACGGCCGCCGAGGCGGGAAGCAGTCCGAGCAGCGCTCGGAACAACACTGTCTTTCCGCAGCCAGACTCGCCGACAACTCCCAAGATCTCGCCTCGCTGTACCTGCAGCGACACCCCACGGACAGCGCGTACCGGTCCGGTGGGCGGGTTGAACGTGACATGCAGGTCGTCGACTTCCAGCAACGCCGTCATTGCTGGTCGCCTCGGGTGCGGGGATCGGTGACGTCTCGGATGACATCGCCGGCAAGGTTGAAGGCCATGGCCACGATCACGATGGCCACTCCGGCGAAGCCGGCTATCCACCATTGGCCCGACAGCACGTATTGGCGACCTTCGGAGATCATGGTTCCCCAGTCCGCTGTGGGTGGTCGGGGTCCCAGCCCGACGAAACTCAAGCCCGCTGCCGTGAGCACCGCCGCGCCCAGGTCGGCCGTCGCCTGCACCCATACGGGTGCCATGGCGTTGGGCACGATGTGCTTGGCGATGACGCGCCGGTTCGGAACACCGATGGCCCTTACCGCCTTGATGTAAGGCCGTTCTCGCAGACTCAGCACCTGCGAGCGGACGAGCCGCGCGTACCACGGCCACCACGAGATCGCGATGGCGATAATCGTGTTTCGCAGACTCGCGCCCAGAGCGGCCGCGACCAGCACGGCCAGCAGCAGCGGCGGGAACGCCAGAAACGTGTCGGTGATCCGCATCAGGACTTCGTCGACCCAGCGACCGAAGTACCCGGCAATCGCTCCCACCACCACACCAATCACGACCGACAGCACAACCACCCCAAGCGCCACCAGCAGCGCCGTGCGCGCCCCGAACAGCACTCGGGCAAGCACATCGCGGCCCAGATCGTCGGTGCCCATCCAGTGAGACCAGTTCGGACCCTGCAGCCGGACCGGCAGATCTGGGACGCCGCGGCCGGCTTCGGCATAGGGCGTCAGCCACGGGGCGAACACTGCCGCCAGCATGAACAGCACGACAATCACCGTCGCGGCCATACCCAACCGGCTTCGGACGAAGTGCCACAGCGCGCTTCCCGGTGCCGCAACCCGGCTACGGGCCCGCCGCAAGCCAGAAAGTCCGAACCGGCGGGCGGGCAACTGAGACTCGGCGTCCATCAGCTCAGCTCCACTCGCGGATCCAAGCGCGCCTGGACGAGATCCAACAACAGATTCACCAGCACATACACGACCGTGACGGCCAGCGCTGCCGCTGTGATGACAGGGAAGTCGACTCTCACGACCGCATCGGTGAGGTACTTGCCCACTCCTGGCCAGGCGAAAACGGTCTCCACCAAGAACGCGCTCGACACCGAATACGCAAACGTCAACCCCAGCACCGTCAGTGCTGGCAGCACGGCGTTCTTCAGGGCGAGGCGGCCGAGCACGGTGCGCCGCGGGATCTGGGCCACCGTGGCGGCCTCGATGTAGTCGCTGCCGAGCACTTCGAGCATCGAGCCCCGGATCAGGCGAATCGTCAGACCGAGGGGATAGGCGGCCATCACCAAGACCGGCAGCACCAGATGAACTATCACGTCCGCGAAGTTCGACAAACTGCCCGACAGCACCGAGTCGATCACATAGAAACCCGTCACCTCATCGAAACTCACCGATGCGTCGGTACGGCCTGCAAGCGGCAGCCATCCCAGCTTCGATGCAAACAGCAGCTGCAGCAGAAGAGCGCTCCAGAACACCGGCATCGACACGCCCGTCACCGCGAACAGGCGAATGGACGTGTCGCTCAGGCGGCTTTGACGGGCCGCTGCCATGACCCCAGCCGGGATCCCCACGACCATCGACAGGACAGTTGCCGCGAAGGCCAACTCCAGGGTCGCCGGCAGGAATCTGCGCAGGTCCGCTGCGATGGGTCTGCGGGTGGCGAAGGACACCCCCAGGTCGCCCCGCACGAGGTCCCCCAGGTACGACACGTACTGCGACACCACATGGGCATCCAGGTTCAGGTCCTGTCGCACCTGTTCGACCTGCTCTGGTCGGGCCCGCGCACCGGCGTAGAGCTGGGCCGGATCAGATGGGACGAGTCTCGAGATCACGAACGTGATCGTGACGACACCCAGGATGACAAGCAGGCTTGTCACTGCTCGACGCGTCAGGTATCTGGCCCCGACGCTTCTGCGGCTCACGGCGTTCGCTGCACGTCAGCCGTCCGGATGCCTGAACTCGGCACAGCAGGGTCTTGGGTCACCGTCACGCGCTCTTGTCGATCAGGTCGCACACGGAGTCGATATGAGCTTCGGTGGTCCAAGTGGACCCGACAACAATTCGAGCGTAATGACGGCCATCGGCTTCCGATGCGGTGATGTAGAAGCGGCCGTCTTCGTTAACCCTCCCCACCAGGTCATCGGTGGCCTCATTGCCTTCTCGGTGGACGAATGCAACCAATGCGAACGGCGACGGAGCAATGCGCTCAAGATTGGGATGACGGTCAATGCACTCCACGATCCTGCGAGTCCACGCGACATGGCTCCGGATCAATCTGCGCAACCCCTCGGCACCGAAACTGCGAAGCACGAACCAGAGCTTCAGCGCCCTGAACGGCCGGTCCAGCGGCAGATGCCAATCCCGATAATCAATGACTTGGCCACTGGCCGAGGCCTCGTTCCGCAAATACGGCGGCAGCACGCTGAGGGTTTCGATGAGCGGCCGCCGATCGGCAACCCACATGACCGAACAGTCAAGATTGGTGGCCAGCCACTTGTGAGGGTTGAACGTGTAGCTGTCGACGAGTTCCAGACCGTCCTGATGGGGGCGAAACTCCTCACAGATCATCGCCGAGCCGGCATACGCAGCGTCCACGTGGTGCCAGATCTGCTCGGTCCGAGCGATCTCTGCGATGGGACCGACCGGGTCCACCGCCGTCGTACCGGTTGTCCCGACCGTCGAGCACACGAACGTCGGCACGAGGCCGGCACGGCGGTCCGCCTCGATCGCCGCGACAAACGATTCGGGCCGGACTGCGAATTCTGCATCGGTCTCCAGCAGTCGAAGGTGCCGGTATCCGGCCATCCGGGCGCCCTTGTCGACCGACGAATGGGCCTCCTTCGACGTGTACACCACCATGTCGTCAGGGACCGTGCCGGTCCGCTTGCGGCAAACCTCGCGGGCCACCACGAGCATCGTGTGAGTGGACGCCGACGCCCCCGACTGCAGGACGCCTCCACCGACGTCGGTGGTCTTCCATCGCTGCGGCACGCCGAGCAGGTCGACGAGCCAGTCGAGCACATGGGATTCGATCTCGGTCGCCGCGGGCGAGGAGGACCACAGCATCCCGACGACGCCGAATCCGGCGGAAGCCAATTCACCGAGCACCGACGCCGGCGAGGACGCGGCAGGGAAATATCCGAGCCAACCCGGATGCTGCCAGTGAGCGAGTCCCGGCACCACGACACGGTCGAGATCCGCCAATACAGCCTCGAACGGCTCCGGCTGTTCGGGTGCCCGACTGGGGAGCTTCGCACGGACTTCACCGGGCTGAACCGTCTCGCAGACAGGCCTGCTGTCGAGATTGCCCAAGTAGTCGGCGATCCAGTCCACGAGCGAGTGCCCGTGTCGCCGGAAAGCTTCAAGATCGAGCGGATCAGGCGTTGCCGGTCTCACTGCTCGGTGCGCTCACTCAGCGCCGAATGTTCGCGGCACCTGTCGCTCGATCGGGATATAGGGCACATCGAAACCGAAATACGCGGGCCCCGATCCGTTGAGCAGTGCCGCCGGCTCGCGCATGACGTCGAGGCCGCGCATGCCCACAGCGGTTACCTCGTGGCCGACTGCGACATCGGCATTGGTGAAGCCGTGCCCACTGCCGGGATCGACGAGTGTGACGAGGTCTGGGCTGCACACCCAAGGCTGATCATCGAGCCAAGTGACATGCGTCTCGTTCTTGAACCACGTACGCAGGCTGTGGCCCTCCCACGCACCCGTTCCCTCGATCTCCAGCGTTCCAATCATGAAGCCGCCGGAGTCTTTCCAGTCCTTGTTCACCACCACGCCGTCGAACAACCGCCAGCCGTCGACGACCTCGAGCGCGGCCTCGACTGGATCGTCTCCGGCTTCGATCGCCTGACGGCAGGCTTTGCCGATAATCAGGCACAAAGAGAGCGTGCCCCCAACGACGACCCGCTTCATGTCGCGTGCGATCAGCGGAGTCGACGCGATGGCGGCACCGTCGAAACTGGCAATCGCGATGTGACGGGCGATCCGCTCGAGCATGTACGCATTGACCGTCCGTGCGACGATCACGGTATTGCCCCAGCAGTCGACAGCAGCAAACGGATCGCTCGATATTCCGTGGGCAAACGGGGTGCTCTGCATCTCCTCCGGGACAGCTCTGCCTGAGTAGTCGCCGTCGACAATGGGGATGCCCAAGCGAGCGGCTGCAACGACGGGTCCGGGAGAATTGCTAGCGCCGAGTTCAGCTGCAACGATGCATCCGATTTCTCGTCCGAGATGTTGTGACAATTCTCGAACGGCCGCACAAAGTGTGTTTTCTTGCGGGTCTTCGTCGGCATCGAGATGCATCTCGCGCAGCAGGTCCGCGTGAACATCGGACCGCGGAGCTATGGATCCGATCTCGTACAACATGGCCGTGAGCACATCGTCGTCGATGTGATCTGCTTCGAGCCATCCAAGTGAGAGCCCGTCGTCGAGGGCCGCGGTCAATACCTTGATGCCGTGTGCGGGGTTACCCCCACCGCCGGTGCCCATGAATAGACAGCCGACGATGAAGTCTTCGCAGTCCGCGATGGACTCCAGTGCGTGAGCCACCCGTGTTTCCCCGATTCGTAGCGACGGAAGTCTCAGCCCGTCGTCCGCAGCTCGTAGAACCGCACGACAGTGTTGTACGCGGGGTTCGGCACATGGCCGGTGAACTCGGCGCGCATGACTTCCACCGAGGGCACGTCCAGCATGAACACCGCCGCATGCTCCGCAATCAGAATCTCTTGCGCCTGCCGGAAGAGCTCGCTTGCCGCGTCTCGGTCGGTGCCGCTGATGGCATCTGCCTCGTCGATCAGTGCGTCAAACGCTTCATTGGAGTAATAGCCCAGATTGAAGAACGGCTCCTCTTCGGAATGGAATGTCGAGAACAGGAAGTCGTACGGCGTGACATAGGTCGGGAACCAGAACATCGTGAACACGTCCTGGGCTGCATCTGGGTCAGCCTGCGCCTTTTCCCAGCGTGCGTCCCACGTCAGCGGCTCCAGCTCGAGGTTGACGCCGATGGTGCTCAGGTTCGCCTTCCAGACTTCGCCGATTTGCTGTTGCTCGGTGGTGCCGGCGTCAAAGCTGTACGTCACGGTGAGGCCGTCGGCTCCGGCGCTCTCGATGAGGTGCCGCGCCCGATCGAGATCGGTCGCAGGAATCTCAAGGTCGGGAGCGGAGCCCCAGACGGTCAGCGGCACGATGCCTCGTGCTCTGACAGCTTCGCCGCCGTAGAGCGACGCTGTGATGTCGTCGTACGGGAACGACAGCACCAAGGCTTCCCGAATCTCCGCAGAGAGCCTGCGTGTATTCAGCAGGCCAAAGAGATTGGTCATGGAAAGGCTTCGCAGGACGTCGATGTCGCTGTCCTGCTCCAGTGAGTCGTAGACATCGAAGGGGAGGTTGTAGGTGAAGTGGGCATCCCCGTTGCGAACGAGCTGCTCGGCCAGCACGGGATCCTCGATCAGCCGCATTTCGACGGTGGAGACCTGGTTGGCGGACCATCCGCCCCAGTAGTCGTCAAATCGAGCGAGCACCGTGCTGCCCGCCGGGTCGTGCCCCTCGATGGTGTACGGACCGGTGCCGCACGCGTTTCCTTCGTTGAACCAAACGGCATCGTTCCCGACCGCCGAGGGGCACAGGACGTAGACCGAGTACTGCGACGACAGGACGAGATCGAGCGGCGTGGGCCATGCGAGCGTGAAGCTGATGGTGCGCTCATCGGCGACCTCCATCCACTCGATGGGCGCCAAGATGAACGCAGCCCCGAGCCCGAGGTCGATGGTGCGCTGCAGGGAATCGCGGACTGCAGCTGCGGTCAGCGGCGTGCCGTCGTGGAACGTCACGCCTTCGCGCAGCGTAAAGGTCCATTCGGTGGCATCAGCGTTCGAAGTCCACGATTCGGCCAGGAGGCCGGTCACTTTGTCGGAGGCTTCCGGATCGGCCAGCCGGGTCAGCGTCTCGTAGAGGTTCTGGAGGATCGTGTTCTCATTGGAAAAGGCGCTCGAAGGATCCAAGTCCCCGAACGTGTACGGGTTGGCGTAGACAAAGTTGGCGCCCGCGACGTCGGGCTCTTCGTCGACGGGCGCCGTCGTCGCGGCCTCGTCGGCAGGGGCTGGCGTGTCGGCAGTGTCGGCGTCGTCAGAGCCGCTCGAGCACCCCGCTGCGAGCAGCGCCACGGCCACTGCGATGCAGAGTTTCGTCCTGATCCTCATGATCATGTCCTCCCAATTCCGAACTCCCCACTCGGTCTCGATCCGGTGAGGAATCATGCGCACATATTTCGTACATTCGGCAGTTTAGAATGCAATTCCTATAGCCTAGTCGCATCAACGATCTATATTTTGCAGAATCAGTCAGATCAACTGCAAGACGTGTTCTTGCACGATCGGTCTGCCGAATGCCACCGAGGCAAACCAGCAACAGGCGCTTCGGGCCGGTCGCGTCACATATGTTGCGAGTCATTGAGATTGATGTAGAAGGGTCACGTCGGAGGCCAATGCGGTGCTCAGACGAACGGAGGGATGGCTGTGCGACTGGACGACCTGGATCTTGAAATCGTCGGGATGCTCAGCGTGGACGGCAGGGCCAGCTACAGCGAGATCTCGAAGACCGTCGGCGTTAGCGTGAGCACCGTCCGGAACCGCATCACCCAGATGCGCGAAGCGGGTGTCCTTCATCTCAACGTCTGGCTGGACCCGTACCGGTCCGGCCTCGCCATATACGCCACGCTGCTGCTCCGAGTGCGCGCAGGGCAGCTTGAGGCCGTCACCTCCAAGCTGGCGGAACTCGACGAGGTCGGCTACGTCGCGACGCTGACCGGCGGGCACGACGTGCTCGCGGACGTCTTCTGTCGCGACGTCCCCCACCTCAGCAATCTGATTCATAGCGAAGTCCAGGCCATCGACGGTGTGGAGTCGGTGACCTCGTACCTCGTGACCGACGTCAAGTACGAATCGAACCTCAACATCCGGCGAGTCATCGACAAGTTGGGCTCCGCCGACGACGAGAGCGAACGCTGAGGCCATGGAGGCCGAGACGATCGAGGCTGAGGCCTTGGAGTCAGAGCTCCGTCACGCGGCTCGGGTCCTGCTTACCGAGGTGCGGCCGGTTGCGCCTGGCGATCGCGTCCTGATCACGGCCGACAGCCAAGCTGACCAGCAGGTGGCCAGGGCGACGGAGGCAGCGGCTCGGGCTCTCGGTGCGGAGCCGACCGTGCTGACCTATCCCACCGGCACTCCCGTCGGGCCGGCGCCCCCCGCAGTGGCCACGGCGGCGTTGCAAGCTGGACATTGGATCAACTTCTCTGTCGGCTACCACCTCTACAGCGCTGCCTACGAGGCGGCGCTCGCCAACGGCTGCGTCTACGTCGAGCTCACCGGCATGGACGTCGACATGATGATCCGCACCATCGGAAGGGTGGACAACGCCTTGCTCGACGAGGTCAAGACTCTGCTGTACCGCAAGTCGCAGGCGGTCAGCACGCTGCGGCTGACCAGTCCGGCCGGTTGCGATGTGACCATGACTGTGGATCCGGCGGGCGATCCTTTCTGGGAGGATCCCCCCTCCGACCGCGGCTGGCCCCAGATGCTCGGCGGCCAGTCGGGCTGCATGGTCGTGCGGGAGTCCGCCAATGGCACGCTGGTGTTCGACGGCGCAGTGTGGCCTCCGGCCAGTCTCGGACTGTTGAAACGGCCGATCGTCATGACTCTCGTGGACGGGTACGCGACGCAGTTCTCCGGGGGCCGAGAAGCCGAGCTGTACGAGCAATGGCTGCGATCGGTCGACAGCGCTGAGACGCTGATGTTCGACCACTTCTGCTATGGCTTCAACCCTGGCGTGCGCAAGCCCACGGGGCGGATTCTGGAAGACGAGCGAGTCTTCGGATGCGTGCAGATCGGCATCGGTGCCACCGAGCTGGGCTCTCCTGTGCACTCCGATGGCGTGGTGCTGCGTCCTACCGTGTGGCTCGATGACCAACTGGTCCAGGCCGACGGCGCCTACGTCGATCCAGAGATCGCAGCATTGACTGACCAATTGATCGCTTGATCGCCTGGAGCCGTCTCGGTCAGGTGCGGGGGCGTGTCGCTTCGGCGTCGAGGATGTCGGCGATGCAGCCGGTGAGCTTCTCGGCGTAGGCGACGTGCAGGAACTCGTTGGGGCCGTGAGCGTTCGACTCGGGGCCGAGAACCCCGGTGACAACGAATTGCGCCTCGGGGAACATGCCGCCGAGCATGGCGATGAACGGGATGCTCCCGCCTTCGCCGAAGAGTTGCATCGGCTGCCCGAAGCGTCGCAGGGCGCTGTCGTTGAGTGCCTCAGCGAGCCAGGGCGACAAGTCGGCTGCGTCCCAACCGTCGGCGCATTCGACATCGTCCACGCTCACCGACGCCTGCAATGGCGGATCGGAGCTGAGCAGACCCACAAGTTCCGCCGCCGCCGCTTCGGAGCTGGCGCTGGGCGGCAGGCGCAAGCTCAGCTTCAACGCGGTGAACGGCCGCAGCACGTTGCCCGCGGAGGCGACGGGTGGCAAACCTTCAGCGCCAACGACGCTGAGCGCCGGCCGCCAGGTACGCGCCAGCAGGCCCTGCGCCGGATCCTCCGCCATCAGCTGGAGGTCGCCGATCAAGCCGAAGTCCTCGCCGGTGCCGCCGAGCAGTTCGGCCATGGCCCCCGCCTCTGCGACCCGGTGCGGAGGAATGTCAGCGTTGGCGGCTGCCACCAGCACAGCGCCGGTGGCGGAGTCCTCGATCCGGTCAAGCAGTATTCGGGCCAGACGGAACGACGACGGCACCAGGCCGCTGGCCATGCCGCTGTGCCAGCCCTCGGCGATCACGTCCACCCGCAGCGTTGCCTCCACCAGACCTCGCAGCGAAGTGGTCAGCCACATCGTGTCGTACGTCGCGCAACCTGAGTCCAGGCACACAAGCAAACCGACGTCTCCGAGCCGGTCGCCGAGCGCGTCGAGGTGATGCATCAGGTCCGGACTGCCCGATTCCTCGGATGCTTCGATCAGCAGCAAGCAGCGGCCGTGGCTGCCGCCGCAGGCTTGCACTGCCTCAATGGCGGCGAGGCTTGCGAAGGCGGCATAGCCGTCGTCGGCGCCTCCCCGGCCGTAGAGCCGGTCGCCGTCTCGCACCGGTGTCCACGGGCCGAGGCCGTCCTTCCACCCGGTCATCTCGGGCTGCTTGTCCAGGTGCCCGTAGAGCACCACCGTGGAGGGGTCATCACCGGCTGGCACCCCCATGCCGAACGGCTCCACCTCAACCACGATCAACGGAGTGCGTCCCGGCAGTCGCTGGACCTCGACAGTTGCCCCGACGACTGGCCGTGATTCGATCCACGCCGAGACCTGCTGAATTGCGGCCTCGATGTGGCCCGTCGCTGCCCAGTCGGCGTCGAAGCTCGGCGACAGCGCCGGTATCGCGATGTAACGCTCGAGCTCGGGAATGATCTCGTCTCGCCAACATGCGGCGATTGACGTCGCAACTCCGTCTGCGTCCATGCTCACGTTCGTCCTTATCGCTCAGCGCTGCCCGGGGACCGTCATCGTCGTTCCCCCGTCGATCATCAAGCTCGGGTACATACTGCCTGAGCGGGACCCGTGACAACGGTGCGCGTTTCGAACCCGCAGCCCAACCTGTCGGCGGCGCGTGCGAGCGTGCCGAGCTTTAGCGTCTGGGGCAGCCGATTCAGCTTCGGGTTGGGTATCTCGACCTCGGAATGGGAGGGATCGCGTGGAAGACGCTGACATGGTCGATTGGCATGAGCTGCGCGAGCGCGCCACTGCGGCGGCCGCTCATGCGTATGCGCCGTACTCGGGTCTGTTCGTCGGTGCAGCCGGTCTGGCCGATGACGGCAGGATCGTCGTCGGATGCAATGTCGAGAATGCCTCCTACGGGCTGACCTTGTGTGCCGAATGCAGCCTCATTTCCGATCTGCACCGAACAGGCGGAGGCCGCCTCGTGGCGGTGGCGGTGGCGGACCGACACGGCAACCCACTGAACCCGTGTGGACGCTGCCGCCAGCTCCTGTACGAGGCAGGCGGAGTGGGCTGCGCGGTCAACGAGACCACGACTGTGGCCGAACTCCTGCCGGGAGCTTTCGGCCCAGATGATCTGCAATCGAAATCGGAACGCTGACGGCGGAGATGCGCGCCGCAGCCGATGGGCTGGTGGCGCAGATGACCCTTGAGGAGAAGCTGGGCCAAGTCGCGATCAGCTTGCTCTGCGATGTCCGGCTTGGCAGCGACCACCCGGGGACGGCTGTGGATGGCCGCATGTGCCGCCACGGCTCGTCGAAGCTCCGCATGTGCGCGCCGTCGGAGCAGCGGTGGCCGTGCTGGGCGTTGACAGCGTCAGGTTCTGAGCAGGTTGCTGGCGCACTGATTCGTTGAAGGCGTCCATCATGTCGCGGCACTCGAACACGCGGTTGCGGCGACCAGCGCTTCGTTGCTCCAGGACGCCGGCGCCGGCAAGTCGTGCGACCGCTCGTTGGGCTGTTCGCTTGTCAACCCGCAACAGGCCCATTGCGCTGCCGACGGTGACCGCGGGGTGCTGAGGGAGTTGCTGCAACAGGCGGAACGCAGCGCTCGAGGTTCGGATGCCCGAAGAACGAGCCTGATTGGCCCATCGTTCGGAGAGCGATTCGACGTGTGCGTTGAGCCTGCGACGCAGAACGCAGGCATGATCGGTCGCCTCGGCCAGCAATTCCATCCAAGACCGAAACGCCTGCGATCGCTGTGGCGCATCCGGCGCGCACACAACACGAGCCAGGTCGAGCGCGTCGAAATACCGCTCCTTGTTGAGCATCAGCGACGAGCTCACTGGCAGCGCTCCGCTCCCGATCACCCCGTCGCGCAGATACACGTACTGGATGAGTGCCCGGCCGGTTCTCCCGTTGCCGTCGGGGAAGGGGTGGACGGTCTCGAACTGGGCATGGGCGATCGCTGCACGCACCAGCGGTATCCCGTCACCGTTGATGAACTCGATGAGATCTTCGAGCAGATCGTGCACGAGTTCCGCTGGCGGGCCGACGTGGCGAGCTTTGAGCGGGCCACCAAGGGCGCCGCCGCCGACCCAGTTCTGCCGGTCGCGGAGCTGCCCGGCAATCGGGTCGTCGTCCCCCATCAATGTTGCGTGGATCTCGCGCAACGCATCGATGGTCAGGTCTGCGCCCGACGCTGCCAACTCACTCGCCTTCTTTGTTGTCGCGACGTTGCGCAATGCCTGCATCTCGGGGACGGGCGGCTGGGTGCCGAAGAGGCTGAGTTGCGCTTCGGCCCGGGCAACCCGACGAGCTGACGGCCGGATCTCTTCGATCGTGCTCGAGGCGATGCTCTCAGCTCGGTCCAAGAGCCACTCCGAAGCCATCCCTGGAGCATCCGCTGCCGACTGCGCGAGGTCCTCGCATCGCTGGGCCGAAGCGGTGATCCGCTGCCATGTGTCAGCGTGCAGTTCCGGTGCCCATCCGCTGATCAGATGAGGGACGAAGGCAGAGAAGATCTGCTGCTTCGGGTCGGTCGGTCGCGCTGCGCGAGACGTAAATGTTCGGTCGTCCCAGAATCGCTGCTGGTTCCAACCCACGATCGTGCCCTTCCGAATTGTCGCTCTGACGAGGTTAGCGACATCTCAGGTGCTATGTGATGGTGAATTGTCGTTCGACCCATTCCTTCTCTGTGGTCACGCTGGCCCTCCCGTTCAGGTACCCGCAATTGCAGGTGACGTGGCGTTCTTGACCGTGCTTACGCTGCGAAAGGTTTGGCCCTGTCGAGGGCCGCGACGACATACGACCCTGGGGGTAGCGGTGGCCATTCCAGTACCCGACCTCAACGAGCTTCGGGCGATCTCGCAGAGCTGGAACCTGGGGCTTCACGACAACGAGCTGTCGGTGTATCAGGCGCTGATCGAAGGTGCATTGGGGTCATACGAGTACGTGGATGCGATGTACGACGCATCCAAGCCCGCTGCCCCGGAACGTCACAGTTACCACCCGGTCGACAGCGACAACCAGCTCGGTGCCTGGTACGCCCGGTGTGAGCTCCGCGGATCCGAGTTCGGTCCGCTGACGGGAAAGACGTTCGCCATCAAGGACAACGTGGCAGTCGCGGGGGTCCCGATGATGAACGGCTCGCGCATCGTGGAGGGATACATCCCCACCGTCGACGCCACTGTCGTGACCCGGATCCTGGCTGCGGGAGGCACGATCCTGGGCAAGTCGGCTTGCGAGGACCTGTGCTTCTCGGGCGCCAGCCACACGTGCGCCACTGGTCCCATACGCAACCCATGGGACACGTCGCGAACCTCGGGCGGTTCGTCGGGCGGCAGCGGCGCCCTGGTGGCCGCCGGCGAAGTGGACATGGCCATCGCGGGCGACCAAGGCGGCTCGATCCGGATGCCGGCCGCGTTCTGCGGCAACGCGGGACTGAAGCCAACGTTCGGCCTCGTCCCCTACACCGGCGCCTATCCGATCGAGTGGACCATCGACCATCTGGGCCCGATCGCACGCAACATGGCCGATCTGGCGCCATTCCTCACCGCGATCGCAGGCCCTGACGGCCACGACCCACGCCAACCCCATGCGCCATCGGGCATCGACTACTCCGCTGGCATGGACGTCGGGATCGAGGGCCTCAGGGTTGGCGTCGTCGCCGAGGGATTCGGATGGGACGGGCTCAGCGACCCCGATTCCGACTCACTCGTGGAAACTGCCGCTCATCGTCTCGCGGACGCCGGCGCGATCGTCGAGACCGTCTCGATCCCCGAACACCGAGATGCCCTGCATGTCTGGAACGTCATAGCGACCGACGGCGCCATGTGGCAGATGATTCGAGGCAACGGCTACGGCATGAACTACCGAGGCCGGTTCGACCCCGAACAGATCGAGCACTCACACCGAGGCTGGAAGGCCAACGCCCATCTCACATCGAAAACGCTCAAGTTCGTGATGCTGTGCGCGGAGCACACGATCTCCCATACCGGTGGCGGGGCCTATGCGCGAGCCGCCAACGTACGCCCGCAGATCAACGCCGCCGTCGACGCGGCGCTCGCCAACTACGACGTGCTGTGCTACCCGACGTTGCCGTTCCCGGCAACGAAGATTCCGTCGAGCGACGCCCCGATCGACGAGTACGTGGCCCGTGCGCTGGAAATGATCCCCAACACGGCGGTCTCCAACGTGACCGGCAACCCTGACCTGACGATTCCGGTCGCAGCGGGCAATGGCATGCCGGTGGGCATGAGCATCGTGGGCAAGCAATGGGATGAAGCCCTGCTGATTCGGGTGGGTCGCGCCTATGAGAAGCTTGTGGGCGGGTTCGCCCAATCTCCGATGGCAAGAGAGAGGCTCGACGGCTGAACGATGGGCACACGATCCGTGCTCTATTGATTGTGGAAACATCGGTCTCGGAGCGCAAGGAAGCCATGGCTGAAGTCAGGCCCGGAGGAAACGGCACCAGCGGCAGTGAATCTGTCGGCCTCGAGGATCTCGAACGACTCGCGGATCTGAGCGAGACGCTGGTCGGATTCCTCGACCCGGGAGCGCTCGCCCAACGCACTGCCACGTTGCTGCATCGCATACTGGGGCTCCCGCTCGTTTCGGTAGCGGTGCGAGACGGCATGTCGCACTACGCGATGCGCGGAGTCCACGGCGCACGCACCGACCGTTTCCGCCAAGTCCAGTTGTCGACGGGCGAAGGCATGGGTGGCCGCGTCGTGATCGAGCGACGACCGATCGAGGTGGAGAACTACACCACCGACCCGCGCATCACGAATCACTTTGCCGACGTGGTTTCGGCTGAGGGACTCGGCGGCATGGTGGCAGTGCCCGTCGAATACGGCGACGAGCTCGTGGGCATCCTGTACGGCGGTCTGCGCTCCATTGGTTCGATCGGTGACAGGTCCAAGGTGCTGCTCGAAGAAGCCGCCTTCAACTTGGCGCCAATGATGGTCGCCTCGATTCGGGCCGCCACTGCCATCCGACGTCACGTCGATGCCGAACGTCAACGAATCGCAAGCAGCCTGCACGACGACGTGGGCCAACTGCTGTTCTCGATCAGCGTTGCCGCTCAATGTCTGCGGGACGGAGGCAATGAGAGCCAATCCGCGATCGCCGAACGCATTGAGCGGCAGGCACAAGAGGCAACCCAACGGATGCGCCAGGCATTCAAGGTCACCGAACCGGGTCGGCCCAATGAGTCCGCGACAGTTGCGCTGCAGAGCGAGATCGACGACTTGGCTGGCAGATCGGGACTCCTGGCACACTTCGTCGTGCGGGGGGCAATTCGTCCGATGCCGCAACGAGTCGAGGCTGCGCTCGTCAGCATCGCCCGCCAAGCCTTCTTCAACATCGAACAGCACGCGCGGGCGTCCATGGTCGTTGCCACGCTGGATTTCCGAGACACAGAAGTATCACTGGTCATCCAAGACGACGGACACGGGCTGCCAGAGGAATTCGAGCTGTTGGTGATTCCGTCGGGCGATCGGCACTGGGGCCTGGCTTCAATGCTGCGAGGGGCACAACGCCTCGGCGGCGACTTGGAGGTGCAGCCCGGAGAGGACGGCGGGACGACGGTCCGCATCACGATGCCCGTCGGCGAGAACCGATGACCGCTTCGGTACTGGTGATCGACGACCATCCCGTGGTGATCGACGGAGTCCGCCAGCTATTGGCGGGCGAGCTGGACTTCGACATGGTCGGCGAGGCCACCAACGGCGATGACGGGGTAGCACTGGCAAAGTCGCTGGCACCTGATGTGGTGCTGTTGGACCTGAAGCTGGGTGACAGCTTCGCACCGCACCTTTGTCGGCTGTTGGCTGAGGCTTCGCGGGCGTCTCGCATCGTGATTCACACTGCCTTCGACGACCGGGAACCGCTGCGGGCCTGCCTCAACGCCGGCGCGGTCGGAGTCGTGCTGAAGGACGCCAGCAATCTGGTGGACGCACTGCGCCGCGTGATGACCGGTGAGATCTACGTCGATCCGTCGCTTGTCGTGGACCCGAAGGTTCGGGCGCTGCGACTCGGGGAGGAAGGCGGCGTGTATGAGTCGCTGACCTTGCGGGAATACGAGGTCTTGTGTGTCATGGCGCTGGGCCGCACCAGCAAGGAGATCGCGGCCGAGTTGCATCTCGCCGAGAACACGGTGCGTAGCTACACCCAGGCGATGTTGTCAAAACTGCACGCACGTAACCGCATCGAAGCTGTGGCAATCGCCCGAGAGCTGAGACTCCTCTAGCCCTGATTATTCACGAGTCGGGCGGACTGGGTTGTCTGGGTCCGCGGAAAGGCCCCTCTGACCTGCGACGATGTGTGTCTGTGATGAACGCATCCGCGAGTTCAGGGGGGCATCTCCGAGGTGAAACTTAGCAGTGTCACAAACGCGCGTCTGGCAGGCGGCGGGGATCGTGTGGTGTGGGGTTGTTCGCTTTGGGCGGGTTCGCGGACCGGGTCGGGCTGACCGAGGCGCTGTGGGGTGCGGTGCCCCCACGCGGCGAGCGGGCCCCGGTTCATGACCGGGGCGCGGTGCTGGTCCATGCGTTGTTGATGCTGGCCGGCGGCGGGGAGGCGTGCACCGACATCGAGCATCTGCGTGCTCAGCGGGAGCTGTTCGGCGACGTGGCGTCGGACTCGACGCTGTACCGCACCCTCACGGGCCTGGGCGAGGGCGGCGCCGCGGCGCTTTTGGGCGCGGCCGCAGCGGTGCGCGAGCTGTTGTGGGCCGACCGTGACCGCAGCGCGCCGCTGGTGGTCGATGTCGACTCGACGCTGGTGGAGGTCCGCTCGGAGAACAAGGCGGGAGCTGCGCCGCATTACAAGGGCGGGTTCGGGTTCCATCCGATGGTGTGCTCCACTGCGGACGGGGAGCCTCTGTGGATCAAGCAGCGGCCCGGCAACGCCGCCGCGAACGACATCGCCGATCACCTCGAGGTGATCGACGCCGCTGTGGCGACGCTGCCCGAGCCCGACGCCGTGGGCCACCGCGAAGGCGACGACGACAGCGTCGTGGAACGCCCGCTGGTGGTGCGCATCGACGCCGCGGGCTGCTCGCCCGGACTCGCCGCGGCACTGCGGGACCGCAACATCGGCTATGCGGTGTCAGCTCGGTCGGCTCCGGGCGTCCAAGCAGCGATCCGCGGCGGCCTGGGCGACCCGGACCGCTGGCACAACGCCCCAAAGCGGCCCGCCCAGCGCAAGCGGCGCGGTGCTCAGGTCACCGACCTCACCGACCTCGCGGACCTGTCGGGCTGGCCCGGCCGCACCCGGCTGATCGTGCGCCGCGAGCCGCGCCACCCCGGAGCGCAGCGCAGCCTGTTCCCCAGCGAGAACTTCCGATACTGGGGATTCCTGACCGACCAGCCCCGCAGCGCCGTGCAACCGGATCGGCTGATGCGCAGCCACGCCGACGTCGAGAACGCCGTGTGCCGGCTCAACCACAGCGGCCTGACGCGCATGCCGTTCACCGACTGGCACGCGAACAGCGCCTGGGCCGCCATGTGCATCATCGGCCTCGCGCCCCTCGGCTGGTTCCAGAACGCCTGCCTCACCGGGGCGCTGCGCCGCGCGGCCCCCAAACGGCTCCGCTGGGAGCTGTGGCACCTCCCCGCGCTCGTGTGCCGCACCGCCAGACGCGTCCTTTTGCGCCTGCCCGAACAGCACCCCGGCGCCAAAGCGCTCCTCGCCATCGCCCACCCCCGCTGACCCCCCAGCCAACCGGTCCCGCGCGACGCCTGCCCCCGGCGGGACAGCCCCGCCACGCCCCCAGCGCCGCCCAGCGCCGCCTGAGCGCCACAACCGGGGCCATCGGCTCCCCTGCGACGCTCCCGCCGACGCCCCAACAGCCCCACACCACCAAACCGGGCGCAAAGCACACCGAAAATACGACCAACAGAATTCTCATGAATAATCAGGGCTAGCTAGCACCTGCATTCGCGGGTAGTTGCGCGCAACCCTGCAATCGCGTGTGTCGGCACATCCAGCCTGCGACATAAGCACTTGCAGAACACGCCTCAGACGCATTGCGTCGCAGCGGTCGCACGGTGCGGTACCTGCGATCGATGCCTGAAGCGTCACGAAAGGGGAGACAAATTCTCATGTCTGCAAATGCAAGCGTGGCCGGGCGCCGCGCCCGAAGTCAGCCTTACCGACTCGTCGTCGCACTCATCGCACTCGGGCTGACGCTGGCAGCGTGTGCCAGCAGCGATGATGCCGCCGAACCGGCGACCGAAACCGCAGCGGCCGTCGAAGCGGGCACTGCCGACACTGCTGCGGAGGCCACTGAGACCACGACGGCCGACATGGCGGACGACGAGGCCGCTGCGCCTGTGGAGACGGAGCCGATCCGTGTCGGCAGTCTCCTTGACGAGACGGGGCCGTTGAACATATACGGCACGCCGATGGCGGACGCGACCCGGCTCGCGATCGCTGACATCAATGCGAAGGGCGGCGTGCTGGGCCGTCAGCTCGAGCTCGTGGCGCTCGACTCGAAGTCTGATCAGAACGAGTACATCACCGGAGCCGACCAGCTGGTTGCCCAAGACCTCGCCGTGGTTCATGCCGGCATCACCAGCGCGTCGCGTGAGGCGATTCGGCCGATCTTCGACGAGGCCGAGTTGCTGTACTTCTACAACGTCCTCTACGAGGGCGGCGTGTGTGACCGCAACACCTTCGTCACCGGCGTGGTGCCGACGCAGCAGCTGCAGGTGCTGATCCCGTGGGCTATCGAGAACATGGGGCCACGCCTTTACGTGCTGGCTGCGGACTACAACTACGGCCAGATCTCGGCCGACTGGGTCCGTGAGTACGCGGCTGCCAACGGCGGCGAGATCGTGGGAGAAGACTTCTTCCCCCTCGACGTCGCCGAGTTCGGCACGACGATCTCTGAGGTGCAAGACGCCAGCCCCGACGCAGTCGTGTCGCTGCTGGTCGGCGGCGCCCACATGTCCTTCTACAGCCAGTACGCAGCCGCCGGGGTCAACGCCGACATCCCCATCGTGTCGACGACGTTCGGTCTGGGCAGCGAACAAGTCGCACTCGATGGCGCCTCGTCTGAGGGCATCGTCGTCGCCTACCCGTACTTCGAAGAGCTCGACACCGCAGTGAACGCGGAATTCGTCGCTGCGTGGCAGAACGAATTCGGCAGCGACTACCCCTACATCACCGATCTTGCTGTCTATGTCTGGGAGGGGTGGCACCTGTGGGCTGACGCCGTGAACGCCGCGGGGACCCTGGACCGCGACGCAGTGATCGCACAACTCGAAAGCGGTGTCAGCTTCGGCAGCCCGAAGGGCGAGGTGACCATGGACGGCGGTTCG
Source organism: Candidatus Poriferisodalis sp. (assembly GCF_965262965.1). Taxonomy (GTDB): domain Bacteria; phylum Actinomycetota; class Acidimicrobiia; order Acidimicrobiales; family Poriferisodalaceae; genus Poriferisodalis. The sequence goes on from NZ_OZ253573.1 coordinate 2,053,696, forward strand.
CACCACCTGATCCAGCCGGTGAGCCTGGCCCGGGCCAATGACAGCAACGGCTTCGATGTCTTCGAGACGTTCGACAACATCCCGCCGTCGTTCGAACAGGACAGCTGCGATCTGATCGCCAGCCCCGACACGAACGAGCAGTTCACTCCCTGATCTCGCTCGACGGCACCTGCGGTATGCAGTAGCGGGAAGGCGCCAACACCCCTCGGCGCCCTCCTGCGACTGCCGTATCGACCTGAAGAACAACGGAGCACGCCGAGCCGATGGCCTTCGACCGACTCTTCAACCTCGGCTTCGATCTCGCCACGACGATCTCGATTCTGGCCTTGGTGTCCATCGGTCTGGCAATTACCTTCGGCATGCGGGGGATCATCAACCTCGCTCACGGTGAGTTCATCATGCTGGGGGCTTTCACCACGCTCAGCGGGGTTCGCAACGGCCTCAACATCTGGATTGCGATGCTGGCCGCAGCCGTAGCGGTCGGTGTGTTCGGCATCATCGTCGAGCGGTTGCTCATCCGATGGCTCTACGCCCGCCTGGCCGACACGATGCTGGCGACCTGGGGCCTTTCGTTGATCATGGTGCAGGTCATCGAGAACCTCTACGGATCGGTGACCGAGGGCATCGCGGTGCCAGTCGGCAATTTCAACGTCGGCAGCTATTCGATGTCGACCTACAACCTCGTGCTGATGGGGGCCGCTGCTGCGTGTGTGCTGGTCACCTACGCCGTCATGCACCACACCCGCTACGGGCTGCATGCGCGAGCGTCGGTGCAGTCGCCCACCATGGCCGAGAGCCTCGGCGTCAACACGTCCCGAGTGAACATGTGGACGTTCGGGTTCGGCGCAACGCTGGCCGGCGCCGCAGGTGCGCTGCTGGCTCCGCTCGTCGGCGTCATCCCGACCATGGGCCAGACATTCGTGGCCCGTTCATTCATGACGGTGATCGTCGGCGGTCCGGCATTCGTCGCCGGGCCCGTGTCGGCCAGCGGACTGCTGGGGTTCATTGAGAACCTCAGCACGAATTGGTTCACGCCCGTAATCGGCCAAGCCATGCTGCTGATCGCGGCGATCGTCATCCTGCGGTTCATGCCCCAAGGCCTCACCGGCCGTCGGAGCTTGCGGTGAACGCCTTGCTGGCGCGGCTCGGCGCACCAGGCGGGGGAACCGCACATGGAAGGTTGCGCACGGACCTTGCCGGCGCCACCGCTGCCTTTGTTGTAGCGGCAGTCCTGGCGAACTTGGTGCAGGAATTCACCGCGTTCGAGTGGTCACTGTGGGCTACCCAGGCGATTCTCGCGCTGTCGCTGACGCTCGTGTGGGGACAGGGCGGCATCTTCAGCCTTGGCCAAGCAGCCATCTACGGCATCGGCGGCTACACCTACGGGTTCTGGGCCATCAACTTCGCTGACAACACCGGCGAGACGATCACCGCAGTAGTTGCCGCAGTCGTCGTCGGGTCGATTTTCGCAGCACTGCTCGGCTACTTCATGTTCTACGGCAACGTCACCGACGTGTACGTGGCGATCATCACTCTGGCCACGAGCCTGGTGCTGTTCGCATTCGTGAACTCGACGTCGGGCACCGCGTACCGCATCGGCGACGCCCCCTTCGGCGGATACAACGGAATGACTCGCATTCCTCGCCTCACATGGCGGCTGCCAGGCGCTGAAAGCCACGTGCTCACCCGGACCCAGTTCTTCTTGGTATGCGTCGCTGCTGGACTGCTCATCGCCGTGATCATCCGGGTCATCTCGCGACGGCCGTTCGGGCGGATCGCCGTCGCCCTGCAGCACAACGAGCTGCGCACAGAACTGCTCGGCTACGACGTGCGCTGGCACAAGCTGGCGCTGTTCACCATCGGCGGGTCAATCGCAGGACTTGCTGGCGCCTTGTTTGGAGCGTGGGGCCGGTTCATCAGTCCGCCGGTGTTCTCGCTCGCACCAGCGGCACTGGTGGTGATCTGGGTACTGGTAGGCGGCCGCACCAGCGTCGCCGGAGCGTTTGTCGGCGTGCTGGTCGTCAAGGGCTTCTCGTCCTGGTTCGGCGGGGCGAGCGGCGACAACGAACCGATCGTTCTCGGACTGCTGCTGATCGTGATCGTGCTGGCATTGCCCGGCGGGATCGTTCCCAGCTTGGGCCGCGTCCGAACCTGGTTCCGGAACCGTCTAGCCGGCAGTGCGCGTCAGCACGCTCACCAAGACGCGGCGGCGGAAGACGACGCAGTTGACCGCGGCTTCGCGGCTGAGTCCGAGCTGCGCGACACCATCGAGCAGCCGGCGCGCCGTATCGCAGCTCGCGACGTCACGAGACGGTTCGGCGGACTGGCGGCGGTGGACGATGTCACGTTGGAGTTCCCGCCACGAGGCGTGTCGTGTCTCATCGGACCCAACGGCGCCGGCAAGAGCACGCTGCTCGCACTGCTGTCCGGTCAGCTGCGCGCCACATCGGGATCGGTGACGCTCGACGACCATGACCTGACGAAGTGGCACCCCTACCGCAGAGCCCGCAGCGGCATCGGCATCAAGCTGCAAGTCGCTTCGATCTACAAGGCGTTGACGGCACGAGAGAATCTCTGGCTCGCGTGCTACGCAAAGACTCGAAGCATCGAATCGGCCCGGAACCGTTCCGCGGAACTGCTTGAGTGGCTCGGGCTCAGCGACGACGCTGAGCGTCCCGCGGGCACTCTGTCCCACGGCCAGCAGCAATGGCTGGAAATCGGCATGGTCGTCGCCGGAGATCCAGGCATCGTGCTGCTCGACGAGCCGACAGCGGGAATGACGCGAGATGAGACCGAGCGCACCGCCAGCCTCGTAACCGAATTGGGCGAACAGGCATCCGTCATCGTCGTCGAGCACGACATGGAATTCGTGCGCCAGCTTGAAGCGCCGATCACCGTGCTCCACATGGGAGCAGTGTTCGCTCAAGGCACCTTCGAGGAGCTGTCAGACGACGAGCGCATCATCGACATCTACCTGGGAGGGAGCCACGCCGATGCTGCAAGCGACTGATCTGCGTGCCGGGTACGGAACCGCGGCGGTCCTCCACGGCGTCGACCTGTCCCTCGAAGCCGGAGAGCGCATTGCCGTACTCGGACGCAACGGCGTCGGCAAGACGACACTGATGCGAACCATCAGCGGCGCTGTCGGCTGCACCGGCGGGAATCTGACTTTCCAAGGCACCGATCTCACCCCACTCAAGCCCTACGAACGTGCCCGCATGGGAATCGCCCACGTGCCACAAGGCCGGGACATTTTTCCGAACCTCACCGTGGCAGAGAACCTCAAAGTGGGTGCCGCAGCAGCCGGGCGCTCCAGCAACAGCAGCCTCGACGAGATCTACGACGAGTTCCCCCTGTTGGCGACTTGCCGCCGAGCCAAGGGCGGCAGCTTGTCCGGTGGCCAACAGCAGATCCTGGCGCTCGCACGCGCACTCGTCTCCGAGCCCAGGCTGCTGCTGCTCGACGAGCCCTCCCAAGGGATTCAGCCGTCGATTCTCGATCAGATCGCAGAGATCATCGACCACATCAACTCCAAGCGCGGCATCGCCGTCCTCGTCGTGGAGCAGAACCTCGACTTCGCCGCCCGCATCGCCCGCCGCGGTCTGATCATGGACAAGGGCGAGATCATCGAAAGCCTCGACATTGCGGAGCTTCGCAACGACCGCCAACTTCAACGCAAGTTCATGGCCCTGTAGTCGCCAGTCAGACGATCCAGACACGAGGTTCGTAACCACATGCAATTCACCGACGAGCAGAATCAATTCAGGTCCGTCGTGCGCGACTTCGCGAACGCCGAGATCGCCCCCTTTGCGGCGCAATGGGATCTCGACCACACCTTTCCGACGAACACCGTCCAGGCCATGGGCGATCTCGGGCTGTTCGGTCTCATATTCCCGGAGGAATACGGCGGAGCAGGGGCGGATTTCACGACTCTCTGCATCGCCATCGAGGAAATCGGTCGTGTCGATCAATCATTGGGAATCACCCTCGAAGCGGGCGTCTGCCTCGGCGCCAAGCCCATCTTCGAGTTCGGATCAGACGCGCAGAAGCACGAGTACCTGCCCGACTTAGTGGCTGGCCAGGCGCTCGCCGGGTTCGGCTTGACGGAGCCCGACGCCGGCTCGGACGCCGGCGCGACCAAGACTCGCGCGGCGCTCGACACCTCGGGCGGTCAGCCGCATTGGGTGATCGACGGATCGAAATGCTTCATCACCAACTCAGGCACCGAAATCACCAGCCTGGTCACGGTGACGGCCCGCACCACCGAGGGCATCTCGACCCTCATCGTTCCCTCGGGCAGCGCTGGCTTCGTCGTGGAGCCGGCGTACCACAAGATGGGATGGCACGCATCGGACACCCATGGGCTGCGCTTTGACGGATGCCGAGTGCCCGAATCCAACCTGCTCGGGGCGCCCGGCCGCGGGTTTCAGCAGTTCTTGGCGACTCTCGACGACGGGCGGATCGCCATCGCGGCACTGGCAGTGGGGCTGATCCAAGCCTGTCTCGAAGAATGCACGGCGTACGCGAATCAGCGGACCGCGTTCGGCAGGCCGATCGGCAGCAACCAAGCAGTCGCGTTCAAGTGCGCCGACATGGCGGTAGCTGCGGAAACGGCTCGACAGGTGACCTACGCGGCGGCGGCGCGCAAAGACGCAGGACTGCCGTTCAAGAAGGAAGCAGCCATTGCCAAGCTCTACGCGACAGAGGCAGCCGTTTCGGCGACCCGCGAAGCGACGCAGATCTTCGGCGGGTACGGCTTCATCGACGAAACCCCAGTGGCGCGGTTCTACCGCGATGCGAAGATCTTGGAGATCGGCGAAGGCACTAGTGAGATCCAGCGAATCGTGATCTCGCGCGAACTCGGTCTGGTGCGCCAAGACTAGCAAAGGAGCACGGGTGTCACAGGAAGCGGCGTCATGAACGAGCGAGTCGACCGCTTCAACACCCGCTCCGGGCGTCTCATTGAGCTGGGGGTCATGGGCGTGGTCGAGATCAACGACGGGCTGATCACGTTCTGGCGTGACTACTTCGACAATGACGGCTACATGCGCCAGGTCCGCGGCAGCTTTGCGATCCGCTAAAGCTCGGCTGTCACGAGTCGCCGCGTCAGGCCGACGGCTGCATTGGCCTTGTGGCCGTGTGCGGGCATCTCGCTGTGATCAGTCGCCGACGTAACGGGCTCGAAAGCGGAAGCGAAGCGGCTCCTCGTGGTATTCCTCCAGAGCGTGAGCGATCCAGCCGACGGTGCGCGCAATCGCGAAGATGGCCTCGCCGGCCTCGGGTTGCATGTCGGCCAGGTATGTCAGGGCACCGAGCGCAAAGTCCACGTTGGCGATGCCGTCAGTGCGGTCGGCCGCGAGGTTGTACACCTCCAGCACCGTTTGGAGGCGTTGATCCGTGGGCCAAGCGCCGGCGACGGCTTCCAGCAGCGCTCCGCATCGAGCATCTCGTCGCTTGAGCGTGATGTGGCCGAACCCTGGGGTGCTCCTGAGCGTTCGCTGCGCGTCACCGAGCGCACGGGCCGCACCGCCGCTGCGTGCGGCTTCGGCGAAGAGACGGTGGACCGGAGCGCTTGCAGCGCCGTGTAGGCGCCCACCGAGCACACCGAGGCCAGCAGTGATGACCGAGTATGGATCGGCGCGCACGGACGCCGCGACGCGAGCCCCCAGCGTGGAACTCGCCATGCCATGTTCGAGCAGCAGCACCAGAGCGCGGCTCAATGCGGACCGTCGCCGCTGGCCCGCCCGTCGTCGCGCCAGGCGGCACCACAACACGTCGGCAACGCCGTCACCCTGAAGCGAGCAGCGACGCTGTAGCGACATCACCATCATCCGCACCGCTCGACGGCCAGCCGTACGCACGGCTGCCGGCGAGAGATCGTCGCGCAGGGGGTCCGTGGCAGAAGCCAGCGCTACCCCGATGCGAAGCCGATCCATGAGGGGCGTATGCCCCGAGAGTCGGGACTGGACGTCGTCGAGAAGTTCGCCGGCATCGTCGACGGACGGCCAGCGTTCTTCTGCGCCTGCCTGCCATACCCGATCCGCGGCATCTTCGAACGTTGACAGTGCGGCCTCTGCCACCAGGTCGCGACCGCGCACATGCAGGCCTTCGTCGGTTAGACGGGCGATCCGTGTCGACACGAGCGTGGCGAACTCTCCGTCTGATCGGTGCCGCTGACGCAGGCGATCAATCTCTCCAGGGTCGAAGCGCGACCTCCGGCCGTCGGCGTCGAGCGCCCTGTGCAGCAGGCCCCGGCTCACATAGGCGTAGAGCGTCTCGCGTTTGACGCCGAGGCGGACGGCTGCCTGCTCGGTTGTCAGCCAGTCATCCATGTGTGTGGCTTCTTCTCAGCCAGCGCCACACAGCGACGTCGGGTGTGGAGCGAAGCAACGTTGACATTGATCAATATTGTCGATGTACATAGATACACATACCCTCGCCGCCATGAGTGCAGAATTCGTTCCCGCCGGTGCCATCGCCCCGCCTGGCTTGAAGGGCTTGATTGATCGTCGCCGATACGGCGATCGGCACGGTCCGAGGCGACGAGGGCTGGTACCACTACCGAGGCCACGACGCCACCAAACTCGCACGCTCGGCGTCATTCGAGGCAATCGCGTGCTTGCTGATCGACGGGGTGCTGCCCGAGTCCGGTGAAAAGGCCGCTTTCGCAGCTGAGTTGGCGGCCTACCGGGCGCTGGCATCCGAGGCTCGCGACCTAGTCGTCAGGCTGTCGCGTACGGATCTCGACACGCTGGCCGTCCTGGCCAGTGTGCTGCCGCTGGTCGTCGATCCGCGACCGACGATCGACATGACCCATGCGCAGCGCCGCCGAGCAGTACTGCAGGCAATCGGAGCTGCGCCGACGGTCCTCGGCACCGTCAACAGGATTCGGTCAGGAGGCGAGCCAGTCAGTCCCGATCACACCCCCTCGTATGCAGCGCACTACCTGAGATCAGCGCTGGGTGAGACTCCGCGAGCAGTCCATGCGAAGGCGGTCGAGACCTATCTGAATCTCACTGCCGAGCACGGCTTCAACGCCTCGGCGTTCACCGCCCGGGTCATCACCAGCACCGGTACGTCCGTCGCAGGCGCAATCGCCGGCGCTCTGGGAGCGCTGTCGGGCCCGCTCCATGGTGGCGCCCCGAGCCGCGTTCTCGACATGCTCGACGTCATCGGCGACCCTGCGAACGCTCGGGCATGGGCGTCGGCCGAGCTCGATGCCGGACGCAAGCTCATGGGATTCGGTCATGCCGTCTATCGGGCCGCAGATCCCCGCTCGGAGACACTCAAGCAGGTCGCGTTGGGGCTCGGTGGCGAACTCGTCGAGCGGGCAATCGCCATCGAGGCCGAAGTCCTGGCGTTGCTCGATGAGTATCGGCCAAGTTCTGTCATCGTCACCAACGTGGAGTACTACGCCGCCGTCGTTCTGCATCTCGCCGGGCTCCCCCAAGACGCCTTCACCCCGACGTTCACCGCAAGCCGAATCGTCGGCTGGGGCGCCCACATTCTTGAACAGGCCAATGACAACAAAATCATCCGGCCGAGCGCGCGGTACGTCGCGATGTGTGATCCAGCCGGGGCACACAGCCGATGGGCCCGAAAATCACAGGCTCCCACCTGTGGCGCGCCATAGATTGAGCCTCAGCCTCGCCGCCGGGCTGAAACGGCGTGCCTGCCTCACCACACTGCCCACGAGACCGCTCCCCTGCCGAGCCTTGCCGACTCTCTCGCAGTGGTCCAAGGGCGCCCGTCGGGGAGGCCGCCCGGCCCCGCGCCTGCACATGCTTACACTTGAGGAGAAACCCGTGGCCATCGACGAGATCGAACGGAATGCACTGGTGAACAAGCTCGTTACCACACTCGGCGAAGATCCCGCTGCCACCCTCATGAAGACCGTCTGGCCCCAAGGCACCGACAATCTCGCCACCAAAGACGACCTGCGCAAATTCGCCACCAAAGACGACCTGCGCAAATTCGCCACCAAAGACGACCTGCGCAAATTCGCCACCAAAGACGACCTGCGCAAATTCGCCACCAAAGACGACCTGTGCAAATTCGCCACCAAGGACGACCTGCGCGCGCTCGAGGAACGCATGCGCGCCTACGTCGACAGCGCAATCGCTAGGCAAACCCGCACGATGATGCTGACCATGGCAGGGTTCATGACGGCCCTGATGGCGCCGCTGTACGCAGGGCTGCTCGCCTAGACCTTCCTATCGGGACTTCTTGAGGAAATGGGCGCCTCGGACGGCGAGGGTGCTGCCACAGGATCTTGCGAGACCTGAGAGACTGAGCGCCGTGGCACACAACGTTCTCGGCAGTGAGCTGCAGCCCTGCTCATATGACCCGCTGACGGGCTGGTTCCGGGATGGCTGCTGCAACACCGACTCGGGCGACCACGGAGTCCACACGGTGTGCGTCGTGATGACCGCTGAGTTCCTCGAGTTCTCCTCAGCGGCTGGCAACGACCTGTCGACGCCGCAGCCGGCGGGCGGCTTCGGTGGACTGTCCCCCGGTGACCACTGGTGCCTGTGCGCGGCCCGCTGGACCGAGGCACTCACCGCGGGAGCCGCACCCCAGGTCGTGCTGGAAGCAACCCATGCCCGCACCCTGGAGTGGGCGAACCTCAGTGACCTCGAGGCCCACCGCTTCAGCGGCGACCCAGTCTGATCCGCGCTCGCATCATCCGTGCCGGCAGCACTTTGCTGCGCGGCGTCACTCCGCGTCGGCACTGCATCGTGGGACTTCTCGGCCGACGGCGTGCATCAATCGATGGAAGCGAGCCTGGAACGGCTGGGGCGCAGCTCCGTGCGCAGATGTCAACACCGGAATGTGTGCGCATGAGTTCGTCGATCGCTGTACGAACCTCGGAGAGCACCGCGCTCGCCGAACGTCCGCGACCGGTGGGGTTCTCGTGATCAAGCGTCGACTTGCCTCCGCTGCCGAGCCGGTGGGCATCCAGGTGATCCTGAAGGTCGTTGACTTGGTTGACTGCCAGCTTGCCGTGGTCCCAGGACATCACGACCCTTAGCGAAACGACAATCGAATAGACTTGGGCTCCACCGCGGCTGCTCGTGACGCCGAATCCGCTACGGCCCGAACCGCGAGTAGGGCTGTGCCCTTGGCTGCCCAGTCCCGTGAAGATCCGGCGCCGTAGTCAGCCCCACAGGCTGGAAAACGCGTTCAACGTTTCCGCAATGTAACCGTCCGTTGGTGGTGCCTATGGGTCCGTGAGTCACGGTGACGACCGGTGCATCAGGGACGGTTGAGGCGACTGTAGTGGTATCGGTGCTGTCGCGCATCTTGTAGCTTGTCTGCCGACATCTGTAGCGGCGGATCGCGGTGCAGTGCGTCCGGCAATTAGGCGCGTGCTCCGGGCGCTTCTTCTGTCGGCACAGATGCGGCCGATCCCGATTTGCGATCAAGTATCCCCACTGGCCTTCCGGCTGTCCATGGCGTAGCCGTCGTTCATATGGAGACAGCAATGAACCGACTCGCTCACCATCCCGAAACGGCTGCTCTGTTGGCCGGGCGCAGCGCCGAAGGCGGACTGGCGCCTGGACTCGAGCCATCCACAGCGTTCGGGGCGGCGGACGCGGCGGATGCCGCGCGCAGAGCCGTACGTCCCCGTGTCACCGATTTCTACGGGAGGTACGGCAATCCGACGGTGCAGGCATTCGCCGACGCCGTGGCCGAACTGGAGGGTGCCGAGGCAGCCATCTGCAGCTCCAGCGGAATGGGCGCCATCTCGACGGTGGTGCTCGGGATGTGCTCGCAAGGAAGCCATGTGGTCACCCAGCGTCAACTGTTCTCTGGCACGTTGCAGCTCTTCAACCAGGTATGTCCGCGATTCGGGATCGACGTCACCTTTGTGGATGTGGACCAAACCGAGGCATGGCTGGCCGCCGTCGAGCCGGGCCGCACGACATTGGTCTTCGTCGAGACGCCCAGCAACCCGACGCTTGCCCTGGCCGATCTCGATGCGTTGGGCGCCATCGCCGGCCCGATCACCGTGGTCGACTCGACGATGGCCACGCCGCTCATCCAGCGTCCTCTGGACTACGGAGTGGACCTCGTGGTCCACTCGGCCACCAAAGCACTGTCGGGCCACAACGACGCCACTCTCGGGGTGATTGCCGGCGAGAAGACGCTGGTCAATGAACTGTGGGGCTATGCGGTGGTGCAGGGCAGTTCGGCGTCGGCGTTCGACAGCTGGAATGCGCTGCGCGGCCTCAAGACACTCGGGGTCCGCATCGAGCGCCAGTGTGCGAATGCTCTGCAAGTTGCCAGCATTCTCAGCGCCCACAGCGCCGTCGCCGAGGTGTTCTACCCCGGACTCGACCGGCATCCTCAGCGCGAACTCGCGGCCAGACAGATGGCATCGGGCGGAGGCTGCGTCACCCTCGAGTTCGTAGGAGGCTACGAGGCAGCCTGCACATTTGTGGATGCGCTGCATCTGGCCTACTTGGCGCCTTCACTGGGTGGTCCCGAGACGCTCGTCAACCATCCTGCGTCGATGACGCATGCCCAGCTCACACCCACTGAGCGTGCAGCAATCGGCATCGGCGAGGGGATGATCAGGATGTCGATGGGACTCGAGCATCCCGACGACGTGACAGCCGACATCTGCTCGGCACTGCAGGCTGCACACACCTGCTCGTGATCGCCACACTGCGAAGTCTCGGACCGGCATAGGGCTGACCGGACCCGCCGCAGCTAATTCCTGACTAATTCGATCATATTTGTCGGTAATATAGCTGCCGCCTATGTCAACACCCGTGTCAACACCCGCCACGTCCCTTGACAACTGGCACTCGTACCCCGTGTACCTCGACCTTCGCGGCCGTCGGGTGTTGGTGGTCGGCGCAGGCGTCGTGGCCGCACGCAAGATCGAGCGCTTGGTGCCCACTGGTGCGGCAGTCACCGTCGTGGCGCCGACTGCGGTCCCCGCAATCGCCGAGCGAGATGACGTGCGATGGCACCGCCGGCCCTACCAGCAGGGCGAAGTGGCGGGCTACCGGCTGGCGTTCACCTGCACGGGCGAACTCGAGGTGGACGCGCAGGTGTTCGCAGACGGCGAAGCGAGCGGCGTCTGGGTCAACTCGGCCGACGACATCGACAATTGCTCGTTCATCCTGCCGGCTGTAGCGCGACGAGGCACGCTGTCTGTCTCGGTCAGCACGCAAGGCGTCACTCCGGCGCTGGCGTCGTGGCTGCGCAGCCGCTTCCAGCGTGAACTCGACGACGGCGCAGGAGAACTCGCTCGGCTCTTGAGCGCTGCACGGGCTGAACTGCGCGCAGCTACAGGGTCGTCGGAGCATCCGGGCTGGCGGGAAGCCCTCGACGACGGCCTCCTCGACGCCGTCAGGGCTGGCCGGGGCGAGTGGGCACGTCGGCGGCTGCGCGCCGCCCTCGGCCTTGACGCAGCCGCTGACGACACGGACACCGCCGCCGACGCAGGGCAGGCGCAAGCGGTGGCGCTTCGATGACGGTGCATCTGGTCGGCGCAGGGCCCGGCGACCCGGACTTGCTGACGATGCGGGCAGCGCGACTGCTGGAACGGGCCGATGTGGTGATCCATGACCGGCTCGTCGGATCGGGCGTGCTCGATCTCATTCCGTCGGGAACACTGCTGGTCGATGTCGGCAAGCGGCCGGGCGATCCGCGTCGCGCCCAGGCCGATCTCAACGCCCTGCTGGCCCACTACGCGGCTCTCTACGAGGTCGTTGTCCGGCTCAAGGGCGGCGACCCTTATGTGTTCGGCCGAGGCGGCGAGGAGGCCTTCGCGTTGCTCAACGCCGGTCATCACGTGGAAGTAGTGCCCGGCCTGTCGAGCGCTATTGCTGCTCCCGCGGCCGCCGGCATCCCGCTGACCCATCGAGGCCGATCGCATGGCTTCACCGTTGTGACGGCTGCCAGCGCCCACGACGTGGCGGGCGTGGACTGGCTTGGAATCGCCCGGCTCGATCACACGCTGGTGGTGCTCATGGGGGTGCGCTTGGCGCCTCACATCGCCACGGCGCTGATCGCAGGCGGCCGGTCGCCCGATGAGCCGGTCGCGGTGATCGGCTCAGCCACAACCGCATGTCAACAGGTGGAGCGCACCACCCTTGCCCGGCTCGCACAGGTCCGAGTTCCCGCCCCGGCAATCATCGTGATCGGCGATGTCGCGGGTTTTGAAGGGTTGCCGGTGTGGCAAGGCGACCATCTCACCACCCACCACGGCACTGCCCACGACAGCACTGCTCACCACGGCGCCCTCGGAGGCACAGCATGACCATTCTCGACCGGCCAGCTGCTCACCAGCGGCCCATACCATGCGACACGGAGCTCGCCGAGCCGTTCCTGGGCGACATCGTCAAATGGGAGTCGATCACCCAGCAGTACTTCGGCGGTCACATCGACGAGGACGTGTACAAGACGTATCGACTGACCAACGGCGTCTACGGCCAGCGCCAAGGCGGACGCAACCAGATGGTGCGCATGAAAGTGCCGTACGGGTCGATTCGGCCCGAGCAGCTCGAGATGATCGGCTACCTCGCCGAGCACTACAGCCGGGGCTGGGCCCACATCACCACACGTCAGAACTTGCAGATGCACTTCGTGCAACTCGGCCAGATCGGCGAAGTGCTGCGGCTGCTGGCGAGTGTGGGCCTCACGACGCGGGAGTCGTGCGGAGATACGGTGCGCAACATCGGGGGCTGCCATCTGGCCGGTGCGTGCCCGTATGAGATTCTGGACATCTCGCCGTGGGCCGAGGCCGCATACGAGCACTTCGTGCGCAACCCCATCGCCCAGCGGCTTCCCCGGAAGTTCAAGATCAACTTCTCGGGCTGCGACACCGATTGCGGCCAGGCCATGTTCAACGATGTCGGTGTTGTAGCGGCCGTCGATATGAACGAACACGGCAAGCCCCAATCCGGCTTTCGGGTGTATGTGGCTGGAGGCCTTGGGGCCAACCCCCATGCCGCGCTGGCATTGGAGGACTTCACTCCACGCGAAGACCTGCTGCCGACGATCGAAGCGATTCTGCGGGTCTTCGACCAAGCGGGCAACCGCGACAACAGGCTCCGCGCCCGCATGAAGTGGCTCGTGGACACGCTGGGTATCGACGAGGTCCGACGTCGGGTGCTCAGCATCCGCCGAACGCTGATTGCGTCGACGAGCTGGCCCGGCGGGCTTCCCGATGCCGTGGTGCTCGAGGGCGACGAGCCTGCGGGGCAGGCATCGGACGGTGTCAGCCTCGTGGGCCACGGCGCTGCATCGGTCCCTGTGACCATTGCTGCCCGCCGCCCGGTCGACGGGGCGAGCGAGTACGCCGACTGGGAGCGGGTCAACGTGGTGCGCGGCACCACCAACGGCACCGTGTCTGCCTACGCACATGCCCCCCTCGGCGACATCACCACGGCACAGTTCCGCGCCCTCGCAGACGCCCAGCGCGCCCTGGGGGCAAGCGTGCGGCTGACGAATCGTCAGAACCTCGTCTTCCGAGACCTGCAAGAGCATCAACTGGGAGACCTCTACCGCCGGCTCGCCGAGATCGCCATGGCCTCCGCCGGCGCCGAGCTGCTGCGCGATGTGGTGGCATGCCCGGGTGCCGACACGTGCAATCTGGCAGTGACCCAGTCGAGAGGGCTGGCAGAAGCGATCACCGATGCGCTCGAAGAAGCCGGGCTGGCCGAAGTGCCAGGGCTTCGCATCAACATCTCGGGCTGCATGAACAGCTGCGGTCAGCATCATGTCGCGGACATCGGCTTCTTCGGCATCGAGCGGCGCGTCGAGGCCAAGTCGGCACCCGGGTACCAGTTGCTGCTCGGTGGTCATGTCGGCCAAGAGCAGATCAAGTTCGGGTCCCGGGCGCTGCGACTGCCCGCCAAGAATGCGCCGCACGCGGTCGTGCGAATCGTCGAGCGCTATGTGGGCGAGCGGGATGCAGGCGAGACGTTTGCAACCTGGCTCGAGCGAACGGGCGGCGCATCAGCGGTGGCGCGCAGCCTGCGAGATCTCGATCGCTTCGACACCGAGGAGCACTTCGCCGACTACAACGAGACGGGTCCCTTCGCGGTTGCCGTCGGCGAGTCCGAGTGCCTCTGAGCGAGGGACGGCGAACTCCATCGGTGGTTGCAAGTGAACGGTCATGATGACCGTTGCCAACATATGCAGCCGACCGATGGAGGTGTCGAGTATGGCAGCGAGGCTGAGTTTGGATGAGCGGGTGTTCATCGAGTCGTCGCTGGGGGCGGGCCGCAGCGTCGCGGACGTAGCGCGGCGGCGGCGGACCTGCGCGAGGCGGGTATGAGCGTGTGCGCGCAGACGATCTATCGGGCGTGCTACGCGAACGACGCGCGCAGCGGCCTGCCCGCCGGCACCTGGGCGAAGCTGCCGCGGCGCTGCCGGCGCCGTCGGCCGCGAGATGGCCCGCTGGGCCGACGTCGAAGCCGCGCTCGGCATCGAGGTGTTGTTCTGCGAGCCGCGCTCGCCGTGGCAGCGACCCACCAACGAGCACACCAACGCACTGCTGCGCCGATGACCCCCCAAAGGCACCAGCCTCGACATCGCACAACCGCGGCTCTCGGTCATCGAGGACAAACTCAACCACATGCCCCGCCGATTCCACCACTGGGCATCAGCACACGACATCTACACTCAACTCACTTGCAACCACCGGTAGAGCTTGCCGTTTCGAAGTCCCGTTTTCCGCAACTGCCGCACACCCAGTCCGGTCCGTTGTCTCCGGGTACGAACACGCCACCGCACATGCATCGCTCTTCATCGTCATCCGCGGTGTTCCAGATGGTGTGCAGGTCGTCGCGGGTCACGGTCAGCCACTTCAGTAGGTGTGGTTGCCGGTGTGTCCCGCGCGTCGTTGGCACGGTCTGCGGCTGCGTGCGCCGATGTGGCCGCAGCGCGGTGCTCGGTTCGAAGCAGACGGCTTGGTTGCTGCCCGAGTGGCGGCGGCTGCGTCAGGTGTTGTGCGTGTGCTGTGTGGCGGTGCATCCCTGTTGTGACTGCCGGCGAGTTCGTGCAGCCGTTCAGGGATGTCTGCGTGGCCGTCGAGATGCAGCCTCCATGCTTCCGCGAGCAGGGTGTCGCGGCGGTCGGCGACGTTCACAAGGTCGGACGCCTCGAATACCCGCACCCCGGTTTCGCTGTCATGGTGCTCTGCGAGCAAGCCGAGATCTGTGAGTCGGCTCAGAGAGCGCGCCGCTGTGCGCTTGTTCAGCCCGGAGCGTTCGACGAGGAACGGCAGCGTCGCAGCCGGCGCGGTGCGCATGACGCGCAAGATCTCAGTCGCCGAGGATCGCTGCTTCGAAGGCACTCGGTTGCATCTGTCCTCCCAGTCGGCGACGCACTCGGCGACCGCGGTTGCGTAGTCGCAGGCGACGACAACGGCATCCGCTGTGAACTCGATGCTGGTCGTCATGGAAGCGGAACGCTCATCGTCGGAACGGTCGCCGATGAACAGGCGGCTCTCTTGCAGGCTGTCGTAGTAGTCCTGTCGGCGTGCGTCGATCGCTGCTGACAGCGGCACCGGGACTTGCAAGTGGCCGTCTCGTCGCAGCACGAGATTCGTGAGCGCTCGACCGATTCTGCCGTTGCCGTCGGTGAACGGGTGGATCGTCTCGAACTGTGCATGCACGACAGCGGCTTTCACGACACCAGGCGCCCATACGGTGCAGTCCGAGATGTACTCGGCGAGGTCTTGCATCAACGCAGGCACTTCGGTGTGCGGCGGGGGCACGAAATGCGCATTCGCCGGCGTTCTGTTCCCGCTCCCTATCCACACCTGCTCGCTGCGGAGCCGTCCTGCGTCGAACTGATCCGATGTGTCCGTGAACAGGACGCGATGGAGCCGTTCGATGTCGCGGACCGCCACTTCGCTGTCGGCACGGGCAGCGAGCTTCATGGCCTCTGTGTTCATATGCACGCTGCCAAGCGTCAATCTGTCCGTGCGATCAGTCTCGGGTCGCCGTCTGCCGCGCAGAGACTCGAGAAGGCTCAGCGAGCGCATGGTGGTCCTGATGTTCTCGACGCTGCTCGTGGCGAGGCCTTCCGCACGAGTGAGAAGGAGGCGCAGCGTCTCCGAGCCGGAAACGTCGAGCCGGTTCGCATCCGCGATGCGGCTCTCGGCCAGCCTCACCAGTGCGCGCACATCGGGCTGCACCGATGGGACCCAACCATTCAGCGCGCATGGCAGGTACGCCTTGTAGGGAGACGACACTTGGCCGGTGCCGACCCAGCGGACGTAATCAAGTTCGAGGTATTGGCCCATGTTGAATAACGATCTCGAATGTTTGCGAACACGACACTAACACCACTCAACTGTCACATTCTTGTGTTCAGGTGGACAGTTCTTCTTGTGTCCCCGTTACACATGCAGCACGACCTGTCCGCATTCGGTTGACACGGACGGTGCCGACTCAGGCACTCGCTTGCTGTCGGCCGCGTGTCAGCCTGCTGCTGCGCTGACGGTTTCGGTGCCGATGGCTGGGATGCCCATGTCCTGGTAGGTGGACATCGGGAAGTAGGGCACGCCTCGTTCGTCGAAGGACCGGCAGGCATCGTCGCCCCGGTCAACGAGTGTGGCGGCCGCAACGATCTGCGCTCCGGTGGCCCGCACGCTGTCATATGCCTTCAGGATCGATCCGGCCGTGGTGACCACATCGCCGACCAGCAGAACACGGTTGCCCTCGCCGATCCGTGTGCCCTCGACGAGCCGGTTGGTGCCGCGCCCCTTGGGCTCCTTACGGATGATGCACCAGTTCGCCCCGCCCACCACCGCGATGGCGGCGCAGAGAGCGTCAGCGCCGAGCGTCAGGCCGCCGACAGTATCGAAGTCAACACCTCCCGCCCTCAGCCGCTCCGTGATGGCCTCAGCCGCTAGCCGCAACACAGTGATGTCGTCGAGGTGGGGCCATTCGTGGGTGATGTGGCTGAAGAAGCTCTCGGTCCGGGCTTGGTCGGTGGGGGTGCGGGGTTGGCGGTGGTGTTGGGCGATGGCCATCATCGCCGTATAGGCGCGGGTGTCGTGGCTGGTCATGGCCGGTCCGTTGTCGCACACGGCGAGCAGGATCGCCCGGTCTGGGTCGTCGATGTCGAGATCGAGGCGGCCCTCGGTGAGCAGCTCGTCGAGATCTTGGGCGACCAGCGCCTGGTCGAAGATGACACGCACTTGGGTGGAGGTCTGCGCGGTCGAGACCAGGGTGGCGATCCAGCAGCGCGAGACCATGTCGACGATGGCGAACACGCAGCGCCGGGCCCGCCCGAAGTGGGTGACGTCCCAGATCCAGATCCTGTTCGGCTCCCAGACCAGCCAGTGCGGCCACGGCGTCCTCGGTTGCTTCGGCGCCGGGGGCTGTTGGGGCAGCACAAGCGGGTGAGCAGCCAAAACGCGCCGAAACGTCGAGGGCGCCACCCACACCCGGCCGACATAAGAACCGCGGTGGGCAAGCTTGTGATGGGACCGGCCCGCTCAGTCCCAGCCGGATTTTCCCCGCACGATCGCCAACTCGATCGCCTGGGCCTTGACCGCCTCGGTGAGCCGGCCGATCTCTGCCTGGGCCTCTTCGAGCTCCCAGTTCCGCTCGGCGGCCGGCCGGCCCGGCCTGCGGGCCAAAGCGGCCACCGCCGCGTCGGTCACCGTGCGGCGGATGGTGACGACCGTCGACACATCGACCCCCCACCTGCGGGCGGCGTCGGCCTGAGTGATCGCCCCGCTCGTGACCTGCAAACAGATCTCCCACTTCGTCTCCGCGGACAGCTTCTCGGGCCGACGCCGACCCTCGCTGATCGTCATCTGATGCTCCTTCACGCGTCAGCGAGAACACAACCAGACTCGGTTCAATACCCAACCAACCTTCCGCGGCAAAGTCAGACGCAACACACGACCACCCCAACCACACCGTGCTCACCCGCTCGCTGCACGCTCACCTGCGCTGGCGCAACGCCAACAAACGCTCACCCGAACTGCTCGCAGCCCAACGACGCGAACGAGCCAGAACCCGCGCCGAAAAACAACACCGCTGGGGCAGACCCACCAAAGCAGCCGCATGACCAAAGCGCGCAAACGTTTGCGGACACAGCACTAGAGCAAAATCATCCTCCGGGATTCGCGACAGCTTGTGACACACCGTCCCGATTCGCTCGACAGCGTTCAGAACGTCAACGCCGTCTGCCAAGTGGGCAGCGAGCCCGTCAGCGATGATCACCAGATCCCAGGTGGGCTCGTTCAGCAGCACGTCCGCGAGCTGCTGCACCAATGGGTGCGACGCTTCCGTCTCCCCGGCCGCGCTAGTACCGGCATGCACGATGTGATTGTCCTGCGGGAATCTCCGCACGATGCGCAGAAGCAGATCAAGCGCCTCTCCGCCGACTCGGTGAGCGGCCCGCTCGAAGCAACGAGCATGCTCAACACTCTCCGAGTGCTCGTCGTATGACGCAATCATCCACGCCACCACGTCCGCTCGATGAGTCTCCGCCAGCCGAATCGCTGCCGAGCAGGCCTCCCACCACAGATTGCTGCCGGGGTCGCCCAGAGCTTCTTCGTCGCGGAATAGATCCAGCCAGCGTGGGCTCGAGATCTCGCGCAAGAAGCGCTTCACATGAACCGGTGTGCCTGAGAGACTGAGAACCTTACGCAGGTCCCCTTGGGACGGCGCGCCGATCACAGCCAAGCGCACGAGCTGTGGGTGTCGCAACTCATGCGGCAGGAACAGCTGAGCCAGCAACGCGACGCATCGCTCCCAGAGCCTTCGAGACGCTTCTACCGAACACGTGCCGTGAGCCGCTCGGTCGGCATCTGCAATCAAACGCTGGTAGTCCGCCACAGGTGCAGTACCTGTGGTCAGCGGTTCGACGCCAGCTCGCCGAATCATCAGTGAGATGAGGCGAGCTTGGTGAACACCTTCTCCCTCGTCGTGGAATTTGCGAAGTTCCTCGATCGCTGCCCGGTGTTGAATGAGATCAGGCGGCGTCGCCTCATCCGAAAGCTGTGCCGACGCTTCGTAGTTTTCGAACGTCGAGACGGACCGGTGCGACAAGCGTCGCCAACTGCCTTCCGGACCGGTGCCAGAAGCCTTGGGGATCTCTTTCAGCGCCTCCCGAATGCAGTATGCGACGACTTCACCGAGTCGGGGCACCTCAAACGTCTCTGGCCCCAGGGAACGCTCCGCAGTCTCCAGATAGTCCACCGCACGTACACCGTGGGCGCCGAACTGGACACGCAGATGACTTAACAGGCCTGGTTCAAGCCGCGTTGCACCCATATGCCGATGTTCGCATAGGGGGCGCTGCGGGCCACGGTGTGACAGGGACCCGATGGTCGGTCCAGATGGACCGAAGTCAAACACCCCTGTCAGGTAGACCTGCCTCCGCCGAAGCGAACCATCTTCATGCCACCCTGTCGCGCTCCGGCACTTGAAGCAAAGTGTTTCCGTCGGTCAGCACTCGTCGACGGACCGGAAGCCCATGCTGCAGACGATGTTGGGTTCGGCGTGGTCACCTTGCGGGACGGGGGGCACACAGAGTCGGCCGTCGTTGTGGAGGTCCACGATGAGCGCGGCGAGGTCGTCGTCGCTCCGTTCTCGCAGGGCGCGGGCGAGCCGTTGGGTAGCTGACTCATAGAGGGGACGTGCGTTGATCGCGTCCAGCGCTGCTTCGAGGTCGGCCTTGGTGACCCACAGGGTGTCGGTGAAGTTGTCGAGCTGGCCGTCGAAGCGGTTCCATATCTTGCCGCGAACGCCTTGCAGGGCGCCGCTGGTGCGGCCTGTCGGGGTGCGCAGAGCGCCGCTCAGCGCGGCTGCGACCAGGTCGTGGTGACCGTCGAGCCGTGGCGCCGACGACGTGGACGGCACGGACTCAGCAAGACGCAGCGCTTCTTGGGGAGTGACTCGCCGGCCGCTTCCGCTGGGCTCGATGAACGCGAATGCGTCGGCGCCGGCGTGGGTTTGTGTGTGGATGACGACGCCGGGTGCCGCATCGGTTGGGCTGTCTACGAGCCGTTTGGTGGCGTACACCACATTGGGCAGCGCCGCGACCTTCTCCGCCAAGTCGGGTTCAGCGTCGGCCGCGTGACGCCAGATCTCGTATGCCATCGACACGGGGTCCACTTCGTCCACGCCGGCGCCCAGCCCGAAGCCCGACGACTCGTCGAATACTCCTGAGATCACCTGCCGCTCGGAGTGGTGCCCGAAGAACGCCTCATCGGAGCCGAGCAGCTGCGCGTTCTCCCCCAGCCGGCGCAGCACGCGCCCGCGCAGCTCGATCTCTTGCTCCACTGAGGCGTCAGGCATCAACGACACCACCAGCACCTCACCGGAGCGCTGCCCAATGCGATCGACCCGTCCGGCGCGCTGCACCAGTTTGACGATCGCCCACGGCAAGTCGTAGTTGACCACGATGTGCGCGTCCTGGAGGTTCTGGCCCTCCGACAACACGTCGGTCGACACCAGCACTCGCAACTCGTCCCGCACTGGTTTCTCGTCGCCGCCGCGGCCGCTCGACGCCGGCGAGAATCGCTGCGCTACGGCGGTGGGGTCGTCGGTATCGCCGGTGACAAGCCCCGCCTCGCTGACGCCGCGCCGCACTAGCTCTGCCGACACATAGCGGGCGGTGTCGGCCGCCTCGGTGAAGATCAGCACCTTGGCGTCGGGGTGCTGGACCGTAAGCACCTCCATCAGTGCTGCGATCTTGCCGTCGCGATCCGCGTCCCAGTCTCCGAAACGGTCCAGCAGGCCGCTGATGATGTCTGCGTCGTCGCGCAGCTCGTCGACGAGATCGGCGCTGAACATGTGCGGCGGCGCCCAACGGATCGCCTTGGGGCTCTTGGCGCGCAGCTTGTCGTATGCGCTCGCCGCGGTGTCGCCATCGGCTCCGAACAGCGCAGCACCGTCGCTGTCGTCGTCTGCGCCGCTGTCTTCGGGTTCTTGGTCGGTCTCTGCTGCCCACAGCGCGTTGTCCACGGAGCCGATCGGCATGTCCAGGCCGTTCGCCAGCGCATATGCCGCCACCAGGTTCCGCAGTCGATGACGCCGAAGGGTCGCCACGAACGCCGGCCCCGACGACGACAGCCGCTTGAACATCGTGATCCTCGTGAAGCCGGCCAGGTTGCCCTGCACCGAGTTCTCGAGGTCCTCCATCAGCTGCCGCTCGTCCTTGTCGCCGGGCACGAAGTTCTCGTCGATGAAATAGCCGAGCTGGTAGCGAGGCAACCGCAGGTCGCGGATCGCGTCGAGAGTGCGATCCGAGGTCATCTCGTATGCCGGGTCGTCCTCGGTGAGATCCCATTCGACCGGCAGGGGTGTCCGCTCGGGGAAATGGAACCGCTTGCCCGTGCCGAATTCCAGATAGCGCCGCCCCTGCTCGTCGGTGAGCGCGTAGTTGTCTTCCACGAAGCGGCGCGTGCGGCGCACCATGTACTGGGACATGAGTGCTTGCCAATCCTCCACATGCTCCGACCGTCTGAACGCCGCCAGCGAAGAGGTTTGACCGTCGCACAGGTACGAGAAGTCGCCCTCGCCGATCTCGGCGATCGCCCGCTCGGGCCGCACGCCCAGATCGGCGTCGGGACGAATGAACAGCGACAGCTGCGACGCCAGATCGCCGAGCTGCTTGTTGTAGGGGGTCGCGGTCAGCAACAGCGTCCGCGAGTCGTTGTCGGTGATGTAGTCCTTGATGACCCGATGGTCCCGGCGCTTGTCGCTTCTGAGGTTGTGCGCCTCGTCGATGATGACCAGCCGATAGCGGCGGGCGTCGGGCAGGTTCTTGTGAACCATCGACAATGACTCCACCTTGCCGCGCACTTCATAGTGGTGCAGGTACGACTCCCACATCTCGGTCAGGTTCTTCGGGCAGATCACCAACGTCTCGAAGCCCTGCTCTTCTTGGAGCAGCCGGGCGATCGCGGTGTCGACGAGCGTCTTGCCGAGCCCGACCACATCGCCGATCATGGCCCCGCCCTTCTGCATCACGATCCGGGCGGCGATCTTCACCGCGGCTGCCTGGAAGTCCAGAAGCTCGTTCTGCATCGACGCCGGCAGGCCGTACTCGACAAGCCCTTCGCGTGCCTCCTGCGAGAGGTGGAAGGCCATCTTCAGATAGACCAAGTACGGGTCGAGCGGCTCTTCCGAAGCCCACGACTCCTTGAGAATCTTCGCGAGCTGAGGCGCAGCATCAGCGCTGAGCGGGTCGTTCCAGCGGTCCTCGAACCAACGAGCGAGCTTCTCGGTGGCATCGCCGTCCAACACGTCGACGTTCAGCTCGCCCTGCTCTCGCAGCCCCGAGCTCGTCAAGTTCGACGATCCGACGTACGCCACGCGAGGCGCCGCATGGTCACCGCGATGGCAGAGATACAGCTTGGCGTGCAGCCGATGAGCCATGTGCACCCGGACCTCAACGGTCCCCGACTCGATCTGGCGCAGCAGAGTCCGCAGTGCCGCTTCATCGCCATAGGTCGGCAAGCCGACCTGCAACTGCTCCCGGTACTCCCCGACTGTTTCGTTTCTCAGGCGAGCGGCACCAGCGGTGTCGATCGGAGCGGCCTGCTCAAGACGAGCCAAGCGGGTCATCTCATCGGCCGGCGCTTCGTGCATGCCGACAAGAATCCGCGCCTTTGGCCCATCGACCCGCTCCGGCAGCGCATCTACTGCCTCCGCCAATAATCCCCAGCCGCGCAGATTGAAATAGCCGATCGCTGCGTCCAACTGGTAAGACGCCGACAGCGAATCAAGCAGCTCACTTTCAGCATCAAGAACGATATTGTCGATGATCTTCGGCACAAGGACTATGCCTTGTTGCCGAAGATTGTTCTGTCGCGTAGGTTTCCGGCCTCAGCGAACGCGTTTTCAATCCCCCAAGCCTGGGCCAGAAACCCATCCGCCTCATCGGTGATTGCACGACACTCCAACATGTTGTAGCGACCTACTCGCACGCCTGCGTTCAGTTTCCACGCTGTGTGTCTTGGCATCTCGTCCTTGAGTGCCGCTGCAAGTTGATGCACTTTCCGCTTAGCATCCAGACCCAAGTGGTCAGTAGTACCTTCCGCCAACAGCTGATTCAATCCACCAGGAAAGGCCGAGAGCACTCCGTCGGTAACGTTGAACTCATCCGAGAATATGAGCCACCATAAGTAACCCCAGCGTCCGCCCAACATCAATAATGCTGCGTCCCGTTGACTCGGACTTGCAAAGGTGAATTGGCCCGAATTCTGGTGATCCTCGTCGCCACTGGTTGGAAAGGGCCCATCGGATACGCCCATCATGTACTGCGCTGTCTTCTTGAAGACCAACTTGTGCTCGGTGCCGGCTACTATTGACGAGGATAAGGGGTCGTTGGTGGACACCAATTTGGCGAACGCTTGAGCTATCAGTTCGGAATCGACAAAAGGCCAGACACTACGTCCTTTTAGTGTCCTCATGACATCAGGTGGCTTGACGTACTCGGTGGTTGAGAACAGATAGGGCCGACGCTCCGTAATCCATCGACGACATGAGGATGTGAATAGCCCACTCGAGACGTTACGAGCACCAATGAATATGCTGTTGCGCACTCTTGCTGATCCGCTGAAGAGTCCATCTGGCATTCGCGAGTACGACGACACCCACCTCGTGAAGAAATAGTCGGACAGAAACTCCCGGAGCAGCTCAAAATCCTTGTTATAGCTGAGCGAATGCATCACCACCATTGACATTCGGCCGCCATCTTTAACGAGCGTTGAAGCGCGTTCTAGACATGGTGCATAGAGATTGCGACAAGCTTGAGATCTGTAACCCACCCACTTATAGTTCTTGATCTTGGCTACACCAACATACGGTGGATTCCCGATTACGACGTCGAACCCCTCATTTCTCCAGGCACTCGGAAACTCGACGAACCAATGAAACGGCTGATTTGATTGCTTCCAGTCGTCAAAGTCAACATCCATTGCGTCAGCCCTTTTGGTGTGGAGTAGGGCGTCTGCCAATTCGCGCGCTGCCTCGAGTTGAACGTTAAGGAACTGCTTCGCCGAAGCGTGCTCGGATATGCCGGTATCTGTGGATTGGGCGACCGTGAAGGAATCAAACGCATCAGCAACACGCTCAGTTACCTCCTTGATTTCAGCGATCTTGCCTCCGAGATCCAACTGGCCCGCGCCCAGCCTCATCTCTGCGTCCTGCTGGTCTTTGATCCCCACGAGCAAGTTCCCGGTCTTGATGTTGAAGTCGAGATCCGGCAACGGTTCAATGTGGTTCTTGTCGTCGACTTGCGCTGCGAGCTTCAAGAAGAGCCTGAGTTTCGCTATCTCGGGAGCCTCGTCCATCAGGTCGACGCCGTACAGGTTGTTCAGGCACAGGGTCTTGATCATCCAGTAGCGCTCGCTGTGGTGCCGGCGTGCTTCGGCGAGGCACTCGGCTATTTCGGCGGTCTCGTTCTTGCCGTGCAGTTCGGCAGCGCGTCCGAGAACCGTTTCGTACAGTGGATCGAGAACTTCAAGAGCAGCGAACAAGAACGCGCCCGAGCCGACCGTCGGGTCGCACACCGTCAGCGACTGGAGCACCTCGAAAGCTCTGTCGCATTCGTCGGCACTGGACAGCAAGCTGAGATAGTCGGACACCAGCTCACGAAGGTCCAGATTCTCTGTAACCGCGTCGTCGATCGTCCACGGGCGATTCTGGTCCAAGAGAATCTCACGAAGCCGCTCGCAACGCTCGCGGCGATGCACAATGTCGCACCAGCGTTCGCCCGGAAGGAACAGACCGTCGGGCGGCTCCTCATCGCCGCTGTCCCAATCCTCCGGCAGCGGTTCGTCCACGCCGTGCAGGATGCTGTCGTGAATGTAGGTGTCACCGGAACCGCTCAGAAGGACGGACGGCCCCTCTAGTCCAGCAGCGGCGAACCGGTCTGCGAGCGCAGGAAGGATCGTCGAGGACGCCATGTAACCGGTCACGTCAGGCTTGGTGTAGTAGGCGCCATTCTCCTTCTGGCCAGCTTCAGTGAAGTTGATGTACTGCTCGAAGATAAAGCCGAGGATGTCCGGGTTGATCTCATTCGACGCACCCATCGGTCGCTCATCCAAGTGCCAACGCCAGTCGTCAAAAAAGTCGAACAGCGACTGGAACGCCTTGTCCGGTATCTCGACTCGATGAGTCATCTCGAGGTTGTGGGGTTCGAAGATGCCGCCATTCACATACGGGACATCGCCGATTAGGTCTCCGGCTTCGGTTCCGGAGTAGTCGGTGCTCGGGCTGCCTAGGAGACTGCTGATTTATTGGGCGCGATTTCCGCGTGCGGGGTGGGGGCGCGCGGGACAATGTCGGGGTGCAGGGCTCAGCGGTTCAGGATCGGGTGTTGTTGGACGCGGCGGCGGTGTGCGGGCATCTTGTGCCGCCGGGGTCGGTGTATGCGCTGTTGGCCGAGCATCGTGGCCGGCTGTTCGGTGACGAGTTGTTCGAGGATCTGTTCGGGTCGGGTCGGGGCCGTCCGTCGGTGCCGGGCGAGGTGATCGCTGCGGTGATGGTGCTGCAGGCTCTCGAGGGCCTGTCGGACCGTGAGGCGTGTCGGCGGTTGCAGACCGATGTGGCGTGGAAGGCCGCGGCAGGGCTGGCGCTGACCGAGGCGGCGTTCCATCCCACGGTTTTGACTCTGTGGCGCAACAAGCTGCGCGCGAGCGGCCGCCCGGATCGGGTGTTCGACGCGGTGCGCGAGCTGATCGCTGTGACGGGCGCTGTGGCTGGCAGCGCTCGGCGGGTGCTCGATTCCACGGTGCTCGACGACGCTGTGGCCCGTCAGGACACCGTGACGATGGTGACGAACCAGATCCGGCGGGTCCGCAGGCTGGTTCCCGAACTGGGCGAGGTGCCGGTGCGCGAACGCAATCTGGACCCGGCCGCGCCGGTGGTGGACTGGTGCGATCCCGCCGACGCCGAGCGGCTGGTGTCCGAGCTGGTCGACGACGCTGTGGAACTGGCTGCGGCTGCGGCGGATCTCGATCTCGACGCTGCTCAGGCCGACGCGGTGGGCCTGTTGGGGCTGGTCGCGGGCCAAGACGTGGAGCCCGCCGGGGGGCCGGGACGGTGGCGGATCGCCCGCGGCACCGCGAAGGGCCGGGTGATCAGCGTGGTGGATCCCGAGTCGCGTCACACCCACAAGACCTCTCACAGCTACCGCGACGGCTACAAGGCCCACATCGCGGCCGAGCCCGACACCGGGCTGGTCACCGCTGCTGATCTCACCGGCGGCGACGCCGGCGACGCGGACGCAGCGATGGGGCTGCTCGACGGCGAGCCCGCCGGCACCACGGTGCTCGCCGACAGCGCTTATGGCACCGGGCAGCTTCGCGCCGATCTCGTCGAGCGCGCCATGGACGCGGTGATCAAGCCGCCGCCGCTGAGCGTCGCCGTCGAGGGCGGCTACAGCATCGACGACTTCGACATCGACTACAGCATCGACGCCGACACAGGCGAGTTCCCCGGCACCGTGGCCTGCCCCGAAGGCCACACCGTGCACATCACCCCCAAAGGCAACGCCCGCTTCGGCCGACACTGCGCCCGATGCCCCCAACGCGACCGCTGCACCACCGCCGAGAACGGACGCGTCATCAAGATCCACCCCCACCACGAACTGCTCAAAGCAGCACGCGTCCAAGCCCGCACCGACGAGTTCCAGCACCAATACCGCACCGTGCGGCCCATGGCCGAAAGAACCATCGCGTGGATCGTGCGCCGCAACCGAAGATGCCCCTACCTCGGCACCGCCAACAACCGGCACTGGCTGCGGCTGCGCGCCGCCGCGGTCAACCTCCAACGCCTCACCAGCCTCGGACTCCACCACAACGGCACCACCTGGGCCATCACCTGACCCAACCCCCACCGACAAGCCGAACCCGCAGCCCACAACCGAACCCCGCCGCGCCCCAACCCACGACCACAGCCCAACCAAGCCCAAGACACCGACACACCAACCGACTTACTCAGCAGTCTCCTAGGCCTTCGTGGAACAGCGGCAACAGAAACTCGCGGTAGAACGCGTAGAAGCGGTCCTCGCCGAACTGCTCGCGGACAGACCGAAGCCGATTCTGAAGGTAGTTCTGATCCCCGTCCAGAAATCGCTTCTGCTGGATGAAGTAGATGAACATCAGCCGGTTCAGAAGCACCGACACATACCAGCGCCGATTCTCCACAGTCGGGATGCCCTCGACCTCGGCGACAAAGGCCTTGTGGTGCTTCTGGAACTCCCGGTAGAACGACTTGGTAACCATGTCGGCGTTGAACGAACGCCGAATCCGAGCGAGCACTGACGTGGCAGTGAGCCCGTCCTCTTCGTCAAGCGTGAAGCTTGCTCCGACGAGCCGCTGCAGAAGCGCCTCGGTAGGCGCTGCTGAGGGGTAGACATGGTCCACGAGGCGATACCCGACCCCGCTGGGGCGCTGCTCCGGCCACAGCCACAGATGCTGACCCGGCGACACGAACACGACGAGCTGGTCTCGGCTGAAACGCTTGAGCCGCCGTACGACGCGATGCTGCTCCGAACGCTCCGGCGCACCAGCGGGACACTCCACCAGCCAAGCGGTCACACCACGCTTGTCAGCAACCGCCACCGGACTTAGGTTGCTGTCCTCCACCAGCACGGTCTCGATCGCCCCCGGGTTGTCCCAACCCATGCGGCGAAACAGAACTCCGAAGTCACCCTGCTGCAACAGCCCCGCCAACTCCTGCTCGGTCACTGCTGGCCCCGCTCGACCATCCAGTGCTGTCGGAGTTCCTCAAATGGCGAGCACAGCACCGGGTCGGCTGACGGTCCGAGCCCGACCCCTGTGGCCCCGCCTGCCATGTCGCCGTGCATTCCGGTCAACTGCAGTTCGGCACCGCAGCAGCCGACTGCTGTGTGAAATTGCCGTTATCCATCATCTCGGGTCCATTGTCTAGCCGAATCCGCTGAACGGCGTGAATGCCGCGCCCCGTTCGATCCAGGATCCCATCGCCGCAACGAGAGCGCCGAATCGCAGCCCGCTGCGCTGATTGACGAGAGCAGGTGCTGCGCGCTGAGCCGTTCCGTGCGGATCAGGCCGTCTGAGGCGGCTCACGGGGGTAGTTGTAGAACTGCGCGACCGCGCCTCGGTCGGCGGTCTCGTTGCGGGTGTAGTGCGCGGGCATCGTCGGGGAACGCCATCGACCGGCGGTCATCAGGCTGGGCAGCTCGACGCCTATTCGTGCAAGGTCCTGAGCCATGCCGACACGTGGCGAGTGTCCGCTGAATCCGTCGCCCAGGCCGGCCTCCAAGGCTGCCTTCTTGATCCGAAGCGAGATCTGATTCGAGCTGAGCTCGAACACCCGGAGTCCCGCTGGGGCGCCATTGCGAATCGACGCAAGGGCCGCCATGGTCTGCGTCGACACGAACACCACGGCACCCTCGCCGTCGGGGTCGGTCTTCGAACGCCGAATCAGCACTCGCCCGCTGCCATCGGGCACCGTTTCGATGTCGCTCCAGGTCAGCGCGGCGCATTCGGAGACCCTGAGCATCGCGTCGCGCATGAGCCTCACGAGAGCGATGTCGACGCTTCCTCTCCTCGCGGCGGCCTGTGCGCTCTCTCGTCTGCCGTTCTTTCCGAGTCGCTGCCGGCAGGCGCTGGCTGCGATTGCGTCGAGCGCATCCGCTGTGAGGCCCTTCGCCTGCTTCTGAGACTTGCCGGCCACTCGAGTCGCCCCCCGGAGCGTTCTCTTGACGTCCGGGTGGCTGCACGGGTTCCCGAGGCCGCAGTTGCTGTGTACGTAAGCGATCGCAGCGGCGGCGACTCGCAGCGTGGCCGGCTTGTGCCCGCGCTGCTCAAAGCGCTCAGCCAAGTACGCAGCGACATGCTCGGGCTCGGCAGGAAGTGCCGGGACGTTCCGAGTAGTGGCCCAGGTGACGAAGCTCCGCCATTGACTTCTGTAGCTGCGGATCGTGTTGTGAGTGACCTCGTGGCAAAACAGTCCGCTCAGATTCTCCGCATCGGAATCTGTGAGGAGGACAACATCGGCGATTGCCTCGTATCCCGGGCGTGTGAGGGACGAGTT
Organism: Candidatus Poriferisodalis sp.; assembly: GCF_965262965.1. Classification (GTDB taxonomy): domain Bacteria; phylum Actinomycetota; class Acidimicrobiia; order Acidimicrobiales; family Poriferisodalaceae; genus Poriferisodalis. Next base: position 2,082,723 of record NZ_OZ253573.1, read on the forward strand.
CCGAGTCAGTTGCTCGCTGGTCAGGACCACGCTGTCGCGGACGACTTCTTGCCAGCAGCTGGGGCGCTGAGGAATACCCCGTTCCGTCGCATCCTCGAACGTCGAGAATCCGAGCTCATCCGTCTCTTCGCAAGAGCCGTTGGCCTCGTTGATCTGACTGGATTCGACCGGCGGTACTGACGGGCCCACACACGCAAGCCCAGTGCCGGACGCTCGCCCACTTGGTGTCGTCATGGGCTGACGCTGCAAGCGCACGATCGCCGTGGGCTCCACCGGCAATATGCGACATCTGCAAAATTACATGTAGTCATACAAAGGGCAGTATCCAAGGGATAACGGCAATTGTCCCCGCCTCGATCTTGACTGTGTGAGGGCACGGAAACAAGCCCTCATTGACTATTTCTCTCGATGATTTGACTCGAATTCGTCCCCGACATTTGCTAGGTCCCATCACCACGAACTCCCCATCGGACCATGCGCATACGCACCGACTGGACTGAGAACTCCTGCCCAACAACGGCGGCGTTCGACCTCAGCGCCGCCACTAGCTTTGGCCCCCAGTCAGACGAAAGGGACATCGGCCGTCCAACGCACTTGGCTCAGCCTGTTGAGACTTCGCGGGCCTGCGGGAAGCGGCGTGCTGAGCTCGGCGAGTCACCTGCGTGGCCCAACTTAGCCAGAAGCTCAGCCCCGCCCGGCTGCGGCTGCACACGTACTTCGATCGGGCCCACGTCGGAACGTTCGACATCGAGCGTCATCGCGATCGCCTCGCACGCGGCCGCCGGTACCTCGTCGAGGTGCCTCGCCTGCGAGAAGACGCCCCGCGGCGACGGAACCGTTATCGCCCACCACTCGCCAGACTGCTCGACTTCGACGCGACGTCCCGAGGTGGCCACGTCAGGTCTTGCGACTCGACAATCGTGCCAGCCACGGCGAGGATTCCACGGGCCGTGTGTTCGCTGATTTCGCGGCGCAGCGGCATGACCAGACGCTGGCTTCCCCGCACTCAGATTTCGTGGTCCCGTCTCTCACACAGCCAGTTCAGACCAGAGCCTCCCCCAGCACCGATCGCTGCAGGCTGTCACACGCCCTCCATACGGTTGATCCCACTATGGAGGCGGTTCAAGCGGGGCTCGGCGGGCTGACGGCGGTGGAACAAGCGCTGGCGACGATGTCGGTAGCGTCGCGGCCCGCGGCGGCAGACCCGACGCTCAAACAACAGCCACGGCGAAGCCCGTTGTCGCCTTACGAACGAGCGTTACTCACCGAATCTCGCGAATTGGACAGCTCGTAGGGACCGTGGCACGCTACCGGACGCTCTCTCAAGACAAGCCCAGCGGACCTCATCCAAGAAATACCTCCAAATGCTATCATAATGACTATATTAGATTCTAATCAGTTGATGTTTGCGTGAATCGCTCAAACCTGCGCTTCGGGAATTGTGCTGGCCCATATGATCGAGAAAGGAAACGAAACTGGATATCGACGATGAACTCTGCCGCACGAGAGAACCTTCGTCGCGGTTCGCGGGTCGCGCGACGGTTTCATACCTCACTCGGAATGCGCGAACGCACCCACGCGCCGCTTCGGAGACCCCACGGCGATCTCGCCCACGGGCGGATACGAAGCACCGACCAGGCGCGAAGCCATTTCGGCGAACTGCGCCGCCATCGCCGGCCAGGTCTTCGACCGCGAGCATCCGAGGCATGTCCTGAAGCCTTTGCGTCCACTTACCGCCGATATGCAACCGATCCACAGCTAGCTTGGCCTAGATCCATGAGCGTCCAACCCGTAATCGCATCGAATTTCTCGCAATGCATGGAACAGCTCCAAGAGGGATACGTGTTCAGCGTTGCCGCAACAGCGGGCTGCGCCGCCGAGCTGACGCACCGTGACCAGAATGGTATTGACGTAACGTTTACTCGCCCAAGCGGGTCCACGCTTGAAGAGGCAATTCTTCAGGCACAGCTCAAGTGCAGCACGACGTTGCAACCGGATCCCTCCAAACCCACGTTTTCTTTCAAATTCAGTCGCCGTGCACACTTCGACCATCTCGCGAAAGCGCGATCGACGGTTACGGCGATCCTGCTCGTCATGGTCACTGACCCGGATCAGTCAAGGTGGACCTCAGGGAACCACGACTCGTTGTCGGTAAGGAAGTGTTGCTACTGGTCATACCTCGAGGGCCAAGTAAGTCAGGCAGAGTATCCCACGGTTCAGATACCGACGCACCAAGTGTTTTCAGCTAATGCGCTCAGCGATCTCCTCGATCGACTACAGCAAGGCCAGTCGCTGTGAGTGAATCCGACGAACTCAAACAGAAGCAAGATCCGACCGTTCTTCAAGAACCCCAACCTGAAGATACTCGTCCACTCTCTGACACATTTGGTCTAGTTGGGAGGCTAGAACCAGAGCGTCTCTTGACATTGCTCCGGGGCACCGGCTTTCAGGATGTTGGACACCGAGAGAACAGTTATGTCCGATTGGCGAATCGTGAGGACCCTCACCTTAGACACAATTCGGTAATCGTACCACTCAATCGTGCGGCAAGCGATTTCGAGGATCTGATGGCTGTGGCGCTCGAGACGCTCCGCGGTGAGTGGCCAATTGAATGGCATAGGTCGATTGAGCCGCTTCTTGGAATGGATGCAGCCGATGTATTCGACTTTCGCAAAGAAACTTCCGCACCGCGTGGCCTCATACCCTGGAATGACGGCAGAGATCTGATAGAGAGCGCGCGATACACACTCGTCGCAGGCGCTAAGGCACATATGGAGCCTTCTCGCCATTTCTCCAATCGATTCGGTCAATTCGCAAATCGCTACCTTGACCAAGTGCTTATGGGCCAGTCGGGCGTCGGCAGCTACATTGTGACTGCGATGGCGCCAGTCACAGCCCGTGTACCTATTCGCAAGTCGTCTGACGCAACACTTGGATATGATGGTATTGATGAGGTGAGTGCTCGCGAGATTTGTACGTCGGTGATAAGAGCACTCGAAGGCGCCACGGAGGCGCTTGACCATTTCAAGATCTTAGGTTCAATGACAGGATTTGAGGAGCAAGTGAACCGAGGAGTCTCTTATGAACTCCTAAGAGCTCTCCGCGACATGTCTGCCGGAGCTGACGAAAGCGACATAACTGTCAAGGTTGCGTCGATGGGAGGCTCTCTATTTCAAGATGTTGAACCCATGATTCACCGATTCCAATTCACGGGAGGAGACACGCCTATCTTGGAGCGGGCGTCGGTTCAACTTTCTGCTCCCTCCGAGAATTTAAATGAGCGAGTAACCGTAGAAGGTCGAGTTCATCTTCTGACCAAGAAGGATGTGGGTATCGTTGGCGTCGTCGGCGTCGACGATGGCGATCATCGCTACCGCGTTCGGCTAAGCTCTGACGAGGAATACCATCAGGCGGTGATGGCACATGACGAGGATAGGAACATTAGGGTCGAAGGAGAGTTGTCACTTGAGGGATCTCTCCGATGGCTCTATGGCGCAATACTGCAGACCACATTAGGCAGCCCTCGCTCGCAACCGTCAGCAGGCCTTGGCCAACAGCTGGAACTAGAAGTTTCAGAAGGCTCAGGTTGCTAGGCCCTAGGTGTTCAGGTCAGAGACCGACTGAAGGATCCACCTCGCTTGCTGGGTCCACGACTATAACTGCCACTGACGCCATACCGCTGTTGGTGGCCCGCTCGCATCACGCGCACACAACTTCATGCGAACTGACAACTAGCGCTGTATTGGAGCAATGATGATCACAATCCCGATACCAGAATGGATTCAGTGGGGCGCTTTGGTGCTGGCGATGGTGTACGCGATTCCCAAAGCGCTTCGTGCGGTGATTGTGGCATCCTTTTATCTGTTCTGCCTCGGTGTACGGGCTTGGCCGATGCGTATCCGTGGCGAGAGCGGCGAAGCGAAACTACTGCCACGGAACGCAGTTGGGCGAAGCGAACAAGTGACTACTGACATCGTGGGTTGGGCATTCGGCGAGAGACCCGTGTTCAACGAAACCGAACTCGAGACAGATCCCGACATAGGCAAATTCGTTCCCGGTGATGTGGTGGAACTGCTTTCAGGCGGACCATCCATGACAGTCAGCGGTACTGAACGCAGACCTGATGGCTCCACGATGGTTGGGGTCGACTGGTTCGACGGCAGCACTTCCCAGAGTGCTGCGTACCCCCCTGCACAACTGAAGAAACAGTATTCGTCCGAAGATTCGTGACAACGAGCTGCGAGCCGGCCTGGCACTTGTGGCGTCAACGTGGTCCCCATCAACGCTAGCCCGCACCGAGGGCTCAAGCGCCGAGTTACGGGAATCAGTCCGGCGGCGTGCTGCTCAGAACAAACTGACGGGGACCCGTTAGTTTGTCCAGTCGGAGCCAAGCTGGGCACCGCGGTCACACGGGAGAATGCATGAGTCATGGCCCGCCGCCCATGACTTAGTGCTTGCTCGATTCTGCACGACGCCCACACCGCCCTGTCCAGGACCGAATTCGACGCCTACCTCCAAGGTCGATACTGCGGCGTGGCGCTGTTGCTGGATCACCCCGAGCCGCTGGCCGTCCCGATACCGCTGCGCAAACTTCGACAGGCTCACGGCTCTCGCCCGCCCTTGAGCCCCGCCTATGTGTCCCACGCCCAGCGCAAGCGACTGCTGGCAGCGTAGAGACCGGTGAGGGGCCGGGTCGGCGTCAGCCGGCGAGAGTCGCTTCAGGGGTTGAGATCTCGACTTCGACCATTTCGAACCGGGTCGAGAGCATCGCCGTGGCGTCGCCGCCCTCAGCCAGCAACTCCGCTTCCGAGTCGGCGAGGGCCTGGGCGTAGTACGCGATGGCATCGTCGATGGACATCGCAGGCACTGATACGGGGTCGCCACTCTCGACCAGGCCATCGATGTGGAAGGCGAGCGCTTCGCGGATGTTCTCGAGCATCTCATCGGGGGTCTCGGCGGTGCTGATGCATCCCGGGACGTCGGGCGCGTAGGCACCGTAGTTGTTCGAGGTCTGCTCAATGACGACTGCGTAGGTCAGCTTCATCGCGAACTCCCGCGGAGGCCTGCTTGTCTCAGGATGTTGAGCCACGTACCCCTTGGCGCCTCGTGCCGAAGCTAGCCGGGGTCGTGGCCGTACCCGGCTTGCCAGGACGGCGAACCGGCGTCGCCGACAGCGGCGGCTGTGCTGGCCCTACTCGGCCAAGAACTCAGTCCCACCCTGCTGCTGCATATGCACGTCGATAGGACCGACGTCGGCGGGATCAACGTCGAGCATTATGGCGATGGCCTCACGAGCGGCCGCCGGCACCTCGTCGAGGTGTCTCGCTTGGGAGAAGACGCCCCGAAGCGAGGGAACCGTTATCGCCCACCACTCGCCGAAGCGCACGACGTCGACGCGATGTCCCAAGGCGGTCACGTCAGGTCTCATGGTTCAACCATCTTGCCAGCCTCGGTGAGGATGCCGCGCGCCGTGTGCTCGTTGATTTCCCGATGCCGCGGTATCACCAAGCGCTCGCTTCCCAAGATCCAGATCTCGTGATTCCGTCCTTCGCGGAGCAGGTGGAAATCTACGCCTCCCGTACGAGCGATCGCTGCGAGCTGACGCAAGAGGTCACGCTTCTTCACGGAGCTGATGCTCGCCCGAGGATTGCGCTGGGTCCAAGATGTTTTCGTCATCGCTGCCGCTATGTCGCCAGGGGCCCTTGAAGGCGCAGTGTCGAGCTTCACGTCAATCAGCAGGTCGCGTTGCTGGCGCCGCCAGAATTCGCGCTTGCGCTGGTCACGGTGGCTTCATATGTTGAGACCATGGTAAATGTCATAGATGTGATTTGGCTTCATCCGAGCCGATTCCGCCCCTTGGAGGACGGCCCTGTCCTGCTGGCCGACACCCCTGCATTCAAGGAATGGGAGGCTCGGGTGGAGGTCTGGAACTTCTACCTGCGGCTGGGGCATCGAGCGCAAGGCTCCGGCTGACCCCCGGCCAGTTTTTCGGCGCATGAGCGAGAAGCACGTAGATGAGCGGGCTGCGAATGGTTAGCCGGAGGGGAACGTCCGCGCCTGCTGCATCGGTGGCAAGCATCGCGGATGACGGCCCAACGGACTCGTCTACGACGCCAGGCCAATTCGTCGCGCGGAACTGACTGGCGACGATCGCCAAGAAGGTGGAGTGTTTGAGTGTCCTCTCGTATTCCGAAGCTTGCGGCGCAGTGGCTAAGGCCATACATCTCGTTCACTGTTTTCGACCAACCAGCCGAACGAGGATCGATCGACTTCGTTTGCAAGGCAATCCGCCGGTATGTCGACGAGGACAAGCGTTCTCAGTTGATCGCTGACGGGCTTGGCGGAACCTCAGTAGGCGCTGCGGAATCGCTTGAGCTGTCGCTGTGTATCGCATATCGGACGCAGCGCTTCCCTCCTTGGGGCAGATTGTCGTCATCCGTCGAGAACGCGGAAGGAACCGAGTCAAGACTCCATCTGGCAATCGTCTTTGAGTCCGAGGGGCTTATTGCGATCCACTCGACCGATGAGCGAATTCGTGACCAGCTCCTACGTCTGCAGAAGAAGCTGCAGCTTGGCGGAGTCGGGCTCATCACACGGCCAGCATTGGAGGAGGCCCTCTTGCAAGGCGATGTCGCTACTTTCTGGATGGGCGAAGGTGCTGCAGGTCGCGGTGGTCGGGGACCCAGGAGCAAGACGCACCACGGGATCCACCTGGAGGACACGATCGACCAGGTCGATGACCAGCGCTACACGCTCGCTGGTGCCCGGGCCACAGTCGGAGAGGACTTACTCGGGAGTCTTGGCAAGGGTGTGATCGGCACCAATCTGGAGCGATCAAGCTTCTGGCTCCGCAGGGCCAAGGACTGGCCAGAGTTCGTTGCAATCACAGCAAGGATCCTGTCAGCGATCAACGACGTGCTGAATGCAGGTGGAGGCCGAGAACGATTTGTCGTCTTCGCTCGGTACGTCGACGCCATTGACGAGCTCGAGATGCCATACGACGTCTCGTTCGTTCCGCCGGGAGAGGTACCAGGCGAGACTCCGACAGACGAAGCAGTGGACGCCTGCGATTGGCTGTCGCAGCACATCGCTGGTATCGAGGCAACTGGCCGACGCTCGGCCCGGATACTTGTTCACGAGTACGGCGGTGCTGAGTGCACGATTGTGATGAAGCCGGATCGGCAAGGGAAGTCCATAGCAATCAACCCAACTATCGGCCCGGGAAACGAACGCTTGGGCCGACGATTCCTAGCGGAGCTCGGTCACGTCGAACCGATCTTGTACTACGGGTCCGGACACACGGTGAGCCAGCGGGGGATCGTCGCGGAGCGCTTTGCCGATGCGACCTTCGGCGGTTGGAAGTTCGAATCGCTTGGGAACACCGATATCAGCACTGAGAAGCCTGGCAACGGGACTCGGGCCGACATCAAGCGCCTCGGAGGCCAGGACGACGACCGATCGCTCTTCGGTTGGATCATTCGGACCTTCCGATCTGGTTGGCTCTTCTGCGACGACGGTCCTGATGAGCTGTTCGACTTCCTGCACCTTGACCCGGCGGAAGGACGTCTGTCTGTCTGGCACGTCAAGGCTTGTGCGTCTGGCTCACGACGCTCCATCGCTGTAGTTCCATACGAGCAAGTGTGTGCTCAGGTGACAAAGAACATCCCCTCCCTGTCTCCTCAAAAGCTCGTGGATGACCTTGGTCTGCGACATTCAGAGAACCGACTAGGAGACTGCTGATTTATTGGGCGCGATTTCCGCGTGCGGGGTGGGGGCGCGCGGGACAATGTCGGGGTGCAGGGCTCAGCGGTTCAGGATCGGGTGTTGTTGGACGCGGCGGCGGTGTGCGGGCATCTTGTGCCGCCGGGGTCGGTGTATGCGCTGTTGGCCGAGCATCGTGGCCGGCTGTTCGGTGACGAGTTGTTCGAGGATCTGTTCGGGTCGGGTCGGGGCCGTCCGTCGGTGCCGGGCGAGGTGATCGCTGCGGTGATGGTGCTGCAGGCTCTCGAGGGCCTGTCGGACCGTGAGGCGTGTCGGCGGTTGCAGACCGATGTGGCGTGGAAGGCCGCGGCAGGGCTGGCGCTGACCGAGGCGGCGTTCCATCCCACGGTTTTGACTCTGTGGCGCAACAAGCTGCGCGCGAGCGGCCGCCCGGATCGGGTGTTCGACGCGGTGCGCGAGCTGATCGCTGTGACGGGCGCTGTGGCTGGCAGCGCTCGGCGGGTGCTCGATTCCACGGTGCTCGACGACGCTGTGGCCCGTCAGGACACTGTGACGATGGTGACGAACCAGATCCGGCGGGTCCGCAGGCTGGTTCCCGAACTGGGCGAGGTGCCGGTGCGCGAACGCAATCTGGACCCGGCCGCGCCGGTGGTGGACTGGTGCGATCCCGCCGACGCCGAGCGGCTGGTGTCCGAGCTGGTCGACGACGCTGTGGAACTGGCTGCGGCTGCGGCGGATCTCGATCTCGACGCTGCTCAGGCCGACGCGGTGGGCCTGTTGGGGCTGGTCGCGGGCCAAGACGTGGAGCCCGCCGGGGGGCCGGGACGGTGGCGGATCGCCCGCGGCACCGCGAAGGGCCGGGTGATCAGCGTGGTGGATCCCGAGTCGCGTCACACCCACAAGACCTCTCACAGCTACCGCGACGGCTACAAGGCCCACATCGCGGCCGAGCCCGACACCGGGCTGGTCACCGCTGCTGATCTCACCGGCGGCGACGCCGGCGACGCGGACGCAGCGATGGGGCTGCTCGACGGCGAGCCCGCCGGCACCACGGTGCTCGCCGACAGCGCTTATGGCACCGGGCAGCTTCGCGCCGATCTCGTCGAGCGCGCCATGGACGCGGTGATCAAGCCGCCGCCGCTGAGCGTCGCTGTCGAGGGCGGCTACAGCATCGACGACTTCGACATCGACTACAGCATCGACGCCGACACAGGCGAGTTCCCCGGCACCGTGGCCTGCCCCGAAGGCCACACCGTGCACATCACCCCCAAAGGCAACGCCCGCTTCGGCCGACACTGCGCCCGATGCCCCCAACGCGACCGCTGCACCACCGCCGAGAACGGACGCGTCATCAAGATCCACCCCCACCACGAACTGCTCAAAGCAGCACGCGTCCAAGCCCGCACCGACGAGTTCCAGCACCAATACCGCACCGTGCGGCCCATGGCCGAAAGAACCATCGCGTGGATCGTGCGCCGCAACCGAAGATGCCCCTACCTCGGCACCGCCAACAACCGGCACTGGCTGCGGCTGCGCGCCGCTGTTGTGCGTCTGACTTTGCCGCGGAGGGTCCACCACAACGGCACCACCTGGGCCATCACCTGACCCAACCCCCACCGACAAGCCGAACCCGCAGCCCACAACCGAACCCCGCCGCGCCCCAACCCACGACCACAGCCCAACCAAGCCCAAGACACCGACACACCAACCGACTTACTCAGCAGTCTCCTAGGGCCGCTGTGGCACGACGGCGAGCCGACATCCGATGTTGAGTCGCTGATTGAGGCGATTCAACAACCACGCGCGAACCTCGAAGTGGTCGCCAAGATCCTTCAGCCCCATGTAACGAAATCCCTGTTGGCGAGGGCTCGGGCGCGAACCGACGAGAGCGTCCACGGGGACCTACAGCGTCTCCGGCGCCTCGATCAGCTGCTGCTCTCGACCGATGCAGCAGTCGGAAGAGTCGGTGCCCGCCTTGAGGTTGTGACATCGGGCCGCTAAGTGTCTGCTTGCCAGCGGCCGTGTTCGATACGCCGGCGAGCCATGTCATAGGGATATCGCTCGGCGTCGCGGTGCTGTTCACCACCGTGCCCCTGTGGGCGTTTCCAGCCGATGGAGAACTTCGGCGGGATACAAGGCCGGTTCGAGAACGACTGAACCCCGGAAGCCGCTAGAAAAGCGACCCCTCGGGGTTGTCGGACACCACATTATTTGAACCATCGGCTCGAATGCAACGCACCGACCGCAGTATCAACCGCCGGGCCTAATTCGGCTCTACGCAACCAAGCTGGGACGTCGGGTTCGGATTGGAGTGACGGGTTGAGTTTGGCATGGTTGGCGGCCGGCGGCGAGCAGTATGCGGAGCCGGTAGTTGCGAAGGTTGCGGAAGCCGCGTGCTGAGCGTTTGACGTCTTTGATGCGGGCGTTGGCTGCTTCGGTTCGTGCGTTGCTGGTGCGGGTGCGCACGGCGGTTGCGATCTCGGTGTGCCAGCGGCGCAGCGTGCGGGCCAGGGTGGCGAGCTCGGGCGGGGCGCTGGGGTGCTCGCACCAGGCGATCGCTTCGTCGAGATGCTGTTGCGCGTCGAGGGGATCGTCGGCGCGGAAGATGTCGCGGACGTGTTCTTTGGCGACCCAGCACTCGCGGATCTCGTCGGTGGGGTCGGCTGCGTCGAGCGCGGCGAGCATCTTGTCCCATGCTGCGGCGTCGAGCCGTTCCGCGCCGGTGAGCAGCAGCTTGCGAGCATGGTAGAGCGGGTCGCGTTTGCGGCCTCGGTGCCCGGTGGTCTCGTTGTGGACGCGTCGGCGGGCGCCGTCGAGCGCCTGGTTCGCGAGGCGCACGATCCCGAACGCGTCGGCTGCGATCTTCACGCTGTCGCTCAGGTGCGTGTCGCGGCGTGCGCGTGTGATGCCGCTGCGGTAGCCCTCGTGGGGGTCACAGCACACGACCTCGATGGCCGCTAGCCACCCGGCGGGCTGCTGTTCGAGCCATCTGTGCAGGTCAGCGGCGTTGCGGCCGTCGAAGACGTCGATGACCTGCCCGGTGGCCGCATCGACAGCGGCGGACACATAGCGGCGACGCGCCAGCCGCGACGCTGAGCGCATCACGGTCTCGTCGAGCCCCAGCCGAGCCACCGGCCCCACCCGACCGGGATCGCCGACGACCTGGCATGCCCAAGCAGCGACCGCGGACCACACCGTGGCCCACGCCACCCCCAGCCGGCGAGCCGTCGACGCCACACTGCCTTCCACCGCTTCCAGGCGAGCGGCGGCCCACTGCTCAGCCCGGCAAGTCAGGACCCGCCGCGGCGCGGCCAGCTCGCACTCCTCAGTCCACGTGCGCGTCTCGCACCCCGCGTTCGGGCACCACCAGATGCGCTTGCGCCACCGCACCTCGCACACCCCGCCATCGCGACCCGGCGCGTCGCGCAGCCGCACCTCCCGACGGCCCTTCGAACGCGCCCGCACACCGCACGCCCCACACAAAACTCTCTGCGCGTCGGGGGTCTGCACCCACAGCACGGTCTCGCCGCCATCGACACGAACCCGCGTGATCTCCACGCAATCCGCGCCCAGCAACACCACAGAACTAGCTTCAACCACCAGGGGCCTCCCGAGTCTTGGACTGTTCAACGAGTCACAAGAATCGGCGAGGCCCCTCCCTCAACGGTGGACCCTCACATCACCCAAGTCCCAGCTTCGATGAGAAGAGCCCCTAATTCTGAAACTGGCGGTGTGCGAGCGCTCGTCGGCACATGCGTGGTCCGAAGCGTTGCCCGGTAGCCAGCCGACGAGCTGTGGCATCTGCACGGCGCCGGCACCGCGCTCACGAATCCCGTTACGCCCCGGCCAGCTCGCCGGGTATGCTGGCATACATGAATCGGACCACTGTCAAGCTCCCATTCGAGCTCGACGCCCGCCTTCGCCACGAAGCCGCTCGGCGCAACATCACTATCTCAGAGCTGACGAGAGAGGCGATCGAGCACCATCTCGGGCCTCGGCGACGCCTCGGCGCGGCGGCGGCAGGTCGCAGCGGTTGTTCAGACGTCTCCGAACGCATCGAGGAGATCCTGGCCGGCGAGGTCCCAGCATCGCGCTGATCGTCGATGCTGGGCCGCTCTACGCCTACATCGACGCAGACGATCGACATCACGCGGCCAGCTTGAATCTGCTCTCGCAGCATCCGGGACCGCTCATCGTGCCGACCCTGGTGATCACCGAAGTCGCGTACCTCGTCGGCACGCGACTGGGTTCTCGGGCCGAAGTGCGGTTCTTGGGCGACCTCGCTTCTGGAGACCTGTTTGTGGAGCCCGTGGCAGCGAGTGACTGGCTGCGCATCGCCGAACTGGTTCACACCTACGGCGACCTGCCGTTGGGTACGGTCGATGCCTCCGTCATAGCCGCTGCAGAGCGCTTGGGCGCCACAGCCGTGGCCACCGTCGACCGCCGCCACTTCGGCGTGGTCCGGCCACTGCACTGCGAACGGCTCGAGATCCTGCCCTGACCGGTCGCCTTCCGAGTGCTCAGGTTCCCCCGCGCAAGCGGTGGGCTCCGCGCCTCCCGTTGACCGTCACCATAGCCACGAGGGTGCGGCGCATCTCGCCGCTACGCGGTCTCGAACTGGAGAGCGTTGAGGTTGAGATGAGGCGATCTGGCCGACACATTCAGCATCTCGATGCCGACGACCTGTTCGGCAGCGTTGAAATCCAACACCACCCCGGGCGCGACCTCGAGCGAGTCGACAATCGCAGAGTCGTCGAGATGGAAGTACAGCGCGTCGTCCTCCTTGTCGATTCGCAGCTTCATGCCTCACCTCGCATTCCGCACACGCACGTCGATTGGGCCCACGTCGGCTGGATCCACGTCGAGCATCATGGCAATCGCCTCGCGAGCAACCGCCGGCACCTCGTCAAGGTGCTTCGCCTGCGAGAAGACGCCCCGAAGCGAGGGAACGGTTATCGCCCACCACTCGCCAGATCGCACGACATCGACACGATTTCCCATGAGAGGCTGAGCGTACGCTGTCGGGCGAAATGCCAGCTCGGACTGAGAAGTCGCGTTGTGCGGTCGCGCTGTCGGCGTCAGCCGGCGAGAGCCGCCGGATGGCTTCCAATCTCGATTTCGACCGTCTCGAATCGGGTCTCAACGGTCTCGGCGCCATCGCCGAACTCGGCGTAGGAGCTGAGCACGTCCTCAGGAACGGGCCCACTGTGGTGCGCAACGGCATCGTCGATGCCGGTGGTCGGAGGCGGGGGCAGTTCGCCATCCGACATCATCGCTTCGATGTGGAAGACGAGCGCCTCCTGGATCATCTCCAGCGCCTCCTCCCGAGTCTTTCCGGTGCTGACGCAACCTGGGACATCGGGCACGCATGCACTGAAGTTGTGCGGCATCTCCTCGAGCGTGACCACGTAGGTCAACTTCATCGGCTTCGTCTCCTCAGCCCCGCTTGGGTCATGATGCTCGCCCAGAGCCTCGGGCCTACATTGTCGCTCAGTTTGCCCGGGATCGTGACCGTGCCAGGTTTGTCGGGGTGTCGAAAGTGGCGGTGGCTGCCTCGTGTTCGCGCATGGGTCCAACCGTCGCGTTCGACGAGCCGTATCGCGTCGCGCACTGTCGGCATGCTTCGCTCCGTGCGGTCGACCGAGGCAGGTGCCCGGCGGTGGCGGGCGCAGCCTCGCACCGCCTCCGACGCGAGACCAGTGATTTTCTTGGCGAGTCGGCCCGCTGCAGGCATTCACGGCGATTGTGCAACCGGTAGATCAGCGACTCGAAGCTCACTCCGAAGTAGAGGATCATCATTGCCAGGCACTTCGCATCGCGCCCGTGTTCTTCGATCTGCTCTACGAGATCCGCGCGACCCGGACTCACACTGCGCTCGACTCTGGCTTCTAGTCGCTGTCGTCGGCGCTCGACGATGCGGTTGTGAGGCTGTGGATCGATGCGACGACTGGGGCGGCGGCTGATGTGCACCACTCGATGAGCTCGTTGATGCTCATCTCGGGCTTGCCGTTCTCGGTCGGGTCGTCGTGCTCTGATCGGCCGTTGGCTGATCGCTGATGCGCCCCCATCACAGCGAGCCCGAGAGCTGCCATGACTACGCCGAACTGGTGCCTGAGGTCGGCGGCTTGGTCCTCGCTCGCCTTGGAGCGTGAGATCTCTTTGCGGAGCCACTTGTTGTCGGCGTTGTACCTGAGCTCGTAGACGCCGTTTCCGTTGTCGATTCTGCGCAGAGCCGTGTCGCCGTCGAATGGTTCGGGCACCTGCTGACCCCAGGATTCCTCGCGGACTTCCTTGATTTCCGGTGCGTCGCCCTTGGGTGGCCGCTGCCGCGGCTGGCGAGGCGTGTCGGGCGGCTCGCTGGGTTCTTTGGGAGATTGGACGGCCAGCTCGATCGTGCTGACGAAATCGGAGGTCTGGTGATTGTCGTCGAAGACGGTGAACTTGAACTGGAGCACGTCTCCGGCCGCTGCGGTGTCCGGCAGCCGTAGCCTCATCTCGGCCACGCCCTCGCTCAGATGCCAGCCGTCCACGAGATAATCGGCGTTCTCCCAAGAGCCTCCACCCGCTTCCATGTCCAGGCATCTCACGCCCGGTGCGTCGACCCGATCGAAGTAGTCGTCTTTGGCGTCTGTCTCGAATACGAACCGGAGGTAGTCGAGTCCGAGGTGCACATCTCGATGCCGATGACCGTCTCTTGCGCCCCTGAGACGGAAGAAGGTCGGGAACTGACGGAGTTCCGGTCTCTCATCGGTGTGTGCGAAGGGCCTGTGCGGGTTCGAGATCTGGGTGCCGTCGATGAGGAGCCTGCCCAAGTCCGGGTTCTCCCGTATCAGCGTGTCCAGCAGCTCCTGAACGGTGCGGCGTGCCTGCTCGTCCGTGGCGCCCGGGTAGCGGGAGCGCTCGTTGCGCAGCGTCTTCAACGCCGGGTGTTCGCTTAGATCTTTGGCGAGCCTGTCCTTGATCTGCTTCGCAAACAAGGAATCCGCAAGACGATCCCTGCTTGTCATCATCAGAGCGCTCTCGTGGGTGCTGCTAGCTCTGATTATTCACGAGTCGGGCGGACTGGGTTGTCTGGGTCCGCGGAAAGGCCCCTCTGACCTGCGACGATGTGTGTCTGTGATGAACGCATCCGCGAGTTCAGGGGGGCATCTCCGAGGTGAAACTTAGCAGTGTCACAAACGCGCGTCTGGCAGGCGGCGGGGATCGTGTGGTGTGGGGTGTGGGGTTGTTCGCTTTGGGCGGGTTCGCGGACCGGGTCGGGCTGACCGAGGCGCTGTCGGGTGCGGTGCCCCCACGCGGCGAGCGGGCCCCGGTTCATGACCGGGGCGCGGTGCTGGTCCATGCGTTGTTGATGCTGGCCGGCGGCGGGGAGGCGTGCACCGACATCGAGCATCTGCGTGCTCAGCGGGAGCTGTTCGGCGACGTGGCGTCGGACTCGACGCTGTACCGCACCCTCACGGGCCTGGGCGAGGGCGGCGCCGCGGCGCTTTTGGGCGCGGCCGCAGCGGTGCGCGAGCTGTTGTGGGCCGACCGTGACCGCAGCGCGCCGCTGGTGGTCGATGTCGACTCGACGCTGGTGGAGGTCCGCTCGGAGAACAAGGCGGGAGCTGCGCCGCATTACAAGGGCGGGTTCGGGTTCCATCCGATGGTGTGCTCCACTGCGGACGGGGAGCCTCTGTGGATCAAGCAGCGGCCCGGCAACGCCGCCGCGAACGACATCGCCGATCACCTCGAGGTGATCGACGCCGCTGTGGCGACGCTGCCCGAGCCCGACGCCGTGGGCCGCCGCGAAGGCGACGACGACAGCCTCGTGGAACGCCCGCTGGTGGTGCGCATCGACGCCGCGGGCTGCTCGCCCAGACTCGCCGCGGCACTGCGGGACCGCAACATCGGCTATGCGGTGTCAGCTCGGTCGGCTCCGGGCGTCCAAGCAGCGATCCGCGGCGGCCGCGGCGACCCGGACCGCTGGCACAACGCCCCAAAGCGGCCCGCCCAGCGCAAGCGGCGCGGTGCTCAGGTCACCGACCTCGCGGACCTGTCGGGCTGGCCCGGCCGCACCCGGCTGATCGTGCGCCGCGAGCCGCGCCACCCCGGAGCGCAGCGCAGCCTGTTCCCCAGCGAGAACTTCCGATACTGGGGATTCCTGACCGACCAGCCCCGCAGCGCCGTGCAACTGGATCGGCTGATGCGCAGCCACGCCGACGTCGAGAACGCCGTGTGCCGGCTCAACCACAGCGGCCTGACGCGCATGCCGTTCACCGACTGGCACGCGAACAGCGCCTGGGCCGCCATGTGCATCATCGGCCTCGCGCCCCTCGGCTGGTTCCAGAACGCCTGCCTCGACGGGGCGCTGCGCCGCGCGGCCCCCAAACGGCTCCGCTGGGAGCTGTGGCACCTCCCCGCGCTCGTGTGCCGCACCGCCAGACGCGTCCTTTTGCGCCTGCCCGAACAGCACCCCGGCGCCAAAGCGCTCCTCGCCATCGCCCACCCCCGCTGACCCCCCAGCCAACCGGTCCCGCGCGACGCCTGCCCCCGGCGGGACAGCCCCGCCACGCCCCCAGCGCCGCCTGAGCGCCACAACCGGGGCCATCGGCTCCCCTGCGACGCTCCCGCCGACGCCCCAACAGCCCCACACCACCAAACCGGGCGCAAAGCACACCGAAAATACGACCAACAGAATTCTCATGAATAATCAGGGCTAGAGCTTGCCTCCTCTTGGAGAACACGGCGTTCGTTGGGCGTTCTCGGCGGCAGCGACGTGCAGAACAGCCAGCTCCTGTCCGGCTGGTATGTCTCTATAACTGACGGAGGTTGTTGACGAGCCGCAACCATCAACAAACGGCTGTCGAAGTCGCCGAAGCCGTCAGGGCTCTGCCCGACCGCGTCGCGGTCTTGAGCGAGTCCCCGCGCTGACGAAAACTGGGCAACGTCTGAACGCTGCTCGCCGGCCGATCGGCGACGGGAATTCTTGCGGTGTTAGAAGAGTTCTCTTGCGACATGAATGGAGTCAAGACGGGTTGCCGACGCTGAGGCTCATTCCCGGACAATGCGAAAGAAAAAGAAAACAGTGAAAACTATGAAGAACATAAACATGATGAAGAAAAATAAAATAGTGAAGCCAGGGAGTACACTGTGGGGATGGCAGGAGACCGGCCCCGCTATTTTCCCGACAAGTCGGATGTCCCTGATGCGCTGCCGTTCACTCCGGGGTT
Organism: Candidatus Poriferisodalis sp.; assembly: GCF_965262965.1. GTDB lineage: Bacteria > Actinomycetota > Acidimicrobiia > Acidimicrobiales > Poriferisodalaceae > Poriferisodalis. The sequence goes on from NZ_OZ253573.1 coordinate 2,099,657, forward strand.
CGGCAGCACGCCTTCCTGCTTGGTGGGGAGAGACGAACTGATCCGCAAGGTGTGCACCCTGTTGGCTGGCGACCCAGCCAGCGAGGGCGGCGCGAATGTGCTGCTCGCCCCGCGGGGTATGGGCAAGACGGTATTGCTGAACGAGATTGAGGGCGCCGCCCAGGAAGAGCGGGGCTGGCTGGTGCTTGCGGTAGCAGGGACCGACGGCGACCCGATTGCCGAGACACACAAGGCGGTTGTGCAGGCGCAACATTCCATGGCACAGGCTCACGGCGAGCCAGCCAGACGGCAGGTGTCGGGGGTGAGCTTGGGCGCTGGAGGCGTGTCGGCCGGTGTCTCATTCGAGGAAGAGCCTGATCTGAGGCGGACGAGCTACGGAGACGACCTTCGACGCGACCTGGGGGAGCTCGCGGGTGCCGCCGCCCGGATCGGCGTCCGTGTGCTGCTCACCATGGACGAGATGCATGCGATCCCGCTCGCCAAAGCCAGGCAGCTCGGCTCGTACATTCAGCACATCGCAAAGCGGGAGCGGCAAGCGCTGGTGTTCTTGGGTGCCGCATTGCCGTACATCACAGAAACGCTGTTGGCTGATCGGAAATCGACCTTCCTGCAACGTCTTGCCGTGCACAAGGTGGATTCGTTGTCAGAGCAGGAGGCGCGTCGCGGATTGCGAGAGCCGATTCTGACGCACGGGGGCCTCATCGGCGACGATGCTCTCGATACAGCCAATTCGGCTGTGGCCGGCCATCCGTACATGCTTCAACTGGTCGGGGACAAGATGTGGCGCGCAGCGGGCGGTCCCGGCAGGCCGATCACTGTCAGCCACGCCAAGCAGGCCGTCGCCGAGGCCGATGAGTCGCTCCAAGACCACTTGTTCGCCCCCACGTGGCAGAGCCTCTCGGACACCGACAAGCGGTTCTTGGCGGCTTTGGCTGCACTAGCCGAGAGCCATGAGTCGCCCCGGGTGGCCGCTGTGTGCGAAGAGGCCGCCATCGGCAAAACCAGCGCCAGCGCGTATCGCAGGCGGCTGTTGCTGTCGGGAATGGTCAGCCCTGGTGGACGAGGACGGTTGAAGTTGGCGCATCCGGCAATCGGGCCTTGGCTGCGGCGATCGATAGTCGCGGGCTCGCTTCGTGTTCCAGAAGGGGACAACACCGGATAGTGCCACAGCGGGCGCTAGGTCACGACACCCATCTGCCAGGGCACAGTTCCTCCTCGCCGAAGCCGAGCCGCTCGCTGGTCGTGGTCGCGCCGCTGGCCACGTCGAGCAGGAGATCGAAGAGCCTCTCCGCCACTTCGCGCGACGAACACGAGCGCTGCGGGCAATCCCGAATCGGACCCCGACTTCGACGACCTGTACGGATGCCGAGAGAACACCGGCGCACACCTCCGACGGCTCAAGCGGCACATGCCCGACAAGCGATGCAAGACCATCGGACGCACCAACGTCGACTTCGGCATCCTCGCCTACCGCCTCGACGTGCTGGCCAACGCGCTCGTCGCCTACCGCAACCGCACCGGAGCCGACGTCAGCTACTGGTTCGGCAACTACTTCGACTCGGGATAGACAGCACAGCGCCCCATTTGTCGATTCCGCCGCAGTGGCGCTGAATCGGCGCGGCCGGAAGCGTGATTTCGGTCACAATGGCCGAAAGACTGGAGCAACAGCAGTGAAACGGGGCCGAATCAGGCCCCGAAATACGGTGTCTTGCAAATCCGCGCAGCATTGCGAGCACCTCCCGCCCTCGTGGGACGTGTGCGGAACGGCAGTGTCCCACCGAGTGGTGGGGGTTGAGGTAGTCGCGGGGGTCCACCGGTAGGGGGGCCATCGGCGTGGTCCTCGGTGAGAGAAATCGCCCATTCTTCGGGGAGGACACACTGGTGGCCCTTTCTGATGATGACACAGCGCAGCTGTGGGAGACGTTTCGCGTCGGGGGCGGCGCGGAGTTGGTGCGCGGCGCGGTGCGCTTTGTGCTCTAGATGATTGAGCCTTCGTCTTTTGTTGGGATTCGGGCTGCTGGGCTCGGCGGGGTTCATGTTAGGAGGAGGCCGCGGGCTTCGAAGTTGGCGTAGTTGGTGAAGCCGTGGGCTCGGCGTCGCAGGACTTGGAGCAGGTTGTTGGTTCCTTCGATGCGGCCGTTGCTGGGCCGTCCCGTTTGGTGCCAGTTGAGGATCTGCTGGTGCCAGGCGAGGAATGTGTCGACGGTGTCGCTGAACTCGGGTATGTCGCCGGTGCCGTAGATGTCGGCGAACCGGTCGAGCGCTTCGAGGGCGCCTTCGCGGTCGTCGGCGAGATAGAGCTGGTGCAGCTCGCCGAGCGCGTCCCATGCTGCTTTGAGCCGCGGGTGGGCGGCGAACAGCGCGTCGAGCCGGGACTGCTCGGCCGCGTCGAGCTTGTCGGGCCGACGCATGAGCAAGAACCTGGATCGGAACACTTCGGGATCGAATGCCGGTTTGGAGCCTTCGGGGCGACGCTGCACGTCGCGGCGCACAGCGATCAGGCCGGCTTGGAACCATCTGATGACGTGGAACCGGTCCAGCACATGGCGGGCGTGGCCGAGCCGCGCCTCTATGGCTGCCTTGTACGCCTTGGAGCCGTCGGACACCACGACCTTCACGCCGCGGCACCATCTATGCCCCTGGGCAGCCAGAAAGCCGCTCAGAGCCTGGGTGTCGCGGTGGGGCACCATGGCGAGCACCTCGCCGGTGTCGCCGTTGACGAGCACCGTCACATACCGGTGCCGCTTGCGGATCGAGGTCTCGTCCACCAACAGCACCCGACACCTTTGCCGCCGACGATGGTCGGCGACCAGACCCGCCCAGGCCACCACCAAAGCGTTGACCAGCTTCCAGCCCACCTTGTGACGCTTCGCCGCCGCGTTGACCGTCATCTGACGCGCGTCGGCCACCAGCCGACGGGCCAGACGCGCCGTGACACGGCCCTCGAACGCCGGATGGTCCTCCATGAACCGCCGGCCGCCGCAGACGCCGCAGACCATGCGCCGCTGCTCGAACACCAGCGTCACCGGCCGGCCCGACACCTCCAAGTCGCGGATCTCCCGGTCCCGGCGATCATGAGCCTTCCCGCTCGGGGTCCCGCAATCAGGACAACACGGGCGGCGCACCGTCGAGCGCACCCGCACCACCAGCCGCTCAGGCGCGTCGACCACCACCCCCAGCACTTCGACACGCGGCAGCCACAGCCGCACCGACATAACATCACGCTTCATCGAGGCCCTCCAGGGTTCGGCATCTCACAACACCGATCCCCCCACGGCCTCGACCCCTACAAACGGACCCTCAACCCACCCTCATCCCAACAAAAGGCGAAGGGCCACTTGAACTGGTGTCGATCTATCGTGGGCTACCCGGCTCAGGGACCGACCCCACCGGCTACGGCGCAACACGAAGACAGGTAGCGCGGTGGCGGTCGAATAGGACCGGAACTGATCCCCGACTTGACATTCACTTGCGTCCTCTGGACTACAGCCTTGGGAAGCCACGAGAGAAGGGCATAGATGTGCAGCTGGCGCTCGATCTCGCCTTCGGTGCTGCGAATGGCGAGTTCGATGTAGTCGTGTTGTTTTCGGGCGACTCGGATCTGCTGCCGGCGCTAGAGCGTGCGAGCGCCTCGGGCGTCGCCTGCGAATCGGCGTCGTGGCGAGATGGCGGCCGACGACTTCCCAAGAAACCGTTTCTCATGTGGGAGCATCGCCTGACCGAGCTTGACTACAGGCACGTCGACGACCCCACGGACTATCGATAGACGGTCATCAACCAGTCGTCGCTAGGCGAGTTGCAACCAACGACGAAACATGGCAAGCTTCGCCCAATCTTCCCCGCCGTCCACCACCGCCCAGCGGAGGTGCACTGGCGGGGCTTTACTTTTTTCGGTCGTCTCACGGACCCCATACGCCGGGAGCCGGACGCTCCCCGAAGCAAGGGCCATCAGCATCGGACAGTGTCACCCAACGTGATCATCAGCCTGCGTGCGGAAATGCAGGCTGGTTTCCGCGAGATCAACGCGACGCTGCTGGACCACACCGATCGACTTGCCCGTCTCGAAGCCGCTGCCGGGCTGCCCGGTTCCGCCGACGTGGATCAATGACACGCCGTTGGTGTAGTTGTAGGTGTTGAAAAGAATTCGTCGACCGTCGGGTGACCAGCTTGCGGTGCGCGTCGACGACAGCCTGAAGTGGTTCGACTGCCCAACTCCGCAGGGGCGACGCTGTGCCGAGCGATTCCGGTGGGATCACGTCTGCAACCCAGCGGCCCATCTACCGTGGCGCCGGCTGCCAACGTCCGCGATGACGTGCGGCCCTGCAGGTATGAATCACCCCGGGTTGAGTAGAGACTCGGGTTGTTGAGTCACGGCCGGGGTGGCTGTGACGGTTTGACGGTAGTAGGCGGTTTCGTGTTCGGCGGGTGTGGTGTAGTTGCCGCGGCCGGCGAGCAGGGCGCTGTGGCTGCGTCGGTGGTTGTACCAGTCGATGTATTCGAGGGTGGCGAACTCGACATCGCGCAGTCCTTGCCACGGTCCTCGTGAGTAGATCAGCTCCCATTTGAACAGGCCGTTGAAGCTCTCGATCATCGCGTTGTCATACGAATCGCCCTTGCTGCCGACCGAGGCGACGATGTCGTTGTCGTCGAGCCGCTGGCTGTAGCGGATGGACAGATATTGCGATCCGCGGTCGCTGTGATGGGTGACCCCCTCGGTGCTGCGGCCGTCGCGGCGGCGCCCCGAGACGGCCATCTCCAGGGCGTCGAGCGCCAGCTCGGTGCGCATCGACCGCGAGGCCTGCCAGCCCAGCACCCGCCGCGAATAGGCGTCGATCACGAACGACACGTACACCCAGCCGCTGTGGGTGCGCACGTAGGTGAGGTCCGCGAGCCACAGCCGGTTCGGGGCCGGCACTGTGAAATCGCGGTTCACCAGGTCCGCTGGCCGGTCGGCGTCGGGGTCGCTGGTGGTGGTGCGCACCGTGGCGCCTCGGCGGGTCCCTTCGAGGCCCAGCTGGCGCATCAGCCGCTCCACAGTGCAGCGAGCCACCGTGATGTGCTCGACGCGGTTGAGGTGGTCCCACACCTTGGCCGCCCCGTACGCGTCGTAATTGTCCCGGTGCACACGAGCGATCTCTGCGCGCAACCAGGCGTCGCGCTGCGCCCGCGCCGACGGCGGCCGGCACCTGGCTGCGTAATAGGTGGACGGGGCGATCCCGACGCTGTGCTCGCACAGCACAGCGCAGATCGGCTCGACCCCGAACCGGCCTCGATGGGCGTCGATGAACGCCACTATCGCTTCGACTGGCGGTCGAGCTCCGCCCCGAAGAAAGCCGACGCCGCCTTCAATATCTCGTTCGCTCGGCGCAGCTCACGGTTCTCGCCTTCGAGCTCTTTGATCCGAGCACGCTCCAGTGTCGTCACGCCCGGGCGGGTCCCGCCGTCGATCTCAGCTCGGCGAACCCACAGCCGCACCGTCTCAGGCGTCGGCCCCAGCTTCTCCGCGACCGAGCAGATCGCCTCCCACTGCGACCCGTACAGGCGCTCATTGTCCAACACCATCCGCACCGCACGTTCACGCAGCTCGGCGGGATATCTCCGATTTCCTGGCATTGCTCCATCCTCTCAAGGAACAGAGCCTCCACGAAACTCGGGGTGATTCAGTATGCAGAGAGGATCGAGCTATGACCAAGCCCGCCCCAGCCGATCCGCCTCAGCAGGTTGCTGATGAGACGCTGCTGCCCGGCGGCGTCGAATTCGCCAGCCCCTGGATACGACTCGGGGCTGCCATTCTCGAAGGGGTCTTGGTCGGTCTGACCCTTGGTATCGGTTGGGTCATCTGGGCGCTGTTCATCGTCCAACGAGGACAGACACCTGCGAAATCGCTCCTGCAGCTGCGAGTGATTGACGCCCAATCACTCGAACCCGTCGGGTTCGTCAGGATGTTCTTCGTGCGCGGCCTCATCGCAGACTTGGTCGCCAGCGTTGCGATCATCCTCACCTTGGGCGTTCTGATGTTCATGCCGTTCTGGGATCGCCGAAACCAGACCCTGTGGGAGAAGCTCTCGGGCACGCACGTCGTTGTGGACCCGAACGGCGCCCGGGGCACCAAGACCTAGCTGCCCCACTCGCCAGCGATCGCCTCGTCCTCGACCGGGAGCCCATAGATCTTCCACTGCTGCCAGGCATCGAGGGAGGACTGTGGCTGGTGCGGACACCGGGCCTCGCTGGCTAGCGATCCGTACGGCGTCCTCGGCGGGGATGCCGAGCGTGCCATGGGGATCGTCGACGACGACTGTTGCGATGCCGATCAGCGTGCCGTTGGAATCGATGATGACGCCGCTGCTGCGTCCCGCTTCGATGTAGGCATTTGTTAGGACGTAGGTGGGGCCCGCGGGATCCGGCGTGTGGACACTTGTCAGGCGGCCTGGGACGATGGTCAGCGTCGGAACGCCGATCTCTGCTTCCTCGTACGCGGCCAGGAAAATGATGGTGCCGACTGGCGTCGCGGCACTCTCGGCGATCGGGAGCGCCTCAAGCTCGACGTCGACTGGGCCCAACACAGCGAGATCGGTCCGGGGCTCCCATGCCACCAGCGGCACGGTGCGGCCCTGCAGGTCGTGTGCGCTCGATGTCACCTGGGCAGCCTCGTAGGTGGCCACGAGGCGGTAGCTGGTGACGATGTATCCGCCTTCGACGATGAGGCCGGTGCCGACGCCTTGGGGCGTCTCGACCAGGACGAGCACGGATTGCATGCGTGGCAAGAGCGGCAGCGCAGCCAGTCCGTCTTGGCTGGATGCGCTGTCTGAGTGTGTGAGCGGTTGATCGGACGATTCGAGTGTGGTGGGGGTGTCGGCTTGATTCGTGTCCAGTGGTGCCGTCGGGCCCGAATCGGAACCCGATCCGCCGTCGCTGTTGCACGCGGCAAGAGCTGTAACCGCCAGCAGGACGACGCCGAGCAATGCCCAGCGAGAGGCGGTGTTGGGCGTCATTGCGCCAGCTGATCGCATGGTGCCCCAACTGTATGGACGGGGGCACGCGCCGCCGAGCGAGCTGCTGCACCCAGCGGCGCTGGCATGGGTGGCTAGGGTCCAGCGGGTGCGGCGCATGAGGGCGGCATTGCTGTCGCTGCTTGCCGGGATTGCCGGGCTGTGCGGCGCCATCGTGGCCTACTGGCCATCATCGCCGATCGACAGCCCCGAGACCTCGTCGGCAAAGCACCCGACCTCATGGTCAGCTCCCGCCGCTCCTAGCCGGCTTCGGGGCTTTTCGCGTCGGTTCTTCGATGGCGTTCGCAGCGTTCTTGTGGTCCACGAGCCAGATGGCGACCGTCACCTTGTCTATGGCTGAAGGTAACGACGAACCTGAGGTGTGTCTGAGTCTTCCGCGGAGATCGGCTGAGAAATGAACCAAGTCATGCTGTGTTCTCGGGGTTGTTGGTGGTGGTCCGGCGGTTGTGGTCGAGCCGTCGTGTGCGGGCTCGTTGGAGGCCTTGCCGGCGGGCCTCGCGGATCGGTTCTCCTCGTTGGTGGTGTTCGTCGTCGGGGGTGACGTAGCCGAGCGCTTCGTGCAGCCGGACTTCGTTGTAGTCGATCCGGATGCGTGCCAGCTCTGTGTCGAGCAACGCCGGGTCGGTGATCTCGTCGAGGTGGGGCCATTCGTGCTTGATGTGCCCGAAGAAACTCTCGATCCAGGCTTGGTCGGTGGGGGTGTGGGGTCGGCCGTGGTGTTGGGCGATGGCCATCATCGCCATGTAGGCGCGGGTGTCGTGGCTGGTCATGGCCGGGCCGTTGTCGGACACGGCGAGCAGGATCGGCCGGTCGGGGTCGTCGATGTCGAGATCGAGGCGGTCGTCGGTGAGCAGCTCGTCGAGATCTTGGGCTAGCAGCGCCTGGTCGAAGATGACGCGCACTTGGGTGGAGGTCTCCTCGGTCGAGACCAGGGTGGTGATCCAGTAGCGGGAGACCATGTCGACGATGGCGAACACGCAGCGCCGGGCCCGCCCGAAGTGGGTGACGTCCCAGATCCAGATCCTGTTCGGTTCCCAGACCAGCCAGTGGGGCCACGGCGTCTTGGGCCGCCGTGGTGTCGGCGGCTGTTCGGGCAGCACAAGCCCGTGGGCAGCCAGAACGCGCCGAAACGTCGAGGGGGCCACCCACACCCGGCCCACATAGGAACCGCGGTGGGCGAGCTTGCGGTGCGACCGGTCGACCGGTCCCCACTCTTCAGCGACAGCGAGGACCTCCGCGACTTCGTCGGCCAGCACCGCATGCACCGGCGCGCCGCCCGGGGCGAGGTCGCTGAGCGTGCCCAGCTCGCGTCGGCGGGCCCGCCAGCGGTGCACCCGGTCGTCGGAGACCTGCCACACACCGGTGGCCCATGTGTGCCAGAACCCGGCGGCAACGGCGTCGTCGACGGTGTTGAGGACCAGCTCTTTGGCCTCGGCGGGGACTCTCGCCGGGACCGGTCCGTTCAGTCCCAGCCGGATTTTCCCCGGACAATGGCCAACTCGATCGCTTGGACCTTGATCGCCTCGGTGAGCTGACCGATCTCTGCCCGGGCCGCTTCGAGCTCCCAGTTCCGTTCGGTGGCCGGGCGACCCGGTTTGCGGGCCAGCGCAGCCAGCGCCGCGTCCTTCACCGTCCGGCGGATGGAGATGATCGTCGACACATCGACCCCCCACTTCCGGGCGGCGTCGGCCTGGGTGATCTCTCCGCCCGCGACCTGCAAGTAGATCTCCCACTTCGTCTCCGCGGACAGCTTCTTCGGTCGACGCCGACCCTCGCTGACAGTCATCTGATGCTCCTTCACGCGTCAGCGAGAACACGATCAGACTTGGTTCATTCCTCGGTGGACCCTCCGCGGCAAAGTCAGACGCACAACAAACCTCCGCGGCAGTTCGAGTAAGCCCGTTCAGTTCAAGCTTGTCCAGCAGCTCGTCGAGGCGCAGTGATGGATTGTCTAAGCCTGAATCCACCGATTGGCTGTTGGTGAGCGTGGGGTTTCTGGGCTGGTGGCGGGTTGGGGTGGTGCGGTGTTGTTGGGGGTGTGGTTTGGTGTGTTTGGGCGTGTTCTGCTAGGGGTGCGGGTGTGGTTCGGGGTTGTCGACGCTGGGTTTGTGTGGGGGCGTCAGTTCCGGGCTGTGCTGTTTAGCCGGAGGGTCCGGGCAGAGCCCTGAGAGCGTTGAGCGTGGCTGTGAATTGTGTTTCCCAGGGCCAGCGGGCGGGGTATCGCAGGGTGGGTGTGCCTGATCGGTTCACCAGCACGGCGGCGAGTGCGACGAGTCGGGTGCGGCGGGAGCGGTTGGTGGCCGCCGGCGCGCCGGCGAGCGTGGCGCTCCAGTGGCCGATGTTGTGGGCGAGCGCTGCGCAGGCGAGCCATGCGCAGTTCGCGCCGTAGTGGCCTGAGGGGACGTGTTCGAGGCCGGAGCCTTCTTTGAGGTCGCGGATGGCGAGCTCGACCACGGCGTGGCCGCGGTGGAACTCATCCGCGGCGGCGGTGTCGTGGTCGGTGTTGGTGATGAATGCGTGGTGCCGCCAGTCGGGCCACAGTCGTTGCTGTGCGCCCTCGGCGAGGCGGGTGCGGCGCACCACGAGACGAACGGTGCGCTTGGCTTTGCCGCGGCCGGTGGTGTATTGGGTCTCGGCGACCTGGGCGCGGCCGTCTTTGGTGTAAGCGATGTCGGCCCACGCGTCGTCGCGGATCGCTTGGATCGCTGTGCGCACAGAGGATCTGAGGGCGACGGTGATCGACCATTTGATGTCGTGGGCGTCGAGACGGTCGATCAGCTTCCATGACCAGAACCCCGAGTCCCCGCGCACCGTGACCGGCCCGCTCGCCCCGGCCCGCCGCAGGCTGGCGACGAGCTCGTCGGCGAAGCGCACCACGCCTCGCGAGGACCCCGCGGAGCCTTTGCGCATGCGTGCGCCGAGCACCTCGCGGGTGTCGGCGCGTGCAGCGAGCAGCGGGTGATAGCCGAGCACGCTGGTGTAGCCGTACGCGGCGCCCTGTTTCTGCTTGCCGTGGACCTCGCAGATCGTGGAGTCCAGATCGACCACCAGCGGCGCCTTGCCGGGGCCTGCGCCCAGCGCCCAGGCGCGAGCCAGCGTGCGCGACGCCACCGCTTCGAGCTGGCGGACGTGACCGAACGTGAACGTCCGCAAAAACGACCCCACCGTCGAGGGCGCCATCGGGGCGAACCCCAGCACCCGCCCGGTGCGTCCGGCGCGCAGCATCTCGACGTGATCGATGTGGGTGCCGCCAGCGAGCATCGCGGCGACCACGGTGCAGATCTTGGGACCCGGGTTCGCGGAACCGGTGCGCACCCACCGCTCGATCAGCCCCAACAGGCCCAGACGGGCCATCAGCGTTCCCGCCAGGATCAGGCCCGCGTTGGCCACCAGGCCCTCATGATCGAACGTCGTTGCGAACCGGTCCAGACTGCGCGATGATCCAGACACAAAAAGTGCCTCCTGTTTTTGAGACGAATGTGACAACGAACATCACAATCGTCGCAGATCAGGAGGCCTTTTTCGCGGACGCGGCAACCCACACACACCCACCGAATCGGTGGATTCAGGCTAAGGCATCCGCTTGGCGTTGCAGCGTGGTGGCCACGATCGCTGGATGGAGCACATCTGCGTCGAATACCGCCGTGAACGCCATACGGTCGGCCTGTCCAGCTAGTACTCGAGGCCGATTGCCTGAGCCTCTCGGGAGAGATCGTCGAGTATTCCTTGGCGGAACTCGTCGTCACGTTGCTTGTAGCGCAGTAAGTGTTCGAGGAGCACTTTGCGCCTGTTGCCGACGCGCCGATACGGCAGCTTCCGCTCGTCGAGCAGTTTGATCAGGTATGGCCGCGACACGTTCAAGATGTCCGCCGCGCCTTGAGTGGTGAGCTCGGCCGGCACGGGGACCACGGTGACCGCATGTCCTTCGGCCAGGGCCGTCAGCGCGTCAACCAGCAACCGGGCCGCGAACGTCGGCAATTCGAGATGGAGTGCAACGAGCTCACCCGGTGCCGACGTGTCGAACGACGACCGCAGCCCGACAAGTTCTGCGAGCGCGGTCTCGGCTCCGACCGCTACGTCCGGGCTCGGGATCTCGTACTCGCGCACGATCGTTGCGCTCGACATCTCACCCCTCCTCGTCAGGTTGGCCTGGGCCACTTGACAGCAGGTCGCCCTCTGCGACAGATGAACTATAGCCTGTAGTCGAAATATATGTAATAAGAGCGTTAGCGGATTGGGCGGTTGTGGGGTTGCCAGCGGTTGCGGTGGTCGATGAGTTTGATGGTGATGATCAAGGCGACGGCGAGGGCGAGTTGGGCGAGGCGGTGCTCGGGTTTGCGGTCGGTGTTTCGTCGCAGTTGGCCGTAGTTGGACAGCCATGAGTTGGTTCGCTCGACGCGCCAGCGCAGCCCCAGCGGCGCTGTGACCGGTTCTGCGGGGCCGTCGTGGCCGGGTCTGCGTTTGGGGGGCCGCACCAGATCGCAGATGCCCGCCGCGGCGGCTGACCGGTCGACGCGGGCGCCCCAGTAGCCGCGGTCGAGGTGCAAGGTCTCGGTGTCGTGATGCAGCCCCCGCCGTTCGATCTCGGCCACGGTCGGGTCGAACAGCATGATGTCGTTGCGGTTCGCGCCCGCGGCGGCCCACCCGACCGGGATCCCCGCCCCGTCGATCGCGATCGACCACTTCCAGCCGAGTTTTCGCCTGTCCACGGGGCTTTTGCCGGTCCCTTCCCCACCGCAGGGAGCTTTGTGGGTGGACCCGTCGATGCACACGTCATCGAGGTCGAGACCCACGATCCGGTCATAGGCGGCGATCGCTTCGGCCGCGATCCGCTCGAACACGCCCGCAGCGACCCACTCGTCGCGGCGCGACCGCAGCGTCGTGTCCGACACCTGCCATCCCAGCAGCGCCTCCGCGCACTGCCACGAGCAGCCCGTGGCCAGCCGCACCAGGATCCCCCAAAAGCACAGCCGGTCCGATATCCGGGGCCGATGCCCCCTGCCAAGGTCACGAACCGGCCGCACCGGCAGCATCGGCTCCACCGCCGCCCAGATCACATCCACCACCTCAGGCTCCAAAGCGCGCATGATGAAACCGGCCTCCACGGGTTGTCTTGTTCGGACAACCCGACCAATACACCGGGGAACCAGCCAACCCGTGGATGGCCAATCCGCGCGGCCTCTAAGTATGTTATACGCTGTAGAGGCTGTAGAAGAATCAAGTCCGTATACGCACGAGTCTGTAGTTCCCGCGAGTGGCGCTATGCGCATCGAGATCGACACCGACGGCAACGGCGTGGCCGATTTCGCTATGAACGGGTTCGGTTCGTCGTCGAGCGGTGTGCAGTTCGTGGCAGCGCCTGATGGCAACGAGTACATCGAGGCTGGCTCGGCTGCGTGCGATCTGTCGTCTGGCGTTGGCTCGGGCACGCTGGCGGCGGCACGACGTGTCACCAGCGGCCGATCCGGCTGATCAGCTTCGGATGGCCTTGATGAACTGCTGCACCACAGCAACAGCTTCGTTGCGCAGGCGCCATCAGAAACCGATCACCTCACGGCGAAGGTGATCAGCTTGCTCGCGTCCGCGTTGGGGGTCTCGCCGCACATCGACGTAGAGCCGGAACACGTTGGCGATCCACTTGTCTCGCTGACGGGTCCGAAACGCCAAGGGCGCATCGTTTCGTTCCTGGAGGATCACCAAGTTCGGTCCTGACTCGACTGGCTGCGCTTGGAGAGACTCACATACGGCGTCGGGGTCTGCGGTTGCATTTAGCCAGACTTCGACGACAGGAACGTTTGTGAGCAGCGGCGATATGCGTGCGACTGCTGCGGTGCCGGTGAGCGCGTACTCGGTGCCAGTCCGTTCGAGGCCGTCGCAGATCTCGTCGACCAGCCGGTCGGTGTCGAGGAGCATCGCTTGCGCCACCAGACTGGACTTTCCGGACAGGCGGCTGCGGGGCTGAGCAGGCCGGGCACGCGACTCACCGGTGGTCCTCATGATGAGTCCGGGCAGCGTCAAGTGAACATTTCCGAGTCCGTCGACCGACCCGACACCAGCCTCAGCCAAGATCGCTCGCGCTGCGCGGGTCATCTCACGTCCGATGACGACCATCGGCATCGCAAGCTGCTGCGCTTGCCGGGCCAGCTGTTGAGCCGAAGCGCCATTGACGCGAGTCTTGAATTCGATCGCCACCGATGTTGCCGTGCCGGCGTGCTGGACGACAGCGTCGGCGGCGAGGTCGCCTACGACCTGCGAGGCAACCCAGTCCCGAATCAGCAACTCAACGGCTTCCGCCACCCATAGCGGCTCCGCTGGCGGCGGCACGGTGACGTGCTGGAGAGGCGACCACCAAGGCGTGGGGAGCTGTGCAGCTCTACTTCGCGACGACCTACCCCGACAGCTTCATGCGCAACCCACGGGGAGCGGAGATCCTGGCCGGCACGGTGACTCATCTCGTACGGGCCCATCGAAGGCCCAGCTTGCCGACGGCAAGAAGGTCGAAACGGCTTTCGTCCTCGGAGCAGGCGATAGTAGGGTAAGCAACCATTAGATCCCCAGGCAGCCGGCCTATCGCTGCGCTGCCTGTATGAAACCCCCGGGGGGCGGCAGTTGCCGCTCCCCGTATTTCGTTTCACTGCCGGGCATCGTGTGTGCTGCTATTCGGAGCGGCGGTTCTCTTGGTGCCCCGCCATCAACTTTTGGGAGCCACGATGCGACAGCGTGAGACTGCCCCGAGATCCCGACTATGCAATAACACACAGCATCCGGGAGGACACGCCATGGCAGCCTCGATCTTCGCGGACGCCTGCCTCTACTTGTCTTCCCACCCATCCGCGTGAGCACCCGAACGTTGACCCGCGAGGCGCGGGTCCACAACCCTGCAGGCGTCGGGTGCCGCTTTCGGCACGCTTTGTCCTCAGAGGGGCTTTCGCTCATCGCTGAGATCAAGCGACGGTCACCTTCGCGTGGAGCGCTGCGCGAGGATGCCGACGCTCGAGCACTCGCGGTTGAGTACCAGAGAGGCGGTGCATCCTGCCTGTCGGTGCTCACGGACTCGCAACTGTTCGGTGGGTCATCCCAAGACCTGCGCGACGCATGCGACGCGTCCGACCTCCCGGTGCTGCGCAAGGACTTCCTGACCACCCACGTGCACGTGCACGAGACGCATCAGATGGGTGCCGACGCGATGCTGGTCATCGTGGAAGACATGGAGTCAACGAAGCTCCGGCCGCTGCAAGAGCTAGCGCTCACGCTTGGCATTGATGTGCTGACCGAGGTACGCACCGAAGCCGAGCTGGATCTCGCGGTCGGGCAAGGCGCCTACATGATCGCGGTCAACCAACGCGACGACCCGAAGAATTCCCACCCGACCGTCGACTACAACAAGGCTTTGCGCATAGCGGGCATGTTCGATCAGCTCCCACCTGGAATCATCAAGGTCGCCGCATCCGGCATCGGTGTTCCCGACGGCACCCCGCTTGCCGACATAGCAGCGGCGGGCTACGACGCAGCATTGGTCGGGGAAGCGTTGGTCACAGCTTCAAACCCGGCCGGGGCAATACGGAACCTCCTGCGTAGTTGACCCAGGAAGCGGGGCTTCTCGCGTCCCTACGCGCCTAGGAGTGTGCTGGGCAATGCCCGAATGGCCGCCTTCGCAATTGCAAAACCACTGGTCAGAGGCTTGCGGTAGTGGCAGATTCCGAATAAATCAGCAGTCTCCCAGTGCTGTGACCGCAAACGTTTGCGCTGTCGTCGGCGCGTCGGGTGCTGGCGTTCCGCAGTTGTCGCAAGCCGTGTCAGCTGGGCCCGGAGGTGTTTGCGCCCGCGCAGCATGATCGGTGGCGCGATGCGACCTGCTGATCCGGCGACGGTGATCGGGCAGGGGCACGCGCCCGTGACGGGTGCGCTGTGTTGCGGTGCGTGGGGGTTGCGCTGGCGTGGGTTCGGATGTGGTGATGTCGTTCGGGGGCTTTCGTATAACACCCCACACTTACAGTCATTGTCATGAAGCGCTCAGACGTTCGCACCGATTCGGCGGCGGGAATGCCGACTGGCTCGATGCCGGCGAGCGACGCGGCCGTGGCCGCTCCACCCGCGCTGTCGTCGCCGGCTGGGCCGGTGTCGCTTCGGGTTGAGCCGGTTGAGGCGGCATCGATCGCGGTGCCGCCGGTCGGTCCGGTGTCGCTTCGGGTTGAGCCGGTTGAGGCGGTGTCGCTCGCGGTGCCGCCGGTCGGTCCGGTGTTGCTGGTGGAGGGTGTGTTGTCGGTGCTGTGCGGGGCGCGTGACATCGTCGCGCGGGCGTCGCGGGTGCCGTTGGGCGATGCCGGCTGCGACACGCTCGCCGATGTCATCGACGTGGCGTCTCGGCTGCGCTCCGCCACCGACGCGGTGGTGCTCTCAGCGACTGCTGCGCTCGAGGCCGCCCGTGCGGGGTCGGGCCGTACTGCGCTGGTGGGCCGGGCGCGGCTGAGCAAGCGCAACGCCAAGCGCACCGTCGAGGCCAGCGAGCAGGTCGCTCGGATGCCGAACGTGGCACGCGGCCTCGCGGCGGGCGAGCTGAACGTCGAGCACGCCCAGGTACTTGCCGACGCTGCGCGGCGCACCAGCGCCGACGCGGTCGATTCCGCAGCCGAGTTGCTCGAAGCCGCCGCGCAGGTGTCGCCTGAGACGCTGCGCGACCAAGCCCGCAGGTTCGCGGCCCGTCACGACCCCGACGCTGCTGAGTGCGAGCTGGGCCGTCAGCGCCGCGCACGGTGCGCGTCGTTGTTTGTTGACGAGTCGACTGGGATGGGTGTGCTGCACGCCGAGTTCGACCCGGTCAGCTTCACGTTCGTGCGCCAGGCACTCGAGAACTACAACGACGCCTTGTGGCGTCTCGACGGCGGACGCGACGGCACACCGGGCCAGATTCGCGACAATCGCCAACGCCTCGCCGACAGCCTCTTCGAAATGGTCACCGACCGCAACGCCCTAGCCACCATCGACCACCCCGCCGCACACAACCCCGACACCGACCGCCGCCCACGAACCAATGACAGCCACGACAGACGCAGCGACGCCGCCCAAGGCCGCGACAGCGATGCCGGCCATGGCGGGCACTGCGATGCCGGCCATGGCGGGCACTGCGATGCCGAGCACGACGGACACTGCGATGCCGCCCATGGCCGCGACAGCGATGCCGGCCATGGCGGGCACTGCGATGCCGGCCATGGCGGGCACTGCGATGCCGAGCACGACGGGCACTGCGATACCGGCCATGGCGGGCACTGCGATGCCGAGCACGACGGACGAAGCGATCACGGCCACGGCCGCAACGCACATGCCCACGACCGCACCGAACGCCCTCGCGACGGCGGTGCCGGCGATGCGAGGCTCGGCTCGGGCGGCGATGGCGCCTCCCACAGCCCAGCGGGCCGCTCGATCGATCGGTGGCGACCCGCCCAAGCACCCAACCAGCTCATCATCATCGCCGAGACCGGCGTCATCGACGGCACCAAACCCCACGGGCTCTGCGAACTCCTCGGCACCGGACCCGTCCCACCCGCAATCCTCGACAACCTCTCACCCGACACCCGCATCCGCGGCGCACTGTTCGACACCAACGGAGAAATCCTGTGGCTCGGACGCAGCCACCGACACGCCAACGCCGCCCAACACCTCGCCATCGCGATACGCGACCGCGGCTGCGTGCTGTGCCGCGCACCCATGCACCGCTGCCACGACCACCACATCAACGAATGGGCCGCCGACAACGGCACCACCGACATCCCGAATCTGGCAGCCCTGTGCAACGACTGCCACGCCAAGCTCCACAACAACAACGAGCGCCTCGAGCGGCGCACCGCCCCGCGCCGATGGACCACCACACCCCGAACGAACACCACCGGCCAAACCAACGACACAACACCCACAGCGCCGCCGTGATCTCGCCTGCGGTCTCGGGGCGTGTGTCCCGCCGGGCCAGATTGACGACACAACAGCGACAGGGCCACAGCGCCGCCGTGACCGTGATCCCACCCCTCGCGGCCGTCGGCGTACCCGCCAACGCCACCGACGCCAGCCACACGGCGGCACACCCGCTAACGCCACACCCGGCGACAGCGCGAACGTTTGCGGTCACAGCATTAGGAGTGTGCTGAGCAATGCCCGAATGGCCGCTTTCGCAATTGCAAAACCACTGGTCAGAGGCTTGCGGTAGTGGCAGATTCCGAATAAATCAGCAGTCTCCTAGCGGTCACCATCGGCTACTCCGACGGCCATGTGCTGTGGACTGCGGGCACCTCGACGCCCGACGTGGGTCTCGCCGGGACCAAACACGTCGTGTACAACCGCAGCGCCCAGCGCATGTGGCTGATCGAAGCGGACGGGACGCTCTTTGACACCTACCCGGTAAGCGGCCGAGCCACCAGTCCCGCCCCAGGTTCCTACAGCGTTTTCTCGAAGTCGCAGTACTCGTCGTCGCCGAAGGCCCCCGTCACCATGCGTCACATGGTGCGTTTCGTGAAGGCCACCACCGGCTGGCCATCGGGTTCCATTCCATTCCCCGCACCTACGCCGGCCTCCCGATCCAGACCGTCGCCCAGCTCGGCCAGCCACGCTCAGCGGGATGCGTCCGCCAAGACGACACCAAAGCGCAGCAGCTCTTCGGCTGGGCGCCGATCGGGACGCCCGTGGTTGTGGTTGCCTGACCGCCCGGCTCGCCGCACTGATCGATACGCGAACCGAACTGTCAAAGCGCCAGGTACAGCCGGCGGCGGTGCATCAGGCCCACCACTCCGACGACGACGAGCAGGAGCACAGCCGTGTACGCCAGATGCACGCCGGACTCGCCGAACGGCAGGGCCCCCAGCAGCCGTGCCTCGATGGATCGATCGCCGATGTGCACATGGCTGGCGGACTGCAGCAGGAAACGTTCGAGCACAAAGACCATCAGGGCATTGCGCCCAAGCGCAATGAATGGCCAGTTCCAGTCGCGCGGCTCGCCGGGACCCCGCTTGCCAGTGTCGACAAACAGATAGATCACACAGAACACAGCAAGCGCAGTCCCCGCTGCGAGCAGCACGAACGCCGGCGTCAGCAGGCGCTTGTTGGACGGGATCCACAACGATGCAGCCAATCCGCCCACGAAGCACAGCCCGGCCAGCACGCCGATCCGGGCCAACGTCTGCAGCCGGTTCGACCGGCCGTACCGCCGCAGCAGCACACCGGCCGCATAGCCGTACAGAACCAGCGACGAAGCCGCGAGCGACGCCACGATGCCCTCAGGGTCCCACCCGGCCTGTCCAGCTCGATACACGTGGCTGGTACCGAGGATCCCTGTGTCCACGTCGAGGTACGGACTGCAGCGTCCGGCTGGCGTACATGACATGTCGAGACCCAGGCCGTACAGCCCAATGATTCCGGTCGCGGCCACCAGAAGCCACCAGATCTTCTCTTCGCCAAGAACGGCTCTGCTCGCAAGCACCACCACAGCCGCGCCGGCCCCGGCGACGCCGATCATCTGCAAGACGCCGGTGAAGCGCAGCGTGGACAGGTCCAGCCACGAAGCGCCGTATGCGTTGTACACGAGACCGACCGCGACCAGCAGCACCAGCCGGCGGACCAGGCGCCAATACATCGCCCGCGTCGGCGCATCCCGCAGCAGGAACGACAGGCTCAGCCCGCTCGTCACGAGAAAAGTAGGGAAGAGCCAATCAGACGCCGTCAGCCCATCCCATTCGGCATGGCGAAGCCAGGGAAAACCAGCCAGACCCGTGGCCGGCGTGAACAGCATGAGGCCCAGCACGGCACCCCGAAACGTGTCGACAGATGCAAACCGCCCACGCTTCGGTGCAATCTCAGCGCTCATGACGAGCTGAACCGCACTCGGAACGCCTGATCACGGTGAAAGAGCTCGCCCTGCCCGGAGTAATCCCCAGGCCAATAGCCAGGACCCTCGCCCCACAACCACCCATAGTTGACGACATGTGCACCAAGACGCGACGACCCAGATGTCTCGAATGCATCGTCGAAGTGCGCATATGACACCTGGGCAACTCGAGCGACGCCGGGGTCAGAGTCGCAACTTGCGGCAGCTTGATAGCCAATGTCGAAGTCTGTGTCCCACAGCGCTTCGTACACCGCGAGATGGTCGTCGTGGGTATACACGAAGCAGCCGGAGTACGAGCTGTTCCAGTAGCTCGCTCCGATCAGGCTTCCGTTCGGCAAGGATTTGTTGATTCCAAGGGTCGATCGGTTGTCCCGAACCGTCTTGACGGCCCACTCGACTTCCTCGTCAGTCAAGTCGCCGTCGCCGAGGTTGAACCACACCACGGCGGCAACCTCCGAGATCCACACCTTGGCAGTGCGGTCCGAGACACAGCCCTCGGCGTCGTGCCGACAAATCGTGTAACCAAGCGAATCGAACGGGCCCTTGACACCTTCGAATGTGAACGAAGACGGCAGACCGTCGTCGCCGGGCGCCATTCCGGCGATGAAGTCGAAGAACGAGTTCTGGCGGGCTGACTCGCACGACGATGTCCACTTGCCAGCAGGCCAAGGAGAGGGCGATGCCTCTCCAGTCCCCTCGTCATATCCCGGCGAAGCGCAATACGCGGTCTGCTCACCGATGGTCAGCATGATGAAGACCTTGTACGCATCGGGCGAGTTCTCGATCAGCGACCACGCCTGCATCTCGTCGTCGGGGTGCGGGACCACGATGTAGCTCATCTCGTCGAGGCCGCCCGCGCCCGTCGACCCGAGGCGCTCTCCCGGCGAACACCCGACCGCGAGCAGCAGCAGCAACGCACCAGTCAGCAGCGGTTTCATTGCACCCTGTCCAACGGCACCACTGCCTCAGGGCCGGCCTCCCGCAGCAACGCACCAGTCAGCAGCGGTTTCATTGCACCTCCCCCGCCGCCCGGCTCATGAACCCACCGTACGCAGGGCGAGGCCATGACCGCAGGTGTGGCCTCATCGCACCTCTAGTGCTGTGTCCGCAAACGTTTGCGCGCTTTGGTCAGGCGGCTTGTTTGGTGGGTCTGCCCCAGCGGTGTTGTTTTTCGGATCGGGTTCTGGCTCGTTCGCGTCGTTGGGCTGCGAGCAGTTCGGGTGAGCGTTTGTTGGCGTTGCGCCAGCGCAGGTAGGCGTGCAGCGCGCGGGTGAGCACGGTGTGGTTGGGGTGGTCGGAGTTGTTGAGCACGAACTCGCGCAGCGGCCCGAAGTGCGCTTCGATGGGGTTCGCCCATGAGCTGTAGGTCGGGGTGAAGCACAGCTCGACTTTGTTGCGCTTGGCCCATCTGGCGATGTCGGTGCGGTTGTGGGCGGACAGGTTGTCCAAGATCACATAGACCCAGCCGCCGTCGGGGCGCCGGGCGCGGATGGTCTTGAGCGCCGCGAGAGTGTTGGCCGCGGACTTGCGGTGCCGCACGACGCCCCACAGCTCGTCGTCGCCGACGCTGTAGCAGCCGTGGAACTGGCGCACGCCGTGGAGCTTGTTGTAGTTCGCGCGCAGCCGCTGGGGACGCGACCGCGGCGCCCAGCACGCCCCGCCGGTCGGGCGAATGGCCAGCGGCCCGAACTCGTCGAACGCGAACACCCGGTCCGGGGCCTTGTCGGTCACATGCTCGATGCGGTCCAGCTTCGCGTCACGGTCAGGGTCGTTGGACTCCTTCCAGGTCTTGGTGCGCTGGAACGTGATGCCTGACTCGGTGAGGATCTCGTGCAGCCGCTGCCGGCCGACGCGCACCACCCGGGTCGGGTTGTCGGCCAGATACGCCGCGAGCTTGCGGACGCTCCACCGCGTGAACGGCTGGCCCAGCTTCTTTGGGCGGGTGCGGGCCGTCTCGACGATGAACGCATCATCGTCAGTCGTGATCCGGCGGGGACGGCCACCCGCCCACTGAGGGACCCGACGACGCCATCCCCGACTCGTTGAACCTGTGGATCATCTCGCGCACCCGATCAGGCGACGTCGCCGCCAACTGCGCGATCACCGCCACCGAGTTCCCGCCCGCCGACGCATGGACCACCACCCCACGCCGCCATCGCACATGAGACCCCGGCGACTTGCCGGCGCCGCGACGCACGATCCGCTGCAACGCCTGGCCTTCTTCATGGGTCAACCGACGGACCCGAACACGCTCACTCATACCCCCGACCAAACCACAAACCACACCCCGCCACGCGGACACCAACCCGACGAACGTTTGCGGACACAGCACTAGTCAATCATGGACGCCGCGTCGCGAGTAGCCGATAATTCCGCTTGAAAGACCGAAACTACTCGTCAGTTCGATACCAGATTACGCCAGACTCGAAGGAATACTAATTCTACACTCGCTAGCATCTAGGCCTGCGTCAGGCAAAGTCAACCTGTCAGGCACGAGTCTGAACGATCTCGATTGCAAAATGGCTTGACGCCAATTATTCCAGCGACTAGCACTTGCCCATGGAAATCCGTTCAGCGAATGCGCGCCGCGGCTATGCTGACCAAGTGCTTCAGCTGACACTGCCGAGCCTTGACGAAAGCCAAAGGCCGATTGCTCCTTTCAAGACCCAGCTTCTCAAGTGGATCGGCAACAAGCAGCGTTTTGCCCACGAGATCATTGCGTGTTTCCCGCACAAGTTCGGTACTTATGTTGAGCCGTTTCTCGGAAGCGGCGCGGTACTGGCTACATTGGCACCCGAGAGGGCGGTGGCGGCTGATGCATTCTGGCCGCTGATCGACATCTTTGTGGCACTTCACGAACGACCAGACGAGCTGCGTGAATGGTATCGGTCACGCTGGGAACTCATGAACTCGGTTGGCAAGAAGGTGGCCTACGAGCGGATACGCGCCTCATATAACACGCGACCCAATGCAGCCGATCTTCTTTTCCTGAGTCGTGCCTGCTACGGAGGTGTGATCCGGTTCCGCAAGGATGGCCACATGTCGACTCCATGCGGCGCGCATTCGCCCATCGCTCCCGAGTCGTTCTCACGGCGCGTCTCGATCTGGTCCCAGAGAACCGCAGGGACCCGATTCCTGCACCAAGATTTCAGAGACACCATGGCACAAGCGGCCGAGGGCGATCTGATCTACTGCGATCCGCCGTACTCCCACACGCAGAGCATCATCTACGGTGCCCAATCGTTCGATCTCGCCGATCTCGTCGACTCGATCGCGGACTGCAAGCGGCGAGGCATCTTTGTCGCGTTGAGCATCGACGGCAGCAAGGCGTCGGGTCGCACCGTCGTCGAGTTCGATTTCCCGTCCGGCCTCTTCGAACGCGAAGTCGGCGTGAACTGCGGGCGGTCAATGTTAAAGCGCTTTCAGATGGCGGGAAGCTCCCTTGAGCACGAAGTCGTCACCGACAGGCTCCTGCTGACATACTGACTCCCGTTTCTGGGTACCCACCTAGGGAGTCAAGAGTGCAACCTGATCCACGTTTTCTGAACCAGTCTGATGTCTTCTGGGCGTATGTCCGCGCGGTCGGCGAACAACACGGGTATTCGATACGCGGCAAGTCGAGGGTCAAAGCACCCGACGAGCAGGCTCTGGACCGAACCGCCAAGAAGCTGGGCATCCCCAATACGCGAATCCGCGCCTCCCAAGGCCTAACGAACCTCGGCGCAAGCCTGCTCGACTACTTTCAGTACCGCGCTGAAGCGCTCAACTCCCATGTCGAGCAACATCTGATGGATGTAGATGAAGCTAGCGAACTCTACGGCAGCATGCTGGCAAGACTGAAGCCCGACTGCCCGCAGCCCATGAACAAGCAAAAAGGCGAAAAGAAAGCACCGGCCTATTTCACCGGTCTCATCAACATGCTCATCGAAGATGCTACCGATGGGACCGAATGTGACTACGATCCTAAGCAGCTCACAAAAATCACTGACGACGCTGGCCTGGTTGGCACTCTCGCCCGCCGGATAGACGGTGCCTATCGCTCCGTCATCGACCCGATTGCCATCTGGGAGATCAAGGAATACTACTACACCACGACCTTCGGGAGCCGCGTCGCTGGCGGAATCTACGAGACTCTGCTCGATGGAATGGAACTCAAGAACCTTGCTAGCGTGTCGGAGAAGAGAGTCGCCCACTATTTCTTCCTTGACTCTCACAGAACCTGGTGGGGCAAGGGCAGGTCTTATCTATGTCGGCTAGTCGACCTCATGCACATGGGGTATGTTGACGAAGTGATCTTCGGTCGGGAAATCCTTGATCGCATCCCAGCTCTTGTAGGCGAATGGACCGAAGAGGCTCACAGCCGAAAAATGTAGGCACCTGTTGATGCCTCGCCGCACCATCCATGGTGACCATGTAACAAATGGTGCTTGGCCTGTTCGAAACGCGGTTTCTGTACTTGTTTCAAAATCCACTGCAATGCAGAGATTGACAATATAGCTGCCATGGTCTTAGGGTGTGCCATAGGTTAACTCGCGTGGTGTAGTGTCGGGTGGGTGGAGTTGTCGGCGGCCGCTGCCGGGGTGTTCTTCGAGACGGTGATGCCGCATCTGGGCGAGCGTCAGCGGCGTGTGGTGGCCGGCGCGATGGCCGAGGCGCTGGGTCGTGGCGGGCAGGCGTTCGTGGTGGGAGCGTCGGGGATCTCGACTTCGACGATGTCGCGGGCGGTGCGCGAGGTGCGCGCTGGGGTCGAGCCGTCGCACCGTCAGCGCGCTGCGGGCGGCGGGGACCGCCCGGCGGTCGACAAGCAGCCCGGTCTGCTCGAGGCGCTCGACGAGCTGGTGCATCCGGTCACGCGGGGCAGCCCGATGTCGCCGCTGCGCTGGACGCTGAAGTCGACGCGCCAGCTCGCCCGCGAGCTGACCGGGCAGGGCTTCAGGGCGTCCGCGGAGCTGGTGCGCCGGCTGCTGCACCAGATGGGCTACTCGCTGCAGGCGCCGGCCAAGCAGAACGAGGGCGCCCAGCACCCCGACCGCGACGCCCAGTTCGGGTACCTCAACGCGCTGGCCGGCGAGTTCGGCGCCGCCGGGGAGCCGGTGATCAGCGTGGACACCAAGAAGAAGGAACTGATCGGGTCCTACGCCAACGGCGGCACCGAGTGGCAGCCCGCCGGGCAGCCCCAGCGGGTCAGCGTGCACGACTTCGCCGACCGGGCGCTGGGAGAGTTCGCCAAGGCCGTCCCCTACGGCGTCTGCGACGTCGCCGACAACGCCGGCTGGGTCAGCGTCGGCGACTCCGCCGACACAGCCGAGTTCGCCGTGGAGTCCATCCGCCGCTGGTGGGGCACCCTGGGCCGCGACCGGTTCCCGCAAGCGACACGGCTGCTGATCACCGCCGACGCCGGCGGCTCCAACGGCTACCGGCCCCGCGCCTGGAAATGGTTCCTCGCCCGCCTCGCCGCCGACACCGGCCTCGAGATCACCGTCGCGCACTACCCGCCCGGCACTAGCAAATGGAACAAGATCGAGCACCGCCTCTTCAGCTTCATCTCGATGAACTGGCGAGGCCGACCCCTCACCGACATCGCCACCATCGTCGAGCTCATCGCCTCCACCACCACCCAAACCGGGCTCACCGTCCAAGCCGCCCACGACCCCAACTGGTACCAACGCGGCATCAAGATCACCGACCGCCAAATGCAACACCTGCCGCTGCGCCCCCACGACTGGCACGGCGAATGGAACTACACCATCACACCGACCAAACACGCGACCTAACCCGCGGCGACCCCTTACCTGTGCAGGGCCAACGCCCGTCGGCGAAACCCTTGATTTAAGCCAATCTGACGCCTTACGGTACTCTCACTCACTGATCGCGCCGCTGTCGCGATTCATAGCGTTCGGACTGTCAGATGGCTGTATTTTGTGTCTTTGCCGCGATTGGCTCAAAATCAATTCGTGACCAATTCCGGGAAAACTCACTAAACTATGTATATCTCGAATATATAAAGCAACCGGCCACGACGCCCAATGGACAGTCGGAACGCCGTGACCGGTCACCAGTACCATGGAATATAACGTCGACCCCGCACCTACTCTTTTCCCGCTCGCCGGGAACACGCCGGACCAAGTCGCGCAACGACTCGACTCCATTGCGCCCCGCCCTTTCATCTGGGCAGCGCTTAAGGCCTGGAAGCTTCAAGTCATGAAAGAGCAACGAATCGAATGCTGGATATCCCCTATCTCTGATGCTGTGCGTGCGCGCTATATCACCAAACCCGCAACAGCCAAGAAGGCCGCCGACGAGACAGTACGGCTGCTGAGACATCTGAACCGCGTCGCTGGGTGCTGGTCGAGGGTCACGCCGCGGATGGTCACCGACTGGTGCTGCACGGCCCGGCCGAACGCTCAAAATGTGTATCCGCCTGTGGCTGCTAACACGGCTTCCAACAGAGGATGGGCGGCCCGAGCAGCGCTGGAGGCAGCACAGGCCCTCGGCATCGAGGTCGACGCAGCATCGCTCGTCGCCGAGACTCCCAAACGCGAGGTCAGCGAGTTCGCGATGCGTCCGCTGACCGAGACCGAAGCCCGTCAAGTGTGCGCGTATGCCAGGGGCGGGATCATCACATCTGATCAGTCTCTGATAGTGGCGCTCGGCTTCGCAGGCGCGTCCGCAGAGGAAACCGGCTCTTCTCATCGAAGCTGGGACTTGGGTGATGTGAGGGTCCACCGTTGAGGGAGGGGCCTCGCCGATTCTTGTGACTCGTTGAACAGTCCAAGACTCGGGAGGCCCCTGGTGGTTGAAGCTAGTTCTGTGGTGTTGCTGGGCGCGGATTGCGTGGAGATCACGCGGGTTCGTGTCGATGGCGGCGAGACCGTGCTGTGGGTGCAGACCCCCGACGCGCAGAGAGTTTTGTGTGGGGCGTGCGGTGTGCGGGCGCGTTCGAAGGGCCGTCGGGAGGTGCGGCTGCGCGACGCGCCGGGTCGCGATGGCGGGGTGTGCGAGGTGCGGTGGCGCAAGCGCATCTGGTGGTGCCCGAACGCGGGGTGCGAGACGCGCACGTGGACTGAGGAGTGCGAGCTGGCCGCGCCGCGGCGGGTCCTGACTTGCCGGGCTGAGCAGTGGGCCGCCGCTCGCCTGGAAGCGGTGGAAGGCAGTGTGGCGTCGACGGCTCGCCGGCTGGGGGTGGCGTGGGCCACGGTGTGGTCCGCGGTCGCTGCTTGGGCATGCCAGGTCGTCGGCGATCCCGGTCGGGTGGGGCCGGTGGCTCGGCTGGGGCTCGACGAGACCGTGATGCGCTCAGCGTCGCGGCTGGCGCGTCGCCGCTATGTGTCCGCCGCTGTCGATGCGGCCACCGGGCAGGTCATCGACATCTTCGACGGCCGCAACGCCGCTGACCTGCACAGATGGCTCGAACAGCAGCCCGCCGGGTGGCTAGCGGCCATCGAGGTCGTGTGCTGTGACCCCCACGAGGGCTACCGCAGCGGCATCACACGCGCACGCCGCGACACGCACCTGAGCGACAGCGTGAAGATCGCAGCCGACGCGTTCGGGATCGTGCGCCTCGCGAACCAGGCGCTCGACGGCGCCCGCCGACGCGTCCACAACGAGACCACCGGGCGCCGAGGCCGCAAAGGCGACCCGCTCTACCATGCTCGCAAGCTGCTGCTCACCGGCGCGGAACGGCTCGACGCCGCCGGGTGGGACAAGATGCTCGCAGCGCTCGACGCAGCCGACCCCACCGACGAGATCCGCGAGTGCTGGGTCGCCAAAGAACACGTCCGCGACATCTTCCGCGCCGACGATCCCCTCGACGCGCAACAGCATCTCAACGAAGCGATCGCCTGGTGCGAGCACCCCAGCGCCCCGCCCGAGCTCGCCACCCTGGCCCGCACGCTGCGCCGCTGGCACACCGAGATCGCAACCGCCGTGCGCACCCGCACCAGCAACGCACGAACCGAAGCAGCCAACGCCCGCATCAACCACGTCAAACGCTCAGCACGCGGCTTCCGCAACCTTCACAACTACCGGCTCCGCATACTGCTCGCCGCCGGCCGCCAACCATGCCAAACTCAACCCGTCACTCCAATCCGAACCCGACGTCCCAGCTTGGTTGCGTAGAGCCAGCAAACCGCCAAGGTCACAGTTGCTGACATCGATGCGAATCGGGGTTTCGTCCGTCTGCCCGGAACCGACTATCTCGCTGCGCGCATCAACCCTCTTTGCGACTGGGGACGCAAAGAGATCGCTTTCCAGCTGCGCAACCGAGACTGCATCAACCCCAGCGAACCGCTGTGCGTCACACCCGGCCTGCTACTGGAACGAGCAACGCACTCAGTGACAGTGCGGCTGCGACGCGTGCTCGAAACAGCCGGCATCTCGCATCGGCCGGGCGTGGTGCCGCGCTCGACCCGCTACACCACCGCGCACCGCATCGCGCACGCGCACGGGATCATCGCCGCGACCGCGTTTCTCGGCGTCGACTCGGTGGACGACACGATCGCTGTGCTGCGACGCGCCGTGCCCGAAGGCGGCGGTGATGGCAAGTAGCAACGGTTCCGCGTACCCCAGCTACCGGGCTCTGTTCGCCGACGGCGAGCCGATCCGGGTTAAGGACCTGGCCGAGGCAGCTGCGGTCCCTGCCCCCGAAGACGACAAGCCGAAGCAGAACGGCAAGCCGGTGCTGCTGAACAAGGAGCAGCTGATCTTCGGCGTCGCAGCGATGAGCGGCACCCGGACGCTGGCGGGTGAGTTGCAGAAGATGATCGAGGAATGCCGGACAGAGAACCGCGGACGCAAGAAACGGTACGGAGGGCTCGACGCGATCGTGTTCCTGTGCAGCACCTACCTGTACGGAGGGGCACAGGGAGTGCATCTCAAGAACCGTCCTCAGCGCGGCGGGGGATCATCGCCGAGGCTGGTGGACCAGATCAACGAATCCCTCGAAGAGTCCCGGCCTGATGACCCGGATTGGCGTCTTGATCCCAGCGGATTCACCCGCGACCAGCACCGCAGACTCCGAGAGGACTACCTGTGCGACGAAGTGCTCGACGAACTCGAAAAGATCACGCGGGCGTTCTGCGTCCAGGCGGCCCTGCGCATCGGACAGTTCAACCCGAGGGCGGGCACCTACACCCAACCCGATACCACTCAGCTCGTCGCGGGCGACGGGACCAAGGTCGGCGGCCTGTACAACAACGCCGATCCGAACAAGATCAACGGCCGTACCGGCTTGGCGGCGCGCTGCGACACAGAGGCACTCACACCCGAGAGCCGCAAGAGCGGCACGATCCCTCCGCCGCCGCACTACGAATGGGAAATCCTCATCACCCGCTCCAAACATCCCAACGAGCACTTCCCGCTCGCGATCTTCGTCAAAGGCGAAGCGCAACGCGGCAAGAGCGACGCGACCTACACCGTCGACCTGATCAAACTCCTGCTCGAAGAGCACCCGGACCTCATCAGGGGCCTGTTCGGATGCTGCTACGACGGGGCGCTCTCAGCAGAGGACAAAGAACGCCTCCTCAAGATGGGCATCCAGCCCGTCTCCAAGCTGCGTCGGCCAATCGCGACGGTCCCCGTGCTGCACAACATCGGCGCCTACGAGTTCGCGTTCGTCACCAAGCACAAGAACGGCAAGACCAACAGAACGGTCGTGCTCACAACCGACATCATCACCGTCGACGGCACCCCGACCGTGCTCATGACCGACGGAAACGGCGACGATGTCCATGTCCCGCTGGTCTGCGTCAACCGCCGCCGACGCAAACAACGCAGCGGCATATACGCAGTGACCAACGAATACGCACTGCCCGAGCATCCCATCGTCCCAGCGCGAATCCAAGGCGCCACGACAACCATCCGAATGGACACCACAGCCAACACACTCAGCGGGAACAACCCGGTGCTCATGCCGCACCTCGTCTCGTCATTCCCCGCGTCCGACCCGATGTACCGACCCCTCTACGGAGTCCGCCAAGACTGCGAATCAGGCAACCGCCAACTCAAAGGCCTCCTGCGCGACAAGCGCAGCATCACAGCAACCCGCAACAACAACAGGTATCAAGCGATCGGCTACCAACTGCTCGTCACAGCCAACGCACTCATCGCCTACCAAGAACGCACCGGCGACAACCTCAGCGACATCTTCGGACAGCGATTCGCCGACACGCCCAAAAGCGCCGAAACGGCACCGCTGCGACTCGTCGCCTGAGCCGAAACACGCCAAGAACACCCAGAGCGGCGAGACTCCCTCAATCGGCACGCGTCAGATGCGAATTTATTTGACGCAGCTTTTGACGCAGTATTTGACTCTACAATCCGCACACATCCCGCCCTCGTAGCTCAGGGGATAGAGCGTCGGTTTCCTAAACCGTGCGTCGCAGGTTCGAGTCCTGCCGAGGGCGCAGAGTGCAAGAGCGCCGCTGCAGTTCGGCATGGTCTTGAGAAGCCGAGCAGCCTCGGGGCGCATGCAGCAAGATGGCTCGCTGGAGAACAGGAGCGCCACATGCACGTCAGCGCGACATTGCCCCAGCACAACATGCGAGCTGTGCCTGACGAGGTGCGGCGGATCGAGGCCGACGGTTACGACTGCGTCGTCACCATGGAGAACCGGCACGAGCCGTTCATCCCGCTGGGCATCGCTGCGGTACACAGCGAGCGGGTGCGGTTGTCGACCAGCGTGGCGATCAGCTTTCCTCGCAGCCCGATGGTGACGGCGTCGACTGCGTGGGACCTGCAGGCCGCCTCGAACGGGCGGTTCGTGCTCGGCATCGGAAGCCAGGTGAAGGGGCACAACGAGCGGCGGTTCAGCGTGCCGTGGTCGGCGCCGGCGCCTCGCATGACCGAGTACGTGCAGGCGATCCGGGCCATCTGGAACACGTGGGCTACGGGCGAACGGCTCGACTACGACGGCGAGCACTACCGCTTCTCGCTGATGACACCCAACTTCACACCTGAGCCACTGGACGGACCTCCGCCGCCGATCATGATCGCTGCGGTCGGGCCGGCCATGCTGCGAGTGGCCGGGCAGCACTGCGACGGGGTGCGCCTGCACGGCTTCTGCACGCCGGACTACCTGCGAGAACATGTCATGCCGCAGCTGCAGACCGGGCTCGACCGGGCCGGGCGCAGCCGCAGCGACTTCTGGGTGACTGGCGGCGGGTTCGTCTGCACCGGGCCCGACGACGAGACCGTGGACCGGATGGTCGAGTGGGTTCGCTACCGGATCGGTTTCTACGGCAGCACCCGGGCGTACTGGCCAGTGCTCGAACAGCACGACCTGGGCGAGCTCGGCGAGAAGCTCAACCATCTCTCGCGCAACGACGGCTGGGGCAAAATGGCCGGCTGCATCGACGACGACGTTGTGCGGCTATTTGCTGCCGTCGGCCGCCACGACGAGATCGCCGGCGCCATCGCGGAGCACTTCGACGGGCTCGTCGACGAGGTCAACGCCAGCGTCGCCACCGACATCGGCGCCGATCTGCCGCCCGACGTGATCCAAGACATCGGGGCCATCCCGTCAGCCGGGCAACCCACCTGATCGCAACCGCCTGGGAGAATGTGCGAAACGTCTGCGACCGGCGAAAGGAAGAGCCATGCCTGAGGCATCTGAGGCAATTGTGGAAATCCGGGACTACACCATCGAAGCGGAGTGGTTCGAGGCCTATCGGGAATGGGCGTCCGAGCTCGCTGGGCCCTGGCTGAGGGCCAACCTGGACGTCATCGACTTCTGGGTCGATGACGGCCACGAGCCTGAAGTCGCCGGATCCGCCCCGGTGGTGTCCCCCAATGGTCAGCCGAACGTGTGCTGGATCATCCGTTGGCCCAGCAGGGCCGCCCGCGAGGAAGGCTTCCGGGTGACACTCGGCAGTCAAGAGTGGCAGGACATCTGGGCGAAGCACCCCAACACCAACGCCTACCTCCACCTCAACATTCGTTTCATGAGAGCTGCTTGACTCAACCGACGGGGGCGAGCTCGGCAGCTCCGAAGGCCACGCTGAAGCGAACGCACCAGATCACCACGGTGCGATACCGGTCCAGGTCGGTACCGGCAGGCACCTCATAGTTCTGCGCGCCGATGTTGCCCTTCATGTCGCCGAGGTCGATGAAGTCCGAAGCCAGATCGCCGACCGAGTCGTTGGGCCTCGCGGCCGAGAGGTACACGTTCAGGTCGGGTCCGTTGTCGGTCGCAAAGTCGTCGTCGAAACGCAGAAACGTCTGGGTGCCGTCAGTCAGCACCGCAGCGGTGCCCGAAGACGGATGCGACCGCGAAATGAAGCTGCCCACCGCGGCGACCCGCACGGTGCCCTCAGCCATCTGCTCGGCGGCCGCCTCGGTCTGGGCCCGCTCTTGGGAACGCTCGCCCGCTGCCTGCGCGACCTCCTCGTCGGTCATCATCTGCTCTTCGGCAGCCGCGATCTGGGCGATGGCTTCCTGCATCGGGTCCAGATGCCCGTACATCTCGCCCATCGCCTCGTCTGAGCCGTCCGCCATTGCTTCTTCGCGCATGCGGTCCGCTTCGGCTTCGAGCTCTGAGCGCTGCTCGGCGAGCGCAGCCCGTCCTTCCGAACCACCGCCGGCCACTGCCGCGCTGATGAGCTCGTCGATGTCGGTCTCGCCGAGATCCACGGCGAACTCGGGGGCCTCCTCGTCCACCACCTCGTCTACGAAGATCAGGTGGAAGCCAAACACGAAGAAGGCCAGGTAGAAGGCCAGCGCGGCTAACACCGCAGTGCCGGCAGCAGCAGTCCAGCGGCCGCCTGTGGTCCGGGGGATCAGCAACCTGTTCAGCAATTGCTTCATCGCTCGGTCGCTCTCCTGTTAGTCATGGCCTCAACCGTAGGAGCCAAGTGCACTGGTGCATGGTCACCAGCGGCGCAGGGTCAGGAGCGGCGACGCGAGAGGTTCAACAGCACCCCAACCAGGATGAACACGCTGCCGGCCATATACGGGATCGACACGAAGCCGAACTCCCATGCGTACCGCACTGTGCACGGACTGGTGAGGCTGCACGTCGTGGCGCCTTCGAGACCTGGGAAGTGCTGCAGCAAGTAGTGCCAAGTCGACATTGCGGCGCCGACCACGCACATCGGCAGCCCGTAGCGGTACACCCCCCGATCGCGGACGAGCTGGCCGATCACCAGCACGAGCGCCAGCGGGTACATGGCGATGCGCTGGAACCAGCACCAGCGGCACGGCTCGAGGTGCGCGATCTCCGACAGGTACAACGAGCCAAGCGTGGCTCCCACTGCCAACGCCGCAGCGATTCCCGTAACGGTGCGAGCACTCAGCTGCCGACCGCGTGCGCGGCGGAACAGCACCACAACGGTCGCCGCATTGCAGGCAAGCGCTGCCACGGCGAACAGCCGGAGCATCTGTTCGAGCGACACTGTTGATCAGCGTGCCATACACGATTGCAGGGCACCATTCGCATTATCTGATCGTTAGCTGTGCGAGCGGTCCGATCGGCCGATGGGGATCCAGAGCGACGCGAATGCAGCAATCGCGAAGACCAGGAAGAACACCAGCACATGCTGGTAGTAGACGAGCGCGCCCTCGCCGGAGTCCTGCTTCAGCAGCGCGAACAAGCCAGCAATGCCGATCGCCGAGGCCGCGTACCGCAGCGTGTTGAACAGACCGCTGACCTCGCCGAAGTACGACTCGTCCACCCAGGCCAGCGCCACGCTGTTGAGCAGCGGCACACACATGCCCCAGCCCAACCCAAATAGGGCGATCGTCGGTGCCATCTCGCGGAGATAATCCGCCTCGGTGCCCAGCCGCACCACCTGCCATCCGATGGCCAGGATCTGTATGGCCGCACCGGTGCGGCACAGGGTGATCGCGCTCCATCGTTCGCCCAGCCGGCTGAAGAACACGGTGGACGCGCCCGCCACGATGGGCCCGACCGTGACGCCGAGTCCGACTTGGTTCTCGGAGTACTGCCAGAAGTTGAACATGAACAGCGGCCAGATCAGCCAGATCGCCTGCGACGACACGCCCACCAGGAAGTTGGCCAACTGCGTCACCCACACGCCCCGTCGGCGCAGCAACTGCAGGTTGAGCAGCGGCTCGGGATGGCGCAGCGAACTGGTGACAAACCAGGCGAACGCGCCCACACCAACGGCCGCTACGGCGAGTGTGACCGGCGACGTCCAGCCCCAGACCCGGCTGCCCTGCATGATTGCGGTGACCAACGCGGCGAGCCCCACCGTCCCTGCTGCCGCTCCGGTGACGTCGAGCCGATGAGAAATCTCGGGCGTCGGCAATTCGGTGAGGACCCGCCACGCCACCACGAACATCAGCGCGGCGACGGGAGCGCTCACGAAGTACAGAACCCGCCAGCCGGCTGCCCCCAACACGACCGCGGCCACCCCCGGGGCAATGCCGGCAGCCAGGGGACCGGCAGCGGACCACAGACCGACTGCGGTAGTGCGCCGCGACGCAGGAAAGAGCGGCAGCACCAAGCTGAGCGAGGCCGGCAGGATCGCAGCGCCGCCGACGGCTTGCAGTACCCGGGCCAGATTCAGCGTCCACACGGTGGGTGCCAGCGCCGAGGCGACCGCGGACAGTGCGAACAGCGCAAGGCCCGTCAGGAACATCCGCTTGCGCCCGGTACGGTCAGCCAAGCGGCCTGCCAGCGGCAAGAACGCGGCCGTGCCGACCATGAAGCCAGCGATGCCCCACCCCACATCGGCCGCGGTGGCACCGACGTAGCTCTCCTGGATCGCATCCAGCGCGATGTTTGTCGCAGTGCTGTTGAAGCCGACGAGCACCGTGCCCAGCGACGCCACGGTGAGCGCCCGCCAAGCCCGTCCCGACACCGCTTCGCGGGCTCGGGGACGACGCGGCGGACCCTGTCCATCCGCAGCGGGTGCCGGCTGCGGCTGAGCGCCATCAACGCGCTGAATGGCCGGCGTCGCCATCGGCGCTGCAGGCATCCGCGGCACCCTCGGCACCCGCGACAAATCAACCCGCCCGGGGTCGATCTGGCTGCGCATCCGCTCAATCGTACGGCCCGCTCACCACCGGCCAGCCAAAAAACAAATCGGCCTTAGGAAACCACTCAAACGGCCACGCTGAGCCCGAGCGCCTGGCGGGCGAGTCAGCTACCGGCCGTGGAACACCGGCTCACGCTTGTCCACGAAGGCCTGGGCCGCTTCCTTGTGATCGTCGGTCTGCCCGCAGTGAATATGGTGCGCCGCTTCCATGTCCAAGCACTCGCCCATGTCGCCGCTGACGGCCCGGTTCAGGTTTTCCTTCATGTACCGGAAGGCCACCGTCGGCCCGTTCGCAAGCCGGCGAGCGACCGCACCCACCTCGTCCATCAGGCTCTCAGCACCGAACACGCCGTTCACCAAACCCAGCGAAACCGCTTGGTCCATATCGACGCGATCGGACAGGTAGTACAGCTCGCGGGCCTTGGCCGAGCCGACAAGGCGCGACATGAACCACGTGCCGCCGTAGTCGCCGCTGAAGCCGACACGGGCGAACGCCGTGGTCATCACGGCGTTGGGTGTGGCGTAGCGCAGGTCGCACGCCAGCGCGATCGACAGCCCTGCCCCCGCTGCGGCGCCGGGCAGCGCAGCAATGGTCGGCTTGGGCATCTCGTAGAGCTTCCCGGAGGTGTCACGCTGGCTGCGGCGCTGCCGATGCACACGCGCGTCGTACTGCAGCGGGCTGCCGCCGCCCTCGCCACCGGCTGCGGCCATGCCCTTCACGTCGCCGCCGGCGCAGAACGCGCCGCCGGCCCCAGTCAGCACCAGCGCACCCACATCGCTCGCTATCTCAGCGTCGGCAATGGCGGCCACGAGACCGTCCATCATGGGCGTGGACATTGCATTGCGGCGTTCGGGCCGGTTGAGCGTGATAGTCATCACGCCGTCGGCCACCTCGACCGCGAGGTCCTCGGTTCCGGTGTCAAAGACTCGATCTGGCATCGTGAGCACTCCCTTTGTTGTGTGTGGCTCGATGGTCCCACGCCAGCCACGACGGCTCGACAGGGCGACCCGACCAAGAAGTATCGCGAACCGGAGCTGCAGGCGCGCCGCTCGCTGCCCCTCAGGATCCTAGGACGCTTCGGTGTCGAACGACCCCAGCTCCACCTCGATCGTCTGCCGGCTGCCGTCAGTGCCGACGACCACCATCTCGGCGCTGTCACCGGGCACCAGCGCCAGGATCTCGTTCACAAGATCGAGGCTGCTCGTGATCTCGGTGCCGTTGAACTCCACGATGATCTCGCCGCGCCCGATGCCGGCGAGGTCGGCAGCCTCGCCCTCGTCGACGCCGACCACGAGCGCACCCTGCGTGATGCCGGCGGGCACCTCGATGTCGGCGAGCTCGTCGGCCGGATCGGGCCCCGGCTCGACGCTCTCAGGTCCAGAGTCGCCCAAGCCCTCGATGGGATCGTCGGTGACGGGGTCGTCGGAGTTGTCGGCGAGGAAGTCCTCGACGGAGATGATCCGAACGCCGAGGTACGCCTTGGCCTTGACGACGCCTTCGAGGAGCAGGTCGATGATCGGGCGGGCGTGGTCGATCGAGATGGCGAACCCGATGCCCTCGACACGTCCGCCGGCGATCGCAGTATTGACCCCGATGACCTCTCCGGCGGCATTCACCAGCGGACCCCCAGAGTTGCCCAGATTGATGGCTGCATCTGTTTGGATGAGGCGTACTAGCCGAGTGTCGTCTTCGAGCTCGATGGAGCGTTCGAGCCCCGAAACGATGCCCCTCGTGACCGTCGGCTCGCCGATGATGCCGATGGCGTTCCCGATCGCGATTACCTCATCGCCGACTTCGACGCCGTCGCTGGAGCCGAGCTTGACCGTGGGCAGGCCGTCGGCCTCGACCTGGAGCACCGCAAGATCGCGCGTCGGATCGACGGCGATGACCTCGGCGGTCATCTGCGCACCGCCGAAGAAGCGCACCTCGATGGTCTCGGCGTCAGCAACCACGTGCGCGTTGGTGACGATGCGTCCCTGCGGTGTCACGACGAAGCCCGAACCGCCTCCCTCGCCGTCGGCGGTCGTGATGCGCACGATGACGACAGCTTCTTGCACCGCTTCGAGCACGGCCTTCACGTTGATCTGCTGCAGGCGATTGCCCAGCGGCGCGCCGGGTTCGCCCGACTCGCCGCGGAGCAGTCGATCCCAGTAGGCGAAGTCGGCCTCGGTAAGTACCGGCGGGGTGCCGACGACATCGTCAGCAGCAAGGGGTGCTTCGTCGGCTGCGGCGAGCAGTCGTGCGAGCTCTGACCTGAGCAGCTCGTCGCTTATCGTCCCGTCCAGGATCGGCCGCGATTGTGCATCGGGCGAACCAGCGTCGGCGATCTCAGCATCGCCCCCCGTCGCCTGGTCTCCCAATTCGGCTTGTTCGACACCGGACGCAGCGACCTCCACCGCAGTTGACGGTGAGGTGCCGATGGGCGCCGACGTAGCCGAGACAGCGCTTGGCGACGCGGTGACCGACTCTGACGTGCCGTTGCCGTCGTCGCCGCTCAGGGCCACCAGCAGAATGACGCCCGTCACCACAGCACCGACGATCGCCCCGACCGCGCTCGCAATGGCAGTCAGCAGGCATCCCGGACGGGCCAGCGGCTCGCGGGCGATCTTCGCCGGCGACTCGTCAACCATCCCAGTCGCCAGATCCGGCGCTTGGGTTGGAGCCGTCGGTTCGTCGTCCCCTTCCGGCTCGGCAGGGGTGCTCGGGTTGGGATCGGTGGCGGCCATCAGCGGATGGCGAGGCGTTCGGCGGCGCTTGCCGACAGGAAGTCGACCGAGTCGCGGAACACACTCGTGTCGGTCTCCTGCGCGTCAGCCATGGCGCCGTGCAGATACCGGTTCAGCACACCTTCGGATATAGCAGCCAATCGCCAGTATGAGAACGCGCGGTAGTACTCGACGCCGGACACATCGCGGCCCGATGCATCGCAGTACCAGTCGAGCATCTGGGTGCGCGAAGCGAAACCGCCGGCTTGGGTCGGCGCGGAGGAGCCCGCAGACGGCTCGTCGGGCGACACCCAGTTGTTCATGAGGAAGCCCACATCTGCGAGCGGGTCGCCGAGGGTGCACAGCTCCCAGTCGAGCACGGCGACGATCCCCCAGTGCCCATTCGGACGGGCACCAGTCGGACGGGCACCAGTCAGCATGTTCCCCAACCGGTAGTCGCCGTGAACGATCGCGGCCCCGATCTGGTCGGGCTTGCGGGCCGCCAGAACGGCTGCGACCTCGTCCATGATCGGGAGCTCTCGCGTCTTGGACTGCTCCCATTGGCGGGTCCAGCGCCGCAGCTGGCGCCCCAGATAGTCCTCGCGCCGACCGAGGTCGCCCAAGCCGACATCGTCAGGCTCGATGGCGTGCAGTTCGGCCAGCACATCGGCCACGCGGCGGCTGAGCGGCATGCGCTCGGCGTCGGGCACCAGCGCGGACTCGTCCGCCGAGTGCAGCACTGCGCCTTCCTCGTAGCTCATGACATAGAACGGCGCATCGTTGACTTCGGGGTCTTCGCAGAGTGCGATCGTGGCCGGCACGGGAACATCGGTGAGCCCGACGCCGGAGATGATCTTGTGCTCGCGGCCCATGTCGTGCGCAGTGGCAAGCACATGACCCAGCGGCGGCCGCCGCAGTACCACCGAGTTGCCGTCGGCGCAGTGCACCCGGTAGGTCAGGTTGGAACGGCCGCCCGCAATCAGCTCGAACCGCAAGGGCGCAGCGGCCTGCGGGACATTCTGCGCGAACCATGCGCTGACGGAGACTGCGTTGATGCCCGCCGGCACCTCGACGGTCTCTGTGTCCGCTGACACGCCGGCGAACCGCTAGCTGCCGTAGGTGTAGAAGCCCCGGCCGGTCTTGCGACCCAGCAGCCCGGCGTCGCACATGCGGCTGAGCATCGGAGGCGGTGCATAGAGCTGCTCGCGGAATTCCTCGTACAGCGACTCGGCCACGGCCATGGTGGTGTCGAGCCCGATGAGGTCGCACAGCGCGAGCGGGCCCATCGGGTGGTTGCAGCCCAGCACCATGCCGGCATCGATGTCCTCGGTGGACGCGAAGCCTGACTCCAACATTCGCACCCCAGACAGGATGTACGGGATCAGCAGGGCGTTGACCACGAAGCCGGCCCGGTCCCCGCTGTTCACCACCCGCTTGCCCAGCCGATCCGTTGCGAACGCCCGGCACTTCGCGGCAGTTTCCTCACCTGTCAGCAGCGACGAGATCACCTCGACGAGGCCCATGACAGGCACGGGGTTGAAGAAATGCATGCCGATGACTTGCTGCGGCCGGTCGGTGGCCATGGCCAGCTTCATGATCGGGATGGCTGACGTGTTCGACGCCATCACCGCGTTCGGGTCCACCACCACTTTCGACAGATGCTCGAAGACGTCGAGCTTGGCGGCCTCGGACTCGATGATCGCCTCAATGACGAACTCACGGTCGGCCATGTCGCCGAGGTCCTCAGAGAACGACATGGCGCCGAGCGCGGCCTCGCGCCCGGCCTCGTCCAGCTTCCCTGCATTGACGGCACGGTTCAAGCTGCGCTCGATGCGAGCCATGCCGGCCGCCAGCGCCTCGTCGTTGACTTCGACGACCTTGACGTCGCAACCGCTGCGAGCAGCCACCTCGGCGATGCCGGACCCCATCAGGCCGCAGCCCACCACCCCAATTTTCTCCATAGGCACGCCGGGCAATCTACCGGCCTGCCCTAATTCGCGGAGACCCGCGGCTGCT
Organism: Candidatus Poriferisodalis sp.; assembly: GCF_965262965.1. Taxonomy (GTDB): domain Bacteria; phylum Actinomycetota; class Acidimicrobiia; order Acidimicrobiales; family Poriferisodalaceae; genus Poriferisodalis. Next base: position 2,138,254 of record NZ_OZ253573.1, read on the forward strand.
ACTGGCTGCGAGCGGCGCGGGAGCGGTCGATTGCGTCGCGCACTGCGGCGACCACTTCCGCCGAGGAAGCGCCTGGAGTCAGCACCGCCGCCACACCGGCTTGCTGCATGGATTCGAGGTCGCCGTCGGGCACGATGCCGCCCAGGATCACCGGTATGTCAGCGCCAGCTTCGGCGAGGCCCGCAGTGACGAGCGGCACGAGCACCTCGTGGGCCCCCGACAGCATCGAGACGCCGATGGCGTCTACATCCTCATCGATCGCGGCCGCCACCACGCTCTGCGGTGTCTGGAACAGGCCCGTGTAGATGACCTCGAATCCGGCATCGCGCAACATGCGCGCTACGACCTTCACACCGCGGTCGTGCCCGTCGAGCCCGATCTTGGTGACCAGCACCCTGTCGGCAGGCTGGGACATGCGGCGACCCTACCGGCCGGGGTGTGCGGGCTGATCGGAGTCACCCGGGTACGGGATCGCCTCAGGCAGAGGGCCGGTGACGACTTCTTTGCTCACGCTGAGTCCCGCAGCCAGCCTGAACGCCGTCTCCCAGCCTGTCGGGCGAGCGCCGAGCTGGATGATGGCCATCTCGGTTTCGGCCTGCAGATCGGCAGTGTCGGGAGCGTCGAAGGCCTCGTGCCCGATCGCCCGAGCGAGGCGCACGACGGCCTGGCTGAGCCGGCTGTCGGTCTCGTCGATGATGTTGATGACCTGCTCGAAGGTGACCTCCATCGCGGGACGATCTGCGTCGCGCGCGTGCGCCAGCGCCCTGGCCACGAGGGCCGTGCGCACATCGAGATAGGTGCCGGTGCCGCTGGCCATCGCAGCCCGGGACCGCTCCAGGGCCTCGGCGGTTCGACCCACCGAGACGTAGGCCATCGCCAAGCTGGAATTGAGGTAGGTGGACGGCAGGCCCTCTTCGACCGGCACGGCCTCGAGCGCGGCGACCGCATCCTCGGGACGTCCGAGCTGCAGCAGCGCCAGTCCCAGCGAGACCTCCAAGTCGAGCAAGCCGATGACCGCGGTCCGCTCGTTCGGTCCTGAGCGGACGGGCACCGGGGGCGCGGCGGTGCCGTCGAAGCCCGAACGGGCATCCCAGCCGGCCCGCAGCAGTTCTTCCATCGCCGACTCGGGGCTGCCCATCTGCACGGCAGCACCGGCACGAACGGCACGCGCAAAGCCCTCAAGCGGCCGCCCGGGCATGTCGGTCGCCCGCTGGAAGCACTCCGCGAGCACAGCGCGGCTGCGCTGCAGCTCGCCGACCGCTGCAAAGGACCGGCCCAGCAAACCCAGCGCCTGCACGACGCCGAAGTCGCTGTGCACCTGGCGGAAGACGTGCTCGGCTGCACGGGCACGGTCGACCGCGGCCAACGCTCGCCCAGACCACAGACCGAGTGACGCCAGCAGCAAGTCCATCATCGCCTCGGTGAAACGCTCGCCCCGCTCGTGCGCGATGCCATGCACCATGTGGGCCAGATCCTCGGCCTCGTCGCGCTGGCCGGCGTGGAATCGCAGGAAGGCCAGCAGACCTTGGGCGGTCGCTAGCCCGAGCATGTCGCCCAGCTCGCTGAAACGCTCGATGGCGGTGTGCAGCCGATCACCGGCCTCGGCGATCAGGCCTTGTTCGAACGACAGCCAGGCCAGATTCTGCAAGCACCACGCCGCACCTGTCTCGTCGCCGAGATGTCCGAAGGTGCCGTTCGCCTCGTTGATGTAGCGGTCGGCACGCCCGTAGTCGCCACCGCGCAGCGACGCGAGGCCCCGCAGCCGCAGCGTCTCGGCCGCTTCACGCACCTCGCCCATGGTGCGGAACTGATCCAGCGCGTCGGCCAGCAGCTTGTCGGCGGCAGCGTGGTCGTCCTCGGCGAGCGCGATCTCGCCCAGCACCCGCAGGCCGTGCGCTGCCGCGATGCGGTTTCCGTCGAGCGTTGCGAGCGCGCGGGCCAACTCCGCGTCGGCACGCGCGCCGTGCAGCTCGCCGAGGCGCAGGCGTGCGGCCGCTCGGCCCAGCGCCATGTCGATGAGACGCGGATCGGCGTCGCCCAGCAGCTCGATGGCGCGCTGGTAGAACTGGGCAGCCGCATAGTGACTGTCACGCGCGGCGGCCCACTCGCCGGCCCGCCCCAGCCACTCGATGGCGACCTCGGACATGCCGCTCTCGAAGGGGTCCTCGTCGTTGCGCTTGGGGGCAGTGCGACCAGGTCCGCCGATCTCGGCTGCGGCGGCGTCGGCTCGCCCGGCTTGATCGCCGGCGCCCAGCTCGACAGCAGAGGCGAAGTGATCCGCGATCACGCCGACCGATTCGCCGGACGGATCATCGCGATTCTGCGCCAGCCACAACGCGACATCGAGATGCCGCTCGGCTCGCGCCACCTTGGTGAGCATGCTGTAGGCCACGTCGCGCACCACATCGCTGCGGAAGGTCCACGAGTCGGTCTCGCTGGTGAGGATGTCCTTGTCCACGAGGCGCTGGAAGACACTGTCGCGAACCGAGTCGGCGTCATGGTCGAGCTCGGCCTCGACGTCGGGCGCTGTCAGTGCCAGCAGATCGGAGACCGAACCGCCGCCCCCGATGACCGATGCCGCGTCCACCAAGCGGCGCTCGGGAGCACTCAGCGCGTCGAGGCGCGCAGCCACCAGACCGCGCAGCGTGTGGGGCAGCTCCGCTATTGAGCGCTCTTCGTGGTCAGACCGCGCCCCCGGGCCGACAACGCCAGCTTCACGAAGCAGCACGCTGATCTCTTCGAGGAAGAACGGGTTGCCTCCGCTGCGTTCGTAGAGCTGCTCGGCGATGTGCGCGTGCACATTGGCCCCCAGCAGCTCGGCGACCAGCTCCGTCGTGGCTTCTCGGCTGAGCGGATCGAGGTTGAGCACGACCGTGCTGTGGCGGCCCGGAGGCACCTGCCAGCGTTGCTCGTCCACGGTCCAGCGGGCGGTCGTGATGACGACGAACGGCTGTGTCGCCAGCGACGCCAGCAGTTGCTCGAGCAACAACAGCAACCGCTCGTCGGCCCAATGGACGTCGCTGAGCAGCAGCACGACTGGCCGTCGGCGGGCGAGGGCTCCGAGGAACCGGCGCAGCGATCGCAAGGTGGCTTCGGCACGCCACTCGATCTCAGCGGCGTCGCCCGTGCCGACGCGGCCCAGCACCGCCAGCACGACATCGGTGATCTCATCGATCTCCTCATAGCTCCCTGCTGCGAATGAGTCTGGCTCGGAGAAATCGGCGGACTGCGGCTGCAGCACGTCGGCCACCAGTGACGAGATTCGTCGGGTCGCGACCACCGTGGAATCGTTGCTGCCGACGCCTGCAGCACTTGCGATGGCATCGCCGATGCAGCGCAGTGGATTTGTCTCGTCGTAGGGCAGCGCCATGCTTTCGAGCACGATCGCGCCGTGGCGCGCTTCGGCTTCCGCGGCCGCCTCGCGCGCGAGACGGGTCTTGCCCATGCCGGCCTCGGCGACGATCTGGACCAGCTGGGCGCGGCGGCGAGCGACAGAAGTGTCGAGGGCGGATTGCAGCAGCGCGTACTCCAGATCGCGTCCGACCAGCGGCGACAGCGACGCACTGCGGCGACGACCCGGCGGTGCCAGCTCGCCGCTGGCGACAAACACCTCAACCGGCTCGTCACGTCCCCGCAGACCGATCTCGCCCCGGGGCGTGTACTCCACGACGCCCGACGTGGCAGCGTGTGTCGCTCCACCCACGAGCACCTCGCCGGCTTCCGCGATTGTCTGCAGCCGGCTGGCGATATTGACGGTGTCGCCCATGGCGGTGTAGTCGCCACCGGCCGCCAGCGCGCCCACCAGCACTTCACCGGTATTGATGCCGATGCGCATCTGCAGGTCCAGCCCGCGCTCGGCGTTGAAGTCCTCCAGCGAACGTTGCATCCGGAACGCGGCCCGCAGCGTCCGCTCGGGATCGTCCTCGTGAGCGGTCGGCGCGCCGAACAGCGCCAGAATGGCGTCGCCGATGATCTTGTCAACCGTGCCGCCGAAAGCAGTGATGTCGGCCACGAGCCGTTGGAAGCACCGATCCACCATGTGCTTCAGCTCTTCAGGGTCAGCCGCCTCGCCCATCGAGGTGAATCCGACAAGGTCGCTGAACAGCACCGTGACGACACGGCGTTCCTCGGTCTGGACCAGCAGATTGCCGCAACTCGGGCAATAGCGCGCGCTCGGCGGCACTTCTGTGGCGCACACCGGGCAACTCATCACGACAGTGTAGAAACGGCCCGCCGCCGGGTCAGGTGTCGACGCTTCAAGACCCCACAGCCGACGAGTGCTATTCGTGCGCGATTGCTTCGAGGATGTTCATTCGGCCGGCGCGTCGGGCGGGCAGCACGGCCGCCAGCAGACCGGCCAGCCCGGCGACGGCCACATAGATCACGAGTGAGCCGACAGGTACGTCCACGTCAGTCACGAACGAGTCGGGCAACGCCAGGGCGGCTGCGATGCCCAGCACCACACCGACCACGACGCCGAGCAGCCCGCCGAAGGTCGCCACGATGGCGGCCTCCCACCGCACCGTCCGCCGGAGCTGGCGCCGGGTCATGCCCACGGCGCGCAGCAAGCCGATCTCGCGGGTCCGCTCGAACACCGACAGCGCCAGCGTGTTGGTGATGCCCACCAGCGCGATCACCAATGCAAGGCCCAACAGCCCGGTAATCGTGGCGAGGAACGAATCCAGCAGTTGCTCCTGGCTCTCGCGGAATTCCACCCGGTTCTCCGCCTTGAGGCCTGGGTAGGCCGCCATCACCTTTTCCACCTCAACGCGGCTGCGTTCGAGCAGATCGCCGCGGCGCTGGGCCAGTGCCTCAGTACTCAGCTCGGGAAAGTTCTCCGCCGTCAGCTCGCGCATGCCCGCGACCGTCACGCTCACAAACCGAACGTCGCGACGCCCGAAGTGCTCGTCCCACAGGACGTTGTCGATGACCCAGTTGCCGTAGATGACCGCGTCGGTGTAGATCGCTACCACCGTGAGCGTGTCGGTCTCGTTGTCGGGGAAGGTCGCTTCCAGCGTGTCTCCGACGGCGACACCCAGATCCCCAGCAGGATCGACATGCAGCGCCACGCTGGTGCGCGGGTCCGAGCCGGCGAAGCCGCCAGAGACGACGTTGCCGTCGAGGTGTTCCTCGACCACGTCGAAGTCGGTGGTGACGATGTCGCGGCTCACACCATCGACGTTCATGCCGCCGAACGCGACGCGCAGCGAGATGGTGCTGTCAATGACGTCCAGCACATCGAGGTCGTCCGCCACCTGGGCGGAGAAGCCGGCCGTCGGATCGAAGCCGGCTTGCTCGGTCTGTACGAAGTAGTCGGACCGCACGGCGTCGGACAGCGTCTCGACCACGGTCTTGCGCACCGATGCGCCAACGACCGCAGCGATCGACACCAGCGCCAAGCCGATCATGAGCGCACCCGCGGTCGATGCGGTGCGGCGGGGACTGCGCGCTGCGTTCTCGCGGGCGAGCTTGCCCGGAACGCCGAACAGCGCCTGAATGGGTCGGCCGAGCCCTCGGGCGACCGGACGGGCGATCACTGGGCTGGCGATGTTGATGCCGACAAAGGTGACAAGCGCGCCGACGCCGGTCAGCGCGAGCACGGGTTCGGTATCGAGGTCGGCGAACATGCCCAGCGCCAGGCAGACGAGACCGATACCTGTGACGGCGCTGCCCAGGACCATTCGGCGACGCAGCCCGCCCGTATCGATGCGGTAGTCGTGCGCCAGCGCGGCAACCGGCGCGATCCGCCGCGAGCGCACAGCGGGAACGATCGAGGCTGCCATCGTGACGCCGAATCCGATGACGATCGCCAGCACGAGCGTGCGAGGGCGCAGCGCCAGCGGCCCCGCAGGCAGCGAGAACCCGCCTGCACGGATCACGGCGCGCATGACGACGCTGAGCACCATGCCGCCGGCAATGCCGATGGCGGTGCTGATGAAGCCCACCAGCGTCGACTCGATGACGATCGAGCGCGACACCTGTTGGGGCGTCACCCCGATCGCTCGCCACAGCCCGATCTCGCGCACCCGCTGGCTGACGATGATCTGGAACGTGTTGTTGATGATGAATGCCGACACGAACACCGCGATGAACGCGAACACCAGCAGGATCGCGCTGAAGATGTCGACGGCGCTGTCGAACTGGTCCTGCTGTTCCTGTGCGGTGACCTCCCGGGTGATGACTTCGAACCGGTCTGGTGGGAACTGGTCCGGTTGGCTCGCCAGCAATGCCTCAATCGACGAGCGAACTTCTTCGAGGCCAGCTCCGGCGTCGACCCCGATGCGGATCTCGGCGACTTCGTCGGAGAAACCCAGGAACCGCTGCGCCGTGCCCAGCTCGAACACCGACATCGTCTGACCGAGGCTCGTGTTGGATTCCGGCGAGCCGAAGTTGAACACGCCCACCAGCCGGAATGGCTCCGCGCTGAGCGGGCCGTGGACGTCGTAGATCCTCCCGACTACCAGGTCGTTCCGCTCGACGGTCGTTGCATCCACGACGAACTCGCCGGAGCCAGCCGGCTCGCGCCCCTCGATGACGTAGAGGTTCTGCGGCGAGAAGCTGAGTCCGAGCGCTGGCGGACCTTGGGGCCGGATGGACTCCCCCTCATCGTCGATGATGACGACGTTGAGCGCCGCGACGTTGCCGACAGCCTCGGCCACGCCGTCGACTGCGGCAATATCTGCCAACAGCGAGTCGGGCACCGTCGCACGGTCGGCCTCGTTGCCGATGTCCTGGAACGCCCGCACCGTCAGGTCGGTCTCGCCGGCGATGTCCTGGGCCAGATCGCCGAACGCAGATCGCAGGCTGTCGGTCAGCACGAACGTCCCGACCACGAACATGACGCCCATGACCACCGACAGCGTGGTCAGGACAAAGCGGATCTTCTTCTCGAACAGGTTCCGCAGGGCGAGCTTCAGCACTGCTTCACCGTTCCCTGCCCAGCATTGCCAGCGTCGCTCGTCGGTGCCCTATTCGTCCGCAATGGCGGCGAGCACGTTCATCTTGCTCGCTCGGAACGCGGGGAACAGCGCTGCGATGAGCCCGAACAACAGTGAGAGCACCAGGAAAACCACCAGCCACACAATCGGCACTGCCACGGTGCCGATGATGTCGTCGGGAATCGCGGCGATCGTGGCGATGCCGAATGCCAAGCCGAGGACCAGGCCGACAAGCGCCCCGTACAGGGCGACCGCGACGGCTTCCCATCGAATCATGCGTCGCAGCTGGCGGCCGGTCATGCCGACGGCGCGCATCAAACCGATCTCACGGGTCCGCTCGAACACCGACAGCGTCAGCGTGTTGACGATGCCGATCAGCGCGATGAGGAGCGCGAATCCCAAGAACACCGTGGAAATCACGAGCACCGTGTCGAGGTTCGACTCGATGCCGGCCTGGAATTCCTGACGGTCGTCAACGTCGGCCTGCGGGTAGTTCTCGAGCACCCGGTCGACCGCTGCGCGGGCAGCTTCGGGATCGTCGATCGTGGTCGCCACCAGCAAGATGTCGTCGAACGCTGTCGTCGACACCTCCGCGTACAACGACTGGTCGATGATCCAGTTGCTCCACAGTGCATTCCGGGTGAAGACGGCCTCCACCGAGACCACCCGCTCATCACCGCTCACGAATCCCAGTACCACCTCGTCGCCGATGTCGAGGCCGTAGTCGGCAGCAGCATCTTCATGGATCAGCAAGCCCGCTGCGGGGTCGAATCCGCCGAGCGAGCCGGCGGTGATGTCGAGGTCGGCGACCTCGGCCAGTCCTGCCACGTGGACCGCCGTCACATCGGTGATGAGCTCGGTGACGATCCCGTCGACGTCACTCAGTCCCGCAAGCTCCACCCGGTCAAAATCGAATCCGACGACCGTGCCGAGGCCTGCTGCACGAAGATCGGAACCCGCTGGCTTGGGCAGACCGGCTTGGGTGTTGGCGGTGATGACGAAGTCGGCCGTCACTGCCGTGCTGAATCGCTCGCCGAACGACACCTTCAGCGACTCAGCCATCACTGCGACCATCGTCACCAGCGACAGGCCAATCGTCAGAGCGACCGCCGTGGCCGCCGTGCGCCGAGGATTGCGCATCGCATTGTTGCGTGCGAGCTGGCCGGGTGTGCCGAACCTCCAGGGCAACGGCCGGGAAATGGCCCCCACGATGGCTCCGGCAACCATCGGGCTGAGCACGGCCACAGCAATGAAGACGATCGCGCCGCCGGCGGCGAGGGTGATCAGCTGGGGTGTGGCACTGTCGAAGTCGCCGAACAGTGCCAAACCGGTGAGCGCCAGGCCCGCTGCAAGGAACAGCCCCCCGACGACGGGGCGCATCACGCCGCCCTGCCGGGATGTGCTGGCGTATTCCTCCTGCAGGCCGGCCATCGGCGAGATGCGCGACGCCTTGATTGCGGGTACCAGCGAAGCCGCCACGGTGAAGCCGACGCCGACGACGGCTGCCCAGATCACCGTGCGGGCACTGAGCGGCAACGAGCCCGACGGCAGCCCTTCGGCGAACGTCGAGAAGATTGCACGTATCCCCAGCGCGCCTGCCATGCCCAGTCCGAGGCCAACGACCGATGCGACGACGCCGATGGCGAACGACTCGGTCAGCACCGAGCGGCGCACCTGCCGCGGCGTCGCACCGACGGCCCGCAGCAGCGACAGCTCACGAACCCGCTGTCCCAGCACGATGTTGAACGTGTTCGAGATGATGAACGCGCTGACGAACAGCACCACAAAGGCGAACGCCAGAAGGATTGTCTGCAGCGGCCCGATGAAGGTCTCGAAGGCGTCGCTGAACTCTTCGGTGGCGTCGGAGGCGCTGATGATCTCAACCCCGTCGGGCAACACGGCAGCGAGCTGCTGTTCGACCGCTGCAAGGTCTGCTCCTGGTTCGACGCGCACGCCGATCTGGTCGAATTCGTCGCCGTAGCCGAGGACTTCCTGCGCCGTCTCTTTGTCGAAGAGCGAGAACGTCGCGCCGGCGCCCGCATTGTCGGGAAAGCCGAACTGAATCGTGCCGGTCAGCGTGAACGTGCGAGGTCCGGTCGGCGTGATGACCTCGTAGTCGCCGCCGAGCTCGAAGTCGTAGTCGGCGACGGTGCCCGCATCGAGCGCAAATTCCGTGATCCCGACCGGTTTCTCACCGGTGATCAGGAAGTACTGGGAGATCTCGTCGTCGACGGTCCAGTTCGAACCAGCAACAGGCGCCCCGAACGAGGTGACCGCTTTGCCGCTGCCGTCGACGGGGATGACGCCGTCCACGAAGAAGCCGCCTTCTGCCGCGGCCACGCCGTCGACGGCGAGAACGCGTTCAACCAGACTCTCGGGCACGGGCGGCGCGATGCCCTCGGTGAGGTCACCGAAGGCCAGCTGTCCCCGGATCGTGAACTCTGTGCCGGTGTTGATGTCCTCGGCGAGATCGCCGAACGTGCCACGCAGCGAATCGGCAGTCACGAACGCGGCGACGACGAACGCAACGCCGATGGTGATGGTGCTCGCGGTGAGCGCGAACCGGATCTTGTTGGCCAGAAGCGACTTCAGGCCCAGGCGCAGCATGGCGACAGCTCGTCTCGTTGAACGCCGGTCAGGCGCCGAGCTGGTTCATGTGTGCGCGGATGCGCTCCGGTGTCGGGTCGGCGAGCTCGTCCACGATCTTGCCGTCGACGAGGAACACCACCCGGTCGGCGTAGGAAGCGGACACCGCGTCGTGGGTGACCATCACCACGGTCTGACCCATCTCGGTCACGGCCCGCTTCACAAAGCTCAGGATTTCCGCGCTGGTGTTGGAATCGAGGTTGCCGGTCGGCTCGTCAGCGAAGATGATCTGCGGCCGCCCGGCCAGTGCCCGTGCCACCGCGACGCGCTGCTGCTGGCCACCTGACAGTTCATTGGGACGGTGGCGCACCCGATCGGCCAGACCCGTGGCGTCGACGACCTCGTCGATCCAGTCGCCGTCGCCTTTGGCACCGGCAAGGTCCATCGGCAACGTGATGTTCTCGATCGCAGACAGGGTCGGCACCAGGTTGAACGCCTGGAAGACGAACCCGACGGCGTCACGACGCAGCAGCGTCAGATCGCGCTCGGACAGCTGCGACAGATCGACATCGCCGATGAACACCTGACCCGAGGTGACCGTGTCGAGTCCGGCCATGCAGTGCATCAGCGTGGACTTGCCCGAGCCCGACGGACCCATGATCGCCGTGAAGCGGCCTTGTTCGAACGTCACATCGATGGCGTCGAGGGCGTGCACGGTGGTGTCACCCGAGCCATAGATCTTCGATGCCGCAACGGCGCGGGCCGCGGCGTGAATGGGCGGAGCTTGCACAGACACTGAGCCTCCAGAAGGTCACCAGCCGACCGGCAACTCTACGCACGCCATCGCCGTGCGCATGTCCAGAAAATGCTCAAACTCGCACCGTAGGTGGGCAAGCTCTAGCGGTGGTTGCAAGTGAGTTGAGTGTAGATGTCGTGTGCTGATGCCCAGTGGTGGAGTCGGCGGGGCATGTGGTTGAGTTTGTCCTCGATGACCGAGAGTCGCAGCTGCGCGATGTCGAGGCTGGTGCCTTTGGGGAGCCATCGGCGCATGAGCCCGTTGGTCTGCTCGTTGGTGGGTCGCTGCCACGGCGAGCGCGGCTCGCAGAAGAACACCTCGATGCCGAGCGCGGCCTCGACGTCGGCCCAGCGGGCCATCTCGCGGCCTTGGTCCCAGGTGAGGGTGCGCACCAGCCCGCCAGGCTGGCGGCCCAGCGCCGCGGTGACCTGGGGCGCGCTGTAGCCGTCGGGCAGCGCGGCAGTCAAGCAGTAGCGGCTGGTGCGCTCGGCGAGGGTGACCGCGGCGGTGCGGTTCGCTTTGCCGACGATGAGGCCGCCTTCCCAGTGGCCGGGCTCGGCACGGTCCTCGACGACGTCGGGCCGGTCGGCCAACCGCCGGTATTCCCCCAGCGGGCCGGGCTTTTGGGCCTGCGCGACACTGCGCGGCCGACGGCGCCGGCAGCGCCGCGGCAGCTTCGCCCAGGTGCCCGCCGCCAGGCCACTGCGCGCGTCGTTCGCGTAGCACGCCCGATAGATCGTCTCCGCGCACACGCTCATACCCGCCTCGCGCAGGTCCGCCGCCGCTGCGTGCAGGGACCAACTCAGCCTCGCTGCCATACTCGACACCTCCATCGGTCGGCTGCATGTGTAGGCAACGGCCATCATGACCGTTCACTTGCATCCACCGATGGAGTTCGCCGGCCAACAATGCGCGTGGGTCGTCCGACGAGGACCCATCGACTGAACCAGGCGCGACACCCCCATGAGCGTGTTGCCTGCCGCACACTGGCCGTTCGAATGAATATCGGCTCTGGCTTCTTACACCTCGCAGGCTCAGCCCAGCTTCGATTCGCTGGAGGGTCATCTGGCAGATCGCCTAGCGATGGCCGGCCCGGGATCCGGCAGCCCCGATCTGTGCCGGTGTTGTTCAGGACCGCTGGTCCACGTGCGGAACACGCAGGCGCCCACGCTTCGCCAACTCGTCCTCTGCGTCGTCCAGCATCGATTGGGCGTGCGGTCGCGCCGAGAACTCATCGTGCAGATCGGATAGTGGTCGTAACCGGAGATCACGACGCCGACGGAACCGAACCATGCCACCGACGTTAGCTACAACGTGATGGGCGCTCTTGATCCGAATCCCCGCTGCCCTTGCTTCAACTAATCGCGGCGTGCATCCACATAGTGAGCACCGACGAAGGGTTTGGGATTCTCGATGGACCAGCGGTGGAGGGCATCGGCCAACCGGTAGGGCATTGCGCCGCCGCGCCCGAGTCTGGCCTTGCGCACGACAACGACCGGAACGACGGCATCGCCAGCGGCGAACGCCTGCTTCAGGATGCGCTCAAAGTCGTCCTCGTCCTCGGTCACCACAATTCGACCTTGTTCGACCGCAGTTGTGTACACGCTGTCATCGGGAGCCGCCCGCAAATCAATGTCCACGACGCTCACAGCATCGTGGCCTCGCTGGTTGAGTGCATCAACGGCAGCGCGGGGCAGCATCTCGTCGAGCAGCCACCGCATGGCTCGTTCAGGATTTCAGGCCCGCGGAGCATCACCGTGCTACGGCCTGAACCGTTGCACGACCTGTCCGCGTGCAATTGCTCGCTCGCGTTCGGAGATCATCTCGTCGATTCGCATGGCGGCAGCGCGGTTGTCCGCGATCTTTGCTTCGATCTCGTTTGAATACGCCTTGTAGAACTGGAGTGCAAGGCTGACCTGTCGGGCGTGCAGGTCGGCCTCGACGCACACTGTCTCGACGGGATCGTGCTCATCGGAAGGCACTTCGTGCAGTGACCGGATGACCTGCCAGATGTCTGGGCCGTCGACCAAGCTGGCTCGACGCCCAGATGGCCCATCTCTGTAGACGATGCCCGGGAAGCGGCGAATCTTCATGCCTTCGTCGATGAGCAAGGCGGCCAACACGGAAGGCGATTGGTCGCTGGCTTCACCCTCGGCGTGCAGACGTTCAGCGAGATCCTCGGAAATCGGAAGAGACGCCGCGCGTGCCACGACAAAGAGCGTAGGCGTGTGCCTCGTGCATCAGCTAGCGGTTTTTCGCGATCAAGCGCGCAAGGTGGGGCCTCTGTAGCCGGGGGTGAAGCCGTTGGCCAGCAGGGTGTCGTGCATCGGGTGCTCGGCGGCTGGGCCGGCATCAATGCGGCTCAGCTCGACCCGGGCGAGTCGGCCGGTGGCGAGGGCATTGCGGAGTGCATCGATCCAGCGCAGGTCGGTGTTGGCGTGCTCGAAGGTGTGCAGGCTGCGGCCGCCCCGGTCCAGCATGACGAGCGGGACGCCGTCGGCGAGCACGACTTGGCCCCCGGCGGTTCGACTGGGCCGACCCTCGCACGGCGGCCAGCTCAATGCGGCACCGTAGGGCTGCGCGGGATCGGTTGCCGACAGCACCACCACGCCAGGTTCGGGGCCATCGGCAGATCGCGACGCGGCGCGCATTGCAGACATTGGGGACTGCGCGCTTGGCGAGGGCCGCTCGCGGAAATCCCTCAGCCGCTCCACTGCGGCGGCTGTCGCGAACTGGGCCCCGCCGAGGCCTTCCACGAAGTGCCCGCGGCGGACGCTGCCGCGCTCTTCGAGGGCGCGCAGAATGCCGTACGCGGCTGCGAAGCCTCCTGGGTGGCCCTCGGCGAGCACTCCGGGGCGAGTGACGACGCCGTGGCGTTCGAGCAGGGCCAGCGCTGCACTGTGCGCCCGCTCGGTGGGAGTCGGTGCAGGCTCAAGCAGCAGTGCCACCAGGGACCAGCGTCCCGCAACGGTGGAAGGCCCCCCGGCGCGCAGACGGCCCGGGCGAGGTCGGCGGCCCGATCCCGGCACTGGACCCGAGCGCGTCAGCACGCCAGGGCGTCGGTGCCGTGGTGCGTGGCGGCTGCGCGCTGCCGCAGACTTGGGGGCACGACGTTTGCGGGGACCGAGGCCGCGCAGCGGGGCGAACGTATCGTTGGTGACCAGCCCGGCCCACACCAGATCCCACAACGCCGTCAGCACACGGGTGGTGAATTCCGGGCTGGTCGCTGAGAGTCCTTGCAGCGATCCCGCGTGGGAGTCCGAGTCGTCTCCGGCGTCACCGCGCAGCGCCACCGTCGCGGCTGCAAACAGGTCGGGCCAGAACGCTGCCCCTCGCTGGGCGAGGTGGTTCAGCACGGCCTGCGAGATTGGGTCCGGGCTTCTCGCATCACCGTCGTCGGTCTCGAGCTCGGATGGCGGACTGGGAGCTGATCTGGGCGGCGGTGCCAGCATCGCGATCTCGTCTCGCCAGAACAAACGCACGCGTCCGTCGTTGGGCCCGAGCGCGCCGGCACCCATCCACACCAGATCGCCGCCCGAGATGAGAGCGTCGAGATCGGCCGGGCTGTAGTGGCGCACACGCGCCGGCAGCACGTCGGTTTCGAGTGTGGAGGCAACGAGCGGCGAGCCCACCAACTGCGTGATGGCATCGGCCAGCCCGTCCGGTCCGCCGCGGGGTCGGTCAACGCTGTGCCATGCACACAGGAACCGTGCGTAGGCATCGGGCTCGACGGGCTCGACCTCGCGGCGTAGGCGGGCCAGCGAGCGCCTGCGCACGGATCGCAACACCGCGACGTCGCACCACTCGGTGCCGGTGCCATCGGGCCGGAACGCGCCCCGAGTGAGGCGGCCAGCGGTTTCGAGCCGGTGCAGTGACGCCGTGATCCGGCTCAGAGGCACACCGAGGCGAGCCGCCGGCGCCTCGGCGGTGAACGGAACATGCGTGGAGGCGAAGCGGGCCACGAGTTCGTCGAGCGGATCAGCGGTCGCTGCGGCATCGGGTGATGGTGTCCACGACATCAACGACGCGGGAAGGCCACCGGGCAACGCACAGCCCAGAGCGTCACGACAGCGAGCGGCGTCCTCGACGGCTATGTAGCGGGTCTCATCCGCAATTCGCACCTCGGCGACTCGGCGCTGCGCTATCAGTTCGGCCAGCCAATCCCGTCCTGGGGGCGAGCTAAACGCCGACGCTGCATCCGGCGGGCCGGGGTCTGTCGGCACGCGGTCCGTCGGCTCGGCACCCGTCGGGTCGACACCCCCTGGCTCGGCAGGCGCAGTCGCGGCAGGCGCAGGTTCGCACCGGTGCGATACCTCGGCGGCGGTGAGATCACCGACGCGGGCGAACACGTCGGCCAGCTCATCGACGCTGCGAGCGCGGCGGCCGTCGGCCAGCCGCTGCAGCTCGAGTTCGAGCTCGGCCAGCACTTCGGCATCGAGCAGCTCGCGCAGCTCTTCTGTGCCCAGCAGATCGGCGAGCAGCTCGCGATCCAGCGAAAGAGCCGCGGCACGTCGCTCGGCCAGCGGCGCATCGCCGCCGTACATGAAGACCGAGATCCAGTCGAACAGCAGGCTTTGCGCCATGGGCGACGCGCCATCGGTGTCGACGGTGACCATGCGGATCTTGCGAGAAGCAATGTCGCTCAGCACCTCGGCGAGCGCCGGCACGTCGAAGACTTCTTGCAGGCACTCGCGTGATGTCTCGAGCAGCATCGGGAAGCTCGGGTACTTCGCCGCCACCTCCAGCAGGCCCGCCGAGCGCTGGCGCTGCTGCCACAGCGGGACGCGCTCACCGGGCCGGCGGCGCGGCAGCAACAGCGCCCTGCCCGCCACCTCCCTGAACCGGGACGCGAACAGCGCCGTGGAAGGCAAGTGGGCGACGATGACGTCACGCACCTCGTCGGGGTCGAGCGCCACGTCTGTTCCGTCGAGACCCGGGCCGTTCAGTTTGGATGCGTCGCGTGCCGGCGAATCCCACGCCGAACCGTTGCCAGCTGGGCCGCCGTCGTGCCAATCGTCGGGTGACCAGACGTCTGGCAGGCGCAGCACGATGCCGTCGTCGCTCCACAGCAGCTCGACCGGGGCGTCGCCGGCGACGGCAGGATCCTGTGCGAACTTCGCCTGCAGGGCGATGCCCCACGGCGCGTGGACCCTGGCGCCGAACGGGGTCAGGATGCACACACGCCAGTCGCCGATCTCGTCCCGGAACCGCTCGACGACGATCATGCGATCGTCGGGCACCACACCGGTCGCGGCACGCTGCGCATCGAGATACCGCAGGACGTTCACCGCTGCGGTGCGGTCCAAGCAGTGATCGCGCTGCAATCGTTCGACCAGACGGGCCGTGGTGCTGCGTTTGGACTCGGCGTCAGCGGAAGATGACCCGGCATTGAGGCGCGTCAACCCGGCCTCGGCATCGAGGCGCGTCAGCTCGGCCTCGAGGTTCGCGGGCAGCTCGTCGGCGACGGAGCGAATGAATGCACCGACGGCGCGGCCGAGTTCAAGGGGTCGGCCGGGCCCGTCTCCGTGCCAAAACGGCATCTTGCCCGGCTCGCCTGGTGCGGGCGTGACCACGACGCGCTCGTGGGTGATCTCGACGATCCTCCACGTCGACGCTCCCAGCAGGAACGTCTCCCCCACGCGCGCCTCGTACACCATTTCCTCGTCGAGCTCGCCGACGCGCGAGCCGTCGGTGGTGAACACGGCGTACAGGCCCCGGTCCGGAATGGTGCCGGCGTTCGTGACCGCCAAGCGGCCCGCACCTTGGCGGGCCCGCAGCATTCCCGCGGTTCGATCCCACACGATGCGCGGCCGCAGCTCGCGGAACTCCTCGGAGGGGTAGCGGCCGGCGAGCAGGTCGAGCACGGCCGTGAACACCTCTTCGCTGAGCTGCTCGTACGGCGCAGAGCGGCGCACGACGGCCAGCAGGTCAGCGACCGCCCAGTCGTCGACAGCGACCATCGCGACGATCTGCTGGGCCAGCACGTCCAGCGGCTGGCGCGGGTAGTGGATCGACTCGATTTGGCCCGTCCCCATCCGCTGCGCCACGACGGCTGCCTCGACGAGATCGCCCCGGTGGCGAGGGAAGATCTTCCCGACGCTCGGCTCGCCGACCTGGTGGCCCGCACGGCCGATCCGTTGCAGTCCTGATGCGACCGAGCCCGGCGACGCCACCTGGATCACCAGGTCCACGGCGCCCATGTCGATACCCAGCTCCAGCGATGACGTGGCAACGATGGCGCGGACGCGGCCAGCCTTCAGATCGTCTTCGATCGCGAGCCGCTGTTCGCGGCTGAGCGAGCCGTGGTGCGCTCGCACCAGCTCGGCACCCGGCGGGGGTGAAGTGCCCTCGGCCTCGGCCGCCCGGTTCAGGCCATCGAGGTGCAGCTCGTTGAGACGTGTTGCCAATCGCTCGGCGAGGCGGCGAGCGTTCACGAAGATGATCGTGGAGCGGTGGGCCTCCACTAGCGCCAGCAGACGCGGGTGGATGGCGGGCCAGATGCTGTTGGAGTGGGTCTGGGCAGGGGGTTGTAGCTCCGCGGTCGCCGGTTCAGATGGCACCGCTGCGTCCGCGGGCGCCGGCACTTCCAATGGCGCCGCAGTAGCCGACGACGACGCTCCCAATGGCGCCGGCGGTGCGAAATCGTCGTCGGGATCGGCGCGTTCGACGACGCGGCCGCTGGGGCCTGTCCCGGCACTGGCTGCGGCCAGGTCGCCCATGTCCGACACCCCGACAATCACTTCCACGTCGATCTGCTTGGTCATGCCGACATCGGTGATCTCGACGTGTCGGTCCGCCGGACGGAGCGGGTCGGTGCCGCCGAGGAACCGCGCGACCTCGGACATCGGCCGCTGTGTTGCCGACAGCCCGATGCGCTGAGGAGCCCCTCCGGTCTTCTCCGCAGTCAGCTCGCACAGTCGCTCCAAGGAGAGCGCTAGATGCGTGCCCCGCTTCGTCGCCGCGACCGAATGGATCTCATCGACGATGACCCATCGCACATATCGCAGCGTCTCGCGCGCCTGCGACGTCAGCATGAGGTACAGCGACTCGGGCGTCGTGATGCAGATGTCGGGCGGCCGGGTCACCAACCGCCGCCGCTCCGCCGCACTGGTGTCCCCGGTGCGCACGCCGACCGTCGGCAAATGCACCTCGATGCCGAGGCGCTCGGTCGCCAAGCTGATGCCGCGCAGCGGTGCCCGCAGGTTCTTGTCGACGTCGACCGCGAGCGCTCGCAGCGGCGAGAGGTACAGCACCCGGGTGCGCTCAGCTCGGGCGGGCTCGGGTTCGCTCATGATCCGGTCGATGGCCCACAGGAACGCTGCGAGGGTCTTGCCCGAGCCGGTGGGCGCCGCGATGAGACAGTGCTGGCCGGCGGCGATGGTGCGCCACCCGGCCACCTGGCATTCCGTCGGCGCAGCGAACGTCGTCGCGAACCACTCCGCGGTCGGCGTCGAGAACGCGCTCAGCGCAGGATGGCTGTTGCGCCGCCCGGCTGCGACGTCGTCAGAGGTGGATGGTGTGCGCATTCGAATCACCGACAATCCAAGCCGATCACGCGCACCGCGGACGGCATGATCAAGGCCACCGCGCTCATGGACCCAGCCACCGGTGCCACATTCCGCGCCGTCATCGACGACGTGGCGCAGCGCTTCAGTGAAGTCGACAAACGCGACCAGCGCCCCGATGCCGTCGAGCCGCGCAGCTACGCCCATTGCCGACTCGACGCACTGGTCGCACTCATCGATCTCGACGCGCACCGCGCCAGCCGCCGTTGCCTCGACGAGGAGGAAGATCGACTCTGGCCCGAACTACGCGACTTCTGGGGAGCCGAACCCCGGGCACCGCTGGCGCGCGAACACCTCGCCCATCTGCCTGCCGACATCGCGGTACCTGAATGCGATGGCGATTGCGCTCGCGGCGCAACTTTGCCAAACCGGCGATTCGATGCCCCGAACGCGCCACGGCGACGCAATCAGGTCGTCATCGTCGCTGACGTGAAGGCCGTCGGGGCGACGAGTGGGCGCGCTGCGAGATTGCCGGCACCGGACCGATCCCGCTGCGCGAACTCGAACGCCTTTCGTGCGGTGCGGACATCTTCGGCGTCATATTCGACGGCGACGGCCAACCGCTGTGGCACGGCCGCCGGGTCCGCACCGTCACCGATGCCCAGTGGCGTGCCCTTGTTGCTCGCGATCGGCACTGCGTGCTATGTGAGGCAACCCCGAACTGGTGCGAGGCCCACCACCTTGTCCCCTGGCAAGCGCCGCACCGAGGGTCAACGAACATCGACAACCTCGCGCTGCTGTGCACCCGTTGTCACCACGAACTTCACGACAGCGGGCTCGAGCTGCGCCGAGGACGCCGCAACAGCTACACGCTCGAGGCCGATGTCATGCGCGAATAGCGGGCCGCCGTGCGACCGACGGCGAGGCGCGTTAGCTGGGCGGATTGAGCGTGCCGTCGAAGCCGGTGTTGTGGGTGCCGTCGCACATGGGCTTCGAGGACGACATGCCGCAGCGGCACAGCGCCACCACCGAGTCGCTGTCGGCGACGGTGTTGCCCACGTGGTCAGTGACCGCGCAGGTTCCTTTGACCAAGAGCGGTCCGTTGTTCAATACCTGCACCGTGACGTCAGCCATGTGAATCTCCCGAGACTCTCTCATTTGGGGCGGTTGCGTCAGTGTTGCACGCGGCAACGCCAGCATGGAGCGGATCGGGCAGCGGTTGCGACCAGACCACCGCGACGCGCTTGGTGGCACGGGTCAGCGCCACGTACAGGGCGCGCAAGCCCTGGGGCTCTTCGGCAACCATGGCATTGGGCTCGACGACCACCACCCCGTCGGTCTCGAGTCCTTTGCAGAGGTGAACGGGCGCCAGCGTGACGCGCGGGTGCAGCGCTCCGGTGGTGTTGCGGCTTGCAGCGGTCGCACGGCCGAAATCCAATCCGGCCTCTGTGAACGCCGAAGTGATCTCGTCGATGAGCCCTGACGGCGAGACGACGAGCAGGTTCCCGCCGCCGAGCGCTTCGGTCTCTTCTTTGACGACTTGGGAGACTGCGGATGCGATGGCTTCGGCGTCTGCGGCCACGAATCGGGGCGGTGCGCCCGCGATGCGTACCGCTGCTGGTGGGGCGAGCTGTGGAGCCGTTGCGGCGAGCACACGGTTCGCGAGATCGAGGCTGGGCTGAGGGATCCGATAGCTGAGCGTCAGCTCGGCCAGCCGGGGCGCCACTGAGGCTGTCGGCAGATGGGCCAGCACTTCGTGCCAGTCGGTCGGAGCGTGCGCGGACGTGGCTTGGGCGATGTCGCCGACCACGGTCATCGAGCCATTCAGCGATCGGCGGGCGATCATGCGCAGCGCCATCGGCGGCTGGTCCTGGCATTCGTCGACAACGATGTGACCGTACGTGCGAATGCCGCTGTCGTTCCGCCGTCGCTTCGAGCGGGTGTGCGGGCCGAGTTGTGCGTAGGCCTCATCGAGCAGCGGCACGTCCGCGTCGCTCCACTGGTAGGAGGCCTCGCTGTCGCCGCGGGGCCGGTACAGCGATTCCCACTCGGCTTCGGGGAGGAACCCCGAGGCGGCCGAGCGCAACAGCGCCCGCGAGCTGTAGAGGTCGCGCAGCAGCTGCGCAGGCGTCAGCAGCGGCCACATGCGTTCGAACGCCGCCATCACATCGGGGTGACGTGACACGCGCTCGCGCAGCTTTGCGGGGTGGGGCCGGCGCCGATGCGACGCCGACATGGCCGCGTAGACCTCCTGCTCGACGTAGGCGCGGCCTGCGTTGTGCTGGCGGAAGCGTCGGCGGGCCTCGGACACGATGGCGCGGGACTCGTCGACCCGCAACGTCAGGTATCCCAGCCCGAAGTCCAGCCGCAGGCCGCGACGGAGCTTGCGCTGTCGATCCGCAAGCGCGTTGGCGATGAACTGCGACATGCGGGCGTCGCCCTTGGTACGCGCCACCTCGGGCGCGTCGCCGAGGCGCACCCGGACCTCGGGAAACAGCTCGTTGAGCAGGTCGGCGAGCACGAACAGGTGCACGCCGACCTCGCCGAGGCTGGGCAGGACACGCTCGACGTATCGCAGGAACAGCCGGTTCGGGCCGACGACCAGCACGCCCTGGCCGGCCAGCGGAAACCGGTACGTGTACAGCAGGTACGCGGCTCTGTGCAGCGCCACGATCGTCTTGCCGGTGCCCGGCCCGCCCTGGCACACGAGAATGCCCTTGCGCGGACTGCGGATGATCTCGTCCTGCTCGGCCTGAATCGTGGCAACGACCTGCTTCAGCTGACCGTCGCGGTGCTCTTCGAGCGCTGCATACAGCGCGCCGTGGGCGGTCAGCCCGTTGTGGCCCGAACCTTGGGGGCCCGCAGCGTCGCCGAACGCGTCGAGATCGAACACCTCGTCCTCGAGGTCCGCCAGCTCGCGTCCTCGACACACGAAGTGGCGGCGTCGCAGGAGCCCGAGCGGATCGCCGCCAGTCGCACGAAAGAATGGCTCGGCGACGGGCGCCCGCCAGTCGACCACAACAGGTTCTCGACGCTCGTCGGCGACCGCCAGCCGGCCGATGTAGAAGGTCTCGTTCGATGCGGTCAAGGTGCGCTGCTGTGCCGTCTCGTTTGCCGCAGTTGCCTTCGACGGCCGGTCGATACGTCCGAACACCAACGAGGACGAGCCCAGTTCGAGCTGGCTGAGTCGCCCGACCACGGCTTCCTCGATGACATCTCGTTCGAACCGCGCCTGTGTCGTGCCGCCGCGCCCTACTTCGACCATGTCACGCAGCCGTGTCGCGCGTTGCCGCGACGCTTCCAGCAGCTCGTACGCCCGATCAATTTGGGCTTGTTCTGCGGAGATTTCAGGATGGCTCACGCTGTGTCTCGAACCTGCCTCACAGGACTCATCCGCCGAAAAACGGCCTACTAAGGCTAGTGGTCGCCCAAGCGCAGACCGCGCCACACCAGGACCGCAGCGGCGGCGATTGCGAGCGGCCACATGCCCAGCGCGACGGCGGGCGTCGTACCCGTACGCAGCTCGACCGGAGCCACCAGCACCGCCGGTTCGCGCAGCTCGCTGCGCGCGGTGACCGTCCCGTCGGGCGCCACGATGGCGCTGTATCCCGTGGTCGAGGCTTGCAGGACCCATCTGCGGGTCTCGACAGCGCGGAGCCGGGCGCTTGCCAGCGACTGGGAGGGCACCACCGAGCTTCGGTACGAGGAAGCCAGCGTGGGATTGGCCACGATGCTGCCGCCGGCTCGCACACCAGCGCGCACAAGGCCGGGAAAGTAGATCTCGTAGGACGTGGCGACGGCCACGTCGCCGAGCGGCGTCTTCACAACGCCGGGACCCTCGCCGGCGATCGCCTCACGCGCAATCAGCGAGAGGTCGGCGAATGGCTCGACGAGGCCGCGCAGCGGCACGTACTCACCGAACGGGACGAGGTGGGCCTTGTCGTAGCGATCGGTCAGGCCAAAAGACGGGCCGACCGCGACTGTCGCGTTGCGAAAGCGTGGGGGGCTCTCATCGGCGGTGCGCTCGTAGAAGTTGGCGACAAGCACGAGGTCGCGCTCGGACGCGAGCGCCTCGAGCTCTGCGAGACGCGGTGACTCTTCGAGCGGGCCGTCGCTGGATGTACTGCTTTCGCTCCACACCATGAGATCCGCAGTGCCCGACCACTCCGCGGTGGTCGCCAGATGTCGCAGCCGGACGCTGCGCTGCGGTGTTCCGACATCGGTGCCCAGCTCGCCGCCGGCCTGTACCACCGCCGCGTCAATCGTGGCGCTGACTGCGGTGTCGGGCACGGCCAGCACGGCCACCGACACGACCGTCAGCACGAGGGCTGGTTGCCACACCTGCACCCATTCGCGTGCGCACAGGCGCTCAACGAAGACCGCTCCGACGCCGACGACGGCGATGATTCCGAGCGATCCCGCCGCCGACGCCACCGCCAGCCAGGGACCGTCGACCTGGCCCAACGCCAAGTTCGACATAGCCACGCCGCCGAAGGGAACGGTCCAACGCGCCGCCTCGCCCACCACCAGCGCTGCGGCTGCGGTAACCATTCGCCACGTTCCGCGCTTGGCAATGATCGATGTCGGCAACGCCATGATGAGCGTCTCGACCGGCAGCGCCGCGGCCCAGCCGGGCACGGTCAGCTCGGTCATCCAGAACAGGCCCAGCAGGTAGGCGCCCAGCCAGAAGGCACACGCGGATGCCAGACGATCTCGCCAGCGGCCGCCGTCGGGGCCCGGGTCGCAGAAGCGAAGCCAGAGGCCGAAGCCGACCGGCCCCAGCGGCCACAGCCCCCACGGCGGCAGCGACAGCATTGTCAGCGCGCCCAGCACACCGGCAAGGGCGAGCCGCACCAGCGGCGTTCGGCGCAACGTCCGGCTCACCGCGATGCGCCGGCCCGAGCCGAACGAAGACGCTCAGCTGTCGTCGTTGCTGCGGTGTCGCCTCCTCGGATGCACGCGGGGATGCCGAGGCCGCGGCACGCCGCACCTGCGACGACGACGCCGGGCAGGTCGTGAGCCAGTGCCGAATCGACCCGATCGATCAGGTCGCTGTGGCCCGGGCGGTACTGCGGCAACGAGCGTTCCCAGCGCGACACGCGCCAATCGGCAACGGCGTCGGGACGGTCGCCGAGCGCGCGAAGCGTCGGCAGGCGCGACAGCTCGGCGATCAGTGCGTCGCGCAACTCGATGTCGGACATCTTGGTGTGGCGGTCGTCGTTATCTCGACCGACCGAAACCCGCAACACCACATGTTCCCCGTCAGACCATTGCGGCCACTTGCTGGTGCCGAAGCTGCACGCAGTGGTGAGCAGCCCCGTGCTGCGGGCCACCAGAAAGCCGGCTTCGGCGAACTCGCCCTCCACGTCCTGCGCCCGCACGCCGAGCGTGACGACCGCAACGGAGGCGTAGTCGATGCGTCCGAGTGCGTCAGCGGCGGCGGGAGCTGCGGCGAGCATCCGGCTTGCCGCGTGTGCGGGAGCTGTGACGATCACAGCGTCGGCATCCAACGTCTGCGTCGCTGTTTCGACCACAAGCGGGCGCCCAGATTCGAACTCGTCCAGCTCGGCACGGCGCACAGCTCGGACATCGACGCCGAGCCGCAGATCGCATCGGGTGATCCGTTCTCTCAGCGTGTCGACGAGCTTGCCCATGCCGCCGGCAAAACTGGCAAAGATCGGGGCAGGAGACACAGCGCCCGACGCCCCCGTCGGGGCAGGCTGGACAGCGCGCAGGCCTCGCATCAACGAGCGGCTGCGTCCGAGTGCGGTGCCCAGCATCGGCGCAGAGGTTGCCGCGTCGATGCGGTTGACATCGCCCGCGCTGATGCTGCCGAGCAACGGGTCGACGACCCGCGCCGCCACGGCAGAACCAAGGCGAGCGCTCACGATGTCACCCACGCTCGCGGCCGATCCGCGGTGCATCCGAGTGCGGGGCAGCACGTAGTCCATGGCGGCGCGCAGCGCTGCGGATCGTCCCAGCAGGGGTGACCGCCACAGCGGCCCGAGCCGCGTCGGCACGCCTGCCACCAACCCGTCAGGCAACGGGGACGACCCGAGCTCGGTATGGGACTCGGCGGCGCGGCCGTGCACCACCGAAGCCCCCGACGCGGCCGGCGAGATGTACTCCGTCGAGATGCCCAGCTCTGCGCAGAGATTCGAGGCCCACGGCACGCGCAGGAGGAACGCATCAGCACCCTCGTCGACTGACCGTCCCAGGAAGGGCGTCGAGAGGATCTTGCCGCCGAGACGGTCTGTTGATTCGAGCAGCACGACGTCGGGCGCGTCGGGCGCAGGCTCAGCGCCGCCGTCGGGGTGCAACAGGCGATATGCGGCGGTCAAACCGGTCACCCCGCCGCCGATGACTATCACTCTGGGATTGGGCACTCTGGGATTACGGCCCGAAGACGTCGGCGTTGGCGAGTTCACTCCCGCTGGCTTGCGTTCGACGGCTGACGTTCGGCGAGGTCGAAGCCGTGAGGGTCGAATTCATGAACGTGATCGACGAGGCGTTCGAGCACTGCGGGGTCGGTCTCGGGGAGCACGCCGTGGCCCAGGTTGAAGATGTAGCCGGGCGCAGCGGTGCCTTCGCCAAGAATGCGATCAGCGGCGGTGCGAACCGTCGGCCAATCGAGCAGGCACAGCGCTGGGTCCAGATTGCCCTGCAGCGCCACGTCGGGCCCCACACGCTGGCGCGCCAAGCCCAGCGGCACGCGCCAGTCGACTCCGACAACGTCGGCTCCAACTCGGGCCATCTGGTCGAGCAGCTCGCCGGTGCCCACGCCGAAATGTCCACGGGGCACGCCCAGGTCGGCCAGCTCGTCGAACACCCGCTTGCTGTGCGGCGCCACGAATTCGGCATAGTCCGCGGGTGCCAATGCCCCCGCCCACGAATCGAACAACTGCACGGCGCTGGCGCCCGCGAGCACTTGGGACCGCATCGACGCCACCGCTATCCCGGCGAGCCGCTCCATCAGGTCGTGCCACAGCGCCGCATCGGCGTGCATCAGCGCCTTCGTCAGCAGATGCTGACGAGACGGCTGGCCTTCGATGAGGTAGCTGGCCACCGTGAACGGTGCTCCTGCGAAGCCGATAAGCGGCACTTCGAGCTGCGCAGCGAGCAAGCGCACGGTCTCGAGCACGTAAGGCGTGTGCGCCTGGGGATCGAGGGGCGGCAGGCGATCGAGATCGGCGCGCCGACGCAGCGGCTCGGGTGCGACGGGGCCGACGCCCGGGACGACGTCGATGCCGAATCCGATGGCGGCGGCAGGCACGACGATGTCGGAGAACAGCACCGCGGCATCCACGCCGTAGCGCCGCACCGGCTGCAGCGTGATCTCCGCCGCGGTCGCAGGATCGGCGATGGCGTCCAGGATGCTGCCGGGGCCGCGCAGCGCCCGGTACTCGGGGAGTGATCGCCCCGCTTGGCGCTGGAACCACACGGGCACCCGCTGCGTCAGCTCGCATCGCGCTGCTCGCAGGTAGGCGCTGTCGGCCAGTCGACGGCTGGGGTGGTCTTCGGGCAGCACATCAGAGCCAGCCATGAGCTGCGAACGGTACCGGGGCGGTCTCATCGCGAGCACACCCACAGCAAGCACACCCGGCGTGGGCACGGCGACGCAGCCGAACCCCGACGACGCCGTGACTTGATGCAGCGGGCCCGTCGGTAGCCTCACCCAACCCGCGGCGAATCAGGTCGACCCCACGACGAGGTTGACCCACACAGGCCTCGTCGGCGGGCGGAGGCTGCAATGGTCGCCGACCCACAGACCCGACGGGCGCAGACCTCGCGCGCCGCGGCGTCGGGGTCGCTGCGAGTTGCCCTGCTCACCTATCGCGGACACCCCTACGTGGGCGGCCAGGGCATCTACGTCCGGCACCTGTCACGCGAGCTCGCAGCCCTCGGGCACAGCGTCGAGGTGTTCAGCGGTCCTCCCTACCCGCATCTGGAACCCGGCATCAAGCTCACCGAGCTGCCGAGCCTCGACCTGTACCGAATGCCCGATCCGTTCCGGGTCCCGAAGCTCGCCGAGTTCCGCTCCCTGATCGACGTGCTGGAGTACGCGATCACGTGCACCGCGTCATTTGCCGAGCCGCTGACGTTCAGCCTGCGAGCCTTCGGTGCACTGCGCGGGCGCATCGACGACTTCGACCTGATCCACGACAACCAGTGCCTCGGCTACGGCATCGACTGGCTGCGCCGCGCCGGCATGCCCGTCCTCGGCACGATCCACCACCCCATCACCGTCGATCGGCGGCTCGAGACAGCCCACGCGCCCACGTCGGGCAAGCGCTTCGCACTGAACCGCTTCTACGCCTTTACCAAGATGCAATCGCGGGTGGCGAAGCGACTCGACCGCATCGTCACGGTGTCGCGCAACAGCTTCGACGACATCGTTGCGGACCACGGCGTCCGTCCCGAGCGCCTGCACATCACCCACGTCGGCGTGGATCCCGCGCACTTCCGCCCACTGCCCGACTCCGTGCCGGTGCGGGGACGACTGATGACCACAGCCAGTGCCGATGTTGCGATGAAGGGCCTCGCATACCTGCTCGAGGCGCTCGCCAAGCTCCGCACCGAAGATCCCGAGCTGCACCTCGTCGTCATCGGGCGTCCGAAGGATGATTCGGCCGCGAGCCGTCTGATCGACGAGCTCGGCTTGAGCGGCAGCGTCGAATTCGTGAGCGGCGTGACCGATGAACGCATTGTCGAGCTGTACAACGAGGCCCAGCTGGCGGTGGTGCCGTCGCTGTACGAGGGCTTCTCGCTCCCCGCTATCGAAGCGATGTCGTGCGGCGTTCCGCTCGTCGCCACCACCGGCGGCGCGTTGCCCGAAGTGACCGGACCCGACGGCGAGACCTGCTTGCAGGTGCCGCCGGGCGACACCGAAGCGCTCACAGCGCGCATCGGCTGGTCGCTCAGCCAGCCCAGCCTGCGCGCCACGGTCGGCGCGGCAGGTCGTGAGCGGGTGAAGTCCAACTACTCGTGGACTGCGACCGCTCAGCACACCGTCGAGCACTACCGGGCACTGCTGGCCGGCCAGCCCTCACCCGCTCGACAGCGTCGGATGCTGCGCTCGGCCTCCTAGACGCTGATGCTCACCGTTGACTATGAACGTCTCGGGGCCCGGCGGGGCGATCGGGTGCTGGATCTCGGCTGCGGCGCGGGCCGCCACGCCTTCGAGAGCGCGCGCCGTGGCTGCGTCACGGTGGCCTCGGATCGGGACCACGCCGAATTGCGCTCGGTGACCGCGATGTTCGCGGCCATGGCAACACAGGCCGACCTCGAGGCGTCAAGCGGCGGCCGAGGCAACGGCAATAGTGCAAACCAGGCCACCGACCACAACGACGACAGCGGCTCGGCGTCGAATCACGCAGTGCTGGCCGATGCGACAGCGCTGCCGTATCCCAACGGCGCCTTCGACCGCGTCATCGCTGCGGAAGTGCTCGAGCACATCGTCGACGACGAAGCCGCCATCGCCGAACTCGCCCGGGTGCTGCGCCCCGGCGGGACCATCGCGGTCACCGTCCCCGCCAAAGCCGCGGAGCGTGTCTGCTGGGCCCTCAGCAGCGACTATCACGCGCCCGCGGTGCCCGATGGCCATGTCCGCATCTACGGCTCAGACGAATTGCGGGCGAAACTGTCCGCCGCCGGGCTCTCGGTGAGCGACAGCCACGGCGCGCATGGCCTTCACACGCCGTACTGGTGGCTGCGCTGTGTGGTTGGTCCCCAAGACAACGACCACCGGCTGGTGAAGGCGTACCACCGGCTGCTGGTGTGGGACATCACCGAGGCACCGAAGCTGACACGCACACTCGACCGCTTCTTGAACCTGGTGCTGCCCAAGTCGCTCGTGCTGTACGCGTACAAGGCCCCGCAGTTCTGCCAGCCAACCGCACCCCGGCCCGCAGCGTCGCCCGAACAACTGGAGACGAGCCATGCGGGCTGACCGCTCGTGGGCCACCACCTCGACGCAGCAGCGCTCGGTCGCCGAGAGTTCGCACCGGCGCCAGCCAGCGACGCTCACGAGCGGCACCGGCGCGGAGCGACTCACCCACCCCCTGCTCACCGATGCCGAGATCTCCGCCACCGCCGACTTCATCGAGTCGTGCCAGACCGACGACGGCCTCATCGTGTGGTTCGAAGGCGGCCACGCTGATCCGTGGAATCACATCGAGTCAGCGATGGCGCTTGCGGCCGCCGGCCGGCACGCGGCTGCCGAGACGGCATACGAGTGGCTCGCAGCGAATCAGCACGACGCCGGGAGCTGGCACAACTACTACACCGCCCACGGCGTCGAAGACCGCAAGGTGGACACGAACTGTTGCGCCTATGTCGCTGTTGGCGTGTGGCACCACTGGCTGTCCGTCGCCGATCTCGGATTCGTCGAGACCATGTGGCCGGTGGTCGAGCGCGCCCTCGACTTCGTCGTCGGCCTGCGCAAGCCCAGCGGTCACATCCCATGGGCCGTGCACGCGGACGGCACACCGTGGCCATATGCCCTGCTCACCGGCTCGTCGTCGGTTGTCCACGCGTTGCGGTGCGCCAGCGCGCTGGCGGCACTGCTCGGACACCAGCGCCCCGAGTGGGACCGCACAGCACAGCGCATCTGCCAGCTCATCCGTCACCGACCCGATTCTTTCGAGCCCAAGGACCGGTGGGCGATGGATTGGTACTACCCGGTGCTGTGCGGCGCTTTGGGGGGCGCCCAAGCGCGGGCGCACCTTGCTGCGGGCGCACCGAAGTTCCTGCTGGGCGATCACGGGGTGCGGTGCGTGGCCGATCAGCCGTGGGTGACCGCGGCGGAAACGTGCGAATGCGCTCTGGCCTACGTGCGCACGGGTGACGAGACCACCGCGCGCCGCCTGTTCGCGGCCACATCGGCGCTGCGGACCGAACACGGCGCCTACTACACCGGGTGGGTCGTGCCACAGGCCAAGACCTTCCCGCACAACGAGACATCCACCTACACCGCCGCGGCCGTGCTGCTCGCCGCCGATGCCATCGAGCGCCGGACCCCGGCCGCCGGCGCACTCGTCAGCACGCCACCCGCGCTTCGGCCAGCAGCAGCACCGAGTGCCCGTTCACGCCCCGGCGTCGCACAGCGAACCGAGCGTCCGCCCCGCTGAGGCGCCAAGAACACAGTCTCAGGGCCTGCGGAGGACTCGCAGGCTGCCGTGCGCCGCGTGCTCGGTGAAGCCATCTTCGAGAGCGCGCAGCCAGATCTCGTAGGGCGGCCGGCCCCCGTCAGCGGGATCCACAAAGACGTCGTGGATGGCGAGGAGGCCGCCAGGGATGACCTTGGGGGACCACGCGTCGTAGTCAGCGTGCGCCGCCTCGCTGCCGTGTCCGCCATCGATGAAGACCAGCGCGGCCTCACCCCAGTACGAGGCGACGGTCACAGAGTCGCCCACGATGGCAATCACCGAGTCCTCGAGGCCCGCCGCCGCAAGGGTCTCACGCAGCATCGGCAGCGAATCCATGCGGCCGGTTCGCTCGTCAACCAGTTCGGCGTCGTGGTGCTCCCAGCCTGACTGCATCTCCGCCGAACCGCGATGGTGGTCGATGGTGAACAGCACACTCCGGGCGGTGGCCGCAGCAGCACCGAGGTACACGGCCGATTTGCCGCAATACGACCCGATTTCGACGAGCGGGCCGGATGCCGCGACCTCGCACCCGGCGCGGTACAACGCGAGACCTTCGTCATGAGGCATAAAGCCCTTGACCTTCTGAGCCAGTGCAGCCAGCTCGGGTGTCATGACGCGGTCTCGTCATCGCGAGCGAACAGCACCCGATCGAGCAGCAGGAACTTTCCGATCCACAACGCCCCGAAGCCGGCCAGATTGGCCGCCATCACCGCTACGGGAGCGTCCCAGGCGCGATCGGCGAGTGCGACGAGCACGGTCGAGGCCGCCAGACCCGCAAGGCTGTAAGCCCAAAAGGGCAGGATCTCGCGGGATACCGAGTGCCGGTCCGCTCGTCGCCAGACCCAGCGGCGATTGGCGAGGTACGCAGGCAGTGCCGCCACGCAGACCGCCACGACGTTGGCGACCACGCCGGGCCAGCCCAGCACGCCGTACGCCACGAAGAGCACGCCTTGGGTGAACACGACGGTGCCCAAAGACACGGCCCCGAAGCCGGCCAGCCGCGTTCGAAGCGCAGTGCGAAGCGGCTGTTTCAAGCTGTGTCAACCAGGGTCAGCCGGCGCATTGGGCCGGTAGAAGGTCGCCAGCAGGAGCAGCGTCGAAGCCACGCCTCCCGCGATGGCCACCACAAACCACACCGGACCGCTCCAGTCGATGCCGATGGCGTTGTCGAGGGACCACTCACCTGGACCGGTCGCAGCGACAGCTGCTGCGGCGGCGGCCAGCACGAACACGTACTCCCAGCCCTCGCGGATGATGAAGAAGCCGTTCGTGCGGTGGCCGACCCACCCGGCGGTTGTCATCACCCCGATGAACGCCATCGCGCTGATCGGTGTCAGCAGGCCGAGCGCCAACCCGAAGCCTGCTCCGATCTCGGTCAGCGCGGCCAGGTACGCGTGGAGCTTCCCAGGTCGCAGACCCTCGGACTCAAACCATCGGCCGACGCCTGCGATGCCGCCCCGGAACTTGGCAATGCCATGCAGTGCAAGCACCACGCCGACGATGACTCGCAGCACCAGCAAACCCAGATTGATGCTGTCAGGTTCCACGGCGACGCCTCCTGCGGAGTGGGGTTGGTACGCCGCGCCACAGTAGTGAACTCACCGTTCAGGATCGCTTTCGAGATCGAGTCGGTAGACGTTCGTCGCGCGTCGTTTGAAACCCAGCCGGGCGTAGAGGCGATTGGCTGCGTCACGGTCGGGGCGAGACGTCAAGTCGACCGTGCGTGCATCGGCGGCGCGGGCGATCTCGACGGCACGCAGGTTCAGCGCTGCGCCGACGCCGCGCCCCCGGGCGGTGGCATCGACGACAACGTCGGAGATCCAGGCTCGCAGGCCGCTCGGCAGCGGGTACAGCACCAGCACCATGGCTCCGATGATCTCGCCGCCCGGTATGCCCTCTCGGGCCACCAGCACCGTGTTGGCTTCGTGGGCGACGATCCGCCCCAGCGCCTCGGCGTGCGGTGAGGGCGACGAGCGCGAGAGCTGGGGGTGCAGGCGCGCATACGCCGCAACCAGCTCGTCGTCGACG
The DNA here is from genome assembly GCF_965262965.1 of Candidatus Poriferisodalis sp. Taxonomy (GTDB): domain Bacteria; phylum Actinomycetota; class Acidimicrobiia; order Acidimicrobiales; family Poriferisodalaceae; genus Poriferisodalis. The sequence continues at coordinate 2,169,254 of NZ_OZ253573.1, forward strand.
TGCTCGCAAACCTCGATGACGAATCCGTCGAGCCCGGCGGAACCAGAGGAGACGGTGCTGCCATTAGTCACTGCGCGCATCGTACGCACGGGCCCGCGGCACAGCACTCCCGTGGTCAATAGGCCGCGCGGCAAGGGCGCAGGTAGCCTCGCCGCCGTGGGTCATCTTGACTGGCTGAAGCGACCTGAACTCTCCGACGCCGTGCTGATCGCGGCCTTCTCGGGATGGAACGACGCCGGCGATGCTGCTACCGAATCGGCGAAGTTCTTGCGACGCCGCTTCCGCAGCCATCCAGTGGCACAGGTGGACCCCGAGCACTTCTACGACTTTGCCTCGGTACGGCCCAGCGTGCGCCTCACCGACGGCGAGCGACACATCGACTGGCCCAGGCCCGAGGTGCGGGTCGGCGAGCTCGACGACGGCCGGCCGCTGGTCACGATGCTGGGGGTCGAGCCCCGGCTCCGCTGGCGCACGTTCTGCGATGTCGTTGTCGAGACGGCAGAGACGCTGGGCGTGTCAACGGTCGTGACATTGGGCGCGCTGCTGACCGACACGCATCACAACGCCCCGGTCAATGTCGTGGGCGCATCCAATAACGCTGCCCTGAATCTCACGATGGGTCTGCGCCAATCCACCTATGAGGGACCGACGGGAATCATCGGCGTGCTCAACGACGCGTGCCACCGGGCCGGGTTCTCCAGCGTGTCGTTCTGGGCAACCGTGCCGACGTACGTCCACAACTATCCGTCCCCCAAAGCGGCGCTCGCGTTGGCCGAGCGGGTGGCGCAGTTCTTGGGCGTCACCCTCGGCGAGTCCGAACTGCACAGCGCCGCAGCCAACTACGGCCGCCAGATCGACGAACTCGTTGCCGGCGACAACACGCTGGCCCAGTACGCGCAGCAGATCCTCGAAGAGTCCGCCGCCGAAGCCGTCGAAGACTTCAGCGAAATGGTCGAGAACCCAGACGCCCTCATGAGCGAACTGGAGCAGTTCTTGCGCCAGCAAGAACCAGAGTGATTGTTTGCGCCAGCAAGAACCAGAGTGAGCCTGTCGTTCAGACCGTTCAGGCAGTCAGGACGTGGCGCAGGGCCAGCTCCACCTCTCGCTGGTGTGCGGGGTCGATGACCGGCCCGTCGGGACCGACGACGTAGAACGCGTCGACTACCTCGTTCGCGAGCGTCTGGATCTTCGCGGAGCGAATGTCAAGACCCATCTCGGCCAGCACGCGAGTCACCTTGTACAGCACGCCGATGTGGTCCTCGGTGCGCACCTCCACAATCGTCGCGCTGGTGGCCGACTCGGCGTCGAATGTGATCGTGGTGGCGGCGCGAGTCGCTGAGAGCGCTCGGCGACGCCGGTACACGCGGGCTCGCTCGGCGATGCGCGCTTCGAGCGCGAGGTGGCCGCGCAGCGAACGGCGCACGTCGTAGATCACGCGGTCCCAGTCGACTGGAGTGTCAGGCGGCACGATGCGGAAGCTCGACACGGCCATGCCTGCAGGGCTGGAATACGCATCAGCCTGGAGAACGTCGAGGCCACGCAACGCCAGCACGCCTGCAGCTCTGCTGAACAGGCCACGCTCATCGGGCGCAACGACGGTGAGCATGTCGCCGTCGACGCGCAGCGCAGTCTCTCCTGCCGCCATCAGTTCGACGACCTCGTCGGTGAGCAGGCGCCGGTGGCGGGTGGGTGCCGGGTCGGATCCGCTGAGGTGCTCCGTCGTCATCTCCACGAGCGAGGAGACGAGGCTTGCCGTCCAGCCTCCCCAGGCCATCGGGCCGGTGGCAGTGCAGTCGGCCTCGGTCATCACCGCCAGGAGTTCCAGAAATTCGGGGGTCCCCGTTGCGCGGGCCACCGTCGTGACGGTCAGCGGATCTCCCAGATCGCGACGCGTCGCGACGTCGGTGAGCAGCAGATGGTGCTGCACGAGACGTACCAGCGTGTCGGCATCGGTGGCGTTCCAACCGCACCGGCGGGCGATCGGACCGGCGAGGCGCATGCCTGCTTGAGTGTGGTCGCCGGGGTAGCCCTTGCCGATGTCGTGAAGCAGCGCTCCCATGAGCAGCAGATCCGGGCGCGACACGCGGTGGGTGAACCGCGCCGCTTCGGCAACGGCTTCGAGCAGGTGCCGATCAACGGTGAAGCGGTGGTAGCGCGAGCGCTGGGGGCGATTTCGATTCGGCGCCCATTCGGGCAACAGGCGCGTCCAGACATCGAAGAAGTCCAGCGACTCGATGACGCCGATTGCTCGATGGCCGCAGCCGAGCAACTCGATGAACAGGTCGCGTGCACCATGGGGCCACGGCTCGGGGAACGGCGGCTGACGCTCGGCGAGTTTCGCCAGGCTGGAGCGGCTGAGCGGGAGCCTCTTGCGGGCCGATTGCACTGCAGCGTGCAGCACCAACACGACGTCCGTCGCAGGATCCCCGTCGATCACCAGTTCGCCGTCATGCACGGACAGCCCGGAGATGCCGACTTCGATGTCGGGTTGCAGCGGCTCGGCGGACGTGGCCGCAGCACGCCGAACTGCCCGAGACCACAGTTGGTCTGACAAGAATGCGACGACTCGGCCAGCTCGGGCGATATCGGCCATGAATGCGTCGGCGTCGACGCTGCCGTACCGCTCCGCTACCGCGTCCTGGTCGTCAGCGGAGAGGACATCGCTGCGCAGACCCGTCGTGCGGTGCAGCTCGACCCGGGCGCGCAGCAGAGTCTGGTAGGCCGCTGCGAGCCGTTCCTGGTCGGCGGGGGGCAGATCGATGCCGGCGAGCGATGCCCAGCCGATTGCGTGGACATCTCGCAGGCCACCGCGGCCGGTCTTGAGATCTGGCTCGAGCAGGAACGCAACCTCGCCGCCGAGGTGATGCCTGCGGCTGACCGCTCGCTCCAGTTCCTCGAGCCGTTGCGCTGCATTGGTCTGCCAGTCATCGCGCACACCCGCCCGCAGCCGCTCCGTCAGCCCGGCGTCGCCGGCAAGATGACGGGCGCTGGTGAGCGCCGTCGCTGTGTCGATGTCGGTGACTGCGAGCTCCAGCGCTTGGTCCACCGAACGCACGGCGTGGCCGAGCTTCAGCTTCTCGTCCCAGATCGGATACCACACACGGTCTGCCAGATCGCCGGTGTTGACCTCGTCGTGCAGCAAGAGCAGGTCGATATCGCTGCCGGGGCACAGCTCGCTGCGCCCATACCCGCCGACCGCGACAAGTGCCACGCCTGCGTCGTCGGCACGTGCGGACGCCTCGACCTCGGAGGTGAATCGCTCGATGAGCCACTCGTCGGTGAGGTCGCAGAGCACAGCAGGGAGCTCGACGGCGTCGATGTCGGTGCGCGCAAGCAGCGCGGTGCGGCGGTCGCCGAACGCGCTCATCGCCGTGGGCCCGCTCGCCGGCGCTGCAGCACTTCGAACGCCTTCGCGGCGCCCCACACGATGCCAACGGGTCCCAGCTCGGGTTCGATGTCTGCGAACGACGCCGGCGTCAGGCCGTAGGGATCGTCAGGAAACCGGGATGCGTCGAACTCATCGCGTTCGGGGGCGGGGACACCGCCAGCTCGGAGCACCTCGGTCGGAAATCGAACCGCGTCGCGCAAGATGCTGAGCGGCGTGGAGTGCTGCGCGTCGACATCGGTGAAGAGCAACTCGCGCAGCGCAGGACCGGTCTCGGCCGCGCATCGCACGCCCGCAGCGTGCGCAGGCGCGCGCAGATCGGCTGCGACAGCGGGGCCATGCGGCTCGCTCGCCTCGGCCACGCAGCGTTCGACCCACGCGGGAAGTGCTGCTATCGCATGATCGGCGAGCACAGTCGCTGCCTCATGCAGTGACGCAGGCAATCCAGCCGGCGTGGTCGCTGCCTCATGCGGCGATGCAGGCACTCCAGCCGGCGTGGTCGCAGCCGACGGATCGGTGCCGAGACCCGCGGTGCTCATCTCGGTGCCCTCCGAGACTGGGCCGTCTGGGACTGGGCCCCCTGGGACTGGGCCCCCTGGGACTGGGCCCCCTGGGACTGGGCGAGCGACTCGCCGGGTGTCAGTGCGCCGTTGAGGTTCCCCGATCGGAATCCCTCCAAGTCCAGCGTGACATAGCGATAACCCACCCCGGCAACTGCCTCCACGATGGCCTCACGTTGCGTGATCGCTGCCGCGAGATCTTCGAGCGGCAATTCGAGCCGGGCGGTATCTGCGTAGTCGCGGACCCGCAGCTGACCGAAGCCCAGGCGCCGCAGTGCGGCCTCGGCACGATCCAGCTTCCGCAGCAACGGCACCGTCACCTGCGTTCCGTACGGCAGCCGGGAAGCGAGGCATGCCGCCGCGGGCTTGTCCCACGTGCGCAGGCCCAGCTCGGCGCTGATGCGCCGGACATCGGACTTGGCGAAGCCGGCTTCGACCAGCGGGAAGCGTGCTCCCCGATCGCGTGCAGCGTGCTGGCCTGGCCGATGGTCGCCCAGATCGTCGACGTTGACACCCAGCACCACCATCGCAGCACGTTCTGCCGCTAGTGGCTCGAGCTGGTCCATCAGCGCGGATTTGCAATGGAAGCAGCGGTCGGCGTCATTGATTCGATAGGCGGCGCTGGTCATCTCGTCGGTCTCGACCGTCCGCCAGTGCAGGCCCCACTCCGCTGCGAGGGCAGCACAGTCAGTGGCTTCGTCGGTTGCGAGGCTCGCCGAGACGGCAGTCACGCTGAGCGCAGCGTCGCCGAGGACGTCGTTGGCCGCCCACGCCACCAGTGCCGAATCGACGCCGCCGCTGAAGGCCACGATGACGGGCCCCGACTGCTCGAAGAACGCCCGCAGCCCGCTGATCGACGCCTCTGTGGTCACCGCCACTCAGAGCCGTTCAGCTGGAATCGCGTAGAACAGCTCGGCTCCGCCGGTGACGGCGGGCACCAAGCCGCGAGCGGTCGGCAGAATCTGGTCGGCGTAGAAGCGGGCCGTCGCGATCTTGTCGGCAAGGAACTGCGGCGAGGTCCCGGTGTTCGAGCCGGTCGATGCAGCGTCTCGAGCCTGTTCGGCCGTCAAACCCTGCTGCGCCAAGAGCTCTGCTGCGGTGTGAGCGCTGCGCGCCAGCAGCCAGCCGCCCACCACCACGCCAGCGAGCCGCATGAACGGAGAGGAGCCGGCGGCCACGTCGTTCGGCGCGCCAGAGAGCTGCCCGCCGAGCCACATCGCCGCCTCGCCCATCGCAGTCGTGCCGTCACTCAACGCAGCGCCGATTGCGGCCAGATCGGCGCTGTCCCTGGCGGCAAGCGTGGCGGCCATCGAGCCCATGTCGCCGATCAGGCGAGCCATGGCTTCGCCACCGCCGAGCGGCAGCTTGCGGAAGGCCAGATCGGCGGCCTGGATGCCGTTCGTGCCTTCGTAGATCGGCGCGATGCGGCTGTCGCGCCAGTGCTGCGCGGCGCCCGTTTCCTCGATGTATCCCATGCCGCCGTGCACCTGCACGCCCAGCGAGGTCATTTCGACGCCCAAGTCGGTGCCCCAGCCCTTGCTGATGGGCGTCAGGATCGCCGTGAGCTCGTCGGCCAGGCGACGTTCATCGGGATCGGTGGCCACGATCGACCGGTCGATGGCGGCTGCGTTCAGGTACATCACGCAACGCATGGCTTCGGCGTTGGCGCGCATCGTCAGCAGCATCCGCCGCACGTCGGCGTGGTCGACGATCGGTGATGACTCGCCCGGCGGCAGTTCAGCGCCGATGGCGCGTCCTTGTCGCCGCGTCAACGCATACTCACGCGCCTGCTGATACGCCCGCTCGGTGAGCGCGAGGCCCTGCAGGCCCACCGACAAGCGGGCGTTGTTCATCATCGTGAACATGGCCCGCATGCCGCCGCACTCGGCGCCGACGAGGTAGCCGACGGCACCCTCGTTGTCGCCGTAGGACATCACACAGGTGGGGCTGGCGTGGATGCCGATCTTGTGCTCGGTTGACACCGCCCGCAGGTCGTTGCGCTCCCCGAGTGAGCCGTCGGGATTGACGAGGTACTTGGGGACCAGGAACAGGCTGATGCCACGAGTCCCCGGCGGCGAGTCGGGTGTGCGCGCCAGCACCAGATGGATGATGTTGGATGCCAACTCGTGTTCGCCGTACGTGATGAAGATCTTTGTGCCCCAGATGAGGTAGCTGCCGTCGGGCTGTGGGACGGCCCGGCTCGTGAGCGCACCCACGTCGGAGCCGGCATGCGGCTCGGTCAGGTTCATCGTGCCGGACCACTGGCCGCTGATCATCTTGGGCAGGTAGGTCTGCTGCAGGGTTTCGTCGGCGTGGTGGGTGAGAGCGTCGATGGCGCCCTGCGTCAGCAGCGGGCAGAGGCTGAACGCCATATTGGCCGCCGTCAGCATTTCCTGGACGGCGAGGCCGATGCACCACGGCATGCCGCCGCCGCCGTAGTCGGGATCGAAGCCCATGGCGTTCCAGCCGGAGTCCACGAACTTGCGATACGCGTCGGCGAAGCCGTCGGGATGGGTGATGACGCCGTCGTTGTAGTCGAGCCCCTGCTGGTCGCCGGTGGCGTTCAGTGGCGCTAATTCAGCGGACATAAAGCGGCCGGCTTCGTCGAGCAACGCTGCGGCGGTCTCCAGATCTGCGTGCGCGAAGCGCTCGCTGGTGGCCAGCTCGCCCAGATCTGCCACGTGTTCAAGGACGAACAGCATGTCGTCAATGGGTGCGGAGTACTCAGACATCACAACCTCGCGTGGCGGCCTCGTTGTCCGGCAGAGCCGGGACGTCGCAGAGACGATCCGACCTGCAAACACACTACGGCTTGTCCCAGGCAGGCTGCCATGGCTGTTGTGTGCATGGAAGGCGACGACAGCAAGGAACGGAACTGTGAGAGCAGCCCTCCTGGGCGCCGCTTTCGACTGGCCGATCAACGACGGGTGCGCCTCGTGGCAAAGTACTCTGCGCTGTGGTGCCGGACAGTTACACCGACAATGAACTTGCAGGGATGATGTCGGACATCGAGTCCGACATGGTCGAGCGCAAGGAAGCGCTGTCGAGTTCTGCAGCCGAGAAGGTGAGCAAGAGCATTTGCGCGTTCGCGAACGACCTGCCCGGACACGGCCGGCCAGGCGTCGTGATCATCGGCGTTGCTGATGACGGTCGCTGCAAGGGCCTACGGATCGACGACGACCTGCTCAAGCGCCTCGCTGAGTTCCGTGACAATGGCCGAATGCTGCCGCTGCCGTCGTTGGATGTTCAGCGCCGCACTTTGAACGGATGTGATGTCGCCGTGGTAACGGTGCGGCCAGCAACCGAACCGCCGATTCGTTACAAGGGCCGAGTGTGGGTGCGCATCGGTCCTACGGTCCGCCTCGCTTCAGCCGCCGATGAACAGCTTCTTGCCGAGCGACGACGCGCCGCGGACATCGGGTTCGACCTCCGTGCGGCGGCAGGCGCCACAATTGCCGACCTCGACACCGATTACATTCGGCGTCAGTACCTTCCGTCCGCCATCGCTCCCGACGTGCTCGATGAAAACCAGCGGACCCTCCAAGAGCAGCTGCGCTCGCTGCGCTTGCTGCGACACGACGAGCCGACGTATGGCGCGCTGCTGGCGTTCGGCCGTGACCCTCTGTACTGGTCTCCTGGCGCGTACGCGCAGTTCGTCAGGTTTGACGGGACCGAGATAACCGATCCGATCAAGAGCCAAACCGTGCTCGGCGGACAGCTGGCCGATGTGCTCGGTGGTCTCAGTCGATTGATCGAACTGAACGTCGAAACCCGCCTCGACATCACGTCGGGTCCTCACGAACAGCGCTTTCCCGACTATCCGATCGAAGCGCTGCGTCAGCTTGCCTACAACGCTGTCATGCACCGCGGCTACAGCCCCGACGCGGGCAACGCGCCAACTCGGCTGTCCTGGTTTTCTGACCGCGTGGAGATCCAGAGCCCTGGCGGCCTCCTCGGCAGCATGACCATCGAGTCTCTGAACGAAGGCGTCACCGGTTATCGCAACCAGCTCATTGCCGAAATCATGCACAATCTCGGCTTCGCTCAGCGCTTCGGAATCGGCATCCCCTTGGCGAAGCGAAGCTTGCGCGAGAACGGCAATCCAGATCCCGAATTCGATGGCGAGCACCATCGGTTGCACGTCACTGTCAGGTCAACTCGATGACCGCAGTTGCATTCTTCAATAACAAGGGCGGCGTCGGAAAGACGTCGCTCGTCTACCACTTGGCATGGATGTACGCGGACTTGGGGGTCAGCGTCGTTGCCGCTGACCTCGATCCACAGGCGAACCTGACGAGCATGTTTCTTGAGGAACGCGCGATGGAGGGGCTGTGGGGCCCCGACGCCCCGCGGAAGACGGTGCACGGATCGCTGGTGCCCCTGATCGATGGCACCGGCGACATTGCCCCACCCACTACTCTCATTCCCGCGCCCGCACTGACGCTCTTGGCGGGTGACTTGGCATTGTCGCAGGCTGAGGATGAGTTCTCGAGCCAGTGGCCCCAGGCCCTTGGCGACAACGCCCGACCGTTCCGCTTCATTACGGCATTTGCTCGAATCTTGCAGCAGGCACAACGCCAAGCCGAAGCCGACCTCGTACTGATCGACGTGGGCCCCAATCTCGGCGCTATCAATAGAGCTGCCCTCATCGCCGCCGACTTTGTCGCGGTGCCCCTCGCACCCGATCTCTTCTCACTGCAAGGGCTCCGCAATCTCGGCCCTGCACTGCGACGCTGGCGGCGCGAATGGCGACAACGCCTCGACAACGCAAAGAACGTCTCGGGCCTTGCCGGCCTCGAACTTCCCGCCGGCGATATGGACCCGATCGGCTACGTCGTACTGCAACACGCTGTGCGTCAGGATCGACCGATGAAGGCATACGCGCGTTGGATGGATGCAATTCCGGGCGAATACCGCACCGCTGTTCTCGATCAGCCGCGAGCTAGTCGTGTTTCAGTCGACGCGGACGAACACTGTCTTGGGACCCTCAAGCACTATCGGAGCTTGATGCCGTACGCCCAGAGTGCCCGTAAACCAATGTTCAAACTGACTGCCGCCGACGGTGCAATCGGCGGTCACGTCAATGCAGTCCGAGACTGCTATAGCGATTTCCGTGACTTGGCATGTGCGGTGGCAGATCGCTGCGGAGTGCGGTGCCCACAACTCGGTGATGGCGAGTAACTGCATGGCAATCCGATCTCTTGACTCGCATCCCACGCGCGCTAGTGCTGTGTCCGTAAACGTTTGCGCGCTTTGGTCATGCGGCTGCTTTGGTGGGTCTGCCCCAGCGGTGTTGTTTTTCGGCGCGGGTTCTGGCTCGTTCGCGTCGTTGGGCTGCGAGCAGTTCGGGTGAGCGTTTGTTGGCGTTGCGCCAGCGCAGGCAGGCGTGCAGCGCGCGGGTGAGCACGGTGTGGTCGGGGTGGTCGGAGTTGTTGAGCACGAACTCGCGCAGCGGCCCGAAGTGCGCTTCGATGGGGTTCGCCCATGAGCTGTAGGTCGGTGTGAATGAATCGCCCTGGGTTGGTTGAAGGCTCCTGATCTTGGATACGAGGATGGAGTCATGCCACATGAGATGTCGCCTGGGAAGCCGACGACGCGTCGGTACAGCGAGGCGGAAAAGGAGCGTGCTGTGCGTGCTGTGCGTCAGCTCCGCAAGGAGCTGGGCACCGATCACGGGACGGTGAAGCGGGTCGCGGCCCAGTTGGGGATCGGGGTGGAGTCGCTGCGGTCGTGGGTGCGCCAGGCCGGGGTCGATGCTGGGTTGCGCCCTGGTGTGAACAGCGAGCAGGCTGAGCGGATCAAGGCGCTGGAGGCCGAGAACCGGGAGCTGCGTCGGGCGAACGAGATCTTGGGCAAGGCGTCGGCTTTTTTCGCGTAAGGGGCTCGACCGCCCACAGAGGTGACGGTGTCGTTCGTCGACGCTCATCGTGGCGAGCTCGGGGTCGAGCCCATCTGCACTGCGCTGGGGGTGGCCCCGAGCACGTACTACGCGGCCAAGCGCCGTGAGCGCGAGCCGTCCGCGCGGGCGGTCTCGGACGCGGTGTGGATGCCGATCTTGTTGGCGTTGTGGGTCGCGAACCGCAAGGTCTACGGGGCACGCAAGCTGTGGAAGGCCGCCCGGCGCGCGGGTCACGAGATCGGCCGGGACCAGGTTGCCCGGCTGATGCGTGAGCTGGGCGTACGCGGCGTCAGCCGGCGGCGCAAGATGTTCACCACGCGTCAGGATCGGGACGCGGTTCGCGCTCCCGACCTGGTCAACCGCGACTTCACTGCGGATCGGCCCGACGCGTTGTGGGTGACCGATCTCACCTATGTCGCGACCCGGGCAGGCATGGCCTATGTGTGCTTCATCGTGGACGCGTTCTCCCGCCGCATCGTGGGCTGGCGCGTCGCTTCGCACATGCGCACCGAGATGGTCCTCGACGCATTGGAGATGGCCCGCCGCTCACGCGGCAACCGCCGCCTGGTCGGGCTCGTGGCCCACTCCGACGCGGGATCGCAATTCACGTCGCTGCGATTCACCGAACGCCTCGACGAGATCGGCGCCCGCCCCAGCATCGGCACCGTCGCCGATTCCTATGACAACGCCTTGGCCGAGACGACCAACGGTCTCTACAAGGCCGAATGCGCCTACGGGCCCGACACACACGGCTGGCACGACGTCGACCAGCTCGAACTCGCCACCCTGGGCTGGGTGCACTGGTTCAACCAGCAACGGCTCCACGGCCACTGCAACGACACCCCGCCCGCAGAATTCGAAGCAGCGTTCTACGCTGCCCACAAGACCACCCCAGCCGGGGCTGGAAAACCAAACCAATGAGTCTCCAACAAAGCCAGAGCGGTTCATTTCATGAGAATGTCGAGGCGGGTGTTTTGAGGGTTTGAGCTGTTTGTGGTGGCTTGTTTTTGGGTCGGCGGCGGTCGGCTCGGGCAGGCGGTGCTGGTGTCGGGGCCGGTTGTGGGCGCGTTGGGGGTGTGGGGGCGTGCGGGGTCGGCAGGTGGGGTGTTGCTCGGGGCCGTTGTGGCGGTGTCAGGTGTGGGCGGCTGCGGCGAGCAGTGCTGGGGTGCCGGGGTGGTGGTCAGGCAGGCGTGCGGTGGTGCGTCGTGCGGTGCGCACGATGCGTGCCGGTGTGTGCCAGAGCTGCCAGCGGAGCTGTTTGGGTGCTGGGTTTGCGAGCGCGCCGGTGAGGCGCAGGGCTTGGAACCAGCTGACCAGTGCGAGGCTGATGACGCACAGGGCTGTCCAGGCTGCGTTGGCGGCCCAGGCGCGAAACGGCATCTGGTCGAGCCCGGAGTCCTTGAGCCTCGCGATGGTGTCTTCCACTTGGGCGTGGGCTCTCATGTCGGCGTCGAGGCGTGCGGGGTCGCCGGCGGCGTCGGTGAGGAACCCCCAGTAGCGCCAGTTGGGCGAGTCGAACAAGGTGCGCTGCGCGCCGGGGTGGCCCGGCTCGCGTCGCACGATCAGCCGTGTGCGCGCAGGCCAGTGCGACAAGTCGACCGCTTCGGTGAGCTCGGTGACCTGGGCGCGTGCGCGGCGGTGGGCCTGGGAGCGAGCGCGACGCGACTGGGGACCCCCGACGGCGGGCTGCCAGCGGTCGGGATCGGTGCGCGCAGCCGCGATAGCGGCGGTGATCTGGGTGTTGTGGCGTGCGGTCATGAAATACGTGATGTTGCGGTCCCTGCAGCCTTGGGCGATCAGCGCGGAGCGCCCCGCGGAGTCGGTTCGCAGCCGCATCGGCTGTGCCGCTGCTGCGGGGTCGTCGCCGCGCCGGTGCCCTGCGGCGAACGCGTCGGGGAGCTGGCCGATCGAGCGGTCGAGCACTTCGAGATGATCCGCTATGTGGTTCGCGGCGGCGTTGCCAGCCCGCAGCTTGACCCACAGCGGCTCCCCGTCGCCGGTAGAGCACAGCATCGGACCGAACCCGTAGCCGCCCTTGTAATGAGGCGCCGCGCCGGCTTTGTTCTGCGAGTGGACCTCCACCAGCGTGGAATCGATGTCGAGCACCAGCGGCCGTTCCCGATCCGCGACCCGACCCGACCACGCCCGGGCGCGCACGGCCGCCGCGGCGTCCCACACCCCGTCGAGCCGGGCGTCGTCAATGCCCGTCAGCGTGCGATACGCGGTCGTTTGCGACGCGACCCGCCCGAACAGCGCCGGCTCGGCGCGCAGATGCTCGATATCGCTGCACGCGTCCCCGCCGCCGACGAGCACCAGCGCCATCTGAGTCAGCACCGTGCCCCGATCATGAACCGGCGCTCGCTCGCCGCTATGGCCTACCGCCGCCGACAGCTCCCCGCCCAGCCCCAACGAGTCCGCGAAACCCCCCAGAACGAACAACCCGCCATACGACGCGACCTGCCCTCCGCCGCCTTCGAGACCCACATTTTCCACACTGCTAGCGTTCACCTCGGAGATGCCCTTCTTTTCTGCACAATGCGTGCTGCGACAACACGTATCGTTACAGGTCAGAAGGGCTTTTCCGCGGACGCGCACACCCACAACCACAACCCCGATGAAAAATCAGGGCTAGTGGTGCTCGAGATCAGTGCGGCAACAACGCGCTGAGTGCCGCTGCGTATCCGAGCGGAACAGTCACCGCATTGCCGATCCATTTGGCCAGCTGCGCTCGAGTGGCTTGCCGGCCTAGGGCAGGTTCAAAGCAGTAGGTGTCAGCGAAGCCCTGCAGACGGGCTGCTTCGGCATGGTTGAGCGTCCTCATCTGCGTGGGATGGACATATCGGCCGCGCCCAGGCGTCGTGTATCCGGTAGTAATTGTCGGCGCGGGTTGGTCTGAGCGAATACGACCGTAGGCCGCGCCATAGGTTGTTCCGTTGCGGTGGCAGTCGGGCCGTTCGCGGAGCGCCAAGTCATGCTCATCATTCTCGAAGAGCCAGCGAATGCGTTCGCGGTTGACATCGGTAAGTTCGGTCGGCTCGTGTAGCCACGCGTCGTGTGACAGGCGCTGGTTACCGCCGATCGCCCAGGTCACGGATCGGCGCTCTAAGTCCATAAGCGCTTCTGCGACTTCAGGCAATGGAACGGGTCCACTTGCCCGTGCTCCCGCGCTCCTACGGGCTACCAAGAAGTGACGCTTACGGGTTTGTGGCCAACCCATGCCGTCAGCTGCCAGCACTCCATCGGTAACGCCATATCCATTGGCGGCGAGCAAGGCCCGTGCGGCATCCACGACCCGGGCTCTGTCGTGGACGACTGAGGTGACATTTTCGATGACGACGGCCTCGGCGTTTGCGGCAACCGCGAACGCCACCGCCGTCAGGTACAGGTGGTTCCGCCTATCGCTGCGCCGTGTGTGGTTATTGAGGTTCGAATGCCCCTGGCAGGGCGGGCCTGCAACGACAAGGTCTATGCCAGCGCAGGCTTCAGCCAGGCTCTCGTCGAGCAGTTCCGGCGGGTACACAAAGCCTGCTTCATCGCCTTCGCCGCGCACCCGGTAGTCGACCAGCGTCAGAACCGACTCAGCCAGGAGCCTGCGGGTGCGATGATTGCGACCAAACACCGCTAGGGCGTCGGCGTCGGCGTCGACTGCAGCTTCGCATACCGTGTCGCGGCCGATTTCGGCCGATGCGTGCGCCACGCCGGCGGTCAACCCGCCGACACCGCAGAACAGGTCGACCGTGCGGATCGGCGCCAGTCCTGGCGTTGAGACCGTATGTGCGGGCGCACCGGGACTTGGTGGGCCATGCCCCTCATTGAGCGTCGGCAGCTCGCTCACGCTGCGAGGCTGCGCACCAGCCAAACACGCCTTCCACCACGCACCCAGCGGGTCGGCCCGAGCCTCGTCGGCGACATTGCAATCGTGATGGAGGCACGGCGAGCACTCGATGCCCGCTTCAGCGGGCAGCTCGATCTCGGCCTTGAGCCGATAGCCACCTACCTCCACCGTCCGCACCATCCGACCACCGCGGTACGTCACCTCCTGAAGGCGCCCACTCATGTCACTCATGTCCGCTGCCTGTCCCACAATTCGCGCACCAGCGCATCGGCTGCGTCGTCATCAAACAACGCGAGTGCCAGGTTGACGAGAGTGCGATTGAGCTGTTTCGCGAATTCGCGCAATGGAGGGGTTTTGAGCCGTGTTTTCTCATCAGCTTGGAGCTTGGCCATTGCCCGCACAATCGGCGGATGCTCACCTGCCACGACGCGCAGGATGTGGCTGCGCCAAAAGTCTGTGCCTTGCCGCACGGCTGAGGCGAGGTCCGCATAGCTTGCACCGCCCAAGCTGCGGACCCGAAGGTACATCCGCAACGGCACGCACTCATGGAATCTGCGACCGTCGACATAGTTGCCGAGCGTCCTCGATGCCACCAAAGCACCGTTCTCGCCGGGCTTGACGGCGAAGCCGTCGGTTTCGCGCCATGCCGCAAAGTTCCACGTGTGTGCCAAACCGACGTAGCGCCAGAAGCCAGGGTCGTCCAGCGCCGTTGTGTCCGCCCCGCTATCTCGAACAGCCTCATAAAGCGTGGCCGCTGCCTCGCCTTCCACCTTGTCTTGATCGGTGGTCGAGGAGCCATCGACCCGGCGGTGCGGATCGGCGAGGGCCTCTGCCGTTGCACGGGCGTGCAAGAGGGAGTCTTGGTCGATACGCGGCCCACTGCCAACCCAGCTGACCTTGGCAGCGATGTCGCTTTCCAAGTCGTCGAGAGCTTGGGTGCCGTCGCGATGCATTTCCAGCAAGCGCTCAGTAGCGGCGCGCATCGCAACCCCGAACGGCAGGTGCGGGTACATCACCCCTGACTCGCCCGCATTGACTTGCCCACGGATGCGCGCAACCCAAGTACATCCTGAGCTATCGCGATTGCCATGTGTGGCTTCTCTTGGCAAATTCGCAGCAGCTCGCTGCGATGCTCTTCGGACGCGCGTCTACCTGCGAGCAGTCCGGCCACTTTGCCAATCAGACTGTCCCCGACATCGTCAGAGGTCGGGGACTCACCGCCTTCAACGATGCTGAACTCCAATACCACTGCGGACACGAACTCGGCGAACAGCCAGCGCTGTAGGAATTCCCCAGCTGACGCACGCCGCTGCGCGTCGATCGTCTCCAGAAGCTCTCGATCGACCCAGAAGGTGCACACGTCGTGGTTATTGGCTTCGGGATCGGTGATGTCGCCATCAAACTCCGCGAAGGTGACCGTGCCATTCGGAAGTTTGAGGTTCTCGCGCTCAGTGTCGCCTAGAGGCTGCGGTCGGAACAATTCTGCGTCGTTCCGGCAGCGGACACGGAACCGTGTGTGCGCCAACCAAGTGCCAGCTCTCCAAGGTCGCAACGGGACCCGCTGTCGCTTGGACACGTTCTTGGCGAGCGCGACATACGCGTCGATGGTCACGCCATTGGACGATGCACAAAACACCGGTCGACGCTCGTCAGGTGCGCGTTCGTCAAGCCGAGGGGTTTCGCTGATACCGCTGGGATCCTCCAACGAGTGGCAATACGCCACCTCGCAGGTCTTCAGATAGCGCGAGCGGACGGTGACCAACACGCACGTGTCTACTAGTCGCACGCCAGTGCCTACAACGCCTTCGCGTAATCTCTGTACGAAGTCCGCGAAGTGCTGGTCGCGGGCCCACCGCAGTTCCACCGATGAATGTTCGAAGCCCTCCGCGACGGCGACGCTGCCGCCGGACTCGCAACGCTGCCCCCCCCAAGTGCAGCACGGTTTCCGCAAACAGACCGTCGAGCCGGTGATCCGCATTGAACGGACGGATAGTGCGCGTCTCGCTACTCACGGGTCTCGGCCTCTCGGTGCTGCCGGCCGCGGGCAGTTGTGGGATCCACGAGGTCGGCTTCGACGGTCAACGAACCAGTCCACTCAGAATCGTAGGGATCGCTCAAGTAGGCGAATTCGATCGTTTCGCCCACTCGTAACTTGCCCTTGAATGCCCCGCTCTTGCCGTTGACCTTAACGAAGTCGGCGGGAGCCTCGACGTCCAACTCGGCATTGACAAGCTCCTTCCTGTCGGCCCCTTCGAAGCGGTAGCGCACGCGAACCTCGATCACGTCACCGTCGGGAGCACCAGGCGCGTGGTGCTCGCTGAACTCCACTGATGCCGTCCCGGACACGAAAATGCCACCGTCACCAGCAATCTCCAAGCGATGTCCGGGCTGAATCGAAAACGGCCTGGGCGGAGGAGGCGGGGGAGGTGGAACTGGGCCGGGACCGGGCACGCTGCCCTCAAGCATCCGTGCGAGCTCGTCCCAGAACGGCAGTCTCAAGTCGCGATTCGGCTTCGGCTTGGGTTTAATATCACGCCGGAACGCGTTGACGTGGTCCCTGATCCGCCTGAGCACGCTGCTGGCCAGCTCTGCGGAACCGGGCGGCACGTCTCCGGCTGAGGAATCGGTATGCCACGCGTCATGCGCTTTGGGTTCGGTGTCTCGCAGCGCATCGTCGGCCTCATCAGCTGCCACGAATGTTCCGCGAATATGCGGTGTGTTCCGCGCCGCCTCGAAGTACTCCACCACCATGCGCGGGCTGCGCACCAGCGCCACCAAGCTTCGGTGCTCAATGCCGTCGGAGTCCGCCACATGATCGTTTACCCCTGTCTGGGGAAACGACCAGCCGTCTGGGTCGGCAGCCAATGCAACCGTGCCGGGTCGCGCAATGCTTCCGATTGGGCCCAGCCGATGCTCACGGTGGCGCTCACGCTTGGCGTCCGCCGATGAGAGCGCGTTCTCGTATGTTTCCAAGAAAGCGCTCAGTGCCTCGACTCGTAGCGGCCTGGGATGATGTACGACACCATCGCCGCTCTCGTCGACCACCGACACTTCAAAGGAGAGCTCGCTATCGCAAAGCGCCGGCCACCAGAATCGCTCGGTGGCCCGCAGGAGACTGGATGCGTCCACTATCGGATCGACCACCAACATTGTCGTACCCAGCTCTGCGAGCGTGTTCACATGACGAGTGGCGATGCCCAGCCGTCGAGCCGTTTCATCTGCGTCGTCGTCGACGAGAGGTTCGCAGGAATCCTTTGAAGTCCGTGCACCGAATCGGCGAGTACCCATGTAGCTGCTGCTACCGAGTTGGTGGCTCCCCCAGTAGGTCATACCCAACAGTCGGCGTGTGATTCCAAGATCGTTCTGATCCTCCGGAAAACAGGTGTAAGCGACGACGGTCCGAATCTTGGAGCCCCGAATCAGGCCCGCCTTGCCGTAGCCGTACGAGCCGCCTCTGCCGGTCGTGGATGGCGTGATGCCAAGCGAGCACATCGCCTTATACAGCTTCGAACGATCACCGACCCACGGGCCGCCCATCCCACCACCGTGTTCTTCCTTGACTTCCAACAGCCGTAGCGGACGCCCCTCGCCAAGGTTCGACAGGCAGTCCCGTTCTCCCAGTCCAAGATCCCGGCGGCTGTTGGTGCCATGCTCCGTGTTGACTTCGCGAACGCGCATGCCCAAGTCGCGCAAGCCGATAGCAACAACGAACCGCTCACGTTCGGCTCCTGCTAGTTCGAAGAGCCGGAAGCGCACAGCGAATTGCTCCGGGCCTCCGACTTGAAAGCGCTCACGGGCCGCGTCCCAGGAATTCTGAATCGTCTCGCGTACCAGCAGGCCGGCCTCGGCCGGGATGTGGTCGGCGGCAAGAACGCCAGGTTCCTTGACCGTCTCGTTCTTGAACTCCTTAGCGAAGTCACCGCTCACTGCCGTGCGACCGGGATCGATCACTTCCCATAGCCAAGGTTGGCTTTCGGGATCGCCGTCGCGTTCCGTGTTCATCCGCACCAACCAACCGCCGAGTTAGGACAAGATTCTCGACTCCCATCTGAACGAGTTACGAGAGCCAAGCAGCGCACCACCGAGAGGCTAGACGGCGACATCGGTTGCGCTCGGATGCCAACCGGTTGGAACGGCAAGCCGGGCGCAGGCTGCTATCCGTCGAGACCGCCCCAATGGTTGGAGCGAAGGCCGATGCGTTCGAGAACGGTCTCGGGCTCGGCGAGCAGGCCGGTGTAGAACGTGCCGAACTCGGCGTAAATGGCGCTGGCTTCGTCGTAGCGCATCGTGTACACGACATCCTTGAGGTCGTCGAGATGCTCGCCGAACAGGGTGACACCCCACTCGAAGTCATCCACACCAGTGGAACCCGTCACGACCTGCAGAATTCGGCCTCGGAACTGACGTCCTGACTTGCCGTGCTCGTACATCAGCTCGCGACGGGTGTCGTAGGACAGCGTGTACCAGTTGCCGCTGCCTTCGGACACGGCACTGCGACGCTTGGACATGGGGTAGAAGCAGAATGCCTGCTTGCCTTCGGGCGGCAGCTGCGGATACAGCCGCGGGGTCTTCATCTCTGGGGGCAGGTCGGGGGCGTACTCGCTGGTTTCAGTCATCGACACATAGCTGTCCACCACCTCCAATCCGGTTTGCTGCAAGTCGGTCTGGAGCCCCCGCAGCTGCCACAGATCAGGTCCCAGCGCCATGAAGCCGATGTCGGCCTTGTGACCGAGGACGGCCACAGTGAGCACTTGGTGATCGCCTTCGGCAGCTGCCGCGACCGCCGCGAGCACACCGCGGGTGTTCGTGGTTGGCGTGAGTTTGCAGAACAGGTGCAGCACACCCCATCCCACCGATGTCGTGATCTCGGGCACAACGCCTCCCATGTGTGGCCGGCCGCGATCTGATCGGCGTGATCTGACCGGCCGGGATGAACTGTCGCCGCGCCTCGGCGTGCAGCCTATGAACGGGTTGCGGCGTCGGCGGCTTCTGATGGGTGAGCATGGTTCGTCGCTGGCTGCAGGCTCCCGCAATACACGTTGAGCTCGTCACCGCGAGCGAAGCCCGCAAGCGTCATGCTGGCGGCTCGGGCTGCCTCGATGGCCAACGAGCTGGGCGCGCTGACCGCGACCAACGTGCCGATTCCGGCCGCCCATGCCTTCTGCACCATCTCGAAGCTGGCCCGACCGCTGACAAACAGGGCCGTGTGCCCGCTGTCGTCGCGTCCGTCGAGCAAGCGTCGCCCGATCACCTTGTCGACCGCGTTGTGCCGTCCGATGTCCTCGCGCACGATGTCAATCCGGCCTGAGGCGTCGAACGTCGCTGCAGCGTGCAATCCGCCGGTGCGGCCGAACATCTCCTGAGTAGCAGGCACTGCCGCAACCGCCGTCGTGACAGCGTCGACGCTGAACCGGCTCGTGCCGAGGATCGGGCCGAGGCGGGCGGCCATGTCCACGATGGTGGTGCTGCCGCAGATGCCGCACGCGGCGCTCACGTTGCCCAGCCGGGGCGTCGGCACGGGCGCCATCCCGCCGGTCTCGACAGTCACAACGTTGTATTCGAACTCCGCGGCCGGCCCCTCGCCGCAATAGCGCACGCCCGTGACGGCCGCACCGCCGAGCAGACCGTCACCCGCGCAGAAACCGACCGCGAGTTCGTAGTCGTGTCCAGGCGTGCGCATCGTCGTGGCGACGAGATGGCCGTCGAGACGAATCTCGAGCGGCTCCTCCACCACGACTTCATCAGGTGAGCGACCCCACTCGCCGCCCCGCAGCCGATCCACCAGCACCCTCGCTGTGCGTCCCCGCCGCATCCGGTCAGGGTACCCCCGCCCTCAGATCGCTTCGCCCTGAGACGCGAAGCGGCCCGGGCGTTAGGCCCGGGCCGCTCGGGTGTTGGCGGTGTGTCGAAGAGATTCTCGGCTAGAAGTCCATGTCCGGCATGCCGCCACCGCCGCCCGAGTCGGGCTCGTTGCAGATCACTGCCTCGGTGGTGAGGAACAGTGCTGCGATCGACGCGGCGTTCTGCAGCGCGGACAATGTCACCATGGCAGCGTCGATGACGCCGGCCTCGACGAGATCCTCGTAATCGCCAGTTGCAGCGTTGAGGCCGCTGGCACCGTCGAGTTCGCGGACCTTGGCGACGACCACGCCACCCTCGAGACCCGCGTTCTCAGCAATCTGCTTGAGCGGTCCTGCGAGGGAGCGCTGCACCAGCCGAGCGCCGGTGGCGGTATCGCCATCCAGCTTGTCGGCGGCTGCTCCGACCGCAGCTTCGGCCCGAATCAGCGTCACGCCGCCGCCAGCCACCACGCCGGACTCGATGGCCGCCTTGGTGGTGCTGACTGCGTCCTCGATGCGGTGCTTCTTTTCCTTCAGCTCGACCTCGGTGGCCGCGCCGACACGGAGCACCGCGACGCCGCCGGACAGCTTGGCCAGCCGCTCCTGCAGCTTCTCGCGGTCGTAATCGGAGTCGGTGTTCTCGATCTCGTTCTTGATCTGCTCGATGCGTCCCGCAACCTCAGCCTGATCGCCCGAACCCTCGATGATCGTCGTCTCGTCCTTGGTCACCACGACACGGCGGGCCGTGCCCAGCAAGTCGAGCGTGGTGTTCTCAAGCTTGAGGCCCACATCCTCGCTGATGACCTGGCCGCCGGTGAGGATCGCCATGTCGGCGAGCATCGCCTTGCGCCGGTCGCCGAACCCGGGGGCCTTCACCGCAACCGAGCGGAAGGTGCCGCGGATCTTGTTGACGACGATCGTGGCGAGCGCCTCGCCCTCGACGTCCTCAGCGATGACCACAAGGGGCTTGCCCGACTGCGTCACCTTCTCGAGCACGGGCAGCACGTCGCGGACCGCGGAGATCTTGCCCTGCATGAACAGCAGGTACGGCTCGTCGAGCACGGCTTCCTGGGTGTCGGGATCGGTGACGAAGTAGGGCGAGATGTAGCCCTTGTCGAAGCGCATGCCCTCGACGAGATCCATCTCGAGGCCGAAGGTCTGCGACTCTTCGACGGTGATCACGCCGTCCTTGCCGACCTTGTCGAATGCGTCGCTGATCAGCTCGCCGATCGCGCTGTCGGCTGCGGAGATCGCCGCTACCTGGGCGACGTGAGTCTTTGAATCGGTGACGCTGATGGACATCTCCTCGATTGCGGCCACGGCGGCGTCGACACCGGCCTCGATGCCCCGCTTGAGGGCCATCGGGTTGGCGCCTGCAGCGACATTGCGCAGACCGTCGCGCACCATCGTCCACGCCAGCACAGTGGCAGTGGTGGTGCCGTCACCTGCGACGTCGTCGGTCTTTTTCGCGACTTCCTTGACGAGCTCGGCACCGATTCGCTCGACGGGATCCTCGAGCTCGATGTCCTTCGCGATGGACACACCGTCGTTGGTGATTGTGGGCGCGCCCCACTTCTTGTCGAGCACGACGTTGCGCCCCTTCGGACCCAGCGTGACGCGAACTGCGTCAGCGAGCTGGTTCATGCCCGATTCCAGCGCGCGGCGGGCTTCGTCGTCGAACGTAATCATCTTGGCCATATCGACCGGCTCCTGTAGTCAGCTAGCTCCCCAACGGGGCACCCGGAACGGCCGTCCCGGGCGGTGATTGCGAGCGTGCCGCGTTGCCGATGCACGCCCGCGCAACAGTTAGCACTCTACGGCTGAGAGTGCTAACCGCCAACTTCGCGAGCACGATCCGCTGCCAGTTCGGCGGCGGCGTCTCGCACGGCTCCGAGCGTGTCGCTCGTCGACCGCTCCATCCCGTAGCGCTCACTCAGCACAACGAGCTGGGAATCCGCAGACGCATGTTCCGCAAGCTCGATCCCGGGCTCGCGCGCGCCGACGATGACGGCCAACGGAACCCCGGCTTCGGCAGCAAGGCGGGCAACGCCGCCCACGACCTTGCCGTCGAATGAGCCAGCATCGAGCCGACCTTCGCCGGTGATCACCAAGTCGGCGGTTGCGATGGCCTCACCGAGTCCGACCTCGGACGCGACCACATCGAAGCCCTCGGCGAGCTCGGCGCGCAGGCCTGCTGCCAGTCCGCCCGCAAGGCCGCCCGCTGCGCCGGCGCGCGGCATCTCGCTCACGTCGACGTCGTATCGCTCCCGATAGAGGTCGACGAGGCGGTCGAGGCGGCGGGTCAACAGTTTGATCTGCGGTGGTGTCGCGCCCTTCTGCGGTCCGAAGATCCGGGCTGCGTCGCAGAAACGCGTCCGCACATCGCAGGCCACCTGCACCGAGACGCCCGCCAACCGGGCGAGCGGTGCCATCGCGTCGAGCGCGCCGAGGCCGCCGTCGGTGGTCGCGGATCCTCCGACCCCCACAATGACGCGTCGAGCGCCGGATGCGACTGCCTCGGCGATCAGCTCGCCAGTGCCGGCAGTGGTGGCCGCAAGCGGATCGTTGCGGGCCGCGCCACCTGCCAGGGTCAAGCCGCTCGCACGCGCCATTTCCACAATGGCCAAGTCCCCGCTCAGCCGCCATTGCGCTTCGATACGCTCGCGCAGCGGGCCGATGACCAGCGACGTGCGGTTCGGCCCACCCAGGGCGTCCAAGGTGCCCTCGCCACCGTCTGCCATCGAAAGGCAAGCCACGTCAGCCGTAGCGCGGTCGGCTCCGACTCCCGATGCCCACCCCGCCGCAATCGCCGCTGTGACTTCGTCGGCGGACGCGGTGCCGCGGAACTTGTCAGGGCACGCGACAACCCGGAGGCCCCGGTTACCGCTCACGAGCGGAAGGCTCTGCGCGTCGGCGTGGTCCGGACCTCTACTCGGCGAGATCGGTACCGAGCGCGATCAAGATGTCAGGCGTCTCGAATTCTTGGACGGCAGCGGTGTCCTGCAGCATCGGGAACACGTCGTTGTCGGGATCCAGCTTCAGGACTTCGGCGATGACGCGAGCCTCAAGAAGCGAACCTGGCTGGTGGTAGATGCGCGTTCGATCGAGCGGCGTACCGACGTAGTTCGTCGGCGACTTGGTGATGTAACTCAGCGCCTTGAAGCGGTCGGTGACCCGGCCGGCGGCGCCACGCACGGTCGTGGAATTCGCGACCTGAACGGAAACCTCAGACACCTGACGCGGCTGAAAGCCCTCGACTCCTGCCGCTGTCGTCGTTGTTGCGACGATGGTCGACGCCGTGGGCGGGGTGGTCGTCACGGTGCCGTCGGCTAGCGGGGCGGCGGTTGTCGGTGCGGGCGCCTGCGTCGCTGACGGCAGCGTTTCGCCTGGCACGACGGGCGGAGCTGTCTCGGTTGCGGTGACCTCGTCAGGATCGTCGACTGAGCGCAGGAGCAACACGCCGACCACAACTGCCACCAGCACCAGCAGCAGTCCGCGCACGGCCGCGCCGCTGTTGGTTTCGCCGGCTTGGCTGTTCATCGGGTGACCTCCCGTCGATGTGCGCCCAACTGGGCACGGCTTGCCCCGCGCTCGGTGTGGGCTGCAGACCGCGGAGCGAGCCGCATCGAAGCGACAACCCTGCGAGCGTAGGGCCAAACAAGCCCTTTGGGGTGTACCCCCGCCCAATGCTCACAGAGCTCACGCGCTCGCTGCGGGAGAACCCCGAAGTCAGACGTGCCGTCGATGGCCGCGTAGGTTGCACGCTGATGAAGATCACCGTTGTGGAGCATCCCGCCGCAGCAATGCACCTCGCTCGTCTTCGCAGTACCGACACTGGACGCGACGAGTTCCGGCAACACCTCGATGCGCTGGCGACCGTGCTGGTCGTCGAGGCCTTGGCAGACGTCGCGGCAATTCCGACGCGAGTCGAAACACCGTTGGGAACCGCTGACGGCATGAGGATCGAGCCGATGCCGACGCTGGTGCCAGTCCTGCGCGCCGGCCTCGGAATGCTTGACGCGGCGCTCCGGCTCGTGCCCGAAGCGCCCGTCGGATTCCTGGGTACACAGCGCATCGAGTCGTCCGAGACCTTGAGCGTGGATCACCGTCACTACCTCGAGACGCTGCCCGCTGATGTCGGTGATCGCCCGGCGATCGTGCTCGATCCGATGCTGGCGACCGGTGGGACGCTGATCGACGCCTGCATCACCCTGTGCGACGCCGGCGCCAGGCCTCTGACCGTCGTGTGCGCGCTGGCCGCGCCCGAAGGCGTTGCGGCACTGCAGGCCGCGGGCGCAGGGCGCTTCGAGGCCCATGTCGTCACTGCGGCCATAGACAGCCACCTCGACGAGCGGGCCTACATCGTGCCCGGGCTCGGAGACGCAGGCGACCGGCTTTACGGCACCTCGTAGCGGGGCACTGCCTGACGGGCCACGGCCTCGCTGTCGACGTCGCGCTCGCCCCGGCGACTCGCTGCGGGTCCGCTCGGCCTCGTGAGCTGGGCCGCAGTCGGCAGGCTGGGCTGCGCGCCGTCGACAGTGACCGCCGCCGCACCCGCACGCACGGCCAGTTCCGCCGCGGCGGCTGGATCGCTGCCCAACGCCATGCTCACTGCGAACGCTGCGGCGAAGGCGTCGCCGGCTCCGGTGGCATCGCGCACCGTGACCTTCGGCGCCGCCACCTCGACACCACGGTCCTGGCCGCCTACGGAGCCCAAGTGCACCGCGCAGCCGTGCTCGCCACGCGTCTCGACGAGCACGGCATCCGGACGCAGGTCGCACATGCCGCCGTCGCGATGTGCCTGCAACTGCGCTGATTCCTGGCGGTTGACGATGACGACATCGGCGAGGGGAACGACCATCGGAGCGACATCGTTGTAGGGAGCAGGGTTGAACACCACCAGTGTCTGGTTTGCGCGGGCGATCCTCGCCGCGGCATACGCCGCAGCAGCACCGACTTCACCCTGCAAGAGCAGCGCATCGGCGGCTGAGATCTCACCAGAGGCCTCGGTGACACCATCGGGATCGAGCCAGGCGTTCGCCCCAGCCGCCACGATGATCGACACGTCGGTGTCGTCGACCGTGATGACCGCCAAGCCCGTCGTGTCAGGGGCCGGTGCCACATGACGGCAGTCGATGCCTTCGGCCTCGAGGCCCGCGCGCAGCCAGCGGCCCTGCTCGTCGTCGCCGACCCTTCCGATCATGACCACCTGCGCGCCCAGCCGGGCTGCGCCGACGGCTTGATTGGCTCCCTTGCCTCCCCGGAACCACGCAGCTCGGTCGGCATGGAGCGTCTCATCGGATCCTGGCCGCCGCGGCACCCAGACCGTCAGATCCGCGTTCAAGCTCCCGACGACGGCGATCCGCGGCGCAACGGAGTCAGTCGGGAGCTGAGGGTGGAATTCAATCGTCATGGCTGTCGTCGCTCGCCGAGCGCGTCGCGCAGCAGACCGCCCAGATGTCGCACGGAGTCCTCGCTGTGCACGGTGCCGATGCCTGATGGCTCGCAGGCGAGCGGTCCGGGGCGGTACCCGCGGCTGCGTAACCCCCGCTGCACAGATTCGACCAGGCCGAAATCCTCCGTCGCTGTCGTCTGCCAGTCCAAGTCGATGACCTCGTGCTGAGCCTCGGTCGGCTCGGCGCGGTCGAGCCAGAACTCCCGCACGAGCAACGTCCGATCCACCTCGAGCGGCACCCACCGGAACGTGTTGACGACCTGGCCCGGATAGCACTGAATCGCCGAGGCGGGCCACACGAAGTAGGCGACGTAGTCGTCACCCTCGTCGAAGCGCGTGTAACCGGACTGCTCGGGCGGAGCGCCCTTGGCTGCATGGCGGATTACGTCACCGTCACACCGGATCCGATAGCTGGCCGCATCAACGACACCGGCCGTGAACGAGCGGTGCACGTTCGCGCAGTGGAAGCACTCGTTGTAGTTCTCCACGGCAATCTTCCAGTTCGCCGCGATGAGATGCGTGTTGCGCCAGCTGAGCACTCGCGACGGCGCTTGCGGTGCGTTGGCCAGCAACTCCGATTCCACGCCGGGTGCGGCCTCTGCCAAGCGGGGAGCATCGTCATCGAGATTCACGTACAGGAACCCGGCCAGCCGCTCGACGCGGACCGCACGAAGTCGGATCTCGCCTACGTCCCGGCTGCGTGCATTCGCGAGTCTCCCGTCGAGGCTGTACACCCAGGCGTGATAGGGACACGTCACCAGTCCCGGAACCGACAGCTCGTCGCCGCCGGTTTGCTGCGGCGGGAACAGTTCGTGACCCCGGTGCTGGCACACGTTGTAATACGCGCCCAGCTCGCCTTCGTTGTTCACGACGAACACCGACTCGTCGCCGACGGCGGCTGTCAGCACCTGACCGTGGCGCGCGACCTGCGACTCGTGGCCCACCAGCACCCACGACCGGGCGAACACTGTGTTCAATTCGGCCGCGAAGACCCCGGGATCGGTGTAGTAGCGGGCGGCCAGCGCCCTGCTCACGGCGAATCCCCTAGCCGTCACTAGGAGGTATTCTGCCGCTTGCTGACGGCCAAACGTGACCACCACGAGGACGCATGAGCCTGCCTGACACCATGCGAGCGGCGCTGCTGGTCGGCAGCGGCGGCCCGGAAATGCTCGAAGTTCGCAGCGACGTGCCCGTGCCTGCGCCGGGTCCCCACGATGCGCTGATCCGAGTGTCGGCGTGCGGCATGAACAACACCGACATCAACACCCGCGTGGGCTGGTACAGCTGGACGGTCACCTCGGCCACGAGCGAGGGCGGCTATGCCGAAGCCAGCGCCGATGAGGCCACGTGGGACCGCACGGGACTCCGATTTCCCCGCATCCAGGGCGCCGACGTGGTGGGGCGCGTCCTGGCGGTGGGCTCGGACGTCGCAGACACTGCCGTGATCGGTCAGCGGATCATTGTCGATCCGTGTCTTCGTGATCGTGACGACCCGTCCGATCGCAGCAAGGCCGGATACCTCGGCAGCGAAGCAGACGGGGGGTTCGCCGAGTTCGCAATTGTTCCGATCGAGAATGTTCACGCGGTGCACTCGGAACTCTCTGACGTCGAGCTCGCGACATTCCCGTGCTCGTCGGTGACCGCAGAGCACATGCTGACGCGAATCGGCCTGCGAAGCGGCCAGAGCATCGCCGTCACCGGTGCCAGCGGCGGGGTGGGCAGTGCCCTGGTGCAGCTTGCGAAACGGCGCGGCGCACGCGTGGTCGCAGTGGCCGGCAGTTCGAAGATCGCCCAAGTTCACGAGATCGGCGCGGATGCCGCTGTGGCCCGCGAGACCCCGTCAGTCGCTGCCGCAGCCGTCGAGGCCAACGGCGGTCCGTTCGACGCCGTCGCCGATGTGGTGGGCGGGGACAGCTTCGCCGGCTGGCTCGATGCGCTCATGCGCGGCGGGCGTTACGTCACTGCCGGCGCCATCGGCGGGCCGATCGTGCAACTCGATCTGCGGACGCTGTACCTCAACGACCTCGAGTTCTACGGAGCCACCATTTACGAGCCGGGCATCTTCGCGGACCTCGTCGGGTACATCGAGCGCGGCGAGATCCGGCCGATCCTCGGCGGCACATATCCCCTTGAGGAGATTCATGGCGCCCAGGAGGCCTTCGGCCGCAAGCAGCACACCGGCAGCCTGGTGATCACCCTGTGAGGGGCACCCAAGGACTGCGGCATTGCGGAGCGCTCGGTCGCCATCGAGCCGAGCCCGAGGTGGGAATCGAACCCACAACCTCCGCTTTACAAGAGCGGTGCTCTGGCCGTTGAGCTACTCGGGCCGCTGGCCCAGCGTATGGCCCAGCGCTGCGGACTCAGGTCGAATTCTGAGCGCGATCGCGGGCGCGGGCGATGTCGAACAGGGCAACGGCCGTTGCCGCGGCCACGTTGAGCGACTCGATGCGCCCGTAGACCGGGATGGAGATCACCTGATCGCAACGGCGCTCGACAAGCGACGAGAGGCCTCGTCCCTCGGCGCCGACGACGACCACGACGGGTTCGTCGGCGACACGCAGGTCCTCGAGACCGTCGCTGGCGTTGCCGTCGAGTCCGATCACCCACAGGCCGGCGTCGCGCAGTTGCTTGAGCGCCGCGGGCAATCCTCCGACCTGCGCGAAGCGCAGATGCTCGATCGCCCCCGCAGCCGCCTTGACCGCTGCAGGCGTCAGGCTCGCGGAACGATGGCGACCCAGGACGACTCCCGTCGCGCCCGCCACTTCGGCGGTCCGCAAGATGGCGCCCAGGTTTCCCGGGTCGGTGACGCTGTCAGCGGCAATGAGCAGCGGAGCAGCCCCGCGATGGGGCCGAGCAAGGTCGTCGAGGGGAACCGGTCGGATCTCAGCAGCCGACGCGATGACGCCCTGCGGCGATTCGGTGAGTGCGCGGTCCCGCAGCTTGCGGCGACTGGTCTCGCGCATCGGAACGCGACGTTCTGCTGCCAAGTCGGCAATCTCTGCGAGCACTGCGGACTCGTGCGCGTCCTCGGCCAGCAAGACCTCGTGAATCTTGCGGTTGCCGGCGCGCAGCAGTTCCCGCACGGCCTGACGCCCTTCGACGTGATCGCCGCCGAGGCCGCGGGGCGCGGATTGTTCGCGACCGGCCGAGGGGTCGCGACGCTGCGCATTCGGACCGCGACGCGCACCCGCGCCACCGCGTGGCCTCGGACCGGATCCGCTGCGCTGCGGCGCGCTCGGACCGCCTCGACCTTGCGGTCGAGCGCTACGCGCTCCACCTGGGGCCGGCTGCCCTCGACGGCGTTGCGGTTGCCTGCTCATCCGGGAGTCATGCCTGTGTGTCGGATTCAAGCGTGTCGGCACCCGGCCGCGAGCACACCAGGGCCACAGCGTGCGCCACGATCCCGTCTCCGTGGCCGAGTCCTTCGGTCCGCTTGCCGCAGATCGTGACCGGTCCGCCCGCAGCGGTGCTGAGACGTTTCTGCATTTGATCGCGGTGCGGGGCGATCATCGGCCGATCACAGATGACGGTGCAGTCGGCATTGGCCAGCTGCCAGCCGTCTTCAGCGAGGCGGGCTGCGACCTGGGCCAGCATCTCGATGCTGTCAGCGTCGCGCCATCGCTCGTCGCTGTCGGGAAAGTGCACGCCGATGTCGCCGAGACCGGCTGCGCTGAGCATCGCATCGATGACGGCATGCGCAACCACATCGGCATCGCTGTGACCTGCCAGCGGCCGCTCGCCAACAATTCGGACCCCGCCGAGCACCAACGTCGGTCCAGGGTGGCTGGCAGCATCAGCGAACGGGTGCGCGTCATAGCCGTGCCCCACACGCATCGCTGGGCCGAGCCCGCCGCTGTCGGCCGTCGTCACGCTTGTTGACGCTAGAGCCCGTCGTTGGCCACGCGGGCTCGCAGCAGGGCTTCCACGATCACAAGGTCTGCCGCTGTCGTGACCTTGTGCGCCGCAGCCTCGCCCGGAATCGCCATCACCGTGCCGCCCGCCGCCTCGACCAGCGCCGCATCGTCGGTGGCTTCGGCTCGGTCGGCGTGCGCCGCCGCCAGCACCGCGCGGCGAAATGCCTGCGGCGTCTGCACCGCATACAGCCCCGCACGATCCACGGTCCCCGAAACGACACCGCCGGCGTCACTCCAGGCCGTCACCCGCTTGAGCGTGTCGCTCACCCCGAGCGCCGGCACCGCCGCGTCCGCCCCAGCCCGCACAGCCGAAATCACCGAAGCAAACAACCCCGAAGAAGCCCCCGGCCGAGCCGCGTCGTGACAAACCACAACGTCAACCCCGTCGGGAATCGTCTCAAGCCCGGCACGTACCGACGCCGATCGGCTGTCCCCACCAGCCACAACAGCATCAACACCGTCAAACGGTTGGTCAACCATCACCGCTGGCACGACAAGCGTGACCCCATCACAGCCAGCCTGCGCCGCCTCAACACTCCAAGAGATCATCGAGCGCCCGCCAATCGGCGCCGACACTTTCGTGGCGCCGTCAATCTCAGCGCCAAAGCGAGTCCCTGCGCCCGCAGCCAGCACAATCGCCCAAGCCCGAGCCACCCACTCAGTCTGGCGCGCCCGAGATCCCCACGCGACGAGCGAGCGGTTAACGAAAGGTCAGCCCGCGCCGACGGCGACCACGCAAGGCGATCACCACGACAACGACCGCAATCACCCCAATGAGGATCCACCAACCGATAGCAATTCGAGCCCCCCGGCTCGCACGCTGCGACAACC
This sequence comes from Candidatus Poriferisodalis sp., assembly GCF_965262965.1. Taxonomy (GTDB): domain Bacteria; phylum Actinomycetota; class Acidimicrobiia; order Acidimicrobiales; family Poriferisodalaceae; genus Poriferisodalis. Next base: position 2,198,973 of record NZ_OZ253573.1, read on the forward strand.
GCTCAGCCTCCTCGTCGGCTGCGGCCACTTCGGCATCGAACAGCTCGCCTGACACCAACAGCTCGCGCATGCCGCCTTCGTTCAGCGTCATGACGCCCTCGGCCGGCAGCCTCCCCGCGCCCTGCGGCACCGTCGCCTGCACGACGAGTGTCACCAGTTCGTCGAGCGGGGCACCGGCGCGTTCTTCGATCTCGGTGATCGGCATGCCGAAGAGCTCGCCCTCGAGTGCGTCCGCAGTGGCAGGGTTGACAAGCTCGCTGACCGGCCGATCGAGACCGATGCCCACCTGTAGCTGGTAGCGCACGTGTGCCCCGTCGCGTTCGGCTGTCACCGTGGCCGACCTGAACAAGCCGGCAGATCCATCCGGCGGCTGATCGATCTCGAAGAGCACCTCGGCCAGCTCACTCTGGTTCGCGAATCGCTTGACGGCGACGACCTTGAGTCGTTCGCCGACCGAGGTCTGCTGGCGCTGGCGGGTGATGTCCCAACCGACCAAGTCATCGAAAACGAGCAACTCCCCAAGATCGGGCTCCCAGCGCATCACCTCTTCGTCGAAGGTGACAGCCACGGTCACACGACCCGCCCCGTCGTGCGCCATGTCGATGTCAACACCGATGTCCGCGCGGCAGCCGACGAGCGCCGCAAACGCCGCCGCGACAAGCAGCCAACGACTGATCCGGCGTCGAATTGCCGCACTGCCTCGCCGTCGCCCTGGCGCTGCGAGCAACGGCATGTGCGGGCCTATTCGGCCGTCGCGGCCTCTTCGAGCTCGATGGGCGCTGGGTCGAAGCCCTCGATTGCGCGGAACACGATCTCGTCGTCCTCCACATCCACCACGATGATCTCGCCAGCGTGGAATTCCTTGTAGAGGATGCGCTCGCTCAGCGAATCCTCGACGTGGTGCTGAAGGGCACGTCGCAGCGGCCGGGCGCCGAGCTGCGGGTCGTATCCGTTGCGCGCCAGCCATTGCTTTGCGGCGTCGGTGAGCTCGAGCCCCAGACCCTGCGCCCGAAGCTGGTCAGAGGTGCGCTTGATCATCAGATCGACGATCTGGACGACTTCGTCGACGCTCAGCTCGTGGAACACGATGGTGTCGTCGATGCGGTTCAGGAACTCGGGTCGGAAGTGCGACTTGAGCGCATCGTTGACCTTTTCCTTCATGCGGTCGTAGCTGGCGTCCTCATCGGCCGTCGCGAATCCGACGCGCGACTTGCGCAGGTCGGCAGTGCCGAGATTCGAGGTCATGATGAGCACGGCGTTGCGGAAATCGACCGAGCGGCCCTGCGCGTCGGTCAGCCTGCCTTCTTCGAGGATCTGCAGCAGCGTGTTGAACACGTCCGGGTGGGCCTTCTCGACCTCGTCGAACAACACCACCGAGAACGGCTTGCGCCGCACGGCTTCGGTCAGCTGCCCGCCCTCGTCGTAGCCGACATAGCCGGGAGGCGCGCCGACGAGGCGGCTCACCGTGAACTTGTCCATGTACTCGGACATGTCGAGGCTGACCAGCGAGTCTTCGTCGCCGAAGAGGAACTCCGCCAGCGTCTTGGCCAACTCGGTCTTGCCGACGCCCGACGGTCCCAAGAAGATGAACGATCCCCCGGGGCGCTTTGGATCTTTCAGGCCCGCGCGGGTGCGGCGAATTGCCTGACTCACGGCCTTGATGGCGTCGTGCTGACCGATGACCCGCTTGTGCAGCGCGTCCTCCATCTTGAGGAGCTTCTGGGTCTCCTCCTCGGTCAGCTTGTACACCGGAATGCCGGTCCAGATCGAGAGCACCTCGGCGATGGCCTCCTCGTCGACCTCGTCGAACAGGTCGTGCCCCTCGGCTTTGGCCTTGGCGAGGACCTCGGTGCGGAGTTCGAGCAGCTCCTTTTCCTCGTCACGAAGCTCGCCGGCCGTCTCGAAATCCTGAGACTCGACGGCTTGTTTCTTGCGCTCGGTGACGTCGGACAGCTTCGACTCGATCTCTTTGAAATCGGGCGGCGTCGACATGCGCTTGATGCGCAGCCGCGAGCCCGCCTCGTCGATCAGATCGATGGCCTTGTCGGGCAGGTGCCGGTCGGCGATGTAGCGGTCTGCCAGATTCGCGGCAGCCACGAGCGCCTGATCGGTGATCGTGACGCGGTGGTGCTGCTCGTAGCGATCGCGCAACCCTTTGAGGATCTCGATGGTGTGGCTGAGCGTGGGCTCGTCCACCTTGATGGGCTGGAAGCGACGTTCGAGCGCAGCGTCCTTCTCGAGGTACTTGCGGTACTCCTCGAGCGTGGTCGCGCCGATGGTCTGCAGCTCGCCTCGCGCCAGCATCGGCTTGAGGATCGAGGCGGCGTCGATTGCGCCCTCGGCGGCACCGGCGCCGACCAGCGTGTGCAGCTCGTCGATGAACAAGATGATGTCGCCGCGCGTGCGGATCTCCTTGAGAACCTTCTTGAGGCGTTCCTCGAAGTCGCCGCGGTAGCGCGAACCAGCAACGAGGGCGCCCAAGTCGAGCGTGTAGAGCTGCTTGTCGCGCAACAGCTCGGGGACGTCGTTCGCCACGATCTTCTGGGCGAGTCCCTCGACGATCGCTGTCTTGCCCACGCCGGGCTCGCCGACGAGGACGGGGTTGTTCTTGGTGCGGCGGGAGAGCACCTGCATGACGCGCTCTGTCTCGCGTAGCCGTCCGATCACCGGGTCAAGCTTCTTGGCGCGCGCATCAGAAGTCAGATTGCGGCCGAATTGATCGAGCACCAGCGAGCCGCTCTGGCCGCCTTGCTCGCTGCCTTGGCCCGACGACGCACCGACAGACTCCCGGCCGCTGCCCGAGCCGCTGTAGCCCGACAGCTGCTGGATGACCTCTTGACGGACCTTCGACAGGTCGGCGCCAAGCTTCACCAGCACTTGCGCGGCGACACCTTCGCCTTCTCGGATAAGGCCCAGCAGCACGTGCTCGGTGCCGATGTAGTTGTGGCCGAGTTGCAGCGCCTCGCGCAGCGAAAGCTCGAGCACTTTCTTGGCGCGAGGCGTGAAGGGGATGTGGCCGCTGGGCGACGAGGTGCCCTGACCGATGATCTCCTCAACTTGGCTGCGCACCGCTTCGAGCGAGATGCCCAACGACTCGAGCGCCTGCGCGGCCACGCCCTCGCCTTCGTGGATCAGCCCGAGCAGGATGTGCTCGGTGCCGATGTAGTTGTGGTTGAGCAGGCGCGCTTCTTCTTGCGCCAGCACCACCACTCGGCGGGCCCGATCGGTGAATCGTTCGAACACTGGGCCTCCCTGTCTGAGCCCTCCACGATGGGCTTCGGGTCAGGTGTCAGCAGTGTAACGCTGCCCTCCGAGATCACTCCGTCGGCAGAAACGGCCCGCTGGCCGCAGAACCGCCGAGGGTGGCATCGGTGCTGTGGTCGTTTACGGTTGCGCCGTGGCGCCCCTTTCCCCGCTGCAGGCACGACCCAACTCCGACGAGGACCTGGCCCGCGTCGAAGCCGCTTTGCGCGCCGCGGCAGTCACCAACGACGACTTCTTGACCGAGGTGACCTCGCATCTCATTCCGGCAGGTGGCAAGCGTCTGCGCCCCGCATTCGTCATCGCCTCGGCACTTGCGCTCGACCCCGACGGAGCGGCACCGGGTGCTGTGACCAACGACATGGTGTGCGGCGGTGTCGCCGTCGAGCTCGTCCATCTGGGATCGCTGTACCACGACGACGTGATGGACGATGCCCAGACGCGACGCGGCATCGAGGCAGTGAACCATCGCTGGGGGAACCTCAAGGCAATCCTGGCCGGCGACTTCCTGCTGGCGAAGGCATCCGAGCTCGCCGCGTCGCTCGGCACCGAGGTCGCCGCTTTGCTGGCGGCAACCATCGGTCGGCTCTGCGAAGGCCAGGTGCGCGAGCTGCAGTTGATCTATGACATCAACCGAACCGAAGAGCAGTACTTGCTGGCAATCCGCGGCAAGACGGCGGAGCTGTACGCCACTGCGTGCCGCATCGGCGGGCTGGTGGCAGGCGCGGATCGAGACGTGCTCGAACGCCTCTCGACCTTCGGGCGCGCCTACGGAATGGCGTTCCAGATTGTCGACGACGTGCTGGATCTCGTGGCGTCGGACGAAGAGCTCGGCAAGCCGTCAGGCAATGACCTGCGCGAGGGCGTGTACACGCTGCCGGTGATCCGCATGCTGGCCGGCGGGCATCCAGTTGCGGACCTGCTGGGTCATCCGATGGACGATTCCCAGCGCGACCAAGCGCGGGCCGTCGTGGTTGCCGGGTCGGAGATCGCGACGTCGGTGACCACGGCGCGCGACTACGCGGCAGATGCACTCGAGGCGCTATCAGGATTCGAGGCAACCCCCGGCATCGTGGGCATGCGGGGTGCGGCCTCGAACCTGCCGGGTGCGCTGGGATCTCTCGCAACCGGCCCCGCTGTGTCTGGCGCTGGCCGGCTGTGACCGATTCGGTCCCGCTGCCGGCGTGGCCGATCCAGCGGCGATATCGGCACGCGTCCTGGAATCCCGGCCGGGGCCCGTGCTGGGCGTGGGGCACGCGGACGTTCGTGATGGGCATCATCAACGCGACCGACGACTCGTTCTCGGGCGACGGTGTGGCCGACCGGCTCGATGACGCCGTCGCACTTGCCCGGGAACTCGTCGAGGGGGGCGCCGACATCATCGACATCGGCGGGGCATCGAGCCGACCCAGAGCCGAGCCGACGCCGGTAGCCGTCGAACGCCGCCGAGCGGTTCGTGTGATCGAAGCTGTGCGTTGCGAGCTGGACCGTCTCGGAATCGACATCCCGATCTCGGTGGATACGACCACTGCCGCGGTGGCCGAACCAGCGCTCACCGCCGGTGCGGACGTGGTGAACGACATCACCGGATTCCGGACGGATCCCGAGCTGGCGCCCCTGGTGGCGCGCCACGGTGCCGGGGCGGTCCTGATGCACAACCAACGTGGACGTGAGCACACCGATCTCATCGCCGACGTGACGACTGGACTCAACATCAGCCTTGATATCTGTGCCGCTGCCGGGGTCGGCGCCGACCGCATCGTTGCCGACCCCGGGTTCGGATTCGGGTTCGGGGTCTCACAGAATCTTGAGCTGATGCGCCGACTGCCCGAATTGTGGCCGCTGGATTTGCCGTTGCTGATCGGCACGTCGCGCAAGTCCACTGTCGGGGCGATCACCAACACCGGGATCGACGACCGCCTGTTCGGGACCGCCGCGACCATCACCGCCGCTATCTGCGCGGGCATCGATGTCGTTCGAGTCCATGATGCCGCCCAAATGACCCAGGCGATACGGATGACCGACGCGATCGTCCGACCCGCCCGCTGAGAGGCTGAGCCCCCGGGCCCGAGCGGCCCGTGAGCCCAATCGCATGAGCATGGGAACTAGAGCGGGAAACAACAGGGGCGCGACGAGAAGGCATACCGATCCGCGTGGCCTCGAAGGCGGGACGGCGAGTGATCTCAGGTCACGGACCCAGTGCGGTGACCGGTACGACGGCGACTCCATCGGGGCGCCGGTAGCCGGAGCCGACGGCGGTGAGCACCACAAGATCGGCGGGTCTGCCGACGGAGCGCTCGGAGACTTTTGCTGCCAAGGCCGTCAGCGAGCGTGCCGCTTGCTCAATGGCGTGCTCCCCGCCCAGCTTGATCTCGGCTGCCAGCCAAGCGCCGCTGGGGCGCTCGATGATGGCGTCGACTTCGAGGTCGTCGCTGTCCCGGTAGTGCGACAGCCAACCACGGCTCCTCTGTGCGTAAACCCGCAGGTCGCGGATGGCGAGCGCCTCGAAGAGCAGCCCGAACGTCTCAAGGTCGGCTCTGAGCCGCTGCGGCGTCGCATCCAGCGCAGCGACCGCCAACGAAGGATCTGCCAAATGACGCTTGGGCGCTTGGCGAAGACGTGCCCGCGAGCGGAGCTGGGCCGACCACGCAGGGATGTCCTCCACGACGAATACCTGTTCCAGCGCCTCCAGATACGCCCCGACCGTTCGGGGGTCGAGCAGTTCTTCGGCACCCGTGCCCTTGGCGAGCGTCCGCTGCGACGCCTCAGTAGAGACGTTGCGCGCGAGCGACCGCAACAGCCGCGACAAGCCGGTAGGGCTGCGCCGCGTGCCGAGTTGGGGAACATCGGCACGGGAGATCTCCATGAGGTACCCATTGGCATAGTCCAGTGCTGCATCGAGATCGAATCTGATGCTGGCAGGCCAGCCGCCGCGACACGCCGCCTCGATGATGTCGCCGAGCTGAGGCGCCTGCGATTCGATGAAGCCTGTTGCAGCACCGAACAGGTCGTCCATGCTGATCTCGCCCGACGACAGGCCGGTCTCGTACGAGGACATCGTGCGCATGCGAACGCGTCGCACCCGGCCTGCACCCGTGTGTCGCGTCACATCATCGGCGGGGCTCGCCGATCCGGTCAGGATGAAGCGCCCCGGGCGACCGCCGTCGTCCGCGGCGACCCTCATCTGGTTCCAGATCTCAGGTGCAAGCTGCCATTCGTCGAGCAAGCGCGGCTCGGACCCGCTCAGCACACCGTGAGGGTCGAGCTGCGCCCCGATGCGAGCGCCGGCATCGCCGCCGAAGAGCACCTCGCTGCATGCATGCTCCCGACCGGTGCGGGTCTTGCCGCATCCCCTCGGCCCTTCGAGCACCACGGCCGGCATCGAGCGCAAGGCCCTGCTGACCTCGCCATCGACCACACGAGGGAGATAGTCGTTCACGGCAATCGGCATCCCCACCACAACATCATACCGTCAATGTATCAAAGCCAGCATTGTAAATGAATCAGATATGGACTCTCAAATGTATCAAACACGCTCCTGCAGGTACACCTGCGCCAGTCTTACGGTTCCGGTTCAAGCGATGGGACGGCGAACTCCATCGGTGGTTGCAAGTGAACGGTCATGATGACCGTTGCCAACACATGCAACCGACCGATGGAGTTCGCCGTGGTTCCTCGCCCGTATCCGCGTCATATCCCGGCGAGTTGCAGAAAGCGGTTTGCTCGCCCTTGGTCATCAGCACGAAGACCTTGTAGAGGTCGGGAGAATGCTCGAACAGCGACCAGGCTCTGAATCTCGCCATCAGGATGCGGGACTGCGACATACACGACCCCCTCGAACTCACCCGTTGATCGCTGCACATGGGCCCCGGCGCAACCGACCGCCGCGAGTGCCGCGATTACGGTCAGAACTCGCTGCAACCACAGGCGCGGTGCGAACGGCGGCCTTCGCACTGCGGCGCTCGACAGCATGGCGGTTGGCGATCAACCGCTCAATTCCCGACGACAGGCCCCACCGTGCCGTCGGGCATCAGCTGCTCGCGGGTGCCGTCGGGGGCTTCGCTGTAGAAGGTCGGTTGGCCGGAGGCTTCGAGCGTGGCCAGCATGGCCGGCAGAGGAGCGCCGACGCCCCGGAGGAATTCGATTACCCGGGGCGGTTCGAGGTGGTCGAGCATCTCGAAGGGCCCGTGCACCCAGTTGAAACCCCAGCGGATGGCGTTGTCGACATTCGCGATGTCATTGGCAATCTCGGGCACTAGGCCAGCCGCATACGCCAGCGTACCGCCGAAGATGTGACGGGCCAGATCGCCGTGGGACCCCTCGGCGAACAGCACCTCGCCCAGCTCGGCGGGAACGCCTTCGAGATCGGGTGCCGATGCGGCTCGCCACTCCTCGGTGACGAGATCGAATGTCTCGGTCTTGCGTGATCCATCGTCGAGCCGCAGGCGACGGCTGAAGCCGCCGCCGGTCTTGCGGCCGAGCTGCCCGCGGACGGCCATTGCTTTCTCGACGGCTGGAAACTCGGTGAACTCGTGACCCCGGTCGCCAGGCGGCAGGTTCTGGGCCAAGTTGGCGCCCACCAGCTCCATCACGTCCAGCCCGATCAGGTCGATGAGCCCGTACAGCCCCGTCGGCGGCAAGCCCACCGGTGCGCCCAGCACGGCGTCGATCGTCTCCTGGGTCATGCCGTCGGCCAGAAAGGGCTTGGCCATGTGCAGTCCGGACAGCATGAAGTAGCAGCCGATGCGGTTGCCGATGAAGTTGACGGTGTCCTTGGCATGCACCACGCCCTTGCCCAGCCGTTCGGCGCCGAAGCTGGCAAACGCGTCGATCACCTCGGGCTCGGTGTCGGGGCCCGGCACCAGCTCGAACAGCTTCATCACCTTCACCGGGTTGAAGAAGTGCGTGATCGCCACGTCTCGCCGGAAGCGCTCGCTCATGCCCTCACAGATCTGGCTGAGCGGGATGCCCGATGTGTTCGACGAGATGACCGATCCGTCGCTGCGGGCAGCTTCGAGGCGCTCGAACAGCTCGCGCTTGGTGTCGAGATCTTCGACGATGGCCTCGCACACCCAGTCGTAGCCCGCGATGTCGTCCAGGTCGTCGTCGGTGGTGCCGATGCTGACGAGATCGCGGCATTCGGAGTCGACACCTTCGAGCGCGCGCTCGGCGGCCGCGCGGTCGGCGTCGAGCACCAGCACCCGGCATCCTGCCGCGGCGGACGCCGCGGCGATGCCGGCGCCCATCGTGCCCGACCCCACGACAGCTACTGAATTGATGCTTCTCATGAGTGCTGCCTATCGGGTGCCGGTGACCTCGCGGCCGATGATCTCTTTCATGATCTCGGTGGTGCCGCCGTAGATGGTCTGCACACGGGCGTCGGCATAGGCCTTGGAGATGGGGTACTCGGACATATAGCCGTAGCCGCCGAACAGCTGCAAACAGCGGGTGACGACACGCAGCTGCATCTCGGTCACCCACCATTTCGCCTCAGCAGCATCGGTAGCGGTCAGCTCGCCGGCGTTCAGCGCTTCGATCTGGCGGTCTACGAACACCCAGGCAATATCGAGCTCAGTCTTCATCTCCGCCAGCTCGAAGCGGGTGTTCTGGAACGAGGCGATGGTCTGGCCGAAGGCCTTGCGCTCGCCGACATATTCGATAGTCCAATCAAACGCTGCCTGTGCGTGAGCCACGCCGCCGACCGCGATCGACAGCCGCTCCTGGGGCAGGTTCCGGACCAGGTGCATGAAGCCGTTGCCTTCGCCGCCGAGCAGGTTCTCTTCGGGCACGAACACGTCGTCGAAGAACAGCTCTGCGGTGTCCTGGGACTTCAATCCCAGCTTGTCGAGATTGCGTCCCCGCTCGAAGCCCTCCATGCCCTCCTCGACCACGATCAGCGACATGCCCCGGTGCTTCTCGCCGGGATCGGTCTTCGCCGCCACGATGACCAAGTCGGAGTTGATGCCGTTCGTGATGAACGTCTTGGAGCCGTTCACGACATACCCGTCGCCCGTGCGGATGGCCGTCGTGGACATCGACGCCAAGTCCGACCCGATCCCCGGCTCGGTCATGGCGATGGCGCTCATCAGCTCGCCGCTGCACAGGCCCGGCATCCAGCGCTCGGCCTGTTCGTCGTTGCACAGCTTGGTCAAGTAGGGAAGGCAGATGTCGTTGTGCAGCGTGATGCACTGGCCCGAGCTGGCAGCGCCCGACGCCATGACCTCCTCGCCCACGATGGCGTTGTAACGGAAGTCCGCCACACCGCCGCCGCCGTAACGCTCGTCCACGTCGGTGGCCAGCAGGCCCACGTCTCCCGCCTTGCGGAACATGGCCTTGTCGACCTTGCCGTCGGCTTCCCACTTCTCGTGGTTGGGGACAATCTCGCGCTCGGTGAAAGCCCGGGCCGTTTCACGGAACATTTCGTGCTCTTCGTCAAAGATGGTGCGCCGCATGGTCGCAGCGTATGCCCCAACGGCAATGCGGGCCACGGCCGACTCGACAGCCGACGGCCGGCGCAGCACAGATAGCGTCTCGGCCCGTGACGCAGCAGGATTCGCAGAGCGAACCAGCCAGCTCAGCCAGCCCCGTCGGGCCAGGCCATGACTGGAGCGCCGTCGAGCAGGCCGCCGCTGCGATGCGTCGGCTGAACCAGGCGCTGGCGGGTCGGCGGGTCGACGATGCCGTACTCGGTGAGGTCACCGCAGCAGTCACCGCGGCCGCCGATCGGCTGGAACAGGGCACGCTGCGGGTGAAGCTCGACGACATGCTCTCTCGGCCGTACCTCCGGGAGATCTACGAAGGCCAGTTCTTCCCGCTGCCGCTCGAGGTTGGCGACGAAATCGAATTCGATCCCTTCTCCATAGGCGGAGGCCTGTTCCATCCGGCGTCGGTCGACGTCAGGTACTTCAAGGAGTCTGACGAGGCGGTCACCGGCGAAGCCGTTGTCGACCCCATGTTCGCGGGACCGCCTGAGCGAACTCACGGTGGCGTGGTGGCGCTCATCATCGACGAGCTGATGGGCGCGCTGAACCGCATGCGGGGCCGTCAGGCCTACACGGGCCGGCTCACCGTGCACTACCGCGCTGCCACCCCGCTGGGCGAGCCCCTGCGACTGCGTGCCTGGATCCGGGACACATCGGGACGCAAGATCATCCAGCACGCCGAAGTACACGGCCCCGAGGGCCTGTGCGTCACCGCAGAGGGACTGTTCATCCTGCGAGCCGACGCACCCCCCGAACCAGAGGCCTAGCACAGGGGGCGACGGGGCCGCGTGTTTCAGGTCACAGGTCAAGCACGGTGCCCAGCGCGATGTCGATGCCCCAAAGTTCTTCTTGAGTGAGGTGGCCGACGAGGTCTCCGAGCCGGCTCACATCGACGGCCCCGACATGCTCCACAAGCACAAGCGTGCGCTGTCGGTCGATCTCGATGGCTGGACGGAACGAGGCTTGTTGTGCGCTCGTCGAGGTCGGTGCGATCAAGACAACCGTCCGGGGCAAGAGTGCGTCTGACTGCACCACTGCGCCGAACCGTCGTCCCTGCTGCTCGTGGCCGACGCCCTTGGGGGGCAGGCGCAGTTCGTAGATATCACCCCGGCGCACGCAAATCTTCCATCAAGCTCGCGACGGCGGCCATCTCTGCCCGATCAGAATCGTCGGCCTCCAAAGCGGCAACTTCGGCAGCGAGCGCTTGTCGTTCGCGCAGGCGCCCCGCCTCGTGCACGATCGACGTGCGTACGGCCTCTGACTGCGTCAAGCCCTGCGCCTCGACCTGCCGGAGAGCCCGGAACGCCTCGTCATCAAGCCTGACCGAGATCGCATGTGCCATTGTCGAAGTGTATCACATTTTGTATTACTTAGGTCTGTTCGGGGCGCAGCGTCGGGAACAGGAGCACCTCGCGAATGGCCTCGACACCTGCGAGCAGCATGGCCAGGCGGTCCATTCCGATACCGAGTCCGCCCGTCGGCGGCAGCCCGTACTCAAGCGCTCGCAGGTAGTCCTCGTCGACAACCATCGCCTCGTCATCGCCGCCAGCACGAGCTGCGGCCTGGGCCTCGAAGCGATCTCGCTGATCTGCAGGATCGACGAGCTCGCTGAACGCATTGACGAGCTCACGGCCGGCCACAACGGCTTCGAACCGCTCGGTCAGCAGCGGATCGTCGCGATGGCGGCGCGCCAGCGGCGAGGTCTCTGCCGGATGCTCGGTGACGAAGATCGGTCCGCTCAGGCCGGGCTCGACCAGCTTCTCGTACAGCTCGGTCAGCAGCTTCCCCGAGCCGTCGCCGTCACCGAAGGTGATCTCGTTGGCATCCGCGAGCGCCCTCAGCTCGTCGATCGGGGTGCGGACGCTCGTCGGACGTCCGACGGCCTCGCTCACCAGCTCGGCCATCGTCGCCTGGCGCCACGGCCTGGCCACGTCGAGTTCCTGATCGCCGATTTCGAGCACGGTCGAGCCGGTCACCGTGATCGCGAGGTGCTCCACGAGCTCCGACGTCAGCTCCATCATGTCGGTGTAGTCGGCGTAGGCCTGATACAGCTCCAGCATCGTGAACTCGGGGTTGTGGCGGGTGGACAGGCCCTCGTTCCGGAATACCCGCCCGATCTCGAATACCCGGTCCAGCCCGCCGACCACCAACCGCTTCAGGTACAGCTCTGGCGCGACGCGCAGGTAGAGGTCGGCGTCAAGGGCGTTGTGGTGGGTGATGAACGGCTTCGCCATCGCCCCGCCCGGAATGGGATGGAACATCGGCGTCTCCACCTCGGTGAAGCCCCGCTCTTCGAGGAACCGGCGCGTCTGCGACATCATCCGGCTCCGCAGCGCGAACGCCCGCCGCGCGGCTGGCGTCACCCACAGATCGACGTACCGCTGACGGAATCGGGTGTCCGGATCGGTGATGCCGTGCCACTTGTCCGGGAACGGTCGGCGGGCGTGCGCCAGGAGCTCCCACCGGTCAACGCGCACGCTCAGCTCGCCCCGGCGGGTCGTCATCACGACGCCGCCGACGCCGATCCAGTCCCCCAGGTGCAAGCCGCAGAACCCGGCGTGATCGGGTGTCGTCGCCGCCGGCGCGAAGAGCTGAATGCGGGCAGTGCCGTCGTCGAGCGTGCCGAACGCGAGCTTGCCCTGGACCCGGCGCAGCATCAGGCGCCCGGCCACGCTCACCTGCGTCGACGTCTCGGTGCCGGCTTCGAGATGCTCCCAGGACTCCTGCAGGCCAGCCGCCGTGGCATCGCGCTCGAAGCGGTACGGCACCGTGCTCGACGGGGCCGCCTCGGGCGAATTGGGGTGGTCGGGTGTGGCTGTCATCGCAGGCTCACGGTACCGATCGCTGCTCACGCCACTGGTGAGCTTTTCGCCCGCGACCGCAACTCGACCGGATCAGCAATGCGCACACAGTCCTGGTCGGCCACGGCGCGCAGCTCGTTGGACGACACCAACTCAGGCGCGAGCTCGGCGAGCGGATCGAGCACGAAGCGGCGCTCGCGCATGCGCGGGTGCGGGACGGTCAGCACCGGATCGTCGATGACGAGATCGCCGAACAACAGCACATCGACGTCGAGTGTGCGAGGGCCCCATCGTTCTCGGCGAATACGTCGGGCCGCCGATTCAAGGGCCTGACACCGTGCGAGCAGCTCGTAGGGTCCGTCGGGCACTTCAAGCTCGGCCACCAGATTCAAGAACGGTGGCTGGTCCGGACCCCCAACCGGCGCGCTGCGGTACACGCCCGAGTACGCGACCAGCACGCCGGCATCGGCCAGGGACGCCAGCGCATCAGTCAGTTGGACAGCGGGATCGCCCAGATTCGCCCCCAGCCCGACGAACGCTGTGGTTCCGGCGGCGCCCGATGCGGACACCGGCTCAATCCCGCGCGCGGGTGATGCGGACTGCGCTGGTCGCCAGATCTTCGGCGACCGGCGGACGCAGCTTCATGACGGTCACTGTCGCCGCCGTCACGCCTTGGGTGGCACACAATTCGGCAGCAATCAGGTCAGCGAGCCGCTCGAGAAGCTGCGCCCGCGCGGTGGTGCAGACTGCGACGATGCGCTCGCATGCAGCGCCATAGTCGATCGTGTCCGCCAGCGCATCGGAAGCTCCGGCACGACGCAGATCCGCATAAATGTCCACATCCACGGCCAGCGGCTGCGGTGTCTCGCGTTCGTGCGGCAACGCGCCGACGACGCACAGCACTCGCAGGCCGCGCAATTCGATCCGGTCGCCGAAAGGCGGCGCATCAAGATCATCGCCGAAAGGCGGCTGCGATCGGGGCGCCATGTGCCGCGGCCCCGAGCTAGACCGCGCCGCCCGGGCCATGCGAACCCGCTGACCCGCGAGCGGCGAGGATGCCGAGAGCCACATCCACAACACGGCGCCCGTCGGGGCCCACGTGGCGGCCGAAGATGCGCTCGGTGATCGCCGTTGCCTGCGGACCCGTGGGGACCTTGCCACAGAGCAGCAGGTACGAGGCCACGAATCCGCACACGTCCTCGCCGACGCGCTCTTTGTGCAGCACGACGCGCTTGCGTTCGCTGTTCAGCCGGGCCAGATCGTCGTGGACCGTCTGCAGGTACGACGGCAGGTCGTCGATTGCGGGCCACGGGCGATGCAGGTACAACAGATCAAGCTCGTCGTAGTTATGAAGATTGTGCGGTGCCGCGATGAGAGATACCACGATGTCGAAGCCGTTGCGTCGCAGCCAGATGATCTCTTCCTGCCGACGAACGCGCCGGTGACTTGCGCCGTAGCCGCCAGGCCGCTCACAAACTGCGAGACGGTCGGCGACGACCCAGTTGAAGTTGCGGGGTTGAATTCCTTCCGCCCACTTCCCTCTCATACGACGTTGTCCCTAGCACTGTGGCTCCGGCGGAGACTACCCGCGCTGATCTGACTGTGACACTGTTGAGGCCATTGCGCCGACGCCCCCAGCGCGTGTGTGTCAGTGCTCGTCAAGGGCTTCAGAATCGTATGCGCGAATCTCGGTCAGATTGCGGTACTTCTGAGCCAGATCCAGCCCGTATCCGATGACCCAGACCGGCGGCAGACGGAATCCGATGTAATCCACGATGCCGTCGAGGCTGCCGTTGTGCTCGCGGGTCAGCAACGAGCACACCGCCAGGCTCGCGGGGCTGCGCGCGAGCAGGCTGCGCCGCAGGTACGACAGAGTGAGCCCGCTCTCCACGATGTCCTCGACCAGGATGACGTCGCGGCCCGCAATGTCGATGTCCAGATCCTTCAGGATGCGAACCACGCCGCTGGACCGGGTGCTGCTGCCGTAGGACGACACGGCCATGAAATCCATCTCGACCGGCAAGTCGATGGCCCGGCTGAGGTCCGAGGCAAACATCACCGCACCCTTGAGCACTGCGACGAGCAGCGGCTCGCGTCCGACGTAGTCAGCGGTGATCTGCGCGCCCATCTCTGCGACGCGGTGAGCGATCTCCGAACCGGAGAGGAGCACATCTCCGACGGCCGGGTCGCTGGCGAGCATCGAGCCAAGACCACTGTCGGGGGCCTGCGGGTCCGGTGCCGTCGTCACGTGAGCCGAACTTAGCCGCCCCCGCATCGAATCACCCGGTCTGGCCCCCGTGGTGCCCGTCGTCAGCCTCGATGCGCAGTTCGCCGGCCGAGCGGCTGACGCGACGGCCGCCGCCGACCTCGGTGGCGCGGTGCGCGCCTCGCGCTACATCGAGCACCCGCTCCACCGCAGCAGCGTCGGGTGGATGGCGTCTCGGATGTGGGGTTCGCAACCAGGCACGGATCGCTCGGCGTGCCAATGCCACCGGAGCGGCTGCCAACTCGTTTGCGTTCGTGGGATCGACATCTGCCGCCATCGCGTCGAGCAACTCCGAGTCCGCGGCTGCCAGCTCTGCTGAACGCGCAAGCAGCGGCACGACATCGCGTCCTGCGATATCGCACAGCAGCGGAATCAGCTCATGGCGGACACGGGTGCGCAAGTAGCGGCGATCCGTATTGGACGGGTCACGGACCGGCTCA
This sequence comes from Candidatus Poriferisodalis sp., assembly GCF_965262965.1. Taxonomy (GTDB): domain Bacteria; phylum Actinomycetota; class Acidimicrobiia; order Acidimicrobiales; family Poriferisodalaceae; genus Poriferisodalis. Next base: position 2,214,223 of record NZ_OZ253573.1, read on the forward strand.
TAGCCCACAAGCTCGCAGATCCGCTCGGTATCGGACCGTCGCAGACCAAGCAGTGGTCGCCGGTCAGCCCGCATGCCCGCCAGCGCATCGACAGAGCCACCGCGCATGAGCTGCGCCAGCACGGTCTCGGCCTGATCGTCAGCGGTGTGCCCCAACAATGCGTCAGGTCCCAGCGCAGCGTGGCGAGCCTCACGTGCACGAGCTTGCAGATTGGGACCGTCCGTCAGTTCGAGACGAACGACGCGCAGCTCGGCGCCGACCTGATCGCACAGCGCCGCGACGTGTGCCGCCTCAGCGGAGCCGTCGGCGCGGATGCCGTGGTCCACGTGCACTGCGGTGACTGCGGAACCGCTGCCGCTCGCGAAGCGGCATGACAGTGCGAGCAAGGCGGCGGAGTCCGGCCCGCCGGACACGCCGCACACAAGATCGCGGCCCGCATGCGGGCTGAACGAGCACTGCTCGAGAAGGTTCTCAAGTTCGAGCCCCACCCGACCCCCTCGTGCTGGTCTTGGCACACCGATCTTTGTCCGGCTCGATGAGGCCGACTCCGGCCTCGTGCCGTCGTCGGCCATGTCCGCAGACGTCAGACGGCTGGAACACGCTCCAGCCAGGCTGCCGGCTCGCGGATCTCCGCCATCGAAGGGAGATGCTCGACGCGCTCCCAGATGCGATCCACTGCCCGCGGCCCGCGTTCGGCCTCGATCTCGGCAATGAAGTCCTCGCCCGCCTGATACTGCGCAAGCTTCGCTTCGATCCCCAGGAGGCGCTGTACCAGCCGAGCCATCCCGCGCGCGCTGCGGCGACGATGGTGCATCACCAAGGCAAACCGTTCGGCATCAGGAATGTGGCCGCGGGCTGCTCGTGCCATGGTGACGTCGCCGTGGCCTTCGACCAAGCTCATCATGCCCCCGACTTGGGAGATCAAGCCTCGTTGGTGCTCGGTCGCGAACACCGCTGCGAGACCTCCTTCACCCAGGACGTCATTGCCTGAACGACGCTGTGCCACCAGCTTCCGCAGGCCCTCTCGCAACCGATCGGGGTCGGGTTGCGCCTCGTCGACGAGACCGTTCACGAGCTCGAGGAAGTGAGGCCTCAGCCACGGCACGCCGGTGAATTGAGCTCGGTGCGTCAGCTCGTGCAGCGCAAGCCAGAGGCGGAATTGCGCCGGGGAGAAGGCAAAGCGCTTCTCGGTGACCAAGATGTTCGGACCGACGAAGTAGACGACGTCGCCGGTCGAATCACTGGCGGCCGAATCACTGGCGACCCGGGGGGCCGACTCGGTGTCGTCGTCCGACGCCCACAGCAGGTCGTACTGGCCGAGCACACGGCGTGCCATCCAGCCCAGCACCGTACCGAGCTCGACGGCGCCCACGGTGCGCCCTGCCCGCGTCGCTCCCGAAGGTTCACCGTCAGCCGATGTGCCGCCCAACAGCGGCTTCAGCAGGCGTCGGAAGGCGGCGATGTTGGCGTCGATCCAACCGGCCCGGTCGATGACCTCGGCACGGGCGTCACCCGCAGAGCTCAGCCCGGTCTCCGCAGCGACGAGTTCCGAGGCGATCGGGACAAAGCGTGCGAAGTCGTCTCGCAAGGATCGAGCGAGGTACGAGCGGTAGAGCGGCTCAGTGTCCGCGACGCGCACGGCGATGCGGCGCGCGAGATCCCAGTCCACATGCTCGTCATCGGGGACATCGCGTCGTTGCCGAGCCGACGGCCGCCGCACGACGTCGTTGGCGGAGCGGGCCGCAGCGGTCCGCAGCACCCCCGAACGCCCGGCCATATTCAACGTCTCGGGGCTCAGCGCTTGGGGTAGCGGGGTGCGGTCACCGTCTTCACGTAGCCGACGACCAACTTCGCGACGGTCAGCACCGTCACGATGGTGAGAGGGACAGCGAGCCAGTAGTGCCAGACCTGCGCGCCGAGTGCGTTCATGGCCGGAAGGCTAGTTGCGCGAGTAGCCGACACCGCACTCGTACCGTGAGCCGGCTCTTGCCCAGGGGCGTTGGTGTGCTCGTTGGTGGGTCGCTGCCACGGCGAGCGCGGCTCGCAGAAGAACACCTCGATGTCGAGCGCGGCCTCGACGTCGGCCCGGCGGGCCATCTCGCGGCCTTGGTCCCAGGTGAGGCTGCGCACGAGCGCTGCGGGCTGGCGGCCCAGCACCGCGGTGAGCGCGGCAGCCAGCACCGGATCGTCCGCCGGCTTGGAGGCCCGAACGCGTCGCGCCCTCGCGCGTGCCCACGCGTGCGCCGAGCGGGCGTCATAGCCCGCCCGGCGCAGCGAGCCAGCTCGCGATGCACCGTGGACCGATCACGGCCCAGCCGGGCCGCTGCGTCCGCGACACTGCGGCCCGCCCCCAGCGACGACTCGATGAACACCCGCTCATCCAAACTCAGCCTCGCTGCCATACTCGACACCTCCATCGGTCGGCTGCATGTGTAGGCAACGGCCATCATGACCGTTCACTTGCAACCACCGATGGAGTTCGCCGTGCGTCCGGATCCCAACAGGTGACTCAACGACTCTTGGCGACGTCCGTCAGGGTCTTCGGTGAATCTGGTTTCGAAGCAGCTCGGGTGTCTGACATCGCTCGCCTTTCGGGACTCACGACCGGTGCTGTCTATAGTCGCTGGCCAAACAAACGCGAACTCTTCCTTGCCGCCGTCAACCACGTAGCGCCGGTGCAGATGGCGCGCCTTGTGGGCGACGAAGACACCTCCGCGACCGACAGGCTTGTTGCGCTGAGTGCACACCTGTTCAACACAACAGAAAACCAGAGCCGTGCCCTGCTCTTCGAGGCGTGCGTGACAGCGAGGCGCAATCCAGAACCGACGTCGGAGATTGCCCACGTACTTGAGGCAGAAGCGAAAGCCTTCGCGGTGATTATCCGTGAAGGCACGGCCACCAAGGCAATCGACCCAGAGCTGAGCACGGACGCCCTCGTCTTGGGCTGCCAAGCTCTCAGCCTTGGGCTCCACTTGGTCGTTTTCCTTTCGGCGCCGGACAGGCAGCTTCCGACTGCCGATGAGTGGATCGGATTGTTCGTTCGGATCATCGGGTCCTTTTCTGAGCCTTCGGAAGATGCCTTGACTGACGGCTGACCCGGCCACGTGGCTGCCTCAAACGCAACACTCGGCCGCGCAGGCGACAACTCACCAATCAGAGCAGCGCCACGCCCCGACTGAAACCAAAATGACGGGATTACGCTCCACGAAGCGCTTCAGCGCCTTGCCCGAGTAGCTCAGTGGCAGAGCGGCTCTCTCGTAAAGAGCAGGTCGTGGGTTCAATCCCCACCTCGGGCTCGCCGACCGCACCAGCAGGCGGCGTTCAGCCGATCAGGCTCGGTATCGACAGGCGCCCGAGACGGACGAACAGCCGCTGGAGCGCGAGGCGCGCGTTGGCGTTGAACCGAAGCGCTTCGGCCGCATCCGCGACTGTGGTGAGCGCCTCCGCAGCCTCGCCTGGGGACAGCTTTCTCGCACCCGCGTCGTCGCGAATCTGCGCAGACAGCACACCCAGCCCCATCGCAAGCTCATCGATCTGCTGTCGCCGCAGCTCGCGCCGGTGGCGCTCGTCGATGGCGCCGCGTCGAGCATTGGTGCCGTAGAGCTCCGCCTGCTCGTCGGCTTCGGCGCGTTCGGCGGTGTGACGGGCTTCCAGCGGCTCGGTCGCCTGTTCGACCGCTGCCAGTGCTGTGTCGGCCGCGACCATTGCGGTGCTCGCAGTTCCATTGAGTGACGATCGCAGTGCTGACCACGTTTCGATGCGAGCCGCCGCAGCGTCATCGGAAGCGAGCAGCCGGGCGCGATCGATCGAGCCAGCGGCCGCGCGGGCCGAGGATGCGGCGCGGTCGGCGTCGATGCCCTGATCAACCAAGAGGCCGGTCAGATCTGTCTCGCTGAGCGCCTCGAAGTCGATGCGGACGCATCGTGAGGCCAGGGTCTCCATCGACCGGTTGACTTCTTCAGCAAGCAGCAGGAACACGCTCGACGGCGGGGGCTCCTCCACCGACTTGAGCAGGATGGGCGCAGTCGTGCCGGCGCGGTCGGTATCGCACAGCACAATCACCTTGCGCTCGTTCGTCGCCGGGGCAATCGCTGCGGCTCGCACGGCGTCACGAGCCTGCTGCGCCGTCATTGCCGGACCGACACGGTCAATCACCAACAGGTCGGGATGCTGGTCGGCGAGAGCGAGGCGGCGCTCACGCTCGGGGGTTGCGCTTGTTGCAGCCAGCAGCTCACCCGCGAAGCGACATGCAGCATCTCGAAGGCCTGCGCCGGCCGGGCCGACGAACAGGTATGCGGGTAGCGGCGATTCCAAGGCCGACCGCAGGCGATCTACCGCCAACGGCTGTCCGACGATGCCGTCCAGCAGGTTGCCGACCGGGGGTTCATCGACGGATGGGCTCGGTGAATGCTGGTCTCGCGCCGGGGTGGGCGCAGCGCTCGGCGCCGGGGGCGGGGGGTCCTCCGCGGCAACCTGCGCCAAAGATGTAGCGCCCGTGATCGCGACGGCCGGGAGCGGCTCGGGTTCAGCCGAGGACTCGGAGGCAGGCGACGTCTCGGAGGCAGGCGACGTCGGTGGCGGCGCGAGCGCCGCCGAATCCAAGTCGAACAGCGACAGCACTTCGGGTTCTGGCGAACCGGATTCGTCGGGCGGCGCCTCAGACATCGCGATGCGGTTACGCCTTCATCGCGGGGTGGATGTCCACGGCGTCCGCGACACGCCGAGTCACCGCGTCGATGCTGCCCGTCGCGTCCACGCGAATCCACCGCTGCGGTTCGGCGTCGCACAACCGCTGGTAGCCGCGCCAGACCCGCAGCGCGAACTGCACTGCTTCGCTCTCGATGTTGTCCGGTCGAAGGTCGCCGGAGCGCTCGCGAGTCGAGCCTGCCTCCAGCAGCGACATCTGATCGCCGGTGATGCGATCAAGTTGGTGGACGCGAGTGTCGGCTGCGGTCATCGGCATATCCAGCAGCACGACGATGTCGGGCAGAACGACGTCAGGCAGAACGATTTCGGGCAGGCCCGTCACTGATTTCGGTCGCTGCGATGCCCAATCGACCAGCGTGCGCAGCTCTTCTTGCGGCAGGCCTCGGCCGTAGCCTTGGTAGGCCAGAGTCGACCCGTACGAGCGATCCGTAACGACATCGCGACCGGTCGCGAGCGCTGGTGCGATCACGTGTGCGACATGTTGCGCGCGGTCGGCTGCGAACATCAGCGCTTCGGCTCGATCAGTCGGCGCCGTGTCGCCGTCGGCGTGAAGCAGAAGCCCGCGCAGCGACGCGCCGAGTTCTGTCCCGCCCGGCTCGCGGGTCAGAACGGCATCGCGGCTCGCGGCCAGCAGCTCGGCCTGCGTGGACTTGCCGCTGCCCTCCCATCCCTCGAGAGCGATGTACCGGCCTCGGACGGTCATGACACGTCCCCAGCGTCGCCCGTCTTCTGCGGCGCGCGGCGCCCCTCGCCCCGGCGGCTGCGCAGCGACAATCCGGCGAGCACGCCCGCCATCAGGATCAGCACCGCTCCCAGCCACAGAGCACCCCGCACGCCAGGCAGCGCGAGCACCGAATCGCCGAAGGTGATGCGGTTGTCGAAGGCGACATCGAACAGCCAATTGAAGCCGTCGGAGAGGAATCCGCCGGCTGCCATGGAGATCAGCAGGCAGAAGCGCACGAGCGTGTACATCGCCGCGAACACCCGCCCCCTCAGCACTTCCTCCACGTTTTCGTGCAGCAGTGTCATGCCAGTGACGTACACCGTGCCCGCGGCCAATCCCAGCAGCAGCACTCCGGCCAGTACCAGCAGCGTGATGGACACCGAGGCCGCGAACAGCAAAGACGCGCCGGCCACGAACACCGAGCCCACGAACAGGCGGGCCCGCCCAGCGGCGGCGAGACGAGAGTGTTGGCCGGAGCGATTCGCTGCGCTCTGTAACACGGTGACGAGGGCAACCCCGCCGCCGACGCCAACGCCCATCGCCACGAGGATCGAACTGAATCCGGCACTGCCTGCACCCAGGACTTCGTCGTTGTACACCGCGCCAAGCGGCACCAGCATCCCCCCGCCGATCATGCCGGCGCCCAGGCCCACCAGCACTGCGCGCACCTGCGGGTTCAGGAAGATGAAGTCCCAGCCTTCGCGCAGCTCGCGGAAGCCCTGGCTCCAGTTGATGCGGCCTCGGCTGTCGCGCTTGCGATGCGCTGCGGTGATGTGCGAGGACAGCGGCAGCGTGGCGATGAGTGCCGCGGCCACCAGGAATGTGGCGGAGTCGAGGACCAGCGACATCTCCACTTGTCCGATATCGGTCCAGCCGAACGCCGCGCCGAGCTTGGCCATGCCCGCAAACGCGAAGGCACCAGGCAGAAACGTGCCATACGCAGCAATGAGCCCCAGCGAATTGGCGGCGGTGAGGTGCTCTGTGGGCACGATGTTGGGAACGATGGCTTCCTTGGCCGGACTCCACAGCGAGGTAGCCAGCTCCAAGGCGAGTGATGCCAGAACGAGGCCCCACACACGGTCGATGAACGGGATCGTGAGCAGGACGCCGGCGCGCGCGATGTCGCATATCACCAGCAGCCGCTTGCGGTTGAAGCGGTCAACGATGATGCCGCCGGCCGATGCCAAGAAGAAGCCAGGCAGCACCCGTGCCGTGATCACGAGCGCGATTGCCGAGCCGGGCTGATCGCCACCGATGCGCCGCGCCACCTCGATGGTGGCGAGGAGGCCGATCCAATCGCCGAACGAACTGGTGACTTGCGCGATCCACAGTCGCGCGAAGCCTGGTGACGCAAACAGTCCCGGAGACGGCGGGGTACGTCCGTTGCTGTCCGCTCGTTCGAACTCGGGTATCGAGCTATCCGAATTCATGCCACTCAGCAGGCTAGAAGCAGGCGGGCGCGGCCCTCGCGCCGCGACATCGCACCACGGCGGCCTAGACCCGCTTCGGCGGTGCCTTCTTGCGCGCCGCGGTCGTGCCGGATGCTTTCTTGCGGACCGACTTCTTCTTCGCCGCCGACTTCTTGGCGGCTGACTTCTTCGCGGGCGATTTCTTCTTCGCCGCCTGCTTGCGCCGCGGGCTTCGCTTGGTTGCCGGCCCTTTCGCGCGACGCACCGCGAGCAACTCGGCGGCCCGTTCGACGGTCAAGGAATCCGCCTCGTCGCCCTGCCGCAGCGATGCATTGTACTCGCCGTCGGTCACGTACGGACCGAACCGGCCGTCGCGCAACACGATCGGCTTGCCGCTGTCAGGGTCGGTGCCCACTTCACGCCCGGCGCTCGCGGCTGGTTGGCCGCGACGGCGGCGCGGCTGCGCCAGCAGGGCCAAGGCTTCATCCAACGTCAGCGTGAACAGCTGCTCTTCGGATTCCAGACTGCGGTTCTCCGCGCTTGTCTCCGAGGTCGCTTCCTTCGTGAGATAGGCCCCGTACCGGCCGTTGCGCACAACGATCTCGGCGCCGTCGGCTGGGTCGACACCAACCGTGCGAGGCAGCGAGAGCAGCTTTGTGGCTTCGTCAAGGCTCACCGATTCGGGCGCCATCCCCGTGAGCAGCGACGCAGTGCGGGGGCGTTCGTCGGTTTCGTCGGGCCGCCCTACCGAGACGTACGGGCCGTATCGGCCGGGCCGCACGATGATGTCGAGGCCCGTTTCAGGGTCCGTGCCCAAGATGCGCTCGGTTGGCTCGGCCAGCAGCTCAAGTGCGCGCTCGATGGTCAGCTCATCTGGGGCGAGATCGTCCGGCAGCGGGCGCGTCGCGTCGCCGCGTCGCAAGTACGGACCGAAGCGCCCCACGCGTGCCACCACTTCAGTGCCGTCGGCATCGACGCCGATCGGGATGCTGTTGATCTCCGCCGGGTCAATCTCGGACAGCCGGTCGTCGGACACCAGATAGCGCAGCCCGCGTGAGCTCTCGTCGTCGCCGTCGCCGAAGTAGAAGTCGGTGAGCCACGGCTGCGCGTCGCGCTCGCCGCTCGCGATCTCGTCGAGGTCCTCTTCCATCCGGGCCGTCAGCGCGTAGTCGACCAGACGTTCGAAGTGCTGCTCCATCAGGCCGACGGTCGCGAACGCCGTGAATGCGGGCACCAGCGACGAGCCCTTCTTCCACACGTAGCCGCGCGATTGGATCGTCTCGATGATGCTGGCGTAGGTGCTCGGCCGGCCCACGCCCAATTCTTCGAGCCGGCGCACCAGCGACGCCTCGGTGAACCGGGCCGGCGGGCTGGTGCGGTGCTCGGCCGGCTCGACGGCAACCGCAGTGGCCGAACCGCCCTCGTCGAGGTCCGGCAGGATGCGTTCAGGCTCTTCGTCGGCGCCTGGGGCAGGCGCGTACACCAGCCGGAATCCGGGGCTGCGCACCACGGTGCCCGCGGCGGACAGCTCGACTCGGTGCCCGTCAGCGCCTGTGCGCGGCTCGGCGACGCGGACGACAAGCTCGCACTGGGCGGTGCCGGCGAGGCGGATGGTGACGGTCTCGCCGGTGGCGTCGATCATCTGGCTGGCAACGGTGCGCTGCCACACCAAGTCGTACAGGCGTGCCGCGTCGCCGCCCAGATCAGTCACACCACCGGGCGCAGGCCAGTTCTCGCCAGCAGGGCGGATGGCCTCGTGCGCCTCTTGGGCGTTCTTGACCTTGCGGGTGTAGATGCGGGGCTTCGGCGGCAGGTTCTGCGCGCCATACCGATTGGCGATGACGATGCGGGCAGCGTCGAGCGCCTGATCCGACAGCGTCGTGCTGTCCGTGCGCATGTAGGTGATGCGCCCGTTCTCGTAGAGGCGCTGGGCCGCCGCCATCGTGCGTGACGCTGAGAAGCCGAGCCGGGCCCCGGCCGCTTGTTGCAGCGTCGACGTGATGAACGGGGCCGCGGGGCGGCGGCGATACGGCTTGGACTCGCGGGAGATCACGGCGAACCGCTCACCGGACATGGCCTCTGCGAGCGTCGTTGCCGCTGGAGCGTCGAGCACGACCGTGCCGTCGGAGCGAAGTTCGCCCCCGCGGTCGAAGTCGCGGCCTGTCGCGACCCGGCTGCCGTCGAGCTCGACGAGCGCGACATCGAAGCGCCCAGATACATCGGTGGGCACAGCTGCATCGCTGCGCCCATTCGACTCGGCGCCCGGCTCGAGCGTCGCTGTGATGCTCCAGAACTGCGCGGCGCGAAACGCCATCCGCTCGCGCTCGCGCTCCACGATGAGGCGGTTGGCGACGCTTTGCACCCGGCCGGCCGACAAGCGCGGCGCGACCTTGCGCCACAGCACCGGCGAGACCTCGTAGCCGTACAGGCGGTCGAAGATGCGGCGGGCCTCCTGCGCATCGACCAGACGCCGGTCGAGCTCGCGGGGGCTCTCGATTGCTGCACGAATGGCCGCTGCTGTGATCTCGTGGAAGACCATCCGATGCACCGGGATCCGAGGGCTCAGCACCTCGAGCAAATGCCATGCGATTGCTTCGCCCTCGCGGTCCTCGTCGGTTGCGAGATAGAGCTGATCTGCGGTTTGCACGAGCGACCGCAGCCGGCGCACCTGGTCACGGGCCGTGACGACATACAACGGCTTGAAGCCGTCGTCGGGATTGACACCAAGCGAGGCCCACGACTCGGACTTGTAGGCGGCGGGTACTTCCGAGGCGTTGCGCGGCAAGTCCCGGATGTGCCCGATCGAGGACTCCACGATGTAGTCGCCGCCGAGAAAGCGCGAGATCGTGCGTGCCTTGGCGGGCGATTCGACGATGACGAGAGAAGTGGGCATGTGGATCCGGAGTGGGCGAAGCCGGACGGTAGCGGAACGGCCTCGACTAGCGGCGGCGAAGTGCCGTCACGCAGGCCTGCGACGTGCACCGAGACGGTGCAGGCCCGCCGCAACGGCCGCAGCCACCGTAGCGACAACGATCGCGCTCGCAAGGTCTGATGCGGGTGGGGCGCCGAGCGCGGCATTGGCGAAGCTCGCGACATCTTCGGTATCGGCTGGCCACGGCCACAGGACCCGCAACGAGCCCGCCATCAAGCCCATCAGCATTGCCACAACGAGATCTCGGCTTCGAGCGAGCAGACGCTCCAACAGGCGCGAGAACAGCCCAAGACCAGTCGCTGCACCGAGTCCGAACAACGCAATCGTGCCAAGTCGCCGATCCGACACAGCCTCAGTGATCGGGTCGTACAGCCCCAGCAGCAACAACACGAACGCGCCCGAGATGCCCGGCAGGATCATGGCGCAGATCGCCAGCGCACCGGCACCGAGAACCACCGCGCTCGACGGTTCGGCGACGCTCCCCGAGCGAATTCCGAGCACGAAGAACACCGCCACCGCAACCGCAACGAACACAACAACGAGCCGAACATCCCAGCGGCCGACCTCACGCCGGGTTGTCACAACAGTCGCGGCAACAAGCCCGAAGAAGGCCGCCGACAACAAGACCGGCTGCTCTTCGATCAGCACCCGCACCAGTTCCACGAGCCCGCCAATCGCGACAGCGATGCCGCAGCCAAGACTGACGAGAAAGAGCCAGTCCGCTCCGCGTGCCATGGCGACGGCTTGTTTGGGCCGCCCCCGCAGCAGCCGCCCAGCGCCGGAGCTCAGCAGCGCAATCTGACCCACCAGCCGGTCATAGATCCCCAGCAGCAACGCCATCGTGCCACCCGACACCCCCGGCACCACATCCGCCGCCCCCATGACCAGCCCCCTGGCCACATTCACCAGCGAGTTAGTGAACACTCCTCGCCGCACCCTGTCGAAACTAGACGCATCGATCTGCTTTCGGGCGCGGAAAGTCCCCGGGCGCAAACCCGGGGACTTCCGCTGACAAGCAGAGCAGGCGGTCGCTTGACGACTCAGCCCGTGGTTGAGTGTCAGCCGCCCGAAACCACGTCGTCGAGCGCCAATCCGGGGCCTCCATGTTCAGACACATCGAGACCAACCATTTCCTCCTCTGCCGACACCCGCAGGCCGATGGCGGCCTTCAAGACTCCGAACAGGATCACTGACGTCACGATCACCCAGACCGCCACGATCACGACCATGAGGAACTGCACGACGAGCTGTTCGATGCCGCCGCCGTAAAAGAGTCCGGCGTCTTCGCGGCCCAGGAAGGCATCGTCGTAGTGGGCGAACAGGCCGATGGCCAAGGTTCCCCAAATGCCAGCAGCGCCGTGGACGGCGAAGGCGCCGACCGGGTCGTCGATCTTCAGCTTGCGATCCACGAAGCCGACGACCAGCACCACGACGAGGCCTGCAATGAAGCCGGTGATGATGGCGCCCCAGGGAGTCATCGTGCCGCAGCCCGCAGTGATGGCCACGAGGCCCGCCAGCACACCGTTGCCGGCCATCGGGACGTCGGGGCGGCCCGTGCGGAGCCAGTTCAGCGCTGTCGCGCCGATCACTCCTGCGCACGCTGCCAGCACGGTGTTCAGCGCCACGAACATCACGTACTCGTCGGCTGCAAGCTCCGAGCCCGGGTTGAACCCGAACCAGCCGAACCACAGGATGAACACACCCAGGATTGCAAGGGTCACGTTGTGGCCCGCAATGTTGCGCGATGTGCCGTCCGCGGCGTACTTGCCGATACGGGGGCCCAGCATCCACGCACCGACGAGGGCGACCCAGCCGCCGACACTGTGCACGATGGTCGATCCGGCGAAATCGCTGTAGACGGCATCCCCAATCGAGATCTTGGAGATGAGGCCGCCGCCCCACGTCCAGTGGACAACGACCGGGTAGATGATCGCCGTCATCACGAGGCTGAAGATGAGGTAGGTACTGAACTTCGTGCGCTCCGCCATCGCCCCCGACGCGATGGTGACTGCGGTTGCTGCGAAGACTGCCTGGAAGAAGAAGTCCGTCGACCCCGAGAGTCCTTCGGATATGTCGAAGAGGTCGACACCCGACAGCGCGAACGAGCCCCAGCCGAAGAAGCTGTTGCCGTCACTGCCGTAGGCGAGCCCGTAGCCGATGAGGAAGAACGCGAGGATGCCGATGGAGGCATCAGCGAGGTTCTTGGCCATGATGTTCGCCACGTTCTTCGAACGCGTCAGACCCGACTCGAGCATGGCGAATCCGGCCTGCATGAGGAACACCAGGACGCCGGCGATGAACACCCACAGGTTGTCCATGACGGCCTGCACCATCTCGGCCGATATCGAGTCGCCCTGTGCGCTCGCTGGCGATGCGAACAGGAAGAGGACGCCGACGGCACCCGCGGCGGCGATAAGCATCTTGCGTTTCACGGTCGTTCTCCCGACGAATTGGCTGACGTCGGGCAACCTAGGAATCGCGTGTTGCACCGTGGTCACCGAGCCGTGTCCGCTCGATGCACAGCACGGGTCGGCGCTGTTGCGGAGATGTTTCGAGCGCGTTGCGGGGTAGTGCGCTAGTCGATGCGTGGGTATCGCAGCCTGGGGCCGGCTTCGGCCCAGTCCAAGTGATCGCGGACGTATTCGTCTGCAGCGTTGCGGGGCGGGTTGTAGTCCCATCCCTCGCCTGAGGCTGCGTGAACTACTCGGCGAGCGCGCTGGGAGGCCAGCACCTGCTCTCGGATGGCAGCCGAATCCCACCGTTCGGCGACCTCGGCGGCGAAATCGGCTGCGAGATTGACATCAGTTGGGGATCCCACAGCCGGGTCGGCCAGGTTTTGGTGCTCGGCTGGGTCGGTGTCGAGGTCGTAGAGCTGCGGGGGGTCGGAGTCGCAATGGATGTATTTGTGGCGCCCCCTGCGGATCATGAACATGGGGTGCGACGTCATCTCGCCCATGTATTCGCCCACGGTCTCATCGACCGGGTCGTCGCCCCCGGTGGCAGCGGGCCAAAGACTTCGGCCTGCCAACGAGACGCCGAGTTCGGGCCAGGGTTCGCCTGCGATGTCGAGCAGCGTCGGCGCCAGATCCAGCAGCGAGCACACGTTGGGCACTGTTCCCGCCGAGATTCCGGGACCGGCCACAACGAGCGGCACTCGAGCGGATCGCTCGAAGAACGACATCTTGAACCAGGTGCTGCGGTCGCCCAGCATGTCTCCGTGGTCGCTCGTGGCGATCACCACGGTGTCGTCGGCCCGGCCGGTCTCGTCCAGCACTCGCAGAAGCTCGCTGAGCCACCAGTCGAAGTAGCTGGTGTTTGCGTAGTAGCCGTGGCGGGCATTGCGGCACTGTTGTTGCGTCCAGCCGATGGTGTCGGCTTCGATGCCCGCACGGATGCGGACCGTGTGCGGATCGAGCTCGGCTGGCGAGGGTCCCGGCAGATCGATCTGGTCGTGGTCGTAGAGACCCCACCACTGCGGCCGAGCCACGTAGGGATCGTGGGGATGGATGAAAGCGACAGCCAGGAAGAAGGGCCGCTCATCGGCGTCGCGCGCCAAGTCGTAGAGGCACCGCCTCGCGGCGAACCCCACCTCGTCGTCGTAGTCGATCTGGTAGGTGACCAGCGCCTGACCGGCCTCGGTGAGGCTGGTCATGTTGTGGTACCACTTGTCGATCCTCACGCCGGCGGTGTCCCAGTCGGGCGTCCAGGCGAAGTTGGCCGGGTAGAGATCGGTGGTCAGGCGCTGGCTGAAGCCGTGCAGCTGGTCGGGACCGATGAAGTGCATCTTGCCCGACAGCGCGGTCCGGTAGCCCGCCAGGTTCATCCAGTGCGCGACTGTCGGAACCTCCGCGCGCCATTCCGCCGCGTTGTCCCACGCACCGACGTCGGAGGCCTGCCGGCCCGACATCATCGACAGGCGCGACGGCCCGCAGAGCGGCGAATGGCAGTACGCAGCGTCGAAGCGAGCGCCGCGTTCCGCGAGTGCATCCATGGCTGGTGTGCGCACCAGCGGATGCCCATAGGTGCCGGTGAAGTGCGGCGCGAGTTGGTCGGCCATGACCAGCAGCACGTTGGGAGACGTCATGAAGCCGAACAGTAGGTGCGCTCTTGCGACGGGAAAGACGGCCCGCCTGGGGCTCGGGTCCAGCGTCATCTTGCGCGACCCGGGCGTGATAAAATTTCGTAAAACCGTCTGAATAGCCGGTTTTGGTCCAGACATGGACAGAATCTGGGAGTTGACGATGTCCGAAAAACAAGTGCGGTCCGTTCTACGTCCGCGTCGCCGCACAACGCGGCGCCACAGTTGGAAGCTCATAGGGACGCTGATTGCAGCACTGGCGCTGCTTGCCGCCGCATGCGGCGACGACCTCGGCTCGCAGTCCGAGATCACGCTCGCCGCGAACCCGTGGAACGGTTCGGCGCTGAACGTCGAGGTAGCTGCCCAGCTGCTCGAGAACGAGCTCGGCTACGAAGTCGAGGTCGTGGAGATCGACGAGAACGCCCAGTGGGCAGCGATCAACACCAGCGACATCAGTGCCTCGCTTGAGGTGTGGCCTTCCGGCCACGCGCAAAACGTCGTCGACTTCATCGACAATTCGGATGGAAACGTCGACAACGCCGGCCTGCTCGGCCCGGTCGGCAAGATCGGCTGGTTCATCCCGACCTACATGGTCGAACGGCATCCCGAGTTGGCCACCTGGGAGGGATTCGCAGATCCTGAGCTCGCGGGCCTGTTCGCTACCGCCGAAACCGGCGATCTCGGGCAGTTCCTGGGCGGCGATCCCAGCTTCGTGCAATACGACGAGGACATCATCAACAACCTGGGCCTGCCGTTGCAGGTTGTCTACGCCGGCTCCGAAGCTGCGATTCTCGCAGCTGTCGACTCCGCGTACAGCCGCGAGGAGCCGATCTTGGTGTACCTGTGGACGCCGCACTCGGCATTCAACAAGTACGACCTGACGAACGTCCTGCTTCCCGACTACAGCGATGACTGCTACGCGACGGCGGACGCAGGCGGCGTGGACTGCGACTACCCGGCGGATGTGCTCTTCAAGATCATCGACGCCGACCTCGCCGACAATGCGCCGGCGGCTGATGCACTCCTGCGGGCCATGAACTACACGAGCGCTGACCAGATCTCGATGCTGGCTGCGGTTGAGAGCGACGGCTCGTCGGTCGAAGATGCAGCTGCCCAGTGGATCGAGGACAACGAGGACACCTGGAGCGCTTGGATCGAGTAGCCGGTCGATTCCGTCCCAGGACGGAGTCGACCGCGTCGCGGGTGCCGACCCGCTTATCCGTGGTCGGCACTCGCGGCGAGAACCGCTCGCACAGCGCCACAGTCAGCTTGGCACCCCGCTCGGGGCGCCGATGCAGCCCGCTGCACGGATGAACTCGTGAACAAAACCGAATACGACTTCGTGATTGTCGGCGGCGGTTCGGCAGGGTGTGCCCTCGCGAACCGGTTGAGCACCGAGGGCGGCACCCGAGTGCTGGTGCTCGAGGCCGGTCGTCGCGACTACCGCTGGGATGTGCTCATCCACATGCCTGCGGCGCTGGCCATGCCGATCGGGAATCGCTTCTACGACTGGCAGTACGAGACCGAGCCGGAGCCCCACATGGGCGGCCGGCGGGTGTACCACGCGCGCGGCAAGGTCCTTGGAGGGTCGAGCTCGATCAATGGGATGATCTTCCAGCGAGGGAACCCTGCGGACTACGACAAGTGGGCGAGCCGACCGGGCATGGAGGCGTGGGACTACCGGCACTGCCTGCCGTATTTCAAGCGCATGGAGAATTGCCTGGCGGGTCCTGACACGTGGCGCGGGGGCGACGGTCCGCTGGTGCTTGAACGCGGTCCGGCCACAAGCCCGCTGTTCGACGCCTTCTTCGAAGCGGTGCAGGAAGCCGGTTACGAACTCACCAACGATGTCAACGGCTTCCGCCAGGAGGGGTTCGCCGCGTTCGACCGGAACATCCACCGGGGTCGGCGGCTGTCAGCTGCGCGTGCGTACCTGCATCCCGTCAGCGACCGACCGAACCTGACGGTTCGAACCGGTGCGCTCATCGAGCGGGTGCTGTTCGACGGCAACCGGGCGACAGGCGTGGCGTACCGCTGCCGAGGGCGACATCGGATTGCTCGCGGAGCGCACGTCATCCTGTGCGCTGGAGCGTTCGGGTCCGCGCAGCTGTTGCAGCTGTCCGGAATCGGCGCGGCGAGTCTGCTCGAACCACTGGGCATCAAGGTCGTGTCCGACTTGGCCGGCGTCGGTGAGAACCTCCAAGATCACATCGAGGTGTACATCCAGTACGCCTCAGCGGAACCCGTGTCCATGCAGCCACACCTGCAGAAGTGGCGCCGTCCGTGGATCGGCATGCAATGGCTGGCTAGGCGCGGACCAGGCGCCACCAATCACTTCGAAGCCGGGGGGTTTGTCCGCAGCAACACCGACGAGTCCTATCCGAACCTCATGTTCCATTTTCTCCCGCTCGCGGTTCGGTACGACGGCTCAGCGCCGGCGAGCAAGCACGGCTATCAGGTCCACGTCGGGCCGATGTACTCCGATGCTCGTGGCTGGGTACGGATCCGCTCGACCGACCCGGTGAAGAAGCCGGCCATCCGCTTCAACTACCTCTCCACTGCGCAGGATCGGCGCGAGTGGATCGAGACGATTCGGGTGACCCGGCACATCATGAACCAACCAGCATTCGCGCCCTACAACGACGGCGAGATCTCACCTGGGCCCGACGTACGGACCGATGACCAGATCATGGACTGGGTGGCCCGCGACGCCGAGACCGCGCTGCACCCCGCCGGCACTGCGCGAATGGGTAACGACGAGCTCGCCGTCACCGATCCGGCGTCGATGAGCGTGCACGGCACCGAAGGCCTGAGCGTCGTGGACGCGTCGGTCATGCCGAGCGTCACGAACGGAAACATCTACGCGCCGGTGATGATGATCGCCGAGAAGGCCGCCGATCTGCTGCTGGACAACGACCCGCTCGAACCTCTGGACGCACCGGTCTACGGAGCCGAGCCAGCCTCATTGCCGTCGTGATCGGAGATCATGGCCGAGACGAGGTCGAGCACCCGGCGTCTGTCGGCCTCGCTGGGAGGCGCAAGGCCGAACAAGTCGATGAGCCACAGGCCGTCGCCCACGATGCGCGCCAACAGCCCCGTGGTCTCCGCCAGACCGTCATTGTGCACGAGGCGTTCCTGCCAGCGCTCGAAGGTTGCCCGGGTGTGAGCAAGCAGCTCGTCGTCGAGCGCAGCTGCGGCCAGGATCGATGCCGAGGTGTCATCCGCCGCCTTGTACGGCTCGCGCACATAGTCGAGATAGGCGAGCGCGAATGTGCCGCGGGCGGCAGAATCGCCGGCGCGGAAGCTGGCTTCGCGTATGTCCAGCTCGTCATCGAGGACCGCCAGCGTCTCGTCAAGCAGGCCAGCCATGAGCGCGTCCTTGGAACCGAAGTGGTAGAGGAAGCCGCCCTTGCTGACCCCGGCCGCCACCGCCACTTTCTCCAGCGTCAGATTCGCTGCGCCGTCGGCCTTGATGACCTCGATAGCGGCTTGACAGATCCGGTCCCGTGTCTGCACAGCGCGCTCCTGCACCGGTCTGGTTCGGGATCCCCGCTGGGTGCGTGGCTCCGAGGGTTTCCCAGCCGGTGCCACAGCGGGTGCCACAGTGAGTGCCCCAGTGAGTGCCGTCGTGCGTGGCTCGTCGCGTGCCATCGTCGGTCCAAGATAGTTGTCCCCCAAACCACCCCAGCCAACCAGACCACCTCAGCCAACCAGTAAGCAGGCGACGGGAAGATCCATGGAGTCGACCTCAGCATCGCAGGCCCCGCCAGGGGCGGTCGCCGATCCGGCGTCGCCCGCGCAGGCTCCCGATGTTGGCGATGGCGAGATGGTCGACGTAAGCGAGTTGTGGAAGATCTTCGGCAAGCGCACCCGCGCCGCCCGCGAGCTCGCCGCGCAGGGCCACTCACGCGAGGAGATCCGCGACGAGACCGGCTGCTTGATCGCCGTACGCGATGTGAGCTTCCGTGTCTCCGCTGGCGAGACCTTCGTGGTGATGGGACTGTCCGGTTCAGGCAAATCGACGCTGGTGCGCTGCGTCTCTCGCCTGATCGAGCCCACCGCAGGCGACGTGACCGTGTGCGGGACGGCTCTCGCCGACGTCAGCGACGCAGAGTTGCGCGACCTGCGGCGCCAGAAGATGTCCATGGTGTTCCAGCACTTCGGCCTCTTCCCGCATCGCCGGGTCCTTGACAACGTCGCGTACGGCCTTGAAGTGCAGGGCATCGGCCGCGACGAGCGTCACGAACGAGCGCGCAGCGTTCTCGACACGGTGGGCCTCGACGGCTGGGGCGACCACTACCCCCAGCAGCTCAGCGGCGGGATGCAGCAGCGTGTCGGGCTGGCGCGCGCCTTGGCGGTCGAACCCGAGGTGCTCTTCTTCGACGAGCCGTTCTCGGCGCTGGACCCATTGATCCGTCGCGATATGCAGGACGAGCTGGTCGCGCTCCAACAGGAACTGCAGCGCACGATCGTGTTCATCACTCACGACTTCGCCGAAGCGTTGCGGCTCGCGGATCGCATCGCGATCATGAGCGACGGCGTGTTCACCCAGGTCGGCACACCGCTCGAGATCCTGACCGAGCCGGCAAACGATTACGTCAAGGCCTTCACCCAGGACGCCCCGATCGCGAAGGTGCTCCAAGCCTGTTCGCTCATGCGGCCCCTGGGCGACACCGTGCCCGACCCGCTGTGGCCGAGGCTCGAAGAAACAGCGTCGCTGGAGACAGCACTGCCCCATCTGCTGTCCGAGGACCGCCCGGTCGTCATCTGCAACCGCACCGGTGAGGCCGTCGGCCTGCTCCATGGCGATGACGTCGCAGCGATATTGCAGCAGAACCTGCGATGACCGCGGTTGATCCTGCTACCAGGCCCGGTCGCAACGGGCTCGGCAGCAGGGCCGTGGAGCTGGGCCGCACGGCCGGTCGCAACCCGTTGAAGCTGCTGGGCATCGTCCTTGCAGCAGTGGCAACAGCCATGATCGTGGTGGGCGTCGGCGCCTCCGTCGGCACCTTTCCCGAGTCCTGGGACATCGGTCTGGCCGAGCCCATCGACCGGACGCGGCGATGGCTCATCAACAATCAGACATCGCACTGGCTGTACACCGTGCTGCTGAATCCGGTGACTGACCTCGCGGACGCCGGCATCCGGCAGTTCGAAACGATTCTCGAGTGGTTCCCGTGGTACGTGTACCCCGTCCTGACGGGCCTCGGGCTGTGGCGTGTCCGCGGCCGGACCGCCGGGGCGGTGGGCTTTTGTGGCATCGCGCTCATCGGCGTGATGGACCTGTGGCACGAAGGCTTCGCCACGCTCGCGCTGATGGGCGTCGCCGTGTTCGTCTCGCTCTGCTGTGGCATCCCGCTGGGCATCGCGGCGTGGCGCAACGACCGGTTCGCCGGCGTGCTGCGTCCGACGCTCGACGCCATGCAGACGATGCCGGGTTTCGTCTACTTGATCCCGTTCGTGCTGCTGTTCGGCATCGGCCGTGTGCCGGCGCTGATTGCCACGGTGGTCTTCGCCTTGCCGCCTGTCGTGCGGTTGACCGATATCGGTCTGCGCAACGTCGAGGTGACGATGGTGGAGGCCTCTGAGATGTTCGGCGCGACCGAGCGTCAGACATTGCGTCTCGTGCGCATCCCGGCGGCGCGGCCGGCGATCCTGGCGGGCGTCAACCAGACGACCATGCTGGCGATGAGCATGGTGGTGATCGCCGCCTTCATCGGCTCGGGCGGTCTCGGTCAGGACGTCTTGCGTGCCATGCGGGACATCGACGTCGGCGAGGCCTCGGAGGCCGGCATCGCCATCGTCATCATGGCGATCGTCCTCGATCGGTTCTCCAACGGCATCGCGACACTGGGCCAGCAGGGTGCTGCTGACCGAGACGCCAAGTCGAGCGCCGATGCACGCAACATCCGCTGGCTGGCAGCGGCGGCCTCGCTGGTGGCGCTGGTCGGTGGCATTGCCGGGCACAACGAGTTTCCGGAATCTCTGGAGTGGCACTTCGCGCCCTACATCAACGACGTGACGGGCTGGACTCGCGACAACCTCTACGACATCTGGGGAACCGGCATCGGGACCGGGCCGTTCAGTGATTTTGTGACCATCTATATGGTGACGCCACTGCGGGAATTGTTCTCCTCCGGCATCCCGTGGCCGGCCATGATCGGCATCGGCGTGCTGGGCGGACTGCTGGCACGCGGGCCGGGACTGGCGTTCGGCATCGGTGCGTCACTGTTCAGCATCGGGCTGCTGGGCATGTGGGAGCTGTCGATGGACACGCTCGCGCAGACCATCGTCGCGGTGGCGGTCACGCTGGCGCTGGGGGTGCCGCTGGGCATCGGGGCCTCGCACCACGACCGCTTTCGGTCACTGCTGAACCCGGTGCTCGACTTCCTGCAGACGATCCCGAGCTTCGTGCTGCTCGTACCGGTCATCACGCTGTTCCACGTCGGGCGCATTCCCGGCATCATCGCTTCGGTCCTGTACGCGCTTCCGGCGGCGGCCCACTACACCGATCTGGGACTGCGACGGGTGCCCGCTGAGGTCCACGAGGCCGCGGAGAGCTTCGGCGCCACTCGCACGCAGCGCCTGCGGCGCGTCGAGCTGCCGCTGGCTGCTCCCGAACTGATGGTGGCGGTCAACCAGACGATCATGCTGGTGCTCGCCATGGTGGTGATCGCCGGCTTGGTCGGCGGCGGCGGGCTCGGACTCGAGACCGTCAATGCCCTGCGCCGCAGCGACGCGGTCGGCCGCGGCTTCGAAGCGGGCATCGCCATCGTGCTGCTCGCCGGCATCCTCGACCGCCTCACCCGAGCCGTCGCCGACCGTCTCCGCCCACCCCCTGCGGTGTGATCCCGCCGGACTGGGGCCCGTCTGCGGTAGTTGCATCGGAGCTGACCGCCCTGATCGCCCTCCTTCGTTTGCAGAGGTCGTGGCTACGGTGGGCTTGATGGCTGGTTCCGCCCGATTTCGCTCCGCTCTTTGCACGTCTTTCGTACGTCGCCGACGGGGTCGACACTTCTGACCTCGACAGCATCGTCCCGGTCTTCGACAGTGTCAGCTCCGACAGCGAATGCAGCACGACACAGAGCTTCTCGTGGACCGCCGCTCAGTACGGCACGCTCCGCGAGGTCATGGCCGCTGGCGACGGTCCCCAGATCCTGCAGCTCGACGACGGCTGGCACTTCGAGCTCAGCGGCAGCTTCATGGACCAGGGTCCTTCTGATGGTGAGGTCGCGCAGCTCTCCTCGTTGGGCCTGGCCCCGCCGACGGACATCATTTCGGTGACGCTCCCGGGTGAGCCGGTTGAGCACAACGCCGACATAGCGGCCGGCTCGACGTTCAGTTGGGAATTCAACCTGACGGACCCACAAAGCGCTCCCGAGCGACTTGTGGCCCAAACCGGACCCAGCAGCGGCGGGATCGGCTACGTCGGCATCGTGGTGCTCATCGTGGCAATCGTCGGGGTGCTTGCGGCGCTCGTCAGCCTGCGCAAGCGCCGCAAGACCCCGCAGAACGATGCGGACGACAGCAATGCCGAGCCAGCCGCCACCCAGCCAGATGCCAAGTCCGATGCTCCGGATGATGCGTCAGCCGGAGGCGCGGCCTGAGCCAGTGGTCGCCGCGGCGTTAACTCGGAGGCGCTGCAGGGGCGTAGCGAGCACCGGGACCGAGACGGGATGCCAGCACGACGGCCGCAAGCGCCAGCGGCAGCTGCCACGACAATGCCATCCGGATGTCGCCGGTGATATCGCCCAGGATTCCCACGGCGGGTTTCGCAACGGCGGTCAACAAGCCGGAGACCCCGAACACCACTCCGATGCTCGCCCCGGTCTGGGTGGGTGGCGCCAGCTGGCTGGCCATCGCCAGCGACACCGGGAACAGGCTGAACATGCAGAATGAAATGCCGCCGATGGCAACCAGCGAGAACGCTCCGTCGGTGAGCGCGAACAGCGCCACGAACAGTGTTGTACCGACGGCCGCGATCATCATCACCGTGCGGCCACCGACTCGATCAGACGCCCAGCCTCCCAGCGGCTGCGCCACGACACCGACCAGCAGGATGACGGTCAGAATCACGCCGGCATCGTTGGTGTCCCAACCCTCGTCGACGAGCATCTTCACCGAGAAGTTGATGAAGCTCATGCCCACCATGGCCACTGCCCCGAACGACAGGGAGAGCATCAGCAGCGGTGCGCTGAACGCGGCGCGCAGCCGCACTGCCGGCGCGGCGGGAATCTCGCGGAGTCGCCATTGCAGAATCGCTGCCGCGATCACCATCGGAATGGCCAATGCCACCATGGTCAGCCGCCAGTTCAGCACCGAGACCGCCAGCACCACCGCCGCCGGCGCCGCGAAGTGCCCGAACGAGCCGCCCCAGCCGTGCAGACCCAGCATGCGCCCGCGCTTGTCGGGGTAGGCCGAGACGATGAACGCCGTGGCCTGCGGATGGTAGGTAGCGCCTCCGAGACCGCAGAACAGGCTCACCGCGACGATCAACCAGAAGCTCGGCGACGCCGCCATGCCCAAGAACCCGACTGCACCGATCAAGAAGCCGAAGACCAAGATCCACCGCCGCCGGCCCCTGCGGTCGGCCTCGCCGCCAACCAGCGGCGACAGCACACCAGTCAGAAGGGTGAACGCGAACGACAGCACGCCCAGGTCCGTGTAGCTCAAGTTGAACTCGTCGGCCAAGGCGGGGAGGAACGCTGGGAGAACCGTCACGTAGAAATCGTTGATGGCATGCACCCCGACCAGAACCGTCAGAACAGTCCGAGGCCGCACGGCAACCTCATCGGCTACGAGGCGCCGCTCCGCTGCTGATTCGCGCACGACAGCGGACGCTACGCCACTGGTCGGCAGTATGTACCCGAGCGCGATGCAGATGTCGGGCTCGCGGAACTTGCCGAAGCCGCTAGGCGGTTAGATGAAGGCGGGGACGAAGACCAGGCTGACGATGGTCATCACCTTGATGAGGATGTTCATCGCCGGGCCTGAGGTGTCCTTGAACGGGTCGCCGATGGTGTCGCCGACCACGGCTGCAGCGTGCGCATCTGTGCCCTTGCCGCCGTGGGCGCCTGCCTCGATGTACTTCTTAGCATTGTCCCAGGCACCGCCCGAGTTGGCCATGTAGATGGCCAGCAGGAAGCCGGTCACCACTGCCCCGGCCAGGAAACCGCCGAGGGCGTTCACGTCGATGAACCCAATCACCAACGGCAACACGATGGCCAGGCCGCCGGGCAGCAGCATCTCCCGCAGCGCTGCTTGGGTGGAGATGTCCACGCAGCGGCGGCTGTCAGGCTTTACACCGGGCTCGCCTTCCCGCAGGCCCGGGATCTCGGCGAACTGGCGACGGACCTCCACGATCATCGCTTGCGCTGCCCGACCGACGGACGACATGGTGAGCGCTGCGAAGATGAACGGCGTCATCGCACCCAAGAACAGCCCGATGGTGACCGCCGTGTCGTTGATATCCAAGAACACCTTGTCGCCGGCGGTCAGGCTGAACGACTTGAACAGTGCCAGTGCCGTCACCGCGGCTGAGCCGACGGCGAAGCCCTTGGCAACCGCAGCGGTCGTGTTGCCCAGCGAGTCGAGGCTGTCGGTGACGCTGCGCACTTCGGGTGGCAGTTGGGCCATCTCCGCGATGCCGCCCGCGTTATCGGCGATGGGTCCATAGGCGTCCACCGCCACGATGACTCCGGTGACCGACAGCATGCCGATGGCCGCCAGCGACACGCCGTACAGCCCGATCTCGTTGCCGGCGTCGCCGAAGGCCATCCCGCCGAACAGGTACGACAGGCCGATCATCGCCACCACGAGCACGACCGCCGGCAGCGTGGAGAGCTTGCCCTGTGCAATGCCTTCAATCACCACGGTGGCGGGCCCGGTCTCGGACTGCTGCGCGATGCCCTTGACGGGCTTGAAGTGCTCGGAGGTGAAGTACTCGGAGGTGAGCCCGATGGCCCAGCCGCCGAACAGACCCACGATGATGGTCAGTGCCAGGAAGATCGGGGCGCTGAGTACCAAGGCATCAGTGTCGTCGCCGAAGGTCGGGTTGCCGCTGAACAGCACCAGCGTGCCGACGACGGAGAACACCACCGTGAGCGCCATGGCGACGTACTGACCGGTGTGCAATTGCCCTGCCAGGCTGCGGCCTTCGCGGCCACGCACGAAGAGCGCTCCGACGATCGAGGCGATCATGCCGAGCGCCCCGATCAAGACCGGGTACATGAGGAGCCCCTCGGCATCGCCGAAATCGGAGGCCAAGCTGTCGCCCTCCAAGAAGACCGGTACCAGCAGCGAGGCGAGCACCACCGGCGCCACGATCGATCCGGCGTAGGACTCGAACAGGTCCGCACCCATGCCGGCGACGTCGCCGACGTTGTCGCCGACCGCGTCGGCGATGGTGGCGGGGTTGCGGGGATCGTCCTCGGGGATGCCGGCTTCCACCTTGCCCACGAGGTCGCCGCCCACGTCGGCTGCCTTGGTGTAGATGCCGCCGCCGATGCGGGCGAACAGCGCGATCGAACTGGCACCCAGCCCGAACGCGGCCACTACCTGGAAGGCCTGGTCCACGCCGAACCACTTGACCCACAGCAGATAGTTGAAGCTGATGCCCAGCAGTGCCAGGCCCGCCACAGTGAAGCCCATGACCGCGCCGCCCTTGAATGCAAGCGGCAGCGCCTTGGCTGCGCCTTGCCGGGCCGCCTGGGCCGTGCGGGTGTTTGCCGCAGTGGCGATTCGCATGCCGATGAAGCCCGCAACCGACGAGAGCACCGCTCCCATCAGGTAGGCGAAGCTGGCAGCAGGCCGGCCATCGATCGGCACTACGAGCAGCAGCACGAACATCGCAGCCACGAAGACCGACACCCACTGGTACTCGCGCCGCAGGAACGCCATGGCGCCTTCGCGGATGGCAGCGCCGATCTCGCGCATCAGGTCGGTGCCTTGATCGGCCTTCATCACCACCTTGGCGAAGTAGTACGCCAACAGCAACGCCAGCACGGAGGCAATCAGGGCCAGATACGGAACAGCAGTCACAGAGACCTCTCAGTGTCGCGTCGAGTTCGGGGCATCGAGGGGGATCGAAGCACGGGGAGCGAGGCTAGCTATCGGTGGCTGCAGACTCCGGCGGCATGCTGTCGTCGCTCATCATGGCGAGCGTTGTCTCGTCGGGGTGATCGCCCGCCTTGCCCGACAGCGCCAGTATCACGAGCGCTGCCACGCCCGCGCCGGCGGAGGCGACCAAAATGCCGATCTTGGCGAGGTTGGTGATGCCGCCGTCGTCGAACGCCAAGCCCGTGATGAAGATCGACACGGTGAACCCGATGCCTGCGGCGAAGCCCATGCCGATGAACTGCGGCCAGTTCATTCCCTCGGGCAGGTTGAATCCGAAGCGGGTCGCTACCCAGGTGAACAGCGTGATCCCCACCGGCTTGCCAATGACCAGGCCCGCCACCACGCCCCAGGTAACCGGCGAGCCTGCGGCATCGGAGATCGCGTCGCCCGACAGCGGCACGCCAGCGTTCGCGAGGGCGAACAGCGGCACGATGAGAAATGCCGTGAACGGGTGGAACATCGTCTCCAGCCGTTCAGTCATCGGCACGGATTCCTGCACCAGGAACGACGCTTGGTGGACTTGCTCGATGCTGGGACGTTCCGGCAGATGGTCCACCACGTCCTGAGCCTGCCCCCGGCCGAGCAGCGGCCTGGCAGGCGTCAGCAGGCCCAGCGCGACACCAGCGATGGTGGCATGGACACCCGATTCGAGCGTGGCGTACCAGGCAACCAAACCGATCACCCAGTAGATCTCGAGGGCCCAAACCCGCATCACGGTGAGCAGCCTGATGACCACGAGGAGCGCGACGGCGAGCAGCAGCCACTTGAGATTCAGGTCGCTCGTGTAGAAGATGGCGATCACGGCAATGGCGCCGATGTCGTCGACGATGGCCAAGGTCAGCAAGAACAGCTTCAGCATCGGCGGAATCCGTGAGCCCAGCAGCGCCACCACGCCCACGGCGAACGCGATGTCGGTGGCCATCGGGATGCCCCAACCTGACGCGGCCTCGCCGGACGGATTGAGCATGAAGTACAGCAGCGCCGGCGCGACCATCCCGCCGATTGCGGCAATCGCCGGCAGCGTGGCCGCGCGCACGCTTGCCAGATATCCCGTCACCAGCTCGCGCTTGATCTCGAGGCCGACCACGAAGAAGAACAACGCCATGAGCGCGTCGTTCACGAACTCCTCGAGTGTGAGCGGATGCAGGTGAAAACCGCCGACCGAGATGTCGATGTGCGTGTGCCAGAAGTCGACGTAGGCGTCGCTCCAGGGCGAATTTGCCCAGATGAGCGCTGCCGCGGTCGCCAGCAGCAACAGCACGCTGCCAGCCACCTCACGGTGGACGAACTTCAAGATCGGCCGCGCCAAAAAGCGAGCAAGCCGGCTGTCCCCGCCAGCGAAAGTCTCCCGCTGATACGGGTACTCCGGTACGGCCATACGGGCGCACAGGATACGGCCACCGTCGCTGGTGCCTTGCCGCCGATCAGCCTCCGGGGTGCCTCGTCAGCGGATGTTCAGTCGACCGAAAGACGCTCCATGGCGTCCTGTATCCCGGGAGCCATTTCGAAGAGCGGCTCGACACCGGTGTCGACCAGCGTGTCGTTGATTTCAGGGTCCGTGACGACCAGCGACATTCGCCCGTCTGCACCCTGACAGCGCCGCCGCACATCAAGCAGCACGCCGAGGACGACCGGTGCCAGCAAGTCGACATCGGACAGGTCGATGATGAGCCTCGGCGGCGATCCCGCGGCCGCCAGCGCCGACCGCAGCGCACTGTCCAGCGACGCAATGGCCCCCAGATCGAGTTCGCCATGCGGGGTCACGACGACGACACCCGAACCGTCTGACGCGGTGACTGTGCGCTCAGAGATGCCGGAGATCACTGCGGCCCCCCACGCCGTCGGCGCCGGGGCTGCTGGGTCATGTGCCCGAGGTCCAGCTCAGGCAAAACGCGGCATCACCTTGTCGCTGATCAGCTCGAGCGACGCGTTGATCTGGTCGGCAGAGTGGATGCCCTGGGGAACCAGGAAGAACGCCTCGTCGATGCCGAGCAGCGTGTGCGCTTGTTCGATCTGGCGGCTGATCGTGTCGGGGCTGCCGACGAGCGGCAGCGGCATGCCCTGGCCGAACTGGATGGCCCACTGATTCCAGAACCACTCCATGTCAGCGAACTGGCGCCATGCCTCCTCGTCGGTCGGCGCGCACACGGCCACCCCACCCCAGCCGCACTCGTGCCCGCGCGGCTTCTCGACGCCGTGGCGGGCGGCCTCTTCCCGGTAGGCCTTCCAAAGCGCCTCGCAGAAATCCATCTTGTCGCTCAGCACGATCGGCGTGCCGCCATAGCGCGCCCAGAACACCGCCGAACTCATCGACATCGTGAACCCCCCATACAGCGGGGGGTGCGGCGACTGCAGCGGGCGCGGGGCGATGCCGACCTCACGGATTGTCATGTCCGCATCGACGCCGGCGCCGTAATCGGAATACACGGTGTGGGTGTGCGGATTGAGATTGTCGTTGGGGAAGCGCCAGAACTCGCCCTCGTAGGAGAACGTGTCGTTGCGGAGCGCAGTCAGCACCACCTCGACGAACTCTTCGAAGAACCGGCGGTTGTACTCGTCGTCATGGGTATCGCGGTTCCACTTGCCGACTGCGGCGAGGTCGGGACGGATCTTGAATTGATCCACCCAGCGGTGCTGGTAGCCGCGCACCACACCGAAGCAGAGCCGCCCGCCCGTCATGTGATCGAGGGTTGCCACCTGCTCGGCGACTCGCAGCGGGTTGTGGGTGGTCGACACGTAGCCGCAGGCGATTGGGCGCAGCCGGGTGGTGTGCTGGGCAATCCAGCTGGCCATCAGATTCAGATCGTTGGAGATCTCGAAACCCTCGATCTGCAAGTGGTGCTCTGGGTGGCCGAAGCCATACCAGCCGGCCTCGTCGGCGAAGCGTGCGATCTCGGCAATCTCGCCGAGCATGCGCTGGTAGTAGTCGTTGTTGAGTCCTGCGAGGCCGGCTTCCAACTCGTGGCGGCGACCGATCGTGCAGTACATGAACAAGCTGAACTTCACCCCGGCTCCCCTCAGTTCGGCTCGCTGCAGCCCGTAGCGGGTATCTCGCGGAGTGTAGGTGAGCACACTTCGGCGCGGCCAGCCGAAACCCACCAGCACGTGTCAGTGTCCCGCCTTGCGTCCAGCCACTGCATGAACGCTCGTTCAGGGCTAAGTTCGCGTCCGGCATGGATAGCACCGATGCAGCCTCCGGCAGTTCAGGCACAGTCACCGACAGCTCAGCCGAGTCGGTTCCCGTAGACGCCGCCATTGCCGCCGAATCCGATGAGAACGGCGACGCAGGCAACGGTCGTCGGGTCCGCAAAGGCGAGCGCAGCCGGATGCGCATTCTCGACGCCGCTGCGCGTCTGCTGTCGTGCCGCGGCTATGCCGCCACGACCCTGACCGACATCGCCGGCGCTGCCGAGATGCAGGCGGGCAGCCTCTACTACCACTTCGATTCGAAGGACGCGATCGTCGAAGAGGTGCTGCGGGTCGGCATCGACCACGCCCGCGACGCCATCGATGCAGCGCTTGAGGCTCTAGGTCCCGACGCCTCGGGCTCGGATCGGCTGGCCGAGACCATCGTGGCGTACGTGAACTGCATCGTGGCCGCGAGCAGCTTCACCGTCGCCAACATTCGCTGCTACAACGAGTCGCCACCGCACACCCGCGAGAACCTCACCGTTCCGCTGCGCGAATTCGCGAACCTCTGGGTGGGGCTGATCTCCGAAGGCCAGGCCGACGGCTCACTGCGCGCCGACACCAACGCCAAGGTCCTCGCCCGGCTGATGATCTCGGGCCTCAACTCGCTGGCGAGCTGGTACCGCCCCAGCGGCGAACTCCGCCTCGACGACCTCGCCCGCCAATTCGCCGACATGGTCCTCACCGGCCTGCAACCCGCCTGAACTTCGAATAGTCGTTCTCAGCAGTAGCTTTCGCTGGTGCAATTCCCCATCCGGCTCGCGCTGCTGCTGCGACCGACGGTCAAGATCGGCATCCTCCTAGCGGTCGGCTTCAGCGTCCTCGCGTTCGTGTCGACGCCGTTCCTGTTGTCCGAGATCTCTGATCACTACGACATCAGCCTCGGCGCGGCCTCCTTGATCGGGGTGTTCCAGCTGGGCGGATTCGTGGTGACCTCATGGGGCGCCGGTCGCTGGCTGCAGCCGCGCGGGTGGGTCTTTGTCACCAGTCTCGGTGCAGCCGCGGCGGCCAATCTGGCTTCGGCCGCCCTGCCCGCATTCGCGGCGCTCGTGGCGTTGCGGCTCCTCAGCGGCTTCGCGCTCGGGCTTGTGGCCTGGTACGGATGGGTACAGGCCTTCGGCGACTCGCGTCGAATGGACGATGTAGCGGTGACGGGCCCCATGGTCGGGCTGGTCGCTGCACCGCTTGTCTCGGTGCTGCTCACCGCCGGCGGCGCACGGCTCGTGTTTGCTTCGCTGGCGGCCGTGTCACTGATCCCTCTCGCGTTCGGATACCGAAGCGCAGTGGACCATCTCCCAAGGACGACCACGCGCAACCGCGCCGTGCCCGCCGCCCGGATCCTGTTGATCTGTCTGGGCCTGTTCACCCTCGGCGGCTCGTCGGTCTTCGTCTTCGCCGTGGTCCTGGGCACCGGCAACGCAGCCATGTCAGTGACGGTGATCGCCATCGGCTTCAGTCTCAACGCCCTGGTCGCGATCCCCGCGGTTCGATGGAAGGCCCCCCGCAAGATCCCCAGCCCCCCGATGGCAGCCGCAGCGGCGTGCCTGATCCTCGTCGCCACATCAACGCAACCGTGGCTGTTCTTCAGTGCGCTCGTGGCGTGGGGCTTCTTTTTCTGGTTGGCGATACCAGGAGTGTTCGAAGTCCTGGCCAGCCGGTCCCGCTATCCCGAAGAACGTGCCGGCGACGCCCAGGCCGTGATGGCCGCAGGCCGCGCCGGCGGACCGCTGATGGGCGGTCTGCTCATCGACGGCCTCGGCACCACAGCGCTGGGCATTGCGGGCGCAGGGCTCGTCCTGATCTCCGCCATCGGCGTCTTCACCGTTCGCAACGTCGCCCCGCCCCTTCAAGACGCCCGGTCAACCACGTCAACCCCGTAGCGGCGGCGGGAGAACGACCGCTTCATCCGCCCGTTGGCGATGAGACGGCAGCGGCTGCGCTCAGAAGCGGCTGCTCGAGCTCAGCTTTCGGCGGTGCTCGAGGAAGTCCACCAACACGTAGTTGCCCAGATCGTGGGGGCTCGTGAAGAAGGCCCGCCCCCCGTTCATCTCGGTCATCTTCTCCACGAACGCCCGCAGATAGCTGTTCGGGTCGAGCATGAACACGTTGATGCGGATGTCCTCGCGGGTGGCCCGCGCCACCTCCAGCAGCGTGGCCTCGATGGTCTCGCGCACTGGCGGGTAGGCGAAGTACGGCCGGCCGTCGCGGGCAAGGTGGGCTGTCGGCTCACCATCGGTGATCATGATGATCTGCTTCGAACCGGTCTGGCGGGCCAGCAGGCGCCGGGCGATCATGAACCCGTGCTGCATGTTGGTGCCGTAGGCGAAGTCCCACGACACCTCCGGCAGCTCGGACGCCTTCAGCTCGTTGGCCGACTCGGCGAAGCCCACGATGCCGAGGTAGTCACGCGGGAACTGCGTCGAGATCAGCGAGTGCAGCGCCATCGTGACCTTCTTGGCGGGCAGGAAGTTGTCACGCATCGGCATCGACAGCGACAGGTCCAGCATCAGCACAGTCGAAGCGCGCGAAAGCAACTCAGTGCGCTCGATCTCGAAGTCGTCGGGTGTCAGGCGCACCGGCGTCCCGGTCCCCTGCCGAGTCACGGCGTTGCGCACGGTTCGCTCGATATTGAGATTGAAGGTGTCGCCGAATTCGTATGGCTTGGTCTCGTAGGCGCGTTCGTGGCCGATGCCGGTCTTGCGCACCTGGTGACTGCCGACCTTGTCGTCCATGAGACGGTCGAACAGGTCGCCCAGGGCGTTCTGGCCGATCCGGCGCAGCGCTCGCGGCGTCAGCTCCAGCCGTCCCTCAGTGTGCTGGGCAAGCCCTGATTCCTCCAGCATCCGAGCCATCTCGCTGAGTTGCTCCAGCGCCTCGGCGGACTCGTTGCCGAGCAGCTCGCGCACCCGCTCCGGGTCCACTTCTGCAAGCGCAGAGGGGCTGACGGCGCCCTGCAGCATCTCCGAAAGCGCATCAAGGTCGCCGAGCTGGCCCATCACGTCAGCCGCTTGGGACATCGACAGCGGGTCGTCGCCGCCGAACTGGTAGTTGCGATCCCAGCCCATGTCGGGAAAGGCCTGCTGGAGGTTCTGCGCGAGCTGCTGGGCCTGCCATTGCAGGTCCATGTCGTCCATCAGCTGGGACGCCAGGTCGGCCAGTTGCTGGCGCTGGGCGGGCGTCATCGAGTTGAGCATCGAGGCCATGGCGGCCATGCGCTTGGCCATGATCTCAAGCAGCTCATCGAGCGACTGGGGGTTCTCACCGAAGAAGTCGCCGTAGCGGTCCATGAAGCCTTCGAAGTCGGGCTCCTCTCCCCGGGCACGCTGTTCGAGCATCTGGTTGAGCTCGGCCATCATGTCCTTGGTGCGGGCCAGGTCCTCGGGGCTCATGTTGCCCATGGCACCGGTCATCTGGTCGAAGTAGCTCTGGGCCACCTCCTGGCGCAGCCGCTCGACGAGCTCGGCGAACTGTTCGCGGGCCTCGGGAGATTCGAAGTCGTAGTTCTGCAGGCCCCGCATCTTCCCGGCGAGGTCTGGCGGCAGCATGTCGAGCTGCAGGTTGCGCTCGACGGCGCTGGACTGGGCGATCTCGCTGCGTCGCTCGTCGCCGCTGTCGGCGGCGTTGTGCGAGAACTCTTCGAGCGCCTCGCGCTCGGTGTCGGTGATCTCGTCAAGCTCGCGGGCGATGTCGTCGTAGACGCCGCCGAGGTCGAACTGCTCGAGCATCTCCGAACGACGCTCGCGCAGCCGTTCGAGCATCTCGCGAAGCCCTTCGAGCCGATTGCCGTCAGCGTCGGTGAAGCCTTGCTGCATCAGGCGCCGCAGCGCAGCGTTCAGATCGCCGTGGTACAGCAGATCGTCGGTCAGCTCGGCAAAGAGGCTGTCCGCGTCGAAGTCGAAGCCGGTCTGGGTGCCGTCCCACGCCGAGTAGCGGAAGCGGGCGCCTTCGCGACGAGCCCGACGCCAGCGAATCTTCATCGGACGCCGGCCTGCACAGTCCTGGCTCCGTCGGCCGCGAGGCCAGCCAAGCGCCTCGGGAATCGAACGCCAGCCTGCACAGTCTTCACTCTGTCACGGTCGCCATGTGTCGGGGGACTCAACCGCGCGAGCGGTAGGTGGCCCGGGCGCCGACGTGCTCCTTGTTGAGTCGCTTGGACAGGTGCAGGCCTTCGAGAACCAGCTCGACTGCCGAGGCGAGCACTGACGGGGCGGCGCCCTCGCTGGCCGCTCCCGCATCTACTGAGGTGGCCGCGAGCGATTCGGCAGCAACCGCGAGCGCCGGGTTGCCCTCGAGCAACTCCATGTAGGTGCCAGAGCCAAGGTCGTCGCCGGTGTGGACCACCTTGCCCTCGCCGAAGCTGGCCACGACATCGGTCAGCTCGTCTGGGGAGAAGCGGTTCTTGAAGACCTCGAGGACCGCGGCGCGCAGCATCGTCTCGACGATCTTGCCGTCGCGGCCTTCTTCCATCGACTCGATCTCGATCTTGCCTGCCGTGGAGCTCATCAGCGCCTCGAGGTCGCTGACACGCGGCACGACGTGATGCTCGCCGCGCTGAAGTGCCCGGCGAGCGGCGTTGGCGACCAGCGTCTCGGTGTTCGTGACGGTCATGCGCACCGAGACGCCTGAGCGCTGGTTGACATGGCTGCTCGACCGGGCCACATGGCTGAAGGTGGCCACGATCTCGGACATGAAGTCCGGCAATGTCACCGAAATGCCTCCCAAGACATGCTCGAGGCTGAGCGGGCGAGCCTCGGCGGCGGCGATGTCCATCTCGGTGTCGACATCGAGCGGATAGTGGGTGCGGATCTGGGCGCCGAAGCGGTCCTTCAGCGGCGTGATGATGCGACCCCGGTTGGTGTAGTCCTCGGGGTTGGCCGTGGCCACAAGCAGCACGTCGAGCGGCAGGCGGATCTTGTAGCCGCGGATCTGCACGTCTCGCTCTTCGAGCACGTTCAGCAGGCCCACCTGGATGCGCTCGGCAAGGTCCGGCAGCTCGTTGATGGCGAAGATGCCGCGGTTGGTGCGCGGCACCAGTCCGTAGTGCAGCGTCAGCTCGTCTGAGAGGTACCTGCCCTCGGCAACTTTGATGGGGTCCACCTCGCCGATGAGGTCGGCAATCGAGGTGTCCGGCGTGGCCAGCTTCTCGCCGTAGCGGATGCTGCGATGCGCCCAGGCGATGGGTGTGTTGTCGCCGTGCTCGGCGACGAGATCGCGAGCGTGCCGGGAAACCGGGTTGTACGGGTCGTCGAAGATTTCCGAACCCTCGATGTAGGGCATCCACTCGTCGAGCAGGTTGACCAGCGATCGGATCATCCGGGTCTTGGCCTGCCCGCGCTCGCCCAGAAACACGACGTCGTGCCCAGCGAGCATCGCGTTTTCGAGTTGGGGCAGGACCGTGTTTTCGTACCCCAGCACTCCTTCGAACAGCGGCTCGCCGGCGGCGACGGCTGCGGCGGCGTTCTCACGCATCTCCTCTTTGACCGGCCGGGACTCCCAGCCGATCTTGCGCAGTTCGCCGAGCGTGGTGGGTTGGCTCATGGCGGGCAACCTAGCCCCCACCGCACGTGGTGGCAGGCGCCAGTTCCGACCTCGGCGACCGCTACCGTCACAGCGAGACCGGTGGCACCGGGGGCGATGCCGGAACGGCGGTCACGCACGGGAGCCGGCACGGAGGGAACAAGGTGAGCGTCGAGTGGTCGCTCGTCGAGGAGTCCGGCGGAGACGCCGCACCGCTCGCCGGAACGTGGCTTGTTCGCGCGGCCGGCCATGGCGAATGGCGCACAGTTGCAAACCGAGCACTGGACGATTCGGCTTGGCTCGTGTCACGTTCGCCAGGGCGATGGTGGCTCGACGACGGACTCGGCGAGGCCGATGCCGTTCTGTACCGACGCCACTTCGACCCTCCGATACCCGACGGTTCCCACACGCATGCCGACGCCCGCGACTGGTTGGTCACCGGCGGCGTTTGCGGGCTCGGCCATGTCTGGCTGGACGGCGCGTATCTCGGCGACGTCCGCGGGCGGCACTACCGGCACGCCTTCGAGATCACGGGGCGTCTGGGGCCTGGTGACGGTCGTGGGGCCACACATCTCATCGCCATCGAAGCAGCCCACCCGCCGAACCGGCCGCATCCTGGGCCCGACACCCCGGTCGCTGACATCCGGATCGAACGAACGGGCCCCGCTCGCATCGAGCGTGCACGCGTCCTGGTCATCGAGGCCGACTACGACCGCGCAGTGCTGCGCATCTCCGCGACGGTCGACAGCGCCGCCACCTACCGATCCGAAGTCACCACCACTGTGTTGCCGTGCGTGACGCCGGGTACAGGCGAAACGCCGGGTGGTGGCCTGGCGCGGTCGTCACCTGTGCTGGCGCGAGGACGCAACAACCTCGAATGGCTGGTCGCCCTCGATCAGCCGGCGCTGTGGTGGCCGGCGGGGATGGGAGCCCAGCCCCGCTACAACGTCAACATCGCGCTCTCCGTCAACGAGCGGACGAGCCACACCGTGCAGTGCACAACAGGCATCCGCACGGTGAGTGCGCGTCGCTCCGGGATGCTTGTGAACGGTGAGCCTCGCCCCACAGGACCAGACAGTCTCACCATCATTGCGCACGATCTCGCCCACCGTGGCCTGTACGAGACCGCGGACGCCGCCGGCACCTTGTTGTGCCAACAGATCACCCTCGACCCCAGCGTGCTCGGCGGCGGTCAGCGAAGCCTCCGCGCAGTCGCGGCCCGAGCGGCAGCCGCAGCCGCCGACCACATCGGCAATCACCCCAGCGTCGCCGCCTGGCAGCCGCTGCGAAACCTCGGCGGACGCCGATCCATCCCGGGAAGCGGCCCCCTTCGCGACCGCATCATGCGCCGCGCCCTCCACGACGCAGACCCCACGCGTCCCGCATGGCTGCTTGGCGGTTTCTAGTGCTCTGCTCGGCAACCGACGACTCAGTTCGACTCCAACAACCAGAGCCCCACATCGATGGCTCCGCGCGCCATGTCGTAGCCAGGCTCGTCCGGCCAACTCGCTCGCGCCTCCGTTACGCGCTCGCCCAATAGCCCACGTGCGACTGTCGGGATCTTTCCCTGGGCTGCCGCGAGCAGTAGCTCGGGTAGCAACAAGACTTGTTCGGACGGTTCACCGCGTGCTTGATCGATAAGAAAGGCAACTGAGTCGAACGCCGACGCAGGACCACCGCTGTCGGACTCCCACCAGAGCTCGCCTGGATACAGCCAGCGGATAAGCGCGCACGTGATGATCGCGTCGAAGTAGGACCGCACCGCCCGGCCGAGTTCGAACATTACCCAGCGCGGCGCGGCGGAGGGCCGCGTCGAGAGCCGCGTGTGGTTGACAGCGGCGCCAATCGCTGCGTAGGCCGCCATGCAATCCAGTTGGGCGCCGTACAAAGAGCGGCCACGCACCCGCTCTTGGTGGATCGCAGGCTCGGACATTCCCCAGAAAACATGGGTGGGGTTCGGCCCCCCGCCTGCCACGCCGAACCGGGGGGACCAGTCGTCGTCAACGTCTTGGTAGGTCAAGTGATATTGCAGAAACTGAAGACGGGACGATACGAAGTTGTGGCCGTGCTCGGAGAGCTGCGCTGTTGAGATGCCGGAGCGGTCGAGGAGACGGTATTCCTCCTGCAGCGGCGACTGCCACGGAAAGCAGCTCGTCCACAAGGACGACAATCGACCCGGGATGAACTGGTTCTGCATTGCCGACCACTCGCGAGGCGATGTCGGTCGGCTATGAAGCACCAACGCGTCAACCCGGCGCTCTTGCTGCAGACTCAGCAGTTCATCGGCAACGGCGACCTTGATGTGCCTCAGCGTCAGACCGGTCACAGTTCCCCATGAGAAGATCAAGACCGACTGCTCGGAGGTGAGCTGGGAAAGCACCGCGCGCAAGTCAGGGTCGCCCTCGGCGAGGATCGGAACAAACTCGTCGATGTCAAGCGCACGCAACACCAACTGAAGGCTGCGGCGCAGATCCGTGGTGCCTTCACCGGCAAATCCAGGCAGCGGCACCTGCTTCAAGTCATTCTCGGCAGCCACGACCAAGCCGACGTTGGCCTCGGGCGGTACGACATAGCCACCTCTGCTCAACAACCGAATTCGCTGTGCATGAACCCACTCTTCGAGTCCTTCGTGAGACACGATCAGCTCGAAAATGGGCCGAACGGGCAGTGGGGTGCGTTTGCCGCGCGCAACCCTGCTGGCCGGATGCGGGTTGGCCTCTATTGAAATTCCACCCGTCCGAGCGGCACGCTCCCAGAAGCTCTGAGCGTCCTGTGCGTAGTCGATGTCGGGCATGACCAAATGGGGCTCAGGCAAGGACATTGCGCCATAGCTGCGGGGATCGATGGCGACGATCTGCGCCTTTTCCGCGCTACCGCAGAGACCGCAGAAAGCGCCCATGCCGTCAATCTTGGGGCGCGCCAAGCCAAGCCACGTCGAGACACGCACAGGCGACTCCACGGCTGGCCCAAGAGCCATATCAAGCTGTGCAGCCCTGTCGACGAGCACCTCAAGCGCGCAGTGATCCACTCCAAGGCTCGCCACGGCTCGTTCGAGTTCGTCTAGGAGAAGCCGCTGCAAGCCGCCCGTGGAACTGACTGAGAGAAGTGCAAGCACTTGACTCGTCGACCCTTGCAGCACTGATTCGACGGTCCGACGAACGGTGGGTCGGCCGGATGGGTACTGCGGCAGAATCGCTGTCGGTCCTATCTCCTGACCATGCTGGCGAAGCACGTTGTCGATCTGTAGCACGAGGGGCGTAAGACCTGCAGTGTCGGCTACGACTCCAATTCCATCAACGAGGAATGGCGTGAGCCAGCAGACAACGGCTGACACGTCTTCCGGACCATGAAACGCGTCGGCGGCGCGGACAAATACATCCGTGTGTTCACCGCTCGGCAAACGGTAGTGATAGGTCTTCGGCTCCCAAATCGCCTCGCGGGACTCGAGTAACGCTCGAAGTTCCAATGACCTCGCCTGTGCGCACAGCTCGGCATCATCGGCAACAGTCGTCCTGGCCCACACGATCCTCGGTGGGCCGCCGAGTCGGTGCAGCAAGACGCCGAGATTCGAGACGCCCGAGGGGATGACCGGCTGACCGCCAGCGTTACCCGACAATCGATTGAGCCAAGTTTCGATTTCCTCGATGAACTCTTCGGCGGTTGCAGCGATCCACGGCCAACGCACGAGAACACAGTCCGTCGATGACAGGTGCTGCAGTCGTTCCTGTATGGCGGCCGTCATCCGTTCGGGTAGTGCTGTTGCAGATCCTGAGCGGCCACGGCTCCTACCGTGCAGATCGACCAGCGTGAGCCCGAACGCTTGGCCATCGTCGCCGACGTTTACTGGTGCCTTGGCGAATGCCTCGTCCGACGAATCATCGATGTCGACGCGCAAGTAGCGGCCCGCTGTCGTCGCCATCGTCCGCCGTCGGACTCAGCCGCTACCGGGTGGCCGCTTCGGAGAACGTCAACTCCAGTTGATGCGGATCGTCGTCGGGCACCGTCACTTCCAATCCAAGCGAAACCCAAACGAGGGTGCCCCCCACGGGCAATTTTGGGACGGTGGAAACGGCCGGGGCCGCGTCACCGCTATGCCAGTCCAAGTACGTGGCCGCATCTGCTCCATCGCCGTTCGTCACGATGCAAATGCGGCTCGCGCCCCCGACGCCTCGGTCGCCCCAGGCGTACTCGCTGGCGATCTTGCGCACCAGATTCAGCCCCACTCCACGGCCGCCTACGCGACGTGGCAGATGACCCAGAATTGCGTCGCTCAGCGCTTCTTCGGAAGTGCGCTGTCGATCCTGATAGAGGTCGTTAACACGATGCGGCAAGCCGGTGCCGTTATCGAGCACCGAGAAGTGCAGCCGATTGTGGCTCTCCCGGCCACCACCTAGCGTCACATACACCTGTCCCAACGAACAGCCTCGTGGCTCACGCCTCAAGGCTGCATGGTCCGGGACATTGACAACAATCTGGTAGAAGACCTCGAGGCAGTCGGCGAGTGTCTTCTGCATCTCCCTCGCGGAGTGCCCACCGAGTCGGCCGCTCAGCCAGCGTCCCGCGACCAGCGAGAGCTCGCGGTGCAGGCTTGCAGCAGGACGGTGGTGCGGATGTATCAGCGACAACAGATAGCGCTGAAAGGCTGCGCGTATTACCCAAGAATCTCGCTCAAGGTCGTGGGCACTCACCAGCGCTTCGCGCAACATTGCGGAGTCGTCTGGGTGAAACGAATGCGCCCACGCAATCTTCGTGTCGCCCCACTCGTCGGGTGTGCCGCCAGACCATTGAACTTGGTCGCGGTTGGCCAACGCGAAGAAAAAGCCGCCACGGGCTAGCTGCAGATTCAAGCCGCGCGACTCGGGCAGACTTACCGTCACTGGGACGTTGCGATAACGACCCACGAGCAAATTAGCCAACGTCATGACCGAGGGAATGAAGAGCCGTAGAGCTGATGGTCTGCTGGCCTCTGGGGCTGTTTCTTCCGACAAGTCGAGGTGAAATGTGCGGTCGTTGGTCTGTGCCCAGCGGAGCTCGAGTGCCAGCTCTGCGAGCGGTAGCGGATCCCACTTGGCCAGCAGCGCGGCCAACGTCGTGTGCGCCACGTGCTCCTCCTCCAGCAGGCTCTAACGAGGACGGTACCTTAGGTGCGACCAGCGAGACCGACACGAGATCGTTCCCCCGTCAGCACGGATCAGCCTCGCAGACGCCGGGATACGTATGGGTCAAGGTCCAGGCCGCGACACCCAATTGCGCACGGCGTGAGGTGCGCAAGTACGGTACGAAGCTGCGCGAACCGCTCTCGGCGGTCTCGCACCGAAACAACGTCGCATCCAGTTCGCTGACCGGGCCATCCCGGCCGGCTGTGCCGCCGCTGCACACTGTCCCCCGAATGTCGCCCACAGGAGAAGCACATGGCGCCGACTGCCACGCAGCCCGCCGGTTCGGTTCCGGTGTTCAAGACCAGACACCCGTTGCCGTTCCCGCTGAACATCTACCAGTCAGCGGTCGGTCGCAAGTGGGTCATGGCGCTGACCGGCATCGGGCTCTTGGGCTTTGTCATCGTGCACATGATTGGCAACCTGCACATCTACGAGGGCCCCGCGCGGATGTACGAGTACGCCGAGACGCTGCGCGAGCTGGGCGGCGGCCTGGTGCCACGAACGCTGCTGCTGTGGGTGATGCGGGTCGGGCTTCTCGCCATGTTCGTGGTTCACCTGCATTCGGCGTACACGCTCAAGGAGCGCAGTCGCCTGGCCTCGGATCGAGCGGGCTTCGTGGGTGGCGCCAAGAAGTACGAATCCAAGCGCGACTACATCGCAGCCAACTACGCCTCACGCACCATGCGCTGGACCGGTCCGATCGTGGGCCTGTATGTGCTGTTCCACCTTGCCGACCTGACGTGGGGATGGTGGCTGGGTGATGCATATGTGCGGGGCAACCCGTACCACAACGTGGTCGAATCGCTGTCGTCGGTCCCGGTGGCGATCGTCTACGTCGTGGCCAACGTGGCGCTTGCGGTGCACATCTTCCACGGCACCTGGAGCATGTTCCAAAGCCTCGGCGTGAACAACCCCCGCTACAACGGCCTGCGCCGCAATCTTGCGACAGTGCTGGCCGGCGTGGTCCTGATCGGCAATCTGTCCTTCCCGATTCTGGTGCAAGCCGGCCTCGTCGACGAGGGCAACGCCAAGTGCAGCAGCGTCGATCTCGAGTGTTTGGCCGAAGAGGCTGAGGCACATTAGATGCAGCGAAGAGGCTGAGGCACACTAGATGCAGCGAAGACGCAGAGGCCCACTGAGATGGCG
Source organism: Candidatus Poriferisodalis sp. (assembly GCF_965262965.1). GTDB lineage: Bacteria > Actinomycetota > Acidimicrobiia > Acidimicrobiales > Poriferisodalaceae > Poriferisodalis. The sequence goes on from NZ_OZ253573.1 coordinate 2,254,202, forward strand.
GCAGAAGGGACTGACGCGGCGATGAACGGTTCATCGAACGGCGTGCTTGACGACCGGGTGCCCGACGGGACAATGGCCGACAAGTGGACCAACCACAAGTTCTCCATGAAGCTGGTCAACCCCAACAACAAGCGCCGCTTCGAGATCATCGTGGTGGGCACCGGGCTGGCAGGCGCTTCCGCCGCGGCGTCGTTGTCCGAGCTGGGTTACCGGGTCAAGGCGTTCACGTTCCACGACTCGCCCCGCCGGGCGCACTCGATTGCAGCCCAAGGCGGCATCAATGCCGCGAAGAACTACACCAACGACGGCGACTCGGTACACCGGCTCTTCTACGACACCGTCAAGGGCGGCGACTACCGCAGCCGTGAGGCCAACGTGCACCGTCTGGCCGAGGTGTCGACGAACATCATCGACCAGTGCGCGGCGCAGGGCGTGCCGTTCGCCCGCGAGTACGGTGGCCTGCTCGACAACCGCTCCTTCGGCGGGGCACAGGTCAGCCGGACGTTCTACGCCCGTGGCCAGACCGGCCAGCAGTTGCTGCTGGGTGCCTACCAGGCGCTCGCAAGGCAGGTCGCAGCCGGCGGTGTCGAGTTGTACACCCGCAGCGAGATGCTGGATCTGGTCACCAAGGACGGCCGAGCCTGCGGCATCGTCACCCGCGACCTCGTCTCGGGCGAGATTGCGGCGCACTCCGCGCATGCGGTGGTGCTGGCAACCGGCGGCTACGGCAACGTCTACTACCTGTCCACCAACGCCATGGCGTGCAACGTCACAGCGGCGTGGCGGGCGCACCGGCGGGGGGCGTACTTCGCCAACGCCTGCTACACGCAGATCCACCCCACCTGCATCCCGGCCAGCGACGAGTTCCAGTCGAAGCTGACGCTCATGTCCGAGTCGCTGCGCAATGACGGTCGGATCTGGGTGCCCGAGGCGATGGACGATGCCCGCTCGACCGAGAAGATCCCCGAAGGCGAGCGCGACTACTACCTCGAGCGCAAGTACCCGGCGTTCGGCAACTTGGTGCCGCGTGACGTGGCCAGCCGCAACGCCAAGACCGTCGTGGACCAAGGCAAGGGCGTCGGGCCGCTTCGCAACGGCGTCTACCTCGACTTCTCCGAAGTGATCGGCCGCGACGGACAAACGGCGGTGGCGACCAAGTACGGAAACCTCTTTGACATGTACGAGCGCATCACCGGTGAGAACCCCTATGAGGTGCCGATGCGGATCTACCCGGCCATCCACTACACGATGGGCGGACTCTGGGTCGACTACCACCTCATGACCACGGTCCCGTGCTGCTACGCGATCGGCGAAGCCAACTTCTCCGATCACGGCGCCAACCGGCTGGGTGCGTCAGCGCTGATGCAGGGGCTCGCGGACGGCTACTTCGTGCTGCCCTACACGATCGGCGACGACCTCGCCGGCCGGCTGGGCGAGCCGGTGGTGGCGGCGGACGATCCGGTGTTCACCGAGGCGGTGGCCGGCGTCGCCGATGCCACGCAACGGTTCCTGTCGATCGGCGGGACCCGCTCGGTGGACTGGTTCCATCGCGAGCTCGGCCAGATCGTGTGGGACTACATCGGCATGGAGCGCTCTCGGGAAGGCCTCGAGAAGGCGCTCTCGGAGATCCCAGCGCTCGAAGCCGAGTTCTGGGCAGACCTCCGGGTGCCCGGCTCGGGCGCAACGCTCAATTCGGGCCTCGAGAAGGCGGGCCGGGTGGCCGACTTCTTCGAGCTCGCCAAGCTGATGGCGCGAGACGCATTGCTGCGCGAGGAGAGCTGTGGCGGGCACTTCCGGGCAGAGCACCAGACACCCGACGGCGAAGCGCAGCGCGATGACGAGAACTTCGCACACGTCGCCGCATGGGAATGGCATGGCGCTGACACCGTCCAGACCCGTCACGCCGAGGAGTTGGAGTTCGAAGAGGTGGCACTGACACAGCGGAGCTACAAGTGAGCGGCGGAACATCCGACCAGAGCAGCCAGAGCAGCCACGGCGGCGTGCTGAATTTCACCTTGCGAGTGTGGCGTCAAGAGGGCGCCGATGCGAAGGGCCGATTCGAGACCTATGACGCGCCGAACGTCAGCGAGGACATGTCGTTCCTCGAGCTGCTCGATGTGATCAACGAGCGGCTGATTGCCGACGGCAAGGTACCGATCGAGTTCGATCACGACTGCCGCGAGGGCATCTGCGGCATGTGCAGCCTGATGATCAACGGGCGGGCGCATGGCCACGAGAAAGCCACGACAACGTGCCAGCTGCACATGCGCAAGTTCTCCGACGGCGACACCATCACCGTCGAGCCCTTCCGCGCGAAGGCATTCCCGGTGGTGCGCGACCTCGTGGTCGACCGCAGCTCGTTCGATCGCATCATCGAGGCCGGCGGCTACATCTCGGTGAACACCGGTGCGGCTGGCGACGCCAATCTCACGCCGGTGCCCAAGGACGCCGCGGAGACGGCGTTCGACGCAGCGGCGTGCATCGGGTGCGGTGCCTGCGTGGCGGCGTGCCCGAACTCGGCGGCGCAATTGTTCACCTCGGCCAAGCTGGCGCACCTCAACCTGGTCCCCCAGGGCCAGCCGCAGCGCTGGGAGCGCACCGAATCGATGGTCGAGACCATGGAGCAGTACTTCGGCTCATGCACCAATCACGGGGAGTGCACCGAGGCCTGCCCCAAGGAGATCAGCCTCGACTTCATCGCGTTCATGAACCGCGACTACGTCAAGGCCAAGATCAAGAACCGCAAGCTCGCCGGGCAGCACTAGTCCACGCGGCGCGTTCGCGGAGCGTCAGTAAACGGACAGAGCGATAGCGTGCCGCTCTCGTGAACAGAGTTCACCGATTCATGATTTCAATTTCGACGGTGAGGCGTCAGAGCCGGCGCTCCAGTCAAACAGCACGGGCTGCGCTCGCGCTGGTTGCTGCGCTGGCCGTCGTTGCGCCCGCGGTGCCGCCGGCGGCAGCAGAGGCGCCGTCGAACCAGGTGCGCTACGGGACGAACCTGACGCTGGTTGTGGCGAATTGCCCGAGCCCAGCCGACAACGCAGTCGCTCAGGCACTGGCGCATCACGCCCGCAACGCCGCAGCGGTGTGCATCGAGTCCGACGGCCTGTCGCCGGAAACCGCGGCCCTTAGAGGATGCGCCAATAGGCGCTGACCTGCGAAAACACTGGCTTCGGCTGTTGGCCGGGGAGGGGTCTGACCAGCGTCTTTGCTGCCGGGGTCCGATATCTCCCTCAATCTGCGCTACAGACCGCTCACCTATCCGCGCGGCCTCTTATCGCCGAATTTGCGCCAGACCGCGTTCTGGTCGTGGGCGGCGAATCTGCGGTGCTGCCCGCGGCGATGGACGAGTTGACCGCAGCCGTTTGCGCGGCATGCCGCTGGACCGTGGTCGAGCGCCTCGGCGGAACCAGCCGGGTCGAGACCGCTGCGGCGGCCGCGCGCGCTGCACTGGAGCGCCCTGAGGTCGCAGGCCCGAACACGGTGACCCTGATCGTGGCGAATGGCTGGAACAGCGCCAATGTCCGCACCGCCGCGACCGCCTCGCTGATCGCCGACTACCGACCGGCGCGTGTCGTGATCGTGGGCCTCGCTGACGACGTGGGCTCGGCCACAGAAACGGCGGTTGAGGCGGCACTCGATGACATCGCGAAGATCATCGAAATCGAGCGGGTCGCCGACGCCGGCGAACCGCGGGCGACGATCCCCGAAACGTCCCCGTCCGTCCCCACGGCGCGCGCGATCTTCACGGCGGTCCGCCAAGGTGAACGCAGCCGCGTACCTTCAGGCGACACCTCACTTCCCTACGTGGGGATCAGCAAGGCCGCGTGTGGGTCTGGGTGGGGTGAGCGCCTATGGACCATGCGCGCCGATGGCTCAGACCGCCAGTTGCGCTCGGATGACCACAACGGATGGTCGTGGAATCCGCGCGACGGCAGTTTGGGTTGGCCGAGGTCGACGGTCGCCTGATTGTCTCCACCGTCGACGGCGACACAAACGTCCTGTTCGAGCCAGCTGGATATCCGGTCTGGTCGCCCGACGGCAACGGCGTCGTCGCCTTCGAGCTCAGCGACAGCGACGGCAATGGTCGCGTGGATCGCATCGAGGCGTACGTCGCCGAATCGGACGGCCGCCGAATCCGCAGCCTCGGTCGCGTCGCCTACCGCACCCTGCTGTTCGCGAACGTGCCCGGTGCCTTTTGGTCGCCCGATGGACAGCACTTCGCGTACGTCGGGCTGATCACCGACCCCGACACGGGAGCCACGACGTCACGCGCACATATCGAGTCCATGGATTCCAACGCGCCCGTGCTCACACTCGGCGATGACGTCACGTTCTTCGGCTGGTCGCCGGACGGACGGCACATCACCTACGGCACGTCGAGCGACTGCGATGGCGACGGCCGCGACGACAGTCAGAATCTTTGGATCGCAAAGCCCGACGGTGGAAGCGCACGTGACTTGGGGCTCATCGACCGCATTCAATGGCGCTCCGTTCAGCTGTGGTCGCCTGACGGCACCCACATCGCGTACGAAGCACTCGACGGGGAGCTGTTGTGGTCGCCCGACGGGTCCTACGTGGCCTACACCGCAGTGTTGCGTGACGCCGACGGCAATCGTGCCGGCACCCAGCCTCGCATCGAACGATCCAACGGAATCGGCGGTTCGGGGGTCATCGAGGAGAACGGCAATCTCCTCGAGTGGTCTCGGGGGGGTGAGCGTGTGGCCTACGTCGCGCACTACGACGACGACAGCAACGGTGTTGTGGATCGTCGAGCGCTGCGCGTGCACACCGGTTGATGACCGACGTCGCCTGGGGTGAGTGGCAGCCACGCTGATCCGGCCCGCGCTGATCGTCACTGGTCAACGCAGTACCGGTCAACGCAGATCTGGCTCGAGGCGGAACACCGTTCCTGCCGAGCTGAGCACGTACAACTCGCCGTCGGCGTCAGTGCCGAACGACACCAGCGTCTGTCGTGGCACTGAGACGCCGAGAGACACACGGCCAAGTCCGCCGTCGGCATCGGCCACGAGTCCCCACAGTTCTGCGGTGCAGTAGTCGCCGAAGACATACGCGCCCGCCAGCGCCCCAATGAGAGCGCCCCGATACACCTCGCCGCCCGTCACCGAGCAGCCCTCGTCGTGGCCGTAGGTGTAGACGGGAAACACCAGGTCGCCCCGCGTCGCACTGCCTGCGAACCGGTCGTTGCCCTCGAACAGCGGCCATCCCAGGTTGGCACCCGGCGACCAGCCGTCGGCGGCCCGAAGCGCCCCGATTTCCTCGATGGCGTTCTGGCCGACGTCGCCGATCCACAGGTCGCCAGTTGTCGAGTCGAATGAGAACCGCCACGGGTTGCGGGCGCCGTACGCCCACACCTCGGGCGCGCCGCCGCCCGATGCGAACGGGTTGCCTGCGGGAATGGCGTAGCCGCGGCCCGACGGCGGCATCGGGTCGATGCGCACGATGGTGCCCAGCAGCGTAAAGGGGTCCTGACCATTGCCGAAGAGGTCGTCTGCGGCGCCGCCGTCCCCGAATCCCGCCCACAGCAGCCCGTCGGGTCCGATTGCCACATGGCCGCCGTTGTGGTTGCACGCCGGCTGGTCGACACGCAGCAGCACCCGCATGCGATCGGTCTCGGGCACCGATCCCTGCATCGGCGCGGCCGCGATGCGGCTGGCGCCGGAGGTGTCGGTGTAGCTCAGGTACAGCTGCGAGCCGTCGGGCGCGAACGCAAGGCCGAGCAACCCCCGCTCACATCCCCCACTCACCGATTTGCCGATGTCGGCCACCAGCTGCGGTGCTGCGTCGGAGCCGCCCGGATCCGGTAGCCACACCTGGCCCGAACGCGACGCCACGTAGCGCTGCGCCGTGTCAGGCTTCGCCGCCATTGCGATCGGGTCATCGATCTCCGCCACCGGCACCAGGCGCAACGATGTGTCGGCGAGCGTTCTCGGTGCAGTTGATTCGTCATCCCCGGCGTCGGTCGGTACGACGGCGTTCGGCGTGCTCGTGCCGGTGGATCCCGCAGCCGCCATGGTCACACTCGGTTGCGCCCCAGGCTCGACCGTGGCCGCATGGTCGACATCGCCGCCACCGGCACCGTCAGCGCTCGACGTTGTCGCACGCTCGGTGCTCGCGCTGCACGCCGCGACCAGCACCGCGGCGACAAGTGCCACGGCCCCGAGCTTGCACATGCGGCCGACGGTATCCCGGGCCTCAACGAGCGGCGCAATCCGCAGTCGTCGCCGTCTGCGAATATCTGAGGCGCAGCCGAGAGGCACAGGCCGCGGCGCGACGAGATGCCGAGGATTTGCATGAGCACTGCCAGCAGCGCGGCGACCTGGTCAGAGTTCGCATCAGCGAGCCCAGAGCTGGCCGAGCGGGTGCAGAAGCGCTTTGACAGCCACCGGCATGCCGTGATGGCAACGATCCGCGCCGACGGCTCGCCGCGCATGTCGGGCATGGAGGCCCCGATCCGTGACGGGCATCTGTGGCTCGGCATGGAGTACGAGTCGACAAAGGCGGGTGATCTGCGGCGCGACCCCCGGTTCGGATTGCACTCCGCACCCGACGACGAGGCAATGACCTGCGGCGACGCGCGCATCGAGGGCCACGCCGTGCCGGCTGACAGCGAGCTGGCCACGCTGTTCGCGCGCGGCCACCGCTTCGAGATCGACGACCCCACGCGCATTGCGCTCTTCACCGCAGAGATCACCCGCGTCGTGCTGGTGCATGTCGCAGAGCACGCACTGTTGGTGGAGTCGTGGTCACCGGCCGGCGGGATGGCAAGTCATCGCTTGGCGGGAGTATCAGCCTGAGGAAGGTCCCGATCGACGATGCCGCGCCGGTTCTGCCGCGCAAGTCCATCGCAGGCAGCGAAGCGTAGAGTTCGAGCGAGGAGGGACCGATGGGCGACTGGTGGCAGGCTCTGACCGGCGATCTGCAGATCTTCTACGCGATCGCCTTCATCGCCAGCTTCTTCCTGCTGTTGCAGATCGCGCTGCTGGCATTCGGCATCGGAGCTGACGTCGATATCGACGTTGGCGACGAGGACCCGGGCAGCGGGTTCCTGTCTGTGCGGACGTTGACCGCGTTCTCGTTTGCGTTCGGCTGGACGGGCGTCCTCATGAAGCAGGCAGACCGCTCCACAGCCCTGTCGGTGGGCGTCGCCATCGCCGCCGGCTTCGCAGTGTTCATTGCCGTGGGCTTGTTGTGGCGCTCATTCGCGAAGCTCGGCGAGAGCGGCTCGATCGACTACCAGTCCGCCGTGGGCGCACACGGCACCGTCTATCTCACGGTTGCCGCGAACCGTGCCAAGCCAGGCAAAGTCGAAGTGATGGTGCAGGGACGACTGCGGGTCATCAACGCCCTCACGGAGTCCAACGAGAGCCTGCCGGCGCAGACTGCCATCACCGTCGTCGGCGTCGTCGACCCATCGACCGTTCTCGTGGCGCCTCACTAGCCTGACCTTGCCCACCAAGCCCACCAAGCAGACATAGAGGTAGTTATGGCCGTCATCGCACTCGCAGGTGGCCTGTTCGCCATCCTGCTGATCGCCGTGCTGTGGATCTCATCGCGCTTCAAGCGCTGTCCATCCGACCGGATCCTCGTGATCTATGGACGCGTCGGAGGCGAAGGCGAGTCGGCGAAGTGCCTGCATGGCGGCGGCAGAATGGTGTGGCCAATCCTGCAGGGCTGGTCCTTTTTGGACCTCACGCCGATTCCCATCGAGATCAAGCTGCAAGGCGCTCTCTCGCAGCAGAACATTCGGGTCAACACGCCAGCCACGTTCACGGTCGGGATCTCCACCGAGCCAGGCGTCATGCAGAATGCCGCCGAGCGGCTGCTCGGTTTGTCCCTGCTGGAAATCGAGAACCTGGCCCGCGACATCATCTTCGGTCAGATGCGGGTGGTGATCGCCACCATGCCGATCGAACAGATCAACACCGACCGCGAGCAGCTCATCGTCAACATCACCGAATCGCTCGAGCTCGAACTGCGCAAGGTCGGGCTGCGCCTCATCAACGTCAACATCCAGGACATCACCGACGAGTCGGGATACATCGACGCTTTGGGTCGCGAAGCCGCAGCCCGCGCCATCAGCGAGGCCAAGGTCAAGGTGGCCGAGCAGGAGCGCGACGGCGACATCGGCGCCGCAGAGGCGCAACGCGAGCAGCGCATCCGCGTGGCGCAGGCCAACGCCACCGCGACCGAAGGCGAGAACGAATCGTACGTTGTGATTGCTCAATCGGCCGGCGAGCGGCGCCAGTTGGAAGCAGAAGCTGAGCGCGCCGCCAACGCCGCTGAGCGCGTCAGCCAGGCACAGGCCGCACAGGAGTCGTTCACGGCTGAGGCTGAGGCCGAGCGGGTGCGAGCAGAGCGCGACAAGGCCGCACAGGACGCCGACATCGTGGTGCCGGCCCAGGTGGAACGCGAGCGGGTGCGCACGCTTGCCGAGGCCGAGGCCGACCGGATCAGGCTGGTGAAGGCCGGTGAGGCCGACGGTCAGCGGCTGCTCATGGAGGCTGAGGCGATGGGCTTGCTTGCGTTGCTCAGCCGGCGCGCCGAAGGCTTCGGCGCCCTCGTTGCTGCCTGCGGCGGTGCGGCGCCACAAGCAGCGCTGCTGATGATTGCCGAGCAGCTGCCGAACCTCGTGGCCGAGCAGGTGAAAGCCATCTCGAACTTGAAGATCGACAAGATCACGGTGTGGGACTCGGGCTCGGGTGGCGACGGGCAAGCCGGCACGACGGCCAACTTCGTGTCTGGCCTGGTGGGTGCGCTGCCGCCGTTGCATGAGGTGGCGAGCCAGGCAGGCATCAAGCTGCCGCAGTTCCTTGGCGAGTTCGAGGACGAAGGGGCACTGGATCGACTGCGCGAACTGGCCGACCGGCTGCGCGACAGCTCGGGTGACGGCTCAGGCGACGACGAAGGCAACGGCGACTAGGCCGAGACATCCAGCGGCCCCAGTGTGCGGGCCGCCCAGTGTGCGGGCCGCCCAGTGTGCGGGCCGCTCAGTGCGCCTGAGCGTCGGCCTCGGGCAGGCGGCGCTCGTGCAGTTCGACTGGCGGCTTGGGTGACTCGCGGTTGCGCTTCATGCGCAGGTTGAGCGCTTCAACCAAAACGGCGAAGCCCATCGCGAAGTAGATGTAGCCCTTCGGGATGTGGAAGTCGGCGCCCTCGGCTACCAGTGACATGCCGATGAGCAACAAGAAGCTGAGCGCCAGCATTTTCACGGTCGGGTGACGGCTCACGAACCGCATCACCGGGCCCGACGACCACAGCATGACGCCGACGGCGATCACGACGGCTGCGATCATCACACCGACACGGTCGGACATGCCGACCGCGGTGATGACCGAGTCGAGGCTGAACACCAGATCGAGCAGCAGGATCTGCACAATGACCTTGGCGAACGAGCCGGCAGCGCTCCCGGCGGGACCCTGAGCGTCATCGCCTTCGAGCTTGTGGTGGATCTCGAACGTGGACTTGCCCAGCAGGAACAGCCCCCCGCCCAGCAGGATCAGGTCGCGCCCCGACAGCTCGTGGCCGAAGACCGAGAACAGCGGTGTCGTGAGCCGCACGATCCACGAGATGCCCAGCAGCAGCAGCACCCGCATTCCCATCGCCAGCGACAGCCCCACGACGCGAGCCCGGTCGGCCTGTTCGCCATCCAGCCGGCCTGCCAATATCGAGATGAAGATGACGTTGTCGATGCCGAGGACGATCTCGAGCACCGTCAGCGTCGCCAGCGAGATCCAGACCTCGGGATTCGATATCCACTCCACGGGCGCCCACGCTAGAGCGAGGGCGCTACACGCCCGTCGCGCTCAGCGTGTGCGCGGCGGATGGCGACGCTGCGGAATTGCCCGGCAATGTCCTCGGTGCCCAGCTTCAAGCCCGCAGCGCCGGCCAGTCGAGCGGACGCGCAGTGGGCAACGCTCCCACTGCGCCCCGAGATCGACGCTCTCGACGGCGCCCGAGAAGTCGTCGCTGTCATTGGTCGGAAGAAACGGAACTCCTGCGATCTGGCCGAGGAGTTGACGTGCGCTGTGCGGATCGCCCATTGTCGAGGACATGACGTCGTACATTTCGAAAATGCGGTCGGCGTCGTAGGCACGCAAGCGCGGACCGACGCGGCGGCTCCGTGTAATGCCAGCTTCAGTCAGACGACGAAGCGCGTCTGCGCACCGCCGCGGCGAAAAACCGGATTCCGACGCGAGGATCTCTGGCGTCAGCGAGGGTTGCGACGCCAGCAGGTTCACTGCAGCCAGAGCCGCAGAGCGCCCGGTGCGCTGCCCGACACGTTCGCGCCAACGGTCCTGCAGGCGTGAGATGGCAACCGCATAGGAACTCGCCGCGTCGCACGACTGGTTCACAGCAGTACTGACGACCTCGGCCAGCGGGATCGCGGCTGCTGATCTGCGCACGTCATCGGGCGCTCCGATGTAGCTCTGGTACGCGGCGAGCGACCGCAGGTAAGCACCACGGTTCTGTGACAGCGCCAGGCTGACGGGCGGCATGAACCCCTCCGAGGCGCACCGATGCTTCAACGCTGCGTACAAGAGGGCTCGGCCCGCACGGCCGTTGCCGTCGCCGAACGGATGAATCGTCTCGAATTGAGCGTGCGCCGCCACAGCTTGCATGACCGGCGAATGATTGCCGGTTCGGAGGTAGGCAACCAAGTCTTCCATGAGCGGTCGGCACTCATCGGGTGGAGGCGGCACGAAGTCGCCATCGAGCGGATGCCAGTCATTGCCCCCGATCCAGTTCTGCGTCGTCTTCAGGGCGCCGCCGAGTCCCGGATTCGGGGACGAGTTCATCAGCACGCGATGGGCATCGCAGAGCAGCTCGACAGTCAATGCCGCCGGCTGGGCGAGGATGCGCAGAGATTTTGCCGTTGCTTCGATGTTGCCAATCACCTCGCCGACATGGCCCCGACGACGAGGTGGGGAAGGGGACGCCTCGGCGATCAACGCGTGCACGACCCGCCGAGCTTGCGGTGTCACTCCCTCGATACGCGACGAGCCGAGCGACTCGGCCCAGAAGAACATGCTGACCGAAGCAGAATCCGGTGCAAGCACTGAGGCCGTCGCAACCAGTTGCCGTTCGGCATCTGCGACAAATGCCGCCACGTCGGCTGGCAACAACGGATGCCAGCCAGTCAGGCGGTGAGGGACATAGGCGCGAAAAGTACCCGGCCGCCGATCGATAGCCCGGGGCGCCGCCGGATTTCCCGGCCACGACTCTGTGCGAAGAAGGCCCATGACGGCGACTCGCTCCCACTGCCGGACATGCCGCTTACCGCGCCAGTTCTATACGTATTTGACGCGCAAACGAATTTATCGTGTCATATGCAGCAGGCATGCACCACAACGATTGCGGTCGCCGCGACGCTTCACTTTCATTGCTCGCTCCCATACTCGACAGAAGCTTGGGCGACCCTCCAGGCGTCGAGGCGGCGGCGCACCTCGGTGTCGCCCAGCTCGCCTTCGGTCCGGCGGAGTTCCAGCAGGAACTTCATGGCCTGACCCACCTCGGGACCAGGGGCGAGGCCGAGGTGGGCCATCACCTCGTCGCCGTCGAGTTCGGGGCGCTCCGCGGCGACAGTCTGTTCGCGCGCCAGTCGGGCAATGCGCACCTCGAAGCGGTCGAGCGCATCGTGCAGGGCCTGCACCCGTTTCACATTGCGGGATGTGCAGTCGCTGCGGACCATGTCGTTCAAGTCGCCCAGCAGCAGCCCGGCATCGCGTGCATATCGGCGTACTGCCGCGTCGGTCCAGCCGGTGTCGTAACCCTTGAAGCGACCCGACAGGAACACGAGTCGTGTCACCTGTTCGGTCATCTGGTCGCTGTAGCCCATCTGCGGCATCCGGCGGCGCGTCATCTTGGCGCCCACCGCCTCGTGGTTGCGGAATGTCACACCGCCGTGCGTGATCTCTCGCGTGAGCGGCTTGCCGATGTCGTGGAACAGCGCGGCCAGACGAACCCGCAGTCGCGGCGGGCTCTGGGCCACCACAGCGATGGTGTGGGCCAGCACGTCCTTGTGGCGGTGGATCGGATCCTGCTCCAGCGCGAGCGCGGGCAGCTCTGGCAGGTGCTCAACGGCCCAGCCCGACTCCACCAGCTCCCACAGGCCCTCTCGAGGGTCGTCGACGACCAGCACGCTGGAGAGCTCGTCGCAGGGCAGCACGATGTCGCCGTCGAGCTCCAGCTCGTCGTCGGTCAGCTCGTCGACTTCGTCGCGTTCATCACAAGACGGCGCGCTGTGCGGCGCGCGGTGCGGCGTGGTCATCCCTCCATGATGCAGTGCCGCACGCAGCCGTCCAACCATGTATTCCGGGACTTTTGCCACCTCACCACACGCACGGTTCCGACATGCCGAAGTCGCGCCTGTGACGGGTCTATGTTCGACAGACCAACCGCTTTGAACAATCAGCGAGGAGCAGCGTGGCAGCGTCGTTCGTTCACCTGCACACCCACACGGAGTATTCGCTGCTCGACGGGGCAGCGCGAGTGAACGAGGTGGTCGGGGCCGCAGCCGCGGACGGCCAGCCCGCGTTGGGAATCACCGACCACGGGAACATGTACGGCGTCCTGGACTTCTACCGGGCCTGCAAAGCACACGAGATCACGCCGATCATCGGCACCGAGGCCTACATGGCGCTCGAGAGCCGCCACGAGCGTCCCGGCCGCAATCGCGCCAAGAACAGCAAAGTCGACGACTCGGGCGACGACGGCGAGGGCGAAAAGCTCTACTACCACCTGACCCTGCTGGCCGAGAACGACGCCGGCTACCGGAACCTGCTGAAGCTGGCCAGCACGGCGTTCCTCGAGGGCTACTACTACAAGCCCCGCATGGACTGGGAGATGTTCGCCCAGCACGCCGACGGCCTGATCGCCACCACGGGGTGCCTGGGAAGCGTCGTGCAGCAGGCGCTGCTTGCCGGCGACTACGACGAGGCCCGACGGCGGGCAGGCCGGCTGCAGGACATCTTCGGGCGCGACTCGCTGTACGTCGAGCTGCAGGACCACGGCATCGGCGCGCAGCGCGATTGCAATCCGCAGCTGCTTCAGATCGCGCAAGAACTCGGCGCGCCGCTGCTCGCCACCAACGACCTGCACTACACCCAGCAGGGCGATGCGCTCGCTCATGACGCGCTGCTGTGCGTGCAGACCGGGGCGTTGCGCAGCGACCCCGACCGCTTCAAGTTCCACGGCGATCAGCACTATCTGAAGACCTCCGCACAGATGCGGACGCTGTTCGCCGCCCATCCCGACAGCTGCGACAACACACTGGCCATCGCCGAGCGCGCCGATGTGAACATCGAATTCGGCCGCATGCTGCTGCCGCACTTCGACGTGCCCGCCCCTCACGCCGACGCCGACGCGTATCTCAAGCACTTGGCGCTCCAAGGGGCGAAGGAGCGCTGGGGCCAGAATCTGCCGGCGTCCACCGCCGAACGGATCGCCTACGAGCTGCGCGTCATCTCCGACATGGGCTTCAGCTCGTACTTCCTCATCACCTGGGACCTCATCCGTCATGCCCGCGAGAGCGGCATCCGCGTCGGACCCGGACGCGGCTCGGCCGCGGGGTGCGCGGTGGCGTACTGCCTGCGCATCACCGATCTCGACCCCATCCACTACGGGCTGCTCTTCGAGCGATTCCTGAACCCGGCTCGCATCTCGATGCCCGACATCGACATCGACTTCGACGACCGCTACCGCGACGAGATGATCCACTACGCGGCCCAGAAGTACGGCACCGAGCACGTGGCGCAGATCATCACGTTCTCCAGGATCAAGGCCCGGGCCGCCGTGCGAGACGCCGCCCGCGTGCTGGGCAAGCCCTACTCGCTGGGCGACCGCATCTCCAAGGCCATGCCACCGCTCATCATGGGCCGCGACACGCCGCTGGGCGCTTGCCTCGAACGCGACGAGCAGCACTCCGACGGGTACGCCGCAGCAGCCGAGCTGCGCGACATGTACGCGCTGGACGACGAGGTGCGCGAGGTCGTCGACGTGGCCCGTGGGCTCGAGGGACTCATCCGTCAGGACTCGGTGCACGCCGCGGCGGTGGTGATCAGCCCCGACCCGCTCACCGACTACCTGCCCATCCAGCGCAAGCCCGAGACAGGCACCGACCCCGACGATGCACCCATCGTCACCCAGTTCGACATGGGCGGTGTGGAAGACCTCGGCTTGTTGAAGATGGACTTCCTGGGCCTGCGGACGCTGTCGATCATCGACGAGTGCGTGCGCCTCATCGAGCGACGCACCGGCTCGACGGTCGACATCGACACAATGCCGCTCGACGACCCAGCCACGTTCAAGCTGCTGTGCGCCGGGGACACCATGGGCGTGTTCCAGCTGGAATCTGGGCCGGTCCGTTCGCTGCTGCGTTCGATGCAGCCCAATCAGTTCGAGGACATCTGCGCGCTGGTGGCGCTGTACCGGCCGGGCCCCATGGCCGCCGATATGCACAACAGCTACGCCCACCGCAAGAACGGCCGCCAGTCCGCCGATCCGCCGCATCCGGATCTGGCCGAGCTGCTCGACGAGACCTACGGGCTGATGATCTATCAGGAGTCGATGATGCGGGTCGCCCAGGACATCGCCGGCTACTCCATGGCCGAGGCCGACGACCTGCGCAAGGCGTGCGGCAAGAAGAATCGCGCCCAGATCGCCGAGCACCGCGCCAAGTTCATCGCCGGCACCGATGCGAAGGGCTACGGCGAGGCGCTGGGAGAGCAGCTGTTCGCGATCATCGAGCCGTTCGCGGACTACGCGTTCAACAAGAGCCACGCCTTTGCCTACGGGCTGATTGCGTACCAGACGGCGTACTTGAAAGCCAACTACCCCACCGAGTTCCTTGCCGCCGTGCTGACGGGCTCCAAGCGCAACATCGACAAGGCGGGCGTCTACCTCACCGACTGCCGCCAGCACGGCATCGAGGTGCGCGTGCCCGACATCAACCTCTCCGAGATGGACTTCGCGACCGACGGGAATGCGATCCCGTTCGGGCTGTCGGCGGTGCGCAACGTGGGCGAGAAGGTGGCCGAGCCGATCCTCGCCGAGCGCAGCGCCAACGGGCCGTTCGCCGACTTCTACGACTTCTGCGAGCGGATGCCGCGCGAGGTGCTGAACCGCAGGTTCGTGGAGTCGCTCATCAGGGCCGGGGCATTCGAATCATGCGGCCACACCCGCGCCGGGCTGCTCGACGTGTTCGACCGCATCATCGAGGCTGCCTTGCGGCGGCGCACTGAGGCCGAGGCGGGCCTGCAGTCGATGTTCGGCGGAGCGGACGCCGACAGCGTCGAATTCGACGACCGGATCGACGTCCCCGACATCACCGCCGACGAGCGGACCACGCTGGTGTGGGAGAAAGAGCTGCTTGGGCTGTACGTGTCGAATCACCCGCTGCGCGGCGGTGAGGCCCAATTGCGGCGCGCCACTGACTGCACTGCCAACGGCATCGGCGACCTGCCGCCGAACCCCGACGGCGGCCAGCAGTGGGTGACCATCGGCGGCGTCGTGCACAACCTCCAGCGACGCTTCACCCGCAGCGGCGAGCCCATGGCGCGCTTCACGCTCGAGGACACCGAAGGCTCCGTCGAGGTGACGGTGTTCCCCAAGGCCATGGCCGAAGCCGGCGATGGCCTCGCCGAGGATGCCGTCGTGCTGGTGCGCGGCCGCCCAGACCGGCGAGGCGAGGGCGAGACAGCGTTCCTCGCGAACGAGATCGCCCCGTTCGATTTGCGCAAGGGACCGGCGCCGCTGCGTCTCAACGTCGAACGCGTCGACATGGACGAGAACTGGCTGGTCTCGTTCGAGAAGATGCTGGCCTCCCATCCCGGCGATGCACCGGTGCACTTGCGCGTCGGCGACCGGCTGGTGCAGCTTCCCGAGTCTCGATGGGTGGACGCCGGCGCCCTCGCCGGACCGTTGCGCGAGATTCTCGGCGCCGACGCAGTTCGCACCTGAATCTGCGCATCGGACTGCGCAGCGAAGCCCCTAGCCTTTCTCGATGGTCGTGAACGCGGCCGTTTTCGCTGCGGCGGGGCCATCTGCGACGCAGTTCACTAGGAGTGCTCATGAGCGACGGCGATACCCGCAAGATCGACGAAAAGTTGCTCAAGGACCCGGCCCGGATGATGGTCCCGCTCGCGAAGTTCAAGAGCTTCCAGCGGTCCGATCAGATCTGGGTGATCGGCGGCATCTTGTTCCTGATCATCCTGATGAACGTCGTCTTCTATGGCGGACCGACTCGGTAACCCCAGCGCCATGAGCCGACGCCGATGAGTTTGGGCCGATGAATGCAGTTGGCGAGGCCGCAACCACGAACGCCTCTGGCGGAGTTTCAACCACGGTCGTGCTGCCCGACGGGCAGTCGCGTGAACTTCCGGCTGGTGCGACGGGCGCCGACCTTGCCGCGTCGCTGGGACGTCGCGCCGCCAAGGATGCGCTCATCGCGGTCGCCGATGGCGAGCAGCTCGACCTGGATCGGCCGTTGCCCGACGGCGCAGCGGTGTCGCTGGTGTTCCCGGGCACCGGCGACGGGCTCGAAGTGCTGCGTCACTCCACCGCGCACGTCCTGGCCCAAGCAGTGCTGCGGCTGTATCCGGGGGCCACGTTCTCGATCGGGCCGCCGATCACCGACGGCTTCTACTACGACTTCGATCTCGGTACCGACCACTCGGGCGCGGCACGGACGTTTTCGGACGACGACCTCGACGCCATCGAAGTCGAGATGCGCGCCGTCGTCGACGCCAAGCAACCGTTCATCCGTGCCGAGGTGGATCGGGCCACTGCTGACGAGCTGTTCGCGCAGCACCCCTACAAGATCGAAATCCTCGACGGCGAGGCCGACGACCCGACTTCGGGGCCGCAGGGCGGGGTAATCACGACGTATCGCAACACTGACGAGTTCGTGGACTTGTGCCGCGGTCCTCACGTACCCGACACCGGACGCCTTGGCCACTTCAAGCTGATGCGGGTAGCGGGCGCGTACTGGCGGGGTGACGAGAAGCGCCAGATGCTGCAACGTATCTACGGCACGGCGTGGGGCTCTGCGGCCGAGCTGGCTGCGCACCTCGAACGGCTGGCCGAAGCCGCCAAGCGAGACCATCGGCGGCTCGTGACCGAACTGGATCTGCTCAGCTTCCCCGCCGAGCTGGGCGGCGGGCTGGCCGTGTGGCACCCCAAGGGCTCAGTGATCCGCAAGATCATGGAGGACTACAGCCGCGACCGGCACGAGTCGGGCGGCTATCAGTTCGTCTACACGCCGCACCTGGCCCACGCCCGGCTATTCGAGACCTCCGGGCACCTGGACTTCTACGCCGAGGGCATGTACCCGCCGATGGAGATGGACAACGGCGTCTACTACCCCAAACCGATGAACTGCCCGATGCACTGCTTGATCTTCGGGCAACGCCAGCGTTCCTACCGTGAGCTGCCGCTGCGGCTGTTCGAACTGGGCACCGTGTACCGCTACGAGCGGTCGGGGACGCTGCACGGGCTGATGCGGATCCGCGGGTTCACCCAAGACGACAGCCACCTGTACATGGCGCCCGAGCATCTGGGCGACGAGATCGAACGGTTGCTGGATTTCGTGCTGTCGGTGTTGGGCGCGTTCGGCTTCGAGGATGTCACCTTCAAGCTGTCGACGCAAGATCCCGACAAGTTCGTGGGTAGCGCGGAGGGCTGGGACCGGGCGACGGCGGCGCTGCGGGAGGCCTTGGACCGGCGCGGCCACGACTACGTCGAGGCCGAGGGCGAGGCGGCGTTCTACGGGCCGAAGATCGACATCGACGTGCAGGACGCCATCGGGCGGTCATGGCAGCTGTCGACGATTCAGCTCGACTTCAACCTGCCGGAACGGTTCGACCTGCGATACACCGGCGCTGACGGCGAACTGCACCGGCCGATCATGATCCACCGGGCGCTCTTTGGCGCGATCGAGCGGTTCTTCGGTGTGATGATGGAGCACTACGGGGGTGCGTTCCCGCCGTGGCTGTCGCCGGTGCAGGCGGTGGTGCTGGGCGTGCGGGCGGATCACGATGCGTTTGCCTCGGAGGTGGTCGCGCAGCTGCGCGAAGCCGGGTTCCGGGCCGAGATGGTGCCGGCGGACGATCCGTTGGGGGCGCGGATTCGTCGGGCGAAGCTGGAGAAAGTGCCGTACGTGCTGGTGGTTGGTGACGACGATGTGGCGGCGGGCACAGTGGGCGTGAATCCGCGTGGCCATCCGGTACGGCGTGATGTTCCGCTGGGCGAGTTTGTCGCGCAGCTGGCCGATGAGGTGGAGAGCAAAGCCACCGATGTCGGCGGCTCCAGCAGCACAGGCGCCGAATCTGGCGCGGCCGCGGCCGCGGCGAGCGACTGAGGTTCGGGCGATAGTGCAGGCGCTGGTTTTTGAGCGCAAGGAGCTGCGGTTCGCAGCGGCCATGGCGGCGGGCAAGCTCAAACCCGGCTCGGGTGCGGGCGTGGGCCCGCTGAGTTTGACCGAGATGGACCCGCCGGAGTTGCCGGGCGGCGACTGGCAGTACGTGCGCACGGCGCTGTCGGGCATTTGCGGTTCGGATCTTGCGACGGTGGACGGGAAGGTGTCGCGCTACTTCGAGTCGCTGGTGTCATTCCCGTTCGTGCCTGGGCATGAAGTGGTCGGCCACGTCGGCGACGGCACCCGGGTGGTGCTGGAACCGGTACTGGGACCTGAAGCTCACGGCGTTGCCCCGCCGTGGCCCGACGCAGCACCCGCCGACGGCGACGACTACGGCCACTTGATCGGCGGCGTGATCGAAGCCGGGTTGCAGACGGGTTCGTGCGCGTCGACCGGCGGCGGCTGGTCCGAGACGTTTGTCGCACACCGGTCGCAGCTCCATTCGCTGGGTTCGCTCGGGCCTGCCGAGCTGAGCGACGAGACGGCAGTGATGATCGAGCCGACAGCTGCGGGCATTCACGCCGCGCTGCGGTCGGGGGTGACCGAGGGCGGCACGGCCGCCGTGATCGGCGCCGGCACGATGGGTTTGGTTGCGGTTGCCGCGTTGCGGCAGCTGACCGGCGTGGCGGCGATCGTGGTGGGTGCTCGCTACAGCCATCAGCGCCGGCTGGCCCGGGAGCTGGGTGCCGATCTGGCGGTGTCGCCCGACGAGTTGGGGCGGGCTGTGCGCCGCGCCGCCGGCACGAGGGTGATCGGCTCGACGCTGGGTTCAGGGACCCATGTGACGATTGACGCAGTGGCGTCGTCGGAGTCGCTGACCGATGCCATCGCGGTCACTCGGCCGCGGGGCAGGGTGGTGGTGCTGGGCATGCCGGCTTCGGTGGAGCTGAACCTGTCAGCGCTGTGGCACCGCGAGACCGAGCTGGTGGGGGCCTACTGCTATGGCACCGAGCCGTCGCTGGACGGGGGCCACACCTTCGAGGCGGCGGTCAAACTAGTGCGCGACTGCGACCTCGGCCGGCTGGTGTCGGAGCTGTATCCGCTGGAGGAATACCGCAACGCACTCGAGCACGCCGCCAACGCTGGTGCCCGCGGCTCAACCAAGATCGCCTTCGACCTGCGCGAGGACTGACTGCACTGCCCGACGAGCAGCGCGACCGCAGCGCCCGGAGAATTCCCTTGCTCACCCGACGGGTCCCATGCATAGGGTGATGGGCGTGGCAGGGACACCAGTGCCGACATGATCGACTTTGCTGTGATGGGCACGCCAAGGACGCATCGGGCAGATACCAGACCACAATGGCAGGCCGCGGTAAGGGCAGCTTTCCCTGACCCCGTCGAGCCGCTGACCGGGCCGTTGCGGTTGCGAATCGGCTATTTCTACGAGCGAGCAACCGATCTGGACACCGACAACATCATCAAGCCGATCCAGGACGCCCTCAAGAGGGTCGCCTACGAACACGACAAGACCATCGTGGATGTATGTGCTCGCAAATTGGATCGGCTACGACCCCCGCCCTTTGCGAATACGCCAGCGATCGTCAGCGACGCGCTCATCGCGACGACTGGAGACTTCGTGTTTGTTCGAGTCGCCGCTGCGGACGGGGAAGTGACGTTCTCATGACCACGAATACCGCGGCGCGCAGAGCACTTCTGAGTGCCCGGAGAAAGTATGAGGCTGATGGCTACGTTGTCAGCCTCGATGAGCAGCTGCCGAAGCCATACGACGGTTTCGTGGCGAATGCCGTCGCCCGGCGGAACGACGAGTTCGTGATCGTCGAAGTCAGGCCGACACAGTTGAGCAGCGACTCTCGCGATCGCCTCGCGAAGCTCTCACAGATCCTGAGGGATGACTGCAGTTGGCGGCTCGACATCTTCACCTACGTGCCCGAAGAATTGCCAACTGTGCCGGACCCCGACGACATCAACCGTCGGGTACAAGAGGCTCGCCAGATCGCCGGGGAATCACCTGACGGTGCGACCCAGCTCCTGTGGTCGGCTATCGAAGGCGCATTGCTGTGGCTGGCGAACAAGCGGGATGTCGCTCCCGCGAGACTGATGCCGGCACTCAATCTCATCCAGCAAGTCACGATGGAGGGCGTCCTCAGCGACAACCAAGCAGCGGAGTTCAAGGTTCTCGCACGCGCACGCGACGCCATCGCGCACGGCATGCGTGCCGACCCGCCGAGTGCGGGTCAGTTCGATTGGCTTTGCCGCTTCGCGCTCGACGCTGTCGAGGGCAAGCATGCCGACCTGCATGACATGGTGGTCTGGTTCACCGCACACCACGCCACCCCCGATAACGCGGCCCTCGCCTACGACACGAGCGATGAGCAGTACGTCTGGCTCGGCAGCGGACCCCACCATGCCGAGCACGTCCTGTGGCAGCAGTTCGAGAACGCACTCGAAGCTGACATCGCCGAGGCAGTGCGGACCATCGAAAAAGACGGTACCGAATGGGCACGGCTAGATCAGTTGTGACGCATCATGGAGGAACTTCGGACTCTGTCGCAATGACGCCCACCGAGGAATACGAGTTCTAGAGCCGCCTGGAGAGCCAGACGCCCCACGGACCGCCGCGGCGGCGCACGTCGACCCTCTCCGACCGGGTAGCCGAGCGCTTCTCACCACAGGTGCTCGAACAGGTGAAGGCAGCCGCAGCGGATGAAGACCGCTCCGTGTCGTCCTGGGTGCGCCGCGCCGTACAGAGCGCGCTGTCGGCACCGACCAACTGAGTCACTTCAGTCTGTCCGGGGGCGTCTCGCCTCGGAACGAACAGCCCGTGACGGATCCGCCTGGTCAGCTTCGATCTGCGCCACAGCTCGGGCTTCCGCAGCAGAGCGGCTTCATGTGCCGATATCACAGCAGCGGGAGTTTGGTCGGCTTCTACGTCCACGATGCAGAGGCTGCCACCCGAAGGGGAGCTAGAGCTGACGAATCATGCATGCGAAGGGCACCGCCAGCGGCTGATCGGCGTGTTGCACCCCAGCTGTAGGTTCGCCGCCATGGACGAACGTCAGCAATGGATGCAGCGACTTGACGAGTTCTCTGATTACCTGCGCGAAGACCGGCGAGTCGGTTCTTCAGCCCAGGGCCAGTACCGAAGCATCGTCGAGCGCTGGATCGACTTCGCACTGTCTCACGCACACGATCCATCGACGTTCGACCAATTGCTCATCGAAGAGCTGCTTGACCGGCAGCGCGACCTGAAGGACAACTCCCGCGCCGCTTACGCTTCGAATCTCAGTGTGTGGTGTCGCTGGGCATCGAATGAGCCGGTCGCAGGTCGTGAAGCCAACACAGGGGAGCCCGAACTGCACGACGACATCGCTCTGTGGATGGCGCGTCTCGAAGAATATTTGAGCTACTTGCAGCATCGAGGGCGGCAGCAGCCCACGATCAGCAACAGGCGCGCGAAGTTGTCGAAGTGGATCAGATTCGCTTGCTCGGCCGGTCGGAACCCGGCGGCATGGGATCCGCCTGCGATCGAAGAGGCATTCATCGTTTGGGGCACGGTGGATTCTCCGCGACAACGCGACGACATACGCGGTCGGATTCGGGCGTGGTGCAAGTACTGGAGCAGCAGCGGTCTGGACGCATTGACGCTCGGTCACTTGGTCCAGCAGTTTCGGGACGGGGGATATCCAGACGACGACGTGCCGCACCGCCGCGCGGCGCGAGCAGAGTTCGAGCAGGTGCTCAACTCACTTCCAAGTCTGAGCTACGGCCAACGTGACCAGCTCAGAGCCGTCTGGAATACCTCCAAGTACGACTACGGCGGTGCCGGCGTGGCCGCAGGCATGCACACCGCGCTACGCGACGTGAGTGAAGCCGACTGGCCCCGTATGCGGGATCAGATCTATTCGCTCTGCCACGGTCCTGGTGACCTCGCCACACGCTTCGACGAGACCATCGCCAACGTGAGAGGCCTCGGGGAGTTGATGGCGACCCGGATGCTGGCGATCACGTGGCCCAATCGTTTCCTGCCGAACTTCTTGCTCCGCACCACGAGTTCACAGTGGCCGGGCAAGCTTGAAATGATCGAACTGCTGGATCGACTTGACCTGCTCGATGCATCAACGGCGGACGAGGCCCGAGTTCTGCTTGACGCAACGCGAGGGGCTCGCAGCGTCGGAGAACTTGTAGTTCGCTCCAACGACTTGCTAGCGGAAGTGCTGGACCCGTTCTTCGGAGACGGCGACTTCATCGACACTTGGGGAATGGCGCAGTTCTTGTACTGGCTGGATGAGCATTACGCCAATGATGGCGCCGATTCAGGCGATGACGAAGATGCCGACGAGGCCGATTCCTATCGCGAGCATCTCGCGACACAGCTTGGCGACGCAG
Organism: Candidatus Poriferisodalis sp.; assembly: GCF_965262965.1. Classification (GTDB taxonomy): domain Bacteria; phylum Actinomycetota; class Acidimicrobiia; order Acidimicrobiales; family Poriferisodalaceae; genus Poriferisodalis. Next base: position 2,276,988 of record NZ_OZ253573.1, read on the forward strand.
CCGAAGACTTGCTGTGCGGGGTTGGGTTCCTCAACGACATCGTGGAGCTGCTCGAGGACAAGGGGCAAGTGATCCTTTACGGGCCTCCCGGCACGGGAAAGACGTACTTCGCGCGCCACTTGGCATGGACGCTTTCGGGCATCCGAGACGACGAAGAGTACGAGAATGACGGGCCGTACTCGTTGGTGCAATTCCATCCGGCGTACTCGTACGAGGACTTCTTCGAAGGGTTCCGCCCGCGGGTCGATGACAACGGGCAGATGACGTTCGAGTTGACGCCGGGTCCGCTGGTCCGGCTGGCGCAACGCGCCGAGCAGAACCCCCACGAACGGCATGTCATGGTGATCGACGAGATCAACCGTGCGAACCTGCCGCGGGTGCTGGGTGAATTGCTGTACCTGCTCGAATATCGCGACGAGTGGACTCAGACGCAGTACCGGCCAGAGGATGGGTTCACCCTGCCGTCGAATCTGTGGTTCATCGGCACGATGAATACCGCCGACCGTTCCATCGCACTCATCGACGCTGCGATGCGCCGACGATTCCACTTCGTGCCGTTCTTTCCGAACCATGGTCAGACCAAGGGCCTCCTGCGCCGGTGGATACAGCGCAATTCACCGGGCCGAGAGTGGGTCGCCGGCTTGGTCGACAAGGTCAACAACGAACTCGCAGAGCAGATGGGTGACGATCACTCGCTGATTGGTCCGAGTCACTTCATGAAGCGCAATCTGGACAAGGACGGTTTGCGGCGGATCTGGGAGTACAACATCGAGCCGTTAGTCGAAGATCAGCTCTTCGGCCGCCAGGAGGCGATCGACAGCTTCCGGTTCGGCAGCGTCTGGCGGCGCTTCGGACCCGGAGCGACTTCGTCCGGTGCGCAACCGGGTGAGCCTGATGACCAATCGGCCGGCGCTGCCGATGAAGCAGGAAGTCTCACGGGTGAGAGCGAAGGCGTTGCCGAGGAAGGCGACGCGTAAGTGGTTCTCGTCGACTCTGCGGTGAGTCTGGCGGCCATCGACACGACAGCCGGCGACGGCGAGCGTCCGCCCCTCACCCTCTTCGAGTGGGAGACCAAGCACCTTCCGCTCAGCGAGGCACTCGCTCGACGTTTGGGACAGACCAAGTGGGTGTCGGTCCAGCCGGACGTCGAGCCCGGTTGGTGGCGAATGTCTGCTCAGCAATGGGTGGGCGCGTTCACTGTCGACGATCTGCGAGTCATCGTGCGGCCGAAAATCAAGCCCGAGAACTTGTTCGTGCTGCTCGAGGTCGGTCTGCCTCCCGAAGCGTGGCGCCAGGAAGCGGCCGACTACGCCAGCACCAACGAACTCCTGCCAGCGCTGGTTTCCTTCTTCGCTCGGACCGCGGAAACGACGCTGGCTCGTGGCTTGTTTCACCACTACCGCCGTCAAGAAGACGATCTGCTTGCACTGCGTGGTCGCATCGACTTCGTTCGGCAGTTTCGGCGAGGCGGTGTTCTAGTGCCGATGGCCTGCTCGTGGGATGAATTCACGGCCGATGTAGACGAGAACCGCTGCTTGCGGACCGCAGCACGGCAAGCGCTACGCGTTCCTGGTGTTCCCAATGAAGATCGGCGACGGCTTCGTCGGGTGCTGGCTGCCTTGGACGGTGTGGATGAACCGGCGGCCCCGACGGCGCTGGAACGTCTTGGCCGAGTGCAGTTCACCCGACTGAACGAGCACTATCGGCCCGGGCTGAAGCTGGCCCGCCTCATCCTGGCCAACTTCACCCTCCAAGACCGTCACGGGGACACCGCAGCGTCGGCGTTCATGCTGGACATGAATCAACTCTTCGAGGACTTCGTGACGGCACGTCTGCAGCGGGAGCTGCGGGGACGGCTGGAGGTCGCTGCGCAGCGCAGTTTGTATCTCGACGTCGACCGTCAGGTGCGGATCCGGCCGGACCTCACGTTTCGTCGTTCGGGGCAGACAGTCGGCGTGGCGGACATCAAGTACAAGTTCGGTGCCGCGGAGTCCCGCTTCGACGACGATGAGACGGCGGGACGGCACGGCGACTACTACCAACTGTTGGCCTACACAGCGGGTCTCGGTCTGAAAGAGGGCACCCTCATCTACTGCGCCGACGCCAACGAAGGCCAATCCGCTGGAACGGAATCGGTCGAGTATCTGGCCAGATCCACCATCACGGTCGAGAACTTGGGCACGAAGCTCCACGCCGTTGCCATCGACCTGTCCGGTAGCCCCAGCGATACCGATGCTCAGATGTCAGCCCTCGCCGACCACTTGACAGGCTCCGAGACTGCTTCAGCCGGATGACGATGTGCCAGGCGAGTAGGTGGCGATGCCGAGAGCTTCGGCCGCTGCGATCTGGCGAGCGTTATAACTGACGAAGCCGCCGAGGTCATCGCCGATCTGCAGAGCGCACGCCAGGTAGATCGCATCCAGGGTGCGCAGGTTGCGGCCGTGGATCCTGCCCGCCGCATCGAGCATCGATGCCGTGAGCTCGATCAGATGGGTATCAGCGAGCAGGCGCTCACATTGATGTCGCACCTCTGGACCTTCGTCGGCAACCGCACGGCGAGCCTCGGTGCGCAGCAATGCACTGGACACCAAATGACGCTGCGACGGTGCCCAAGTCCCGCGACGGGGCCGCCGAGGCGATCCGGATGGAGAGTGTCAGATCCTCTGTGTAAGGGGGTTGGTCTGAGAGTGTCGTGTCGGTGATGGATGCCGAGGCGACAGGAAGGACCGCAATGACTGAGAATTATCGAGAGAGGCTGCCGGCGAGGCCGGCCGCAGATATGACGCCGCTGGTGCCTGACGAGGCGCTGGACGCGGTGATGGAACGCGTTCACGCCGAGGGCGCCGAACTGCTCGGCGCCGACGGGCTGCTGAGCCAGCTGACCAAGGCGGTGCTCGAGCGGGCCCTGGCGGAGGAGCTGACCGGTCATCTGGGCTATGAGAAGGACGATCGGGCGGGGTCGGGGTCGGGCAACTCGCGCAACGGCGCCACGCCCAAGCGGGTGCATACCGACGGCGGCACTGTGGACGTGGACGCTCCCCGGGACCGCGTCGGCAGCTTCGAGCCTCGGATCGTGCCCAAGGGCACGACACGCCTTGACGGGTTCGACGACAAGATCATCGCCCTGTACGCCAGAGGGATGACCGTGCGCGACGTGGCTGCCCATCTGGCCGAGATCTACGGCGTGGAGGTGTCCGGTGACCTGATCAGCCGTGTCACCGACGGGGTGCTCGACGAGCTCGAGGCGTGGCGCAGCCGGCCCCTCGACGCTATGTGTCCGATCATCTTCATCGACGCGCCGAACATCAAGATCCCCGACGGCCGCGTCGCCAACCGGCCCGCCTGACTCGCCGTGGGCGTCGATCTCGACGGCCCCAAGCACGTTGGGGGGCATCCGGGATCGGCGACAGCGACGGCGAGGGCGCCAAGTACTGGCTGGGGGTGCTCACCGAGCTTCGGAACCGAGGCATCGGCGACGTGGTGATCGTGTTCTGCGACGGGCTCAAAGGACTGCCCGACGCGATCGAGGCCACCTGGCCCCGCTGCCACCGTGCAGACCTGTGTCGTTCACCTGCTGCGGGCCTCCCACCGGTACGTCACCTGGAACGACCGCAAGGCCGTCGCCAAAGAGCTGCGCCCGTCTACGGGGCTGTCAACGCCCAAGCAGCCGAAGCGGCCCTCGGCGAGTTCGAGGCCGGCATCGGCCACAAATACCCCGCCGTGGTCAGCCTGTGGCGCAACAGCTGGGAGCAGTTCACCCCGTTCCGGGACTACCCGCCCGAAGTGCGCCGGGTCATCTACACCACCAACAGAGGAGGACCACAAGGAACAGGAACCATCGGATGGAAACGCTGCTCGAACCAGCTCGCCGTCCGCTACCCAGGACGACTCCCGCTCAACTAAATTGACCACCCGACCAGCCCGCTTACACAGAACATCCGAGTGTCACTGTTGGGTTTGCCGATCGACGCGGGGACGCCTTGGGCTTGCGGCTCGGGCAACAACGTGGCCTGCAACTGGCGGAACGGGCGCCCGACCTTGCCCTTGCGCTTCGCGTCGCGCGCCTTGCACGAGGTGATCTTCGTTCCGTGATGCGCCGCGAAAGCGACCGTCGGCGGACCCAGCACGAACCGCTTGCCTTGGGAGGACCCCAGTGCCTCCATCCGATCCGTGCGGCACGCCGCGGGGATCCCGCCCACAGTGTCGAAGAACCGGATCATTCCCTCGAACGTGTGCTGGCGGTCCTCGCTCGTGGTGAACCACCAGACCCGCTGACGCGACCAGCACATGATCATCCCGAAACACCGCAGCCGGCCCTCCCAGCCCCAACGCCGAGCCCACACGTCGAGGTCGCAGAAATCGAACTGGGCTTCCTCGCCCGGATCGGTATGGATCGGGACCGACACCTGATCCGCAGCCCGGAACCGAGGCCCCCGGATGCGACGCAGCGCCCTCGTCACTGTCGAATAGCCCCCAGCGAAGCCCTCGGCCGTCAAACAGCGCCACACGCTGACGCCCAACAGCCGCGGATGCGCAGCGATCGAGCTCCGGCACCTCTCAGCCCAGCGGGCGTTCATCACCTTGGACTCATCGGGCACCATCCGCTTCGCCGCCGGCGGCCCCGCGCGCAAATGCTTCGAGACCGTCGCCGGATGGAACCGGTCTCATCGGCGATCTCGCCGATCGTCCATCCCTGCTCTCGCAGGCTCTTGATGTTCACGAACGTCTCCTGGTTCATCATGGGAACCGGCTCCTCCAGCAACGTCGATGCTTGGTCGCTCGACACGCTGGAGGAGCCACCGCTCCCAACGGTGGATAGTGATGCCGGGCCAGAAGACCCCCGACACCACCGCGAAATTCAGTGAGCGCAGAACGCAACTACCGGCAAACGCTCACAGAAGTCCGGAATTTCCTCCAGCGAGAGCCACACGGCATCGCTTTCGACCTGGTGTCTTCGAATATCCAGCGGGGCCGCGATCGCGGCGTCGGCGATTACAACACGGTGCGCAGCGCCTACGGCGTGACAGAGGTGACGGGCTTTGCCGACATCTCATCCGACGCTGATGTCCAGCAGGCCCCGAGGACGCCTACGGAGACGCCGACGACTTGGACCTCTGGCCTGCTGCCCTGGCAGAAGACCACGTGTCGGGGGCGGCGATCGGCGAGACACTTCAGGCCATCATCTCCGACAAGTTCCGGCGCCTGCGCGACGGCGACCGTTTCTGGTTCGAGAACGACGCCTACTTCGTAGCGAACGCCGATCTCTTGGCGGAGGTGCGCAGCACCACCCTGGCGGACATCATCCGGCGGAACACCTCCGTTGGGGACGAGCGGAGTGACTATGCCTTCGTCGTCGCGGGCACCAGCGAGACTGAGAGCAGCACTGAAACCGAAGCCAACACCGAAACCGAACCCAGCGAAGCGCCCGCAAGCAACGCCGCAGCAGGGCCTGCCCCTGCGGCCGTCAAGTATGTTCCGCCGCTCTGCTTCTACTAGGAGACCGCCGACCGAGTCCCCATGATTTGACCGCTCCGCTGACGCTCGTTCGCTCGTAGCTGCGAGGCTGTCCCGATGACGGCGCTGCGGCAGACGACGGCCAGCCGGTTGACCTCGGAGTTCGTGGGCACTGGCTTCCTGCTGCTGGGCGTGGTCGGCTCGGGGATCATGGCCGAGCGGCTGAGCCCGAACGATGTCGGACTGCAGCTGCTGGAGAACTCGATCGCCACGGCGGGTGCGTTGGCGTGCCTGATCCTGCTGTTCGGGTCGACGTCGGGGGCGCATTTCAACCCCGCCGTGACGCTGTGGGCACGGCTCGCGGGCGATCTGGACAACCGGATGGCCGGGTTGTACGTGGTGGTGCAGACCGCAGGCGGGATCCTGGGCGTCATCGCGGCCAACGTGATCTTCGAGCTCGACGCGGTGTTCTGGTCGACGAACGACCGGATAAGTCCCGCAGCGTTCGGTTCGGAGATCATCGCCACGTTCGGCCTGGTGATCGTCATCATCGGCGTGGTGCGTTCGGGCAAGGAACAGTTCGTCGCCTTTGCCGTCGCGGCCTACATCGGCAGTGCCTACTTCTTCACCTCATCGACGAGCTTCGCCAACCCGGCCGTGACCGTGGGGCGCATGTTCTCCGACACGTTCGCCGGCATCGCCCCCGCCAGTGCTCCGTTGTTCATCGTGGCGCAGTTCATCGGGGCGCTGTGCGCCATCGGCGTGGCGCGGGTGACGCACCCGGCGCGCTAGCAGCCATCCGCTGTGGGATCGGGGGCGCTGCGAGGTTCAAGCCAGCCGCCATTGCAGGGCGTCGGCGAATTGCGGCCCGGCAGTGATTCGACCCGCATGGCCGCCCGCGCCGGCCGCTACTGCAGCGTCTCGGCGAACTCGCGTGCGAGGTAGGTGAGGATGATGTCGGCACCGGCTCGCTTGATGGCGGTGAGGTGCTCGACCGCAGTGGCGTCGCCGTCAATCCAACCGTTGGCCGCAGCGGCCTTGAGCATCGCGTACTCGCCCGACACGTGATACGCCGCCAGCGGAAGGTCGAAACGGGCCCGGGCGGCGGCGATTACGTCGAGGTATGCCAGCGCCGGCTTCACCATGATGATGTCGGCGCCCTCGGCAATGTCCAGCTCGATCTCGGCCATCGCCTCGCGGGCGTTGGAGGAGTCCTGCTGGTAGCCCTTGCGGTTCCCGCCGCCGCTGATGGTCACATCGACGGCCTCGCGGAACGGCCCGTACTCAGCCGAGGCGTACTTCGCCGAGTAGGCCATGATCGGCAGGCTCTCGTGACCGTTGCGGTCAAGGGCTTGGCGGATCGCCCCCACCTGCCCGTCCATCATCCCCGAGGGTCCCACCATGTCAGCGCCCGCTTCGGCTTGGGCCAGCGCCACACGCTGGTACAGCTCGAGCGTGGCGTCGTTGTCAACCTCGCCGTCGTCGGTCAGCACGCCGCAATGGCCGTGGTCGGTGTACTCGTCGAGACACAGGTCGGCGATAACCGCCAGTTCCGAGCCGTGGTCGTCTCGCAGGTTGGACAGGGCCACCTGCACGACACCGTCGGGGTTCCAGGCTTGCGAACCCACAGCGTCCTTGCGGACGGGCAGCCCGAACAGGATCACACCGCTGATGCCGAGCCCGGCCAGCTCGTTGACTTCCTTGCGCAGCGACTCCTGGGTGTGCTGCACGACGCCGGGCAGCGAGAGGATGGGCTGCGGCTCGGTGGCGTCCTCACGAACGAATAGCGGAGCGATGAGATCGGTGGGGTTGACGGTGGTCTCGGCGACCAGCCGGCGCAGTGCTGGGGTGCGGCGCAGGCGGCGCATGCGGCGAGCCGGAAAGGTCACCTGGTCATGCTATTGGCCGATGATCGGCCTAGGTTCGGGACCGTGGAGATTGGGTCCGAGAGCTGGTGTGCAGCGATGTCGGTGGTGCTCGCGGACGTGGAGCTGCCGCAGGTTCAGGCCACGGTGGAGCAGCGGATCGGCGACGGCAATGGCGGACCGGTTGTTGCCTACCGGCTGGTGATCGACGGTGGCCGGGCGCATCTGGAGCCCGCGCCCGATGGTCTTGACGGCGGCCACGGCGACGGCGACGGCGACGCAGGTGATGACGCCGGCGTTGTGGTGATGAGCCAGTCACGAGCCACTGCTGAGGCCGTGCGGCGAAGTGAGCTGGGAGCGCTGGCTGCGCTGCAGGCCGGGTTGATCAAGGTGAGCGGCGATATCCGGGTGCTGATCGCAGCCGCTGAGGCGTTGGCAATGGTGGACGCGGCTTTGGGGCAAGCGTTGGGTGGCGGCGACGGGAATGGCGCTGCCGACGGACGCACCGGGGACGACGGCAGCCCGGCCGATGACGCCGGCGGCGACGGGGACTGAACCACCGTGCCGGAGATCCCTGAAATCCGAGCGCACGCAGAACGACTGGAAGCGCAGGCCGCCGGCGAGGTGCTTAAACGCGTCGAGCCATTGTCGTTCACCGCGTTCAACACGGCCAGCCCGCAGCCCAGCGCTGCGCTCGGACGGCCGCTGTGCAGCGTCGGCCAGCGGGCCAAGTTCCTGTTGCTGCGGTTCGCTCCCCCGGCGCAGGCTCCGGCCGGCGGGGGTGCCGACGGGGTCGGGAGCGATGGCCTGACGTTTGTGGTGCATCTCATGCAGGGCGGCCGTCTGCGGGTGCTGGAACCGGGTGCGAAGCGGCCGCGCCGGCCCCGCGACGGCTTGGCACGGTTCGAGTTCGACAGCGGCTTGGGGCTGATGCTCACCGAGCCCGGCACGCAGAAGCGGGCCGGCGTGTGGGTGCTCGAAGGGGATACCGCCGACACCGAGCCGATCACCGGTCTGGGGCCCGAGGCCACCGAGGTGGACCCAGCGAGCATGGCCGAACTCATGGCGGCTCATTCGGGGCGCCTGCACAACTTCCTTCGGGATCAGCGGGTGATCTCGGGGCTGGGTCGGCGGCTGGCGAACGAGATCTGCCATCGGGCGAAGCTGTCGCCGTTCGCTTCGGTCGGACGGCTCGACGCCGACGCCGTGGGGCGGGTGGTGGCCGCTATCGAAGCGGTTGGCGACGAGTCGCTGGCCTTCGAACGAGGGCGCCCGGAGATGAGCCGTTCGGCCGAGCGGCCCTCGGCAGTGCACGGCCGCACGGGAGAACCGTGCGTGGCCTGCGATGAGGTGGTGCGGGTCGTCGACTACCGCGATTACTCGGTCAACTACTGCGCCGGATGCCAGACCGGCGGGCGGGTGCTGGCCGACAACACGACCAGCAAGTTCCTGCGTTAGCGGCCGACCACTCGGCCCCGGTGCTTGTCACAGGCGCCGGTTACGCTCCTGCGTCATGAGCGAAACAGACGAATCAAAGCTCGGCCTTGCGGCCGACGGAGTGAAACTTGGACTGTCGGCCGACGAGGTGCTGAAGAGCACCCGGGCGGTGCGCAAGCGACTCGACTTCGACCGCCCCGTGCCCGAATCGGTGCTGCGGGAATGCATCGAGGTCGCCGTGCAGGCGCCGACAGGCTCGAACATGCAGGGATGGCACTTCGTATTCGTCACCGAGCGAGACAAGATCGAGGAGATCTCGGCGCTGTACAAGAAGGGCTTCGACTCCTACCGCAACAGCCCCATGTATGCGGGCCGGGCGGCGTCGGGCCTCGGGGCCGAGCGCGACGCACAGCAGGCTCGGGTGACCTCGTCGGCTGAGTACCTGTCGGAGAACATGGGTCGCAGCCCGGTGCTGTTCATCCCGTGCATCGCCGGCCGCACCGACGATCCGCGGATGATGGTGGGCCAAGCGGGCTCGATCATCCCGGCGGCATGGAGCTTCATGCTGGCCGCCCGCGAGCGGGGGCTCGGCACCTGCTGGACCACGCTGCACCTCGGCTATGAACGCGAGGCGGCAGAGATCTTGGGCATTCCTTACAACAAGGTGCGGCAGTACGCGCTCAGCCCGGTGGCGTACACCCAGGGCACCGAATTCAAGCTGGCCACCCGGACCGATCTTGACTCGGTGATGAGCTGGAACTCCTGGAGTCACTGAGATGGCGCCGAAGTCGCCGTCAGAGCTGTTCGACCTGTCGGGCCGGGTGGCGGTGGTCACCGGCGGTTCCCGCGGGTTGGGCCGCGAGATGGTGCTGGCGTTCGCCCGGGCCGGCGCCGATGTGGTGATCGCGTCGCGCAAGCTCGACAACTGCGAGGCCCTCGCCGACGAGGTGCGCTCGACCACCGGGCAGCGGGCGTTGGCAGTGGAATGCCATGTCGGCTACTGGGAGCAGAACAATGCCTTGTGCGAGCGCGTCTACGACGAGTTCGGCCACTGCGAGGTGCTGGTCAACAACGCCGGCCTGTCGCCGCTGTACCCGTCGCTGTACGAGGTGTCCGAATCGCTGTTCAACAAGGTGATCGACGTCAACCTGAAGGGGCCGTTCCGGGCCTCGGCGGTGTTCGGCAAGCGCATGTACGAAGCGGGCGGCGGCTCGATCATCAACGTCAGTTCGGTGGCTGCGGTGGCCCCCACACCGATCGAGACGGCCTATGGGGCGGCCAAGGCGGGGATCCATGCGATCACGCAGTCTTTCGCTCGCGAATACGCGCCGCGCGTGCGGGTGAACTGCATCATGCCGGGCCCGTTCCTGACCGACATCTCGAAAGCCTGGGACATGGAGGCCTTCAACGAGCGGGCCGAGAGCGAAATCGCGTTACGGCGCGGTGGCGAGGCCGACGAGGTGGTGGGCGCTGCGCTCTACTTCGCATCCGAGGCGTCGAGCTACACGACCGGCTCGGTGCTCAAGGTCGACGGCGGCACGGCCTGGGCGACCAGCTGACCTGAACCGCGAACCGCACTCAGCCGCAACCAACCGCAATCAACAGGGAGACACGAAGTGGGGACGACGAGACGACTGTCGACATTGAACCGGTCGATCGAGGGGCGGGTGACGCTGATCACCGGTGCCGGCATGGGCCAGGGACGGGCGACGGCTCACCTGTTCGCCGACGAGGGTGCGCATGTTGCGGTGACCGACCTGGGTCAGGCCGAGGTGGACGCTGTGGTGGCCGAGATCAACGACGCCGGCGGCTCGGCCGCGGGCTGGACGATGGACGTGGCCAACCGCGACCGTGTCAACGAGGTCGCGGGCGAGATGGCCGAGCGGTTCGGCGGCATCGATCACGTCATCAACAACGCCGGGATTTCACGCTTCTCGCCGATCGATGCCCCCGAGTACGAGGACAACTGGGCGATCTCGCTCGAGGTGCTGCTGACAGCGCACACCTACACCGTGCGGGCGGCGCTGCCGTACCTGCGGCAGTCAGATGCGGCGCGCATCGTGAACATCGCTTCCACCGAGGGCTGGGGCGCTACGAAGTTCGGCTCGCCCTACACGGCGGCCAAGCACGGCGTGATCGGGCTGACGAAGTCGCTGGCGGTGGAGCTGGGCCGTGAGGGCATCACAGTGAACTGCATCTGCCCGGGGCCCATCAACACCGCTATGACCTCGGACATCCCCGACGAGCACAAGACGATCTTCGCCAAGCGCCGCACCGCGCTCGGCCGCTACGCCGAACCCGAGGAAGTGGCCCACGGCACGCTCAACTTCTGCCTGCCCGCCAGCCAGTACATGACCGGCGCCATCCTCCCCGTAGACGGCGGCCTCCTCATCAAGAACGCCTGATTTGCGCCTCTCAGTTGGCTGCTGGCACGAGAGCGCGAGTGGCTACGGGGTGAGGGTGACGGTGAGGGACTGAGGCATCCCGTCGCTGTCGAGGGTGAGGGTGCCAGAGAGGGTGCCGCTCACGATGAAGGGCAGCGACTCAGTGGGCGTGGCGCTGAAGCGGCCGGTCATCGACAGGTAGCCATCGTCATTCATGGTGCCGCGGGCGGCCAGGCGCATCTCGGCGGATGCACCGTCGGCGCCAGCCGCGAAGACCAGCAGGGCGCTGAAGCGACGCTCGTCCACCGCCGGGTCTGCCGCATCGAGCGATGCGGTGCTCGGCGACACAACCGACACCGACTCAGTCGTCGTGACGGTCTCCACAGTCTCGTCATCGCCGGTTGTGGTCGTTGTGGTGGTTTCCGCGGTCATCGACAGGGTGCCGGACACGTCATAGCGGTCGGCGCCCGACGGGGTGAACGTCAACTGGGCGCCTTCGACGCTGCTGGTCGCCGTCACCTTCACCACCGGCGCGACCGCATCAGCGGACTTGGCCGTCGACTCAGCCACCGTCTGTGCAGCAGCCACCGTGCCGTCACCAGACCCGTCGGCGACCTGGCGGTCGCTGGCCGAATTAGACGCAGCTACAGGCGTAGCCGACGCAGCTGCCTGAGGGGCTTCATCCTGCACCGCAGCTGCGGCCGTCGCAGTCGCTGCCTCGGCAGCCACCTCGGTGTCGGCAGGGTCCACCAACTCCGCTACAGCAGTCACCGGCGCAGCCGCCGGCACCACCACTGGCGCATCAGGCGCCGACAATTCCATAGCAAGTGGCGCCAGCACTTCCATCACCGAATCGGGCAGCACCCGATCGGCGGCCCTGTGGACCGGCGAATCGACCGTTGGGGCAATCACTGCGGTAGCAAGCCCGAACCCGACCGCCGCCTTCGCCACGATGGGCACACCTGTGGTGGCGGCATTGCTCACCGCAGCGGCAGCCCGCGACGCCACTGGCGTCGTCTCGGCAAACATCGGCATCGCCGAATTCAGCGCAGCCCTTCCACCGCCCGGCGACTGGCTCGACACCGCAGCGGCAGCCCGCTCGCCCCGGCGCAGCAGGCCCACAAGCGCCACCGGCACGAACGCCGCAACCCGCAGCGCGGCACGCAGGGCACTTCGAGCCCGCGACACCCTCGCCCGGGCGTTGTCCTCGGACACGCCGGCGGCCTTCGCCATCTCGTCGTAGGACAGCTCCTCGACGAAACGCAGGTGCAGAGCCTCTCGGTAGGGCTCGGACAGCTCTTCCAACGCGGCCGCCACGTCGGTGTGATCGACGTCGAGACCCAGTTCCACCTCAGCGCTGGGCGACGGACCCACCGAAGTATCGGTGTGCGCGACCCGCTCGGACTTCTCGCTCTCGCGACGGCGCCGGTTGCCCTCGTCGATGCAGACGTTCGCCAAGATTCGGTGCAGCCACGGCCCGACCATGTAGTTGCCGTTGAAGCGAGGTATCGCCCGCAGGGCACGCACCAGCGTCTCCTGCACGGCATCCTGGGCAGACTCGTCGCAATTCAAGCGACGGCGCGCGTGACTGACCAGCTGCGGCCGGTACTCCCGCACCAATTCGGCGAACGCCTCGGTATCGCCAGCTTGGTACGCGATGACCAGATCTCTGTCTTCAAGGCGCAGGGCCATAGCAGTCACGCATCGGAACAGCGGGAGCGCCGTCGCTCCCGTCATTGACGATGCTACCGCGACCCCCGGGCGGCCTCGTCGTCACATTCTTGGGTGACTCTGGAGTTGCGCCAACCCCTGACGTGTGTCTGACTTGATGTCGCTTCTGGTGGAGGATTCAGCCCGCATGTTGGGGTTCCCGGGATTGGTTGGTTGCGATGGTAGGCGATGCGTTGTCGGCGGGCTCGGGCGAGGCTGTCGCGTCGGGCGGCTCGGATGGTGTGTCGGTGGCTGCGGTGTTCTTGGTCGGGGGTGGCGTAGCCGATGGCTGCGTGCGGTCGGATGGTGTTGTAGCGCTCTCGCTGGATTTCGAGTTCGGCGCGCAGCACATCGATGTCGTCGATGAGTTCGAGGTGGGGCTGTTCGGTCTTGAGGTGGCCGAGCAGGCTCTCGGTCCAGGCTTGGTCGGTGGGGGTGCCGGGTCGGCCGTAGTGGGCGGCGAGCCAGCACAGTGCCATGGACTCCCGTGTCGTCCCCGAGCGCATCTGGGGCCCGTTGTCGGACATCACCAGCAGCACCGGCACTGCGTCGGAGTCGGGGTCCCATGGGGTGCGCTGTTCGATGACGTCGTCGAGGCCTTGTTTGCGCAGTGCCCAGTTGAACACGGCCTGGACCTCGATGCTGGTCTCGTCGGCCGATGTGATGTCGGCGATCGGCTTGCGCGAGATCACGTCGCAGATCACCGTGGTGGCCGCCCGGGCTCGCGTCCAGTGCGTCGTGTCGCAGATCCATATCCGGTTCGGGGCTTGCTCGACCCACACCGGCCACGGCCTGCGGAGCGAGCGCGCGTGCCGCTTCGGGCCGCGAAAGCGCAGGTCGCGGCGCTCTAGCACCCGGCGCACGGTGGACGGGTCGGCCCAGAACCGACCCAGCCACTCAGCCCCAACGCTCTTTTCCCTCCGCCAGCGTCAACCTCACCGCCATCTCGGCCAACGCTGTGCGCAGACGCTCGACCTCGGCCCCCGCCGCTTCCAGCTCCACGTCCCGCTGCTTGTCCCGCCGGCCCGGACGCGACCGCGCCAACGCATCGAGCGCGCCCTGGCGGGCGACCTCGCGCAGCTTCGCGACCGTCGACCGGTCCACCCGCGCCCGATCGGCTGCCTCGCTCACCGTGGTCTCCCCACGCACAAGCTGCATCCAGATCTCGTACTTCTCCTGCGGCGACAAGAACCGCTTCCTCCTCACACCAGACTCGGCACTCAACACGACTCCTCAACGTCCGGTCCAGAACCCTCCCACGCTGGCTGAAACCAACCACAAACAGCGACACAAAGTCAGCCGCAACACACTCCCCCGTGCCTGAGGCATCACTGAGTCTCATTCATCTCCGGGCGAAGCTGAGCAGCTCGGAGACATCGCCGCCATCGGCCGTACGCAGGGCCGTCAGGTACGCATCCCGCAGTTCATCAGTGTCGAGGAACACGTTGCTGCCCCAGCTGAACGGATCGCGACCGAGCGCCTCGACGAGGTAGTCGGCGCAGATGCGGCTGTGCCGGCCGTTGCCGTTCGGGAACGAGTGGATCTCGACCAAGCGGTGATGGAAGCGAACAGCGAGTTCGTCCGGTTCATATGTTCGGAAGTCGACCCAGGCCTTGGCGTCTTCGGTGAGCATTCGGACGGCGGGAACGATCTGTATCGGCGTCACGCCGATGTTCGTCTCGCGCAGGCGGTAGCGGCCTGCCCAGGACCACACTTCGCCGAACATCGCAGCGTGCAGATCACGCAGGTACTTGTCGTCGAGGAGCATGTCGACAGTGGGCGCCCGGCGACGGAGTGCGATCGAAATGTTTCGCTGTTCTGCGTCGTTGAGGTCGTCTCGGGTTGCAATATGGCTCTGCAGCAGGCCCTTGCGGTCGTCGGGGGACAACGGGGTGTGTCCCTCGCCGGCGAGAGGCAGCCATTGGCTCATCGCGCTCGGTCGCGGCTCCACAGCCCGCGCTGTTCAGCCAAGTCGGCGGCCAGCTCCTCGATCTGCGCGGCGATGTCGTCGTCGGCGGGCTGTTGATCCTCGAGGCGGGAGTGATGGGTGACTCGACGCACATGCTCGGTTGCCCGTCGCTGCGCTTGCGCGGTGACCATGTCGTTGAGGCTCGTGCGAGGGACGAGTGCGTAGACGAGCGCGCAGTCCAGTGCATCGGCAGCCCGCATCAGCGTGTCGAGCTTGATGGTCATGTTCTGCTCGCCGCGTTCGATCGCGGGTATTCGCTGCTGGCTGACGCCCATTCGTCGTGCGAGGTCTGCACCGGACATGCCCAAGGCATTTCGCACCGCCCGAATCCACCCTGTGTGCGGCCGCGCCAGGTCGGCCAGTGGTCTGAGGCTCGAGAGGCGGTCATCGAGGCGATCGCGGGCGATAGCTCGTGTGCTCTTCATGGTCGCAACCTCATGCAGCAGGTGAAGGGGCTCTTCGATCCACTATGTAAACATAGTCGATAGATCTGCCTTCTACAATCTATATATAGTGTCTAATGTCACTTGAAACGGTCGATAAGTTGTCAACGAATCGCGACCGAGATGCCGCTCGACACCGACGACGGACTCCCCTTCCCGTGCTCCGCCTACCAAGGCGAGTCGCGAGGGCCCGCCCCGACGTGCCGCAGGTAGGTCAGCACCGCCGCGACGCCTACCTCGGTCAGCGCGAGGCGCCGGTCCTGCCAGTCACCCCTGTCGACGACCAGGTCGCACGCCCTCCACGAGCTGAGCGACTCGCTCAACGCCCACGACACCTCCATCGCCGACGGCAACACTCGCACTCCGTCGGCAGTGGATGCCCAGCCCATGTCCACCGCCACCGCAGCCACCAAGGTGGTCAGCTCTTTGTACGACACCTCGCTGCCGCGGTCGATCAAGTGCAGTACCGCCGTCTCAGCGACGAAGCCATCCCAGCCCGACGGCGCGAGATGCCGGGTGAGCCTGTCCCACGCCTTGTGCCAGTCCGCGGTCATCTCGGTTCCGGCAGCGGTCCGTCGCAGCAACGTCTTGCGCTTCTGCAACGCACCGGCACGCTGCAACCACCGTCGAAGGTGATACAGCACCATGTCGTCGGTCTCTGTGCGAGGCGGCCGGTCGAGCTCGTAGCGGTACGTCCAAGGCCGGTCGCGCTGCACGGACTGCACGAACGCCGGCTTGAGATAGCCGGCCTGAGTCAAGGTCTGCTCGTCACCGAACCGTTCGAGCAGCCACAGCACTGGGCCAAGCGATTCCTGTGCACCCGCCGGCGGCTCGACCCGATGCAGCAGTCGATTCGCCACCCTCGCCCGCGCCGCGGACAACTGCTCGCTGCGCCCCGACACGGCGGCAATCCACCGCTCCAGCCGCTCGGTGATCACCGCTGTCCGCCACGACTGGCCCGGCAGGATCGGATGGCCGCCGTCGAGGGCAGCCGTAGCGACGGCGGCCTGCGCTGCCCGCCAGCCGCGGCCGCCTACGGCGAGTTCCCCCACTGCAATCGCTCGTTCGAGCGCATCTTGCACCGCCGAGCGTGCAGAGGCTTCCTCGGGCCCCATCACCGAGCTCCACTCAAAATCGGCCAGGTCGGGCGGATCGATCCCCGAGCGCTGCATCGCCTTGCGCAGCGCCGAAATTCCCTCGTTGTCGCTGCGGTCGAAGGCGGCATGGACGGCTGCGGTCTCGGGCGACCGGCAGATCGCCGCATATGCGTGCAGCCCCAATTCGTCGAGCAACGCCGCGGCCGCCCCCGCCAACTGGCCCATGTAGCCCACCTCATCGGTGATGTACTTCGTGGGCACGACGTACCACAGCCAATGCTGCAACCCGGCCTGACTCAACACGCCGGGCCCCTCGCCCCAGGTCAACGACTCGTACACATCGCCGGCCTCGCGAGCCACTTCGGGATCACGCGCCGCGATGCGAGCGATTGCGTCACCGACATCCTGCTCGCAGAGCGATGACGTCTCGAATCGATTGCGGGCCGTATCTGTCACCGGGCCATCCTGCCAACTGCGCGCATCCCCAGCGCGTTGGTTGCCGCGGCCACGACCGCACGGAGAAGTCAGCGTCGGGGTACTCGGTGCGGTTTCGACGTCTGCGCAAAGCGTGCAGACGTCCGAAGACCTCCAAGTTCGGACGCGATGAGCTGTTCCTCGTTTACGAGCACGACCAGCGTGGGACGCGACTTGACGTCTCGGGTGCCCGGCCCGGCTCGCCGAGATACCGCGCGGCCCAACGGACGGCGCTGTACCTGTCGCTGCGGGTGTCGGAGAATCTGGCCTTCTTCGGCGGCCTCTACGGCCTGCGGGGCCATCGCTCAGCTGGCGGCCCTGCCGGGCTGGGTGCAGGCCATCGCCCCAGCCAGCGCCGTGTACTGGGCAATCGACGCCTACCGCAGCGTGCTGGGCGGCGAACAGGGATCCGGCCGAGCCGTGGGGATGCTGCTCGGGTTCGCGGCTCTGTTCATCGCCGTCACCCTGTGGGCATTCCGAGCCGAGAAGCCGAAGGAGAGCTAGCCCGCCGCGTGATCAGGCCCTTGTTAGAACGACTGAACCCCGGAAGCCGCTCGGAAAGCGACCCCTCGGGGTTGTCGGTCACACCCTATCCAAAACGTCGGTGGGAAGGAAGGACCCATCCACTATGAACGAAGGGTGGTCTCGCCAGCTGAACTCGAGCATCTGATCTCGCCACAGCGCTTCGAGACCTACGTGACGCTCGCCCATGGAGACCGCTCACTTGCAGCCGAACTGTACGAGTGGACTGGAGCCATCGCCGGAGCCCTCTTCACCGACTTCCGAACAGTCGAGATCGTCTTCCGAAACCTCATCGACCAGGCACTCAGCAGACATGTGGCAAGAGTCGCACCGCGCGTCAAGGATTGGATGCGGAACTCGTCCTGGATACCCGTTGGTGGCCACTGGTGGGACCGGGACGCCCAGAAGGCACTCACGAAAGCTCGCAAACATGCCGGCGGGCCCTGGGCTTCCCATGGTGCAGCCATCGCAGAAGTCAGCTTCGGCTTCTGGCGCTACACCGTTTCGGGCCGGTACGAGGAGTCGTTCTGGAACACCGCTCTCGATCATGCCTTCACCGGCATCCCCGGCCACGCCCCAGGGGATCGGCGACGAACCCTCGAACAGTCGATGATCAATCTCCTTGGCCTCCGCAATCGGCTCGCACACCATGAGCCCATCGCCAAACCCTGGACACGGAAGCTGCCGGGCGGCCGCAAGGGGACATTTACTCTCGACGATCTCTACGGTGACCTCGTGAAGGTCATGCAGTGGACCGCACCCGCTCTCGCGGCCGACCTCCTGCAACCCTCAAGAGTGCCTGGTCTGTTGGCCGCCCGCCCCTGCTAGAACGCTCTTCGTCGCTCGCAATGAGCTGCGCCTGCTGCGGCGCGATCCGTTCCCGCTGTTCGCGCTGATCGGCATGCCGGGCGTGCTGCTGTTCTTCGTGACCGACGCGATCATCGGCGGGCCGGCTCACTCGGTCCCCGCTCTGGCCTCGCTGTTCGCGCTGATGGGAACCGGGTCGATGGGGTTCTCGTTCTTCCGCGAGCACGGATGGGGCACCTGGGACCGGTTGCGCATCGCCCCGATCCGCACGATCCACATCGTGGGAGGCAAGGCCATCCCGATGCTGGGCACCATGGCGGTCGCGGGCGCCGGCGGGGCAATCGCACAGCTGACAGCGCTGCCCGGCTGGGTGCAGGCCATCGCCCCAGCCAGCCCCGTGTACTGGGTGATCGACGCCTACCGCAGCGTGCTGGTCGGCGAGCAGGGATTCGGCCGCGCCATCGCGATGCTGCTCGGGTTCGGAATGCTGTTCACCGTCGTCACCCTGTGGCAGTTCCGAGCCGAGAGGCCGAGGAACGATTGCTCGAGCTGCGAGCGGTCGTCGACCTCGCCCGCAGAGTCATCCGTGAAGATGCCATCAGGCTCTGGCTGCGGACACCCGACCCGGACCTCGGCTACCGAAAACCGCTGGACGTCATCGCCGCCGGCGAGTACCAACGCGTGATTGATCTGCTGCTCGCGCTCGCGGAGGGCGTCACGTCCTGACATGAACGAAGTCGACCCCCGGCTGGTCGCTCTCGCCGCGCCAACTGTGGCAGGTCGACGTCAGCATGACAGCGGTGCTCGATTTGACAGACGTCGCCGTTGTGGATCTGCTCCAGATCTCCCCCGAAGACCTCGTCCGCGATGACCGTCGCTTGACTCTGAGCGACAATCAGGAAGACTCAGGCAACTTGCACTGCGTCGCGGAGTTGGCTGGGAGGCTCCGCGGGAAACGACAACACGAGGTGTCGGTTCAGCCCGGAGGCGACGCGGGCGAGGGTGTCGATTCGGTTTCGTGCTCCGCCGCCTTCCTCGAGGCGCGAGATCACCGATTGGGTCGTGCCCATGCGCTCTGCCAGCTCGCGCTGGCTCAGGCCCGCCTGCACCCGGAGATCGTGGATGAGCTGGCCCAATGCAAGATCCTGCTCGACGGCGGCACGAGTCGGCGGGGAAGGCTCACCGCGGCCTGCTTTGACATCCTCCCAACGAGATCGGTTAGCCACAGCTCGACTCCATCACGGATCGCGACGCACGCAATTATCGCATTATTGCGATGATGCCGCCAGTGCGATGTCGCTGCCAAGCGCTACTCGAGCCCACTTCGGCCACGACGCCCAGGCATTCGAGGCCTAGACGCTAAACAGCCCCGGTCGAAACCGGGGCCGTCGGGTCGGGGTTACGCGCCCCGGTGGGGTGTGCTCATCGTACCGAAGGCATCGCTGGATGGGCGGTGCCGTGCCCCACCTAGACGCTTGCCAGCATCTCCTCGCGTCGGCCGTTCGACCGAGCCGTCTCGACCGGCAGCTCGTCCCACAGCTCGCCCTCGAGTTCCCGGCCGCCGGCCTTGGGGGTCCGCCCTCCCCATTGCTTGAAGAAGAAAGCCACGCCGGCCGAGACGCAGGTGTCGCGAAGCTCGGTGACCCAGTCCAGCTCCATGGGCCGGGCGTTGGCACCGGACTCGCCGCCGGCAATCACCCAGCCGATGCCCGCAAGATCGAGCACACCGAGCGGGCCGAGCAACGGCTCGGCGCTCACGAACCTCACCGCCGCGGGCACCTTGCGCAGGTGATCGATGCGGAAGGCGTACCGGCGTGACTCCACGCTCACGCCCATCCACAAGTTCGACGGCCAGTCGAGACTGTCTGCGATCCGGCTCAGTCGCTGCGCTCGCTTGGTGAGCACCTGGTAGGTGTGCTGGGGCGTCTCCCGAATCACCTCGAAGACCTGCGCGATGAACTCGGGCGGCACATCGCCATGAAAGAGATCGCTCATCGAATCCACAAAGACGAGGCGGGGTGCGCTCCAGCGTCGAGGCACATCGAGCGATGACCGATGCAAGGTGAGCTTGAAGCCCGGCCCGCTCGTCGGCGGGTCGCCGTCGTTCTGATACTTCGGCGACCCCATCGCCTTGAGCCTCTCGGCCAGGGTCTGCGCATAGCAGCGGTCGCAACGGGGACACCCGAGCGCAGCCCGTGGTCGGGTTCCACGTTGCTTCGGTCCACTCGATCGCCGACTTGTTCGCCACGCCTCAGCCGTAGGGGCGGGCTGTCGCAGCTATTCCCCGATGAGCCGGTCGATGAAATGGCGTGATGCAGGCGTGAGCGGGACATTCGAGTTGCGCACCTGCCAGCCGAGCACTGCCGAGCTGACCCCGTAGCGAGCCCGAAGCGACTTCGCCGCACGATCATCCTGGCCGCCAAAGCTCAAGAACAGTCGGCCGGCGAGTTCGCGTGGCACCAACAACTCGGCCGCGAAGGCACGGGCGCGCTGCTCGACATGTCGTGCGGTCCGGCCGCCGAGCACCTCGACCAGGGGCAGCGACGTCGAACGATCGACAAGGAGATGGCAGATCTCGTGCGCCAGCGTCGCTCGCTTGCGGCCGAAGCTCGAGGCGTGACGCCGATCGGTGTTGAGGAGTACGGCTGGACCGTGATGGGGACCCCAGCAGCCGATTGCATCGACGTTCAGCAGCCCAAGGCCGACCTCGACGACGGGCACGCCCCACGACCGCAGGAGCTCATCCGGATTCACCCGGCCGCTTCCGTTGGCGATGCTTGGTTGAGCCCGCAGCCAGCCAGCCAGCTCGTGTCCCTGGACGTACGGCGGCTCGTCCGCGACCGATCCGATCGCTTCAGTTGCATGAGCTGCCAAATGGTCCAGCTTGGACGTCTTGACCTTTCTTGCCCGCCGCACGGCCTCGACGATCGGCTGCAACGTCGTGAGGGGTTGAGGACCGACGAGACGAGCAGCAGCGAGCAATTCGTTGGAGACAAGCGTGTCCGCGTCACGTTCGTCCAGCGATGGGAATACAGACTCGACCTCAGCTACCAACTCAGCGGGATAGCCGGTCACCGCTTCGATGAAGCGAAGCCGGTCATGGCCGTCACGCTCATGCCACGTCATCACCGCTTGGATCGAACGCGGATCGCTCAATCCATCGAGCCGTAGCGCAATGAGATCGCCGACATCGGTCAACACTCTGAGCACTTCGCTGAACGAGGTCTTAGCGGTCATTGCGCTCGAAGCCATCCAGCCCACGTTTCCGTCCCGAACAACCCACAACGGGGGAGAAACCGCCCCCTGCAGCGCTTCCGCCAAGTCATGCGTCGAGCGGTATGCCTCGATCTGTTCACGCTCGAACTCGGCTTCGGCAGCCGGCAGTCGATCGGCAGCCGCCTCTGCCGCAGCGAGCATTCTCGGTGCCGTGGTCGGCGCGACGCCAAGCGGACAGCCGTCTTCGACCGACAAGAACAGCCAGTACTCACCCAGAAATTCGAGAAGTTCGATCCATGTCCAGTCGACACCGGTCCTGTCATCGACGCCGTGCCAGACAGGCCGACCCCGGAGGCATACGCGCAAGCACCCGAGGGTCGCTTCGGCGCCGGTCGAAGGCTGTCGGCGCGATGGCCAGCTCAGCGCGAACTCGATCTCGCCGTCGGCGGAGCGCGTCACCAGTTCATCCATCGGCGCACCTCCCGTCCGCATCCTTGACGTTCGGCTTCATCCAGCAGACACTGCTTGACCTGCTTTGCGTTGCCCTTGTCCGGGAACCGGTCTGGATGTTCAGGAAATCCATGGTACGAGATGCCGGGATTCGTCGGCGTGGCCCGATAGACGACTCCATCGCTGACCGCGTATAGCCGCTGAGGGTACGGCCGCGACCAATGAGACGGGGAGTACGGAACCGAATTGTCTAAGAGCACTTGAGCATCGTCCAAGCTCATCCCAACCGGGCACTTCCCGACCTGTTGCGAGCCGGCCTCGACGAATCCCGCACGATCGAGTTTCCAGTGGTGCTTGAGCTTCGGTTGCGCATCCGGCTCGTATAGCCAAGCGTCCACGACACGCACCGTAGTGGTGCGATTGCGCTGATGAGCCATGCTTTTTCGAGCAGATCGGCTATCGGCAGGGACCCAAACGCTAAACAGCCCCGGCCGAAGCCGGGGCCGTCGGGCCGGGGTTACGCGCCCCGGTGGGGTGCGCTCATCGTACCGAAGACATCGCTAGAAGAGCCGTGCTGAACCCCACCTAGACGCTCGCCAGCAGCTCCTTGCGTCCGCCGTTCGACCGAGCCGTCTCGACCGGCAGCTCGTCCCACAGCTCGCCCTCGAGTTCCCGGCCACCGGCCTTGGGGGTCCGCCCTCCCCATTGCTTGAAGAAGAAAGCCACGCCGGCCGAGACGCAGGTATCACGGAGCTCAGTGACCCAACCCAATTCCATGGGCCGGGCCTTCGCACCGGACTCGCCGCCAGCGATCACCCAGCCGATGCCCGCAAGATCGAGCTCGCCGAGCGGTCCGAGCAACGGCTCGGCGCTCACGAACCTCAGCGCTGCGGGCACCTTGCACAGGTGATCGATACGGAAGGCGTACCGGCGGGTCTCAACGCTCACGCCCATCCACAGGTTCGGCGGCCAGTCGAGGTCGCCTGCGATCCGGCTCAGCCGCTGCGCTCGCTTGGTGAGTACCTGGTAGGTGTGCTGGGGCGTTTCTCGGATGACGTCGAAGACCTGTTCGATGAACTTGAGTGGAACGTCGTCGTGGAAGAGGTCGCTCATCGAGTTCACAAACACGAGCCGCGGTGCGCCCCAGCGACGAGGCACGTCGAGCGATGAGGGATGGAGGGTGAGCTTGAAGCCTGGTCCGCTCGTCGGTGGGTCACCATCGAGCTGGTACTTCGGCGAGCCCATCGCCTTGAGTCGTTTCGACAGCGTGAGCGCGTAGCAGCGATCGCACCCCGGGGACGTCCGGTCGCAACCCGTGGTCGGGTTCCACGTTGCCTCGGTCCACTCGATCGCCGACTTGTCAGCCACGACCACACGGTAGGGCCACGGTGTAACAGCCAAGAAGTTGGATTCAGCGCACCCACGCCTTCGGTGTGCGTCAGGCGACGGCGAGCCAAGTGACGCAGTAGACGTCGTCGAGCACCCGGTTAGTTGCGACCCCTGCTATTGAAAAAGGGCACCGACTCCAGCGCCATCTTCGGCTCTGCGGTCGAAAACTTGCAAATTCACATATATAACTGTAAATTGTGTTAATGTTTTTGCTGTGGCAGCGGCCGCTTACGACTTCCGATGCCGATAACCGGCTGTTCGCCAACCGTAGCTCGGAGCTTCAGCGAGTCCGCCGGGCGCGCGAACTCGGCCTAAATGCGTACGTGCATGGCCCTCCCGGCAGCGGTCGTACTTCCTTCCTGCGTCAAGTCGAACGAGAACATCCCGAGGCGCGCTACATACGCCTTCAAGGTGTGGAGACTCTCGCGGAGTGGCTGGAGGGAGTTGAACGCGCGATTACTCGTTCGGATGCTCTGCCCCGCGAACGCGGCAATCCTTTCGCTGAGGTGTTCGGACAACTCGCCGCAACTCAGTACAAGGTGGTTGTGGATCCCTTGAGGCATCTCAAGGTGGCACTCGGACAACAGCAAACCGCCTCCCGGCACGTCGTCCTTGTGGACGACCTTGACTCAGACGGTTGCCAAGAAATGTTCGGCAGGTTGCGCGACGACCTCTGGGAGCTCCCGATCCAATGGGTGGTCGCTGGCACGTCATCGCATCTCGAACCGCCAGCCGACACGTTCTTCGATGTCGTCGTCGAGCTTCAGTCGTTCGACCTCGAAGGACTTCAAGACCTCGTGGATCGACGAGCGGCGAGCGGCACTGCTGCCGAAGGGGCTCTCTTGCGGTCGAGAGTCGCGACAGCCATCGAGTCCATCGCTCCATGCACGCCCCGGCATGCACTCTCGGCCATTCGCGATCTCTACCTGTCCGAAGATTTGGCTGATGCAACGAGTCGGTTGATCGAGCAGCGATCAGCTCGCTCGCGCATGTCTGCGACTGCGTCCAAGGTGTTCGACGCATTCGTTCACTACGGACCGACGCACGCTGGGGATGAACGGCTCCTGGCCGAAGTG
The DNA here is from genome assembly GCF_965262965.1 of Candidatus Poriferisodalis sp. Lineage (GTDB taxonomy): Bacteria > Actinomycetota > Acidimicrobiia > Acidimicrobiales > Poriferisodalaceae > Poriferisodalis. The sequence goes on from NZ_OZ253573.1 coordinate 2,301,281, forward strand.
GGGGTAAGTCGTAGCCGGGTGGTCCAAGTGCTCACGGAACTCGAGTCTGCAGGCCTCGTGACGTCGGAACGCGTGGGGCGCCGCAAGCTGTACTCGACGCTCACGGGCGGCGACACGGCAAGAAAACCTGGCGAAGAATTGGCGCGCGCCGGATCAGCGAGCTGAATGACCTGAGGCCGTTCACCGCTGACTGGTGTAGATGTCACCGCCAGGGCGATCGCCCTGGCGCCTGATCGCAAGAATGAGAAAATGTTGCTACGATATTTTCTCATAAGCAATGCCCGGGTCGTTCGTGACCATGTCGAGCGCATCCCCACGCGTTCATTCGTGTCCCGCGCTGACCTGCCTGAGGCCTGCCACGCGATCGACTGCGAGTTGGCACGGATGGCGAGCAGGAACGAGCTAGTACGCGTCTACAAGGGGCTCTATTGGAAAGGGCCTCAAACCCGCGCTGGCATGCCCGCACCGGCGCCCATGGACGTCGGTCTGCGCGTCGCCGGCAGCGGCTCTGGGCCCGCGGGATTCTCAGCTGCCGCGAGCCTCGGCCTCACTACTCAGGTTCCTTCGGTCGACGTTGTCGCTGTGGCTGGGCGGGCGCCACGACCTCCCAAGGGAGTGGCGTTCGTGTCTCGTTCTGCTGATCGCGGGTTCCGAAGTCTGCAGTCGCTGGAGGTGGCAGTGCTCGAGTTGATGCGGGACGGCACTCGTTTCATCGAGGTCGACTGGGAGCGGGCGGCCGCTGTTGTTGAACAGCTCGCCGAGTCCGGCGCCATCCGCCCCCAACAGATCGGCGAGCAGATCCACAGCGAGCATCATGTGGCCGCGCGCGGACGCTGGCGACTCCTCGCCGAACGAATCGGATCATGATGCTCAGCCTGTATGACGAGTTGGACGAACTCGAGGGATACGTGAGCGCCGTTGCACTCGCCTCAGGCATTCCCGTGTCCCATGTCGAGAAGGACTTCTGGGTCACGGAGGCGCTGCGAGGCATCGCCGATGCGTCGCAAGCCACTGGCTGCTCGGTGATCTTCAAGGGCGGCACGAGCTTGTCGAAAGCTCGCCGGCTCATCCAGAGGTTCTCCGAGGACGTCGACTTGCTCGTGGTGCTTCCCAGCGGAGGCAAGAAATCACGAGACTCGATCCTGAAGGAATTCGCGGCCGCGGCCGAAAGTAAGACAGGTCTGCAGGGCACGACGGACGCCTCCACGACCACAATGGGAGTCAAGCGCACGGTCAACTTGCACTACCCGGCGAGATTCTCGTCTGTTTCGCTGAAGAGCGATGTGGTGATGGAAATCGGTTCCCGCGGGGGAGCAATACCAAGCACGCTCATCAAGGTCTCGTCACTCATCTCGGAGTACACCGCCAGCGCAGGACTTGACCCTGACTATGCCGAGAATCGACCGGTGCCGCTCCTGGTTCTTGATCCCATTCGGACCCTCGTCGAAAAGCTCATGATCCTTCACAATGCTGCCGAAGTCGGAGATAACGAGCGGCGACGCAAGACAGCGCGCCACTACTACGACGTCGATGCACTGCTGCGAGAGCCGCGGATCTTGGCCGAACTTGAGCAGGTGCGAGTCGACGTGCTTGCCCGAGAGGTTTCCCAGCACTCACAGGCTGTCCAGTTGTCCAGCTCCGACCGGCCGAGTGGCGGTTTCGCAGAGAGTTCAGCTTGGGGGGAGTGCCCGGACTGGCTCGTCCAGGCATACGACGACGTCACCCGACGACTGGTTTGGCCGACTGCACACATCTCGACGCTCGAACAGTGCTGTCAACGAGTCCGAGATCACGGCGAATTGCTCTGACACGTTCCACGGGGTGCGACAGACACCGGACTAGCGAAACCTGCCTGGCGCCTTGCTCAGGTAGTCGGCGCTCGACGGATCAGTGAAGAGAATGACCCGAGGCCGGTCACCCCTGAGTGATGTCGATGCGGCGCAGCCCGACTCATGCCGGTCGCCGCCGCCAGCTCGATGATGTACGTCACCATTGCGATTGCACTGACGTTGCTGCCGTACCTTCGCACTGCTGAGGAAGCTGCCGGGCTGGATGCGGGCCATCACCCCAGCCATACCCGTGTAGTGGAGCATCGACGCCTACCGCAGCGTCCTCGCCGGTGAGTGACGAGGACTCGTCCTGGCTATTGGGGAACTGTTGTCAACCGAGGAAGAAATCAGAACAGCGATTGCTCCGCCAGGCGAAGCACTCGATCCTCATAGGACCTGCCGGTGCGCGCCAGCTCCACTCTGCGCTGCTCGAGGAGCGAGTCCACGACCGGTTTGACGTGGGTCTCTTTGTAGATCGTCTCGAGGAGGGCGTGCTTGCAGAGCTCAGCCATGCTGTGTTCGCGCCCACCGAGCAGCTCCACGATGCCGTTCGCGAGTGGGGTGAAGTCCGGGCGAAGAATGTCGAATGACATCTGGTCGGGGTCACGAGGATCTCGGAAGCGCTGGCCGGAGACACCATCAACCTCCCACAACCCATCCTTGAACTTCCGTACGGCGACGTCACTCGTGGTCCCGAAGAAGAGATGAAGAGAGTGTCCTCCTTCGTCGATCATTTCGAACGTCAGCACGTGCGGAAAGCCGGCCGTGTGTAGACCCTGGTGGTACAGCCCCAGAAGGAACGGCTTCTTCCCAGCAGTGTTCAACCGATCAACGCGCCGCCAATTGCTGCGCCCGAAAACACGTTCGCCTGCTTCTTGTTCGCCATTGGCGAACCGGATGAAGAACTGATCTTCAAACGTGACGAGCACCTCGGATGATTGCTGCTGACCGATCCGTTGCACGATCTCGTAGTTGGTATCGGCACCCCAGCCATCGAGATTGGCGAAGACTGGTCCTTCCCACCCGCCCAGTTCGGCGATCGCCTGCCCGTAGAGATCGCCACACTTGCCGCGACGGACGCGAACCTCCAAGCCGGGTGGCCTGATCGTGGGCGGGAACCGAGCGTTGAGAAGATTCGTGAGGTGCTCAGCGCGCCCGCGATGGTCCTCTACGAAGACGAGACGTGTCTGGGTGCCCCAGCGCGTCACCTCGCCCCTCAACGCATGCTCCATGGCGATCAAGGGCGAGCTTTCTGAGGAGTTCGTGTACGCCCCTGGCCCGGCGAAGCCGTCGAAGAACGTGATCCCGACGTCGCGAAACTGGCTTGCCATGATCGGAAACCACGCCGACACATAGCGGCGCAGCAGCGTGTGCTTCGCTGCCGTGTGCAGATCGCGCTTCCAGAGAACCCCGGTTGGAACCGCCACTCGGCTAGCTCGCCGCCTCGAGCGGCAGCTGGTCCCACAATTCGCCGTCGAGTTCTCGGCCACCTGCCTTCGGCGTTCTGCCTCCCCATTGCTTGAAGAAGAACGAGACGCCCGCTGACGTGCAGGTGTCTCGAAGTTCGGTGACCCAGTCGTGCTCCATGGGCCGTGCGTTGGCACCGGACTCACCGCCGGCGATGACCCACTGGATGCCCTCAAGACCCAGTGCGCCGAGCGGGCCGAGAAGAGGCTCGGCGCTCACGAATCTCACTGCTGCCGGAACCTTGCGAAGGTGATTGATTCGGAAGGCGTACCGGCGAGACTCCACGCTGACGCCCATCCACAGGTTCCGCGGCCAGTCGAGCTCGCTTGCAACGCGGCTCAGCCGCTGCGCTCGCTTGGTGAGCACCTGATAGGTGTGCTGAGGCGTCTCACGGATGACCTCGAAGACCCGCTCGATGAACTCGAGCGGGACGTCGTCGTGGAAGAGGTCGCTCATCGAGTTCACGAACACGAGCCGCGGTGCGCCCCAGCGTCGAGGCACGTCGAGCGATGAGGGATGGAGGGTGAGCTTGAAGCCCGGCCCGCTCGTCCTCGGGTCACCATCGAGCTGGTACTTCGGCGAACCCATCGCCTTGAGCCGCTTCGACAGCGTGAGCGCGTAGCAACGGTCGCACCCCGGGGACGTCCGGTCGCAACCCGTGGTCGGGTTCCACGTTGCCTCGGTCCACTCGATCGCCGACTTGTCAGCCACGCCCCCCACGGTAGAGGCGGGGTGTCACAGCCAAGAAGTTGGAGTCGGCCGAGCCGAGAGGATCCCCTCTGCGCGAAGTCGGCTAGTGGCCCTTGACTGGTTCGGGCGGCACCCGGAACTCGGCACCGTCTTCGGCCAGAGCCACCGTCAGCGGAGGCATCGTCGGGTGCCGCCAGCGGGTCACATCCGCCGCGTTGCCCTTGTTCTTGTTGCAGTAGGTGTGAGACGCCTGGAGGTTGTCCAGCTTGTGCAACACGCTCTTGTACCGGGTGCCCCGCACCGCCTTGCCGGCCTTGCTGATGTCGAAGAAGGCGAAGATCTTCGGGACGATGTGCTCGACCTGGGCGGCTTCGATGCGTGTCTCGGCGCCGCACACGCCGCAGCGCCGATCGTCTCGCTCGTAGACGTAACGAAGCAACTTGCTGCGATGCTCCTTGCTCCAGCGGCCCGATGCGTCCGGTTCCACGGCCTCCAACCTGGATCGCCGAACCTTTTCGATCGTCTTGCCCGTGCCGATGGCAGCCGTGGCGAGCTTGTCGCGCCAACGACGTCGTTCGTTGCCGCTGCCGCTGCCGTTCGCATCCGGTGCATCCGGTTCAGCGCCAGCATGCGTTTCGGCCGCCTCCGACAGGTCATCAGGACTCTCAGCAATGGGACCCGACAGACCGTCGGCACCGCTGACGGCCGCTTCCGGACCTCCAATTGGGACGACACCGCGGCACTTCGGGAAGGTCGGACATCCCCAGAACTGGTTCCCCTGATTCGCTCCTTTTCGAGCGGTGCGCAGGACCATTCCGGCACCGCAACGCGGGCAGTCAGGCGGCGTCTCAGCCGGACCTGGCGACGGTTCGTTCAACGTGTGCTCCACGAACGGCGGATCTTAGCGACGCCGGGCGCTTGACCTCGTGACTCATGAAATCTCGAGCTTCGCTTTAGGCGACAGCGGCAGACGGCCAACATCGAAGCTCAGACAACGGCGCGTAGGCGTGCCCGAACTCGTTCAAGGATGTTGATCTGTTGGCGCCCACGGTCCTCAAGTTCCACCGCAAGTGCGTAGCGCTGCCGGCCGTAGCCCGGCTCCGCTCGCTCAGCCCAAGCTTCGCTGATGTGGGTAACGACCAGGTAGTACGTCTCCCCATCGTCGGGATCGAGAGACGTGGCTGCTGAGGCGTGCCAGCGTCGTACCTGAAGCGTCGAGTAAAGGACTGCCTCTGAGGATGGCTTGAGGCGCTGTACTCGTCGCCGGTCGCTGGGCAGGCTCAACTTGTCTCCATCGAGCGGTTGCCTCTTCACGATTGCGCTCAGCTCGTCCAGGTCGAACGCCCGATACAGATCGACCCGCATCCGGCTTGCCAGGTACTCACGGCGAAAGCGACGCGTCGGCGGGTCGTAGGCAAGAGCAATAGCAATTGTCCGGTCTGACTTGCCGCTGGCGAACTCCTCCGGAACGGGTATCGGATGGATGACGCTGGTGTTCGTCTCGATGTCTCCATCGAATGTCATCACGACCCTGTTTTGGAGCGATTCGACTGCCCGTTGCTCTTCCGGAAGGCCATAACCCACCAGCCTCAGATGCTTCGCGAACTCTGCGGCCTTGGCGTTGCCCTTCGTCCTATGCGGATCTGGCACCCGTGCCGAGAGCCCGACCAGCGCCCTGGTCAGATTCGCCGAGGCCTCCGGGTACTCGTCGCGAACGATGGCAGCGATTCTGGCGACACGCGGTGCCGCAAACGATGTACCGCTCGAAGCTCGGAACAGATCGGGAAACCCGAGCGACACCGTTGCCACTCCAACATTCGTGTCGGAAAGCGTCCGTTGCGAAAGCCTGGCCTGGCTCACGAGATTGCCGCCGTAATGCACAAGGTCCGGCTTGACTGAGCCCTTCGGGCGGAATCCTGGCCCAGAGCGTGAGAACGGTGACACCTGGTCGACCTCGGCGACGGCTCGAAGTTGCGGATGTGAATCACCGTCGGGATGAGCGCCTTGACCGGAACGGGCGACGCTCCCCACAGTGAGACAGTTGGCCGCGATTGCGGGCTCCGCCACCCGGCTCTCGTCGTCGAGAAGGTGACCCGGATGGCCGGCATGCAGTTCTTCGACGTCTGGAAGGAGTGCTTCCCCGACGTTCCCTGACGCGGCGACGATGACGACGTCGAGTTCCCGCACGAGCTGGTCCAGCATCTCGGTTCGGTGGTCGACGTGAGGCCCTGCGTACCGCGACCGGTCGGAGAGCGAAATGTTCACTACCCGTGCGCCCCGTCGGACGATTTCGCGAATCGCGGATTCAAGGATCCGGTGCTCGGGTGTGGCTGTCGGGTAGGTCGCCTTGCCAAGTTCCGCAGAGTTCTCAACTACGCGGGCAGCGACTACCCGAATGGGCGACGGCAACGACGCTCCGTCCCGCAATGCACTCTCGAAGTCTCCGTACGCCGCGAGGCCCGCGACCATGGTCCCGTGCTGCGTGGGCGGCGCCCAGGCGCGTTCAGCCGGAACTTCGAAGCTGTCGACGAGTCCTTGCAGGAGCGGGTGACCGGCCTGTACTCCGTCGTCGATCACGCCAACAACGCCGGATCGCGATGGTGGCTGCTCAACTGCGTCCAGAGCTGATGCGCCTATCCAGTCGGTAGGAGACATGTAGGGGCTCGGTGGAACGCGGACGCGCTCAACAACGGGGAGCACGAGCAAGCCACTCAGCGTCTCTTCATCTACCGACCCACGTACCAGCAGGAATGCGGGCTGCTCGTCTGACGCGAGTTCTTGTTCACCTAGCAAGGCTCGGACGGACGCGAGGCGCTCCCGTGCATCCGGACCAGATGAAGCCGGCCACAGATGGATGTCGACGAGCAGGGGAAACGTCAGCGTCTGATCGGACTCGAGACCGGGTCCTCGACGGTCCTCGGGACCGTACGGCTCGATGTCCTTGATCAGCCCGAAGAACGACCGGCCCACCTCACTGCGCCGGTACGCCTCGAGCGCATCGCGGAAACTCGTCGCATTGTCATCGTGGGGCAACACGAAGTAATCCCAGCCCGAGGATTCAGCGAGGTGCTGGAGGCCCTTGTTCCGCAGCGCGTCATCCGTCAGTCGCGAACCGGCACTGATCTTGAAGACCAATCTTGGATCAATCCCCCCTATCCGCACCGGTACTTGGGGAGGACCGAGTGCCGCTTCGAGCCGTGCTCGGAGCTTGCTGCCATGCGATCGGTGCTCTGGCCGCGGGCCGCCGACTGGCGTAGGCAGCGAACGGCGTGATCCGACCTCGTGCGGCCGTGGCAACGGAAGATGCTTCGGCACGAATTACCAACGACGCCGTTTCGTCGCAGTGACGGCCTCCGTGAGATCGTCGACCGACACTGCCGTTCGGTTGTCTCTCACTGCGATCCGTATCGCCGTCCACACAGTTGCCTCGGCGGCTGCATGGGGCAGACCGCGCAGCTCAGTTCCCATCTCGTCGATGGGCAGCGGTTCCGCCTTGACGTGCTTGAGGCCCCGCCGCAGGAGCGATCGGATCTCCCTGACCGTCGGCAGCGGAAACTCGACCACCTCGTCGAAGCGCCGCCACAGCCCTCGGTCAAGTGTCTCTTCGTGGTTTGTCGCAGCAATCAGCATGCCGGGACCCGCGTACGAGTCGAGCAGCTGGAGGAACGAATTCACCACTCGCTTGATCTCGCCATGCTCGCTGGGGTCGCTCCGCTCGCGACCGAGCGCATCGAACTCGTCGAACAGCACGACCCACTGTGCGGAGCTTGCGTACTCGAAGATCCGTCTGAGGTTGCTCGCCGTTTGCCCGAGGTACGACGACACGATCGCGTCAAGTCGAACCACGACTAGGGGAACGCCGAGCTCAGCTGCGAGCGCCTCAGCTGCCGAGGTTTTCCCGCAGCCAGGCGGTCCAAAGAAGATGACCCGGTTTCGACGGGGTACACCGAGCTCCTCGAGCCGGTTCCAATCAGGGACTTCCTTGGCAAGATCGGTCAGCACCGTCCGCACTGCGGGGCGAAGGACGAGGTTGCCGAGGTAGCGCTCTGGGCGCTGGACGGTCGCCAGATCCCAACCTTGATCTGGGTCGGTCGGGGGAGGCACGAGCCGCACATCGCCCTGGCCGATGTCGATGGACTCACCGCTGGCAAGGATCTTGCGCAAGTCGCGAGCGAGCGCAACGTGATGGCGCGCCTCTTCCTCCTCGATGATCGTGTTCGCCGCCCGGCGAAACGCCAGCTCGTCAGCGTTGCGGAACGCGCGGAACAGCTCCTTGAGATCACGCCCAGCCATGCACCCCTCCGGGTCCGCGTCGCAGCTTCGAGCCTAGAGCCGAGGCTGACGGCGGTCATTGACGGTCTAGCTCAGGCGGCACGCGGTTCCAAGCGAGAAACAAGAATCACGACGTCAGCCGGTCAAACGGCGGCGGTGTCGTGGAAGTGCTTGACGATCTCGAAGAACTCGTCGCCGTCGTCGGATACGAAGATGGCGTCGGGTCCCTCGGGCGCCACGCTGATGAAGGGCGACTCGTAGACACGGCGCTCCTCGACGGTGCCGTGCTCGGTGAGGTAGTCGATCACCAACTCGACGAAGCGGATCTGGTTGACGCTGTAGCGCTTGTCGTCGAGGAACTTGGCGAAAGCACGCTTCGCGGCGGCCCGGTCGAGCCCTACCAGCGAGCGGATGAACAGCCCGAAGCTGCCGGCACGCTTTGACGCCTCGGCGAAGGTGTCCGTGTCGCCGATGCCGGCCCCAACAAGCACCCGCTGCAAAGCGTCCATGTCGACCAGTGTCAGCGGCTCACCGCTGCGGACCTTGGCCACGACGCCCTCGGCCAGGTTCTCCTTCAGGAAGTGCGCCGCCTTCTTACGGAACTGGGCATAATCGTCGCCAGCATCGCCGCCGTCGGTACCACCAGCGCCGCCGCCGCCACCGGTGCCGGGAAGCTCCACCTCGGTGGCTTGGCCGAGCTCGTCGGTGAAGTCGCTGTAGAGCACGTTCTTGGCGGTGTGCTGGATTAGGTGAACGAGGTCACGCAGCCGCTTGCGGGCATCCTCCAGCATCGGATAGGTGACATCGGCCCACCATTCGTCGGTCTGGATATCCAAGATCAGCTCCAGCCGCGCAGCCACCGCTGGGATGGCGGTGCCGAGGTCCTCCAGCGCTGACGCGATGCCGAGGATGCGGAGGCGCTGCCGTTCGAATGGCACAAGGGTGAGCAAGCCCAGCTGGGCGTTCAGCATCACCACGTCGAAGCGTTTGGCTTCCTCGCTGTCGGCGTCGAGCTGGTCGGGCAGCTTGGCCACCCGATCCGCCAGCGCCGCAAGGTCCCCAAGCGAGACCGTCTCCCACGCATCGAGGCGGCTGAACCGCTCTACCAGCTCCAGGTGTGGCCGCACCAGGAAGTTGTCGGGGTTCATCGACTCCACGGTCCGATGCAGCGTGGCCGCGACCTCAGCCCGCTCATCGCCGAGCGCCGCTATGCCGTCGAGCGCCTGCAACAGCTCCAGCCGAGCGCAGAACAGAATCTCGCTCAGCGACTTCCCGCTCGAAGCCTCCGCATTCTCCAGCGGGTGGCTGAAGTACTCGAGGTTCCCGCAGAAGTCGAACACCTTGAAGTGCGTCTTGTGCCTGCCGGGGCCGAACAGGTTCGGGCACAGACGGGTGCCGCGGCCCAGCATCTGCCAGAACTTGGTCTTCGAGCGCACCGGCTTGAAGTACACGAGGTTGACCACTTCGGGCACGTCGATGCCGGTGTCCAGCATGTCCACGCTGATCGCGATGTGCGGCGTCTTGGACCGGTTGGAGAAGTCGTCGATGAGGCTCTGGCTGTACTTGGTCTGGTGGGTGATGACCCGAGCGAAGTTCCCAGCGTCCAGCGCCGGGTAGTTGGCGTCGAAGCGTTCCTTGATGAACTTGGCATGGCGCTGGTTCTTGGCGAAGACGATCGTTTTGCCCAGCCGGTCGCCGCCGGCCACCTTGACGCCATCGGTCATCAGATATTCGAGTACCTGGTCGACGGTGTCCTTGTTGAACAGCCACTTGTTGAGCTCCGCCGCATCGACCTCGGTGGGCGGTTCCAGCGGGCTGCCGTCGTCGTCCTCACCCCAGTCCAGCTCGTCCCACTGGTCCTTCTCGTCCTCGCCCAAGTCCGCATAGCGGATGCCTTCACGCACGAACTTGAGCTGCACTGACACACCCAGCGGCGGCACCAGGAAGCCGTCGTCGATGGCTTCGTCCAGCGAGTAGGCGTCGGTGGGCACCCCCGTCTCCAGATCGAACAGGTCGTAGGTGTTCTTGTCGACCTCATCCTTGGGGGTGGCAGTCAGGCCCACCAGCAGCGAGTCGAAGTACTCGAAGATGCCCCGGTACTTGCGGTACACCGACCGGTGCGCCTCGTCGATCACCACCAGGTCGAAGTGCCCCACCCCGAACCGGCGGGTCCCGTCGGCCCGGTACTCGTCGATCTTGCCGACCATCGTCTGATAGGTGGACACGTACACCCGGCCGTCCACGTTGCCCTCGGTCACCAGGTTCACCGGCGCCGCATCGGGCAGGTGCGCCTTGAACGCGTTCACCGTCTGGTTCACCAGCGCCGTGCGGTCGGCCAGGAACAGCACCCGCTTCACCCATCCGGCGCGCATCAACAAATCCGTCAACGCGATCAGCGTTCGGGTCTTGCCTGCGCCGGTGGCCATCACCAGCAGCGACTTGTGTTGGTTGTCACGCTCGAAGTGCTCTGCGATGGCGCGGATGGCCCGCTGCTGGTAGGGGCGGTCCACGATCTGCTCGCTGATGGCCAGCGACGCCAGCGAGGTGCGGGCGGTGCGCCGCCCGATGAGCAACGCCAGTTCGTCGCGGGTGGCGAATCCTTGCACTCGCCGGGCCGGGTACTGGGTGTCGTCCCACAGCCAGTGCTCGTAACCGTTGCTGCAATAGATGACCGGCCGCTGCCCCGTCTCGGCCTCCAAGCAGTCGGCGTACAGCCTCGCCTGCTGCTGGCCCACCTGAGGATCGACCAGCGCCCGCTTGGCCTCCACCACCGCCAACGGCAGCCCATCGGCACCCCACAGCACATAGTCGACGTAGCCCACGCCCGAGTCCGTCGGCATGCCGTGGACCTCGTACTCGATGTCGTGGCCCTCGGTGAGACCAGTCCAACCCGCCTCAGCCAGCAAGGCGTCGACCTTGAACCTGCGTGTCTCAGCCTCGGACCAGTCGAACGCCTCGGGCGGAACCGTCTCGGCAGCTTTCTTCTTCGCCGCGGCGACCTCCGCCCGCAGCTTCGCCAGTTCGGCGTTCAGCTCGTCGGCGGTCTGGGTCGATTCGGCCAACCGCATCTGTGCAGCGCCGAGCTCCGCTGACTCGTTCGCGAGCCGCTCCTCAAGCTGCTGGCGCTCACGCAGCGACGCCTGCCCAGTCGTGCCAGCGGCAAGCAGCCGATGCGGATTGAAGCGCAGCGACGATTCCGGCTTCGAGGTACGACCGTAGGTGAACGCCAGCCAGAAGCAGAATCGAAACAGCGCCGAGACGATCTCGACCGCCTCCAACTTCGACGGCGCCTTCGACTCATGCACCGCGCGGTTCCCGGCCCGCTGAATCTTGCGCGCCACCTCGAAGACCCGGCCACCCTCCAATGCTTTGAACGCCGGCTCATTCAGCAGCGCGTTGAGCGAGTCGTCATACGGCTGAGGCAGCGACCGGTCATGCTGATACACCCACTTGACGCCGGATTCCAAGCACTTCCTCGCATAAATGACGGCAGCACCCGGGTCCGAGAGCGAGTAACCCTCGGCCCGCGACGCAGACTCGTACTCGGGACTGAACTCAGCCTCGAGGAACGAGAACTGCGACTCGCTCACAGCTCGCCCCGAAACGCCCGCTGCTGCAGCGACAAGTAGAGTTCATCGATCTTGGCCAGACTCACGTTCAAGGCAGTCCGTTGTTCACTCAATGCTGAATAGATTCGCGCATACTCAAGTACAGCACTCGTGCTGGCCATCGGCACTGGAACACCGTGTAAATCGGACTTGCCTATGTTGATAAATGTGCTTCCAACGCCGCTCGACTGGAAACGCACATAGTGCGCATCCAAGACGCGAAAGAGAAATGCTCGATGCGAAGGTTCCGCTCTAATCGCAGCTAGACCGCGACCGAGACAATAGTCCGCGTCGGCCCAGTTGAGCCTGCCAGCCGTAGCGCCTCGAACGCAAAACAAGATGTCTCCTTCTCGTGACATGCGCGTAGGAGACGTCGTCCACTGCACTGGAACCGGGTGTTTATCGCCAAATTCGGACGGGCCGTTCAGCAACGGAACTCCGATCCCACTCTCGTTATAGGTATCGCCTGGTGGAGATTGGCCCATCACGATCTCTGCCAGATCGGCAAGCGGTACCGTCTTGGCACTTGGTTGACGAGAATCGCCGAACAGGTCGACAAAGACGGCCTGAATCAGGGTCTCAAGCTTGGCCAACGCCTCACTGCGCTTCGCCCAGAGCGCCTCAGCCGCATCCAATACCGCCGCAATCCGCCGCTGCTCGTCAATAGGCGGCAATGGAATTTCGATCTCGGCAACGTATGCCGGCCTCGCCCGCAGCAAGGAACCGCCCACCCCCGCGACGGTCCGCATGAATTCCTGGTGGAACCGGTCGGACGTCAGCACATGGCGCAAGTATTTCGGTTCGAAGTGCTCGCTCCGGAAGACAATCCACTCGCTCGAGCCAACTGCACGGCATTCAGACTTCGGCTCGACAACCCATGAACGCCGGATGTGCGGCACGATCTTGGACAGCAGAACGTCGTGCCGTTCGAGCACCTGTTTGCTGGAACCAACCTGACTACCGCAGACGATCTCCGGTGCTCCGGCATCGAATGCCGGGATGCTGAAGAGCTCAAACTTCTCGTTCGGGTGCTTGCGCGGATCGATGGAACGCCCCTTAGCCAGCATGAGTTCGCCAAGCGGGACGCCGACAGTGCTCATCCCAGAGCTGCCTTCAGGTCCTCGATGCCCTCCAGAATCTCTCGCTCGAGAGTGGCAAGTTCATCGAGGATTTCAGCCGGCGGCACGTACTCGGCCTCGTCGTAGACGATCTCCATGTACCGATTGATGCTGAGGTCGTAGTCGCTAGCCGCGATGTCGGCCTTCGGCACACAGAACGACTGCTCAGTCGGTGCTCGTTCCAACTCGGCGCCATCTTTCTGTAGCCAGCGAGCGAGCGCATCGGGGAGGTTGTTCTTCTCGTGTTCGTCCACCGTCAGTGCCTCTTCGACGACTGCACCGAGCTTGGCTTCGTCCAGCAGCCGGTCACGTTTGTCATCGAGGCTGTACCCGTCGGCTTGGAGGTCGTAGAACCAGACGAGGTCGGTGCCGCCAGAGTTGGTCTTGGTGAACAGCAGGATCGCGGTCGAGACTCCCGAGTACGGCTTGAACACACCGGCGGGCAGCGACACAATCCCGTCGAGCTTCTGGTCCTCGACCAAGATCCGACGAAGCTCCTTGTGCGCCTTGGTCGAGCCGAACAGCACGCCGTCGGGAACGATGACCGCTGCCCGGCCGCCCGGTCTGAGCAACCGCAAGAACAGCGCCACGAACAACAGCTCTGTCTTCTTGGTCCTGACCACCTGTAGAAGACCCTTGGCCGTGCCCGCGTAGTCGAGCGATCCCGCGAACGGCGGATTGGCGAGGATCAAGCTGTAGACCTCGGCATCCCCGGCGAAGTCCTCGGCCAGCGAGTCCCGGTAGCTGATGTTCGGGTTCTGCACTCCGTGGAGCTGCATGTTCATCGACCCGATGCGAAGCATTGTGTTGTCGAAGTCGTAGCCGGAGAACATCCCATTGTGAAAGTGCTTCGCCGCGGCGGGTCGTGTGAGTGCGCTGGGGTGCTCGCGGCGGATGAACTCCCCTGCGCCGACGAGGAACCCGCAGGTGCCGCTGGCGGGGTCACAGATCACGTCGTCGGGCTGAGGCGCCATCATCTCGACCATCAGCTCGATGATGTGGCGCGGCGTGCGGAACTGCCCGTTCTGACCCGCCGTGGCGATCTTCGACAGCATGTACTCGTAGACATCACCCTTGGTGTCCCGGTCCGCCATCGTGACGGCGTCGAGGCCGTCCACCGCCTTGGCCAGCAACGCCGCGGTCGGGATTGTGAGGCGGGCGTCGCGCATGTGCTTCGCATGAGTGCTGTGGGACGCCCGCTGTTGCAGAAACGCGAACACGTAGTTGCTGACGACGTCGAGCATCTCGGCGGGGGCGAGGTGCTTGAACCACGACCAGCGCAGGTCGCCGTAGGGCCGTCCCGCCGCTCGCCCCTCGGGCCGGAACTCCTGCCCGTCGGGGAAGATGTCGTCCTCGGCGGGGATCGGCTCGCCCGTGCGGTTCGCCTTGTTCTCCGCCAGGGTCTGCTGCTCGTCGAGCGCCTTGATGAACAGCAGGTAGGTGAGCTGCTCCATCACCTCCAGCGGGTTCGAGATGCCCCCCGACCAGAAGTCGTTCCACACCGCATCGATCTGCCGCTTCAGCTCACCCGTGATCATCGTCCCCCATTTCACCCGGCCTACCGACACCAGGCACATTTCGCGGACACGATCCCCCCGAGGCCCGGCCAGAGCGTCCGTTTACGACCCGTACGTCGCAATCTAATGCCATCACCCGGCATCATTCCGTTCTTGATCGGAACACGGACAAAAGCGCTGCCCCGAATAGCGGCGAAATGCTATTGCCGATCATCCGATGACTATGCCATTTCGTTTCCGAGAATTGGAACCAATCAGGGAATCCTTGAATCCGAGCCGCTTCCCTGACCGTTATAACACGGGGCTCTGCAGGATGAATCGGCCGCGCCGCCTGATATGAGCCTCGATCACGTCCGGTCCCGGCGCGTAGCACCGGAGCTGGACGGTCCCACTGCAGCCGTACATACCGACTGATTGGGTCAATCGCACCGGGTACAGTATGCGCAAAACGCCGCTGAACCTCTGCGGAGTGCCTCGTGCCTGAATTGCCCGTGACTCTACCGGTCAAGCAGTACTCCCTCGACAGAGCGCTACCTAACTCAGCAGCTGGGCAGGCTCGCATCTGTTTGGCGTAGAGCGATATAGACTCGATTTCGCGATACGGCAAAGCCACATTTTCATACACACTCTGAGGTCGAGGGACATCTGCAATCGCATCCTGCACTGTCACAAGAGTCGTCAGACTAGGCGGTTCAAACTGTGCCTCCGTGACACGATCCACTCGACTCGGATCGTACCCAACGATGACGAACCGCTTCCGTCTCGTGGCTGCTCCGAATTTGCCAGCATCTAGCAACATCGGCTTCAACACGCTGTAACTGCTGGGCACCTGGCCTAAGGCTTCTTCTAGCAAACCGGAATAAGCATCGCTACCTAGTGCTGGCACATTCTCCATCACAAAAAAATTCGGACGGATCTTGGCGATGTGTTGGAAAAAACGGACTACCAACCTGTTGCGCTCATCCGTGATATCACGGCGACCGATTAGACTTATACCTTGGCACGGTGGGCCACCAACGACGCCGACTATGTGTCTGTTGGCTACACGGTTTAGATTGACCTGTATTTCGTCTGTGTCCAAGTCCGCCAAGCAAAGCTTCGAATTGGGAAAATTGTTCTCAAACTTTGAGGTGACATCCGGGTCATTGTCAATTCCCGCTAGTACTTCAAAGCCAGCCAACCATGCACCCAAGCTGAAGCCGCCGGCACCACAATAGAGGTCCACAACCGAAGACATGATCTAGATCACCGCATTTCAGCGTACTTCTGCATATATTGGATACCGCAAATAATGTTTCTCAAAGGCTGCGATTTGCTCAATATCCAACTCAAAGCCTAATGCCTGAACGTCCGCCGACGTAATTGGGTTATTTGTGGGCAATAGCCTGCTCAACGTTTGAACTTCCCGTATAGTCAAAGGCTGGGTCGCAATAATACCCGTTTCAAGGCCGGGCCAGTCCTCAGCTGCAACTTCAGCTCGGAACAAAGCTGCGTCTACTTTTCGAGGAAGAAGGCCTCCAACCGTGACCATGTTGGCCGTGTCCCGGTAGGGTAACCGGATACATGGCACAAATGATCCTTCACGGCCATTGCTTAGAGCATGATGGCTTAACGCATTCAACAGTGAGTCGGCCAGCGTATTCATGAAGCCATGTCCCTTGAAAGCGCTATCATCCATACGGCTATCTATAAGTTCTTCGCCGAACAACTCTGTCATAGCTAGACGTCGGTGATCGACACTGTCTGCATATGATCCTTGTTGTGCATTAACTGTGACGAGCAACGCAGATTGTTCTGGAAGCTCGACAACGAGATGCAGCAATTCGCTAAGTATGGCTCTGTCGAGGGAGCTGTCGTAGTCCAACCAGACTACACAAGCTCGCGCGCGCATTGTCTTTCGTGCCAACACTCGCGGTAATACCGTGCCACTATGACCCTTGATGATTTCAATCGACCGAAAAGGGCGATTGAAATCAGCGCGTGCAAAAACCTTTGAGTCGGATTCGATCGATATCATCTGTTCGATGCCTAGTATTCGGTGCGCCATCTGAAAGTCCTGGAACCAAACAGACCCAAATCCGATGTAGGCTAATTGTTCGCCCAGGAAGGCACGCGAACGCCGTAGTGACTCAAACGCAATTGATCGTTCTACTGCTTTGTTTTGACGCAAGCTGAAGTTGAGTGTCTTGGTGGAGGACATCAATCATCTTCATCCACGAGTTGCTCGTAGGCGTATTCAAAGGAGCGAAGACCAACTTGTTTGTAGGCCATTGTTGCTCTCCCAAATGCACGAGCCAAAGGTTGCAGTTTTGTTAGCGGCACGGTGTAGAGTATGTTAGCTTCGTGGCGAGCTACAGGCTTTCGGCTTGCCGGCAGTTTTACGCCCTTTCTCGTAGGCACCTCGGCAATCGCCACTGCCCGTGTGCTCTCTTCCTTTGCTCTCGCGTCTTCGAGGAATGCTTTGCGAGAGTTGGTGTAGTCGATCCAGGCTCGTGTGGGCTGCTGCATCCGGGTGATCGCTCGTCTATAGATGGGTGAAGCTGTATCGACGCCGCTTTTGGTTGTGGTCATCGGAAGCAGTTCAGGTCGTCGGGAGGAAAAGAGGGCGACTCCGACGAATCCTTCATATTGGGGATGCCAAGATGGAAATGGGTGCCGACCCCACACGGTTGTAGAGGTTCGGTCGGCCGTTACGACGACTCGTCCGTTACACAAGATGTACCAACCGGAACGCCTGTCAGCTTCGCGTGATGTGTCAGAAGCATCGTCCTCAGGTAGTCCTACCATGCCAGCAAATATCTCAACGGAGACTTCCTCGTCCTGATATAGCTCGCGCATTGGTTCAAAGCCAGCACCGCTCCGAAGGCGTAGCCCCCAAGGTTTAACCGCGTCGCCGTTTAGTACGATGCGGAATCCTTGCATCAGTGCCAAGAGATAGTCTTGTGCGATTGTTGAACGAAGCCGGTTTAGGAATGCGGGATCAGAGAACGCGACGCGCGTCGCGTCGGTCAAACTGGATACAAGGATTTCTACCCCGGGTTCTGGCAGGGCCGCATCGGTATCGATGTCAAAATCCCATATCTTGGATTCTTGAGCCATCCAAGCGTCCACATCAATCGGTACAGAAAAAGGTGGATCATCGGAGTGTGTACTTCGCACGCGGATCTGCGTACCTAGCTTGAAGATGGCTCGCTTCATCCCGATACCGTAGACGCCGACCGCAAAATCACCAGTCGCTTGTTCTTCGTCACGTCCGAAGGTAAAAGCGTATGCCGCCGCGTCGTCAAGTGAGATGCCGCCACAGTTATCGAGGATTCGGAACTGCTTGCCACTGACGTCAATATTCAATTGCACTTCGTACTTGTCAAGGGTGTTGCCGGTCTTGAATGTGGTGGGCATTCCGTTCGCTGTTCGCCAAGCTGCGTCGACCGCATTGTCGATAAGATCAAGAATACATGCGTCAAGGGAAATGTCCCGCGTGAGCATGCGAACGAAGAATGCCTTAGTTGGGTAAGCGTTGGCTTTGCCCAACGCTTCGGAGTGTGCCTCTGGTGCCATGCTTGAGCCTTCGCGGTCTTGTGGGATGGTGTGGCTGAGGATCCCTGTGTAGGTGTCGAAGCCCTGCCGGAATCGGTAATAGCTGCATCTGCATTCCAAGAGGGCCTCAATAGGGTGCGATGTTATGTCGGTGCGGCTGTGGTTTCCGCAGGCCCGTGTGCTTGGAGTGCTCGCTGACGCCCTCGTGAGCTGGAGGTGCGAGTGTGCCCGACGTTACGGCCCGTTTGGCGTGCCCGCCCGTTGCCGATGCCCGGCTGGGCCACCCCCGCCGTGTGCTGGACTGGTTGCGCGCCACTAGATCTACAACAGACGGAGGTCGTTGACGGTCCGCGCGCCGTCAGCGTGCGATCTGACACCCGTGATGTGCGTCCAAACCCACTGCTCACCGACCTCACCGCTCCCACGGTCTGCCGGACATCGGTATGACACGACTCTCATGACAGGTTCCGGATGGGTTCGGCGAAGACTCGCCGCAGCTCGCCGAGCGTTTCGATGGCCCAGTGGCGATACGCCGGCCAGCTCTCCCGATCAGCCGGGTCAACAGGGTCGAGGTACGCGGCGACTCGTGAAGCCCGTGCGTTCTCGATCGGCTCCCATCGCAGCGCCAGATCGCACGTCGCCTCGATCGCGGCACGTTGAGCCTCCAGCTCCGGGAACACCGATTCCCCGTCGTCGATGTACACCTCGGCTCGGAGGCTGTAGTTCGTAGCCCCAGTGGGATAGGAGAAGCTGAGGAGGTGGACCACGGGCGGACTCTTGCCGCGGGTGCTGGCGGTGCTCGTGATAGCTGCGGTGACGATCGGTGCCGGCTTGCTCGCGTTGAACCTGTTGCAGAGCGCGCTCGACAATCTCGCCGGCAGCCCGTCTACCGCACCCGGCGGTTCCGCTCCCCCTGCAGCGGCCAGCGAGCCAGAAGCCCTCGTGGCGGAGCCTGAGACGTCGACAACCAACGTCGCTGCCGACGAAACATCACAGCCGAGCATCACAGCGCCGGTTGCCGTGGCCGCAGCGAGCACCGCACCGCCCGAGAACGCCAGTGGGGCTGCGAGCTGTCCCTACGCGCTGCCCGACGGCAGCGACGCGTGCGGGCTGCTGGAATCGTTGGGCGGCTCGGACTCGGTGCCATGTGATTCGCTGCCGCTGAACGCCCGACCGCTGCGCTTCTCGGGCGATGCCAACCCCGCCGGCTACGAGCCGGCCCATGACGCCCCGGATTTGGTCTGCACATGGATCGACGGCGGCACATTCGTGGCTGGCAAGACGATTCCCGCGGGCGACCTGCGAGCGGTGAATGCGACCGTCTGGGGGAACGGCGCCTGCCGCTTCGAGGTGTACGACGAAGCCAGCACGGTCGTGGTCTCCCGCGCCGACTATGAGCGCGCCGGCTGGGTCTCCTATGCACCGCTCCGGCTGACTCCCGGCGCCACGATCACCACCAGCGGCTGCGGCTGGGTACCGACAGAACATGCGGGCCTCGGACCCGGAGCCGACGGCATCATCGGGGCTGCCCAGCACTCGGGTCGCCGCTATCCCCTCCTCGTCGGCGTGGATGTCCCGCCTGGCAACGTCCGCATCGAGCGCGAATTCTGGGCCTGGCCTGATGCTGAGCCCGACGAGAACGGCTCCTGGGCGGACTCGTTGCCTCGTCGCGAGGACGAACGAAGATCGCCTGGCCCGTACCGCGCCGAAGCGGGAGTCATCTGGCCGAAGTGCTGAGTTCCGATAGCTCGACGGCATCCCACCAGAACAACGCAGATCCTTGCTCTCCGCCGCCGTGAAAATGCCGCCAATATGGTCAGGTGGCCATCACCATCGCGAATGTCAAGTCTGACAGTCCCACTCGTGGGCAATCGGTTAAGTCACAAGAATCAGCGAGCTTCCGTCTCAACAGCGGGACCTCGCGTCACCAGATTCCAGTTTTGAATATCGATAGCCCTATAGTGCGCAGAACGTTACCTCATCGCTGCTTCGTTGGTCATACCTCCACTGTTCGGGTAGCGTTCCTTTCCAGCGCGAAACCCACGGATACTCGGAGGTCGTCGTATGGCTGACAGCGGTTCGAACAATTCCATTGTGACAACGGTGCTAGCAATCGAAAAGCTCCTAGACTACTTGGCAGTCGGTATCGGCGCTGTCGCGGGACCTCTGCTCGCGCCATGGACGGCGCGCCAGCATGCCAAGGTTGCCATTATCAAGGCTAAGTCGAAAGTCGAGATTCGGAGTATCTATGACACTGCGGAAGCACACCGTGACGAGGCTTCGAGAGGCGAAATGCTAGAGGCACGCCGAAGTTGGGAGTCGTCGAAAATTGACAGTGCCGATGAGACATTCGATCCGGATCTCATCTCCGAAGCCTGGAGGTTTCAACAGGAGAAGAGACTACGAAATATTCAGACCGTTGCAGAGGCCGCAGCAGCTAGTCTAGGAAATGACGAAGTAAACGCCCACGAACCTGATAGTGACTGGACGGCACGCTTCTTTAGCGAAGTCCAAGATGTTTCTTCTGCCGGCTTACAGCAGCTTTGGGCCCGAATCTTGGCCGGTGAGGTAAGGCAACCTGGAAGCACTTCGTTGCGTACGCTTGAGTTGTTGCGAAACATGGACCGGAATGTCGCGATAGTATTTCAGCGACTTTGCTCTGTGACGTGCTCGCTTTTCCTCGAGGCTGAGATGTTTGATGCATCAGCAAATTCTCTCAACGTAGTCTATGACCACACATATGACCCGCCTAACGGAAGAAGACTCGTTGATCAGCGCGTAGTTATCTTTAGTGGACATCCTGGCAAGAATTCGCTCGCAAAATATGGCCTCGGATACGGCGTTCTAAACGTCCTCAACGAATATGGACTTATCACCTCAGACTTCGAATCTTGGCACGGCTACGAATTCTGCGTATTTGAACGAAGCGAAATCGATAACCCGCAGGCAAGACTGGTGCATGGTGGAAAAGATTGGTTTCTTGTTTCCTCGGATGAGCTGCCAACAGATTACAAACTCGATCTTGCGGGAGTTAACCTCACCACCTCGGGGCGGGAACTGTCGCGAGTGATTGAGATCATGCCGAATCAGCAATATCTCGCCGATCTGGTCGACTATTTTGCGTTGCAACGCCTGCAAATGGTTGAGATCCTGAAATTGTGAGCGCTCGAGAGAAGCCGCGGTCCACGTTCGCTGAATTTCGCGGTGGGTTTGGGTTGCTGGCCGATCGGGGTGAGGTTGGTGAGTTGCGCCTTCGCGGATTTGTGGGATTTGGCGGCTGAGGAGCCTTCCACCATCATCCGTGGCAAGCGTCTGTGATCGCCAACTCGTCGTACGAGCATCTGCGCGAAGCCCCACGGGAGCGAGTTCCACCGATACTGCTCACGGTGACGTGGCAGCGGGCACGATGCGTAGTTCCACTCCCAACATGTCGCACAGGTCTCCCCAGTTCCTGCCGACGTTGCCCGCGATGACATGAACGGCGGACTCGTGATAGATCGCGGCTGCCAAGAAGTCTGCTGAGAGCTTGTTGATGCCGGGCTGCCGGCGATTTAGCAGATCTGCCGTCAAGTGTGTATATGGCCGCGGATCGAGGACGCGGAGCACCTCAGCAGGAGGCGCCGATGCATACTCGATCATCTGTGGGGTGGCCAGATTGCTGAGTCTGCCGGGGGGCCGCGAGCCGCGAAGGGCGATCAGCAACCTGAGGTAGAAGAACCACGGTACGGCTGGTGTCTCGCCCGTCCAGTAGGTGTCGTCTGCGCCCGCGAGCGCACGCATCGCGAGCCCGTCGTCGACAAGGATCACGAGTCGGCTGAGATGTGCTGGCCTGTGAGGTCTGCTTGTGGCCGGAGGTACATGAGCGCCGGCCCGACGATCTGCTCCCCGGCTGGCACCTGCATGTGCACGATGTAGTCGCTCCGTAGATCGAACCGCACTGCGCCCAGATCGAGGAACCGTTCCATTCTCGCAACAGCTGATGGCAACCGGTCGGCTTTGCCGGGCTCGCCCGAAATCGGAATGCCCACCGCGTAGATGTGCCGATCCGGGAGATCCGCCGACAGGGGCGGCTGGTCGCCGAAGACCTCTCTGCTGATCTCCTCGTAGCGATCAGCAAGCTTCCCGAACGCCCGCTGCACCTCTGTTTCGCTCATCTCTGGCGCGGACACCTCGGCAGGTTCATCCCCAGCATCGGATTCGGCGATTGATGGGGCATCCTCGCCACCCGGCCCTTCGACCGCATCCAAACAAAGATCCGGGTCGTCCACGAAAAGGTCCTTGCTGATCTCCCCGTAGTGATCGGCAAGCTCGACGAACCTCTCCTGAACGGACTGCTCGTCGCCCTGTCCGACGACCATGAGCACGGCGTCGAGAAGCGCAGAAATCAGTTCGTCGGGAGTGCTGTTCAGAGCTGCGGCCCGCTCGTGCAAGAAGAGTGCCTGCTCGGAACTGAGCGCCACTTTGACCCTCTCCATGCCCGCAGCGTAACGATGCACTCTTGATGCTGCCGACCACTGGCGAAGATCGCGACGGGCATACGCGCAAGGTCATCCCGCGTGCTGATGGCAGATCATGGTGGTGGCAGAGAAGTTCCAGACGGGTTTTGATCAGCCGAAGCTGGCCGCGATGTACGTCGACAAGACGCTGACGGGGCTGGCTGCAGTGCAGACCCTGTCGCGGCTCAACCGAATCCATCCCGACAAGTCGGGGACTTTCGTCGTGGACTTCGTGAACAAGGCCGACGAGATCGGCGAGGCGTTCGCGGTGTACCACGGCAAGACCGTCGCGCCGCCGACCGATCCGAACCTGCTGTTCGACACTCGGCACGACCTCGACGGCTTCGGCGTTCTCGACACTGGCGAAATGCAGCGGACCGCTTCGTTGCTGCTGAGCGAGAACGCTCACGCCCAGATCCACGCGGCCCTCCAGCCGGCGGTTGAGCGCTTCGGGGGGCTGTCCGACGAGGATCAGGAGGCCTTTCGGGACGCGCTCGGGCGGTTCGTGCGCGTGTACGGGTTTCTGTCGCTTGTCGTGCCGTTCCGCAACCCCGAACTCGAGCGGGACTATCTGTACTGCCGGGCATTGGCGGCGATGATCCGAGACTCGAACGCCGGCGACAGCATCAACCTGGGCTCGGAGGTGGAGCTCACCCACCTCCGCCACGAACTGGCCTTCGACGGCTCGATCGCGCTGCCCGGCGGCGAGGCCGAGGTGACCACCATCTACTCGGGCACCGGGCCGCTGGTCGACCCCGACGAAGAACGCCTGTCAGAGATCATCGCCCGCATCAACAAGCGTCTCGGCACCGACTGGTCCGACGAGGATCGCTTGGTGTTCGAGGCGGCCGCCGGCGACCTGATCGCAGATGTTGACGTTCAGAACCAGGCGGTCATCAACGACGAGGCCACGTTCCGTGACCACGTGTTCCCGGAGCGATACCAGAAGGCCCTGCTGTCTCGCATGGACCGAAACAGCGGCCTGATCTACGACTATCTCGACAACGAGGAACTGCAAGCAGCCGTCAGGGACATCTACGCCGTCGAAGTGCACCGGCGCGCCACGGTGGCCCGCCAGCGAACCTGCCCCATCGGCGACCTGCTCGGCACCGACCGAGAGTCGCAGTACCTGGAGTACAAGTCCACCCTGCGCTGGGACATCCGTGAGAAGCGCAAGGGCGGACACCCCGAAGACGCCGTCACCAAGACGGTCGCCGGGTTTGCCAACTCTCCGCTCGGCGGAACGCTGCTGGTGGGCGTTGCCGACGACGGCTCGGTCCACGGGCTTGAGGACGACTTCGCCACGTTCTCCAAGCGAGGCGAGCGGGGTGACCGCGACCTATGGGGCCAGCACCTGGAAAACATGATCCGCAGCCGGCTCGGCGACTCTGTGTTGCCGCTGGTGGCAACCGAATTCCACACCATCGACGGCAACCACCTCGCCCGGATCAGCATCGACCCGTCAGGTTTCCCGGTCTACGAACGCCGCGGCGACAACCAGGTCCTCTGGCTCCGCACGCCGACTTCGATGGTGACAGTCCGCGACCCGGATGAACGCGATCGCATCATCGCCCGCCGCTGGCCCGCCAGCACCGATAGGCAAGCTGCGGCCGCACCCTGACTAGACCAGACGGCTGAGGACGGGATCAAGGTCTCGGTCAGCTGATCGCAGCTTCTGGTGAAACGCTTGTGTCTTGCGGCCCTTGGCTACCCGGCCTGCCACAGCAGCTACAAGGACGCGCCGGACGTCGTAATTCCCGACCTCCAACGCGAATTCTTCGGCACGATGCTGGCGGAATGCAAATGAGCTTCCCCAAGCAAGCGCAGCTGCAGCCCGAAGTGGCGTCCTCTGGGCTTCGAATCGATCAGCTTCGGCAATGATTGACTCCACACAGTTGCCATTCGGTTCGCCCACCTTGAGGCGAGCGGCGACGCGGCACGCGTGAAGTTGCGCCGCCAGACCCTTGTCGCCTCGATCAGTGGTTGCTTGCTCAACCATCCAGTCCTGATCGATCTGCTTGCGATTCACCTTGTCATCGCACATCTGGGTGAGGTACCTAGCGGTTTGCCTCGGCAGGGTTTGGAAGATTTGTGGGCGTTCGCAAATCAGGGAAAGTGCTTGCGGATTGTTGCGGTAGCGAAGGCCTCCGAGACAGAAGGAGACAGCCGTCCAATTCGGCCTGCCGCTCTCCAACTCCTCTTCGATGCCCTCAACTAGATGACGGCCATCGCCAGCCGGGTTGGGGTCATGCTGCAGGTCGGAAACCTTCGGATCCTGTACGGCCGACCACGCGCTCCCGTCATGAACCGAGTGCTCTTCGTACTTGTCCGTGTTGGGCGCAAGTCCGACCAAATCGAGCGCTTCGCAGAATGTCTTATTGGCCGTTCTTGGGCTCAAGCCCTCCGGAACGAAGATGAAGATGTCATCCGAGTAGCGCAAGTGCGCGATGCCAGCATCCTTGAGTTTCGAATCGACGACGCCGAGCACGAGGCCTGCGACGACCGCGGACGCCTCGGGACCGATGGGAAGTCCCGGCGGCGCGCCAACTGACTGCAACCCATCCAACAGCTCGAGAACTGGCCGGCTTTGCTTGGAATCGACTCCTTGATAGATCAGAGCCCGTTCGATGACTTCCATCGACATACTCGGGTAGCACCGGCGTACGTCACACTTCAACAGCGTGCCGAAACGGCCGGACCCGATGAGTGCCGACGCTCTAGCTCGGAGGTTGTTCCAAGCATCGTTACTTGTTTCAATCTGCCAACCGGGAGGGCCCATGACAAGCCGCGCGCCGTAGGCGCCCTCATGGGCGCGATGCGTAGTCCGATCGAGGAGATGGCCGACAAGCACCCTCAAACGCAGCTCGTCGAGGGGATGCAAGTGCGCGAGCCGCCGAAGATCGTCCTTTCCGGGCTTCGGCAGAGGGAAGCCAATGACCGCCCCGGGGACTCGCCCCTCTGACTGACGCCGTTGAAGAGCCTCGTACGTCGCGCTGGGCTGCTCCGCAAAGTCACTCCATTGGAGGACATCTGGGAGGTCGCGCAGTCTCACGTTCTTCAGCCCTGCCTGCACATTGGCTTGGACACGGGCGCGCGTTTGTTCGGTTTGATATGAAAGGTTGTGGCGTGACATTCGATTCCTCGTTCGCCCCAATTCTAAATCACATAGCTGTGATTAATTTCGGCCCATGTGATCGACAAGCACAGCAAGGACCCGAAGGAGCCGAATCTCGACGACTCTCAACTCAACACGACCGACAGCTCAGGGTCCACAACCCGCACGCTGAGGAGACCCAGCCCTAGCGGAACCGCTCGCTCAATCCGTCAAGCTCGGGCGGCGACAGGTCGATGCGGAGACGTGAGGCCAGCTGCAGTAGCTCCTCATCGGTGCGGTCGGCGCCGAGGAACTCGACCAGCTCCTCCTGGCGGGGCTGACCGAACGCGAGGCGGTACGCCGCGAGGGACTTGCGCAACTGCGGGACCGCTGCCTCGTCTCGGCTGAACGGCAGGACCGGCACATGGCGCTCGATCTTCGCCGGCCCTCGGTGGAAGACCCAGTACGGCACCATCTCTCCGTCGCCCGACCCCCTGGTGGCCGCCGCTGCGTCAAAGAGTTCGTTCCAGAGATCGACGCCGGGGGCCAGGCCGTTCGTTAGGAGGTCCGGGCCAAGGGTCGCGGCGATGTTTCGGCGGACGGCGTGGCCCTTGTACCGGTGAACACGTCCCTCTCGCTGCTCCAAATCGACGGGGTTGGTGGGCAAGTTCCAGTGGACTACAGCGTGACACCAGAGATGAAAGTCGAGGCCCTCCTGCCCGACTGAGGTGGAGGTGAGGACAAAGGGCCAGAACGGGGAGTTGAACGCCCTGGAAACGGATTCGACCCGGGCCTCGCCTCCCCCATCGAGTGCCTGGTTGCCGAAGGCGACGGCGAATCGCGTGCGCATCCGGTGTTCGTCCAGCGCGATGTCGCGGCCGTTCCGCTCTTGGCGCGGGATGTCGACGCGGAACGAGGAGGTGCGGAGATCTAAGCCTGAATCCACCGGTGTGGTGGGTGTGTGGGGGTTGCCGCGTCCGCGAAAAAGGCCTCCTGATCTGCGACGATTGTGATGTTCGTTGTCACATTCGTCTCAAAAACAGGAGGCACTTTTTGTGTCTGGATCATCGCGCAGTCTGGACCGGTTCGCAACGACGTTCGATCATGAGGGCCTGGTGGCCAACGCGGGCCTGATCCTGGCGGGAACGCTGATGGCCCGTCTGGGCCTGTTGGGGCTGATCGAGCGGTGGGTGCGCACCGGTTCCGCGAACCCGGGTCCCAAGATCTGCACCGTGGTCGCCGCGATGCTCGCTGGCGGCACCCACATCGATCACGTCGAGATGCTGCGCGCCGGACGCACCGGGCGGGTGCTGGGGTTCGCCCCGATGGCGCCCTCGACGGTGGGGTCGTTTTTGCGGACGTTCACGTTCGGTCACGTCCGCCAGCTCGAAGCGGTGGCGTCGCGCACGCTGGCTCGCGCCTGGGCGCTGGGCGCAGGCCCCGGCAAGGCGCCGCTGGTGGTCGATCTGGACTCCACGGTCTGCGAGGTCCACGGCAAACAAAAACAAGGAGCCGCGTACGGCTACACCAGCGTGCTCGGCTATCACCCGCTGCTCGCTGCACGCGCCGACACCCGCGAGGTGCTCGGCGCACGCATGCGCAAAGGCTCCGCGGGGTCGTCGCGAGGCGTGGTGCGCTTCGTCGACAAGCTCGTCGCGAACCTGCGACGCGCCGGGGCGACCGGGCCGACCACGGTGCGCGCCGACTCGGGATTCTGGTCATGGAAACTGATCGACCGTCTCGACGCCCACGACATCAAATGGTCGATCACCGTCGCCCTCAGATCCTCTGTGCGCACAGCGATCCAAGCGATCAGCGACGACGCGTGGGCCGACATCGACTACACCAAAGACGGCCACGCCCAAGTCGCCGAGACGACCTATGCCACCGGCCGCGGCAAAGCCAAGCGCACCGTTCGTCTCGTGGTGCGCCGCACCCGCCTCGCCCAGGGCGCACAGCGACGGCTGTGGCCCGACTGGCGGCACCACGCATTCATCACCAACACCGAACACGACACCGCCGCCGCGGATGAGTTCCACCGCGGCCACGCCGTGGTCGAGCTCGCCATCCGCGACCTCAAAGAAGGCTCCGGACTCGAACACGTCCCCTCAGGCCACTACGGCGCGAACTGCGCACCGCTCGCCTGCGCAGCGCTCGCCCACAACATCGGCCACTGGACCGACACGCTCGCCGGCGCGCCGGCGGCCACGAACCGCTCGCGCCGCACCCGACTCGTCGCACTCGCCGCCGTGGCAGTCAACCGCTCGGGCACACCCACCCTGCGATACCCCGCCCGCTGGCCCTGGGCACCACAATTCACAGCCACGCTCAGCGCTCTCAGGGCTCTGCCCGGACCCTCCGGCTAAACAGCACAGCCCGGAACTGACGCCCCCACACAAACCCAGCGTCGACAACCCCAAACCACACCCGCACCCCTAGCCGAACACGCCCAAACACACCAAACCACACCCCCAACAACCCGACGCGACCCCAACCCGCCACCGGCCCGCGAAACCCGCGCTCACCAACAACCAATCGGTGGATTCAGGCTTAGCTCAGCCGCAACCGCAGGCACCTCAAGGAGTTCTTCTACCCGCGATGCCGGGAGGGACAGACCCAACTGGGGAAAGTAGATCCGGGAACGAGGACCGCCCCACTTCGAGGAGTCGCTTGTCTCCCGGCGCCGAATCCTGCGAAAGCGGTTGCGATCAAAGGTCTCGCCGGTCCCCAATCCCGCGTCTGCAGCGTTCACGCCGAGTGCTCGCAACTCGGGCGTCAGAGCGCCTGACCGTCCCGCGATGACCTTGAACCCGCGACTCGCCGCGTAGAGATACACGCTGGTGATGTTCTCAAGCTTCGATGCACTATCGCCGATGGGCTTGAAGGGCGAGACTTGGAGGTACACCGCCGAAATGAAGTGCGGGATCATGTCAATGAGCGTCGTCATCCGCTCGAGTCCTTGACTCGAACCACCGACAAATGCGATGAACGGTCGAGCATCAAGGTCCTTCAGTTGGTACGCGGCCTCGAAGATCTCCGCGAGCGCCGGGCGCAAGTCCTCGTCGTCGTGTTCGGGCATCCAGCCCGGCAAGAGGTACGCCGCTGCACCAAGTTCTTGCTGCGTACGCAGGCTCGCCTCGACCAGCTGCCGAACTTGTCGTCGGTCGCCTATGTCAACGACCTGCGCAGGCGCCCAGCTTGCGCTCGCGAGCCTCTTGACATTCATCGTGGCTTCGTAGCGGTATCGCCAAGTTGAAGTGTCGATGAGCATGTTGGTCTTGTTGGCTCGCAGGGTGCCAAGCAGATCAGGCCGTGCCTCCGCGCATACGCCATCGACAAAGGCCCACGGAAGATCAACGCGATCGGTGGCGAACAGATCGGCTGGCCCGATGCAACGGTCCACCGCCTTGTAGTTGTCCATTCCAATTCGAGGCAGGAATCCATGTCCGAAGTCGAGATCCACGGGCCTTCTCCTTACATTCTCTCGACATATACTATGCCAAGAACGCGACACAACTATAGGCACAAGGAAGACAGGCACCAATGAACACGGTCTCCTCTCTGTTGGAACACCTCTACGAAGGTGATGTCGTGGACACGGCAGACCTCGCGCGGGTGAGCGATTCCAATCCGCGGAGCGTGGTCCGATGGCGCACTGAAGAAACGGCGCCACGCCGCGACTCCGAAGAGCGGCTTCTCGAGTTGCGTGCGGTCGTCGACCTCACTCGGAGCGTCATCCGCGACGACGCCGCGAGGCTCTGGTTGCGATCTCCTAACCGCGATCTCGATTACGAGAAGCCTCTGGACCTCGTTGCGCGGGGCGACTACCGCCGCGTCGTCGATCTGCTGCTCGCGCTCGCGGAAGGCGTCACCGCCTGACATGACCCCGGTTGACCCCGTTGTCGTCGCGCGCGCACCGAAGCGCTCAGAACTCATCGTTGGGTTTCGCAACCAAGCCCTCGGCCACAACCCGCGGAGCGGGGATGGTGCTCGCCGCCACGGCGGACGCTTCAATCCGCCGCGGAGTTTCCCAGTGGTCTACTTGTGCTCGACGCGGGCGTGCGCCGTGGCGGAACTCACTCGTCAAGCGACGCGCCAAGGCCTCCTGCCAGACGACCTGTTGCCCCGCGAACTTTGGCGACTGGAAGCCGACCTCGCGTCCATCCTCGACCTCACTGACGGCAACACGCTCTCCCAGCTCGGCATCTCGCTCGACGATGTCGTCAGCGACAGCCTCGAGGTCACTCAACAGTTGGGCGAAGCCGCCTACGAGCACCGGTTTCACGCGATTCGGAGCCCATCCGCTACGGGTGTGGACATCGTTATCGCTGTGTTTCCCGAGAATCTTGGCGCTTCCCTGCTCGGCACGGCGTTGGTCGAAACATGGGAGGTTCCCGGCGACCTCAGCGCCTGATCCTCCGGGCGTCAGCGGGTCAGACGTCAGCGGTGTGGTGGAAGTGCTTGACGATCTCGAAGAACTCGTCCACGTCGTCGGACACGAAGATGGTCTCGGGGCCCTCGGGGGCGACATCGGTGAACGGCGAGGCGAAGACGCGGCCGGGGTCGATGGCGCCGTTCTCGGTGAGGAAGTTGATAACCAACTCGACGAAGCGGATCTGGTTGGCGCTATAACGCTTGTCGTCGAGGAACTTGGCGAAGGCCCGCTTGGCGGCGGCCCGGTCCAAGCCGACCAGCGAGCGGATGAACAGCCCGAAGCTGCCCGCACGCTGGGAGGCCTGGGCGAATGTGTCGCTGTCGCCGATGCCCGCGGCCACGAGCACCCGCTGCAGATCGCCCATATCGGCCGGTGTAAGCGGCTCGCCGCTGCGGACCTTGGCCACCACGCCCTCGGCCAGATGCTCCGTGAGAAAGTGCTGCGCCTTCTTGCGGAACTGGGCGAACTCGTCGCTGCCCGCACCGCCGGGCCCGTCGCCAGCATCGCCGCCGCCGGTACCACCAGCGCCACCGCCACCACCGGTGCCGGGAAGCTCCACCTCGGTGGCTTGGCCGAGCTCGTCGGTGAAGTCGCTGTAGAGCACGTTCTTGGCGGTGTGCTGGATTAGGTGAACGAGGTCACGCAGCCGCTTGCGGGCATCCTCCAGCATCGGATAGGTGACATCGGCCCACCATTCGTCGGTCTGGATGTCCAAGATCAGCTCCAGCCGCGCAGCCACCGCTGGGATGGCGGTGCCGAGGTCCTCCAGCGCAGACGCGATGCCGAGGATGCGGGTGCGCTGCCGTTCGAATGGCATATAAGTGAGCAAGCCCAGCTGGGCGTTCAGCATCACCACGTCGAAGCGCTTGGCTTCCTCGCTGTCGGCGTCGAGCTGATCGGGCAGCTTGGCCACCCGATCCGCCAGCGCCGCAAGGTCCCCTAGCGAGACCGCCTCCCACGCATCGAGGCGCCTGAACCGCTCCACCAACTCCAAGTGGGGCCGCACCAAGAAGTTGTCGGGGTTCATCGACGCCACGGTCCGATGCAGCGTGGCCGCGACCTCAGCGCGCTCATCGCCGAGCGCCGCTATGCCGTCGAGCGCCTGCAACAGTTCCAGCCGAGCGCAGAACAGGATCTCGCTCAGCGACTTCCCGCTCGAAGCCTCCGCATTCTCCAGCGGGTGGCTGAAGTACTCGAGATTCCCGCAGAAGTCGAACACCTTGAAGTGCGTCTTGTTGCTGCCGGGGCCGAACAGGTTCGGGCACAGCCGGGTGCCGCGTCCGAGCATCTGCCAGAACTTGGTCTTCGAGCGCACCGGCTTGAAGTACACGAGGTTGACCACCTCGGGCACATCGATGCCGGTGTCCAGCATGTCCACACTGATCGCGATGTGCGGCGCCTTGGACCGGTTGGAGAAGTCGTCGATGAGGCTCTGGCTGTACTTGGTCTGGTGGGTGATGACCCGAGCGAAGTTCCCAGCGTCCAGCGCCGGGTAGTTGGCGTCGAAGCGTTCCTTGATGAACGTGGCATGGCGCTGGTTCTTGGCGAAGACGATCGTCTTGCCCAGCCGGTCGCCGCCGGCCACCTTGATGCCATCGGTCATCAGATATTCGAGCACCTGGTCGACGGTGTCCTTGTTGAACAGCCACTTGTTGAGCTCCGCCGCATCCACCTCGGTGGGCGGTTCCAGGGGGCTGCCTTCGTCGTCCTCACCCCAGTCCAGCTCGTCCCACTGGTCCTTCTCGTCCTCGCCCAAGTCCGCATAGCGGATGCCTTCACGCACGAACTTGAGCTGCACTGACACACCTAGCGGCGGCACCAGGAAGCCGTCGTCGATGGCTTCGTCCAGCGAGTAGGCGTCGGTGGGCACGCCCGTCTCCAGGTCGAACAGGTCGTAGGTGTTCTTGTCGACCTCGTCCTTGGGAGTCGCCGTCAGGCCCACCAGCAGCGAGTCGAAGTACTCGAAGATGCCCCGGTACTTGCGATACACCGACCGGTGCGCCTCGTCGATCACCACCAGGTCGAAGTGCCCCACCCCGAACCGGCGAGTCCCGTCGGCCCGGTACTCGTCGATCTTGCCGACCATCGTCTGATAGGTGGACACGCACACCCGGCCGTCCACGTTGCCCTCGGTCACCAGGTTCACCGGCGCCGCATCGGGCAGGTGCGCCTTGAACGCGTTCACCGTCTGGTTCACCAGCGCCGTGCGGTCGGCCAGGAACAGCACCCGCTTCACCCATCCGGCGCGCATCAACACATCCGCCAACGCGATCAGCGTTCGGGTCTTGCCTGCGCCGGTGGCCATCACCAGCAGCGACTTGCGCTGATTGTCACGCTCGAAGTGCTCTGCGATGGCGCGGATGGCCCGCTGCTGGTAGGGGCGGTCCACGATCTGCTCGCTGATGGCCAGCGACGCCAGCGAGGTGCGGGCGGTACGCCGCCCGATGAGCAACGCCAGCTCGTCGCGGGTGGCGAACCCTTGCACTCGCCGGGCCGGGTACTGGGTGTCGTCCCACAGCCAGTGCTCGTAACCGTTGCTGCAATAGATGACCGGCCGCTGCCCCGTCTCGGCCTCCAAGCAGTCGGCGTACAGCTTCGCCTGCTCCATGCCGACCTTCGGATCAACCAGCGCCTTCTTGGCCTCCACCACGGCCAGCGGCAGCCCGTCGGCGCCCCACAGCACATAGTCCACGTAGCCCACGCCCGAGTCGGAGGGCATCCCGTGCATCTCGTACTCGGTGTCTTGGCCCTCGACGAGATCGGTCCAGACGGCTTCCGCCAGCAGTGCGTCGATCTTGAACCTGCGGGTCTCGGCCTCAGACCAGTCGAACGCTTCGGGTGGGACGGTCTCGGCCGCCTTCTTCTTCGCCGCGGCGACCTCTGCCCGCAGCTTCGCCAGCTCGGCATTCAGCTCCTCGGCAGTGCGAGTCGATTCCGCCAGCCGCAGCTGGGCGGCGGCAAGCTTTGCGGTCTCCCGCTCCAGCCGTTCCTGAAGCTCCTGGCGCTCCCACAGCGACGCATGCTCGGCTATGTCAGTGTCGAGCAATCGGCGCAGATTGAATCGCAGCGACGGATCCGGCTTAGCCGTACGGCCGTAGGTGAACGCGAACCAGAAGCAGAATTGGAGCAATGCTGAGACAATCTCGACCGCCTCCAGCTTCGACGGCGTTCTTGACACTCTTACCCCATGCCAAGAGACGCGAAGAACCGGATTGTCCGGTCGGTGTGACAACGGTCCGCGATGATGGGGCGATGGAATGGCACTGGGCGTGATGTCATGAGCGGCGCCGCGCGACTGTCGAGCGTTGACCTGTTCGCGGGCGCTGGGGGGCTGACATTGGGCTTACAGCGGACCGGGTTCGACACACTGCTGGCGAACGACAACTGGCGTCCAGCCGTCGACACGCTGCGGCACAATTTCGGTGAGGCGGCGGTGGAGGCGGCTTGTGTTCGAGAACTCACGGGGGCCTGTGTGTTGGCGCGCGCGGGCGGCGTGACGCCGTCGTTGGTGGCCGGGGGGCCGCCGTGTCAGGGCTTCACCTCGGCCGGCGCTCGGCGTGCTGACGATCTGCGTAACACGCTGGTGGGCGAGTTCGCTCGTTTGGTGGCTGAGGTGCGGCCACGGTGGTTTCTGTTCGAGAACGTCGAGGGGATGCTGACCGCAGCGGATGGCGATTTCGTGATCGACTTGCTCGACGGAGTGCTTGACGGCGGCTATTCGGTGCGGCTGCGCAAGGTGAACGTTGCGAACTATGGAGCGGCTCAGCTTCGCAAGCGGGTCATCGCGATCGGGACGCTCGGCGCGGACCCGGGCTTTCCAGACCCGTCGCACCGCGCGTACGGTGCGCCCGGCGCACTAACCGGCAGCACGGCGTCGCTGCCGCCGGCACCGACCGTCGCGGACGCTTTGGCGGGATTGGGCGAGCCTGCCCGCTGCGCGG
Source organism: Candidatus Poriferisodalis sp. (assembly GCF_965262965.1). GTDB lineage: Bacteria > Actinomycetota > Acidimicrobiia > Acidimicrobiales > Poriferisodalaceae > Poriferisodalis. Next base: position 2,335,285 of record NZ_OZ253573.1, read on the forward strand.
ACCGGGCGAATGTTCAGGGCCATGTCGCGGCGTCTGTCTCGGAGTCTGATGCCCGTCGCTTCGGTCTGTTGGAGCCGGGCCAGACCATGCGCGATCTGCCCGAGGAACTTCAGCACCACAGTTACGCCCGCCGTGCCAACCGGCGAGTCTCGGACGGGATGCCCTCAGAACGGCGCGGCGGTGCGCCAGCTGGGATCCGCCGACTGCTCGCCGATGAACCGTCCAAGGCGATTACGAGTGCGGCGAGCCGGGAGTTCGTGCATCCCACCCAAGACCGCTGCTTGACACTGCGTGAATGCGCTCGTCTGCAGGGTTTCCCCGACGGTTTCGAATTCTCCGGCAGCCGGTCCGACCAGGCCATCCTCATCGGCAACGCTATACCGCCGCCGTTCGCCGAGCTGCTCGGAGGCTGGATAGCAGACCGTGTCCGTTCAGGACTGTTGTGCGCCGATGAGTCGCCGCGGCTGCACGAGTTCCACGTCACCAACGGAAGCGGGTCGAGTCCCGCCTTGAGCCGGGTCACCGAGCGCGTGAACGCCCGGTACCAGATCGGAGCCGTGCCGTTGTGGCGCTGAGCAGGGCGCAGTCCGCCGCGTTTGAGAAGGCGCGGGCGCCGGGCGCGGGCGGCCAAGCCGTCTCGCTGAGCGACAGTGCAGTGCGGGCGCTCGTCGCCATCACCGCCCGCGATCTCGGCCTGACATCTCTCGCTGGACTCAACACCATGGACGACCGGGAGTTCTACGAGATCGCGCCACAGGACATCTTGCTCGAAGGCGAGGCCTCGGGGCTCGACGCCTACGAGACGCTGCTGCGAATCGGTCCGCTCGACACCGACACGTATTTCTTGTCGCTCGCAGCCCTTCACCGCGCACGACTCAAGTTCGCCAACATATTCTGTCTTCAAGCGACTCCTTCGCTGGAACAAGTCGGCCCGCGGGGACTTCTGCAATACGGTGGCCTGAGTGCCGAGGCGCTCGGTTCTCTGCTGATCCTGCGCAAGTGGATGTACGACATCGACAACCGAGCGGCGCAGGAAACGGGCTACCTGTTCGAGCCTGTCATGGCTGGCGCAATAGGCGGATCGCCGATACCGGCTGGTTCCAGCCCCGTCCAGAGAGGTGGCACAGGTCGAGGCCGCCAAGTGGACTGCCTGCGCGGCACGAAGGCATACGAAATCAAGATTCGCGTCACGATCGCCGCATCGGGCCAGGGCCGCTGGGGCGAGGAGCTCTCATTCCCCGCAGACTGCGAAGCCAGCGGATTCACCCCAATACTCCTGGTGCTCGACGGAACCGAAAACCCCAAGTTGGCGGAACTCGCCGAAACGTTCATACGGCATGGCGGCCACGCCCACATCGGCGAAGACGCGTGGGCGCACTTGGAGGCAGAAGCCGGGCCGACGATGAGCGTATTCATCGAGAAGTACATTCGTGACCCCTTCGACGACCTACTCAAGCACACACCCACCGACATTCCCGAACTGAGACTGCGCCTCCGCTCCGACAACATCCACCTACAGATCGGCACCGAGACGCTGAATGTCAACCGGAGCGGGACGACAACCCCGAGCACGGGTCCCTGACCCCCGTGCTCGTTCAACAGTCGAACGGCGCGCGGGTCCCTCGGTCGAGCTTCCTTCCAGGCTCACGAACGAGAACAGCGGATCTGTAGCGACATGGTCTGCTGCGAGCGAGTCTCGGTAGGTGACGTTGGGGCTCTGCACGCCAATGAGCTGCATATTGATCGACCCGATGTACAGCAGCGTGTTGTCGAAGTCGAAGCCCGAGAACATCCCGTTGTGGAAGTGCTTCGCTAGGGCGGGGTCAGTGAGCGCTCCGGGATGACGGCGGCGGATGTACTGCCCCGGCGCCCACCAAGAACCCACACGTGCCGCTGGCCGGGTCGCAGATCACGTCGTCGGGTCGGGGTGCCATCGTCGCGACCATCAACTTGATGATGTGCCGCGGCGCGCGAAACTGCCCGTTCTGGCCGGCAGTAGCGGTCTTCGACTGCATGAACTCACAGACATCGCCCTTGGTGTTCCGATCCTTCATTTCGACCGCATCGAGCCCGTCCACCGCCTTCTGCAACAGCCCAGGCGTGGGGATCGTGAGCTTGGCACCGATCATGTGTTTGGCATGGGTGCTTTCGTCTGACCGCTGCTGCAGGAACGGAAACACGTAGTTCTCGACGATGTCAAACATCTCGGCGGCTGGGCGGTGCTTGAACCGTAGCCAACGCAGGTCGCCGTAGGGCCGTCCCGCCGCTCGCCGCTCGGGCCGGAACTCCTGCCCGTCGGGGAAGATGTCGTCCACGGCGGGGATCGGCTGGTGCGTACGGTTCGCCTTGTTCTCCGCCGGGGTCTGCTGCTCGTCGAGCGCCTTGATGAACAGCAAGTAGGTGAACTGCTCCATCACCTCCAGCGGGTTCGAGATGCCTCCCGACCAAAAGTCGTTCCACACCGCATCGATCTGCCGCTTTAGCTCTCCCGTCACCATGGCCCACCATTCTCGCCCGCCGCGCCATCCCTCCGGGTTGCGGAAGGATCGGCGCTGCGGCCCGCGCGTCGCAGCGGCCAGAGGAGATGCCACGGTGCAGATCGCGACGGTTCAAGAATCCCGCAAGCATGGCCAAGCCAAGTGCTCGCAAGCCCGCTCACGATCACACGGGTTTGTTGATATTCCCTCACCGTGATGAACACGAGGCTTCCACATCGTCAATGGAGTGACATCGCGTAGTGGTTGGGAGCCGCGGCACCCATTCGGACGCCGAGTGTGGCGCCGACCGGATGAGGCGGCTTGCTCGTTTCGGCAAGGGCGAGCTTCGCTAGTGCTGTGTCCGCAAACGTTCGTCGGGTTGGTGTCCGCGTGGCGGGGTGTGGTTTGTGGTTTGGTCGGGGGTATGAGTGAGAGTGTTCGGGTCCGTCGGTTGACCCATGAGGAAGGCCAGGCGTTGCAGCGGATCGTGCGTCGCGGCGCCGGCAAGTCGCCGGGGTCTCATGTGCGATGGCGGCGTGGGGTGGTGGTCCATGCGTCGGCGGGCGGGAACTCGGTGGCGGTGATCGCGCAGTTGGCGGCGACGTCGCCTGATCGGGTGCGCGAGATGATCCACAGGTTCAACGAGTCGGGGATGGCGTCGTCGGGTCCCTCAGTGGGCGGGTGGCCGTGGTCGCCGGATCACGACTGACGATGATGCGTTCATCGTCGAGACGGCCCGCACCCGCCCAAAGAAGCTGGCGCAGCCGTTCACGCGGTGGAGCGTCCGCAAGCTCGCGGCGTATCTGGCCGACAACCCGACCCGGGTGGTGCGCGTCGGCCGGCAGCGGCTGCACGAGATCCTCACCGAGTCAGGCATCACGTTCGGGCGCACCAAGACCTGGAAGGAGTCCAACGACCCGCAGCGGGACGCGAAGCTGGACCGCGTCGAGCATGTGACCGACAAGGCCCCGGACCGGGTGTTCGCGTTCGACGAGTTCGGGCCGCTGGCCATTCGCCCGACCGGCGGGGCATGCTGGGCGCCGCGGTCGCGTCCCCAGCGGCTGCGCGCGAACTACAACAAGCATCACGGGGTGCGCCAGTTCCACGGCTGCTACAGCGTCGGCGACGACGAGCTGTGGGGCGTCGTGCGGCACCGCAAGTCCGCAGCCAACACCCTCGCAGCGCTCAAGACCATCCGCGCCCGGCGCCCCGACGGCGAGCGGGTCTATGTGATCTTGGACAACCTGTCCGCCCACAACCGCACCGACATCGCCAAATGGGCCAAGCGCAACAAAGTCGATCTGTGCTTCACCCCCACCTACAGCTCATGGGCGAACCCCATCGAAGCGCACTTCGGGCCGCTGCGCGAGTTCGTGCTCAACAACTCCGACCACCCCAACCACACCGTGCTCACCCGCGCGCTGCACGCCCACCTGCGCTGGCGCAACGCCAACAAACGCTCACCCGAACTGCTCGCAGCCCAACGACGCGAACGAGCCAGAACCCGAGCCGAAAAACAACACCGCTGGGGCAGACCCACCAAACAAGCCGCATGACCAAAGCGCGCAAACGTTTGCGGACACAGCACTAGCCCTGATTATTCACGAGAATGCTGCTGATCGTATTTTCGGTGTGCTTTGCGCCCGGTTTGGTGGTGTGGGGCTGTTGGGGCGTCGGCGGGAGCGTCGCAGGGGAGCCGATGGCCCCGGTTGTGGCGCTCAGGCGGCGCTGGGCGGCGCTGGGGGCGTGGCGGGGCTGTCCCGCCGGGGGCAGGCGTCGCGCGGGACCGGTTGGCTGGGGGGTCAGCGGGGGTGGGCGATGGCGAGGAGCGCTTTGGCGCCGGGGTGCTGTTCGGGCAGGCGCAAAAGGACGCGTCTGGCGGTGCGGCACACGAGCGCGGGGAGGTGCCACAGCTCCCAGCGGAGCCGTTTGGGGGCCGCGCGGCGCAGCGCCCCGGTGAGGCAGGCGTTCTGGAACCAGCCGAGGGGCGCGAGGCCGATGATGCACATGGCGGCCCAGGCGCTGTTCGCGTGCCAGTCGGTGAACGGCATGCGCGTCAGGCCGCTGTGGTTGAGCCGGCACACGGCGTTCTCGACGTCGGCGTGGCTGCGCATCAGCCGATCCGGTTGCACGGCGCTGCGGGGCTGGTCGGTCAGGAATCCCCAGTATCGGAAGTTCTCGCTGGGGAACAGGCTGCGCTGCGCTCCGGGGTGGCGCGGCTCGCGGCGCACGATCAGCCGGGTGCGGCCGGGCCAGCCCGACAGGTCCGCGAGGTCGGTGAGGTCGGTGACCTGAGCACCGCGCCGCTTGCGCTGGGCGGGCCGCTTTGGGGCGTTGTGCCAGCGGTCCGGGTCGCCCAGGCCGCCGCGGATCGCTGCTTGGACGCCCGGAGCCGACCGAGCTGACACCGCGTAGCCGATGTTGCGGTCCCGCAGTGCCGCGGCGAGTCTGGGCGAGCAGCCCGCGGCGTCGATGCGCACCACCAGCGGGCGTTCCACGACGCTGTCGTCGTCGCCTTCGCGGTGGCCCACGGCGTCGGGCTCGGGCAGCGTCGCCACAGCGGCGTCGATCACCTCGAGGTGATCGGCGATGTCGTTCGCGGCGGCGTTGCCGGGCCGCTGCTTGATCCACAGAGGCTCCCCGTCCGCAGTGGAGCACACCATCGGATGGAACCCGAACCCGCCCTTGTAATGCGGCGCAGCTCCCGCCTTGTTCTCCGAGTGGACCTCCACCAGCGTCGAGTCGACATCGACCACCAGCGGCGCGCTGCGGTCACGGTCGGCCCACAACAGCTCGCGCACCGCTGCGGCCGCGCCCAAAAGCGCCGCGGCGCCGCCCTCGCCCAGGCCCGTGAGGGTGCGGTACAGCGTCGAGTCCGACGCCACGTCGCCGAACAGCTCCCGCTGAGCACGCAGATGCTCGATGTCGGTGCACGCCTCCCCGCCGCCGGCCAGCATCAACAACGCATGGACCAGCACCGCGCCCCGGTCATGAACCGGGGCCCGCTCGCCGCGTGGGGGCACCGCGGCCGACAGCGCCTCGGTCAGCCCGACCCGGTCCGCGAACCCGCCCAAAGCGAACAACCCCACACCACACGATCCCCGCCGCCTGCCAGACGCGCGTTTGTGACACTGCTAAGTTTCACCTCGGAGATGCCCCCCTGAACTCGCGGATGCGTTCATCACAGACACGCATCGTCGCAGGTCAGAGGGGCCTTTCCGCGGACCCAGACAACCCAGTCCGCCCGACTCGTGAATAATCAGGGCTAGTGCCCTCAAGGCGCATCGAGTTGGCGCAGCGGCGCTGTCGCATAGGCAGTTGTCGGAAACAGTGCGGCAACTGTCGATGAGGCCCGATCTCGCCGCTGTCGCCGAGGGCGCTGCGAGCCTGATCCAATCGGTCGGACTATCGAAAGCGCTCACCTCTGACATTCAGCACATAGCGCGCGCCGCCAGCCGAGCGGATTATTTTGCTGACCTCACAAACCCACTGGGCAGCGAACCGTTGAGCCATGACAGCGCCCTCAACGAGATCGTGGAGCCGAGTCTCGAAGAAGCCGATTTGAGTCTGCTGCTCATCCTCGTGGTTGTAGCTGTGTTCCCTGGCCTGTGGGCCACCTCGATGGCTCACATGACTCAGGCGGTGCAGGATCTTCTGTGCGTGGTGCGCGTTCTGGGCAAGCTCACCCAAGTCGACGACGCGATTCCTGGCGTGCTGTTGCTGAACGCGATCATTCGCTCGATTCGGCGACCTCGAGGAAGGCCGTAGCGCGACGGCGCTACCGGTTCATCGAAAACCGGTTCACCGCCGACACGGCTAGCCCAAGAAGGCTCATCACCCGTCCTTTAGGCCCCTCGCGCCTTGGCGCGGCATGAGTGTGTCGAGCAGCGTGCCTCCCGACCATCGGCTCCTTGCGTAGGGCTGCACGCCATCCGACGCATGCAAGTGCAGCACCACGGGGCCCATCGATGTCGGCTTTCCGCCACAAGTGTGAAATGGGCTAGCGCAATCCCTCAAGCACTGGTTCGAGGTCGTGATCGGCGGACCACATCTTCTGGCGGAATGAACGGATCCGCCGGGACCCTTGGCTCTTGGTCGCAATGGCATCGATGAGTCCTCGCCGCATGCTGTAGTGGCCGAACTCTTGTGCGAGGTCTTCGGCCCGGCTTTGGCGGTACGCACGTGATTGCGCCCATGCGTGTGCAGCAGCGGCGCGAACCGGCACTTGGTGCGCGGCGCAACCCGATGATGCAACGACGATCTCTTCGAGGCGTTGCCCGTTCGCCTTGCCTACTCTGACCCGCGAAGCGGCCTCGCACGCATGCAGTTGAGCCGCCAGGCCGACATCACCGCGATCGGCAGTTGCCTGCTCGACCAACCAGTCTTGGTCAACCTCGTGGCGGGTCGGCCGGTGCTCAGACAGTTCGGTCAAGTACCTTCCGACCTGCCGCGGCAAGGTCAGCAGCACCGCCGGGCAGTCGTAAATCCTCGGCAATGCGCACGGACTACGCCGATAGCGAAGACTGCCGACGCAGAATGACACAGCCGTCCAGTTGGGCTGATCCCGGCTCAATTCCTCATCGAGGGCGACCTCAAGATGCCGGTCGTCGCCGACAAGTGCGGGATAGCACTGCAGCGCAGACACCGTCGGGTCCTGCACGGCTGACCATGCGCTCCCGTCAGCAACGGAATGCTCTTCGTGCTTGCCCGAGTTCGGTTCCAAGCCGATCGAGTCGAGGGCCTGGCAGTAGACGTCATACGCATGAGCCACGGAGGCACCGATGGGAACGAATATGAAGCTGTCGTCGGAGTAGCGCAGATGTGCCAATCCCGCTTCGGCGAGCGCCCGATCCACGACACCAAGTACGAGGCCCGCGATCACCGCTGACGCATCAGGACCGATGGGAAGTCCGCTCGGTGCACCGACGAGGACCAATTCGCGCAGCATCTCCACAAGCGAGCCAACTTGCTTGGAATCGAGCCCCTGCCACACCAACGCCCGTTCGACGATTTCGGCGGTGATGCTCGGATAGCACCGGCGAACGTCGCACTTCACGAGCATTGAGTAATGGCCGGAAGCGATGTGTGACGATGCGACGTCCCGCAGGTACCTCCATGCACGGTTGCTGGGTTCGATCCTCCAGCCCGGCGGGCCGTTCACGAGGCGGGCGCCGAAGGCATGACAATGGGCGCCGACCGGCGTGCCGCCGAGCATCTGGTCAACCAGCATGCGCATCTGCAAGTCGTCCAGCGGATGCAAGTGGGTTAGTCGCCGCAGTTCATCCTTGCCGGGCTTCGGCAGCGGGAACCCGCACGCCGCGCCTGGTACCCGACCTTCCGACGCTCGCCGATGAAGAGCGTCGAATGTTGCATCAGGATGAGCTACGAAGTCCTTCCATCCCAACACATCGGGAAGATCGCGCAGGCGGGAGTACTCCTGGCCCGCCTGCACATTCGCCGCCACTGCATCGCGCGGTTGTGCACTGCAGTGCAGTGATCGATCTTGTTGCATGACATCCCCCTTTCTTGGGGCCAAAGAAACTACATAGCCGTCATTTGAATCTGATCCTCGGCTGCCTGCTCTCAACGCTGACGTGAACAGCGCCGACACAGGCAGGTCCTGCTGCAGACCTCGTCTCCCCGACTTGCATGAACACGAGGCCGGCCGACCATCGTCCGTCACGAGGTCTCCGTATCGAGCACTGCGGCCGGGGCGTCGGGTCGGAGCCCGAGTTTGTACTTCAGGAGCTCACCGGTGGCGTCGCGCGTGGAGGTCCTAGTGATGATGCTCTGCCCCAAGACGCAGATGCCTTCCCATTCAGAGTTGCTCTTGCGCCAGTCGACCTCGGCGAGTGCATCAAGGGCGCTGAGGTCGATGCCTTGCTCCCGAAGCGATGCGCCGACCCGGCCAAGCGCCCACAGCACGAGCGTGTACGACGACAGGTAATCCTGGCGCGCCTCGGCGGGGGTCTTCGTCCCAGCCGCGATCTCGGGCCACGGACTCACGACCTGCGTCAGCCGGTTCCAGAAGTCAATGGCGTAATCACGTGCAGCGCTGATGTCCGCGTCGTCGGCTCCCTCGGGGATGTCGCCCAGCAGTTGGGTGTTGGCCCGTTGAATGCCGGACAGCGTGGCGAAGTTCTGGTTCCGCACGGACAACGAGACACGCTCCTTGTCGGTTCGTCCTTGGAACAGCTGCACAGCGTCAACGCAGTCCATGGTGATCTGGTTAATGGGCAGGCGGTGGTCGTAGAGGATGTCCAACGACTTGGAGGTCTTGTGGACAGTGCGATTGAGGTCGCTGAAGATCTGCTGGCTGCGCTGCGTGCCCCCGTCGGGCAGCAAGACCACGGAAATCGAGTCGTTGGCGAGCGTCGGGTCCTCGCGCAACGCCTGTGCGATGCCCGCGATCCGGTGCTGACCGTCGTTCACGATGTAGTCGGCATCGGGCGGCAAGTGCAGCACGCCGATGTCGCTGCCCGGCTCGACGGATTCGAATTCGAACGAGTTGACATCGACTGATACCGTGACCGCGGAGAAGATGTAGTCGTCATGGCCGAGGATGTACTCCGCTATCTCAGGCACTCGCCGCTTCTTCAACTCCCGCTGCGTCCGGTCCTCGGGCGGGAGGGCGGGCATGTCCTCGGGGTCGTAAACGAAGACCTTCACAACGATCCCGAACCGCAAGGACGTCGTGTAGTAGGTGGTGTTCCCCATGCGCCCCCGCGTCGCAGGAACTCGAAACGTAGCTTGAAGTGATGTACGCATCCGTTTGCCTCCTTATGGACATCGGCTGATTCAAGACATTGCGAAGTATACGTATACAAGGACTCAATTGGAGACATATTTTGCAAACACACGCGTTGACAAATGGCTAGCGGCGCTCGATAGCGCTGATCCGTCGGCCTATGCAGCACACCCAGCGGGGCGGTCGCCGGACATCGCAGGACGACCGGAACGCGTTTCGCGATGCTCCTATGGTTCGTCAAGCGGCGGGTTGGAGTGTGTTGAGCCAGTCGCGGTAGGCGGGTATGAGGGGGTGGTGGGGTGCTTTGCCGCGTTCGATCACCGAGATGGTTGCGGGCCAGGTGTTGAGCTGGTCGGCGGCGTGGGCGAGGCTGAGGCCTGCTGCTTGTCGTCGGTGTCGCAGCTCGCCTGGGTTGTCGGCGCTGTTGGTGTGGTGGGGGTCGGCGAGCAGGGCGAAGACTTCTCGGGCGATGTAGCGCTTGAGGCATCGGATGATCTCTCGGCGTGATTTGCCTTCTGTTTGGCGGCGGGCGGCGTAGGCGCGTGTTCGGGGGCAGGTGGCGAGGCGGACCATGGCGATGCGCCACAGGGCGTGGTTGGCCTGGCGGTTCCCGCCGGGGTTGAGGCGGTGGCGGGTGGTCTTGCCTGATGACGCCTCGACGGGTGATGCGCCGCACAGCGCCGCGAACGCGGCTTCGGTGGTGAGCCGGGCGGGGTTGTCGCCGGCTGCGATGAGCAGGATCGACGCCGTGTCGGCGCCGATGCCTTTGGCGGCTCGCAGCGCCGGGTTGGCGGTGTTGGTGAGCTTGTCGAGATGGCGGCGCAGCTCGTCGAGGTCGGCGTCGAGGGCCTGGTATTGGCGGGCCAGGGTGCGCAACGCGATCTTTGCCGCCTCGGCGGGCTCGGCGGGGTCGCCGGGACGGAACCGAGCGCACCGAGCCACCCGCTGCGCAGTGGTGAGCGGCTCCAGGGCGCTGCGCAGCCGGTCGGGAGCGGTGACGATGAGATCGCGGATCTGATTGGAGATGCGGGTGCGATGAGCACGCGTCGAGCACAACACGACCCGGATCGCCCGGATCGACTCCACAATCCCGTCGCCGCCCTTGGGAACGGTGGCCGCCTCGCCGTTGAGCGCAGCGCGTGCCGCGGCCTCGGCGTCGACGGTGTCGGACTTGCCGCGGCGGCGACGCATCTGACGGTTCGGCCGGTTCACCTCGACCACCTCGACACCCGAGCCGACCAGGTGGCGCGTCAGCCCCGCCCCATAAGAGCCGGTGCCCTCCACGCCGACGCGCACCACAGGGCCGAACGACCCCAGCCACTCTGCGAGCCGGCGATACCCCGCCGGGTCCGCCCCGAACGACGCCGTGGCGAGCACCCGGCCCGCCTGGTCGGCCGCCGCAGCGACATGGACCTCCTTGTGCGTGTCGACGCCCCCGTAGACGCCGACCGCCTCATCAGCCATGATGAACCCCTGCCTTTCTCCCTAACCGGGTGATCAAGGCACCACCGGCCGGGACGGCGGACAGCACAGCCACGGTGCATAGCCAAGGCTCCTATCAAGTCACGTCCGCCCGACCGGCCGGTGCGCGCCAGCAGCCAGGACACCGAGCCGACAAATCACGAAAAAGGCACAAAGCCCGTGACACCCTGGGTCAGACCCGGGCCCGACTGCTGACCCCAACATCATGGCTGTGGCACCCCGTTGCCATACTGGTGCCGTACGGCCTGTGTGGTCGTCGGTAGCGTGTCGCAGCCCAGAATGAACGCCGGGGCGACCGATGGGAAGGAGGCCGGCGATGTCAAGCGCACATGACTCATCTGACCTCGTGCTGAGCCTGCTCGGGTCGGCCACGACCATGAAGCTGCAGAAGCTGCTGTATTACTGCCAAGGCTGGCACTTGGCGTGGGATGGCGAGGCACTATTCGACGAGCGCATCGAGGCGTGGGCAAACGGGCCCGTCGTCCGCGACATCTACGACCTGCATCGCGGCACGTTCCGACTGAACCATCCGCTCCCTGCTTCCTGGGGCGCTGACCATGAACGGCTGACGAAGGACGAGCGCGAAACTGTCGAAGCCGTCGTGGACTTCTACGGCGACTGGTCCGCGGATCAGTTGTCGCGCGCAACGCACGGCGAACGGCCGTGGATCGAAGCGCGCGAGGGTCTTGCGCCCACTGAACGCGGCACGCGCACCATCAGCCTTGACACGATGCAGGACTATTTCAGCGGACTGATGGACCAACAGTCCGAGGATGGCTAAACGCCCGAAGGGCACTCAGCCGAAGCGCTCGAAACAGCACGGCCCCCGCCCAAGCGCAACGCCGCCAGGCCCTGACAACGCTGCCCTCTCGTGGCGGTTCTCGACGCTGGACCGTACTTACCCTCAACAGGGCGGCTGGAGCGCAATAGACGATGCCGACCTGCGCCGAATCGTTGACCGTGTCTCGGCGTTGGACGACAGGTCCATGACGCAGGTCCTTGTCGGATCGTCCACATCTCAGCGCGATTTCACGGTCTACGACCAAACGACAATCGACCGCGGCTTCAGCGCAGACGCGAAACGGCAACTGGCCAACTAAGAACGAGACGACGCGACCGAGATCGCAAGGATCCGAATCGGCAGCGCCAAACGGCTCTACGCAGTTAGGACGCCCCGAGGCATCTTCGAAATGCTGTGGTGGGACCCGAATCACGAGATCTACCCAACCGAACCACGCAATACCTGATCCACTGAAGATACGGCTCAACCGGCGCCGTCTCCACTGGCGGCCGCTAGGAAGAGAATCTCGCCGTTCTCGGAGCAATGGGTCCTGATGTCCCTCTGAAAACCATGTCACTCCACCCGCTCGGCCGGGGCGGACCCAGGCCGTCCCGCGTCGGCGAGGAACTCGGCAAAGCGCAGCACCTGCTCCTTGTCGTGATCCGACAGCACCCTGGTCACCTGCAACAAGGGTGCGTCGGCGTCAAGTTCAGTGCCTTCCTCCCCAAGAAGCCACGCCACGGGGCGACGGTACAGACGGCCGAGGCGCCTGAGCTCAAGCGACGAGACCCGACGCTTCCCGGACTCAATCGCCGACACGCTTGCTCGGGGAATGTCCAGCGCAGTTGCAACATCCGCCTGCACCAGACCGATGTGCTCGCGCGCAAACCGCAGGCGCCGCGCCAGCGCCATCTCTGCGTCCTCGTCGGAACCAGGCTCATCGGTTTTCGTGACCCGTTTTCTCACGTTGATGTCGCCTGATATGACATACATGTCATATTATCTGACATCTGCTGCCAAGCGGTCCGGTTCCTACTCCGGCAGTGCGGACCAAGAGGCTCGCTGGGCCGTTGTCCGAATCGGGGATGCACGCTGGCCAAGCTCCAAGTCAGGGACTCGACAGCAACGGCAGGCCATACCGCTCCTGTTCGCTGACACGTCGAGTTGACCGCGTTCGCTCGCGATTCGATTCCCTGTGGTCAGTTCAGATGTACCGGTTGAGGTGCAATCGAAGCTCCTCCACGCTCAGCGTACGGTCCTTGGGTCGATGGAGCATTGCGTGGCAGTTAGGGCACACGGGTCGCAAGTCCTTGATAGGGACGAGCCGGTACTCGGGGTTGCCGGCGATCTCGTGCAGCGGCGTGACGTGATGCACGTGCATGAAGCCTCGGCCGAGTTCGCCGTAGCGCTCCTCGAAGTCAAGGCCGCACACCTGGCATGTGCGCCCGTAGTGCTTCAGGCACTCCGCGCGGGCCCATCTGCTGCGCTCATACCGGTTCACCTCAGCACGACTGATCGCACCTTCCGGCACCGTCTGGCCGCCGGGAACTCGCACCCCTGCCTCGTCACCTGAGAGCGAAGGGGACTGCCCGAGCAGTTCCTGCCAGGCCCGTTTGAGCGAAGCTGCTTCTTCGTCGGAGAGCCGCTGGCCGGATCCTCTAGGTGCGAACTCGAAGAACCTCGGTGCGATGGAGCTACGGAGCAGCTCGACCGGCAGGCAATCCTCGGCTGCCACCCAGTGCTCCCATTCGACATCGATCCAATTCGTCCCATCGGCAGAATCCTCGTAGACCTCGCTAGCGGCCGTGCCGCTCGCGATGATTCCGCCCCCGGCGCCGTGCAGAAACAAGACCAGATCATCACCCTCGCTGATGCCGCCTATGCGTGAACCCGTCGACCACCAGCCATCTGATGTGACTTCGCCTTCGGTTGACTGGATCTTGTCCAGCCAATAGCCCCGATGCTCAACCAGCTCGGCAGAACTCATGTCCTGCGGCCGAGGGCTCCACGTGAGTACAAACATCGGACGCTGCGGTGTGCCATGCGAATCGCTCCCGTCGCCACCGAGCGACGCGACCGCTTCGGACAATGAGATGCTCCCCTCAGCGGCTCCAGCTACTCCATGCGCTGCGAGCGCTCGCAGGCCCGTGTCGAGCTTCTTGAGCACACGTCGGGCGCCGTCGCGCACTTGCGCGCTCACCGGATTGCCGAGCGCATCAACGCCCCTCGCATGGCGACCGGCAATCGCACGAGCCTCGATGCAGCGGCTCACGGTCATTCCCCAGTCACGGTCCCGATGGCCGGAGTCCCAAATGAGGTTCGCGATCGCCGCCGCCTCAGGGTGACTCGGCCAGATTGAGCCCAGCGGCAACACCACATACGGCACGGAGCCATCGTCAGGGAACGCGACACTGAACCGCGCGGGTCTCGAGGATGAGCTTGGCATCGTGCCAACGTAGTGACGCATGGCTCACGAATCACTCTCCCGAAGATGCATCGCGGCCTGAGGCAGGTGCACCCGCGAGTTCGCGCTTGTCGACCGATACAGTGCAACTCGCCACAGATGAGTTACATCTGAGGAATTACACCGCGGTAACTGGTGGGAACCGACCGATGTCAGTTCCAGCACCGGTGGACTACGAAAGGAATTGACATGGGCAAGCTCCAGAAGCCAGGTGAAACGCCTTCACGTCCTGGCGAATACGAAGAACGCGGCCCGCGTGGGGGTCAGATCAGTGATCCTCGACAGGTCACGATTGAAGAGGGGGACAAGCCCCTCCCTCCCACCTCAGAGTCCGGCCACAAGTGGGAGCGAACAGGCCCGCCGAGGCCCTGACCAGCCGCCCATATTCCTACGATCGCTGATCGGTAGTACAGCGAGTGATCGGTTGATGGTCCACGGCACCTATCTCGATTGGCGGATGCGCGCTACCAACTGACGGCTGCTGCAGGTTCCTGATCGGCTCCGCAAAGACACGGCGCAGTTCGCCCAGCGTTTCGATGGCCCAAGCCCGATACCTCGGCCAGCTTTCGCGATCAGCCGGATCGACGGGGTCGAGGTAGGCGGCGACCCGCGATGCTCTTGCGTTCTCGATGGGCTCCCATCGAAGCGCTAGATCGCACGACACCTCAATCTCAGCACGGCGGGCCTCCATCAAAGGCAGGACCGACTCTCCGTCGTCGATGTACACCTCAGCCCGGAGGCTGTAGTTCGTGGCACCTGTTGGATAGGAGAAGCTCAGCAGATAGCGGACACCACTGCGGCCGGTGGGGAAGCTCATCCAGTTGACGGGTTGCGGGGTCTGGGCGTTGCTCCAACCAGGGTGCGCTTGGTGGAAAGCGGGAAGGAACTCAGCCCACCAGTCGGCATAGCCGGCGTTCCACGCGGACACGGTCTTGGACGCTGCGCGTGCGCTGCGCGAGAAGTCGTCTGGCTCCACAACGACGTTCAACTGCACTGCGGCTGGCGAGTCGCCGATGCGAACTGCGTGGACCTCGATCCCGAAGAAGCCGCTTCCCTCGCCTGACAGCGAATTCAGCCAATTCAGTGCGGAGCGATGCTCGGGGCGGAACGACTTCGCGACCAGCACGGCCCAGTGCGCTTCCAGCCCGGCGGCGTAGGTGATCAGCTTGCCCAGGTGGTCGTGGTCGGTGGGCTCAAGCAGGTTCTCGACGACGAGACGGTGGCCGGTGTTCGCATCCCGGTACACGACATCAGCCGAGAACGGCCCGACAGCGACCTCGTCTCCTTCCAGTTCCAGATCCATCTGGAGCGCCTTGCCGAGATGATCCGGGTGCGCCGCCAGCCACGGCGTGAAGTCTCTGGCCTCGTCTGGCCACACGTCGCGCAACGGCACATCTTCAAGCGACGCAACATGAACCACAGCACTCGTCTCCTCGTGCGGACCGGCTAGAGCGAGAACGGTAGAGACCACCTGGTCGGGTCTCGGGGGCTGAGAAACGCTGCGCCGCTATCACCGACCGGCTGAAGACAGCGCTAGGTAATGCCAGCGTCAGCGCTTCTCGATGTCCTCTGTTCGGTCCCGAGATCTCACGTAGCGCTCAAAGGTCTCTTGAGCGACTCGGCGCCCGAATTCGCGCGGATCCTCGGGCCTGTTCAGCCCCGGGCGGACCCTGATCGCCCGCGACCGCGCGAGTTCCTGTCGTATGTCGTTATCGGGCGTCCGTGTCATGGTGCTCCTCCTAGTGTGCCAGAACCTCGAAGTTGGCGGTCACGCTCGAAGTACCGGTGGTTCAGATCCGGGTCGAAATAGTGTTTCCGCTTGATCCACACGAGGCCGTCACCTTTCGAGATCACGGCGACGTCGATGGGGCCGCCTACAGTCTCAGCCCCGGCGTCACCCTTCGCTTGAACGAGGTGAGGTTGACAAGCGCCTCGGCCATCTCGGCTAGCTCTTCTTTGGGCAGCACTTCCACGACCGACATGATCGGTCCCGAATTGTTGTGCTCCAGGAACTCGTCCAGCAGGTTCCCAAAGTGGTCGGTGATCCCGGCGCGAGCCTCCTGCATGGCGTGCCGCAACTGTCCGTAAACCGCTGCTGGGAGTGCGTCCTCGACCACGTCGCAGAAGTGCTCGGTGAGCAGTGTGATCGTCTCGTGGACGAACCCGTTAAGCGCCACACGAAAGCCCGGGTGCACGCCATCCATGAACGTGGCCACCATGTCCTCCTGCGCGAACGGATAGATGCCTGCCGATTGGCTCCCGTCGATGCGGTCATGCCCGCCCGGACGCACTCGAACCCGGTTCGCGACGACACCGTCAAGGAGATAGTGCGAGAGCGCGGGGAAGATCTCTGACTCGCCGAATCCTGCTATGACCACTCCTCCGCTTCCGGGTGATCGATCCGCGAGCCGCAACGACGTGCGTACAAGCACCCTTGCGCGTCGCACAACGCGACCATCTATCGGCAGGCCTCGAAATGCGGCGGCGACGAAGCCGGGCCAATCAGGCGCTGCGCTGCCGATCTCGCGCCCAACGATCGCAGCACTGAGCCCCTCGACGAGCGTGCCGCGCCCGAGCCGGTCAATCGTCGCATCGATTTGGCCAAGGATGCGCTCGATGACCACGGAGTCGTCCAGTTCTGTGCCATCGGCCGATGCTGCAACGATTTCGTCGTCCACGATGTCGCGGATCATCTCAAGTTCCCAGCGTGCAGTCATCGCGACTCGCTCGAGTTGCTCGTCTCGGGTCACGTGCTGAGTCAGATCCGAAAGGTGGTCGATGAAGTCGGCGGCGTACTCAGCAACGGTTTCGAAAGTCTTCGTGCCGGCTGCCTTTCGATACTCCTTCACAACCGTTTCCCATGGGATTGGACCAAAGGTCCCGGCACCATAGATCATCACTGCGACTGGTTCCACGGTCGACAGCGAGAACAGCTTGTTGGCGGTGTTGTAGATCTTGGGGCCTCGGCCTGCGACGGTGGCCGCGCTGTCCGCGGCGATGGCCACGGCTTCACGATTAAGGATCACAACCTCAGCTGTCACGAGCGCACCCTTCGACAGCGAATCCTTACACCAAGCCGCCACAGGTATGCGAATGCGTTAGGTGGTTACATCGACACCGCGGCCATTGGCGGAGGCCAGAACGAGAGTCTCCACGTCCTCGCCGGTCTCGGAGTGGTCGGGCCGGGTGTCCCGAAGCGGCGGGTTACCCCGCCCGCTCGGCTCCGGAGGATCATGGCCGGCCGGCGTCGGCGAGGAACTCGGCAAAGCGCAGCACCTGCTCCTTGTCGTGATCAGACAGCGCGTTGGTCACCCGCAACAAGGGCGCACCCACGTCGAGTTCAGCGCCTACCTCCCCGAGCAGGCAGAGGCACTCCGTCGTCTGCTCAACTGAGACCACGACCAAGGATGCTCAGCCGCCGAGAACCTCGCCTTGTCCGGCTGAGCGCGCCGAGCAGGTGCGGCGAGCGGTCTTGGACTAGTCGTTGTCACCGAACAACTGCCGGCCCCCGATGTGTTCCTCACAGCCGTTCCGTGCCAGCCAGTCAGCGGCGTCCAGCAAGATGTGCATTTCCTCATCGTTGATATGTCGAACGTCACGGTGCACATGGTGGCGCGCAATACGTCTCACAGCTTCGTGCAGGGGAAGCCCTTGGTAGCTGCGTTCGTTTGCCATGTGGGAAAGTCTCGCGCTCCACCGGCACGTGCCAACGAGACTCTGTTTGCCGATGCGGAACTGGGCCTCAACTCCGGGCTTCGCGGATCGCGATCTCAAGGGCGGTGACGATCCTCTTGCCGCCCCGCCGAAAGCCCAGCTCGTCGATCATGGCTGCAATCATGCCGCTCTCGGTGCGCAGCAGGGTGTCCGACTCGATCCAGCGTGCGAGCGCGACGAGTTGATCGTGCCGATAGTCGGTGATGTTGTCGTAGCCAAGCGATCCACGACGAGGGACTGCCGGCCGAGGTGCCCGTTGGACTGGCGGCATCTCGGGCCGATCGGTTGTAGACGAGGGCCCGGTCATCGTCGGCCCGGTGCGAACTTGCCGCTGCGTCGCGCTGTTCGCGCCAGCTCCTATGCCTACGAACCCGTCGGAAGCACGGACAGCATTGCGCCAGGCAGCTTCGGCCTTGTCGAGTTCCGCTTCCCGGTCGTTGAACCATGAGGTCGACCAGATGCGATGGACGCGCCATCCCTTGCCTTCCAGCACCTCTTGGCGCAGCCGATCGGCGTCACGAGCTGTCGGTGTGGAGTGATACGTGGCGCCGTCGGCTTCGATGGCCAGCACCATCTGGCCGGGCTTGTCAGGGTGCGCGCACGCGAAGTCGATTCGGTATCCCGAGACCCCGTATTGAGGCGTCACCGGGATCCCGCGGCGCTCGAGACCTTCCTTGACCGACAGTTCAAAGGGATTGAGCGGCACGTCATGAGCGCTTGCGCCGAGTACGCGACCTTCGGTGGCGGCGTACTGCAGGTACTGCCGCAGGAGTTCGACGCCCTTCGCGGAGGAACGACCCGGTTCCATGTCGTGATGGCCGAATGACGACACGACGTCCACGCGTGATCGGGCTCGGGTCACGGCAACATTGAGCCGACGCTCCCCGCCTTCCTGATTCAGCGGACCGAAGCGGTACGGCAGCCGGCCGTTCGCATCCTTGTGGTATCCGACGCTGAGAATGATGGCGTCGCGCTCGTCGCCCTGAACACGCTCGATGTTCTTCACGAAGAAGCGTTCATCGTTGGCTTCAGAGAAGAACTCGTCGAGCGCGGGGTCATTGAGGTCCCGCAACTCGCGCATGAGTGCATTTTCGATGGCGTCTGCATGCGCCTGGCCGAACGCGATGACACCAAGCGTCTCGTCGGGCGAGGTGCGAGCGTGGTCGAGCACCCGCTCAGCTACAAGCAGCGCTTCATCGGGATTCGACCGAGTGCCATTGACCTCGGCATGTGGCCGGAACGGAACCAGATGGTGGGTCAGCGGACATTCCTTGGCGGACCCGGGGAATGCTGTCAACGACCCGCCGTAGATGTGCTCGTTCGAGAAAGCGATGAGCCGATCGTCGCGACTGCGGTAGTGCCATGTGAGCATCGTGTCGCGCAAGAAGATGTCAGCGACTTCGAGCAGCGATTCGATGTCGTCTGTGGCAATCGGCGCCTCGTCGGCATCCGCGTCATCGTCATGCGTGCTTTCGCGGCCGAAGAACGCTGTGGGAGGCAGCTGACGACTGTCGCCGGCGATGACAGCTTGGGGAGCGCGGGCGAGGCTGCCGATGGCTTCGGCGGGAGGAATCTGGGAGGCCTCGTCAAACACGACGACATCGAAGATGTTCGCATCGGATGGAATCATCTCGGCCGTGAGCACCGGAGACATGGTCCAGCAAGGTCGCAGCGCTGTCAGCACATGTGGTGCGCGTGCGAGCAGTTGGCGAATGCTCAAGTGACGGCGCTTCTTGCCGGCTTCGGTGCGGATCAACGTTGCTTCCTCAGGGTGCGCGTCCATCGCGGCAATCACGCTTTGGGCGATACGGCGACGCAGGCGCATCGGTGCCACGTTCAGGTGCTGCCGGTCGAACTGTGCAAATTCGTCGCGGACCCGCGTCGCGCGATCGCTGTCGAATCCGGACAGCCGCGGGTCGGTGAAGCTCAAGTCCTCCAACACCCGGGACAGCCAGGCGTGCTCGACAGCGCGGGCAGCCATGTGAGCCGGGTATGAGTTGCCGGCTTGCTCAAGAAGCGACATCACCTCGGCGATGCGAAAGCCGGACTCGAGCTCGCGTATCCGCGGCAGCTTCTGGGCGACATCGGAACTCGATGCCAAGCGGTCGAGCGTTTCGGCCAGCGCCGGCACCGGCTTAGCCGTCGTGTCGCTCTCGGTCAGAAGCCCGTATTTCTGCAGCGATGCGAGGCTCTCGGCCGCCGCCGTGACCCCGTCGATCGCGTCGTCGAGACCCTGCGGTACTCGGGGCAGGCCCTCCGCTGAGAACTCCGACCACGCTGTGAGATGCTTCCCCACTTGTTCCAACGTGTCGAGCGCGTCTATGGGCGACAGATCCCCCGACTCGCGCAGCGTTGTGGCGACCGACTCGCGCGCTCTTCGATAGGCGCCGGAGAACAGCCGTGCGCTGGCGCGCGCCATCCCCGACTTCCGTGCCGACGCCAGCGAGCTCCGCAACTCGGATACATCCAATGCGTACAGGTCGTCGCTGAACCGCTCAAGCGTCTGCCTGATGTCGGCGAGCGAATCCAACGCATCGCGCCATTGTGCATAGGCGTCCGGAAGGGCGGCCCCGATTTCGTCGAGACAGGCCTCGATCGCACTGCGAGCTGCAGGCAGCCGATCAAGGGCAAGGCCCCGAACGAGTTCAAAGGCAGCTTGCGCCTCTTGAGTCGTTTCGATGGTGCTTCTTGACCATTCCGGGTGCGAAGTCGGCAGATCATGTCCGGCAAGGTCGACCCACTCGGTGATGTCGTGGCTGAGTTGCTCAAAGCTCTCGCGATCGATGCCGTTCGCCGAATCGGACGACAACCGCGACGGGGTATGTGCCTCAACAGGAACGCCGAGCAGGCGCTGGCGCATTTCGAACACGCTGAGGTTCCACGGTGCGCGTTGGTCGTGCACGGCGGCCTTGTCGGCAAGAAGTTCGCCCCGGCGGTCTTGCAGGCGACTGTGCAACTCGGTGTGGTCTTGGGCCGGAATCGTCGCGACGTGATCGAGCGAATCTGAAAGACGGCTTGCAAACTCCCGCCGAGAGGTGACTCCTCCATGCAGGTCCATCACCAGATCGTCGAGACCGACCAAGTCCAGCCGCTTTGTGACAGCTTCAATGGCTGCGCGTTTCTCTGCCACGAACAGCACTCGCTTGCCGTGTGCGACAAGGGTGCCGATCAAGTTCGAGATCGTCTGTGACTTGCCGGTCCCAGGCGGGCCCTGAATGACCACGGACTCGCCTCCGAGGACCCGGTTGATGGCCAAGTGCTGGCTCGAGTCCGCGTCGAGAATCAGAAACTCCGATTCCGGCGGATCGAGATCGGGCTGGCTAGGGCTGGGATCGCACATTCTTGCTGTGAGTGCGGCCCGGGCGGGTTCGACCCCCGCGATCGCCGCCACGAGGTCGTTCTGTGCGAACGCCTCGGCGCTTTGATCGAGGTCTTGGACGAGCGGCATCGTCGAGTACGAGAAGTTGCCTGCCACGACACGAGGTGTGATCGCAAATTCCGGCAGCTCACTCCATGCACCGGTCAACTGGTCCAAGAATTCATCGAAGGCTTCGAGCGAGGTGGGAGGATCCTCGGCAACATCAGCCTCGATGTCGTCCATCTCGATGCCATGATCGCTGCGCACCATGCGCGCAAGCACTGGATTCAGGTGCGCATCACCGGCGACGGAGACTTCGAAATCGCGGGTGGCAGCCCCGGTAGGCACTGTGTGCAACGGCACGAGGATGACCGGCGCAATGGGTTCGGTGCCTTGCTCGACCCTCCAACTCGCAAGTCCGATCGCGGCGAAGCACGTGTCAATGCCCTTCTCTTCAAGGTTCGTCAGCGCCGTCTTGTGGATCGCAAACACTCGTCGCCGCGCATCGTCGAAAGGCGCCGCCGCGGCAGCAGACATCACCGTGGAGTAGATGTCGCTGAGGCGCACTTTGCGGCCAGCCAGCAGCCGATCGAGCGCCTGGGCACTCGCGCCGGCATCTGCCCCTGGCGTGAGATCGAGCGTGCCGGTCTTCAGGTCGCGGTATCGGCGCAACCGATTGCGGCCGGTCGTGTCAAGTAGCTCGTTCTGCCACCGCTGAGCGGCTCTGCGCACTGCAGCGAGGCGTTCGTGATCGGGTTGCGGCATAGCCGCGGCATCGTAGCGAAGCGCACTGCCATGCTGGGCTTCGCCGCCAGCTCACCGAAACGCCAGCTGCGACCAGCGACGCAGATGTCGACGCCCTGCGAGCAGCCGGATTCAGCAGCCAAATCTGAGTGCGCTATCGATTCCAGACCTACTAACCGAAACTCGCGCTTGACTACACATACCGCGTGTAGTGTAATCCCCGCTATGAACACACCGGGCGATGATTGTGTAATCACAGCGACGGAAGCTGCCAATGCAGCCGGCATCACCTACCGGCAGCTCGACCACTGGGCACGCCAAGGCTGGGTCACACCCTCGATCCAGCCGGGGTCGGGACGCGGCGGTCGTCGGCGGTACTCGGTGACTGATGTCCTGCGCCTCGCCGCGCTGCGTCACTTTGCCAAGTCTGGCTGGCAGGTCAGCGATCTCGGTGAGCGAGTCAGCACGGTGGACCTGGAGTATGCAACCTGGCTCGTGGCTGGCACGGAATCAGCCGTAGAAGCCTGCATTGACGACGGCAGGCTGCACGAGGCGATCACCCGTGAAGGCCGCTTCAGCGTCTACCACCTCGAACCGCTACGCACGAGTCTTCTCAACGTTCAGCCGCCCAGTGGCTTGGCTGAGGTAAGTCCAATGAGGACTCAAAGGAAGACGGCATGAACGCGCTCAGGCCAGTACCCGACCGAGCAGTCAGCGAACTCTTCGAAGGAGACATTCCCAACCCTGCCCAAGCAGGCCAGTCCCGAGCCAAGGCGGTGAACGAGGAATTCAAGGCCCAGGCCCACAAGTGGATGCAGGAAGCCGGTGCCAGCATTGTGCGCAGCCGGCACAAGGTGGGCGCCTACGAAGTCGAAGCCGAGATCGTCGGCCTGAACGGTCAACGATTCTTGGTCCTGGTTCATGGCGTGCCGGACGACGGCGAGCGGGCAGGCCTGAGGCGGACCGACACGGTGAAGAAGATGGGCTTCGACGCAATCATGATTGGCCGACTCCAGAATCAGCCGGTGCTGGTGCTTACGTCACATCTGCCCGAAAGCGGTGCCGCGAAGGAAATGCTCGCGGATTGCGCGGCCAATCTGCTCGATGTGTTCGCCACGAATGGCGACTTCGCCGGGTTTCAGCGCTTGCAGCGCTATCTCCACGACGATCTGCTTCCTGAGCCGCTTCCAGCGCCGTGGCGAGAGAGCCCGAGCCAACGAACACCGGAACTGTTCGACACGGTGGACCAGCCGCACCGACCAGACGTTGTCGGCACCCCCGCCGGCCACAGCACGGACACAGCAGATCCACCATGAACCGAACGCCCGCAGCCCGCCGCGGTGGCGAAGCAGGTCCCGTGATCGCGGCAATCTGCCGCGAGTCCGATTCTGCGTGGCAAGCGGTTTGTGCCCTGCTGGAACACGCAGACTCGCAGGCCAGCGGCGACAGCATCGGAGACTCGGTAGAGAGCGTCCACGAACACGCAGTTGCTGTGTCGGCGGCCCTCGAGCAGCGCTTGACACCCCAAGGTGAATCAAGGTCTAGCGCAGTCACCAGCTACAGGCCCATAGAGGCTGCCGGGGCGATCGCTGCGATTCCTGCCGCTGAGATTCTGTTGTCCGACCGAGCGCTGGCCCATGCCGCCGCCACAGCGTTGGATCAGCTGTACTGGCCCAGTTTCACTCGTGACTGGCTGGCAGAACGAGGTACATCCTTCGAACTCGGGGCAGGGGATCTGTACCCGGTTGGCGAGATGCGGCTCATGGGCACCGTCGGACACAGCGCCTGGCCTCATCGGCTGCCTTTGCGTCAGGGTGAGTTGGATCATGTTCGCCGTCGTGCTGTGGACGGGACCCGTGTTCGCGTGGTCGGCGAGTACGCCCCCATTATCGACCGCCTGGCCGCGTCGCCGCCTTTGGAAGCAGCCGTTGTGCTGCCTAACGAATCGTTGACCGAACTCAACCTTCCACCCAACCGGATGGGTCCTGCCAATTCTCAGGCTCAGCGGTCGACGATCAACCGGCTCCTGCGCGAAGCCCGCGAGGCGGGTGTCGATGTTGTCGTGCTGCCCGAGTTGAGCGTCGATCAAGACATCGTCGAATGGCTCAGCGAACAGTGGGCCAACGCAGTGGACCTACCGATTCTGTTTGCAGGCAGTGCTCATCTGGTCGAGGACGGCCGACGCATCAACCGAACTGCCGTCCTGCTGCCTGGCGTCGGTGCCGCGTGGCACCACGACAAGTTCACAGTATTCGAAGACCGCGACGGCATCCGGGAGCCCATCGATCCGGCCGAGCCGTGCATCACGGTGGGCTGCGGCCATCTGGTGCGCGTGGCCACCTTGGTTTGCAAAGACGCACTCAGCGTTGACATCGCCAGCCCGGTCGCAGACTTGGGAGTCCATCTGCTGGCCGTACCCGCCATGTCGAACACCTTGGGGGAATTCAGCACAGCGGCGAACCTGCTCATCTCACGTTCGCAGGGGACGACGGTGGTCGCCAACAACCCCCGCGTGTGGGATGGCGCCTCGGTAGGTCATGCGCTGCTGGGCCAGCCGGTGCGCCAGACCGAGGGCAGATGCCTCGAGCGCCAGAGCCTCGCCGCGCCCGACCTCGGAATCGCTCGGCTCGGCAGTGGGTGGTCGTGATGTCAAGCTTGCACGCGACATTTGCTTGACATATGCTTGACGCATGAGCGGAGCGTTGCTCGACGCATTTCTGAATGAGATGCGGGCGGCGCTGGAACGCACGGAAGCTGCTCACGACGCCGCAGCGAGCGCTGCTCTCGCCGACATCGTTGTACGCGGCCGAGCACTGCTCGACGACCCGGCCCCCGAGGATCTGGCGGCAGCCGCGGCAGAGTTGGACATCTCGATCCGCATCCTGCGACGCCGCAATCTGCCCATTGGCGAACTGGTGTCGCTCGGCGACGAGTTGCAGGAAGCGCTGTTGGCGACGGCCACCTCCGAGACTCGGCGAGAAGCCCGCGAGTACGCGCACAGTGTCGGCGAACGCATGCTGGTCGAACTGGAGCAGCAGACCGCCACGCCCACCGAGTTGGCTGGCCGGCTTGGCGTCGACATCAGCCAGATCAGCAGAGCAGCACGGGCGCTTCGCGAAGACGGACTGATCGAGGTTGAACATGCGACCGGCGACCGGCGACGGCGCATCTACCGGTCGGTTCGGGACGGTTCCGCTGCCCGACGCCGCTGGAGTTGGCGGACCTTCGCGGAACGATTGCCGGTACTGAGCGCCGACGACGTGTACAGCGACCTGCTGCCGGGGCGTGTCGGCGACCGCCTAACTGCCGCGGGGATGGCCAGCGTCTGCGCGGCTCTTCGAGAAGACTTCTTCTCGGGTCGCTACGTGCCGACGCCCGCACACGAGGTGGAGATCCCCAAGACGAGCGGAGGCGTTCGCCCCGCCGCGGCGCTGCGATTTGCCGACCGGCTGGCATACGCGGCACTCGTCGAACGCTGCCGTCCCGAGATCGAAGCCAGCCTGGTCTCCGCGCGCGAGGTTCTGTGGCCGCGAGGATTCAGACGCGACAAGCAGTGGATTGCGCTGGAAGGGTTCGTCAACCAGAGCGGCGCGACGCATGTGCTGTCAGTTGACATTCAGTCCTTCTATGACTCGATTCGCCACGACATACTCGCCCAAACGCTGACGCGAGCAGGATGCGACGAGACGGTGGTGTCAGCCTTGAACGAGTGGCTCGGCACGGTCATGGGTGGCCTGAAGAGAGGTCTTCCGCAAGGACTCATCGCATCCGATCCGCTGGCAACGGCCGTGCTGGCACCGCTCGACATGACGCTGCGCTCAGCCGGGTTTCGCTATGTGCGGCACGGAGATGATCTCAGAGTGCTCGGCTCGCACTCCGATGTTGCAGACGCGGCGCGGCTGATTCGCAAAGAACTGAGATCGCTGGAACTCACCGTCAACGACGACAAGACTCGGGTGCTTCGCCACGCCACGTATATGGACCGTCGAAACGAGGTCAGCGACGCAGTGCGGGAGTATCTCGATGCATCAGACCATGTCGAACGTCACTCAGCGATATTCCAGCTGCTCGACGCGCTCGGCGCCGATGACGAACTGTCGTGGAGTTGGTACCACGAAACCCTCAGTGTCAGCGATGTCATGGAATCAGTCGGAACCCCATGGGACCCGAGCGACACCAGTGCATTGATAATTCTGTTGAAGGAGGTGGCCGCCGCGGAGGAGGCTTCCGCCCGCTTCGAACAACGGTGGAGAGGTCATTGTGCGCAGCCGGGCACCGTGTTGATGCGGGCGGGAATCTCCCTGCTCGCGGTCGCTGGGTCGGCCGAACCGGCCGCAGAACTCGAGGCCGCCGTCGTGGCACGTCCGGAGTACGCCGATGCGCTGTCGACCTACATCGGGACAGCGGCACCCTCAAATCCGACCGCCGTTGCAGGGCTGTTGCAGCGAATCGAGGATTCCGGTGTGATCTCGGGCGCTCAGTGGCTCCGCTTTTACGAAGCGCTCGGCGATGCCGGCAAGTCTGGAGAATTCGACAGCCTCGCACGGACCCATCTTCATTCAACGGATGGAGGATGGATGCGACGGCTCCGAGCAGCCCGATTCATGGCGGACCGCGGCAAGCTTGACGCCGACTGCGTTCCAGAGATCTCCGCAGAGGCGCCGGCAGCGCTTCGCGATGACGTCTTGGATCTCACGCGGCACGTCGCGCCGTTCTCCTTCAACGATGTCGCGAAGCACGAGGGTGCCACCGTCGCCACCCTCCTCGCCGCTACAGCTTGAAACCGTCGATACGCCGGACCACTCGCGATGTCAAAGTTTCAGTGCGGATCCCCGACTGACCCGCCGCCAAGATCAACCACCCGGCTCGAAGACGAGATCTGGTATCACGACCTCCCACTGGTCGCACTTCAGCTCGCTTGTGTACTGCGGATCAGACTGGTTCTTGCCCCAGGTCGCAATGGCTGAGACGCTGGCTTCAACGCAGCGCATGCCGTTCGGAACCTCGAAACTGCCGGCCAGCACGCCGACGACGACCCCGCCGCGATCGAGGATCTCCCAGCGGTCATTGCGGTGACGCATTTGCAGGGGATCTCCCGGTGACAGCGCCACGATGCTGCGATGTATGCGGTCACCGGCTGGCTTGCGACCGGTGAAGCTGAGATACACATCTCGGAGAGTGAGGCTGCGGTAGCTGCGACCCAGCTCCGCCGTCGGCGGCAGTGCGACGGGGCGGCGCCACAGCACCGAATCGCTGCCTTGGAGCGGCCCACCGAACGGATGGGCACTGTCCAGGTGCGACAGGGTCAGCGTCTGTTTGGCCCGGGTCATTGCCACGTAATACAAGCGGCGAGGTGCGTCGGCATCCTCGTCGCGGCCGTGCCTGTCCCAGCCTCCATCGAGCACCGCCACGTGGTCGAACTCAAGGCCCTTGGCCCGATGCGCCGTCAACAGCAGCAGTCCCCGCTGGCGCCGTCGAGTGTCGCGGCACCACTCCGCCAGCCATTCAATGACCGAGACCGCCGGCATCTCGGCGCCACCTGTCTCGATGTCATGTTCCTCGATGGCTTGGGACAGAAGCTCTGTCCACGGCCCCGACGGTTGACGGTCCAGCCACGCCGTGAGATCACCGTTTCGAACCAGAGCTGTGCCGTGTTGTTGGATTTCGTGTCTGAGCGCCTGGGTCTCTCGCAAGTGCCACAGGCTCATCTCGTTCTCATTGGCAAGCTGCACCGGGATGTCGTCCCGTATGCAGATGCTGCGAACCGGTTCGAGCTGGCTCCATTCGCGCGCAATCACCGCGCAGCGCGACCAGTCCCAGTCACGCGCCAGGCCGCACAGCCGGCCCAGCTCGGCCATCACCGCTTGCGCTTGGGAGACCCAACTGTTCCCCGATGGCAGAACCTGCACCCTGCCCGCAGCAACCCGATCCAGCTCACTCCAAACTCCTCCAGCCGGGTCGCCCCGACGCGCTCTGTCGCTGCTGATCGTGTGTTTGGCCTTCATGCGTGAGGTCGCCGGGGCAATGACCGCATTGGCGGCGTCGATGATGTGACCGCTGGAGCGGTAGTTATCGATCAAGTACTCGGTCTTGGCGCCGTAGTCCTGCTCGAAGCGTCGGATGAACTCCGGCGACGTCCCGTTGAACGAGTAGATGTTCTGGTCGTCGTCGCCCACAGTGAACAGGGTCAGCCGGGCGTCGGCATCGGTTGCGGTTCGGCCCGCGAGCGCTGAGATCAGCTTGTACTCATCGTCGCCGATGTCTTGGTACTCGTCGACGAGTATCCAGCGGAAGCCTGCCAGCAGGCGCGTCCGTGACTCCTCGGCCTCTTCGGGTTCAAGCTCATCTCCTTGCAGCAGCGCGATGGCTTTCGCCATGACTTCGTTGAGCTTCTCCTCGAACTTGCTGTCGCTGGTCTGGCTCGCAGTCCCTGAGAAGCTGGCCCCGACGAGCCTCATCGCGAGCGCGTGGCATGTCAGCACCATCACGCCGT
Organism: Candidatus Poriferisodalis sp.; assembly: GCF_965262965.1. GTDB lineage: Bacteria > Actinomycetota > Acidimicrobiia > Acidimicrobiales > Poriferisodalaceae > Poriferisodalis. The sequence continues at coordinate 2,363,546 of NZ_OZ253573.1, forward strand.
TCGCGTCATCACCGATCAGTTCGCGCAGACGCCGTCGGACGTCGGCCGCTGCATGCCGGTTGTAGGCGAGCGCCAAGATGCCCCGCGGGTTCTGGCGTTTCACCCGAATGAGATACGCGATGCGGTGCACCAGCACCCTGGTCTTGCCTGAGCCTGGTCCCGCGAGCACCAACACATTCGTGGTTTCGCGATCACTTGCCACGATCGCTCGCTGCGCGCTGGACAGGTTCCCAACGATCGACTTCCACGACGCCGCCGTGGTCGGACGGTCGATCTCGGCGCGACGCCGAGGAAGCCAGCGGCGCACGAACTCGTCGTCGCCAAGCTCGAAATAGTCGAGCGACAAGCGCAACGCGTCGGCAACCTTGGTGAGGCCCTGCTCGGCGAATTCTGCCATCACGTGGATCTGCCGCACAGTGCGGCCGTAGTGATCGTCAAGTTCGGTGAAGTCGGTTTGCCTGAAGCCTCGTGTCACCGGCTCAAGCGAGATAGTCATCGCGGGGCGAAACACCGTGAGGCCTCTGTTCAGTCTGACCACCTCCTGTTCGTGGAGCCACATCAGTGCGCGCTCCATAAGCCTGCGCGCATCCTTGGTGCCAGCACGCAGCGTCGGGTCAACCTTGATCGCCTCGTCCACTGCTTTCTGCAGGTCGCCAAGTGTCGTGGAGACAAGCAGGTCGTTGCCTCGGCTTCCCGGCGTCAGTTTCGACAACAGGTGCTTCAGGAGCACGCCGGCTGCGCCACGGCGGCGCTGGGCAAGGCTCTCGAGCGAGGACCATTCACGCTTGAGCGTCACCCAAACGCTCTCAACACCGTGCTTACGCACAGTGACGCTGCCTCTGCCGCCGCCATCACCGCGTCCGTCCTGGGCAATGCCCCCCAGGGTGCGGACGATGAACTCAGGTCGTGCGTCGGCGAAACCTGCGTCGTGGAGTTGCTGAGCGGCTACCCGCAAGTTCAGCGGAGCCGAACCGTCCAGCGGCAGGTCAGGCGCCGACTCTTGCATCAGGCCGACCAGGGTTTCCTCCATGCCGGAGGCTTCGGTGAGGCGGCTGCGGGACGGCCGTCGCACGCCGACATGAACGAACGCCGTCACGACGGTGTCATTTGAGGCGAGCCCGCGTCGTTCGAGGTCGTACAAGGCAGCTCGCAGCTTGTCCGAATTGAGACCGGCGACTCCCATCAGCGCGTCCGTCGAAATGCCGTCGTCAGGGTCCGCGTCAATTAGCGCCTTCACGATTGCCAACAGCGCAATTCTTTGACCCTCGTTGAGGTCACCACCGCCAAGCCTCGTGCGGGCCTCTTCGACGGTGCCGACGCGCAATGACGACGGAAAAACGCTCACCCGGTTCTCTTCGCGGGTCAACAACTCCGCTTCTTCGAGCCACGCCACTGCTGTTCGCACCCGTGTGTCATCTGTCGCTGAATCGCGGGTGAAGTCGTCCGCTTCATCCTCGGTGAGGATCTCACCGGACGTGGCCACGACCTCACCGGTTCGTCCGCTTCGGCGGTCGAGGGCACGCAGCGAGCGCAGCACCCCGTGGATCTCGCGTCGAGTCAGACGCGACCTCGCCGACAACCCGAACTGGCGCTCCACGTCATCCTCGGTGTAGAGCAGCACACAGTGCGCCTGCTGCTGGTCCCGCCCGGCCCGTCCTGCTTCTTGCAGGTAGTTCTCCAGTGAAGATGGGATATCGGCGTGGATGACCAGTCGTACGTCAGGCTTGTCGATCCCCATCCCGAACGCATTGGTGGCGACGATGACCCGAAGCTCGCCGTCAATGAAGCGCTGTTGGATGGTCTTCTTCTCTTCGGGTTGCAAGCCGGCGTGGAAGCGGTCAGCGTCGATTCCTTGCGCCCCGAGGAATTCGGCGACCTCGCTGGTGCGCCTGCGGGTCGCGCAGTACACGATCGCCCCTCCCGGCAGGTGCTGGGGCAGATGGTGCTCCAGGGTCATCTTGATGTCTGGAAGCTTCATCGCAGTTGTCGTCGGCGACACCACAAAGTTCAGGTTGGTCCTGCGGGTTCCGCCGTCGACCAAGCGCAATTCGATACCGAGGTGTCTGCCGAAGTACTCGCAGATTTCGGTCTTGACCTCCGGTTTGGCAGTTGCGGTCAGGCACAGCACCGGCGGCGCTCGCTCACTGGCGGACTTTTCGCGGATGAAACGTCCCACATAGCGGTAGTCGGGGCGGAAGTCGTGACCCCATTTCGACAGGCAATGGGCTTCATCGAGCACCCAGGCACCGATTTCGCGTTGCGCCATGGCGCTGCGCACCGATGGGCTGCGCAGCTGCTCGGGGGAGATCAACACAATCGCTGCATCACCCAGCCGGACCTTGTTGAGCGCGTCGGCGCGTTCGGGCAGCGACATCATCCCGTTGACGGTGACGCACGAGGTGATGCCTTGCTTCTCGAGACCGGCCACTTGGTCCGCCATGAGCGCCACGAGCGGCGAGATCACCACCGTCAGCGCACCCGTTTTGTCGTAACGGGACAGCGCCGGCAACTGGTAGCACAGCGACTTGCCTGCACCGGTAGGCAGTATCGCCAGCGCATCTTGGCCCGCCATCGCTGTCTCGACGATCCGCTGCTGCAATGACTCATCGGACTCCGGGTCAGCGGGCTGCTCTCGGAACGAATCGAAGCCGAACCACCGCTTGAGTTCCTGCACCGAATTGTGGTGAGCGCGACACCATGCGCAGCGCTCGTCGTTGCATGCGTTGTCGCGCAGGCTCCGAACGAGCCGACTGGCGCCCGGGAACTGGTGGCGCACCCACGGCGGCATCACCGAGGTTCCTCCCGACACCGAGATCCACGCCATCGCGAACGCAAGGACCCAGCCGTGCTCAGGGGCGTCAGCGATCGCCCGTCGAAGCTGTGTCTGGCATGCGTGTTCGTCGAGGCGGCTGCGGATCGCCTCTCGCGCCCCGGACGCGCTGGGGCTCTGCGAGCCTCGCAACGCAGCGAAGAACAGGTCGAAGCCGGCCGATTGGGGGCCTCTGGTGGTCAGCCAGTGCCACGCCGTCAGCGTTTCCGGCGGCGCTTCGTGCAACGCCTCACGCTGGTCGATGAACAACTGCAACGCCAACCGTGCGTCGAGGTATGGATCGTTGCGTTCGCTGCGCGTCAGCGGAGCGTCCTTGTAGTGCTTGACGAGATGGTGGTAGGGGTTCCGAGGAAACGCCAGTGGATTGATCCACAGCGTGTCCAAGGCGGGCAACTGCAACAATCGCAGTCCAGGATCTGCTGCTCGCAGGATCGGCAGATCAAATTCGATCAGATTGTGGCCCAGGACAAACTCGGCACCTTCCGCCAGGGCGTCTAGATCCCGAAGTGCCTGATCGGCAGAATCAACCCGCCTTTTCCCGACGACTTCGTCACCCTCCTTGACAACGAGGTTCGCGTTGTCGAGCGCAGTCGATCTTGCATTCTTGGCCCACACGACACTCTGGCCCGTGTCGGCGCGCACACCCGCGAATGCGTAGATGCGGCCGCCATCGCCAGCGACCTCGAGGTCTAACGCGAGACATCGGGACAGCGCTTCAGAAATAGTGGGCATGACTACGACATCATCCCCGATCTTGTCGGGACCTGACCACATAGGCGACGACTTCGCCGATTAGCCACACCTCCAGACGCGCGTAACGGCTCGAACAACCAACGGGCGCCCGTCAATCTGGCTTGTCGGTCGAGATCAAGATCCGATAGTCATCTCGTCCAGGAATCAACGCTGGCAGTTCATCGAAGCCCAGCGCGAACCTCTCGACGTTGGGCGGTCACGCTCGCTGGGGCTCAGATTCCGCGACCCTCTGCTGCACCCGCGTCCGCGCCTCTTCGACGAGTTGCTGGGGTGCCTCATCGAGGTCCGTAACGATGCTCGCTTCGAACAGTTCGTGGCGCTCGGCCGGGTTGAGCTTCTCAAGCTCAGCTGCCGTCACGATGTCGTCGGACACATGCCGACCATAGGGCCAGCCTGATCGGGCCAAGCGGCTGATTCTCGATGACATGTGGTGCTGGGGCGGTTCGCGGGGTCCGTTAGCAGTGTGAAACGCTGGCCCATGGCACGCATCACGGTCATTCCCGACGACTCCTGGGACGGGGAGCTCGGCGAGCTGCACCCCCGGGTCGTGGACCGCACCTACGGCCGGGTCGACCACATCCTCGCCATCCACTCGCTGAACCCCCGCTCCATGGCGGCACACCAAGGCCTGGCGAACTCCATCGGTGGTTGCAAGTGAACGGTCATGATGACCGTTGCCTACACATGCAGCCGACCGATGGAGGTGTCGAGTATGGCAGCGAGGCTGAGTTTGGATGAGCGGGTGTTCATCGAGTCGTCGCTGGGGGCGGGCCGCAGCGTCGCGGACGCAGCGGCCCGGCTGGGCCGTGATCCGTCGGCGGTGCATCGCGAGCTGGCCCGCTGCGGCGTGCGGGCTATGACGCCCGCTCGGCGGACGCGTGGGCGTGCGCGAGGGCGCGACGCGTTCGGGTCTCCAAGCTGGCGGTCGATCGGGTGCTGGCCGCTGCGGTCGATGAGCGCTTGAGGCTGAGGTGGTCCCCGCACGCCGCGGCGGCGGACCTGCGCGAGGCGGGCATGAGCGTGTGCGCGGAGACGATCTATCGGGCGTGCTACGCGAACGACGCGCGCAGCGGCCTGCCCGCCGGCTACAGCGCGCCGGCCGTCGCCGCCGCGGTCACCGCGGCGCTGGGCCGCCAGCCCGGCGGGCTGGTGCGCACCCTCACCTGGGACCAAGGCCGCGAGACGGCCCGCTGGGCCGACATCGAGGCCGCGCTCGGCATCGAGGTGTTGTTCTGCGAGCCGCGCTCGCCGTGGCAGCGACCCACCAACGCACCGCTGCGCCGATGGCTCCCCAAAGGCACCAGCCTCGACATCGGGCAGCTGCGGCTCTCGGTCATCGAGGACAAACTCAACCACATGCCCCGCCGACTCCACCACTGGGCATCAGCACACGACATCTACACTCAACTCACTTGCAACCACCGCTAGAGCTTGCCGACGTTCAACTGCACGGCGGCCGGCGAGTCACCGATGCGCACCGCGTGCACCTCGATCCCGAAGAAACCGCTTCCCTCGCCTGACAGCGAATTCAGCCAATTCAGTGCCGAGCGATGCTCGGGACGGAACGACTTCGCGACCAGCACGGCCCAGTGCGCTTCCAGCCTGGCGGCGTAGGTGATCAGCTTGCCCAGGTGGTCGTGGTCGGTGGGTTCCAGGAGGTTCTCGACGACGAGACGGTGTCCGGTGTTCGCATCCCGGAACACGACATCAGCCGAGAACGGCCCGACCGGGACCTCGCCACCCTCCAGTTCCAGATCCATCTGCAGCGCCTTGCCGAGGTGGTCAGGATGCTGGGCCAGCCAGGGACTGAAATCCCGGGCCTCATCGGGCCACACCTCACGCAGCGGCACGTCTTCGAGCGACTCAACTTCAACCACGGGACTCGTCCCCTTTGTGCAGACCGGGTCCACACCGTAACGACGGTCCGCGGAGCACGGCATCGAGCCGAGACATCTCACGCAGGGGTCGCGTGACCAACGGCTGTCGGCCAGAATGCGCCAGTCTGTCGGTTCTCGTCGACCTAATTCGCATGAGAGGGCGTGGGAGGCAATGGTCGCAACACCACAGTTGAACGGTGAGGCCCTCAAGGCCGTCAAGCACCGAGGCACGCACCTGCAGATCATCGCGTCTGCTGGCTCCGGCAAGACCGAAGTGGTGTCCCAGCGAGTCGCAGACCTCCTGGCGGATGGTGTCCGGCCTGATGGCATCGTCGCCTTCACCTTCACGGAGCGAGCGGCGAGTGAGCTCAAGGAGCGCATCGAACTTCGGGTAGTCGACCGGATGGGGCCCGCATCCATCGACCAGCTCAGCGGCCTCTTTGTCGGCACCATCCATGCCTATTGCTTCAGGCTGCTCCAGATGCACGTGCCCGAGTATGAGAACTTCGATGTCCTCGACGAGAATCAACTCACAGCCTTTGCATGCCGGGAGGCGAGCCGGCTTGGGCTTCGACAGTTCGACGAGAGCAACCGACTCTTTCGCTCTGTTGCAAGGTTCCTCGAGAACGTCGACGTAGTCGAAAACGAGCTGCTGGACGGCGACGAGCTCCCCGAGGAATTCAGGTCGGTCCTCACGGACTACTACGCGGCTCTGGGCCGATACCGGCTGCTGACGTACGGTCAGCAGATCCGCTCGGCTGTTGAGGAGCTAGGCCGTCCCGAGGTCGCTGCAAGAGTCCACGACCAACTTCGACACCTGATCGTCGATGAGTACCAGGACATCAATCCTGCGCAAGAAACACTGATCGGGCGGCTCACCGGTCCGCACACCGAGCTGTGCGTCGTCGGCGACGACGATCAGGCCATCTACCAGTGGCGTGGTTCAGACGTCGAGAACATCGTCACGTTCGCGGATCGCTACGCGCCGGTGACCAGCTTCACCATCACGACAAATCGGCGAAGCAGGCCTGAAATAGTGAGGACAGCCAACAGTTTCGCCAAATCCATCCCCGACCGACTGGCCAAGGCCATGCGGTCGCATCGGCCTTCGGCTGGGTCTGCCCCGCGGGTGGTCGTGTGGGACGCGGAAGACGAACAGGCAGAAGCCAGCTGGATTGCCGAGATGGTCTGCGACTTGCATGACGCGGGTCTTCCGTACAAGGACATCGGCGTACTCGTGCGGACCAGAGCGGCCTATTCGAAGCTGCTCGCAGAACTCAACGCAAGCGGTGTGCCGGTTCAGCCCGGCGGCCGCACGGGGCTCTTTGATCAGCCGGAAGCCGAGGTGCTCGGCAAGACTTACTGCTGGCTGACTGACGTTGACTGGCGGAGGCCATACGAGCCCGGCAGTGGCGTCGAACTCGGGTCACTGTTGGCGGAGCACGAATCGGTGTTCGGACTTCAAGATCAGCAGCACGTGAACCGGCTGAAGCGCCACCTCAGCAGGTGGCGTACGACTTCACGCGACGAGGACCGAACCGCCGATCTCGTGGGTGACTTCTATGACCTCATCGACGTCCTTGAAGTTCGCAATTGGGACCTCGACGATCCAGTCCGGCTCAGCTCGCTGGGCACGCTTGCCCGCTTCACGTCGCTTCTCGCCGACTACGAGAGCGTCCGGCGTCGTTCTCGACAGGACGCGGACAACTACGGCGAGCAGGTAGGGGGTGAGTGGGCCGGCGAGTGGTACCACAAGAATCTCGCAATTCACATCGTCAACTACGCCCATGGGAACTACGACGGATTCGACGGTGAACCAGATGTCACCGTCGACGCGGTCGACATCACCACGATTCACAAGGCCAAGGGTCTGGAGTGGCAAGCAGTATTCGTCCCTTCGATGACCAAGAACCGCTTCCCACCTTCCAGGATGGGACGAAAGCGGGATTGGATCGTTCCTCGCGGGCTATTCGACGCCGCCCGATATGAGGGCTCTGATGCTGACGAGCGCCGGCTGTTCTACGTAGCGATCTCGCGTGCGCGTGAATGGTTGTCGGTCTCGCGGCACGCTCGGGTCACCAAGCAATCCGCCCAGCCCAGCCCCTACTGGACGGAACTCAACGCCCACCACATCGACCCGAGCGACATCGACTTGCCAACCGTCGACTCCCGCTCCTCGACTGACGAAGACCCGCTTGCGGTCACCTTTAGCGATCTGGCTTCATTTCTCGACTGCGGGATGGCATACCGGCTCCGCACCCTTATCGGCTTTCAACCCCGGCTCGCCCCAGAACTGGGCTACGGAAGAGCCGTACACCACCTCCTGCGACGCGTCGCGGAGCAAACGCAATCCGTCGGGGCGGTACCGACCGAGAGCGACGTTGAGCAGATGCTCGACAACCACTTCTTCTTGCCGGCTGCCAACAAGGCCGCCCACCGGACCATGAAGGATGCAGCCAAGGTTCTCATTCAGGACTACATCAAGAACCACGAGGACGATCTGCACCGCGTGTGGGAAACCGAGCGTCCGTTCGAGCTCCACCTCGACGCAGTCACTGTGTCTGGGCGCGCCGACGTCATCTTGGACGAGGAGAACGGAGTCCCGAGCGCGCTCGCGATCGTCGACTACAAGACATCAACCGATGGTTCGACTGATCCCTACGAACTCCAGTTGCAGGTCTACGCCGAGGCCGGTCGCAGAGAAGGTCTTGACGTGCGCGGTGCCTACCTTCACGATCTCAAGGGCACCCGACAACGCATCGAGATCGACACCGTCACGATTGCGTCCGCCGAACGCAAAGTTGAGGAAGCAGCCCACAAGATTCGCAACCGCGAGTTCGAACCTGCGCCTGGGACGCGATGCCGCACGTGCGACGTTCGCACCATCTGCAGCGCGAGGCACCAGTAGACGCCGAGAATCGTCCCACTCAGCCGGTTCTCGCTTCCCATCTCGACCGGTTCGGGGGCGGCCAACTCCGGATCTCGGCAAGTGGTTGGACTCGTCCTAGTTGATGCAGTCCAGGAAGTCGGAAACTTCCATGATCGGGATCTGGTATTGCCTCGCCTTCTTGGCCTTGCCTGAGAGGCTCGAGGCGTCGGCAGCTACCAACAAGTCGCAGCCCTTCTTTGTTACCGACCCGACTGGTTGCAGGCCAGCCCTGGTAGCGAGGTGCTCCAGATCGTCCCGTTCAAAGTGCCTGCCGTCCACTACCGCTGTCCCGGTGAAGCAAACACGTGCGCCGACATCGATGCCGCTCACGGACGGCAATTCCGTGATGTCTGGAATCGGGACTTCGGGCAGTTCGAGCGCGACGGCGATCAGCTGCATCAGCTCATGCTCGTCGGGCGTGACGACGTGGTCGCGTAGCGCAGCGGCGACGACCGCATCGAAGTATCGCTGGTGGGCCAGCCGTGCCTGCGCTGGACTGACTCCAAGGTCCTGCGCCAGCTCAGTCAGTTCACGGCGCTCATCCGCAGTGATCACGTGATCGTCGAGCACCCAGTCGAGCATGTCCAGGTACGCCAACATCGCCTCATCGGAGTAGGGGTAGTGGGCTTTGCTGACGGTGCGCACCATCTCGTTGGAAACCATGCCCATGCCCGTGCGCCGCTGTGTACGGGGCGTCCCACTCCCATCGATGTAGCCGATGTGGCATGGGGCCAAGCCCTGGTCACTCCCGTCTGCTTCCTCAGCCTCGTATACCCGCGTGAGCAGAACTGCTGTGGCGCGCGCGTCGGCCAAGGCTTGATGTTGCTCGGTAGCCGCAATTTCATGGCGTCGGCATGCAACGCCGAGCTTCTCCGACGTAGCCCTGAGGGTGCAATAGCCCGACCCCGCAACGAAAGTCGTGTCGATCCGCCCGAACTCCTGGCTGAGCATGCGGGAATCAAACGACAGGTTGTGCGCCACCAAGGTGCTGCCATGCATACGGCGAGCCAACGCAGCAGCGATCTCGGCGAATGTGGGCGCAGCCTCGACCATTGAAGCGGTGATGCCGTGCACGTTCGTCGGACCTACATCGCGCTCCGGGTTCACCAAGGTGTCGAATTCATCAACCACATCGCCGGTGTCCACGTCCACCTCAACCGCGGCAATCTCGACGATCCGATCGCGCTTCCCAAACCCCGTCGTCTCGCAATCGACTACCAACCAGCGTCGGTCCACAATGCACCCCTGTCGTCACTGGACTCTGACATCCTGCGGCCCGCGAGTCTGACAAGCAATGGGTTTCCGTCAAGATCTTTGTGGGCTGCACTCCCCTGCGCGTCGCCAGATATGCCGGACCTCTCTCAGCAGTCTGCCCCAGCCCGCAGTCCCGGTACTCCACTGCGCGATCAGGGGCATCGAGTGACGCAACTTCAACCATGGGATTCGACCCTTTCGTGCAGACCGGCTCCAAACGGTAAGGACAGCTCGCTCACGACAGGGCTGAGCGGGAGGTGGCACAGAGGCCGACAGCGTCCCGTTCTGGGCAAACTGCGGCTGTGTCTGTGTCAGGAGGGCGTGCCGCGGCGGGTGTGATCGACGATTTCCTGAGCCGTCATTCTCGGGGCGAGCTGCAGGTGGGCACGGGGTACGGGTCGGCGTTCGGCTTGGGCTGGCTCCATCAGCGGACACGTCACCGTCCGGTTCGGCTGCTGATCGGAGACCTCCGCACAGGGTTCGATCGGTGGTCCGAAGAAGATCAGAAGTCAGCGTTGGCGTTCCTGGCGCGTGAAGACGTGTCGGTGCGCGGGTGCTATGCGCCCGAGGGGATGCTGCATTCCAAGGTGTGGATCGCGCTTAATCCCGAGGGCTCCGACGAACCGAGCAGCGTGCTGGTGGGTTCGGCCAATCTGACGAGGAACGGCCTGTTCAAGAACGACGAGACCGTCGCCCGCGCCGCGCCGGAGGAATACCGGCGAATCCACGCCGAGCTGGCACGCTCCATGCGCCGAAGCTGGGACGCCAAGGCCGAGCTGATGGTGCGGCTCGGCCGCGACGCAACAGATGTCGGGGAACTGCATGCCGCCACCCGGGGATGGCTGCCATGGGGCACGGGCGGACTCTTGCCGCGGGTGCTGGCGGTTCTCGTGATGGCTGCGGTGACGATCGGTGCCGGCTTGCTGGCGTTGAACCTGTTGCTGGGCTTGTTCGACAATCTCACGAGCGGCCCGTCTACTGCACCCGATGGTTCCGTTCCCCCTGCAGCGGTGAGCGAGCCGGATGCCGTCGTGGCTGAGCCTGGGACGTCGACGACCAGCGTCGCTGCCGACGAGGGATCACGGTCGAGCATCACGGCGCCAGCCGCCGTGGCCGCAGCGAGCACCGAACCGCCCGAGAACGCGATTGCGGCTGCGAGCTGTCCCTACGCACTGCCCGACGGCAGTGACGCGTGCGGGCTGCTGGAGTCGTTGGGGGGCTTGGATTCGGTGCCGTGCGATTCGCTGCCGCTGGACGCCCGACCGCTGCGCCTCTCGGGTGACGCCAACCCCGCCGGGTACCAACTGGCCGAGAAATCCCCAGAGCTGGCCTGCACATGGATCGACGGCGGCACATTCGTGGCCGGCGAGACAATTCCCGCGGGCGACCTGCGTGCCATGAACGCAACCGTGTCGGGAACGGGCGCGTGCCGCTTCGAGGTGTACGACGAGGCCGGCACGGTCGTGATCTCCCGCGCCGACTACGAGCGCGCCGGCTGGGTCTCCTATGCACTGCTCCGGCTGACTCCCGGCGCCACGATCACCACCAGCGGCTGCGGCTGGGTGCCAGCAGAACATGCGGGACTCGGACCCGGAGCCGACGGCGTCATCGGGGCTGCCCAACACGAAGGCCGCCACTATCCGCTCCTCGTGGGCGTCGATGTCCCGCCCGGCAACGTCCGAATCGAATGCGACTACTGGGCCTGGACCGGCGCCGAGCCCGACGAGAGCGGCTCCTGGGCAGACTCGTTGCCTCGTCGCGAAGACGAACGAAGATCACCTGGCCCATACCGAGCCGAATCGGGAGTCATCTGGCCGAAATGCTGAGCCAAGCGCAGCGGATGTGCCCCGATGTCGATCGGCTCGTCGACAGCCCAACGAGAGGCCACCGCCGCGATCTCATGACACTGCGACTGGCCGCGTTCGAGATCCTGCTGCTGGAGGCGCTAAGCCAATATCGCCAGACCGGCGCTCCCGCCCGGCACCTGCGCGACAACTACGCCCACCTCTGCGACAAGCTCGGCTTCGAGTACATCTGCTGAACCCAACGATCACAGGCTCTACCGGGACTGTCAGGCGCTCCCATACACACAGGACGCTCCAGCAGCACGGCAATTCGTGAGACCGCGAGAATGTGACACCCCTCGAGCAACTTGTCGGCATGTTGCGACTTCAAGGGGCGCCATCCATTTCAGCGGTACGTGGTTACGCTGGCATCGTGGCTCGGCTTCAGACGGATGCAGCGCGAGCGGCTCGTGCCATCAGGGTCTTGCTCGGGCTGGCGGAAGCGCGTGAGTTGCGCATGAGCCGCACGAAAGTCGCCAAGCTCTTGTACCTGGCCGACTTGCGGTCCATCAGCCATGACGGCGTGCCTGGGTCGGGCGTGGCTTGGCAGTGGCTCAAGCATGGACCGTTCTCAGACCGGCTCTTGCATGTCGAGAACGATCTCGTGGCAGCAGGCAACGTGGCAAGGGACCGAACATGGAACTGGTACGGCAAACCCGAATACCGCTTGACCGCCCCGACACTTGCAGCTGAACTCCTTGATGAAACCGACCGATACATCGCACACCTCGATGCGGTGCTGGCCGAGCATGGGCACCTCAGCGCAACTGAACTCAAGGACCTGACTTACGAGACCGAGCCGATGCTCGAAGCTCAAACCGAGGGCGAGCGCGGTGTGTTCCTAGACCTTGGCGAGAATGCAACGCTGCCCGATATCTCCGGAGTTGTTGGGAACCTGCGCCGGCATCTTGCGGAGCTCGAATCACGCGACGATGAAGACGGGCCGGCCCCTGCAGGATGCAGTGAAGAGCTGTTGATCCCGCTCCAGTCGGCACGCGCCGATGCGAACCGGATCCTGCTCGCGGAATAGTGCAGCGCTCCCCCGTCGTTGGCGGCATTTACTTCGTCGCGGACGAGCACATCACTTTCGGCGATGAGCACGAACCGCACCCAGACGGGAGACGATTCGCTGTGCTCAGCGCCGCCGCATTCAATGGCGAACCGGATTGGAGCCTCGTCTTGGGGTGCCCATTGTCGAGTTCAACAACCTCTCGAACCAGATTGTGCGTCAAGCTCGGCGCGGGTGAGTCCGGCTGTGTCAAGAAGTCCTGGATCAGGGTGCCCGCGCTACAGCCAATCGCGAAGCGACTCCTCGGCGATCTGAGCGGAACGCTGACACCCGAGAAGCTGCTCGACACTCAAACGAGAGTCACTCAGTACATCGGGCTTGTCGGTTAGTGACCGAAGTAGGCCGTGTGCCGACCGCGACGTTCCGGATGCGTCGGAAGAACGGACCCACTCATGAAACGCCTCAACGGATGTGTGACGCTCGGCGCCACGCTCGGTCGCGGGGTGGGTCAGCACAATGCCGAGTCCCTCGCTATGTGGCGTCGTGCCGGGAATGGTGATTCCTCTGAACACGTCACCCGTCATGAAAGGGCGTGCTCGTTCCACCTCTGCGGGCGAAGACGCGAGGTACAGGTCCGACGGCGAGCCTGGGGCCTCAAGCGCTTCAGCAGACAACTGGGGCGCTCTAGTTGTCAGGGCTGGTGAGTCGCAGGCCTGGCCGACCATCGGCCGCTGTGAACACCTCTACGTCCGAGCGATACCGAACGCGCCAGTCAGGTTCGAACTCGTCCAAGACCTGTTCGGGGTCGCCGGGCTGCTCGCAGGCCAGCGCTAGAACGAGATCGAAGCGTTCAGACGCCATCAAGTCGAGCCCGCTGATCGGTGCCTCTGGGTGGACTGGCGTTTCGAGCCAACCTGCAACATCCGCTATGTGGTAGCGCTCTGCCGCAATCTCGCACAGCGCAACGACACGTGCGACGCGCTGCCGGTTCTCGCCCGTCGCTGACTCGCCCTGTCGCCACTTGCGGACGGCGGGCACTGAGACTCCACAGATCCATGCAATGTCCCGCCACGAGAACCCCAACGTGCTGAGCCGATCCAACAGCGCCGGCAAGCGCTCCCGGGCGTGACGCACGGTTGTCGAGCGCAGTTCCTCCTCAAGGCTGTCGGAGTGCATGCGCCCGATCGACTCGTGAAGGTTCCGAGAATCGTTGACCAGCAGCTCGCTGTGGTTGCGCAGGAACCCGATGTCGTCCACGACATCCTGAATCGTCCTGGTCCGTTCCAGGCGAGGCGGGGCATGGCCGACCGACGCGCCGGTGGGCTCGTCTTCGATGCGGCTGACAGTGCTCATGTTGGGTCCTCCGTGCGCTGATCGAACACTTCTGTGCGCAGCTTGTCGGTGACGGCAATCTTGAAGAAGTCGCTCGCCGCCTGATGCACCCGATCGCAGCGTTCGAGGATGCCATCTGCCGCGAACTCGGGAATCTCATTGTCGCTGGTCCAGAACGCATCGGAGTCAAGCAAGAAATACGGCCCAGATGGGAGCACCGACTTGCGCCGGGTCGGCCCCTCGGGGTCCACGGCGTAGCCCGTCTGAGGCCCATAGCGCACGGTCAAAGCGCACGAAGCGTCGGTCTGGTACTGGATGTTGCCTTGCCAAGCCGTCGGATTCATCCCGGCCGGCCTCAGGTCAGCAGCAGCCGCGGCCAGCAACCGGGGGTTGATGTAGCCGTCCCAGTGTTCCGACTCGCCGCCGATGCCCGGCACTCGAATCTCGTCGATGTACCGCAAACCGATCCGCAACACGCCGTCGGGCGCGCAGATGCGCTCCAACGCCTCGGTGACCAGTCGCGTCAGTGGCCGGAAGTGCTCGGCCCAGCCCGCATAGGCCGTCGTCTCCAGGACCAGCGCGTCGTTCCTCACAACCAGCGCGGTGGTTTGGTCGCGAGCACAGAACCTTGACGACGGGCGCAGTGTCACTTGCGACGGAGCTGGTGCGTCGATGGCCACGCCGATCTGATGCTCGACCAGCGACACCATGATCGGCAGGCTGTCATGCACCGCTTCCTTGATCGCTGCGACGGCGTCGACGGTGAGGCCCCCGGCAATATCGGGATAGCGAATCTCCAACACGGTCAGGACGAGCGGCGGATTCCGGAACGGCGGCGTGACGCATGACAGTTGCTCGGCGATAACCAAAAGTGTAACCAAGCGTGTTACACAACCGCGCCGCCTGGGAACATGCGGTGACCCGACCCGGTCAGCCTCGCTCGAGCGCTCGCAGGCAAACGCGGAGTTTCCGCTCGATGCGCAGGGCTGCGTTGCGTTAACTGGCGCCGAAGCCGCCATTGACGGCATCATCCTGGGCGAGTTGCAGCGCAGCCAGACACTGTTGGTGGGTGAGCGCTCGTGAGTGACGCTCACCTCGGCTCTGCCAGATGACTTCGCCGATGTCGGCATCCGGATGCATTTCGACCCAGATGTTGCCCACATGAAGAGCGATACGGCCGTCAGCGAGCACTTCGCCTGTCTGGGGCCAAGGAACGCGCTCGCTCATACCCACGGCAACTTACCGGCCCAGACAATGCCGCCACCGACGGTCTTCAACCCCGCGACAGCGGTGCCATGCGGCGGCAGCCAACCAGCGCTTCGAGGTAGTGGTCGCGCTTCGCGTGTTACGTCAGGTTGCGGACCGGTTCAGCGAAGACTCGGCGTAGCTCGCCGAGGGTCTCGATGGCCCAGTTGCGATACGCCGGCCAACTCGCCCGGTCAGCAGGATCAACAGGATCGAGGTAGGCACAGAACCGTGAAGCCCGCGCATTCTCGATGGGCTCCCACTGCAGCGTGAAACCGAGTGCCGCTTCGACCGCCACGCGTTGAGTCTCCAGCGCCGGGTACACCGAGTCTCCATCGTCGATGTACAACCCAGCTCGGAGGCTGTAGTTCGAAGCGCCGGTTGGGTAGGCAAAGCTGAGGTCGTAACGAACACCGCTCTTCCCGCTCGGAAAATTCATCCAGTTGGTGGACGATGGAGCCCTTGCGTTGCTCCAATCGGGATGCGCTTCGTGAAACGCCGGAAGGAACTCTGCCCACCATTCGATGTAGCGAGCAGTCGACGCGGACATCGTCTTCGCTGCGGCGCGTGCGCGGCGCGAGAAGTCGTCTGGCTCGACAACAACCTCCAGCTGGACCGCAGCAGGCGAGTCGCCGATGCGAACGGCGTGGACCTCGATTCCGAAGAAGCCGCTCCCCTCGCCCGAGAGCGAATTGAGCCAGTTGAGCGCAGACCGGTGCTCGGGGCGGAACGCCTTCGCCACCAGGACAGCCCAGTGCGCTTCCAATCCTGCGGCGTAGGTGATCAGCTTCCCAAGGTGATCGTGATCAGTCGCCTCGAGGAGATTCTCGACGACGAGACGGTGACCGGTGTTCGCATCCCGAAACACGACATCTGCCGAGAACGGCCCGACCGCGACCTCGTCGCCCTCGAGTTCCAGGTCCGTCTGGAGCGCCTTGCCGAGATGGCCCGGGTGCTGGGCCAGCCATGGTGTGAAGTCCCGGGCTTCGTCGGGCCAAACATCGCGCAGCGGAACCTCGTCGAGTGACACAACTTCAACCATGGGAAACTTCCCTCCGTGCAGACCAGTCTCAAACGGTAGCGACCGGTGGCGCCTCGGACTATCCGCGCTATGGAGCGTTGGGGCCACTGTGTCGGCCCAACCGAGGAACACTCGCTCCTTTGCAGCAGGGCAAATCCGATTTCCCGGCCCAGCGGGCACCTCTGCAAATGCTCCGGTGAGCAGCACGCCGCCGTCAGGGAAACCGGAGCGCTGAGGCCGCGCGGCAGCCTCGACAGATTTGACGATTCAGACTTCCACGACCTTTGATCGAGAGATCAGGTCGTGCAGGCCACGTCTGGCCGGGTTTAGCAAGCAAGTGGCGTAGATCAGCAAGGCGATCGCAATCCCGAACCAGGACAGCAATGCCACAGCCATTGCGGGGAGAACCAGTCGAAGCGCCGTCCGGATCCACCCGATTCGGGCGTCTCCCGCCACACGCACGATCCGGATCCCCGTGAGCCACTTGCCGAAAGTCGTTCCCCACAGAGCCGTTTGCGGCCATTCATACAGCACCCACACCCCAGCGAGAATCAGCCCGTAGTGGACATCGTCCAGCACTTTGTCCAGCGCCTCCCACGACGGCAGCAGACCGGCAATGGTGAACGCAACCAACATGTCCACGATTCGAGCTACTCCGCGTCGCCGTCGACTCGCCTCCGGCAAGTAGTTCCCGATGCGGGCGCGTTGCTTGATGTACTGCGCCCAATTGCGTTGCCGTTGCCGTTCAAGGTCGGCGGCCATCGAGTCGGGCAACTCCACGGGAATGGCGGGCAGCCACAACGAGTCCGCTGCGAACAATCCCTCTGCGACATCCGTCAAGGGCATGAAGCGGCTACGCCACTGGGCGATCTCCCACACCCCGACTTTGTTCTCGGCGCAGTGAGGGTGAGCTGCCTGCAAGTTCTGGCGACGATGGCGACGACTCTGAAACGTCGTACCCACATACCCCGTGCCATCGGCGAGGTCCAACTTGCCGAGCCCGGCCGGCACGATCCAATCCAGCTCGGCACCCACGAGCGACAATTCCTCACCACAGATGCCGCAGCGGCCCAGATCCCGCCACCACACGTGTTCGAGTAGCAGCTGCGCCTGCTCGTCCTGCCAGAACAGCTGCGCGTCGGGAGTGAACGAGTCCAGCCGGGCCAGCCACGCATCGTCGGTGCGTGCCGCTCTCATCCTGCGGGTCCCGCTCTTGGGCTCACGCACGGCGTCGGACTCTAGATCAAGCTCGACAGGATGGACCGGAGCACACGAGCGATGGCACCACGATCCACGTGCCGCTTACCCTTGCAAATGCGGCGCAGGCCGAGATCGAGCGGGAATAGGGTGCGCGCCATAGCGACGAGGATCAGTCCACGGACCGGTTAAATGTTCGCTGCGCCGAGCGGGTTGCACGGCGCTGCTCGGATCTTCGACTTCTGGGGTGTCTACGACGACTACAACCTCAGCGACGAACCAGAACACGATCTCCTGACCGCAATCCTCCAAGACTGGCCGACGATGGAGGAGGATGCGCACGCAGCGCTCATGACATCGCCGAGACCTCTCCCCGAGTGAACGAACCGAGGTCAGACGCCGACGATCCGGTCGAAGCGCTCCCTATGCCGGTCACTCCCGAACCGTCAGAATCCGCGGCAGCGAATCCCAAAGAAGAAATGAGACCTCGCTGACCGCGATCTCGATCAGTCAGAGCATCCGACAGGTGCAACTGTTCGTGCCGTCGATGATCCAAGTCATCGGTGACGTAGCCGACAGGCACCCCGAAATTGCCCACAAGATCGTCGACGACATCATCGACAAGGGTCAGCACCGCCAGGAAATTGAGCGCGTTGTGGTTCGAGGAAACGACCGGCGCACGGACCGTTCGTCCTAGGGCATCGCCGTCATCGTCACAGCTGTCGCGCCGCTGGTTGGTGTCAACCTCATCGGCCGATACGTCGCGCAACGGGAACGTCGTCAGAAGATGACTCTGCCCGCAATTCAAGATGCAGACGTGCCGCCGGAATCCGGCGATAGCGACTGACCAGCGCTCAGGTCTCGCTGCAAGCGAGAGGCCCCCGGCTGACGCGCAGAAACGACTCCTGGCCGGTTCGACATGTGCGACGGCCGCTTCGAGATGCACGCCTGAGCAGTCGAGACGCGGTCAGCACAGACTGAGCGCTGACCGGTCAGACAGTGCCTCGCCACTGCTCAACCCGTTGAATCGTGCCGTTTGTCACTTGAACAACCCGAGCCCCGTCATCGACGCTGGGGCTATGCGCAATCCACAAGCGTCGACTGTGCGAACCGACGGTTAGGACCTGTCCTCACCGGCGCCGCTCAGGGCAACGCCAAGTAGTCAGTGTCGTCGCGCACGGCGTCGAAGTCGCCCGCGTCGAGATAGTGGTTCCACAACGAACGGCCGGGGATGCGCAGCGCCCTCTGCGGTTGGGGCGGTGCCCACCAAGTAGCGGTCTCAACACGCTTGCCGAGGCGCACCGCTTCCTCGATGGCAGGCAACAGATCAGTGTCGGCAGACACCACCACGGCGACGTCGTAGAGGTCGTCACGGGCACCCAGCGCCAAGTGCAGCGCCAGCAGCACGTCGACGCCCTTCTCCTCGGCGCGCCACCGCTGCCGGCCGTCGTTGGTGCGGCCGTCAGGCCAGTAGCGCATAGGGCGGGTGTGAACGCTTACGCCGTCGAGGCCGGCCCAGTGGGCGGTCTGACGGCCGAACGCTGAGCGCAACCGCCCGGAGCTGCGCGGCCCCGGCTGGCCCCGGTATACCCGCACTTCTGCGAGCCAGCGGCGAGAGTCCACGGCGTCGCCTCGGCGACACAACAGCTCTCCCAGCCGATCCGGATGCACGTGGCCATGCCATGACGGCGACGTTGCCGGCACGAACAGCGCTCGGGTGGTGTGCCAAGCGTTCTGGTAGTCCAAGAAGACCACGACCCTCGTGCCCGACATGCTCATCGCTGTGCTGGCCACGGCGCCAAAAAAATAACCCCGCCAGGCCCGGCGAGGCCGGGACGGCGGGGAGGAATGGACATACGGTACCGCAATCCGGTACCTAATGCACCACGCTGCTCTGCAGCATCGATCGGTTCAGGAAAGTTGTGATCCAGCGGGAGCTGCATCACGCAGCCAATGAACTCTCGAACTCGACTGCATCCCTCAATGCCTCCGCGTCGAAGCCCGGGTAGAGGTCGGCGATCGCCTTGTAGTCGCCGATGCTCTCGTAGAGAGCGGCGGCGGACAGGGTCGTGATGCGTGACCCGGCGAGGTGTGGCTCGCCTGAAACCCTGCCCGGAACGATGCGCAGGCTTGGGCGGGGACGGATGAGATCGGGTCCTCGACGGTCGGCGACATCGAACGGACCCAAGAGGTCCAATGACTCCAGCATCGCCGCTTGCCCCGCCTGATGAGGGATGCCCTCCACGTCCACCCAGATCTTGCCGGAGGCATCGACCCGCAACGGCGACGTCAGCCGGCCGCCGCTGTCGTCCCAGATATCCATGCCGAGCTGCTCCAGCTCGGCCAGCACTTCACGCACGCGCGGCATCGGGCTCGCGGGAACACTCCCCTCTATCTCGCACTTCGGATGTCGCAGCCAATAGACGATGCGCAGTGCCATCAAGTCGGCGTAGGACCAGAGCTTCACCCGAGTGGGTGACACTGACGGTGTCACGAGCCCGTTGCGAGCCCAGAGGTACACCGTCGACTGCGGCACGCCCGACAGGGCCGAGGCGCGATGAGCCTCGTAGCAGCCGTCGAAGGCGGCGCTCAAGCGTGCCGAGAGGGGCTCGTAAGCGGTCATCGATCTGATCTGGCTCCGAGTCCTCGGCCGCGAACGGGCCTCACCGACGCTGAACTGTGCCTCAATGTACCGACGACCCGAAGCGCCGAAGAATTGTTTCCAAGCGAGGCGTGGCCCGGTACGGCCGATGCCCTGCCGGTGTGGGACGCTGGCTTATGGCACGCATCACGGTCATTCCTGACGACGCCTGGGACGGCCCCCTCGGCGAGCTGTATCCCCGGGTCGTTGATCGCACCTACGGCCGAGTCGACAACATCCTCGCCATCCACTCGCTGAACCCCCGCTCCATGGCCGCACACCAAGGCCTCTACGAATCGGCCATGGCCGGCACCGCCACGCTGCGCAAAGCCGAACGCGAGCTCATCGCCCTGGTCGTCAGCCTCACCAACGACTGCCACTACTGAGTGGTCCACCACCGGCGCGGTCTGCGCCGCCTCATCAAAGACGACGAACTGGTCGCCGCCGTCGAGCACGACTGGACCACCGCTGCGCTGTCGTCCAAGCGCACCGCCATGCTCCGATTCGCCGTCAAGCTCACCGAAACCCCCGCCGCCACCAGTGACGCCGACGTCGACGCCCTGCGCGAAGCCGGCTTCAGCGACCGCGACATCCTCGACATCACAGAAGTCGTCGGCTACTACGCGTACGCCAACCGCATCGCCGACGGGCTCGGCCTCCAAACCGAACCCTGGATCCCCGACTGACCCGCAGCGCCGGACTGCGCAATAGGCCCAGCATTCTCTCTCAGGGAAGCGCCACGGCGTTGAGCTTGCTGCGGCTCGCCCGGTAGATGAACGGCCCCTGCAGCTCGTGCAACTTCTCGATCCGCCGCCATTGGGTCATCACAACCTCAAGCTGGTCCCACACCGTCTTGGCGTCGGCGCTTGTAAGCACGACCAAGCGTGCATTGTGTTGGACGATGGCACCCACCTCCGCAACCCGTTGACTGATTCTCCCGTCACGAGTGATGGCGGGTTTCACGCGGCGTGCACTGCGACACGCGATGTCTCGTAGGCGACGGCCCACCTGACGCTCGCGAGCGCGAGGTCGAACTGATCGGCCACTTCGCTCTCGGTCTCGCCTCCGTCGAGGTGCTCAACGATTGCCGACGTGCTGATGCCCGCGATGGCTGGCCGTCCGAACCGCCGATCTGGTCGGCACCGAACTGGCGACGCATCATCGGCATGCGGTCGCCAAGCGACCGGCTGATCTCCTTCCCATTCGACTCGCTTCACGAACGAGTCAGCAGGCGGAAGCAGCAACGGTTGACCGTCAACGAGTGCTATGAGACGCAGCTCGCCACGCAGCTCGCATAGCTCTTGGAAGCGGACAAGAAGCCGCCGGCCCTCGCCAACCCAGGGCGCCGCGTATGCCAAAGGATGCGCCACCCCCAACTCGTCCCGGAGGGCGGAAACGAAGCTCCGGATCTCGTGGAGCCGGACACGGAGCTTGCGCCGGTACTGCCGCAGGAGCCCTGCTTCCACGAATTCGGGCCAAGTGAGACTGGTCTCACCAGTCGCTTCAGCCCGGATGACCGGTCCGTAGTAGCGACCGCGACGTTCGCCACCCTCGAGCCACCAACCGAGCGTGCTTCGGTTGACGGCAAGGATTTCCGCCGCGTCGGTCAGCGAGTAGACGGGTCGGCTCAGGTCGAATTCTTGCGTTCCGTTCAGGGTCCACTCCAGTCCATGGGGCTGTCGAACACCATCACTACCACCAGATTGGGTCGAGCGAAGAGACATTTGGCGCCCGTCGCCCACAACAGTGGGCGCAGATTCCAAAGGCCCTGTGTGCCCTGACGCTTGGCTCGTGGGCTGCAATCCGGCTTCGAAGCGCCAGCTACGTCGGTGATCAGCTTCCCGGCGTGATCCATGGAGCATCGAACCGATGCTCCACGCCCTGCGAGACATTGGCGAGATCGATTGCATCCGCCGCAACGTCGCCACCGTGCCCGAACTGGAGCACTACGTCGACAAGTGGCTCCAGAAGCGCTACGCCGGTTACCAAGTCGGTTACTTCGGCTTCCACGGCGGGCCCGGCAGCCTGTGGCTGGGCGGCAAGCGCTACGTCTCGCTGGAAGACCTTGAGGCGATGACCGACGGACGCGCCGACGGCCGCATCATCCACTTCGGCTCGTGCTCGGTCATGCGGGCCGCCGAGACACGGCTGAAGGCGTTCCAGGAAAACACCCGAGCACGCGCCGTCATCGGCTACAGACGGGACGTCGACAGCGACCTCAACTGGGCCGCGTTCGAGATCCTGCTATTGGAGGCGCTGAGCCGATATCGCCAGATCGGCGCTCCCGCCCGGCACCTGCGCGACAACCACGCCTACCTCTGCGACAAGCTCGGCTTCGAATACATCTACTGAGCGAGAAGTCCTCCTACTCCCGGAGTTGCAGGAAGTGAACCTGTCGACGTGACTGCCGTGTCTGAACGGCGTGCCGTGGAAATGGCTCGATGTCACACCCCTCCTGCAGCATTTCGACATGTTGAGACGTCGAGGGGCACCGCCCATTCGAGCGACGGGTGGTTACGCTGGCATCGTGGCTCGGCTTCGGACGGACGCAACGCGAGCCGCCCGAGCCATACGCGAACTGCTCGGGCTGGCCGCATCGCGACAGTTGCGCATGAGCCGCACGAAGGTCGCCAAGCTCCTGTACTTGGCCGACTTGCGATCCATCAACCATGACGGCGCGCCAGGGTCGGGGGTCGCTTGGCAGTGGCTGAAACATGGCCCGTTCTCAGATCGGCTTCTGAACGTCGAGAACGATCTCGTCGCGGCAGGGCACGTCACAATGAACCGAACGTGGAACTGGTACGGCAAGCCCGAGTACCGCTTGTCTGCTCCGGCACGCTCAGTCGAACTCCTCGACGAATCCGATCGGTACATCGCACACCTCGACGCGGTGTTGGCCGAGCACGGGCACCTCAGTGCCACGGAACTGAAGGACCTGACGTACGAGACTGAGCCGATGCTCGAAGCTCAAGACGGTGGCGAACGCGGCGGCTTCCTTGACCTCGGCGAGAGCGCACCGCTGCCCGACATCACCGGAGTTGTCGGGAAACTGCAGCGGCGGCTGACAGAACTCGAATCTCACGACGACGAAGACGGACCGGCACCCGCGGGCTGCAGCGAAGAGCTGTTGGTGCCACTCCAGACGGCACGCGCTGAGGCGAACCGCATTCTCCTTGCGGAATAGTGCAGCGCTCCCCCGTCGCTGGCGGCATCTACTTTGTCGCGGATGAGCACATCACCTTCGGCGACGAATATGACCCGCACCCGGACGGGAGACGATTCGTCGTGCTCAGCGCAGCGATGTTCAATGGGGAGCAGGATTGGAGCCTCGTGCTGGGGTGCCCATTGTCAAGCTCCACGACCTCCCGAACGAGATTGTGCGTGAAGCTCGGTGCAGGCGAGTCTGGCTGCGTCAAGAAATCGTGGATCAGGGTGCCGGCATTGCAGCCGATTGCGAAGCGACGACTCGGCGATCTGAGCGGAACGCTTACACCGCAGAAACTGTCCGAGACCCAAACGAGAGTCGCTCAGTACGTCGGACTCGTCGGCGAGGGTTGAGCCGGCTGACGATGCAATGCGAAGACGGCTCCGCAGCCCGCATGTCTGTCGGCCAGGAGCACAGGCTTGCCCATTCGAGCCTCCATCGCATCGGCACCATCGGCTACCAGGGACGCGACATCGCCGAGTTCATCGAAGTCCTCGCTGCGGCAGGCGTCACGCTGGTCGTCGATGTTCGCGAGAACGCGGTGAGCCGTATTCGAGGCTTCTCGAAGCGCAAGCTGCACGAGGCGCTTGCAGAGTCCGGAATTTCCTACGAACACCTGAAGGAACTGGGCAATCCCAAGGAGAATCGTGCCGCTCTCCGTTCAGGCGATGAACGCGCCGTCAGATTCTTTGACAATCGGCTGCTCGCCGACGGCGCGGAAGACTTGAAGCACCTGAAACAAGTGCTGCGAAACGAGCACGTAGCCCTCTTGTGTTTCGAACGCGACCATCGGACGTGCCATCGCAGCCTGATCGCGCGTGCGCTCCAGACCGAGGACCGAGCCCTGCGCGTGACGAACCTCTAGCGCGGCGGCTACGAGCAACCGCGGAGTCGCCAGCTCACGGATTCGCCTGCTCGTGTGTCACGCTGGCTCATGGCACGCATCACGGTCATTCCTGACGACGCCTGGGACGGCCCCCTCGGCGAGCTGTATCCCCGGGTCGTGGACCCCACCTACGGCCGGGTCGACAACATCCTCGCCATCCACTCGCTGAACCCCCGCTCCATGGCTGCACACCAAGGCCTATACGAGTCGGCCATGGCCGGCACCGCCACGCTGCGCAAGGCCGAACGCGAGCTCATCGCCCTGGTCGTCAGCCTCACCAACGACTGCCACTACTGAGTGGTCCACCACCGGCGCGGTCTGCGCCGCCTCCTCAAACACGACGAACTCGTCGCCGCCGTCGAGCACGACTGGACCACCGCCCCGCTGTCGCCCAAGCGCACCGCCATGCTCCGATTCGCCGTCAAGCTCACCCAGACCCCAGCCGCGACCAGCGACGCCGACGTCGACGCCCTGCGCGAAGCCGGCTTCAGCGACCGGGACATCCTCGACATCACAGAAGTCGTCGGCTACTACGCGTATGCCAACCGCATCGCCGACGGGCTCGGCCTCCAAACCGAAGACTGGATCCCCGACTGACCCCCAGCCCACGCTGCGCCCGGTTAGACGCCGTGTCCGGCGACGGACCGCTCCCTGCGCCTGCGCAGCGTCAGCAGTCCGGTCAGGAGAAAAGTAGAAGGCCGCGTGGCACAGTCTGTGCAACCGTCTCGTGTTCAAACCTCGCGAGCGAAGGTGACTGATGAGAGTCGGGGCCTACATCGACGGACTGAACCTGTTCTACGGAGGGCGCTCAATCTGCGGACGCAGCCAGGCCGGATGGCGCTGGCTCGACCTCCGCCAACTCGCATTGCGCTTGATCGGTGGAGTCCCGTCGTGGGTTGCTCAAGGTGCGGTGCTGGATCGAGTCGTGTACTGCACGGCGTTCGTTGACGGGCGCAGAAACAGCAACGGCAGGAGTCATCAAGACCGCTATGTGGCGGCGCTGCGGCACCACCAATCGTTTGACCGAATCCTGGTGGGCAGATTCGTTGCACGAGTCGTGCGGTCACCACTCGCTGTCGCCGGCCGAGACCGCAAACCGAAGGTCGTGACATCGCAGTGGCCAATCATGGTGCAGGATTCCTCGGGCGTTGATGTCCCCGATGCGGTCTTCATGGCGTCACATATCCGCAGCGAAGAGAAGGGGGCCGATGTCAACCTCGCTTCGCAGCTCCTGGTTGACGTGCTGACGGAACGTGTCGACGCAGCCGTCGTGATCACGAATGACAGCGACCTGAGCCTTCCCGTTCGCGAAAGCCGTCTGCGCGTGCCAGTGGGAACCGTCAACCCAAGCAACCGATGGCTTGCAGGCGATCTCGCAGGTCAACCCAACGACGGCGTTGGCGGCCACTGGTGGCGACAGCTGAGTGCGACTGACTTCACCAGCTGCCAACTCCCCGATCCGGTCGGCACCCTGTCCAAACCGACGGGCTGGTAGGCAAAAGAAAACCCGGCCCCTCAAGGGCCGGGTGGTCTAAGTGCTCACCCTAGGTGGTGCCATTCGCGAAAGCAAGGAAATAGTCCCCATGCCCGACAGCGTCGAGCATTGCTTCGCCGTCGAGCCCACCGCGACACTGCCCGCACAGCTCTCAGCGAATCCGTCGTACCGCGGCAACCAGCCCGATCGCGAAACCGACGAACTCGATGAGCGCCAGGCTCAGCGCCGTGTGGAAGAACACGCCGGCGCCGTCACCGACGACATTCGAGTGCAGGTCTGGGCTGTCGATGACGAAGTGGAGCAGGTAGCCGAACACGAACGAGGCATACATCGACGCGGCGAACAACGCAGCACCCAGCCGCACGCTGCGCCGGAACGCCAGCCACACCGCGGCGAGCGGCATGAGCAGCGCGGAGCCCAACGATCCCCACCATGACGAAACGCCGAGATCCGGCGCGCTCATCCGCCCAAGCGCCCACAGTGCCAAGGACAACAACACCGGCGCGGCGAACCCGGCGATGTAGGCGATGACGCCACCGGCGGCCACATAACGGCCAACGTGCCGCCCGCCACCAAGTCGTCGAACCAGCAGTGTCGAGCAACATGTACTCGACTGGGGCAACGGCCCACGACCCACGCTCAGCCACCGAAAGAGCCCGAACGTTCACCACCCGCAGAGCACCAACCGACACAGCCACCAACAGCACAACCACCAACCCGGCCCCAGGCACCGTTGCACTGGTCGGAATGCCCGCCAACCCGAACAACCAGAATCCGGCTGCGGCCAGACACCAGGAGCCGATCTTGATCCACGCGGCGATCCCGTCATCGCGCGGACTGATCAACCGCCCATCAGCCCAGCGGGGCCGACGCCACGAAGACGGCGACGACGACCTCACCGGTGGCTCTCGAGGGGAAGGGTTGGACTCGGCGCCGACACTCATAGACGTTCACCTCGACGCGGCCCACCATAGTGAGGCGCCGATCCGCCTCAGACAGCTCGTTCGCGCCCCCACGCCCGTGTGTCACGCTGAACCACACAATGACCGACGAGCCAGCGCCGCCCATCACAGCGAACTCCATTGCGGAGGTCGTCGCCAACGACCTGTGCATGGGCTGCGGGCTGTGCGAGGCGCTCACCGGCGGCAGGGTCACGATGGAGATGACTCCCGCAGGGTCGCTGCGGCCCTCGACTACTGACGCGTTCACGCACCACGAAGAACCCAGCTCTTGGCTGCCTGCCCGGGCGCAGTCGCCGAGGCCCGACCTGCGATCTCGGGGCCGTGCATGCCCTCTCGAAGTCCGACCCCCGGGTCGACGAGCTGTGCGTGATCCGCTTGGCGCTCGTTTGCGGCGGCCAGTCGCGCCTGTCGAAGTCGCAAGCGGTCCTCCACGAACTCGGCGTCGACGAAAGCGAGGTCACGCTGTTCCGCTACCGCGGGCACGGCAACCCGGGACCCACGGTCATCGAGACCGCCGCCGGCGATCGCTACGCCAAGACCTACCTGGACATGTGGGAAGACGAGTCCGGCTGGGAGGTCGAGACCCGCTGCAAGCTGTGCCCCGACGCCCTCGGCGAAGCCTCCGACGTCGCCGCGGCCGATGTCTGGCCCGGGGGTGCACCGACGGGCGAGGACGAGGGGTTCAACGGCATCATCGTCCGCACCGTCGTCGGCGATGAACTGGTGGCCTCGGCGATCGCATCCGGCGACCTCGCCCTCGACGACCCCATCACACCCCGCCAATTCGACAACCTCCAACCGCACCAGGTACGCAGGAAGGAAGCCCTGGCCACCCGCTACCAAGGGCTGTCAGACGCCGGCATCTCCCCCATCGAGACCCACGGCCTGCGGATCGCCGAACTCGGCAGCCGGATGGACCCGGAACGGTTCGAACAACAGCGCGCCGGCGCACAACAAAGGATCGAGGCGGCGCGATCCCGCCAGCTCACAGACTGACCTGCAACCTCGCGAGGTCAAGCTGCCGACGCGATCTCTGGCGCTCCGACCAAGGCAATCAGCGTTGAAGATACGTACGAGCCCGACGAGCCTCAGGACGAATGCCTGGGGGTCAGTGACTCGGGCGATCGTCTTCGGAGTCATCGTCATGCAAGACCGCGTGCGTGACAGCTTCGCTGTCCGGCTCGGGCACTTCGAAGTGACCGAGAACATGGACAATGAGCGCATCGAGGGCAGCCTGCCGTTCAGCGACGACATGGTCGACGAGCCCGTCGCGCTCCAGATCGGCGGGGTCGGCCGCCCAAGCGAGCACCGCAATCTCAGGGTTGTGCTCACGTGCGATGCGAGCGAATTGTTCGATGGCGAACGGCGGGCTGTCCACCGAAAGAGCAACCCGCGCGTCTCGCAAGCCTGCCCGGTCCGCGATGAATTGACGGACATGTCGCCTGCCACCACCGTGCGGCCCGTCGCGGC
The DNA here is from genome assembly GCF_965262965.1 of Candidatus Poriferisodalis sp. Taxonomy (GTDB): domain Bacteria; phylum Actinomycetota; class Acidimicrobiia; order Acidimicrobiales; family Poriferisodalaceae; genus Poriferisodalis. The sequence goes on from NZ_OZ253573.1 coordinate 2,391,496, forward strand.
TGCCCATTGCTCGCTGCTGGGTCCATCGAGACGACGGTGTGGGGCACGTTCGCCAACTCGAGGGCAGCCACGATCCGGCGGGCCCGGGGCCCGAAGCCGTTCACGACAGCGTGGTCGCGCAGGTGAAGATCGACGTTCGCCAATCGACGCCGAAGGCAGCGACGATCGCTGTGACGACTCCGGTGGTCAGGCCCACCTGAATGGCGCCGCCGGGTCCGATCACCGCGCCGGCGATCAGGAAGCCGACGATCGGCAAGACACCGAACCGCGAAGAAAGGAAAGCGATCAGCGTTCCTGCTACCAGCAGAATCGCAAGTTCGGTCAACAGCGGTGGTGCTGACGCAGCCATCAGCATGTGTCTTGGAGGCTATTGGTGCCGACAACGAGCAAAGCCCGAAAGCACGGCTAGCTCCGCTCGTAGAACTGGACGTAGAACTCGGCGCTCGTGTCGGGCTCGACGTGGTGGCGGACGCCGGGAATGATCGGGACTCGACTGCCGGGCGCAGCGACGATCCGCCGCGGCGACTCGTCGACGAAGACCACCGAGCCGCCGAGCACAACGAGCTCGGCCCATGTGGCCGTGACGTGTGCGTTCGTGAGCGCGGCAGGCACCGTGTCGAGGCTGAATGTGGGTGTGCGGCGCCCTCGGACCGCCGTCGCCGGGACTTCCGGCCCGTCGCCGCTCTCGGTCACCGAACTCGCCCGTGACCGGTCACGAGGCGCGTGCCACGACACGAACGTCGGCGTCGAGAGCAGCTGCGGTTCGTTGCAGTGTGCGAGCGGTGGGACTCGTCGCACCGCGTTCGATCCGACTGATGTCAGCCTGATCGATGCCGCAGCGCTCAGCCAACTCAGCCTGGGTCAGATCGTGGCCCGTGTTTGCCGGCGCTTCGCGTTTGAGGGTGGAGTCGGTGGTGCGAGCGTCCTGGTCTGAATGCGGGGGATCCCCCAGGGTCGGAGGTGTCGATGAATTGGCTGCCACGGTCACCGACGAGTGCTCGGGCATCGGCGAGTCGTTCGTTGTGGCGCAGGAACAGGCTGCGGGCTGCTTGGGTGGTCCAGGCGCCGGTTGGGTTGGTGGTGATGCCGGCGAAGAAGACCTCTCGGTTTGTGGTGTCGATGCACAACAGCAGGTAGCAGCGGCGCAGTAGGGCGGTATCGCCAGGTGGGGTTGTCGGTGGCCATGTCGATGACCAGCCGGCGAACCGCAGCGGCGATCGCGCCCAGCAGGGTCCGGTCGTTGTGGTTGAGCTGGGGCCGATTGTCCTGCCGGCGCAGCACCGTCAGTTGGTGGCGTAACACGATGATCTCGAGATCGTTGGAACGGCCCGAGCGCACGGCCAGACCGGCCAGCGCCGCGAGGAAGCGGTACAGAATGCGAAACACGAGGCACGAGAATCGCAGCACATCGTGCCTGGTCAGCACTCACGTCCGAATATCGGGCACCCACAGCCCTCACGACGCACGTCAAGGGCTGGCTCCAAATGCGCAAGGCCCGGAACTTCAACAGGTTCCGGGCCTCCCAAATTGGTGGCGGGGGCAGGATTTGAACCTGCGACCTTCGGGTTATGAGCCCGACGAGCTTCCAGACTGCTCCACCCCGCGGCGAGAACGGCAAGGCTACCAGCGGCCTCCCGAGACCAGCAATGCGGCTGCCGCGACCCTGCGAACAGCGTTAGTTGGCGGTTTGTTCGAGGATGCGGGCAGCCCTTGCGATCAGGCGTTCGGCCTTGCGGCCGGACGAACGAAGGGGTTTCGCACCATCACCGTGCCGTACATCCGACCGTGTTCGAAGTCTTCGGACAGCAGTTCGGTGATGCCGTTGACCTCGGCGCAGGCCCACATATGCGCATCGAACCACGACATGCCATATGCCGCCACGCCCCGCAGTGCAGTGCGCAGGACGGCCGCATCGGGGTAGACGATTGGGAACTGAACCATCATCTCCTCGGCCTCTCGGGCGGCTTCGGCGAAGTCGAGGAGGCGTCGCTCCGGCCCACCTCGGGTGGTCGCGGCAACGAATTCGATGATCGACTGGTGGGCGATGTGCGCGCTGCTTGATGCGATGCCGGCGCGCATCTGCTCGGTCGCGATCTGTTGCTTCTCGGGGAACCTCGGATCGACGCGATACACGAGGATGTTGGTGTCAATCAGCACGGGGCCCGCCACGCAAATGGAGCTCGTCACGGGTCCAACCCCTTGAGCCTGCGTCGACTTGCGTCCAAACCGCGTCCCGTTCTCGTTGCCGCTCGGTCGCGACATCGAAGAGGCGAAGACGAGTTGCTACGTCCGCTAGGTCAACCTGCGCAGACGCCGAAGCGGGCACTACTCGAATGACCTCACCGGCTTCTTCGAATCGAATGTCATCGCCGGGGCGAATGCCGTAACGATCCGCCAACGCCTTGGGCACCGTCACTTGCAACTTGCTTGTCACTTTGGACATATCCTTACTCTAACAAGGACATATTCCTTGTCTCATCATCCGTGGCCGTCGGCACGTGCAATACGAGTTCTCGACCACTCCACCAGCCCCCAAAGTCCGCCCATCATGTCGCTCGCTCGTCGCGGGCACCAGCGATTTATCGACATCACATGGGATGAGCAGACATCTCAGAGGATTGCGAGCCCACCAAGCGGTAGCGCTCCTAGTCCACCGCTCGCGAACATCTCAGCCCACAGTTGGCAGCCGCACCGCGGGCGATGGGGCCGGAACAGCGCTAGTTGGCGGCTTGTTCGAGGATGCGGGCGGCCCTGGCGATGAGGCCCTGAGCCTCGTCGACGGCTTCCTGATAGGTGGCCAAGTCGCCGTCACGCAGGGCGGTGTCGGCCCGGTCGAACGCCCGTGCGGCCCGCTCCAGCAGGTTGCTCACTGTCGCGGTGTCGGGTTCGCCGTCGGCAGGAGCATCATCATCGCCCGCACTCGACGTGTCGTCGGCCTGATCGTCTGCGACGTCGCCAAGTGTTGCGCGGCTCGCGGCGTCGCTCAATGCGAGGTCGACCGCGCCGATGGCTTTCTCAAGGGCGGCTTCGAACGTCTCGGCGATGACCACTTCAGACCCGATGCCGGCGATCACCAGCTGCAGCTCGGGCACCGCCGTCGGGCCCGTCGCCGCGATGAACAGCGGGCGCACGTACAGCAGCGAGTTCTCCACCGGGATCAGCAGCAGGTTGCCGGGCCGCACCACCGAGCCGTTCTGGTTCAACAGCGTCAGGCGCTCGGAGATCTCTTCTTCGGTCTGGATGTTCGAGTTGAACAGCGCAGGCCCATCGATCGGCTGATCGGAGCGGATCTCGAACACCTCGATCTGGCCATACCGGTCCGGATCGTTGTGCACGATCATGAAGCCTTCAAGGTTCTTTCGAGAATCATCCTCGGAGAACGGCACGAACGGCCGGAAGATCACGAACGACTCAGAGTCGTCCCCCGGCAATCGGAACAGCAGGTACTGCGGCGAGATCCGAGCCTCGGATGTCGAGATGATCTGGCCCGTGGTCGCGTCACGCACCGTCTCGACGGTGGTCTGACCGATCGAGTCGCCCGGGTCCTGCGCCACGGCCCACGCGCCGGCGGCGTCGTAGAACTCGGCCGGGTCGGTGATGCGGTAGCGGCCCCAGGCATCGGTCTGAATCCGGAACAGGTCCTCGGGATAGCGGAAGTGCTCTTGCAGCTCGATCGGCGGATCGCCGTCGGCGAACAGGTCGCCGAACTGCCTGGCGTAGGACTGGGCGATCGGATCGCTCGGGTCGATGATGTAGAAGGTGACCGTCCCGTCGTGCGCATCCACCACGGCTTTCACCGAGTTGCGCACGTAGTTGTGCGGCCGGCTGAGATCGCCTGACCGCACCGCCCGGGTGCTGGCACGCTGCGCGTACGGGAACTGCGTGCTGGTGGTGTAGGCGTCGAGCACCCATTTCACTTTCCCGTCGATGACGACGGGATACGGATCGTTGTCGTAGTCCAGGAACGGCGCTAGCAGCTTCACCCGATCGGCGACATCGCGGTTGTACAGGATGCGGCTGTCGCCGCTGATCTCGCCCGACACCACCAAGTTCGGCTCGGCGAAGCGCAGCGCGAACGCGATCCGGCGCAGGAACCCGCCGATGCCGACGCCGTCGGCGCCGTCATAGCGAGTGGACTCGGTGCGGTCGTCGTCATCCTGGAAGTCGACCTCGTCACGCTGGGCGCCGACGATGGCGTAGCCCGACAGGCCCTCGCCCACATACAGCCCCGGCTCGTCCAGCGCGAGCGCTTCGGCGCCGGGGATTGCCACGTTCGGAATGTCGCCCAGCGCGTACGCCGGACGGCCGTTGGCGTTCACTGCGTTGGCCGGCGCCGCCGCCACGCCGTAGCCGTGGGTGTACGCGACGTGCTCGGTCTCCCAGGTGTCGGTCGGGAGGTCGGCCGGGTTCAGCTCGCGCGCCGCCAGCACGATCTGGGTGATCTTGCCGTCAATCTCGTAGCGGTCGACGTCGATGTCGCGGAAGTCGTAGAAGCTCTTGATGCCCTGCGTCTGCTGGAACGTGTCCTGCATGACGGCGGGGTCGAGCAACCGCACATTGCGGACCGTGTCGATGTTGTTCTCGATGTCTTCCGCGGTCAGCGTCGGCACATAGTTGAACTCGCGCGGCATCACGCCGTCGATGCCGAGCGCGATGCGGGTCATCTCGATGTTGCGCTGGATATAGGGAGCCTCTTTGGTGGACTCCGACGGCTCCACCTGGAACCGCTGGACGATTGCTGGGTACGCCGCCCCGGCCAGGCCGGCGATCACCGCCCACAGCGCCACAGCGAGCACCGGATAGGTGAAGCCGCGCCGCCAGATGTTCACCACCAGCAGCACGAAGCTGAACACGCTGATGACCATGAGCAGCTGCAGCACCGGCAGCTGCGCCTTGACGTCGGTGTAGGTGGCGCCGTCCACGAAGCCCCGCGTCGACAGCGTCAGCTCGAACTGGTCGAAGTAGTAGCCGACCGCCTTGGTGAGCGCCAAGATGCCCAGCAGCAGCGACAGGTGGGCCTTCACCTGCGGCATGACACGGCTGCCCGCGGGGGCCTGCAGCCGGATCGCGCCATTGAGGTAATGCCAGATGGCGGTGAAGATGAACGTGACCAAGACGGCCGCGAACACCCAGCTCACCAAGAACGTCAGGAAGGGCAGGCGGAAGAGGTAGAAGCCGACGTCGCGGCCGAACTGCGGATCGGCGAGATCGAAGTCGGTGGCGTTGATGAAGAACAGCCACTCCTGCCAGCGGCCCGAGACCCCAGCCCCGACCATCAGCGCCAAGATCAGCGAGACCCCGAGGCGCACCAGGCCCCGGCGGCGACCGGTCAGCTGGTGCCAGCGCGCAGCGACGTCCTCGGCCGGCCCCGGAAGCTGCGACTTGCTCGCAAAGCGCTCGGCGATGAACAGGTTCACCCACAACAGGACGAAGAAGATCGCCGTGAACAGCAGGCCGAGGCCGATCTTGGCCCACAGCACCTTCCAAAACACCGAGGCGTAGCCCAGGCTGTCGAACCACAGATAGTCGGTGTAGAAGCCGGCCAGTCCACGCACCGACAGCAGCAGAATGAAGCCGACAAGCACGACGAGGCCGATGATGACGCGGAAGCGCCTCACATTGCGGCGGCGCGGCACCTGCGGAGGCTGCTGTGGGGGGGTGGAGGGCGGCATTTCCTCGGGTGGGCGCATACAGGTGCGAGGCTACTGGGGCGCGTAGGTTCGTCGGGGTGCGCCTAGCGGTATTGGTCTCGGGAACCGGCTCGAATCTCGAAGCAATGCTCGGCCGTGGGCTGGGTGTGGACCTCGTGGCAGCGGACCGCCCATGCAGGGGGCTGGCGGTAGCCGCCGACGCCGGCATGGACACGGTGTCGGTCATTCGGGACGAGTGGACGGCCGCCGACGGCTCGCGACGCCGGTTCGACCGCGACGGCTACAGCGCCGAGCTGGCTCGGGTGCTGGCAGCGCGCCAGATCGACGTGGTGGCGATGGCCGGCTTCGGGACCGTGCTGAGCGAGACGTTCTTCGAGTGCTGCTTGGGCCGCTTTGCCGGACAGGTACTGAACACGCACCCATCGCTGCTGCCCGCATTCCCGGGCTGGCACGCGGTGCGCGATGCGCTGGCAGCGGGGGTTTCCGAGACCGGCTGCACGGTGCATGTGGCGATCCCCGAGGTGGACGCCGGCCCGATCCTGGCGCAGCGTGCGGTGCCCGTGGCGGCCACCGATGACGAAGCGTCACTGCACGAACGCATCAAGACGGTTGAGCGAGAGCTCTACCCGGCGACAATCGCAGAGTTCGTCGAGCAATGCCGCCGAGCAAGCTGCGAGCAAGCGAAACGCCGCAGAGCGGAGAAGGGAAGCCGATGAGGGCGTTGATCTCGGTGTGGGACAAGACAGACGTGGTGGACTTCGCTGCGCGGCTGTCGGAGCTGGGATGGGAGATCGTCTCGAGCGGCGGCACAGCGTCGGCGCTGGCCGGTGCCGGCGTGGCGGTGCTGGCCGTCGAGGACGTGACCGGCAACCCGGAGATGCTCGACGGCCGGGTGAAGACGTTGCACCCGCGCATCCACGGCGGGATCCTGGCCGACCGGTCGAAGCCCGTGCACTTGGCGTCGCTGGACGAGCACGGCATTGCGGCCATCGACCTGGTGGTGTGCAACCTGTACCCGTTTCGATCTGAGCCCGGGCCCGAGCTGATCGATATCGGCGGGCCGGCAATGGTGCGCGCAGCGGCCAAGAACCACGGCAACGACGCCGGCGGCGTGGGCGTGCTGGTGGATCCGGCCGACTACGAACCGGTGCTGGCTGAGCTGGGCGAGCACGGCGCGCTGAGTGCTGCGACGCGACGCCGCCTGGCGCGTGCCGCGTTCGCACACACCGCCGCGTATGACGCCGCCATCGTCGGCTGGCTCGATGAGGAGATCGCCGGCGATGGGGGTGAAGCGCGCGGTGCAGGCGGTACAGCCGATGCGGGCGATGCTTCGTCGCTGCCGCCCACGGTTCATCTGGCGCTGGAGCGTGTCGACGAGTGCCGATACGGCGAGAACCCGCACCACCTCGGGGCCCGGTACCGGCCGGTGGGGTCGTTGACGTGGTGGGACCACACCGTCCAGCACGGCGGGCTGGCGCTCAGCTACCTGAACTTCTTCGATGCCGACGCGGCCTGGCGGATCGTGCATGACCTCGGCGGCGCTGAGGGCTCGCCGGCTGTCGTGATCGTCAAGCATGCCAACCCGTGTGGAGCGGCCGCGGGCGACGACCTGGCCGACACGTACCAGCGTGCATACGACTGTGATGCGCGCTCGGCGTTCGGCGGCATCGTGGCGTTCAACCGAGTGGTGGACCTGGCCACCGTCGAGCGTCTCGAGGAAGCAGCGCAGGCCGACTTGGTGATCGCTCCCGGCTACGAGGACGGCGTCATCGAGCGAATCGCAGCCAAGCGTCGCAATACGCGGGTGCTGGAGGGGCCGCGACCGGATCCGGTGGGCCTCTCGCTGCGGCAGATCAACGGCGGCTGGCTGGTGCAATCACCGCACACGTTCGCCGCTGCGCCCGATGAGTGGCAGGTGGTGACCGAGCGCAAGCCGACCGAGCGTGAGCTGGCCGACGCCCGCTTCGCCTGGCGTGTGTGCGGGCACGTCACCTCGAACGCCATCGTGCTGGCGCGTGATCGCACCGCGTGGGGCATCGGCGCAGGCCAGCAGAACCGAGTCGAATCAGGCCTGCTGGCAGCCTCGAAGGCCGACGGCCGGGCAGCCGGGGGCGCCTGCGCCAGCGACGCGTTCTACCCCTTTCCCGACGGCGTCGAAGCCGCCGCGGAAGCCGGTGCCGTCGTCGTCGTCCAACCCGGCGGCGCCCTGCGCGACGACGATGTCGTCGCCCGCGCCAACGCCCTCGGCATCGCCATGCTCTTCACCGGAGAGCGCCAGTTCCGGCACTAGTGCCGGAACCATCAGACACAGCGGCACTAGTGCCGAAACCATCAGACACATTGGGCATTCTCGGGCGTCAGGAATGCCTCGCGCATGGGACGCATCTGCCGGAGGCAGAAGCTGCAGACAGGCCAAGTGCTAGCGCTCGCGGCGTTGGGTCCAGGAGTCGATTGATACGGCTCCAAGAATCACCGCTCCTTGAATGACCCTCTGCCAGATGGGGTCGACCTGGTGCAGGTTGAAGCCGTTGATCATCAGGGCAATGAAGAATGCGCCCGCGATGGTGCGCCAAACGGCACCCTCACCGCCCGCGATGGACGTCCCACCCACCACCACCGCGGCGATGACGCCGAAAACGAAGCTGAAGTCGTCCGAGGGCAACGCCGACAACGAACGCGACGACGACACCACCCCGGCCAATCCGGCGGCAGCTCCCGAGAGAGCAAAACAGATCGTCTTGACACGCGCGACCGGAACACCCGCGAGACGTGCGGCCTCGGCGTTGCCACCGGTCGCGTAGACGTGGCGACCAAAGCGTGTCCGGCTCAACAACAACCACGCTGTCGCTACAACCACGGCCGCTAGCCATGCGCCGGTGGTGATACCCAGCCATCGGGTGCGTGCGATGGCGGGATACGCGTCGGTGGCGGCGCGCAGGACACTGCGGTCGCTCACCAGGAAGCCGATTCCGAACACCATGAATGACGTGGCCAGCGTGGCGATGAACGAATTGACCTTCAGGGCGGTCACCACCAGACCGTTCGCAACACCGACAACTAGCCCGACAGCCACACCAACTGCTGCCGCCAAGACGGCATTGCCGGTGGCGTTCTCGACCTGCAGGGCAAACAGGGGGGCCACCACAAAGACCGATGCAGCCGAGATGTCGAACCCGCCCGCAATCATGGTGATGGTGGCGAATGAGGCAGCAATGAGCAGCGCTGATTGCTGATCGAGGATGTTGCGGAAGTTCGCCTGACTCAAGAAGCCGTCCGTCGTCGCAGCCAACAAGACAAACAGGACCGCAGTGACGACGGCGATTCCGTAGTGCCGGATCGCTGGAAGCGCGCGGGAGTTCACGCTTAGCCGTCCGTGTCGGTGGTCGATCGGCTCGTGTTGCCGAAGGCGGCGGCGAGGAGGTCAGCCTCGACGATCTCGTCGCCGGCGAACTCAGCGACTATCCGGCCTCTGCGCATCACTAGTACGCGGTGGCAGGTGCCGATCACCTCCTCGAGCTCGGACGAGATCATGAGCACCGCGCAACCCGTGTCGGCCATGTCGTTGATCGTCTCGTAGATCGAACGCTTCGATCCGACGTCCACGCCTCGCGTCGGTTCATCGGCGATGAGCAGCCTCGGTTGTCCCATCGCCGCCCGGGCGAACAGCACCTTCTGTTGGTTGCCGCCCGAGAGCGTTGCTACCCGTGCAGTCAAGCCCGACCTGCGCACTCCCACGCGGTCGCATGCGACAGCAGCTGCTCGTTCTTCCTGGCGTGTCCGGATGCCGAGCCGGCCTTTGAAGCTGCCAAGGTGCGGCAGCGTCGTGTTGTCACGCACGGATCTCTGGGCGATCAGGCCCTGCTGGCGGCGCGACTCCGGAATCAGCGAGACGCCAGCAGCCAGTGCATCCGTGATCGAACCCGCCAAGCGGCTCCCGCACACCCGGATGGAGCCTGCCCCGAAACGCGACCCCCCGTAGACAGCGTGCGCGACCTCACTTCTTCCTGCGCCGACCAGCCCCACCAGCCCGACAATCTCGCCTGCCCGGATGCTGAAGGACACGTCGAAGAAGTCGATGACGCGTGCGTCTGTACGAGCCGAGTACAACCCGTCGACTTGCAGCACCAACGGTGCGCCGCGTGTCGGCGCAGGAGGCTTGGCGGGAAACACATCTCCTATACGGTGGCCGGTCATGCCCTCCACCAGCGACTCGTGGGTCTCGTCGCTTGCCGGGCCGGTGCGGACGATTCGGCCGTCCCGCATGATCGTCACCGTGTCGGAGACCGACAGCACCTCGTCCAGAAAATGCGACACATACACCACGGCCACGCCGCGCGCTGCCAGCTCGCGCACGGTGCGCCCCAGTTCGAGGGCTTCGTGACTGGCCAGCCGAGCAGTGGGTTCGTCGAGAACCATCAGGCGGGATCGGCGCCCCAATGCGCGCAGTATTTCCACTTTCTGCTGATCTGCGACCGGCAGGGAGCCGACCCGAGCGTCGACGGGTACTTCCAAACCGTGTTCGGCAATCAGCGCCTCGACCCTGGCTCGATCGGCCCGACGCTTCGAGAACGGCCCGATGTGCTCTTCGGTGCCGAGCACCACGTTGTCCACGACGCTCATCGCGGGCAGCAGCGAGAGCTCTTGAGCGACGCCCACCAGACCATGAGCAACGCCATCCGCCGGGTTGTCGAGGCGCAGCGGCGATCCGTCGAGACACAGTTCGCCCCCCTCAGGCGCATGAACCCCGAGCACAACGCCGGCCAGGGTGGACTTGCCGGCACCGTTCTCGCCGACGAGTCCGTGAACTCGTCCGGCGTGGAACTCCACGCTGACGTCGGTCAGGGCATTGGTCGCGCCGAAGCGCTTGCTCACGTTGCGCACGCTCACAAGCGCTTCGGCGGTTGTCATCGCTGAGCCGCGCCAGTTGCCGCCCCGGGAGGGAGGGGCGCGGAGGACGGGCTCAGCCGTCCCACTGCGCGGTGAACAGATCCACGTTGTCGGCTGTCACCAATCCATTGTCTGGCAGTGCGGCTAGGGGATCCACTCCTCCGAAGTCGGGGCCGCCAGTGAGGGCCGAGACCATGGCTTCCATCGCGATGCGGCCCTCGTCGCCTGGGGCGCCGAAGACGCCGCCGAACCACCGACCTGCAGCGATGCCTTCAAGCGATGGGGTCGAGCCTCCCCATCCGACGAGTCGCACATGGTCCAGCTTGCCTTCTTCGGCAAGCACGATCTCGGCGCCCTGCACCGATTGGTCTGCACCGACGAGCACGTCGAAGTCCGGCGCCACTTGCAGGATGTCCTGCGTGGCGTTGATGCCACCCTCTGGGCCCAGGTACTGGCCTTCGCCCTCGGCCACGATCGAGATGGACGGATGGTCAGCGATGACCTCGTCGAGCCCGGCGCGGGCGGCGTCATCGATGGGCAGCCCCTTGATCCCGTAGATGTACACGACTTCGCACGGGTCGCGATCGGCGCAGGCAAGCACGGTGAGCTCGCCGAGACGTCTGCCGTTGACAAACGGCGCAGCCATCACGTTGGCGCTGACGCCAGGCACTTGGGGTTCTGAGGTGGAGAAGTCCTCGCCGACGACCTGGTTCAAGATGACTACTTCCATGCCTGCGTCGACTGCGGCGGCGATGTCGGGAGCAGAGCCGATCCCGTTGATCGAGACCAATATGACACCGTCGTACGCACCCGACGCAATCACGTCCTGAAACTGCGTCGTCTGCAGGCTCGGGTCGAATTGAGCGTCGAATTCGGTGACCTCCGCATTGTTGGCTGCCGCGACCGCCTCCATTTCATTGCGGGATGACAGCAGCCACGTGTTCGCCGAACTGGCCGACAGGTATGCGACTTGGAACGGTTCAGCGGGCTCGGCGGGATCCGGCTCGCTTTCTGCATCGTCGTCGTCTGTAGGCATTGCCGCTGTCGGTTCGGTCTCATCGGCGACCTCGGGCTCCGTCGCCGAAGCGGCCTCGGTTCCGTCATCGGGTGAGGCTGCGGTCTCCGCCGGGCTCGCAGTCGTGCCACCGTCGTCGCTGTCGCCGCACGCGGCGGTGGCCAACGAAATGGCTGCAACGAGAGCCAGCCAGATGAATGAGCGTCTCCTTCGCGAGATTGTCGCCATAAGGCGTCACCCCCAATTGGTGTGTCACTCGACTGGTGTCGAGTCGCCCTCACACTAAGGTGCGCCCAAAATTGGAGATCTATGCCTCTTGACCTGCTGAATCCCTATTGAAGTGCATTTTGCACAATAAGGCTCGGTTGGCGGTGTATCCGCAGCATCCGGCAAGCGAGCTGGAGGGAGAGCCTGTTCTCAGCGTCGTCGAGGGCTACTCCCAAGAGATCGGCGATGCGACGCATCCGGTTGGCGATCGTATTGCGATGGAGCCCCAGCATCTGCGCCGCCACGGTCGTGGAGCAACTGGAATCGAGATACACCTCGAGGGTTCGCAGGAGCTCGTGATCGCTGTCGACGTCAAGGACCGGCTGCAGGATGAACCGCGCATAGCGGGCAAAATCGTCGGAACCGAACCAGCCCATGAGCACTCGTTGGACGCCAAGTTGGTCGATGTGAGCAGCACCGGATCGGCCGCCGAACCGTGCGTTGGCGATGAGTGCTGCCTCGTGAGCCTCCGTGAGCGATCGACGCAGTCCGTTCAGATCGAGATAGGGGCGGCCGATGCCGGCGTGGACCTGTAGGCCCGAGTGTGCATTCACGAATGCTTCCAACGCGTCGCCCAGCTGCCGCACCGTCGCCGAGTAGCTCTCCGCTGCCGGTTCCGCCGCATCGGTGACCCAACCGCTCCATCCGTCGTTGCGCTCGACGAGAGGGCCGTCCAGGCCGGCATCGCGCAGCCGCTCGCGCACTTCTGCGTGCAAGTCGATGATTCTGGTCGTGTCAGCACCTCGCAGCGTCAAGTGGAGACCGGTGTTCCATCCCGCAGCGCTCCATCCCAACGCCAGCATCTGATGGCGGATGTCGCGTTCGTGAAGGTCGCTGGTCGCCAAGAGCTCATTCAGCACGGCGATTCGTCTGCGCGCGTCGCTCTCCGTTCGTGCTCGCGCCGATGACAGCAATGCCGCCAAGTGCCAGGAGCCGATCAGCATCAGGGATCGGAGCAGGCGCTGCATGCCACGCGAACCACCGCATTCGGCCACCAGCCAGTAGTCGGCTTCCTCGGCGCGCTCGCCGAAGGTCAGCACTATCGGAGTGCTGTGCAAGGCCGCGGCGGTCGAGTTGTCCACGAGATGAGCCGCGCCGGATGCCAGCCGGCGATCACCGATGTCGACCGGCTCGCCTGCCACCAAGCTGCGGTCCTGGCCGAGCAAGCAGACTCTTGAGGCGCTGAGGTTGGCAAGGACCTCGAGCACCCGGTCAACGCTTGCAACGTGTGATTGGCTGAGCGTGGCCAGCAACGAGTTCACTGCTGAGGCCTGCTCGACGTCGGACGCCCACAACTGGGATCGCAGACGGTGAGTCAAGTGCAACGCGTCGGCGTCAGGTACGACGATCAGGGGGACATCGAAGCGGTTGGCGAGCCGGCGAACGCCCAGTCCCAATTCGAAGCCAGGATTCGTGACGACAAGGCTCACCGCCCCAGCGTCGGCGATGATGCGGATGGCCATGTCGACCTGGTAGAAGTGCTCCCCGATTCCAGCAGCATCGAGCACGACGAATTCGCCCGGGCTCGGCGGCGAATCGTCTCTCAACCGCATGCGCAGGGCGACCTCCGAAACCGTCGCATGCAGACCGCTCTCACCGGCGAGGATCTCGGCGTCGGTGAATGCGGGCGAAGCCAGCATCTGCGCCACCGTGACCGGGCGCTCATTGCCCATGGTTCAAACCTACTGAGGAAGTTCTTCGCGAATGACTTCGCTCATCAGTCTCATCGTGTCGCGCCGTAGGACCTTCGCGTCAGATCACTGCCGCTCGAAAGAAATCAACCATGTTCGCGCTGGCGAATCGGAGTGCCCGATGCACCCCGAATCGCTCAACCAGGCGGCTCGACAGGCCCGCGAAGTCGGCTGGTGCTTTCAGAACGTCGATGAAGGAGATTTCATCGGGGTCGATCAAGAGTTGACGGCCGAGTATCGGGTTAACGGTGCGAACAAGATCGTCGATGAAGTCGGCGCCGATGCCTACATGATCGTCGCCGGCGACGCGTGCTGCATGGGCGATGTGGTCGATGAAGTCGTCGAGCGTGGGTGCCGTTTCCGACACGAACGGCCCGAAGGCATTGATCCCGACGAACCCGCCGGAGCCCGCCACCGTTCGGATCTGGACATCCGTGAGGTTTCGAGCGTGGCGGCACAGCGCTCGGCATGAGGAATGAGTTGCCACAAATGGCGCTACCGCCACCTCGGCGATGTGCTGCACCCCCGCGTCAGAAAGGTGGCTGACGTCCAGCACCATCTGCAGACGCTCCATCTCAGCGACGGCCTCAATGCCGAGCGAAGAGAGCCGGCTTCCGGTACCCGCTTCCGCTGTTCCGTCCGCCAGCATGGTGCGCCGATTCCACGTCAGCGATGCGAGGCGCACCCCCAAGCGAGACATCGTCTCGAACATGGCGAGCGACGAGCCGATGGGCTCAGCGCCCTCCAGGGCGAGCAGCAACGCTATCCGGCCGCTGTCGATGACGGGGTCGATGTCAGAACCGTGCTCGACTATGGCGACATCTGCCCGGTGCAGGTCAGCGATCTCATGGGCGAGGGCGATGATCTCCAACGTCCGCCGCAGCGCGGCCTCGCCGACGAATTGCTCTTCGGTGAAGATGGGGAGCACTTGGAACACGACGCCGCCCACTCGCAGGCCTGGCAGCCAATCGTCACCGAAGGGATCGGCAACACCGCGCTCTTTGCGATGCATGCACGCCAACAGCAGGTCGTTGTGGGCATCGGCGATCGGCAGGTGAGCGCGCTCAGCCTCTTCGGAGGTCACCGTGACGCATCCTCACCGGGATGACCCCGGACGCAGAGCAGAGGGCGAGCTGGTCGCATGCACATCTCAAGCGAGCGGGCCGACGGCCTTCACCAGGACCCGGCAGCCGCCGCCGGGCACGTAGGTCATCGGCACCTCAGTGATCGCGGTGATGCGAATGCGGTCGGGATGGGCACCTGATCGAACCGCAGAGTTCGCCGCGAGCTCCTTCGCATCGTCAAGGCACTCCTCGCGGCTCGTGCGGTCATAGCTGTAGACGCGGTCGACGGTCCCCGAAGCCTCGGCGATGCCGGCCCCGTACGCGTTTGCGACCGAGTAGTGCTGGGGCCTGAGGACCTGTGAGGTCCCGGGCACCCGCTCGGTGATGAGGTGAGCGCCTCCGCCGACCGCGAGCAGCGTGATCTCGGCCCTGCTCGACTTCATTCGATCGCTCATGATCGACACTTGGTCATCCACCCACGCCAAGGTGTCGCGGACGAGACCAGTGTCGAGATGCTGGACCAGCGCCGGGTCGCCGAAACCGTCGAGGCGCCCAGACGCCAGCGACACATCCGAGAGCGTCAAGGTCTCGCCGCCGACGCAGATGGCTTCGGTGGCCACGGCATAGCCGACTGAATCGGGGCCGATCACGAGATCCGAACCGTTGCCAGCCCGCGCGTCGCGCACGATGGTGCCGCCGCCGAGTCCGATGGAGATCAGGTCCGGCATGCGGAAGTTGGTCCGCACACCGCCTACTTCGACTGCGGCGGTCGACTCACGCGGGAAGCCGTCCACCAAGATTCCGGCGTCGGCCGATGTGCCGCCCACATCGATGACGACCGCGTCATTCACCCCGGCCAGTGCGCACGCGCCTCGCATCGAGTTTGTGGGCCCCGATCCCAGTGTCAGCACCGGAAAGCGCCCAGCTTCAGCCGCAGTCAGCAGTGTTCCGTCGTTCTGTGTGAGGTAGGCGTCGACGGCGAGATCATGAGCGGCAAGGGCCTCTCCAAAACCGTTCACGACGTTGGACGCCACGCTCAGCAATGCTGCGTTGAGGATCGTGGCGTTCTCGCGTTCCAGCAGGCCGAGCGAACCCACCTGATGGCTCAGCGACACCGGAAAGGCCGCGCCGAGTTCGGTGCCCAGGATGTCGCCAGCACGCAGCTCATGGTCGCTGGTGGCTGGGCTGAAGGCAGCCGATACGGCGATCGCTGTGCAACCCGCGGCGGTGGCCTCGGCCGCGAATCGTCGAACGGCATCCGTGTCGAGCGGCGCAATCTCTGCACCGGTGTACTCATTGCCACCTTCGATGATCGACGAGGCGCCGATCACCATGTCTCGGATGTCAGCGGGCCATGCTGCGCCGGGGCGCACGCCCAGTGACGAGGGTGCTGCCAAGCGCAACACGCCCACGGTGTCGAGCCCTTGTCGCTGGATGATCGCGTTCGTTGGGTGGGTCGTGCCGAGCATCGCTTTGGCGACCAGCGATTTTTCCACGTCCGAGAGCAGTTCGTCGAGGGACTCACGGATGCCCTCGATGGGTGCGGGGGTCGTGGCGACCTTGACCGCCCTGACGACATTGCCGGCGCTGTCGATGACGACCGCGTCGGTGTTCGTGCCCCCGACGTCGATGCCGATGCGGAATTCGTCGACCGTGCTCATGCTGGAAGCTCCACGAAGTCGATGTCGTAGCCGAACGCCCGAGGCCCGACGAGGTCGAGCATCCCGTCTTGATGCCATTCGGGTGCACACGGCATGCCGATCACGATCACCCGATTTCCATACGCCAATGCCTCGGTGGTGATGGGTTCGAAGGTCTCGCAGTCGAGCAGGCAGATGAGGTTGGGTGTGGTGATGGCGGGTTCGCCGTCGACAAACGCGATGAGATTCTCGTTCTGCACCTCGATGCGCATCGTTGCGTCGAGACCGTCGAGATCTTCGAGAATGACGGTGGAGCGGGCGAAGCCATCGGTGGTTCGCCTGTCGAGGTCCATCACCTTGCCGGTGAAAAACTTTCTCGAACCGGACTCGCTCAAGAAGCGCTCCCACGCCCCCACGGCGCCGTCCTTCACGGCTTGGAGCAGTCGGCCCATTTCGGTGCAGTAGGTCAGCGAGCCCTGAATCGCGTGCTCCGCCACCTGCGCGGCAGTGAGGGGATAGCAGCTGATGGAGTTGGCGAGTCCCAGCTGGATAACCGTGGTGCGGGCCAGTGTCTCAGCAACATGGTTTGTGGTCGTCTCGAAGACGGCTTGATTGCCCTTCTCGTCCGCGACAGACAACGGCCCCGCCGGCAGTCCGGCAAGCGTGAAGACCGTCATTTCGATCTGCGGGAAGGCCCGGCGCATCGAGTCGGCGTTGACGATGGGAAGGCCCATCTCGGCAGCTGTGGCGATCGGGAGCAAGGTGTTGCATCCGCCGACCTCGATGGGCATGATCGCCGCGGGCTCCTTTCCGAGGTAGGAAGCAAGCGCCCGGACGCCGGCGACGTATTCGGTGCCTGCGGGGATCTTCTCCAATATCACGGTTGGAGCGCCGATCACCGCGGTCGTGAGCACTAGGGCATCGGGCGGCAGGTCCGCGGCGTTCACCACCTGGACCGGACCGTAGGTCTCGAGTGCTTGGTGGGCGACGAGCTTGGCGATGTAGGGGTCTCCGCCGCCGCCGCTGCCCAGCAGGGTCGCGCCGAGACAGAGTGCTTCGATGTCGTCGGCTGTCAGCGTTTCCATGGCGTGTCCCTCAAGTGGTCGGTCCAACGAGTCTCGGCGGCAAGACCTGTCTATGTTCACGACGCAGGAGGCGGGTGGGACGATGTCTTCGCCGGCTCGGGACGCGGGTCCGCGTCGAGAACCGGCTCCACGATCGGAATCCATCCCAGCTCGCGCGCAGGCACCGACTCGTAGCCGCCCGCTCGGCTCGTGCGCCAACCATGATCTGTTCCCAGTTCTGCAAGGAACTCTGCGTATCGCAACGGGGCGGTGATGGCATCGATGACGGGCACGCCGATCTTGTCCTGCACCTGACGGTAGAAGCCAAATTCAATGGTGCAGCCCAGCACAACTGCGTCAGCGCCGTCGTCGCGCACGGCGCGTTCGGCTTCGTGCACGATGCGCTGCTGCGTCTCCACTGCATCGGCTTGAAACTCGTCAACGCTCATTTCCAGGACTCGAAACGACGCCAGATGCTCACCAAAGCCGTACTTCACGACGTTCTCGTGCATTTCGGGGATCCACTTGCGGCGGCCGACGAGGATGGAGACTCGCTCGCCGATGGTGGCAGCTATGCGCAGGCAGGCCTCGGCGGGGGCCGTGACTGCCATTCGGCCTGCCAGCTCCCGAGCCCCGCGCAAAAAGGGGTCGTAGAAGCAGCCGACGACTGCGGCATCGTAAGCTCGCTGCTCGGCAGCCCAGCGCACCACGCCCATCGTCGGGCCGGCAACGACAGCCTCGAGCGCATTCCACTCAAGATGCTGGGGGCCGACATCGGGAAGCGAGCAGACATCAACGCGTGTCGTCGGTGCGGCCTCGCGACGCAGCTCTGCCCCAATTGGTGCGTCGTAGGCGTCAGTGCCTACAGGATTGATCCACAAGATCCGGGCCATCTGCTATCTCGCCTCCTCGTGCAGCGGGAGTCGAGAAGCACACTATGTGGAGGCCTCACCACCGAATCTTGGGCAATTCGCTTGGTGCAGTGTCGTCAATTGTGCAGCAAGCACTGCTCAGGCGGTGAATCGCTCGGCACTGAGTTCGGCCTCTAGGTCTCCGACGCCGCCAGCGGGCCTGTCGCCGCAGATCAAGTCGGCTGTTAGCGAGGCAATGGCCGGTGCGGTTTGTATCCCCGTGCCACCCTGGCCGGCGCACCAAAAGAAGCCCCCGACATTGCGATCGAACCCGACGACGGGGACGCGGTCTGGCGCAAATGTCCGCAGACCGGCCCACGTCGAGCGAACCGAGCGGATCTCGAGCCTCGTCGCCTGGTTGACGGCCTCGATGCCGACCGCTACGTCGATCTCGCGCGGCCGAGCGTCACACGGTCTGTCGAGATGCTCGTCGGCTGGCGATCCCAGCAGCTGGCTCGGTCCTTCGGGTTTGAAGTAGAACGTTTCATCGGCAGCAATCACGAGCGGCCACTCATCGGTGTTATGACCGGTCGAGAAGGTGAAGATCGTGCGCCGGAGCGGTTGCATGCCCAAGGTCTCGGTGCCCGCCACCGCTGCCACTTCATCAGCCCATGCGCCAGCGGCATTCACCACGACATCACAGCTCAGTGAACCACTGCCCGTCTCGACCTTCCAACTGCTGCCCTGCCGGTCGAGCCCACGCACGCCGTGGTCCCGAAGGATCGTCACGCCACTCGCACGGGCGCCCCGTACGTAGGCCTGGTGCAGCCCGGCGACGTCAATGTCAAAGCCGCCGTACTCGATAACGCCCCCGGCGAGCCAATCGGGGTCGAGCGCAGCGCAGATCTCGATCGTGCGGGCGGCATCGATCAGCTCGCACTCGGTCGCGGCGACCCGGTTGGCGTCGACCCGTTCGACCAGATGATCCTCGAATCCGGCTGGCGCCACCCACAAGACGTTGCGCGGCACGAGCACGGCATTGTCGGCGAGACCATCGGCATCGGAGGCCAAGAAGTCCCGGGACGCAGCGCTCAGCACCCGGTTCGCCGGCTCGCCGTAGGAGGCCAAGAACTGTGCTGCCGAACGGCCCGTGCTGTGAGCGGTCAGCGTCGCTTCCCGCTCGACCACAGCCACCTCGTGACCACGCTGCGCCAGGGCGAATGCAGCTGACATTCCGGCAATGCCGCCACCGACTACGACCACATCGAACGATTGGGAATCCTCTCCTGCCATGACTCGCGCCCTCTCCACGACGTCGTCGCTATGGCCCTGCCAAGAAGACATTGCCGTAGCGGTGTGTGGCTTGGCTGACCGCTTGCTCGCGGAGATAGTGGACTAGCTCAAGACGGCCCTCGGCAGTCACCGGATCTCCGCAGATGTGCACGCCGGCGTCATTTGCAGCCGCCTTTATATCGGTGCTGCAGGTTCCCACCAGCCGCATGCGCTCGACGCCAAGCGAACTGAGCCGCGCAGCGAATTCGGCACTCGACTCTGAGGGGGCGTGTGACTCGACCAGCCGCACACCGCACCGACTTGCCGCGATACGCACGCGTTCGACGTCTCGAGGAGCAGCATCGGCTTCGACGCGAAGCGCCAGCGATGCCAGCGGCCGGTAGCGAAATATGTTGCTCTCGCAGAACAAACCCGACGGGTCGTGCTCGGCGACGAACTCAGCCTGCCACGCTTTCTCGTCGCTAGCGCGTGCCGTTGTCAGCCATTCGTCGTCACCGAGACCGGCATCTACGGGGTGCCACGTTCCGAGCTGAGACACGTAGTTCGGTCCGCCGGTCTTCGCACCGGGGCCGATCGAGGACTGCTTCCATCCACCGAAGGGCTGCCGCCGCACGATGGCGCCAGTCGTGGCACGGTTGACGTAGGCGTTGCCGACTTCGACGGCATCGGTCCAGCGGCGGATCTCCTCCGGGTCGAGCGTATGGATGCCCCCAGTCAGTCCGAAGGGGCTCGAGTTCTGCATGTGGATGGCGTGGTCGAGCGACTCGGCCCGCATGAGTCCAAGCACTGGGCCGAAGCACTCGGTGCTGGCGAACCACGAATCGGCCCTCACACCGATCCGCACTCCGGGTGTCCACGATCGATCGCTGATCTGTCGAGGCTCAACGAGCCATTCCTCGCCGGAGTCGAGCTGTGTCAGCGCACGCAGCAGTCGGGGTTCGGGCGGACGGATAAGCGGCCCCACCGTGGTGGCTATGTTCGTCGCGTCGCCGACGGCAATACTCCTCACTGCGTCGGCGAGCTGGCGACGCAGACGAGGGGACGTGTAGGCGTCTCCCACGCAGATCGCCAGGCTGGCAGCTGAGCACTTCTGGCCAGCATGTCCGAAGGCCGATGACACAAGGTCGCCCACTGCCAAGTCGATGTCGGCATTGGGCGTGATCACCATGGCGTTCTTGCCTGACGTTTCTGCAAAGAGCCGATGGTCGGGTTTCCACGACTGGAACATGCGTGCCGTGTCGTGCGCGCCGGTGAGGATGACGGCATCCACGCCTGGATGGCTGACCAGGTGGCGTCCGACTTCGTCGTCAAGAGTCCGGATGAAACCGACCAACCCGGGGGGCAGGCCCGCAGTCCAGCAGCACTGGGCCAGCAACTCAGCGCAGCCCGGTGTCTCGGGCGCGGGCTTGAGGATGGACGCATTGCCCGCTGCCAACGCCGCAAACACGCCACCAGCCGGAATGGCCACTGGGAAGTTCCACGGCGGCACGACGAGCACGGTGCCGAATGGCTGAAACCGGGCATGTCGATATTCCGTCAAGCCGCGCCCGCATTCGGAGTACCAGCGGGCAAAGTCGATTGCCTCGGACACTTCCGGATCCGCTTCGGCCATCGTCTTGTGGCCTTCACGAATCATCGCGGCTACCAAGTCACCCCGCCTCCGGCTCAGTTCTGCGGCCGCTTGCCATAAGAACTCACGGCGTTCGCTCGCCGGTGTGGCGGCCCACTCCTGCTGCGCGGAGGCGGCCGCGTTCACGACGGAATCGACGGTCGCCAGCTCTCGGGTGACGGTCGCGATCGGGTCGCTCCCGTCGTTGCTCAGAGCCTGGCGCAGTAGATCCTGTGCCCAGACCCGATTATCTGCCAGAGCTGGGTCGGTGTCGGCTTCATTGAAGAATCCGATACCTGATTGGACGGCTTGGGGTCCGCGGCGGCGGTTTTGGTGGCGGCGCGGGGAGCTGCCGACGGCCCAGCGTTGCGCAACGGCGGTCCGGAACTTGCGGGCCTCAGATTCGAAAGCGGCACTTCGAGGCCGAAGGCCGAACAGATGATGGATGAAGTTCTCGTCGGAAGCGTTCTCCTCTAGGCGCCGGAAGAGATAACTGATCGCTACGTCGAAGTCCCTCTCGGCGACTGCGGGGGTGTAGAGCAGCACACTTCGGCGCTCACGGCGGAGCAGCGCTGCCTGAGCGGGAGCCATGCCCTCAAGCATCTCGAACTCCACTCGGTGACGGACATCGCGCTGGCCGGCAAGCAAGTCGGCCCATGCCACGTCGAACAAATTGTGGCTGGCCACGCCTAACCGGACTGACGCCGTGCGATCTTCGGCGAGAACCCAGTCGAGACAGCGCTTGTAGTTCGCGTCGGTCTCGGCCTTTGTGGCGTACGGAGCTTGAACCCAGCCGTGTATGGCCGCTTCAACTCGCTCCATCGCGAGATTCGCACCCTTCACCAAACGGATCTTGATGGTGCCACGCCGCTGACCTGCGGCGGCCTTGCGGTTGTGCCACTCGACAATGTTCCTCAGCGTCTCGAATGAGTCCGGGAGATAGGCCTGCAATGCGATGCCTACGTCGAGATCTGCGTATTCAGGTTCATCGAGAAGCGTGCGGAAGACCGTTGCTGTGAGTTCCAGATCGCAATATTCCTCCATGTCGAGATTGACGAAAGTGGCGGGTTGCGTAGTCGCCGCCGCTCTCAGCAGCGGGCGCAAAGCCTCCGAGACGCGCATGAGTGAGCCATCAAAATCCCAGACATTCAGCTGGGACACGATCGATGACACTTTGACGGAGACATAGTTCACGTCAGGCAACGTCAAGGTGTCGAGGACCTCTCGGTGCCGTCGTTTGGCTTCGACGTCACCGAGGACGGTTTCGCCGAGCATGTTGACATTGAGTGCGAAGCCTTCCAGAGTCCTCGCACGAAGGTGGCTAGCGAGTCGGTCGGGTTCCGCGTCAACGACGAGGTGCCCGACGAGCGACCTCATCCTGTGAAGAGCAATCGGCATTACCAAGCGAGGCAGCCACCGGCCAAGCCGTGCGCCCGCTCGCAGCAGCGTCCGATCCAGGGGGGACAAGAACGCAGGCAATGGTGCCTCGTTGACAAGCGATCCGAGCTGATCAGCGGCGACGGCCGGGTTCTCTGGCCGTACCACTCGGTCGACGAATCGCATCGCAAATGCGGTGGCGGATTCATCGGTGACCAGCCCGGCCAGACGTTTGGCTCCAGCTCGTTCCCGTTTGGGAATGCTCCGATCAGCCGCCTCGAGCCATCGGACGACGCGCTCGATTGCCGCGTCCACGAGCAGACCAGTGTCGCTGGCCATGAGTCAACCGCTCCCTTCGTCCAAGAACAGACCCGAACGGCAATCGGTATGACGGGGTGACTGCCTGAGTCCAAAACCTATGTAGCCGACGAAGACGCCATCGATGGGCACTTCGCAACCCCAGGCTTGGCCAAGAGCGCACTCTGCCCTCCACAGGCGAGCCTCTCGCAGAGTCGGGATGCACCTGATCGGATATCCATGATGCGCGCCACTGTCGGGCGTGTCACATTTGTCCGATGAATTTCAGTGTCTTTCCGACGCAAATCGCTGGGCCTTGTGCAGGCATAAAGCATGAATTCTTCATGCTAACTTCATGCAATGACGAGCCTTCAGGTGCGGAACATGCCGGATGAACTCCATGAGCGCCTCCGCCGCTGCGCACAGCAGCGCAACTGTTCGATGAGTGCGGTGGTGCTTCAGGCCATCGAACGCGAACTCGAGCGGTGGGACTGGCTGGAGCGTCGGGCGACGCGGCCAAAGTTCGACCTTGGCATCAGCGCCGCCGACGTGATTGCTGAGGTGCGCCGCGAACGCGATGAAGAACTCGCACGTCGCTACGTCCCATGACTCGATACGTTGTCGACGCATCGGTGGCAGTTGAGTACCTGATGCAATCGCCCGTCGGAGCAGCGCTTGCCAGCACGCTCGACTCGGCTTCTATTGACGCTCCAGAATTGCTTGATCCCGAAGTCGTGTCAGCCTTGCGCCGACACGTCAACGCAGGGCTGCTCACCGACGCACAGGCTGAGCTATTGATCGAAGACCTCGCGTCGTGGCCCATCAATCGCATTTCGCATCGGTTTCTCACGAGTTCGGCGTGGAAGCACAGACAAAACGTCTCCGCTTACGACGCCATGTATGTGGCCACAGCCGAAGCTGTCGATGCTCCACTGATGACAGCGGACGGCAAACTAGCCCGGGCACCGAACCTTGGGATTGCCGTTCACTACGTCTCGTTGACGTGAACGGTGGGGCGGGCGAGATCAGCCGAGCAGGCCCATTCCGGCGACGCTGTCGCGCTCTTCGACCAGTTCGGCCCAGGAGGCTTCGATGCGAGCGCGGCTGAAGCCGTCGATGTCGAGGCCGGTGACGACGTGGTAGGCACCGCCGGACGTCGTTACCGGGTACGACGTGATGATCCCCTCGGGAGCCCCGTAGTCGCCGCTTGAGGGGATCGCCATGGATACCCAGTCGCCGCCGGGCGTGCCTGCGGCCCAGTTGCGCATGTGATCGACGGCTGCCGAAGCTGCCGACGCGGCGGAGGAAGCGCCGCGGGCGCCGATGATGGCTGCGCCGCGCTGCTGGACCGTGGGGATGAAGTCGTCCTCCAGCCACGCCTGATCGTCGACCAGTGCCGCCGCGTTGTGGCCGCCGACCTCGGCGTGAAAGATGTCGGGGTACTGCGTGGCCGAGTGGTTGCCCCAGATCGTCATGCGGGTCACGTCATTCACCGACATGCCGGCCTTGCTAGCCAGCTGCGCGATGGCCCGGTTGTGGTCGAGGCGGGTCATCGCCGTGAACTGCGAGTCGTCGATGTCGGGCGCGTTGCGCATGGCGATCAGGCAGTTGGTGTTGGCCGGGTTGCCCACCACCAGCACTCGCACATAGCGGCTCGCCGCGTCGCTCAGCGCCTTGCCCTGCACAGTGAAGATGCCGCCGTTGGCTTCCAGCAAATCGCTGCGCTCCATGCCCGCCTTGCGCGGCATCGATCCCACCAGCAGCGCATAGTCAGCGCCGTCGAAGGCCTCGTTCGGATCGGAGGTGCCCTTGCGCCCGGCCAGCAGCGGGAATGCGCAGTCGTCCAGTTCCATCATCACACCGTCGAGCGCGCCCATCGCCGGCGGGATCTCCAGCATCGCCAGCTCGACTGGCTGATCGGGGCCGAGCATCGCACCCGACGCAATGCGGAACAGCAGGCTGTAACCGATCTGTCCCGCAGCTCCCGTCACGGCTACCCGGACTGGATTCTTGACGGCTGCATCGTTCACGGCATTCTCCCTGGGTCAGTTGCGGGCTCGGTTCGGGCGCGGACACCTCGTCCCGGCTCCGGCGTTTCTAGCGGAGTAGGTGGCGTTGTGCACCACGCCGCGGCCGAGGAGGATGCCCGAGCGGTTCGAGACCCGAAACCGAGGCTTCGTGGTGTCGAGACGCGGGCTCAGCCAGGGGCTGCGCGGGCGGCGTCGACGGTGTTGGAAAGCAGCATTGCCCGGGTCATCGGACCGACGCCGCCGAGACGGGGCGTCACCCAGCCGGCCACCTCGCCCACGGATTCGTCGACATCGGAGAGGATCTTGCGGCCCTCGCGGGTAATGCCGGCGCCGACCACTGCGGCTCCCGGCTTGACCATGTCGGGCGTGATGAGGCCCGGGACACCGGCTGCGGCGATGACGATGTCGGCCTGGCGGGTGTACGCGCCGAGGTCGGCGACACCGGTGTGCACGACGGTGACGGCCGCGTTGGCCACCGGGCGTTTCAGCGCCATGAGCAGCGCCATCGGTCGGCCGATGGTGAGGCCCCGGCCCACAATCACGACGTGGCGGCCTTCCACCTGCACCCCGTAGTGCTCGAGCATCACCTGGATGCCCCGGGGCGTGCAAGGCAGCGGGCCGTCGACGCCCATCACCAGGCGGCCCAGGTTGACGGGGTGCAGGCCGTCGGCGTCTTTGTCGGGGTCGATGGCCAACAGCGCCGCTTCCTCGTCGAGCTGGCGCGGCAGCGGCAGCTGGACGATGTAGGCGTGCACGGCCGGGTCGTCGTTGAATAGGTCAATCACAGCGTTGAGATCAGCCTGGGTGATGTCGGCGGGCAAATGTTCGTGAATCGAGGCGATGCCGACCTCTGCGCAGTCGCGGATCTTGGCCCCGACGTAGCTGTGCGACGCCGGATCATCGCCCACGAGAATCGTGCCGAGTCCGGGCTGCAAGCCGCTGCCCTCAAGCTGGCTGCGCAGGTCGCCCTTGATCTGCTCCGCCAGCGCCTGTCCGTCCAGAAGCACCGCAGTCATCGCCCGAACAGTAGCGGTGGCACCACGAAGTCCCGTCCGTGTGCCCCGAGAGCGCCGTTGCTCGGCTCTGGGTCAGCGAGCGGTTGCCGGCTCAGTTTCGGAATGGCGCGCCAGCAGCTCTTGTACAGAAGAACGCACATCGGCCTCGGTCCACCCTGCAGATGTGGCTTCTGCGACGACTCGCAGCGCCTCCACGAACAACTGTGACGGGCTCTCAGTCGCGCCCAACGCTTCCAGCAGCTTCGCCTGTAACTCGTAGACCGACGCCCGCCTCGTTTCGAGCCATGTCTCGATGCAGCCGACGCCAGACTCACGCAGCGATGACGATTGCGTGGTCGACTTCGCGGCGGCCCGGGCCATGAGCAGGATTGTACGTGCCGGCTGTCGCCAGTCTTGATCGAATATTCATTCCGAATTACCGAGTGCGCTGAGGCAGTCTGCTGCCGATGGACGGCAGGCGATATACCTCGGCCTCGGAACTGCGAGCAGTCTTCAACGCAATCGTCCTCCCGCGAGTCGAGCGTGGCGAACTCGATGAACTCGTGCTGTCGAGCGCGGAAGCCGCAGCCGCATCTCAGCAACCGCCGGGCACGGTGAGCCAGCTTGTCGGCTACTACGACGCAGGCCGGCGGGTGGCGGTCGCGCATCGATTTGTCACACCTGACGGCGAGTTGGCGGCGTCGGGCAAGCCTGACCCCAAGGAAGTACGCGTGGACGCAGAGCTGCTCGTGCTCGATGCGCGAGTTGCCTGATCTCAGCCGACGCCTCTGCTTCGCGGGCACAACCCTGACGTTGCGCCCTCAAGGCATCAGTTGGCGTTCTGGGTGGTCGTGTTGCGGGTGCGGGCGGTGCGTCGTTTGTGCAGGCGGCGAAGGGTCGGCGCAGCGGCGGCGAGGGTCCGATCCGCTGCGGCCAGGACTTTACCTGCGGTGCCGGGGGTCTCGTTGTCGATGAGGTTGCCCATTACTTGCAGGGTGAGGCGGGCGATGGCGTCGGTGCCGACTGCGAGACGCAGGCCCGTGCGCAGGATGCGCGGGTGCCCGATGAGGAACGAGAAACGCCGGCCAGTCCGCAGGAACGCATCGAACTTCTCAGCGACGATGCGGTCGTAGGTGTCGGCGACCATCGCCGGGTCGACTGTGAACAGGTCGGCAGCCAGGATGCCGGTTTCGAGGCCGTAGTCGATGCCCTCGCCGTTCATGGGGTTGATCAGCCCGGCTGCGTCGCCGATGGCGACCCAGCCGGGGCCGTGCCGCTTCGTGGCGCTCATCGGCAGTCGCCAGGCACGTGGGCGTTCCAGGTACGGGCCGAGCTGCCAGCTGTCGACAACCAGGTCGCGGTAGCTGTCGCACAGGCGGTTCAGGTTCAGGCTCGCGAAGCCCTTCATAGTGCTGAGTGCTCCGACGCCGATGTTGACCGTGCCGTCGCCGGCGGGGAACAGCCAGCCGTAGCCGGGCACCGCCGTGCCATCGGCATCGCGCAGTGTCAAGCACGCTTCGAGGTATTCGTCGGCGTGACGGGGCGTCTCGGCGTAGGTGCGGATGGCGAGGCCGAACGGCTCTGTGGGGTCGCGTAACGCGCCGAGCATGCGAGCGGCCTGGCCCTGGGCACCAGCGGCGAGCACAACGAGGTCAGCAGTCCAGCGCTCGCCTCCGGCCGTGACGCCCACGGTGCGACCGTCTTCGATGATGGGAAGCGCCTCGGTACCAAAGCACAGCTCGGCTCCAGCCGCAGCGGCGCCGTCACACAGAGCGCTGTCCAGTCGGCGTCGCGGCCACACCGCTCCGTACGGGCCGAACTGCCCGTTCGCCGGCCAGTCCAACTCGCGCACGCGCCGCCCGGCGATCATCCGCAGCCCCGCGATGCGATGGGCTTCGTCGAGCGAAACGCCGAGCTCACCCAGTGCTGCAACCGCGCGCGGCGTCAGGCCGTCGCCGCAGACCTTGTCGCGACCCGGAGGCGCCTTCTCGAACGCCGTCACCGCGATACCGGCGCCCGCTGCACGCATGGCCGCCGCCGCACCGGCGGGACCAGCGCCGATCACGATCATGTCCCGGTGCGGCACCGCTACAGCCTGCCGGTGCGCACGCCGTATCGCTCAGCCAGCGACGTCGGCCGCGGTCGTCGGTCTGGCTCGACCCGCTGCAGCGGCGATGGGCAACAACACGAGCTCGTGGGCGAATTCCAGCACCCGCACGGCGATGGCGAACGCGGCTGCGTCGCCGATGCCGAAGCGGTCGGCCAGCAGGGCCGCTACCACGACTTCCCGCACGCCAAGACCCGCCGGTGTGATGCCGACCATGCCGACCGCCACTCCGGCCGCCGTTGCGCCGGCGACCAGCCAGACATCGCCGGTACCGGCTCCCACCACGGCAAGGGCCAGCAGCACCGTTGCCACGAGCCGAAACACGACCGAGGAGCCGTACACCAACGTCGCGTGCCAGACCGTCGACCGTTGCGCACTGAGCGCGTCGGGAGGGATGCGGTCAGCTACCCGACGCAGGAGCACCACACGGCGCATACAGCGATCGATGCGCCGCCACCACGAACTGGCCCCCGCGAGCGTCCACGGCAGCGTCACCAAGCCCACCGCCGCGCCGGCGCCGATCACGATGCGCACAAGCCAGCCGCCGGCGGTGCCCAGCCAGTCACTTGGCGCCCACAGCGCTGCGAACACGGCGGCCCAACCGACGAGCGTGGCGGTTTCGACCACAACTGAGGCTCCTGCGGCAGCCCGGTTGACGCCCAACGGGGCGGCCAAGGAGGCACGGGCAGCGATGGGCACCAAGCCAGTGGGCAGGTAGCGGGTGGCTTGCGACAACATCCAGATGCGAAGCGCGGGCTGACACGCCAGCGGTGTGCCGTAGCCGCCGATCAGCTTGCGCCACGCGGCTGCCAGCAGCAGCGTCGCCGAGAACGACATAGCGACCGCCCCGATCAGCCAGCCAGCTTCGACGTTCAGGTCGATCTGACGCAGGTCGTCCCAGTTCCGAACGGCCAGCCAGATGATCACGGCCGCGGTCGCCAGTCCGAGCGTCCACCTCACGGCGATGCCGACCCACCGCTGCGTGCCGGTGCCGCCTCCGATGCCACCCGAGGGGCGTCCCGTTGGCATCCGGCCGAGCGTACCGGCGCTCCCGGGAACCAGCCGAAGCTCCGCCAGGAAGGCTCCCAGCCAGGTCCGCTGCGAGACTGGGGCGATGCGACCTGTGCCGGCGAAGCCGCCTGCGGAATTGCCGGCTCTAAATGTGGACAAACGGGGACTCTTCGGCAAGTTCGTTGCGTGGGTTCTCAGCGGCGCAGTTGTGTGGTTCTCCTCGAATGTCGTTGTGTGGATGGGCCTCATCGGGGACTGGGACGACCCGCATCCGCCGAACCCGATTGCCGCATGGTCAGTGGCCGTGATTTCCATGGCGGCGATCACGTTGATCGCCAGGAGCATGCGGTTGCGCGCGGTGCTCTACACCGCATTCGCGATGCTTCCCGTGCAACTCGTGTGGTGGGGACTGTTTGTGATCCCCAACGCAGGTATCGCGAACTGAGGAATCAGCCGCCCGCGCTCACCCCTACCGATGTACGGCGAGCGTCCTGCAGTAGCGCATGGGACAGAGCGGCCACGAGTCGTTCATCGGCCCAGCCGGTCTCGGTCGCCTGAGCGACGAGATCAGCAGCCTCAAGCGTCAGTGGCGATCTGTCGCCATTGATGATCATGATCGTCAGGTCCGCTTGAAGCGCATACGGCTCCGCCGCGCCATCCTCGAGCCACTCCCCTACGACATCCCGTGCGTCGCCGTCTGGCGCTTTGCGTGTTCGCCGTCCATGTTGCGAAGGCCCGCTCACAGGTCACACGGTATCGCCGTCGCCGGCGATGACAGGCCGATATTCGCTTTGTGAGCGTTCACCGCGCCGCCGGGCCGGCGGGAACCTTGCGAGACTGGGGCGGTGCGTGTGGTGCTGGTGGCTCCTGGGTTTCCGACGTCGCTTGATGATCACCACAAGCCGTTCTTGGCGGACCACGCCAACGCGCTCGCCGACGCCGGCGCAGACGTCACCGTTGTGTGCCCTGCTCACCCTGACGCACCGGCCCGTCACCATGTCGGCAACGTGGATGTCGTGCGCGTCCGCTTCGGCCCCCGCGCCGTCGAGGCGCTCGTCGCCAAGGGCGAGAGCTACCGGGTCCTCGCAGGCCTGTCTGCGCTCTGGGTGATTCCAATGATCGCCGCGCTGTGGCGCGAGACCGTCCGCCAGCTTGGCCGACGCGCTGGCCCCGATGGCCCATGCGTCGCTCACGGCCACTGGTGGTTTCCCTGCGGCCTCGTTGCCGTCGCGGCAGCGCCCTTTGTGCGTCGGGCCACCGGTGTCGTGCACGTCCACGGCTCCGACGCGGCAGTCACTACGAACCCCGTGCACCGCTGGTTGGCCCGTCGAGTCCTGTTGCGCGCCGACGCCGTCGCCACCGTCTCCGACGATCTCGCAGCGTGGGCCAGCTCGCTGACGAGCCGCGCCAAACCGGGCCCCCGCATCGAATGCGTTTCCATGCCCGTCGGCGTTCATCGCTTTGAAGATCTCGGCCCGCCGCCACCCGACGGTCCCGTCGTCGGCGTCGGACGCCTCATGGCTGAAAAGGGTTTCGACATCCTCATCGAAGCTGTCGCCACCCTGCCCGCGACCGAACGGCCCGACGTTGTCCTCGTCGGCGACGGCCCCGACCGATCAACGCTCGCCGCCCTTGCCGTCCGCCGCGACGTCACCGTGCACTTCACCGGCGCACTCGCACCCGCCGAAGTGGCCAACTGGTACCGCGCCGCCCGAGTCGTGTGCGTCCCGAGCCGCCGCGAAGGCTTCGGCATGGTCACAGCCGAAGCCCTGCTCGCCAAGCGCCCAGTCGTAGCCACCGCAGTCGGCGGAGCGCCCACCCTCGTCACCGACAGCAGCACCGGCCACCTCGTGCCCCCCAACGACATCGACGGTCTCGCCCGCGGCCTCGCAGACGCACTCGCGCGCACCAACGTCGACGCTGTCTGCGACCGAAGCGTCGCCGGGGCCCTCGGGGCCCTCGCCCCACAAGCCCACGCGAGTGCACTACTCCAGCTCTACGCCTCACTGTGAACCTCACCGGGTTTCACGCAGGCAGTGGGGAGCCTTCGGTTCGGTGAAGGCGGCGGTATTCGGCTGAGCGAACCGAGCATGCGGTGTGCATGTTGGCTGCGCTCAGCGGGGCGTGACGACGTTGACACCGCGCAGGTCTGCGAAGCCGGTTGCGTCAGCGGTGACCACGGTGCGGTTCGTGGAGCCCACGCGGACCGGCTTACAGCGCGGCGACGATCTCCGCCATCAGCTCGCCAGCCTCGGTGGGATTGAGCCCCACACGAACGCCCGCGTCGCGCAGCGCTTCCATCTTGGCCGCAGCTGTGCCCTTGCCCCCCGAGACGATGGCGCCGGCGTGGCCCATCTTCTTGCCTGCGGGCGCAGTCACACCGGCGATGTAGCTCGATACCGGCTTGGACATGTGGTTCTTGATGAACTCGGCCGCTTCTTCCTCAGCCGAGCCGCCGATCTCGCCGATCATCATGACGGCCTTGGTGTCGGGGTCGGCCTCGAACGCTTCGAGGCAGTCAATGAATGACGTGCCCGGCACCGGATCGCCGCCGATGCCGACGCAGGTGGTGACGCCGATGTCCTTCTGCTGCAGCTCGTACAGCGCCTGGTACGTCAGCGTGCCCGAGCGGCTGACGATGCCGACCGGTCCGCCCGGCTTGGCGATGTGACCCGCGGTGATGCCGATGTTGCACTCCCCTGGCGTGATGATGCCCGGGCAGTTCGGCCCCAGCAGCTGCACATGGGGATAGTCGCGCTTCAGCATGTTGAAAAAGCGCGCCTCGTCGTGCGCCGGAACGCCCTCGGTGATGCAGGCCACGAACTCGATGCCGGCTTCCGCAGCGTCCATCACGGCGGAGAAGACGCCGGGCGCGGGGATGAAGATGCACGAGGCGTTGGCGCCAGTCGCCGCGACCGCCTCGGTGCAGTTGGCGAACACCGGGACGCCTTCCACATCGGTGCCGGCCTTGCGCGGGTTGGTGCCCGCGACGACGTCGGTTCCGTAGTCCCGGTTCAGCATGCCGTAGTACCGGCCCTGGGAACCGGTGAGGCCTTGGTAGACGACCTTGGTGTCCTTGTTGACGAAAACGCTCACGTCACGCTCCTGCAGCGGCCGAGTCGACCGCACCACGATGAGTTGAAAGACCGGCCCTGCGGGGAACGCTCACGTCACGCTCCTACGACTTCGCCGCGGCCAGCGCGACGGCTCGACGGGCGGCGTCGAGCATGGTCGGTTCCATCATCAGCTTGTCGTTGAGATGCGGGGCCAGGATCTCGCGGCCCTCAGCGGCATTGGTGCCGTCGAGCCGCAGCACGATCGGCGCCTCGATGTCGACCGCCTCCAGCGCGCCGATGATGCCGTTGGCCACTTCCTCGCCGCGGGTGATGCCGCCGAAGATGTTGATGAAGATGGCCCGCACGTCGGGATCGTTGTTGATCACCTCGAGTGCGTTGGCCATCACCTGGGCATTGGCGCCGCCGCCGATGTCGAGGAAGTTGGCCGGGCGCCCGCCCACCTGATTCACCACATCCACCGTGCTCATGGCAAGCCCGGCACCGTTGGCGATCACGCCGACCGAGCCTTCGAGGCCGACGTACTGCAGCCCCTTGGCGTGGGCGGCTTCCTCGCGCTCGTCGCGCGGCTGCGTCTCGTCGTACTGCGCATAGTCGGCGTGACGGAACACGGCGTTCGAGTCCAGCGTCACCTTGGCGTCAAGCACATGCACACGGTTGTCCGGAGTGAGGATGAGCGGGTTGATCTCGACGAGGTCGGCATCGCCTTCGGTGTAGGCCACGTAGAGCTTCAACAACATGCCGACGGCCTGGTCGGTGGCGACAGGGTTCAAGTGGGCGCCCTCGACCCAGGCCCGGGCATCGGCTTCGGTGAGACCGACCGCGGGGTCGACCCATACCTTGCTGATGGCGTCGGGGTTCTCGGCTGCGACCGCCTCGATCTCGACGCCGCCCTCCGCCGACAGCATCCCGAGGTGCTTCTTGGCTGAGCGATCCAACGTGAAGCTGGCGTAGTACTCCTCGGCGATGTCCGACGCTTTCTCGATCCACAGTCGAGCGACCACATGGCCGTTGATGTCGAGTCCCAGGATGTTGTCGGCGTGGGTGCGCACGTCGTCGATCGTCGCTGCGAACTTGACGCCGCCGGCCTTGCCGCGACCGCCGGTATGCACCTGCGCCTTGACCATGACAGGCGTACCCAAGCGCTGCGCAGCAGCCACCGCCTCGTCGACGGAGAAGGCGACGTCGCCGTCAGAAACCGGCAGGCCGTAGCTCGCGAAGAACTGCTTCCCTTGGTATTCGAAGAGATCCACGGCCGGGAGCATACGGTGCTGCCCCCGCCCGGCGCTGTGGCGTCAGTGCGCTGTCAGGACCCCAGGCGTTTCAAGCCGGCGATGCTTGCGGCGAAGGTCTTCGTGCCGAGATTGGAGAAGTGCACGGTGACCTCCCAATCGTCGGCGTCGGGGCGCAGACTCTGGACAACCCCGGCGCCAAACGTGGGATGCGCCACGTCGTCGCCGATGCTGAAACCGACCGAGTCCGCAGACGCCGTTTCGGCCATCCGGGCAGCCACTCGGCGACGCGCCTGCTCGCGGCGCGCCTCACGCCCTTTCGCGGCCGGGCCGTCGTGCTCGCTCGCCTTCTGCGGTTCGGTGCGTCGACTGGACGTCTCCGTATCGCTGATCTGGTTGTATTCGCTGCGTTCGCTGGGCCGGCCCCAGTCGCTGGTGACCGGGCGCCACGAGCTGCGGTAGCGGCCGACGTCGGGTGAGCGGTCATCGAGCAGCGACTCGGGGATCTCGCCGAGGAACCGGCTCGGCGGGTTGTAGCTGGTGACGCCGTGGAGCATGCGGCTCCATGCGTGTGTCAGGTACAGCCGCTTGCGGGCGCGGGTGATGCCGACGTAGGCGAGCCGGCGTTCTTCTTCAAGATCGTCAGGTTCGGTCATCGAACGTGAGTGCGGGAACACGCCGTCCTCAAAGCCGGTCACGAACACCACGTCGAACTCGAGCCCTTTGGCGGCGTGCAGGGTCATGAGCGCCACCTGCGAGGCGTCGGTCATCTCGTCGACATCGCTGACCAGCGACACCTGCTCCAAGAACTCGTCGCACGACTCGAAATCGGCGGCGCTGCCAACGAGCTCTTCGAGGTTCTCCCGTCGGCCTTCGGCTTCGATGGAGCCGTCGTCCGTCAGCTCCTGGAGGTAGCCCGAGCCCTCCAGCGCCGACTCCAGGACCGCTGCGGGTCCATCAGGTACGCACGCGGCCGCCCGGTCCATCAATTCGCGGAAACGCAGCAGGCCGCCGCGGGCCGCGCCGCGCACATCTGCGTCGTCGAGACGGTCGAGCACGTCGACCAGCGACACGCCATCGCGGGCTGCCAGTGCGTCGAGCTTCGCAATGCTTCGATCCCCGACGCCGCGCGTCGGCAGGTTCACGACTCGTTTCAGCGACACCTCATCGGCAGGGTTCACTGCCGCGCGCAGGAACGCCAGCGCATCCTTGATCTCGCGTCGGTCATAGAAGCGGGTTCCGCCGATGATCTGGTACGGCACATCGTTGGCGACCAGTTCTTCCTCGATGACCCGGGCCTGAGCATTGGAGCGGTAGAACACGGCGGCGTCGCTCCAGTCGATGCTGCCCTCGCCCTGCATTCGCCGAATCTCCGAGCACACGAAGCGGGCTTCGTCGGCCTCATCGGCGCCGCGGTAGCGAATCGGACGGGTGCCGCCCTCCCGATCGGTCCACAACTTCTTGGCCGGCCGGCCCAGGTTGTTGCGGATCACCGCGTTGGCAGCGTCGAGGATGGACTGGCTCGAGCGGTAGTTCTGGTCGAGCACGTACGTCGAGCTGTTGGCGAACTCGCCCCCGAATTCGAGGATGTTGGTGATGTCCGCGCCTCGGAAGGCGTAGATGGACTGATCGGAGTCGCCGACGACGAACACGTTCCGGGGCGGACCCGAGAGCAGGCCGACCAAGCGCACCTGTGCCAGATTCGTGTCCTGGTACTCGTCGACAAGGATGTGGGAGAAGCGCTGCTGGTACTGCTCGGCCACGTCGGGATGCTTCCGCAGCAGCTCAACACCGATCATCAGCAGATCGTCGAAGTCCATGGCGCCCGCTCGTTGCAGCCGCTTCTGGTACTCCGAGTAGATGCGGCCGATCGCTTTGGCGTACGGACCGCCGCCGTCGGGCACCTCTGCCAACTCAGCGGCTTGCACCGGAGAGATCAGGCGGTTCTTCATGGTCGAGATCGCCGCGTGGACGGCTCGGTCAGCGAAGCGCTTCGGGTCGAGATCGAGATCTCGCACGACGTAACGGGTGAGGCGCCGGGCGTCGGCCTGGTCGTAGATGCTGTAGGTGCGGGGGTAGCCCAGGACGTCGGCGTGGTCTCGCAGGATGCGGGCGCACGCGCTGTGAAACGTGGAGATCCACATCCGTTCGGCGACAGGGCCGATGAGGCTGCCGATGCGGTGCCGCATCTCCTGCGCGGCCTTGTTGGTGAACGTGATCGCGAGGAGGCCGAACGGGCTGGTGCCCCGGTGGTGCACAAGGTGCGCGATGCGGTGAGAGAGCACCCGTGTCTTGCCCGAGCCGGCCCCGGCCACCACGAGGGCCGGGCCCTCGCCGTGCAGCACCGCGGCACGCTGGCCGGCGTTCAGCGGAGCGAGGATCGGGTCGTCTCGCTCACCCGTCGGGGCGGCAGCCGCACTCATTCGCACCCCGCAGACCGAAGCGGCTGGCTCATGTCGTGTAGTCGGCGTTGATGCGGACGTACTGATCGGTGAGATCGCAGCCGTAGACCGTGAACGAGCCCCCGCCGCCGGACGTGACGCCCAGATCGACCGAGATCAGCACCTCGTCGGATGCCAAGTAGGCCTCCAGCTCGGCCAGCGCTTCGGGTGTGGCCGGCGTGGGGTACACCTCCTGAGTGCCGAAACGGATCACCACCTTGTCGGGGTGGATGTCGGTCTCGTCGCTGCACTTGCCGACCGCCATCGCAACCCGGCCCCAGTTGGGGTCACGGCCATGCACGGCAGTCTTGACCAGCGGCGAGTTCACGATGGCCTTCGCGACCAGCTTGGCCTGGGCATCGTCTCGGGCGCCGTTCACGGTCACCATGATGAGCGTCTCGGCGCCCTCGCCGTCAAAGGCGAGCTGGCGAGTCAGGTCCCCGCTGACGGCACCGAGGGCGGCTTCCAGCTCAGCCTCGTCGACGGGTCCGGCTGCACCGTTCGCCAGCATCACCACCATGTCGCTGGTGGAAGTGTCGGTGTCCACGCTGAGCGCATTGAAGGTCACGTCGCACACCCGGCGCAGCATCGCGTCGAGCCGGTCGGGAGCGATCTCGGCATCGGTGGTGATCACCGAGATCATCGTGGCCATGTCCGGTTCGATCATGCCCGAGCCCTTGGCGATGCCGACCACGGTGGCGGCGCCCGCCGCTGCGCTGGCGGTCTTGGGGTGGGTGTCGGTGGTCATGATCGCCGCGGCTGCCGCAGTGGCGTCCCGTGAAGCCAATGCCGCCTCTGGCGCAGCGACCAGACGGTCAAAATAGGCATCAACCTTGCCTTCGGGGTAGTACACGCCGATGACGCCGGTGGAGCCCACCAGCACTTGATCGGGCTGGCAGCCCACGAGTTCGCCAACGCGCCGTGCCAAGTTCGCTGCGTCTGTGTTGCCCTGCTCGCCGGTTGCCACGTTGGCGTTCTTCGACACCACCACGACCGCCTGCGCCCGCCCGTCGGCAACGTTGGCCTGGCTGAGGTGCACGCTCGCCCCGGCGAAGAGGCTCTTGGTGAACACTCCCGCTGCGGCAGCCAACCGGTCGGCCGTCAGAACCATCACATCGTCGGTGTCGTCCTTCATGCCGATGTTGCCGACATGGCAGCTGAAGCCCGTCGGAAGCTCGACCGGAGCGGCCGGCTTCGAGAGCCCTTCTGAGATCATGATGATTCCTCGACGCACACTTCGGGGCGGCACGGCCGCAACTGTGGGGCCAAGGTAGTTCCGGTCGCTCCGCGAGCCTCCGTCAATTCAGCCAGTCCAGTCAGTCAAGTGAGTCAGCCCGGTCCAGGCAACCGGTCCACGTGACCGGCTCAACGGTCCTCGGAAGGCACCGTGAACAGCTCGTCGGTGTGCAGTGTCCAGTTGGCCCGGCGCCGGTTGGGGTCGTCGGTCCGCCTCGTTCCGGTGGCCGAGCCGGCATGGGAAGTCGGCAGCACCATGCCGCGCAGGAAGCTCGCCTCCATGGTCTCGCTGCCCCAGAACACGACCTCGTCGTCTCCCGATTCCCACCAAGGCTCGCCGGGCACACCGCCTCGGTAGCGCTCACCGTGCTGCTCGATGTTGAACGTGCCCCGCAGCAGGCAGCGGATCCCCGGACCGGGATGGGTATGAGGATCTGAGACGTGTCCCGCTCGCGACGTGATCTGGTCGAGGCGGAACAGCCACTCGCTCCCCCGAGCCATGTCCAGCGTCGTGATGAGCCGGCTCATCCGGTGGATCGTGAGCACGCCGGAGCCCTCTATGGACGCGGGCGGACTGTTGGGAAGGTCGACCTCCCAGCGCCAGATCTCCGACCACTCGGCACTGCCCG
Source organism: Candidatus Poriferisodalis sp. (assembly GCF_965262965.1). Taxonomy (GTDB): domain Bacteria; phylum Actinomycetota; class Acidimicrobiia; order Acidimicrobiales; family Poriferisodalaceae; genus Poriferisodalis. The sequence goes on from NZ_OZ253573.1 coordinate 2,428,957, forward strand.
CCACCTCGCAGCCCTCCGAAGCTGCCGCGGACTCCCCTGCTCGCAGGTCGCGCCCGTTGAGCGCCACTTCGCCGTCGCGCACATAGAGCAGCCGCGGCAACGGCCCCAGCGGTGTCGAAGTTACGCCGCCAGCGAGGACCTGGTCTTGGTAGAAGTTGATACTGAACGGCATGGGTCTTACTCGCTGGGCTGGAGGCCTCGGATTCGTGGCTTAACGATGTGCGGCCACGGGAAGGGAACCTCGCCGAACGGCACCTCGACCACAGCCGGCTCGCCCGAGCCCAGCGTTTCGCGCAGGCTGATGCGCAGCTCGTCTGGTGTGCTGGCACGCATCGCTCGGACACCGAATGAATCTGCCAGCTTCACGAAGTCCGGGCTCGTGAGGTCGCTGGCGATGACGCGGCCGCCATATCGCTCGTGCTGTATCCGGCGGACGTTGCCGTAGGCGTGGTCGTTGAACACGATCGTCGTGAGCGGAATGTCGTGGCGTACGGCAGTCGCCAACTCATTGATAGTGAACAGTGCACCTCCGTCGCCGACGATCGACACCACCGGGACGTCGCGCCGCGCATGTGCTGCACCGAGTGCCGTCGCGAACCCGTATCCCAGCGTGCCCTGGTAGCCGGCACTGATGAAGGTCCTCGGACGGAACACCTCGTACCCGAGCCACGACACGTAGCCGCACTGCGTCATCTCATCGACGAAGATGCCCTCAGCCGGCAGCTCGGCTCTGATGGCACCGAGCCAGCCGTACTGGGGCGCTAGTGCGGCTGCGCAGGCCGCTTCAGCTTCGGCTCGCGTCTGGGCGACAGTGCTTCGCCATGCGGAGCGGTCGAGCGATGACTCCCCCAGTGCGTCGGCGAGCAGGGGCAGCGCGTCGGCGAGATCGGCATGAATGCCCACTGCGGGCGGCCCGGCGCGGCCGATCTCGTCGGCATCGATGTCGATGTGGATGATCGCGAGGTCGTCGTCGACGCCCCAGGTGGACTGCGCCATGGCGAGCCGGGTGCCCAACCCGATGACGACGTCGGTGTGCGGCCAGAGCTGGTACCCGGTCGGCGTGGCGATGCTCAAGGGATGGTCCGACGGCATCACACCGCGACCCATGCGGAAGGCCAAGACCGGTGCCGACAGCTGCTCGGCCAACTGGCAGATTTCAGACGAGAACGGCTGGGCGCCGCCCCCGACGACGATCATCGGCCGTTCCGCCGCGGCGATGAGCTCTGCCGCCTCGGCAACGGCCGCCGGATCGGGTGCAGGACCTGGCCGTGGCGGGGCGACAAGATCGCCGGGAGACGACTCGACGGTGGCGTTCCACACGTCGGTCGGGACTTCCACACCGACCGGGCCTCGACGACCCGAGCGCAGCGCCGTGAACGCGCTCTGCAGCACAGCGTGGGCCGTCGCGCCGTCGGTGACACGCTCAGCCTGGCGGGTGAGCCGCCCCAGCACGCCCAACTGATCCGGGATTTCGTGCAACGCGCCGAGGCCTTGGCCGATTGCGTCCGAATGGATCTCGCTCACCAGCGCCAGCACCGGCGCATTGGTGGCGTATGCCGTGCTGAGCGCCGCTGCGGTGTTCAGCAAGCCCGGTCCCGGCACAACACAGAACGCCTGCGGCTCGCCCGTCGCCAAAGCGGCTCCCAGCGCCATGTAGGCAGCGCCCTGCTCGTGACGGGTATGGATGGGCACCAGTGCGTCGCTGCGGTCGTAGAGCGCGTCGAAGAAGGGATCGTTCTGCACACCGGGCAGGCAGTAGAGGTTGTCGATGCCATTCGCAATGAGCGTCTCGACCGTCAGCCCTGCAACTGTTTGTGTCACTCGCCTCTTCCCGTTCGCATATATCTACGGGCCGCTTCCGAGCCGGCTATTCCCATTCGATGGTGCCGGGGGGCTTGGAGGTGATGTCGTAGACGACCCGGTTCACCCCGGACACCTCGTTGACGATGCGCGACGAGATCGTCTCGAGCAGATCGTGCGGCAAGCGGGCCCAGTCAGCAGTCATCGCATCCTCGCTGGTGACCGCTCGCACGATGATGGGCTTGGCGTACGTGCGCTCGTCACCCATCACGCCGACGCTGCGGATGTCGGCCAGCACGGCGAACGCCTGCCAGACCTCGCCGTCCAGTCCGGCCGTCTCAATCTCGGTGCGCACGATGACGTCCGCGGCCCGCACGGTTTCGACAGCCTCGGGCGTGACCTCGCCGACGATCCGCACACCGAGGCCAGGGCCGGGAAACGGCTGGCGCTGCACGATCTCGGGCGGCAGGCCCAGCTCGGTGCCGACGGCACGCACCTCGTCCTTGAACAGGTTGCGCAACGGCTCAACCAGCTCGAACGTCATGTCTTCGGGCAGCCCGCCGACGTTGTGGTGGCTCTTGATCTTGGCCGCAGTGGGCGAGCCAGACTCGATGACGTCGGGATACAACGTTCCCTGCACCAAGAAGCGGGCATCACTGATGCCTCCCGCGGCCCGTTCGAAGATGCGCACGAACTTCTCGCCGATGATCTTGCGTTTGTCCTCGGGATCAGTCACCCCCGCCAGCGCCTCGAAGAACTCGTCGGCAGCTCGCTCGTGGATCAGTTCGATCCCCTGGGTGCGGCGGAACGTCTCGGTGACCTGGTCGCCTTCGCCGGCGCGCATCAACCCCGTGTCCACGAAGACACAGGTGAGCTGGCTGCCAATGGCTCGCTGGGACAGCGCGGCCGCCACGGCGCTGTCCACCCCGCCCGAAAGACCGCAAATCGCCCGTGCCGAACCGACCTGAGCCCCGATGGCCTCGACGCTCTCGGTGATGACATTGGTCATCGTCCATTCGGAGTTGATCTGGCACACCTCGTGCAAGAAGCGCTCGAGCTGGGCTTGCCCGTTCGGGGTGTGCGCCACCTCAGGGTGGTACTGCACCCCGTAGAAGCGCCGCCCGAAGTCCTCGATCACGGCCGCCGGACTGTCGGGCGTCATGCCCGTCACCACGAATCCGGCCGGTGGCTCCGTCACCGCATCGAAGTGCGACATCCACACCGGCTGTGTCGAAGGTTCTCCTGGCGACGAGCCGTCGAGGAGCTCTGACGCAGCGTCGGTTCGGCCGAGCATTGTGCGCCCGTACTCGCCCCGACCGCTGCGGTCCACCCGGCCGCCGAGGTCGCGGGCCAGAAGCTGAGATCCATAGCAGATGCCCAGGATCGGAACGCCCAGCTCGTAGACGTCAGGATCGATGCCGGGGGCGCCGTTCACGTGGACTGAAGCTGGCCCGCCGCTGAAGATGATCGCCGCTGGCGAGCGTTCAGCCAGCTCATCGGCGCTCGACGTGTGAGGAACGATTTCCGAATAGACCTGCGCCTCGCGCACCCGCCGCGCAATCAGCTGCGCATACTGCGCGCCGAAATCCACCACAAGAACCGTTGGGTGGGCAACCGGGCTGGCCGCCGAGGATGGTGGGGGCATAGGTCCCGCGCTGGAACTGCGCCAAGTTGGGGAAAACAACGAGGCTACCGCTGGGCCTTCCCCGGGTCCCGCACCTGCGAGTCAGCGATTCCAACTGAGATTGGGCCGTCACGCTGTTTCGCTGATTCGCTGATTCGCTGATTCGATTGTCGCCAATCTGTTGATCGATGACGCCGGCGTTGCCGACATTCGTGAAGAGTGCGGGAAATCGCAGTCTCGGAGCATCCAGCCATGCCTACGCTGCGCTCTAGTGGCGGTCGAGCGACAATTCTCGAACAGCAGCGTTGATCGTGCCGGTGAGGTACTTCGATGCGTCGCGACGGGCTCGCTCCCACCGCCGCCGCCGCAACAGAGATGACGACCGCATTCGTGACTACGTAGCTACGCCCCGCAGTTCCGGGTACCGGGCAGTCCACATTCATACCCGTTATCAGGCTGGATTCAATCGGTCGTCGCAACACCGATGGGCGCGCTTGCTGGAGGATCTGACGAGCCGAACCGGGATCGACTACAAGAGTGGTGACGGACCTTTCGAGCACCATGAACTGCTCCGAGACCTTGGCGGGCTCTATGCGCTGCGGGATGTCAGCGGTCACTCGCTAGCGGGCCAGGATCAGAACCTTGTTGACCTAGCAGGCGCACTAGAGCAGTTGTTTGAGCGCGATGTACGTCGTTGAGGATGCGACGTTCGATCACGAAATCCCCGGCCTCCCGCGGCCGGTTACGCTGCGCGCATGACTGCCGCCGCTCCCCGAAGCAGGACGATCCACTTCTTGATCGCCTACGACCACGACACCCGGCAGAGAATCCGGATGGAACGCTTGAGCGATGGTGCTCGCGCAGTCGTGGCGTACGGCGAGATGGAGCGGGAGTACGAACACAATCGACGAGTGGAGGTCGTCCTGCTCGGCGCGGACTCTGAGGAAGCCATTCGAGTCACGCATCCGAACTACTTCGACGACCAGCCGCTCGACGAACTCCTGGATCTGGTCCGATAGGGCTGCCAAGAGTCGCGAGCTTCAACTGCGAGTCCCTGCGGAACGCCACAAACGACACAGGGCCGGCGATCTCGCCGGCCCTGTGCGTGAGTTGTAGAGAGGTGTAGCGCGAGCTACATCATCCCCGGCATGCCGCCCATGCCGCCGCCCATCGCGGCAGCCGCAGCAGCGGCAGCGTGGGGATCGGCCTCTTCGGGCTTGTCGGTGACGAGCGTCTCGGTCGTCAGCAGCAGTGCTGCGATCGAGGCTGCGTTCTGCAGCCCCGCACGCGTCACCTTCGCCGGATCGATCACGCCAGCGGCAACGAGGTCTTCGAACTCGCCGGTTTCGGCGTTGAAGCCGATGCTGCCGTTGGACTGCTCGACCTGCTGCACCACCACGGCGCCCTCGTAGCCGGCGTTCTGGGCGATCTGGCGGGTCGGAGCGTCGAGCGCCCGGTGCACCATGTTGGCCCCCGTGGCCTCGTCACCGCTCAGATCGAGCGCAGAGATGGCACCGCGGACCCGCAGCAGCGCAGTGCCGCCGCCGGGCACGATGCCCTCTTCGATCGCCGCACGCGTCGCCGAGACGGCGTCCTCGATGCGGTGCTTCTTTTCCTTCAGCTCGACCTCGGTGGCCGCGCCGACCTGGATCACCGCAACGCCGCCGGCCAGCTTGGCCAGCCGTTCCTGCAGCTTCTCGCGGTCCCAGTCGGAGTCGGTGTCCTCGATCTCACGCTTGATCTGCGTGACGCGCCCCTCGACGTCGGCAGAGCTGCCGCCGCCTTCGACGATCGTGGTGTCGTCCTTGGTGATGATTACCTTGCGGGCAGTGCCAAGCAGCTCGACCGAGGTGTTCTCCAGCTTCAGGCCGACCTCTTCGGAGATGACCTCGCCGCCGGTGAGGATGGCCATGTCGGCCATCATCGCCTTGCGGCGCTCACCGAAGCCGGGGGCCTTCACTGCCACCGAGGCAAACGTGCCACGGATCTTGTTGACCACGAGCGTGGCGAGAGCCTCGCCCTCGACGTCCTCGGCAATAATGACGAGGGCCTTGCCGGACTGCATGACCTTCTCGAGCACCGGCACCAGCTCGGAGACCGAGCCGATCTTGCCGTTCACGAACAGCAGGTACGCGTCGTCGAAGACGGCCTCCTGGCGGTCCGGGTCGGTCACGAAGTACGGGGACAGGAAGCCCTTGTCGAACTGCATGCCCTCGGTGAACTCGAGGTCGACGCCGAACGTGTTCGACTCCTCCACCGAGATCACGCCATCCTTGCCGACCCTGTCGAACGCGTCAGCGAGGATCTCGCCGATGGTTGTGTCCGCAGACGAGATGCCGGCGACGCTGGCGATCTTGCCCTTGTCGTCGGACACGTCGGTGGCCATGTTGCCCATGGCGTCGACAGCGGCAGCCACAGCCGCTTCGATGCCGCGCTTGAGCTCCATCGGGTTGGCACCAGCGGCCACGTTGCGCAGGCCCTCGTGGACGATTGCCTGGGCCAGCACAGTGGCCGTCGTGGTGCCGTCGCCGGCCACGTCGTTGGTCTTGGTGGCGACTTCCTTCACGAGCTGTGCACCCATGTTCTCGAAGGGGTCGTCGAGCTCGATCTCACGGGCAATGCTGACGCCGTCGTTGGTGATGGTCGGCGCTCCGAATGACTTCTCGAGCACGACGTTGCGACCCTTGGGGCCGAGGGTCACCTTCACGGCATCGGCCAGCTTGTTGACGCCGGCCTCGAGGCCGCGTCGCGCCTCATCGCTGAATTTCAGAATTTTCGGCATGTGTGGTTTCTCTCTTCTTCGGATGCCGCGCGCTAAGCGACGATGGCCAGCACGTCGCGGGCGCTGAGAATCAGCAGATCCTCGCCGGCCACGGTGATCTCGGTGCCGCCGTACTTGCTGTAGACGACGGTGTCGCCGACGCCGACGTCCATTTGGATGACCTCTCCGGTCTGTTCGGAGCGCTTGCCCGGACCAACCGCGAGAACCTCGCCCTGCTGGGGCTTTTCCTTGGCGGTGTCAGGGATGACAAGCCCGCTGGCGGTGGTCTCCTCGGCGTCACCGGGACGCACGACAATTCGGTCCTCGAGTGGCTTCAGATTCATGGTCGGATATGCCTCCTGTGGCTGACGGGGAAGCCCGGGATGCGTTAGCACTCTCACCGGGCGAGTGCTAACGATACGAGCCTCGTCGCCGTCCCGCAACCTCGCCAAGAGCTGTTGCCGGCAGCGAAACCCTGTATTGGTTCAGGTGAGAAAATCGATGCGGAGGTTGGGGTCGGCGCCACTGTCGAGCGGGGACGCGCCGTCGCTTTGCAGGCGGTACCAGGCGGTCGCAGCGATCATGGCTGCGTTGTCGGTGCACATCGCGCGGCTGGGCAGGTAGGCGTTGATGCGGTCGGCCACGCAGATGTCGAGCGTCCGCTCACGCAGGGCGCTGTTCGCCGCCACTCCGCCCGCCAGGCAGATGCCGGCGGCGCCAACTTGTTGGGCGGCCCGGCGGGTCTTGTGGGTCAGCACATCGACGACGCAGGCCTGGAACGATGCCGCGACATCGGCGGCGTCCACCGAAGGGTGGGCACGCACCCAGTTGATGACGGCCGTCTTGATTCCGGAGAACGAGAAATCCAGACCGTCGTCGAGCATGGCGCGCGTCAGGGGGACCGCTTCGGGGTCGCCCTCGTTGGCGAGCCGGTCGATGGCCGGGCCGCCTGGATAACCCAGGCCCAGGTAGCGGGCCACCTTGTCGAAGGCCTCGCCTGCCGCGTCATCTCGGGTCGCGCCGAGCAGGCGGTACCGGCCGTGCCCCTCAGACGACACCAGCATCGTGTGGCCGCCCGAGACCAGCAGCGTGACGAGCGGGAACTGCACCTCGGCGTCGTGCTCGTCGACCAGCGCGGCGTAGAGGTGCGCTTCGTGGTGGTTGACGCCGACATAGGGTACGTCCCACACCAGCGCCAGCGCCTTGGCTGCCGCCACGCCTACGAGCAGGCTGCCCACCAGCCCGGGCCCGCAGGTGGCTGCAACGGCGTCGATGTCGCTGTCGGCAGCACCGGCTTCGACCAGTGCTTCGGCGACCACAGGCGTGATGAGGGCCTCGTGGGCGCGGCCCGCGATCTCGGGCACGACCCCGCCGTATCGGGCATGCAGATCGACCTGGCTGCTGACGATGTTGGAACGCACCTGTCTGCCGTCATCCACGACCGCGGCGGCGGTCTCGTCGCAGGAGGTCTCGATGCCCAGAATGGTCGTCATCACTCGTGCCGTTCTGGCGAGGGGTCCGATGCGCTCTCGGACACGCCGAGAACTGTGGCAATGCAGTCGAGCCGGTCGCCGTGCTCGGAGCCCCCGATGTCGTGGCACCACATGACGAGGGCATCCTCGCGACCGCGCCCGGCTTCGGAGCCGCGGTAGTAGTGCTTGCGAGTGCCGACCGGCGCATAGCCGAACCACCGGTACAAGCGCTGCGCGGCCTCGTTGGATGCCCGGACTTCGAGCGTCAGTGCATCGACACGGCCGATCCGTCGGGCCTCGCGGTGCAGTTCGAGCAGCAGCTGTGCGCCGACGCCGCGACTCTGGCACTGAGGATGGACAGCCACAGAGGTGATGTGTCCCTCGTCGCCGACCAGCATGAGACCCCCGTAGCCGATCACGCCGCCCGGGCCACCGCTGCGTCCAGCCCGACACGCGACTCGATAGACCCGGTCCGCGTGGCGCTGCAGCTCGTCGAGGTAGATCGCCATCGACCAGGGCCGCGGGTACACCAAGCGGTCGATGCGACGCACCTCGCGCAGATGACGCCGCTCCATCGCGCAGACCAGCACTGCTTCAGCCGAATACGTGTCTGCTTCAGCCGAATACGTGTCTGCCGCTTCGGCGGTTCCCGACGGCGTGCTCATGACCGCTCCCGTTGCTGCCAGTTGATCCGGGCATCTGGCGCACGCAGGTACAGCGGCACGATCTCGGCGGGGCTGACGAATTCCTCGCGTAGCGCCCGGGCGTGGGCCAGCTCGACGAGGGCGCCGGCGTTGGGGTGGCGCAGGCCTTCCCGGCCGATCTCGGCGCCGCGCGCAGCTCCGAGAATGTCGGCGTAGCGCTCGGCACCGTCGCCGACGATGAGGGTCTCGGAGCCCGTCGCCATGAGCTGCGCGGCCACGTCGCCCGGCTGGCCGACGGCCGGCGGGCTCATGAGCTGGATGCCGCCGGGGGCTCGCCGGTAGGTGGCGTAGAAGATCTCGCCGCGCCGGGCATCCACCGTCGACACGATCAACCGGTCGCTGAAGCGTGCCGGAAACGCAGCCAGGTCCAGGCTGGAGACACCGATCATGGGGACCCTGCAGGCGTAGGCAATGGCCTTTGCAGTTGCCAGCCCGACGCGCAGTCCGGTGAACAAGCCTGGGCCGATGTCGACGGCGACAAGGCCGATCTGCGACAGTTTCAGCTGCGCCTGCTCGCAGAGAAACTGTACGGCGGGTGCCAGCGTCTCGGCGTGACGGCGATCTCTCGTGGTGTGGAACGACGCGATGATGCCTTCGTGACCGCCGATGGCCACGCCCACCTGCGGCGTTGCGGTCTCGATTCCGAGCACTAACACGGCTCGGCCTCCGAGCGGACCCCGAGTTGCCAGGCTTCGGCCAGAGCGTCGGCGCGGGCGAGCCAGCTCGGGCCGATGGTGTCGACCTCGAAGATGCGCATGTCGGGCGAGTCGTCGGGGCCAGCGAGCCCGATCCGGATTCGCAGAAAGTTCCGGGGCAGCTCAGGAATGAGCACTTCGCCCCACTCCACGCACACCACGCCGTCGTCTTCGAGCAACTCGGGCAGGTCCAGATCCAGCACTTCGCCGAGATTCTCGAGGCGGTAGACGTCAAGGTGATGCAGCCGCAGACGGCCTTCGTAGCTCTGCGCCAGGGTGAACGTGGGGCTCGTCACCTGCTCGGCAACGCCCAATGCTGCAGCCAGGCCTTGGGTGAACACGGTCTTGCCGGCTCCCAGGTCGCCGGACAGCAGCACGACATCGCCAGCTTGCAGCAGCGGTTCCAGCGCTGCGGCGACCTGCCGTGTCTCGTCGGCGCTGGTGGTTCGGAACTGCATGACTCAGCTTGTCTAGCGCGCCTCGCCAGTAGCGAGTCCGCATTGGGGGGCATCATCACGGCGGTAGCGGCGGGGGACGCGCAACGAGATCCCAGTGAGCACTTCGTACGGGCTGCGACCCGACCATCGGGCGAGATCGGTGACAGTGATCCGCTGATCGCCCTGACGGCCGACGAGGGTGACCCAGTCGCCGTTGTAGGCGCTGGAATCGGAGATGTTCACCATGGTCTGATCCATGCAGACATGCCCGACGACGGGGTGCGGCGCGCCATCGATGAGCACGCTGGCCCCCTGCCGTGTCGATCCAGCGCCGAGCGAGCGCGCGTAGCCGTCGGCGTAGCCCACCGGCAGTGTGATCACCCGGATCTGGTGATCCGCCGTCCAGGTGCTGCCGTAGCCGACCGAGGCTCCCTGGGGCACGACCTTGAAGTACACGACCTCGCTGTGCCACGACAGCACCGGCTCGGTGGGCAACTCCGCGGCGATCTCGGGCGTCGGGGCGATGCCGTACAACGCGATTCCGGGCCGCACCCGGTCGAGGTGCGCTTCGGGCAAACGTGCGATCGCCGCAGACGCGGCCATGTGGCGCACGGGGGTCGGGAGCGAGCGGCGCTCGTAGAAGCTGACCGCCTCGCTGAAGCGCTCGAGCTGCCTGCGGGCATCGGTGAGATCCACCGCATCAGCGTTGGCGAAGTGGCTGAACACGCCCTCGACGCGCACGCAACGGCAGCCCAGCGACTCGGCGAGCAGCTGGTCGGCGTTGTAGTGGTGAATGCCGATGCGCTCCATGCCGGTGTCGATCTTGAGATGTGCCCGCGCGGTGGCGCCCGCAGCTGCCGCTGCTTCATCGATCTGTCGGAGTTTCTCGATCGACGGTGCCGTCAGGATCAGGTCATGCTCCACAAACAGGGGAATCTGCCGCTTGACGGCGCCTCCGAGCACGTGGATGTCAATGCTCACACCGGCTGCGCGCAGCGCAAGCGCTTCCTCGACATAGGCGACGGCCACGCAGGTGACGCCGGCCGCCTGCAGCGCCATTCCGATGGGGCCGATGCCGTGTCCGTAGGCGTTGGCCTTGACGACCGGCACCACTTCCGCGCCGCCGACGTGCCTTCGGATCGCCGCCAAGTTGCGATCGAGTGCAGCGAGGTCGATGTCGCACCAGGTCGGGCGCAGCTCTGCTGGGTCGGCCATCGTTTCGACGGTCATGGTCGGCGCCGATCCGGTTGCGACCGTGCGAGCTCGATCCTGGCGGCTTCGAGCAGGCCGACCTGCGCCGCGGCCAGCAGCGGCACTGACGCAGCTGCGGGGCCAGCGGCCTCGCAGCTTGCAGTCCGACCGTGCCAGTGCGCGGCTGCAGCGACCAGCGACAAGAGCGTTTCCGGGTCGGCTGCGCCACCGGACAGCGACGCGGCAATGACGCCCGAGAGCACATCGCCCGACCCTGCTGTGGCCAGTCGAGCCGTTCCCGCTGTGACGGCGAGCACAGCTGCGGGTCTCGTGCTCGCGTCGGGTCGAACCGGGGACGCCACGAGGGTCGTGGGACCCTTTGCCAACACGACAGCGCCAAGGTCGGCCGCGGCCTGGCGGACCGACCCGAAGCGATCCGCAGCCGGCGCGGCACCGGTGAGGCGCGCGAATTCGCCGTCGTGAGGAGTGAGCACGGTCGCTGCTGTGCGGGCACGCAGGCAGTCCGGGTGCTCAGCAACCGCAGCGAGCGCGTCTGCGTCGACGACCAACGGAACCGGGCAGCTCTCGATGAATGCAGCTATCTGCGCGGCGGACGTGGCATCGACACCGATTCCCGGACCGATCACAGCGGCGTCGAACCGATCGATGCCGTCGAGAGCCGCGGCGGCCCATCGCCCCGGTCGCAGGTTGCGTGCGACCGTCTCGGTGGGGCGCGAAACGCTGGCCGCGGCCAGCCCCGGCGAGCTGATGACGACCATGCCCGCGCCGGCCTGCTGCGCGCCAGCGCACACGAGATGGCCGGCTCCGCGCATCTGCGGTGATCCCGCGATGACCCGAACGGCGCGGCGCCACTTGTGCGTGGACGGCGGCAGGGTCGGCAACACGGCATCGGCATCAGCGTCGGTCATGAGCCACGCGGCTGCGCTGGTGGCGTCGAGGCCGATCGGAGCAACCTGCACCTCGCCGGCTGCGGTGGTGCCTGGAGGCAGAAGCAATCCCGGCTTGAGCGCACCGAACGTGACCGTGGCCGCGGCTGGCCAGCAGCCGTGATCTGCACCGGTGAGCGCGTCGATGCCGGACGGGATGTCGACCGCCAGCACGGGCACTTGGGGCGCTTGGTCGGCGCCCCACGGGCCGCGCAGTCCGGTGCCGTAGGCAGCATCGATCACCAGGTCCCACGGTGCGCAGGATCGGCCGTGCGCCGCGGCAACGAGCTCAAGTGCTCGCGGCGGCGCGGCGACCACGCAGCGAACGCCCCAGCGCGCCAGCACCGAGGCTGCGACCCTGCCGTCGGCGCCGTTGTTGCCCTTGCCGGTGGCAACCAGCACACGGCGCCCGTAGGTGCCGCCCAGCATCCGGCGCGCCGCGATTGCCACTTCCGCTCCGGCGCGGGCCACCAGTACGTCGGTGGGGACGGGCGCGGCAGCGTCGATCGCCGACATCTCCGTCGGTGTCACAATCGGGATCACGGCGTCACCGCGTACGGGTGCTCGAGGCCACGGTTGCGGCTACGGCACTCGCAGCAGGGGCACTCGCAGCAGGGGCACTCGCAGCAATGACGCTCGCAGGCGATGTCGTGCTCATCGTGCCAGGACCATTGCCGCGGCCACGGCCGCAGTGTGGGTCAGCGAGACCTGCCAGCTGTGCAGGCCCGCCGCGGCGGCCCGTTCGGCGGCGAGGCCGCGCAACACCAGCTCGGGTCGTCCCGAGTCGTGACGTCTCACCTCGATGTCGCGGAACTTGCACGCGCCCAGACCGATTCCCAGCACCTTCATCACTGCTTCCTTTGCAGCGAATCGGGCGGCGAGTCGGATGTCGGGATCGACGCTCCCATCGGCGTAGGCGAGCTCGGAGTCGGTGAACAGGCGTGTCCGCATGCCACGGCGACGTTTGAGGACGGCGGCGAAGCGGGGCACGTCGACGAGATCGATGCCAATCGCTGGTGCACCAATTCCGTTGCCGCTCGCGCCAGCACTCCCTGGCGCACTCACTGGGTCATTCTCCGTCCGCGCCGGCAGCACCCAACCAGTGCTCAGCCAGCACATACACGGGCCGCGTCAGCAGGTCGAACACGTCGACCGTGCCGAGCAGGTCGTCCCGGAACCAGGGCAGCGACTCGGTCACTGCGTCGGCCAGCGCCCCGTACCGCCCGCGGTAGCCCATCAGCACCGCCCGCATCGCCGGCGTCGGCAGCCGGGCCGCGAACTGGCAGTGCAACAAAGTGAGCCCGGTCGCGGACCCATCTTTCGTCTCGGGTATGTGGAGCACGCTGCGGCCGTCGCTGCCGCGGGCCACAGTGACTTCGCGTTCATACGCGGCGCGGTGCTTGCTGCCGCGCAGCTGCGGGTTGGACGCGGTGCGCGACTCGATGCCCAGCGCGGTCCCGCCCCGGTCGGTCAGCCAGATGGTGGCCTCGGGACTGCTCGCCGACGCCACCTCGCCTTCGATGCGGTAGCGCGACCAGCCGGTGACCTCCACCACAGCGGGGTCGAGCGCGGCGAGCGTGCGCAGTGCGGCGTAGGACAGCCGATCTCGTGGAGCGCCGGCACCGATCGCGGCAGCGACCAGCATCGAGCCCATGAGCGTCTCGTCCGCCCGCGAGATGCCCACGGTGACCGTCTTGGCTTGGTGCTTGACCGTGTCGACAGGGCGGGTGAGCTCATCGATCGCAATGTTCAACGCGGCGGTGAGGTCCTCGATGAGGACCGAGGGTCGGCCCACCTTTCCCATATCGATCTGGTACGTGTCGAGCGGCGCGACGCCGGTTGCGTAGCGCAGCACCGAGCCCAGTCGGGTCGCAGAGCCGGCACGCAGATGGCCGTCGTAGCGCCCCGCCCGCAGGCCGTCGCCGAATCGGTTTGCAGCCGGAGCCAATCGCTCGGCCAACACGCTGAGCACGTCTATCGACCCAGAGGTGACACCAGCTGGACCCTCGCGGCGTTCGGCCGCGAGCAATGCTTCGTCGCGGCTCCGGACCGCGAGCAATGTCTCGTCGCGGCTCCGGACCGCGAGCAATGCTTCGTCGCGGCTCCGGACCGCGAGCAGTGCTTCGGTTGCTGCACGCATCTCGCGAAGCGGCCCCGCAAGCGCATCGATCGCCAGCGCCGCCTCGTAGCAGAACAGGTGGCCAGCAGCCGTCGCCAGCACGAAGTCCAGCGCGGGGTGCACTGCGGGCACTTCCAACAGCTCCGCGGCGGCGTCGAAGCGGCCCGTCCCCGCCGAGGCGACCACGATCGGCGTCGCCCGATGCGCCCGATAGATCGCGATTTCCTTGGCTGCGTCAGTTGCGACCGAACCGCTGAGGCCTGTCGCGCACACCCACACCAGCGGTTCGCACGACAAGTCGATGTGCTTCTTGTCCTCAGTCGCGTCCTCGGCGACGGCGTGATAGCAGAGCTCGGAAAGCTTGATGCGGACCTCACGCGACGCGATGCGGTTGGGCCCGTTGCCAACCACTGCCCAATGACGGTGCGCGCCGACGTGGCGGCGGGCGATACGAGCAATCTCGTCGTGCGCAGCCAACACGCTTGCGAGCGCTGCCGGAAGCTCGTTGAGTGCGCCGAGCAAGTCGCTCACAGCACGCGCAGTGCGCGGATCATCAGGACGCAGCTCCGCAGCGATAGCGGATGCCAGCAGCGCCGAGGCCGCGATCTGCGCGTAGAACGCCTTGGTGGATGCAACCGACATCTCCACGTCGCGCCCGCCAGATGTGTAGAGCACGCCGTCGGCACGGTCAGTGAGATCGCTGCCTCGTCGATTGACGATGGCGACCACTGCCGCGCCGCGCGCACGCGCGAGATCGACCGTGCGGTTCGTGTCAGTGGTGGTGCCGGACTGGCTGACTGCGACAACGAGCGTGTCGGACATGTCGGGGCGCAAGCCGAAGCCGCTGAATTCGGTCGCGAGCGTCGCCGATGCATCGAGGCCGCGAAGCAACGGTGACGGCTCCAGAAGGGTCCCGAAGAAATGCGGCAATGCGTCGGTGGCGGCGGCAGCCGTGCCCTGGCCGATGGCGACGACGCGCCTGATCGACCCGTCGCGCAGGCGTGTCCGCACGCCGGTCGGCAGCACCTCGGCACCGAGCCGCGCCGCCAGTACGGTCCCGGTTGCGGTCATGCGGCCACGCAATGTGGCTGTCTCAATGCGGCCACGCAATGTGGCCCGAAGCGAGTCGGGCGCTTCGCGGATCTCCTTCAGCAGGAAGTGCGGGCTGTCGCCCCGGTCGATGTCCCGGGTGGTGATCTCGGCAGTGACAACGTCATCGTGTCGCAGCGGCAGTTCGGAACCGTCGTAGGAGAATCGCTGCAGGGCCACAAGCGGCCCTGCGCCCGGGCCGTCATCGGCGACAGACGGTGCGCTCACCAGCATGACCTGGCCGCGGCTGCCGACGGGGTTCGCCGGGTTGGACGGTGTCTCACCGTCGAGGCGCACGAATCGGCGGCATTCCTCGACGAGTCCGTAGGGCTCGCTGGCAACGACGTAGGCGTGGTCGGTGGCGCCGACGTACAGGGCTTGCCCGCTGCCACGCAGCGCGAGTGCGACCGATCCCGGCAGGTCCGAGGCATGCGCTGCAATGGCGACGGAGCCGTCGAAGGTGCTCACGGTGTCGACGAACGCCAGCCGGAGTCGCTCGGCAGTCGTGGCGTTCGAATCGGCCCTCTTCGAAGCAGCGAGAGCCTGCCGCAGCATGGTGGGGATGACTTTGGCGTCAGTGGTGATCTCCGGCGCGATCGACAGACGGCGCTGTGCCAGCAGGTCGGCGTAGTTGTCGACATCGCCATTCAGCACAGCGGCAACGTGCGCGCCGTCGCGAGGCGACGCAGCAACATCCGCGCCGTCGCGAGGCGACGCAGCAACATCCGCGCCGTCGCGAGGCGACGCAGCAACATCCGCGCCGTCGCGAGGCGACGCAGCAACATCCGCGCCGTCGCGAGGCGACGGCCATGCGTCGAGGGGGTGAGTGTTCGGCTCGGAGACGATCCCGATACTGGCCCAGCGAGTGTGGCTCAGCACGATGGTCTCTGCTTCGTCGTACGACAGCGCCCAGCGCAGCAGGCTGTCGTCGCGGATCGCCGCCCGCAGCGCAGCCGTGTTGTCGCCCAGTTCGCCGATCTCTGCGGCCGTCTTGTAGACGAAGGCGAGCCCGTTGTCAGTAGCGCGCACCGCGCCCGACCCGAACAACGGGTCAGCGAGCCGCTGGCTGAGGCTGTCCCCATCATTGATGGCGGTGTCGAGGTCCGCTCCCCGCACGAACACCTGCAGGCCGGCCGAGTCACGTCCGCGCACTTCGAGCCGATCCAGCGCTGACAGCGCGACCTGGATCGACCACAGTCCGCCCACTGCAGTCGGTGGCGGCGTGCCTCCCCAGAGCCCGATGATCTCGCGGGCCATGCGCAGCCGGTCGCGCCGAAGCGCGAAGGTGTGGTCGGCCAGCTCCCCGAGCGCGGCATTGATGCGCTCGACCCGAGCGCCGGCAGCATCGAGCGGGCTGTCGGGCTCATTCGAACGGGTCACCGAGACGTCGCTCGAATCGACTGCACTGTCGAGGTCAACAATGTGTGCGGCCAACGTCGCCAGCACAGCGTCGATCTCCAGCACGCACTTGGCGTCCTCGACAAGCAGGCGAACTCCCGGCAGCGACCGCAGCGCATCATCGGCCACTCGCAACAGCGCCGCTGCCGCTTCTAGATCGAGTGCAAGATCGCGCTCGCCGCCATCAGCGGTCGTGACGTCCGGGCCCGCCGCGACGCCAAGCAGCGCCGTGGCGTCGCGCAGCAGCGGTAAAACAGCCGCGGCTTCCAGAGCCAGCCGGTCGTCCCGGCGCCCGAGGACCGCCACAATCCCGCACACAACAGCGAGGGTACCGAGCACCCGTACGCCCTCCAGCCAGACGCACGGCCGCCGGCTGTGGGGGGAGGACGTGCGTGATTAGATAGATGGCAACAACTCACAGGGGGGTTTCGCCATGGCCATTACGGGCGTCATGCGAGCTGGGTACGTGCAGGTTCGTGTCACGGACATGGACGCCAGCATCGTTCACTACCGAGATCGAATCGGCTTGTCCGTGGTGCACACCGGTGAGGACGGTCGTGTCTATCTCAAGGCATACGACGAGTTCGACCATCACAGTGTGATCTTGCGGCCCGCCGACGAACCCGGCATGGACTTCATGGGCTTCAAGGTGCGCAACGCCGACGACCTGACTGAGCTCACCGACAAGCTCTATGCCCACGGCGTGGCGATTGACCACCTCGAGCCGGGTTCGCAGCCGACGCTCGGTCGGGTCGTCAGCTTCACGATCCCGGCGGGGCACACCATCCACCTCTATTCGGAGATGGCGATCGCCGACAAGGCGCCGCCGACGCACAACCCTGACGTGTGGGACGAAGAGCCACGGGGCATGCGGGCCACCCGAATGGACCACTGCCTGCTGTACGGGCCGAACATCGCCGAGACCGTGGAACTGTTCACCGAGGTGCTGGGCTTCGAGCTCGCCGAGGTGGTGGTCGCACCGGACGGCTCCTACATCGCGCCGTTCCTCACGTGCGCCAGCAAGGCCCACGACGTGGCCTTCGTTCACCACGACGATCTGGGCATCTTCCACCATGTGTCGTTCTCTTTGGAAAGCTGGAACGACGTTGCCCACGCTGGCGACGTCATGAGCCGGTTCGACATCGCGGTGGACATCGGCCCGACCCGCCACGGCATCACCCGCGGCCAGACAATCTACTTCTGGGATCCGTCGGGCAACCGCAATGAGGTGTTCTCGGGCGGTTACATCTACTTCCCGGACAACCCGCAGCGGACCTGGGATGCCGCGCAGCTCGCCAAGGGCGTGTTCTACGTCGACCGTCGGCTCAACGAGGCGTTCCTGAACGTCTACACCTGATCCAGCGCGGCGCCCGCCGCGTCACCGACAATCGAGCGGCGAACGTCGCACCAGCGAGAACCGGTCGGCCATCAGGTCAACCTGTTGTTTCGACAATTCCCGCGCGCACCAGCTCCACAAGACGTTCGGCGAGCGCCTCAGCCTTTGCAGCGGTCGGCGCTTCGACCATGACGCGGATGACAGGTTCGGTGCCGCTCGGGCGCACGAGGACACGGGTGTCGGGGCCGGCTTGGGCGCCAACATCGTCGATCTTGCGCTGTACCGCCGCGGGCAGGACGCGGGGTCCGCTCGTGAGCTCGACATTGCGGAGCACTTGCGGGGCTGTCTGCATGGCTGGGGCGGCCAGGTCGGCGCTCGAACGCACCAACGGGTCCGCGGCAGTCCGACGAACGACGAGGTCCGCGAGGTGGACCGCCGTGCGCAAGCCGTCACCGGTAGTGGCTTCGTGCCGGAACACGATGTGACCGGACTGCTCCCCGCCGAGGCTGAACCCGCCTGCGTCGAGCGCCTCAAGCACAGCCCGATCGCCGACGGCGGTGGTGGTGAGCCCGATCCCTGCGTCGAACATCGCTCGACGCAATCCCAGGTTCGACATAACGGTCACCACGAGGATGTCGTCTGCCAGTAGACCGCGATCGCGCAGGTCGACGGCAAACAGCGCCATCGCACGGTCGCCATCGATGAGCTCACCAACGCTGTCGACCGCGATGAGCCGATCACCGTCGCCATCGAATGCAAGCCCGAGGTCGGCTCCCGCCTCGAGCACCGCTGCCTGCAGCGCGGCTGGGTGCGTCGATCCGCATCCCTCGTTGATGTTGCGACCGTCGGGCTCGCAGAACAGCGCCGTCACCTGCGCGCCCAACCGCTCCAGCAGCGGCGCAGCGTGAGGCGCCGCGGCGCCGTTCGCGCAGTCCACGACGAGATGGAGACCGTCGAGCGAGCGACCGCCAATTGCGTTGCTCAACGACGCTTCATAGGAAGCGAGCACACCATTCGTCGCTGCGTCGGAATCACCCGCGGTGGTCGCTTGCTGATCCCGCCGGGCGACATCGCTTTGAGCGGGCCGATCGCCGTGCGTGATGCCGATTCTGGCGAGGTGCTCGGCCACCGACGCCTGCGCACCGTCGTCGAGCTTGGTTCCGCCCCGGGCGAACAACTTGACGCCGTTGTCATGCCAGGGGTTGTGCGACGCCGAGACCATCGCTCCCGCGGCGTTGTGCAGCCCTGCTGCGAATGCAACGACCGGCGTCGGCACGACACCGAGATCGATGACCTCAGCACCGGCGGCACGCAAGCCCGCCGCCAGCGCCGCCGCCAGCGCTGGTCCCGACGTTCGCGTGTCGCGTCCGGTCACCCAGCGAGCGCCGCCAGTCGTGCGTGAGACGGTCTCGGCCGCAGCACGCCCCAGCGCATGGACGACGACTTCATCGAGTTCCGAGTACGCCGGTCCCCGGATGCCGTCGGTTCCGAAGCCGAGATTCATTGCGCTTCGTCCCCGAAGCCGAGATTCATTGCGCTTCGTCCCCGAAGCCGAGATTCATTGCGCTTCGTCCCCGAAGCCGAGATTCATTGCGCTTCGTCCCCGAAGCCGAGATTCATTGCGCTTCGTCCCCGAAGCCGAGCCCCTCGACCCCCGGACTAGCGCTTGGAGTACTGCGGAGCCTTGCGGGCCTTCTTGAGGCCGTACTTCTTGGATTCCTTCTTGCGGGAATCACGGTGCAGCATGCCCGCGGACTTCAGCGTGGGCCGCATCTCGGCGTCGAGCACGATCAGCGAACGGGCAATGCCCAGACGCAGCGCTCCGGCCTGGCCGGCAACGCCGCCACCATCGAGGGTGGCATCGACGTCATAGTTCTCGGTTGTCTCAGTGAGGCGCAGCGGCTCGGTGATCGTCATGCGGTGCACCGATGACGTGAAGTACTCGTCGAATTGGCGTCCGTTGACGGTGATGCTGCCGCTGCCGGGCCGGAATCTCACCCGGGCGACGGCGCGCTTGCGGCGGCCGGTGGTCTGCGTCAGCGGTACGGGCACGTGATCTCCGGTGGTTGATCGTGAGGGTTGGCAGCCTCAGCGTGCCGCAGCAGCGTGTGGCAGCGGCAGGGACTGGGGTTGCTGGGCAGCGTGGGGATGGTCGGGTCCGGCATACACCTTCAGCTTGCGCAGCTGCGCGCGGCCCAGACGGTTGTGCGGGAGCATGCCGCGAATGGTCCGCCGGACGGCGTCGGCGGGACGGCGAGCCAGCAGATCGCTGTACTTCTCGCTGCGTAGGCCGCCTGGGTAGCCGGAGTGGCGGTGCACCATCTTGGCGTCCGCCTTGCCGCCGGTGAGCACGACCTTGTCGGCGTTCACCACAACGACGTGGTCGCCGCAGTCGATGTAGGGAGCGAAGGTGGGCTTGTGCTTGCCGCGAAGGATCCTGGCGACTTCGGTGGCCATGCGACCGAGCACCATGCCCTCGGCATCGACGACATACCAAGCGCGCTCGATCTCGGATGCTTTGGGGGCATAGGTGCGCACGCTGGAACTCCGTTGCGGCTCGTCGTCACAATTGCGGTCTCAGCGCCCTGTTTGGACGCTGTGAAACGGACTTCGAGAGGCTACCCGGCCGCGAGAAGAACACCCCCGGCGCCAGTGGCGTCCACGGGGTTCACGCCG
The DNA here is from genome assembly GCF_965262965.1 of Candidatus Poriferisodalis sp. Lineage (GTDB taxonomy): Bacteria > Actinomycetota > Acidimicrobiia > Acidimicrobiales > Poriferisodalaceae > Poriferisodalis. The sequence goes on from NZ_OZ253573.1 coordinate 2,449,206, forward strand.
TCGCGGTGACCGGCTCGGTGTCGCGGCCGGCGCGCAGCAGGGTGCCCGGACGGGCGTCGGTGAACTCGCCGCCGCTCACAGCCACCTCGCCACCGATCAGCACCGTGTTGATGCCGTCAGCCTCTCCGTACAGGCGCCACGCACCGCCGGGCAGATCCTCGCGCACCTCGACGGCTTTCGGACCGACTGAATCCGGATCGAACACCACGACATCGGCGTGCCAGCCGTTCGCGATTTGACCGCGACCAGCGAGCCCGTAGAGCCGCGCCGGGACATCGGTCAGCTTGTGGACCGCGTCCTCAAGCTCCAGCATCTCCCGATCCCGAGCTGCGGCCAGCAGGTACGTCGAGTAGTTGAACGTCGCCAAGAAGTCGAGGTGCGCGCCCGCATCAGAAGCACCGATCACGCAACGGTCGTCGTTCCACAGTTCTTGGCGCAGCGCCCAGCTGTCGGGGTCATCGCCCGCCGCACGGGGATACAGGCCGGTCTTGAGGTCATCGGCCACGACCAGGTCGCAGAGCGCTTCCCACGGCGTGGTGCCCTGCTCGTCGGCGATCTCGCCGATGGTGCGACCTTCGAAATGCGCAAGCTCGGGCTTGGACACCTCACCGACCGTCAGACGCTCCCAGCGGGCCAGGCCCCGGAACGCACTCGGTTGCTGGGCGAGGTCGTTCAGCTCGGCCCGGCGCTGCGGATCAGCCAGCAAGGCTGCCTTTTCGGATGGCGGCAACGCCATCGGCTCGGTCCAGCCGTGCAGCGTGTCGAGCAGGAAGCCACTCTCGAAGCACAGACGGCTGACAGCAGGCATCGGTGCGGTGAGCGCCACCACACGACCGCCTTGGCGGGCTGCGAAGTTGCCGGCTTCCAGCTTCTGTGAGATGACGTCGCGGCGCCGGCCATCGGCGAAGATCACATTCCAGTTGAGCGGTCGATCCGCCGCCACCGACATGTCGGTAAGCAGCTGGTAGACGTCGGTGTCGAAGCGCTCGACGGTCGGGATGAACTCGATTGCTACGGCTGGACTGTCGCGCAGCACCGAACACAGCTCGATCAGCTCCGCAGGATCGGCGTGACGAGACGGCACGCCCTCACCGTCAGCGTCGTTGTGTGTCTTCGCCCACGACGAGCTGAAGCCCAAGCCTCCGGCGGCGATGCTTTCGGCCAGCATCGCCTTCATGGCTGCGAGGTCGGTGGGCGTGGCTGCCTCGCCGACGGAGCGCTCCCCCATCACGACGCGCCGCAGTGCGCTGTGACCCACCAGGAAACCGGCGTTGGGCATCAACGTGCCGTCGATGGCGTCGAGGTACTCACCGAAGCTGCGCCAGTCCCAGGGGACGCCTTCTTGCAACGACGCGAGCGGCATGCCCTCCACTCGGGCGAGCATCCGCATCAGGTAGTCGCCGTGCTGGGGCTCCAGCGGTGCGATGGTGAAGCCGCAGTTGCCGCTGATGACCGTGGTCACGCCGTGCAGCGGCGAGGGCGACAGCGTCGTGTCCCAGAACACCTGAGCATCGAAGTGCGTGTGGATGTCGACGAAGCCGGGTGCAACGACCTGGCCCGACGCGTCGATCGTGCGCACTGCCCGACCCTCGTTGCGCACAGCGTCGTCGCCGATGGCCACGATTCGGCCATCTCGAATGCCGACATCCGCCTGCTGGCGCGGTGCGCCAGTGCCGTCCACGACCGTGCCGCCCGCAATCCGGATATCGAGCATTTTGTCTCCTCTCGACCGTGGCCGTTTTCACGCTGGCGCCCCGGCCCTTCCACGGAAGTTACCGTGCCAGCCGTGACGGGTGCTGAGGCATCAACGGCAGAGATCAGTCCTTGCGAGCAACCTCTTGCGTGCTGGCGAGAAGTCATCCGTGACGCGTGTGGAATAGATCTTTCCTCGCGGTGCATCGATGAGTTGGTTGTTCCCGAAGTCTCTCGTGAGCCTCTGGTCGTTCGTATAGAGCAAGCGAGCACCTGACAACTGCGCCAACGCAACGATGTGGTGGTCATCGGACGTACAACCGTCATCGACATTCGGCGGCCGTGCCTTCAGCTCTCCGGTGCGGGCATCGACGTCGTCATTGTCGTACAAGGTCAACTTGCCGCTGCGACGCAACTCCGCAAACCAATTCATCATCCGCTGCCCACTGCCGGTAAATTCCCCCATGAGCTTTGAGCCGCCGCCAACGAGCGGAATCCGGCCGGCATCGACGGCCTTTCGGAAGCCTCGTCCAGCATCGTTGCCCTTGGGGTCCCACAACTCATTGCCGACATTCGCCGCGTCGATGATCGCGCACACCGCTCAGTAACTCACCGAACGTTGGAGTTCCTCCAAGAAAAACTGCCGATAGTCAGGCGGCGCGCCCTCGATGTTGCCGAGCCGATCGACCGAGATGGAGTGCAGGCGGACATCGAGGCCGAGTCGTTCGAAGTAGACGATCGACACATCGGCGGGTTTCAGGTCGTGTTGCTCGTCGGCCACCGCCATCCGCACCCGGTCGATGATGAAGTCGCTGTGCGTCTCTACGATCAATTGTTTGCGCTTGCGCGGTGGCGTCGTGACCAGATGACAGAAAAGGCTCCCCAGCGCAGCCTGAGCACTCGGATGGAGGTGAACTTCCGGCTGTTGTAACAGCAATGTTCGCGGACCCTTGTCCCTCAACATCTCAGTCACTACTGGCAGCACCTGACTGATGCCATAACCCACGTCGACGAGGTTCCTGAACGGACCCTTCACGCCCTTGCCAAACTTGCGAACTTGCACCTGAAACGGATCGACATCGGTCTTGCCCCGACGACGAACCCGAAGTTCATCGAACAGCCCGGCGTCTCGACCAAAAGCTTCGAGGCGTTCCTGAAGCGCGTCCCACGACGAAGCGTCGCGCAGCGCCAACTGGGCCAGATACGTCGGCACATAGTCGCCGACGGGATCCACCGAAACTCGTACTGGGTCGTACGTCCGCTTTGGTTGAGAACGCACAGGAGCGCTCGCGAAGGGCCGATCGCTCCGGACGTCACGCCGGCCGCCGAATCGGTGCACGGAGAGCAGCAAGGCTTTGTCGAGCTCCTCCACGTCCTGGATCGTGAGGTCGGGAGCGCCCTTGAGTGGTCGTGCGGCCGCGAGGTCGGGCTCTTCCTCGCGAAATGCGAACCTGAGTCGGAACAGGAGACTCCTGATTGGTGGAAGGGCCTCCAGCGCAGCCGTTCCTGTCGAAGTCGGTTTCGCCGATTGTGCGTGACACCTCCACCGCCCACGCGGAGTGCCGAACTCGAAGTTGTCCAACTCGTCTTCTCGAAGGTGTTGGACGAGCCAGTAACCGCCTCGTTCGAGGCGTCTGCTGACAGGTGCGGGAGCTGACCATTGTTCTTCGAAGGTCACCTTGACGCCCAATAGCTCAGGCTCGCGGTCGTTTCTCGAGTCCGTCCGAGCGTTGTCTTCGAAACCGGCCTCGAATGCTTGGGCTCGGCCGCCACCAGCACCGCGATGGTGCGCAATCTCCTCGAAACTGCCGAGGTCGTATGGTTCTTGCTTGAAGTCGGGGGCCCGATCGCTGTATGCGATGTCCCACAGCGCGCGAACCATGGCCATCAGAGACGTCTTGCCGCTGCTGTTCTCCCCCACGAGCAACGTCAGCGGAGCCAAGCGGGCTGTCTGAGGTACATCACCGAAGCAGCGGTAATTGCGGAGTGTGATCGATCTCATCGCCTTCTCATCACTCTCGATGACCGACACTCGGTGGCTCGTTGTCGATCACCCTAGGACCGCACAGTCCGCCACCCAGCATCCATTTCGGCCTGCAGACTGCTCGAAGCTCACAAACGAAGTTACCGTGCCAGCCGTGAGCGAGCAGCGGCCAGCGCTTCGTAGCCACGAGCGCGTGATCCGCCTGGACCTTGCCTACCGGGGCACCAGCTTTCGGGGCTTTGCCGAGAATGCCGGCGTGCGCACTGTGGCAGGCGAGCTCACGAGAGCACTCGATCTCGTGCTGGGACAGTCCGGGGCCCTGACGGTCGCTGGACGCACCGACGCCGGTGTGCACGCCGTCGGCCAGGTCGTGTCCTTCCGCACCGCCAGCCCCCGGATCGAATCCGGCGTCGACCGGTTGGGGGTCTCGCTGAACCGGCTCCTGGGGCCGGACATCGTGGTCACGTCTGCCTCCGTGGTCCCCGACGCATTTGATGCCCGGCGCAGTGCCTCAGCGCGGGCATACGAATACCGCATCCGCAACGCCGCGTTTGCCGATCCGCGTTTCGCGGACCTCGAGTGGCACATCGCGGCGCCGCTCGATGTGGAAGCGATGAACGCGGCTGCGGCACACTTCGTCGGCGAGCACGACTTCAGCTCGTTCTGTCGACGTCCCAAAGGGCGCCCCGATGCGTCGCTCGTACGCACGGTCTCTGCTGCGCAGTGGCATGGCGACGGGGAGCTGCGTCGATTCGAGATCGAGGCCAATGCGTTCTGCCACCAGATGGTCCGCGCCCTGGTGGGCCAGTGCGTGGCAGTGGGAAGGGGCGACCGGTTCGCGCACGACGTCCCCGGCGTGCTCGCGGCTGCGTCGCGCGACGCAGCCGCGCCGATCGCGCCGCCGCACGGGCTCACACTCGTTGCAGTCCGCTACCCCGGCTGACGCCGGCAGCCGCCGGCACCTGTCGTCGGCTTACTCGGCGCTGCGGAACACCTCGATGCGGTTGTCGAGGTCGAAGAACAGCGCGATGTGCTGGCGAACGTCTGCTGCGGTGACTTGTTGCAGCGCCGCTCGCCGCTGTGCGGGTGTGCCCACGTTCTCGTCGTCGAGATGCAGGCGGGCCAGCAGCGGATTCAAGATCAGTGAGTTGGACTCGAGCACGTAGTTGTCCTGGAGCACCGAGATCGCCTGCTGGAGGTCGCGTTCGGTCGGCCCGTCGGCAATCAGCTCGGTGATGATCTCGAGAATGCGGGCGTGGCCCTGCTCGAGCCCTTCTGAGGCGCCAGTGGAGCTGATGCGCGAGCTCCACGTGCCAGTGGCCTCGTTCGCAGAAATCGACGGCGAGACGGAATAGGCATCGCCCAGCTGTTCGCGCACGCCTCCGTCCAGCAGGTCGTCGAGGATCGACTCCGCCACATCGGCAACGACGATCGACTCGACCGTGATCGGCAGCTCGGCACCGAACGCGATGTCGAACCCGCTCGCGCCGGCATCGGCGTCGACGGCGATATCGATCCGCTGAACACCGCTGGGGAACGGCGGTTGGCGGTTCACAAACGTGTCCGATGCGCCCTGGGGCAGCGAGCCGATATAACGCGCCGCCAGGTTCTTGACCGTGTCACGGTCGATGTCGCCGACAACCACCACCATCAAGTCGTCCACATTGGCCAGGCGGGCGTCGTACAGGCCCAGCAGCGACGACGTCGTCGTTGCGTCGATCTGTTCTCGGGACGCGATGAATTGATGCCATTCGCTGCCCTGGTACAGCGCGTCGAGCAGTGCCAGCTCGGAGATCCACTGCGGGATCGTCTCGGAGTTGGCGAGCCGGGATTCCATGGCCTGGACCTGCTCGCCGAGCGCCACATCGGTCATGTGGGGCTCGGTGATGTACAGGTGCAGGATCGAGAACAGCGTTTCCAGGTCGTCGGCGCCCGTGGCTCCCGAGAAGCCCTCGGAGAACTCGGCGATGAACGGGCTCACCCGGGCTGTCGTGGTGGCCAGGAACTCGTCGAGCTGCGTCGCAGATGCCGGACCCAAGCCGCTGGCGACGACCGCCGCCACTGCATGACGGGCCACAGCAGAGTCACCCGGCGACAGCGTGGACCAGCCGCCGCGTCCCTCAGCGATCACGTTCACCTCGCCGGCGGCAATATCCGACGGCACGAACACGACCGTGGTGCCGTTGGGGAACTCCCACTCATACGCGTCCTCGAACAGATCGAGTGCGCTTTCGCTGGTCGGTGCAACCGCCGGCGGCGGCCGCAGGAGCGTCTCGACGGAGTCTTCGGGGGCCGGAGCAGCCAGCGGGACCACCGCCTCGACGGCAGCGACCAGCTCATCGGCAGTGGGCACGTCGGCAGGATCGGGACCGATCGACACCAAGATGGGTGCTGCCAGATCGAGCAGCCAGCGCAGGTGTGCGGTCAGCTCGGAGACGGTGAAGGTCTCGAGCAGGGCGCGCTGGCGCGCGACGCGATCGCTGACCGGCGAGATGTCCGACGCGCTCAGGAAGTGGCCGAGGTAGTCCGAGGCGTACTCGACGTCCTGCGTGGTGGCCTCGCTTTGGAGCTGGAAGTCGAACGACGTGCGGACTGCCTCAGCGACCTGATCGAGCTCGGACTGGGTGAATCCCCAGCGAGCAGCGCCTTCGACGACCGAGATGTAATCGGTGGTCGCCGCGACGAGATCGGGGCCCTGGTAGTTCGTGCCGATGAACCGCAGCGCCCGCGCAGCCGAGAACGTGCCGAGGTGCGGCTCGGTCGTCTGCGCAAGCAGACCGGCCTGGAAGGCGGCATCGAGACGGACATCGAGCATGCGCACGATGACCTCTTCGGCGAACCGCAGACGCTCCCCGCCCACGGTTCCCGACGGCCACGCCGGCAGCTGCCAGTCCAAGGAGACGTAGATGCTGCCGTGATCGGGATGGGTGGCGACGTCAGCGAGAGGCTCAGTTGCGAAGTGCGCCGTGAACGCATGCCGGTCGGGTTGGTCCGCAAGCTCCGACGAGCGCGGTGCGAAATCGGCGAAGCTCTCGACGACCCGTGCCTCCACTTCGGAGACCTCGAAGTCGCCCACGACGACGACGGCCATGTTGTCGGGCCGGTACCAAGTGTCGTAGTACTCGCGTAGCTGCTCCGGTGTGACGTTCCCGTTGGACTCTTCGTTACCACCGATCTGGAGACCTTCGTAGACGTTGCCCAGGTAATACAGCTCGTCGATGGCGCCGCCGATGCGGCCCGCAGCCGACTCGTCGCGCAGCCGGTACTCGTCGATGACGATCCCACGCTCGTCGGAGACGTCGGAAGCCAACAGCGTCGCCGCAGAGGCCCACTGCGACAGCACCGAGAAGGCAAGATCCAGCGCGGTGGGATCGTCGAGCTGGAAGTCCAGGATGTACACCGTCTCGTCGGCGCTGGTATAGGCATTCAGGTCCGCGCCGAACTCAGTGCCGATGTCACGCAGCACCTGGTCCAAAACGTTCTTGGGGTATTCCTCGGTGCCGTTGAACAGCATGTGCTCAAGGAAGTGGGCAGCACCCCTGGCCTCGGGCGGATCTACGAGCCCGCCAGCGTCGACCGCCAAATACACGATGACACTGTCGCCAGGCGAGTCATTCGAACGCAGGTAGTACCGAAAGCCGTTGTCGAGCTGACCGATGAGCACCGCGCCGTCGACTGGAAGCAACGTCGCGTCGGGATCCGTGGGGTCGTAGTCGTTGAAAGCGCCCAGATCCGCCGGCGGGTCAAGCTCGACGGCAGGTTCAGTTTCTTCGGTGACGTCGGCGTCCGGGGCGGTGTCGGCGTCCGTGTCCTGTTCAGGAGCGAGGGCTTCAGGTTCGTCAGCGTCCGACTCGGGATGCTCGGAGTCCGCCATCTCGGGCATGTCGTCGGCGTCGGCGCGCGCATCAGGACTGTCGGGAGCGCATGCGACTGCCAGCAGGCAGGATGCGAACAGCAGCGAAAGGAGCCTGCGCCACAGGACTGATTTCATCGGATGAGGGGCCTTTCAGACGATGGATCGCTGCGGTGCCCGAGCAGCCGAGTTGCCGCTGCGACGCGCCGAGCAAGCGGGGCAGAACGGTACTCGCAGCTGCGGCGTCTGCGGCGTCTGCGGCGCCGAAGCGGGACCATTCGGCCGGGCTAAATCGACTGGGCCAATCGGAACTGACGCTCACAGCTGAGCGATCTGCTCCAGGAGGGCCTCGGGCGAGCCATCGCAGTCTGCGATTTCCGTCGAGGTCATGGCCTCACGCCAGCCGTCGCCATCGCGTGCCAGGATGCTCGGGAGCGCTGTGACGGTCGCGAGTTGGGCCGGCGTCGCCTCATCGCGGTGAACGAGGTCAAGTTCCACCGCGGATGCATCGCACGCTTGCTTCCACTGGCGCGAGCCGGTGGGGTTCCAGCCATGGGTGATGTCGCAGAGTGCGCACTTGGCGCGACCCGTGAGCTTGCCGAGGGCGTAGCGCAACTCTCCCATGAGCGTGCCGTCCGCGTCATAGATGCCCACGAATTCCACGCCGCACCATACCGCTGCACCTGAGGGGACTCGGTGTCGCCGCTGGCATACTCGCTACCGGAGATCTCGTGACGATTGAGCTTGCAGTCCTGCCCTACGCGCCCGACGCACTCGCCCCGCACATCAGCGAGCGCACGATCAGCTTCCACTACGGCAAGCACCACGCCGGCTACGTGCGCACGGTCAACGCGGCTGTGGCCAGCACGCCCGACGAATCGCGGTCGCTCGACGATCTTGTGCGCTCGCTGCCCGCCGGGGGGCTGTTCAACGCGGCCGCGCAGACCTGGAACCACGACTTCTACTGGCAGTCGATGTCGCCGGGCGGCGGAGGCGATCCCGAGGGCGATCTGGCTTCGGCGATCGAGGCCAGCTTCGCCAGCGTGGACGCCTTCCGAACACAGTTCGCTGAGGGCGCCGTTGGCAACTTTGGATCCGGCTGGGGCTGGCTGGTGCACGATCCTGCCGCGCAGGGCTCGCTGCGGATCGTCCAGACCGACGATGCCGGGACACCGCTGACCGACGGCCTGAATCCCCTGCTGGTCATCGACATCTGGGAACACGCCTACTACCTCGACTACCAGAACGCCCGCGCCGCCTACGTCGACGCTTTCGTCGAGCACCTCCTCAACTGGGAATTCGCAGCCCAGAATTTCGCCGCCGCGCGATGAACGCCAGCCGTCGTGGTCAGACCGCGGCGCAGAGTGTGATTGCGCGGTGTCTCGTAACCGTCGCGCGGGTCGTTAGGCTGAGTTCCGAATTCTGATTGGCGATGCCCGATGTCTGTAGAAGTCGATGTCCGGTCGCTTGCCGACCTGGAGCCGGTGGTAGAGCAGCTGCTTGAGCGCCACCTTCGACAGACCAAGGAGTGGCATCCCCACGCGTTGGTGCCCTGGAGCCGGGGCGAGGACTTCGGGCCTGACTACGAGTGGTCACCCGAAGAGGCGAATCTCAGCCCTGAGGCCCGCAGCGCCCTGTTCGTGAACGTGCTCACCGAGGAGAACCTGCCCTACTACTTCCGTGACAGCGAGCGGCTGTTCGGCCGAGACGGCGCTTGGGGCGAGTGGGTGCGCCGCTGGACCGCGGAAGAGGGGCGCCACGGCCGGGTCATCTACGACTACCTATCCGTCACCCGCGCTTTGGACCCAGTGGCGTTGGAGCGGGCCCGTATGGCGATGGTGCAGTGCGGGCAGGTGCCCGAGCCCCCCAGCATGCTCGAGGGCCTCGCCTACGTGACACTGCAGGAATTGGCGACCCGAATTGCGCACTTCAACACGGGGCGCCACATCGACGACCCAGCAGGCAAGGCCATCATGCGCCGGGTTGCCTTCGATGAGAATCTGCACTTCCTGTTCTATCGGGATGTGATGAGCGCCGCCGTCGAGATGGACCCTTCCAGCGCGGTGGTCGCCATCGCCAACCAGGTGAAGGGCTTTGCGATGCCCGGGATGGGCATCGCCGATTTCGACGCTCACAGCCGCACCATCGCTGAAGCCGGGATCTACGACCTAGCGATTCACCACGACCAGATCCTTGAGCCCGTGGTCTTGCGCGATTGGAACCTGCCGGCACTGACCGACCTCTCCAGCATCGCCGAGGCCGCCCGCGATCGGTTGATGAAACTGATCGATCGCATCGGCCGCGTCGGGCAGCACCTTTCCGAGCGCTACGCCGAAGCGCGGAGATCCCTGAGCCGAGACGCAGCGCTCCTGCAATAGCTCTCAGCGCTAGCTGCGGTCCACCAGGGTGGCGACACAACGCAGGTGCGGCTGGCTCGAACGTTGGAACAAGACGCCGTGAGTTCCCGCTTGTTTGTTGCCGTTGGCTCTGTTGGTTTGTATGGCAAACTAGTTTGTGTTGCAGCAGGAAGTGTGCGATGACGCCAGACAGCGACGACACGGCGGTGCTGAGCACCGAGGAGGGGTGACAGACCATTCAGGCCACCATCCACGACGCCCGCGGGGCCATGTACACCGCAGGGAGCACGGCAATCCTGCTGATGTGGGCCGGCATTATCTCGGCGGCGGGCCTTCTTCCAGGAGCGGCGGGGCTGTGGAACGAGACCCGGGCCGAAACCATCCCGTACGTCTTGGTGGGTGCCATCGCGCTGGGGTACGTGCTCTTCGGCATTCTGCACAAGCCCGTGATTGCGGTGTTCGGCTTGGGCTACGCCGTGTCGTTCTACGTTCCGCACTACCTCTTCGATGACATCGCTCCAGCGATCTCTGGAATCGCGATGCTTGCGTTGCTCGCTGCCACCTTCGTCTGGGTGCACCGCAACGACGAATGGTAAACACCGGCGGCGTGTCTGGCAGCGGTGCGATCGTGCTCAACGAGACGGTCCATCAGCCGACCCGGCTGCGCATCATGTCGATGCTCGTCTCAGTGGACACAACTGACCCGCTCGCCTATGGATTCCTGCAGAATCACCTCGAGCTGACGCCGGGCAACCTCACGACCCACTTGCGAAAGCTGGAAGATGCGCAGTACGTGGCAATCACCAAGGAGTTTCACGGTGTCAAACCGCGCACCTGGGTTCAGGCCACAGCGGCAGGGCGGCATGCGTTCGCCGAGTACCTGACGAATCTCGAACGAGTGCTCGGCGTTCGCGCTCGGCCCTGAACAAGTTCACGGCTCGGCACGCCTGCAGGGCGCAGGGCTAGTGATCGCCCGTGGGGTCGAGCAGGCTCGTGAGCTGGTCGATGGTGAAACCGTCGCTGCGGGCGGCATCGATGAGGATTCGCTCGGCGGCGGCGATGCGGGCGGCGGCTTCAGGGACATCGGCTGCGGCCTCGGGAGGCACGACGACCGCGCCGTGGCGGTCGGCGTGGATGAGGTCGCCGGGACGGACTGACATGCCGTGCACGGTGACCGGAACGGCGTATTCGACGACGTGGATCCATGAATGCGACGGTCCGATGGACCCGGCGAGGGCGCCGAAGCCGGGAGCCCAGTCGGGCAGGTCGCGGATCGAGCCGTTCGTGATGACGCCGAGCGATCCCAAACCAGCGTGAATGCTGCTGTTTACTTCGCCCCACCAGGCGCCGTAGCCGGGCGCAGCGTCGATGTCGCAGATGACGGTGATGGTCGGCTGCGGGGCTTCGGCGATGTGACGGTAGTAGCCGACTCGCGCCGCGAGGTCGTCGTCGCCGGAGCGGCCCGAGGCAGCGGCGGCGCGAATCGTGGCGGTGCGGGCGTAGCCCACCATCGGCGGTGCGTCAGGGTGAGGGCACACCAACGGCGACGTCGTGAAGCCGTAGGCGCGTCGCTGTGGTGCGACGATCTCGAGCGCATTGCAGACCGTCGGGGTGTCGAGCTCCCGCAGAGCGTCGAGCACTGGGTCACTCAGCACTGGCTCACCTAGCACTGGGTTGACCCGTCAGACCGTTAGACCAGCTCGATGAGCGCCATCGGGGCGTTGTCGCCGCGGCGCGGACCGAGCTTGAGGATGCGGGTGTAGCCGCCGGGCCGGCCCTCGTAACGGGGGCCGATCTCGTCGATCAGCTTCTGTGCCATCTCCTGGTCGCCATTGAGGCTGGCGATGAGCTGTCGATGCCGCGCCAGACCGCCCTTGCGGGCCTTGGTGATGAGTTTTTCGGCATAGGGCCGCAGCGCCTTGGCCTTCGACTCAGTGGTCTCGATGGCTTCGGCAGCAAACAGCGACGCAGCCAGGTTCGCCAGCATCGCTCGCTGGTGGCTGGAGCTGCCGCCGAGGCGTCGACCCTTCGTGGGCGCGGGCATCGTCAGCTCACTCCGGACTCAGCGAGCTCTTCAGTCGGCGCTTCGTCGGATGTCGGGCTCATGCCGCGCAGCGCCAATCCGCGCTCGTCGAGCTTCTCAATGACCTCGTCCAGCGACTTCTGGCCAAAGTTCGGCACGGTCATGAGCTCGTCCACGGACTGGTCGAGCAGCTCGCCGATGGTATTGAACTGCGCGCGCTTGAGACAATTGCGGGCGCGTTCGGAAAGACCGAGGTCCTCGATGGGTTTCTCCAAGTCGCTGGCCCGGCCGTCGCTGACGGTGACGTCAGCGATGTCGAGGCCCAAAGGCTCGTCGGAAAGCTCGGCGATCATCAGCATCAGGCGGCACATCGTGTCGCCGGCCGACGCCAGCGCCTCGCGCGGCGTCATGGCTCCGTCGGTCTCGATGTCGAGCACCAAGCGGTCGAAATCGGTCGACTGCTCGACGCGCACCGGCTCGACCTCGACGGCAACCCGCCGGACGGGGCTGAAGAGGGCGTCCATGAGAATCACGCCGATGGTGCCGCCGGCACGGTCAGCGTCAGGCGCCGAGTAACCCCAGCCGCGCTCCACCGTCAGATCCATGGCCAAACGGGCGCCGCCGCCGAGCGTGGCGATGTGCAAATCCGGAGTCAGACACTCGACGTCGATGCCCCAGTCGACATGACCGGCGAGCACGGGGCCCGTGCCGCGCTCGTCAAGGCGCACCGCGACGGGCTCGGGGCTGTGGCATCGCAGCACGATGTCCTTGAGGTTCAGGATGATGTCGGTGACGTCCTCGACGACACCGTCGATTGTGGTGAATTCGTGGAGCGCATCGTCAAAGCGAGCTTGGGTGATAGCCGCGCCGGGGATCGATGACAGCAACGTGCGCCGCAGCGAATTGCCCAGCGTGTGGCCGAAGCCCGGCTCCAGCGGGCCGATGGCGAAACGCTGGCGGTTGCCCTCGGGCGGTGCCGGGTCGATCGTCGGTCGGTGCATGACCAAGGTGTCGGACATGGACATCTTGACCCCTTCGTTGGTGGTGGTTACTTGCTGTACAGCTCGACGATGAGCTGTTCGCGCACCGGGATCTCGATCTGGGATCGCAGCGGCAGCTCGCGCACGGTGACGCTCTGGCCGCCGTCGCTCGGGTCGAGCCACGCAGGCGCAGCACGGTCGAGAACATCGAGATTCCAGCGGACGGTCACGATCTCACAGGCCTTCGGACGCAACTCGATCACGTCGTCGGCGCGGGCTCGGAAGCTCGGGATATTCACCCGGCGTCCGTTGACGTTGATATGGCCGTGGCTCACGAACTGGCGAGCCTGCGGACGGGTCGCAGCCCAGCCTGCCCGGTAAACGATGTTGTCGAGACGCAGCTCGAGCAGGCGCAGCAGGTTCTCGCCGGTGACTCCCCGCTGGCGGGCAGCCTCGTGGTACGCATTGCGGAACTGCCGCTCGGTCATCCCGTAGGTGAACCGGCACTTCTGCTTTTCCTGCATCTGCATCAAGAACTCGGAGTTCTGGCTGCGGCGGCGACCCCGGCCGTGCTCGCCGGGCGGGTAGGGACGGCGATCAAGCGCCTTCGTCTCGCCCTCGGTCCCCCAGATATTCGTGTTGAGACGCCGCGAGACGCGCGCCTTCGGTCCGGTGTAACGAGACATCTCAGACCCTCCGTCGCTTCGGAGGGCGGCAGCCGTTGTGCGGCACTGGCGTCATGTCGCGGATGCCCTTGATTTCGATGCCGGAATTCTGAATGGAGCGAATCGCGGTCTCGCGGCCCGAGCCCGGACCCTTCACGTGCACATGCACACGCCGAACACCGTGCTCCATTGCCCGCTCGGAGGCCTGCTCGGCCGCCTGCTGCGCAGCGAACGGTGTTGACTTGCGGGAGCCCTTGAACCCGGCATTGCCAGCCGAGGCCCATGACACCACGTTGCCCTGCAGGTCAGTGAACGTGACGATCGTGTTGTTGAACGAACTCTTGATGTGCGCCACGCCGTCGCCGACGTTCTTGCGTTCCTTGCGGCGCCCGCGACGGGCCGGCTGATTCACTTGCGCACCTTCTTCTTGCCCGCCACGGTCTTGCGCGGACCCTTGCGGGTGCGTGCGTTGGTGTGCGTCCGTTGGCCGCGCACGGGCAGCCCACGGCGGTGCCGGACACCCTGGTAGCAGCCGATCTCGATCTTGCGCTTCACGTCCTGTGCCACGTCGCGGCGCAGGTCGCCCTCGACCGTGAGGTGGGCGTCGATATGGTTGCGGATGCGAGCCACCTCAGCGTCGGTTAGGTCGCGTACGCGGGTGCGCTCAGCGATGTTGAGGTCTTCGCAGACCTTCTGGCTGGCTGAGCGGCCGATGCCGTAGATGTATGTCAGCGCGATCTCGACGCGCTTCTCACGAGGTATGTCGACGCCGGCAATTCGAGCCATCGATACGGGACTCCTGTCTCAGCCTTGCCGCTGCTTGTGCCGCGGGTTCGGGCAAATGACGCGAATCCGTCCATGACGGCGGATGACGCGGCACTTGTCGCAGATTTTCTTTACGCTCGGACGTACTTTCATGGCTGGAAATTCTCCGGGCGTGACGCTGAAGGCGAAGGGGCAAGGATACGGCCCGCGGTGCTGAGGACCAACGCTGTGATGCTCACGGTGCCGCCTCAACGGCAGCCACGATGCGCCCATGAACGTCGGCGGGGGTGCCGAGGCCGTCGACGGTCACCAGAACGCCGCGATCGGCGAACAGCTTGCGCAACGGCGCCGTCTCCGCCTCATACAGCTCAAGCCGCCGGGCAATGGCCTCAGGAGTGTCGTCGGCACGCCCGCGTTCGAGCATCCGCTGTGTCACAACCTCGTCCGGCACGTCGAGATCGATCGCACGATCGACGGTCTCGGGGGCCAGCAGTGCGAACAGCCCGTTTGCCTGCGCCTCGGTGCGCGGAAAACCATCGAGCAGGACCCCGGCGCGGGCGTCCGGCTCTTCGAGGCGGTCGGCCACGATGCCCAGGATCAGCTCGTCGCCGACCAGCTCGCCGGCGTCCATGAGTTTCTCCGCAGCGCGGCCGAGCTCTGTGCCCGCAGCGACAGCGGCGCGCAGCATGTCGCCTGTCGAGATGTGGGCCACGCCGTAACGCTCGGTGAGCAGCTCGCACTGAGTGCCCTTGCCGGCGCCCTGCTTGCCCAAGATCACAAGCCGTCGGGTCATCAGGCGAGGAACCCTTCGTAGTTGCGCATGAGCAGCTGGCTGTCGACCTGCTTCATGGTCTCGAGCGCGACGCCGGACGCGATCAGGATCGAAACGCCCCCGAAGCCGATCGCCGCTCCGGCGCCACCGGAGCCCAGCGCATCGAGGTCGCTCGTGAGCGACAGCAGCACGCTCGGCAGCAGTGCGACCAAGGCGATGAACAGCGCGCCCGGCAGCGTGATGCGATTCAGCACCTTGGTGAGATAGCGCTCGGTCTGCGGACCGGGCCGGATGCCGGGAATGAAGCCGCCCTGCTTGCGGATGTTGTCGGCCTGGCGAACCGGATCGAACGAGATAGCGGTGTAGAAGTAGGCGAACCCGACGATCAGACTGCCGAAGAACAAGATGTAGGCGATATTGTCGGGCTGGGTCAGGTAGTCGTCCACCGCAGTCTGCAACCATCCCCAGTTCGCCACGTTCGACAGCAGCACCGGCAGGAACAGGATCGAGCTGGCGAAGATGACCGGGATCACACCCGACTGGTTGACCTTCAGCGGGATGTAGGTGTTCTGCCCGCCATAGAGCCGGCGACCGACCTGGCGGCGAGAGAACTGCACCGGGATCCGGCGCTGGCCCTGTTCGATGAAGATGATCGCCACCATCATCCCCGTGGCGACGATGACCGCCGCGGCGAGATACACCGTGCCCTGCACCGCGAGCAGCCGGGCCCCGTCGAAGGGGATCGTCGAGACGACCGAGGCGAAGATCAGAAGCGACATGCCGTTGCCGACGCCGCGCTGGCTGATCAGCTCACCCATCCACATGAGCAGCGCGGTACCCGCCGTCAGCGACAGGATCACCAGCGCCACCCGGTTGAACGTGAAGTCGGGAATGACGATCACGCCGGCGGTGTTGCCCAGCGCGGTGCCCTGGCCCCGCCCGAAGATGAAGGTGATGCCCGTGGCCTGCACGAACGAAATGCCGAGTGTCAGGTAGCGGGTGTACTGGGTCAGCTTGCGCTGGCCGACTGCACCCTGCTGCTGCAGCTGCTCGAATCGCGGGATAGCCACGGTGAGGATCTGAACGATGATCGACGCCGTGATGTACGGCATGATCCCGAGGGCGAAGATGGCGAAGTTGGTGAGCGCCCCGCCCGAGAACAGATTCAGCAGCGCCAGCACACCGCCCGTGGAGGAGGCCTGCTCGCGCAGCGAGACGATGGCATCGAAGTCGATGCCCGGCACCGGCACCTGTGAGCCCAGCCGGTACGCCGCAAGGATGAACAGCGTGAACATGATCTTCCGGCGAAGATCCTGAATCCGGAAGATATTGCGCATGTGGCCGAGCACGATGAGCCCCTAGCGATTGGTGTGCTGATTGCCCCGCGCCGGCGGTCGCGGACCGCCGAATGCGGGAGGCAGCATTTCGATGCTGCCCCCGGCCGCTTCGATGGCCTCACGAGCGGAAGTGGACACCGCGTGGGCCTTCAACGAGATCGCCCGGGTGATCTGCCCTCGGCCCAGCACCTTGACCATCGCGGGTCGAGAAGCCGAGCCCCGTGAGATGAGACCCTGAGCCTGCAGCGTTTCGGGCGTGACCTCGTCCAGACCTGACTCTTCGAGCGTGTCGAGATTCACCGGCTGGTATTCGACGCGAAACGGGTTCGTGAAGCCCTTGCTCTTGGGAACGCGGACCTGCAGCGGCAACTGACCGCCCTCGTACCAAACCGGCACGGTGCCACGGGCGCGCGAGCCTTTCGTGCCTCGGCCTGCGGTCTTTCCGCCTTTGCCGCCGACGCCGCGCGCGACGCGCTTGCGCTTACGGCGCGCGCCGGCTGGCGGAACCAGGTCATGCAGTCTCAGCATCAGCGCTCCCCTGTTCGTCCGGAATTGGGTCAGACACGTGCTCAATAGTGATCGGCTCGACGGTGATCAGATGGTCGACCTTGCGGAGCATGCCTCGGATCTCGGGCCGATCCGCAAGGGTATGGCTGCGGCCGATGCGACCGAGGCCGAGTGCCCGCAGCGCACCGCGCGCCTTCGGCTTGGCACCGATCGCCGACCGCACCTGGGTCACGACGATATGGCTCGTACGGTCCTCGCTCATGACGAGGCTCCAGCAGGCGCCTCGCTCAGCTTGCGAATGCGCTCGGATTCGTTGTAGGCGGCCAGCAGGCCAGCGGGGATGCACTCCTGTGCGGACAGCCCGCGCAGCTTCGCAACCTCGTCGGGCCGCTTCAGCGCGGCGAGGCCGGCGATGGTGGCCCGTGCCACATTGATGTGGTTGGACGATCCGAGCGACTTGGCCAGCACGTCGCTGATACCAGCCTCTTCGAGGATGGCCCGCGCTGCGCCGCCGGCGATGACACCGGTGCCCGGCGCCGCGGGCTTCAGCAGCACCTTGCCCGCACCCATGACGCCGAGGACGGGATGAATGATGGTCGACCCCGCGAGCGGCACGTTGAAGAGGCTCTTGCGGGCCTCTTCGGTGCCCTTCTGGATGGCGAGCGGGACTTCTTTGGCCTTGCCGTAGCCGAGACCCACCCGGCCGGCGCCGTCGCCGATGACCACGAGTGCCGAGAACGAGAACCGTCGGCCGCCTTTGACGACCTTGGCGACCCGGTTGATGTCGATGACCCGAGATTCCCGCAGCCCGTCATCGCCGCTGTTACGCGGGTTTTCGAACTGCCGGTCGCGGCCGCGGCGCGGGCCGCCGCGGGCGCCGCGTTCGCCGCGCTCTCGTTCGCCGCGAGGCGCCGCTGAGGTCTGTTCTTCTGCCACTCGTGCTCCTACTGACCCGCTCGGGATCAGAACTTCAAGCCGCCCTCCCGGGCGGCATCTGCGAGGGCCGCGACGCGGCCGTGATACCGGTTGCCGCCACGGTCGAAGACCACGGCGGTGACGCCTGCTTGGTGTGCCCGCTCAGCAATGAGCCGGCCGATCTCAGCCGCAGCGGTGATATTTCCGCCACCGTCAGCTGCGACGCCGGCTTCGCCCGTCGAGGCGGAGGCCAGCGTGTGGCCGGCGGTGTCGTCGATCACCTGCACGCTCATGTGGCGATTCGAGCGGAACACGCTCAAACGCGGGCGCTCTGCGGTGCCTGACACCTTCTTGCGCACGCGAATGCGTCGTCGATCGCGCCCCGCAGTCCTGCTCGCGGTGCTCACGTTGCTGCCTTTGCGTCCGGGTTCACTTTGCGGCCTTTCCGGCCTTGCGCAGCACGCGCTCGCCGATGTAGCGGATGCCCTTGCCCTTGTACGGCTCGGGCTTGCGCAACGCCCGGATGTTGGCCGCAACCTGGCCGACGAGCTGCTTGTCGATGCCCTTGACGATGATCGAGGTCTGGTTCGGCACCTCGAAGCTGATGCCCTCCGGAGCGCTCACTGGCACCGTGTGACTGAATCCCAGCGACAGTTCGAGCGCCGAGGGACCCTGAGCTGCGGCGCGATAGCCGACGCCGACGATCTGCAGCTCCTTGCTGTATCCCTGCGACACCCCTTGGACCATGTTGGCGACGAGGGCGCGGCTGAGCCCGTGCAGCGAACGCTGGCTGCGACTGTCGTCCGTGCGCTCGACGGTGGCCGCGCCATCGTCGACGCGCACCGTGATGCCTGCCGCAAGCTCGCGTCGCAGCTCGCCCCCCGGTCCGGTAACGGTCACACCCTGACCGGACGCCGGCCCAATGTCGGACGCGAACGGCGCCGCGGTAACCGTGACACCTTCGGGAATCGTGATGGGCGTCATGCCGACGCGTGACATCGTCGCCTCCTACCAGACGTAACAGAGGACCTCGCCGCCAACGCGATTGCGGCGAGCCTCACGGTCAGTCATCAGGCCCCGGCTCGTGGACAGCACGGCAATGCCGAGACCGCCGAGAACTCGAGGCACCATGTCGGATTTGGTGTACACCCGCAGGCCGGGCTTGGAGACTCGCTCGAGCCCGGAGATCGTTCGATCTCGATCGGGGGTGTACTTCAGGCTGATGGTGAGCAGCGGAGCGGGACGCCCTTCCACGTCGTCCACCTTGAAGTCATGCACGTAGCCCTCGCGCTTGAGGATCGCCGCGAGGCGCTCCTTCTGCCGCGAGGACGGCATGGCAACCTCGTCCTTGAACACCATGTTCGCGTTGCGGATGCGGGTGAGCATGTCCGCAATGGGGTCGGTCATCGACATGTGCGCACCTCGATCACCAGCTGGCCTTCGTCACGCCGGGCACTTCGCCGGCATGGACCATCTGTCGCAAACACACCCGACACAGCCCGAACTTGCGGTACACCGACCGCGGTCGGCCGCAGACGCGGCACCGCGTGTAGGCGCGCACCTTGAACTTGGGGGTGCGCTGCTGTTTGTTGACGAGTGCTTTTTTGGCCATCAGTTCTGCCCCTGTCGGAATGGGAATCCAAGTGCGGTGAGCAAGGCACGCCCACCCTCGTCGTCGGTAGCCGACGTCACGAGGGTGATGTCCATGCCTCGGATCTGGTTGACGCTGTCATAGTCGATCTCCGGGAAAACCAGCTGTTCGGTGATCCCGAACGTGTAGTTGCCGTGCCCGTCGAAGCTGCGCGGCCCGAGCCCACGGAAGTCCCGGATGCGCGGGATCGCCAGCGTCACGAGACGGTCGTAGAACTCCCACATGCGGTCCTGGCGCAGCGTGACGCGGGCGCCAATGGCATTGCCTTCGCGCAGCTTGAAGCCTGCGATGGAGCGCTTGGCGCGGGTGATCGCGGGACGCTGGCCGCAGATGCGGCTCAGGTCCTCGACCGCGCCCTCGAGCATTGCCCGATTGGTCAGCGCTGCGCCCACGCCCACGTTCACGCTGATCTTGGTGAGCTTGGGCACCTGCATGATGTTGGGGAGGCCCAGTTGCGTCTGCAGCTGCGCGCGCAGCGTGTCGCGGTACAGAGCCTTCATTCGTGGCTCGACGTGTGAATCAACGTCTGGCGCATCGGTGACGCTCATGGCAGCTCCTCCCCCGACACTCGGTGGTAACGCACCTTGCGGTCGCCCTCGAAACGAAAGCCGACACGGCCGGGCTGTCCCGTCCGGGGGCACACGACCGCGACATTTGAGACGTCGACCGGCAGGAGGTAGTCGATGATCTGCCCATCTTGGTTCTGTTGCGTGGGCCGCTGGTGCTTGTGACCCACGTTCACACCTTCGACGGTGAGGCGGCGTCGCTGGGGGTCCACCGACACCACTTCGCCCTCCTTGCCCTTGTCGGGCCCGGAGTTCACGCGGACGGTGTCGCCCTTGCGAACCTTGAGTCGCGGAAGCTGATGACGCTGACGTCGGCTCACAGCACACCAATCACAGAACTTCAGGAGCCAGCGACACGATGCGCATGAAGCGCTTGTCGCGCAGCTCGCGTCCCACAGGACCGAAGATGCGCGTGCCGCGCGGCTGGCGGTTGTTGTCAACGAGCACTGCTGCGTTCTCGTCGAAACGGATGTAGCTGCCGTCGGGCCGGCGGCGCTCCTTGCGCGTGCGGACCACGACGCAGCGGACCACTTCGCCCTTGCGCACGGCGGCACCGGGGATGGCGTCCTTCACGGTCGCGATGAAGACGTCGCCGATCGACGCGTAGCGCCGGCCCGTGCCCCCCAGCACCCGAATGCACAGCACCTCTCGCGCGCCGGAGTTGTCGGCGATCTTGAGCCTGCTCTCTTGCTGGATCATCGGGCCCTCTCGACAATCTCGATCAGGCGCCAACGCTTGGTCTTCGAAATCGGCCGGGTCTCCATGACACGCACCCGGTCGCCGGGCCGGGCATCGGAAGCCGCGTCGTGGGCGTAGAGCTTCTTGGTGCGCTGCACCGTCTTGAAGTAGCGGGGATGCCGCACACGTTCGGTCACCGAAACCACGGCGGTCTTGTCCATCGCGACCGAGGTCACGATGCCCTCGCGCACCTTGCGCCGGTTGCGCTGCGCTGCACCTGATTCGTTCGACTCGTCGGTGTTGGCGGTCTCGGTGCTCATGATGCGACTCCTGTGTCGGCCAACCCAGCGGCTGAGCCCTGCGAAGCGCCAGCCAGCCCAGCGGCTGAGCCCTGCGAAGCGCCAGCCAGCCCAGCGGCTGAGCCCTGCGAAGCGCCAGCCAACATCTCTGCGGCCGCGCCCTGCGAAGCGCCAGCCAACATCTCTGCGGCCGCGATCTCGCGCTCGCGAAGCACCGTGAGGATCCGGGCGACATCGCGCTTGGTGGCTGTCATCTGTGCCGAGCTGTCGAGCTCGCCGGTGGCGAACGAAAAGCGGAGGTTGAACATCTCTCGCTTGGCGCTGGCCAGCTCGTCGAGCAGCTGGTCGTCAGACAGCCCGCGCAGAGTTGCGGCTGTGGCCATCAGATGGCCTCCTCACGTGAGATCACCCGCGCACGAATGGGCAGCTTCTGGATGGCGCGGGACATGGCAGCTCGAGCCAGTTCGTTGCTGACGCCGCCCAGCTCGAACATGACTCGGCCTGGCTTCACCACGGCGACCCACTTCTCGGGGTTGCCCTTGCCTGAGCCCATGCGAGTCTCCGCGGGCTTCGCGGTGACCGGCTTGTCCGGGAAGATGTTGATCCACACCTTGCCGCCACGCTTGACGTGGCGGGTCATCGCAATTCGTGCGGCTTCGATCTGGCGGGCGGTGATCCAGCCAGGCTCGAGCGCCTGGATTCCGAAATCGCCGAAGTTCACCGACGTGCCGCCCTTGGTGCGACCCTTTGTGCGGCCGCGGTGCTGCTTGCGGTGCTTCACCTTGCGGGGCATCAGCATCAGTCGTCTCCCGGCCGGAAGTTGGGCGTCTGCGACTGGTCACGCGTGGCGCGCTCGATCTGCTCTTCCTCTTCGAGCAGCCGCTCGAATTCGGGATCGGCCTCACGCAGCAACGGCACGGGCTCGTCGGGCACTTCGTCCGTCTCGGTCCGTTTGGCACCCGCCGACACGACCGACGCCGGCGGGGCGCCGTCACCGGACGTCAGGCCAGTGGCCATCGCTGCCTCGCGGTGAATGCGATCGTCGGCGGAGACCTTGTACGGCAGGATGTCGCCCTTGTAAAGCCAGACCTTGACGCCGATGCGGCCCGCGGTGGTGCGAGCCTCGCGGAAGCCGTAGTCGATGTCGGCACGCAAGGTGTGCAACGGCACGCGGCCCTCGCGGTACCACTCGGTGCGGGCCATTTCGGATCCGCCCAAGCGGCCCGAGCACTGCACGCGGATTCCCAGTGCGCCAGCCTTCTGTGCATTCTGGACGGCACGCTTCATCGCACGCCGGAAGGCCACACGGCCGGCGAGCTGATCGGCAATACCCTGAGCGATCAGCGCCGCTTCAAGCTCGGGCTGCTTGATCTCCTGGATATTGAGCTGGACCTTCGGATTGCCCGAAATCTTGCCGAGGCTGGTGCGCAGGCGGTCGGCCTCGCTGCCGCGGCGACCGATGACGATGCCGGGCCGGGCGGTGTGCACGTCGACCCGCAGACGATCGCGGGTGCGCTCGACCTCGATGCGGCTGATCGCTGCATGCGGCAGCTCGGTCCGCAAGAAATCGCGGATCTTCCAGTCCTCGATGAGATAGTCCTGATACTCCTTGTCGGCGTACCAGCGTGACTTCCAGTCCGTGGTGATTCCAAGGCGGAAGCCGTAGGGATTGACCTTCTGACCCATGGCTCAGATTTCTTTCTCGGGGTCGACAGCGTCGGAGCCGGCGGCATCGGCCTCGCTTGAATCGCTGTCTTGGGCGCCCTCGGCAACCGCCTCGGCGTCGGTATCGGCGCCAGCTTCGATTTCTGTCTCGTCGACAGAGTCGTCGATCTCTGCTGTGTCGATCTCTGCTGTGTCGTCGGGCTCGTCGGCCTCTGCGGGTGCCTCGCCGCGGCTGGCGGCGACGCGAGCGGCACGGCTGACCGCACCGGTCGTTGCGCCGGACGCCGCGAGCCGGGCGTCGCGCATGGCGAGTTCGTCGGTGCTGAGCTGCGCCACCACGACAGTGATGTGGCAGGTCTGCTTGAGAATTCGGGTGGCTCGGCCACGTGCCCGGGGGCGCCAGCGCTTCAGCACGGGACCTTCGTCCGCCCAGCATTCGGCCACGTAGAGCTCGTCGGGATCAAGCTGCTCGTTGTTGGAAGCGTTGGCGACAGCGCTCTCGAGCACCTTGGCCACCACTTCGGCTGCGCCGCGCTCACAGAATCGCAAGCGGTCGCGAGCCAGGCCCAAGTCCTCGTCGCGAATCAGGTTGAGCACCACGCGGGCCTTGGACGCCGAGAGCCGAGCGAACCGGTGGGTCGCCTTCGCTCCGGCGATGACGTCGAGGTCGATCAGGCCACTCATCGCCGACGCCCGCCCCGCTCCTGGCCTGCATGAAACTTGAAGGTCCGGGTCGGCGCGAATTCGCCGAGCTTGTGGCCCACCATCGACTCGGTGACATAGACCGGCAGGTGCTTGCGGCCGTCATGGACCGCAATCGTGTGCCCGATCATCTCGGGGATGATCGTGGAGCGACGGCTCCACGTCTTGACGACCTTCTTCTCGCCGCTCTCGTTCAACGCATCCACCTTTGAGAGCAGGTGGTCGTCAACGAAGGCGCCCTTCTTGAGACTGCGCGGCATCGCTTTACCTCCGCGACCCGCGCGTGCGGCGACGGCGGAGAATGAGATCGTTGGACTTGCGGTTCTTGGAACGGGTGCGGCCCTCGGGCTTGCCCCACGGCGACACGGGGTGACGGCCACCGGACGACTTGCCCTCGCCGCCACCAAGGGGGTGGTCGACGGGGTTCATCGCTACGCCGCGGGTCTGCGGGCGCACGCCCTTGTGACGGTTGCGCCCCGCCTTGCCGATCTTGACCAAGTCGGCCTCGGCATTGCCGACCGAGCCGACCGTTCCCCGGCAGTCGATGGGCACCCGGCGCATCTCGGTGGAAGGCAGCCGCAGCGTCGCGTACGCACCCTCTTTGGCGACCAGTTGCACGCTGGAGCCCGCGGCGCGAGCCATGCGCCCGCCGCCGCCGGGCTTCATCTCGACGTTGTGCACGGTGGTGCCGACGGGCACGTAGCGCAGCGGCAAGGCGTTGCCGACGCGTATCTCGGCGTTGGGGCCGTTCGACAGCTTGTCGCCGACCTCGATGCCCGCGGGAGCGAGGATGTAGCGCTTCTCGCCGTCGTGGTAGTGCAGCAGCGCGATGCGAGCGTTGCGGTTGGGGTCGTATTCGATGCTCGCGACCGTGGCGGGTACGCCGTCCTTGTTGCGACGGAAGTCGATCACCCGGTACCGCTGCTTGTGGCCGCCGCCACGGTGACGAGCTGTCTTGCGGCCGTCATTGTTGCGACCGCCGGTGGAGTGCTGCTTGGCGATGAGCGAGCGCTCCGGCTTGGTCGCAGTGATGTCCGCGAAGTCCGAGACCGTCTGGAAACGGCGACCGGGACTGGTCGGCTTGCGTGTACGAATACCCATGACGCCGTGCCTTAGGAATTGAAGATCTGGATCGAGTCGCCCTCGACGAGGGTGACGATGGCCCGCTTGGTATCCGGCCGTTTGCCGATGGTGTTGTTGCGCCGGTTGCGGCGGGCCTTGCCCTTGCGGTTCAGTGTGTTGACGTTGGCCACCTTCACATCGAAGATCGCCTCGACGGCCTGGCGGATCTCGGGCTTGCTGGCCGAGGGATGCACGCGGAACACGTACACGCCGTCCTCGAGGAAGTCGTAGGACTTCTCCGAGATCACCGGAGCGATCAGCACGTCGCGCGGATCCTTCATTGGCTCGCTGTCCCTGTCGTCGGTTCGCTGGTTGCAGGCTCGCTGGTGGGCAGCGTGCCACGGGTGAAGACCAGCCAATCCGAGCGGAGGATGTCGTAGGCGTTCAGCTCCGACGGCTTCATCGAGCGCACGGACCGCAGATTCCGGAAGCTGCGGTCGGCGCTCTGGTCGGCGGTTCCGCCGTCCAGAACAAGCAAGACCTGCCCCTCGAGGGACAGGTTCTCCATTGCTGCGACGGCGTCCTTAGTGCGGGGCTGGCCAAAGCGCCACTCGTCGACGACCATGATGCGTTCGCTGCGCGCCCGGTCGCTCAATGCGGAATGCAGGGCGAGACGCACGGTCTTGCGGTTCACCTTCTGGCGGTAGCTGCGCGGCTTCGGGCCGTGTGCCACGCCGCCGCCGGTGAACTGGGGTGCGCGGATCGAGCCCGCTCGGGCCCGACCGGTGCCTTTCTGTCGCCAGGGCTTGGCGCCGCCACCACGCACTTCAGCGCGAGTGAGAGTGCTGTGGCTGCCGCTGCGGCGTGCGGCGAGCTGGGCCGTGACGGCTTGATGCAAGGCAGCCATATTCGGCTCGATGCCGAAGATTGCCTCGTCGAGCTCGACCGTGCCTGCGGTGCCGCCGTCGGGGGTTCGAACATCGAGTGTGAGCGCCATCACGGTCCCCTTAGGCCTTCGCCGACACGGTGCTCGCCGATGCGTCCAGTGGCGCTTTGACAGCGTTGCGGACAATGACGGTTCCGCCCTTTGGGCCGGGAACCGAGCCGCGCACCAACAGCAGGCCACGCTCGGCGTCAGCTTCGACCACGAACAGATTGAGCGTCGTCACCCTTTCGCTGCCCATGCGGCCCGGCATGCGCGTGCCCTTGAATACCCGCGACGGTGTCGCGCACGCACCGATGGCGCCAGGAGCCCGGTGGACCCGGTGAGCACCGTGGCTGGCACGCTGACCCGAGAAATTGTGCCGCTTCATGACGCCGGCGAAGCCCTTGCCCTTCGATGTGGCCGTGACGTCAACCAGCTCGCCGGCGGCGAAGAGGTCGGCCGCCAGCTCGGCACCGAGCGTCATCTCGCTGACGTCGTCAAGTCGTAGCTCGACCAGGCGCTCGCCCGGCGCAACTCCGGCGCGGTCGTAGTGGCCTGCGGTGGGTCGATTCAGCTTGCGAGGCTCGCGATCGCCATGCGTCACCTGCACTGCTGTGTAGCCGTCACGCTCGGTCGTGCGAATCTGGGTGACTCGGCATGGATCCACGCGCAGCACGGTGACCGGGACGACCCGGTTCTCGTCATCCCAGAGCTGCGTCATGCCGACTTTCGTCGCGACGAGCGCCTTGTTCGCCATCTCAGCGTCTCTCTCGTGCCTTCGTAGATGCCTGTCCGCCCTGCCGGGCGGCACTCTGGTTGCGGGTCCGCCCTGCCGGGCGGCACGTAAACGCTCCGCACGGCACAGCCGGCGGAGCGATTCTCTGGTTGTGCCGACCGGTTCCGTGTGCCCGTCGCCTCGTGGCCTTAAGCACCCGGCCTGGCCGGACTTCGGTTCGGCGCAGGAACTCCCGCACCGCGAATGAAGCAGCCTACCGAGGGTCCCCCATCTCCCCAACCCTCAAGTGTCAGCGGGATTCAGCCCCAAGCACGGGCTTGTTCACCTGCGTGCGCTACCTCAGGCCGCCGAGTACGGCGGGGTACGTCAGCAAACGGCTGCGAGGCCGAACATAGCGGGTGTCGACGTGCTGTTGGCGCTGCACCTTGCGCTCGGGGCCCGCGACGACCGATACGACGTGGCTGTCGTTGTATCAGCCGACAGCGATCTGCTGCCTGCCATCGAGGAGGCCGTCAGGTTGGGCAAGCGAGTCGAGACCGCCACGTGGTGGACTCCGCCGCTGCCGCGCCGGGCACGACGCATTCCCAACCGTGCGCTGTGGAATCACTACCTTGGCGTGTCGGACTTCCAAGCAGTACGCGACGACACCGACTATTTGATGGCTCCCTGACGTCCGCGGTGCCAGCCCATAGATGGAGGCGGCGAGGACTTATCGCCCAACACCATCCGTGCCTACGTCGCTGACGGCCGTGCCCTTGCGCAGTTCCTGGGGCCGGGAGCCTCAGTGGCTGAACTTGGCCCGCCAGTTCTCGAGGGCTTCGCTGATCACCTATTGGCTTCCGGTCTCAAGCGCAGTTCGGCTCGAAGGCGCATCGCAGGGGTCCGCAAGCTCTGCGCGTGGCTCACCACTGAAGGATTACTCGACTCCAATCCGTCCGCCGGCTGCGGTGTCAAGCCAGCCCGGGAACGTACGCTGCCGAAGGCGCTCTCGCCACACGTCACCGCCCGGCTGCTGATGTATCTCAAAGCCCGGTGCGAGGCGTCCTGCAGCGACGCAAGCACATAGTGCCATCCGGCCACAACCACTTACCTTGCGGTTGCGCTCATGGTCGCCACCGGCCTACGCGGTGGCGAACTGGTGGGCCTCACGGTGGGTGACTTCGATCTTGCCGAGGGGTCCATCCGTGTGCTCGGCAAGGGCAGGCGTGAACGAGTGGTCTACCTCCCGCCTGGGCAACTGCTGTCGTGCTTCAACCAGTACCTGTCCCAAGGGGACACAGAGTTCGACGACCCGCTGCTGATCAACCGCTCCGGCCGACCACTCACGACTGCTGCCCTACGGGACCGTATCGGCCGAGCAGCGCGACAAGCTGGTATCCAGCGACGTGTCACTCCTCACATGCTGCGACACACATGCGCCACGCACCTGCTGGATGCCGACGTTGACATTCGTATCGTCCAACGTCTTCTCGGGCACGCCAGTATCGCCACCACCGAGATCTACACGCATGTGTCTGATACGTCACTCCGACGCGCCGTGTGTCAAGCCGACATCGTCGGAGCCATCCTGAGGCCGCGATAACTCTCAGTTATCGCGTGGAGTTGTTGGCATCGTGCCAGATTAGAGGCATTCCACTCGATGCATGCATGTATTCGTGCCAGGAGATGACGCGAGATGGGGTTTGCATTCCCCGTATCCCGACATCTCGGCCGGTCGCACCGGCGTGAACGTCTGTGGCATCGGGACCACGGTGGCCGGTTCGCTCTTGGCTGCCCATTCGGCAACGCACGCCCGTCGATCTGGTCCAACGGTTGGGTTAGACGAGCGGTGGGCGGCTTCGCGCACTCGTGCTCAGTGAGGCACTCGCCGGTGCCGATCCGCTTCGTTCTGGCTGACAGCTCCCGATAATCCCGGTCTATATGGCCGCATCCGACCCCGTAGCGGCTCAGCGTGCCGCCAGTGCGATCCTTGACGAATGCGGCGGCACGGTGCTGCCTTTCGGCTCGTTGCTGCGGGGCGAGGCCAGCGGCACGAGCGACGTCGACTTGGTGGCCATCTACGACGATCTCGACTACGACGAACGGTGGAAACGGCGCTACGCCCTCACGTCTCGAGTCCGAGTGGCCGCTGGTGCATTGTCGACGTATACGTCACCGACGTTCCGGAGTGGGCCGTGTGCACCACCAGGATGCCGTGCGCACTCGAGGCCCGCATAGCTGGCTACGCAGTCGAGTTAGCTGACGTTGGCGCTCACGTCGGAATCGACCGGATCAAGGAGATCGGATCGCCCGCAGACCCTGCCGCAGAGCTGGCAAGTCGCGTCACGGACGTGTCCGACTGCGTAGCGCACCTCACGACCAACCTTCGCTCTGTCGTCGACGAAGCCGATGCCGCAGCGGACGGCTATGGCACCGTCGCAGAGAAGTCCTCGACCGCCCCATCCGCCGCCCGAGTCAAGGCGACATCAACCGCCCCAGCATGGTTGCGCAGGGTCGCGCTATCGGACTGTCTTCACTTCGAGCTGGAGGCCGTCGTGTCGTTGGATGCAGCTGATGACCTCGAACAGGTTGCGCGCGTGGGGGTTACCGCTCGGGCTCAACATGCGCATGAGGCTCTTGGGCTGCTTGTGTGTCAGTTCGCCGAGTTCTGAAAAGCCAATCGTCGCGTTGATGTAGTCGCGAAGCACGAGCTTGCCGGTGTCGATGTCTCCGGCGAGCATGCAGTCGAGGCCCTCCGTTAGCAGTCGCACGCGGAACTCGGGGTCACGCTGAACGCGGGCCTGCACCGTCTCTTTGAAGTCTCGGGTCAGTGCCATCTCAATCCCCTCCGTCCTTGCCGCGAATAGCTTGATGGTAACACTCATGTTACCAATATGCAAGTTTGGGCAAACGAGTCCCGCGACTTCCACGGCATGTGCGTCAGTCAGGAGGTACCTGCCATCAGTGGATGCCTCTTCACCCATCATTGTGGTGAATTTCCTATGCAATGTCAGCGGCGAAACGTCACACACTTGCGGTCCGGCTGATGAGAACGGCGGATCTTGCCGGGGTCGTACAGTTCGAGCGGGCCGGGGCTGGGACGGCCCCTCGGGAGGACAGGTCGCCGCGTCAGCCGTTAGCGATGCACTGATTCTGGAGTGAGGCCTTGGACCCACTGTTCGACGCTGCGAGAGTGAAGCGGCTGGCTGGGCCACGTTCGTATGAGCGCGGTGTGGGCTACTTGCACGATCGCCGGGTCCAAACGCCGGTCGAGCGCGACGAACGGATCCGGACGATGGTGCGAGGCACGGTGCCCTACATCGTGGAGCTGTGGACCGACAATGGCGAACCCCGCTGGTCGTGTACTTGCCCTGCGGCGAAGGATGGCTCTTTCTGCAAGCACTGCGTGGCAACGGCGTTGACACTGCTTCCCCGCAGCAGTGAACCCGGAGTCCGACAGGAGCGGGCGTCCACTGGACGCGGCTCACAAAAGGGCGGATCGGCACCAGTGCTAGCGCGCCCAAGTTCAGCGTCTGGGTGCGGCGCATCGACCGTGCCTTCTTCGCTCACGGCGAGTTCGTGAGCTACTACGAAGCCGAGGCCTGGGCAGACGGCATCCACGTCATGATCGAGAGTCTCGAGAACCTGTGCGACGCCGGTCACCCCGATGCCGTCGCCGAACTCGCAGAGCACGTCTTCAGCTGCGCCGACGAGGCCATGAACTATGTGGACGACTCCGACGGGCACCTG
Source organism: Candidatus Poriferisodalis sp. (assembly GCF_965262965.1). Lineage (GTDB taxonomy): Bacteria > Actinomycetota > Acidimicrobiia > Acidimicrobiales > Poriferisodalaceae > Poriferisodalis. The sequence goes on from NZ_OZ253573.1 coordinate 2,479,069, forward strand.
ACCCGCATCATCGATCGGCTCTCCGATTTGCATCTTCGATCATGCCGGGAGGGAACGGCCGATCCTGTCGAGCTCGCAGCGCGCTTGGGGAAGCTGGAACTGAGTTCGGAACTGGACGGGTTCCACCGAGCGGCCGCTAGCTATGTGGACGTGCTGGGCGAGGCCGGGCTGGCCGAGTACCGCCGCCTGCTCGAACCTCAGTGGCGCAAGATCAAGCCGACGGACGATCCGTACGGTGCCGCATTCGCTATTCGCCAGGCAATGGTGGGATGGGCACTCGCCACCGGCGACCCTGATGCGCTCATCGACGTACACAGCTGGGACGAGCCGAGTCCTCAGGACGTCCTGGAGATCGCTACCGCACTCGAAGCAGCCGGTCGATCCGACGAGGCGATCTCGTGGGCGCAGCGCTGCATCGCCGAGAATTGGAGCCGAACGCGTCAAACGGACGAACTGCGCGAGTTCCTCAGCCGGCGGCTGGACGCACGCCACGACCACCATCAGATTGGCCGCCGTCGGCCTGCAACAGCCCACCCACGCCCGCAAGGCCCCCAGTGCCTCACGCTGCGACAGTGCTCGTGGAGATATTGCTCTTCGAAGGGCACAGCGGCGCAGCGTGGGATGCAGCAGCCGAATTCGGCTGCGGACCGGCGCTGAGACTCACACTCGCCCGTGTCCGCGAGCAGACACACCCACTCGACGCAATCGCCGTCTACGAAGCAGAAGCGCTGTCGATCATCGGACTCAAACGACCGGACCTCTATCGCGGTGCCGTTGACCTCATGGAGCGCATTCGCCGCCTAGCCAACTCCGCTGGTGAGCCCGAGCGCTTCGTGACTCTCTTGGAACAGGTCCGTGCCGAGCACAAGCTGAAGCGCCGGCTCATGGCTGATGTCGACGAACAAGACTAGCCCTCGTCAGCTTGACGCATGACTCCGAGGGTCAGTCGTCGCTCTCGCCGGCTCTTGGCACGGCACCCTCAATGCCCAGCGATCTCAGTGCCGAAGCGAGGTTGGGCACATCTTTGGTAATCGTGTCCCACAAGATGTCGGGATCTGTCCTGAAGTACTCGTGCATCACGAGGTTGCGGAGAGACTTGGCTTGGCGGGCCGGGAGCTCGGAGTGCCTTTCAAGGAAGCCTTGCGTCAGGTGAGCCATGGCTTCGCCGATGACCGCAAGTTCGTAGCTTGCGGCACTGCCAATGAGCCAATTGCCGTCATACTCCGCCCGACCCAGTTCGACGATCTCGGCGAGCTTGCGGCACGCCTCCAACATGTCGTCGACACGCTCAGAGTCGCTCCTGCTCACAGCTGAATGGCATCCTCGAACATCGTGCGGTATCTACCCGCCACGCACGACCGGGGTACTACATCGACTTCGGCCCCCAGCAACTCCTCCAAGTCAGCCTTCAACCCGCCGATATCGAACAGCGTGACGCCTTCGTCGAAGTCCACCAAGAAGTCGTAGTCGCTGCGCTCGGCGTCGTCGCCGCGCGCGACCGATCCCACAAGTGCGATGGAACGAGCCTTGTTGCGCACCGCGGCGGCTCGTATCGCCGAGCGGTGCATGCCCACGACGTCCTCGCGCTTGCTCACGTCACCGAATGTAATCCTTCGCTGAGACGGCCTACGAGCGCTGCGAGTTCCGTCGTCACAGCAAACGACCGACAGGGACGCCTGAGATTCCTCGTGCGTTGGCACCCGCTCGGACTATTCGCCTGATGAATCGAACGGCTGAGCTTCGAGGTGCGCCGAGAATTCCTCGTCGCTGCGGTAGATCACGCCGTTCTGCTCCTCGGGTGGGATGGGGGCGGCACCTACGGCAGCGTCCACATCAGCAAGCGTCACGAGTTCCGTATCGGATTCGATATTGATCGCGGCTGGCATCGGATTCGCGGCCACAGCGTCACCTCCCTTCCTGTGTCTCTCCAATTGAAGCTACTGGTCGGGGTCGAACCAGAACAAGCAGAATTCGGCGACACAGACAGCTTGATTGCCGAGGCGGAGGCTGACGGCAACAATGCGGCGACCAAGGGGACACGGTGTCACCGGCAGTCACGGGCAACACCCCAACCCCGCGGCCGATCAGCCGATCCGCTGTCGGTGACCTCGCTGGTACAGCGCGATCAACACGACCTCAGTCGCCAGCACCAAGTGAAAGATCGTCGGCAGATAGGCAGTGAACCACCTCGCGGCGAAGATGCTGTCTTGCACCAGCAGGCCTGCGTCGCCCGCCAGTCCGAGGACCAGGCGCACGACCATGACAGCGAAATAGAGCACGCCGAACGCGATAACGGGAGCCACCCAGCGCCTCGGGAGGACACTCGCGCCGACACGCATCCGAATCGTGACGAGTGCGATGATCGCCAGGATGACGATCTGCGCAGCGAACAGCGCCGGAAACGGAAGGCTGCTCCCCTGCCAGGCATCCTGTTCGGGCAGGAAGCCGACAGACCACCACCGCTGCACTGCCTGGCCAGCCACGCGGGCGGCAAAGGCAACCCCGAACGCAAGGCTGATCGCCGCCCATCGACGGGGACTCATGACCCCGCACGGGGCTCGGGAGGCGGTTCCAGCCGCGCCGCGGGATCAAGCACCAGTCCCAACCCGCCCACGTCCGAATCGAACAATTGGCCGCATTCGAGCACGCCGCCGTGGCCCCACATGATCGTCCGAGTTGTGAGGTCCCGGCTCAGCAGGTGTGTCCCGAATGCGCCTTCGGCAGCCACTACCGGCGCCGGCGCGCTGGCAATCACTGCCAGCGCGGCACGACTCAGCACGCTGGTCTCGCCAACCTGGCAACCGACGATGACACCGATCCCCAGGCGGGCGGCCTCGGCCACAACTTCCAGCGATCTGATGATGCCGCCCATCTTGGACACCCGGACGTTGGCGATCCAGCGGGCCGGATCAGCGAACGTTGCCAATTCGTCGGTTCGCCGGAGGCTCTCGTCGGCGATGATCTGTACACCGCGCTCGCGGGCGACATCTTCGCAGCCGACTGTGTCGCCAGCCCGCAGCGGTTCCTCGATGGCGAATGCGATGTCGGGCAGCGCGTGCATGTAGTCGATGCATTCGCCGGCCGATTCCCACAAGTTGTTCGCATCGAGGCGAACCCGCAACCCCGTCGCCGCTCCGTTCGCGAACACGGCGAGCTTGGCTCGGTCCCGCCGGGCCGATCCCGAGAGCTTCACCTTGAAATCTGAGAACCCGCGCCCTCGATAGTTCCGAAACTGCCACCGGTACACCGGCATCGGCATGTCGCCCAGCACCGCCGAGTAGGCAATATCGGACCGGTCCGGCGTGACGCCCAGCACGTCCTCGACACTGCAGCCGTGCACCTTTCCCAGCAGATCCAGGGCTGCGATCTCCATCGCGCAGACCGCAGCGGGGTTGTCGTCAATCGAGCCGCGATTGGCTTCGATCCAGCCTCGCAGGCCTTCGACGGTGCCAGCCGCGGCGCAGAACGACGCGCTGTGCTCGCGCACGAACGCAGCGCAGCTCTGCGCTGTCTCGCCAGTGACGTACTCGCGCGGACAGCCCTCGCCGAATCCGATGTCGCCGCCTGCGGCGTGCAGCGCGACGATGAGATTCTCCGCGCGCCGTCGGCTGGCGCTCGCATGGCGGAAGACCCGCTTGAAGGGCACCGGATAGGTGAAGACCTCGAGATCCCGAACCAGCATTGCGTCGTGCTTCCGGTGCCTGCTCAGCGCGGCAGTCAGCCCAGCATCTCGTACGCGTCGAAGCTGAACGAGCACTCATCGCGATATTGCAGGTGGAGATACTTGAACTGGACGTCGCGCTGGCCGTCGGCGACTCGCTGACGCCGGTAGGCCTCGCCGGTGCCGTCGGTGAGTCGACGGACCTCAAGCGGCACGAGACGGCCGCTGGCTCGCTTGGCGTCGTATTCGATGTTGGTGCTGCGCAGTGCGTCGTCGATTCTGCTCGCCATGCCTGCGACGCCGTCGGGAGCTCCCGCGAGCTCCAAGAACAGCGTGTAGCTGGCCTTGGCGGGGTCGGCGAGCATGATGAAGAAGGGCGAAATCGCACCCGACGCCGCCAACTGCGCCGTCACGGCATCGATCACCTGGGACTCGTACAGCTTCTCGCCGGTAATGCTGGTGACGCCCTTGCCCTTCTGCACGAACGAGAGCACCGGGGTGTCACCCACGGTGCCCGTCACCCGGACCATGTCGTTCATGTCGTATCGGTACAGCCCATCGGCAGTCGTCACGATGACGTAGTAGTCGCGGCCGGATTCCAGTTCGGCGAGCGTGCACGTCGCCAGACCCCGGTCAGCGGCTGAGGCCTCAGATTCCCATTCGTCGCGCTCGGCAAACTCGAAGAAGTTGTCCGTCAGCGTTGCCACGCAGGAGTTGCGGATCGGGTCGATGTTGACGGTGCCGCTCACTTCGCTGGCCAGATAGCCCAACTCGAAGACGGGACAGTCGGGCGTCAGCAGGGGCTCGAGACGCTGCACGGCCAAGCCGCAGCTCCCGCCGGTCCACGTCACCACCGCATGCAGATGCGGCCAGATGTCCGCATAGGTGAGCTGACCCGCGGATTCCAGTCGCCGTCGCAGCTGCGTCGCCCGGCTGCTGTGGGCCCGGAACGACACAGCGCCAGCGCTTGGCGGGCTTGGCGGGCTGCATTCCGGGGGCAGCCTGCCCGTCGCCACCGCATCCAGCACCGCCGACGCGTTCTCGTTCAGCACCGCCATCAAGCGCACGAACGTGGAGGGGTTAGCTGTCGCCATCGACGTGACCGAGTCATCGGCCGCGCCCAGCACTGCCATGGCGAGATACCTGGCGTCGTAATCGGCGATGTCGGACACCGACGCGGGCAGCACGTAACGACGGCGCAGCAATGCACCTTGGCTTGCGTACAGCAGGCCCGACGCCGAGCCGTAGGGCGTACCTGCGGGCATCGTGCCCTCATGGGCCGCTCCGCTGACCACGAACACCTTGCCGCCCAGCGCCCGGGTCTGCCGTGACAGGGCGTACGCGGCGAGTCGCTGCAGGCGCTGTATGCGAGCCAATCCGGTCTTGGTCAGCGGGATGTTCTTGGGCTCGTCCACGGTCCCGCTCGTGCGGTTGTAGTACACGGGTTGCTCCGCGGTCAGGCACGGCTCGCCCGAGAGCTCCTGGCGCTCGATATGGACGCGGACATCCTCGTACGTCTGCACCGGCACCGCCCGCTGGTACTCGGCGAACCCCGCGATCGACCCGAAGCCGTGGTCCTTGCCGAACATGGTGGCGGCGTTGTCAGCCAGGATTCGGCCCAGCACGGCCTCCTGCGTCGATGTCGGCGTCTCGCACGCCCGCAGAAGCCCGCGATGGTGCCGTCCGCTCGCTGCGGACAGTGCCAACCGAAGCAGTCGGTAGCTCAAGCCGTCGGGCATGCGGGCACAGGCGCTTTCGTCATCACTGCGATGTCGCTGTTTCGGTGGCCATGACTTGTTTGGCCTTGTCGAGGCCTCGCACGAGCGGCGTGCGCATCTGGGCGACGAATCCCAGGGGGTAGTTCCGATTCAGCAGTCCCAGCGGACCGACGTGCGTATCGGCAGGCAGGAATCGGGTACCGAAGAGCACGTCCCACACGATCAGGTTGTTCCCGAAGTTGTGGTCCGACTCCGAAGCCAGCTTGGAGTGATGCCAGCGATGCAGTTCCGGACCGCTGATCACATAGTTGAGCCACCCGAGTCGCACATCGCAGTTGGAATGTTGGAAGAAGCCGTTCACCGCGTAGAAGACGAAGTAGGCGGCCAGCACGCCGTCGCCGACACCCACCAGGACAAACGGCAGCGCATCGACGCTGAACTGCACTGCCTTCTCGAGCGGATGGAAGCGGCCGACGTTCAGCCAGTACAGCCGATGCGGGGAATGGTGGACGGCGTGCCATCGCCACATGAATGTCGACGAGTGAAAGGCCCGATGCAGCCAGTAACGCGGCAGATCAGCCAGCACCACCATGAGCGCCGCCTGGGCGGCCACCGGCCAGCTGTGCGGCCACAGGCCGCCCAGCGTGAGATCGCCCTCGCGGAGCCAGCCAGTGAACGCCGTCGCGGCGGCCAGCGACAACAGCAGCGGCACCAGGATCTGCACGGCGACCATGAACGTCAGGTCGGACCGGACGTCGTTGACGCGTGGGCGCCACTCGTCCCGATACGGCAGGACGATTTCGTGGGCCGTGATGAGTCCCGCGCCGAGCACCACTGCCGCATACGAGGCAATGACAACAGGCACCCCGACGGCATCGAGCCCCGCATAGACCGCCAGGCCCCCGAGCATCACGAACGGATAGGAAACCCGAATCGCGAGGCGCGAGGCGCGTCTGGATCTCTCTGTGGGGGGTGTCGCAACGCCGTCTATCCGCCGCGTGGCGAACGCCATGTGCGAAGCCTAGGACCCGGTCAACGCGCGGCCAGGGTGCGCGCAGGGCACTGCGGGCTTCAGTCGCCGAGGCGGACGATGGTGGTGCCGATGGTACGACCGGCCAGCAGATCCACGAATGCGCCGCCGACAGCATCGAGGCCGTCGTAGCTCACATGACGCGCCACGAGCGAGCCAGCGTCCATCCATTCGCGCATTCGCGCATTTGCGCTCGTGCCTCGTCGTAGCGGTCGGCGTAGGAGAACACGATGAAGCCCTGCATGCGCACCTGATTGTTGACCAGCAGGCCCGGGATGCCCCGCGGGCTGGGGTCGGGGGTCGTTGTGTCGTAGGCCGACACCGCGCCGCAGCACACGATGCGGCCGAAGGTGGCCATGCGGAACAACGCCGAGCCCAGGATCTCGCCGCCAGTGTTGTCGAAGTACACATTGATGCGGTCGGGCGTAGCTGCCCGGAATTCAGCGCGGAAATCGGGCGAGCGGCGGTTGATCGCCGCATCGAAGCCAATCTCGCCGGTCAGCAGCGCGCACTTCTCGTCGGAACCGGCCACACCGACCACACGGCACCCGAGCGCCTGCGCCTGGCGCTGCGGATGGTGTTTCGGACATTGCTTGCTCCTTGCTCCGGTTGTTCAGCGGGGCCACGGCATCTTCAATGCAACCGCTCAATGCAACCGCCTCAATACGAGTGAACCGTGACGAAGGGCTCCCGGCGCAACTATGGTCCGCAGCCGGGAGCGCTGCCGCCGCACGGTGACAGCGTGAGAATTCACTGCCGACACGGGAGAAATGGCCGCATGAGATATGCCGCCCCGACAACTACCGACGAGGTTCGAGCGCTGCTGGGGAGCGACCCCGATGCGATCGTGTTCGCCGGCGCGACCGATGTGGTGCCCCAGATGCGCGGCGGGCGACCCGAGCCGAGCCTTGCGATCGACCTCAAGAAGATCGACCGGCTGATGGCGGTGGGCCTCGACGGCAACATCTGGCGCATCGGCGCAGCGGCCCCGTCGTCGCTGCTGACCAGCAACGCCGCCTTTGCGGCCGACTTCCCGGGCCTAACCGAGGCCGCAGGGCTCATCGGATCCGACCAGATCCAGAACCGCTCCAGCCTCGGCGGAAACCTCTGCAATGCATCGCCCGCCGCGGACTCGGTGCCAGCCCTTGTGGTGAACGAAGCAGTGGCGGTGATCGCCGGAGCCGACGGCGACCGACGAGTGCCGGTGGCCGATGTGGTGACCGGACCCGGGCAGACGTCGCTGGCGCACGACGAGATCGTGGTGTGCTTCGAGATCGCCCGACCCGGGGCGCGCACTTCGGACGCGTATCTCCGGCTGATCCCGCGGACCGAGATGGATATCGCCGTGGTCGGTGCGGGCGTGCGCGTCACACTCGACGACGACGGCGCGGTGAGCGCAGCAAGCGTCGCTCTTGGCGCGGTCGCACCGACCGTGGTGCGCGTGCCTGACGCCGAAACCGCCTTGGTCGGCAGCCGGCTTGATGACGATGCGCTTGCCGCTGCTGCCACCGCCGCGAGCGATGCCTGCAACCCCATCGACGACAAGCGGGGCACGATCACCTACCGGCGCCAGGTTGCCGGCGTGCTCACCCGTCGAGCCGCCGTCGCCGCCGCCGAGCGTGTGACCAATGCACAAGGAGACTCCCAATGAGCCGCACCCAAGCCCGCACCCATGTGAGCTGCGAGATCAACGGCGATGCCGTCGACTTCCTGACCGAGGACGGCGAGTCACTGCTCAACGCAGTGCGCGACGAGCTGGGGCTCACCGGCGCCAAGGAAGGCTGCGGCACCGGCGATTGCGGTGCATGCTCGATCATCATGGACGGCAACCTGCAGTGCTCGTGCCTGATCTTTGCTCCCGAGGCGAACGGCACCCAGATCACGACCTGCGAGGGCCTCGCCACCGCCGGCGAGCTGCATCCGCTGCAGCAGTGCTTCCTCGAAGGCGCGGCGCTGCAGTGCGGTGTGTGCACACCGGGCTTTCTCGTGGCTGCCAAGGTGTTGCTCGACGCGAACCCCAACCCGACCGAAACCGAAGTGCGCTACGCGCTTGCCGGCAACCTGTGCCGCTGCACCGGCTACGACAAGATCGTTCGCTCGGTGCTCGACGCAGCCGTTCAGATCCGCACCAGCGCCGTCTAGGCCCCCACCGAGACATTCGAAGGACCTCCCACAATGAGCACAACCGAAGCTCCCGCAAGCACTGGCAAGAACGGCAATTCCGGCTACCGCTGGATCGGCACGCGGCCGGTGCGCCCTGACGGCCTCGACAAGGTGGCCGGCAAGGCGCGCTTCGCAGCCGACCTCGTACTGCCAGGCATGCTCCACGCGCACATCCTGCGCTCGCCGCACCCGCACGCCCGCATCATCTCGATCGACACGTCGCCAGCCGAGGCGATGACAGGAGTGAGGGCCGTCGTCACCGGCGCTGACTTCCGTGAGGCGCCGCCCAAGGGCGCCGACCGCAACTTGATGTGCACGGTCATCGCCCGGGACAAGGTGCTGTACACCGGCCATGCGGTCGCGGCGGTCGCCGCGTCCACCCGCCGTGAGGCCAAAGCCGCAGCTGAGGCCATCGAAGTCACCTATGAAGTGCTCCCCCACGTACTGAACATCGCCGATGCGATGGCTGACGACTCACCGGTGCTGCACGACAACCTGTTCACCCGAGGCGTCGAGCCGCGGCCCACCGAGCCCTCCAACATCGCGGCGCGAACCGTGTACCAACGCGGCGATGTCGAGCAGGGCTTCGGCGAAGCCGACATCGTGATCGAGCGGGAGTTCTCGACTCAGGCAGTGCACCAGGGCTACATCGAGCCTCACGCCTGTGTCGTTGACTGCGGCCAGGACGGCAAGACGATGATCTGGTGCTCCTCGCAGGGCCATTTCAAGGTGCGCTCCGCGACGGCGACCGTGCTCGGCTGGGACACCTCGCAGATCAAGGTCATTCCCGCCGAGATCGGGGGCGGATTCGGCGGCAAGACCACGATCTATCTCGAGCCGATCGCTGCACTGCTGTCAGCGCGTGCCGGAAGGCCAGTGAAGCTTGTGATGAGCCGCGCCGATGTGTTCGCAGCCACAGGACCCGCGCCAGGCTCGATCATCAAGATGAAGGTGGGCGCTCGCAGCGACGGCACGATCACCACGGCGAAGGCGTGGCTGGCATATGAGAACGGCGCCTTTCAGGGGATAGCCGCGATGCTTGGATGCATGTGTGTCGTTTCGTCCTACACCCTCGATCACCTCTACGTCGAAGGCTTCGATGTGCTGATGAACCGGCCGGTCAACGTGGCCTACCGCGCACCGTCGGCCCCCGCCGCGGCGTTCGCCATGGAGTCGATCGTCGATGAGATCGCCAACCAGCTCGGCATGGACCCCATAGATCTGCGGCTCAACAACTGCCCGTCGCAGGGCGACCCGACGCCGTACGGCCCGAAGTGGCCGATGATCGGCCTGCGGGACTGCCTCGAAGCGATCCGCGACAGCGATCACTACCAGTCGGAGCTTCCCGCCGGGCAGGGCCGCGGCGTGGCCACCGGTTTCTGGTTCAACATCGGCGAGGCGTCCAGCGCAACCGTCAACCTCAACGAGAACGGCACGGGCACGGTGATCACCGGCAGCCCCGACATCGGGGGCAGCCGGGCATCCATGGCGATCATGGCCGCGGAGGAGCTCGGATTGGATGTGCACTTGATCCAGCCGGTCGTGGGCGACACCGAGGTTGTCGGCTTCACTGACGTCACCGAAGGCAGCCGTGCCACGTTTGCCACAGGCATGGCGGTGGTCGAGGCGTGCCGCGATCTCAAGAAGCAGCTCTGCGCGCGGGCGGCCAAGACCTGGGACTGCGACATCGAGCAGGTCGACTGGGTCGACGGCGCTGCGGTGCACGGGCCTCGCGAGCACGATCCGCTGACGATTGCAGCCATCACGGCCGGGGCCAAGCGCACCGGCGGTCCTCTGGGAGCCACAGCATCGCTGAATGCTCGCGGCGCCGGTCCGGCGTTCTCGGTGCAAGTAGCGGACGTGTCGGTGGACACCGAGACCGGTTGCACCACGGTGAAGCGCTACACCACTGCGCAGGACGCCGGCACCGCGATTCACCCGAGCTACGTTGAAGGCCAGATGCAGGGCGGCGTCGTGCAAGGCATCGGCTGGGCCCTCAACGAGGAGTACATCTATTCCGACGACGGCACGCTCCAGAACCCCGGCTTTTTGGACTACCGCATCCCGGTGGCCTCAGACCTGCCCATGATCGAGACGGTCATCGTGGAAGTTCCGAACCCCTCGCATCCCTATGGCGTGCGCGGCGTGGGCGAGGTTGGCATCGTGCCGCCTCTGCCAGTGCTGGCGAACGCCGTGGCCGACGCCACCGGCTGTCGCATCGGCGACCTGCCGCTCTCGCCGCCGCGGGTGCTGGAAGCACTGACCGCGAACGCCAGCTGATCTGAGACTTCATGGCGGTCGTTCACTTCTCGACCGACCAGCGCAAACACACCGGCCTTGCCGACGTCGCCATTGACGCTGCGAACGTGCGCGAACTCGTTCGCAAGCTCACCGAGCTCTACCCCTCGCTGAACGCGCACCTCGTCGAGACCTCGTCCACCGCGGTCGCCATCGACGGCGAACTCATCCCCGACCCGATGCTCGAAGAACTCACCGAGTCATCAGAGGTGCACTTAGTCCGCCCGCTTGCCGGCGGATAGACCAGCACAGCGCCCGCTCGCAGATGGCTCGGAGTTGAAAGCGCAAGTCACTCCAGTGCACAAGGGCGCGCGGAGTTCGATGCCCCTCTCCGCCTGCCATGCCTCAATGATGTGATCTCCACGTCTTCCTCTGATGACGCCATCGAGACAGAGCCCCTTCTTGTCGTTGGAATGGCGTCACAGCCACCAGCGTGAGAGGAGGCTTCACGCCCGTTGGACCCTCAGAGGTGAGCCGCTTCAGCGAGCAGATCCGGGGACAACTCCGCGAGCATGCTCACTTGCCCGCGCGGGCGGTCCCGGCGTGATCGCCTGTTGAAGCCTGAATGGTTCGACACATAGGGGAACCACGACCGCAGATGAGCACGCGCGTAGCGCACGAAGCGGCGCTCGAAGTCGAAGCCAGGGCGCCGAGATCGCCGCGAGCGTGACCACCTCCGCGTCGGCCGGTTTGGGGGCGATGCCCACCGCAGGCCGTTCGGGCGTCCAACCGGGATTCGCTGCCAGCAGATCGTCAATGCGCACATACAGTGCAGTCGCCAAGCTGTCCAAGCCCGGGTTCATGCCCAAGCCCTCCGAGATCGAGGTGTGTGTACAAACCCCGAGCTTGGACTCCCTCTCCCCACACCGGGCGGACCCCCCACCCCTTGGAACCAATCATCTAGGTGAGATGGTCGACGCAGCCGATCAAGGTGCGTCCTCCGGCGGGCTTACGGCGCCTCCGCGGAGATTCGTTGGCTCACAGAATCGCGCATTGTGAATGTCCAACATCAGTCCGTCGAGTTCGGCGCCGACGTTGGGACCGCTTACCCAATTCTTGGTGCCCGGCCGGATTGCTGTGAAGCTGTCGACAAGACCACACCGTCGGACATTTCCTGCTGGAGTTGGGTCGAAGTGAATTGCCGCTGTCGCCATTTCGCTCGTGATGGCGTGAAGCGGGGTGATACGGTCAGCTCTGGTCACGCGAGCGTTGGCGAGCAATGTCAGCGCCATGCTGCCACACAGAAGCCCTGCGGCCAGTATCACAACTACCCGTGCGAACTGCGAACGCCCAACGAGGCCAAATGTGACCGTGAGCAACGCGGCTGCCACTAGAGACCACCCAACTTGCACCAGGAGGGTCTCGCGCCAAGCCTCGCCGATCGCAGGACGCACGCTCTGGGTGCGCTTAGAGAGCCCTGCAAGCAGCGAAGGCATGAGGGCGGTCACAACCCCAAGGGCACCCAATGCTGCTGCTGATCGCTTCCAGTCGACTTCAGCCATCTCGCGAGCCGAGGCGCGGCGGATGAGGTGACGAGCAGTGGTGAATGCAATAAAGACGACGGCAACAAGCAGAATTGCCAGTAGGGCATTTCGCGCCAGTGCAACATGCCCAGTGCGGGCTCCGGCCCGGTCCAGCAAGTCAGCGGAGTATCTCCAGCCCGCAGGCGGCAGTCCCGTCACGAGGCGATCGGCGGTTCGACCAAGCGCGTCAACAGTCAGGTCGGGATCTGTAGCCGAGTAACACGTCGACAGCCTGCATCGCCGGAATATCTCGATGCGAACGGGCACGAATGCCGTGAGAAAGCCGACGCTGAGCAGCAGCCAGCGCCGGAGGCTCGCCAGACGGAGCAGTTTCGATGTCGAGCCGCTCGCAGCTGCGCGCGCAGCGACATAGGCGCCCGAGAATGGTGGAGCTAAGTAGAGGAGGTCATACGTGGTGGCCAAGACGGCTCCTAGCCCGATCATGACGACTACCTCGTGCCACGCGAGTCGACGTGCGCTCATGTCACGATCTCTCGCGACGCAGAGCCCGGTCGCGAGGATGACGATGACTGAGCCGGTCAAGACGAACATGTAGCTCGTCATCGGGCTGTAGTGGTCACCGGCGACGAGTACTCCTGCCAAGACCATCGGATACAGCACGACTGTCGGGAGGTGCTTCGCCGAGACAGCACCGGCGGATCGCAGAAGTGCAGACACGACGTTGCAGGAAACGATCGCCAGCAGGGCGATCAAGATGATGCGAAACGCCCCGTTGACTGCGTGCGGCGGAAGCCCGGTGGCCTCACCAAAATCGAACACCAGTGCTCGTTCGAGATTCTCGATGGCCCGACCAATTGGACGGAAATTCCCACGGTCCAAGAATGTGTCGATGTTCTTGAAGGAATGGTCGAGAGCCTTGAACGGGTTAGAGCCGACAAGCTGGGCTGCTTGGTACAAGCGACGACGATCGTCTCCAAGTAGCGAATGCCCAACCAACGGGACCGTCACTACTAGCGACGGCACCGCAAGGGACGGCGACCATCGCCAACGCTGTGACAGGCCGTCGCGCCGGAGTAGCGAGCCGATAGTTCCGCGACTCACTTTCCGGTCACCCGTTGGACGGGCACGGGTCGGCGGTGCTGAGGTGATCACGGTGTTGCCGACATGGCGAGAGGACCCGGCCTTTGGGGCGAGAGCTGGTCAAAACGGGTGAACAACTCGGCCCGCTGCTGCCCGTGTGACCCCGTACACGCCACCAGCGATGATCACGGACGTGTCCTGCTGCCATCGCACCTGCCGCGCGAGGCTGCGGGTATAGGGGGGAAGCAGGGCCCCGATGGAAGCGCCAGCGAACAGCAACTGACCGCAGCGGGACGTCAGCAGCGGGACCAGAGCTGCAGCGTCGGCCGGTACGCCCGCCGCGGCGAGCCCGAGGTGCAGGCTGCCTGTCGCGGGGCAAACGTCGGCTACTAGGTCGCGGAGGTATTCGCCGACCTTCCCTGCGGTGACCAATCGGTTCCGCCCTGCGATTCTGGTCACTGCAGCAATCGCTGAGATTTCGTCTTCGGTCTGCTGCGTCACGGCCTTTAGCCCTCCGATCAGGAGAACGTGTTCGATGCCTGTATCGCGCAAGTAACGGGCAGTTTGCTCAGGCAATTTGTCGCGTTCTGTCAGCAGAATCGGGATTCTCAAACGCGCCGCGAGAGGCGCAACGGCGAGTGCGTCATGCGGCATTGACCCAGTAGCCACCACGGCAGTGCTTCCGAGGTCCGCCACGGTCCCTACCTCTCCGCCGGCCCGAGCGACGAGCACCGCTGTCTCGTAAACGTCTTGCCCGACGAGACCGTCGGAGACTCCGATGCTGGCAGCGAGACGCGACGACTGTTGCCCCGAACCAACAAAGACAGCCTCCGCTTGCCAGGCGCTGATGGCCCCCGCAGTCACTTCGCCGATTTGGTTGTAACTGGTGAACAACAGCGGACGGGCGGTGCGAGCAGCGAGCCACGCGGCAAGCGGTGCGACGGTCCACGCCAACCCGTTGACCAGCACAGCACCGGTTAGGTCCGTGGATGGTTCTTGACGCAAAACCTCAGCCAGAGCAAGCGCTGTCTCCAAGCGATTCGCGCCTGAGTAGCGCACGACCTCGACAGAACGCGCAGGGCTAGCCCTTGCTGGCTCCGCGGTCGCAGGCCCGAATACCCACGGGCGCGCCTGCTTAATGACCAAGCGCCCGCCCGAATCGATCTTGAACTCGATCTCAACGGCGAACCTCTGCCCCGGCGTTCCGTGTCGTTCTCTCCACCGGTCGTGAATAGCCCGCAGCCGCTGGCAGATTTCCTCGGCGCGCCCTTCTGGCAACACCCTGCCGTCCTCGGTGCGGTTCGACCTGCTGATGGACGCGACGGCGGCGCAGTCCGAGGCGTCGACGAGCAGTTGTTCGGGCACCGAAGCCGCTTCAGGGTTGGTCACCAGGTCCTCGCCGACCTGAGAGTTCACGTAATACGCACTGCCGGAGTCGCTCCCGGCTGAGAGCGGATCGAAGCTAGCGGCCACCCCGTTGACCTGTTCGTCGCTGTAGTTCGGATGCACGAGAACCGCCATCGCGACCTTCGTGTGATCGAGCCGGTAATACTCTCGTGAGTCGAACGCCCGTCTTGTCCACAGCCCTGCGTACACCTGCTTCAGGGACTTGGAGAGTGGCATCTCGTCGGGATACTGCGTCTTGGAGACGTACAGCCCCGCGCCGTTCAGGTGCGGAAGGTCCTCAGCGTTCGTGCTCGACCGGTACCGCAAATTCGTGCCTGACGGGTACGCGCGGAGCATCACGGCGAGGTCTTCCTCGATCCATGTCGGCGTGTCCGCCGCCCGGATGGCTCGACGCAGATCTCTCAGCCGCTCATCGGGGGCGGCGCGAAACGATTCGTCGCCGAGCATCTCCGCCACTTCCCGGTCGAGCCCTGTCTCGGACATGAACCGCTGGTAGTAGCTGACCGGTATTGCATGCCCGGACGGAACGATCCCTGCAGGGAACCCGAGTCGCCCCAGTTCGGCCACGCCGGTCGCTTTTGCCCCGAAGGCACCCGCAGCCGAAAAACCGACTTCGCTCAACGGCGTGATATCACGCACAGAAAAATCCAGTGCAGGTACTTCAGACGCTTGCTCACCGGGCCGGCTGCGCTCCCAGTGAGCCAGAGCTTCCTCGTGTGTGGCAGCGCGCAGGTCCCAGCCGTGTTCCGCCACCTCGAATCGGACCCATGTGCCCATGAGACTCCGCACCAGCGGGTCGCTGAGGATGTCCCGCACATAAGCATTGGGGATGCCCGCCGAGACCGCACGCAAATTGACATGGGCCAGCGGGGTCTGCGGAACAGTGCTGATGATCCCCGCTGCGATTGCCAGGTCGTTGGGGAGCGACTCATGCACGGCGATGTCGAGTTGCCCGGGACGGTCGCCAGAACCGAATACCCCGAGACGCCCATACGCCACACCGAGGTTCAGCGCAGCGAAACTCGAAGCCTGCGTCCCGCTGGCCTGGTCGGTCGTCACGTCCAGCCCGAGACGCTCGCATTCCTCCGATAACTCCGCCCCTGCGGCGCCTGAAGCGAACAGCGGCAGCGGTGTCTCGATGAACGATTGCGACGCTGCGAGCAGGTCATGGATGGCGACCGCTTCAGGGCAATAGGTCCCGCTGTCCAAGCCGAAGTGCCATCCGCCGTACTCGGGATCAGCGACTTCTCTGTCAGCGTCGTAGGCGATATGCCCCTTCACCACGTCGTCGATGCCGTAAGCCCGGTGCAGACCGATTGCCCGCATGAATCCAGCGTGAGACTTGTACTTCTCAGTGTTGGCGAAGTACAGGCCAGCCGCGTCGGTGCCGAGCCCGAAGGCGATGAACTTTAGGTAGCCGCCCACAGCCAGCCGCTCGAAATCCGTTCTCGACCCCAGCCAGTTCGCGCCGTGCTCAGGGTCGATGGGCACCGCCGCGTTCTGCACGGGCGGCTGCGCGCCAGCCGACGCCGTCGCGACAGTCGGTACTGCCAACAGCAGGGCAGCAACCGCGAGGGCCGCCAGAACGCGAGCGCGTCTGTCTCCAATAGTCATGTCAGCACCTCTCGTCAGTGGGGGATCGGAGCCAGCAGCACGAAGGGCAGCATCAGCGTTAGATGGACAATCCCCGCATACGCAAGGCCGACCACCACGCAAGCGCCGGCGAGCTTCTCCCTCCGACCCGCGGTGCGCCGCAAGTCGCGGTACTCAACAGGCGGACGATGGACGATGGAAGCAAACGTGAGCGCCGCCAACAGGCCCGCGGCCGACAGCAGGGCACCGCCCATCATCGACCGCGCAGCGTCGACGAGATAATCGCCGTTCTCGCCGTTCACTGGATGCTGCCTGAGCGGCTCCACAAAGAACACCACAGCGACGATTTGCGCGCCGAGAATCGTCGCCATCACCTGCGCATACAGCCGTAGCCACCGGCGGGCGAGGCTCACCACACGTGGACCCAGCCGCCACCATGTGACGCCGACCACCACGGCGGACACTCCAAGCGGAATCCATATCGACTGCAGCAGCATCGTCAAACAATCTCTGCGGCGCTCACCGGGGTCGGTGCTTCCCTACCGGTTCCCCTCGATGAGAAGGCAGTCGTGTCGACGGAGCGGAGCCACCTTCTGGCTCACCTGTTTGCGCAGCCCTCTAGCAGGATGGAAGTTTGGGCGTGTGGGCGGTCTGAGCCGACTCGGGTGGGGTTCGGGGCCGGTTTGGATGCGTGCTGGAGCGGTGTGGGCGTCGCGGCGGGTGTTGCCGGCGGCTTGGCGATATGCCCTGCGGTTCGTAGCGCGGCGATGCGAGCGCAGCCGGGGCGTGATACAAGACTTCTCGCGCACGGGTGGGTCCCTCCGGTAGTGGGTCGATGTCTGTCACCAACGCCGACACAGCCGATCCGAAGGGACCCCTGAGGGACCCACTTACATCTCGACTGTGCCAATCCCCAATGGGAGACGGCCTTGGTGACGGGATGTACTCTAGCCAAGCTGCTGACATGTGGGTCATTCACCTTGGGACGTTCGGGCATTGACGGCAACGTGAGATCGTCGAAGCCGTAGACGATCAACTCCCGACCGTGGTCCAAGAGCTTGAGGACTTCATCAAGGTCCGCGGTGGGCGGCGTGCCCCGTACCGTCAGCGTGAACACCACCACGTTCCCGCCATTTGTGAGCGCAGAACGCGACTACCGGCGAGCGCTCACACCATCGCGACCATCGACGAATGTCTGCGCCCCGACATGCAATCGGCCCCGCACGCCGCCCGAGGCCGACATCGCGTAGCGAAGCGAGAGTTCGGCGTCCCCCGGTGTGGGCAAACGTTGACCTTGGTCCAACACCAAACAGCGCAACCACCAGTGGAGTTCGCCGTCTGTCCTCGTGTGCCTTCGATTCCCTTGACGTGATTCACATAGGTGATCTCGCACTGAGTCGGCGTGAGCGCTTCGATCTGCTGTTGTTCCAAGAACTCGTTCAGCAGGCTGTAGTAGCGCACAAAGTGCTGGCGGCCCGATTCGTAGCGGGCATAAACCTGCGCCTCCGCCGTATTGGGCGAGTTGAACGCAATGCTGCTAATTCGCATCTCCCACCCGCCTGCACGCGGTGGCGGTGCAATGCGCTCCCGACCCCTCGGCATGCTGTGCTGTAGCGATTCTCAGCCGGAAGGGCGCGGTACGCGTCCGCCGTGCGTTATCTCGATCGGTCCTGAGAGCCGGCGACGCAGGTCGGGATCGGCGTAGACCTCCGCCGTGGCCTTCCAGGCATCCGCGAGCAGGGCAACTGGCTCGAACACTCCGGCCGAGGCAGCGGCCGCGAGTTCTTTGGTGAGCTCCTCCGCGAAGAGTTCGCGCTCTTCGCGAGGCAGGTACTTCACCCACGGGTACGCATCGCTCAAGGCAGCACCAATTGGATCGGGACGACGCGCTGCGGCGGTCAGTGCTTTGAATGAGGCTCTGGGCGACGAGTCCAGCGGCGCCAGAAGAACCATGACTCGGGAATGAACCCCTGATTTGCCGTGATGCTCCTGGCTCGCGGAACGTCGCGGAGCAGGTAGTCGCTGCTCTGTTCTGCGCTGACATCCGTCGAGGCCATGCATTCACGCTACCGCGACGAGACCGCCGAGCAAGACAGCGATTCCGTCAAATGCCACGAGCGCTTGCATCGCTGCGAGCACACGAACGCGGCGAAGTACGCGGCCAATTGCAGAAATTTGGGCGGCTGATTGCAGCTAGGGCTGGACCTTGAGCTCGATCTCGACGCCGGCTGGCAGGTCGAGCCGCTGGAGCGAGTCGACCGTCTTGTCGCTGGGGTCGATCACGTCGATGAGGCGCTTGTGTATGCGCATCTCGAAGTGCTCGCGCGAGTCCTTGTCCTTGTGGGGTGACCGCACGACGGTGTAACGGTGCTTTTCCGTCGGCAGCGGTATAGGCCCGCGGACCTTCGCGTTGGTACGCAACACCGTTTCGGTGATCTTCTGTGCGGACTGGTCCACGATCTCGTGGTCGTAGGCCTTAAGCCGCATACGGATCCGAGGTGCTGCCATGTGAACGCCTGACTGGTCGCTTCTGTTACTGGATGATCTTGGTGACTCGGCCGGCACCGACGGTGCGGCCGCCCTCGCGAATGGCGAAGCGCAAGCCCTCGTCCATCGCGATCGGGTTGATCAACTCAACCGTCATCTCGGTGTTGTCGCCCGGCATGCACATCTCGGTGCCTGCGGGAAGCTCAACGACGCCAGTGATGTCGGTGGTACGGAAGTAGAACTGCGGCCGGTAGTTCGAGAAGAACGGCTTGTGACGACCGCCCTCGTCCTTGTTCAGCACGTACACCTGTGCCTCGAACTTGGTGTGCGGCGTGATCGCGCCCTTCTTGGTGCAAACCTGACCGCGCTCGACGTCGTCCTTGCCGGTGCCTCGCAGCAGCAGCCCGACATTGTCGCCGGCCTGGCCTTCGTCGAGGATCTTGCGGAACATCTCCACGCCGGTGACGGTAGTGCTCTGCGTGTTGCGGATCCCAACGATCTCGATTTCTTCGCCGGTGTTGATGATGCCCTGCTCGATCTTGCCGGTCACCACGGTGCCGCGGCCGGTGATCGAGAACACGTCCTCGATGGGCATGAGGAACGGGCGGTCGTTGTCGCGCACGGGCTCGGGTACGTATTCGTCCACCACAGCCATCAGCTCGATGACTTGCTCGCCAGCGGCTGCGTCGCCCTCGAGCGCGTTCAGCGCGGAGACCCGAACCACGGGCACGTCGTCGCCGGGGTACTCGTACTCGCTGAGGAGCTCGCGCACCTCTAGCTCGACGAGCTCGAGCAGCTCCTCGTCGTCGACCATGTCGACCTTGTTGAGTGCGACCACGATGTAGGGCACGCCGACCTGACGGGCCAGCAGCACGTGCTCACGGGTCTGGGGCATCGGGCCGTCGGCAGCAGACACGACCAAGATGGCTCCGTCCACCTGGGCGGCGCCCGTGATCATGTTCTTGATGTAGTCGGCGTGGCCGGGCATGTCGACGTGGGCATAGTGCCGGTTCGCCGTCTCATACTCGACGTGCGCGATGGAAATCGTGATGCCTCGCTCGCGCTCTTCGGGTGCCTTGTCGATCTCGTCGAAGGCCGTTGCCTGGCCGCCGACCTGTTCAGCAAGGACACGTGTTATTGCAGCCGTCAGCGTCGTCTTGCCGTGGTCGATGTGTCCCATCGTGCCCACGTTGACGTGAGGCTTCGTACGCTCGAAACGCTCTTTGGCCATGGTCTGCTCGCCTTTCGGGAGTGAGTGCCTCGGGGACGATCCCCGGGGATTTGTCGTAGTCGGACGGCGCCGTCGGGCGGCCGACATGAGTGCGGATTCTTCGAGAATTGCTTCGTTATTGAACGGTCAGAGGCTAGAGACGCTGCAGCCCGAATCAACGCGGGCTGCGGGACTACTCGCCACGGATTCGCTTGATGATGTCCCCGGCGATCGTCCTCGGCACCTGCTCGTAGGCGTCGAACTGCATGCTGTAGGTGGCGCGACCCTGGGTGCGCGATCGAAGATCGTTGGCGTAGCCGAACATTTCCGACAGTGGCACCTTGGCGTCGATCACCTGATTCATGCCGCGCAGCTCCATTTGGCCGACACGACCGCGGCGCGAGTTGAGGTCGCCGATGACGTCGCCCATGTAGTTCTCGGGCGTCACAACTTCGACTGCCATGACCGGCTCCAGCAGGACTGGCCTGGCCAGGCGGGCTGCATCTCGCATCGCCATAGTGCCGGCGATCTTGAATGCCATCTCCGAAGAGTCCACGTCGTGGTGGTTGCCGTCGACGAGCTCGACCGCCACATCCACGAGCGGGAAACCTGCAAGCGGGCCGCTCTCCAGCGACGATCGCATGCCCTGGTCGACCGACCCGATGTACTCGCGCGGGATCGATCCGCCCTTGATCTGGTCGCTGAACGTGTAGCCCTCGCCGGGCTCAGAGGGCCCCACGTTGACGACCACGACCGCGTACTGGCCTGAGCCGCCTGTCTGCTTGATATGCCGGTACTCGAACTTGTTGACCGGCGCGGTAAGCGTCTCGCGGTAGGCGACCTGGGGCTTGCCGATGGAAGCGTCGACCTTGAACTCGCGCAGCATCCGTTCGACAAGCACTTCGAGGTGCAACTCGCCCATGCCCGAGATGACCGTCTGGCCGGTCTCTTCGTCGGACTTGACCTGGAACGTCGGGTCTTCCTCGCTGAGAGCTGTCAGCGCCCGGCCCAGCTTGTCCTGGTCGCCCTTGGACCTCGGTTCGACGGCGACGTGCACAACGGGGTCGGGGAAGTCGAGCTGCTCGAGCACGATCGGTTTGGACGCCTCGCAGAGCGTGTCGCCGGTGCGGGTGTTCTTCAGCCCGATGCCGGCGACGATGTCGCCAGTTCCGATCTCGTCGCGGTCCTCGCGGTTGTTCGCGTGCATCTGCAGGATGCGGCCGATTCGCTCCCGATTGCCGGTGGTGGTGTTCAGCACCTGGCCGCCCTTGCCGAGCCGGCCGCTGTACACCCGGAAATAGATGAGCTTGCCCACGTGGGGGTCGGTCATGATCTTGAATGCCAGCGCCGAGAAGGGCTCGGTGTCGTCGGGCCGGCGCTCGACTTCGTCGGCGCCGTTGAGGGACCGGCCACAGACCGCGGGGATGTCGACCGGCGCAGGCAGGTACATCGTCACCGCGTCGAGCAACGGCTGCACGCCCTTGTTCTTGAAGGCGCTGCCGGTGAGGATCGGGACGATCTGACCGTCGATGGTGCCCCGCCGGATGGCACGTCGAATTGTCTCGGCGTCGACATCTTCGCCCTCGAGATAGGCCAGCATGATGTCCTCGTCGACATCGGCCAACGTCTCGAGCAGCTTGCCCCGATACTCGGCGGCCTGGTCAACCATGTCGGCGGGAATGTCGACAACGTCGTAGGTGGCGCCGAGGTCGTCGCCCTTCCACACCACTGCGTTCATCTCGACGAGGTCGACGACGCCCTCGAATCCAGCCTCGATGCCGATCGGCAACTGAAGCACAGCCGTATGCGGCGTCAGCCGGTCCTCGATGCTGGCGAGCGAGCCGAAAAAAGAGGCGCCGGTGCGGTCGAGCTTGTTGATGAAGCACATGCGTGGCACGCCGTAACGATCGGCCTGCCGCCACACGGTCTCGGTCTGGGGCTCGACACCGGCAACGCCGTCGAACACCGCCACCGCGCCGTCGAGAACGCGCAGCGAGCGCTCGACCTCGACCGTGAAGTCGACGTGGCCAGGCGTGTCGATGATGTTGATGACGTGGTCGTTCCAGCCGCAGGTGGTCGCAGCCGAGGTGATGGTGATCCCTCGCTCCTGCTCCTGGTCCATCCAGTCCATCGTCGCGGCGCCGTCGTGGACTTCGCCGATCTTGTAGTTGACGCCCGTGTAGTAGAGGATGCGCTCGGTCACCGTTGTCTTGCCCGCATCGATGTGGGCCATGATGCCGATGTTGCGGACGCGTTCGAGAGGTTGATTTCGAGCCATTGCAGCGTTGCCCCGGTTGATCAGATCACCAGCGCCGGATCACCAGCGATAGTGGGCGAAGGCCTTGTTGGCCTCTGCCATGCGGTGCGTGTCTTCGCGCCGCTTTGCTGCTGAACCTGTGCCGTTGGACGCGTCAAGCAGCTCGTTCGCGAGCCGTTCGGACATCGTCCGCTCGCGACGCTCGCGTGAAAAGCCGACAATCCACCGGATGGCCAGCGCAGTGGCGCGGCGTGGCCGAACTTCGACAGGCACCTGGTAGGTCGCGCCGCCGACACGACGGCTTTTCACCTCGACCTGCGGGCGAGTGTTGTCGACGGCCCGCTTGAGAATCTCAAGGGGCTCTCCACCAGTTCGCTCGCCCACGAGATCCATCGCCTGGTACACGATGCGCTCGGCCACCGAGCGCTTGCCGCGACGCAACACTTTGTTGATGAACTGCGTGACCAGCGTGGAGTCGTAGACGGGGTCGGAGGTGATGTCGCGGCGCGGTGCTGCTCCTCGGCGCGGCATGTCAGGACTCCCGCTTGGCGCCGTAGCGCGATCGGGCCTGTCGACGTGCATTCACGCCGGAGGCATCGAGCGCACCGCGGATGATCTTGTAGCGGACGCCGGGCAGATCCTTCACACGGCCACCGCGCACCAGCACGATGCTGTGCTCTTGGAGGTTGTGCCCCTCGCCCGGGATGTAGGCAGTGACCTCGACGCCGCTGGTGAGGCGGACGCGGGCGACCTTGCGCAAGGCCGAGTTCGGCTTCTTGGGCGTGTGCGTGTACACGCGAGTGCACACACCGCGGCGCTGCGGCGAACCCTTCAGCGCGGGTGTCCGCACTTTCGTCGTTTTCGACTTGCGGCCCTTGCGGACCAATTGTTGAATCGTGGGCACCAAGACCTCTGTCACTCAGATCGCTGTCACATGACAGCAGGGCCACAACCGCGCGATGCCCCACCGGCAAGCACGCTTCGGCCGACCTCGAAGGCTAGGCAGCGCGCTCGGAAGCGACAACCGTCCGGCAAACGTTCAACCGATTGTTGCGTCAGCTATTCATTCATTTAGCCGGCATCGGTGATCGACGCCACGTTCTCGCTGCGGCCCTCGTCTTCGCCGATCGAGGCCAGCCAAGCTGCGGGGTCTTGCGCTTCTTCGGACGACCAGAACTCCATCGGCTCGTAGTCGGGCGCCACCGTGTCGATGTTGCGGTAGCAGTCTTGACCGGTTCCCGCAGGAATCAGCTTGCCGATGATGATGTTCTCCTTGAGGCCCTTCAGGTCGTCCTGGCGAGACTCGATGGCGGCCTCGGTCAGCACGCGCGTCGTCTCCTGGAACGAGGCGGCGGAGAGCCACGAGTCGGTCGCAAGCGACGCCTTGGTGATGCCCATGATGATCGGGCGTCCCTGCGCGGGACGGCTGCTCGCGGCCACCAGCTCACGGTTGGCTTCGCGGTAGATCCGCTGATCGACCTGCTCGCCGGGAAGGAAGGCCGAGTCGCCCTGCTCGCCGACGAGGACTCGGCGAGTCATCTGCCGGATGATCAGCTCGATGTGCTTGTCGTGAATGGAGACACCCTGCTCGCGGTACACCTTCTGCACTTCTTCGGTGAGGTACTGCTGCGTCTCGCGCACGCCTCGGATCTCGATGAGCTCCTTCGGGTCGCGCGGACCGTCCACGAGCGGATCGCCGGCACGGATTTCCTGGCCGTCGACGGTTGCGAGGCGCGACATCGAGGGCACGGTGTAGGTGTCCTCTTCGCCGTCGTCGCCGATGACGTCGATCTGGCGGCCCCGGCCATCGTCCTCGCCGATGCGCACGACACCTGAGCGGGTGGCCAGCACGGCCTTGCCGCGCGGTGTTCGTGCCTCGAACAGCTCCACGACGCGGGGAAGACCGCCGGCGATGTTCTCGCCGCCGATGACGCCGCCGGTGTGGAACGTCCGCATGGTCAGCTGCGTGCCAGGCTCACCGATGGACTGTGCGGCGATCACGCCGACTGCCTCGCCCACCTCGATGAGCTTGCCTGTCGCCAGCGAGCCGCCATAGGCCAATGCTGAAACGCCGAACTCGGACTCGTCGGTTAGCGGCGACAGAACTCGTACCCGGGTGACGGCGGGGTCGTCGCGTATCACCGCCAGTTCGTCGTCTCCGACCAGCGTTCCGGCCGGGATGACTGTGCCGTCGCCAAGCGTCACATCGGAGGCCAAGCAGCGACTGAACAGGCGCGTGTCGAGATGCGTACGCCGATCAGGCCGATCCGGACCGATGTCCTCAAGCCACAGACCGTTGACCGGACCGGAGCGCTCGAACGGGTTCTCGGAGTTGATGATGAGCTCCTGGGCGACATCGACGAGGCGACGTGTCAGGTAGCCCGAGTCGGCCGTGCGCAGCGCCGTGTCGACGAGTCCCTTGCGGGCTCCCGGCGTGGAGATGAAGTACTCCAGGGTGGCGAGGCCCTCGCGGTAGGACGACTTGATCGGGCGCGGGATGATGTCGCCTCTGGGGTTCGCCACGAGGCCACGGATGGCGGCGATCTGGCGTACCTGCATCATGTTTCCGCGGGCACCTGAGCCGACCATCATGTCGATCGGGTTGAAGGTTGTCTTGGCCAGTTCAGCCTCGAGCGAACGCCGCACTTCGTCGGTGGCGTCGGTCCAGATCTCCACTTCCTTCTGGCGGCGCTCACCGTCGGTGATGATGCCGCGGCGGAACTGGTTCTCGACCCGCTCGGCCTCAGCCTCGTGACGCTCGAGGATCTCGGCCTTGTCGGGCGGCGTGCGCACATCGTCCACCGAGATCGTCAGACCTGAGCGGCTGGCGTACTCGTAGCAGAGGTCCTTGATGTGGTCCAGGCTCGTCGCGATGTCGCTGGTGGTGTATTCGTCCGACAGCGTGCGAACGATCTTGCCCATCTCGCTCTTGCGCACAGCGCGGTTGATGTACTCGAAGTTGTCGGGCAATGCGGCGTTGAACAGCGCACGGCCGGGCGTGGTCGGGGTGAAACCGCCATTTCCGTCGCTGAGCGCAGGGTTCCGCCACTCGATGAGCTGGTGCAGCTTGACCCGTCCGAGATCGAGCGCCCGCTCGATCTGGTGCAGGTGCCGGAAGGTTGCGGTCGGAACGTCCGCTTCGGCGACGATGGTGTCGTCGTCGCGGGTCCGCAACTCGGTGAGGTAGTAGCTGCCGATGAGCATGTCCTGGCTGGGCACCGTCATCGGGCGGCCGTCCGCCGGACTCAGGATGTTGTTGGCCGACAGCATCAGCACCCGGGCCTCTGCCTGAGCCTCTGAGGACAGCGGCAGGTGGACTGCCATCTGGTCGCCGTCGAAGTCGGCGTTGAACGCCGCGCACACGAGCGGGTGGATCTGCACTGCCTTGCCCTCGACCAGCAGCGGCTCGAAGGCCTGGATGCCGAGCCGGTGCAGCGTGGGTGCACGGTTCAGCAGAACCGGGTGCTCCTTGATGACGTCTTCGAGCACATCCCAGACATCGGCCCGGCGGCGCTCCACCATGCGCTTGGCGGACTTGATGTTCTGGGCAATCTCGGCGTCGACCAGGCGCTTCATCACGAAGGGCTTGAACAGCTCGAGAGCCATCAGCTTGGGAAGTCCGCACTGGTGCAGCCGCAGCTTGGGCCCGGCCACGATGACCGAGCGGCCCGAGTAGTCGACGCGCTTGCCGAGCAGGTTCTGGCGGAACCGGCCCTGCTTGCCCTTGAGCATGTCCGACAGTGACTTCAGCGCCCGATTACCGGGGCCTGTCACAGGACGACCCCTTCGGCCGTTGTCGAACAGCGCATCCACCGCTTCTTGGAGCATGCGCTTCTCGTTGTTGACGATGATCTCGGGCGCCCGCAGGTCGAGCAGTCGCTTCAGCCGGTTGTTCCGGTTGATGACCCGGCGGTACAGGTCGTTGAGGTCCGATGTCGCGAAGCGCCCACCGTCGAGCTGGACCATGGGCCGCAGATCCGGTGGAATGCACGGGACAGCGTCGAGGATCATGGCCCGGGGATCATTGATGCGCCGACCGTGCTCATCGCGCCGGTTGAACGCGCTCAGGATCTTGAGCCGCTTGATGGCCTTCTGCTTGCGCTGAGCCGACAGCGGTCGACGGCCGTCAGCGGCCTCGATTGCCGCGCGCAGCTCGACCTCTTCGTTGTCGAAGTCCATGTTGGACATGAGCTGTGCGATGGACTCGGCGCCCATGCCGCCTTCGAAATAATCGCCGTAGCGGTCTTCGAGCTCGCGCCACAGGTCCTCGTCGTCGATGATCGCCCGCTCGTGCAGGTCGCGAATCACTGCCAGGGCACGATCAACGAGCTCTTTCTCTTTGGTGAACTCCACGCTCAGCGCTTCGAGATCGCGTTCGGCGTCGCGCTGGCGGGCCTTGATGTCGCGGTCTCGAGCGCCTTCTTTCTCCAATTCGGCCAGCTCGGCTTCGAGCTCTGCGAGACGCTCCGCACGGCGCTCCGCATGGTCGGCGTCGATCGCCTCGATCTCTTCGGCCTTCTCGGCCTCAAGCCGCGGCGTGTCGGCGTGGAGCTTGTCGCTGTCGACCTTGGTGACGAGGTTGGAGGCGAAGTAGATGACCCGTTCCAGCGCTTTGGCCTTGAGCTCCTGGCGGGGATCGAGCCCTGTCAGGAAGTACGCCAGCCACGAGCGCGTGCCTCGCAGGTACCAGATGTGCACCACAGGTGCCGCAAGCTCAATGTGGCCCATCCGCTCGCGTCGCACCTTGGAGCGCGTCACCTCGACGCCGCAGCGCTCGCAGATGATGCCCTTGAAGCGGACGCGCTTGTACTTGCCGCAGCCGCACTCCCAGTCCTTGGTAGGACCGAAGATCTTCTCGCAGAACAAGCCGTCCTTCTCGGGCTTGAGCGTGCGGTAATTGATGGTCTCTGGCTTGCGCACCTCGCCGTTGGACCAAGTGCGGATGGCATCGGCGGTGGCGAGGCCGATGCGGATGTCAGAGAAGTCGTTGACGTCGATCATCTGTGCTTCCAGCTGTAGTGGGTTTGCGGCTGCGTGTGGCGCTACGGGGTGTTCGCGTGAGGGCTGTGTGAGTTGTGAGAGCTGTGTCGGCGGCTGTGTCGCGCAGGGCTAGAGGCGCTGGCGACGCAGCTCGTCTTCTTCGTCGGTGCCCCTCTCGGGTCGACTGATATCGATGCCGAGTGACTCCTCGGCACGGAAGACGTCCTCGTCGAGACCCTGAATGTCGATCTGGCTGCCCGCCAGCGACATCACCTCGACGTTCAGGCACAGGGCCTGCATCTCCTTGATGAGCACTTTGAAGCTCTCAGGGATGCCGGGCTCGGGAATGTTCTCGCCCTTGACGATCGCCTCGTAGACCCTCACTCGGCCCAGCACGTCGTCGGACTTGATGGTCAGCAGCTCCTGCAGGCAATAGGCGGCGCCGTACGCCTCAAGCGCCCAGACCTCCATCTCGCCGAACCGCTGGCCGCCGAACTGCGCCTTGCCGCCCAGCGGCTGCTGGGTGATCATCGAGTAGGGGCCGGTCGAGCGGGCGTGGATCTTGTCGTCGACGAGGTGCGCCAGCTTCAAGATGTAGCTGTAGCCCACCATGATCGGCTGGTCGTACGGCTCGCCGGTGCGCCCGTTGTAGAGCATTGCCTTGCCGGCACGGCTCATCAGCCGCTCGCCGGTGGCCGTCTCGGGTCGCAGGTTCTCGAGCGTCTGCTGGATCGTCGGATGCCGCCCGGCGGCTTCGACCTCGTCCCAGCGCGCACCGTCGAACACCGGCGATGCAATGAACACTGCCGGCTTGGTCGTGGGACGCGTCTTGCGGGCGGTATTGCTGGTCGGCTCCTCGCCCACCAACTGGGACTTGCCGTTCGAGTCGGTGGTCTCCCAGCCCCAGCGTGCGGCATAGCCGAGGTGGGCCTCAAGCACCTGGCCGACGTTCATGCGGCTGGGCACGCCGAGCGGGCTCAGGATGATTTCGACCGGCGTGCCGTCTGCCAGGTAGGGCATGTCCTCGATCGGAAGGATCTTGGAGATGACGCCCTTGTTGCCGTGCCGTCCGGCGAGCTTGTCGCCGACGCTGATCTTGCGCTTCTGGGCCACGTAGACACGAACAAGCTGGTTCACCCCGGGTGGCAGCTCATCGTCCTCGTCACGGCTGAACACCTTGATGTCGGTAACGACGCCGTTCTCGCCGTGGGGCACCTTGAGCGAGGTGTCACGGACCTCGCGGGCCTTCTCGCCGAAGATGGCCCGCAGCAACCGTTCCTCTGGCGTCAGTTCGGTCTCGCCCTTGGGGGTGACCTTGCCGACGAGCACCGCGCCGGGCTCGACTTCGGCACCGATGCGCACGATGCCCTGATCGTCGAGGTCGGCGAGGATGTCGTCCGCGAGGTTGGGAATGTCGCGGGTGATCTCCTCGGGGCCCAGCTTGGTGTCGCGGGCGTCGATCTCGTACTCGTGAATGTGGATCGACGTGAGCACGTCGTCCTTCACGAGCCGTTCCGACAGGATGATCGCGTCCTCGAAGTTGTAGCCCTCCCACGACATGTAGGCGACGAGCAGGTTCTTTCCGAGTGCAAGCTCGCCTTGGTCGGTGGAGGGACCGTCGGCGAGCACCGTGTTGGCGGCGACCTGGTCGCCGAGGTGCACGAGCGGCTTTTGGTTGATGCAGGTGTCCTGGTTGGACCGGCGGTACTTGAGCAGCGAGAAGCTGGTCTCGGCGCCGTCGTCGGACTGCACGGTGATGCTGTCGCCGGTGACACCGGAAACCGTGCCGTCCACGGTCGACAGCACCATCTCGGCGGCATCAGCCATGGCGAGGGCTTCGATGCCGGTGCCGATGTAGGGGGCTTCGGCCCGCAGCAGCGGCACAGCCTGGCGCTGCATGTTGGCGCCCATGAGCGCCCGGTTCGCGTCGTCGTGCTCGAGGAACGGGATCAGCGCCGTCGCCACCGAGACGATCTGCTTCGGCGAGACGTCCATGAGCTGGACTTCGCTCGCGAGCACATAGCTGATCTCGGTGGTCGCAGCGAAATAGGTGTCACGCTCCATCTGCAGGCGCAGATCCTCGAGGCTGGCGCCCTGGGGGCTCTTGCGCACGAGCACGCGGGGATTGCGGAAGGTGCCGTCAGGATTGAGGGGCGCATTGGCCTGCGCGACCACGAATTCCTCTTCCTCGTCGGCAGTCAGGTAGCGCACCTCGCGTGTGGCGACAGCATCGCGGACGAGCCGGTACGGCGATTCGATGAAGCCGAACTCGTTGACGCGGGCGAACGTCGCCAGCGCGCCGATGAGCCCGATATTCGGACCTTCCGGCGTTTCGATGGGGCACATCCGGCCGTAGTGGCTGAAGTGCACGTCGCGGACCTCGAACCCGGCTCGCTCGCGCGACAAGCCGCCAGGGCCGAGCGCCGACAGGCGGCGGCGATGGGTCAGGCCCGAGAGCGGGTTGACCTGATCCATGAACTGGGACAGCTGGCTGGTGCCGAAGAATTCCTTCGAGGCCGCCACGACCGGGCGGATGTTGATGAGCGTCTGCGGTGTGATCGCTTCGACGTCCTGTGTGGTCATGCGCTCGCGCACGACCCGCTCCATGCGACTCAGCCCGATGCGAACCTGGTTCTGGATCAGCTCGCCGACCGAGCGGATGCGCCGGTTCGCGAAGTGGTCCTGGTCGTCGAGGCGGTAGCCGGGCTCGGCGTTTGCCAGATGCAGCAGGTAGCTCGCGGTCGCCAGCACCTCAGTGCGAGTGAGGACGGTGGCCTCGGGATTGGGCCGTACGAGCTCGGGATGGTCAGCGGCTCTCGGATGGTCGCCGTCGATCAGCTCGAGGCCCAGCATCTCGGCAACCTTGTTCAGCTCTTCGCCGAGCTTGCGGTTCAGCTTGTAGCGACCGACCTTCGACAGCGAGTAGCGCCGCTCGTCGAAGAAAGCGTTCTGGAAGTAGTTGTTGGCAGCATCGGCTGTGGCCATCTCGCCAGGGCGGACCCGCTTGTAGAGCTCGACGACCGACTGGTCCTGGGTCGGGAGGTCGAACTTCTTCTTGTGGTCCTCCCACTGCGGCTCGAGGAAGTCGAAGTGCTCGACGAATCGCTCGATGAGGCCCGGATGACGATCCTCGCCATAGCCGAGCGCGGCCAGCAGGTAGAAAATGTCAAGCCGGCGCTTGCGGGCGATGCGGCTGCCCGCTGTGGGGTCCTTGCCCGGCTTGTGCTCGACATCGAACTCGATCCACTCGCCGCGGTAGGGGTGGATCGTCGCTGTCACCAACTGGTGCTTGGACATGTTGCGCAGCCGGTAGCGCTCTCCTGGCTGGAAGATGACGCCGGGCGAGCGGACGAGCTGGCTGACGACAACACGCTCGGTGCCGTTGATGATGAAGGTGCCCTTGGGCGTCATCATCGGGAAGTCGCCCATGAACACCGTCTGGGCCTTGACCTCGCCGGTCAGAGCATTCTTGAACTCGGCGCGCACGAAGATCGGCGCCGAGTAGGTCATATCCCGCTCTTTGCACTCCTCGACGGAGAACTTGGGCGGCGGGCGCAGGTCTTCGTCGTTCGGATCGAACGAGAAGATGAGCTGCAGCTGCCCTGCAAAGTCGCTGATCGGACTGATGTCGGAGAACGTCTCCGCCAGCCCGATGTCAAGGAATCTCTTGAAAGAGTCCTTCTGGATGGACACGAGGTCTGGGAGTTCCAGGACTTCGTCGAGGTTGCCGAACGAATATCGTTCGCGACCGACAAGAGACGACAACGGACTCTCCTAGGTGTTCAGTTGTGAAGGACAGGTCGCAAGCGACAGCCGGGGGCAGCAAGGACGCGCGCAGTCAAGGGCGTCCGCAGCAACCGGTGAACCCAACGTTGGGCCTCGATGCTGGGGACTGGTGGGGTGCGCGAAGGGAGAAGCCACCTGTGCCACGGCTCGGTCGAGACTACCCAGCGACCGCTGTTGCCACAACCCGGCTGAGTCACAAGGATCGGCACCACGACGTTGCGCCGGCCGGCCGCGCGCAACTGCTCGCAGGCCGTGCCGCCACAGGGGCCCGATGGATCGGGCCGAACAGGGCGCCAGGACGGAATCTCGGACGCGATCTGGGACGCGATGTCAAGTGAGTTCGACTGTGGCGCCGACGGCTTCGAGCGCTCCGCGCGCCTTGTCGGCGTCTGCCTTCGGCACGCCCTCGAGCACGGCCTTCGGTGCCGCCTCGACGAGATCCTTGGCCTCTTTGAGGCCCAGACTCGTGAGCGAGCGCACCTCTTTGATGACCTGCACCTTCTTGTCGCCAATGGCGGTGAGCATCACGTTGAACTCGTCGGGTGCCTCTTCGGCAGCCGCACCGTCACCGTCGCCGCCCGCTGCGCCGGCCGCGACCATCATCGGCGCAGCCACCGCGGCGGTGACGTCGAAGCGCTCTTCGAACGCCTTCTTCAGCTCGACCAGCTCGATCACCGTCATGTTGCCGATGGTGTCGAGAATTTCTTCCGTGGTGGTTGTGCTCATTGGTTGTTCTCCCCTTCTAATGAGTTGCGATCAATCAGTGCTTGGACAAGACCGGGCATTTCGCTGAGCAGGCTGTTCATCATCGATGCCAGCGAGTTCAACGGGGCTGCCAACGCGCCAAGGATCTGCGCCATGACCTCGTCACGTGACGGCAGGTCGGCCATCTCGCCCACCTGGTCGCCGTCAAGCAACGCTCTGCCGAGCACGCCGCCCTTGATGACCAGCGCATCGTGGGTGGCTGCGAAGTCCCGCAGAGCCTTCGCGGCAGCCGACGGGTCCTTTCCGCAGAAGGCAAGCGCGGTGGGTCCGAAGAGCAGATCGAGTGCTCCATCTGGCGCAGAGGATTCGATCGCGAGACGAACGAGGCTGTTCTTGTAAATCTTGTAGCGGCAGCCGGCTTCGATGAGCTGGCCGCGCAGCGCCGCGAGGTCGCCGACGTCGAGGCCGCGGTATTCGGTGAACAGCACCGCCTCCGCGTCGTCGAAGCGCTGGCGGACTTCATCCACCACTGCGACCTTGTCGGCCCGGGGTGCGCGCGCAGGTGCGTCAGTTGCCGTGGTTGCGTTCACCGGGTGCTCCTGTGCTGTTTGGCTGTGCGGGATTGGGCTTGAACGATTCGGTTGCTCACCGGCCCCGGCTCGGGCAGCCGGTCCGCAGACCAGACAGAACCGCTGCCCTGGCGCACGCGCACAGGAACCGCAGTCCGCCTCACCAGGCTCGGAGTGCGAGGCCCGCTCGAAAGGAGCGGAACCGCACGACGATTTCAGGCCGAAGCCACCGGAGATCTACGGCGAGCTTGTTGTCGAACGCACGACGCTACCGGCCGCTTCTCCCGATCCAAACAGCAGCACGACCTGCACCACCACGACACCAAGATCGACACCCCGCCCCACGGCCGCCCCCGCCTGCAGCCCATAACCGCACCCGGCCGCCGGGCCCGGCGCTGGCGGCGCCCCGGCGAGATCATCGGCGCGACGCTGGCTGTGGGGTGTGCCGGGTCGGTCGACGTGTGGGGTTGGGCTACGCTGACATGCACAACACACATGATGTCATGAGTCAAACACGTCGTTCGTCGATTCCGCGGTCGAGCCCGAGACGCTGTATGCGTACCTGATCGCGGTGCTGAACGCGGCCGGGTCCTCGCCCAGGTCGATGTACGCAAAAGCCGCCACCCCGCCCGTGCCCGAACAGCCCGCGGCGACGCCGGGAGAAGTGGCCTACATCTACTCAGGGTTCGCGTCAGGCACCCCGCTCACCTTCGGGTCGATGTCCTCGACAGGGATCGACGCCGACAGCAGCACCTGGGGAGGCTGCCCAGGCGGGACCGGCGGCAGCCAGGACCGCGACGGCACCGTAACCGAGCTCTACTACGTGACCAACAGCATCGAGCGCAAAACCCATCTGGTGTTCAGGCCGGGCCGGGTCATCCCCGACAGGTTCACCCTGACCATCGGCGACGACTCCTACGACTCCGGCTACTTCATCGGCACTGGGGACAAGTACGAGGAGTTCCCCGTCGGGCCCGACATGCACCTCTGGTACGACGTCGGCAACCCCGGCACCACCTTTAGCGACGGGGTCACCGTCACCCTGGACCGGCCCGTCTACCAGGCCCCCACCTACGACGACGTCCTCACCAACGTCGACTGGACCGCCACGATGAGGAAGGGAGACCGACGAGAGACACTCCTGAAGTGGCAGAAATCTGCCGAGTTTCAGCTACTTGATCAGGGGCTACGCCCGCAACACCAGCAAAGGGGCTTTCGTTTTCGGTAACGACATGATCTCGGCCAATTCCAAGCAATACGAGATCATCGACTTCAACGTCGTCCACTACACAGGCGGCTCGTACTTGGAATTCCGCGTCGAAGGCGGACGACTTGGAAACGACGCCACCGTGAACATCGACGGCCGCGACTACCCGGTCGCCGACGCCGCCTGGAACCCTGTCTGCGGAACCCACACCTGGCCCGCCCGCTACACCCTGAATCGACCGCTCTCCTCCGCCTAAAGGTTTGTGCGCATCACATCGGACTAGCCGACCCCAGCCGGCGGTGATTCAACGGCCGGCGTACAGGCCGCCGTCGACGCGGTACAGGCCCGCGGTGAATCTGCGGACGCGGCCGCTAGTTGAACGTTGTTGTGTCGACGTGGATGCCGGGGCCCATCGTGGATGACATGACCATCTTCTTTATGTAACGGCCCTTGGAGCTCGCCGGCTTGGCGCGGGCGAGCTCGTTCATCACGGCGGACAGGTTGGCTTCGAGGTCTTCGGGAGTGAAGCTGACCTTGCCAATCGCGAGATGGATGTTGCCGTAGCGGTCGGTGCGGTACTCGACCTTGCCGCTCTTGAACTCGCCGACGGCCTTGCCGACATCAGCGGTCACCGTGCCCGACTTCGGATTGGGCATGAGGCCTCTCGGTCCGAGTACCCGGCCGAGACGGCCGACTACACCCATCATGTCGGGGGTGGCGATGGCCACATCGAACTCGGTGAAACCAGCCTCGACGCGCTCGGCCAAATCGGCGGCGCCGACGACATCGGCACCTGCCTCGGAGGCTTCGGCTGCGGCGTCGCCCTGGGCGAATACCGCCACACGAACATCACCGCCGGTGCCCGAGGGCAACGCGACCGTGCCACGCACCATCTGTTCGGCCTTGCGAGGATCGACACCCAGCCGGACGGACAAGTCGACCGATTCATCGAACTTTGCCGACGCGCAGCTGCGCACCATGTCGATGGCCTGCTGCGGCTCATGCATTCTCTGCCGGTCGTACCGACGGGTGGCGTCGGCGTACTTCTTCCCTGACATCTGCAGTTCTCCTCTAGCGGTAGGCGGGGCGCGTCAGCCGACGACTTCGATGCCCATCGACCGCGCTGTTCCGATCACCTGCAGCTTGGCGCTGGTCAGATCACGGGCGTTGAGGTCGGGCAGCTTTGTCGTCGCGATTTCGGTCACTTGCCTGTCGGTGACCTGCGCAACGGTCTCACGACCGGGATTCTCGGCTGCCTTCTCAAGTCCCGCGGCCTGACGCAACAGCACTGACGTCGGCGGGGTCTTCGTCACGAACGTGAACGAGCGGTCCTCATAGATCGTGATCTCAACCGGGACGATCGTGCCGCGCTGCGACTCGGTCTGCGAGTTGTACTCCTTGCAGAAGTCCATGATCGCGACGCCGTGCGGACCCAGCGCGGTGCCCACCGGCGGTGCAGGTGAAGCCTGCCCAGCGGGAATCTGAATTTTGACGCTCGCTGTGGCTCGCTTGCGTCTCGTGGGGCTGGCTGCCATGGAGTGCTCCTGGATGATCCTGGGTGAATCGGGGGGTCAGATCTTCGCGACCTGGACAAAATCGAGTTCGACGGGAGTCTCTCGGCCGAAGATGTTCACCAACACCTTCACCTTGAGCTGTTCCTCGTTGATCTCGATGACCTGGCCTTGGAAGTCAGAGAACGGGCCTTCCTTGATCCGAACGCTCTCGTCGATCTCGAAGATCATGGACGGCTTAGTACGGCGCGGCGACTCGGGCCCGTCGTCGGGCTCGGCGAGGAACGCTTCGACTTCGCGCCGGCGCAGCGGCGACGGCTTGCCGCCGGGGCCGGCGTAGCCGGTGACGCCCGGGGTGCTGCGGATCATGTGATGCGCCTCGTCACTGGGGCGGCAGCGAATGAGCAAGTAGCCGGGGAAGACCTTCTTCTTGGCAACGACCTTGCGGCCGGCCTTGAACTCGATCACGTCTTCCATCGGGATGGCGACTTCGAGGATGCGGTCCTCCATGTCGAAGGTGCCGATGCGGGCTTCGAGATTCTGCTTGACCTTCTTCTCGTAGCCAGACTGGGTATGCACGACGAACCAACGGCCCGGAAGGTCGTAGGGCGAGATGCGCTCGGGCTCGGGCTGGGGTTCGGCCTCGGCGAGCAGGTCCTCTTCGCTGAGAACATCGCCTGTGGCGGATTCGCCAGGACTGGACGCGAGGTCGGCGAGAGCATTGGCGGGGTCGTCGGTGCTGGGACCAGTCAGCGTGCTGGCAGTCTGCGCGCCCAGCAGCTGCCGGGCTGCCGCCATCGGGTCGGTCTCGGGCGCTGCGGAAGTGTCGGTCACGGTCGGATCGCTCTCGTGGTGGGTCAGTTGACGTCGAAGAGGCGGAGCACTCCCTCGCCCAGAACCCAGTCGAGTCCGGCGATGAGGGCAGTCAGCACAACGATGGTGATGAACACGACAACGGAAAAGTTGATGAGCTCGGGCCGCGTCGGCCAAATCACCTTCTTCAGCTCTGAACGGACCTCGCCCACGAACTGCGCTGGTCCGGCGCGCTCGGACGTTGGCGATGCCGTTGCGGGCTGGCGCCGTTCACGTCTCGACGCAGGCGCGCCGTCAGCGGTCATCTCGCCCTGACGCTGCAGGTGACGGCGGGTCCGTCGGTTCATGGCCATCTGCGAGGTCTCCGGCTCGGATTGTCAGGGGTTGGGCACAGGCGGTCCGCCCGGCTGTTGGTCAGCAGGGCGGCCGGTTCGCAGGGCAGGAGGGACTTGAACCCGCAACCGCCGGTTTTGGAGACCGGTGCTCTACCAAATTGAGCTACTGCCCTTAGCGAAGGTGCGGGCAGTCTGGACGAATGTCCGCCGCAACAGGCTACCCGCAGCATTGGGAGTCGCGTCCAGAATGAGCAGCGGGACACCGCCGAGATGAAGTAGCGGGACCGGGGCTCGAACCCGGGACCTCACGATTATGAGCCGTGCGCTCTGACCAACTGAGCTATCCCGCCATGGGCGCCGCACGAGGGCGGCGAGCCCCGTGCCGGAATCGAACCGGCGACACCAGCCTTACCATGGCTGTGCTCTACCTACTGAGCTAACGGGGCGGGTTTCGGTGCGCTGGTGGCGAATCGCACGAGCGACACTGAGGCTTGGGGAGTGTATCTGCCCCTGTTGCGGCGATTGCCGGTCGCGAAAGGCCCTAGCTGGGTCGACGGCACCGCCGCTAACTTCGCTGGAATGCACACTCGGCTGGCCACCAGCGGCGACGCCGCTGCGATCGCTGAGATCTACAACCGTGAGGTCACCGAGGGCACGGCGACCTTCGACATGGTGCCGCGCACCGAAGCCGAGCAACTCGCCTGGATGCGGGAGCACTCGGGTGCGTATCCATGCGTCGTGGCGACTTCTGGCCAAGAGGCGGGAGCGACCGTCATGGGATGGGCGTGCCTGTCGCCGTACCGACCGCGTCCGGCGTACTCGACCAGCGTGGAGGACTCGATCTACGTGCACCGCGACCACCAGGGGCGCGGCGTCGGCGATCTCCTGCTGGGCCACCTGGTCGCACTTGCCGACGACCACGGCTTCCACGCAACGTTCGCCCGCATCGCGGACGCCGGCGCCGCGTCGATAGCACTGCATTCCAAGCACGGCTTCGATCTCGTCGGCGTCGAGCGCGAGGTTGGCCGCAAGTTCGGCCGCTGGCTGGACGTGACCGTGATGCAGCGTCTGCGGCCGAGATGATCGGTCGACGAGCTATCGGGGCTGGGCTCCGCAGAGCCGGGCCGATCAGAAGTGCCAGGGGAACTTCTCGAACTCTGGGTCGCGCTTGTCTAGGAACGCGTCACGGCCCTCTGCGGCTTCGTCGGTGCCGTAGGCCAGCCGGGTCGCCTCGCCTGCGAACACCTGCTGGCCGATGAGCCCGTCGTCGATGAGGTTGAAGGCGAACTTGGCCATCCGCTGACCGGTCGGCGAACGGGACACAATCTCGGCAGCCCATTCCAGTGCCACCGACTCCAGTTCGGCGTGGGGCACCACCGCATTCACATCGCCCATGTCGAAGCGCGCCTGGGCGGAGTACGTGCGGCCGAGGAAGAAGATCTCACGGGCCTTCTTCTGGCCGATCTGGCGGGCCAGATATGCAGAGCCGAATCCGCCATCGAAGCTGGCCACGTTCGTGTCGGTCTGGCGGAAGCGAGCGTGCTCGGCCGAGGCAATCGTGAGATCGCACACCACATGCAGGCTGTGGCCGCCACCCGCCGCCCAGCCAGGCACCACGCAGACGACCACCTTGGGCATCATCCGGATGAGCCGCTGGCACTCCAGGATGTGCAGGCGCCCGGTGCGCGCCGGGTCGATCTCGGCTGCGGTTTCGCCGTCGGCGTAGCGATAACCGTCACGGCCGCGGATGCGCTGATCTCCGCCCGAGCAGAACGCCCAGCCGCCGTCCGCCGGCGCCGGGCCGTTGCCGGTCAGCAGGATGCAGCCCACATCGGGCGTCATGCGGGCATGGTCGAGCGCCCGGTACAGCTCGTCGACGGTGTGCGGGCGGAATGCATTGCGCACGTCGGGCCGATCGAACGCAATCCGCACCGTGCCGTGCTCGATGCTGCGGTGGTACGTGATGTCGGTGAAGTCGAATCCGTCGATTTCGTCCCACCGCGATGGGTCGAAGATGTCCGAGACGTGTGCCAAGAAAGCCATGGGCGCTCCAGTGCCGGCGACGTACAGGCACGGTATTGGCTCGGGACGGTCTCCGAACAGGCCTGCGTGCGAGACTGCTGGCCGCCACGAGACAGGGGACAACAACATGAAGTTCGGGCTCAGGTACTGCAACACGGGCAAGTTCGCCATCGACACCGAACTGGCCACCGAGTTGGTGCAGGCGGGCGAGGCTGCCGGTTTCGAGTCGGCGTGGACGGTCGAGCACACCGTCATCCCGTCGGGCTACCAGTCGGCGTACCCCTACAGCCCCGACGGCAAGATGGCCGGCGGCGTGGAGGACTTGTTGCTGCCCGACCCGCTGATGTGGATGGCCTACATGGCGGGCGTGACATCGACCATCAACTTCGCCACGGGCATCCTCATCGTGCCGCAGCACAGCCCGGTCGTGTGCGCCAAGCAGATCGCCACGCTCGACCACATGTCCGGTGGGCGCGTCCTGTTGGGCATCGGCGTGGGCTGGATGCGCGAGGAGTTCGACGCCATCGGTGTCCCGTTCGATGACCGTGGCCCACGCACCGACGAGTACGTGGCTGCTATGCGCGAGTTGTGGTCAGCCGACCGGCCCACCTTCCACGGTGAGTTCGTCAACTTCGACGCTGCCTACTGCCGGCCGCAGCCCGTGAACGGCTCGGTGCCGATCATCGTGGGCGGCGAT
This sequence comes from Candidatus Poriferisodalis sp., assembly GCF_965262965.1. GTDB lineage: Bacteria > Actinomycetota > Acidimicrobiia > Acidimicrobiales > Poriferisodalaceae > Poriferisodalis. Next base: position 2,518,082 of record NZ_OZ253573.1, read on the forward strand.
TCCAAAGTGGCTGCGCGGCGCGCCGGTCGTCTCGGTGATGGCTACTTCCCCGCCCGTGGTGCGCCGTGGGACCTGATCGACCTGGCCCGCCAGACGGCCACAGAGCACGGCCGGAATCCAGATGCGCTCGAGATCACCGTGTCGGTGCCTGCGGACCTCAACGAGATTCCCGAGTTGGCGCGCCGTGGTGTCAGCCGGATTGCGGTGCCGGTCTCCCCGATGGCAGGTCTGCAGACCGTCATCGCGACGCCCGACGACGCCAGCGGCTGGGCTGAAACCATCGAGCGCTTCGCGGATGTGTAGAAGCTGTGTAGAAGCACTCGCGTCTCAAATAGATCGAAATAATTCAAGATCTACTCAAGACACTTAGGAACTACGTTGCGCGATCGGCGGGACGGACCCGGGCTATCCGTATGAGCCGTGCGCCCGGGTCCGTTCCGCTCGCATCGCGCGATGACGCCAGCCTAGGCGCGGGGTGTCCGCTAGAGGAAGCGAAATTCGGCCAGGTCGTCGCCGGCGTACTGGTCGGGCAGGGCGACCTCCCAGTCGAGATAGGCCTGCATCGCGGCCTTGGCCACCTCTGCGTCCTTGGGGTCGTAGGGCAGCGCTGGCTGGCGTGATCGGCGGGCTGTCTCGGCCGCCTCATCACCTCCGCTCACCAGTTCGCTGCTGTCGAGCCAGCCGGGCTTGAGCACCCAGGCGTCCCAGCCCATCTGGATCAGCCACGACGCCGACATCGTGGCACCGATCCCGTCCTCATCGGCCAGCACGACACGCGAACCCCGCGTCACCAGATACTCGTCGGAGGCCTGCACGAGCTGGCCTCCCGGCGCGCACACTGCACCCGGCCCGTGGCCGTGCGCGTACTGCTGCGGAGTGCGCACGTCCATCAGGTACGTCGTGCGGACATCGCCCGCGCAGAGCCAGTCTTCGAGCTGCTCGCTGTCAATGCTTCTGACGCCGCACCGGTGGGCGACTGCACGTGCGGCGGCTACGGCTTGGGCTCTTCCGGCGGGCGACGGTTCGGGCGCCTGATCGTCGCGGCCGTGATCAAGCTGCAGCCCGGCCAGCTCCCAGCCCATCGTGCCGTCCTTGAGGGCAAACACCTGATTGGCCAAACCCGCTGACCGCAGCGACTGGGCACCCATGATGCTCCGAGTGCGGCCGGCGCAATTGACGACCACCGTCGTCGAGTCGTCGACGAGATCTTGCACCCGGCGGACCAGCTCTCCCCCAGGGCACGAGCGGCCGCTGGGAATGGACATGCGGTTGAACTCGCGTCGGGTGCGCGAATCGAGCACCACCAGGTCTCGGCCGTCAGCCAGCCAACCCGCCAGCTCATCGGCGGTGACGTGCGGTGTGCGGAAATGGGCCTCGACCAGTTCGCCGAACAGCTTCGAGGGGACGTTGATCCCGGAATACAGCTCGCCGCCTGCCGCGGCCCAGGCGTCGATGCCACCGTCGAGCACGGCGGTGTCGGTGTAGCCGAGCACGGTCAGCTCCAGCGCGACCGCTGCAGCTTCTCCCCCGCCGGCGTCACAGACGACGACGGGTGTTGACAGACGCGGAATGCGACTGGGCGCCTCGAGTCCGACATGACTCGGCGGAAGGTTCGCTGCGTAGAGCAGGTGCCGACGCGTGAAGTCGGCAGGCTCGCGCGCGTCGACCAGCGCAAGCTCGCCCGGCTCGCCGCCAAGCAGGCCACTGGCGCCCGGCTCGCCGCCAAGCAGGCGACGGTGCACCGCCATCAGATCGGCAGCAGTGATGCTGCGAACGTCGGCCATCGAATGCGCTCGCCGATCAGGCAGCGTCGTAGCGCGCTTCGACGATGCTTGTCACGTCAGCGAAGATCCGCCACTCGCCTTCGTCCGCGTTCCAGTAGCGGCGGCCCGTCATCTGCTCCATCGCCAGCCCGTAGCAGTGGAAATTGGTCGAGGTGCCCTCGATGTGGATCGAATGCACGTCGTGGCCGAGCATCGCGACTCCGGTGCCGCGCTGGACCATCGCCTCCCGGGCGACGTGCGGTTCACCTTCGCCGGCACAGCAGTCGTAGAAGCGGTTCAGCTCCTGGCCGCGCATGCCCACGATGACTGCCCAGGTGGTGTGCTCGTGCGGCGGTGCCGACGTGCCGACTCCCACGCTTTGGACATACAGCGCCAACGTGCCGTCGTCGTTTTGGGCCAGTCGGTAGTTGAACGAGCCCCGCTCGCCGTCCGGCGGCGGAAAGTCCTCGGCGGGGAACAGGTTCTCGTGCTCGGCCAGTTCCAGCAGCCGTTCCTTGATGCGTGCGATGCCGGCCCGGTCGATGCCGCCGTGCTCACGACCATGTGCGTCGATCTTTGCGATGTCGTCCATCACGTCCGCGACGGCCGCGGCACGCTGCGACGCTCGAGCAGCGGCTGCATCCGATGCGCTCATGGTTTCCCCTCGCCCCTCAGCCCCTGCGCGCATCGTAGGCAATCCAGCCCCCGCCGTCGTGCCACGCTGGCGTCGCGCCGACGTGCAACTGCGACGGTGGAGCCTGCGAGCGCAAGGTTCAGAACAGCGTGAGGTACTGGTCGATCTCTCCGGCAGTGACCTCGTGGTGGTGGGCGAGGAATTCGTCCCGCTTCACCTTCACGAAATAATCGCGGTAGGGACCTTCGGCGGTGTCGCCCAGCCCCGCCCCGATGACGTCGCAGGACCCGAGTTGCTCGGCGGCGTGCAACAGCGTGGGCGGGAGTGACCGGATGCCCTTGGCCGCCACTTCTTCGCCAGACAGGGCGTGCAGATTGTCGGTGTTGGGTTCGCCCGGGTCGATGTTGTTGTCGATGCCGTCGAGTCCGCAGGCCAAGAACGCAGCGAACATGAGGTACGGGTTGGCGGCGCCGTCGCCCAGGCGAATCTCGATCCGGTCGGGCTCGGGGATGCGGATCATCTGCGTGCGGTTGTTGCCGCCGTAGGCCGCGTACGCCGGCGCCCAGGTGGCTCCCGAGGTGGGCGCCCCCACACCCATCCGCTTGTAGGAGTTGACGATCGGGCAGACCACCGCCACCAACGACGGCGCGTGGCGGACGATCCCGCCCACGAACTGGTAGGCGAGGTCGCTCAGGCCCAGTCCCTTGGTGTCGGGCCCGCCGCCGCTTCCGCCGATGAACAGCGGCTCGTCGGTGTCGGCGGCCCACAGGCTGAGGTGGGTGTGCAGCCCGTTGCCGGTCTTGTCAGAGAATGGTTTGGGCATGAATGTGGCGTAGCGGCCGTCGCGCTGAGCCAGGGTGTGCACCATCAGCCGGAACAGGATCAGCCGGTCGGCGGTGGTCAGCGCGTCGGAGTACAGCCAGTTCTGCTCGTACTGGCCATTGGCGTCCTCGTGATCGTTGGCGTAGTTGCCCCAGCCCATGGCGTCGAGGTTCTTCGACACCGCCACCAGGTGCGGCAGCATCCGGGTGAGGCCCTTGGCGTCGTAGCACGGCAGCGCCATGTTGTCGCGTTCGTCGGCCACCGAGATCGAGCCGTCGTCGTTGCGCACCACCAGCGAGTACTCGGCCTCCACGCCGCACTTGAGAACGAGGTTGCGCTCGGCTAATGCTTCCAGCGACCGGCGCAGGATCACCCGGGGCGAATACGGCCACAGCTCGCCCTCCACGGTGGGATCGCACTGCATTGCAGCCACGTTCGGCTGCCACGGCAATTGCGTATACGACGCAGGGTCGGGCAGGGCCAGGATGTCGGGACTGGATGGGTCCTGGCCCATCGGGCCGGCCGCGAAACCGGCGAAGCCGGCCCCGTCGCTCATCAGCCCGTCCAAGGCGCTGATCGGCACCAGCTTGGCGCACGGTTTTCCGTGCATCTCCACGAACATGGCGTAGATGAACTCCACGCCGTCGGCCTCGGCCCGGCTGCGGATCTCGTCGACTGCGTCCATGTCGCCCCCTGTGATGTCGTGCCGCCCGGGGCGGCCCTCGCGCCGACAGTAGTCAACGTTCCCGGTAGCGAAGACGGAGCAGGGCTGAGCGCTACGGTGCGGGGCTGGACCTCGGTGGCGGGGATGACCGGCTGGAGGTGCGCCATGTGCGGGATCGTGGGCTTGTTCTGCAAGACCGAGACCCACCGGCACGAGCTGGGCCGGCTGACGGCGGTGATGCTGCGCGAGATGCGCGACCGCGGCCCCGACAGTGCCGGTTTCGCCGTGTACGACCCGGGCATCGAAGGTCGCACGCGCGTCACCGTGCTGGCTGAAGGGCTCGAGGTGGACTGGGGGCAGGTGGCTGCCGCGCTGGAAGAGGTGCTGGGCGCGGAGGTGACGGTGCGAGCGGTGCATGACCACGCGGTGTTCTCCACCGGTGGCGCCGGACGCACCGTTCGCCAGTGGATCATCGACAATGTGGCAGGGGCATCAGTGCTGAGCTACGGCGACCAGATCGAGCTGTACAAGGCGGTGGGCGACCCGGATCTGGTGGCTGAGCGCTACGACCTGGCGGGGCGCACCGGCACCCATGCGCTGGCCCACACCCGGATGGCGACCGAATCGGCGGTCACCACCAACGGCTCGCACCCATTCGTCACCGGCGCTGATACCTGCCTCGTGCACAACGGGTCGCTGTCGAACCACAACGGGCTGCGGCGGTTCTTGGAGGCCCGGGGCGAGTCGTTCCAGACCGAGAACGACTCTGAGGTGGCCGCCGGCTACCTGTCGTGGCGGATGCGCTCGGGCGACTCCATCTCGGCGGCACTCGAGGGCGCGCTGGGCGACCTGGACGGCTTCTACACGTTTGCGATCGGCGTGGCCGACGGGTTCGCTATCTTGCGCGACCCCATCGCCTGCAAACCTGCGGTGGTGGCCGAGACCGACGACTGGGTGGCCATGTCGTCGGAATACCGGGCCATCGCCCGGCTGCCCGGCGCGCTCGACGCCGAGGTATGGGAGCCCGAGCCGGCCCGCATCTATGCTTGGTCCCTGGCCGCGTGAGGGGACGGATGGCATGATCGGGGCCGCGCGCGTCTTCGATCTCGCTGAGGCGAGCCGGCGCGAGCTCAACCGGGCGCTGCACGAGGCCCGCGACGGCAAGTCCTTCGAGGTGGTCAATCCCCGGGGCGCCCACGCCGTGGCCTGCGGGATCACTGCGAACATCGACGTGGTGGTGCGCGGCTCGGTGGGCTACTACTGCGCCGGGATGCACCAGCGAGGCCGCGTGCTGGTGGAGGGCAATGCCAGCACCGGACTGGCCGAGAACATCATGTCCGGAGTGGTGCACATCACCGGCAACGCCACCATGTCGGCGGGTGCCACCGGCTGCGGCGGTCTCGTGGTCGTGGGCGGCAACGCAGGCGCCCGATGCGGCATTTCCATGAAGGGTGCCGACATCGTGGTGGGCGGCAACGTCGGCCACATGAGTGCGTTCATGGCCCAGGCCGGGAACTTGGTGGTGTGCGGCGATGCTGCAGCGGACTTGGGCGACTCCATTTACGAGGCGCAGATCTTCGTGCGGGGCGACGTGGAGTCGCTGGGCGCTGACTGTGTGGAGAAGGGGATGCGGCCCGAACATCTCGACCTGGTGGGGCGGTTGCTGGCCGCGGCTGGCGGGGTGGCCGACGGTGCCGCGCCTCGCGACTTTCGCCGCTACGGCTCGGCCCGGCGCCTCTACAACTTCACTATCGACGATGTGGATGCGCTGGCGGCCGCCGAGGCTGGGCAGGAGGCTGAGCGCTGATGACTGCGACACCGAACGGGACACCGGCGAGGGGCTTCGAACCCTCGAACACCGATCCCGACTCTTGGCATCTGCGCGAGTCCTACACCTTCGATCGCAACGTGATCGCCGAGATTCGCCGCGCCGCCAACACCGGCATCTACCGGATCCGGGGATGGGGCGCCAAGCGCCGCCTTCCCACCCTGGATGACCTGGTGTTCCTAGGGGCGTCGATGTCGCGCTACCCGCTGGAGGGATACCGCGAGGCCTGCGGCACCGATGTGGTGATCGGCGAAGGCCGGGCCGAGCGTCCCGTGCATCTGAAGATTCCGGTGACCATCGCCGGGATGAGCTTCGGCTCGCTGTCGGCGCAGGCCAAGGAGGCGCTCGGCCGGGGCGCATCGGCGGCGGGGACATCCACCACCACCGGTGACGGCGGCATGACCGCTGAGGAGCGTGAGCACTCATCGGTGCTCGTCTACCAGTACCTGCCGTCTCGCTATGGCATGAACCCGGACCATCTGCGAGCGGCTGATGCCATTGAGGTAGTGGTGGGCCAGGGCGCCAAGCCGGGCGGTGGCGGGATGCTGCTTGGACAAAAGATCACCGAACGGGTAGCCGAGATGCGCACCCTGCCCACCGGGATCGACCAGCGTTCGGCATGCCGCCATCCCGACTGGACCGGTCCCGACGACCTGGAGATCAAGATCGGCGAGCTGCGTGAGATCACCGACTGGCGGGTGCCGATCTACGTGAAGGTGGGTGCGGCCCGCCCGTACTACGACACGGCGCTGGCGGTGAAGGCCGGTGCAGATGCGGTGGTGGTCGACGGCATGCAGGGCGGCACGGCCGCCACCCAAGACGTGTTCATTGAGCATGTCGGCATCCCGACGGTGGCTGCCATTCCCGAAGCAGTGCGGGCCCTGCGGGAGCTCAGGGTGCATCGGCGCGAGGTAAAGCTCATTGCCGCGGGGGGCTTTCGGTCTGGTGCGGATGTGGCCAAGGCGCTGGCGCTCGGCGCCGATGCTGCCTCGATCGGTACTGCCGCGCTGATCGCCATCGGCGACAACGACCCTGCGTATGAGGCCGAGTACCGAGCCTTGGGAACATCGGCCGGTTTCTGGGAAGACTTCCAGGCCGGCACCGACCCGGCCGGCATCACCACGCAGGACCCGGAGCTGTCAGCCCGGCTCGACCCGGTGCTGGCCGGTCGGCGGTTGGCCAACTACCTGCAGGTGCTCACCATCGAGACTCAGATCCTGGCTCGGGCCAACGGCAAGTCGCACGTGCTGAACTTGGAACCCGAAGATCTGGCCGCGCTCACTGTGGAGGCCGCAGCAATGGCAAAGGTGCCCCTCGCCGGCACAAGCTGGATACCCGGCGCCGATTAAGTCGGCGTTGTCGCCTGCGGGGCTGGCCCGGGCCCGGCTGCTAGCGGCCCTGCCACTGGGGCGGGCGCTTCTCGGAGAATGCCCGGGGGCCCTCGATGTAATCGGCGCTGCCGTTCATGGCCCGCACGGCGTCATATCGGCCTTCGTGCGCTGCTCGCACGCTCGCTTCATTGAGACCCTGCATGGCCGCCTGCTTCGTGGCACGGATCGACATCGGCGAGCATTCGAGAATCATCTCGGCCCAGCGGCGGGCGCACGCCAGCGCCTCACCCTGCGGCACCACCTCGGCCACGATGCCCAACTCCTTGGCCTCAGCGGCGGGCACATGGCGACCGGTCAGCATCATGCTCATGGCCCGCTTCAGCCCGATGTGGCGTGGCAAGCGGTGAACGCCGCCAGCCAGGGCGGCAAGGCCCACCTTCGGCTCGGGCAGCGCCAGCAGCGCATTCTCGGAGGCGACGATGATGTCGCACGCCAGCGCGATCTCGAAACCACCGCCCATCGCCACGCCGTTCACTGCGGCGATGACGGGCTTGTCGAGGTCCCAGCGCGAGGTCAGACCGGCGAAGCCTGACGCCGGCTGGGCCGAGCGGTCGCCGCCCTCGGCTTGGTAACGCAGGTCATTGCCGGCCGAGAACGCCCGATCACCCACACCGGTCACAATGGCGACCCACAAATCAGGATCGTTCTGAAACTCGTCGAAGAGTTCCGACAATTCCGCACTCGCCGGCGGGTGCAGCGCATTCATCCGCTCCGGCCGGTTGATCGTCACGACGAACAGGTGCCCGTCGCGCTCCGCATAACAGAATTCGCCCATGCCGCGCGACGCTAGCCCCCGCGCTCTCGGGCCGCGGGGGACGGGTCAGGTCGGCGAGTAGATGGGGTGCGTGCCGAACTGGTTGCGTGCCACCGGCGTGCCGGTCTCGGCGTAGTGCGCCGTTCCCCGCACAACCGAGTCGAGATATGACGGCAGCGGGCGTCGGATCATTTTCTCGGCGTAGTGGTCACGCTCTGCGGCGGGCACGTCGTCGCGCAGCAGGGCCACGACCTTGATGCTGAACTCGCACATGGGTGATTCGGTGTTGGCCGCCGAGGCCACTGAGCCGGCATGCACCGGCCCTGCGGGCTCAGCGATGCGCCATCGGACGAGGGCCGTGCGAGCCTCGGGCGGGCCGAGCACCAGGTCATAACCGACGCCATCGAACCAGTCCAAGAACTCGCGCTGGTAGTGAACGCCGCTGTAGTAGTACACGTGGTCACGGCTGCGTGCACCGTCCCAGCGCTCCACCGCATTGCGCTCGCAGAAGGGGTGGATGTTCAACAAGTTCCCCGATTCGCTGATCGCGCTCCACACGTCAACGGCCGATGCGGCAACGCTGACTCTGGCGTTGATCGGCTCCATGGTCTCGAGGCCGTCGACGCCCAGCCCCTCGATCAGCGCCTCGTCCGATTTCATCGCTGTGCTGCTCACTGTCTCATCCGTTGCTTCATCTCACCCATTGCTTCGGCCACTGTCTAGTGCGCTCAGACTCGTGCGCTCAGACGAGATCTTCGCACGGCCGGTCGGCTGTGTCGCATGCACATCGGCTGGCACGGCATCTCGCAGACCTGCTGAGTGATCTCGCACCCGCACTAATCTCGTCGCAGTGCCTGCGTACGCAAGGCCGCGGGGATCGAGATGGCAAACGTCCTAGACAGGATCAATCGAACCACCCGCCGACAGCGCGGCGGATACGCGCTGATGGGTGGCGGATTGGTTGCGCTGGTCGTTGGATTGATCGAACCCGGCGGCGTCCTCGTCAACAGCACGGACCGGCTGGATTTCGCGGGTCGCGTCGACGTAATGGCGGACCATGCCGCACTGACCCATTTCACCTCGATCTTCGTGGCGATGGCGCTGGTCACCATCATCGCGGGTCTCATGGTGGTGTGGAACACGGCGCACGAAGAGGGGCTCGACTGCACGGCGACGAGGTACGGCCTGATGATGGCCGGCCTCGGCACCGGTGCGTTGATCCTCGGTGAGGGCATCGATCAGATGATGGTCATCGCTGTGAATGACGGCCTCGGTGGGGTCTTTGCGGCGGGGAGCGACGAGGTGATGCAGGTTGCTGTGTCGATGCACTCCATCAAGGCCGGAATCGCGATCGTGGCCTTGCCGCTGGTGATGCTGGGAGCGAGTTCGGTATCGATCGGGCTTCGACCGATCCTGCCCGCAGGGCTTCAGCGTGCCGCTGCCCTTGTTGTCTCCGTTGTCGGTGTGGTATGGGCGGCCCTGTTCTGGGTGATCGCCTCGATCTTCGACTTCGAGGGGTGGAACGCCATCAACGGCATCGGGGCCGTCATCGCCCTGATCTGGCTAATGATGCTGGGCCGCACGATGCAGTCCGGCACAATCGGCCGCCACAACAACACTTCGGTCAACGCGTAGCAGCCAGCACCGGTTGGCAGCCCAGGTTCGGCGGCGCTGCCGCGGGCGTCAAGCCTTGGGCAGCAGCAGCAGCGTCTCGATGATCCGCGAATCGGCGAGCGCCGCTGCGCGGATCGGCGCGATGGCGAGATAGTCGGGGTCGCCTTCCGCGACGGCGTCGATCTGGGCGGCTGAGGCGTGTTTGTGCACGAGGGTTCCTGTTCGGCTCTTCGGGTGGGTGGGCCTAGCAGACGTGGCGAACGTGGCGAACGTGGCGAATGCGGTGTATGCGGTGAGCGCGGCGCAGCAGCTCAGGCCGAGCGGGGCCACACAATCGGGTAGTGATCGGTTTCCATCGGCGCGCCCGCCTCCAGCTCATCATAGTGCAGCGCTTCGGCCGTTCCGATGCGGGGGTCGTAGCGGACGTCGGTGCCGATGTAGCGCACGGCGTAGCCCCGGCGGGCACAGCCCTGATTCGAGTTGCCACGAGACCCGTGCAAGATCATCGCCCAGAACGCCACCGCGTCACCCGGCTGGAGATCGAACGAGACGATGTCGTAGGCGTCGCGGTCGGCCTCGACATCGGGAGCGGGTTCGTAGTCGGGATTCTGCTTGTAGTCGTGGGCGTTGGTCGGTGCGAAGGTGCGGGGCTGGAACCAGCGGTCCCAAGCGTGCGAGCCGCGTACGTACTCGACCCGGCCGCTGGTGGCGTCGACCTCGTCGAGGGCGATCCAGAACGACATCACCTGACGGCCTGAGATCGGCCAGTAGGGCTGGTCGTTGTGCCACGGCACCGGCTGGCTGGCGCCGGGCGCCTTGACGAAGAGCTGGTCGTAGTACATGCGAACGGTCGGCGAGCCGAACATGGCCGAGGCGTACTCGCCCAAGCGCGACCCAAGGACGAACTCTTCGAAATCAGCATGGACGCGCCACAGGTCCAGCCCGCCGAAGAAGCCGGTGGACTCATAGGCGTGCGCGGTGGGGCTCGGGTGGGCCATTTCGGCGGCCACGCCCTCGCGCAGCCGCTCGACCCACTCGGCGTCGACAACGTTGCGTAGCGCCACGACGCCATCAACGCGGAAACGCTCGATGGTTTCGTCGTCGACGACCGCTGAATCGAGCACTGTCTGGCTCATCGTTGCTCCCTCGTTTCACGGCGGCGGTTGACCTTGCAGACATCGCACCCATTCCTGCATCCGCTGCAGATACTCCCAGTCAACACCCTCGCCGCGCCGCGGTGCCACGATCGCCGTGTCTCGGCGGTGAGCGATGTCCGCGAAGCCCTGGGACGTCACCGGATCGGTGTTTCCGCGATGATCTGTGACCAGCATCGAGTGACCGAGGAGACGATGTGAGCGACACAGACAACACAGGCGAGTTGCCGCCCCGGCCCTACCGGGGCTGGACATTCGACGAGCAGCCGGTCGGCAAGCGCTGGAGCACCGCCCGGCGAACCATCACCGAGACCGACTTGATCGTGTACGCCACGCAGTTCGGTTTCGGAGAAGGGCTGTTCCTCGACGCAACCGCAGCCGAGCGAGCCGGCTACAGCGGCCGACTGGTGCCAGGCAGTCTCGTCATGTCGCTGGCGGAGGGCCTCGTGATCAGCGGCGGTGCCATCGCCGGCACCGGCATCGCCTACCTCGGCGCCACGGTGGAAGTGAAGGGCCCAACGTTCGTCGGCGACACCTTGCAAGTAGTCGCCGAGGTCACCGAAGCCCGCCTCACCTCACGCGGCGACCGTGGTGTCGTCACCACCCGCAACGAGGTCTTCAACCAGCACCGCCAGATCGTGATGGTCTACACCCCCACCCGAATGGTCCTGCGCCAACACGCGGACTGAGTTCGCTCTGGACGCGACCCCGCAGTACCTTCGGCGGGGTTCTGTCGACCAAGGACAATTCGCAGGGGGAAACAATGAGCAGGTTCACAGGGCGTGTGGCGATTGTGACGGGGGCGGCTGGCGGCATCGGGCTGGCGGCATGTGCTCGGTTTGCTTCCGAGGGGGCGTTGGTAGTGGCGGTGGACTTGCCGTCGGCCGATCTGGACGCGGCCGTCAGAGCCGCCACCGAGCACGGCAGCGCTGCGCTGGCAGTCGGGGCCGACGTGACCAGTTCGGACGAGGTCGCCGGGTACGTGGCGGCCGCCCGTGATGCGTTCGGCCGAGTCGATGTGCTGTTCAACAACGCGGGCATCGAAGGAACGCTGGCCAGCACTGTCGACTATCCCGAAGACATGTGGGATCGGGTCATTGCCGTCAATCTGCGCGGCGTGTGGCTGGGCATCAAGCACACCGCACCGGCGATCATCGACAGCGGCGGCGGCGCCATCGTCAACACGGCATCAGTCGCTGGCTTGCAGGGCTCGCGGGGTCTTTCTGCTTACGTGGCCAGCAAGCACGCCGTGAGCGGACTCACCAAGTCCGCCGGGCTCGAACTCGCACCGTTGGGCGTGCGGGTCAACGCCGTGTGCCCCGCTCCGATCGAGACGCGCATGATGCGGTCGCTCGAAGCCAGCATGCGTCCCGACGATGCTGACGAGGCCCGCAAGACCATCGCCGAGCGCCTACCGATGCAGCGTTACGGCGAACCTGAGGAGGTCGCCGCACTCGTCGCGTTCCTGGCCTCGGACGACGCCAGTTACATCAACGCAGCTCTCTACCCCATCGACGGGGGCAGCACCGCCGGCCGCTGACGGGGCGAAACCCTCTGACAGCCTCGCAGCGACAGATCTGTGTCGAGCCTGCGCCGAGTGTGAGTCAAGTGCGACGCCGGGAATAACCGGGAGCTGCCTGCACTGACCCCGGTGGCGCCGTCGATATCAGCGCCATGACATGATGATATTTACTTCATATCATTATTTGATAACTTCAACCCCATGTCAACCAGGATCTTCGTCACACCAGAACCGGACGATGCCGACCTGATAGTCATCCGCGAGATCGATCAGCTTCGCCGCGAGCTATCGCGCTACGTCGTGCACCGACCCCGGCGCTGGGCGGGTCACCTGCGGCGCATGAGCTTCGCGCGAGCTGTGCAAGGCTCCAATTGGATTGAGGGATACCGGGCGTCTCTCGACGACGTTCTCGACACCATCGAAGACGAAGAACCCATCGATACTGCTGAGCAGACCCGCTTGGCGCTCACCGGTTACCGCGATGCCATGACGTACGTGCTCTCGCTGTCAGAGGACCCAGTCGAGGTCGATGAGACGCTGCTGAAGTCGCTCCACTTCATGATGACCAAGCAGGAGCTACGGATCCGGCCCGGTCACTACCGCACCGGGGACGTATGGGTGGAAGATGAGACCGCGACTCGCGTCTACGCCGCACCCGACGCACAGCTCGTCGGCGTTCTCATGGCGGAACTCGTGGAGTCGTTGCAGAGCAGCGGTTCGGTGCCGGTCATGTTGCGTGCGGCGATGGCCCACCTCAACTTGGCGATGATCCACCCTTTCCGCGATGGAAACGGACGCATGGCCCGCACTTTGCAGACCATGGTCCTCTCGGCCGAGGGCATCGTCTCGCCGGAATTCTCATCGGTCGAGGAGTACCTCGGGCGAAACACCGCCGACTACTACGCGGTGCTCGCCGGAGTGGGGCAAGGAAGCTGGCACCCGGAGAATTCGGCACGGCCGTGGATCCGCTTCATGCTGCGAGCGCACTATCGCCAAGCGTGGACGCTGCAGCGGCGCGTTCACGAGACTGAGCAGCTCTACGACAACCTCTCCCAGCTCGTCGCCAGGCGAAAGCTGCCGCCTCGGGCGATCGGAGCCCTCGCCGACGCTGCTCGCGGCCGCAGACTTCGACGGTCGATCTACGCCCGGCTCGTCGAGATGACCGACGGTGGCCCGATCTCGGACCTCACCGCCAGCCGAGATCTGAAGGCCCTCGTTGACGCTGGCGTGCTTGATGCTGCCGGTGCAGGCCGGGGCCGTACGTATCACGGCTCTGTCGAGTTGCGTGAGTCATGGCGTGATGTGCGCTCAAGCCGGCCGCCGAGATCCCGCGACGACCCCTACGTGACGCTTGCACAGCGATCGCTGCCCGGCATGGGGGCAAGCGGGGCCTCCGAGTTGCACCACCCGTAGCTGAATCGACGACAACCGTAGGATCGGAGACAATGGCGTCTGACGGGAGCACGACAACGCCACAGCGCAGCACGCCGCAGCGCATCACCCCACAACGAATTGCGATCATCGGCGGAGGCGTGTCTGGGCTCGGGGCCGCGTGGGCGCTGCATCACCACCCGGATCGGTTTGATTTCCGGCTGTTCGAAGCCAACGATCGAATCGGCGGGAATGCGGTGACTGCCGATATGCCCCAGGACGACGGCAGCTTGGTCCCCTTCGACATTTCCGTCGCGGCCTGCATCCCGTCGGTGTATCAGCACATCCTGATCTTGATGAAGCAGTTCGGCATCGACCTCGTCGACACCCAATTCAGCTACAGCGTCAAGTACCACGGCGGCATCTACGCCCACGATTTCGATTCCGACATCAGGCAGCAGCTGCAACCCGAGATCGCAAAGTTCCAGCGTGTCCTCAAGCGGCTGCACTGGTTCGGCCGACTGACCAAGTCCTAGTCAAAGTTCCTCAACGCCCTCAACCCGTTCAACTACATCAGCATGGGGACGGTTCTCAATCTGGGCGGCTTTTCCGCTGACTTCAGGTACAAGATCTTGAAGCCCATGTTCGTCAACTTCCTGATGGCGACGAACGTGTTCGACATGCCCGCGTCGCTCTTTTCGAGGTACCTCGAATTCTTCGACATCGAATCTGCGACGCCCATGCAGACCTGGGACCAGGGAACGCGTCGCATCTACGAAAACCTGTCGGCCGACTTCGGGGACAAGATCTGCCTCAGCCGGCCTGTCCGCAAGGTGTACCGCGAGTCGACCCGCGTCGTGGTCGAAGACCACAACGGTGTCCGAGAGACGTTCGACAAGGTGATCTTCGCCTGCAATGCGAACCAGACGCTGATGGTGCTGGACAAGCCCACGATGCCGTGCTGGTCAACTTGTTCCGCTTCATTCAGGGCAAGCGGCGGTCCTGGCACTGCGGCGCCCACACGCTCGTCAACAGCCAGGAAACCTGCCTGGTCACCGGGCTCGCCGCTGCGACGCAGATCGGTGCCGACTACCCCTTCGACGACCCCGAGGCAAGGCGGATGTTCAACTACTACGGCAGCATTCTGTACGGCACGCGTTTTCGCAAAGCACGGGCTGAGCGCGACGAACCGCCTTCGGCGACAGGCAATCGCCGGATCTGTTGTGGGTCTGTCGGGCGCTGACGCCGGTTCTGGACAGTCGGTCGCTGGTGGGCCGGGGAGGATTCGAACCTCCGTAGGCGAAGCCGACGGGTTTACAGCCCGCTCCCTTTGGCCACTCGGGCACCGACCCAGAGGTGGGCAGGCTACCGGCGCCGATGCCAGTGGCGGTCTGGTCTGGATAGCTTGCGGTCATGCCTTCATTTGACGTCGTTTCGCAGGTGGACATGCAAGAAGTCCGCAATGCCGTGGACCAAGCAGCCCGAGAAATCGCCAACCGGTATGACTTCAAGAACACGCACAGCGCCGTCGAGCTCGGCGATGGCAGCATCACGATGCAGTCGAGCACCGAGGACCGCCTGACGGCGCTTCGACAGGTGCTCGAGGAGAAGCTGGTGCGGCGCCAGGTCAGCCTCAAGGCTGTGAACTACGGCGATGTCGAGGAGGCCTCCGGCGCCACGGTTCGGCAGGCGGCTGCGCTTGCGGCGGGCATCTCGTCGGACCGGGCCAAGGATCTGAACAAGTTCATCAAGGGCCTCGGCATCAAGGGCGTGCAGTCGCAAACCCAAGGCGACCAGCTGCGCGTGATGTCGAAGAAGCGCGACGACCTGCAGGTCGTCATCGCGGAACTGAAGGCTGGCGATTTCGACCTGCCGCTGCAGTTCGAGAACTTCCGCGACTGAGGCCCAAGCGCGGATCGTTTTCTGCGAGGGGCCCGCCTTCCGATGCCGTCGAGTCGGCGTAGCCGGCGGTCGCAGATCCGGTGATCTCGGCGATGGTCGTGTACGGCCCGGAGCCTGCTTCGCGTCGTTGATGGCCTCGAGCCGGTCTAGTCAGACTCGGTGATTTCGATTGTGTAGGTCTCGGTGCCGACACCGTTGGGCGCGGTGACCGTAATGGTGAGCGTGGTATCGGTGCCGGGGGTGAGGCTGACCTGGTGGCCGTCGGACCATAGGCCCACTACATAGCCGCAAGCAGTCGAGAGGCTGAGCCCGGGCAGGTGCTCCAACGTTTGGAGGTCGTAGGCGGCCGCGGCGCCTCGCGTGGTGGAAACCCACAGCGTCTTGCCGTCAGACCACAGCCCATTGGCGTAGCTGACGTCGTGCACGTCTTCAGTGGGGTCTGTGGCGTCTCTGCGCAGGGAAGACGTTGGCGCCAGCGTGTAGGTGCGGTGAATGGCGCCGTCTTGCGAGGTGACGGTGACGGTCTCGCTGCCGTTGAGACTTATCTGACAGCCGTTGATGCCAGTCTTGGCATCGGGCCGGTTGGACTGCCAGATAGCCCCGCTGTGCGCTGTCGTGGGCATTATCGTGATGAGGAGGCCGTTGAGCGCCCCGTAGAAGCCCAACACGTAGCTGTCTTCGGTGGTCTCGCTGCTAAACGATCCGAAGTCGATGTTGTCGATGCTCAGAGCGCTGAGGCTGGCGTCGGCTGAGACCGGGCTCGTGGTGCCCGCAAGCTCGGTGAGCGTGATCCGGTAGGCGGTCTCGACGTTGGGCACGACGCTGCTGGCCACGGTGACAGTGATCTCTGTTTCGCCGTCGGCGTCGAGGTTGACCTGGTGGCCGACGAAGATGATGTCCGCGTCGGAATGGCCGAACGACACGGTCGTGTGGCTGCTCGCCGGGACCCTTACACCGACAACTCCACCCTCATTTCCGAAGAGCCACATTGCGGGCATAGTCGGCTGTGGAGTGGTTGAAGTCGGTCAGGTTGACGCCGCTGATCTCCAGGTCACAGAGCTTGGTGGCGTCGCCCGAGTGGATGTGATCGCCCTCGTACAGCAGCTTGAAGCCCAAGTGGCCGAAAAGGTCCAATTGCGGCTACCTCTACGACGCAGACCCCGGGCTGGAGGACCTCAGAAAGGCTCGCCTGGTAGAAGTGGTAGGGGCGAAGGTTGGGTCCGCGGCTGCCATGGGCTAGCAGCGTTCCGTGCCGTCTGCCGATCTCAGGTACAGCTGATAGGAGTTGGGGCCAACGACCTTGAGGGTCACCGTGCTCTCGGCGACCACAGCCAGCCGGAAGTACTGCGCAACGACTCGAACGGACAACGGGCCCGGTTGGTCTACAGCGGCACAGTCGTCGCCCGTGACCACCCAGGGCGTGCTCCCATCGCTGTCGAGCTCATGGAGCACGCATCCTTCAGGCAGCTCCATGGTGATCTCGTACGGGTCGATCTGCGCGTCGCGAACCTCGGGATCGAAATAGACGTCGTCGGTGCCGTCAATGCCGAAGCCGTTCTGCTGGGGTGCTGCGTGGGTGGTGAGGCTCACGTTGAGCGACCGCGGTGAGCTGCCCGTCT
Source organism: Candidatus Poriferisodalis sp. (assembly GCF_965262965.1). Classification (GTDB taxonomy): domain Bacteria; phylum Actinomycetota; class Acidimicrobiia; order Acidimicrobiales; family Poriferisodalaceae; genus Poriferisodalis. The sequence goes on from NZ_OZ253573.1 coordinate 2,535,120, forward strand.
CGTTGATCGCTATCACTCGGTACCCATAGTGAATCTCGGGCTCGACGGTCGTGTCGGTATAGGACGTGTCGGCGGCGGCGGTGTCCTGCGCGAGGGTGGTGAACGTGCCTGCGGCTTGGTTCGCGATGTCACGGCGCAGGATGCGATAGCCGCTGATCGAGTCGTCCTCGGGATCGTCCCAGCCCAACGTCACCGAATCATGAGCCACCTCAGTCGCCTCCAAGCCGGTCGGCTTGGCCGGCGGCCCCTGCTGTGCCGACACCGCCGTCGCCGTCAGCCCCAGCACCGAAGCCAGCGCCGCCGCCGCCACAGCTGCCCACCCGGCCCGAACCCCCACGCGCATCACAGACCCCCCACGTGAAGCCCCGCCAACAGGAGCACCACACGTTAAATTAGATTATCTCAATTAACCATGAACATTCCTATAGCCCGACCGGTCGACGCGGAGAGCGACGGGCTGTGATGAGGGGCCAGGACGTGAGGGACTCGATCAGGGTGAGGACGTCGGCAACATCACCAGGACATTGCTTCGTCTTCGGGCGTCAACACACCGGACGCCCGGGCTCAACTCGTCGGATCGGCTCGCCGGTTCATATCGCTTCCTGCCAGGAGCCGTCTCGCAGGCGGCGGATGCGCTCGTCCATCGGCGGGTGCGTGGTGAACAGGCCCTTCCACCCCATCCGGCGGCTGGCCAGCGGATTGGCGATGTACATCTGCGCCTGATTCGGGTCGGCCAGGCTGGGAACGGTCTTGGAGGCCACGTCCAGCTTTGCGAGCGCCTGGGCAAGCGGTTCGCCGTCGCCGATCATCCGGGCTGCGGTGCGGTCGGCCTGGTACTCGCGGCTGCGGCTGATTGCCATCTGCAGCAACATCGCGGCGACCGGCGCCAGGAAGAGCAGCAGCAGCTCGCCGATCGGGTTGCGGTCGTTGTCGCGCCCGCCGCCGCCCCCGAAGATGAGAGCGAACTGCGCCATGCGGGCTGCGAACGTGATGGCGGTGGCAACCGCTGCTGCGACGGAGCCGATGAGGATGTCACGGTTGCGGATGTGGGCCATCTCGTGGGCCAGCACTCCGCGGATCTCGTACCAGCTGAGGGAGCGGACGAGCCCTTCGGTGACGCATACCGCGGCGTGTGACGGGTTGCGGCCCGTGGCGAAGGCGTTCGGCTGCGGGTCGGGCGAGATGTACAGCCGCGGCATCGGCAAGCTCGACAGCTCGGTCAGCTCGCGTATGATCGTCCAGTACTCGGGAAGCTGGTGCGGCTCAAGCTCTTGTGCCCGCGCCGAACGGATAGCGAGCTTGTCGCTGAACCAGTAGCTGCCGCCCACCATGACCAGGGCGATGATGACGGCGATGGTGAGGCCGCCTTGGCCCCAGAAGCTGCCGATCCACAGGATCAGACCCGCCAAGCCTGCCAGCAGGACCGTCGTCTTGGCCGTGTTACGCACGTCGATTGCCGCCTTTGGGGGGTCGCTTCGCGAGAACGCGCTCAGGCTAGCGACGGTCCCGAACCCGCCAAGGTCACCCTCGGGACGGGGTTACAGGTGCGGCAGTGGGCGTGTCAGTTCTTCGCTTCGACCAGGCGCCAGTCGTCGGAGCCGGGGGCGTAGCGGTCCCGGAATTCGGGGTCGTAGGCCGCCGCGAGTTCGCTGGCGCGCCCGATCGCAGCCCGGTAGGCGTCGATGAGCGCGTCCTCGGCGTCGTAGTCGAACGGGTCCTGCAGGCGCATCTCGGTGATACTGCCGCGCTCGATGGGGTTGTCGCGCAAGTACTGGGCCGTCAAACCGATGGCCTCGACGGCGGGCACCAGATCTCGGTACCCCAAGTCGCTGATCAGCAGATCGGGGCCGGTCATCTGGTGCAGCGGATGCTCGCCGCCCAGGAAGGGACGCACGGGAGTGGCGAGGTCTTCGGGCAGGTTCACGATGTCCAGCTCGACATCGAGTGCGGCGGCGATGATCTCGATGGTCTGGCGGGCCGTGAGGACGTGCTCGTCGCTGATGTTGTACGCCTTGCCGGCTGCGGCGTCGAGATGGTCGACGGCGAGGGTGAGCGCATGGCCGGCGTTCGGGCCGTAGGCGGCGGTGCGCAGGGTGAGACCGCCGTCGGCGATGATGACCCGCCGACGACCGTCGATGATGCGGCGGACGATCAGCCACTCGCGAGGGTTGATCTGGCCCGGTCCGTAGATGAGCGGGTACCGGAAGATGCTGGCGCTCGGATGGTGGTCGAACACGATGTCCTCGGTGGCGACGATCTTGGCCACCTTGTCGTTGGAATCGCCGACGGCGCGCTCGGCAGTCTCGCGGATCGGCACCAGCATGCCGGGCGGCCAGTTGAGCTTGGGCCGGGCGAAGCCCTTGTAAGCCGGCACTCCCCCGACGGCCACGAACTGCCCGCAACGGCCCACGAAGAAGGGGGCGAGGTCGCGCAGCCGGCCGTACATGGCGTACACCACGTCAAAGGTGGCCCCCTCAAGCGCCGCTTCCACCTCGGCGATGCGGAACGGGTTCGTGTGGATGTGCTCCACGGTCGGCGGGATCGTGTCGACCTCGTGGTTGCCCGTGTGCAGGATCTTCGTCTCGTAACCGCGTTCGATCAGCCCATTGACGACGCCAGGACCAGTCGGCCCCGTTCCTCCGATGACCAGAGCTGTAGGTGGCATCCGCTCATGCTGTCAGGTCCGCTCGCCGCGTACCTGAAGGACGCTGCGGCTAGCGCTGTGCCCGTTAACGTTTGCGCTGTCGTCGGTGAGCCGGGTGCCGGCGTTCCGCAGTCCTCGCGGGCTGCGTCGGTCGAAGGCGAGGGTGCATGCGTGCGCACAGCACGATTGCTGGCTCGACGCGACGTTCTCGTGCGGCCTCGGTCATCGGGCAGGGGCACGCGCCCGTGACGAGTGCGCTGCGTTGCGGTGTGTGGGGGTTGCGCTGGTGTCGGCTCGGGTGTGGTGATGCCGTTGGGGGTCGTTCGGGGCTTTCGTATAACACCCCACATTTACAGTCATTGTCATGAAGCGCTCAGACGTTCGCAGCGATTCGGCGGCGGGTATGCCGACCGGTTCCGTATCGGCAAGCAACGCGGCCGTGGCCGCTCCGCCCGCGCTGTCGTCGCCGGCCGAGGCGGTGTTGCCGGTTGAGGGTGTGTTGCCGGCCGAGCCCGCATCGCTTCGGGTCGAGCCGGTTGAGCCGGTATCGGTTGCGGTGCCGCCGGCTGGTCCGGTGTTGGCGGTTGAGGGTGTGTTGCCGGTCGGGCCGGTGTTGCCGGTTGAGGGTGTGTTGCCGGTTGAGCCGGTATCGGTTGCGGTGCCGCCGGCTGGTCCGGTGTTGGCGGTTGAGGGTGTGTTGTCGGTGCTGTGCGGGGCGCGTGACGTGGTCGCGCGGGCGTCGCGGGTGCCGTTGGGCGATGCCGGCTGGGACACGCTCGCCGATGTCATCGACGTGGCGTCTCGGCTGCGATCAGCCGCGGACGCGGTGGTGCTCTCAGCGACCGCTGCGCTCGAAGCCGCCCGTCCTGGGTCGGGCCGCTCTGCGCTGGTGGGCCGGGCGCGTATGAGCAAGCGCACCGCCAAGCGCACCGTCGAGTCCAGCGAGCAGGTCGCACAGATGCCGAACGTCGCTCGCGGCCTCGCGGTGGGCGAGCTGAACGTCGAGCACGCCCAGATACTTGCTGACGCTGCGCGGCGCACCAGCGCCGACGCGGTCGACACCGCAGCCGAGCTGCTCGAAGCCGCCGCGCAGGTGTCGCCCGAGACGCTGCGCGACCAGGCCAAGGCGTTCGCGGCCCGTCACGACCCCGACGCTGCTGAGACCGAGCTAGGCCGTCAGCGCCGCGCACGGTGCGCGTCGTTGTTCGTCGATGAGTCCACCGGGATGGGCGTGCTGCACGCCGAGTTCGACCCGGTCAGCTTCGCGTTGGTGCGCCAGGCACTCGAGAACTACAGCGACGCCTTGTGGCGTCTCGACGGCGGACGCGACGCCACACCCAACCAGATCCGCGACAACCGCCAACGCCTCGCCGACAGCCTCTTCGAGATGGTCACCGACCGCAACGCCCTGGCCACCATCGACCACCCCGCCGCACACCACCCCAACACCGCCCGCCGCCCACAAACCAACGACAGGCACGGCCCCAACAGCGATGCCGACCGGGGCCGCAACAGTGATGCCGACGGCGATGGCGCCTCCCACAGCCCGGCGGGCCGCTCAATCGACCGGTGGCGGCCCGCCCAAGCACCCAACCAGCTCATCATCATCGCCGAGATCGGCGTCATCGACGGCAACAGACCTGACGGACTTTGCGAGTTGCTCGGCACCGGACCCGTCCCGCCGTCAATCCTCGACAACCTCTCACCCGACACCCACATCCGCGGCGCACTGTTCGACACCAACGGAGAAATCCTGTGGCTCGGACGCAGCCGCCGAAACGCCAACGCCGCCCAACACCTCGCCGTCGCGATACGCGACCGCGGCTGCGTGCTGTGCCGCGCACCCATGCACCGCTGCGACGACCACCACATCAACGAATGGGCCGCCGACAACGGCACCACCGACATCCCCAACCTCGCAGCCCTGTGCAACAACTGCCACTACGAGCTCCACAACAACAACGAACGCCTTGAACGGCGCCCCGCCCCCCGCCGATGGACCACCACACCCCGAACGAACACCGCCGGCCAAACCAACAACACACCGTCGACAGGACCGCCGTGACCGTGACCGTGATCCCACCTGCGACCTCGGAGCGTGCGTCCCACCAGGCCAGACCAACGACACAACACCGACAGGGCCGCAGGCTGCTGCGGATCGAACACACCTTGCCCTATCGCACCACCCATGCGTGCTCCGTCAGCCCGCACGGCCAGCCAAGCATGAACTTCGGCCTTCACCAGCTTCGGAGATCGATCAGCAGCAGACGCCAATTGCGGTGCTATCTGACTTCGATGCCTCGGTCAGCAGCGACCTTCAGCATCCTCTCCGTGTATTCGATGGCGCGGACGCCGCCATCGTCATCGTCGGGTTCAAGGCGAAGTGCGACACCTTCCGACTCTTGGTCGTTGCAGGCAGCACGAGCGAACCCAGCGACGCAATCCCAACGGTGGGTCGTGGCCAAGACTTGGACGTTGTGTTCGCGGGCAGCGCGAAATATGAGCTTCCAATAATCCTGCTGCAGTGTGTGATGGATTCCGTTCTCGGCCTCGTCGATCAAGAGGAACCCGTTCGCTGCATTCGCGAGTGCGACACCGACGGCGAACATCCGAACTGCGCCGTCCCCCAGACTTCGCAGCGGAACGCGTCCATCCTCGGAGAGCTTCACGAGCACTCGTCGGCGGAACGATCGCCGTTGCCCAGCGACGGCTGCCCTCCAAGAATCAGTGGGTGTGGTAGCCGCTGTCGATGTAGAGGGTGGGCAATTCGAGGTCGCGGTACATGCGGACGTTGCGCATGTCGTCGTCGATCGCGAGGCGGGGGGTGAAGCCGCGCTCGAAAAGCTGTTGGGTCTGCTCGCCCTTGAACATTGGTGACGGGCGGAAGTCCCCCATCGGCCGCATGATCAGCAGATCCCAGCGGAGCTTGTGCTCGTTCAGCCACCAAAGCGTCTCATCGGACACCCACGCCGGGCGCGAAGTGAGCGCCACCACCACAAGTCCGGGGGCGAGCAGCACCAGCAGCTCTGCCACCTCTTCGAGAACGTCGTCGTCGCCGACGTCGGCGAAGAACGAATCCCAGTCGCGCCACGGGCCGTCGAGGTGATGCTGGCGATGGGCCGCGTCGGCGAGCACGCCGTCGATGTCGGCGATGACACAGTCGCCCGGCGCTACTGGGCCGTCACGCCACCACCAGTACCTCGGCAGTGCGTCGCCGGGTGCAGCCAAGCGAGACTCAGTCTTCGCTCGGAGACTCGGCTGCGCGGATGCGGATCTCATCCACGACGCCAGCGTCAGCGAGGGTTGTCGTGTCACCGAGCTGTCGGCCCTCGGCGACATCTCGCAGCAGGCGGCGCATTATCTTGCCCGAGCGGGTCTTGGGCAGGTCTGGCACCAGCACCACAGCCTTGGGCCGGGCAATGGCGCCCAGCTTGGTGGAGACGTGCTGACGCACTTCTTCCCGCAGCTCGTCGGAGGCTTCATGGCTGCCGCGCAGGATCACGTAACCCACGATGGCCTGGCCGGTGGTGGCGTCGGTTGCCCCGACAACCGCTGCCTCGGCCACCGACGGATGGTCGACCAGCGCCGACTCGACCTCGGTGGTCGAGATGCGATGCCCCGACACGTTCATCACGTCGTCGACACGGCCGAGCAGCCACAAGTAACCGTCGTCGTCGATCTTGGCGCCGTCGCCCGCGAAGTAGCGGCCCTCGTACGCGCTCCAGTAGGTCTCGTGGTAGCGCTGCGGGTCACCCCAGATGCCGCGCAGCATCGACGGCCACGGCTCGGTGATCGTCAGGTAACCGCCGCCCCGTTCGACCGTGTTGCCGGCGTCGTCCACGAGCTCCACCGAGATGCCCGGCAGCGCATGGGTGGCCGAACCTGGCTTGGTGGTGGTAACGCCCGGCAGCGGGGTGATCATGTGGCCGCCGGTCTCGGTCTGCCACCAGGTGTCCACGATCGGGCAGGCGCCGCCGCCGATGTGGGTGTGGTACCACATCCAGGCCTCAGGATTGATCGGCTCGCCGACCGTGCCCAGCACTCGCAGGCTCGACAGGTCGTGTTGGGAGACCTCGGCCGCTCCCCACTTCATGAACGTGCGGATGGCCGTCGGCGCTGTGTAGAGCTGGGTCACCCCGTAGCGCTCGATGATGTCCCACAGCCGGTCCTTCGGCCAGCTCGCCCGGTCGCCGCCGCGGAACTCCGGACGCGGCGTGTCGGGCGTGCCCTCGTACATCACCGACGAGGCACCGTTCGCGAGCGGGCCATAGACGATGTAGCTGTGACCCGTCACCCAGCCGATGTCGGCCGCGCACCAGAACACGTCGGCATCGGGCTTCAAGTCGAACACGTAGCGGTGCGTGAACGCCACCTGCGTGAGATAGCCGCCGGTGGTGTGCATGATGCCCTTGGGCTTGGCCGTAGTGCCCGACGTGTACAGCAGGTACAGCAGGTCCTCAGAGTCCATGTGCTCGGGCGGGCAGTCGGCCCCCGCGTCGGCCATCAGGTCGTGGTACCAGTGGTCGACGCTGTCGTTCCACGCAACCTCCTGGCCGGTGCGGCGCACGACGACGACGTTCTCAATGGATTCAGTGGCCGCAACTGAGGCGTCGGCGGTGTCCTTCAATCCGAACGGATCGCCGCGCCGGTAGCCGCCGTCGGCGGTAATGAGCAGCTTCGCCGAAGCATCGTCGATGCGGTCCGACAGCGAGTCGGCCGAGAATCCGCCGAAGACCACCGAGTGGGCAGCGCCGATGCGTGCGCATGCGAGCATCGCCACCGGCAACTCGGGGATCATCGGCATATAGATGCACACCCGATCACCGCGCTCGACGCCGAGGCCGCGCATCACGTTGGCGAACTTGCAGACCTCTTCCAGCAGATCGGCGTAGGTGATGGTGCGAGTGTCGCCTGGCTCGCCTTCCCACCAGTAGGCCACCTTGTCGCCACGCCCAGCTTCGACGTGGCGGTCCAGGCAGTTGTACGAAACGTTGAGCGTGCCGCCGATGAACCACTTTGCGAACGGCAGATCCCACTCGAGCACGGTGTCGAAGTCGCGGAACCAGGTGACGTGCTCGCGGGCCTGGCGAGCCCAGAACGCCAGCCGGTCTGCGCCAGCCTCGTCGTACAGCGATTGGTCCGCCACCAGCGCCGACGCCTGGAACTCGCTGGAGGGCTCGAAGATGCGATCCTCGACGTAGTAGTCCTCGATCGTCGCTTCGGTCGTTGCGTCAGCCATCGGTACCCCTGTCTCGTCGTGCTGCATCCGAGCGGCCCGTGTCGGCAACGCCAAGCCCGCTCAGCCAGATTCGCAGAGTAGTTGCCGCCCGCCGAGAGGCCCACAGCGCGACCGCACGCACGGGTGAAACCCCGGATCCGCTCAGCCGGTACGCCACTCGGAGACCCAGAACGCACCAAAGCGATCGGGATCGGGATCGGTCAGCGCTGAGGCCTGGTCAAGCAGGGCCCTCACCGCAAGGGCTTCGGCTGTTGGAACCGCCCGGCTGCGGTCCCAGAGCGCCCTTATCCCAGCGGCCAGCGTGTCGATGCCGGCTGCGCTGAGACATTCGGCCTGTGAACTCAATACGGCACCATCCTCGAGTCCGGCAGTTCAGCTCGACTCAATTTCGATGGCTCGCTCGTATCCATGACCCGAGCCGAGCAATTCGTAGGTGTTGGTTCGCGGAAACCGATCCCAGAGATGCCCGAGGAGGAGGGCTACTGGCGCCGGGCAAATGAGGAAAAGGTGAATTTCGGCGGGCCTGTGTTTCCGGCAGAGCGTGCGTACTTCATTGCGGATCGCAAGCGCGAGCGGCTGACCCTGAGCCGGATCAATCGGAACTTCAGGGTGTGACCGCCGGATGCGGAACAGGGGACCGTTGTGCCCGCTCCCGGCAAGAAAGGCAGCGACGTCCGACGTCGGGTCGTCGGCGACCACCGAGACAGCGATTGCGAACTCGTCACCGCCGCCGTCGAGGAGCTGGTCAGCCAGGGTCGTGTTCGTTGCCGCGAGTTCGGGGCCATTGGACGACGACCACTCACGACTGTGCGCGAAGGTCGCAATGTCAAAGCCTCTGGTCTCGCGCAGCGAGCAACCTGCAGCGAACCACAAAGGGAGCCGGCAAGCGCCGCGAACATGCACCCGCGTGTGTCCAGCTGCAAGGCATTGGTCGCCGACCACCGATACGCGCGAAGCAATCTCAGGCCATCGAGCGGAGGCGCGAGTCCCCCCACTGGGGTGGAGGTGAGAGCGGAGGTCCAAGTGGACGAGGGCGTCGTCAGACGGGATCTCCTGTAGTGCAGCGATGGCGATTGTCGCGGCCGGCGGTTCAGTCCGGAGCCCGAGCGCGTTGACTGCGGCCTCCACATCGCTTTTCTTGAGGACAGGCCGTGTCCGCCCAACCTGTTCACGAATCCAACCTGCGCCAACGAACAACGAAGCCGTGTCAGACGCTACGGACGGCATCGCGCAGTCGACGATCTTGTCCCGCCAAGCGGTAATGGACGCATCAGTGTCGATCCGAAGCTGGTCCAGAAAGCGAACCAGCGTCGCCTTGTCGGTACCGAGGTGCTCTAGGAGCTCCTGGACAGCATCGTTGAGCGTTGATGATGGTTTGGGTCGACGCAGCGCATCTGCGAGATAGCCGTTGGCATTCCTCTGCGATAGCAGTGGATCGTGGCTGTCAAGGCTCTTGTTGGTGATCAGGCGAAGGTCCATCCCTTCGCTGTCCTTCCAGAAGTCGAAGAAGCGCTTCAGGATGCTGGCGCCACCGCGAGGGGTGAGCCCTGTGAGCCAGTCGAGCGTCAGAGGTCGAGTGCCGTCGACGGAAGCCTTGACCTGGCAGTAGGTGTCATCCGCCGCCGATCGTCGTATGATGACATCGTCCAGGTTGGCGGCGTCAGCGGCTTCGATCTCTATGGCCACGATGTTGTTGGGTTTGAGCAGCGCAAGCGCCCAGTACCAGCCGATCAGGAATTGCAAGTCGTCGCCGATCAACCGGGCCCCGGTAGGGGGTCGATTGGCGAGGGGGTCAATCATGAGCCGGTGAAGGGTTTCGTCGGCTCGATTTGCGCGATCGCTTGTGCGATCATCCTCTCGGTGATCGGTTGGTCCGGGTAGGCAGTGAGGACGACCTGAGGAATCAGCCGTTGGCTTAGGTCGCTTGCTGTGTAGCCGTAGTCACGCGTCTCGCTCGGCCCAGTCAAGGCCGCGAGTGTGCCCCAGTCCGCGTCAGGAACGCCGTCGGCGAACAACGACTTGAGGATTGCCTCACGATGGGCAAGAACAGGCCGCTTGAACTCGAACGTTGCCGCCGAACGACGGACGATGGCGGGGTCGATGGCGTCAAGTCGATTCGTGCACATCACGACGACAACATGAAGCCGCTCTGAGGCGACTTGGTCGATGCCGCGAATCAGAGCGTTGACACCTGCACGGTCTTCGTGGTGCATCTGTGTGTCGGCGCGGTTCTGAGCGATCGCATCTGCTTCGTCGATGACCATGATGATCGGACACGACGCACCGGCGTGTCGGGCGCGCTCAGCCACTGTGTCGAATGCCTCACCGAGGAGGCGAGTCATCTCGCCCACGTGCCCCGAGCCGCGCGCCCGTAGGCTGAGGCGAAGCACCTTGACGCTGCGCCCGTGGCGGCTCGCTATCTCATGTCCAAAGGTCTCGGCAAGGGTCGTCTTGCCGGTTCCAATATCGTCGGCGAAGATCATCAGTGGCGGTCGCTGCACGAACGCCTCGACAGCTCGCAACTCAGGCCCGTGGTAACGCCTGGACCACTTTCGGAGACGGTCGGGAAACAGCAGCAGTTCGCCTTCGGCGCTCAGGCGCTGCTTGACATCGTCAAGGCCGACAAGTTGGTGGTATCGGCGCTGGGCCGTTGGGTCCGGCAGGTCGATGAATTCTTCGAAGATGTCGTCGCTCATACGATCGGCCTCAGCGCAGTACGAGCGACGCCTCCGCCGTTGTGACTGTAAGCCTTGTCTGCGTTCCAGGACCCGGACGCAGTCCCGGGCTCATCGCCAGACGACCGCTCAAACGGAAGCTTGACTCTGACGGAAGACACTTCTTCGGGGGTGAGGCTGTCCCAAGCCGCGCTGTAGATAAGGAATGAGGCGAAACTCGCCCCGCTGATGTCGCAGTTTCGCGGGATCCTGCCTGCGCGATCATCACCGGTCAGCGTTCCGTCGATCCTGGCTTCGTAGATCAGACTAGGTGGAATCCACAGTCCGTTGCACCTGAAGCCGTAGGTGATCCTGTGGACGAAGAGTCCAGCGAGCAGCTCGACCAGCTCCGCTTCGTACTTTGAAATCCTGTCATCGTCCGGGTCTCCGTACGCCAGTTGGATAAGGCGGAGATCTGCCGCTACCTTCGACGCCACGTGCCGAGCGGAGGTTACGGAAAATGTGGAAGTCTCGGTGACTGTTCTGGTCATGCTCACGATGAAGCTCCCTTGAAGCGCTCTCCTAGAACAACCTGCCAGCAGTCGACGGCCCGAGCCTTGGTCGTCGCATACCGGGCCTCGGCTATGGCGTCGAGGGCATCTTCGGCGCTGTACACGATTCGCTTTCGGTCGCTCTCGGTGTATAGGCGAGCCGCGTTGTTCTCCGGGTTGACCGGATCGATGATCTCGATGGGGTCGGCACCCGCCGCGGGCAGCTCTGACACGTTGTAGTAGTCGGCGAACGCGATACGGCCGCGAAGCTCGGAATTGACGACGCCGCTGAAGAACGCTTCAAGCCCGGCGACGTAGTCGGACAGAACGGCCCCGTTGTCGATCATGTCGGCGACGATCAACTCGGCCATGAATGACTTGAACCGGAATTGATCGCCGTGCTCGATCTTCTGGTTACGGATCCACCACTTCACGAAGCGCACGATCTGAGCGAAGTCGGTCGGCGCTGCAGCCTTACGCTTGCGGATGAACTCGAGATGGAGACGAACGCTTGTGAGCAGTCGGTCGCCCGTGTCACGTGCTACCAGGTATCCCCGATCGTCCGGGTCGCCCTCGTAGAGGACAGGCACAACATCTACGACGGTCCCGGTGCCCTTGAAAGTGATCGTGACGCAGTGGGTGCCGGACTGGACCTGGTCGTCGCCGATGAGGCCCTCGTACGCCTCCCGGAGACGCTCGGTCATCCAGTCGATCAACGAGGCATCCGCAGGTGCATCTTCGCTGCGAACGTAGACCGCTACGTCGAAGTCGTTGACGGTCCGCAGAGCGGTGCCCTTGGCCACACTGCCCGCATGGAGCATCTTCACTAGAGCGAATCCGGGGTTCGCCGCGATGTGGGTCTCGAGACGATCACGCAGGGTGTTGACCTGCTTGCGCTTCTCATTGGCGACCTCCCGACTGAGGTTGATCACGTCGTCGGCGAAGGTCTTGAGGTGATGGTGTTCGATTTGCAAGATGTGCAGCCTCCTATGCGCACTCAGTAGTGCAACCGCCTGTGGCACGCTCTGAGGGCTGGCGCCGTCTAGATCACGTCTGAAGACGATTAGCGAGAGTTTTTCTCGTATCAGGGCCTATCATGGCAGTCAATGCCGCACGAACTTGCGCTACCCGAGGATTTGTCACGATAATGGCGAAATGAGCAGCCAATCAGAGGTTCCCGCGTCGAGCGTGTTGTTGTCGTTCACCGCCGACAACGTGCGCTCGTACCGAGACGAGGTCCATCTCTCCCTTCTCGCCACGCGCCTTGCCCTCCCCGATGTGCGCCGTGAAATCCACACGCGGTCCTCGTCTAGAGCGATCGGCGTCCTGCCTGCCGCGGGTCTCTTCGGGGCCAACGCATCCGGCAAGTCCACGATGTTGTATGCACTCGCCGACATGCGCAACATTGTCGTCAGCTCATTTCGTTCCGGCACACGCTCCAGCGGTATCGACCGAAGAGCCTTCGCCCTCGATGACGTTTTCAGTACTCGCCCGAGCCGATTCGCGATCGAGCTCATCTTCGAAGGCGTGACCTGGCAGTACGGCTTCGAGGTCGACGACGAGCGCATCCTCGGCGAATACGCGTACCACTACCCCAAGGGGCGCCAGGCTCTGGTCTTTGACCGTAACTTGGACGGCCTCACGTTCGGGCCGCCCTTCCGCTCTACAGGGCGGGCGCTACGCCAGCTGCTACGCGACAACGCGCTGCTGTTGTCAGTTGCAGGAGCTGCCGACGACGAGCAGCTTGGGCCACTCTTTGGTTGGTTCCTTCGCAACCTCAGGCTTGCCGAATCGTCGAATCGAGCCTCCCGAGTCGTCAGAACCGCAGAACTTGTCAACGACCCCCAGACCAAAGAGCGCGTCATGGCATTCGTTCGGGCGGCAGACCTCGGCGTCACCGATATCGAGCGAGCGCCCGTCGACCCCGAGGTTGCCGAGCGTCTACAACGAGCTCTCCGGATCCTCGAAGGCGAGGAAGGCGCCCCCGACGCGACCGATGAAGAGACCAAGGTCGTCTTCGCCGATTCCGTGCGCCTCAAGCACCGAGGCTCAACAGGAGATGTCGACTTGGACCCCGAGGATGAATCAGAGGGCACCATGGTGTGGGTGGGCCTTATCGGCCCCGTCCTCGACTCACTCGATGGAGGACACGTTCTTCTCGCCGACGAGTTGGACACGAGTCTGCACCCTCACCTCGTTTTAATGCTCGTCGGGATGTTCCAGAGTCCCGACATGAACCGACGTTGCGCACAGTTGATCTTCAACGCCCACGACGTCGATGTGCTCGGTGACTCCGATGACGCAGTGCTCGGACGAGACCAGATCTGGTTCGCGGAGAAGGATCACGAAGGAGCAACATCCATCTACCCTCTCGCCGATTTCCGGCCGCGACGGGACGAGGCTCTCGGTCGACGCTACCTACAGGGTCGATTCGGCGCCGTGCCAGCCGTCGACCCCGGCGAGCTTCGCATTGGTTTGGACCTCGTCAATAGATGAACCGGCCCAAAGGAGTCACTACGCGGCGTGTGCCGCGACGACGGGAGCCGCTTCGCATTATTCGCGTCCTGACCGAAGGGACCGTCACTGAACCGGGCTACCTAGCGCAATGGGCACGTCGCGATCGTCGAGTTCATATCGACTTCGCAGAATCCGGCCTCGCTCCGCTCACCCTCGTCCAGCGTGCCCGCGAGCATCAACAAGCTCGGCGGCAGTCGAGTCGGCGATCCCACGACGCCTACTACGACGAGATCTGGTGTGTATTTGACATCGATGAGCACCCGAACCTCCCCCAGGCACTGAACGAAGCGCGTCAGAGCGACATCTATGTCGCCCTCTCCAACCCGTGCTTTGAGCTGTGGCTCCTCCTCCATCTCGAAGACCAGACCGCCCACATTGATCGTCATCACGCCCAGCGCCGCGCAGAGGATCTCGGTATCGTCCAGGCCAAGCGCTTTGATCCAGGCAGCATCGTCGATCTCCTCATCGCCTACGACTCTGCCAAGCAACGCGCAGTAGCACTTCGCGAGCAGCACGCTCGAAATGGCTCCGAACCTGGTGCAAATCCGAGCTCCAATGTGTGGGAGCTCGTCGACCTACTTCGGGAACCTGAATAGTTAGGCCTTGCCCACGAGATCAGCTGCCAGCGAAATCTGCACACCGAAGGCCACCCCACACCTCCCCACTGCAGAATCAGCTGACTTGCATCAGGGGAGTTGTTGTCGCAGCTCAGCCGACGCGCCACTCGGCGACCCAGAACGCACCGAAGCTGCGAGGGTCGACCAGTGCGGCGGCTTCGTCAAGAAGCGCTCGTGCAGCGAGGGTCTCGGCGGTGGGGTTGGCGCGGCTGCGTTCCCACAGCGCACGCGCGGCTGCGGTCATCGACTCGATGCCGTGCGCACCGAGCCAACCGGCCTGCGGCGACATCTTCGCGCCCAACGGCAGCTGATCGAACGCCACCTCGCACGTGATGTCAGCAGTGCCTGGCGCTTCGAGCGGATCGTCGGCCCGACGCTGGGAGCGGTAGGTGCGCAGCCACTCGTCCTGCGGTCGCTGCGCCAGGGAGGCTGTCGTACGCATGCCGTAGTCGAAGATGAGCACTCGGCCTGCTTCGAGCAGCCTCAGCGCCCTTCGTACCCAGACTGAGGCGCGCAGCTGCAGCGGAATCCGACTGCCGACGGGCGCGTCGGGTGCAAGCGCGGTCGCCATCGCGCTGGCGTCATCAGGCGCAGGCTGGCGGACCTGCGTCGTGTGCTGCGGTCCGACTTCAACATGAACTTCATCCCAGCCGGCCGGCGCACGCTCGAGCAGGCGGATCGGCAAGTTGTCGAGCAACTCATTGGCCACCACGACGCCCACCAACGGCCCTGCGGGCAGGTCAGCCAACGCCGCGGCCTCGCCGGCAATGCCCAGCGCTGCTTGACGCTGCGACTCGGTCCGTTCGACCATCACGTAGCGAACTGCATCACGGCAGCCGTCGACTGCTGCAAGCACATCGCGGCACAGCGTCCCCCGACTTGCACCGCCTTCGAGAACGACGAAGGGATCGGGGCAGCCCAGCTCGACCCACGTCCGGTCCAGATAGTTCGCCACGCACCGTGCAAACAACGAGCCCAGCTCAACCGACGTCGCGAAGTCGCCGTCACGCGAACCCGGATGACCTCCGCGTTCGTAGAAGCCTGCAGTGCCGTACAAGGCTTCGTCCATGTACGCGTCAAAGCGCAGGAGTTCGGGCATCAGTTCCAGTCTGGAGGCCATGCGAGCGCTGCGCCGTTCCGTTGTCCACGAATCCCATGACCCACGAATCCCATGACCCACGAATCCCGTGACCCACGAATCCCGTGACCCACGAATCCCGTGACCTACGAACCGTCGGCGAGCCGTGACAAGCCTGCGTCCCGCGGCGTGTGCCCAAGAACGGCCGGATCAGCCGCCGATATTGAACGTTGAGACGTCTCCGAAGTGGCTGACCAGCCCAGGGAAGATGCCGGTGACCAGCGTCGCGAGGGCCGTGATCACCAGAGCCGCGGCCAACGCGCCGGTCATCGGGATCGGTCCCGGCACGAAGGGCACCAGCAACGTGCGGCGCTCACGCGTCTCGACGGTGACGCCAGCACCGTCCTCGACGGCCGCCGGCTCGAGTTCGGCGCCAGCAGATTCCAGATCGGCGGGCTCGTCGGTGGATGCGTCGATGCCGACCTCGACGGTTTCAGGCACTGGTTGGAACCACATCTGCATCAGCACCCGCGCGTAGTAACCGAACGCGATGACGGCGTTCACCGCGACCAGCGCGGCCAGCACCCAGCCCGCAGGCGTGCTTGCATCCGCCAGCGTCCGGAACACCACGAACTTCGCGAACCAGCCACCCGCAGGCGGGATGCCCGCGAGCGATGCGAGGAACAGCGTCATCAGCACTGTCAGACCCGGCGCGTAGCTGAACAGCCCGCCGTAGCTCGTGATCGCGCCCGAACGAGTCCGGCGTGACACCGCCAGCACCACGCTGAACGCCCCCAAGTTCATGAAGGCGTAGATGATCATGTAGACGACCACCGCCTCCCGTGCGCTGGCCAGCGTCGCGGACGAGCCTTCGAAGGCCACTGCGAACGGCACCAGCATGAAGCCGCCTTGGGCAATGCCGGAGTAGGCCAGCATCCGCACGATGTTGGTCTGACGCAAAGCAATGAGGTTGCCGACGGTCATCGTGACCGCAGCCAGCACCCAGAAGAACGGCTGCACCACATCGGCAGCGCCCTCGAAGGCGACAAACACCAGCCCGAGCAGCGCCACCATGCCAGCCGACTTGGACGCGACGGACAGGAATGCCGTCACCGGCGTGGGTGCGCCCTCGTATGTGTCGGGCGCCCAGGTGTGGAATGGCACCGCCGAGACTTTGAAAGCGAACCCGATCAGCACAAACAGGACCGCCACGATGACGAGCGGGCTTGAGTCACCGCTCAACCCTGCTGCAATCGTGCCGAAGTCGGTTCCGCCGGTCACGCCGAACAGCAGCGACATTCCGTAGAGCATCACTGCGGACGCAAACACGCCCATCAGGTAGTACTTCAGGCCCGCCTCATTCGAGCGCGGACCGCCCTTGCGCCACGCCGCCAGCATGTACGCCGGGATCGACAGCAGCTCCAGGGCCACGAACACGCTGACGAGGTCACGCGAGCTGGCCATCATCACCATGCCCAGCAGCGACGTCAGCAGCAGCGTGTAGTACTCGTTCTCGTAGTAGTCACCGTCGCGCACGTAGTCCACCGACATCAGCACGACGATGTAGCCGGCCAGCACGAACAGCGCCTTGAGCACCAGCGAGAAATCGTCGACGACGTACGCCCCGTCGAACATGGGCCGCTCGGCACCGTCCGTGGCCAGGGTCAGGATCGGAATCAGCGTCGCCAGCAACCCGACGCCGGCCAGCGTCGGCATCAGGCGGCGCACCTTGTCGTCGAACGCGATGTCCGCAACCGTGACGAGCGTGCCCACAGCCAGCAGGGTCAGCTCGGGCGCGAGCGCATGCCAGTCGAGGTCAGGTCGTACGAAGGCGAGCATCACGTCCATCGTCAGCCCCCCGTCGCCGCCGCGATGCTCTCGGCGATGCCGTGCGACACGTCATCGACCATGCCGTAGATCAGATTCGGGAAGATGCCAAAGAGCACCATTGCCACCAGCAACGGTGTCCACGCCACCCACTCAAAGCGGTTCACATCGGCAATGACGTGCCCATCCCACTCCGCGCTCGGCTCGCCGAATGCGCTGCGCTGGAACAGCCAGAGCAAGTAACCGGCGGCAAGCACCGTGCCGACCGCAGCGATGACCATGTAGGTACGGAACGTTTCCTCGGGCAAGCCAGCGCCAGGGTTGTAGGCCGACAGGATCGCCGGGAATTCGCCCCAGAAGCCGGCCAGCCCGGGAAGACCCAGCGAGGCCATCGCAGAGATGCCGAGGATCCAGCCCATTCGCGGCGCGGACTTGAGCAGCCCGCCCAGCCGGCTGATCTCAAGCGTGTGGTACCGCTCCTTCACCGATCCGGCCACGAAGAACAGCATCCCAGTGATGATCCCGTGCGCCACCATGCCGAACACTGCGGCGTTGATGCCGAACTCGGTCAGTGTGGAGATGCCCAGCATCACGAAACCCATGTGCGCCACCGAACTGAAGGCAATGAGCCGCTTCATGTCGGTCTGTGCCAGGCAGGCCAATGCGCCGTAGATGATGCCGATCACTGCGAGCAAGCCGATCCACGGTGCCCAGGACTTCGCTCCCTCAGGCAGGAACGGCAACGCGATCCGCACAAAACCGTAGGTGCCGAGCTTCAGCAGGATTGCCGCCAGGATGACCGAGCCGACCGTCGGCGCCTCGGTGTGGGCGTCGGGCAGCCAAGTGTGGAACGGGAACATCGGCACCTTGATGCCGAAGCCCATGAACAGGCCGGCGAACACCAGCGCCTGTGTGCCCGCAGTGATCCCGACACCGGCGACGCGGGAGAGCTCGCGCATGTCGAACGTCTCCAGCAATGCGCCGCTGCCGTCGCGCGACAGGAAGAACAGTGCCACGAAGCTGACAATCATCAGCGCCGAGCCGAACAGCGTGAACAAGAAGAACTTGAGCGAGGCGTAGCGCCGGTTCTCGCCGCCCCACACGCCGATCATGAAGTACATCGGCAGCAGCACGACCTCGAAGAAGACGAAGAACAGGATCAGGTCCTGCGCCACGAACGTGCCGTTCATGCCCGAGCCCAGGATCAGAATCAGGATCAGGAACGCCTTGGCGTTGCCCGGCTCGGGGATGTGGTCCCACGAGTAGATGATGCA
This sequence comes from Candidatus Poriferisodalis sp., assembly GCF_965262965.1. Taxonomy (GTDB): domain Bacteria; phylum Actinomycetota; class Acidimicrobiia; order Acidimicrobiales; family Poriferisodalaceae; genus Poriferisodalis. The sequence goes on from NZ_OZ253573.1 coordinate 2,553,521, forward strand.
CAGCGGCACGATCACCATTGACAGGATCAGCAGCGGCATCGACAACCCGTCGAGGCCGACGATGTACTGCGAATGGATCGCGTTGATCCAGCCCTTCTCAACGACGAACTGCAGCGTCCCGGCATTGCCGTAATCGAAGCTGAACAGCAGGTACACGCCCACGGCGAGCGCCGCCAGCGAGGACAGCAGTGCGATCAGCTTTAGCTCGGCCTCGCGGGCGCTTGGCACCACCATCATCACGAGCACGCCGATGACCGGCAGGAACACTGCGAGGCTCAGCGCCCAAGCGTCGAATCCAGTTGCGTCCACGCTGTCTCTCCCTAGCTCTCGATCATCTGGCGGTGACCGGTTTGGCAACCGTTGGGCATGGCTTGGCCGGTCACAACACGATCACGAACACGATGGCGGCGACCGCTGCTGTTCCGAACAGCAGTGAGCCGTAGTTCTGGACTTTTCCGGTCTGCATGCCCCGCAGACCCTGACCGCCCGCATCGGCACCGCTGGCGATGGCGTTCACGCCGCCGTCGATGGTGCCCTGGTCGATCCAGCGGTATACCCACCGACCGCTGTCGCGAGCCGTCTCTGCGGCGGTGTCCACGACCTTGTCGATCACGTTCTGGTTGACCCAGTCGGCAGCCCGCGCGATCGGCGCCTTGATCGAGCCGACGACGATGTCGGTGTAGAGGTGGTCGAGGTAGTACTTGTTCTCGAGGAACGTGTACCCCGCCTTGGCGTAGCGGTTGCGCTCGGTCAGCCCGTGCGGGCCGGCGTTGCGCCAGTAGTACAGGAACGTGATGGCGATGCCGGCCAGGGCCAGCGCAAGGCCGACCAACGCCAGAATCAGCGACGGGTCGGGATGCGACAGCCCGACGGCGTTCAGGTAGATCGACGGCTCGGCATAGGTCTGGACGCGGTGCGCGAAGCCTTCCAGCCCGAACGGCGACAGCACCCCTGACGGCAGGTTGAACACGCCCGCCACCACGGCCATCACTGCGAGGATCCACAGCGGCACCGTCATCAGCTTGGGCGACTCGTGCGGGTGGCCGTGCCCCCGGTATTCGCCCCAGAACGTGTACCAGATGACCCGCGTCATGTACGCGGCGGTCATCAACGCCACTACGCAGCCGAAGATGAGCATGAGCGGATAGGCGCGTTCTTGACCTGCGAGGGCTCCGAGCAGGATCTCATCCTTGGACCAGAACCCGGCAAACGGGAACACGCCCGCGAGCGCCAGGGTTGCGATCACGAACGTCTTGTAGGTGTGCGGCATGTGCTTGCGCAGGCCGCCCATCTCTCGCATGTCGAAGGTGTGGTGGGCGGCGTGGCTGACTGAGCCGGCACCCAGGAACAAGCAGGCCTTGAAGAAGGCGTGTGTGAACAGGTGGAACATCGCTGCGGTCCACGCGCCCACGCCCAACGCCATCACCATGTAGCCGAGCTGGCTGACGGTGGAATACGCCAGCACCTTTTTGATGTCCCACTGGGCGAAGGCCAGCCCGGCACCGATCAGCGCCGTGAAGCCGCCGATGAACGCCATGAGGTTGATCGAGGAGCTGCCGATCGAGAGGCCTTCATAGAAGACCGGATACAACCGGCCGATCATGTACACGCCCGCCACCACCATGGTCGCCGCGTGGATGAGCGCCGAAACCGGCGTCGGACCGGCCATGGCATCGGGCAGCCACGTGTGCAGCGGGAACTGGCCCGATTTGGACGCCACCGCGGCCATGAGCGCTATCGAAGCCATGAGCAGGGCGAAGTGATGGTCGCCGCCCTGCGCGCCGATTGCCCGATTGATCGCGTCGATGTCGAACGTCTTGAACGTGCCGTAGAGGATGATCACGCCGATCAGCAGGCCGATGTCGCCGACGCGGTTCGTGAAGAACGCCTTGAGCGACGCGTCGGTGTTGGGCCGTTCCTCCCACCAATGACCGATGAGCACGAAGCTGCACACGCCCACTAGCTCCCAGCCCACGATCATCTGGACCAGGTTCTGTGCCATGACGAACAGGAGCATCGAGGCGGTGAACAGGCTCAGGAAGGCGAAGTAGTGGACGAAGCGGCGGTCGCCCTTCACGTACTCGCTGGAATAGATGTGCACCAGCAGCGAGATCGACGTGACCACGATCAGCAGCAGCACCGTCTGGCCGTCGACGAGCGTGCCGACAGCAAAATCCACACCCGCGTTGGACCACCAACCCGCGTAGGTGCTGATGACGGGTTCCGTGCCCACCGAGCCGTGACCGTCGGCAACGCCGTGGCCGTCATCCGCGGCGCCGTCGCCGCCCTCTTCGGCATGACCGTCGGTCTCGGCGGCCATCAAGCCTGAAGCTGAATGGCCCTCACTGACCGAGATCAGCGCGTGGTCGTCGGAGGCTTGCGATTCGCCAGAGCCGTCGTCGGTGTGGTTGATCCACTGCACCGCAGCGATCATCGAGAGCACCCACACGATGCCCACAGCGGCGATGCCAACGCGATGCACCCGGTCCGCGCCGATGACGCTGCGGCCGAACAGCAAGATCACGACGAAGGAAATCGCCGGGATCAGCGGGATCAGGTACGCGTTCTCGAGCATCCACATGGGCGTGCGTTCAGCCCTTCATGAGGTCGAACTCGTCGACCGCGATCGATTTGCGGTTGCGGTACAGCAGCAGAACGATGGCCAGGCCCACGCCGGCCTCTGCGGCTGCCACCGCGATGACAAACAGGGCGAACACCTGCCCCGACACCACGTCGTGCTGCACCCCGAATGCCACAAGGTTGAGGTTCACTGCGTTCAGCATCAGCTCGATGGACATCAGCACCATCACGGCGTTGCGACGCGCCAGCACGCCATACACGCCCACGGCGAACAGCACCGCACCAAGCAGCAGGAACTGGTTCAGCAACACGTGATCACCTCGTTTCCGTCAGTCCCGACGCGCCAGCACAACGGCGCCGATCAGCGCTGCGAGCAGCAGCACTGAGACGGCCTCGAACGGGATGATGTACTGCGAGAAGACCGAGTCCCCCACGTCCGCTGTCCGAAAGACGTGGCCGTCGTCGCGCAGTGAGTCGCTGCCGAACTCATTCAGCAGGGCGTAGACCACCACGCCACCGAGCGCGACGGCGGCGATGACGGCGACCGGCCACGACGGGCCGGTCATCTGGGGCGTTCGCCCTATGGGCGCTCGGGTGAGCATGATGCCGAACAGGAACAGCACCATCACTGCGCCGATGTAGACGAGCACCTGTGTCGTGGCGATGAACTCGGCAGTGAGCAGTATGTACTGCGCGCCCAGCCCGCCCAGCACTGCCACGAGGAACAGGGCCGCGTGCACGACGTTGCGCGTCGTCACCATGCCGACCGCGGCCAGCACGACAGCTGCCGCGATGATGCCGAAGGCAATGTTCTGCGCAATCATCCCCGCAGCCCCTACCCGTCGGCCTCAACGGCTGCCGGCACTGCATCATCGGCGCCCAGCTTGCGCACGGGCGCCATGTCATCGGGTCCGAAGGAGGGCACGTCGCGGACCTTCTGCTCCGAGCCGGGCTCGTAGGCACCGAAATCCGGAACGGTCTCCATCCACTCGCCGAGGCGAATGCGGTCGTGCAGCAGGTCGGCGATGCTTGGTTCGGAGTATTCGTACTCAGGCGTCCAGAACAGTGCATCGAACGGGCAGACCTCGACGCAGATGCCGCAGTACATGCACAGCGCGTAGTCGATGTCGAACCGGTCGACGAAATTGACCGTGCGGGCCTTGCCGCCGGCGCGCCGAGGCGGCGCCTTGACCTTGTGACCCTCGATGTAAATGCACCAATCCGGACATGACCGCGAGCACAGCATGCAGGCCGTGCAGTTCTCCTCGTGCAGTGCGATGACACCGCGTGCGCGGTCGGGAGGTGCTTCCTTCTCGTGCGGGTACTGGACGGTGACCGCGCCCTTCTGCGGGGCGGGGATCAGCGTGCGCAGGCCGCGATTTGGGAACAGCGTGCGCAGGGCAGTCTTGCCCGTGACGCCGAGTCCTTTGACCAAGCCTGGCAGCAGTGACATCTAGAACCTGCCCATCTCAAAACACGACCTTGAAGATTCCGGTCAGAACGATATTCGCGAGCGCCAGCGGGATCAGCACCTTCCACGCGAACTTCTGCAGCTGGTCCTCGCGCAGCCGCGGGTACGTGAAGCGGACCCAGAAGATCAGCATCGACACCAAGAGGATCTTGCCGAGCATCACCCCCGGTCCGAGGACGTTGAGGATCGGGGCGTCGATGGCGAAGCCGGGAATCCACCAGCCGCCCAGGAACATGACCGATGCCAGCGCTGCGAACGCAAACGCCGTGCCGAACTCGGCCATGAAGAACAGCAGGAAGCGAAAGCCCGTGTATTCGATGTGGAAACCGCCGACGAGCTCGGTCTCAGCGACGGGCATGTCGAACGGGGTCTGAGTCAGCTCAGCCTGCGCGGAGATCATGAAGATCAAGAAGCCCGCGAACTGGGTGAGGATGAACGGGTTGCCGATCCAGCCGATGCCGAAGATCTCGCCGGAGGCCTGAGCCTCGATGATCGTTTGCAGGTTGAGCGAGTCGGCCTGGATGACCACGCCCATGACGGCAAGGATCAGCGGCAGCTCGTAGGCGATGAGCTGGCCCGCCGCCCGCAGGCCACCGAGCAACGCGTACTTGTTGGCTGACGCCCAGCCAGCCATGAGGATGCCCAGCACCGACAGCGACGAGACCGCCATGGCGTAGAAGATCCCTGTGTCGAGCGCTTCGACGACAGCGTCGGGGCCCATCGGCAGCACGACGTACAGCAAGAACGTGGAGGCCAGCACCACCACCGGTGCCAAGCGGAAGACCCGCCGGTCGGCGGCGGCGGGATTGATGTCCTCCTTCTGGAGGAACTTCACTGCTTCGGCAATGAGCTGCAACGAGCCGTATGGGCCGGTGTCGTTGGGCCCCAGCCGGCTCTGCATGAACGCCATCATCTTGAACAGGAACAGGTAGACCAAGATGAGCGAGGCCGTCGGGATGACGGCCAGCGCAATGCCCAACTTGATGCTGGTCTCGGCCCAGTAGGCCAGTCCCACGAGCTCAGGGCTCACCGGTCGATGTCCCCGAGGATGAAGTACAGCGAGCCCAAGATGGTGATGATGTCGGGCACGTAGGTACCGCGCATCACCCACGGCACGATCGAGATGTTGCTGAAGCTGGGCGTGCGAATCTTCACCCGGAACGGCCCCAGCCCGCCCTTGGAGACGACGTAGTAGCCCATCTCTCCGAGCGGATTCTCAGTGGACACGTACGCCTCGCCGGCGGGCACCTTGATGATCCGAGGCACCTTGGCCATGATCGGTCCGGACGGGATGCCATCGAGCAGCTTGTCGACGATTCGGGTGGCCTCGCGTGTCTCCTGCAGCCGCACCCAGTAGCGGGCGAACGAGTCGCCGCCGGGGTGCGTCCAGACACGCCAGTCGATCTGATCCCACGCCAGGCCGGGGTTGGCGTCGCGGCGCAGGTCCCAGTCGACGCCGCTGGCACGCAGGTTGGCACCGGACAGGCCGTAGCTGAGCGCCACCTCAGGTGGGATGATGCCGACGCCACGGCACCGGGCCTGGAAGATCTCATTGCCGACGAGCAGGTCCTCCATCTCGTCGCAGAACTCGCGCATCTTGGTCATGACGGCATGCGTCTCGGCGATCCAGCCCCGGGGCAGATCGTCCTTGAGGCCGCCGATGCGGTCGAAGTTGGGGTGGAAGCGCCCGCCGGTGACCTCTTCGATCTGGTTGAGGACTCGTTCGCGGTCGCGAAAGGCGAAGAACACCGGGGTCAGTGCGCCGACCTGCACGCCCATGTCGCCGAGGAACAGCGACACGTTGGCGATGCGGCTCAGCTCGAACAGGATCGTGCGGATCCACTGCGCTCGGGGCGGTGCGGTGACGCCCATGAGCTGCTCGGCGGCCAGGATGAACGGCACTTCGTTGGCGAAACTGCCCAGCCAGTCGATGCGGTTGATGAGGGTGGTGCACTGCGGGAAGGTGCGGACCTCGCACAGCTTCTCGTATCCGCGGTGCATGTAGCCCATGACCGGGTCAGCCGTAATGACCTGTTCGCCGTCAAGCTGGCAGGCGATGCGCAGTGTGCCGTGCGTGGCAGGGTGCTGCGGCCCGATGTTGAGCAGCATGTCGCCGGTGTCGAGCTCGACATTGACGCGGGCGTCGGCCGCCTGAGCAGCGACGTAGGCCTGCTGTTCACGCAATGTCGCCGCGGAGGACCGGCTCATCCGGCTGCACCTGACGCTTCGAACTCGGCCATTACCTCGGCCTCGAGCTGGGCTTCGAGCTCGGGCGGGATTTCCTCGATGTCCACCACGCCCGGCCACGGCTTCACGGCACGGGCCAGCAGGGGGAAATCCTTGCGCAGCGGATGGCCTTCGAACTCGGTCGGCAGGTAGATATGCGCCAAGTTGGGGTGGCCTTCGAAATGGATGCCGAACATCTCGTGCGCCTCGCGCTCGTGCCAGTCAGCGCCGTCGAACACGTCGGTGATCGTCGGCACCGCTGCCGGCGCGCCGTCGACGTCGGGGATGTCGGACTTGATGATGATCGCTTGGTGCCGGGTGGGAGCGTGCAGGTGGGCGAGGAGCTCGAAGCGGGCTTCGCCGCCGCCGTGGCGCACGGTCTGTTCGGCGGTCGAACTGGACGCGTCGTCATCATCGAACGTGTCGTCGAACTCGGTGTCCTCGTAGCGGCCTTCGGGGGCGTCTGACCAGTCGATCGCCGACAGGAAGCCGAAGTAGTTGAAGCCGGCGTCGCGCAGCGACTGCATTGCGGTGTGCCAGTGCTCGAAGTCGATACGGACCCAGAGGTTCTGACCGGGCTGGATATGTGTCTCGGCAACGGCATCGCCGAGCAGTTCGCAAAGCTCGGCCGCGAGCGCAGTTCGCGCTTCGTCGACGAGCGCGTCGCCAGCCTGTGCGTCGTCGTCGGCCATGCCTACACCTGCACCGCGCTCACCGCTGGCGCCGGAGGCGGCACCGCGCTCACCGCTGGCGCCGGAGGCGGCACCCGTGTCGGTGCCGGCGCCGGGGTCGGCACCACGATGGGCTCACCCTTCCAGCGTTCAGCGATGTCCTCGCGCTGGATCCGTTCCTGCAGCAGCACAATGCCTTCGAGCAACGCCTCGGGGCGAGGCGGGCAACCCGGGACATACACGTCTACCGGAATGATCTGGTCGACGCCCTTGGTCACCGAGTAGCTGTCCCAATAGGGGCCGCCGCAGTTGGCGCACGAGCCCATCGAGATCACGTACTTCGGCTCAGGCATCTGCTCGTACAGGCGGCGAATGACCGGTGCCATCTTGTCGGTGACCGTGCCGGACACGACCACGAGGTCGGCTTGGCGCGGGCTGGCCGGAAGCGGGATGACGCCGAGACGCATCACGTCGTAGCGAGGTGAGCCGAATGCGGCACCCATCTCGATGGCGCAGCACGCCAAACCCCACTGGTACACCCACAGCGAGCGGGCGCGCCCGAAGTTCAGCAGCCACGAGAGCGGCTTGGGCAGCTTGACCTTGTCAACGAGTGCCATCGAGCTGTTCCCCTCAGACCTTCACACCCACCGCAGGACGCCCTTGCGCCATGCGTAGAAGAGGCCCAGGACCAAGATGAAGATAAAGATGGCCATCTCGACGAGGCCGAACAGGGCGTAGACCTCGAGTCGCGTCGCCCAGGGGAAGATGAACACGGCCTCCACGTCGAAGAGCACGAAGAGCACTGCGAAGACGTAGTAGCGGATCTGGCTCTGGGTCCAGTCGCTGCCGACAGGGTCGACGCCGCTCTCGTATGCGATGAGTTTCTGGCGTGTGGGGCGCTGCGGGCGCAGGAGGCGAGCGATGCCGAGCATGGCGGCCGCCATCCCAACTGCCGCTGCTCCGAAGATGGCGACGGTGAGGTAGCTCCGCCACAGCTCGGACAGGTCGGACACGGCTCGCAACGCTAGCCAGTCAGCCTGGCTCTATGCCACTGTTGCAGGCCAGCCGCGCGACCGGCCCGCAGCCTGAGTTCCGCACCGGTGCTCAGAGCTCGTCGAGATACGGCGGATCGGCTCCCGCACGAGAGCACGTGATGGCCGCCACGGCTGCTGCGCGACCTCCGATCCCTGCCCAATCGGCTGTCGACAGAGTCGCCATCGCGGCCGGGCGACCGGCGACATTCAGCTCCCATAGCGACGCCAGCACATCAGCGGTATGCCCACGGAACATCCCCAGCGTGCCGCCGTGCACGATGTGCGGTCCGGACCCCAACACCGTCAGATTCACCTCATCGAGACAGGCGTCAGCCGTGTCGTCGCCCTCGAAGCGGAAGCTCAGCTTCGATGTGTGCTCGACGATTGCGCGTGCGGTCGGCTCGGACCCGCGCTGGCACGCGCGCACGTCGACCCGATTCCTCTCGAGGTGCGCCCAGATCATCTCGCCGTAGGAATCCGTCGAAACCCGACCCACGAACGCGCTCGGCACTCCGAGACGCGCAGCCGCCACCGCGACGTTGAGCGGCCCGCCGCCCAGCACCGCATCGGGCACCAGGTCGACAAGCGCCTCGCGACAACTGACGATCACCTTCTCGCCGCCCGGTCGCTGACGAAGCGGCTTCGGTCATACACCGATGATGCTCACCCGCGCATCCAGCGCGGAGGTCAGAGTTTCGATGTCGTCGGGGTCCGACGTTGCGATGGCGGTGTGAGTGTGATGCGCGAATTCTGCAGCCGCTACGGCTACTGAGGCATCGATCACGTCGGCTGTGCCGGTGCCTGCGCAGAGCCGGCCACAGGCGCGGGCAATGGGGCCATCGAGAACAACTTCATCGCAGTGCATCAGGGCGCGAGACAGCAGCGCCTGACGTCGGCCGTCGCGCCACGCCTGGGCGATAACACCTGCCGGAGCTGCCACGATGTCGCCAGCTTCTTCTGCCGCGTGCAGCCGCGCCCACATAGCGCGATCGTCTCGATCAAGCGCGATGAGCGCCCCGGCGCCAAGCACCAGAGCGGTCAATGACCCAGCTCTGCTCGCGCTCGGGCCAATTCAGCCTCAGTGAACGTCCCATGGGTGGCTTCCCAGTCGGCAATCACGTCGCGAAGGCCCCGCGTGACAAGCCGGCGACGTGCCGCATCAGCCAGCCAAGCAGACATGTTCTGGTCATCTGCCGCGGCGGCCTCACGAACAGCACCGGTGAGACCCGCCTCAAACGAGATAGTCAGTCGTTCAGTCGCCACGACCTGGATCATACTTCTTCATAACAGCGCTTGTCGCCCGATTTTGCAGCTTCCGCGAGAGCCGGGGTCGACTACGGGACGAGGGCGAAGACTGCGTCGGTGCTCCATTCGAGGAGTCGCTGGGGCAGCACGCCGACGATCACGGTCACTGCGACGGCGATGGCGATGGCAAACACCGAGGTCATGGGCAAGCCGCCCCAGCGCGGGCGGGCGGCTCGGGCGCGCACCGGCGCTTCGTCGACGTCGCTGTCGGGCGCATACATCGCGAGCACGACGCGCAGGTAGGCGAACGCGCTCACCACCGCTGTGACCATGGCGACCGCAGCAAGGACGTAGCCCTTGCCTCCGACAGCGGCGCGGATGACTTCGAACTTGGCGACGAAGCCGGATGTGAGCGGCACGCCGGCCTGGGCCAGCAGCAGCACAGCGAACGCAAGCGCCAGCACGGGACGCCGACGAGCCAATCCGCCATAGCGGCTGAGCGGGTGCTGTTCGACGGCGTCCGGCGAGGGCACGCCCAAAGACGCCATCACCGACAGCACGGCAAAGCTGCCGAGCGCCATGAACGAGTAGGCAACGAGGTAGAACACCGCTGACGAGACCGCTCCATGGTCGACGATCACGAGCACCTGCGGTGCCTCGTCTCCGACGGCGACAGCCCACCATCCGATTCCACCCGCCGCGGAGAGGCCGACGAGCACGAAGCCTGCGTGGCTGATCGAGCTGAATGCCAGCATGCGCTTCACGTCAGTTTGGGTGATGGCCATCACGGCGCCGACGGCGAGGGTCGCGAAGGCGAGGCCCACCACGATCGGTGCCCATGCGACGCGATGGGGGCCGAACGCCACGAACAGCACGCGCGCCAGCGCAGCGAATCCGGCGGCCTTCGCGATCGACGCCAAGTAGCCGGTGACGGGGCTCGGAGCGCCCTGATAGACGTCGGGCGCCCAGAAGTGGAACGGCACCGCGGCCACCTTGAAGCCCAAGCCCACCAGCAGCAGTGCAATGCCCGCGAGCAGCAAGTGCTCATCCAGCAGCCAGTGGCTCTCCAGGAACTCACCGATATGGCTGAGGCGGGTGCTGCCCGTGGAGCCATAGACCAGCGCGATGCCGTAGAGGAAGAATGCCGAGCTGAACGCGCCGAGCACGAAGTACTTCATTGCCGACTCGCGTGCTGTGGCGCGGCGACCGGCAAGCGCGATCAGCACGTACAGGGCGATCGACAGCGACTCCAGGCCCAAGAACAGAACGATGAGATCGTTCGCGCCGACCATCACGACTGCTCCGGCGGCAGATGCCAGCAACAGCGCGGCGAATTCGGGCGGTGTCATGCCGTAACGGTCCAGCGCGCTGTGGGCCACCAGCGCGGTCATGACCACGCCGGCGCCGATCAGCATCGTGAGCAGCAGGCTGAAACCATCGCTCACGAACGCTCCAGCCAGGGTGGAGCGCGCCGTAAAGCCTGCGGAGTTCCACTGGATCACTGCGATGACCCCGACGGCCGCGCCGGTCGCCACCGACGTGCATGTGGAGACCCAGGCGGGCAGCGCACGCGGGGCAAGCGACGACGCCAGCAAGAGGCCGAGCACCATGGCCACCAGGACGATCTGAGGGCTCAGCACCCACCAGTCGACAGCCGGCGATTCGAAGCTGGTCATCAGTGCTCGTCCTCGCTGTGCCCAGCGTCGCTGTGCTCGCCTTCACTGGACTCAGCATCGGCGTGTTCGCCAGAATCGCGAACCACCACCGGGACTGCGGGATCAGCCAGCTTGAAGTCGCTGTGCAGCTCGAGGTGCGCCAGCAGCTTGTCAGCAGCAGGTTCGACGGCGTTGAGCAGCGGCTTGGGGTACACGCCGAGTGCCACCACCGCGACGACAAACGGCGCGAGCGTTGCCAGCTCGCCCCGGCGCAGGTCGGGGGTTTTTCGATCGGCTGCAGCCGGCGGTCCGTGGAACACCCGCTGGTAGGCCCACAGCAGGTAGATCGCCGCCAGGATCACACCTGTCGCTGCGATGACGGTCCACCAGCGCCGGGTCTCGAACGAGCCGATCAGGATCAAGAACTCGCCGACGAAGCCGTTCAGGCCTGGTACGCCGATCGACGACAGCATGATGACGGTGAATACGCCCGCGAACACGGGCGCCGCGGACTGGATGCCTGCGAGCTCGTCGATCCGGCGGGTGTGGCGCCGCTCGTACAGCATTCCGACCAGCAGGAACAACGCACCGGTGCTGATGCCGTGGTTGACCATTTGGATCACGCCGCCGCTGACGGCCTGAGCAGTGAAAGCGAAGATGCCCAGCACGATGAAGCCCATGTGCGCTACCGACGAGTAGGCCACGAGGCGTTTGAGGTCACGCTGCATCGCCGCGGTAATGGCACCCCAGATCACGCCGACCACACCCACGGTGACCAGCACGGGCGCCGCCCAGTCGGAGGCTTCGGGAAACAGGTACAGCCCGAAGCGCAGAAGGCCGTAGGTGCCCAGCTTCAGCATGACGGCGGCCAGAACCACCGAGCCCGCCGTCGGGGCCTCGGTGTGCGCATCGGGAAGCCACGTGTGCAGCGGCACCACGGGCACCTTGACCAGGAAGGCGATCGCGAACGCCACGAAACACAGCCGCGCAGTGTTTTGGGCAAGACCCTGGGTGGTGGCGAGCGTCACCAAGTCGAAGGTCAACCCGCTGTCGGGTGAGCCGAGCACCGCCGTGGCCACGATGGCGACCAGCAGCAGCGCCGAGCCGGCCATCGTGTAGAGGAAGAACTTCATCGCCGCGTAGCGGCGGCCCTCATAGCCCCAGCCTGCGATCAGCAGGTACATGGGCACCAGCACGACCTCGAACATCACGAAGAACACGAAGAGGTCGAGCGCCACGAATGCGCCGATCGAGCCGGCCTGCAACAGCAGCATCCAGGCCGTGTACGGCTTGGGGTTGTGGTGCGGATCGACGCCGGCAAGCACGATCGGCACCACCAGGCTGGTCAGCACCACCAGCCACAACGAGATGCCGTCCACGCCGACGTGCCACGAGATACCCAGCGCGGGAATCCACGACACGGTGCTCTCGAATTGGAAGCTCCCGTTCGCGGCATCGAACTGCCACGCCAACGACAGCGACAGCGCGCCGGCAATTGCTGCGAAGAGGGTGCCGAGCGGCCGAGCCAGGTCGGGTCGGCTGCGCGGCAGCAGCGCCACGACCGCGGCCCCCACAGCGGGCACCAAGATGAGCGCGTTCAACAGCGGGAATCCACCCGCGGCGCTATCGGCTGCGGCGAGCAACGCGGCCCCGCTCATAGGGCAACTCGCAGTGCCAGCCAGATGACGAGCACGACGGCTCCGACAGCAACGCCCGATGCATAGTGGCGCAGGTAGCCCGACTGCAGCGGTCGGACCATGCGGCCGACGAAGCGCGCGAGCCAGCCGACTCCGTCGACGGCGCCGTCCACGAAGCGCTTGTCAGCCTTCGCTGCGGCATCGAACGCAGCCATCCCAGGACCGCCCACGAACTTCGAGATCGAGGAGTCGACGTAGAACACGTTCTCGAGCAGCGCAGGTTCCAAACGCTCGGTCGGGATGCGGGAGCGGAGCCACGCGGCGACGGCGACAGCGATGCCGCCGACCGCGGCAATGGTCGCCACGAGCGCCAGCGCGAGCTTGGTGGCAGTCGGCGAAGAGAAATGATGGGCGTGCGCGAACACCGGGTCCAAGAAGTGCTCGAGCACCAGCCAATCACCCACCAGCGGCAGGTTGATCACGCCGCCGACCGCAGCTGCGCCAGCCAGCACCACGAGCGGCAGCGTCATCGTTGCCGGCGACTCGTGCGGGTGGACCTTGTCGTCCCACCGCTGGCCCCCGAAGAACACCAGGAACGTCTGGCGGCTCATGTAGTACGCGGTGAGCAGGGCCGTCACGAGACCCACGATCCACAGCAGATGTCCGACGCGCAGCGGTCCGGCGATGATGTCGGGCTGCTCCCATGCAGCCAGCAGGATCTCGTCCTTCGACCAGAAGCCGGAAAACGGGGGGACGCCGGCAATGGCCAGCCATCCCACGATGAAAGTGCCCGCGGTGATCGGCATGGCGATTCGCAGCCCACCCATCCGGCGCATGTCCTGCTCGTCGCCCATGCCGTGGATGACCGAGCCCGAGCCCAAGAACAGCAGACCCTTGAAGAACGCATGCGTGACCACATGGAAGATGGCCGCCACGTACGCGCCCGAGCCGATCGCGAGAAACATGTACCCGAGCTGGCTGATTGTGGAGTACGCCAGCACCTTCTTGATGTCGTGCTGCGCCACGGCACCCAACGCTGCGAACAGCGCCGTGGCCGCGCCCACAATGGCGATGATGAGCAAGGCGTCGTCGGTCAGCACCGGGTTCAGCCGCACCAGCAGGTAGACGCCCGCGGTCACCATCGTGGCCGCATGCACCATCGCCGAGACCGGCGTGGGGCCTTCCATCGCATCGGGCAGCCAGACGTACAGCGGTAGCTGCGCAGACTTGCCGGCGGCCGCCAGCAGCAGCAGCAGCGACACGGCCGTTCCGGTCCCGTTGGCCAAGGCGGGCGCGGTCGCGGCCAAGCCCGTGTACGACACTGTGCCGAGCGTGGTCCACAGCCAGAACGTGGCGACCATGAATCCGAAGTCGCCGATCCGATTGGTGACGAAGGCTTTCTTGCCCGCCGTTGCCGCAGTCGGCCGCTCGTGCCAGAACGAGATCAGCAAGTAGGAGCAGGTGCCCACGCCCTCCCAGCCCAAGAACGTCACGACGAGGTTGTCGCCGAGCACCAGCATGAGCATCGAGAACAGGAACAGGTTCAGGTACAGGAAGAACTTGGAGTACTTCGGGTCGCCCGCCATGTAGCCGACCGAATACAGGTGGATGAGCGTGCCGACGCCGGTGACGAACAGCGCCATCGTCATCGACAGCGGGTCGACCAGCAGCGCGGCATCTACCTCGAGGCCGCCGATGGGCATCCACTCGAACAGCGTCGAGGTGTGCCAACGGCCACCGCGGCCGCCGGCACCCCCTGCGGCGGCATCGAGTCCGAGCAGTCCGCCGAAGGTGATCAGGGTGACCAAGAACGAGCCCGCGCTGGCGGCGGTCGCCAGCCCGCCGGCTCGAGGCTCGCCGATGCGCGGTCCCGCCAGCAGCAGGACGGCAAACCCGGCCAGAGGCAGCGCGGGGATGAGCCAGACCAGTTCGACCACGACTTCAGCCCTTCAATGCCGAGAGATCGTCCGCTGTGGCACGGGGACTCGCACGCAGCACGGCCACCACCAGGCCGAGGCCGACGACAACTTCAGCTGCCGCCACGACGAGGACGAACAGCACCACGGTGTGCCCGTTCACGTCGCCGAATCGGTCGGCGAAGGCCACGAAGCTGAGGTTCACGCCGTTCAGCATCAGCTCGACGCACATCAGCATCACGAGCGGGTTGCGCCGAACCAGCAATCCGCAGCCACCAATGAGAAAGAGCAGCGCACCGAGCACCAGGTACCAGCTGGTCGTCACCGCCAAGGCACTCACCGGGCCGCTCATTGACTTGCCTCATCGGACACTGCGGAGTACTCGCTGCGCCGAGCCAGGATCACCGTGCCGATGACCGCGACGATGAGCAGCAGCGACGTCAGCTCGAAGGCGTAGACGTAGTCCGAGAAGAGGGAATGTGCGAGGTCGTTCACGCCGGTGCCATAAGCGTCGGCTGCGGCGGCATCGGTCAGCGCATCAGTCAGCACTTCGTTCTCGCCGCCGCTTCCGTCGAACAGCCGGTCCACTGCTGCGACGAGCCAGACCAGCACGGCCAATCCAGTCATGGCGAAGACTGCGGCAGCCCAGCGTTGCTGCGGCAGCGCCCCCAGCGACAGCGCGGCGGCCCGGTCCACGCCGAGCAGCATGATCACGAACAGGAACAGCACCACGATGGCACCGGCGTAGACGATGATCTGCACGGCGGCCAGGAAGTGCGCCTGCAGGGCGACGAAGAGCACCGCTATGCCGAACAGCGTCATCACCAGCATCAGCGCCGCGTGAACCGGGTTGCGTGTCAACACCACGCCGAACGCGCCGGCGAGGCACGCTGCGGCGGCGACCGCGAAGACGATCACCTCGACCATCAGTGGCCGCCCCCTGCTGCGTGCCCCCCATCGCCTAGGTGCTCGGCGGCGGGATGCTCGGCGGCGGGATGCTCGGCGGCGGGATGCTCGGCGGCGGGATGCTCGGCGGCGGGATGCTCGGCGGCGGGGTGCTCGTCATCGTCGTAATCCGCGTGCTGGCCCTGCTCGGGTGCACGCACGCCGTAGCCCAGCTCGGCGCTCCAGCCGACGCGTCCCTCGTACTCAGGCCTGCCCGACGGCGACGTCGCGCGCATCCAGCCCGATGTGTGCTCGTCGTCGCCTTCGTGCCACAGCTCCCATGGCTGGCGCTGCGGCCGGCCGTCGTCGTCAGTGAGCAGCTGGTCCTTGGTGTAGATCGCGTCGCGCCGGGACCCGAAGCTGAACTCGAAGACCTTCGTCTCGGTGATGGCCTCGGTCGGGCACGCTTCGACGCACAGGTCGCAGTGGATGCAGCGCAGGTAGTTGATCTCGTAGACGTAGCCGTAGCGCTCGCCCGGGGACACCGGATCGCCCGGCGGGTTGTCCGCGCCGCGCACATAGATGCAGCGCGCTGGGCATACGCCGGCGCACAGCTCGCACCCGATGCACTTCTCCATGCCGTCGGGGTACCGGTTGAGCACGTGGCGCCCATGGAAGCGCGGCGGCTTCGGCCGCTTCTCCTGGGGATATTCGGTGGTGACTCGCTCGTCAAAGAGCTTGCCGAAGGTGACCTTGAAGCCGTCGAGATAGCCCATCAGCGCTGACCTCCCGCTGGCACATCGATTGGCACATCGTCTGGGTCTGGTTGCTGGGTGTTTCGCTTGGCCGCCTTCAGCGCGACCGACAGCAGTGCCCAGCCGGCGGCGAACCCGATCGCACTGGCGATCACCGTCCACACCTGGCTCCAACCCTCCACGATCGCTAGCTGCTTGAGGCCGAGGAACATCAGCCAGAACAGCATCACCGGAATGAGCACCTTCCAACCCAGCGACATGAGCTGGTCGTAGCGCAAGCGCGGGAGCGTTGCCCGGAACCACACGAACACGAACAGGAACGCCAGCACCTTGGCCAGGAACCACACCGTGGGCCACAGCCAGGTCCAGCCAAAGAAAATGGGCCCGGCCGGACCGCCGAAAAAGAGTGTCGTCATGATCGCCGACATGGTGATGACGTTCATGAACTCGGCCAGGAAGAACAAGGCGAAGCGGATGGACGAGTACTCGGTGTGGAACCCGCCGACCAGTTCCTGCTCGGCCTCCACCAAGTCGAACGGCGGGCGATTCAGCTCGGCCGTTGCCGCGATCAGGAAAACCCCGAACGGCACGACACCACCCGAGACGACGAACCACGTGTTCACGCCGCCGGCCTGAGCGGCCACGATTCCCTGAGTGGACAACGTTCCCGCCAGGATCACGACCGCCACCACCGACATGCCGAGGGCAGCCTCATAGGACACGGCCTGCGCCGACGCCCGTACCGCGCCGATGAGCGGGTACTTCGACCCGGACGACCAGCCCGCAAGCATCACGCCGTACACAGCGACCGACGACATTGCCAGCAGCAAGAGAATCCCCACGGGAGGATCAGCCACCTGCAAGATGGTTTCCTTGCCGAACAAGGTCACCGTGCCGCTGCGGCCAGCAGTGTCGGTGAACACACCCCCGACGGGCACGATGGCGAACGCTACGAACGCCGTGACGGCCGAGATGTAGGGCGCCAGCCGGAACACCAGCGGGTCGGCATTGGCGGGTCGAAGGTCTTCTTTGAAGAAGAACTTGATGCCGTCGGCAAGCGCCTGCAGCAGGCCCCAGGGGCCCGCGACGTTGGGGCCGATGCGGTACTGCATGTCCGAGATCAGCTTGCGCTCGAACCAGATCATGAACATGGTGGCGACCAGCAGGGCACCGAAGGCCACCAGGACCTTCACGCCCATGACGCCGATGTCGCCCCAGTCGACTCCGTCGGAGAACAGCGGGTCACCAGTCATGAGCCAGGCCGCCCCGGGATTCGTGTCTCGATCCGCACGTCGATGACGGGGGCCTCGATGTCGATGAGCACGCCGACGTCAACGCCCGCAGCGTTGAACGGCAGTGCCGCATTCCCGCGGGCCACGCCGGCGTCCGCCACGATCCGCAGCCGCAGCGCTCCGCGGTCCGAATGCACCTCCACCTCGGTACCCGAGGCGACGCCGACCCGATCCAGATCGACCGGATGCACGCGCAGCGCCAGTTCGGTCCGAAGCCCCGCGAGCGCCGGTGTCTGCGTCACGGCGATGCCGTCGTCATACAGCGTGCGTCCGCACACCAAGCGCAAGCCGTACCCATCGTGGGGCGGGGCGGACCCTTCGGGCGGAAGCTCCGGCTGGAATGCTGCGCCGACGGCGAGCACGCCGTCGGCTTCAAGCGCTGGCCCCACGGCCTCGGCGTGAGTGGCACACAGGGCTGCAATCTCTGCGGTGATCTCATCGGAAGTCACGAATCCGAGGTCCCCGCCGCACAGCACGGCCAACTCGGCGGCGATCATCCAATCCGGACGCGCCGAGCCGGGCGAGGTGACGAGGTCTCCGAGGGCGGAGACGCGGCCTTCCAAGTTGGTCGTCGTGCCTGACTTCTCGGCGAACGCAGCCGCTGGCAGGAAGATGTCGGCTTCCGCCGCGGATTGCGTCAAGAACGTGTCGACAGCCACGACAGTCCTCGCGCCGGAAACGCCCAGTCGCGCCAAGAGACTGTCGGGAAAGTCGCCGAGCGGGTCGGCACCCAGCAGGAACAGCACGTCGATCTCGCCCGAGGCGGCCGCAGCCAGGATGCCCGTGGCGTCATGGCCTACGTCGGCAGGCAACTCTCCCCATGCGGCTGCGAGCCCGGCGGGAGGCGCGCTCGATCTGGCACGGCCTGGCAGTAGCCCGGGCGCTAGCCCCATGTCCAGCGCGCCGCGCACATTGCCCCGGCGAGATGCGACCAGGAATTGGGCGTGGGGCACCCGAGTGGCGATCACCGAAGCAACCTCTGCGACCGCATCAGCCGATTCGGCGACCGACGAGCGGCCCAGCACAACCACCACAGAGCCGCACGCCAGCTGTTCGCTCAACGGGTCATCGCCGTCAATCAGGTCACGCAGCACCGAGGCCGCCTCGCCGCCGCGGCACCGTTCGCTGCGAACGGCGTTTCGGGTCAAGCCGGTTTCGGTCGGCGTCACCTCGATGAGTCGCGTGGTGCCCGCTCGTGCCGCGCCACGCAAGCGCAGGTGCAGCACCGGCAGTTCTTCGCGCAGGTCGCCGCACACGAGCAGCGTGGTGCCGGCGTTGCACGCTTCGTCGATGGTCGCGGACCGCAGACCCACCACCAGCTCGGCGGGCAGACCGTCTGCGAGCTGCGCGTCGACATGGTCGGTTCGCAGCACGGTGCGGGCCAGCTTCGACCACGCGTACGCATCCTCGTTGGTGCCTCGGGCACCGCCGAGCACGGCAATGGTGCCGGGCCGGGCGCCAGACACCGCCCCGGAAACCGCGGACAGCGCCCGTGACCAGTCCACCGACTCGAAGCGTTGCGCCGGATCTGACGCGCTGCCGTCGGCCACAGCGGCAGCGGGCTCGGGCCGTGCGCGCAACGGCGTTGTCACCCGATCGGGACTGTGCACAGCTCCGAAGGCGAACCTGCCTTTGTCGCACAGCCAGCCGTGATTCACGGGGTCGATATCGACGCCGAGATACCGGACCAGCTCGTTGCGCGAGGACTGGACCGCTATCCGGCAGCCCACCGCGCAGGTCGTGCAGGTGGACTCAGTCTGGTTGAGGTCCCATGGGCGCGCCTTGAATCGGTAGGGCGCGGCGGTCAATGCCCCGACAGGGCAGATCTGGACGGTGTTGCCCGAGAAATACGACGTGAAGGGTTCGCCGGGGAACGTCAGCACCTGCATTTCGTTGCCGCGCTCAACGAAGTCGATGAGCGGATCGCCGGCAATCTCGTCGGCGAATCGGGTGCAGCGGTCACACAGAATGCACCGCTCGCGATCGAGGTGCACGAGGTCGGAGATGGGAATCGGCTTGGGAAAGTGCCGCTTCTCCTCGACGAAGCGCGACTCGCCGGGGCCGTAGGCCATCGTCTGGTCCTGCAGCGGGCACTCGCCGCCCTTGTCGCAGACGGGACAGTCCAGCGGATGGTTGATGAGCAATAGCTCCAGTACGCCCTCTTGGACTTGACGCGTGGCTTCGCTGGTGGTCGCGACGGTCATGTTGGGCGAAACCGGCACCATGCACGAGGGCTGCAGCTGCGGCCCACGCCCCGTGTCGATCTCGACGAGGCACATGCGGCACATGCCGACAGGGCTCATCCGCTCGTGGTAACAGAACCGCGGTATATGGACGCCGGCTCGGTCCGCAGCTGCAATCACGAGCTCGCCGGGCTGGGCCGCGACAGCGACACCGTCGATCGTCACCTCCACGGTATTCGGCCCAGCCGTTGCGTCAGCGGTCGTGGTATCAGACACGGACAGCAACCTCCGAAATCGAGCCGTCGTTCACCGAACCGTCGGGCGCGACTTCTGCATCGAGGTGCGCGTTCGGCGCGACTCTGGCCTCGAATTCTTCGGGGAACAGTGTCATCGCGGAATGCACGGGCGCGTACGCCGACGGACCCACAAAGCAGATCGTCGTCATCTGGTAGGGGAATGACTTCGGCTCGAGGCCGCGTTCGGGCACGCCAGCGTGCGGAAATTCGCCGGGAGAGATCGTGGCGCCCACCTCGAACAGCAAGTCGAGATCACGTGGCGTCCCGGTGCCGTCGCAGACGCGACGCAGGATGCGCTCCAGCCAGGTCGCGCCCTCTCGGCACGGCACGCACTTTCCGCACGACTCGTGGGCATAGAACTTCGTCAGCGTGAGCGCCGCTGCGGGGATGTCAGTGGTGTCGTCCATCACCATCACTGCGCCGGAGCCGAGCATCGAGCCCTGCGGGCCGATTTCGGACGCCTCGAATGGCAGATCGAGCTGTGCGGGAGTGAACCAGGGGGCCGAGCCGCCTCCGGGCACGAACGCCTTGAGCTTGCGATCGGGCCGCAACCCTGCGCAGAAGTCCTCGCCGTAGATGAGGTCCCGGAAGGTGGTGGTGCCGTTGGTGATCTCAAACACGCCCCCTCGATTGACATGACCGCTGACTGCGACCATCCGGGTGCCTGGCGAGGTCGGCGTACCGATGGCGGTGAACGCCGACGCTCCGTGGCGGAGGATCCACGGCAGGTTCGCCAGCGTCTCGACGTTGTTCACGATGGTGGGCTGGCCGTACAGGCCCACCGCCGCCGGGAAGAACGGCGGCTTCAGTCGCGGCATGCCGCGTTTGCCTTCGAGACTCTCAATGAGCGCTGTCTCCTCGCCGACGACGTAGGCGCCAGCACCGGAGTGCAGCACGATGTCCACTGAGAACTCGGTGCCGCAGATGTTGCGGCCTACCCAGCCGGCTGCGTAGGCGTCGTTCAGCGCTTGGGCCACGCGTTCTTGTGCGAGCGCCATCTCACCCCGGATGTACAGGAAGCACTGCGAGAGCCCCACCGCGTAGCAAGCGATCAGGCAGCCTTCGATGAGCTGGTGCGGATCCAGTTCCATCAGCAACCGGTCCTTGTACGTGCCCGGCTCGGACTCGTCGCCGTTCACCACCAAGTACCGCGGCCACACACCGGGAGGACAAAAGCCCCACTTCACGCCGGCGGGGAATCCCGCGCCGCCGCGGCCCAGCAAGGTTGCCTCGCGTATCTCGCTGTGCACGTCTTGAGGGGCGCGCTCCAAGGCGGTTTGGATGCCTGCGTAGCCGTTGGTCGCGAGGTACCGATCGAGCGTGTAGCTGTCGGGATGATCGAAACGCTCGGTCACGATCCGCGGCGCGTCGTTGGCGACGAAGCCCGGAGCGTGCGCGATCGTGTACGAGGCCATCAGCCTCCTCCTCCCGCGGCTCCGTTCGACGACGCCAGCCACACCGGTGCCTCGTTGACGTCATCGGGCGGCACGGCTCCGACGGCACGGTCGGACGGAATGTGCTGGCGAATGCGTGCGGTGGTTCCGTGCGTCGGAATCTCGCGGCCCAGTGCACCGGCGCCAAGTTCGTCAATGAGCTGGTCAAACTGTTCGGCGTCCACTCGATAGCGGTACCGGTAGTTGACCTGCAGGCACGGTGCCTCGGTACACGCCGCCTGACACTCAGCCGCAGCGAGCGTGAACATGCCGTCGGGCGTCGTGCCGCCAGCCCGCACGCCCAGCCGTTCCTCGGCGTGGTGCATGAGCTCACCGGCTCCCGCCAGCGCGCACGACATCGTGACGCAGACGTTCACGAGGTACTTGCCGACGGGCTCCCGCTTGAACATCTCGTAGAACGAACAGGTGCCCAGCACCTCAGCTGACGTGGTGCCGACGAGTTCTCCGATCTCCACCATTGCCTCTTCGCACACCCAGCCGGTCTGTGCCTGCGCAATATGCAGCAGCGGGATCATCGCCGAACGCGGCTTCGGATAGCGACCAATGATCTCGCGCGCCAGGGTGAGATTCTCCTCAGTAAAGAAACTCATCGAGCTGTCTCCCCGCCGTCGGGCGCGGAGCCGACACCGGCGCGGCGGAACCGAACGCTCATCGGTCGACCTCGCCCATGATCGGGTCGACGGAGGAGATGACGGCGATGGCGTCGGCGAGCAGCCCGCCGTACATGAGGTGCGGGAGGCACTGCAGGTTCACGAACGAGGGCGCTCGGATGTGCACCCGCTGAGGCTTCGGACCGCCGTCGGACACCAGGTAGCAGCCCAGCTCACCACGAGGTGACTCGACCGCCACATAGGTCTCGCCCGGCGGCACCCGAAAGCCCTCGGTGAAGATCTTGAAGTGATGGATCAGGGCTTCCATTGACTCGTCAATGCGTGCGCGCGGCGGCGGGGTGATCTTGCGGTCCTCGGTCCGATACGGACCTTTGGGCATCTTGTCGAGGCACTGCTCGACGATGCGCATCGATTGGCGGATCTCGTTCAGCCGGATGGAATAGCGGTCGAACGTGTCACCGTATGCGCCGACCACAACGTCGAATTCAACCTCGTCGTAGGCCAGGTAGGGCATGGTCCGTCGCAGGTCCCAGGCCTCGCCAGTGCAGCGCAGCAGCGGCCCCGTGGCCGACATGGCCACCGCCTCGTCGGCCGTGATGACGCCCACCCCTTGGGTGCGGTCGCGCCAGATCGGCTGACCGGTCATCAGCGTGTCGAACTCGTCGAGCCGACCGGGCAGGACCGTGAGGATGTGCTCGACCTCGTCCTGCCATCCGTCGGACAGATCAGCGGCCACGCCCCCCGGGCGGATGTAGTTGTGATTCATCCGCAAGCCGGTGACGCTTTCGAAGAACCGCAGGATGTCCTCGCGTTCGCGCCAGCCGTACAGCATCATCCCCACGGCTCCGAGGTCCATGCCGTTCGTCGCCAGAAAGAGCAGATGCGAGCTCATGCGATTCAGCTCGCACATCAGCATCCGGATCCAGGTCGCCCGCTCTGGAATCTCGGTTCCCAGCAGGTCCTCGACAGCGAGGCAGAACACCAGCTCGTTGAACAGGGGCGAGGCATAGTCCATGCGGGTGACGTTGGTCGGGCCTTGCAGGTACGTGAGGTCCTCGGCGGTCTTCTCCATGCCGGTGTGCAGGTAGCCGATGATGGGCTTGGAGCGCAGCACTGTCTCGCCCTGGAGCTCCATCGCGATGCGGAGCACTCCGTGGGTGGACGGGTGCTGCGGACCCATGTTGATGAGCATCGGGCCATCACCGGAACTGACATCCGAACTGGCTTCGGGCGATTCCTCATCGACGACCGCGGCGGCAAGTGCTTCGTCCTCGGAGATGCGCAATATCGCATCGGTGGGACGGCGCATCCGCGTCGCGCTGGTCGCCCCCTGTGCGTCGTCGACAGCAGTCGTCGCGCTCATCGACCTTCGACCGCCTTGAACTGGACGGGAATGGCGCCGATGCCGTAGTCCTTGCGCAGCGGGTGACCTTCCCAATCGGGCGGCAGCAGGATGCGGGTCGGGTCGGGATGATCGCAAAAGGCAACGCCAAACAGATCGCTCGCCTCGCGCTCGGGCGCCTCGACGCCTTGGTACAGCCCGACAAGCGACGGCACCTGCGGGTCGTCCGCTGGCACCTGGGTGCGCACTCGCAGGCGTCGGCGGCCGCGCATGTCGAGGAGATTCACGACGACCTCGAAGCGCTCGGGCGTCACGCCGCGCGGCAGGCTGCGAGTGCGGTTGGTGAGATTGTCGACAGCACACACGTCGACACACATTTCGAATCCGTCGACAGCAGCCATCCCGATGGCGGCGAGATACTCGTCTCGGCTGGGGTACACGACGAGCTGGCCGCGCTCGTCGGAGCACGGCACGCCGTACGCCGTTGGCCCAGCGGCCTGCGCGGCGTCGTTCGACACCGCGTCGTCGGTGCCGGCTGGCGCTGCAGCGTCCGCCATCAGCGGGCCCCTGTGGCGTGGTCGAGGGCAATGCCCGCTCCGCCGCCGCGCTCAGTGCGGCGCTGGGTGAGCTCGCCGGTGCGAATCTTCTCGTGCAGCGCCAGGATCGCGTGCAGCAGCGTCTCGGGACCCGGCGGGCAGCCCGGCGCGTACATGTCCACCGGCACGACCTGGTCGACACCCTGAACGATGGCGTAGTTGTTGAACATCCCGCCGCTCGAAGCGCAGACGCCCATCGAGAGCACCCACTTGGGCTCCATCATCTGGTCGTAGATCTGGCGCAGCACCGGTGCCATCTTCTGGCTGACACGACCAGCCACGATCATCAGGTCGGCCTGGCGAGGCGATGCGCGAAACGTTTCCATGCCGAATCGAGCCAGGTCGTAGTGCGCTGTGCCCGTTGCCATCATCTCGATGGCGCAGCACGCCAAGCCGAACGTGGCCGGCATGAGGCTCCGGCGCCTCGACCACTTCACCAGCTCTTCCAGGGGCGCCGTGAAGACGTTGTGCCCGAGCCCGGCCAAGCCGTCGTCGATACCGAGTTTCGACTTGAGTTCGTCGATCCCAGCCATCAGCCCGCTCCACCGGATTGACTCACGCCGCTCCATGCCTCGACCTCGCGGCCGACGGTGCCAACCGTGACCACACCGGTCACACCGCTGCGAGTCGCGGGCGGCAGGGGCACCGCGATGCGCCGACGGGGTCCCCATTCGAGGCCGCCCATGGCCAACTCGTACACGAACGACAGGAAGAACACCACGACGAACAGCAGCATCGCCATGAAGCCGAAGAGGCCGAGTTGAGCATTGGCCACTGCCCAAGGGTACAGGAAGACAATCTCGATGTCGAACATGATGAACAGCATCGCCACGAGATAGAAGCGAACCGGGAAGCGTTCGGGTATGGCGGCCTGGTCGACGATGCCGCACTCGTACGGCGCCAGCTTCGCGTTCGTGTCGCGCCGCGGTGCCAGCATGCGCGACGCCACAATGCTCAGCAGCACGAACACGACCGCGAGCACACCGAGCGCCAGCACTGGCAGATACTGCTCCATGCCCACGGACCCCCTCAATGCGTCGTCGGTCGAACTCCGGCGCCAGTCTGACCGATCCCGGACCGATTCGACACTGCCCGGTCGGTCACTGGCCCATCAGCTGCTCGGGGATCGGTCACTGGCCAGCAGCTTCGCGCACCGCCCAGATCGCCTGATCCCGTCGGTGCAGGTGATAACAGCCCAAGCCGAACAGCAACGCGGAGAAGATCGCCAACAGCGCTGGCCGCAACCTGACGCTACCGTGGTCGCGGACCATGACGATTGAGTAGACGGGCGCGTCGTCGTCGATCTGCGCCTGCGGCAAGATCACCGTGCCTTCGTCATCAACCAGGTTCGGATCGACGTCGGGCGTCGGCGCGAATGGCTGGATCTGCACGACGGCGTACTCCGGCTTCCCGCGACTCGGGAGGAAGTACTGCGTCACGACGTTGTCGGGAACGCCCAAGGGTCGGTAGCGCTCGCCGCCAGTGATCAGCACACGATGGGTGACGAAATCGGTCGCAGCGGAGAACCGGCACGAGTTCACGGCAAGCAAGCGCCGCGGGTCGGCGTCGTTGCACACGACGTGGCTGTCCGCTGCCGATCGAATATCTGCCTCGTCTACTTCTGTCCACTCGGGGGGCGCCTGGTCGAGGTCATATCGGGCGAGGTCTTGTACCACCGCCACGGGCACGGTCGCTGGGTTCGCCGCCACATGGGTGACGTTCCAGCCGGGCTGGCTGCCGATCCAGCCGATGCCAAAGACCCACCACACCAATGACATCAGCAGCATCCAGCCCCACAGGCCGGTCCATGCCACCAAGAAGCCGAGTCGCACACCGAGGTTGGTTGCCAGCAGCAAGTACACCGAACCGCACAACACGCCCACAGCGATGATGACCGCGAGGTAGCCGGTGAGGACCGGATCCCAGCTGACGATCGCCAAGATTGAGGCACTCATGAGTCATCCCCCGCTTCGCGCAGCCGTTCGAACTCAATCGCAGTCTGGCTCTCGGGATCGAGGCTCCGTTCGTATTCGGCGATGGCGCGGATCTCGTCTTCGGCCAGCACCCGTCCGAAACCCGGCATGCCGTAATTGCCGAGACGAGCAAACTCGCCGAAGGGCACGTTGTCGGCCGCACCTGCGGCGATGAACGCGACATGGTCTTCAATTTCGGGGAAGAGGCGCCCCAGGCTCACGCTGTTGAGCGAAGGACCGTAGCGGCCAGCGCCAGGCGGACCAGGAAGCACATCAACCGTTCCGCCATTGTTCGGCAGCTGCGCCGGACCGCGGCCCGGCCAGCGCGGCGTGTGACAGCGCGCGCAGTTCAGCTCGAAGAGCACTTGGCCCTCGGACTTGTCAGGGTTCGCGGCCTGCTCTGCTGCCTTGCGGGTCGCGGCCCGTTCCATCGCCTCTTCATCGGAGATCTGCTCGCGCCATAACCAGGCGACGAGATCGTCGATCTGCTGATCGTTCAACGGGCCACCGCCGTCAAGGCCCCACGCGGGCATGACGCCGCGGCCATACACGAGGATCTGGCGCACCTCGCTCGTCTCGTCGAGCGTCTCGGCGTCGGTGTCGAAACGCGTGAACACGTCGTCGAGCGACGGTGCTTCCCAAGACGTGTTGATGATGAAGGAGCCCGTGTCGACGAACTGGTGCCCGATGTCGAGCACCACCGGCGCAAAGCGCGCCCCGCCCAGATCGGCGCCGTGGCAGTTGGTACATTCCTGTTCGGCAGCGAGGCTCTCGCCCCGGTTGGCGGCATCTTCTGAGAACGCCGTCTCGGCGCCTGAGCGGCGGCCGCCCTCGAGCATCCAGTACACGGGCAGCACCAGCGCCATCACGAGCAGCATCAGCACACCGAAGGCCTGCACCTTCTCCAGCCTGGGGCCCTCGAGTTCCTCGTCATCGGGCATACGGCCCCGGTTGGGCGCCAGCTCGATCTCGCTGCCCGCCTCCGCCTTGGCCTGGCGGATGTTCACGAACACGTACATGGCCCAACCGACCACCACGACGGCCAGCAGCACGACCGCGACAGACCGCTCGGTGCTGGCCGCCAGCAGCTGAGGGACCCCTTGCCCGATGAGTTCGGGCCCGATCAGGTCATGCCCAATCACGTCAACCACAGTGCGGCCCCTCCAGGCCCTGCCCGGTGGTGTCGGTGCCGATTGCGGGTCCCTGCGCGACGGTGCCGGTGTTGACGAACACGTTTCCCTCTTCGATGGTCACCGCGAAGCGGTCCATGCCGCGCGGCGCAGGGCCGGACTTCTTCTCACCGACCCGGTTGTACTTCGAGCCATGGCACGGGCACTCGAACCACTGCGAGCTGCCGCACACGGGCACCTTGCAGCCGAGATGCGGGCACTTCTGCCACAGTGCGACGTACCCCGCCTTCATGGCATCGAGCACGGTGCCCGAGTACACGGCCTCAGCTGCATCCAGCGTGGCCGAGTCGGTCGGGTACGGCTGGATATAGCTCTGCGCTTCGGAGAAGTACGAGAAGTTGACCGCCGGGGTCGACGAGGCGATGGCCTCGTCCACAGAGGCCACCGTGCCGATCTTGACCTTCGAGCCGAAACCCCCTGTCGGGCGGGGCCACAAGAACGCGATCATCGCTGCGTTGAACGTGCCCAAGCCGGTTGCCATCAGCATCACGGAGGACCGGTTGAGGAACTGGCGGCGAGTAACGCCTACCTGGGATGCAGGAGGCGGCGCCCAGTCCTGGGGCATCTCGGGCGCGGCCACAGCGACAGGAGCGGGCCGGCGCTCCAGGGCCACCGAGCGCTCGAGGTCCCGAGCCTGCGCGCTGACGCCGAAGGCTCCAGCGGCATCGCCAGCTTCGGCAGACGCTGTGACCTGCTCGTCGCGGCGACGTGTTTCTCGCGAGAGGTACCCGAGGCCCGTGGCATCACGACGACGCAGCGACACGAAGGCCACCACGGCGCCCAGCACCACGATGACCGGGATCGCGACCGCGAGAACCGTTCCGGTGGACATGCCGACGTGCTCCTACAAGTGGAAGATGCCGTGCAGACCGGTGTCCCACGGGTAGGTGAAGTTGAATCCTTGGCCCCGGAAGAACGAGCCAATGATGACGAGCACCGCCCAGAACATGAGATGGATCGTCTGGATGGAGATCGCGAACTTACGGTCCTCGGGGCGCTGTGACGGGTTCTTGTCGATGTAGGGAGCAAAAGCCAGCAGCACGAGCGCAACGCCGGGGATCGTCACGCCGGCGATCATTGGATCGAACATGGTCAGCAGCTCTTGCAGCCCGAGGAAGTACCACGGCGCCTTGGAGGGGTTGGGCGTCTCGTTGTGATTCGCCAGCTCGAGCAGCGGAGCGTTGACGAACAGCGAGAACACCAGCGTGAATGCTGTGATGAACAGCGCAGCAGTGAACTCTGCCGCCAGCAGGTGAGGCCAGACGTGAACTTTGTCTCCCGGGCTGGCTTTGACGTCCTGGATGGAGCCGGACTTCACCACTGTCAGCAGGCGGTGCGTGTTTCCCCCCGGACCCGCCATCAGCGGCGGCAGTGCCGTGGCCACCCCGCCGCCCGCAGGAGCCCCAGCGGGGCCCACAGCTGCGGAGGGGCCGCCGGGCTGCTGGCTGGCTGCGAGCAGTGAACGCGGGATCGTCACACCGTCGTCGTCGCTGGGCGGCGCGGCGGCGGATGCGGCGGAATCGCCCGGCGCGGAGTCGCCGACGAGGCGAGAGCGGGCGTCGGCGCTTCGCCGCAGGAGGTGTTCGGGAATCTCGGTCATCTGCTTGTGGGTGTCGGGGGCAGCGTAAGGAAACGGACGGCGAGCTGTCGATGAGGCGCTCCGTCGCTGGGTTCCTTACAAGGGTCCCGAGATGCCTCCGTCCTTTCTGACTCTCCAGAAGTGGATCGCCATGAAGATGACGATCACGAAGGGGAGCATGAGCACATGCAGCACGTACCAGCGCAGCAGCGTCTCCGCGCCGATCTGCTTGCCCCCCAGCAGTACGAAACGCACTTGGTCGCCGAACACTGGGGTGAATCCCATCATGTTCGTGCCCACGGTCACCGCCCACAGCGACAGCTGGTCCCAGGGCAGCAGGTACCCCGTGAAGCTGAGCAGCAACGTGAGCTGCAGCAGCATCACCCCGACGACCCAGTTGAACTCGCGCGGCGCCTTGTACGCGCCGTGGTAGAAGACGCGCGCCATGTGCAAGAACACCGACAGCACCATGAGATGCGCGGCCCATCGATGCATGTTGCGCACGAGCAGGCCGAAGGCGACCTGCGTGTGCAGACTCTCGATATCCGCCCAGGCCGCCGTGTCGGTGGGCCGGTAGAAGAACATCAAGAAGATGCCCGTGATGGTCAGCAAGATGAACAGGAAGAAACTGAGACCGCCGAGGCACAACGTGTAGCTGACCTTGACCGCGTGCCGCTTCACCTTCACCGGGTGAAGGTGGTACAGGACGCTGTTCATGACGACATAGGAGCGGTTCCGCGGGCTGTCGGTGTAGCCCTTGCGGAAGATCGAGCCGGGCCGGAAGACCGACGTCCAGAACTGGCTGTCCTGCATCCAATCTGCGGCTGCCTGCTGCGCGTTCGCGAGACGATCGGGCAGTTTCGGCTTGCCATTGGGATTTTCGAGCGTGTTCGCCATATCGATCCGGGCTGGTTCCTTCGGTGTGCGTGGGAGTGCCGGCGCTACAGGCGCATCCCGTAGGCGTAGCCGTGCGTATGCGTGCGGCCGTGAACGTCGCCGCCCGGAGGCGGAGTGTTGCTCACCCTGCCAAGCGTGATGACGCCTGTCGGGCAACGGTCGACGCACAGCGCACAACGGGTGCAGACGTCGTCGTCGATGATGAAGATGGCGTTGTCGGTGGGGTCGAGACCCGGCAGGTCGACGCCGACGGCCTCGTCAACCGCCTCGGTGGACACGTACCAGATGCACTTCCACGGGCAGATGTCCACGCAGCCCTCGCACTGGATGCACTCGGACTGGTCGATGTTGATGAACTGCTTCGGCTTGACCGCTGCATCGAGGTACGCGGCATCGACCTGATGCAGGACGTAGTCGTCCCGGAACTTGGGCATCGGCGGGTTGGCGTCACTGCTTGCCATCTCTGCGCTCTCTCAGTTGCCCTTGATGAGGGGACGTCCGAAATCGGATGTGGGCTCGTCGGCGGGCTGAGCCTTGTCGCGGCGCTGCCACCACAGCCACAGCAGCGACAGGCCGACGAGCGCTGCGAGATGCTCGATCACGACCACCAGGTCACTGACCTTCTTCAAGTCCATGCGTGTGGGCGGGAACGTGATGGGCGATGTGAGGAACTGCCCATCGGTGAACAGGAACCGCTCGACCGACCAGCCCCACTCGTTGTCGGTCAGGCGCACCCACCGGTCGGGGACGATGCCGAAGACCATGAGCAGCAGCATGAACACGTACGCCGCGCCCAGCATGGCCTCGCCCCAGGTCGTCGGGCGGTCCGTCGGGCGGCGCTTGCCGTAGGCGACGATCCCCCAGACCATCAGCGCGGTCACGAGGATCGATGTGAAGAGCGCGACCACTCGTTCTTCCTCCCGCGTCGTCCTGTCGGCTTCGGCTTGCTGCAATTCGGCGCAACTGCGGCTGTCGGCCGCAGCGAGACCGGGGCAAAGATTACCGGCACCCCGGCTATGGCGCGCGATGTTCTAGCACGGCAAACGTCAGGGTCCACAAATCCGGAGGTCGGATCGGCCGACGGCGTCTTCGCTGCAGCCTTCGCCCGCGCGCTACGGCACCGGCAGAGCCTCGCTGGCACGCCGCACGGGCACGCCGCTGGGCACGCCGCTGGGCACGCCGCTGGGCACGCCGCGAGGCTTCGACTGCGTGGCAGACTTGCCCGCTGGTGTGCTCGGGCGCGTATCGTGCTCCGGGTGCTCGGGCGCGTAACCTGCGCTGCGCACGCTGGCACCGCAAACTCGTTCGATAAGCCCTGGGGGCAACCCCGCGGAGGAGACAGTGGCCGAAGTTCCCGAGTACCTGCTGGAGCGCTCGCGACAGCGTCGCGTCGCTTTGGGCGTGCTGGAGGACGACGGCAGCGGCGCAGCGGCGCCTGGTGCGCCAGCGCCTGGCGCGGCCGTAGCCGCCGGGCCGGGGCCCGCAGAGATGATCGCTGCGGCCAAGCAGGCCGCGCTGGCAGAGACTGAACCCGCCATCGCACCCGATCCCGAGTGGGTCGTTGCCGCGCGAACTCGCCACCGCATTCCTGTGTGGGTGCTTCCTGTGCTGGTCTGCTTGCCGCTGTGGGGATTCGTGTACTGGAAGCTGACCGAGCCGCCGCCCGTGCCGATCACCGCTATCAACGAGGGCGCAACCACGTACGCCGTGCGTTGCGCGAGCTGCCACGGCGGCAGCGGGTCAGGCTCTGACGGAAGCCTGGTGGGCCGCCCGCTCCACAACGGCGAGGTCCTCGCCACGTTCCCGAGCCTCGACGACTCGTTCATCCAATGGGTCTCGCTCGGTTCGGAGGGCACCGGCATCGGGCGGGTCTACGGCGATCCGAACCGCGCGGGCGGTCCCCACGTCTCGGGCGAGACGGGATCGAACATGCCGGCATTCGGCGAGGTACTCCAGCCCCACCAGCTCTATTCCGTCGCCAGATATGTCCGCGAGGTCATCGGCGGCGAGGACATCAGCGATGAGGTCGAAGCAGAGCGCGACGCCGAGTGGGAGCACCTCGGCGGCGGCTCGGACAGCGGGGGTGGTGGCGGCCACTAGCCGCCAAGATGCGCGCCTGTGGCGCGCCAGCCTCATCTGCGTGTGCCCGAACGCGACGTGACCGAGACCAGAGCCTGTGACGTGCTCGTTGTGGGCGGCGGGCCTGCAGGGTGCGCGGCCGCCTACTGGGCAGCGCACGCGGGGCACGACGTCCTGCTGATCGAGCAATCGACCCATCCACGCGAGCGAGCCTGCGGTGACGCTCTGACACCGGGCGCCGTGGGCGAGCTCATCGCCATGGGATGCGACCCGGTCGCGGCACGTTGGCATCGCCACGAGGGTCTCCGCATGACCGCACACGGGCGCAGCCTGGAGATGCGCTGGCCGTGCGACGAGCGGCTTCCCGGGTACGGCGTCGTCGTACGCAGACCTCGACTGGATGCTCTGACCGCCGCACGAGCGCGCGCGGCCGGTGCACACATATGGACCGGCACCCACGTGACAGCGCCGCTGCTCACCGATGGCCATCTGCGCGGTTGCCACGCGGTGGGCAGCGGCACCGGTGGTGCGCCCAGCGGACCCCTCGTCGCTCACGCTCGCTACGTGGTGATCGCCGACGGGCCGCGGTCGACGTTCGGACGCGCGCTGGGCACCGCCCGCACGCGTACCTACGCGCAGGGTCTGGCGATGCGCGCCTATTACCCGACTCCCCGTCACGCCGAGCCGTGGATCGAATCGGTGTTCGCGCTCATCGACCGCGACGGCGGTCAGCTGCCCGGGTACGGCTGGGTGTTCCCGGTCGGCGACGGCACGGCCAATGTCGGCGTGGGCCTGCTCAGCCACCACGACGGCAACGAGGCGATCTCGCTGGATCGTCTCTTTGAGCAGTGGACGCGCCAGATTCCCGACCGATGGGAGATCGACCCGGACGGTCCGCACACGCCTCCCGTCGGGGGCCGATTGCCCATGGGCGGATCTGTGCGGCCGCGTTCAGGCCCCAACTGGGTCGTGGCCGGTGACGCGGCCGGCAGTGTGAATCCCTGGAACGGCGACGGCATCGGACCCGCGCTGGGCACAGGCCGGCTCGCGGCTGAGGTCATCGGTCGAGCGCTCGAAGCCGACGACGCACTCGAATTGCGGCGCTACGAGACTGAGTTGGCTGCGCGCTGGCAGCGGTACCACCATCTCGGGCGTATCGCGACGCGCGCGCTCGGCCGACCTGGTCTGATGCGACGCCTGACACAGCTCGCCATTCGCTCGCCCCAGATGGGCAACCTGGTCATGCGAGTGTCAACCGACCTGCTCCGCGACGACCAGCGTGGCGGTCCCGAGCGCATCTACCGCGCCGCGTCGGCGATGGCGCGGCTCTGGCGCGATCGCAGCTAGCCGCAGTCCGCGCCGCGCCAGTCCCGGGAAGCGTCCGACGAGGGTCTTTCTTACGGAATCTGAAGGGTATTTTCAGTGGTATAGGAACGGTATATTTTGCAGTATGACTATGGGCGGCTTAGGGCCCCATGGCTATGTGCCGCGAGTTGTCGACCATCACATGCAGCGATTGCTGCGAACGGCACCTGCCGTCGTGGTCGAAGGTCCCCGTGCGTGCGGCAAGACGTGGACCGGTCGGATGTTTGCCAACAGCATGGTGCGGTTCGACGAGCTCGATTCGACCCGTCGACAACTCGAGGTGAACCCTGCCTCATTCCTCGTTGGCGACACGCCGAGACTGCTTGACGAGTGGCATGTTGCCGATGGCCTGTGGAATGCAATGCGCCACGCGTGTGATGACCGGGGGATCAACGGTCAATTCATCTTGACGGGCTCGGTGAAGCCCGCCGTCGCCGCCACCGACCACAGCGGAGCCGGTCGCGTCGCGCGGCTGCGGATGCGCCCGATGTCGCTGTGGGAATCGGGCGATTCGTCTGGCGCGGTCTCGCTCGCGAGCCTGCTGGACGGCGGCCCCTGCGCCGCAGATCCCGCCGAGTCAGATCTTGGGCGCGTCGCACGACTGATCTGCCGCGGCGGATTTCCGCGGTTTACCACCATGGATCACACCGACGCCCGGGAGCGCCTGCGTGACTACCTGCGCGACGTCTCGCAGATCAACCTCTCCACCGGAGAGCCCGCCGCGCACGACCCGCGGAAGATGCTGGCACTGATCACGTCTCTCGCTCGCAACGAAGCCACATCCGCCTCGCTGCGAACGTTGGTTGAAGACACCGCAGGCTTCGGCGGTCCATCTGACCGCGACACAGTTCGGCGGTATCTCGACCGGTTGGCCGATGCGTTCGTCATCGAACCTCTCCCAGCGTGGTCGACGCACCTCCGTGGCACAGCGACGCTGCGTTCCACACCAAAGCGATACTTCGTGGATCCTTCCCTCGCGACCGCAGCGCTGCGAGCATCACCAGAGGGACTGATCGCCGACCTCGAGGCGCTCGGCTTCCTCTTCGAATCGCTGGTGATCCGCGACCTTCGTGTCTACGCCCAGACCTTCGACGCCGAAGTCATGCACTACCGCGACAGCAAGGAGCTGGCAGTCGATGCGATCGTCACCCGAGGAGCCAGCGATTGGGCCGCCGTCGAGATCAAACTCGGCGGAGCGGCTGCCATCGAGGCGGCAATTGCA
Source organism: Candidatus Poriferisodalis sp. (assembly GCF_965262965.1). Lineage (GTDB taxonomy): Bacteria > Actinomycetota > Acidimicrobiia > Acidimicrobiales > Poriferisodalaceae > Poriferisodalis. Next base: position 2,587,675 of record NZ_OZ253573.1, read on the forward strand.
TCACTGCGCCGCCTGCGCGCCAAAGTCGACACCCAACGATCCGGCAACCCGTTGCGCTTGATCGTCGTAACCGCCGTCGGCCCGGCGTTCGAGACCAACGACGACATCGCGGTGGTTCCCATCACCCACTTGTCGCAATGACCCTGCGTAGTGCCGCGTTCCACAGTCTGCGGGGAGTTCGATTTGGCCGGTGGGGGGGCCTGTCGGCGGCGCTGTTCCTCGATCACCGTTGATTGCCCGAATACGAGCCGGTGGCAGACTCCATCAAGCATCCCGGTTCCTGTGATCGGTTCACAGCCCTGCGGCAGCCGCGGCAGCGTCGGCAGCGTCGGCCATGAGCGCCAAGGCTTGGTCGATGACTTCGGGGGTGTGGGCGAGGCTGACGAAGATCGCTTCGTAGGCACCAGGGGCGAATGCCACCCCGCCCGAGAGCAACCCGGCGTGGAGCCGGGCGTATGCCTGCTCGTCGGTGGTACGGGCATCGTCGTAGTCCGCCGGCACCCAGCCTGAGGCGGGGCCCGCGCCGCAGTACAAACCGACGAGGGTGCCGACCTGGCAGACGTTCGCATCGAACCCGGCGCCCGCGAGGACGCCACGCATGCCGTCGGCGAACTGGCCGGCCCGGGCTTCGAGCTGTGCGTATGCCTCGGGTGTGAGCTGGTCCAACGCGGCGAGGCCCGCTGCGGTGGCGAGCGGATTTCCCGAGAGCGTCCCGGCTTGGTACACGGGACCGGTCGGTGCCAGCGTCTCCATGATCTCGGTGCGTGCGCCCAGCGCGCCGATGGGCAAGCCGCCGCCGATCACCTTGCCGAAGCAGGAAATGTCGGCCGTCACCCCGTAGCGCTCGGCGGCACCGCCCAGCCCGAGGCGGAATCCGGTGATGACCTCGTCGAAGATCAGCAGCGCGCCCACTTCGTCGCAGGCCTGTCGCAGGCCCTCCAAAAAGCCGGGCACCGGCGGCACCAGACCCATGTTCGCCGCCACCGGCTCGACGACCACCGCAGCAATCCGGTCGTCGAGTTCGGGCACGACGTTGTAGGGCGCGACGACCGTGTCGGCCACCGCGCTCGGCGGGACTCCGGCTGAACCCGACAGCCCCAGCGTGGCGACTCCGCTGCCGCCCGCAGCCAACAGCGAGTCGGCATGGCCGTGGTAGCAGCCGGCGAACTTCACGATGCGCGGCCGGCCGGTGAAGCCACGGGCCAGTCGCACGGCGGTCATCGTCGCCTCGGTGCCACTGCTGGTCAGCCGCACCTGGGACACACCCGGTGCTGCGCAGGCGATGCGCTCAGCCAGCGCCACCTCGCGCGCGGTGGGCGCGCCGTAGGAGGTGCCGTCCGCCGCAGCCGATACCACCGCCTCGGTGACAGCGGGATGGGCGTGGCCAAGAATGATCGCCCCGTAGGACTGCACGAAGTCGATGTACTGCTGGCCCTCGGCGTCGGTGACGTACGGCCCGCTGGCCGATTCCACGAAGTACGGCGTGCCGCCGACGGAGCCGAAGGCTCGCACCGGCGAGTTGACCCCGCCGGGAATGACACGCCGGGCCGCTTCGAACAAGCCTGTGTTCGTCGGGTGGGGCTCCGTCACGGTTCGCAGCGTAGGGGTGGTGGGGTTGTCAGGACTACGAGGCTGGCTGTGTGGCGTTGAGCGCTTGTGCAACAGCGTCGACGAGTCCGGCGTCGGACGGCTGCGGAGCGACGGCCGCAACCTCGAGGCCTGCGGAGGAACACGCGGCTGCCGTCGTGCGACCTATGCAGACGACCTTCGCGTTCGCCAGCAGGCCGCCGGTCTGAGCAAGGTGGCCCTGCACGGCCGACGGGGATGCAAACACGACGGCATCTGCAGCGGCAATATCGGCGGCAAGATGGTCCGACAGCGTCGGCGTCACCGTTCGATAGGCAGTGACCGCCGCGACCTCCCAGCAGCGGGCGCGTAGGCCATCGACCAGTTCAGGTCGGGCCGCTGCCGATTGGGGGACAAAGCACGCGTCGCCGGGCCGCGGATCTGCGAACGCCGCAGCCAGGCCAGCCGCGTCGTGCTGATCCGGCACCAGATTCGGCGGACGGTCCAGTTCGGCCATGACGCGGGACGCAGTTGACGGACCGACTGCCGCGACTCGGATGCGGGCGAAACGGCGCCGAACACCTCTTCGGTCAGCGCGAGCCAAGGTCGCAGCCACCGCGTTCGGGGACGCGAAAGCCACCCAGCTGAAGCGTTCGAGTCGCAGCAGGGCGTCGTCGAGGGGCTGCCCACCGTCGAGCGGGGGCACAATCGCCAGTGCGGGTGCAACCACGGCCCTCGCGCCGTGTTGCCGCAGTACCTCGGCCAGCTGTGCAGCCTGGTGGGAGGCCCGAGTGACGACCACCGTGCGCCCCGCGAGCGCTCCGGACTGCCCCGCAGGCACGCCTTCAGACATCTTCTGCAGCGCAGGCGAGGGACTCTGTGTCGGCGAGCAGCTGTCGTGCCAGCGCGGTGCCAAGCGCGTTCGGATCCGTGTCACGTCCCGCGGCGCGCAGGAGGTCGGTTCCGTCGGGACTCGCGAGCAACGCTGACATCTCGAGCGTGCCGGTGTCGTCGAGCGTCGCGTAGGCACCGGTCGGCAGGTCGCAGCCGCCGCCGAGTGTCCGCAAGAACGCGCGCTCGGCCTCGACGCAACGGGTGGTGACCGCGTCGATGATTGCCGCCGTCGCTGCTGCTGCGGTCGAGTCCCCGACTCGATGCTCGATCGCGATAGCGCCCTGTCCGACTTGGGGCAGGATTTCATCGGGTCCGAACCACTGTGCGATTCGGTGCACTTCGTCAAGCCGCTCGAGCGCGACCGCGGCGACGACCACAGCGTCAACGTCGGGGCCATCTGCGGTAGCGATACGGCGCGCCATGTTGCCGCGCAGGCCGACGAATCGGAGATCTCTCCGGAGGTGCGCTAGCTGGCACTGTCGGCGCTGGGCGCCCGTCGCGACGATGCCGCCGTGCGGGATCTCGTCGAGTGGCAGGCCGACGAGCGCATCTCGAACTTCACCGCGCGGCAGGCAGCCCGCCAGAGTCAACCCGTCAGTCGGCTCCGAGCGCATGTCCTTGGCGCTGTGTACGGCGAAATCGGCGCGTCCGTCGAGGACGGCGGCTTGCACTTCGGTGACGAAGACCCCGCGGCCGGACATTTGCGAGATCGGCGTGCTCATGTCGGCATCGCCGCTCGTGGTGACCGGCACCAATTCCGCAGCCGACCGTAACGAGCCGGCAGCTTCGAGCGCATGTGCGACCGCGCGCGCTTGCCAGAGTGCCAAGGGGCTCGAACGCGTCGCAATCCTCACGCTGGGCGCAAACCCCGACTAAAGGTCGAACAGGTCGCGTACCGAGTCAGCGAGGCGGTCGCCTTTGGCCTTGCCGGCAGCGGCCCGCAGGGCGACCGTGGGGTGATGCAGCAGTTTGTTGACGAACGACTTGGTTGCCCGCTCGAGTGCGTCGCGGGCGGCGTCGTCAAGATCGGGATTCGACGCCAAGGCGCGTTCGACTTCCAGCGCCCGCACTGCTTCGGCTCTGCCGCGCAGAGTTTCGATGAGGGGAGCCATCTCACGCGCAGACCGCGACTGCGCGAATCGCTCCGTCTCGGCATCCAGGATCGTCTCGACCGCAGTGACTTCGCCAACGCGACCAGCGTGACCTGACGAGGCGAAGCGTGACAGATCGTCCATGTCCAGCAACGTGACGCCCCGCAGCCGGGCAACCGCCGGGTCGACGTCGCGCGGCACTGCGATGTCCACGATGAGCAATGGCCGCCCAGCGCGCCGGGTGATGATGTCGCCCACGCTGGCGTGGCCCACGATCACCGAAGTCGCACCTGTCGAGGTGAGCAGCACGTCGACTTCGCTCAGCGCATCGGCGAGCCGCCCGAGCGGCAGGTGATGCCCTCCGACGCGCTCAGCCAATGCCTGCGCATGAGAAGACGTGCGGTTGGCAACATGGACCGCAGCCGGTCCGGCCGCTGCGAGCGCCACGATCATGCCCTCGGCCATCTCGCCGGCGCCCACGACGAGCACCTGACGACCCTCCAAGGTGCCCAGATGCTCGATCGCCATGCTCACTGCGGCGTGGCTGACCGATGCGGTGCCCCGCGCGATGCCCGTCTCGGTCCGAGCGCGCTTGCCAGCGACCACGGCATGGCGGAACAACTGGTTGAGCACAGCTCCCGCCGTGCCCTCGACGCGCGCTGCGTCCCAGGCGGCTCGCACTTGACCCAGGATCTCTCCCTCGCCCAGCACAGCGGATTCGAGCCCACTGGCGACGCCGAACAGGTGTCGTGCTGCGTCATCGTCGTAGTGCACGTAGAGATGGTCGAACAGCTCGGCTGGCGGAGCGAACGAAAGCGTGCCGAAGAAATCGCGCAGTTCGCCGAACGCCGCGTGGAATCGCTCGGCGACCACGTAGGCCTCCGTGCGATTGCACGTGGAGACGATGGCGGCCTCGCTGACGTGCTCGCATGCAGCGAGGTCGTCGAGTCGCTTGGGCAAGTCGGAGGCGGAAACCGTGCAGCGCTCCAAGAGGTCAAGCGGCGCACTGCGGTGGCTTACACCCATGACAACGATGGACACGAGGACTTCCCAGGGGTCAGGAATGCGGCCCGGACATTCTCGCCGGTCCGACACCCGGTTGCTACATCACTGCGGCACCAATGTGCGACCGATGCGCCGTTTCAGCCAATGGCGACGAGCAACTGGATCGTGGCAACGAGCAGAATCAGCGTCGCCAGCAGGCCCAGCACCAGTGCAGTCCGCGGTCTCATGTCGCCCGTTTCACGTCACTCAACTCACGTCGCCGGGCGCAGCCGCACCTCGGTGCCGACGTCGAGGCCGAGATGGGCCGCGCTGCCGCCGGCGACCGTGAGCTCGAGCAGTCCGTGTGGGTCGTCGGCGAGCGCGAGGCCGCTGGTACCCGCCTGCCGGGGAGGCATCAGTCGCACCGCCTGCGACGTGTCGGACTGCGGAGTCGGCGCCCACTCCGCGACCAGCAGGTCGCCGAGGCCGTCCAAGATCTCCCGGTCGACGTTGATCTGCACGGTGCCCCAGCGCGTCACCGACAGCACTTCGGCAATCACCATGCCGTCATCTGCGATGCGCGGAACCGCCACAAGCGCGGGCAGCAGCAACGAAGGGTCAACGGCTGCGCCGAGGGACGACAGCGGCTCTCCCGCCGCGAGGCGGCCTGCGGCCGGAGCGAGCACGTCGCGTGCCGGGTGCAGTGCCGACGCGGCTTCCGATGCGGGGTCGAGCCCGATGAGCACAGCCTCGTCGGCCCCGCCGACGGCCGCCGTCGCCGCGGCCAGCACCCCGTTGTCCGGCCCGACCAGCATCGATTGGCCATCGCCCACCGATACCGCGATCGCGGGGCGAACAAGCCGGTGGCCCACCGAGGCAAGCACGATTCCGGGGGCCAGATACGGCACGCTGCGCGCGAGCATCAGCGCTGCAGTGCGCGTGTCGCCTGGGTCGATCTCGTGGCTGAGGTCGATCACCAAGGCATGAGGTGCGGCTTGGCGCAGGATCGAATGAATGACGCCGACCGATTCGTCGGCGTTGCCGAGGTCGCTGAGGCATGTGATGGTGCCGAAGTGGCTCATGGGAGATGCCTGCCCACGAACAGCGAAGCGGGACGTGTGGGACGCGGCTTGTTCACTGGCCGCCAAGTTCGGCGGAGCGCGCAGTTGCGGCTTCGATGGCCGCGGCAAATGCAGCGCGCACACCGTGGCGCTCGAGCTCGCGCAGGCCCGCAGCCGTGGTGCCACCTGGCGAGGTCACATCAGCCCGCAGGTCTGCGGGGGATCGTCCCTCGCCAAGCAACGTCGAAGCGCCCAGCAGCGTCTGGTTGGCCAGTTCAGTGGCGACAGGTCGGGTCAAACCCATGAGCACACCGGCTTCGATCATCGCTTCAGCCACGAGGAAGACGTACGCCGGTCCTGAACCGGACAGGCCTGTGACCGCGTCCATCAGATGCTCGGGCACACGGACAACTCGACCCACAGCGCCGAGAATTCCTTCGGCCCATGCAAGGTCGGCCTCGGTGGCCTGGTCGTTGCCGCAGATCGCGGCGGCACCTTGCGACACCAGTGCAGGTGTGTTGGGCATTGCTCTCACGATGCCGAACTCGGTACCCGCTGCGTTCGTGAGCGTGGCCAGCCGGACTCCTGCGGCGATGGACAACAAACGGCGTGTGCCGACCTGTCCCACAGCAGCGGCGACGTCGGGAATCACATCAGGCTTGGTGGCGAGGATCGCCCCGTCGGACGGAACGACCTCCGTGGCGACCTGCACGCCCAAGGCCCCGTAGCGGTCAGCCAGCTCGGCTCGACGCTGCGCTACCGGTTCCACGACAGCGATACCGCTGAAGTTCCGACCCGAAGACACAAGGCCACCCAGCAGCGCCTCGCCCATCTTTCCGCCACCGACGATGAGCAACTCGACTCTGTCAGCCATGGCGGTCACGGTAGCGGGGCTGGTCGCCGGGACACTCGCCGTCGGTGAGGCACTTCCCTGCTCGCCTGCAGGCGTGTGCCCCGGCGAACATGAAACTAAATGATCTGTGCTGAAAATTAGTTCCTATTTCTGGAAACCGAGCCGCAACAAGGTGGTGAAGTCGCGTTCGACGTACGCCCACAGCGAACCGACGATGCGATCGAGTTCGTCTTCATCCATGCAATGCGTCGGCAGCTCGCCGGTGAGGAACACAGCGTCCTCGGCGCCGATGCCGTACTGCGCACCCACCAGCGAGTAGTTGCGGCGCAGCACGAAGTCGGCGACCTGGTCGGGGCGATGCGGGGGCGTCGGCAGCACGTAGGTCTCGTAGGCCAACGTGCGCTGGCGCAATGTCAGCCACACGGCGATGACGTCGCGGGACTCCCCTGCCAACCGCACGTACCAGCGCCGCGGGATGTCGTCGTCGCGTGTGACGTCGATGAGCATCGGCCTGTCATCGGTGGCTGCGGCGCTGACAGACGCGGCGTCGGGGGCCGCGGCGCTGACAGACGCGGCGTCGGGGGCCGCGTCGTCGGGGGCCGCGTCGTCGGCTTGGGCCTCCGCCCACTCAGCAAGCCATCGGTCGATCCGCGTCTCGAGTGCGTCCAGCTCGGAAACCGTCGCCGGACGCCGGGTCATCGGCGAGGACCGATGTTGCTCACACGCACGCGACCAATTCGCGACGGGCGGCGCCGCTGAGTGTCTCGAGAGCAGCGCGCGCGCTCGCTCGCCACGTGAAGCTCTCCGCGCGCCGTGAGCCGGCGTCGCCGAGTCGAAGGCCGAGCAGCGGGTCGCTCAGAATCTCTGTGACTCGCTGGGCAAACGCACCGCTGTCGCGACGCGCAACCAGAAATCCCGTCACGCCGTCGACGACGTTGTCACGCAGGCCGCCGACGTCCGATGCAACCACCGGTGTCCCGCACGCCGCTGCTTCGAGGGCGACAAGACCGAACGACTCCGACCGGCTTGGCACCAGGCACACGTCGGCAGCCCGGTAGTAGGTGGAAAGCAGGTGGTGCGGGAGCGGATCGACGAAGGTGACCGCGTCATCGAGACCGAGGTCGGTCACCATCGCGTGCAGTCGCGCAAGCGTGGCGTCACCGTCAGGGCCACTCGGTCCACCGACGATCACCAGCTGCGCATCGGCACCGCCAGCGCAGCCCGCCCGCAGCGCGGCCAGCGTTTCTGTGGCCAGCTCTGCGCCCTTCAGCGGCTGGATGCGTCCTACGAACAGCAGCACTGGCCCGGGCCGCAGCCTGATCGCAGCGCGTGCGGCGTGACGCTGACCAGGCGCGAACATCGCGCGGTCAACCCCGGGAGTGAGCACGTGCACGCGTTCGGGCGGTACGTCGTAGAGCGATTGCAGCTGCGCGGCCTCGGCGTCGCCCGAGGCGAAGACCGCGTCGGCACAATCGATGACCTGCTGCTCGGCTTCGCCCCGGTGATGGGGTTCAGCATCCCCGGTGCTGGCCTTGACTCGTCCGAGCGTGTGAAATGTGACTGCGAGCGGGACGTCGAGCTTGTGCTTCAACTGATGCCCAGCCACGGCGGACAGCCAGTAATGCGCGTGAATTGCGTCGACCGGCCGATCGGCGAGATGCCGCCCGACACGTTCGGCGAAGGTCGATGTCACAGCTCCGAGGTCGTCTTTGGCCAACGACACCGCACCGGCGTTCACCGCGACGACGCGCATGCCGGGCTCTACCTCGACCACGTCGGGCTGTGCCTCGTGCGATCGTCGCACGTAGATGTCGCACCTGACGCCCAAGTGCGCCACGGCGGCGGTGAGCTCGCGCACGTAGACGTTCAAGCCGCCACCGTCGCCGCTGCCCGGCTGGTGCAGCGGCGATGTATGCATGCACAGCACCGCGACCGATGACACCGGACCGCTTGGCGCGGTGTCGTCAATGATCGCCCGATCATCTGGCGCCGCTCCGAAGAGTGCATTCACGGGCAATAACGCTACGCAGTCGGGGCGCCGCGCCCATCGGGACGTCGAGTTGTCGAGATGTCGCGACAGTCGGCAGCAGCAATCAGATCGTCACGATGCCCAGACCCCACATCCACCCGAGAGCGGTCAGGGTCAGCGAGTCGAGTCGCCGCACGGCCCATTCGGTGTGCAACGGATGCCCCCATCGCCGGTCGGCATCCGCGAGAGGTGCAGCTTTGGCGTGATCCGCCGGGCCGACTGGCGAGCGCAGGGCAGCGACAGTCACCGGCCTGGCAATAGCTGGACCCAGCGGCAGTGTCAGCGCGGCCACGACGACAAATCGAGCGGCGTCGTCGGGAGCAAACGGCGGCACGCTCAGGCCCGTCAACGCAAAGATCGCCGCCGCGGCTGCGATCACACCCGCGAGCGGACCGCGCAGTCCCCACACCCGGGGGGCCGCGTTGGCGTGCGCGCCGGCGTCATACGCGGCTGCTGCGCTCACGAGCACCAGCGCCGAGCCCAGCGAATATCGTGCCACGGCGGCGGCGCACGCAGCAGCCACTCCGACATGCATCCATGTACGCATGAGCACACCCGCCCGGGCGAGCACATTCGGCGTGGCGCCGCTGGGCGGTGCGGACGTGCCAGACGGCCCCGAGCCGGGCCGCAAGGCCCCCACGACGACGAAGCTGATCCCGACCGCGGCCGCTATCACTGCACCTGCGAGGCGGGTGTTGAAGACCCCCGCGAGCGCGACCGCGCCCGCGAGCGCACACGCCGGCAAGCGGTGAGCCTCACTGAGCGGCGCAGGAGATTTCGAGCCGGCGCGGGGAGTGGCTGCGCCATGGGCGCGGCAACGGACCACCACTGCCTGCCAGGCACCGAGCACCGCTATCGCGGTCATCAGCAGGCCGAACGCCAGAGCCCCGATTCGCAGCGCGACAAGCAGCGTCGCGTACCACAATAAGCCCGCAGTGACGCGTGCGTCGCGTGGTTCGGTCGGTGGCCCCAACCACCGTGCGACGGCGCGCAGCGCGGCCGCGGCCGGGGTCAGCGACGTTGTCACCGCCGCTGCGTTCAGCCGCCCGACACCGGCGGCAAGACAGCGATCTCATCGCCGTCAGCCAGCTCCGACGCGGCGTCCGCTGGTTCCCCGTTGAGCCAAACGCGGCTTGCGGCGAGCACTGCGCAGAACTCAGCGCCGAATGTGTCGCGCACCGTCTCGAGCGCGGCGCCGACGGATGAGGCTTCGAGGCGGGTGCTCCCGACTCCCGCCGTCTCGCGCGCCCTCGCGAACAGGCGGATCGTCACGCTGGGCATCGCCGCGATGCTACCGAGCATTCGGTGAGCGATCGCTGAGAGAGGCCTGTTGTCCGCGGTCGGCGCCGCGGTCACCACTACCGTTTGGCGCCGTGACTGCACACTCCGAGCTGCTCGCCATCCGCCACGGCCAGTCCGAGTGGAACCTGCGTGGCCGCTGGCAGGGGCAAGCGGATCCTCCGTTGACCTCGCTGGGTGAGCGGCAGGCCGAGATTGCCGCCGATGCCTTGGGCGCTGCGCTGCAGAACGCGGACGGCCATCGGCGCACCCCCCCGGTTGATCGTCACGCGATCTCGCGAACCCACCGAGCAGTCGATCTGCCGGCATTCGATCTCGTTGTTTCCAGTGACCTGCAGCGAGCCCGCCGAACGGCGGAGATCATCGCGAAGCAACTCGGTGCCGGCGAGGTCGTGGCGGACGAAGCTCTTCGCGAGCGCAGTGCGGGACCATGGGAAGGCCTCACCCGGGCCGAGATCGACGAAGGCTGGCCCGGTGATGTGGTCGCGCGACGCTGGCCCCTCGGTTTCGAATCAGAAGACAGCATCGCCCGACGTCTGCTGCCTGCGCTGCAACGACACTTGTCGGTCTGCGGCCGGGTGCTGCTGGTCGGGCACGCCGGCGTGCTCAAGACCATTGACGCCCGCGTTGGTCTCGATGACGAGCGGGTACCGAACCTGGCAGGCCGATGGTTCTGGCTCGATGGAGCCGCCGCAGACGCGCAGTGGTCATGGGATCAGCTCGAGCCCCGCAACCGAGTCGAATTGGTGTCCTCCGACATCGACCTCATGATCGAGTGATTCACCGAAGAAATCTGGGTCTCAGGACTCCGTGAGCCACTCCGCCGCGGCCGACGGCTCGATGTCGTCGTCGGCCAGCAACGCCAAGGTCCGCTCGGCTCGGGCGAGCTCTGATTCGATGCGGTCAAGCTCGTCATCGTCGAGACCCTCGGGCGCGGTAGCGGCTGGCTGGGAGTGCGCATCGGTCACCAGCATCAGGTTAGAGCGGGCCGGGACGCCATTAGCATCGGTCGCAGTGCCGGAGTGTCACTGGGGCGCGAACGGACTTCGGGCCGCTAGCTCATCGGGTAGAGCAGGGGACTTTTAATCCCAAGGTGCCGGGTTCGAGCCCCGGGCGGCCTACCCCAGCGACGCCAGCCGACCAAAGAGCCAGGCGCTCCGACCCAAGACGGTCTCCTCGGAATGGGTGCCCCTACTGTGGTCGCCGTGGTGTCCATTCCCATTCGACGCATCGACCCGGACCTGCCGCTGCCGAGCTACGCCAAGCCCGGTGACGCAGGCTGCGATCTCGTCGCCGCCGAGACGGTCACGCTCGCCCCGGGCGGGGGTCGGGCGATGATCCGATCAGGAATTGCGATCGCCATTCCCCCGGGGTATGCGGGCTTCGTGCAGCCCCGCAGCGGGCTCGCGCTTCGACACGGCATCACATGCGTGAATTCGCCCGGCCTCATCGACAGCGGCTACCGAGACGAGCTGCGCGTTCTGCTGCTCAACACCGATCCCACCGAGCCCTACGAGGTGCAGCGCGGCGACCGGATCGCCCAACTGGTGATCCAGCGTGTCGAGGCGGCCGAGTGGACCTTGGTCGAGTCGCTCGACGACAGCGAGCGAGGACTCGGAGGCTTCGGTCACTCGGGCCGCTGATCCGCCGCGTGCCGATGCCGCTGCCCGATTCGAAGGACGCCGACGCTCGAACCATTGGCCCGAACAGCATGACCGTCACACCCCGGCAGTATCGATGAGTCCATGAAATCGACACCGCCCGCTCCGACCGCCCTGACGCTGTTCGACGCCTCGCAGTTCGAATTCGAGACCGATCCCAATGCGAAGACGGCCGCTTGTCCGCTACCCACTCGTGCGCCACTCACTCGTGCGCCACTCACTCGTGCGCCACTCACTCGTGCGCCACCCACTAGTGCGATCGTCGCAACATCACGTACGAGCCGCTTCGGGAGTACCGGCCTGTCTCGGAGCGACCCGCGGAATCGTGATGCTGTGCGGGCGCGTCGGCAGCGCGCCAGAGCACGCGTCGCCAAACGCCGTTACCTGGCTGACAGCGAGGGCTTCGAGCGTCTGCTGGCGACCCGGCGCTCGCTGCACCTCGTCGGAGACTGAGCCCGAGTCAGCCACCGGGTGCCGAGGAGTCCTCCAAGAGTGCTACGGCCAGGCTGAGCTGCTCATCGGTACCGAGCACGACGAGCAAGTCGTCGACCGCGAGCTGGAAGCCGCCCTGGGGCGTGGCCTGCCATCGTTCATTCCGGCGGATCGCCAGCACCGTGGTCCCTGCAGAGCGTTCCAGCGTCAGTTCTGACAGCGGTCGACCCGTGAATCGACTGCCAGGCGGGATTCGGTGCTCCATCAGTCGTACGTCCTGATCAGTGCGACGCAGGACATCCTCGAAGTACTCAGAGAGCCCGGGTTGCATCGCAATGGCAGCCATGCGCGAGCCACCGATCTCATGAGGATTGATCACCCGGTTCGCGCCGGCCTGGTGCAGCTTGGGGACAGCCCCAGCCGAGTTGGCGCGCGCCACGATGAACAGACCCGGGCACAACGACCGTGCGCTCAACGCAACGTAGAGGTTGTCGGCATCGGAGTCGAGCGCCAGCACCATCGTCTTGGCGCGCGTGACGCCAGCGTCTTGCAGTGTTCGGTCCTCGGTGGCGTCTCCGACCACCGTCCGTCCGTCCTCGTCGATGACGCGTTCGTCCCGGTCAATGACGACAACCTCATGGCCCGCGTCTTCCAAGGCAATGGCGATGGCGCGGCCGACCTGGCCAAATCCGCAGATGACCGCGTGGCCGGACAGGCCGTCGATGGTGCGTTGCATGCGACGCCTCCTGAACTGATCGTCGAGCCTGCCTTCGAACAGCATCTCGATGACGACACCGAGGGTGTACAGCGTCGTGCCTGTGCCCAACAGAATGAGCCCGATGGTGAACAGCTGGTAGCGCCCGCCGACATTCTCCGGGTCGCTGTAGCCAACCGTCGAGATCGTGATGACCGTCTGGTAGAGCGCGTCGAGCGCGTCAAGACCCAGCAGGACATAGCCAGTCGTGCCGGCTACCACGATGGCGAAGAGAACCGCGACGCCGGCAATGAGCCGCTCGCTGGGCTCGAGACCCGTTGACGTGAGTCTCCGTCCCGGACTCCGACGCAGCAGACCCTTCATTGGCTGAACGCTAAAGCCGGTTCCGCCCGGTGCGTGCCTACGATGCAGCCGTGCTGGTCTGGCTAGATCTCGAGATGACCGGTCTCGATCATCGTCGTCATCGCATCGTGGAGATCGCGACGGTCATCACCGATGACTTTCTCGAAACCGTGGCTGTCGGCCCTTCCATGGTGATCGGCGCTTCGCAAGCTGACCTCGATGCGATGGAGCCCGTGGTACGCAAGATGCACGAGACAACCGGTCTGCTCGACGAGATCGCCCAGTCACACGTCACCGTTTCCGAAGCTGCGGAACAGACGCTTGCATTCGTGGCCGAACATGTCCGCGAACCGCGCACCGTGCCGCTGTGCGGCAACTCGATCGGCACCGACCGGCGTTTCTTGGATCAGTACATGCCGGACCTCGAGCAGTACCTGCACTACCGCGTCGTCGACGTGTCATCGATCAAGGAGCTCATCAAGCGGTGGCGTCCCGAAATCGCCACCGCATGGGTCGAACTGTGCAAGACGCGCACCGAGGCCACCAAGCACCGTGCCCTCGACGACGTCCTCGAGAGCATCGACGAGCTCCGTTACTACCGGGACCATTGGCTGGTTCCGCCGCCGGATTCGGATGGGACAGCGACCCCAGAATCGAACGGACATTAGAAGGTTCGGTAGCCTGCACGCCGTGTCACGTCCGACTCGCGAAGAGCAGATGCCGCCTGACAACAACGTCACCGAGCTCGCACCCGATGTGCGCCGCATCCAGCTGCCGATGTCGATGCCGGGACTCGGGCACGTCAACTGCTACATCCTCGACGACGAACGTGGCGCCGCACTGGTCGATCCAGGCCTGCCTGGTCCGGCGAATTGGAGGGCGCTGATGGCGGGCCTGGCGGCGGCCGGGGTGCCGCCCGAGCGCGTCCACTCGATCATCGTCACCCACAGCCACCCAGACCACTTCGGCGCGGCCGGCCGCTTCGCTCGTCAATTCGGGGCCGAACTAGTGACGCACCGCAACTTCCGCTTGTGGTGGGACACCGCCGACGAGGATGAGGACCCGCTCGAGGTGGTGTCGTCAAACGGCGAGAACAGCGAACTTGTGGCTGATCCGGTGTTCGGCGGGCGTGACACGGGTCCCGGTGGCCCAACCCCGTGGGGCGGCGAGCGATACAAGATGCCCTTGCGCGCCAAGATCGGCTACATGGCGATGCGCAACGGCTGGGGCGGGCGCTGGTTTGCGACACCGCATCCGACAAAGCGCGTCGACGACGCCGACCGCATTGCGCTGGCCCGCCGTGAGTTTGTCGCCGTCCACACACCCGGACACACGATCGATCACCTGTGCCTGTTCGATCCCGAAGGCGGGATGATGATCTGCGGCGACCATGTGCTGCCCACGATCACTCCGCACATCTCCGGCATGACAACTGCCAAAGACCCGCTCAAGGACTTCTTCGCCAGCCTCGATCGCGTCGCCGACTTTGAGGGCGTGAAGCTGGGCTTGCCGGCACACGGCCAGCCCTTCACCGACCTTGCCGGTCGCGTCGACGACATCAAGCGCCACCACAACGAGCGCCTCGACCTCCTGCGCGAGTCGTCCGACAAGCTCGGGCGCGCACCCGTGCAGGACTACATGAAACGGCTCTTCAAGGAACGATCCTGGGGCCCGATGGCCGAGTCCGAGACCTTCGCCCACCTCGAGCACCTGCGCTACATCGGCGAAGTCGGCGTCACCCGTCGCTCCGACGACGTCCTCGAATACGAATTCAACTGAGGCACGTTTCGCCTGCCTGCCGAACTCTTGCGGGCCCATCGGGTGGCGAAATTCCCCGGAGGCGATTTAATCGCTTGACACGGATCACGCTGGCGTGATCCGCTAGGGAACGCTGCGGTTTATCGACGGGTGCCCGCAGCGATCGACTACTACGTCACCGACACCGTCCTGATAGGAAATCCCAGATGTCCGACTTCGGCACCTGCAGCACAACGCCCGACCCAACGAGCCGCGTCGTAGTGCCGACGCGCCCGGTGCGCTGCCCGGCGCACCAAGGTCGGTACAACCTGATCGGTTGCCGCTTTGGGTATGGCGCCAGCGACGCCGTCCGGGCCGCGATGTGGCAGATGGTGGTTGTGACGGGTCGACCGATGCACCGCAACGGCGCCCATACCGCAATCGTCGGCAAGCGCCACGCCCTTCGGCCTTCGGAGTGCCTGATGTAGCGAACTGCAACATCAAGATCCTCCGAACGGCCGCTGGGACAACCCAGCGGCCGTTTTGCGTTCCAGGGCCGGAACCACATTGGGGCCGGAACCACAGCGGCCTCGAAACCCATCCAAACCACAGCACCAATACCCCGAAAGGAAGAACTCATGCTGACACTTGAGATTCGCAACACTGAGACAGCCACCAAGGATGCGTGGCGCGTCGACGGCCGCTGCCGAGACCTCGTGGGCACGATGACCCACCTGTTCTTCTCGGAGGACTACTACGAGATCGCGCGGGCGAAGGCCATCTGCTCGATCTGCCCGGTCTCGAAAGAGTGCTTCGCCGCTGCCACAACCCGACATGAACCGTGGGGCGTGTGGGGTGGTGAGCTCTTCGAGAACGGCAGGGTCTGCAGGGACAAGCGTCCCCGTGGGCGGCCTCCCAAACGGCCACGTCCCCAGCTCGCAATCGAGGAGGTTCCCCTGCCTCCCGATCTGGTGCGCGCCTGAGTCATCCCCCTGCGAGGCGCGCCCAGAGCCGCCCGCTGCACGGCAGTCCCGCGACTGCCGTGCAGCGGGTGCATCAGGTCGAACACAGCCGATGGCCGCTGCTCCCCCAGCAGGCGCATCGCCCACGGCCCGCTCCGGAGGACTGAGGCTGCCCGAAATGGGCGGCTGACAGCCCCGGAGCGGGCCGTTTGGCCCCACAAGCGAAAGCGGTGCGGGGACACCGACCCGAGACTCCAGAGCGCCCAAAGGCACGCAGGAGCGACAAGTAGCCTCGCGGCGGCATGGACTCACCGCACGGCGCGCGTTGGCGTACGCAGCTCCGGGGCTGGCGCGGGAGTGTGTTTGCCTTGCTTGGCGTCTATGCGCTTGGGGCCACGGCGTTCGTGCTGGCAGGGGGCGGTCGACCGGAGATGACCTCGCTGGTGGCCATGGAAGCCGAAGTGGAGGGACGCTCCGCGACCGGCGGCAGTGCAGCCGACGCGGGTTTGTCAGCAGTGACTGCGCCGACGGACTGCAGCAGCATCGACCCTGCCACCAACTCCGAAAACACCAGCCTCGACGACGTCCACGCGCTTGGCTTCGCGACATTCGACGAACTTCCGGCCGCATTTGCCGGCTACCAGGGCTGCCCGCTGATCGTGAACTTCTTTGCGAGCTGGTGCGTGCCGTGCGTTGCCGAGATGCCCGACTTCCAGCAGTTCTGGGTCGACCACGGCTCCGATGTGGCGGTCCTCGGTCTCGCCTTCCAAGATCCTCCCGAGCAGGCACTGTCCACCGTGGCCGATCGCGGGGTCACCTACCCCACCGGCATGGACGACCGCGAACTGTTCGTGGACTTCGGCGGGCTGGGAATGCCCACGACGGTCTTCGTGTCGCCGCAGGGCCAGATCCTCGAGACTCACAGCGGGTTGCTGACGCTCGCCGACATCATCAGCCGGGCGACGGAGCACTACGGACTATGAACGAACGACGGGCGGTGAGCGAAACGATGTTGAATCCATCCGGCGCGCACAAGCCGGTCGCACACGCGAGCACGCAGGCAGCGGGCCGATGAACGGTGCACGTCTGACGTTTGCCTTCACCGCCGGAATCGTGGCGACGGTGAATCCCTGCGGGTTTGCGATGCTGCCCGCTTATCTCTCGTTCTTCTTGGGCATCGACCGGCGAGCGGGTGAGGGGAGTTCGCGCGCCGGTGTCGGTCGGGCGCTCGCCACCGGAGCAGTCGTGACGGGCGGCATCGTTGCCGTGTTCGGCATCGTGGGCATCGCCCTCTCGGCGGGCCTGAACGCCCTGCGCGACTACGTCCCGTGGGCTGCCATCTTCATCGGCATCGGTCTCATCGGACTCGGCATAGCGATTCTGGCGGGCTTCCGGCTCACGGTCATCCTGCCGAAGTTCGAGCGAGGCGGTACCGGACGAGACGTTCGCTCGCTCTTCTTGTTCGGCGTCAGCTACGCGGTGGCATCGGTGTCGTGCGGGCTCGCCACGTTCCTCGTCGTCGTGACGGCTTCCGCCGGCGACGACAGCCTCGTCGGCGGCGTGGTGTCGTTCGTGCTGTACGCGCTGGGCATGGGCCTGGTGCTCACGTCGCTGGCCGTCAGTCTGGCACTCGCACGGGGATGGCTGCTGGGGAAGCTGCGGGCGCTGATGCGTCACACCGACACGATCGCCGCGGTGCTGATGATTGCGGCGGGCGCGTTCACCGTCTGGTACTGGATCATCGACCTGACCGACCGCAGCGATGACGGGCTGGTGGTGACCGTCGAGCGCTGGAGCAGCAGCGTGAGCAACTGGGTTGCGTCCGTCGGCGGGGTCCGCCTGGGGCTCGTCATGAGCATCGTGCTGGCCGTCGGCGGCATGGCGATGGTGCTGACAGATCGAGGCGACGACGCTGACGCGGCGGCGTCCGACGTCGATGAAGCTCCCAAACCGCACCAAGCAGACAGTGCCGCCGAGATGCTGAACTGAATCGCTGTGGCACTGCACCTGGCCGACCGCACGCTTCTCGACGCCGAACGGCCCTTTGCAGCGTTGCTCGGCCGGCCGGGTGTGAGCGAGGTGCTGCAGCTGCGCTCGAAGTTCGGCTTCATGGCGTTTCACGGCGGCTGGCTCGAAGAGATCACCGACGACATCGCGATCACCGCCGCAGAGCGAAGCGGCGCCTCGGTGTATGCGTGCCTGCAAGGCCCCGACGACCAGTGGCACCTGCCGAGCCACTGCTTCGACCCTGCGGACTCAGCGGTGCTCGCTGCGTTCCTGGACCATGTCGATGTCGTCGTGGCGGTCCATGGCTTCGGCAGCCCACGTCTGCTGCGAGCGGTGCTGCTGGGCGGCCGCAATCGCACGCTGGCGTCCCACGTTGCCGTGCACTTGATCGGACGGCTGCCGCACTACGAGATCCTTCACCGTCTCGACGACATCCCCCGCTCCCTGGCAGGGCAGCATCCGTGCAACCCTTGCAACCTGCCCCGCGATGGCGGCGTGCAGATAGAGCTGCCCCCACGCATCCGCGGCAAGAGCCCGATGTGGACGGGATTCCGAGGGCCCGGCCGGGTACCCCATCACGAAGCGCTTATCGAGGGCCTGGCAGCGGCAGCTCGCGCATGGTCGCCCACCGAGGGCCTGGCAGGCGATCGTCGCGAGCAGGTGCCCGAACCGTCGCTCGCCGGCTGAGGGATTCCCGATGCGACGGCGCATCGCATGGACAGTCGCTGTGGCCGGCATCGTCGGTGCCGCGGGCAGGTGGGCTGTGGCCACACAGATCAATGACGACTGGGCTCTGCTCGTGGTCAACGTCGCGGGCTGCGGCCTCATCGGATGGGCTATAGCTCGCGCCGGACGGTCACATGCCCAAGGTCACCCTCGGCTGGGCTCCCGCAGCACTCCCCGAAGCCCTGCTGCGCCATCACCCTGGCTGACGGCCGGTTTCTGCGGGGCATTGACCAGCATGTCTGCGCTCGCACTTCAGCTGGCCCGGCTCCTCGACGACGGTCGGGTCGGGACGGCCGGTGCATGGCTTGGCCTGACGGTTGCAGCCTGCACCGGGGCATTCATCACAGGCCGAGCGGTAGTTCACGTCCAACGGGCACGGCCATGACGACGGTCGCGGTCATCGTCGGCTTCAGCGTCGCAGCGGCTGCAGGCACCGTGCTGCGCTGGCGAACGAGCACTGCGCTCGGGCCGGGCGGGACGCTGCTGGTCAACATCGCGGGCGCCTTCGTCCTGGGCCTGTTCGCAAGCACCTCGGGCGCCGCCGCAACCATCGTTGGCACCGCGGGCCTCGGTGCTCTCACCACCGTGTCGGGCATCCTCGGAGAAAGTGCACGACTCAGCAGGGCCAGCCCTGTGCTGGCGCTCGGCTACGTCTCGCTGACGATCACGGGCGCAACCGCGGCCGCCTACACCGGTCTCACGCTCGTTTAGCGCGCATCAACCTGAATCACACCGGGTTGCGTAGAGACTCGGGGTGATTCAAACAACCAGCCTGCGCAACACCCAGGGTGAATCACGTGGGCTACCGCCGACGGCTGCGGACGTACACGGTGATCGCAGCTGCCGCCGAGACGGCGAATGCGCCTAGCAGAGCGATCAACCCTATTGGCGGGCCTTCCTCACCTCCAACGCTGCAACGGCCACGGCGACCGCTAACAACGCCAACGTTCTCCTGGTCAAAGCTCCCTGCCCATGCCGGCTACCGATCTTCACTCCCCAGCGCATCGAATCAGCCGGAGAAATATAATTGGATGACCGCCAGCACCTCATTTTTGGCGATTCGGCTGGCGAAGTAGTCGGCCACCGCCGCGATGGTCTCGTCACGGTCGACCACTTCGTTGTTGTCCACATCGTAGGAACCCGAGGCCACGTTGGTCACCGGCCTCTCGTTCACGGTGACAAAGAAGCGCAGGTCAACACTGTCGCCGTCGGAATCAGTCGCGGTATAGGCGAACCGGGTCCGGGGCAACGCCGCGCTGGGCGTGCCGGTGATAGTGCGGTCCGAGTTGAAGCGCAGCCCCGGCGGCAGCCCCGGTGACAGGCTGTACCGCAGGCCACCGTCACCCCCAACAGCGGGAGGCAGGCTCACCGTCCCCAGATCTTCGCCCACCGTGTAGATCAGATCGCCCACCGTCCGCGAAGCGAACGTCGGAGTCTGGTCGGACGAACCACCACCGGACGAACCACGCACACCGGACGAACCACCACCACCGGACGAACCACGCACACCGGACGGCGGGGTTGCGGTGTCGTCGTCGGTGACGGTGACGGTCACCGCGGCGATGGAGGCGTTGTCGTACTCGTCGGCGCTTTCGGCAGCGACCACCGTGTGCCGGATGGTTGCCGTTTCGTTCAGCGCGTCGGCGTCCTGGGCCGCGGCCACCGTCACCGTCTGCGCCGTGTTCCAGTCGTTCGGGGTGAAGATCAGCACCGGCCTAGCCACCGGTACCACGGTGACACGGCCCTCGTAGTCCCCGCGCTCCCACCACCTCGAAGGCGCCGTCACGTCCGCGTTGTCGCTGGTCAACTTGATCACCACGCCAGAGGAGGGCCGGGCGTCCAGGATCACCGTGTAGGAGCCGATGTCGCCCTCGGCCACCGTCAGCGTGGACGACGACACCGTCACCGTGTAGGTGTCGTCGTCGGTGACGGTCACCGCCACCGTGTCGATGGTCGCCAAGACGTACTCGTTGGAGCTGCTGATGGACAGCACAAGATGGCTGATGGAGGCCGTTTCGGCGTGCCTGGCGTCGGCGTCGTGGGCGGCGGCCACCGTCACCGTCTGCGCCGTGTTCCAGTTGCTCGGGGTGAAGGTCAGCGTGGCCGCAGACACCGTCACGTCGCTGCTGCCGCTCTTGGTGACGCTGATCACCACGTTGGAGATGGGCGGTACGGTCAGCTTCACGGCGTACGTGGCGCTGCCGCCCTCGACCACACTCAGCGCGGACGCAGACACCGTCACCCCAGCGGTCTCGTCGTCGATGGTGAACACCGCCATCTGGCTCGTCGCATAGTCGTATTCGTCGGCGCTTTCGGCGGCCACCACCGCGTGGGTGATGATCGCCGCGTCGCTCCGGGCGTCGGCGTCGTGGGCGACGGCCACCGTCACCGTCTGCGCCGTGTTCCAGTTGCTCGGGGTGAAGGTCAGCGTGGCCGCAGACACCGTCACGTCGCTGCTGCCGCTCTTGGTGACGCTGATCACCACGTTGGAGGTGGGCAGTACGGTCAGCTTCACGGTGTACGTGGCGGTGTCGCCCTCGACCACCCTCAGCGAGGGCTTGGACCTGATCATCCCAGGTGCGGCCTGCAGCGCCACCCTGGCGTCGTGGAAGGACGCGGCATCACCGCCGCCCAGCGTGTAGGTCAGCACGTCGCTGTCGGCGTCCATGGCCCCGACCGACGCGTCGCCGTCCGCGCCTGCGGCGGCGTTCTCGGCCACCGACCGGGCGCCGTCCTCGCTGGACGGGAACGCCGGCTGGCTGTTGGCCGTCTGCGCCGAGGCGCTACCCAGGGTCAGGAAGACAGCAAGCGGGGCCCATACCGCCGCCAGCAACACCATTCGCACCGCGTGCCGTTTCTGCTCAGCCGAATACCGCCGCGACGTCGCCGGCCCCACTTCTGCATCCATAGATCCCATGCCCGCCCGCGGGCGCACCCTGCCGCGGGGCGTGGTCTACCGCCGGCGTTTGCGGACGTACACGGTGATGGCAACTGCCGCCGAGACGGCGAATGCGCCTAGCAGAGCGATCAACCCTACTGGCGGGCCTTCCTCTGGTTCTGGTGCCGTGGTGGGGGTGGTTGTGGTGGTGGGTGCGGGTTCTGTGGTGGTGGGTGCCGGGGTGGTGGTGGGTGCGGGTTCTGTGGTGGTTGGTGCCGGGGTGGTGGTGGGTGCGGGTTCTGTGGTGGTTGGTGCCGGGGTGGTGGTGGGTGCGGGTTCTGTGGTGGTTGAGGTTGTGGGGGCGGTCGTGGTCGTAGTTGTGGGGGCGGGGGCGGTCGTGGTCGTAGTTGTGGGGGCGGGGGCGGTCGTGGTCGTAGTTGTGGGGGCGGGGGCGGTCGTGGTCGTAGTTGTGGGGGCGGGGGCGGTCGTGGTCGTGGTCGTGGGTGCGGGGCCGACCCTGATGCTGGATTCGCCGTCAACCGCCTGTTCGGCCTTGTTCGTGTCAAGCAGGATCCCTGAAAAGGAATAGACACCCGCCGCGCTGGGAGCGGCGACCGTATAGGTGAAGCGCTCGTCGCCCAGCAGCGTGAATGCGACGGTCTGGCCATTGACTGCCACCGCTGCTTCGGACAGGTCAGAGCCTTCGTAGCTGAACCCAGACGGCAGCGTCTCCACGACCTGGCCGAAGGCGCCGTATCCGGCGGCGGTGATCGTGACCTCCAACGCGCCGTCGGGAAGGACCCACGGCGCGGAGAAGGACCGGACGGCCTTGTGCGACGTCGCCCCCACGGGAGCGGAATGCAACAGACCCGCGAATCCGGCCACGGCCACGGCGACCGCTAACAACGCCAACGTTCTCCTGGTCAATGCTTCCTGCCCATGCCGGCTACCGATCTTCACTCTCGAGCGCATTGAATCAGCCGGAGAAGAATAGCTGGATGACCGCTAGCACCACATCCTTGGTGATTCGGCCCGTGAAGTAGTCGGCCAACGCCGCAATGGTCTCGTCACGGTCGACCACTTCGTTGTTGTCCACATCGTAGGAACCTGAGGCCACGTTGGTTACTGGCCTCTCGTTCACGGTGACAAAGAAGCGCAGGTCAACAATGTCGCCGTCGGAATCAGTCGCGGTATAGGCGAACCGGGTGCGGGGCAACGCCGCGCTGGGCGTGCCGGTGATAGTGCGGTCCGAGTTGAAGCGCAGCCCCGATGGCAGCCCCGGTGACAGGCTGTACCGCAGGCCGCCGTCACCCCCAACAGCGGGAGGCAGGCTCACCGTCCCCAGATCTTCGCCCACCGTGTAGATCAGATCGCCCACCGTCCGCGAAGCGAACGTCGGAGTCTGGTCGGACGAACCACCACCACCGGACGAACCACCACCGGACGAACCACCACCGGACGAACCACCACCGGACGAACCACCACCACCGGACGAACCACCACCACGCGGCGGCTCGTCGTCGTCGGTGACGGTCACCGCCACCGAGTCGATGGTCACGGCATCGAACTCGTCGGCGCTGCGGGAGGCCAACACCGTGTGGGTGATGGAGGCCGTTTCGTTCACCGTGTCGGCGTCGTGGGCGGCGGCCACCGTCACTGTCCATTCCTTGGTCCAAGTGGTGAAGATCAGGGTGGCCGGAGACACCGTCACGTCCGCGTTGTCGCTGGACACCGCGACCACCACGACAGAGGACAAATCAGGTTTCAGCTTCACCGTGTAGGTGTCGGTTCCGCCCTCGGCCACCGTCACCGCGGACTCAGACACCGTCACCGAGGCGATCTCGTCGTCGTCGACGGTCACCGCCACCGAGGCGATGGTCACCTCCTCGTACTCGTCGGCGCTCCGGTAGGGCACCACCGCGTGGGCGATGGTGGCCGTGTCGTCCACCGCGTCGAAGTCTTGGTCCGCGGTCACCGTCACCGTCTGCGCCGTGTCCCAGTTGCTCGGGGTGAAGGTCAGGAAGGCCGGAGACACCTTCAGGGGGTCATATTCTCTGGTGACATGGATCAGCACGTTGGAGGTGGGCTGGGCATTCAGGACCACCGTGTAGGAGGCCACTTCGCCCTCTTGCACATCGCCCTCTTGCACATCGCCCTCTTGCACATCGCCCTCGAGCCCAACGCCCTCGAGCACAACCAGCGTGGACACTGAAACAAACACCCCGACTTCGTTGTCGCGGACGGTCACCGGCACCGCGGCGATTTTCACCGCGTCGTACTCGTCGGCGCTCCGGCCGGCCAACAACGCGTGGGTGATGGAAGCCGTGTCGTTCCCCCCGTCGGTGTCCTCGGCGGCGGCCACCGTCACCGTCTGCGCCGTGCTCCAGTTGGTCGTGGTGAAGGTCAGCGTGGCCAGAGACAACGTCACGTCGCTGCTGCCGCTGCGGGCTAAGCTGATCACCACGTCGGAGGTGGGCTGGGCGTCCAGGACCACCGTGTAGGTGTTGTTGCCGCCCTCAGCCACCGTCAGCGCGGACGCGGACACCGTCACCCCGACGTCGTCGTCGTCGGGGACGGTCACGGCCACCGGGCCGATGGTCAACCTGTCGTACTCGTTGGCGCTGCTCGAGGCCACCACCGCGTGGGTGATGGAGACCGCGTCGTTCACCGCGTCGGCGTCCTGGCCAGCAGCCACCGTCACCGTCTGCGCTGTGTCCCAGTTGGCCCGGGTGAAAGTCAAGGTGGCCGGCGACACCGTCACGACCGCGTTGTCGCTGGACACCGCGATCACCACATCAGATGCGGGCTGGGCATCCAGCACCACCGTGTAGGAGCCGCTGCCGCCCTCTTCCACCGTCACCGCGGACTCAGACACCGTCACCCCGGCGTCGTCGTCGACGACGGTCACCGCCACCGAGCCGATGGACACGACGCCGTACGCGTCGGCGCGTCTCAAGGCCACCACCGAGTGGGCGATGGAGGCCGTGTCGTCCACCGCGTCGGCGTCCCGCAAGGCCCGCACCGTCACCGTCTGAGGTGTGCTCCAGGAATTCAGGTAAAAATCTAGCCGCGGCGGATTTACACGCACGCCGGTGCCGCTCTCGGTGACGCTGATCGTCACGAAGGCGGAAGGCTGCGCGTCCAGCACAACCGTGTAGGTGCTGACGCTGCCCTCGGCCACCGTCACCGCGGACACCGACACCGTCACCCCGGCGTCGTCGTCGTCGACGGACACGGCCACCGAGCCGACGAACACAAAGACGTACTCGTAGGCGCCGGTTGGGTCGGGGTCGACGATGTGGGCGATGGAGGCCACTTCGTCCACTGCGTCGGCGTCCTGGGCGGCGGACACCGTCACCGTCTGGGCCGTGCTCCAGTTGCTCGAGGTGAAGGTTAGCTTCGCCGGCGTCGCCGTCATGCCGGCGCTGCCGCTCTTTCTTACGTTGAACACCGCGTCAGTTCTTACGTTGATCACCACGTCACCGGAGGGCTGGACGTCCAGCACCACCGTGTACGTAGCGCTCGCGCCCTCGGCCACCGACAGCGCGGACACGGACACCGTCACCCCAGGAGTGGCGCTGCTCTGCAGCGCCACTCTGGCGTCGTCCGCGTTGCCGGCGGCATCCTTCTGGTCGCTGGCCGACACCGTAACGCTGTCGGTATCCTCGGACGGGAACGCCGACTGGCTGGTGGCCGCCTGCGCCGTGGCGCTACCCAAGGTCAGGACGGCAGCAAACAGGCCCCATACCACCGTCAGAAACAGGGTCCGCTGCCAGCGGCCCAAGCTACTGTCCACCTCTAGAGTAGAGATTGCACCTTCTATTGCGGAGTGGTCAAGTTTTCGCAAGCCCACCCTCCATTCTCACTGAGTGTCTTAATTCCTCTAGGTGCGACAACCCAAGACGTTGTCCCTGCTGCGTCGTACGAGGGCGATGAATCAATCCGAGTCTCTACTGAACCCGTGGTGATTCAGAGCGGTTAAGCCCCCCTAATCGTAGAGGGTTTGGTTAGGTTGCGTTGGCTAGTTCGTACTCGGTACTCGATCGGGCTGAGCATGTTGTTGGTGGAGTGTAGGCGTTTGGTGTTGTACCAGGTATCGATCCAGGCGGCTATGTCGGCTTGGGCCTGGTCTCGGGTTCGGTAGTGGCGGCGTGTGACGAGTTCGTGCTCGAGGGTGGAGACGAACGACTCGGCGGGTGTGCGCCAGCCGAGGGTAGGTGTCGGACTGCGTGAAGCCGAGCAACCGCCGGCTGAACAGGTCCTCGACGGTGGCGAGGTACATCGGCCCAGCGGCGGCACAGCCGCACCAGCTCAGCTCTGTCGTCGGCGCTGAGCCCCTCGGCCTCGCCCCGCTCGATGCGGTCCCTGCGGACCCAGTTCCCAAGAACCCCCGCACCGATCCCGAGCTCGCGGGCGATCTCAGCGATCGGCCTTCGCGTCTCCCGGACAATCCGCACAGCACCGGCTCTGAACTCCGAGTCATACTTGCGTCGTGGATGTGACATAGCGTCTCCTCATAGACGATGTCTCCACGTTTAGGGGGGAAGCTCATTTTCCTGGTCAAAGCTCCCTGCCCATGCCGGCTACCGATCTTCACTCCCCAGCGCATCGAATCAGCCGGAGAAGAACAGCTGGATGACCGCTAGCACCGCATCCTTGGTGATTCGGCCGGCGAAGTAGTCGGCCACCGCCGCAATGGTCTCGTCACGGTCGACCACTTCGTTGTTGTCCACATCGTAGGAACCTAAGTCCACGTCGGTCACTGTGATGGTCACAGCGACGGTCACAGTCGCGCCCGATGAGTCCGTGGCAGTGACGATCACCTCGTAGACGTTCTTCTCGGCCTCGTAGTCCAGCGCCGTCCCGGCCCGGAGCCTGATCTGCCCCGTGTCGGCGTTGATGGTGAACAAGGCCGCGTCGGCACCGCCGAGCGTGTAGGTCAGCGCGCCGCCGTCCTGACTCATGACTGCGACCGGATCGCCCACGACCTCGCCGGTGTTCTCCGCCACGCTCCTCTCTGTCACGTCGTCGACGACGGTCACCGCCACCCCGGCGACGGTCACCCCGGCGTACTCGGCGGCGTTGTCGGCGGCCACCACCATGTGGGTGATGGAGGCCATTTTGCCAACAGCGTCGGTGTCCTGGGCCACCCGCACCGTCACCGTGTGGGCCGTGCCCCACGTGGCCGTGGTGAAGGTCAGGGTGGTCTGGTCGCCGGACGTCGCGGCGTCGGTGTCCACCGTCACGTCGGCGTTGTCGCTGGTCACGCTGATTACCACGTCAGAGGCGGGCTCGGCGTCCAGGACCACCGTGTAGGCGTTGGCGCCGCCCTCGGCCACCATCACTTCCGTGGCCGACACCGTCACCCCCGGCCTCTCGTTCACGGTTATAAAGAAGCGCAGGCCAACACTGTCGCCGCCGGAATCGGTCGCGGTATAGGTGAACCGGGTCCGCGGGAACGCCGCGCTGGGCGTGCCGGTGATAGTGCGGTTGGAGTTGAAGCGCAGCCCCGGCGGCAGCCCCGGCGACAGGCTGTACCGCAGGCCGCCGTCACCCCGAAGAGCGGAGGGCAGGCTCACCGTCCCCACATCTTCGCCTACCGTATAGATCCGGTCGCCCACCGTTCGCGAGGCGAACGTCGGAGTCTGGTCGGGCGAACCACCACCACCGGGCGAACCACCACCACCGGGCGAACCACCACCACCGGGCGAACCACCACCACCGGGCGAACCACCACCACCGGGCGAACCACCACCACCGGACGGCGGGGTTACGGTGTCGTCGTCGGTGACGGTCACGGTCACCGAGGCGATGGTCGCGGTGTCGTACTCGTTGGCGCTTCGCGAGGCGTTGACGGCGTGGGCGATGGATGCCGATTCGTTCGCCGTGTCGGCGTCTTGGGCAGCAGCGACGGTCACTGTCTGCGCGGTGCTCCAGTTGCTGGTGGTGAAAGTCAAAGTGGCCGGCGACGCGGTCACGTCGCTGCTGCCGCTTTTGGTGACGTTGATCACCACATTGGCGGATGGCTGGGTGTTCAGGACCACCGTGTAAGTGTTGTTGGCGCCCTCAGCCACCGACACCGCGGACACGGACACGGTCACCGCGGCGGTGTCATCGTCGGTCACAGACACCGTCACCGAAGCGATGGTCGCGTTGTCGTACTCGTTGGCGCTTCGCGAGGCGTTGACGGCGTGGGCGATGGATGCCGATTCGTTCACAGTGTCGGCGTCTTGGGCAGCAGCGACGGTCACTGTCTGCGCGGTGCTCCAGTTGCTCGGGGTGAAGGTCAGGGTCGCCGGAGTCGCGGTCACGTCGCTGCTGCCGCTCCTGGCGACGTTGATCACCACATCGGCGGAGGGCTGGACGTCGAGCACCACCGTGTAGGTGTTGTTGGCGCCCTCAGCCACCGACAGCGTGGACTCGGACACCGTCACCGCGGCGGTGTCATCGTCGGTCACAGACACCGTCACCGCGGCGGCGATCGCCACGCCGTCGTACTCGTCGGCGCTGCGGGCAGCCACCACCGCGTGGGCGATAGACGCCGCGTCGTTCACGGCGTCGGCGTCTTGGGCAGCGGTCACCGTCACTGTCTGAGCGGTGCCCCAGTTGCTGGTGGTGAAAGTCAAAGAGGCCGGCGACACCGTCACATCGGGACTGCCGCTTTTGGTCACATTGATCACCACATTGGCGGATGGCTGGGTGTTCAGCACCACCGTGTAAGTCTTGTTGGCGCCCTCAGCCACCGACAGCGTGGACGCGGACAGCGTCACCGAGGCGATGTCATCGTCGGTCACAGACACCGTCACCGAAGCGATAGTCACGTTGTCGTACTCGTCGGCGCTTCGCGAGGCGTTGACCGCGTGGGCGATGGAGGCTGTGTCGTTCGCCGTGTCGGCGTCCTGGGCAGCAGCCACGGTCACTGTTTGCGCGGTGCTCCAGTTGCTGTTGGTGAAAGTCAAAGAGGCCGGCGACGCGGTCACGTCGCTGCTGCCGCTCCTGGCCACGCTGATCACCACATTGGCGGATGGCTGGGTGTTCAGCACCACCGTGTAAGTCTTGTTGGCGCCCTCAGCCACCGACACCGTCGACTCAGACACGGTCACCGAGGCGATGTCATCGTCGGTCACAGACACCGTCACCGAAGCGATAGTCACGTTGTCGTACTCGTTGGCGCTTCGCGAGGCGTTGACGGCGTGGGTGATGGACGCCGCGTCGTTCGCCGTGTCGGCGTCCTGGGCAGCAGCCACCGTCACTGTCTGGGCCGTGCCCCAGTTGCTCGGGGTGAAGGTCAGGGTCGCCGGAGTCGCGGTCACGTCGCTGCTGCCGCTCCTAGCCACGCTGATCACCACGTTGCCTGATGGCTGGGTGTTCAGGACCACCGTGTAAGTGTTGTTGGCGCCCTCGGCGACTGTCACCGCGGTTTCGGACACGGTCACCGCGGCGGTGTCGTCGTCGGTGACGGTGACGGTCACCGAGGCAATGGTCGCGGTGTCGTACTCGTTGGCGCTTCGCGAGGCGTTGACGGCGTGGGTGATGGAGGCTGTGTCGTTCGCCGTGTCGGCGTCCTGGGCAGCAGCCACGGTCACTGTTTGCGCGGTGCTCCAGTTGCTGTTGGTGAAAGTCAAAGAGGCCGGCGACGCGGTCACGTCGCTGCTGCCGCTCCTAGCCACGTTGATCACCACGTCGGAGGCGGGCTGGGTATCGAGCACCACCGTGTAAGTCTTGTTGGCGCCCTCAGCCACCGTCACCGAGGTTTTGGACACGGTCACCGCGGCGGTGTCATCGTCGGTCACAGACACCGTCACCGAAGCGATAGTCACGTTGTCGTACTCGTTGGCGCTTCGCGAGGCGTTGACGGCGTGGGCGATGGAGGCTGTGTCGTTCGCCGTGTCGGCGTCTTGGGCAGCAGCCACGGTCACTGTCTGGGCCGTGCCCCAGTTGCTCGGGGTGAAGGTCAGGGTCGCCGGAGTCGCGGTCACGTCGCTGCTGCCGCTCCTGGCCACGCTGATCACCACGTTGCCTGATGGCTGGGTGTTCAGGACCACCGTGTAAGTGTTGTTGGCGCCCTCGGCGACTGTCACCGCGGTTTCGGACACGGTCACCGCGGCGGTGTCGTCGTCGGTGACGGTGACGGTCACCGAGGCAATGGTCGCGGTGTCGTACTCGTTAGCGCTTCGCGAGGCGTTGACCGCGTGGGCGATGGAGGCTGTGTCGTTCGCCGTGTCGGCGTCCTGGGCAGCAGCCACGGTCACTGTTTGCGCGGTGCTCCAGTTGCTGTTGGTGAAAGTCAAAGAGGCCGGCGACGCGGTCACGTCGCTGCTGCCGCTCCTGGCCACGCTGATCACCACATTGGCGGATGGCTGGGTGTTCAGCACCACCGTGTAAGTCTTGTTGGCGCCCTCAGCCACCGACACCGTCGACTCAGACACGGTCACCGAGGCGATGTCATCGTCGGTCACAGACACCGTCACCGAAGCGATAGTCACGTTGTCGTACTCGTTGGCGCTTCGCGAGGCGTTGACGGCGTGGGTGATGGACGCCGCGTCGTTCGCCGTGTCGGCGTCCTGGGCAGCAGCCACCGTCACTGTCTGGGCCGTGCCCCAGTTGCTCGGGGTGAAGGTCAGGGTCGCCGGAGTCGCGGTCACGTCGCTGCTGCCGCTCCTAGCCACGCTGATCACCACGTTGCCTGATGGCTGGGTGTTCAGGACCACCGTGTAAGTGTTGTTGGCGCCCTCGGCGACTGTCACCGCGGTTTCGGACACGGTCACCGCGGCGGTGTCGTCGTCGGTGACGGTGACGGTCACCGAGGCAATGGTCGCGGTGTCGTACTCGTTGGCGCTTCGCGAGGCGTTGACGGCGTGGGTGATGGAGGCTGTGTCGTTCGCCGTGTCGGCGTCTTGGGCAGCAGCCACGGTCACTGTCTGCGCGGTGCTCCAGTTGCTCGGGGTGAAGGTCAGGGTCGCCGGAGTCGCGGTCACGTCGCTGCTGCCGCTCCTGGCGACGTTGATCACCACATCGGCGGAGGGCTGGACGTCGAGCACCACCGTGTAAGTGTTGTTGGCGCCCTCAGCCACCGACAGCGTGGACTCGGACACCGTCACCGCGGCGGTGTCATCGTCGGTCACAGACACCGTCACCGCGGCGGCGATCGCCACGCCGTCGTACTCGTCGGCGCTGCGGGCAGCCACCACCGCGTGGGCGATAGACGCCGCGTCGTTCACGGCGTCGGCGTCTTGGGCAGCGGTCACCGTCACTGTCTGAGCGGTGCCCCAGTTGCTGGTGGTGAAAGTCAAAGAGGCCGGCGACACCGTCACATCGGGACTGCCGCTTTTGGTCACATTGATCACCACATTGGCGGATGGCTGGGTGTTCAGCACCACCGTGTAAGTCTTGTTGGCGCCCTCAGCCACCGACAGCGTGGACGCGGACAGCGTCACCGAGGCGATGTCATCGTCGGTCACAGACACCGTCACCGAAGCGATAGTCACGTTGTCGTACTCGTCGGCGCTTCGCGAGGCGTTGACCGCGTGGGCGATGGACGCCGCGTCGTTCGCCGTGTCGGCGTCCTGGGCAGCAGCCACGGTCACTGTCTGCGCGGTGCTCCAGTTGCTGTTGGTGAAAGTCAAAGAGGCCGGCGACGCGGTCACGTCGCTGCTGCCGCTCCTAGCCACGCTGATCACCACATTGGCGGATGGCTGGGTGTTCAGCACCACCGTGTAAGTCTTGTTGGCGCCCTCAGCCACCGACAGCGTGGACGCGGACAGCGTCACCGAGGCGATGTCATCGTCGGTCACAGACACCGTCACCGAAGCGATAGTCACGTTGTCGTACTCGTCGGCGCTTCGCGAGGCGTTGACCGCGTGGGCGATGGACGCCGCGTCGTTCGCCGTGTCGGCGTCCTGGGCAGCAGCCACCGTCACTGTCTGCGCGGTGCTCCAGTTGCTGGTGGTGAAAGTCAAAGAGGCCGGCGACGCGGTCACGTCGCTGCTGCCGCTCCTGGCCACGCTGATCACCACATTGGCGGATGGCTGGGTGTTCAGCACCACCGTGTAAGTCTTGTTGGCGCCCTCGGCGACTGTCACCGCGGTTTCGGACACGGTCACCGCGGCGGTGTCGTCGTCGGTCACAGACACCGTCACCGAAGCGATAGTCACGTTGTCGTACTCGTTGGCGCTTCGCGAGGCGTTGACGGCGTGGGCGATGGAGGCTGTGTCGTTCGCCGTGTCGGCGTCCTGGGCAGCAGCCACCGTCACTGTCTGCGCGGTGCTCCAGTTGCTGTTGGTGAAAGTCAAAGAGGCCGGCGACGCGGTCACGTCGCTGCTGCCGCTCCTAGCCACGTTGATCACCACGTCGGAGGCGGGCTGGGTATCGAGCACCACCGTGTAAGTCTTGTTGGCGCCCTCAGCCACCGACACCGTCGACTCAGACACGGTCACCGCGGCGGTGTCATCGTCGTCGACAGACACGGTCACCGAGGCGATGGTCGCGTTGTCGTACTCGTTAGCGCTGCGGGCAGCCACCACCGCGTGGGCGATGGAGGCTGTGTCGTTCACGGCGTCGGCGTCTTGGGCAGCGGTCACCGTCACTGTCTGCGCGGTGCCCCAGTTGCTGGTGGTGAAAGTCAAAGAGGCCGGCGACACCGTCACATCGGGACTGCCGCTTTTGGTCACATTGATCACCACATTGGCGGATGGCTGGGTGTTCAGCACCACCGTGTAAGTCTTGTTGGCGCCCTCAGCCACCGACAGCGTGGACGCGGACAGCGTCACCGAGGCGATGTCATCGTCGGTCACAGACACCGTCACCGAAGCGATAGTCACGTTGTCGTACTCGTCGGCGCTTCGCGAGGCGTTGACCGCGTGGGCGATGGACGCCGCGTCGTTCGCCGTGTCGGCGTCCTGGGCAGCAGCCACCGTCACTGTCTGGGCCGTGCTCCAGTTGCTGTTGGTGAAAGTCAAAGAGGCCGGCGACGCGGTCACGTCGCTGCTGCCGCTCCTGGTGACGCTGATCACCACATTGGCGGATGGCTGGGTGTTCAGCACCACCGTGTAAGTCTTGTTGGCGCCCTCGGCGACTGTCACCGCGGTTTCGGACACGGTCACCGCGGCGGTGTCGTCGTCGGTCACAGACACCGTCACCGAAGCGATAGTCACGTTGTCGTACTCGTCGGCGCTTCGCGAGGCGTTGACCGCGTGGGCGATGGACGCCGCGTCGTTCGCCGTGTCGGCGTCCTGGGCAGCAGCCACCGTCACTGTCTGGGCCGTGCCCCAGTTGCTCGGGGTGAAGGTCAGGGTCGCCGGAGTCGCGGTCACGTCGCTGCTGCCGCTCCTAGCCACGCTGATCACCACGTTGCCTGATGGCTGGGTGTTCAGGACCACCGTGTAAGTGTTGTTGGCGCCCTCGGCGACTGTCACCGCGGTTTCGGACACGGTCACCGCGGCGGTGTCGTCGTCGGTGACGGTGACGGTCACCGAGGCAATGGTCGCGGTGTCGTACTCGTTGGCGCTTCGCGAGGCGTTGACGGCGTGGGCGATGGAGGCTGTGTCGTTCGCCGTGTCGGCGTCTTGGGCAGCAGCCACGGTCACTGTCTGCGCGGTGCTCCAGTTGCTGTTGGTGAAAGTCAAAGAGGCCGGCGACGCGGTCACGTCGCTGCTGCCGCTCCTGGTCACGCTGATCACCACGTCGGAGGCGGGCTGGGTATCGAGCACCACCGTGTAAGTCTTGTTGGCGCCCTCAGCCACCGTCACCGAGGTTTTGGACACGGTCACCGAGGCGATGTCATCGTCGGTCACAGACACCGTCACC
Source organism: Candidatus Poriferisodalis sp. (assembly GCF_965262965.1). Lineage (GTDB taxonomy): Bacteria > Actinomycetota > Acidimicrobiia > Acidimicrobiales > Poriferisodalaceae > Poriferisodalis. Next base: position 2,620,717 of record NZ_OZ253573.1, read on the forward strand.
GAAGCGATAGTCACGGTGTCGTACTCGTTGGCGCTTCGCGAGGCGTTGACGGCGTGGGCGATGGAGGCTGTGTCGTTCGCCGTGTCGGCGTCTTGGGCAGCAGCCACGGTCACTGTCTGCGCGGTGCTCCAGTTGCTGTTGGTGAAAGTCAAAGTGGCCGGCGACGCGGTCACGTCGCTGCTGCCGCTCCTGGTCACGCTGATCACCACGTCGGAGGCGGGCTGGGTATCGAGCACCACCGTGTAAGTCTTGTTGGCGCCCTCAGCCACCGTCACCGAGGTTTTGGACACGGTCACCGAGGCGATGTCATCGTCGGTCACAGACACCGTCACCGAAGCGATAGTCACGTTGTCGTACTCGTCGGCGCTTCGCGAGGCGTTGACCGCGTGGGCGATGGACGCCGCGTCGTTCGCCGTGTCGGCGTCCTGGGCAGCAGCCACGGTCACTGTCTGCGCGGTGCTCCAGTTGCTGTTGGTGAAAGTCAAAGAGGCCGGCGACGCGGTCACGTCGCTGCTGCCGCTCCTAGCCACGCTGATCACCACATTGGCGGATGGCTGGGTGTTCAGCACCACCGTGTAAGTCTTGTTGGCGCCCTCGGCGACTGTCACCGCGGTTTCGGACACGGTCACCGCGGCGGTGTCGTCGTCGGTCACAGACACCGTCACCGAAGCGATAGTCACGTTGTCGTACTCGTCGGCGCTTCGCGAGGCGTTGACGGTGTGGGCGATGGAGGCTGTGTCGTTCGCCGTGTCGGCGTCTTGGGCAGCAGCCACGGTCACTGTCTGCGCGGTGCTCCAGTTGCTGGTGGTGAAAGTCAAAGAGGCCGGCGACGCGGTCACGTCGCTGCTGCCGCTCCTAGCCACGTTGATCACCACGTCGGAGGCGGGCTGGGTATCGAGCACCACCGTGTAAGTCTTGTTGGCGCCCTCAGCCACCGACACCGTCGACTCAGACACGGTCACCGCGGCGGTGTCGTCGTCGTCGACAGACACGGTCACCGAGGCGATGGTCGCGTTGTCGTACTCGTTAGCGCTGCGGGCAGCCACCACCGCGTGGGCGATGGAGGCTGTGTCGTTCACGGCGTCGGCGTCTTGGGCAGCGGTCACCGTCACTGTCTGCGCGGTGCCCCAGTTGCTGGTGGTGAAAGTCAAAGAGGCCGGCGACACCGTCACATCGGGACTGCCGCTTTTGGTCACATTGATCACCACATTGGCGGATGGCTGGGTGTTCAGCACCACCGTGTAAGTCTTGTTGGCGCCCTCAGCCACCGACAGCGTGGACGCGGACAGCGTCACCGCGGCGGTGTCATCGTCGGTCACAGACACCGTCACCGAAGCGATAGTCACGTTGTCGTACTCGTCGGCGCTTCGCGAGGCGTTGACGGCGTGGGCGATGGACGCCGCGTCGTTCGCCGTGTCGGCGTCCTGGGCAGCAGCCACGGTCACTGTTTGCGCGGTGCTCCAGTTGCTGTTGGTGAAAGTCAAAGTGGCCGGCGACGCGGTCACGTCGCTGCTGCCGCTCCTGGTCACGCTGATCACCACGTCGGAGGCGGGCTGGGTATCGAGCACCACCGTGTAAGTCTTGTTGGCGCCCTCAGCCACCGTCACCGAGGTTTTGGACACGGTCACCGCGGCGGTGTCATCGTCGGTCACAGACACCGTCACCGAGGCGATAGTCACGTTGTCGTACTCGTTGGCGCTTCGCGAGGCGTTGACGGCGTGGGTGATGGATGCCGATTCGTTCGCCGTGTCGGCGTCCTGGGCAGCAGCCACCGTCACTGTCTGCGCGGTGCTCCAGTTGCTGGTGGTGAAAGTCAAAGAAGCCGGCGACGCGGTCACGTCGCTGCTGCCGCTCCTAGCCACGTTGATCACCACATTGGCGGATGGCTGGGTGTTCAGCACCACCGTGTAAGTGTTGTTGGCGCCCTCAGCCACCGTCACCGAGGTTTTGGACACGGTCACCGCGGCGGTGTCATCGTCGGTCACAGACACCGTCACCGAAGCGATAGTCACGTTGTCGTACTCGTCGGCGCTGCGGGCAGCCACCACCGCGTGGGCGATGGACGCCGCGTCGTTCGCCGTGTCGGCGTCTTGGGCGGCGGCCACCGTCACTGTCTGGGCCGTGCCCCAGTTGCTCGGGGTGAAGGTCAGGGTCGCCGGAGTCGCGGTCACGTCGGGACTGCCGGTTTTGGCCACGTTGATCACCACGCTGCCTGATGGCTGCGCGTTCAGGACCACGGTGTAAGTGTTGTTGGCGCCCTCAGCCACCGACAGCGTGGACGCGGACAGCGTCACCGAGGCGATGTCATCGTCGGTCACAGACACCGTCACCGAAGCGATAGTCACGCCGTCGTACTCGTCGGCGCTGCGGGCAGCCACCACCGCGTGGGCGATAGACGCCGCGTCGTTCGCCGTGTCACTGTCGTGGGCAGCAGCGACGGTCACTGTCTGCGCTGTACCCCAGTTGCTGGAATTGAAAGTCAAAGTAGCCGGCGACACCGACACGTCGGGACTGCCGCTTTTGGTGACGTTGATCACCACATTGCCTGATGGCTGCGCGTTCAGGACCACCGTGTAAGTGTTGTTGGCGCCCTCAGCCACCGTCACCGCAGACTCAGACACGGTCACCGCGGCGCTGTCATCGTCGTCGGTCACAGACACCGTCACCGAGGCGATAGCCACGCCGTCGAACTCGTCGGCGCTGCTGGCAGCCACCACCGCGTGGGCGATGGAGGCTGTGTCGTTCGCCGCGTCAACGTCGTGGGCAGCAGCCACCGTCACCGTTTGAGCCGTGTCCCAGTTGCTCGAAGTGAAAGTCAAAGTAGCCGGAGACACCGACACGTCGGGACTGCCGCTCCTAGCCACGCTGATCACCACGTCAGAGGAGGGCAGGGCGTCCAGGACCACCGTGTAGGAGCCGCTGGCGCCCTCGGCCACCGACAGCGTGGACGCGGACACGGTCACCGCGGCGGTGTCATCGTCGGCCACGGCAACGGGCAGATCAACGTTGGGCGCGGCGTCGAACTCGTCGGCGCTGCTGGCGACCACGACCGCATGGGTGATGGACGCTGTGTCGTTCACGGCGTCGTCGTCGTGGGCGGCCCGGACCCTCACGAGCTGCCCTGTATCCCAGTTGCCCCTCGAAATGGTCAGCGTATCCTGGTCGCCGGCCGTTATGCCGTCGGTGTCCACCGCCACGTCGCTGCTGCCGCTCACGGTTACGCGCACCACCACGTTACCCGTGGGCTGCGCGCTCAGCTTCACGAAGTAGCCAGCGTTACGGCCGCCCTCCTTGATCTCAAATAGGGTGGCATCCACGACCAGCGTGGAGAGATCATCGTCGGTGACGGTGACACTCAACCCGGCGATGGTCTCGGTGTCGAACTCGTCGGCGCTGTCGGCGTCCACCACCATGTGGGTGATGGAGGCCGCGTCTTCCACCGCGTCGGCGTCCTGGGCGGCCCGCACCGTCACCGTCTTCGCGGTGCTCCAGTCGGCCGTCGTGAAGGTCAGCTTCGCCGGAGACACGGCAACATCGGTGTTGTCGCTACTCACCGTGATCACCACGTCGGAGGAGGGCTGGGCGTCCAGCACCACCGTGTAGGCGCCGCTGCCGCCCTCGTCCACCGCCAGCGTCGATTCGGACACCGTCACCGCGGCGTCATCGTCGGCCACGGTCAAGCTCACGCTCGCGACGATGACCGAGTCGAACTCGTCGGCGCTTTCGGCGTCCACCACCATGTGGGTGATGGACGCCGCGTCGTTCGCGGCGTCGGCGTCCTGGGCGGCCCGCACCGTCACCGTCTTCGCGGTGCTCCAGTCGGCCGTCGTGAAGGTCAGCTTCGCCGGAGACACGGCAACATCGGTGTTGTCGCTACTCACCGTGATCACCACGTCGGAGGAGGGCAGGGCGTCCAGCACCACCGTGTAGGCGCCGCTGCCGCCCTCGTCCACCGTCAGCGTGGCTTCGGACACCGTCACCGCGGCGTCGTCGTCGTCGACGGTCACGAGCCGCACGGCGTCGGGCGCGGCGTCGAACTCGTCGGCGCTGCTGGCGTCCACGACCGCGTGGGTGATGGTGGCCTCGTCGTCGACCGCGTCGGCATCCTCGGCGACCCGGACCCTCACGAGCTGCCCTGTGTCCCAGTTGCCATTCGTGAAGGTCAGCGTATTCTGGTCGCCGGCTGTGCGGCCGTCGGTGTCCACTGCCACGTCGCTGCTGCCGCTCACGGTTACGCGCACCACCACGTTACCCGTGGGCTGGCCACCCAGCTTCACATCGTAGGCAGTGTTACTGCGGCCCTCGTTCATACTCAAATCCCTGACATCCAAGACCAGCCTGGCGTCGTCGTCGGCCACGGTCACGGTCACCGCGGCCACGGTGACTAGGTCGAACTCGTCGGCGCTGCTGGCGTCCACAACCGTGTGGGCGATGGAGGCTGTGTCGTTCGCTGCGTCACTGTCTTGGGCGGCGGCCACCGTCACCGTCTGCGCTGTGTCCCAGTTGATCGTGGTGAAGGTCAGGGTGGCCGGCGTTGCGGTCACGTCGCTGCTGCCGCTCTTGGTGACGTCGATCACCACGTCGGAGGCGGGCTGGGTGTTCAGCACCACTGTGTAGGTGTTGTTGGCGCCCTCGGCGACTGTCAGCGTGGTTTTGGACACGGTCACCGCGGCGGTGTCGTCGTCGGTGACGGTGACGCTCACCGCGGAGACGGTCACGGCGTCGTACTCGTCGGCGCTTTGGGAGGCGTTGACGGCGTGGGCGATGGAGGCCGCGTCGTTCGCCGTGTCGGTGTCCTGGGCGGCGGCCACCGTCACCGTCTGCGCTGTGTCCCAGTTGCTCGTGGTGAAAGTCAGGGTGGCCGGCGTTGCGGTCACGTCGCTGCTGCCGCTCTTGGTGACGCTGATCACCACGTCGGAGGAGGGCTGGGTGTTCAGCACCACTGTGTAGGTGCTGTTGGCACCCTCGGCGACTGTCAGCGTGGTTTTGGACACGGTCACCGCGGCGGCGTCGTCGTCGGTGACGGTGACGCTCACCGCGGCGACGGTCACGGCGTCGTACTCGTCGGCGCTTTGGGAGGCGTTGACGGCGTGGGCGATGGAGGCCGCGTCGTTCGCGGTGTCACTGTCTTGGGCAGCAGCCACCGTCACCGTCTGGGCTGTGTCCCAGTTGCCGGTGGTGAAGGTCAGGGTGGCCGGCGACGCCGTCACCTCGCTGCTGCCGCTCCTGGTGACGCTGATCACCACGTCAGAGGAGGGCTGCGCGTCGAGCACCACCGTGTAGGTGCTGTTGGCACCCTCGGCGACTGTCAGCGTGGTTTTGGACACGGTCACCGCGGCGGCGTCGTCGTCGGTGACGGTGACGGTCACCGCGGCGACGGTCACGGCGTCGTACTCGTCGGCGCTTTGGGAGGCGTCGACGGCGTGGGTGATGGAGGCCGCGTCGTTCGCCGCGTCGGCGTCGTGGGCGGCGGCGACGGTCACTGTCTGGGCTGTGTCCCAGTTGCTGGTGGTGAAGGTCAGGGTGGCCGGCGACGCCGTCACCTCGCTGCTGCCGCTCCTGGTGACGCTGATCACCACGTCAGAGGAGGGCTGCGCGTCGAGCACCACCGTGTAGGTGCTGTTGGCACCCTCGGCGACTGTCAGCGTGGTTTTGGACACGGTCACCGCGGCGGCGTCGTCGTCGGTGACGGTGACGGTCACCGCGGCGACGGTCACGGCGTCGTACTCGTCGGCGCTTTGGGAGGCGTCGACGGCGTGGGTGATGGAGGCCGCGTCGTTCGCCGCGTCGGCGTCGTGGCCGGCGGCCACCGTCACCGTCTGGGCTGTGTCCCAGTTGCTGTTGGTGAAGGTCAGGGTGGCCGGAGTCGCGGTCACGTCGGCGCTGCCGCTCTTGGTGACGTTGATCACCACGTTGGATGCGGGCTGGGTGTTCAGCACCACCGTGTAGGTGTTGTTGGCACCCTCGGCGACTGTCAGCGTGGACTTGGACACGGTCACCGCGGCGGCGTCGTCGTCGGTGACGGTGACGGTCACCGCGGCGACGGTCACGGCGTCGTACTCGTCGGCGCTTTGGGAGGCGTCGACGGCGTGGGCGATGGAGGCTGTGTCGTTCGCGGTGTCGGCGTCGTGGGCGGCGGCGACGGTCACTGTCTGCGCTGTGTCCCAGTTGCTGGTGGTGAAGGTCAGGGTGGCCGGCGACGCCGTCACCTCGCTGCTGCCGCTCCTGGTGACGTTGATCACCACATCAGAGGAGGGCTGCGCGTCGAGCACCACCGTGTAGGTGCTGTTGGCGCCCTCGGCGACTGTCAGCATGGACTCAGACACGCTCACCGCGGCGTCGTCGTCGGTGACGGACACGCTCACCGCGGCGATGGCGGCTGCGTCGTACTCGTCGGCGCTTTGGGAGGCGTCGACGGCGTGGGTGATGGAGGCCGCGTCGTTCGCCGCGTCGGTGTCGTGGCCGGCGGCCACGGTCACCGTCTGGGCTGTGTCCCAGTTGCTGGTGGTGAAGGTCAGGGTGGCCGGCGACGCCGTCACCTCGCTGCTGCCGCTCCTGGTGACGCTGATCACCACGTCAGAGGAGGGCTGCGCGTCGAGCACCACCGTGTAGGTGCTGTTGGCGCCCTCGGCGACTGTCAGCATGGACTCAGACACGCTCACCGCGGCGTCGTCGTCGGTGACGGACACGCTCACCGCGGCGATGGCGGCTGCGTCGTACTCGTCGGCGCTTTGGGAGGCGTCGACGGCGTGGGTGATGGAGGCCGCGTCGTTCGCCGCGTCGGCGTCGTGGCCGGCGGCCACGGTCACCGTCTGGGCTGTGCTCCAGTTGCTCGGGGTGAAGGTCAGGGTGGCCGGCGTTGCGGTCACGTCGCGGTTGTCGCTGGACACCGCGATCACCACGTCGGAGGAGGGCTGGGCGTTCAGCACCACCGTGTAGGTGTTGTTGGCGCCCTCGGCCACTGTCAGCGTGGTTTCGGACACGGTCACCGCGGCGGTGTCGTCGTCGGTGACGGTGACGGTCACCGCGGCGATGGTCACGTTGTCGTACTCGGCGGCGCTTTCGGCGTCCACCACCGCGTGGGTGATGGAGGCTGTGTCGTTCGCGGTGTCGGTGTCGTGGCCGGCGGCGACGGTCACTGTCTGGGCTGTGTCCCAGTTGCTGGTGGTGAAGGTCAGGGTGGCCGGAGTCGCGGTCACGTCGCTGCTGCCGCTCTTGGTGACGTTGATCACCACGTCAGAGGAGGGCTGGGCGTCGAGCACCACCGTGTAGGTGCTGTTGGCGCCCTCGGCCACTGTCAGCGTGGTTTCGGACACGGTCACCGCGGCGGTGTCGTCGTCGGTGACGGTGACGGTCACCGCGGCGATGGTGGCGTTGTCGTACTCGTTGGCGCTGAGGGAGGCGTTGACGGCGTGGGTGATGGAGGCCGTGTCGTTCGCCGCGTCGGCGTCCTGGGCGGCGGCCACGGTCACCGTCTGGGCTGTGTCCCAGTTGCTGGTGGTGAAGGTCAGGGTGGCCGGAGTCGCCGTCACATCGCTGCTGCCGCTCCTGGTGACGTTGATCACCACGTCAGAGGAGGGCTGGACGTCCAGCACCACTGTGTAGGTGCTGTTGGCGCCCTCGGCGACTGTCAGCGTGGTTTCGGACACGGTCACCGCGGCGGTGTCGTCGTCGTCGACGGTGACGGTCACCGCGGCGATGGCGGCGTTGTCGTACTCGTTGGCGCTGAGGGAGGCGTTGACGGCGTGGGTGATGGAGGCCGTGTCGTTCACCGCGTCGGCGTCCTGGGCGGCGGCCACGGTCACCGTCTGGGCTGTGTCCCAGTTGCTGGTGGTGAAGGTCAGGGTGGCCGGCGTCGCCGTCACCTCGCTGCTGCCGCTCCTGGTGACGTTGATCACCACGTCGGAGGAGGGCTGCGCGTCGAGCACCACCGTGTAGGTGCTGTTGGCGCCCTCGGCGACTGTCAGCATGGACTCAGACACGCTCACCGCGGCGTCGTCGTCGGTGACGGACACGCTCACCGCGGCGATGGCGGCGTTGTCGTACTCGTCGGCGCTTTGGGAGGCGGCGACGGCGTGGGTGATGGAGGCCGCGTCGTTCACCGCGTCGGTGTCGTGGCCGGCGGCGACGGTCACTGTCTGGGCTGTGTCCCAGTTGCTGGTGGTGAAGGTCAGGGTGGCCGGAGTCGCGGTCACGTCGCTGCTGCCGCTCCTGGTGACGTTGATCACCACGTCAGAGGAGGGCTGGGCGTCGAGCACCACTGTGTAGGTGCTGTTGTTGCCCTCGGCGACTGTCAGCGTGGACTTGGACACGCTCACCGCGGCGTCGTCGTCGGTGACGGACACGCTCACCGCGGCGATGGCGGCTGCGTCGTACTCGTCGGCGCTGCGGGAGGCGTCGACGGCGTGGGCGATGGAGGCCGCGTCGTTCACCGCGTCGGCGTCGTGGCCGGCGGCCACCGTCACCGTCTGGGCTGTGTCCCAGTTGCTGGTGGTGAAGGTCAGGGTGGCCGGAGTCGCGGTCACGTCGGCGCTGCCGCTCCTGGTGACGTTGATCACCACGTTGGATGCGGGCTGGGCGTCGAGCACCACTGTGTAGGTGCTGTTGTTGCCCTCGGCGACTGTCAGCGTGGTTTCGGACACGGTCACCGCGGCGGTGTCGTCGTCGGTGACGGTCACCGTGACCGCGGCGATGGTCACGTTGTCGTACTCGTTGGCGCTTTGGGAGGCGTTGACGGCGTGGGTGATGGAGGCTGTGTCGTTCGCCGTGTCGGTGTCGTGGCCGGCGGCGACGGTCACTGTCTGGGCTGTGCTCCAGGTGCTGGTGGTGAAGGTCAGGGTGGCCGGCGATGCGGTCACGTCGCTGCTGCCGCTGTTGGTGACGTTGATCACCACGTCAGAGGAGGGCTGGGCGTCGAGCACCACTGTGTAGGTGTTGTGGTTGCCCTCGGCGACTGTCAGCGTGGTTTCGGACACGGTCACCGCGGCGGTGTCGTCGTCGGTGACGGTGACGGTCACCGCGGCGATGGCGGCGTTGTCGTACTCGTTGGCGCTGAGGGAGGCGTCGACGGCGTGGGCGATGGAGGCCGAGTCGTTCGCGGTGTCGTCGTCGTGGGCGGCGGCGACGGTCACTGTCTGGGCTGTGCTCCAGTTGATCGGGGTGAAGGTCAGGGTGTCTTGGCTGCCGGACGTCCCCGTGTCGGTGTCCACCGTCACGCCGGAATTGCTGCTGGTCACCGCGATCACCACGTCAGAGGAGGGCTGGACGTCCAGCACCACTGTGTAGGTGCTGTTGGCGCCCTCGGCGACTGTCAGCGTGGTTTCGGACACGGTCACCGCGGCGGTGTCGTCGTCGTCGACGGTGACGGTCACCGCGGCGATGGCGACGTTGTCGTACTCGTCGGCGCTGAGGGAGGCGTCGACGGCGTGGGCGATGGAGGCCGAGTCGTTCGCCGCGTCGGCGTCGTGGCCGGCGGCCACCGTCACCGTCTGGGCTGTGCTCCAGTTGATCGGGGTGAAGGTCAGGGTGTCTTGGCTGCCGGACGTCCCCGTGTCGGTGTCCACCGTCACGCCGGAATTGCTGCTGGTCACCGCGATCACCACGTCAGAGGAGGGCTGGACGTCCAGCACCACTGTGTAGGTGCTGTTGGCGCCCTCGGCGACTGTCAGCGTGGTTTCGGACACGGTCACCGCGGCGGTGTCGTCGTCGTCGACGGTGACGGTCACCGCGGCGATGGCGACGTTGTCGTACTCGTCGGCGCTGAGGGAGGCGTCGACGGCGTGGGCGATGGAGGCCGAGTCGTTCGCCGCGTCGGCGTCGTGGCCGGCGGCCACCGTCACCGTCTGGGCTGTGCTCCAGTTGATCGGGGTGAAGGTCAGGGTGTCTTGGCTGCCGGACGTCCCCGTGTCGGTGTCCACCGTCACGCCGGAATTGCTGCTGGTCACCGCGATCACCACGTCAGAGGAGGGCTGGACGTCCAGCACCACTGTGTAGGTGCTGTTGGCGCCCTCGGCGACTGTCAGCGTGGTTTCGGACACGGTCACCGCGGCGGTGTCGTCGTCGTCGACGGTGACGGTCACCGCGGCGATGGCGGCGTTGTCGTACTCGTTGGCGCTGAGGGAGGCGTCGACGGCGTGGGCGATGGAGGCCGAGTCGTTCGCCGCGTCGGCGTCGTGGCCGGCGGCCACGGTCACTGTCTGGGCTGTGCTCCAGTTGATCGAGGTGAAGGTCAGGGTGTCTTGGCTGCCGGACGTCCCCGTGTCGGTGTCCACCGTCACGTCGGAATTGTTGCTGGTCACCGCGATCACCACGTCGGAGGCGGGTTGGGTGTTCAGCACCACTGTGTAGGTGTTGTTGGCGCCCTCGGCGACTGTCAGCGTGGTTTCGGACACGGTCACCGCGGCGGTGTCGTCGTCGTCGACGGTGACGGTCACCGCGGCGATGGCGGCGTTGTCGTACTCGTCGGCGCTGAGGGAGGCGTCGACGGCGTGGGCGATGGAGGCCGAGTCGTTCGCCGCGTCGGCGTCGTGGCCGGCGGCCACGGTCACTGTCTGGGCTGTGCTCCAGTTGCTGTTGGTGAAGGTCAGGGTGGCCGGAGTCGCGGTTACGTCGCGGTTGTCGCTGGACACCGCGATCACCACGTCAGAGGAGGGCTGGGCGTTCAGCACCACCGTGTAGGTGTTGTTGGCGCCCTCGGCCACCGTCAGCGCGGACGTGGACACGGTCACCCCGGTGTCGTCGTCGGTGACGGTGACGGTCACCGCGGCGATGGTCGCGGTGTCGTACTCGTCGGCGCTTTGGGAGGCGTCGACGGCGTGGGTGATGGAGGCCGCGTCGTTCGCCGTGTCGGTGTCGTGGGCGGCGGCCACGGTCACTGTCTGGGCTGTGCTCCAGCTGCTGGTGGTGAAGGTCAGGGTGGCCGGAGTCGCCGTCACGTCGCGGTTGTCGCTGGACACCGCGATCACCACGTCGGATGCGGGCTGGGCGTCGAGCACCACCGTGTAGTTGCCGCTGTCGCCCTCGTCCACCGTCAGCGTGGACTTGGACACGGTCACCCCGGCGTCGTCGTCGGTGACGGTGACGGTCACCTCGGCGATGGTCACGTTGTCGTACTCGTCGGCGCTTTCGGCGGCCATCACCGCGTGGGCGATGGAGGCCGTGTCGTTCGCCGCGTCGGCGTCGTGGCCGGCGGCGACGGTCACTGTCTGGGCTGTGCTCCAGTTGCTCGGGGTGAAGGTCAGGGTGGCCGCAGTCGCGGTCACGTCGCTGTTGTCGCTGGACACCGCGATCACCACGTCAGAGGAGGGCTGGGCGTCCAGCACCACCGTGTAGGAGCCGTTGGCGCCCTCGGCCACCGTCAGCGTGGACTCGGACACGGTCACCGCGGCGGTCTCGTCGTCGGTGACGGTCACCGCCACCCCGGTGATGGAGGCTGGGTCGTACGCGTCGGCGCTTTCGTCGGCCACCACCGCGTGGGTGATGAAGGCCATGTCGTTCACCGCGTCGGCGTCGTGGGCGGCGGCCACCGTCACCGTCTGGGCCGTGCTCCAGTTGCGGGTGGTGAAGGTCAGCTTCGCCGGCGACGCCGTCACGTCGTGGTTGTCGCTGAACACCGCGATCACCACGTTGGATGCGGGCTGGGCGTCCAGCACCACCGTGTAGGTGCTGTTGGCGCCCTCGTCCACCGTCAGCGTGGACTCGGCCACCGTCACCGCGGCGTCGTCGTCGTCGACGGACACGCTCACCGCGGCGATGGTCGCGTCGTCGTACTCGTCGGCGCTGAGGGAGGCGTCGACGGCGTGGGTGATGGAGGCCGCGTCGTTCGCCGCGTCGGCGTCGTGGGCGGCGGCCACCGTCACCGTCTGGGCCGTGCCCCAGTTGCTCGGGGTGAAGGTCAGCTTCGCCGGCGACGCCGTCACGTCGGCGCTGCCGCTGTTGGTGACGTTGATCACCACGCCAGAGGAGGGCTGGGCGTCGAGCACCACCGTGTAGGTGTTGTTGGCGCCCTCGGCCACCGTCAGCGCGGACTTGGACACCGTCACCGCGGCGTCGTCGTCGTCGACGGACACGCTCACCGCGGCGATGGTCGCGGTGTCGTACTCGTCGGCGCTGAGGGAGGTGTCGACGGCGTGGGTGATGGAGGCCGCGTCGTTCGCCGCGTCGGCGTCGTGGGCGGCGGCCACCGTCACCGTCTGGGCCGTGCGCCAGTTGATCGGGGTGAAGGTCAGCGTGTTCTGGCTGCCGGACGTCCCCGTGTCGGTGTCCACCGTCACGTCGGAATTGTCGCTGGACACCGCGATCACCACGTCGGAGGAGGGCTGGGCGTCCAGCACCACCGTGTAGTTGTCGTTGGCGCCCTCGACCACCGTCAGCGCGGTTTCGGACACCGTCACCGCGGCGGTGTCGTCGTCGGTGACGGACACCGCCACCCCGGCGATGGCGGCCGCGTCGAACTCGTCGGCGCTTTCGGCGGCCACCACCGCGAGGCTGATGAAGGCCATGTCGTTCACCGCGTCGGCGTCGTGGGCGGCGGCCACCGTCACCGTCTGGGCCGTGCTCCAGTCGCTGGTGGTGAAGGTCAGCTTCGCCGGCGACACCGTCACGTCGCGGTTGTCGCCGGACACCGTGATCACCACGTCGGCGGAGGGCTGGGCGTCCAGCACCACCGTGTAGGAGCCGCTGGCGCCCTCGTCCAACGTCAGCGTGGACTTGGACACGGTCACCGCGGCGGTCTCGTCGTCGTCGACGGACACCGCCACCGCGGCGATGGCGGCTGCGTCGTACGCGTCGGCGCTTTCGGCGGCCACCACCGCGTGGGCGATGGAGGCCGTGTCGTTCACCGCGTCGGCGTCCTCGGCGGCCCGCACCGTCACCGTCTGGGCCGTGCTCCAGTTGCTGGAGGTGAAGGTCAGCTTCGCCGGAGTCGCCGTCACGTCGGCGCTGCCGCTCTTGGTGACGCTGATCACCACGTCAGAGGAGGGCCGGCTGCTCAGCACCACCGTGTAGGCGCGGTTGCCGCCCTCGATCACCGACACCGCGGTTTCGGACACCGTCACCCCGACGGCGTCGTCGTCGACGACGATCACCTCCACCACGTTGTCGTATCTCAAGCCGTTGTACTGGCTGCAGGTGCACCGTACAACGTAGGAAAGTTGGACCCTGTGGCCTCCCTCGGTGCCCTGTTCGGCGGACACCGTTATCGTCTGCGCTGTGTCCCAATTTCCGGAACCGAAGATCAGCTGCCTGGGCGACAGCGTCACGTTCCCGTCGGAGACGAAAGTAATGAAGACCGTCGCGGCGAAGCCGGGTGGGGGTGAGGTGTTCAGCACCACGGTGTAGGTGGCGCTGCCGCCCTCGGCCACCGTCAGCCTGGACACGGAGCTTGTCACCCCGGCGGTGGGGGTTTCGTCGTCGACGACGGTCACCCTCACCCGGGCGATGGTCACGGTGTCGTACTCGTCGGCGCTTTCGGCGGCCACCACCGCGTGGGTGATGGAGGCCGTGTCGTTGGCGGCGTCGGCGTCCTGGTCCGCGGCCACCGTCACCGTCTGCGGTGTGTTCCAGTTGCTCGGGGTGAAGGTCAGCGTGCTCTGGCTGCCGGACGTCCCCGTGTCGGTGTCCACCGTCACGTCGGAGTTGTCGCTGGTCACCGCGATCACCACGTCGGAGGCGGGCTGGGCGCCCAACACCACGGTGTAGGTTTTGCTGGCGCCCTCGGCCATCCTCAGCCTCGGCCTGGACACCGTCACGCCAGCGGTCTCGTCGTCGTCGACGGTCACGGTCACGCCGGCGATGGTCACGTTGTCGTACTCGTCGGCGCTTTGGGCGGCCACCACCGCGTGGGTGATGGCGGCCGTGTCGTTCACCGCGCCGGCGTCGTGGGCGGCGGCCACCGTCACCGTCTGGGCCGTGCTCCAGTTGCTCGAGGTGAAGGTCAGCGTGTTCTGGTTGCCGGACGTCCCCGTGTCGGTGTCCACCGTCACGGCCGAATTGTTGCTGGTCACCGTGATCACCGCGTCGGAGGTGGGCTGGGCGTCGAGCACCACGGTGTAGGTGGCGCTGGCGCCCTCGGCCACTGTCAGCGTGGTTGCGGACACCGTCACGCCGGCGGTCTCGTCGTCGGTGACGGTCACAGCCACCCCGGCGGCGGCCAAGCCGCTGTACGGGCCGAACGGGTCGCCGGACGACACCGTGTAGCGCAGCTGGGCTTCGTCGTTCACCGCGTCGGCGTCGTGGGCGGCGGCCACCGTCACCGTCTGCGGTGTGTTCCAGTTGCTCGGGGTGAAGGTCAGCCGGTTCTGGTTGCCTGACTGCGTAGCGTCGGTGTCCGACGTCACGTCCGGGTTGTCGTCGGCGATGATAATCGCCACGTCGGCGGAGGGCCGGGTGGCCAGCACCACGGTGTAGGTGGCGCTGCCGCCCTCGGCCACCGCCAGCGTGGATTCGGAGTTTGTCACGCCCGCGTCGTCGTCGGCGACGGTCACCGCCACCCCGGCGATGGTGGCGGTGTCGTACTCGTCGGCGCTTTCGGCGGGCACCACCGCGTGGGCGATGGCGGCCGAGTCGTCGGCGGCGTCGGCGTCGTGGGCGGCGGCCACCGTCACGGTCTGGGCCGTGCTCCAGTTGTCCCCGGTGAAGGTCAGCCGCGCCGGCGTCGGCGTCACGGCCGAATTGTTGCTGGTCACCGTGATCACCACGTCGGAGGAGGGCGGGGTGTCCAGCCTCACCGTGTAGGTGTTGCTGGCGCCCTCGGCCACTGTCAGCGTGGTTCTGGACACCGTCACCGCGGCGGTCTCGTCGTCGGTGACGGTCACGGCCACCCCGGCGGCGAGCACGCTGCTGTACGGGCCGGACCTGTTGTCCCTGTAGCTTACCGCGTGGTCCAGTTGGGCTTGGTCGTCCGCGGCGTCGGCGTCTTGGGCGGCGGATACCTTCACCGTCTGCGGCGTGTTCCAGTTGCCCGGGGTGAAGAGCATGAAGGCCTGGTCGCCTTGGTTAACCGCGTCGGCGTCCACCTTCACGTCCCCGTTGTTGCGGTCAATGCGAATCAGCACGACGGCGACGGGCTGGGCGTTCAGCACCACGGTGTAGGTGGCGCGGCCGCCCTCGGCCAACGTCAGCGCGGTCTCCGACACCGTCACCCCGGCGGTCTCGTCGTCGGTGACGGTCACGGTCACCCCGGAGGCGAGCACGCTGTTGTACGGGCCAGACCTGTCGGCCGTATAGCTCACCGCGTGGTCCAGCTGGGCTTGGTCGTCCGCGGCGTCGGCGTCGTGGGCGGCGGACACCTTCACCGTCTGCGGCGTGTTCCAGTTGTCCGGGGTGAAGAGCATGACGGCCTGGTCGCCTTCCCTGCCCGCGTCGGCGTCCACCCCCACGTCCGGGTTCTTGCGGTCAATGCGAATCACCACGTTGGAGGTGGGCTGGGCGTCGAGCACCACGGTGTAGGTGGCGCTGGCGCCCTCGGCCACCGTCAGCATGGTTTCGGACACCGTCACCCCGGCGGTGTCGTCGTCGGTCACGGTCACGGCCACCCCGGCGATGGTCGCGGTGTCGTACTCGTCGGCGCTTTCGGCGGGCACCACCGCGTGGGCGATGGTGGCCGAGTCGTTCACCGCGTCGGCGTCGTGGGCGGCGGCCACCGTCACCGTCTGGGCCGTGCTCCAGTTGGACCGGGTGAAGGTCAGCCTGTCCTGGTTGCCGGACGTCGCCGCGTCGGTGTCCAGCGTCACGTCGGAACTGCCGCCGGCGGTCACCGTGATCACCACGTCGGAGGCGGGCTGGCCGTCCAGCACCACGGTGTAGGCGGCGCGGCCGCCCTCGGCCAACGTCAGCGCGGTCTCGGACACGCTCACCCCGACCGGAGGCGCCGCAACCGGGGCGTCCGTTTTCTGTTGCGCATTCTTGCCCGATCCTCGGCTGTCGGTGTAAACCGCCGTGGCTCGCAGGTAGCTGCCGACGTCGGCGGCAACCGGTCTGTACGTGGACGACGTTGCGCCGGCAATAGCGGTCCACGTGGTTTGGTCCGAGGATTTGCTCCAGGTCCAAACGATGCTGGAAACACCCCCGTCGGGGTCGGTGACACTGGCCGTCACGTCTACGCCGACGACGGGTGCTCGCGACGACAGGGCCATCGCGCCCGCCTCCTCCTCGTCGGTAACAGTGATGGTCAGGGTTACTCTGCTGCTCAAGCTGTTGGGGTCGGTGGCGACAACATCGACCTGGTACGAGGATTTGGTCTCGTAGTCGAGCGGCGCGTTGGCCCGCAATTCCCCGACGGCAGTGTTTTTGATGTTGAAGGAGGCCGCGTCGGTCCCGCCCAGGGAGTAGGTGACAGCCTCGCCGTTCGGCTCTTCGGCCGCAACAGTGGCGACGATGGTGGCGATATCGGCGTTCTCCGGCGCATTCTGGATGGTGTCGGTATCGGCCGGGAACCGGGGCGCCACCTGGGGAGTGACCCGCAGGATCTTGTCCGCGCCGTTTCCCTCGGAGGTGGAGACATACAGGGCGCCATCGGGCCCCATCATCGGGGTGCGGAGCCGGCCATAGGCGGTCTTGAGTTTGCTGACGCTTATCTCGCTCAACAGGTCGCCGGACGGACTGAACTCAAGGACGCGCAATGACTTGTCCTTGAGGGACGCCATCGCCAGCCGGCCATCCCACGGGCCCCACCAGGCGCCCTCCAGGAAGATGCCGCCGCTGGCGGCCAGGCTTGCGTTCCCGGAGGCCCACTTGGCCTCGATGGCGCTGGGGAATTTCTCCAGGTCGGTCATGGGTGCTGACTCGTTGTACGCGGGCACCGGGTCCCAGCCGTAATTGCCGCCGGCGGTCAACAGATTGATCTCGTCGTCAAAAGCCGGGCCGTGCTCCACCATCCACATCTGGCCGCCGGCGCCGGGGCGCAGGGCCAGGCCCTGGGGGTTGCGGTGGCCGTAGGTGTAGATCAGCGGCGAATTGGGGGCAGAGAATCGGTTGCCCGGCGCCCCGTCGCCAGTCGATGCGACTACCCGCAGCACCTTGCCGCCAAGGCTGGTCAGGCTCTGGGGCGCCGACCCGGTTGCCGCATCCCCGGTAGCAATCCAAAGATAGCCGTCCGGCCCGAAGCGCAGCCGGCAGCCGGAATGGTTGGCACCGTCGCTAGGTATCCCATCGACCAAGGGGTCGGCGAGGCGGACGCTCAGCTTGCCGGCGCGTTCGGTGAACAGCATCGTCTTGTCGGGCGCAAAGGCGATTCCCCACGGGATGCTCAGGCCCGACACGAGCTGTTCCACATGAATCTGCGGCGCCGCCGCTTTGGCAGCCACACGGCCGGTAACAGCATTCGCGCTCTTGGGGGATCCCAGCCCGTCGACGTATCCCACGGTCGCCCGCAAGTAATGATTCAGGTCGGCGGCTTGAACTTCGTAGGAGCTAGGGAAAGGCGAAGCACTTTGAACACTCGACCAGCCTGTTGTCTCGTCGTTGGACTTCTCCCAGCCCCAGATGCCTGAGCCGACCGCAACTCCTTCCGGATCACTCACCCTGGCCCGGAGCACCTCGCCGACCCGTGGCTGCCCGGGAGACACGATGACCGTTCCGGGCTCGTCCACGTCGGTAACGCTGATGGTGACGTCAATAGTGGCGTCGATGGCCGTGTCCGCGTTGCCGGTGGCATCCTTCCGGTCGCTGGCCGACACCGTAACGCTGTAGGAGTTCTTGCCCTCGAAATCCAGGCCGGCCAGCGTCTGCAGCTGGCCGGTGGAGGCCACGATGGAGAAGGACGCGGCATCGTCGCCGCCCAGCGTGTAGGTCAACTCATCGTCGTCCGCGTCGGTGGCCCCGACAGGCGCGCCGACGTTTTCGCCTGCGGCGGTGTTCTCGGCCACCGATCGCGCGCCGTCCTCGCTGGACGGGAACGCCGGTTGGCTGTTGGCCGCTTGCGCCGCAGCGCTGCCCCCGGCCGGGAAGGCCAAAAACAAGGCGCATACCGCTGCCGCAAGCAGGATTCGCTTCCGACAGCAAGCCTCTTCGACCATGTGGGAACGCTAGCCCTGATTATTCATGAGTTTGGTGGGTTTGGGTGTGTGAGTCCGCGGAGATATCCCTCTGATCTGTGGCGATGCGTGGTCGAAGCGCCGAGCCGGCGGCCCGTTGGTGGTCGACATCGCCGATCACATAGAAGTGCTCGACGCGGCGGTCTCGGTGCTGCGCGCTGCGATCCCCGACGGTGGACCGCTGCTGTGGCGAACCCCGCCCAGCGCCATCCCAGCGGCACCAAACAACACCCACCTGGTTCGTGGCCAAGATTCCTTGACAGTTGCCGCGGGTCGGAGCCTCAGGTCGGTGCGGGAATCTCGGTGAAGTTGAGCCAGGGGTGAAGCACTTCGGGCACGGCAATGGAACCGCCGGGGCGCTGGTGATTCTCCATGATGAACACGAGGGTGCGGCCGATGGCACACGCCGTGCCGTTGAGCGTGTGGACCAGGCCAGTGCCGTCGTCGTCTGCCCAGCGAGTGCCGAGGCGCCGGGCTGAGTAGTCGGTGTAGTTCGAGCACGACGTGACCTCGCGGTACGCCCGCTCAGACGGCAGCCACACCTCGAGGTCGTACTTCTTGGCCGCCGCAGCCCCCAGGTCGCCCGCGGCCACGTTGATGACCCGGTACGGCAGATCGAGCGAGCCGACGATCTCCTCCTGGATGGCTCGCAGTGCCTCCAGCTCGTCCCAGCTGGTGTCCGAGTCGCAGAAGGAGAACATCTCGACCTTGTCGAACTGGTGTACCCGGAAGATGCCACGGGTGTCCCGGCCATGGGTGCCGGCCTCGCGGCGAAAGCATGACGAGAACCCGGCATAGCGCAGCGGCAGCTCAGCCCGACCCAAACGCTCGCCCCGGTGCAGGCCAGCCAACGCAACCTCTGATGTCCCGATGAGAAACAGATCATCGCCGGCGATCTCGTACACCTGATGACGGTC
This sequence comes from Candidatus Poriferisodalis sp., assembly GCF_965262965.1. Lineage (GTDB taxonomy): Bacteria > Actinomycetota > Acidimicrobiia > Acidimicrobiales > Poriferisodalaceae > Poriferisodalis. The sequence continues at coordinate 2,639,666 of NZ_OZ253573.1, forward strand.
TGCGGGGAAGAACCCGGCCTCGACCATCAGGTCCTCGCGCACCAGCACGGGCGGCACTACCGGCACGAATCCATGGCGCTCCAGCACGTCGAACGTCCAGTGAACCAGCGCGAACTCGAGCCGGACCGCAGCGCCCTTCAAGTACGCAAACCGGCTGCCGCTGTTGCGCGCACCGCGCTCAGAGTCGACGAGACCGGCGAGCGCTCCAATCTCGGCGTGGTCGTACGCAGGCGGCTCGCCGCACTCGCCGACCTCGCGCACAGTCTCGAAGTGCTCCTCGGCGCCCGACGGCACGTCGGCCGCCGCAGGGTTCGGAGCCCGCAGCGCCAATTCAGTGCGCCGCTGCGCGGCTGCGCGCTCGTCGGTCTCAAGGCGTTCCACATCTTCCTTGAGGCGCCCCGCCTCGGCGATCTTGGCCGAGCGATCGTCGGGTGCCGCACGGCCGATCTCACGCGACACCGCGTTCTGCGCGGCTCGGGCCTCCTCGGCCTGGTGCGTCAGCGACCGCCACGCTTCATCGGCGGCAAGCACCTCAGCGATGAGACTGGGTTCGGCGCCCTTGCGAATCGCGCCGTCGCGATACGCAGCGTCGTCACGGAGCCGCCGGAGATCGATCACGCCGGGTGAAGCTACCCAGCGACGCCACACGCCACGACATCGCAAGGCGCTCGTCGACTTCGCGGCGACGTCGACGCACTTGATCTGCACTTGATCTCGCCCCAATTGACAGCAACCATTGCCTGATGTCACGAAGCGAAGCTCGCAACGGCAGGATGTTTGAAAGTTCACGTTAGAAGGACCCCGAAATTGACCATGGAACCCTCCTACGACGTCGTCTGGCCCCGATCTCGGTTGGGAATCGAACACCGGGAACTCGCGCCACGACTCGACACCCTTGTCGGCAAGCGGATCGCCTTCTTGTGGGACTACCTGTTCCGAGGCGACGAGCTGTTCCCGATCCTCGAACGCGAGCTCGCCGCCCGCTACACCGACGCCGAGTTCATCGGCTACGACACGTTCGGCAACACTCACGGTCCCGATGAAGCCGACGTGATCGACCGCCTGCCCGATTCGCTGCGCTCACGAGCCGTGGACGCTGTCGTGTCGGGCATGGGCTGCTGAGGCAGCTGCACGCCCGCCGTGGCGCGGGCAGCAGTGACAGCCGAGTCGGCCGGGGTGCCGTCAGTTTCGCTGGTATGCGAGAGCTTCGAGGGTCAAGCCGTCGCGACCGCACGAGGGCACGGTTTCGAAGGACTGCCGCTGGCCGTCACCGTGGGGCACGTCGATGCCCAGTCCGCCGACGAGATGGCGGCCAACTTCGTCGCCTACACCGTTGACGCTGTCGTCGAAGGGCTCACGGGCCAAGCGGCGGTCAGCAACAGCACGAACGACACCGCCTCCCACAGCGACCCGGCGCCCGACGACCCAGAACCCGACGACCCAGAACCCGACGAAATAGTGGCGAGCGGTTCCATCGACGACGTCAACGAGATCTTCGCCAACCGGGGCTGGTCCGACGGGCTGCCGATCGTGCCACCGACACCAGACCGCGTGGAGGCCTTCCTGGCTGGCACCGGCCTGGATCCACAGCAGTCGCTGGGCCTCGCTCGCACGACCGGCCGCGCCATGACCGTGTGGTCAGTGGCGACCAACGCCGTCATGGCGGGCTGCGAGCCGCGGCACCTGGGGGTGCTGCTGGCCGCTGCTCGCATCCTGGCCGACCCGCACTATGGCGCAGAGCACTCCGGCAACACCACCGGCGCCGATGCGCTGATGATCCTCGATGGGCCGCGGGCAGCAGAGCTCGGCTTCAACTCCGGCGTCGGGGCGTTGCGCGACGGCGTGCGCGCCAACACGAGCGTCGGTCGCTGGCTGCGGCTGTACCAGCGCAACGTGTTCGGCTTCACCGCCGCCGAACACGACAAGTCCACCTTCGGAAACACGTTCCGGGTCGTGCTGTGCGAGGACACCGCCACGCTGGCTGACATCGGCTGGGAACCCGTCAGTGCCGAGTTCGGCTTCGGCGCGCACGACGACGTGGCGACCATGGCCCGATTCAACAGCGGCGTGATCGTCGGCAGCGTGTTCGGCTCGACACCGCAGGAGATCGTGCCGTACCTGGGCGACGGTCTGGCCCGAGTCACCGGCTGGGATCTGGGCCACCTGTATGGCTTGGGCCATTTGCACTACCGGCCGTTGCTCGTGCTCTCGCCGATCCTGGCACGCACATGCGCAAGGGCTGGGTGGACGAAGGCACGCTTGGCTGAGGCACTGTTCGAGCACGCGCGCATTCCGGCATGGCGCTTCGAGAAGCTCATCGGCGAATGGACGAATTTGTCGGCAGGTCGTCCCCGGCTCACCGATGTCGTCGCTGTCGGCGACCTGCCACCACAGTTCGCAACCTCAAACGATCCGGACCGCCTGGTGCCGATCGTGTCGGAGCCGTCAAAGTTCGTGATCGCGGTGGCGGGCGACGCGAACCGCACCAACGCCTACGTGTTCAGCCACGACGGGCCGCACGGCGACTACACCGCCAAGGCCATCAAGCACCTCAACAGCGGCACAGAGTGATCGCCGATCCGGGCCCAGGCAGACTGAACGACGCTGAGTTTCCTAGATGATTAGTTCCAAGGGGTGGGGTCCACCTGTGGTGGGGTTCGCCCCGAAGCTGACCGACGCGGAGCTGGTCACCTTGGCGGTGATCTCGGCGCTGCTGGGCTATGACAACGAGTCGCAGTTCGTGCGCTACGCCCAGGCGCATCTTCGGCCGTGGTTCGCGTACCTGCCCAACCGCGACGGGTACAACAAGCGGCTGCGGCGCAGCGCCGAGATGATCGCTCGTGTCATGGGGTGTCTCGCACGCGAGTGCGAGTCGTGGCACGACGACGTGTGGCTGGTGGACTCCACCCCGGTCGAGTGCGGCCGAAGCCGCGAGACCCAAAAGCGCTCCGGCCTCGCGGGACGGGCCCAATACGGCTGGTGCGCGTCGCATTCCCGCTGGTTCTGGGGCTTGCGGCTGCACCTTGTCGCCACACCCTCAGGTCTGCCGGTCGCGTTCGCTCTCGCCGACGCGAAAGCCGACGAACGCGAAGTCTGCGCCGACATGATCGACGCGGCCCGCATCGCCGGGCCGGGCCAGACCCTCATCGCCGCCATCTGGCACAACGACACCTACCGACACAGCCGACCAGCACGCTCACTCACCGCATACGACCACTAAAACCTTGGAACTAATCATCTAGTCCTCGTCAGACGGAGGAGGACTCACGCGCGACTCATCGAGAGGTGGCGGAGCGTAAATGTCTGTCGGAACCTGCTCGGGCGGGTATTCCTCGTCTGGCATGTAGCCGCCACGGCGCTCAAAGAGTCCCACTCCCCTGCTATCGCGAGCCATGGCCATCTCCTTGGTTGAGCGGTGTGAACTCAAGTGTCTCAATATCGTCCCACTTGACGAGCAAGCCAGTGCGCTGTCGTTGACTTCCGGCCCACTGTGGCTCGCCATCGTCGGTCCTTGGGATAGCACCTTCATCAGTGAATTGGACTGCACGCGAAATATAGATGTCTCGTTTTGGGCCTTGCGCTGAGACGTACGAACCTCGATCGTAGAGGCCACCGATCCAGCGGCCCGACTTGAGCCTGCACCGAACCATCCCGATCTTCTCTCGCTGGAACAAGTGTGCCCATGCGTTCGGCGCGTTCCTGTTGCCGTCGGCAGGACGACCGAGCCGCGCTGCGAGCGCACCCAAGCAGGCAGATGCCAACAAGTATCCGGATGGTGCGAAGGCGAGAAGCCACCATGGCAACGGCTTCAAGGCGCGAAAATCATCCCAGTAGGTCTGCATCAACCAATAGAGGCGCAGTGCGAGCAAGCCCAGGATGACAGCCGAAATCGCCGTGAGGCGAAACAGCCCAGTCCCTCGCTCTTCGCGAGTACACCTCGTGCCGACGTTCGTAGGCCCAAACCGCCGCAACGCCGGGAATGAGCAATGCGGCTAGGGCTAACGCTGCGTACGCGATGTTCGTCATCGCAATCTGCTTAGCGACATCGCTCAGGCCCAGTCAAGGCAATTACGGGGCCGCGAGGATCAGCAGTTCAGGTTGGGGCTGAGGTCGCAGCCGGCGGGGTCGGTCCAGAAGACCATTGACCTGCCCATGACCGCAAACACGGCGACCGCATCGCTGCCCCATCGAGAACCTCCGTCCGCTTGCGAAGCGAGCCGGCGGGCACTGTTGAAACCGACACTTCACGTTCGGCAGCTGCGCTCGCAACATGGACGGCTAGTTGGAACGTCTCGCCGGCCCCCTAATCGCGGAGCTGCTCGGGAGCCCGGTGGTATCGCTGATTCGTCCGCTAGTGGTGTGTCGCGGTTTTGTTTAGGGCGGTTCGGGCTCGTTTGACTTTGGCGATGATCTGGTCGGCTGTCTTGGTCCATTTGAGGGGCTTGGGGTCGTGGTTCCAGTGCGCGGCCCAGTGTTCGATGACGTCTTTGAGGTGTTCGACTGATGTGAACGCTTGTGTCTTGAGGGCTTTGCGGGTCAGGATCGAGAACCAGCGGTCGACGAGGTTCGCCCAGCTGGAGCTGGTGGGTGTGAAGTGCAGGTGCCAGCGCTTGCGGGTCTGGGTGAGGACCTCGCCGGCCGCACCCGACGCCACGGCTCGCACCCCGAGCGCGCCACCCCCTCCAACGACAAACGATCCGCATCCGACACGACAAATCCAGCAGTCATGCCCCCACCATACGCGCCCCAACCATTTCAACGACGAACCACTAGCGACGAAGGGGCGACGCTCGGCGCGAGGCTCAGCAGTTCGGGTTCGGGCTGAGGTCGCAGCCCACGGGATCAGTCCAGAACACCATGGACGTGCCCAGTGCCGCGTACACGGCCAACGCAAGCACCAGCCCTCCCACGAAGATCCACGTGAAGAGCTTGTTGTCGAAGCGCAGGTGCATGAAATATGCGACAACGATCCAGAATTTCACCACCATGAGGATGAGCAGTCCCGGAACCTCGGCCGGACCGAAGTCAAAGAAGTACGTCATGACCTCTGCGGCAGTCAGCACCGCCAGCAGCACTGCGACCTTGATGTAGCCGACGTCGCTCAGGCCGTGATCCTGATGCTCATCGTCATGGCCGTCGTGTTCGTCGACGGCGTGGACTTCGGCGGGAGTGGCTTCAGTGGCGGTGCTCATCGCAATTCCCTCACGAATCCAGGCCCTACGGAATCAGGTACACGACCGCGAAGATCGCGATCCAGACGATGTCGACGAAGTGCCAGTACAGGCCGATGATCTCGACGGTCTCGGCTCGATCCGGGCCGAGAATGCCGCGGCTGACCAGCACCCACAGCGTGACGAGCATGACGATGCCCAACGACACGTGGACGCCGTGGAACCCGGTCAGCGTGTAGAAGGCCGACGACGAGATGCTGACGGTGTAACCGAGACCCTCACGGTAGAAGCTCGTGAATTCGTACACCTGCCCGGCAATGAACACCGAGCCGAGTGCGGCGGTGGTCAGCAGCCACAGCTTGCAGCGCTCCATCTCGCGGCGGGTGATGGACGACACGGCCAGCACCATCGTGAGCGAGCTCATGAGCAGCACGAACGAGCTGACCGAGGTGAAGGGGATATCGAAGAGATCTGCCGCCGCCAGGGGCTCCTCGCCCAAGAGCGGCTTGCGGTTGCGCAACAGCAAGTACGTCGAAATCAACGCGCCGAAGAGCAGGCAATCCGAGCCCAGGAAGGCCCACATCGTCATCTTCTCGTTCGACAGCCCCGTGGTGGGCGGCACCATCTCGTAGTCGTCCCAGGAGGTGCGCGGGTACGCGATCTGCGGCTCGTCCGCAGCGACCGGTTCGACGGCGGCTTCAGCGGTCTCAGTCACCGGCGGCCTCCCCGTTCGGCGTGCTGGCCGCCAGCACGCCGTTCCCGTCAGCGTGACCATTCGGGCCGCCGTCATGATTGTCATCGTGGCCATCGTGGCCGTGATCGTCATGGCCGTGACCGTGCCCCGCATCGGGATCGGTCGGCGGCTCAAGGCTCCAGCCGAATATCGCGCCCACCAGCAACAGCAGGCCAAAGCCCGCGATCCACAAGTTGTAGATGATCCCGAACCCGATCAGCGGCAGGCCCATGGCGAGCGTGATGGGCCAGTACGACGGCGACGGCAGGTGCGGGTGCTGGTCGCCCCGCTGGGCGATGTCGTTGCCATAGGCAACCCGGCGCAGCTTGCCATTCTCGTCGTGCTGATACTTCTTGTGCCAGAAATCGTCCACATCGGTCACCACCGGCACGTAATCGAAGTTGTGCTCCGGGGCCGGTGAGGGAATCGCCCACTCAAGCGTGCGGCCATCCCATGGGTCGGCCTCGGCGGGCGGTTCGAGTCCCCGTCGGTAGCGGCCCCACGTGCGGAGGATGTTGACCGCCAAGATCACCATGGCGGTGAGCATGACGACGTAGCCGATCGTGCTGATCTTGTTCCAGAATTCGAAACCGTCGAACTCCCCGTAGGTGCTGTGGCGCCGAGCCATTCCCTGCAAGCCCACGATGTGCATCGGCCCGAAGGTGACGTTGAAGCCCAAGAGCATCAACCAGAAGTGCCAACGGCCGAGCCGGTCGTTCAAGTGGTACCCGAAGGCCTTGGGCCACCAGTAGTACACGCCGGCGAACATGCCCATGAGAGCACCGCCGACGAGCACGTAGTGGAAGTGCGCCACGATGAAGTACGTGTCGGTCTGCTGGGTATCGGCGGGCGCGACGGCGTGCATGACGCCCGACAGGCCGCCGATGGTGAACATCAAGACCAGCGACACCGAGAACATCATCGGCACCGTGAAGCGGACCTTGCCGCCCCACATCGTCGCGATCCAGTTCAGGATCTTCACACCCGTCGGCACGGCGATGAACATGGTCGTCGCCGAGAACGCCGCCACCGAAACCGGTCCCATGCCCGAGGTGAACATGTGGTGCGCCCACACGCCCCAGCCCATGAAACCGATGGCGGCGCCCGACAGCACCACCACCGAATAACCGAACAGCGGCTTGCGGCTGAATACGGGCAGCGTCTCGGACACGACGCCGAACGCCGGCAGGATCAGGATGTACACCTCGGGATGGCCGAATATCCAGAACAGGTGCTGCCACAGCAGCGGATCGGCGCCCGCAGTCACGTCGAAGAAGTTCGAATCGAAGGTGCGGTCGAAAATCAGCAGCACCAGCGCCACGGTGATGACCGGCAGTGCGAACACCAGCAGGAACTGCACCACCAAGATCATCCAGGTGAACACCGGCATGCGCAGCAGCGTCATGCCCGGGCAGCGCATGTTGAGGATGGTCACGAGCAGGTTGAGCGCGCCCAGCAACGAGGCAATGCCGGCAATCTGCAACCCAATTGCGTAGAAGTCCATGCCGTTGCCAGGGCTGAACGCCAACCCGGTGTTGGGTGCGTAGGCGAACCAGCCGCCATCAGCACCGCCGCCGAGGAACCAGCTGAGGTTCAAGAAGATGCCGCCGAAGAGGAAGATCCACAGGCCGAGGGCATTCATCCGGGGAAAGGCCACGTCTCGGGCGCCGATCTGCAGCGGCACCAGATAGTTTGCGAACGCGTTCGCGAGCGGCATGATCACCAGGAAAACCATGGTGACGCCGTGCATGGTGAAGAGCTGGTTGTAGGCGTCGGCGCTCAGCACCCCGGCGTCGGGCGACCACAGTTGCAGGCGCACCAACCCAATCTCGATACCCCCCACCAGGAACCAGAACATGGCGGCAGCGCCGTACATGATCCCGATTTTCTTGTGGTCCACCGTGAACAGCCACGAGCGCCAGCCCGTCGCATGAGTAGGTCGTGCGAAGACGCCAGGGCGTGGCGAGTCGTCGGTGACGTCGACGTCGCCGGCCACCTCCAGTTCGGTGCCCGGCAGTTCGGATTCGGTTGGGCGATCAGTGGTGATTGCCATCGAGTCGTTCTCCTAGGCCAGCCTGCCCGCACACCTGCGCGGGCTCATTCGGGCAGCACCGGCGCGCTGCCGAGAGTCGTGAGGTATGCCAGCAAGTTGTCGAGATCTTCAGCAGTCAGCACTTCGGAGAAGTCGAGCATGCCCTGACGATTGTCAGCGCGGGCGGGCTTCATGGCGGGTGCATTGCGGACCCATTCCCGAAGCTCAGCCACGTTGAGGCTGCCGTCGGACTGGTACGTGTCGAACAGCGCTCCTGCGAACGCTGTGCGGCTCATGAGGTTGGTCAGGTTCGGGGCGATGCCGGAGGCAAGATTTGCGTTGCCTCCGGCTGCGCTCTCGTACACGCCGTCGATCACATGGCAGCTGATGCAGTGGGTGCCGAACAGGTCGTAACCGGCGGCTTCAGGTGTGCCTTCTGCGGGCACCGACGCAGCCTCGATCTGGGCTTCCTGCTCGGCGACCCAGCGGTCGAAATCATCGGGCTCGAGCACGATGGTGCGCATCTGCATGTTGGCGTGGCTGAGACCGCAGAACTCCACGCACTCGCCGTAGAAGATCCCCGGCTCGTCAGCGCTGATGCGCCAGTCATGCACACGGCCGGGCACGACGTCCTTCTTGCCGTTGAGCTGCGGTATCCAGAACGAGTGGATGACATCGTTGGAGCGGAGCTCGAGGTTGACCTCTTCGCCGACGGGGATGACGAGATCGTTCGCAGTGACGACGTCGTCGAACTGACCGTCGCCGTCAGTGTCGTAGCTGAATTGCCACCACCACTGCTGGCCCTCGACGACGATCGTTCGTCCGTCGCCCTTCTCGGCGAGGGCGAACACCGTCGGCAGCGTCACGACGGTCAGGAAGATGAGCAAAGCCGTCGGGATGAGCGTCCAGGTGAGCTCTGCCTTGCGGTTGCCATGGATCTGCGGAGGCAGTTCGTCAGGATCGTCGCCGGGCTTGGCACGGAACTTGACGATGATCGTGACGACTGCTGCGGCCACGAAGATGCCGACGACGACGGCCATCCATCCCGACAGACGCATCAGCCCGTCGATGTCGCGGGCGTTCGGACCGGCTGGCTTCGTGGCGTCGAGCCGCCCGGTCGCGCAGCCGGTCACCGCAAGCGCCACCAGACCCAGCACAACGAAGCGCCAGCGTCGGGAGAAACCGGTGCATATTGGCATCACTCGTGCCCCTCGCCCGAATCGCTCATCTGGGAGGGGTCTGACTCGGCGTCGTGATCTGCGGTGTCCTCGCTCACTTCGGTCTGCCCGTGCGGATGGAAGTCGCGCTCACCGATCACCGCCGAGGCGATACCCGCGACGATCAGTGCGACGCCGCCAAGCACGAGCGTGGTTGCCACGATCGACCGGCGCAGCCGCGGTTTTGCATAGATCACGAAAGCGAATGACAGGATCACCGCCGAGATCGCGATAGCGACCCAGCTCGCGCCGGCCCTGCTCGATGCCAACAGCACTCGCGAAGCCAGCACCACCGGCACCGCAATCGCCAGCGCCCCGTACAGCGAGATCTCGAAGGGCCGCAGGAGCCTCGCACGCTCGACTGCGTTCGCCGCTGCATCGGCGGACAGGTGCTCGGCCCATGTGCTCATCGTCCATTCCACTGCGGAAATGACGAGCAGCGCGATGCCGGCGATCGACAGGATCGCATCGGTCGTCAGGCCCACCATGAGCAGGCCCATGCCGACGGCGGCCATGATCGGCCAGTACGCCGGAACGGGCCGGAAGGTGTGAGAGTGCGCGCGGTCGGGCGAGTCGCCGTCGCCGACGGTCAGTGCCAGCGCCGCCAGCAAAGCGAAGGCACCTCCGGCAGTGCCGAGCACGATGGTGGCGTACATGACGACATGGCCGGTGCCGTCCATGCCCGTGAGCACGCCGATCACGGTCGCCGCAGCGACGGCCAGCGCGATGCGACCCGCGAAGTACCTGCTGGCGATGCCGACCATCGAACCCCTACTTCACCACGTACACGGCGTACCAGGTGGCGGTCCACGCAAGCACGGCAAAGTCCCAGAAGAAGACCGCTGCGCCCAGCGGCGTGGAGGACTCCCGACCGACGCTGCCTCCCAGCGAGCGCAACGTCATGAGCCCCAAATAGAACATCCCGACGACGAGCAACGCGAGTGCGAGGCCCGTGGTCGCAAATGCCAGGTTTGCCCACTCGCCGGAGCCGATCTCGATCTCCATGCGATTCAGGCTGAACATCACCATATTGAAGAAGGCAAAACCCATCACAAGCGTGATGGCCATGCCTACCCACGTGTGGCCGCGCTCACCGCGGCGACTGGCCCACACTGCCCAGTGCGCAGTCACGACCGAGACCAGCAAGGTCAGCAAGGCGTAGTCGAACTGCGGGCTCGGCACCGCGTGTCCCGCGAGCCACTCATGACCTGGGTCGATACCCGACGCATGGCGGCGCGCCATGTAGTGCCCCAGCGCGCCGGCGACCGCCATCGCGCCAGCCGCGATTGCAAAGCCCGTCGCCACGAGCTGGCTGCGAGGCCGCGGCGGCGGACCGGGGACGACGTACCGACCGCCAGACGGAACAACAGTCGCACTCTGCGACATCAGGCGGGCACCTCCTCCCGCGCTGCGTCGTCGGTTTCGAGACCGATTGGCGAGCCATTGCCGTTCGTCGCAGCATCGAGCAGCGGTGTTCCCGAGCTGAGCTCGGTCAGCGTCTGCGATGGTCCAAGCGGAGGCGGTGATTCGAGCAGCCACTCGGGCGTCAAACCGTTCCAAGGATCTGCGGGGGCATCGGCGCCCTTGCCCAGCACGACCGACACCAGCAGATTCAGCGCCAAGAGCGCGACGCCGGCCAGTACGACAATGACGCCGATGGCACCCAGGATCGAGAGACCCTCGGCACCGGAGGTATCGACGAGGCCGGCGTAGCGGGTGGTGAGCAGCGGGTCGTGGTACACGAACTGCGGCTGCTCGGTGAACGCGCCCGACAGCAGCGGTCCGAGCCAGGCCAAGAATGCGCCGCCGCCAATGAGGACGAAGCTGCCCAGTCCGGCGAGCTCGGAGAGCTTCTTGCCCCAGATCTTGGGCGCCCACCAATGCAGCGCGGCAAGCGCCCCGAGCAGGCCCGCGCCATAGATCAGCAAGCTCTGCTGGCCAGTGACCCAGGTGGTCATGCTCAGTGGAGCATTCCCGTCGATGCCCCGACCTGCGACCTGGAGCCAATCCACCGCAGCGCCGATGAGACCGAACAGCGCGGCAACCGCGATGATCTGGCCGGCGCCAACCGCTGCCAGTACTGCGGTGCTGGGTCGCGGCCAATTGCGGCCCTGCCATACCGTGAAGCCCAGCAGCGCCAGCAGGCCCATGGTTCCAGCGAGGGCCCCGGCGTACAGGCCGACCAGCACGATGCCTTCGAGCCCGTCAACAATGTCGGCTCCCTCGGTGGTGATGCCGAAGTTCGCCCAGGCGCCGAAGCCGAACAATCCCACGAGTCCGATAGTGAAGTACAGCGCCAGCGGCTCGAACACCCAGCGGCGTGCCGCCGCCAGCATGATCTCGGCCGCCACGCCCAGCACCGGCACCACATAGATGAACAGTTGCGGCGTGCGATACATCCAGTCGATGCGCGACCAGATGCCGTAGTTGCCGTCCGCGAAGAATCGTCCGTAGCGATGGTCGATATAGAGGATGACAATCTGGCCGAGCACGACGCCGAGGCTGACCACCAGCATCGATGCCGTGACGAGGGCCGACCACGCGAAGGCAGGCGTGCGGTCCATGTACATGCCCGGCGCCCGCATGGTGAGCGTGGTGGTTGCGACGCAAATCGCGCCGACCAGCAGCGACAGCACCAAGCCGGCCACCGCAAGCAGATGCAGGTCGACGCCATCGTCCCATCCGCCGGCCGGCCCGCCGTTTCCGAGATAGGCACCGATCAGCACGCCGAACGAGACCAACCAGCCCCAGAACCCCGCAGCCGCAGCGCGGGGGAACGCCACATTCGGAGCTCCCACCTGCAGCGGGACGACATAGATGGCGATCCCGAGGAACAGTGGAATGAGCATTCCGAGCACGAGCGCATCGCGAGTGAACGTGAAGACCTGCACGAAGACGTCAGCATTGAGCACGGTATGGCCGTTCGCGGAGGCCAAATCGAAGCGCACCGCCAGATCGGCCACCGCTCCCGCCATCGCGAAAACCAAGGAGCACGCGATGAACATCCTGCCGATGCGCTTGTGGTCCGTCGTGTTGAGCCAGCCAAACGCAGACGGATCTTCGGCATGCCCGGACACGGACGGTCCTTCCGAATGCACGGCTTCGGTGGTGTCGTCGGTCATGCGGCGAAGTGGTTCCCGGACTCGGCTGGCAGCGCCGCTAGGGGGCGACACCAACGGGGCACTTTAGCGACCCGCGGCCCGGCGGAGGAAATTGCTCGCGGCAAATCCGCGACGGCCGAAATTGCTGGCAGCGCCGACGCGTGGTCCATCGCCCGGCTCACCAGCCGAACCGCACGATGACATCGGCCGCCATCGCCGCGAAGACAAGTCCCAAATAAGCGATCGACGAGTGAAACACCGCCATCGCCGCGCGAGCCGACCGAGCACGCCACAGCGACAGAACTTGCCCTCCAAAAACGGCTCCGGCGGCCCCGGCAGTGATCCAGTACACCGGACCTGTTGCCGCTACAGCTCCGAACCACAGCGACAGCCCGATGACTGCCGTCGTGTGCAGGGTCATCTGGGTGAGCACCGAGCGGGGGCTCGCGACTGTTGGCAACATCGGCACGTCCGCCGCGCCGTAGTCATCGGCGTAGCGGATTGCCAATGCCCAGAAGTGCGGCGGTGTCCAGAAAAACACGATCGCGAACGCGATCCACGCTGCGGGCGAAAGCGTTCCCGACACTGCGGCCCACCCCACGAGGACCGGGGCCGCGCCCGCGGCGCCTCCAATGACGATGTTCTGCGTCGAGGTGCGCTTGAGCCACAGCGAGTACACGAACACGTAAAACAGGCAGGCGGCCAGCGCCAGAACTGCGGCGAGCAGGTTCGCACCCCACCACAGCACTGCGAACGCAACCGCTTCGAGCACCACGCCGTAGACGAGCGCCTCGGCTGGGCCCATCGTTCCCACCACCAACGGGCGGTGCGCGGTGCGCGCCATCGTGGCATCGATGTCGCGGTCGATGACCATGTTGAAGGTGTTCGCGCCGGCTGCTGCGAACGTGCCGCCGAGCACCGTAAGCACAACCAGCGCCAAGCTCGGCACGCCGCGCTCCGCCACGAACATCGGCGGCACGGTGGTGACGAGGAGCAGCTCGATGATCCGCGGCTTCGTGAGTGCCACGTAGGCGCGCAGCTTGGTGCCGCTCGCGCGGCCTGCGGCGGCCGTCGCTGACTGCGACGCCGCCACATCGCCTGACAGGCCCGCTCGCGGTCGCGACACGGCGTGATCGCCTCTGGGCGGCGCACCTAGCGCGGCGCCTTTCATCGGGGCGTCGGCGTGCGCAACTCCCGAAGCAGAACGCGGATGCGGATGCGGATGCGGGTGCGGGTGCGCCGCAGAGTCGGGGCCGGGCGGGATCACGGGAGGCAACGGGCTCAACGCGGGCGGGCTGGCATCGGTGTGAGGCTATGGCGCACCTCTAGCGTTTCGGCGTGGCCTTGCCCGCTGTGACCCCGCTGCGATTCGCGCTCGCCGCACGCTGGGCGTTGTGGGCGCTCGTGGCCATCGTCATCACCGGTGCGTCGGTTCGGCTGACCGGCAGCGGACTGGGATGCAGCGACTGGCCGAACTGCGAGCCAGGCGAGTTCGTTCCGGCTGCCGATTTTCACGGTTGGGTGGAGTTCGGCAACCGCATCGTGACCGGCTTGGTGTCAGTGGCGGTGGCGCTCGCTGTCGGGGCGTCGCTGTGGCGGCAGCCGCGGCGGACAGACCTGGTGTGGTGGTCGATTGCCCTCGTGGCCGGCGTCGCATTTCAGATCGGGCTCGGCGCCGTGACCGTGCTGACGCATCTGTCGCCTCCGATCGTCATGTCGCACTTTCTGGCATCGCAGGTACTGATTGCAGCTGCGGTAGTGCTGTGCTACCGCGCGAACGCGGAAGAACGCCCCCTCGGCCGCGGCGTCGCGGTCTCGTCGCGCGGACTGCAGGCACACGCTTGGGTCATCGCGATGCTGCTGTGCGCCGCGCTGTGGACCGGGACTGTCGTGACCGGCACCGGCCCACATGGCGGCGATGAGCACGTGCAGCGGTTGGACTACGCGATGGCGTCGGTCGCGCGAGTGCACGGCATCACGGTCGCGGTGATGGCCGGTCTCACGCTGCTGCTCGCGGCACGCGCGCGTCGCCTCGCACGATCTGAGCGCAACCGCGCCGACGCGACCGAGGTCGCGCGTCGCGTTCGCAACGTGATCGCCGTGATGGCAGCGCAGGCAGCGATCGGCTACGTGCAGTACTTCAACGAACTGCCAGTGCTGCTGGTCGCCATCCACGTCGCAGGCGCGACGCTGCTCACCATCGCGGTGACGCGTCTCGTGCTCGCGGCCGCCACCCGACCCCGCGCGATGGAGTTCGAGACCTCCGAGACAACTGATCCGCCAACTGATCCGCCAACTGATCCGCCAACTGATGCGCCAACTGATGCGCCAACTGATGCGGTTGTCATTGTGGCGCCCGGATTCGCAGAATGAGCCCGTGAGTCCGTCCGCGCCGGCCGTCGCCGATCCCGAGGTGATCCGCGACCCGACGACGGTCGACGAGCACGAGACCGACGTGCCGTGGGTTGTGCTGGTGTGGAACGACCCGATCAACTTGATGAGCTACGTCGTGTACGTGTTCCAGAAACTGTTCGGCTACAGCGAGGAGAAGGCGACTGCGCTGATGCTGGACGTGCACCACAAAGGCCGTGCGGCCGTGGCGTGGGGCACGCGCGAGAAGGCCGAGCTGGACGTCTTCCGGCTACACGAGTACGGACTGTGGGCAACCATGCAGAAGGACAACTGACACATGGCCACACGAGCGAGACTGGCACCGCAGCTGTGACCGGGACACGATTCGGGGTCCGCGGCTCGATGGTGAGCGTGCACCTCGCGCACTGGGAGCGACGCTTGCTCGCGGACATGGTGAGCGAACTGCGATCGAACCTCCTCGACCACACGCCCGCGCGCGACGGCGGCGACGGCTTGGACCCGTCGCTCCGGCGTCTGTTCCCGCCGGCGTACCTGAGCGATCCGGACCGCGACGCCGAGTACCAACGGCTGATGCGCGACGAACTCCTGGCAGAGCGATTGGAACACCTCGAGTTTCTGGACCGCACCCTGGCGGAAGACCATCTCGACGACGAGCAAGTCACGGCGTGGGTGCAGGGGCTCAACGAGCTGCGCCTGGTCATCGGCACCCAACTCGATATCTCCGAGGAAGACGATCCCGCAGGTATCGACCCTCAGGATCCCGCTCAACGACCGATGCTGCGATACCACTACCTCGGCGGCCTGCTGGCCGAGCTGATCGAAGCGGCACCGCGCTAGAAGCCCGCTGCGCCGCGGCCCGGCGAAACACAGCCTGTGCGCTCGTGGCCGCCTTGGCACCGCGGCGTAGTCTGAGATGCCTCGCCCCCATCGTCTAGCGGCCTAGGACACCGGCCTTTCACGCCGGCAGCACGGGTTCGAATCCCGTTGGGGGTGCGCCGATTCGCCAGGCCGCTCGGGCCTCACTCGGAATCGGTGACCAGCGGGAGGCGCAGTTCGACGGTGGCGCCGGGGCCGTCTGTGTCAACGACGGCGGCAGTGCCGTCGTGAGTGCGCGCCACGTAGTCGACGATCGACAATCCGAGACCGGAACCGGGTTGCGAGCGAGCCTCGGGAGCGCGGTAGAAACGCTCAAAGACCACCTCCCGGATGGCGGGGTCGATACCCGGGCCGCGATCACGTACGCGGACCGCGCCGCCGGCGACGCTGACCTCGATCGGCTCGTGCGGCCGAGACCACTTGACGGCGTTGTCGACGAGGTTGCTGATCGCCCGCTCCACGAGGACGATGTTCGCCACCACGTCACATGACTCGAAGTCAGTCTCGAAGTCGACACCGGTACGTCGCCGGTGCCGTTCCACCACCGAAGCTGCGATCTCGGCGAGGTCGGCCTGTACCGGCTCACCCTGTGCTCGCCGGTCAGTGGCAAGCTCGACCAGTTCAGCCACCAGCTCGGTGAGCTGATCCAACTCGAACTGCACGTCGTCGAGCATCCGACGTCGCTCGTCAGCATCGAGCACTGCAGCGGCCCCTTCGGAGTCCTCTGCGGCTTCGGCACGCGTCAGCAGCTCGATGTTGGTCCGAATGCTGGTGAGCGGCGTGCGCAGTTCGTGACCAGCGTCGGTCACCAGCCGGTGCTGCTGAGCACGGGACATGGCGAGTGCTTCGAGCATTGAGTTGAAGCTGCGCGCCAGCTCGCCCAGTTCGTCGTCGCGATCAAGCTCGATGGGGTGGTTGAAATCCTGGGTCTTGGCCACTGTGCGGGCCGCGTCGGTCAGCCGGCGTACAGGTCGAATGGCGCGGCCCGCCACAAAGAAGCCGAGCAATCCGGCGGCCGCGACGCCTGCGAGCGCCACGATTGCCAGCGCCTGGCGAACTCCGTGCGCGTAGTGATCGAACTCGCGCAACGGCCGAGCCACCATGAGTGCTCCGCGTGGTCCGAGCGAGACCGTCAGCACCCTCAATCTCACTCTGTCGGTCCGGACGTCGGCTGAGTGCTGCTTGGCCTTGCCCGACGCGACGGCGACGTCCTCTGCGGATACCGGAAGCACGTCGTCGGAGATGTACCGCACGGTGCCCCTCGGGCCGATCACCTGAACGAGCACGTCGTAGGGGACGTACTTGCCGAACGCTCGAACCCGGACACGCTCGGTGAAGCCGTGTTCGGGGGTCACCAGTACATGCGCCCGTTCCGCAAGCTGTTCGTCGATCGCAGATCGAGCCTCATTGCGCGCGATCCACAGCACGACGCCCGAGACCGCCAGCACTGCGACCGCGACTGACGCAGCCACCAGCAGCCCCAGGCGCGTGCGGAAGCTCACGGCTTCCTCAGGACGTAGCCCACGCCACGCACAGTCTGAATCGGACTCGGTCCATTGGACTCCGTCACCCTTGGAGTTAGCTTTCGCCGCAGGTAGCCGACGTAAACCTCAAGGGAATTCGAGGCCAGCGACGCGTCGTAGCCCCACACCGTGTCGTAGATCTCGTCCCGACCCAGCACGCGGCCGGGATTGCGCAGGAACAGCTCCAGCAGCCGATGCTCGGTATGGGTCAGCGACACCGGTTCGCCGACGCTGGTCACCTCATAGCTGGCAGTGTCCATCACGATGTCGCCGAACAACAGCCGCTCGGTGTCGACGTCGACATCGCTCGCAGTGGCGCGGCGCAGCAGTGCCCGCAGGCGAGCCAGCAGTTCGGCGAGTGCGAACGGCTTCGGCAGGTAGTCGTCGGCCCCGGCGTCGAGACCCTCCACCCGGTCCGCAGTCGAGGTACGGGCCGTCAGCAGCAGGATCGGCAGCCGGTTGCCCTGCGAACGCAGGCGACGGCAAAGCTCGAATCCGCCCAGATTCGGCATGGTGGCGTCGAGCACCATCGCATCGGCCTGCGTGGCCAGCTGCTCGCCTTCGACACCGTCTCGCCCCTCGAGCACCGAGTAGCCCTCAAGCCGCAAGGCCCGACGCAGTGCCGCGCGGATCCGCTGATCGTCGTCCACAACCGCCACGACGGCGGTCCGAGCACACGCACCCGCTTTCACAGTTTCATTGTGGAATGCAAACGATGAGAACTCGGTGAGAATCTGACAGTCTCAGCTGGCGGCTGAGCTTCTGCACCGCAGATGCGGAATCGTGAGCACCGAGCAGGCCTCGCGCTCGACGTCGTAGCTCAAGGCCCGCACAGCGTCAGCAATGTCCCACCAGGCGACCTCGTCCACCTCGCCGGGATCGCCGGTCAGCCGCTTGGGCATCTTCGCCGGCGTCATTGTGTAGAACAGCACCACCTTCGGCACCTGATCGCCAATCAGATAGCTGACCGGATATGGCGCCGAGGTGATCGCGCAGCGCACCCCCGTTTCCTCACGGACTTCACGCAGCGCCGCCTCGGCCCACGTCTCGCCGCGCTTGAGGTGGCCCTTGGGCAGCGA
The DNA here is from genome assembly GCF_965262965.1 of Candidatus Poriferisodalis sp. GTDB lineage: Bacteria > Actinomycetota > Acidimicrobiia > Acidimicrobiales > Poriferisodalaceae > Poriferisodalis. The sequence continues at coordinate 2,657,771 of NZ_OZ253573.1, forward strand.
CCAATCGTCGTAGCGAGGGCGGTGCACCACCAGTACCGAGCCTTCATGGCAGACGACGCCGCCGGCAGCGCGGTCGAGCGGCGCCTTGGCGTAGCGGCCACGTTCGGTGAGCGGCGCGCGCTTGTTCGCACTCTTGGCCATGGCACATTCCTCCTGTGGCGTGTCTAGCGTGTCGGCGCAACCCGATCGACGCACTATTTCAGGCGATAGATGGGGTGACGGGGGATCGACATGGACATGGGAATCTGTATCGCATCGCACATCAGCGATCTGGACTACGTGACGCGCGCGGAAGAACTCGGCTATACCCACGCATGGTTCGCCGACAGTCACATGCTGTGGTCGGACTGCTACGCCACGCTGGCCCTCGCAGCCGAGCGGACCAGCACCATTCAGCTCGGCACAGGCGTGTCGGTCTCGGGCACTCGGCCCGCACCGGTGACGGCGGCTTCTATCGCCACCATCAATGCGCTCGCTCCGGGTCGGACGTTCCTGGGCATCGGCACGGGCAACACAGCGATGCGAATCATGGGGCACAAGCCGCAGCGCATCGCCGAATTCGACCGCTATCTCGCAGCGCTGCGGCCGCTCCTGCGCGGCGAGGAGGCCATCCATCACTTCGGCGGCACCGCAGAGCCGATCCGCCACATCATGCCCGATGCCGGATTCGTCAACTTCGACGACCCGATCCCGCTGTACATCTCGGGCTTCGGTCCGCGCTCGCTGGGGCTTGCGGGCCAGTACGGCGACGGCGCGGTGCTGTCGGTGCCACCGGACGGCTCAGCCACCGCACGTGTGTGGGAGTTCATCGAGGCCGGCGCCGCCGAGGCGGGCCGCATCATCGACCGCAGCGAGTACCTGATGTGCTCGCTCACGACCATCGTCGTGCTGGACGACGGCGAGACGCTGGCCAGCCAACGCGAGCGCGTACATCACGAGGCCGGCGCATTTGCGATGGCATCGGTGCACTACTCCTATGACCAGTACCGCCAGTACGGGCGCGCCCCCGGAGCACGGCTGGAATCCATCTGGGACGAGTACTGCGCCATGCTCGACGACACCGATCCCGAGCGCATCCACCAGCGCATCCACGCCGGGCACAACTGCTGGGTGCTGCCCGAGGAGGGGCGCTTTCTCAGCGATCAGCTCATCGATGCCACCTGCATCGTCGGCACTGCTGACCAAGTTGTCGAACGGCTCGTCGACCTCGGCGAGCGCGGCTTGGACCAGATCATGATCCTGCCGAATTTCGACCCGCGTTATGACGTACTCGAGCGCGTCGGGCGTGAGGTCCTGCCGCGGATGCCCCAGAGCTGACGCGCCGACTGCTCGACGAGCAGGGCGGTCGGTCTGTCACCGTCCGCGGCCGTTCGAAGTTGCACAGTTTCAGCACGCCGGGCGGCTCGGTAGCCTTCCGTGCTGCCCGTCGGGCTGCCCGCCGACCCCCCGAGGGCCGGACCGTTCGCCCACTTCTGTCCAATCCGGAGCTGCTGGATATGAGCAACATCTGCCAGGTCACCGGTCGTCGGCCGCACTCGGGTTTCACCGTGTCGCACTCGCATCACCGCACGAAGCGCTGGTTCAAGCCGAACATCCAGCGGAAGCGATTCTGGGTGCCCAACGAGCACCGCTGGGTGACGCTTACCGTCAGCGCCAAGGGCATCAAGACCATCAACAAGCGCGGCATCGAGTCCGTTGTGGCCGATCTGCGGCGCCGCGGGGAGAAAGTCTGATGCCCAAGAGCGATAAGCGACCGATCGTCAAGCTGAAGTCCACAGAGGGCACCGGCTACACGTACACAACGCGCAAGAACAAGACGAACACGCGCGACCGACTCGAACTGCGCAAGTACGACCCGGTCCTGCGGCGCCACGTCATGTTCAAAGAAGAGCGCTGAGCCCAACGCCTCTTCGGCTCTCGGCGGGCTCCGCTCGACGGCTGGCCGTCGCAGCACAAGGGCTGGCCGCCCCTCTCCCCGCAGGTCGGATCGACGCGCGGCATCTGCGCCGCGCCATGGACTGGCTGGGGCTCTTGCAGATCGATGCAGTGAACGTCGTGGCGCGCTCGCATCTGCTCGTGCTGCGAGCGCGCCTCGGCGGCAGCGGTGACACCGCACTGGGGTTGCTGGAACAGGCGGCATACCCACGACAGCCTGAGCGGCGCGAGCTGACGGAGTACTGGGGCCACGAGGCCTCGTTCGTGCAGGTCCGCGACTGGCCGCTGTACCGCTGGCGCATGCGGCGGGGCGCCGAAGGCGAGATGTGGAGCGGGTACGCCCGCTTCGGGCGCGACGAACGAGCTCGAATCAACGAAGCGACAGCATGGCTCGCCAACAACGGGCCCGCATCATCATCCGAACTCGATGCGGCGCTGGGCTGGGGTCCGGGAGTGCGCGGGCCGTGGGGCACGCGCAGCAACGGGAAGATGGCGCTGGCGTGGCTGTTCTGGGTCGGTCACGTCGGCGTGGCCGCGCGGGTTGGCTTCACACGCCGCTACGACCTGATCGAACGAGTTCTGCCCGACGACGTACTGGCAACCGAGGTTGACGAGCCGGATGCACACCGGGCGTTGCTGCGTCAAGCTGCCCGATGTCTGGGTGTGGCAACGGCACACGATCTGATCGACTACCACCGACTGCCCAAGCGCATTGCGCGGGCGCGTCTGCGTGAGCTGACTGATGACGGGGCCTTGTGCGAAGCAACGGTCGAGGGCTGGGACGTTCCCGCGTACGTTCCCGCAGACGTTCGGCTCGCTCGCAAGCGTTCCCGTTCGGTGTTGCTCAGCCCGTTCGATCCCCTGGTGTGGCATCGCCCGCGGACCGAGCGTCTGTTCGGCTTTCACTATCGCATCGAGATCTACACGCCCAAGGCCAAGCGTCGCTTCGGTTACTTCGTCCTGCCGTTCCTGCATGACGACCAACTCGTCGCTCGTCTGGATTTGCGTCTCGACCGTGCGGCGGGCAGGCTCGAAGTGCCCGCCGCGTGGTCCGAACCTGAGACTTGGCCGCAGTCCGGGACCGCTGCCGAGGCAGAGGCGCTCGAAGCCTTGGCGACAGAGCTGCGTTCGCTGGCTGCGTGGTGCGGTGCTGCCGACGTCAATGTCGTGGGCCACGGCGACCTCGCTGACCGCCTGCGCACAGCGCAAGCGACCCGCCCGTAGCTTGTGAGGCGAAAGGGTTGAGATTGGGAAACTTCATAGAGAAGTGACGTGTATGAGCACCAAATCACATCCCATAGAGAAGAACTCTGAGATGCCCCCCATTCGCCGACGAGTTCTGGCTACGTCTATGTGGCGTCCAACCCGGCAATGCTCTTCTCATCGAAGCTGGGACTTGGGTGATGTGAGGGTCCACCGTTGAGGGAGGGGCCTCGCCGATTCTTGTGACTCGTTGAACAGTCCAAGACTCGGGAGGCCCCTGGTGGTTGAAGTTGGTTCTGTGGTGTTGGGGGGCGCGGATCGCGTGGAGATCACGGGGGTTCGCGTCGAGGGCGGCGAGATCGTGGTGTGGGTGCACACGCCCGACGGGCCGCGCGGTGGGCTGTGGGCCGTCTCGCGGCGGTGGAGGGCACCGTTGCGTCGGCGGCGCGTCGGCTGGGGGTCGCGTGGGCCGCGGTGTGGTCCTGGGTCGGTGACGCTGCCCAGCAGGTCGCCGACGACCCGAAACGGGTGGGTCCGGCGGCGCGGCCGGGGCTCGACGAGACCGTGACGGGCTCGGCTGGGCGGCTGCGCCGCCGCCGCTATGTGTCCGCCGCTGTCGATGCCGCGACCGGGCAGGTGCTCGACGTCTTCGACGGCCGCGATGCCGCTGACGTGGGCAGACGGCTCGCGTCCCAGCCCCCGCAATGGCTCGCAGGCATCGAGGTCGTGTGCTGTGACCCCCACGAGGGCTACCGCAGCCGCATCACACGCGCACGCCGCGACACGCACCTGAGCGACAGCGTGAAGATCGCAGCCGACGCGTTCGGGATCGTGCGCCTCGCGAACCAGGCGCTCGACGGCGCCCGCCGACGCGTCCACAACGAGACCACCGGGCACCGAGGCCGCAAACGCGACCCGCTCTACCATGCTCGCAAGCTGCTGCTCACCGGCGCCGAACGGCTCGACGCCGCCGGGTGGGACAAGATGCTCGCAGCGCTCGACGCAGCCGACCCCGCAGACGAGATCCGCGAGTGCTGGGTCGCCAAAGAACACGTCCGCGACATCTTCCGCGCCGACGATCCCCTCGACGCGCAACAGCATCTCGACGAAGCGATCGCCTGGTGCGAGCACCCCAGCGCCCCGCCCGAGCTCGCCACCCTGGCCCGCACGCTGCGCCGCTGGCACACCGAGATCGCAACCGCCGTGCGAACCCGCACCAGCAACGCCCGCACCGAAGCAGCCAACGCACGAATCAACCACGTCAAACGCTCAGCACGAGGCTTCCGCAACCTCCGCAACTACCGGCTGCGCATCCTGCACGCCGCCGGCCCCAAGGCACGCCAACCCCAACCCGTCACCCCAATCAGAACCCGACGTCCCAGCTTGGTTGCGTAGAGCCCCATATTGGTGACCGACCGGAAGTGGATCGGCAGCGCCAAGAGCGCGTCACAGACCTGCTTCACGAGCGCAGCGCGTGGGCTGTCCGGCTCGTGTATGGGCTCTAGCGGTGGCGCGGGGCCGTGGTGCATGGGGCAGTTCTATCGGCGATCGCGCCAGCTGTCACGGCCACGAGGTCGCAACCTGAGTCTCGTCTGCGAAAGCGAGTCGCTCGGCAGCCATGACCGCAAATCGGTCCACGATCTCGGCGGCATACGCACGCCGCCCAGCAGATATTGCGGCGACGGAAGCACTACAAAGCCCGCCGAACGGCTCCCAGACGACATCTCCGGGCGATGTCGCTGCTGTCACGACACGGCGCATGAATTCGAGCGGCTTCTGGTTCAGGTGGACCGCTGCGTTGGGTCCTGGCCGGTGAACTCGGGGCGCAGAGCGAACGCCGTTGCCTTTGAGGCGTTCGTTGCCATGTAGCGGTGGCGCCACCCACACGTTTGTCAGCCCGTGAGCATGCGTCCACGCATGTCGCAGGCGCGACCACTCCGACGAGGTCACGGGCGTGTTCCCGTCAAGGCAGTAGTAGGGCACCCCTTGCGGATCACCGTGACGGTTGGCATAGCTCACCAACCGCTTCATCATCTCCGGCGGAGGGAAGTACCAGAGCCAGTCTTGGGTCAAGTACTTGCGCGTCGCTGCATTCGCCACGCCACAAGCCTCGTTAGCCCGGCACAGAGGCAAGCCAGCGCGCTGCCATTCGTATCGCAGCCAACGCTTGGCAGGCATGACGCCGCGCGGTGTTTCGAATTCAAGTCTTCGACGGTAGAACACGCAAACTTCGGTGGCCACTGGGAACCGTCGGATGGTGTCGCCGTTCACATTGCCGGCGATGTGGTTGATGCCCTTGTCCCAGGTGATCGTCTGGACATATTCCCAGCCACCAGAAACCAGCAACGGGTGTACGTTCGCCCAACCAATCTCGGTGTTCCAAAACCACAGCGTTGTCGCCGGCAGCGCGTACTTCGACCAGTGTTCAATATGTGGCGCGTACCACGCTGCCAGATCTTCAGGGGTGCGCGGATCCCCGGGGAATCCGCCAACGCCGTAAGCGCCATCCGAGACAATCATGGACGGACTCGGCCATTCAACGTAGACGTCGAGCGCGTCGCCCCGATGCAGCGACCACGCCGCGCCAAACTCGTCTGGCATGGCAGCCTCACATCCTCCAAGTGGCCGTGCAGCCACAATAGCGACGCGCCAATGCCTCCATCGTGCTCATCCGCAGCAGTCAGTTTCACACTTGCAGGCCGGCGATTGCACTGCGCTCAACGGCCGCGTGCCGGCGTAAACGGACGGGCGCAGATTCGGCAGCGAGGTCGCTATCGTTGCGCATCTTGTTTCGCCTGAGACTTCGGTCACGGGCAGCATGAATGGTCCCGTGGTGAAGTCTGGAGTTCACGCTGGCCTGTCAAGCCAGAGGTCGCGGGTTCAAATCCCGTCGGGACCGCGGTCGGGTAGCTCAGTTGGCAGAGCGCGCGCCTGAAAAGCGTGAGGTCACCGGATCGACGCCGGTCCCGACCACGAGCTAGTGCGGGCGTGAAGCTTCGCCACGCCCGCGACAACAGAAACGCGAACGGCTCCGCCGCGCCCACGAGCTCTAGCTGGCGGTGCGGGTGACGCCGTCGCTGATTGCAGCCGTCGCCACCGCGTTCGCAACAGCCGGAACGACTGAGCGGTCGAATGCGGTGGGGATGACGAGATCGGGGCTGAGGTCGTCACTGGACACCGCTGCGGCAATGGCCTCGGCTGCCGCGATCTTCATGTTCTCGGTGATGTCGGTGGCGCCGGCGTCGAATGCACCGCGGAAGATCCCTGGGAATGCGAGCACGTTGTTGATCTGGTTCGGGTAGTCGCTGCGACCTGTCGCCATGACGCCGGCAATGTCGGAGATGGCGTCGGGCAGGATCTCGGGATCCGGATTGGCCATCGCGAACACGATCGGACGCTCGGCCATCGTCTCGACATCAGTGCGCGTGATGAGGCCAGGGCCGCTCAGGCCCAGAAACACATCAGCACCAACCATCGCTTCAGATACCGAGCCCGCCACGCGATCGACGTTGGTGTTGGCCGCGAGCCACGCCTTGGAGTGATTCAACTCAGCGCGTCCGGGGTGAATGGTGCCCTTGCGGTCGCAGGCGATTACGTCGCCGATACCCGCACCTAGCAAGATCTTGGCTGTCGCGACGCCGGCGGCTCCAGCACCCAGGATGACGCAGCGCAGATTCGCCATCTCCTTGCCGACGATGCGCGCCGAGTTTCGGAGCGCAGCCAGCGCCACCACAGCGGTGCCGTGCTGGTCGTCGTGAAACACGGGTATGTCCAGCGCAGCACGCAGTGCCTCTTCGACCTCGAATGCCCCCGGCGCAGCGATGTCTTCGAGGTTGATGCCGCCGAAGGTGGGTGCCAGGCGGATGACGGTCTCGACGATCTCGTCGGCAGTGTTCACGTCCAGGCAGATCGGGAACGCGTCAACCCCTGCAAACTCCTTGAACAGCAGCGCTTTGCCCTCCATGACCGGCATTGCAGCAGCGGGGCCGATGTCGCCGAGGCCAAGCACGGCGGAGCCATCGCTCACGATCGCCACCGTGTTGCGCTTGATCGTCAGGTCGTGCACGCGCTCGGGCGACTCGGCGATGGCACGGCACACACGAGCGACACCCGGTGTGTAGGCCATCGACAGATCGTCGGCGTTGCGCAGCGGGATGCGGCTGACCGTCTCGAGCTTGCCGCCGTCATGAAGATCGAAGGTGCGGTCCCGCGCAGAGATAACCGTGACGCCTTCGAGGCCATTGACCGCAGCGCAGATCTGGGCGATGTGGGCTTCGCTGGAAGCGTCCACAACGATGTGCTGGGTCAGCGTTCCGTGCGTGATCGTAAAGCCGTCGAGGCTCTGGATGTTGCCCCCGACGTCGCCGATGGCCATGCACAGCCGGCCGAGCGTGCCCGGTACGTGAGCCAGCTCGACTTCGAGCGTGGCGGAGAAGGCGGCGGTGGGTCGGGAACCAGCGGTTTGCGACATCGATGCTCCAGGCGCGACAAGGGCGCTGGCAGGTTATTGGGCGGCGTCGGGAACCGTCAGCCGAGCTGCGCCGCTTCCCGGCAGGGTTTCGCCGATCACCCACGCCTCGTGGTCCGCGCGGTGGACGAGGTCCAACGCGTCGTCGACGTGGTCCGGCGGGATTGCCACCACCATCCCGATGCCCAGGTTGAAGACCTGTTCCATCTCGGCTGGCTCGACCGGACCCGCGGCGGCGATGCATTCGAAGATCGTCGGCACGGGCCAAGAGCCCCGGCGCACGATTGCGTCGGTCTCGGGTCCCAGCATGCGAGCGATGTTCGCCGCGAGACCGCCGCCCGTGATGTGGGCGGCACCGCGTGCACCGCAGCGCTCGAAGAGCGCTAGCACCGTGGGGGCATAGATGATCGAAGGTCGCAGCAACTCCTCACCCAGCGAGCATTGGGCGCCGGGCCATGCTGGTGCGCAGAGCAGTGCGTCGCCAGGGCGTGCGTCGCGGCCGAGCAGGACGCGGCGGGCGAGGCTGTAGCCGTTGCAGCGCAGGCCGCCCGAAGCCAGCCCGACGAGCACGGCAGGCTCGGGATCCAGCGGCCGCTTCAGCTGGTCCCGCTCGGCCACACCGACGACAAAGCCGGCAATGTCGTAGTCGCCGGGCGCGAGGGAATCAGGATGCTCTGCCAGTTCGCCGCCGACGAGCGAGCAACCGGCGGTGCGACAACCACCGGCCAAGCCGACGACGATCTGTTCGACGACATCAGGGTCGAGGCGGCCAGCGGTGATCTGGTCGTGAAACAACAGCGGAGTTGCGCCCAGCGGGACGATGTCGTCGACGCACATCGCGACCACGTCAATGCCGATCGTGTCCCAGCGACCGAGCGCTGCAGCGACAAGCGGCTTGGTGCCCGCCCCGTCGTTGGCGGTGACCAGGACTGGTTCGTTCAAGCCCGCTGGGAGCGCGGTGATCGCTGCGAAGGCTCCGATGTCGGTGAGCACCTCGGGTCCGAATGTGCTGCGCGCGTACGGGGCGAGTCGGCGGACGGCCTCGTCCCCCGCAGCGATGCTGACGCCTGCGGCTGCATACGTGAGTGGTGCCGGTGCGTCAGTCTGGTCGGGCATCACAGCGCGGCGGCGCCGGTGTGGACGCTGCCGGTGGCGATCATCGATCGGTCTGGCTCGTCGCTGTGATGGCCAAACACCTCGGCGCGCGCTTGGCCGCCGATCTCCACCGGATACTCCCCCGTCAGGCACGCATGGCAGAAGCCGCCCCCGGGCACGCCGGTGGCGTCGATGAGCTGAGACAGCGTCAAGTACGCCAGCGAGTCGACGCCAAGGAAGGACTCGATGGCAGCCAGATCGCGGTTCGCAGCCAACAGCTCATCGGACGTGCCGGTGTCCATGCCATAGAAGCAGGGCCATCGGTAGGGCGGCGAGGAAATGCGCATGTGTACCTCCGCGGCACCCGCTGCTCGCAGCATTTCCACAATCGACCGAGTGGTGGTGCCGCGCACAATCGAATCGTCCACCACAACCAGCCGCTGTCCGGTGATGCTGGGACGGATCGCATTCAGCTTCGTTCGCACTCCCAGTGATCGCACAAGCTGGTTCGGTGCGATGAACGTGCGGCCGATGTAGCGGTTCTTCACAAGACCATCGCCGTAGGCAATACCGCTGCGGCGCGCGTACCCCTGCGCGGCTGGGATGCCCGACTCGGGCACAGGCATCACCATGTCGGCAGCGACCGGAGCGTTGAGTGCGAGGTGGGCACCCATACGCTGCCGGGCGGCATGCACGTTCTGGCCGGCCAGCATGGTGTCAGGCCGCGAGAAATAGACGAACTCAAAGATGCACAGCCGCGGGTCCACTCCAGAGGCCTCGCTCGCAGCACCGTCTTTTGCGAATGGGAAGGTCGAGCGGCAGCCGGCTGCATCGATGAGCACCATCTCGCCAGGTCGCACCTCGCGCTCGAAGGTCGCGCCCACGGTGTCCAGTGCTGGGCTCTCCGACGCGAGCACCCAGCCGCCTCCACCGTCGTCATCGCTGAGGCGGCCGAGGCACAACGGCCAGATGCCGTGGGGGTCGCGAATGCCGATCAGCCGGTCACGGTCCGCGATGACGAAGGTGAAGCCGCCGCGCAGACGCTGCACCACGTCGACCAGTGCGTTGGTCACCGCTTCACGTGGGTGGGCTCGCGACACCCGCGGCTCGGCGGCGATGCGCTGAGCGATCAGTTCTGCGACGAGGTCGCTGTCGCTGGTCATGACACCGTCCAGCATCCCGGCATCGGACGCCAGCTCAGCGGTGTTCGTGAGGTTTCCGTTGTGGCCGAGTGCAAACTCGGTGCCTTCGACGCCGCGGTAGAAGGGCTGCGAAGCTCGCCACGAACTCGAACCCGTCGTGGAGTAGCGAGTGTGACCGATGGCGAGGTGGCCTTCGAGTCCGGCCAGCACCCGGTCATCGAACGCGCGGGCGACCAAGCCCATGTCCTTGACCACCGTGATGTGAGTGCCGTCGGATACCGCAATCCCCGCCGATTCCTGGCCGCGGTGTTGCAGGGCGTACAGGCCCAAGTAGCTCAGGTACGCGGCCGGTCCGCCGGGTGTGTACACGCCGAAGACGCCACAGGCCTCGCGTGGCTTTGTGGGCTCGACCCCGTCGGAACTCATTGCCTCGCTCATGACGTGACCCCGCCCAAGGCGCTCGACATCGCGCCACTCCAGCGCTCGATCACCTCGTTCACGTCAAGGTCCACATCCCACGACGCCTTGGTGTCGCGTCCGATCCGCAGACGCTCACCTCCGAACTGTCCCAAGCTTCGCCAGCCCACGCCAGCGTCGCGTGCTTGCACCCTTGTGCGATCTGTGAGTGCAGGATCGACCCCTGCAAGCACTCGCCCAGTCGGTTCCGCGAAGAGGGCCCTCACGGCAGGCGCCGTCGGTCCCAGCGGAGGCACGCGCGCCTGCATTCCAAGCCGGTTGCGGCAGCACATTTCCGCGAGCGCAACGGCGATGCCTCCGTCGGACACGTCATGTATCGCCGCGAACATGCCGTTGCGCACGCCGCGAGCCACGAAGCGAGCTGTCGCTGCTGCAGCATCAAGATCGAGCGAAGGCAGCGCTCCGTCGCGGCAGCCCGAACGTTCCCATGCCCATTGACTGCCCCCGAGTGGCACCGTTGAGAGTGCGCTGTCGCCCGCATCGCCGAGCAGGACGAGCTCGAAACCGGGCTGCGCATCGGCGTTGGCAGGCCGCTGGGCCAGGTCTGGGTGCAGGCCGATCATGCACACCACGGGCGTCGGAGCGATATCGCTGCCATTGGTTTCGTTGTAGAGGCTGACATTCCCGCCGACGACCGGCACTCCGAGTGCGATACAGGCATCAGACATGCCATCGATGGACTCCGACAGTTGCCACATGACCTCGGGATGGGTCGGGTTGCCGAAGTTGAGACAGTTCACGATGGCGAGCGGATCGGCTCCCACACACGCCAGGTTGAGCGCCGACTCCACCACAACCATGGCAGTGCCGCGACGGGGATCGGCATGACACCAGCGGTGGTTGCCGTCGGTCGTGATACCGAGTCCTCGACGGGTGAACTCCCCTGTGCGAGGATCTCGCAGTCTCAGCAAGGTCGCGTCCGCGCCGGGGCCCACAACGGTGTTCAGGAACAGCTGGTGGTCGTATTGCCGGTACACCCAGGTGGGGTCGGCCAGCATGGCCAGCAAGTCTGTCGCGCAGGCGGCGTCATCGCGGACGTCCAGCGCGGCGGGATCGAGCTCACGGCGAGCGTCGAAATCGGCAGGACGCTGCTGCGGCCGGTCGTAGGAAGGGGCTTCGTCGTGCAGCGTCGCTGCGGGTACCTCAGCGAGCACCGCTCCATCAGCGCTGTCCCGGATCCGCAAGAGGCCGTCATCGGTGACGCGACCGATCACCGTGGCCGCCACCTCCCAGCGTGCACAGATCGACATGACTTCGGCGACGCACGCCGGCGAGACGATCGCAAGCATTCGCTCCTGAGATTCCGAGGTCATGATCTCGAAGGGTTCCATCGGAGCCTGGCGCAACGGCACGGCAGCGACGTTCACATCCATGCCTGTGCCGCCGCGAGACGCTGTCTCGCTCGTGGCGCACGTCAAGCCCGCTCCGCCGAGGTCTTGAATTCCTCCCACCAGCCCAGCGTCGAGCATCTCCAGGCATGCCTCGATCAGCCGCTTCTCCTCGTACGGATCGCCGACTTGGACGCTGGGCCGCTTGGCCGCATCGTCGGCATCGTCGTCGAAGCCTGCAGACGCCAGCACGCTGACACCTCCGATGCCGTCGCGGCCAGTGAGAGCACCCATGAGCACGGCCAAGCTCCCCACCTCGGTGGCCCGTCCCAGCACGAGTCGATCCGCCGGCATCGTGCCGACCGCTGCGACATTGACGAGCGGATTGCCACGGTAGGTCTCACATGACACGAATTCTCCCGCAATCGTCGGGACGCCGACGCTGTTGCCGTAGCCTGAGATGCCGCTCACAATGCCCTGAGCGATCCAATTGCTTCGAGGATCGTCGAGTGGGCCGACACGCAACGGATCAGCGAGAGCTATCGGGCGGGCACCCATGGCAAAGATATCCCGCAAGATCCCGCCGACACCTGTCGCGGCCCCTTGATAAGGCTCAATCGCAGACGGGTGATTGTGGCTCTCAATTCTCACTGCCACGGCGATTCCATTGCCGACGTCGACAACACCGGCGTTCTCGCCAGGTCCGACGAGTACCCAGGGCGCTTGCGTTGGCAAGCGCGCGAGATGTCGGCGCGATGACTTATACGAACAGTGCTCAGACCACATGACGGCGTACATCGCGAGTTCGAGATGATTTGGCGCGCGCCGCAATAGTTCGCGGATCCGACCGTATTCCTCATCGGTGAGCCCCAACGCACGATGCACATCGTCTTCGACTGATCTCGACGCAGACACTTCAACCTTCAATCATTGGAACTGGTTGCGGATCTGCTATACAGACACCATGGCAGAACGAACAATGTCGGATGAACACAAAGCGGCTATTGCCGCTGGTCGCATCGAGGCCGCTGCGGTCCGCGACTATCTTGAGGCACTCGAGACGCACCGTCCGCGCCCGGGTCGCAAGCAGACCGCAGAGTCGCTGACGGCAAAGAGGGCCGCTGTTGATGCGCAGATCGCTGATGCGAAGCCCATCAAGCGCCTTCTGTTGATGCAGGAACGTCGCGATATCGAGGCCGCAATCGAAGCATTGCAGGTTGAACCCGATATGGCATCGGTCGAGACCGGATTTATCGAACATGCGTCGAGTTACGGACAACGCAAGCGAGTCCAGTACGCGACGTGGCGCGAATTCGGCGTAACGCCGGAGATGCTGGCTCGGGCCGGTATCACCCGGGGCCAGTAAGGCCTCAGCGGGCTGGGGTCGCTGCATCTGCGTCCTCGGCTGTCCGCCGCGATGCCACATCGTTCGCCGCACGCGATCTGAACTCTCCGGCGCGGCGGTCCTCGGTGTTCCGTCCTACAGCCGCGGTCAGCAACGCTCGCAGGAGCTTGTTGCCATCTGTAGAGCCTAAGAGTTCGGATGTCGCACGCTCGGGGTGTGGCATAAGACCGACGACATTGCGGGATTCGTTACAGATTCCTGCAATGTCATCAAGCGATCCGTTCGGATTGCCGACGTAGCGCATCACCACTTGGTCGTTGTCCTGCAACCGCGTGAGCGTTTCGCCGTCACAGAAATAGTTCCCTTGAAAGTGATTGATCGGAATACTGAGTTGCTCGGACGGCTGGAGGCCTGCACCAACAACGTGATCCACCGATGACATGGTGAGGCGTTGCGGTTGGCACACGAACGCGAGTCCCGCGTTTGGTCTCAATGCGCCCGCAAGCAGCCCCGCTTCGGTCAGCACTTGGAATCCATTACAGATTCCCACGACAGCTCCACCGTCGCGGGCGAATGACATCACAGAGTCCATCACCGGGGAAAACCGAGCGATTGCGCCTGTACGCAAGTAATCGCCATGGGCGAAGCCACCGGGTATCACCACGGCGTCACAGCCACGCAGCGATGACTCGTCATGCGGCAGCAATTCGGCACCCGCACCGATCCCCGCCAACGCGTCGACGGTGTCGAGATCGCAGTTGGTGCCGGGAAATCGGACGACGCCGATGACGGCACTCACGGTTGCCGACGTTGATTCGCTCGGGAACTATCTGGACCGCAGCTAGTTGTCGGCATCAAGACTTCCGTGCGGATTGTCGCGGAGCATCAGCTCGATTCGAGCATCTTCGATCACCGGATTGGCCAGCAACCGCTCGCACATCTGTTCGGTCGCGGCGCGGGCAGTTTCTGCGTCAGGCGCTGTGACCTCGAGCCGTATCGCCTTGCCGACTCGAACGCCGCTGACGCCGGCAAATCCCAACGCGTCAAGCGCCCGTTCAATCGTGAGCCCCGCAGGGTCAGCGATCTCCGCCCGAGGCGACACTTCAACAAGGACGTCCCACTGCTTCATCACGGCTGCATTTCGGCCGCTTGGGCCCAGCGCTCGCACCAGCCAACGTACGATTCGCCCGTCAACGCCTCGTACGCCTCGATGTAACGGCCACGGGTCGCAGCGATGACATCTTCGGTCAGTGGTGGCGGCGGTGGCTCCTTGTTCCAGCCTGTCGCTGCCGTGGCGTCGCGAACCGGCTGTTTGTCGAGCGAGGGCGGAGCGGCGCCCGGCCGCCACTGATCCTTGGGCCAAAAGCGCGAGGAATCCGGCGTGAGAATCTCGTCGGCGATGACGAGCGCCCCGTCGACGTAGCCCAGCTCGAACTTGGTGTCGGCGATGACGATGCCGCGTCCTGCTGCATGCGCTGCACCGGCGCTGTAGGCATCAACGCAGATCTGGCCTGCTGCATGCGCAGCCTCGCTGCCGACGAGGTTCGCTGCCTCGGCAAATGAGATGTTCACGTCGTGTCCCGTGGTGGCCTTGGTCGACGGCGTGAAGACCGGTTCGGGAAGCCGCTCAGATTCCAGAAGGCCCGCAGTCATCGGCTCGCCGTGCATGGTGCCGCCGGTGCGGTACTCCTTCCATGCCGATCCGGTGATGCATCCGCGCACGATGCACTCGATCGGCAGCATCTCGGCGCGACGCACCAGCAGCGCGCGCCCCGCCCAGTCCGCACCGTGTGCGGGGGCCCCGAAGTCCGCCGGGTCCGCCGACACAACGTGCGTCGGCGCAATCGGGCTGAGCCAGTCCGACCACCACAGCGTCATGGCGGTCAGGACCTGCCCTTTGTCGGGAATTGGTTCTCGAAACACCACATCGAACGCCGAGATGCGATCGCTCGCCACCATCAGCAGATGTTCGGCGTCCACCCGGTACATCTCGCGCACCTTGCCGCGATGGACGAGTTCGAGTTCGCTCACGTAGATCTCCTTGGGGTCACGGCGACGTGGACGGTGGTGGCCCCGACGACCTCACTGAGCGATAAGCCCACGATCAGATCGCCTCGCTCGCTTGGTAGTGCACCGCGCAGCGGTGGCGGTCGGCCACCTCAGTCGCTGCTGCAACGAAGTCGGCCACGTGCTCGACCGCTCGACCGCTGAACGAGGCCGGTTCTGCGAGTGCAGCCGCGACGGCGTCGGCATCGAGGCCCAGCTCTGGATCGGCCGCGATGCGCTCGGCCAGGTCGTTGCGCGCTGCGGTGCCGTCGCGCAGAGCCACAGCGGCAGAGGTGGCGTGGGCCTTGATGAGTTCATGTGCGCGCTCTCGGCCAACCCCAGCCGCGACCGCCGTGGCCAGCAGTCGGGTGGTCGCAAGGAACGGCAGGTACTCCGCCAGTTCGGCCGCGAGACGTGCGGGATAGGCACCGAATCCGGCGAGCACGTCAAATGTCGTCTCCAACGCGCCATCCAGCGCGAAGAACGCGTCAGGCAGGACGACCCGTCGTACGACCGAGCAGCTGACATCGCCTTCGTTCCACTGATCTCCTGCCAGCCCCGCGGCCATCGTCAGATGACCTCGCAGGATCGTCACGAGCCCGCTGATGCGCTCGCAGGAGCGGGTGTTCATCTTGTGCGGCATGGCCGACGAGCCCACCTGCCCCGGCGCGAAGCCTTCAGTCACGAGCTCGTGGCCTGCCATGAGGCGCACAGCGAGGGCCAGATTGCCCAGCGGCGCCGCGGCGCCCACCACGGCGGAAACGACCTCAAAGTCCAACGATCGGGGATACACCTGCCCGACCGAGCCCAGCACGCGATCGAAGCCCAGCTCGTCCGCGATACGGCGCTCCAGTCGCTCTACCGCGCCGGAGTCTCCACCGAGGAGCTCCAGCAGATCCTGCTGGGTGCCGACCGGACCGCGCAGACCACGCAGCGGATAGCGAGCGATCAATGCTTCCAGCCGCTCAAGAGCCGCGAGTGCCTCGGTGCCGATCGTCGCCCAGCGCTTGCCGAGCGTCGTGGCCTGCGCGGGCACGTTGTGCGTACGGCCGGTCATCACGACATCGCTGTCCGCATCGGCCCGGGCGCCAAGACGGATGATCAGCGCAGCGAGGCGGTTCATCACGAGCTCCATGGCGGCGCGCACCTGGCACTGCTCGACGTTTTCCGTGAGATCTCTCGACGTCATCGCGCGGTGGATTTGTTCGTAGCCAGCCAACGCGCAGAATTCCTCGATGCGCGCCTTCACGTCGTGACGCGTGATGCGCTCGCGTGCCGTGATGGACGCGAGATCAACCTGATCGATGACGGCCCGGTACGCCTCCACTGCTCCTTCGGGAACCTCGACACCGGCGTCGCGCTGGGCTTCGAGCACCGCGATCCACAGCCGGCGCTCCAGGATCACCTTGTGACGCGGTGACCACAGTTCAACCATCTCTGCGGACGCATACCGGGCCGCAAGCACGTTGGGGATCTTGTCGAGAGCGCGACCGGAGGTCGCCGATTCGAGTTGCTCAGCCATAGCCCGCCTCGCCCAGGGTTGTCACCGAGCACCCGCTGCACGGAACTCGGCGAGCTGGGTCCCAAGCCGCTCGTCTGCGACCGCAAAGATCTCCACTGCAAGCACCGCGGCGTTCGCCGCTCCATTCACCGCGACGGTCGCCACGGGAATCCCTCGAGGCATCTGCACCGTCGAGAGCAACGCGTCCAGGCCGTCCGCCAGACCACCGCTCAATGGCACGCCGATCACCGGAAGGGTTGTCTGGGCGGCGACCGCGCCTGCCAGATGCGCAGCCATGCCGGCACCGCAGATCACCGCTCCGACGCCCTCGGCGCGCGCTCCGGCTGCGAACGCCACTACCGCGTCGGGCGTGCGGTGGGCGCTCATGACCTGCGTGGTGTGCGGCACGCCGAAGCGATCGAGCATCTCAGCGGCGGACGCCATCTTGGAGGCGTCGTTCGGCGAGCCCATCAAGATGGCGACAGATCGCACGGTCGCCGCATTCGGCGGCGCGTCGGCAGCAGTCACCGTCCCCGGCGACGCGCCGTGCCCAGTCTCCATGTCATGCTCCCTGCTGGCCGCCGTCGCGCCGTGCCAAGCGACGATTTCTCGTCGGCCACAGTCTCGCTGCCCGGAGCCCGCAACGGGGAGATTTCCAACAGAACAATCGAAACAATTTTAGCCTGTGCGGCCAGATTCGGCGGTCTCGGTTATGTACTGGCCGCCGCAGCGCGCGCCTCGGGTGCCGCAATGTCGGTCCGGAACGTCATTCCAGGCCAGCTGATCCGCTGCACGGCTTCATAAGCGCGCGCATGCGCCACCGCAGCATTCGGGCCGCGGCCGCACACGTTGAGGACACGCCCCCCAGCAGTGACGAGCGACCCTGGCGTGGCCTCAGAATCGGACGCCGCGGCGACGCCGGCGCAAAAGACAGTCACTCCGTCGAGGGCGCTCGCAGCCTCGATACCCGCAATCAGGTCACCCGTACGGGGCGCCGAGGGGTAGCCCTCGGATGCGCAAACGACGCAGACCATGGCGTCGTCGGAGACCACAATTTCGTCTCGCACCTCGCCCGCAGCAGCTCCCCACAGAAGGGCCGCCAGATCGCTGTCAATGCGCGGCAACGTCACCTGCGCCTCCGGATCGCCGAAGCGAACGTTGTACTCCAGCAGGCGAGGGCCGTCAGGCGTCAGCATGAAGCCGGCGTACAGCACTCCGCGGTAGTCCACGCCTCGTCGCACAAGCTCATCCAGCGTCGGGGAGAACGACAGCGCCGCGAGTTCGCGACAGACCGCCCGGTCCACGTCACCCAGGGGCGAGACGCAGCCCATGCCACCGGTATTCGGACCTGTGTCGCCATCGCCGAGCCGCTTGTGATCGCGCACGGCGGTAGGCAGCAGCACCGCTCGCCGACCATCGCAAATCGCGAAAAGCGAGACTTCGGGTCCAACGAGGCCCTCCTCGATGACTATGCGCTGGCCGGCCGGCCCGAAGGCGCTGCCGTCCAGCTTGGCGTCGACATCCGCATGCGCCGCAGCAAGATTGTCGGTGACAAGCACGCCCTTTCCGGCGGCGAGCCCACTTGTCTTCACCACGTAGGGCGGCGCGAGCGCTTCAAGGCAGGCGTGAGCGTCGCGGCAGCTGCCCGGGTCGCTGTCAAAGACGCGGAATCCTGCTGTGGGCACGCCGGCAGCGCTGACGACTTCCTTCATCCACGCCTTGGAACTCTCCAAGGCCGCGCCGTCGGCGCCCGGCCCGAAAACCAGGCGGCCGTCGGCACGCAGCCGGTCGGCCAGACCGTCGGCGAGCGGCCCTTCGGGCCCGATGACGAACAGATCCGCGTCAATCTCGATCGGCGGCGTCCGCGTGCTGGCAGGGATGCCCGGATTCCCCGGGGTCACCACGACGTCCGCGACGCGACTGAGCACCGAGGCATAGGCGTGCTCCCGCCCGCCTTGGCCGACGATGCACACCTTCATCGGCGAACCATCATGGGCACACTCTCATGGGCACACCTTCATCGGCACAGCTCAGGCAGCGAAGCGGATGTACTGCTCCCGGCCGGGGCCGACGCAGACATAACGGATCGGCAACCCCAGTTGTCGCTCCAAGAACACGATGTAGTCCACGGCGGCTCGGGGCAGCTGCCAGCGTTCGGTCACGTCGTCGAGCGGCGTCTTCCAACCCGGCAACGTCGCGTAGACCGGCTCGGCACGATCGTGAAGCGAACGCAGGTGCGGGAGATGGTCGTAGCGGCGGCCGTCCACTTCGTAGGCGACACAGACCTTGATGGTGTCGAGCTGGTCGAGAACGTCCAACTTGGTGAGCGCAATCTCGGTGCAGGCATTAAGACGAACCGCCTGGCGGCCCATCACCGCATCGAACCATCCGCATCGGCGTCGACGGCCGGTATTTGTGCCGAACTCCGCGCCTCGCTCGACCAAGTGATCGCCAATGTCGTCAACCAGCTCGGTCACGAACGGGCCGGATCCGACACGGGTCGTGTACGCCTTGGCGATGCCGATGACCTGATCAATCGCTCCTGGTCCGATTCCCGATCCGACGAGGGCAAAGCCCGCGACAGGGTTGGAGGAGGTCACGAACGGATAGGTGCCGTGGTCGAGGTCGAGGAACGTCGCCTGTGCACCTTCGAACAGCACTCGCTCGCCCGCGTGCAGAGCCTCGTGCAACCAGCCCACGGTGTCGCCGATCAACGGCGCGATACGGGGCGCCACCTCGGTGACGAGCTTGTCGGCCAGCTCGTCGGGATCAATGCCGGGGTGGTCGTGAACCATGCGCAAGTACTGATTGCGGTCATCGAGGACGCTGATGAGTCGCGCCCGCAGCGTCATCGGCTCCAGCAGGTCTTCGACGCGCAGTCCGACACGCGCCGCCTTGTCGGCGTACGCGGGCCCGATGCCTCGCTTGGTGGTGTCGAGCTTGGCATCACCGCGCTGCGCCTCCGCGAGCTCGTCAGCAATCTGGTGATACGGCAGCACGAGGTGCGCCGCTGGGCTCAGCATGAGTCGGCTGCAGTCGACGCCCCGACGGGTGAGTATGTCGATCTCTTCGAGCAAGACCCAGGGGTTCACCACGACGCCATTGCCGATGATGGGCGTCACGTGGTCGTACATCACGCCGCTGGGGACGAGCTGCAACGCGAACGCCTCGCCGTCGACGACGATTCGGTGACCGGCATTGTGTCCGCCCTGGTAGCGCACGACGTGCAGGCATTCCTTGGCGACGACGTCGACGATGCGGCCTTTGCCTTCGTCGCCCCATTGGGTTCCCACGACGATCGACCCAGGCACAGCTCACCTCGCAGTCGAGCCCACAGCCTCAATCAGCGCCGGCACGCTCGTCGCCCTCAGACTTTGACGCGGGTAAGTCTAAGTGCCCCACTCGTGCTCGGGTCGGTACCCGCTGGGCACCCCCGAGCGCTTCGCCGGGCCCCTCCCGAAGCCTTCGCGAAGGCCCCGCTATCGGCTGAACCGCCCGCTTGAGCTGCTCGGACTTCGAGCGGGTCGCCTCGGGCAGGGCTCAATGTGATTGCGCCGTCGACAGCGTCGACGACCACCGCATCGCCATCGGCGAAGGTGCCGTCGAGCAGGCCGGCGGCCAGCGGGTCGATCAGCTCGCGCCCGATGACCCGGCGCAGCGGGCGCGCACCGTAGACGGGGTCATAGCCCCGATTGGCAAGAAACTCCGCTGCCGATGCGGTCACCTCAAGCGTCATGTCGCGGTCGGCCAACCGCTTGCGCAACGTCTCGAGCACCAGCTCGGTGATGGCACCCAGATCGGCTCGACTGAGCGCATCGAACCTCAGAATCTCGTCAACGCGGTTGATGAACTCCGGAGCGAAGAACTCGGCGGGATCCACCGCCAGGTTCGACGTCATGATGAGGACCACGTTCGAGAAGTCCACTGTGCGGCCTTGCCCGTCGGTGAGGCGTCCATCGTCGAGGACCTGAAGCAGCACGCTGAACACATCGGCGTGCGCCTTTTCGATCTCGTCGAGCAGCACGACCGAATACGGCCGACGCCGTACGGCCTCGGTGAGCTGACCACCGTCGTCGTGGCCGACGTAGCCCGGAGGTGCCCCGATCAATCGGCTGACCGAGTGTCGCTCGAGGTACTCGGACATGTCGATGCGGACCATGGCGCGCTCGTCGTCGAACAGCGCTTCCGCCAGCGCTCGAGCCAATTCGGTCTTGCCGACGCCCGTGGGCCCCAAGAACAGGAAACTCCCAATGGGTCGATCGGGCTCGCTCAGGCCGGCACGACTGCGCCGGATCGCGTTGGCTACCGCAGCGACGGCGTGCCGCTGCCCGATCACCCGGGTTGCCAGTGTGTCTTCCAGATGCACCAACTTGTGCGCCTCGCCTTCGAGCAGCCGGCTGGTGGCGATGCCTGTCCAACGCGACACGACTTCGGCGATGTCGCCGGCGTCGACTTCCTCTCGCAGCATTCGCTGGTCTGACTGGAGCCGGTCGAGCTCGGCGGTGGCCTCGTCGAGGCGGCGATTTACGTCGGGCAGCCGGCCGAAACGGATCTCGGCTGCTCGCTCGAGATCCGTCTCCCGATCTACCTGCGCGGCCAGCGATTCGGCCTCGGATTTCAGTGCATGGATCGCGGCAATGGCCTCTTTCTCGGACTGCCAATGCGCCTTGAGCGCCGCAGCACGTTCTCGTTCGGATGCCAGTTCTTCGGCGATCTCAGCACGCCGGGCGCTGGCGGCGCCTTCGTCGCCGGCAAGCGCCAACTCCTCTATTTCGAGCTGGCGGATCCGCCGTTCACGGACGTCGATGTCGAGCGGCACCGAGTCGATCTCGATGCGCAGCCCGCTGGCGGCTTCGTCCATGAGGTCGATCGCCTTGTCAGGCAGGAATCGCTCGCGCAGATATCGGCCCGACAACGTGACAGCTGCAACGAGCGCCGCATCGGTGATACGGACGCCGTGGTGGACTTCGTACCGTTCCTTGAGGCCGCGCAGAATCGCCACAGCGTCCGTGGCGGAGGGCTCGCCGACGTACACGGGAGCGAAGCGGCGTTCGAGGGCCGAGTCGCGCTCGATGTGCCGGCGGTACTCGTCGAGCGTGGTCGCGCCCACAAGTCGCAACTGTCCACGCGCCAGCATGGGTTTGATCATGTTGGCGGCGTCGAGCGAACTGTCGCCGCCGGCGCCAGCACCGACCAGCGTGTGCACTTCGTCGAGGAAGGTGATGACCTCGCCGTCAGAGGCGACGATCTCGTCGAGGACCGCCCCGAGCCGCTCCTCGAACTCTCCTCGGAACTTGGCGCCGGCCACCATGGCGGCCAGATCGAGGGCGACGACGCGCTTGTCGCGCAGCCCGTCGGGCACATCGCCTTCCGCGATGCGGCGCGCGAGCCCTTCGATGATCGCCGTCTTGCCGACGCCAGGCTCGCCGATCAGCACCGGATTGTTCTTGGTGCGCCGCGACAGCACGCCGATAACGCGTCGGATCTCGTCGTCGCGCCCGATGACCGGATCGAGCTTGTCCTCGCGCGCCTCCGTGGTGAGATCGCGGCCGAATCGCTCGAGCGCTTCGTAGGTGTTGTCGAGAGTCGGCGAAGTGACCCGAGAAGTCCCGCGCAGTTCGCCGACCAGTGAGGCCAGGACGTCACGGTCCGCACCGACGTCGGATGCGAGCGCAACCAAGAGATGCTCGGTGGACAGGTAGTCGTCGCCCATCCTTGCTCGCTCAGTGTCCGCTGCGTGCAAGGTCTGCGCCAACTCGGCCGCCAGCGGCGGCGTTTTCGGCTGCGTGCTGAAGCTTCTCCGAAGGCGCGCGAGTGCGGTAAGCGATGCACTGCGGACCGCTGCGGGCTCGATGCCGGCGCGCGCGAGCAGCGGCAGCACCAATCCTTCGGGTTGCGAGACCAGTGCTGCCAGCAGGTGCGCTCGTGTGACTTCGGGATGATCCTGGCTCGTTGCAGTCGAGATCGCTGCAGCCAGAGCCTCCTGGGTCTTGTGCGTCAGCGGGCTGGACGGAAGGGGTTGCCTGACAGAAGCAGCGTCATTTGCCATAGCGAACAGTGTAGCAGATTAATTGATATTTATACACTCAACTTTGATATGTCGTTGAGACTCACTCAAGGTCGAGCGGCCGCGTCATTCGGGCACTGAGCCCGGATCGCTCAACGACCGGGGCGTGGCGGTCGCATCGGGTGGGCAACGATGTCGGTCGGCTGCAACGGCACCAGGTCTCGCCGGTACTGACGATGCGTGTCAGCCACGATCGCTGCTGCCTCGTCGCGTACCTCAGCCAACTGCCGCTCGAGCGCGGCGACCCGTGCTTCGAGCTCCAACACGCGTTTGACTCCCGCCAAGTTGAGGCCTTCGCTTGTGAGTTCGCTGATGCGCGCCAGCATCGCGATGTCGCGGTCGCTGTAGCGGCGGCTGCCGCCCGACGTCCGTGCCGGCGCCAGCAAGCCTTTGCGTTCGTAGATGCGCAGCGTCTGGGCGTGAACTCCTGCCAGCTCCGCAGCGACCGAGATCACATACAGCGCTCGGTTGCGCTGCTCGGGCGAACGGCGACGGCGTGGTTCGGTGCTCATGGCTGCCCTCCTGGCGCATCTGGGCGCGATTCGTCGGGGCGTGCGTGGCCGGCGGCGGTGCCAGATACATGGTTGGTAGATTGCTCCGCGTCCACAGCCGCGCCGTTGTCAGCGGCGCGGGCATCCGCGGTGTGCGCATCGATTGGCCGGGCACGGCGGCGCCGACTTGAGCTGGTGTCAAAGTCAGCGACGTCTCCCAGGGCCTCGGTTGCAGCACGTTCTGGCGCCGACAGCTCGGTCGGCACCGCGATCTCGACAGTCACGAGCAAGTCGCCTGTGCCGCGCCGCGTGGTGACGCCACGGCCCCGCACGCGGAACGTCTTGCCCGACGGTGTCCCGGCAGGAATCCGGAGCGTGACAGCGCCGCCGTCATAGGCCAGCACCTTCACGTCGGCTCCCAAGACTGCTTCGGGATAGGTGATCGGCACCGTCACCGTCAGGTGGTGTCCGTCGCGTCCGAATTCTGGATCGAGTGTGACGTCAACGATGACGAAGAGATCGCCGTTTGGACCGCCGCCCGATCCTGGCGCACCCTTGCCCGCCAGACGGATTCGGACGCCGTCCTCGACGCCCGAGGGGATGCGCACCTTGACCGGCCGTATGCCGCCGTTCGTGGTATCGGGCACCGACACCTCGGTGATGACACCTTCGACCGCGTTTCGGAAGGAAATGCCCATCCGAGTCTCGAGGTCCTGGCCGCGCATCGCCATGACACCGCCGACCGCAGAGCGTCCGGCGCCGAACAGGTCCCCGAAGATCCCGCCGAGGTCGCCGAGATCCTCAACTCGAATGCTGAATCCGCCGGGACCCGAGGCGAACCCACCCATCTGGGGCCCGTAGCCCCCGGGGCCGAGCCGTCGCGCCTCGTCGTACGCGGCACGCTTAGATTCGTTCCCGACGACGTCATAGGCGGCAGATATCTCCTTGAAATGTGCCTCGTCGCCTCCGGCAGCATCGGGGTGATGCTTGCGGGCGAGCTTCCGGTACGCCTTGGTGACCTCTTTATCGGAAGCGTCGGGCGAGATGCCAAGGGCTGCGTAGTAGTCAGTCTCGAACCACTCGCGCTGCACGTTCATGGCCTACCCCGCGCGCACCTTGACCATCGCGGCACGCAACACGCGCCCGTCGAAGCGGTAGCCACTGCGTAGCTCCTCAATGACCATCTGCACCGTGTCGCCGCCCGCTCCGTCGTGGTCACCGGTCGTCGCTGCCGCGCTCGCGCAGGACCCGGTGACGCCCTCCGACGCCACAGAGCCGTCGGTGTCGGCGTTCAAGGCTGCGCTGCCGGCATCGGCACCGGGTGGCGCTTGCTCAACGATCACTGCTTCGTGTTCATTTGGATCAAACGGCGTTCCCACTGCCGTGATCCGCTCGAGTCCTGCCTTGCCCAGGGCCACCATGAGGGATTGCGCTACCGGCGCGACCTCGTCGTGGCCTTGCGCGACAGCCGCATCGCAGCCGTCAAGAACCGGGAGCAGCGAGTCAACGAGACGGCTGACGCCCGCTGACACCTGCTGCTGCCGATCAGTGGTGACCCGGCGCCGGAAGTTCTGGAACTCGGCCCGCTGTCGCTGCAGCTGATCCAGATACTCGTCCCGCTGCGCAGCGATCGCCGCTATTCGAGTCGTGAGCTCGCCAACATCGGGTTCCGCGTCGGATTCGATGCCGGATCCGGTGGCGTCGCTGTTGTCGGACGCCGACGGATCGTCGAGGGTCGCGTCGAGGTCCTCGCCCTCAGCGACAGCGGCGTCGGCAGCCGGCTGTTCAGCAGATGCGCTCACTGAGTCTCGTCCACGATCTCCGCGTCGACGACGTCATCGTCATCACCGGCTTCGCTGCCCGTCGCCGACGCTGCAGCCGATTCGTACAGCTTCTGGCCAAAGGCACTGCTTGCCGCTGCCAGCGCGTCTGTGGCGGAACGGATCGCGTCGAGATCCTCGCCGTTCAGCGCCTCGGAAGCGGCGGCCAGCGCAGCCTCCACGGGCTCTTTGTCGGCATCGGCCGCGTCGGTACCCTGCTCGTCGAGCAGCGTGCGCGTCTGGTACACGAGCGAGTCGGCGTTGTTGCGGATTTCGGCCGCCTCGCGCCGCTGGGAGTCTTCAGCAGCATGCGCCTCAGCGTCGGCCATCATGCGCTCGATCTCGTCGGGTGACATCGCCGACTGGCCGGTGATGGTGATCGACTGCTCCTTGCCGGTGGCGCTGTCCTTGGCGGACACATGCACGATGCCATTGGCATCGATGTCGAACGCAACTTCGATCTGCGGCACGCCACGCGGCGCCGGAGGCAAGCCGACGAGCTGGAACTTGCCGAGTGTCTTGTTGCCTGCGGCCATCTCGCGCTCACCCTGGAGCACGTGAATCTCCACGGAGGGCTGACCGTCCTCGGCCGTCGTGAACATTTCCGAACGCCGGGTCGGGATTGTCGTGTTGCGCTCGATGAGCCGCGTCATCACGCCGCCCTTGGTCTCGATGCCGAGGCTCAGCGGCGTCACGTCCAGCAACAGGACGTCGGTGACATCGCCCTTCAGCACGCCTGCCTGGATGGCTGCACCGACGGCGACGACCTCGTCAGGGTTGACTCCCTTGTGCGGCTCGCGACCGGTGAGTTCGGTGACGAGGGACTGCACAGCAGGCATGCGCGTCGAGCCCCCCACGAGGATGACGTGGTCGATATCGGACTTCTTGAGACCGGCATCGCTGATCGCCTGCTCGAACGGCCCGCGGCAGCGCTTCAGCAGGTCGAAGGTGAGCTCTTCAAACTTGGCGCGGGACAGCTCGTAGTCGAGGTGCAACGGGCCCGTGTCGGTGGCAGTGATGAACGGCAGGTTGATTTGCGTGGTCTGCTTGGACGACAAATCCTTCTTGGCCTGCTCGGCCGCCTCCTTGAGGCGCTGGCACGCCATCGCATCGGTGCCCAAGTCGACGCCGTGGTCGCCCTTGAAGGACTCCACAAGCCACGACTGCACGGCACCGTCCCAGTCGTCCCCGCCGAGGCGCGTGTCACCGGCAGTGGACTTCACCTCAAAGACCCCGTCGCCGATCTCGAGCACCGACACGTCGAAGGTGCCGCCGCCGAGGTCGAACACCAAAATGGTCTGGTCCTCGGTTGCCTTGTCGAGGCCGTACGCAAGCGCGGCCGCGGTGGGTTCGTTGATGATGCGCAGCACCTCAAGCCCGGCGATGCGGCCGGCCTCGGTGGTAGCGGTGCGCTGGGCGTCGTCGAAGTACGCCGGCACGGTGATGACGGCCTCGGTGACGGTGTCACCGAGGTACTGCTCGGCGTCGCGCTTGAGCTTCTGCAGCACCCGCGCAGAGATCTCCTGCGGCGTGTAGTCCTTGTCGTCGACCTTCTGGTTCCAGGTGGTTCCCATGTGCCGCTTGACTGAAGCGATCGTGCGGCCAGGATTCGTGACCGCCTGCCGTTTGGCCACTTCGCCGGTGAGCACTTCGCCGTTGCGCGCGAAGGCCACAACCGACGGTGTCGTGCGGTCACCTTCCGCGTTGGCAATGACGGCGGGCTCGCCGCCCTCCATGGCGGCCACCACCGAATTTGTGGTTCCCAGGTCGATTCCGACAGCCTTGGGCATGGTTGTGCCTTTCGAGTGATTCCGTGCGACGGTCGACGGGGGACCGCTTACGTCGCTATTCGGATATTGGCAATCATATATATTGAGTGCTTCATCAGCAACTTTGCTCAGCATGACGTCAATAGTTCAGTGTTCGGCCGCAAGCTAGGCGTTCAATCCCCGAATTTGCTGCCCTCGGCGGGCCGCGGGTGGTCAATCGCTTACAGAGCCGTCGCAGCCGATTGCAGCCGGACGCGTCGGGGTACCGTGCGGCACCATGCCGGCGGCACACTCCGAGACCCCCGACTGCTCCCCTGACGGGGGCGGCCCCCACGCTCGCTCCCCGACGCTTGTCCTGCTCCGCCACGGGCAGAGCAGCTGGAATCTCGAGAACCGCTTCACCGGGTGGTGGGACGTCGGCCTGACTGACGAGGGCCAAGCGGAGGCGCGCAACGCCGGTGCAGCACTGGCTTTGGCGGGCATCGAGCCGGACATCGTGCACACATCGCTGCTGCGGCGCGCCATCCAAACGGCGAACACGACACTCGATGAGATGGGGCGGGTGTGGCTGCCGGTCCGCCGGCACTGGCGCCTCAACGAACGGCACTACGGAGCCCTCACGGGGCTGAACAAGGCCCAGACCGCGGAACGCCACGGCGTCGAGCAGGTCCACCTGTGGCGCCGCAGCTACGAGATCCCGCCGCCGCCGATGCCGCCCGACTACCCGTTCGATCCCAACGACGACGCCCGGTATGCCGAATTGACTGTCACTGAATTGCCCCGAACCGAGTGCCTTGCGGACGTGGTAGCGCGCTTGCTGCCGTACTGGCACGACGCCATCGCGCCCGATCTGGCGGCTGGGCACACGGTGCTGGTCGCTGCCCACGGAAACAGCCTGCGCGCGCTCGTGAAGCACCTTGACGGCATCGGCGACGCCGAGATCGCGGATCTCAACATCCCGACCGGCGTGCCGATGGTGTACGAGCTCGACGACGATCTCGCAGTGACGACCAGCCGCGATCCGTCGGAGCGCTATCTCCGCTGAGCCGCCGCCAGGGTGGTGGGGAGGCGAGGGGGGCTAGAGGGCGTCGATGCCCCGCTCGCCGGTGCGGATCCGGACCACGCTGTCCACCGAGGTGACCCAGACCTTGCCGTCGCCGATGCGCTCGGTTCGGGTGGCCTCCACGATGGCGTCCACGACGCGGTCAGCCAAGCCGTCTGCGACAAGCACCTCGATACGAACTTTCGGAATGAAGTCGACGTGGTACTCGGTGCCTCGATACGTCTCGGTATGGCCGCCTTGACGGCCGAACCCCCGTACCTCAGAGGCCGTCAACCCCGTGATGTCGAGGTCCCGGAGGGCCTCAAGCACCATCTCGAGCCGATGCGGCTTGATGACCGCCGTCACCATTGCAACCATTGCGCTCTCCCGTCGGGCTGTCGCTCCCTAGCGTCTCACGCCCCGCCACCACGTGCACGTACCACGTCGAGTCGTCATCATTCGCGGACGCACGGCGAATGTCGGCGAAGAATTGCCCTGGTGCCGGTTCTCCGGGCGGGCGATGACAAGCGCTAACCTCAGCGCCCGTATTCACGTCCGGGGCGCGCGACGGTCCCGATCAGGGGGGCCTACCGTGACGAGCGGGACCCTGTGCAACCGGGCACTCTGGCAAGGAGCGGGATATGTCTGTGGCCAACCGTACGGAGAGTCTGCGCGAGATCGACCTTTTTTCCGACTGCAGCAAGAAGGAGCTCACGCACATCGCGAGAGCTGTCGAGCAGCAGAATTTCACGGCCGGTGACAACATCGTCGAGGAAGGTCGCGGGGGCGCCACCGAGGGCTACGCCTACGTGATCGTGGCCGGCACCGCTGTCGCGCGGCGCAACGGGCGTAAGGTCTCCGAACTCAGAGCGGGCGAGACCATCGGCGAGATGGCGCTGTTTGACGACGGCCCCCGTACCGCTTCGGTTGTGGCCTCCACCGACATGGAAACGCTTCTGCTCTCCCGGCGCGCGCTGAAGGGCATCATCGACAGCACGCCATCGGTCGCCCACAAGCTGCTGACCGAGCTCGCCGGCCGCCTGCGCAAGTCGAACCGCAAGCTCTACGGCTGAGCGCTCGTCCCACAGCCCGACAACCAGCGCCAGCGATACCGCAGCGCCACGAGTGGCATCCGCGTGCCAGTCTCCGGCCTGCTGAAGGCCGTCAACTAACTTCACCAGAGTGACCAAACCACCCCTTCGGCCGCACCAGCTCGTGCTGGGCATCGGCATTGCGTTCGCCGCGGTGACCGCTGCGTCCGGCATTGCCGCCGCTGTCTTCGCGTTCCACGACGATACGGACGAGGCCCACCGCGAGGTGTTCGGCAACGTGCCGGGCGGGGTGAAGTTTGCGTTCTATGCCCTGACCTGCGGGCTCATCCTCTACGGGGCATGGAATTTCGCCCAGCGCACCCGCAACTGGCAGCGCGGTGCGCCCGACCGGCGCGCCACGACCACAGCTAACGCACGTCGCCGCCTTGACGACTACCGCGGCGGCGTGCTCATGCAGACGCTGCTGCGCGACCCCTCAGCCGGCGTCATGCACGCGCTGCTCTACTACGGCTTCCTAGTGCTGCTGGCGGTCACGACCACCCTCGAGATCAACCACCAGCTCCCGCCGGCTGCCAAGTTCCTGTCGGGCCCGACGTACCAGGGCTTCAGCTTCGTCGGCGATCTCGCCGGCGTGATCTTCGTGGTCGGCGCCGTGTGGGCCATCGTGCGCCGCTACGTGGCGCGCCCCTACCGCATCCGGATCAAGTCGCGTCCCGAGCACATGGTCATCCTGATCGTGCTCGCCGCGCTGGGCATCACCGGCTTTGTGGCCGAGGGGATGCGCATCGTCATCGACGGGCGGCCCGCCTACGAACAGTGGTCGTTCATCGGCTACCCGCTGTCAGCTGCACTCGACAGCGTCGGCGCAATCCGCGGTTGGCACCAAGCCGCGTGGATCGCCCACGTCGGCTGCTTCATGGCGTTCCTCGTCATGCTGCCCATCACGATGCTGCGGCACATGTTCACGTCGCCGCTGAACATGTACCTCCGCGACCGAGAGCGGCCCAAAGGCGCCATGCGGATGGTGCCCGACCTCATGGAAGCCGAGGACATCGAGACCATCGGCGTGTCGCAGGTGGACGAGTTCACCTGGAAGCAGCTGCTCGACACCGATGCCTGCACCATGTGCGGCCGTTGCACGGCGGTGTGCCCGGCGCACGCCACCGGCAAGCCGCTCGATCCTCGCGAGATCGTGCTCAAGACCGGCGAGATCATGGCGGCCACGGGTGCGCACGGCAAGGTGACTCCCCCGATCGGCACCGATGCGGAGATCTCGGTGTCGGCTGATTCGGTGTTCGAACGCATCACCCACGACGAGCTCTGGGCTTGCACCACGTGCCGGGCGTGCGACGAGAACTGCCCGGTGAACATCGAGATCTTGGACAAGATCCTCGACATGCGCCGGTATCTCACACTCATGGAGAGCGAGTTCCCCGCCGAACTCGGCGCAGCGTTCCGAGGCATGGAGAACAACGCCAATCCATGGAACCTGAACAACGGCGAGCGCGCCGACTGGGCTGACGGCTTGGACGTCGAGGTTGTCGATCCCGACGACGCGTTCGACCACGAGTACCTCTACTGGGTGGGGTGCGCCGGCTCGTTCGACGACAAGAACCGTCGCGTCTCGATTGCCACCACAAAGCTGTTGCGCCGCGCCGGGGTCGATTTCGCGATTCTTGGCCCGGGCGAGAACTGCACCGGTGACAGCGCCCGGCGATCAGGCAACGAGTACCTGTTCCAGATGCTCGCAGCGCAGAACATTGCTGCGCTCAATGGCATGGGCGTCCGCAAGATCATCACCCAGTGCCCTCACTGCTTCAACACATTGCGCAACGAGTATCCGCAGTACGGCGGCGACTGGGAGGTCATCCATCACGCTCAGTTGCTCGAAGAGCTGGTAGCTGACGGCCGCTTGGACCTCTCTGGCGCTCGCCTGGAAGAGCGGGTTGTGTATCACGACTCGTGTTATCTGGGCCGCCACAACGATGTCTACCTCGCACCGCGCAACGTCATCGGCAGCTTGGGCGGCGTGGAGATCGTGGAAGCACCGCGCAACGGCACCAAGGGGATGTGCTGCGGCGCAGGCGGCGCACGCATGTGGATGGAGGAGACGCTCGGCACGAAGGTGAACGACGAGCGCTCACGCGAGCTGCTCGACACCGGCGCTGACCGCATCGCTACGGCGTGCCCGTTCTGCTACATCATGATCGACGACGGGGTGAAGGGGCACGGCGTCGAAGAAGACGAAGTCAAAGTTGCCGACATCTCCATCCACCTCATCGACGCCCTCGAAGCCTCCGAAGGCTGAACTCCCCCAGCAAGCCCCGCACAAGCCGGACCCGGCTACAGCAGCCGGCGGGAGCGGAAGTTCTCGTGGTAGCGGCTGGGGGTGGGGCCGCGCTGGCTTCGGTACTTCGATCCGAGCAGCTCGGTGCCGTAGGGGTGGTCGGCCGGTGTGGTCATCTCCATGAAGCTGATCTGGCAGATCTTCATGCTCGGGTACAGCGTGATCGGCAGATTGGCGACGTTGGACAGCTCGAGCGTGAGATAGCCGTCCCACCCCGCGTCAACGAACCCGGCGGTGGTGTGGATGAGCAGCCCGAGGCGACCCAGCGATGACTTGCCCTCGATGCGACCCACCAGGTCGTCGGGCACCGTCACGCGCTCGAGCGTGGAGCCCAGCGCGAACTCCCCCGGGTGCAGGATGAAGGCGTCGCCCGGCGCGACCTCCACCTCTTCGGTCAGGTCCGTCTGGTCTTCGATGACATCGATGACCTTGCGGGTGTGATTGCGGAAGACGCGGAACGTGGCGTCCAGCCGTAGATCCACTGACGACGGCTGGACCGCGGCGTCAGCCAGCGGCTCGATGACGATGCGGCCGCTGTCGAGGGCCTCGTGGATGCTCCGGTCCGACAGGATCATCGCAGTGCTCCGGTGTCGCAGGCCACAGATGCTGCATCCGCTGGGCGCGCGGGCCCTCGTATTCGCCGGTCGGCGACCTTACTGGCGCCGAGCCGGCAGCGGATTGGCATCACGCAGGCAGCGACATCGCCACTCGGAACCCGAAGCCGCAGTGAATAGGATCTGCCCCGCGTTTCGCGGGTGTAGTTCAATGGCAGAACTTCAGCTTCCCAAGCTGATAACGGGGGTTCGATTCCCCTCACCCGCTCCACTCACCCACTCAACAGCGTCGCGAGCGACCAGATTGACGCGACCAGGCCAACAAGCGCTAGCGGCACCGCCCGTCGGGCGGACGCCCGCAGCGGCGCGCCGCCATCGCTGCGGGGGCGCCGGGGTCGTACCAGCGCAGCCACGTTGCCGACCGTCAACGCTGCACCGAAGGCCAAGATCAGATACGGAATGAGATCTTCGCCGAGGAACACTGCCGTGGTCCCCTCAGCCCTCGTGGGCCATGTCAGCGAAGAGCGTGTACTGCGGCATGAACGCCAGCCGGGCCGTGCCGGTCGGGCCGTTGCGATGCTTCGCCACGATGATTTCCGCCATGCCCCTCTCGGTGGTGTCGTCGTTGTAGACCTCGTCGCGGTAGAGGAACACGACGATGTCGGCGTCCTGCTCGATCGAGCCGGACTCGCGTAGGTCTGACAGCATCGGTCGCTTGTCGCTCCTGGACTCGAGGTTGCGGCTCAACTGCGACATTGCCACGATCGGCGTCTCCAGTTCGCGGGCCAGGATCTTCAGCCCGCGCGAGATTTCCGCCACCTCCACCTGGCGGTTCTCAGCGTTCGCGCGCCCGTTCATGAGCTGCAGGTAATCCACGACGATGAGCCCCAAACCGCCTAAGCGACTGCGCAGACGGCGCGCCTTGGCCCGGATCTCGGTCACCGTGACATTCGGGTTGTCATCGATCCACATGGGCGCCTCGCCCAAGCGGCCCACGCTGCGTGTGATGCGGTTCCAGTCGTCGGCGTGGAGTTGCCCAGTGCGCACTCTGGTGGCATCGACTCGGGCATCAGAGGCGATCAGCCGGCCGGTCAGTTCTGCATGGTTCATCTCAAGCGAGAAGAGCAGTACGGGCTTCTGCGATTCCAGCGCGACGTGGGACGCCATCGTCAGTCCGAAGGCCGTCTTGCCCATCGCAGGGCGCGCACCGACCACCATGAGCGACGACGGCTGCACCCCGGACAGGATTCGGTCGAGAGAGTTGAAACCGGTGGCCAAACCCGTGAACGCATCGCCCTGCTGGTACAGCTCCTCGAGCCGGTCCAAGCTGAGGTCCACCAGGTCGCGCAGGGACTGCGTGGAGTCCACGATTCGGCGCTCGGCCACGCTGTAGACCATGGACTCGGCTTGGTCAAGGGCGGCAGCGGTGTCCTCAGGCCGGCTGTACGCGAGCTCGGAAATCTCGGCTGAAACCGAGATCAGCCTCCGCAGCAGCGCCGTCTCTTCCACGATGCGGGCGTAGCGATCGACGTGTGCGAGCGTCGGCGTTGCTGCCTCGAGCGCCAGCAGACGATCAGCTCCCCCAGCTGCGGTCAGCGTGCCGGACCGTTCGAGCTGATCGGCGACCGTCACGCAGTCAACCGGCTCGCCAGTCACATACAGCGCTTCGACAGCATCGAAGACGACACCGTTCGCCGGCACATAGAAGTGCTCGGCTGTCAAACGCTCGACAGCTGGCGCGATGGCATCTCGCGAGAGCAGCATCGCCCCGAGCACCGACTCTTCGGCATCGACGTTCTGCGGCGGCACCCGCCCGCCCGGTCGCCGCGGATGCACTGTCGCAAGCTCAGCCAGACTCATTGCCGCACACACTTCCAGCGCTGCCCTGTGCAGTGGTAGGGCCAAAACCTATGGATTTCTGGGCGGCTTATCCACAAGCAGCGTCTGGCTCGGCGAT
The DNA here is from genome assembly GCF_965262965.1 of Candidatus Poriferisodalis sp. Classification (GTDB taxonomy): domain Bacteria; phylum Actinomycetota; class Acidimicrobiia; order Acidimicrobiales; family Poriferisodalaceae; genus Poriferisodalis. The sequence goes on from NZ_OZ253573.1 coordinate 2,691,410, forward strand.
TCATACCGCCGAGAGTCGCAGGGGGGTGTGACAAGGTTGCCGGAACTCGGCGATACGACTGCCGCAGCAGCAATGCTCAGGAGAGCGCTACGACCTCGAGGTTGAAGGTGAACGCGACGTCGGAGTGCGGTTTCGCTGTCACCTCATGGGTGCCGACAGTGCGGATCGGCGCAGGGATCGTGAGTCTTCGGCGGTCGATGTCGACACCGGTGCGTGCCTTGATGGCCTCCGCGATCTCATGCGTGGTGACCGAGCCGTACAGATGCGAACCTGAGCCGGCTCGGGCAGCGATCGTCACGCCGTCGACCACGAGCTGCTTCACGAGCTGCTCCGCCGTCTCACGCTCCCGGCTGTCGCGCACCGCCCTCGCCCGGGCCATCGCAGCAGCCTGCGCCATAGTGCCATCGGTTGCCCGCAAGGCCAACCCGCGAGGAATCAAATGGTTCCGGGCAAACCCGTCGGCGACGTCCACCACTGCGCCGGCCGTGCCGACGCCGTCAACATCGCTGCGAAGGACAACCTTCATCATCAGTCCTCTTTCGTGGCCGCGACGGCGACCATCGGCTCATCCGACTCACCGATCTCGGCGTGGTCACCCTCAGCGCGGTCCGACGGTGGCCGACGGTCATCAGACCCGCGCCCGCCGCGGCGCTTGTCACCGCGGCGCTGCGTCATCGGACGGCGGGCGTACTCGATCAGCGCCATTTCGCGGGCAGTCTTGATTGCCCGTGCGACGTCGCGTTGCTGGTGGCGATTGTTGCCCGACACCCGTTGGGCTCGAATCTTGGCGCGCTCAGATATGAACACGCGCAGCAGCTCAACGTCCTTGTAGTCGACGTAGGAAGTCCGCGCGGTTTGCAACGGGCTGACCTTGCGCCGACGAGGCCTGCCGCGCAGTTCCTTCGGTCGGGCACGTCCGGTTCGTTTCCGTGGTGGCATCAGAAAGGTTCCTCCTCTGGTGCGTGCTGGGTTGTGCCGCTCGGGGCTTCCCACTCCTGGGTTCCTCGGCGATCACGGCCGACGCCGGCTTCGGCGGCGGGTCCGCGCGGGGTGCGAGTGATCTCCGCGGTCGCCCAGCGCAGCGATGGTGCGATTTCGTCGGCGACAATCTCAACGACGTTGCGCTGCTCGCCGTCGGTTGTCTCCCAGGTGCGCTGCTCGAGTCGCCCCGAGATGACGACGCGATTGCCTTTCGCCAGCGATTCGCTGACATTCTCGGCCAGTTCGGCCCAGCACACGACATTGAAGAAGCTGACTTGCTCCTCCCAGTCATTGGTCTGGCGGTTCATCCACCGCCGGTTCACTGCAACGCCCAGCACTGCGCGAGCGCGGCCGGCCTGGGTGAATCGAAGTTCGGGATCGCGGGTGAGATTTCCTACCACGGTGATGGTGTTGTCAGCCATGACGCCTCCGTTTATTGGCTGTTCGCCGACCCCAAATCGAGCAAGCCACGACGCTGTGCCTCGTTATCTGGGAGTCGGATGAGTTTGTGGCGGACGACGTCGTCCGCGATCCGCAGGTACCGCTCCACCGGATCCATGGCCCCAGGCTCCGCCCGCAGCTCGATCACCGAGTAGTAGCCCCGTGTCTTGTGATTGATTTCGTATGCGAAGTCGCGCATGCCCCAGAAGTCGAACGAGGCAACCTCGCCGATCTCCGAGACGCGGCTTTGGACTTCGTCCATCGCCTTGCGGGCTTCGGAATTCTCGAGGTCACCATCGCAGATGACCATCAGCTCGTACGCGCGCAACTGGGGGCAACCTCCTGTGGACCCGCCGGGGCGGGGCCCCTCGCGGGGCAGGGTTTGTGTGCTGCATCGGCCCTGCGAACCCGGCCCCAATGAGCGGGTTCACGGCGGGCGCCAAGGCGTCCGGGGCGCTCCGGGCGGATATGTGCCCGTGATGCGAACGCAACGCTAGGCCCGCAGGACGCTCTTCGCACCTGCATTTTCGAGTGACGTGACTCCGCTACCGCGGGAGTTCCGCGTATTGCAGCATGCTGAGGACTTCTTCGAAGAGGCTCCGGGCTGTCTCTGCGTGCTCGACGGAGGCTGACGGCGCCGAGATCCCGACCCACACGGCAGCGGTGAAGTGGGCCGTCCAGCCAGCGAACCACACGTCGCCGGTCGCAGGTGCCACAGCACTGCGCCCGAGTGCTTGAGCGCCGGCCCCCAGCGTGAACGGTTCCATCATCGCGACCGCTGATCGAACACCAGCGGCAGTGAGGGCCTCGGCTCGCTCCGTCGGCCAGCGATCGACGGTGGCATCGTCGCGGGTCGCTCCTCCCTCGCCCGTCTCGCTTGCAAAGAGGATGATCCTGCGGACGCGACGCTCACCACCAGTCGCCGCCACGGAGAACACCTCGGCGATATGCGCCGCGTCGGCACGATCGGCCGGCCCCGCCGCATCAGAAGCCCGGACCATAATTCTGCGCAGCGGACTTGTCGTGGGGCCCAGCAGATCACTGAGAGGCCGAGCGGCAAGCGAGGGCAGACTCTCCGGGGTTCCCGACGATCCGGAGGGCGCCACGCTGACAAGAACGCGGACGTGCCCGCTTCGATCCAGGACAGCTATGTCCGCAAAGTACCCGAGTGCCGCCGCCTTGCTGGCCGCCGCGAAAGCTGCTTGTTGCGCAGCCAAGTCAATGCTGGTCGTGACGTGCAGACCGCCGGCGACGACGCTACGGGGACCGTAACGATCGACGAGTTCGCCATACGCAGTGCCGACCACCGTTGCGAGGCCGGCGTCTTCGGCTAGGAGTCGGATGAGGCCGTACGCATCGGTGCTCGCGGCCGGTGCGGCGTCAACACCCACCGCAGGTGACCCCGATGGCGGCTGAGCGACGCCGGTCGTCACCGGCTTCGCTCGCCCGGCAGCTAACTCGGTATCGATCAGATAGCCCTGCTCGTACATCGCAACGAGGACCCGGTCGCGCGCCAACCGTGCTGCTCGATGCGGATCGGCGGTCGATCCGGGCGGTGCATCGACGCCGATTGGGTCTTCGATGAGCGATGCAAGGTACGCGGCTTGTGCAATCTCGAGATCGGCGGCAGGAACCCCGAACCAGGCATTTGCCGCGGCATGCACCCCGAATGCACCCCGACCCAGATAGACGATGTTCAAGTAGCGCTCGAGAACCTCCGCGCGGCTGAGTTGACGTCCGACGCGCATTTCCATAAGGAGCCTTCGCGCTTCGGCCGTCGCACTGGCGCCACGGCGGTAAGCGTCCCGCTGACGAGCGGTCTCGATGTAGCGGCGCAGCAGGCCCACCGCAGCAGGGTCGGCTTCGGCGTCGGTCCCAGAGATGCCCACTATGCTGCGAAACGCTCTTGCGTACGCCGACGCGTCGACACCGTCTCCGTCGAGAAAATCCGGATCCAGTGCCGCAACGACGGCATCGACAAATGCCGGTGCCATCTCCTCGAGCCCCAGCGGTGCATGCGCAACGCTGGGACCGACTTCAGCGATCGGTGTGCCGAAGCGGTCGTAGAGCACGCTCGGTACGACGGTTGCGCTCGCGGGCGGTGCGGGCAGCGTGTCGAAGAGCCGTGATGCTGCACCCACAGCGAGCGCAGCGGCCACCGCCAACCACAGCAACAGCCGGACCAGCGGACCGCGCTGTGTTCGCGGATGGTCGCTGTCGGCCGCGCCACGCATGGTGGACGAGGCGGGCGGTTCGCTCGAGGGCGCGGGGCGGTCCATGTCGCTCGCGCGGCGCAGAGTACCGGGTCTGTCGGGAAGCACGGTGCTCACGCAGGTTGTGGCACGGCCACTTTGTACCCTCGGCGTTGTGGGACAGACCCCGGCCCGAACGTCTCGCGCGGGCTCGCTGCTCCGCAACGGGGGGCACGGGCACGAGCTGGCGTCCTCGGCGCTCGACGCCGAGGATCGACGAGAGCTGACCGAACGAGTCGGGTCGCTGGCCGAACGGTTCGGGGCCGCGGGCCACCGTTTCTATCTCGTCGGCGGGTTGGTCCGAGACCTGCTGCTGGGACACGGAATCGATGCCGACATCGACATCACCACCGACGCCCTGCCAAACCGCATCGCCGAGTTGACTGCCGGATGGGCCGACGTCATCTGGGATCAGGGCAGGGCGTTCGGCACCATCGGCGCCCGACGCGGCGACACCACCGTCGAAATCACCACGCATCGCGCCGAGTCCTACGACCAGGACTCGCGCAAACCGCATGTGCGGTTCTCCGACGACATCACCATCGATCTGTCGCGCCGGGATTTCACCGTCAATGCAATGGCCATCGAGCTTCCCGGCTGGACACTGTTGGACCCGTTCGGCGGCCGTACCGACCTCGCTTCAGGCGTACTGCGGACTCCCTCGGAACCGGTCGGGCTGTTCTGTGACGATCCCTTGAGGATGCTGCGAGCGGCTCGCTTTTGCGCCCGGCTCGACCTCGAACCGACGCCCGACCTCGTCGCCGCAGTGCGCAGCACCCGCCCCCGGCTCAACATCGTCTCGAAAGAGCGCATCGCAGGAGAGCTCACGAAGCTGCTCGAATTGCCGCGACCGTCTGCGGGTGTGGCATTTCTCGAGCACACCGGTCTGCTCGGCGACCTGCTGCCGCCCTGGAGCGTCGCGCCGGACGGCGCAGCGCGGCTCGAAGTCCCGACCGCAGCGCTCGATGCTGTGGACGCCGAGGTCGGGTTGCGGTGGGCGGTACTGCTCGGGCCGGTGTGCTCGACTGCGGATCGCGCCGCTGCTTGCCTCGCGGCACTTCGGATTCGCAAGCACACCATCGGCCGCGTGACGGCCATCCTCGGAACGGTCGCAGCGCTCGAAGCAGCACTCGAGGACGCGGGCCGCACGGTGCCCCCGACATCGGCGCGCCGACTCGTCGCTCTGACCGTCGGCGGCGACATCACCGCTGCAGCCAGCGCGCTCACCGCGTGGGGCCAGCCTCTGCCGCCGGCGTCCGTCGCAGTTCTTCGTGAGATCGAGGCAACCGAAGGTGAAGCGCTGCGAAAGCTGCCGGTGGACGGCCATCGCGTCATGACATTGCTCGACTGTTCGGGGCCCATGGTGGGCGAAGCGCTCTCGTGGCTCACCGGCCAGCAGATCGAACGCGGCCCGCTCGACGAGGCGACGGCGTGCGAGCTGCTCACCGATTGGGTATCGCGCCGAGACTGCTAGAAGCGGCGCACTAGCGTGACCGGCGTGGCGCTTGGGCCCCGAATCGCAAGCCATCGCGCACCCGCCGTGCCAGGATCGGTTGACTACCGGCTCCGTCGGCGACGACTGCTCGCCGACGTCGAAGCCGGCACGGTCTCCCGGTCAGAAGCGTGCGACGCCCACCCGGACTTGATCCGCGCCGCCCGCAACGCAGCCCCACCGTTGGGCCGGGACTGCCCGCTGTGCCCCGACGGAGACCTTCGCATCGTCGGCTATGTGTTCGGTCCGCGGCTCGGCAGTGGCGGAAAGTGCGTGGTCTCTGACGCTGAGCTTCAGCGACTTGCTCAACGCAACGGGAATTTCGTCGCTTATGAAGTCGAGGTGTGCCCCAAGTGCGGCTGGAACCACCTCATCCGCCGGTACCCGCTCTGAGCCGACTGATCGCTCCGCTTGCCGGGGCTTCACATTCGCGTCTGGCCGGCTCATCTAGTGGCAGCCGTGGGCGTTTCTGGCATCCTTCACGAAGCCAGAACGGCGAGTGCGACGAGTGGCAGCGGAGCGTGTGCAGATGGACTTTGAGCTTGGCGACCGCGTCATCTATCCCCACCACGGCGCCGCGGAGATCACAGCGCGTGAAAAGCGGAACGAGTTCGGCGAGGTGCGCGAGTACCTCGTGCTCAAGACTGCACACGGCGATCTGACCGTCAAGGTTCCGACCGACATGGCCGACGAGGTAGGCATGCGTCCGCCTATCGACACCGACGATGTCGAGGACCTCTTCGAACTGCTTGCCAAGAAGGACGTCCGCGAACCGGCCAACTGGAGCCGGCGCTTCAAGAACCACCAGGAGAAGCTGAAGTCCGGCGACATCTACCAGGTCGCCGAAGTGGTCCGGAATCTGGCCCTGCGAGAGAGCGCCAAGGGGCTGTCGGCGGGTGAGAAGTCAATGCTTGAGAAGTCCCGGCAGATCCTTGTGTCGGAGCTGTCGATCAGCATGGACGTCACCGAGGACGAAGCTCGCGAGCAGGTGGAGCTGCGACTCGTCGGCTGAGCGCCGACGGAGGGGCAGTCAGAGCCGGGGCCAGATCGTGCGCCGCCCGCAGGGCGCCGCAGCGGCTGCTGCTGGGATCGGGGTATCCCGCCTCTCGGGTCTCGCACGAACCGCGCTGATCACCAACATTCTCGGAATCGGCACGATCGGTGACGCATTCGCCGCCGCGATGCGTATCCCGAATTTCCTGCAGAACCTGCTCGGCGAAGGCGCTCTGTCGGGTGCGTTCGTGCCGGCATACAGCTCACTTGCGGACCGCGACGAGCGCGCCGCCGGCCACCTCGCCGGAGCGATCGCCACCTTCTTGCTCACTGTCACCGCCGCAGCGACGCTGATCAGCATCTTCTTGGCACGACCGCTTGTCCGCCTCATTGCGTGGGGCTTCGTCGGCGAGCGCTACGAGCTGACCGTCAGTCTCGTGCGTATCACCGTGTGCGCGACAGCAGTTGCGGTGCTCAGCGCATGGTGCCTGGGAGTGTTGAACAGCCACCGGCGCTTCTTCCTGTCATATGTGGCGCCGGTGTTATGGAATGCCACACAGATCGCCGTGTTGGTGGGCGTGCTGGTATGGGGTGTCGTAGGTGCGGACCGCGCAACGGCGCTCGCGTGGGCGGTCGTCGCGGGCGCCGGGGCGCAGGTGCTGGTGCAACTCCGCGGGGTGATGCGGGCCAACCCGTCCATCTCGCTGAACTTCAGATGGCGCGAACGAGCCGCGAGCGGGGTCATCCGGCGCTTCGGTCCCGCCGTGGCGGGCCGGGGCGTACTGCAGATCTCGGCATTCATGGATCTGGCGCTGGCATCGCTGCTGAGCGTCGGGGCGGCAGCGGCAATGGCGGCGGCACAGACGCTGTATCTGCTTCCGCTGTCGCTCATCGGCACCAGCATTGCTGCCGCTGAGCTGACCGAGCTGAGCCGGGCCACGGATCCTCGCTTCGTCGCCCACCGCACCTCCGACCGCTTATGCGCCGCGGTCTTCGGCGTCTCCGGCGTTGTGGCGGTCTACTTCGCTGCCGGGCGGCCGCTCACCGACAGCATGTTCAACCTCGCCGGGTTCCGCAATGCGATCGCGACAGACGACCTGACGCTCATTGCACTGGTCCTGGGTGCCTACTCGCTCGGGCTCGGTCCGCTGGTCGCATCGCGACTGTGCCAGAACGTGCTGTTCGCGGCCCGGGACACCCGCACGGCCGCCAAGATCGCGGCTGTCCGGCTTGCCGTGTCATTGGCCATCGGCGCCGCGCTGATGTTCCCGCTCGATCGTGTCCTCGTGGTCGACGGCGCCCTCACGGGCTTCGGCGATATCGACCTGGGGTCCGCAGATTCGACGTGGTCGCTGATCGACGCCGACGTCCGCTCTGATCCGGCGCTCCCCGCTCGGCTCGGCGCGGTCGGCCTGGCGCTCGGCGCGGCGGTCGGAGCGTGGGTCGAGCTGGGTCTCTTGCGGCGAGCGGTGCTGCGACGTCGCCGCGTCCTGCCGTCTCTTCCGAGCCGCTCCGACTGGCCCAACCAGAAGCTGTTCGGCGGAAAACTCGTGCGGCATCTCGTGCCTGCAGCTGTCGCGTTTGCCGTCGGATTGCCCACCGCCCTGGTGCTCGACGGGCTCCCCGCGATCTTGCGCGTGATCGCCACGGTGGCGCTCATGGCGGGATTGCTTGCGGGCTGCGCACTAGGACTTCGGCTCGATGCTGCTCGAGCAGTAGCGTCACAAGTGTCTCGATTCCTGCCGCTGCAGCGGCAAGACCGTGGCACCCCGGACTGACGGGCACCATTGAGTGGACTGGACGCTTCGGGCTGGCACGATTCTCATGACACCGACCACAATGAAGGAGATGCGGGGCCGTGACAGCGCAAGCAACCGTGCACATCATCACCGACAGTTCCTGTGATCTGAGCGAGGAATTGGTCGCGGATCTCGGGATAACGGTAGTGCCGCTGGAGATTCGCTTCGGCACGAGCACTTTCGTTGACCGGGTCGAGCTGACCACCGCGGAATTCTGGGACCGCTGCCGCACGAGCGACGAACTCCCATCCACTGCTGCCCCCGCGCCGGGAGCGTTCGTCGAGGCATACCGTCAGGCTGCTGCAGCCGGCGCAACGGAAGTGGTCGTCATCACGCTGAGCGGCGACCTCTCTGCCACCATCGAGGCGGCGCAGCAGGCAGTGTCAGCGATCGACAACGAGATCGAGTGCCACGTTGTGGACAGCCGATCAGTCAGCGCGGGTCTGGGCCTGCTCGTCATCGATGCGGCCGAGCGCGCGGCCACAGGAGCGCGCGCTGGCGACATCGTCACCGCAGTGCACGACGCCGCTGCCCGTACCCAGGTCCACGCGGTGCTCGACACACTGGAGAATCTCCGCAAGGGCGGCCGCATCGGAGCAGCGCGGTCGTTGCTGGGATCCGTGCTGTCCATCAAGCCGCTGATCACCGTCACCGACGGCGCCGTGCTGGACGCCGGCAAACAGCGCACGCGCTCGCGCGCGCTGGCCCACCTCGTCAACCTCGTCGCCGAGACCGCCGACCGCATCGAGCGAATCGCTGTGATGCACGCTGATTGCAGCGATGTCGACGACTTCGTCGCGCGCATTGCTCCGCTCGTCGACGCCGAGCCCATGGTCTCGCTGATCGGGCCCGTCGTCGGTGCGCACGCCGGGGCCGGGACCATTGGCGTCGTGTTCACCGAGCGCGGTTCCGCGGACTCTGCAGCGGCCGGGCCGCGAGAGTAACCCGCAGCACTTTTTGCTCGACCGTCGCGCCACCACCATCACACGCTGATGTCGGAAACCATCATTCCGGCCGACCGATACCAACGGCGGGAATTGCTCCAGCCAGGTGCCGTCGAGACGTGGACCGGCATCGATCAACGGCTGGATCGGCCCGTCACCATCCGCCGCGCTGACGCCGCCAGCGAGATCGGGCACCGTCTCCGTCTGCAAGCAAAAGCACTGGCGCGCCTCGAGCACCATGGCTTGCTGCACATCCTGGACACCTACGACGAAGTCGGCTACTTCGCGATCGTCACTGAACAATTGCCGGCGCGGACGCTCGCGGACGAAGTCACCGCGCCGAATGGCGAACCCAGACGCCTGGCCGCAGCCGAAGCGGTCCGGGTCGCCATCGCCGTCACCGAGGCCTTGGCAGCCCTGCACAGCGCGGGGTTCGCCCATGGCGGGGTTGAAGCGGACAACATCGGTTGGCGCGGCGAAGTCGGATGGGTCATTCTCAACGGTCCGCCAACCGATGACGCCATCACCATTCCCGCCACCCGTCGGGCAGATCTGGTCGCGCTGGCGGTGCTCGTTCATCGCCTCATCGTCGGAGCCGCACCAATGCAGCGCCCCGACGGCGGCTGGGAGCTGGACCGGCTGATTCCCGATGCGTTGGTCCCGGTGCTGCAACGCACGATCGACCCCACCGATCTCTGGCCTGACGTGCTGTCGATGCTGCTCGCACTGCGAGCTGTCGTCGACGACCTCCCGTCAGAACATCCGGGTTCGGATGACCGCAGGTCGGTGTGGCAAGCCGAACGTCAATGGCTGTTGCCCGTCGGCGTGCTCGTCGCAGCTGCGGCGACGCTCGTCGGTATTGCCATGGTCATCGACCAGCCGCCCGAACCCGAGTCCGTACCTGTGACATTCGCTGAGACCACCGCCTCCGTAGCGACAACCACCACGGTGTCCGCGCCGCGCACCACCGTTGCCGCGGCCCTCGCGACCGCAGTGCCGCCGACGGCAGCGCCGGCGACGACGGTGGTCCTTCGGGATCCCATCGCGCTGGAATCGATCACCGACTTCGATCCCGCCGGCGACGACCGCGTCGAAAACCCTCAACGGCTCATCTTTATCAATGACGGCGACCCGACCGCCGGCTGGAGCACAGCGCGCTACAGCACACGGGATTTCGGCGGCCTCAAGCACGGCGTGGGACTCATCGTGGTGCTCGCCGGAGGCGGCACGCACCGCGTGACCCGGTTTGCTCTCGACTCCCCCACCGTCGGCTGGGCGTTCGAGGTGTACACATCCGCTGAACGCAACCGAACCCTGATCGATTGGGGCAGCCCGATCGCCGTCGCGCGGGACATCATCGGCACAACGGCGGTCGAGCTCCCCAGCGTCGACGCAGCTGCACTCCTCGTGTGGATCACCGATCTCGGCGACGAACTGCCAAGCGGCGGGCACCGCGTCACGGTCACCAGAATCGAGGCCAGCACCACCACGATTGATGTCGTTGGGCCGACCGGGACCGACGCCGTGACGCCCTGAGGACCCGACCGGCCCACCAGCGCAGCAAACAAGAGCGTGAAACAAAGGCCCTTACCAACGAGACCTTGCGTGGTTCGTATGGCCTCTAGGCTGCCCGCCGATGAGCTCGAAGCGGACCGGTCGACGCGTCGGGGTGCCGATGGACACCGACAGCGAGACGCACGATGCAGTCGAGGCCGGCGTCGCACGATTCGTGGATGCGGTGGAAGCTGTCCGGTCGCGCACGACCGGACAGCTCCTCGTCGCCGCGCGGGCAATTGTCTATGGACTGCCGATCGCAGCTGCGGCCGCCGGCGTCATCGTGCTGGGCGCTATCGCCGCAGTTCGCGCCCTCGATATCGCTGTTCCCGGCGAGGTGTGGTCCGCCCACCTCATTGCGAGCGGTGTCTTCGGAGTCGCGGGCGCATGGACATGGTCCAAACGGCGACCGAGCGAAGGACGCAAGCCGTGAGTGGCAACGGACCGAGCGGCAACGGGACCGAACCTCGCAACGTCATCATCATCGGCAGCGGGCCTGCTGGCCTCACCGCCGCCATCTACACCGCGCGCGCCGGGTTGCAACCGCTGGTGATCGAGGGCGAACCGTCTTCAACGAGCGACCAACCGGGCGGTCAGCTCATGCTCACGACCGATGTCGAGAACTACCCCGGTTTTCCCGACGGTGTCATGGGTCCCGATCTGATGCAGAGCTTCCGCGTCCAAGCCGAGCGCTTCGGCGCCGAGTTTCTGACTGCGAAGGCAACTCGAGTGGAGTTGAGCGAACGACCATTCTCTGTGTGGGTCGGCGACGAGCGCCGCGACGGCCGCAGCGTGATCGTGTCCACGGGGGCGCAGAGCCTGCTCCTCGGACTGGCGAACGAAGAGCGCCTGATCGGCCACGGCGTGTCGACGTGCGCAACTTGCGACGGCTTCTTCTTCAGGGGACAGGAGATCGCCGTGGTCGGAGGCGGAGACAGCGCTCTCGAAGAAGCCACGTTTCTCACCCGTTTCGCACAAAAGGTGTACGTCGTGCACCGTCGTGACCAGCTCCGCGCCTCGAAGATCATGCAGGACCGCGCGTTCGCCAACGAGCGGATCGAATTCCTGTGGAACCGTCGCGTCGTGGAGATCCTCGGCGCGGATCGGCTGGCCGGTGTCACACTCGCCGACTCACGCACGGGTGCACTGTCAACCCTCGGCGTCACGGGCCTGTTCGTCGCCATCGGGCACAGGCCGAACACCGATCTCTTCGCGGACTGGCTCGATCGCAAGCCCAACGGCTACCTCATCACCGAGCCCGACAGCGCTCGCACCAAAATCGAAGGAGTCTTCGCCTGCGGTGATGTCCAGGACGACTACTACCGCCAAGCCGTCACGGCCGCCGGGTCGGGCTGCCAGGCCGCCATCGACGCCGAACGCTGGCTCGAGGCCCAAGGCCACTAACCGGGGCTCCCCCACGACCACAGCACCTCGATGCAGCGCTAGCCTCGCCGTGTCCGCGAGATGAGGAGCCGACAATGGCCGAAGGCATTGCCACCCTGAATGACAGCACCTTTGACGAGACGGTCGGCAGTGCGGACAACCCGGTGCTGGTGGATTTCTGGGCCGAATGGTGCGGGCCGTGCAAGATGATCGCTCCGATTCTCGAGGAAATCGCAGCTGAGCAGGACAACATCCGCATTGCGAAGGTCAACGTGGACGAGAGTCCGGATCTGGCGATGCGCTTTCAGGTCATGAGCATCCCGACGCTGATTATGTTCCGCGACGGCGAGCCGGCGAAACGGCTTGTGGGTGCCAAGCCGAAGAGCGCTCTGCTCGACGAGATCGGCGAATTCCTCTGATCCGACCGTTCGGCATCGGTGCAGCAGGTCCGCACGTTCGAGACCTGCAGCACCGCCTGAGCGCGACGGGATACTGGATCGGCCCCGTCTCTGGGGAGTACGACGCCGCGACCGCCGGCGCCGTCAAGGCGTTCCAGCAGCAGCGTTCCATCGATATCGACGGCATCTGTGGTCCCGAGACCTGGTCGCTGCTGATTGAGGCTGGGCAGCGGCTGGGCGATCGACTGCTGTATCTGCGGTCTCCTCACCTGCGCGGTGACGACGTCGCCGAGGTGCAGCGCATGCTCAGCACGCTGGGGTTTGCCGTGGGTCGCATTGACGGCATCTGGGGCCGATTGACTGCCGCGGCCGTGGCGGACTTTCAGATGAACATGGATCTGAGCGGTGACGGCGTCTGCGGTGACGGCACGCTGGCGAGCCTGCAGCGACTCGTCCGGCCACTCGGCGATGCGGCAATCGTGGCGCACATTGCCGAGCGGCGGCGACTGGAGTCACCTGGTCGCCAGCTCGCAGGACGACGAATTGCCGTCGGTGAAGCCGGCGGTTTAGAGCCAGTCACGGCCTCAGTCAGACGCATGATCGGTCGCAATGGGGCGGAAGTTCTGACTGTGCATCATCCGGACTGGTCCGCACAGGCGGCGCAGGTCAACCGATTCGGGGCCGCTGTCTACATCGCGTTCGAGATCAAGCCTGCGGCGCCTTCGATCAGCTATTTCCAGGGTCGACACTTCGTGAGCCGGGCGGGCCAGAAACTGGCCGGCGATATCGCCGACGGCCTCAAAACAATGTTCGGCCTGATTCCCGCGCAAGGTATGGGTCTGCCGATGCTCCGAGAAAGCGCCATGCCCGCGGTGCTCTGCAGATTCGAGCAGGTCGAAGGTTTGCTCGAGCACAGTCGCGAGGTCGCTGGCGTGATCACCGATTCAACACGCGAACTGCTTGCCGGCCTTCCCGCCAACTGATTCACACTCGACACATCACAGCGGGAATCGACCAGCGTGCATCTTGGCCGATGAGGTCACCGTGGCGCCAAGGCGCCGTCACGCCGATGTCGCGCCACGGTCACGGCATCGTCGCTGCTGGGGCGCTTTCTCCCCAGGTTGTCCACAGTTAGTGGACAACAAGTTCAGATTGAGACTCAGATTCCGGGTCGCGACCGTTGTTTCGTGCGTAACATGAAGCACACGCCCGAGGCGACCTAACGTTCAAGTATTCCTTGAGGGTTAGTGGTGATCGTGTCGTGAAGTCGCGCGAGGTCTGTCATATCGGCGAATCTGATGACAATCTGCCCGCCGCGGCGACCGAACTGGACGTCTACAGCAGTGGCGAGTGCCGCGGCGAGCGCGGCCTCGACTTCCAGCACTGCCGCTGAACGCTCCGGGTTGTCGGCGAGGCCCCCCGACTCGACTTCGCCATCCGTGAGGCCGTCCGCAGAATCGCTGTCAGGTGCCGCTTGCTGATCAGCCTCGGCGGCCAACGCGCGCACGAATTCTTCCACCGCCCGCACCGACCAACCTTCCTCCACGGCTCGATCCGCCAAATCTTCCAATTCACCTGGATCGCTACAGCCAAGCAGAGCACGGGCATGGCCGGCGCTGAGCTCGCTGTCCATTAGATACCGCTGCACCGCGACCGGCAGCGACAAGAGGCGCAGCGCATTTGTGACCGCAGCGCGGCTCCGCCCCATCCGTCGGCCAATTTCATCATGAGTGACGCCGAAGTCATCGATGAGCTGGCGGTAGGCGGCGGCTTCCTCGAGGGGATTCAGATCGACTCGATGGATGTTCTCGATGAGCGCGTGCGCCAGGCTCGACTCATCGTCAGCCGCGCGCACGACGGCGGGAATGGTCTCGACACCGGCTTGCTGCGACGCCCTCCAGCGTCGTTCGCCGGCGATGATTTCGTAGCGCCCCACCATGCCGGTCTCGCGGACGACGATCGGCTGCAAGACACCGATCTGACGAATTGACTCGGCCAGCGTCGTGAGACTCTCAGTGTCGAAGCGTTGCCGTGGCTGCAAGGGATTGACTTCGACGTCGGTGACTAACAGTTCTCGATACACAGACCGGCCCGTAGGAATGAGTGCTCCGAGTCCACGCCCGAGACCTCGTTGGACGTTCATTGGGGCGCTCCTTCGGCCATTTCGCTGAGTTCCGCGGGGTGGCGAGCGTTGGCGTTGCTCGCACCCGCCGGATCCTGAGAAGCGTTAGCGCTAGTCGGACCGGCATAGGGATTACGCGGCGTGGGCTTCTCATGAATCTCTCTCGCCAGCTCTCGGTAGGCGAGGGCCCCGCGACTCGTAGGAGCATGGACCGTTACCGGCAGGCCGACGCTTGGCGCTTCTGAGAGCCGAACGGTTCGAGGCACGACAATCCGGCATACCAAGTCGCCGAAGTGTTTCCGTACCTCGCTCACCACTTCTGCAGCCAGCCGAGTCCGAGCGTCGTACATCACCATGACAATGGCGGCAATAACCAAGGCGGGATTCAGCCCTTCGCGGATCATCTCCACGTTGTGCAACAGTTGTCCTAACCCTTCCAGGGCGTAGTACTCGCATTGCACTGGCACCAAGATCTCTGTTGCGGCGCTGAGTGCGTTGACCGTCAAGAGCCCCAGCGATGGCGGGCAATCGATGAACACGTAGTCGTAGTCGTCGACGACGGGCTGGAGCGCCTGTCGAAGCTTCAACTCACGGCTGAAGGCCGACACCAACTCGATCTCTGCGCCAGACATTTCGAGGCGCGCTGGCGCCACGGCGAAGCGTTCGATCTCAGTTGGCCTGATGCACTCAGAAATCGTGGCTTCGCCCAAGAGCACCTGGTACATCGACGTGTCAAGTGCGCGTGGATCGATGCCGGCGCCGGTCGCAGCGTTGCCTTGGGGATCCATGTCAACCAAGAGCGTTCGGTAGCCCTGGTCCGCGAGCGATGCACACAGATTCACGGCCGTGGTCGTCTTGCCAACGCCACCCTTCTGGTTCGTCACTGCGATGATCCGGCCCATGCAACCTCCGTTCGCCACCATCTCTGCCTCAGGGTACGTCAGACCGCCGAAGCTGAACGGCTTCCCTCTGGAGTACCACCTCTTGCGATTCCGGGTGGCAGTGTTTCACGTGAAACGTCTGAACTACGGTGATTATTCCAATGGCAGCCATCGTGCGGCCGAGCGGAACGGCAGCGCAACGTGGCCGCGAGCACGGCGTCGACAGCGCGGCCCAGACCCGAGCGGCGCGTGAGCGAAGCGAACACAGGCGGGAGACAGATGGCTTTACCACACAGACCGCGAACTCACCGCGGCACCTCTGAGGAACCCGTTCTGCAAGTTCTTCGGCGCAGCCAACAGCAAGGTTTCTTGGGGCCAGGAGACATTCTCGCGCATGTCGAGCATGCACGAGCTCATGGGAGAGCGGCAACCCCAGGTGCGGGGGAGCGCTGGTGTGACATTGGCAGCGGCGGGGGAGTGCCGGGCCTCATCTTCGCCACGGACTTTCCCGGTGTCAAGTTCGTCTTGTTGGACCGATCACAACGCCGGACCGAATTCCTCGCAGACGCCGTACGTGACCTCGGTCTGAGCGATCGCACCGTCGTTCTCACTGGTGATGCCTCCGATATCGCTCGCCATATGGACCACCGACACGCCTACGACGGTGTCGTGAGTCGTGCGTTCGGTTCCCCTGCGGCAGTCGCCGAGTGCAGTGTCGGTCTCTTGCGCCTCAGCGGCAGACTGATCGTCAGCGAGCCACCGGGTGCCGATACATCACGATGGCCTGAAACTCCACTGCATCAGCTTGGACTCGTCCACCGCGGCATGTCTGGCACGACACCGAGGTTCGCAGTGCTTGAACGCACGGCCGAGACCTCAACTGACTACCCCCGACCGTGGAAGCAGATCCGGAAGCGACCGCTCTTCTGAGCAGTGCGAGGCCGCGCGGAACCGTGCCGGCCTGCGCGCTTCGCGAGTTATCTGCTCGGCCTCTCAGGCGTCTGTGGAGGACGCCGGAACCAGTACGACCCGACGCCGGGGCTCCTCTCCGACAGAAATCGTGTCGACGCCCTTAATCTCGTTCACAGTGTCATGCACAATCTTGCGGTCGGCAGCATTCATTGGCTCGAGCCCCCGCTCGGAACCACGTTCTCGAACGGCCTCAGCGAGCTCGCTCACGTACGCCTCGAGGGCAGCGCGACGGCGTTGACGATAGCCACCGACATCGACCCGAACGCGCGCTCGGGGCACACCCGGAAACCGGCGCTGCAGCATCGTCTTGGAGACCTCCTGGAGTGCTACGACGTGACGCCCGCGCGGACCGATGAGAAGCCCGAGCGCGTCGTTGGTTCCTTCGAGATTCACCTCGAAGCTGTCGTCGTCGAGCGCCACCGGCGCGGCCTTCGCGTCGATGCCGAATGCGGCCGCCAATCCGTCCAGGAACTCCTGCACCATTTCTTGCTGTTCTGCCGCCGTTGTTTCGTCTGTCATCGTCATCTCCTCAGATCGGGCTGTAAAGACGTCGCGCCCAGCGCATATGTCGGCCAGTGGACGCTGCGTTCGGGTTGTTCACGCGCCACCAGCGGGGCTCAGCCTACGGACACGCAGCCCCGGTGCACCGTTGCTCAAACGCTGTCCATCGAAGGTGAACGTCAGGAAGAGGGGGCCTCGCAATCAAGCGGATCGGGATAAAACTGGGCGCAGTACGCCCGGTACTTCATCACCTCGCCGTCAGAATGCGTGAGCCGAGGGCGAGGAACATAGTGCTTGCGGCTCCAGATGGTCACGTCCTGTTGCACATCCTGAATCTGCAAATCTGCCACGAACTTGTTCATGATGGGAGCGCGCCATCGCCGTGGCAGAAATCCCAATCCAGCAATCCGTCGTTTCGGCTTGCGCAACTCACGCACCCGCGAGACGATCGACAGGTCGATCAACGTGCCGTCGACAGGGGTCGCCAACACCCAAAGTCGCGCATCCATGCCAATCGAGTGTTCCTGGAACTCCACGAATGAGTAACCCAGACCGACGACTTGTGCAATGGCCGACACCTCAAGGCTGAGTCTCCCAATCTTGGCGATTTTCCGGTTGGTCGTAAACCCAAACCGGCTCTCGAGACACGGACCCTCAATCGACACCGGCGTCTCGTTCGTTACGTTCCCGTAGCCGTGGACATAGCTCAGGTGCGCGATATCCACGGAATTCTCGCTCGTCTCCTGCGGATGGCCCCGAAAGCGGACCGTTCGGATTTGGAAGCCACTCCAGCCACCTCCGTTTGGTGGCACCGCTGGCAGTTGCCATTGCGAGGGGCGCCCGTGTAGTCCCCACCAGGCAAAGATCAGGCCATCGATTTCCCGTGTCTCAAACACGCGCAATTGTGCCGACCGGGCCGGGGCAGCGCCAGGCGTGGCGACGCACCGCCCGCTTGTATCGAACTCGAAGCCGTGGAATGGACAGACGAGCCAGCCGCCCACAACGCGGCCGCCTGCGGCGGGTCCCAGATCTGAGCCCATATGGGCACATATCGACTCGGCGACGCAGATGTTCCCTTCTTCGTCGCACCACACGACGATGTTCAGCCCCATCCAAGCCTGATCAACGAGCTGCTTCTTCAGAACCGTCTCACGGGTTCCGATGAAGTACCAACCCTCGGGAAACGGGGGTAGCGAACGTATGTTTGTTTTGCAATGAACTCCAGCCGGCATCGCGTTACTCACCTCACCCGGAATCAGGTTTCGCCGGCTGGTGAACACGCCGGATCACTTCCGGAGAATACCCAGGGCACCCCAATGCTTCGCGTCAGCGAACCCATGACGAAACGTTGTGCGGCCGACAGACCAACCGGTGCGTCGGGCGACGCGTCGCATGGGGTGTGGTGGGCTCACGCTGTTCGCCGCGACCCAGTTGGCTACACCCCGCGCGCGGCCAACCTGGTGCTACCCAACTAGGGCGCTCCATGGTGGGGTGACGACTCAGCCAGAACAACGCTTCGTGAGGCCACAAAATGCACGACATCACACACACCAAGAAAACCTACGTCGCGCGAAGAAAACTAGCAACGCGAGTTACACTGTTCGCCACGCCGGCAGGTTCTGCGCGCCAGCGCTGTAGCTACGGCAAGAGAGAAGCAGCAACCCGATGGCCCAATCTACACAGCCGGTGACAACGCGACTGCTCAGCCTGCCTGAGGAGCTTATTCTGATGCTCCTCAACGAGGAGACTGGTTATTTCCGTCCAATACCCGGCTGGAACCTGAACTGTGCCGTCTTCGGTGCCGTGCTTGCAGAACTGTCGCTCGTGGCACGCATCGACACCGATATGACGTCGTTGATTCTTTTGGACGAAACCGAGACCGGCGACCCCATCCTCGACTCGGTCCTGAACAAGATAGCACGCGAGCCAGAGCAGCGCAGCGCTCAATACTGGATTGAACGGCTCTCGCCCCTCGCGGAATCAATTATTGACTCCACGCTTGAGCGCCTTGTGGACCTCGATATCCTCGAGCATCACTCTGGAGACTTCTGGTCCTTGTCACGTACAGCTTGGCGACCAGAGCTGTACGGCTACACCCAGGAAGGAACTGCCGTCGAGTTTGTCAAGATACGCATCGGCCGCATGATCTTCGACAACGTCATTCCAAATCCCCGCGACATCATCATCATCTGCCTTGCCAATGCATGCGACGTCTTGCGTCATACATTCGAACTTGACAACGATGCTGAGAAGCGCATCGGGCTCATTTGTCAACTAGAATTGATCGGCCGCGCGATCGCCAATGCAATTGAAGAGAATCTCGCAGGCCCGGCGCTTCGACGTCCGACGCTTTCTAAACCGATCCCGCGGGTTCCACTACGAAAGCTCTTGTTTCACCGCCATAGAAAGGACGGCAATCTTTCCGCGTTACTTGCAGATTTAGCCGCCAAATACGGGCCAATATTCCAATTCAAGATTCCGTTCTCGAAGAACCCCAAGGTCTTTATGGCCGGTCCCGATACGAACCGTTGGACACACAGATACGGTCGACTGTACATTACTTCCAGAAGCTATTTCGCCGATATCGAAAAGACATATGGTGCCCATGGACTATTACCCGCCCTTGACGGACCCGATCATTTTCGGCTGCGTAAGGCGCTCCGGCCGGGCTATGGCCGCGCACGTGCAGAAGAGCAAATCAGCGACATCATCCATCACGCCCGGACGTATATATCTGAATGGAACGTGGGTGATGCGATACCTGTCGTTGAGAATACCAGGCGCTATGTGAACTCGCAATTCTCGCCGTTGCTGCTCAGTATCGATTCGCAGGACGTCGTCGATGACATGATCGCGTTCAAGATTCGTGCTCTCAACACGCACGTTGCGAAAGTGCTACCGAAATTTCTGCTGCACACGCCGGGAATGAAGCGACGGGCAAAAGCAATCGATACGGTGATGGACCGGGTTCACGTCAACCATACGCCCACTCAGCGATCCGGCTGCCCTCGGGATCATGTGGACGACGTCCTTGATCTACACCACAGTGATCCGCAACTCATGCCAGAGACGAATCTACGCTTTGTCTTTACCGCACCGTTGCTCGCGAGCATGTATCTCGGCGACCAATTGAGCTTCGCCATCTACGCAATGATCTCTCGGCCCGAACTCTACGCAAAGATTCGAGCGGAAGCAGACAAGCTATTTGCCGGCGGCGATCCACAACAAGAAGATCTCACCTCCGACGCGATCGATGTCACCCAAAGATTCATCATGGAATGCCTGCGGATGTACCCGATCGTGGGCGTGTCGCTGCGAACTGTCATGAACACGTGTGTGGTCAAGGATTATATCTTGCAGGCCGGATCACAGGTGTACATCGCTCAAACGGCATCGCACTACATGAGCGAGGTCTTTCCTGATCCCTTCACATTCGACATTGACCGCTATCTACCATCGCGCAAGGAACATCTCACAACCGGTTACGCCCCGTTCGGTCTCGGAACGCACCGCTGCCTGGGCTTTCAATTGGTCGAGTGGGGAATGGCGATCAATTTGCTGCTGCTTGCTCATCACTTCACTTTCGAGCTTCCGCCAGCGAGCCAGCACCTCAAGATCAGTATGGTTCCGTCGATGTCTCCGAAAAAGAACCTGAAGTTCGTCATCACCGAGCAGAGGCACGAACTGCACGTCTGAAATATCGGTGCGGATACAGCGAAGCTGATTGATGCAGCGAAGCTGGTTCGTGCGTTCGAGCTCAGCCTTCGTCACCATGGCCGGGTAGGCGCCGGCGGCGTGCAGTGGTAACACCTTGACCTTGTGCCGCTGTTTGAGAACGAGTGCTCGTCGTTTTCCCTGCGTCGCTGGCGGCGGTCGGTGCCTTCGTCGAAACGGCGCTCGGCTGACGCTGCGAGCTCGCCTTGCCTGACTGCGACCCGGATCCGCGCCGCCGCCGTGAGGGCCGACGCCCGGACTGGCTCCCGCTGTTCTGTCCTTGCTTCTGTCCTTGCTTTCCCGACGGTGCCCGCTTCGGAGACTGTCCCTTCGCACCCGAGCGGCGCGATCGGCGGCGGTCGCGCCGGGCCTCACCCAATCGAGGCGGTGGACCGGTCGGCCGGACACGAACACGCACTCTCGCTGGGTGGCGCCGCAGTCCCCATCGGGAACTCGACGGCGCCGCCATGACCTCCACGTCGGCGTCTTCGAGTGCTATCGACAGTGCGTCGAGTGCGCGGTCTGTCGCGGCCTCGACGGTCGATCCGGTGACGATGACCCATTCCACGGCGCAGTCTCACCTGCCCCGGGGCGCTCGGGGGATCGATGTCATCGTTTCCTGCGATTGCGGGTCCGGCCGTCTCCGGACGTGCGGCGGCTTTGGATTGGCTTTGGTCCGTCCTTGGCTTCGGTGCGACCGCGACGGCGGCCACGCTTGCGGTTGGCCTCGGCGTCTTTGGAGTACGAACCCTTTCGTGCCCGCTTGCCAGCATCAGTAACGCGCTCCGCTGACGAGCGTGTTCGCCGAACTTGGGGCGGGCCGTCATCGGAACCGTCCGTCACACGATTGTCCGGTGCATGCTGAGGCGGCGGCTTCGACCGGTTCGACCGCTCGGCGCTGCGCCGCTCTCGTTCTGCTTGGCGCGCGGCCTCAGCATCAAGCGCTTTGCGTGAACGCTGGTTGGGAACTTGCTGGGTCGGAGTCGCCTCTGGTTCGTCAACCGTCTCGGCCTCAATGACTCCGTCGGTCAACGGTTGGGGTGGCTTCATCGTGGCGTGTATGAACGCCTGCTGCAGCATCCGGTAGAGGCTCGACACAATGAAGTAGGGAATCAGCGCTGCGGGCACGATGAAGCTGAACACCGGCAGCATGAAGGGCATGTACTTCATCATCAGTTCCATCTGACGATTCGGCATCGCGGGTCCGCCGGCTCGCCGTTTCGCCATCTGACGCTGCTGCAGCCAGGCGAGAATGAAGGTGATCGCCACGAGACCGAGATACGGGGACCCATTGATGAAACCGGCGATGTCGCTGGCCTCAGTCAGCACATCCCAGACCGATTGCGCCAAATCCATACCGAGCGAGGGCATTTCGCCCCCGGCTTCCACGAGATCTCGGTACAACTCCGAATCACTGCTCAGATTGCGGGGGAACGGATTGTCGCTCGTGTTGTCCTCGGGAATGCGCAGGTTCCAGATCACTCGATACAGCACAAAAAAGATCGGAAGCTGCACGAGGTTCGGCACACACCCGCCCAGGGGACTCACCCCGTGGGCCTGGTACAGCTTCATCATCTCTTCGTTGATCTTCTGGCGATCACCCGCGTACTGTTTGCGCAAGCGCGTCATCTCGGGCTGCAACCCCTGGGTCTTCGTCATGGCCCGAGCGCCCCGCAATGTCAACGGAGTGAACACGAGCATGATCGCCAGAGTGAGCATGCAGATGGCGAACGTGTAATCAGGAACCAACGAGTAGAACCACGACATCACGCTCGCGAGCCCATTGAAAATCACGTCGAACATGAATGCTCCCCGGTGTCACGAACAGCATCGGCTTTGGGGCTGGCGGTCACTGCGTCGGCGACAGTCAGTCGCCCCGGCACAGGATCGAAACCCCACCCGCCCCATGGATGACAGCGAGCAATGCGGCGCAGGGCCAGCCAGCCGCCGCGGACCGCTCCCCACGATTGCAGGGCCTCGAGCGCGTACCTCGAGCACGTGGGATCGAAACGGCAGCTAGCGGGGCGCCAGCGGGGGAGTGCTTGGTAGAAGCGGACGGCCGAAGACAGCACCCGTGCCGCGACACTGGCCTTCACGGGGCCAGATCCGACGGGGCCAGATCCGATCGGGCCAGTTGCGACCGACAGTTCTGCCCCGACGCCGTCTCGAGCAGGAACAGCAGTTCGGTGCGCGCTTGGCGATACGACACTGTTGACGCAGGCTGACGCGTGCCAATCAGGTACCGGCCCCGAACGAGCGCACTCGAATGCTCCCGAAGAATTTCGCGAAGCCGGCGCCGGACTCGATTGCGCGCGACGGCCGTTCCCTGTCGCCGCCCGATTGCGAACGCGACGCGTGGGCGATCCAGTTCTGGATCCGGCGCGAACGAGATCCACAAAGCGTCGCTTTCGAAGCGGCGACCGCGGCGCAGCGCTGTGAAGTCGGCCCTGCTGCGGCACGAATCGATCAGGCGCTCAGCCGTTGCCGGCCCTTGCGTCGACGAGCCTTCACGACAGCACGGCCTGCGCGGGTGGACATCCGATGACGAAACCCGTGGCGGCGTGCTCGGCGGCGATTGTGGGGTTGGTACGTGCGTTTCACGCTGCAGTCTCCTAGGGGCTCACCCTGCGAGCTGGTACACGAGTTGCGGGCAGGTGGCCCATTCGGGTCCGGCGGTCAACCCTGAGGTCCCGACAGCCTACGGGCGTTGCCCACAGGCGGCACATTGCAGCGCGTCCTGTTTGCAGTGCGATCGCGCGCGATTCCGGCGAACCGCGCGCGACATCGCGCGGAATCACTCGACAGCCGCAGATTTCGTTGACCACCGAATCGGCCGAACTCGCGCGCAAATCCCGATGTCAACCGCTTGTTATGCGGGTGTCATGGGGCTGTCGACGAATTGCCGTTGCTGCGGGAATTGACGCATTCCTGACACGGCTTGTGCCGCACTTGCAGCGCGGTGTACTCGCCCATAAGTTGCCTCTACCCCAGCGCCGTGCCGCGGCTCGCGGGCACTGAAGATCCGGGACGAGCCTCGAAGGCTGCACAGAGACGAGGATGTCGTGGCGAGTTCTCCGCAGGCGAGCGCAGCAGCGCACGAACCTGAGGAGAGCCGGAATCCGCGTCAATCCCAGCCACCGACTAGCCCCGCTTCGGTTCCGGGCACCCAGGTGCCGCGATCTGGCCCGACAGACCGGACCAACACCGACGCACTGTGGTCTCAGTGTCGACAGATTCTGCGCGAGACAGTCTCCGAAGCGCTCTGGCTCGGCTACTTTCGCCATCTTCAAGCTCTGCACATCGACGACGCGCTTGCCGTGCTCATCGCGCCGAGCAACATGATCCGCGACCGGATCCAGCGGCGCTACATCCCGATGCTTCACGCGGCATTCGAACAGCTTCCTGTGCGCCCCCAGAACTACGAGATCGAGACCCGACCCGACATCGGCGACTTGGACCAGGCCAACGTGACCAACGCAGATGTGCAGGATTACGCGCTGCCCAGGCCAGCCGCCGAGCAAGAGCCAGAGGCCGAAATCGCCCCGCCACCTGCGCGAACGCCAGCTCGGCCGCAAATTCCGCACGCTGACGCCACGAATCCTCGATACACCTTCGGTAGTTTCGTGACAGGCAGCAGCAATCGATTTGCTCAAGCTGCCGCGCTCGCTGTCGCAGAGACTCCCGGCGTCGCGTACAACCCGCTGTTCATTCACGGGAGTACCGGACTGGGCAAGACGCACCTGCTGCAAGCGATCGTCAACTATCTCGGCGAGACGCTGCCGGAGCACCGAGTCAGCTACGTCTCCACCGAGACTTTCCTCTCCGAGTTCATCGAGGCGATCCGGATGAACACGACACCCGCGTTCAAACGGCGCTACCGCGATCTGGATGTCCTGCTGCTTGACGACATCCAGTTCATGGAAGGCAAGGAAGGTCTCCAGGAAGAGCTCTTCCACACGTTCAACTCGCTGCACGTGGCCGGCCGTCAGATCGTCATTTCTTCAGACCGTCCGCCACGCAGCATCGCGACGCTGTCCGATCGGCTGCGAAGCCGGTTCGAATGGGGTCTCATCACCGACATCCAGCCGCCGGATCTTGAGACCCGTGTCGCCATCCTTCGCAAGAAGACCGAGCATCGCCACGTTCCCGACGAAGTGCTCAAGTACATCGCTCACCTCATCACGAACAACATCCGCGAGCTTGAAGGCGCATTGGTGCGGGTCACCGCATTTGCCAGCCTCACTCGGAGTCAAGTCGCGCTCGAGATGGCGCAGCAGATTCTCAGCGACGTGCGGGAGCCACAGGAAGAGCCCATCACCACCGATCGCATCTTGCAGATGACCGCGGATGTCTTTGGCTACGACATAGCCGAACTCACCAGTCCAGGGCGCCAGCAGGGATTGGTGAAGGCACGACAGATCAGCATGTACGTGATGCGTGAGCTGACCGATCTGAGTTATCCAGCCATCGCTAGCGTCTTCGGCGGCCGCGATCACACCACCGTCATGCACGCCGTCAAGAAGATCAACCGATTGCTCCCATCGGAGCGGAAGGTGTACGACCAGGTTGCTCAGTTGATCGCGCGTGTCCGAGCTGTCTGACAGCGAGCGGCGATACCTTCCGCGACACCGTCGACATACGGGCCTAGTGTGTCTCCACACGCTGTGGACAACGAGTGGAAAAGCTCTCGACAGCCCTCGGGAAATCTTGGGTTTTTCCACCGCGCTGCCGACGACCAAACAAGAGGAGCCCTGAGCTGTGGACGCCGCAGGCATGACTGTTGACAGCCAAAACTGGCTGATCTGCAAGGACGCCGGGTTGTCCACAATCCACAGCCCCTACAGCCACTACTAAGACTTCTCAACCACAGACTTGAGGATTGTCCAGCACATCGGCCCGGACCGGCCAAGGAGAATCACCCGTGAAATTGCGCATTGAACGAGACGTACTCGTTGATCAGTTGGTGCTTGCGAGCCGCGGCGTGAATGCCCGCGGTGGCGGGCTGTTCGTGCTCACCGGACTTCACTTGCGCGCCGACGCCGACGGGCTGACGGTGACTGGCACGGATCTGGATCTGACAGTGCGGTCCCAGCTGCGCACAGCGGTCGAGGTCGAGGGCGAGACGGTGGTCCCTGCTCGGCTGCTGACGGACATCGCGAGGTCGCTGCCATCGGGCGACGTCAGCCTGCAGGTCCTTGAGGACGAGGTGCAGATAGCCAGCGGTCGGTCGTTGTTCTCCGTGCGCACGCTGCCGGTTGCCGACTTTCCGACATTGCCCGCGCCCGCGGGCGACGAAGTCAATGTGCCGTCCGAAGATCTTGCGCAGGCTTTTCGCCAAGTCGCGAGAGCCGCGAGTTCTGATGACGCCCGGCCGATCCTCACCGGCGTGCTCATGGCGGCCCGCGAAGAGGGCCTTCGCCTTGTTGCGACGGATTCTTACCGGCTTGCGTTGCGGGACCTCCCTGGAGCCCAAGTGCTCAGCGAAGGCCAGCAGGTCCTCGTACCGTCACGGGCGCTCGAGGAGCTGAGCAGAATCCTCGCGCCGTCCAAGAACGTGACGATGCGCCTCGGCGAACGCGAGGTCACCTTCGAAGTCAGCGACGCCGACCACATTGCTCAGGTCACCTGCCGGCTGATTGCAGGCGAATTTCCGAGCTACCAACCGCTTATTCCGGATTCGTCCGAGAACCGCCTCGAAGTGGACAGAGTCGCACTGCTCGACGGAACCCGGCGACTTCGCCTGCTGGCCCGCGACACCAATGCACCAGTTCGCATTGCGCTGCGTGAGGGCAGCATCGAGCTCACCGCGATCAGCCAGGACGTCGGCAGCGCCAGTGAGGAAATCGACGCCAGCTACGAAGGAACACCGACGACCGTCGCGTTCAATCCTGATTATCTCATTGAAGGTCTTGAGGCAGCCGGCGGAGAGACTGTCGAGCTCGTACGCCTCGACGCACTCAAGCCCGCCGTCCTTCGTACTCCAGGTGAGGGCGAGTTTTTGTATCTGCTGATGCCAGTGCGGGTGTCCTGAGCTCGGGGCAATCGGTTGGGCCCCGAGTGAGACCGGCACGAACGTGACCTCGAACGTCGCGCCACGCCGCCCGCTGGCCTCCAATCGTTGAGCTTGCTGCCGTGATTGTTGCCTGGCTGAGCGTTGAGGACTTTCGCAATCACCGCTCGACGCGCGTGCATTTCGATGCAGCGCGGACTCTCGTGCTGGGGCCCAACGGGCACGGCAAGACGAATCTCCTTGAAGCGTTGGATCTGCTGAGTGGCACGCGTTCGTTTCGGGGTGCAGCCAGCGAGGTGCTTGTTCGTTCCGGCTGCGGGCGAGCGATTGTCCGCGCAGAGATCGAGCGGCGCGGCCGGCCGCATGTGGTGGAAATGGAGATCGCTGCTGGGGGGCGGTCTCGCGCACAGGTGAACCGGAATCCGGTGCGACCGTTGCGGAACTTGGCGGACGTGGTTTCCACGGTCGTGTTCTGCCCGACTGATCTCGCGCTGCCCAGTGGCAGTCCGTCGGTCCGCCGCGAGTTCCTCGACGAGGTCCTGGGAAGAACTGATGCGCAGTTCCGCGCGGTCCGAGCGGACTTCGAACGGAGTCTGCGGCAGCGCAACAACTTGCTCAAGCAGACCGGGCGGAGCCCGGACCACGAGGCGTTGGCAACGCTGGACGTCTGGGACACCCAATTCGCCGCTGCCGGCGAGATCGTCGCCGAGCGCAGGATCGCGCTGTGCGCGGCGCTTGCGCCGGACATTCAGAGCGCGTACACCCGGCTGGCTGGTGTCGAGACACCGGTTCACTTGTCGTACTCGGCGCCGTGGCGCGAGAGTGGCCTCGCAGCGATGCTCTCTTCGGGTCGACGAGACGACCTCCGCCGCGGGGCAACCCTCGTGGGCCCGCACCGTGACGACCTCGATATCTCTGTGGGCGGGCTGCCAGCGCGCACACACGCATCCCAAGGCGAGCAGCGGAGCATCGCTTTGGCCTTGCGACTTGCGCAGCACAGCTACACCGCAGCAGCGTTCGACGATCCGCCCGTGGTCTTGCTCGATGACGTCTTTTCCGAGCTGGACGATGGACGGGCCCGTCGGCTGGTCGACTGCCTGCCCAGCGCGCAGACCATCCTGACGTCGGCTATGGGCAATGTCCCCGACGGCATCGAATTCGGAAGCTGCGTGCACATTCGTGACGGCGCAGCAACGACAGCACCGTGACGGCGCACGCGGGCGTTGACGCTCCGACTCCCCGCTGGGCGCCACTGCCGCATCGGCACGCGAGCATGTGTGGGACATGAGCAGGCGACGAGACCAGCCCCGATGGCGCGAACCTCGATCGATTGCCGATTCGTTGCGCACGGTCACTGCAGGCTTTGGCTCGAGGGGCCGGGCAATCGACCTCACGCGGCGCTGGTCGGATGCCGTCGGCGACGCCATTGCGGCTCATGCGCGCCCGGATCGGCTCGACGCGGGACGCCTCATTGTTGTCGTTGACGACCCGGCGTGGGCGACCGAAATCCGGTATCATACGAGCAGGATTCTGGATGCCTTGAACGCTGGCACTACTGCCGCGAAGATCACTGAGCTGCATCTGCGCGTGCATCCGCGGATCTGAGCAAACCAGCCGACGAAACGAACCTACGCTCGTCACAACAAAGTGATGCTGACCTGCGGTTATAGCGCTCGTGCTGACGACCCGACTCCACCGAAAAACGTCGGGGTTCCGGTAGACTCAACAGCTAGGAAGGGTGCCGCAGGATTCTGGCTCAAAACGCTCTGTTCGATGCGTAGCAACAGGGCCGCTCGAGCTTGCAGATCCGATCGGATGCCGTCCTGTACACCCTTCGCTGCGCGACCGCAGCGCCGACCGGAGCCATCTCCACTCAACGGTGATTCATGCCGCGATTCGCACTGTGACCGACACGACGCTTGCTTCTGCCGACATTGGGGACGCCCAGCCAGCTGATGCCGCATCCGGCGTTGCTGCACCTGTCGTCGGGGCCTACAACGCGGACGCGATCACGGTGCTCGAAGGCCTCGAGCCAGTGCGCGAGCGACCAGGCATGTTCATCGGCTCGACAGGCCCAAACGGTCTTCACCACCTTGTGTACGAAGTGGTCGACAACGCCGTCGACGAGGCGATGGCCGGCCATTGCAGCCTTATCGAGGTGACGCTGCGGGCCGACGGCTCATGCTGCGTCGCAGATGACGGGCGCGGTATTCCCGTCGAGACACATTCGCAGTACCCCAACAAATCGGCGGCGGAAGTCGTGCTGACGGTGCTTCATGCCGGCGGCAAGTTCGGCGGCAGCGGTTACAAGGTGTCGGGCGGTCTTCATGGTGTGGGCGTTTCGGTCGTCAATGCCTTGTCCTGCGAGCTGGAGGCTCTCATTGACCGTGACGGGCGACGCTGGCGGATCCAGTTCCACAACGGGGGAGAACTTGTCGGCGAGGTCACCGATATTGGACCGTCACCGGTTGGCCGCACTGGCACCACCATCACGTTCCGGCCCGATGACACGGTGTTCGAGCAGGTTGAGTTCCGGGCACAGACGCTGACCGAGCGCCTGCAAATGATGGCGTTCTTGAACGCGGGCCTGCGAATTGTCTTCACCGATGAGCGGCGACTCGCCACGCACCACACGGTGCCGACTCTTCACGAGTTCTGCTACCCCGGCGGCATTCGCGACTTTGTGCGCCATCTCAACGAGTCGTCAGAAGCGCTCTTCGATGAGGTCGGCTACCTCTCCGCCGCCGAAGAGGGCGACGAAGTCGAGATTGCGTTCCAGTGGAACAACGGTTTCAACACCGATGGCCTTCATAGCTTCGCGAACGGCATCAACACCATCGAGGGCGGAATGCACGCGGAAGGCTTCCGCTCGGCACTCACCTCGGCCGTCAACGCGTACGCCCGCGACCGCAAGATGTTGCGGCCCGACGACGGCAACCTCCAGGGTGACGACATCCGTGAAGGGCTCACCGCTGTTGTCAGCGTGCGCCTTCATTCACCGCAGTTCGAGGGCCAGACCAAGGCCAAGCTCGGCAACACGGCCATGCGCAGCTTGGTTCAGAAAGCGGCCTACAGCGGCCTGTCCGAGTGGCTCGAAGAGCATCCCAGCGAGGCCAAGCTCGTCATCGGCAAGGCTGTCGATGCGCGCCGTGCCCGCGTTGCTGCTCAGAAGGCGCGCAACACCGTGCGGAAGTCGGCACTGCGAGGTGCTGGCCTGCCCGGCAAGCTGACCGACTGCTCCTCGGGTGACCCGTCCGAGTCCGAGCTGTACATCGTCGAGGGCGACTCAGCGGGTGGATCGGCGAAAGAGGCCCGAGATCCGGCCACGATGGCGATCCTTCCGATCCGAGGCAAGATCCTCAACGTCCAGCGCTGCCGCCCTGAGCGCATTTTCGACAACAACGAGATCGGGGCGCTGATCTCGGCGATCGGTGCGGGCGTCGAGGGCGCGACTGGTGAGGGTGGATTCGACATCGAGCGGGTGCGCTATCGCAAGGTGATCCTGCTGTGTGACGCCGATGTCGACGGCAGCCACATCCGTACGCTGTTGCTGACGTTCTTCTTCCACCGGATGCGGGCGTTGCTCGGGCACGGTTGCGTCTACATCGCCCAGCCGCCGCTGTACTCCACCAAGGTCGGCACTGAGACCGTCTACCTCAAGGACGATCGAGCCAAGACGGCGTTCCTTACCGGACGGCCGAACCACCGCAACGAATTCCAACGCCTGAAGGGGCTCGGCGAGATGGACGCACAAGAGTTGTGGGACACCACCATGGACCCACAGCAGCGCACCCTCTTGCGGGTCACTCTCGAAGAGGCAGCGACCGCGGACCTCATCTTCAGCATCCTCATGGGCGACGACGTAGACGCCCGCCGGGGCTTCATCCAGAACAACGCCAGCGACGTTCGATTCCTCGACGTCTGAGCGAGGTGATTCGATGAGCGACGATGGTTCACAGGTCGCCGGCGACGGCGACGGGGTAGCGCGGGCCGGCGTCGGCGACGGGGTAGCGACTGATACGCCCTCGAACGATGTACCGGCCAACGGACAGCCTGAGCAGCGGGTCGCTGTGCTCGACATCGAAATCCAGACCGAGATGGAGCAGTCCTTCCTGGACTACGCCATGTCGGTCATCACGAGCCGAGCATTGCCCGATGCACGCGATGGGCTCAAGCCGGTGCACCGCCGCATCTTGTGGTCCATGTTCGACACGGGTTTGCGGCCGGACCGGCCTCACAAGAAGTGCGCGACGGTTGTCGGCGACGTCATCGCCAACTACCACCCCCACGGCGACGGCTCCATCTATGACGCGTTGGTGCGCATGGGTCAGTCATTCAGCCTGGGCAACACGCTCATCGACCCGCACGGCAACTTCGGCTCGCCCTCAGATCCCCCGGCTGCCTACCGCTACACCGAATGCCGGCTGACGAACTTGGCCATGAGCATGGTCGAGGGCATTGACGAACGCACTGTTGATTTCGCGACCAACTTCGACGGATCGCGTACCGAGCCGCTCGTCATGCCGTCGCGGTTCCCGAATCTGCTCGTCAACGGCAGCCAGGGCATCGCGGTGGGCATGGCCACCAATATCCCCACGCACAATCTTGGCGAGATCATCGACGCCACGATCCATCTCATCGGTCATCCCGACGCCACGGTCGATGATCTGATGGAGTTCGTGCGCGGCCCGGACTTTCCGACGCGCGGCTTGCTGCTGGGCCGAGCGAGTTCGCGAGCTGCGATGTCATCCGGCCGCGGGTCGGTGCGCATACGCGCCCGGGCCGAAATCGTTGAGGACGGCAGGCGGTCGCGCATCGTGGTGACCGAGATTCCGTACCAGACCTCGGTTGAGGCCATCGAGCGCAAGATTGCCGATGCGGTCAATCGCAAGGTCATTGATGGCATCACCGAGCTGCGCAACGAGTCCGCGAAGGGCAAGACGCGATTCGTCATTGAACTGCGGGCCGGAGCACCGGCGAACGTGGTGCTCAACAATCTGTGGAAGCACACGCCGCTGCAGTCCAGCTTCGCCGTCAACATGGTGGCGCTCGTCGACGGGGTGCCACGCACACTGAACCTGCGCGACGCCCTCGTGGCCTATGTGGACCACCAGATCGAAGTGGTGACCCGTCGCAGCCAGCATCGGCTGGATGTGGCGCGCGCTCGAGCGCACATTGTGGAAGGCCTGCTGCGCGCGCTCGATGTGATCGATCAGATCATCGCTCTGATTCGTGCGAGCGAGGATCGCGCTGGCGCGCTTGCGGGCTTATGCGTCGAGCCGATGTCGTTCAGCGCTGAGCAGGCGAACCACATCCTCGACATGCAGCTCGGCCGCCTGACCCGGCTGGGCCGAGCTCGCCTGGAAGATGAGCTGGTCGAGCTTGCGCAAACGATCGCTGTGCTGGAGGCAATCCTCGGCGACGATGCGCGCCTCCGGCAGGTGATCATCGACGAGCTGAGCGCCGTACGCAAGGCGCACGCGGTACCGCGGCGCACCGAGATCGTCAATGACCCCGGCGACGTTGACGCCGAAGACCTCATCGACGACGAACCGCTGGTGGTGACGCTCACCCGCGAGGGTTACGTGAAGGCGACCTCGCCGGACATGTTCCGGACCCAGGGCCGCGGGGGCCGCGGGGTGCAGGGCGCTCGACTCAAAGATGACGACGTTGTCGTTCGCATGCTGCTGACGACGGCTCACGCCTGGCTGCTGTGCTTCACCAACCAGGGGCGAGTGCACCGTCTGAAGGCCTATGAGTTGCCGCTGACGCACCGCACGGCACGCGGTACAGCGATAGTAAATCTGTTGCAGCTGGCTTCAGGCGAGCGGGTCGAGGCCGTGGTGGCTGCGCGGGAGTTCCCTTCAGATCGCTATCTGCTGTTCGTGACTCGGCAAGGCCGTGCCAAGAAGACGGCGCTGAGCGCGTACGAGAACATCCGCGCCAACGGTTTGATTGCGCTCAGTTTGCGCGACGGCGACGAACTGGTCCGTGTGCTCGAGACATCCGGCGACGACGACGTGCTGATCGTCTCGCGTGCCGGCCGCGCTATCCGATTTGCCGAGAGGGAGATCCGCCCCATGGGCCGCAGCGCTGCCGGCGTGCGGGCGATGCGGCCGCGTGAGGGCGACACTGTGGCGGCGGCTGACGTGCTTGGAGCTGATGACGGCCGAGACCTGCTCGTGGTGTCGAGCACGGGCGCAGCGAAGCGCACGGCGGCAGCGCAATTTCCGCGCAAGGGACGGGGCGGCCTCGGCGTCATCGCCGTGAAGCTGCCCGAGGCCGATTCTCACGTCGCCGGAGCCCGGCTCGTGGACACCGACGACGAGGTTCTGCTTGTCTCTTCAAGCGGGGTGCTCATTCGCACTAGGGCCGCGGACATTTCTCGCTATCTCCGTGGCACCGCCGGAGTACGGGCGATGGCGCTGGGCGACGGCGAGACCGTGGTGGCAATTGCCCCGGTCGACCTCGAGAACGACGAGCCGGCTTCCGAGATCGCCGACATCGGATCCGGCGAAACCCTTGATGACGAGGTCAGCACGCCCGCCTAGCGTCGCCCCAATGTCGGTGGCTGAACTCGGTCGTGCCCCGGGGACCGGCTTGGGTGCCCCGACTCTTCCTGCTTGCACCTGGTGCGGTGCGGGGAGCCAGCGCGGTCAGGCAGCACTCCCGGTAGCGCTCTTGGCGCTGGCCCTGATCGTGAGCCTCGGCCTTGTTGCTCGTTGGGGGCACGCCGCGTTGTCGAGTTCTCGCGCGCAGGCCGCGGCAGACGCCGCTGCTCTTGCCTCGTTCGCCTCGACAGCGACCGCAGTTGTTCCCGGGGCTGAAATTGCTGATCAGGCCGCGGCGACTGCGGCCGCAGAGGCTGCCGGCGGGCGCGTGGAGGCATTCGACGTGACCATCGGCGCCGACGAGGTACTGGTACGGGTTGTTGTCGATCTCGGCGGCCAGCGGGCCGTTGCGACTGCTGCAGCGCCCGTGTGGACGCCCACGCACGAGTCGCCCGACGGCTGACTCCTACACTGCGAAGCGTGGCCGACGCGACATCCGGTGGCGGACCCGTGCCGCCGCCCGCAGGCGGGCCGACGCCGACTGACGAGTTGTTCGCGGAAGCGCTGGGAATCACGGCTGCGTCCCGCGCGCAGAAGCAGGCTGCGCCGCCGAGCGGGCACACGGCGCCACCGCAGATTCCCGCGGCGCAGCCGTCTCCGGGGCCCATGTCACCCGGTGCGGCACGAGGGGTTCACGGCGCAGGCGACCAGCCGCCGGCAACCGCGGGATCCGCGGCACCGCTTCGTTGGTCGTGGCTGCAGCAGCGCAGAACACGGGCTCGGCGTACCCACCGCATCCTGAGGCACATCGACCCTTGGTCTGTGTTCAAGGTCTCGGCCTTGCTCTACGCCTGCCTTTACGTGGCGGTGCTCGCGGCCGGCGTTCTGCTGTGGAACGCGGCGCAGCGCTCGGGCTTCGTCGAAAAGATCGAGTCCTTCATCACCGAGGTCGGTTCGTACGAGAGCTGGAGGATCGATGGCATGGTGATCTACCAGCGGGCTCGAATCATCGGCCTCATCGTGGCCACGGTCGGTGTTGCCTTCAATGTCGTGATGGCGATCATGTTCAATCTGATCAGCGATCTGACGGGTGGTATTCGGGTCACCGTGCTCACCGACAGCGAGCGTCCACCGGCTCGCTGAGCAGGGTCGGCATCCACAGTCTCATTGCCGGCGATGCCACGAGCGTCTGCGAAAGTGCGTGGTCACGGCCGTAACACAGCGCTATCGTGAGCGGTCCTGCGGGGCTATAGCTCAGTCGGTTAGAGCGCACCCCTGATAAGGGTGAGGTCGTTGGTTCGATTCCATCTAGCCCCACACAAACTGAGGCGGCAATGGTGAGTTTTCTGCGGCGGGTGCTTCTGGCCAGCGTGGTCGGCGGGCTGGTCACCGTCATCCTGCGCTTGCGTTCTTGCGACGACGTACCTCGCCGCGAGGGCAGCTGGCGCGAACTGGCCGGCCCCGATTTTCGGTGACTGTGCCGCTGACCGAATGAGCCCCCCGAGTGAAGCCCATCGAATGAGCCCCCCGAGTGAAGCCCATCGAATGAGCCCCACCAATTGAGCACCGTCGCCGTGATCGGAGCGGGTGCCGTCGGCCAGCGTGTAGCGCGCCATCTGGCAGCTCGCGCTGAGCTTGACCGCCTCGTTCTCGGTTCACGGCACCCCGCGCGCCTGAGGGGCTTCGGGTCGCAATTGCTGGACGTCGACGTCGAAGTCGTTGCACCAGGCAAGCTGCCTGACGCGGACGTCGTGGTGCTGAGCCTGCCCAGCGGCGGTCATGCTGCGCTGGCTGAGAAGGCGCTCGCGCGTGGCGCGCATGTCGTGTCGCTTTCGGATTCCGTGACCGATGTCGAGGAACTGCTCGCGCTCGATGGGCTTGCTGTGGCTGTGGAACGCTCGATTGCGATCGGTGCTGGTTTCTCGCCGGGATACAGCTGCTTGCTCGCTCGCCACGGCGCGGCGCAATTCGACGTGGTGACTGAAGTGCACATCGCCCGGATGGGCACAGCCGGCCCTGCCTGTCAACGTCAATTGCACCGCGCACGCACCGGGACGTCTATCGACTGGCGCGAAGGACAGTGGCGCCGCCGCCGCGGAGGTTCGGGTCGCGAGCTGGTGTGGTTCCCGGATCCGCTGGGTGCCCATGACTGCTACAGGGCAGCCCTGTGCGATGCGTTGCTGCTTGTGCCGGCGTTCAGTGACGTCGAACGGGTCACGGCCCGGGTCGCAGGCACCCGCCGTGATCGCCTCACCGCGATGCTGCCGATGCTGCGGCCGCCCCACGCGGATGGCGGCCCCGGTGGCGTGCGCGTCGAGTTGCGAGGCCTGCGCGACGGGCGTCACCGCACCGACGTCCTGGGCGTCATCGACCATCCCAGTGCAGCTGCGGCTGCCGTGGCTGCCACTGCGGCCGGGTGGGCTCTCGCGGACGAATTGCCGTCCGGTGCATGGGGTCTCGGCATGCTCGACGATCCACTGCCCTGGCTGGCCGAGCTGGCCGAACTCGGTGTTCGTGCCGCGGCCTATGAGGGCGCGAGCTTGTAGCCCTGCGTGGTTCGAGCGGCGGCGAGCAGCCGTTCAGATGCGGACGAGTTGTTGCCACTCTGTCAGCAGTTCGTCCTTGCCGAAGGTCTCGAGTCGCTCAGGGCCAAGGCGGCCCCACACGAACAGCAGCAAGTCCTGCGCCGGCCCCCGGGCGGCTACATCCGACTTACGGTGCGCACGCTCCACCTCGATGCCGTCGGGCGTGCGGGTGACGACCCATTCGCCGTCGGCGTCGTTGGCGTGCAGGTGGATGGTCTCGCCATTGCCGGCGAACACGTTCGGTTGCCGCACCGGCAAGAAGAAGTCGAAGAGTTCATCGATGCCGTCAACGGCTGCGCCGGGATCAATCCGTGCGGGCGTTCCATCAAATGCGGATTCGGCGTCCCAACGATGCATAGTCGCCTCGTTGGCCATGCGCCGCAGCCAGAATCCGACGGTCTGGTCCCGAGGGTTGAAACTCCAGAGGGGATCGCTGGGCTGGCGGGCTGTGAGTTCAGCGACAAGGCGATCGAGCGCATCGGCGTGCCACTGCGCCAATGTGCTGTCGGGCTGGATGATGCTGTCGCGGTCGACGGGCCCGCCGGCGGCGATGCTGGAGCCGACGAACGTCCACACGCCGGCGCAGTGCCCGATGAGCCCTTCGAGATCCCAACCGGGACATTCCGGGATCTGACGCTGCCAATCGTCGGGAGTGCGCTCGGCTGTATTGGCGATCTCGACCAGGCGCCCGCCCTGCGCTGCCAGACACTCTGCGTACCCTTGCTGCGTCATGGCCGAAGCTCCCCTCTTCTCGCTCGCCGGTGCCATCGGTGTCACCGAACCGATGCAGCAGTTGCTGGCGTCCATTCCAAGCCCGTCGCGCAGCTACATCTCGCTCGGACCGCTTGACATTCGAGCCTATGGCGTTGCCATCGGCGTGGCCGTGCTGATTGCGGTATGGATCACCACTCGTCGCTGGCACCGCGCCATCGCTGTCGCCCAAGATTCTGGCCCCCAAGATTCTGGCCCCAGTGACGCTGGCTTCGACGCTGCCAATGATCTCGTCGGGTCGCTTGCGGTTTGGGCTGTCCCGGCCGGACTGATCGGCGCCCGGCTGTATCACGTCATCACGGACTTCGATCGTTATCGCGACAGCCTCGGCGACATTCCCAAGATCTGGCAGGGCGGCCTGGGCATCTGGGGAGGCATCTCCGCCGGTGTCCTTGTTGCGACATGGATGATGCGCCGCGGCGGGTACAGCACCGCGACGATGCTTGACGCACTTGCGCCGGCGCTCGCTGTGGCCCAGGCCATCGGCCGGCTCGGAAACTGGTTCAACCAGGAGCTCTACGGGCGTCCCACGGATCTGCCATGGGCACTGGAGATCGATCAGGCGCATCGTGTTGCCGGGTACGGCCTCAACGAGACGTTCCATCCGACGTTCGCCTACGAAGCGCTGTGGAATCTCGTGTTGGCGGCAGTCCTCGTTTGGGCGATCCCGAAAGTGCTCCCCCAGTTGCGCACCGGCTACCTGTTTGCGGTCTACGTGTTCGGATATACCGCCGGGCGCGTCTGGATCGAGCTGCTGCGAATCGACAGCGCCAACGAACTCTGGGGCCTGCGCATCAACGTGTGGACCAGCATCGTCGTTGGCGTCGCAGCGCTGATCGCCGTGTTCGTGGGCTTGCGTCCGTCGGGGGGCAGCGAACTCGCTCGCACAGCCGACCCTGAGCCGGTCGCCGGCGACGTGGTGAATGTGAGCGACACCGACGAGACGCGATGACGGCGGCGTTCGGTTGCGGGGCTAGCTGAGCAGGCTGACCAGCGTGTCGCGGGTGGCGGCTTGCTCGTCGAGCGTGCCGAAAGCCAAGCCTGCGAATGAGGTCACGCCGCAGTCCGCCATGGCGCTGATGCGGTCGGCAACTGCGGTGGCGCTGCCGATGATGGCAATGTCCTCGGGATCGCTCAGGCCTTCGCGATCGAGCATGGCCCGGTAGCTCGGCAGCGTGCCGTAGACGACCAGATCTTTCGCAGCGCGGGCTCGTGCGGTATCAACGTCGTCGGTGACGCACACCGGGAAGCCAGCCACGACCTGCGGTGCCGTACGATCCGCCTCGGCTGCGGCTTCGTTGATCGTCGGTGCGGTGTGGTCCCGCAGCGTTGCGGGGCCGGTCATCCAGGTGAACGTGCCGTCGGCCATGCGTCCCGTCAGGCGCAGCATTTGGCTGCCGAGCGCCGCGACGAACACGGGCGGGGCGTCTGCGGCCGGGGGAGTGATCTCGCCGCGGCCGGTCACAGCATCGCCGCCGTGGGAGACGCGCCGGTCCGTCAACAGCTTGGTCAGGATGGTGAGGTAGTCGCGCATGTGCGCAATGGGCCGATCGAACGAGTAGCCCCACATGCCCTCCACTACGGGCTTGTGCGACGGGCCGATGCCCAGGTCCAACCGGCCGCCGACGACGGCCTGGGTGGTGAGCGCCTGTTGGGCCAACATCATCGGATGGCGCGGGTAGGTGGGCACCACGGCCGTCCCCAAGCGGATGTCCGGCACATCACGGCCAGCCACCGCAATGGTGGTCAGCGCGTCATGGCCGAAGATCTGCGGGGTCCAATAGCGTCTGAATCCCTGCTCTGCGGCGTCGCGGATGCTGGCCTCGAAACGCGTTGGGCTTGTGTCGAATCCGAACAGCTCGATATGCATGCCCGGCAGCGTAACTGCGCGCTGCGCGACGTTTCTCGACGGCGAGGCCAGGCCCTGTGTTGATGCGGTCGCTATCGCGCCCTGGAAGCTCAGGCGAAGGTGTCGAAGATCTCCTCGAGCGCCTTGAGCTGGCCGCCGCTGGTGCTCGACGGCACGAGGATCGGGGTCTTGCACCCAGCGTCGAACCACGCCTCGACCCCGTCACGCACCTCGCTCGCCGAGCCATACAGCGTCGCATTCGACAGCCATTCATCGGTCATCGCCCGGTTCAGGGCCTCGCCGTCGCCGGCAGCGACCGCGGCCTCGACAGCCTCCATCTCGTCGACCCAGCCCGCCTGCTTCCAGTAGTTGCGGTAGTTCGGCAGCGCTACGTAACCGGACAGCGTCTTGCGGTTGCGAGCCGCGCCGGCAGCCCGATCGTCATCGATGACCGTCGGGATCATGTTGCCGACGAAGAAGTCGTCCCGCTCGCCGGCATCGCCGAGGTGCGCCACCGAGTTCGCGAAGTCGTTGCAGCTGGCATTCGCCCACACTGCACCAGAGCTGATCTCGGCTGACAACTCGGCCATGCGCTGGCGCAGCGTGGCCAGCACAATTGGCGGCAGCTCGCCGTGGTGGGCGGATGCAGCTTCCATCGCTGCGATGTAGTCCCGTGTGTCCGCGAGCGGCTTGCCCGGCGTGATGCCCAGCCGATCGTGCACCGGTCCGTGCGTCACGCCGATGCCCAGCCGGAACCGGCCACCCGAGATCTCGTGGATGAACGCAGCGGTCGAGGCCATGTCGACGGGGTTGCGGAAGTAGATCGGCTGCACCGATGTCCCGAAGACAATTTCGTTCGTGGCGTGGGCGATCGACTGGCACAGTGCCACGGGGTCGCCCATCGAAGGGCAGAAAATCCCGCTGAAGCCGCGCTGTTCGATCTCGGCGGCGATCTCGAGGGTGCGCTCACGGCGACCGCGCACTGCGGCCAGGGAAATGGCAGGCATGTTCATGCGGGGTTTCCTAGCAGACTGGTCTCAGTCGGGCTGTGTGGTCTTCTCGCGCATCGGCAGTGCCAGCAGACCGAGCGCAACCAGACTGGTCACGGTGACGAGCGCGATGGCGGGCCCAAAGCCAGCGGCGTCGATGATGAATCCGCATACCGCTGGGCCGACGAGCCCGCCCACCCCCAGGCCCGTGTAGTAGATGCCGATGATGCCGCCGAGGTTTTCCACGCCATACCACTGCGCCAGCACCGACGGCGTGGCAGACACCCACACCGCCCAGCCCACGCCGTGGGTGACAGCACTGATGATGAGCACCGCCGCACTGCCGCCGGAAACCCACCAGATCGCCAACGCAGCAGTCAGGCAGCCAAACGCCGCCCGACATAGCCACAGCGGTTCGATGCGGGTGCCCAGGGCGCCATACGCCAGGCGGGCGATAACGCTTGTGGCCCCGGAGATCCCGATCAGTCCGGCGGCCAGTCCCGGTGCCACCCCGGCATCGACCGCGTAGTCGTTGTAGAAGGCAACCGGCGCGTAGAACCCCGGTCCGATGGCAACGACAGCGGCGAAGAACAGCCGGAAGCGACGCGATCGAGCAAGCGCTGCGATGCGCATCAGCGAGACGCTGCGAGTGCGCACTCGGTCGCCCCGTGTGGCAGCCCAGCCGATCGCGACGAAGGCCACGGCAGCCAGCACCGCATACGTCTGCCGCCACCCGATCGCCGAGATCAGCTGGTGCCCCAGCCACGGCATTACCAGCGTCCCCGCGCCGACACCGGCAAGCAGGAATCCCATCGCGGCTGGTCGGCGCTGCTCGCTGAAGCTTCGGCCGATCAGGCCGATCATCGAGGGATAGCAGAACCCGGTAGCGAGCCCGACGAGCACTCCGAAGGCCGCGTAGGTCTGCCACAGCGCCGTCGACCAGGCGGTCCCGAGCAGACCGGCGGACATGGCCAGCGCGGCCACCGCCACCAGCGGTCGAGCGCCGAAACGATCGCCGATGCGGCCGCCTATGGCCCCGCCGAGGTAGTAGGTACTGATTGCCGTCGAGAACAGCGCCGCCACGGGCCCGGTGGTTGTGCCGAAGTCCTCGGCAATCGGCGTCAGGAATACCCCGAACGAGAACAGGATCCCGAACGTCACGAAGTTCGCGGCAAAGGCTGCCGCCGCGATCGACCACGGGGCCGCCGCGTCCTCCGGTTCACCCGGATGCCTCAGATTCGATGTGCCCCCCACCAGCCCCCAAGCCTGCCCTGCGGCGGTCCGGCCCGCCGGTTTTGCTGCTTTCGCACGGATTCGCCCTTCACCTTGGCCGGTACCCTCGCAGACCTTCGACTCGTTGGGGCTGTAGCTCAGATGGCAAGAGCACCTGCTTTGCAAGCAGGGGGTCACGGGTTCGAGTCCCGTCAGCTCCACTTCAGGCCGGCGACCGGGCGTGTGGGACGGCGGTCGATCACGCGCTCACAGAAGGCTCGTGCCTCGTCGATGTGTCCGCTGCGGACGTATGCGGCGAGCAGCGTGTTGGTCATCAGGTCGCGCTGGGCCCGGCTGCCGCCGATGCGGACAACCTGCGGGATCAACGGCTCAAGAAACTCGACAGCCGTCGACCACTGCTCGTCGACGAAGGCGCCGTAGGCCCGGCCTAGCGTCGCCCCGGTAGTCCCCGCGGGCAGTCGACCGGCCTCGCCGAGTTCGGTCAGCAGCGAGATGCTGGCCTGCAATTGCTCGGCCTCTCCCAGTGCTGCGTACACGAGACCGAGATGGGCATCGACGAACACGATGGGCTGGGCAAAGTTTTCCTCGTAGAACTCGCGCACCCTCTCCCAGGTGTCTCGATCGCGCGGGTTGCCGGCCAGCTCCAAGCGCCACAGGAACGACGAGGAATCGGAGAACACGGTGATCGGCGGGCTGGTTGTCGCGCCGGGCAGGCAGTTGTGTCGAAAGGCCTGCCAAGCTGCATCGAACCGCTCGACCGCCAACAGCGCCAGCGCGTAGTGCCACCAGATGTGGCAGTGCAGGACGCTCGACCGGTCGGAGGCGGGAAGCCAGCCGTCGAGGAAATCGACTGCTTCGTCATCGTCGCCGGCTTCGAAGAATGCGTGTATCAGCGTGTGGGCGCCATGCCCGCTCGTCGGCCGCTGTTCGAGCGACCGTTCGGCCATCCGCCGGCCCCGGTCCCACTGGCCTTGCTCGATCAGCGCGAACGCATGCACGGTCGCGAACCACCAGTCGTCGCCGTAATGGATGGCGAGCGGTTCGAGAAATGCGAGCAGCTCGGCTTCCCTGCCGATGCGACCGCTGAAGCCGATGGCACCGAACACGCCGCACGCGGGCGACAACGCGAACGCGTCGCGGGGATAGTCGGCGACGTGCTGGCCGATGAGGTCGAGTCCTTGGGGGACTTTGCCGGACACGAGCAGCCGGACGATCTCGACGTGCTGGCGTTCTCTTGCCGTGGCGCCACTGCTCAGCCGGACGGCAGCTTCCGCAGAGGCCTGTGCTTCGGCGGGCCGCACGTAGAGCTGATGCTGGCGGGCCATAGCGGCATGAGGAAGAGCGAAGCCAGGATCTGCCGCGATCGCAGCCGACAAGGACTGCTCACCCCCGGCCTCGGCGGCGAGCATCCGATCGATGCCCTCGACATATGCGTCACGGGCGGCCGCCGACGAGGTGCTGAGCTTGAGGCCGTAGCGGTCCTCCATGCGTTCCGCCTCCAAGGTCCTGGACCTACACGGTTCCCAGGTGCCCCCTCAGACCACCGCCAGCGACCAGACGAGGGGGAGGCCGGACCCGAGCTCGGTCCACTGGGCGTCGTCGGACACCCGCCACACCTCGCCGGTGTCGGTGCCGACCAGGACGCCACCCACCTGTTCGGGGTCGACGGTCAGGCCATGGAAGTTGGCGTGCGATGGCGAATGGGCCGGATCGCAGAGGGATCGCCACGACCGGCCTTGGTCATCAGAGCGGTACAGGGCTGCATGAGCTCCGCCGTCGTCCTTGTAGTGCGAGAACGCGGTGGGGGCGCTAGCGACGGTGACGCTGTAGGGGTCGCGGCGATCGATGCACAGCGGACGCGAGTAGCGCGGCGTGACGCCTTTCCAGGCGTAGGCCCATGTCTGGCCGTAGTCGTCGGATCGGAACACGCCGGCGTTGCCCTCGAGCTCTTCGGCGACTCCGTCGAAGCGGCCATAGCCGGTGCTGATGAACAGCACACCGGGCTCGGCGGGGTGGGCGAACATCATGTGGATGTCGGGATTGTCGCCGGGCAGGTCGACCGTCCAGCTCTGGCCGCCGTCGGTGGTACGGGCTACTCCGCCGACCTCGACGCCCACCCAAATGCGGTCCGGATCGTTCTCATCGATGACCAGGGCACGGGCGCGTCCCGGTTGGGGAGGTTCGACGGGCACACACCACCGAGCGGCCTCGGGAAGCGCCGCGAACGAAGAGATCTCAGCCCATGTCGCTCCCTGGTCATCGCTGCGGAACAGGGCGGCAGGCTCTGTGCTGGCGTAGAGCCGCCCACCGGGCGCGGCGCGGATCTGCCATACTTCGCGGCCCTCGAGCTGAGGTCCAGACCAGGTGCGACCCCCGTCCTCGCTCGTGTACAGGCCCGCAGCCGTTCCGGCGAGAACGCGACCGTCGAGGTCGACGAGGTCGCGGACATGGCGAGCTTCGAGCGTCTGTGTGGCCCCCGCGTCGTCGATGACGAAGACGCCTCTGGTGGTACCCGCAAGCAGCTGACCGTTCATGCCGTCACCCTAGATCGCCATCGAGCGTTGAAAAAAGTTCGTTCGTCGGGTTGCGAGGGCGTACCGTCAAGGGGTGCAGATCTGGTTAACATTTTGGTTGTCGTCGAGTCCGGCCGTCGGCTATAGCAGTGGGAGCATCGTTGGTTCTTGACCCTGAGCGTGAGATCTATCCGTTCCCGTTCGTCAGGCTGGTCAGTGCCTACGTGAGCTTCGACGCCAAGCTCAGCACTTCCGACCACGACGCGATCCTGCGCCCAATTCTTGGTGCCGGCTACAACATTGTGCTCTCGTCTTCCGATGACGAGAAGGCGGAGGGCGAACTGTTCTCGGCCGTGCACGCGGCCGACATGGTGACCGTGCTGCAAGATGGCCTGCACATCACGACCGTTCGGTACGAGCGCTGGGAGCGGTTTCGCGCTGTCGTGGCGGGACTTCTTGAGTACGTCGAGGTGGGACGGGGAATCGACCACGTCTCCGTCCGTTTCCTGGATGAGATTCGTCCCCCGGCTGCAACAGGGCTCTTCGAATGGCAGAAATACGTCCGTCTGCCGGTCGTTGCCGAAGACGTGGTGCTCGACCGTGTCGAAGGGCACTACGGCGGCCTCGTCCTCCACCTCGACGACGACAAGCACGTCAACGTGGAGTGGGCACCCACATATGAATCAGCGATTTCCGAGGGCCACCCATTGCACGGTCAATACGAGGCACCTGAGGACAGCGTCCTGGCGGTGGAGTGGACTGGATGGCGCCGATTCGAGGAACATGCGAGCGCGGATGTGACCCTTGGCGAGTTGGACTCGCTTCATGCGGTGATCAAAGAGTCGTTCTCTCGGGTACTCACATCAGACTCGCTGAAGCTGTTGAGTGGCGAAGCATGAAATCGCTGATGGCAGAGCGGAGGAACTTAGAGCGCTGGTGCAATGCCAGCACTCGCGCAGACGCGCGTCATGACACGTTCAGTTCCGCGGTGACGTCGGCCGTGTTGCTGCGGCCACCGGGCCCCTATAGATCTGCCCGTGAGAGATCAGGAGTCGTAGAGCCCATCGGTGTCGTTGGCGAACTAGAGCAGTTGACGCGGGGATTCCGGCGACGTCCGCCGTTGGAACTCTTGGAGCTTCTGAACTCGGACTTTGGCATCGCGTGGAATGACGTCGCCAAGGTCTCTGGGATCAGTCGACAAGCCGTGACAAAGTGGCGGAAGGGACAGGCGCTGCCGGACAGCTGTCGCTTCGGTTCCCTGTGCAAGCTTGCTGCCTT
The DNA here is from genome assembly GCF_965262965.1 of Candidatus Poriferisodalis sp. Taxonomy (GTDB): domain Bacteria; phylum Actinomycetota; class Acidimicrobiia; order Acidimicrobiales; family Poriferisodalaceae; genus Poriferisodalis. Next base: position 2,735,616 of record NZ_OZ253573.1, read on the forward strand.
TGCCTCCCACGTGCAGCGCAGTGGAGGCGATCCGGGGTACTGGCTGGCGATGCCTCTGCAGCTGTTTGATGATGTCGAGTCGCACCTGTCAGTCGCCGATGTCCTGTCAGCAGGCCATTTTGAACTTGCGTTGCGCCATTTTGACCGCAGGATTTCAGACGGCGACGTCTTGACGAGGGTCTTTCCTCGCTACAGAGCTGCAGCCGATGGTCTCGCTGAAGTCGAGCTGATCGATGGTGCTTTCGTGCTCTCGCTTGACCAGTTGGGCCTTCTTGCGGCCGACGAAGAACTAGCGACCGCGCAAGACGACCTGGCGTCGCTTGTTCGGGACTACATCGTGGATTGGGACGAATATCTGTACGGCGAGGAACCGCACAATGCACGCGAACCTCTCGTGGCGAGGCTGAAGCAGGCCGATAGAGACTCGGTGCTTGAGAAGCTTCTCTTCGGGCGGTGATTCGCGATTGACAAGAACGAACACCGTCGATTCGTTGAGCTCGACAGCTGGACGTTGAGACGGGGAGCCAAGCACGACATCTACACAAAGAAAGTTGGGGGCGAAACGCTCCGCACCACCATCTCGCGTGACAAGTCCGAATACCGAGGTCTCGAAAGCGGGATTCTGAGGCAGCTCGGTGTCGATAAGGCGACCTTCTACGAAGTTCTGGGCTCCGGCAAACTGGCCCAGAGGATTCCTGATGTTGATGTCACACCACCGCCAAGTGAGATTCCCCAGTGGTGCCTCAGCCAACTGTCGAGCTATTTCAGCGACGCCGAGATCTCTGACGACCTCAGGCTCACAGACGACGAAGCCCAACATGTCGTCAAGAATGCGATCTACTCAGCTCCGACGGAGTTGGATCGAGAAGAAATCCGCGAGCGTGTGCGCGAGAGCCTGACCGACTTTAGGACGAACTGAGTTCTTGGCCATCGCGCTTCGGCTTCGCACTCTCAGCCGAGCCGACTTCCCGCGGATCGTTGAGGGTGAGGGTCCAGCCGGGGCCGAGTTCGGTGTCGAAGCGGTGCCCGAACATGGGTGCGAGCATCGACGCGGGCAGGATGCACTCGGCGCAGGCTTCGTCGGGAATGTGGAGGCGAAGGGTGATGTGGCGTCCTGCGACGGAGGCGGTGAGGTCGGCACGCAGGACCGTGGCCAGTTCTTCGACGACGTCGGCGAGCGCGGAATCGGTTGACGATGATCTCGATGCGTCGCCGCCGATCGGTTCGCGGTTGCTGACCGGGTGAGGGTCGGTGTTGGTGAGCAGGCGCAGCACGGACGGGGTCACCGCATCGGCGACGGCCATCGCCTCGGCCGTGGTCAGGCTGCCGATGGGGTGGGGCACCGTGGCGAACGGATAGTCGGCGAAGCCTGCGAGTTCGGCGATTGCCTGACCAGTGCTGGCGAACGGCTCGGTCAGGATGGCCGCGGCGGGCAGGTTGGCGGTGGGCTTGAGCATCAGCACGGCGTCGCGTGCCCCGTGCGAGTCGATCAGGTTCTGGGCGACACGTTGGAGGATCCCCGGGGCGTGCGTCTTGCCGTTGCTCACCAGGCCCAGCACGGCGCCTTCCAGAGCGTCGGGCCGCCACGCTTCACCTCGGCATAGGTCCGGGTGGCGTGAGTGAACAAGTACTCCTGCACCTGAGCGCGGCTCCAGCCAGCAGCCCCGAGCTTGCGGGCGTGCTCTGGAGCGAACACGACCAGCGAGCGGCCGGAGCTGAGCGAGCCGAACGCCGACATCGTGTCGGCGAACGTGCCCAGCAGGCCCTCAGGGTCCGGCGAGGCGTGGTTCAGCACGTTGTGGCCCGACTCGGCGGCCATCACCGTGACCGTGCTGGCCGACGGCGAGTAGCCGAGCGAGACGTGGTACGGCTCCCATGGGCTGGTTGCCTCGTCCTCCCCGAAGCACATCGCGTACTTGCCGGCCCAGCCCTGGGTGCTCTTGTCGAGCTGGCCGGGAATGGCCGCGAGACAGTTCCGCAGCACCAGCCGCACCGCTCGGCCGATCGTGGCGTTGGCCCGGAAGCCGGGACCGAAGAGGTTTTCCTTGTAGTGAATGCCGATCTCGTCACGGATCGGACCGTTGACCGCGATGAGGATTGCAGCGCCGCCGGTGCTGGCCGACACGGCGTGCAGCTCGAAGGATGGGTCGCCGGTGGCCGCGAGGGCTGCGCCCACGACCCCGAAGTACTCGGGCAGGCACCCTGCCATGACGGCATTGGCGGCCGCCTTGCGAGCAGTGACCTCGAGTCCGCGTGCGGGCTCGCGCAGCAGTACGTCGCTGGCATCCCACACACCGCCGTCCAGCATGGCTTCGACCAGCGGCTCGGTCGGCGGCACCACCGGCAGACCGTCGGTCCAGCCGGCCTCGAAGCAGGCTTCGATGGCCTGCCACGGGTCGTTCAGTTCGACGTCACGCTCTGCCGTCATTGTGATCGCGAGCCTTCGGAGCTGACGGGCAGTTGCAATCGCATCTGGTTGGAGTCAACCACTGCTCCGGCGTCGACGGGGCCGTCGGCGGACCAAACGTTCATCGAGAGCCGCCTGCGGGTTGAGGACCACTTCGACCGACGGCGGCGGTTCATTGCCTGCAAGCACCGAAACGATCCTCTCGGTGTGAGCCGGCGTGCTGCCGCAGCAGCTGCCGATCACGCCGACGCCCGCTGTGTGTGCGCGGTGCGCATGCGCGGCGAGCAATTCGGGGGTGCCGTCGTAGACCAACGCATCCTTGCGCCACACAGGCACCCCTGCGTTCGGCTTGGACACGGTAAGCGTGCCGCTGCCTGCGCTGGCAATGGCAATGACCACGGCTTCGGTGTCGGGCACGTTGTTCCCGCAGTTGGCGCCGATGGCCGCGAGATCCAGCGCCCCCAGCCGGTCAGCCAGCTCTGTGGCGGTGACGCCCATCATCGTGCAACCAGCGGTGTCGAAGCTCATGGTGACCGCAACTGGCAGGTCGCACACCGAACGCGCGGCGCGAACCGCCGCCTCGACCTCGTCGAGAGCGCTCATCGTCTCGATCCACAGCAAATCGACCCCGCCTGTCGTCAGCGCAGCGGCCTGCTCGGCGAAAGCGGCTTCGCACGCTCGCACCTCCATGGCGCCGAGCGGTGCCAGCAATTCGCCGGTAGGCCCCATGGAGCCGGCGACGAGCACCGGCCGGCTTGACCGCTCCATCTCAGCGTCGGCCTCGAGCCGGCCGATGTGCGCGGCGGCCTGGTTCAACTCATCCACCCGGCGTTCGAAGCCGTGCAGGCTCTGTCGAAAGCAGTTGCCGCCGAAGCTGTTGGTCACGATCAGATCTGCGCCCGCCTGCAGGTATCCCTTGTGGACGGCGCGCACCTTTTCGGAATGGCTGAGATTCCATTCCTCGGGAGACCATCCTGCCGACAGCCCGGCGGCGAATAGCTGCGTGCCCATCGCGCCGTCGGCCACGACGTAGCCCTTGGATTTCACCAGGTCGTTCAGTGTGGTTGTCATCGGTCTGGGTCCCTCATCGGCCGGTTGGCGGTTGCGGGCCCGTCCTGGGAGTCATGGCCGACGCGGCCAACGTACTGCCGCCGGGATTTCGCCACACAACGAGTTTTTCGCGGGCTCGGCAGCATCCGTCGTCACTTGCATGCTGATCGTGCAAGCATTTCGCCAATCGAGCGAGGAGCTTGCCATGGACGAGGTGACCTACGACGTCGACGGGCACGTGGCGACGATCACGTTGAATCGACCGGACAAGCTCAACGCGATGACCGACGAGATGTACCACGGCATCGGTGCAGCCCTCGGAGAAGCTGACGCTGATCCGGCGGTGCGGTGCATGATCGTCACCGGCACCGGCCGGGCGTTCACGTCGGGTCACGATCTCGGCGAGTTCGCCGACCGAACGGCGTGGATGCCGTGGCGCCCTGACCGCTTTGACGTCGGGATGGAGACCGCTAAGCCCACGATCGCTGCCATCCAGGGCTATTGCCTCGCGGGCGGTCTCGAACTGGCGCTGTTCTGCGACATTCGGGTCTGCGACTACACCGCACAGTTCGGCTGCCCGGAGGTGCGCTGGGCGATCCTGCACGGCTACGGGGCTTTGCGGCTGCCGGGTCTGATCGGTTCGTCGGATGCGATGCGGCTGCTGCTGACCGGTGGGTTCATCGACGCTGCCGAGGCGCTGCGAGTCGGCTTGGTCAGCGAGATGACCGCTCCCGAAGATCTGCAGTCGACGGCCCGCGGCATCGCCGACCAGATCGCAGCGAATGGCCCCGCCGCCATCCGGATGACCAAGGAGCTGGCGCTGCGCGGCCGCGAAATGTCACTGCCCGACGGCCTGCGCCTGTACCAGGAATACACCCGGGCGGCCTTCGCCTCCCCCGACGCCAAGGAGGGCTTGCGGGCCTTCGCTGAACGCCGAGACCCCGACTACGGCGCTTGATCCGGGCCCAAGTCGAGCCTGGGCTATCCCTCAAGCACAGATCGCGGGGCGTGGGTACGCTCCGGGACCGCTGCGGCTGACGGCGATTCAGGGGCGATGTGCGGGGCGTACGAGTACTGGATCTGAGTGACGGGCGGGCGGGTGCGTACTGCGCCCGGTTGCTGGCGATGGCCGGTGCCGATGTCGTGGTGGGTGAACCTCCGGAGGGCTCCGACCTGCGACGGACGGGTCTCGTCGCCGACCGGGATGGCAATGAGCTCTCGATTGTCTGGGAATACTTGCGGGCCAACACGTCGACCGTCATCGTTGATGCTGGTGCTTCGCTCGCAGAGCTGGCCGACGGCGTCGACGCCGTCGTGCTGGACGTCCAAGGTGAGCTGACCGAGACCCAATCCGACATTGCTGCGGCCCGTGAGGCGCACCCTGAACTGGTGGTGGCAGCGATCACTCCGTACGGATTCACAGGGCCGAAATCGGCCTGGCGGGCCGGCCCACTGGAGCATTGGGCGCTGGGTGGGCACATGAATCTGAACGGCGAGCCTGACCGGCATCCGCTGCCGGGCGGCGGGCCGTGGCTTACGCACCTGGTCGGCGCCACGGCCGCCATCAGCACTCAGGCCGCGCTTGTCAACGCCGCGACGGCCGACCGCGGCGACCTGGTGGAGATCTCCGCGCTGGAGGCCCTGACGAGCGCCCACCAGTGGAGCTTCAGCCTCTACACCCACAACGGTGTCACCAAGCAGCGCTGGGGGAATCGCTTCGGCGAGCAGCACCATCCGCTGGCGCTCTATGAGTGCATCGACGGCTGGGTGTGCATCGCAGCTGTTTCGATTCACCAGTGGGAGGGCTTCTGCGTTGCAATGGACCAGGTGGAGCTACTGGCCCGCGATGACTTCTATGTGCCCGCCGTCCGCTTCGACCACGCTGATGAGCTGGACGAGATCATCCGCGCCTGGGCTGCCACCAAGACCGTGGCCGAAGCGGTGGCTGCACTGCAGGACAACCAGGTTCCCTCTGGTCCGGTCGCCAGCCTCGACGACATGCTGGCCAGCCCGCAACTCGCCGCCCGGGACTATTGGGTGAACCTGAACGCGGCCGGCGCACCAGATGACGATGCTTCGGGTGCTCGGCTGCCCGGTCCGCCTGCCCGGATCCATGGCGTGACACCGCAGTTTCGCCGAGCACCAGCGCTGGGCGCGGGCCCCGAGAGCGCCGCTTCGAATGAACGTCGTTGGCCAGTCGGCATCAAGCCTTTGGCGGGTGTGCGCGTAGTGGAGTTCACGATTGCGTGGGCCGGTCCGCTGGTGTGCCGGATGCTGGCGGATCTCGGTGCGGACGTCATCAAGATCGAGCACCCGACTGCCCGCGGCCTCGCCATGCCCCCCGCCGAGATGATTTCGGCTGAGCGCGGCGACTGGGTATGGGGGCAACTGCCCGGGCCGTTGTCGCGCAATGGCATCTTCCTCGGCAACGATCCCGGTGTTGACTGGTTCAACCGACTCGGCCACTGGAACAAGATGAACCGCTCGAAGCGGGACCTCTGCCTCGACGTGAAGGCTCCCGGCGGCCGCGATGTCCTGCGTCGGCTTGTCGCGACGGCCGACATTGTGGTGAACAACTACAGCCCCCGCGGCGTTCGCTCGTTGGGGATCACGGCCGCCGAGCTGCGCGAGATCAACCCCTACATCGTGACGCTCGACATGTCCGGCTTCGGCGCCACGGGACCCGACGCCGAGAACATCAGCTGGGGCCCCGTCCTCGACGCCGCTTCGGGCTTGGCTTTCACCACCGGTTATCCGGACTCGGGCCCGTACAAGCAGGGCATCGCCTTCCCCGACGTAGTCGGCGGCCTGCACGGCACGGTGATCGCGCTGGCGTCACTGTGGCAGCACTGGCGTACCGGTGAGCCGGTCGCGGTCGACCTGTCCCAGCTCGAGACCGCCATTGCAGTCGCCGGCGACCAGTTCGGGGCAGCCTCGCTGCGTCCGGCCAGCTCTGCGCCACCGCCTCGCCGTGGGGCGCGCTCATCCGACGCTGCGCCTGCGGGCGTCTACCGCTGCCGCGGCGAAGATGCCTGGCTGGCGCTGACGGTCACCGACGACGAAGCGTGGCAGGCGTTGGCCGGAATCCTCCAGGGTGAGTGCGGCGACGAGTGCGGCTCGTCTGACTGGGCGAAGTTCGCGGCCCGTCAAGCGAACCACGACGCCATCGACGCCGTCATCGAGCGCTGGGCCAGCGCCCGCAACAAGCACGAAGCCGCCGCCGAACTGCAGGCAGCCGGCATCGCAGCCTCAGCCGTGATGACGATCGCTGACATCGTCAACGACGACCACAGCACCGCCCGCGGCCTCATGGTTGACCTCGCCCGCCCCGGTGAGCAGCCACAACACTTCCCAGGCTTGGCGTTTCGCTTCGACACCACGCCCGCCGACGTCAGGCCACCGCCCAAGCTGGGCGAGCACAACGAGGCGATCCTGGCTGAACTCGGCTACGAGCCCGACGAGATCGCCGACCTCTACGACAGCAACACCATCGCCACAGCACCGCCCGCTTAGGCCATCGTCAGCCCGCCGCTGACCGACAGCGTCTGGCCAGTGATGAAACCGGCCTCTTCGCTGCACAGGTAGACGACGGCCGATGCCACCTCGTGCGGCTGACCGATGCGCTTCATCGGCACCGCCCGAGCCATTGCCCCGATGATCTTGTCGCTCGTGTCGGTGGCCGAGGCGATCTCTTCCAACAGCGGTGTGTCGGTCGGCCCGGGACACACCACGTTCGCAGTGATGCCGCGGCGCGCCACCTCGCGGGCGATGGTCTTCGTGAAGGCGATGACGCCGCCCTTGGCACCGGAATAGACGGCCTCGCCCGACGAGCCCACCCGTCCGGCGTCGGACCCGATGTTCACGATCCGGCCAAAGCCCGCCTCGATCATGGCGGGCAGGCATCCATGCGTGGTCCGCAGCGGGCCCTTGTAGTTGATCTCGATGACACGGTCCCAGAAGTCCTCATCGGTTGTACCGAAGGGCCTGAGCTCGTCCCATCCGGCGCAGTTGACGAGGACTTCGACCGGGCCGAGCTCGTCGGCCACCGCCACCAAGCCCTGAGTCACCGAATCAGAATCAGCCACGTCCATGGGCACGGCAATGGCTCTGGCGGATTCGCCGCCGCGCTCAGCGTTGATCGCTGCGGCCGTCTCGGTGGCCTCAGGCACCCGCAGGTCAGCCACGGCCACCCTTCGTCCGTCGCGGGCCAGTCCCAGGCAGATCTCTCGCCCGATGCCTCGGCCACCGCCGGTCACCAATGCCACCCGGTCCGCGTTGCCGTTGTCAGTCACGTCTTCTCCTGTCGCCATAGTGTGTCGCTAAACGTCCCTGCAAAGGCTCGCTCACGAGCGTGTGGCGTGCGCCACCTCGCCCCACTTGTGAATCATGTCGGGGTCCTTGCGGATCTGCTCCTCGGCCAAGTACATGACCACCCGGGCCGCAGTGCCGCCATACCGGTCTTTCAGCCGGTCGGCCATCTCGTTCCAGGGTGCGACAAGGGCGAAGTGCTCGAGCATGTCATCGGTGATGACCTCGGCCATGCTGGCGATGTCGCCTGTGCGCATCAGGTCGCGCAGCTTCTCGGTGACGCCCTCGTACCCCAGATCGGTGAACTGGAACGAGTAGTTCGGGGTGGTGCCATAGAAGGCGATCTGTGTCTTGGCCCGGCGGATCAGCGGGGCCAGCTCTTCGGGCGAGTCTCCCGGCGCTGCGAAAACGGGCACGATCAGGTCGATCTCGGTGACATCGCGGCCGGCCCGCCCGGCGCCGTGGGCCACCTCGGGCAGCAGCCGCTCTCGGATGTAGTGCATCGTGTGCATTGGGTGGACGTGCACGCCATCGGCGACTTCGCCCGCCACCCCGTTCATGATCGGCCCCACTGACGAGATGTCAACCTTGACGTCGCCGTAATCGTGCTTGCGCGGTGTCCACTGAGCGGGCAGCAGGCTGAGGTTGAAGAACTCGCCCTCGTGGCTGAGCTTCTCCTCGCGGCGGAAGGCCCGCAGGCACGCCTTCACTGCGAGCACGTAGTCGCGCATACGCGCCGCAGGGCGATCGAACTCCGACGAGTAGCGCCGCACGATGTGGCCTTTCACCTGGCTGCCGAGCCCCAGCCGGAAGCGGCCGCGGGTCTCGCCGGCGAGTTCCCAGGCGAGCTGTGCTGACACCATCGGGCTTCGGGGGAACGCGACCGCGATGCCGGTGGTGAAGGTCAGGCTGGGGGCTGCTGTGGCGGCCGCGGCGAGCTGCATCCACGGCACCTGCCCGGTCTCGGTGTAGAGCATCCCGGAAAAACCGGCCCCTTCGACGGCTTGCGCCAATTTGGCGGCCTCACCCCACGTTGAGGAGCCGGTCATCAGGTCAAATTCCACGGCGGCACCACTCCTTCGGGCTGCAGGTGGCTCGGACCACCAGTGCCCACGAACGCACGAACTCGCTCAACGTAGCCCCGCCGCCGGTTCGCGTCCGTAGTGACTCATCGGTGCGGCCCATCGGCTGGGCGTGTTACGGGAACGTTGGCCTACGCTGCGGCGATGGCTGAAGGTGCGAAATACGACTGGCTGCTGCTCGGGGATGCCGTTGATCGAGCGGCTCGCATGTGGGGGGACCGCCCGGCGGTGGTCTTCGGCGAGCGGCGCTGGAACTACGCCGACTTCGCCGCCGAGGTGGACCGTGTGGCGAAGGGTTTGATGGCGCTGGGGGCCCAGCGGGGCGACCACGTGGCCGTGTGGATGACCAACCTCCCCGAGTGGCTGTGGCTCCAGTACGCCATCGCCAAGGTGGGGTGCTGCATCGTGCCGCTGAACACCCGCTACCGCACCGACGATGTCGCCTACACGGTGGCGCAGTCCGAGAGCCGGTTCATGATCTCGATCGACCGCTCGGGGCCGATCGACTACCGCGAGATGCTCTGCGAGGCCTACCCCGGGATCGTTGAGGCAGGGCACTTGGAGCGCCTCGTGTTCACCGGCGAGCCCCGTGATGACAGCCTTGCGGACACCGGGAGCTGGGGCGGCCTGCTGACCGCGGGCGAGAGCGTTACCGACGCCGAGCTAGCCGAACGGGCAGCCAGCGTGACCGTCGACGACCGCATGATGCTGGCGTATACCTCGGGTACGACTGGGCACCCCAAGGGCGTCGTGCATACCCACCGGCCGTTGCGAAACAGCCGTGAGCGCGCCATGTTGCTGGGCCACACCCACAACGACATTCACATGAGCTACCTGCCGCTGTTCCACCTGTTCGGCTTCGGCGAAGTGTCGATCCAGGCGGTGCTCTCCGGTGGCTGCCAAGTGCTGTTCGACGTCTTCGACCCTGCGGCGATCCTGGCAGAAGTCGAGTCGCTCGGCGGCACGGTCCTGCACGGGTTCGATTCGCACTGGGGCGACCTGCTGCGGGCTCAGCAAGAGCACCCCCGCGACGTGTCCAGCCTGCGGATGGGAACCCTGGCTGCAGGCATGGAGTCGTCCACCCCAGTGGCCCGCCGGGCACAAGAAGTGTTCTGCCCGACGGTTTCCGGCTGGGGCATGAGCGAGTCGTGGGCGTTCGTGAGCTGCAGCCACCCCACCCACAGCGTCGAGCAGCGCAGCGAGGCTTCCGGCTACCCGATGGACGACATCGAGTTCCAGATCCGCGACCCCGACACCGGCGACGAATGCCCGCCCGACGTTCCTGGGGCGCTGTTCGTCCGGGGCTACACGGTGATGGAGGAGTACTGGCGCCGCCCCGAAGCCACCGCCGAAGTGCTCGACAACGACGGCTGGCTCGACACCGGCGACATCGCCCGGATGCGGCCCGACGGCCACGCGGTCTTCATCGGCCGCCACAAGGACATGCTGAAAGTGGGCGGCGAGAACGTCTCACCCGCAGAAGTAGAGGGCTACCTGCTCGATGTCGACGGCGTCGAACAATTAGCCGTAGTCGGCTACCCCGACCCCCGACTAGTCGAGGTCCCCGTCGCCTTCGTGCAGCGCACCGCCACAGCCCCAACCGACCTCACCGAAGATGCCCTCCTAGAGCGCTGCCGCGGCCGCATAGCCAGCTTCAAGATCCCCCGCCATGTGATCTTCGTAGACGAGATGCCCACCACGCCCTCAGGCAAGATCCGAAAAGTAGAGCTCCGCGACTGGGCCCTAGACCGCCTAGGAAACCCCACCCACGCCTAACGCGTTGCCAGCGGCTACGGCCCCGAGAACGCCATGGCCGGCGCAACCGGCCCGCCCAGCGTGTGGTCGGTCACGAGCCCCATGGACCGCTCGCTCTCGCGGTTCTTGACCTCCGAGCGCGCCACGACGTGGTGGTGTACCTCGTCGGGACCATCGGCAAGCCGCAACGTGCGCTGCGCGTGCCACATGTCAGCCAGCGGGAACCATTGCGAGACACCGGCAGCGCCGTGCATCTGGATGGACTCGTTGATGATGTCGCAGCACTTCTCGGGCACCATCGCCTTGACGGCGCTGACCCAGACGCGGGCCTCTGCGTTGCCGAGCGTGTCCATGGCCTTCGCGGCACGCAGCACCATCAGCCGCATGGCCTCGACCTCGATGCGTGAGCGCGAGACGATCTCCATGTTCTTGCCCAGGTTGATGAGCTTCTTGCCGAAGCCCTCACGGGACAAGCCCCGGTCCACCATCATCTCGATGGCCTTTTCGGCGGCGCCGATGGAGCGCATGCAGTGGTGGATGCGGCCCGGGCCAAGACGCAGCTGGCTGATCTCGAAGCCCCGGCCCTCGCCGAGCAGGATGTTGTCCTTGGGCACGCGCACGTCCTCGAAGGTAATGTGCATGTGTCCGTGCGGGGCGTCGTCAGAGCCGAAGACGTGCATCGGGCCCAGGATGTTCACGCCCGGTGCGTCGATCGGCACGAGGATCTGCGACTGCTGCTTGTAGGTGTCCGCATCGGGGTTGGTGCGGACCATCGTGATCATGATCTTGCAGCGCGGGTCGCCCGCCCCTGAGATGTAGAACTTCTCGCCGTTGATGAGCCACTCTTCGCCGTCGAGCACAGCGTTGGTCTGCACCTGCTTGGCGTCCGAGCTCATCACGGCCGGCTCGGTCATGGCGTAGGCAGAGCGGATCTTGCCCTCGAGCAGCGGTTCAAGCCACTGCTGCTTCTGCTCGGCGGTGCCTACACGCTCCAGGACTTCCATGTTGCCGGTGTCAGGCGCGGAGCAGTTCAGGCACTCCGACGCCAGCCGGTTCTTGCCCAGCTCGTTGGCGATGTAGGCGTAGTCGAGGTTGCTGAGGCCCTGGCCGGTCTCGGCGTCGGGCAGGAAGAAGTTCCACAGGCCCTGCTCGCGTGCCTTGGTCTTGGCAACTTCCAGCAGTTCGAGCTGCCCGTCCCCCCAGCTCCAGCGCTCTTCGCGGTTCTCGCCGAGGCGGTGGAACTCTTCGGTGATGGGATCGACCTCGTCGCGGATGAACGTCTTCACGGCTTCATACAGCGGCTCGACCGAAGTCGACATCCGCAGGTCGAAATCGTCCATGCTCGCTGATCTCAATGCTCCGCCAACCACAGCGGCTCCTCTCATTCGCACCTGCAGCGCTTGCCTGCGCCGAGCGCAGAGAACCCTACCGAAACGAGGTGGACGATTCTGAGTGCGGCACTGCTGGTCACGGTTGCATATCCCCGTTCGGACGGCGATGCGCCAGTACTTTCGAGGGCCATGTTGCAATGCGTGCGGGGAACGTGCACTGAGGCGGCCACGGCGGGTCTGGGCTATGACATCGTCCGCACCATGGCGTGGATTTACGATCTCGACGCCGCAACGATGGCGGGAGCACGTCGCAATCGGGACGTCGTCGTCCCGCTGTGCCCAATGCACGCTGACCGGATCCGCGTCCCGCTGGGCTGGGACTTCCAGGACCAGCGAGTCGCCGAACCCAAGCCGGAGCCGATGCCCGCCGATATCACGGAGCCGCTCTTCGAGCCCCGTTCGCGGCCCGAACCCGAGGCACTCGCCGAACCTTTGCCCCAAGAGCAGCCCTCCATGCTCGAACGGGCCTTTCGGGCCGCGCCTGTACGCGGCCGCTGATCCGCTGCGGCGCTACAGCAGGCTTGCGCCCCGCACTGCGGTGAGCACCAGGCGGCCCTGGGGATTCATGGTCGCTCGATAGCGGATGCCGTCAGCGTCGGCGAGCACCAGCTCGTTTCCTTCGTTGGCGACATGCAGTTCGAGGCCGAGTTCTTCAGACAGCTCGATTCGGCTGGCCTCAAGCGCAGATCGCATCCTGGTGCGCCGCTGAGCTTCCAACAGGTCCATGTCGTAGTCGACAAAGTCCCCTGGCTCGGTCCCACTGGGCCGCATGCCGCCACTCTCGCACACCCAAGAGTCCTGCCAAAGCACCTGCCCACGCTCCCGGTCGCGCGCCACTAGCGTGATCGCGTGAGCCTGTGGCTGGCAGTTCCGCTGTCGCTGGTGTTCATCTACGTCGTGTACCGGCTCGGTCTACGGATGATGGCGACGTTCTCGCGGCCGATTCCGCCGCCGCCCCCACCGGGGGAGCTACGCCGAGTGCGCTTGACCTACCGCTGCAGCCTGTGCGGAACCGAGATGCGCATGACCCGGGCACCGGTTCAGCACCCCGAACCGCCTCGGTGCTGCAGCGAGGACATGGATCTGGTGGCGAACGCTGACGAGTAGCGCTGGTTCTGCACAGATTTTCCACAACCTGGGGAAATCACATCAGTGTCATTCACTGGTTCTCAGGTATGTCATGAGCCGCTCGGGCCATATCCCCGTGTTGCGGCGTCCCTCTTGACTCGGTGAATGCGGCTATCGCCAGCGGGTCGCGAGCAGGATGCCGACCAGCACGACACCCAAACCCACCGCAATCCATGCACTGTGGGGGCTGCTGGGCAGCCAGCTCAGGTAGTTCGACACGATCACCGCAGTGCCGGCGGCCAGCAGTGCGCCGATGAGCCAACCGAACCACGGCGCGCTCTGGGGAACGTGGCTGCTGGCAGCGTGCTGTTGTTGCTGCGCGTTCTGCGGGCGAGTGCCCTTGGGAGTGATGCGGCTGGTCTTGCGTGGCCTTGCCATGGCAGCTCACCCTAGAAGCATCAAAGCCTCGCGTCGCGGGAACACGCGGTTCACGACTCGCTCGGGCTTCCGCTCTCGGAGGCGGGCTCTTCGCCAGAGCTCGATTCGTCGAGGGCTTCGCCGATCACCATGGTGACGGTATCGAAGTTGATTCTGATGACCGTGCCGGGTGCAGGTTCGAACGTGATCACCTGCCCGTCGGCGGCGTCTCCGCCCGCGACCTCTTGGGTGCGCCGTTCGACGGTGAAACCGAGTTCTGTCATCGCGGCAGTCGCGTCGTCGGGTTCGAAGGTTCCGAGGGCCTGCAGGCTTGGGACCGTTGCCATCTCTGGCGGCTTGAACAGGTGGAGTACGACCTCGGATCCGGCGATGAGCACGGTTCCGGGCTCGGGACTGACCTCGCGAACAACGTTCGTATTGACATCGAGATTCGACACCTCGCGCGCCGAGCGCTTCACCGAGAAGCCCATTGTCACCAGTGCGTCTTCGATCCGGTCGGCAAGAGACGTGCCGAAGTCTTCCAGCGACGGCACGACCAGCTCTTCGGGCCCATCGGAGACGATCAGCGTGACCACGCTGCCCCGCTCCACCGAATCGGTGGCTTCGGGGCTGTTGCGAATGACGGAGCCTTCGCTGAACTCGGTGGAGAACTCCCGCTCGACGCGGTCGACGAGACCGAGGCGGGCCAGTGTGACGCGCGCGTCGTCGATGGTCTGCCCGACCAGGCGCGGAACCTCCACCTCGCCCCGACCCGCCGAAACCGTCAGCGTCACCTCGGTCCCTGCAGGTCGCTCTTCGGTGCTTGCGATGCTCTGCTCGGTCACCTGTCCGACTTCGAGACTGTCGTTGCGCACGTCAACTCGCTCGACGCTGAAACCTGCCGCGACGAGCACCGCTTCGGCCTCGGGATACGGCCTGCCGAACACATTGGGCACCGTCACGAGCGTTGTCGGCGCCGCGGCGAACAGCGTGATCGGACGGTCCGGGTTGTTCGGCTCGGCCAGCAGCAGGCCTGCACGTGGGTTCTGCTGGAAGACGACGTTCTCCTCGATGTCGTCGCGTTCGGAGAATTCGATCGTGACGAAATCGAAGCCGACATCTCCCAGTTCGCGCTCGGCTTCGGCGAAATGCAATCCGACGACATTCGGCACTCGCAGCCGAACGTCGGAAGTGTCGTCCGGTGCTGCGATGCCCGTCGTCGGGCCACGATCGTTGACGAGCAGGAACACGAGCCCTGCAATGACCAGCAACAACACGACCAACAGCGTGATCCACATGGGCGTGCGGTCGGGCGGCTCGACGGCGGTGGGAGCTGGCGGGTATGCGGGCGGATAGCCGCCGTAGCCCTGCGGAGGCGTCGGGGGTGCGCCATAGACAGGCGGCTCGGCGGCCGCCGGCGCGGTCGCGGGTACCGCAGCCGGCGCGGGCTCCGTCTTGATGGCGGGGAAGTAGGCCGTGATGTCGACCGCGGCGGCATGTGTTGGCTGGCCAGCACGGAAGCGCAGCAAGTCGTTGCGCATTTCCGCAGCCGAGCCGTAGCGCGCTGCGGGCTCCTTTGCGAGACCGCGCAGGCAGATGGCCTCGAGCTCGTGCGGTACGTCGGCGTTGAAGCGCGACGGTGGCACCGGCGGTTCTTGGACGTGCTTGTAGGCGATGGAGACCGGACTGTCGCCGGTGAACGGCGGTCCCGAGGTCAGGATCTCGTAGAGCACGACCGACAGCGAGTACACGTCGCTGCGCGGGTCGGCGTCTTGTCCTTGGGCCTGTTCTGGGGACAGGTAGGTGGCGGTGCCCATGACGGAGCCTGTGCGCGTCAGGTCGTCCGAGCCGCCGCCGAGCGCCCGGGCGATGCCGAAGTCGGCGACTTTGACTTGGCCCGATTGGGTGATCATGACGTTGCCGGGCTTGATGTCGCGGTGAACGACGCCGTTCGAATGGGCGAAGGCGAGCGCCGCGGCGATGTCGATAGCGATGTCAGCCGCCCGGTCCGGATGCAGCGGGCCATTGCTGCGGATCACCTCGGCCAGGCTGCGTCCTTCGACGTACTCCATCACGATGTAGTAGGTGCCGTCGTGGTTGCCCCAGTCGTACACGCCGACCACGTTGGGTTGGCTCAAGTTCGCAGCCGCCTGTGCTTCGCGGCGGAAGCGTTCGACGAACGACGAGTCGTTGGCGAGTTCCGGGAATAGCACCTTGACGGCGACCGGCCGGTCCAGCAACCGATCGCGTCCCAAGAAGATCTCGGACATCCCGCCTCGCGCGATGCGGCTGAACAGCTCGTAACGGCCGCCGAAGATCGGGTTGTCGTTGTCTGCCATGGGCACTGAGCAGTCTCGGGGAACGGGTTTGCCGAATCGGTCCGCCGGTCCGGCGGGGTGCGCCTGCGGGAGTCGGTTCAGGGACCGTCGACGACCGAGGTCGGGATGGCCCGGCGTGCAAGCGCGGCTTCTGCTGCGGTTGCAGCGATCAACGATGCCAAGGTACCGCCGGGCTGCCGCTCGTCTGCGTCAAGCCGCACATCTGTCTCGACGACGACGGCAACTGCGACCACCGGATTTTCCGCCGGCGCCAGCAGCACCGCCCATTCGCCGATCTGCGTGACGGCTGCGGTTGTGGCGTCGACGGTGACGACGACGCCTTCGGCCACAGCTGCTCTGGTTTGGGTGGTCTCGGTCGGGGCCAGACGCAGCGATGCCTGCTCGGCGGCGGCGGCCATCTGACGGAGCAGATCTGCTGCCTCGCCGGAATCGAACAGCTGGGCCACATCGGTCGGTTCTGTCGCTTCGATGCCGCTGCCCGCAGACGGCTCGCCCGATGCTGGCTGTGATGCCGGTCGGGCCGTGATGCGCTGGACGACGAATGGGCGTGTCAGTGCGCCCTCGTTGGCGACCGCTGCAGCGGCGAGTGCGAGCTGCAACGGCGTGATGGCTGTGTCGCTGCGAGAGCCGCTGCCGTCGAGTTCTGCGGGAAGGTCCATACCCGTGACGCCGTGGGATCGGACTGCCCGTCGGATCAGCTCGTCGGCCTCGGGTGCCTCCGCAATCAGCTCGTAGTAGCGCTGGTAGGCAAGCGATAGTGTCGGCTGCCGACGCGTATCGGTTCCGGTTTCGCCAGTGTCTGATGCGCCAGTCAGCTCATTGGGATCGAAGCTCGGTCTTGACCACATTGCGATGACTGCACCGGTGGCAGGATCGAGCACGACCACGGCGCCGTCGCGGTCGCCGAGCGCTGCTCGTGCGGTGAGCTGTGTGCCGTGATGGACGGTGAGATCCAAATCGCCGACACGGCCGCTGTCAGCGAACAGATCCGCCAGTCGGGTGATCGAGATGTCCGCGGCGCTGCCGGAGAGATGGGAGTTGTAGGTGCGTTCCAGACCGGCGACTCCCAGCGTCGGCGAGAGATAACCGACGATGTGGGCATACAGGTGCCCATGGGGGTAGTCGCGCAACTGCGGCGAGCCGGAATCGTTGTTGCCGTCCAACGCGGGCGCGATGGTCTCGCCGTCAGCGGTGGTGATTGCACCCCGTGCGATGCCGATCGACGCGATTGCCGACCGTGTGTTGCGAGGGTGCGCCCGGAGATCTTCCGCCGAGAAATACCCGAGGTTGGTGAGCTGGACCAGCAGCACGACGAACCCTGCGACGAGTACGACGGTGAGCTTCGCTATTCGACGATTCACGATGCGGGCAGCTCGTCGTTCGGCGGTTCGGGTGTCACCGGCTCGATTGCGTGGGCGAGGGTCGACTCTTCGGTCGGTGTGGGACCGGCTGGGGGTGCGGGGACGTGCAACTCGCCCGTTGGGGCCAGTCTCTGGCGTTCTGGTGAGCTGCGCGGCGGCGCAGGCGGCGGCGCAGCGGCGGCGCCTTGTGCCAGGCGGGCCCCGACATCGGAGTCCGACACGCCCAAGAGAACGGCTGTCAGCATGCAACTGCCCACCATTGCGGCTGGCCCGTAGGCAACGAACGGCAATGCGAGCGCCGTTTGCGGCAGCAGGCGCAATTCGCCGGCGATGCACAGGAGTGCCTGCAAGCCGAGCACGGCGGTGACCCCCACAGCCAGCAAGCGATTCGTGCCGCGAGCGCGCTGCGCGATGCCCGCGCCGATGCCGATGAGGAGTACGAATGCGGCCAGCACCGCAGCACCGCCCAGAATCCCGAGCTCTTCGGAGATGACCGCGAACACGAAGTCGCTGTGCGCCCCGGCAATGCGTTCGGGCGCGCCAAGGCCGGGACCGACGCCGCCGATGCCTCCGGTGCTGAACGCGAAGCCTGCCTCGACCGATGCTGCGTTCCCTGGTGCTGTCCAGGGGTCCAACCAGTGGCGCACCTGCGATGACAGCGGGTCGTACACCGAGGTCAGCACGGCTGTGCCTGCCGCGTACGTCGCGACCACCGCTTCGAGAGCACGCGTACGGCCCGCGAGCCCGACGACTCGCAGGTTGCCGCTTCCACCCTCTGTGCCATCGAGCCATAGCGGCAGCCAGGCGGCGGCGAACACGACGAGCGAGAGCGCGAAGTCGCCCTGAGTGACGAGCAGCGTCCACGCGCCGACGGTTGCGACGATGGCTCCCGCAGCGTGGCGATGCGGCAGCAGCTGTGCCGGCAGCCACCGCGGCGCGGTGATGGTGAGCCCGCAGGCCGCAATGACGATCAACAGTTTGGCGACGGCGTTGGGCTGGACGCTGAGCGGTCCCAGTGCCAGCCAGAGGGGCGGGGGGTCGTAGACGCCGCCCGAGGTGTCGATGCCGCCGACGCCAAAGTTGCCCAGGCCGATTCCGACAGCCGCGGCGAGCGCACATGTGCCCGGCTTGCGCAGCAGCCAGTCCAGGCGCCGCAGGGCGAACAACGTCCCGACGAGCGCAGCAAAGCCCGCCGCTACGGCGAACGCGTGCCCGCGCGCCAACGCGGGGTCGATGCGCGCGACGAAGACCCAGCCGAGCCCGATGAGCAAGGCGACGATGCCGAAGATGACCTCGTTGCTGCGCGGGGCCAACCGCGAGATGGCCAGGCGTGCCAGCACGCCGCACATCAGCACTACGCCGAGCCAGACAGCGCTGGACCACAGCGCGTCGGCGTCGGCATCGCGGGTGACGCCGACAGCAGCGACCGCAAACACGCCGCCGACGATGACGACGGCAAGTGCCCCGAGCGCGGCATCGGTGCGGCGGCGGGCGCGCAGCTGGGGCCTCAACGCGAGCGGGAACGCCGCCAGCTGCGCCGCTTCGTGGTGCCTCCGGCGTCGGGGTTGGCCTGCGTTTGCACAGCAGCCGGGTTCTCGGGCCCGACATCGACAGAATCGATGACGACGTCCACGACCAGTGCCGTCGAGTTGTCTCGGCCGCCCTTGTCGTTGGCTTGGCGCACCAGCGCTCGGGCGATCTCGGATGGGTGCTGCTCGCTGTCCAGCACCTCGGCGATCTCGAAGTCAGCGAGCTCGTTGGTGACGCCGTCGGTGCACAACAGGAAGCGGTCGTTGCCGGTGAGGTCGAGGATCCAGTCGTCGACGCTGACCTCGGGCTCGACCCCGATGGCTCGCGTGAGCGTGTTGCGCCGCGGATGGTCGGCGGCCTCGTCGATGGTGAGGTCGCCGGCGCGGATCATCTCGGCCACGAAGTTGTGGTCGATGGTCATCTGGGTCAGCTCACTGCTCTGGTACCGGTACACGCGGGAATCGCCCACGTTGACCAGGCACCAGACCCGGCTTTCGTCGCGCTCCACCACAGCGATGGCGCACAGCGTGGTTCCCATGCCTGCCAGATCGGGATGCGCCTCCGAGCGGTGAAGTACAACCTGATTAGCGTGACGCACCGCCGCCAACAGTTCGTCAGGCGTGGACGGCGAGTTCGCCGCCACGGTCCTCACTGCGAGGCTGGACGCGACGCTGCCGCCCAGATGGCCGCCCATGCCGTCGGCAACCACGAACAGGCCGATGTCGGCGTACATGGCGTCCTGGTTCTCCGAGCGGCGCAGACCCCTGTCGGATGCTCCGCCCCAGCGAATGCGCATCTGGCGGGCTGCGGCACTCATGGCTGCACAGTCTTGCCGCTCAACGTCGCCTCGGCACCCGCCGGGCGGTGCGGGAGCCGCGCGACGGCGGTGCGCGGGTTGACCGCGAATGGGGTACCGAGCCCGCAGCGCTGGCTCACGTGCTGACTTCGAACACGGTCGAGCCGACTTGGACGTAGTCGCCGAGGCGGACGACCGATGTCGTGGCCACCTTCTGGCGGTTCAGGTAGGTGCCATTGGTCGAGCCGAGGTCTTCGAGCAGGTGCTGGCCCCCTCGGCGATACAGCCGGGCATGCTCGGTGGACGAGTAGCTGTCGTCGATGACAACGTCGCACTCCTCGCTGCGCCCGATGGTCAGCGCGTCGCCGAGCAGGTGACGTCGCCCTTGGGCGTCCAGCGGCGAGCGCACCACAAGCGCGACCGGTTGCGCGACGACAACTCCGTCCTCGCGTCCGTCGCCTCGGAATGCAAGCAGCGACTTCCAGCTGCTCTGGTTGCGTGGAGCGGCCACGCCCGCCCACACCGCACGCAGCACTCGAAAGAAGAACAGGTACAGCAGGACGATGACGCCGAATGCCAGCAGCCGGATGAGCTGATCGGACATCAACCCAGCTCCAAGCGCAGCTTGTGCTCGTCGATGGTGACGGTGTCACCATCGACGAGTCGCTCGCTGACCACCTCGATGTCGTTGCGCAGCGTGCCGTTGACGCTGGCAACATCTACGAGCAACAGACCGTCCCCCGTGTCGCGTATGTGGGCATGCCGACGTGACACTCTGGGGCCGTCGAGCACGATGTCGCAATCGCCGCGGCGACCGATGACGGTTGATACGCCAAGTTCGTAGGTCGTTCCGTCGCTGTCGACCAAGTTGTGGTCGCCCACGACGGCCGAGTCTAGAACGGCCCGTCGCAGAGTCCTGATTCTGCGCCAGTCCCGACACGCGGGTCGGAAAATCGGGCGTCCCCACAGGGCGGGTAGTCTGTCTCGCCCACGCGCGAGTGGCGGAATTGGCAGACGCGCAGGCTTCAGGTGCCTGTGCCCGTAAGGGTGTGAGGGTTCAAGTCCCTCCTCGCGCACCCAGCTTCCGAAGTGCGGATCACAGGCGCTAGTCCAGTGCGCCCTCGTGGCGCAGGAGCAGGCTCTTGGTGTCCAGGCCGCCGCCGAAGCCGGTGAGCGAACCGTCGGCGCCGATGACGCGATGGCATGGCAGCACAATCGGCACGGGGTTGCGGCCGTTCGCCTGCCCGACTGCTCGCACGGCTCTTGGCCGCCCGATCAGGGCCGCCTGTTCGCCGTAGCTGCGAGTGCTGCCGTACGGGATCTCGCCCAGTGCCCGCCACGCCGCCACCTGGAACTCGGTGCCTCGCAGATCGAGGGGCAGGTCGAAACTGGTGCGCTCGCCGCTCCAGTACTCGGTGATCTGCGCGGCAGCCTGCGCCAGCACCGGATGATCCGGATCGTCGCGCATCACCTCCGGCAGCTTGACGGTGGTTTCGTCGCCGTGCCACGACACGGCGCGCAGGCCGCGGTCGGTGGCCGCCAGCCCGAGCGGACCGATGGGGCTTGCGATGGTGGTGCACCAGTGCTCGTCCGCATCGGCGGCGTTGCGGTCGTCGGCGGGAGGGGTCGGGCTCATGTGCTGCTCCGGTCGGTTGGGTTCGAGATGGCTGATCTGGCTGAGACGGCCGACTCGGCCGAGATGGCTGGATCGGGGGACCATGCGGCGGCGCGGCTGGCCCCGCCGTTGCCGGCGTGCCAGATGTGCTGCGCTGCCCAGGCACGGTAGGGGCGCCAGCGCTGCGCCAAGGCCTCCAATTCGCGGGCGCTGACATCGTGGCCGACGAGGTGGGCGACGTTGCGCCGCAGGCCCAGGTCGCCGGCCGGGAAGGCGTCGTCGTGGCCCAGCACTCGCATGGCGATGAGGTGCGCGCTCCACGGACCGATACCCGCGAGCTCGCACAGACGCGCTACGGCGTCGTCGATGGGCTCAGCTGAGCGCAGATCGATGTCGCCGTTCGCCACCGCCTGAGACAGGCCGACGATCGTGTCGATGCGCCGTTGCGTGAATCCGAGCCCGGCGAGGGCAACGACTCCGGCATCCGCGATCGCCGTCGCACTTGGGAACAGATGGGTGACCGGCGCGCCCCCTTCGTCGCTCATTTCGCCTCCAGCGTCGATTGGCGTACCTAGGCGCGCCACGATGCGCCCGCACATGGTGGAAGCACCGGCCAGCGAGATCTGTTGTCCCACCACGATCCGCACGGCGGTCTCGAACCGGTCCCACGACCGCGGCACTCGCAGACCGGGTGCGGCGCAGATCAGCGGTCCGACGATCGGGTCGTCGCCCAGCACGGCGGCGGCGTCAGTGGGGTCGGCGTCGGTGCCCAGAAGGATCCGGCACCGGGCCACGTCGTCGATGATCGAGTCGTAAGTCGGCAGATGCAGCCGCAGCCGGACGTGCTGTGAGTCTCGGGCATCGCTTACTTTGGCGATGCCTGCGTAGCCGCACACGCTGATGCTGCGGGTGTAGGCGCCAGAGTTCACGGCTTCCACGCCTGGGATGGCCCGCGACGCCTGATGTTCGGCAAATGCCTGGAAATTGAACGGCGCGACGTAGGGCACCAGCAGTTCGAGGCCGCCATCGAGGCCCGCCCGCTCGCCCCGGCGTCGCTTCGAGCGCAGTTCGGTGGGGGTGAACTTGAACGTTGTCGTTATGGCGCGGTGAAGCTGGCGGGGCCCGCCAAGTCCCGCAGCACGCGCAATCGCATCGAACGGCAAGTCGGTGTCGTCGATCAGGCGGCGGGCGAAGTGCGCCCGCCGCGACCGCGCGATGGTTGCGGGCGTCGCTCCGACGTGTGCTTCGAACAGCCGACGCAGCTGGCGGCCGCTGTAGCCGACGCGCGTGGCGAGAGCTTCCTCGTCATGGTCGTCGAGAAAGCCGTCGGTGATTGCCAGCAGCGCCGCAGCGACTGGCGCCGGGACATCGAGATCGGCCAGCGAACCGGCACGGCGTTCGGGTCGGCAGCGCAGGCACGGCCGGTAGCCCGCGGCCTCGGCAGCCACCGAGCTGGAGTACCACGACACTTTGTGCGGATGCGGCTGAGCCGAGCATTCGGCCCGGCAGTAAATGCCGGTGGTTGCAACCGCCTCAACCCGCAGTCCGACTCGCATGAACAGAGTCTGCCCCGGCGTGCCGGACACAAACGGACATCCAGCCCTCGCCGCACGATCTGTCCGAATCTGTCCGGTTCCGCGAGCGGCAATTTTCGGTGGAGCTTCTTGAAACAGAATCGTCAGCATTCACGAGTGGAATTCGGCTGCGAATGTGCGAATATGGCACAGTGAAGAGCGAGCCTATGGCTGACCTGGGCACCCGAGTTGCTGAGGCGCGCGAACTCGCGGGCATGACGCAGTCTGATCTGGGTACAGCGATAAATTTGGATCGCACCGCGATTACCAAGATTGAAGCGGGCAAGCGAAACGTGGGGGCGGTCGAGCTCGTCCGCCTCGCCGACATCCTCCGCCGTCCCGTGGACTGGTTCTTCAGCGAGTCGCCACCGGCGGTGGTGAGCAGGCGCGCAGATCCCAACGTCCGTGGGGTGTCGGCGCTCCTTGATGCACGCGTCGACTGGATCGCCCGCGACATCGACTACTTGCGTCAGGTGGGTGAGCTACCCAGGTTCGAACGTTTCGTCTTCGTCCCGCCAGAGTCCGTTGAAGACGCAGAGCAAGCGGCGTCCGCGCTGCGTCGACACCTCGACCAACCCACTGGTCCGCTGCTCGATCTTCAGTTTCATGCTGAGCGGATCGGCCTGTTTGCCTTCTCGCTCGATCTTGGGCCCAAGGGAGGAGATGCCGCATACGTCGCCCTCGAAGATGTCGGAGTGGCTGTCATCAACGGCAAGCAGGAACCGGGCCGCCGCCGCTTCAATCTCGCTCACGAGATCGGCCACCACGTCTTCCAAGACGCCTACGCTCCCGAAGTTGGCGTTTCGCCTCAGGACGACACAGAGCGTCTGATTAATGCATTTGCGATCCATTTGCTGCTGCCCATCGACGATGCGCGCGGTTTGCTCGAGGAGTTTGGGCCGGACATGCGGCTCGCCGCAGTAGCGGCGGGGGTGCGGTATCGCATGAGCTGGACGGCTGTGTGTGCCCAATTGCGCAACGGCGGTCTCGTTGATGCGGGTACCTATGAGGACTTGGTGAGTCGATCGCCTTCACGCGTCGATTACATCGAGCTCGGCGAGCAGTGGCAACCAGAAATGGAGGCTCCCGCCGTTCCTCCCAAGTACGGACGACGTGTGCTCTCTGCGTACAGACGCCGCAAGCTCACTGCGGAACGCGCTACTGAACTCTTGTGGGACACACTGGCCATGTCGGAGCTGCCAGCCCAAGTTGAGTTGGCGGTGGAGGCCTATCGACGGGAGTTCGGGTCCGTCGAGTGACGCAGACCTTGGTGTTCGACACCACCACGCCGAACTATTTCACGCTCACAGGCAGGTTGGAACTCCTTGAGCAACTCTGTGCGTCATTCCGCTGTGTGACCCCTTCGGAAGTGATCGGCGAGCTTGCCGCCGGCACTGTCGCGCATCCTGAACTCCGAGCCGCGGGTATGTATCTGCCCAAAGACAGCATCGGTCTCATCGCATGACGTTCACCGAAGCGGTGCCTCAGACATCGACATAGTCGTTGCACCGCCGCGACTCTTCGTGCGTCGGACATGGACGGACATCGACAGACCGGCCTAAAGGTGTCCCCCGGAGGCCTGTCACTCCCGAAGGGCCCTGCGGAGAGATCAGGTCTCGTCGGCGTCGGAGGTTGCAGTGGCTCGCCGATTGCGGCGGCGGCGGAGCCACCACCAGGCTGCGGCGATGAGGACGGCGATGATTGGCAGGAACGGCAGCAGCGCCGCGATCACCAGCATTACGGCGTTGCCGATTGCCAACAGAGCGCTGGCACCGCCGCTCAGCGCATCCCCGAAGCCCGGCGGGGAATCGTCTTCCTCGACGTACAGGTACAGATCTGCGTTGCGAGCCAGTTGTGCCAGCTCGTCGCCGGCGTCGGTCACCGGCACGGCGCGTACCTGTACATCGATTTCGAGACCGCGGGTAGCGACACGGCCGGCAATGCGGCCTTCGCTGACAGGCTCGGTGAGGGTCGTGACCGCGCGGGCGCCAGGCTCGAGGCGTTCAATGTCGGTGCCCCCGGCCACCAGATCACCCATGGAGAAGCGAAGTGCATCCGAGCTGAGGCGCACGTCGGTGAGCGTCGTTTCGCCTTTGTTCTCCAGCTCGAAGCAGAACTTCACGTCGCCTTCGGGCGGTGCCGTCAGTTCGGTGAACCCGAGGCAGGGGTCCTCGTCACCGGCGCTCAGCCACGCCCGCATCGCCAGCGCAGACGTGGGCACTGCCGCGGCAGCCTCGTCGATGTTCAACGTGATCGTGGCCAGGTCGACTCGATCCCGCAGCGATCGCAGCTGGCCCCGAAGCCGTTCGAGGTTGGTTTCGCGGTCGGAGAGCTCGCGTTCGAGCTCGGCGACGCCTTTCGCGTCTTCAGCCCGGCTGAGGAACTCGCGCAGCCGGTCCACGCTGATCTCTGCGGTGCCGATGCGGCTGCCGAGGTCGACGACAATGTCGGTGACGTCCTCAGCGCTCACGTTCTGCTCCATCAGCTCGCCGACGCCCGAGAGACGCTCAAGTGCCGCGGCAAACTTCTCGGGACGGACTTTGAACGTCAGCGTCGTGTGCGCACGGCCCCGGGTGGAGGTCTGCTGGGCGAACGTGAAGCCGCCCACGCTCTCGATGATGGATGTCGCCTCGGCGGCTGCAGCGGAGACATCGATCGCTTCCACCGAGATCCAGGCGGTGTAGATGATGTCGCGCCCCAAATCGGCGGGAACAGCGGGCGTGCCGCCCGAAGCCGTGGCGCTGTCTGATTCGGTTTGACGCACTGTTGCGGATTCCGCACTAGCGGCCGCCCCGCCGAGGGACATCTCCTCGTCGGCCATGTCGAGGTCGCCCTCTTCCGACATGAACTCCATTTCGCTAGCCGGCTCGTCGGCGACCGCGCCCGCCGTTGCGAACGCTTCGGAGTCGCCGCTGTCGTCGGAACCGGCCCCGATGCATGCGGTGCTTGCCAGCAGCACGACCGCAGCGACAGCAAGCCATCGCCACCGGCCGGCGACGGTTGGACGAGGTCTCGGGTGCGCAGTGGCGGTCATGGCGTCTCCTGATGCTGAGTGGTGCGGGACCCGTTGGCCCCGCGTCGTGCGTCCGCCGCAGTTGGTGTCAGCGGAAGGCCGGGATGTTGGTGATTTGCTGGCCGAGGATCAGGCCGTGGATTTCTTCGGTGCCCTCATAGGTCATGACCGATTCCATGTTCGCTGCATGGCGCATCGGCGCATATTCGGTGGAGACCCCGTTGGCGCCCATCATCGCCCGGGCGGTGCGGGCCACATCGATGGCGACGCGACAGTTGTGCCGCTTCGCCATCGAGATGTGATGCGGGCGCAGCCGGTGCTGGTCCTTGAGCTGGCCCAGCCGCATGGCCTGGAGGTTCGCGTTGGTGATCGAGGTAAGCATGTCGGCGAACTTGATCTGGCTGATCTGGAAGCCGGCGAGCGGCTTGCCGAATTGCGGTCGCCCCAGCTGGTACTCGAGCGCCTGCTCGTAGCAGCAGCGCGCAACGCCGACCGCTCCGAAGGCAATGCCGAAGCGGGCCTCTGACAGGCAGCTCAGCGGTGCGCCGATGCTGAGCGCATCCGGCAGCCGCATCGACTCGGGCACCTCGACGTCGTCCATGTAGAACTCACCGGTCACCGAGGCGCGTAGCGACAGCTTGTTCTGGATCTTGCGAGCTTCGAAGCCGTGCGAGTCGGTGGGCACCAGAAAGCCTCGGAAGCCGTCATCGGTGTTTGCCCACACGATGGCCAAGTCGGCGAGTCCGGCGTTGGTGATCCAGCGCTTGGCGCCGTTGAGCACCCAGGTGTCGCCGTGGCGCACGGCCCGGGCGATCATCGAAGTCGGGTCGGAGCCGTGGTCGGGCTCGGTCAGGCCGAAGCAGCCGATGCTCTCGCCCGCTGCCATGCGCGGCAGCCATTGTTCCTTCTGCTCGGTAGAGCCGTAGCGCCAGATGGGGAACATGCACAGCGATCCCTGCACCGACACGAAGCTGCGCAGCCCGCTGTCGCCGGCTTCGAGCTCGCGGCAGGCAACGCCGTACGCGGTTCCCGAAGAGCCGACGCAGCCGTAGCCGTCGAGGTGCATGCCCAACAGGCCCATGTCGGCGATGGTGGGGATCAACTCAGAGGGGAACGTGCCCGCCTCGAAATGGTCGCCGACGATCGGGTCGAACTCCTTGGCCACGAACGTCGCGACCGTGTCGCGGATCATGGCCTCCTCGTCGGTGAGGAACTCGTCCATCTCGTAGAAGTCCGACAGCGAGGCAGGCGTTTGGCTCATAGAGCCATACTGTCGCGCCACGCTGCCCCTGGACCAGTCAGCGCCGTCCATCGTTGCCAAAGCGACACGTTGCTGTCATGTGATCCCGTCATGTGCGGGGTCCGTCCTGTGGCTGTGGTGCGAAGGGCGGCTCGGGGCAGGTCGAAGTACTGTGCGCTGCTATGTCCGATACCCCGCAGGTGATTCCGCTGCCGACCGGCGACCGGCTGTATTTCCGGCAGCTGCTGTCGGGCCAGGACTTCGCCACGAGCGATCCGATCGCGCGCCAGATGGTGAACTTCGCCTACCTCATCGGCGACCGGGTGACCCGTGAGGCCGTGGTGGTCGACCCGGCGTACGCGGTGGATGACCTGTTGGACATTCTCGAAGCCGACGACATGGTGCTCACCGGGGTGCTGGCCACACACTTCCATGCCGATCACGTGGGCGGGGACATGATGGGCTACAGCATCGAAGGCGTGGCTCAGCTGCTCGAACGACAGGGCACGAAAATTCACCTGCAGGCGCCTGAAGCCGAGCTGGTGCGCAAGACCACGGGCATCTCTGCCAGCGACATGGAGCTGCACGCGCCCGGCGACATCGTGTCGGTGGGGGCCATCGACATCGAGCTGCTTCACACGCCCGGCCACACGCCCGGCAGCCAGTGCTTCCTGGTGGAGGGCGCGCTGGTGGCGGGGGACACACTGTTTCTCGACGGCTGCGGTCGCATGGACCTGCCGGGCAGCGACCCTGCGGCGATGTACCGCTCGCTTCACGACACGCTGTCCAAGGTGCCCGACGACACGGTGCTGTTTCCTGGGCACCGGTACTCGTTTGAGCCCAGCGCCACGATGGGCCACACACGCCAGATGAACTACGTGTTCAAGCCGTCCAGCGAGGCGCAGTGGCTGATGATGTTCGGGCAGGGCTGATGCACGGTTCTGTGCCGAGGGTGCGGTGGTGGCGCAGTGGCTGATGATGTTCGGGCAGGGCTGATGCACGGTTCTGTGCCGAGGGTGCGGTGGTGGCGCAGTGGCTGATGATGTTCGGGCAGGGCTGATGGCTGTGACTGCATCGATGCCGCCCATCGTGGCGGCGGCCGACATTGCAGGCCGCGACGACATTGTGCTGTGCGACGTTCGCTGGTACCTCGACGGACGCTCGGGGCTCGACGCCTATCTGGCGGGTCACATCGCCGGGGCGATCTGGGTGGATCTCGACGCGCACCTCTCGGCGCACGGCGCTCCCGAACACGGCCGACATCCGCTGCCGAGCGCCCAGAGCTTTGCGGACTCGCTGGGCAGCCTCGGCATTGGGCCCGCCGACACCGTTGTGGCCTACGACGACCAGAACGGACTGCCCGCCAGCCGGCTCGTATGGATGCTGCGCGTCCTCGGCCACGATGCGGCGCTGCTCAATGGCGGCCTGCAGGCGTGGCCCGGCCCTACCTCGACTGAGCCGAGCCACCGCGCGCCGATGATGTGCCCGGTGCGCGACTGGCCCGATGGCGCGTTCGTTGACATCGATGCAGCGGCCACAGCCGGTGCCAGTCCGAACGCAGTTCTCATCGATGCCCGCGGCGCGGATCGCTACCGGGGAGAGACTGAGCCCATCGACGCTCGACCAGGGCACATCCCCGGCGCGGCCAACGTGCCGTTCGCCGACAACTTCGATGCCGACGGCTTCTTCGCCGACACAGCGACGCTGCGAGCCCGCTACGAGTCCGAAGGTGTCGCGGCGGCTGACGACACGATCATCTATTGCGGATCGGGTGTCAGCGCCTGCACCGACGCGCTTGCCATGGAGCACAGCGGTCTGGGTCGCCCGCGGGTGTATGTCGGGTCATGGTCCCAGTGGAGCCACACTGATAGGCCCGCCGCGACCGCGAGCTGAAGCAGTCTGAGAGCGTCTCTCGGACTCGGACGGCCTGAACTGTCAGACCGGCGATCCACGCGGCGGACCGGCCGACGC
Organism: Candidatus Poriferisodalis sp.; assembly: GCF_965262965.1. Lineage (GTDB taxonomy): Bacteria > Actinomycetota > Acidimicrobiia > Acidimicrobiales > Poriferisodalaceae > Poriferisodalis. Next base: position 2,764,533 of record NZ_OZ253573.1, read on the forward strand.
GAATCGGGTGTCGGGCGGGTCTTGCGCCCATGGCGCCGTCTGGTCCCAGCTGTCCTCGTAGACCAGCTCGCGCAGCGGCCGTCGGCGCACCGGACCATGCCGGCCAGCCGGTTTGCCCAACGGGATCGTGGCGTGCACAGCCACGCCCTCGGGAATGCCGACCACCTCTCGCAGCTCGTCTTCGCAGTCACGGTGCCAGCCGGTGATCACGCCGCCGTAGCCCAACGCACGCGCGGCGAGCAGCAGGTTCTGCACTGCCGGATACACCGATGCACCCTCGGCGTGGGTGGGCTTGCGGTAGCGCACCAGGCACGCCAGGACCACCACGGGCGTCTCTTCGAAATGGTCCACGAAGTGCTGCATCGTTCGGGCCATGCGGGCTTTGCGGGAGTCGTCGGTGGCGCCGGAGCCCTCCGTATAGCCATCGCCGGAGCGCTTCGAGTTCCAGCCCGCTCGGAACGTCTCGCCTAACAGCGCCTTCGCCTTGCGGGCCACAGGCCCGTCGCGCAGCACCACGAAGCGGAACATCTGCCGGTTCGACCCGCTCGGCGCCCGACTGGCGTGCCACAGAATCGAGGCCAGATCCTCATCCGGAATGGGATCGGGCAGATAGCGCCGGATGGACCGAGTCGTGGCCAGGCCCGCAAGCAACCCAATCGGTTCGTCGGCTCCTTCGGTGCCGCCGGATCGCTGATCGTCGTCGGTCATCTTGGCTGTCTCTGCTGTCCACCAGCCCATTGGCCGAAGCCCGTCAACCCCATTGCGTCAATCGTTGCGTGCACTGTCAACGGTTGCCCTGTGTCTCGTTCAGGAAGTCCACCAGTTTCACGATGGCGTTCTCGGTGACCGCGCCGACCACTCGGCCCCCGCTGTCCACCACCGGGTACAGCTCGATGTCAGCGTCCGCCATTGCCTCGGTGACCTCGCGCAGCGTCCACGACGGGCGCGCCGGCTCGATATCGGTTTCCATCACTTCGCCGCAGGTCACCGTCATCCAGTCGTTGCGATCTACCTCGCGGGTGTCGCTCAGCCTGATGACGCCCATGAAGTTCCTGTCGGGTCCGACAACGGCGGCCTCGAGCTGCTTGCGAGGAAGGGCGATGCCCCACACGAATTCCGAGATCGGAGCGTCGGCTGCCACGGTGGGCACATCTGTGGCCATGGCTGAGTTCACGGGCATCTCCAGGCGGCGTTCAAGGTGTCCGGTGCGGCTGTCGCGCTGGTACTGCGACACCGACGAACTGCCGATAAGCACCTGCGACACGGCCACGGCGATCAACGCAGGCACGACGAATGCCGGCGCACCCGTCGACTCGGCGACGAACATCACCGCGGCGAGCGGCGTGCGATAGCCCGCCGCCAGGAATGCCGCCACGCCGATGAACGGGAAGAACGCCAGCGACTCGGGCCCCAGCTCGATCCATCCGCCCACCATCCGACCGATGATCAGGCCGAACACTGCCAGCGGGATGAACACGCCGCCCACACCGCCCGAGGCGATCACGGTGGAGGTGGCCACGACGCGCACCGCCAGCAACGTCCCCAGCAGCGCTAGTGATTCTTCAGGGTTCAGCACCCACGTCAGCAGCTGTCCTTCGGCTGTGGGGCCGAGCGACAGCGGGGCGTCGAACAGGAAATCGCTTGCCAGTGCGAGGCCCGACAGCACGACGCCGCCGACGAGTGCGAGCAGCCACCATGGTCGCTCGGACTCGTGCAGCCGCTTGGAGGCACCGACGATGCGGCTGAACGCTGCCGCTGCCAGACCGCAGAGGGCGCCGACCACTGCGGCGCCAACCAGTTCCCGGTATCCGAAGCGGACACGCACCATGTCGGTCCCGACATCGAACGGCAGGTCATCGAAGCCGGTGACCAGCACGTACACCACGTAGCTCGAGGCGCTCGACAGCAGCGCCGGCAGCAGCGCTCGCCGTCCCAGATCGCTGCGGTACGGCGCTTCGAGCGCGAAGAGCACGCCCGTGGCCGGCGCTTGGAAGATGGCGCTGACGCCGGCTGCGGCTCCAGCCACCAGCAGCGCGTAGCCCTCGCGGTTGCGGTACAGCCTCCGTGCTGCGCGCTGCATTGCACTGCCTGCCGTGGACCCGGCGTAGATGGACGGGCCCTCGAGTCCGACCGCGCCACCCGAGCCCACCGTCAAGATGCCCGCGACCAGCCGGAATGGCAAGTGGCGCAGCTGCATCGGGTAATTGCGGTCGTGGTACGAGCGGATGTACTCCTCCGAGGTGGACGACGGGAGCTGGCGGCCGAAGTACGCCCACCGCAGCACCAGCACCGCAGCCCACAGGCCGAGCGCGGGCGCGGCCACCATCTGCCACGTCGGCAGGTGCAGCACGCGTTCGAGCAGCACCTTCTCGCTCAGCACAGCGACAGCGGCCACGAGCAGGCCGGTGACTACCCCCACGGCGATGTAGGTGGCGAAACGAAGCAGCCGGTTTCTCATGCGGGGCCGCTCGCGCTAGAGGTACCCACACGGCCGCGGCGGGACTGGGGACTCTGTCGGATAGCGGCAGGCACGGTGCAGGTCTAATTCCTTTTCCCAATATGTGTTGCAATTCTGGCCAGTCCGCCGTCGTTGCCGTTCCAGGCGATAGGCCTTCGTCGCCGTACGAGTCTTGGATCAGCGAGCCCCCGGCCGAAAACTCGCAGCCTCTAGGCGTATCGAAAAGCCCTGTATTAGCGTTCGCTCACCTATGGAAAACAATGACGGGTGACGACAATGGAACTCTGGATTCACGCCTTTCCGGCGACGCTGCAGATCAGGGACGTGGCTATCGAGGCCGAACAGGGGGGCTGGGACGGACTCGCGGTTGTCGACACCCAGAACCTCAGCGGTGAGGCATTCATTGCACTGGCGCTTGCCGCCACCGTGACGGAGCGAATCAGCCTCGGGCTCGCCGTCGGAAATTCGGTGACCCGCGTCCCGGCCGTGAATGCTGCCGGTGCCTTGAGCGTGGACCTGATCTCGGGCGGGCGCATGGAGTTCGGCATTGGCCGAGGCGACTCGTGCTTGGTGCATCTCGGTCGCGCACCGGGGCGCCTCGGGCACTTCGAACGTCATCTGAAACAGTTGCAGGCGTATCTGCGAGGCGGCGACGTACCGTTCGACGAGATAGACATCCCGCTCAACCACGCACCTCCGGCCGACGCATTGGAGCTCGCGGAGGGTCCAGGGACCAGCCGCATCGTGTGGGGCCTGCTCGGCGGAGACGCCGCTGCTATCGGCAAGCGCAAGGTTCCTGTCGAGGTGGCAGCGACCGGGCCGAAGGTGATCGGCATCGCCGCAGTCCATGCGGACCGGGTGATGTTCGCCATCGGCGCCGATCCCGAGCGCATCGCTTGGGGAATGGAGGTCGCAAAGGCCGCCCGACGTGACGCCGGCCTCGATCCCGACGGCGTGAAGTTCGGTGCGTACGTGAACATGGCATGTCACCCCGACCTCGACACTGCACGCGACCTGATCAGAGGCCCCATGTCGGTCTTCGCCCGCTTCTCAGTGATGCACGGCGGCACGCCGATTGGGCCGACCTCCGAAGAAACAGCGAAGACGCTGAAAAGGCTGCATGACGTCTACGACATGGGCACTCATTCGCGAAACGAGTCGCCGCAGGCCGCGACGCTCTCGCCCGAGTTCATCGACCGGTTTGGCGTGGTGGGCCCACCGGATCGCTGCATAGCGAAGCTCTCCGAGTTGAGTTCTCTGGGTATCGACAAGGTCCTCCTCGCGGGCCAGTTCAACGAGAACGTCTATGGCTCGCCGGAGGGCACAGCTGCACGCCGGCTCATGGAAACCGAAGTTCTCCCCGTGATGCAGGCTGGCTAGCGACCGGGCACACGACCTGCCGATGACGAAATCACGTGTGCGGAGAGGGTGGGATTCGAACCCACGAACCACCTTGCGGCAGTTACTTCCTTAGCAGGGAAGCGCCTTCAACCGGACTCGGCCACCTCTCCATTCGCAACCAGCCGCTGGGCGGCAGGCGCACCGCAACAAGATAGCCCCGAGCAGAAAGCTTCCGCGATGTCCCCGACGATAAGTTGGCTGGCGGAGGGGTGGCAGAGCGGACGATTGCGACGGTCTTGAAAACCGTTGAGGCGCAAGCCTCCGGGGGTTCGAATCCCCCTCCCTCCGCACGTTGGTCCGCCTGGACCGCCGGGGCTTGTGATGTCGCGAGTCGAGCAAGCCTTGGACAACTTCCGAGTGGTCGTGCTCCACGGTTCTCGGCAATGCGGCAAGTCGACGCTGGCCCGGATGGTTGCCGCAGAGCGTGGCGGCGCGTACGCATCGCTGGACGACGACGCCACCCGGCAGGCCGCTCTGGCCGACCCCCGCAGCTTCCTGCTTGACCAGGACCATCCGCTGGTGGTCGACGAGGTCCAGCGCGGCGGAGACCGGGTCGTGCGGGCCGTCAAGCAGGCTGTCGATGTCGACTCGACGCAGGTGCGCTCATGGCCCCCACGTCGCTCGCTGCGAGCCTCCTGCTGGAGACATTCGTCGTCAACGAGATCGCTCGCAGCCTGTCCGCGTCGAGCGTCGCGCCGCGCTTGCACCACTATCGAGACCACCAACGCCACGAGGTCGACCTCGTGTTAGAACGCTCCGACGGCGCGGTCGCGGCGTTCGAGATCAAGGCAACGACCTCGCCCAGCGTGTCTCAGCTGCGCCACGTGGAGTGGCTGCGCGACCGCATCAACGCCGCTGCTCCGGGCGCATTTCGTGCCGGCATCCTGCTGCACACCGGCGACCAGCGCTACACCGTCGGAGACCGACTCCACATCTGCCCTATCGACACCCTGTGGGCCTAGCTGCAGGCCGAACATCTCGCTGAACTCGGCAGGATGTCGCTGCGGCGAGCGTTGCTCAACGGACGAGGCGACGCAGCGACTTGAGTTGAGGCGCAAGCCTCCGAGGGTTCGAATCCCCCTCGCGCACCGCTGAGGTGTTTCAGGCCAGGGGGCCGGTAGTTGTTTCTACCGTGGGCAGCGAGTCCACCGAAGCCGGCGCGGCCAGGCGCCGGTTCTCGGCGTACAGGGCGGCGCTGTGTACTGGCCGATCATCAGACCGCTGTCCACGCCCGGATCGTCGGCCAGGAAGGGCGGCAGACCACCGGAGCGTTTGGGGTCAGCAGCCGGTCGATACGGCGCTCCGAGATGGCGCCGACCTCGGCAGCGGACGCCTGCTGGCCGGGATGGGGCCGCAGTGCCAACAGGTCAGCGGCCCCGACCATCGTGGGCCCCTCGTCGGTGAGGACTTCCCCGTCGCCGACTAGCGCGAGCGCGTAAACCGGTCGATGGCATGCCACGTACGCTGTTGAATGAGGCGCTGATGGCGAGCGCACGGCCAAGACACAGGAACACGGATTACGAGCGGTTGTTCCGTGATGCGGAAGATCATGGTTGGCGAATCAACAAGACCAAAGGACACTTCGCCATGTACTGTCCTGCGGATTGCGGCAAGCACATCGTGGCGGTGTCCGCAACGCCATCGGACCATCGCAGCTTGCGAAACACGAAAGCGAAAATGGGGAATTGCAAGACGACCAAGGAGTGGGGATGAGAGGACCACGCACTGAGGCGACCTGCAAGATCGGCATCGTGCACGAGGATGAGAGCGGTGCGAGGTCTTTGACCTACGACGAGATGTGCTCGTTCGTTAGCAATGTCATGGAGCACCTGCTCGGAGACGAGCGCGTCATCGACCCCGTGGTGTCCGGGGATGCAAAAGAGGCCAAGATCGAGATCACGTTCGAGTTGCTGCGCCCGGTTGCCATGTCGGAGACCGATGTCGAAGTGTTCGACATTGTTCACGACGCAGGAGCGGCGCTGGGTGCGGAGTGGCGCAACCCGCCGGGTGCGGAAACCGGCCGGCGCACCACGAAGCCGACGCGGTCGACGACGAAATTGACTCGACAGAGCCAGCAAGTACAGGACGCTCGGGAGGCCGTGCCCGCGTAGCCACGGTGGATTTGAACGGGGGAGCTCGGGTGAACTTCCGACTCAACCCGTAGGGAACCGACAGCAGAAATGGGCGCTGACCTGCGCCCACTGGATGCCCCTGCGCACGCTGAGGTGTTTCAGGCCAGGGGGCCGGTAGTTGTTTCTACCTCGGTCACCAGAGCCTCGGCCGCGAGCATCTGTTCGGCTGCGGCGAGTTCGGGCGACAGCCAGCGGTCAGGACCCGGGCCGGGCACCTTGCCCCGCAGCAGGCTGAGCGCAGCGGCCGTTCCCGCCGCGGGCGCCACGGGCGCTCGCAGCTCGATGCCGCGGGCAGCCGTCACCCATTCGATGGCCAGGATGCGGCGCAGGTTGGCGACGACCAAGCGCAGCTTGCGAGCCGCGCCCCAGCCCATGGACACGTGATCCTCCTGCATGGCCGAGGTGGGCAGCGAGTCCACCGCAGCCGGCGCGGCCGTCGGGCAGCACCATCGGATTGTCGATGGCCGAGGCCAGTTCTCGATCGGTCACGTCTGCTGCGAAGTCGAGGGTGTCGCGGGCCGCTCCGTGAACCTGGGGCGTGCACCTGATGGAGTAGGCGTCCTGCACCCGGTCGCCGTCATGGCGGTGGCTGGCCACGATGGGCGACCCGGCCAGCACTGCCCGCAGGTTGGCCGCGCAGGCCTGCTGGCCGGGATGGGGCCACAGCGCCACCAAGTCGGCGACCCTCAGCAGGTCGGCGAGATCGTGGACAGCCAGGCAGAGCATTCCCAGGATCCCGTCGGTGCCGTTGGTAAGAGTCAGGCCCTCTTTCTCAGCGAGGACCAAGGGCTCGATCCCCGCCGCCGACAGGGCCTCGGCCCCGTCAATCGTGCCCCGTCGTCGGTGAGGACTTCGCCTTCGCCGATCAGCACGAGCGCAGCATGGGCCAGCGGCGCAAGGTTGCCGCTGGCTCCCAGTGAGCCGTGTTCGGGCACCGCAGGCACCACGCCCGCGTTGACTAGACCCAGCAGCGATTCCGCAACCTGCGGCCTCGATCCTGAGGCCCCGACGATGCCGCGGGCCGCAGCTATGGCGGACCGGGCGGCGTCGCTGAAGCGAACCTCAGTGCGGTGGCGGGCAACCGCGACGACATCAGAGACAGTGACGCCTGGGCCGTCGAGTACCACCGTCACGCTGTGGAGGCCTCGACGAACGAGAGCGCGCCCGATGTGGCGACGGCCGCTTCGATCACCGCGTCGGCGGCGGTCTGTAGGCGGGTGCCGACGAGCCGCTCCGCCGGACCCAGCACCGACAGAGCCGCTACCGGGCCCTCCAAGCCGTGGACCGGCGCACAGACCGCGGTGACGTCGGACTCGATGGCGCCGGTATTGAACACGGGCGCGGGGCGGGCACCGCGCGCGAGCGGAGCGGCGAGCAGTGCCGCGCCCACCGCGGTGCCGTCGATGGGAACCGACCGGCCCACCCAGCCGACGTGGCGGATGGCCCGACGGCTCTCGACCGTGGCGATATAGACGGCAGCGTCGCCGTCGCGCACTGCCAGGTATGCGGACTCCTCGGTGGCCTCGACCAGTTGTTCGAGCTCCGGCTGGGCTGCCGACCTGAGCCGGGCGTAGGGGCCGGACTGCAACGACGCCAAGGCGGTGCGCACGAATGCAGGGCCCACGGAATAAGAACCGGATCTGTCCTTGACGAGGTAGCCACGGTCGGTCAGAACCCGCAGATGTCGCAGAGCCGTGCTAGCTGGCATGTCCGTCCGGGCGGCTGCCGCAGTCAGGCTGAGTTCGCCGTTGGTAACCACGGCGTCCAGCAGCGACAGCACCCGCTCCGCTGAGCGTGATCTGTGCAGCGGGGCGGCAGCACTTTCAGTAGCTGAAATCTCTTGCTGCATATTGACATCTTAGGCCGACGTTCGGTAACGTGTGCACACCACACAGCAGCCAGCGCGAGGTCCTCTATGGCAGGCAGCACACAGCACAGCGCCAGCGCCCCTCGCCGCCGAGGCCAGCCCGGAGGCCACATTCTTGGGCGCCCACCTGCTGCCCAGCGAGTACCAGGGGCGGGCCGATGAATACGTCGATCTGGTGTGCGGGCCGATGCTGGACGCGGTCGGGGACCGCATCCGCTGGATCGACGTGTTCTGCGAGACCGGCGCGTTCGACGCCGACCAGTCCTGGGCCGTGCTCGAGGCGGGTCGGAGCGCCGGACTGGGCCTGCGTCTGCACGCCAACCAGCTTGGCCACGGGCCGGGCGTGCAGCTCGGCGTCGAGATGGGCTGCTCTTCGGTGGACCACTGCACCTACCTCTGCGACGATGACATCGAGGCCATCGCCGCGGTGACGGTCGGAGGGGCGATGGCGTTGGGTCGCACCGACGTCGGGCGGATCTCCGTCGGCGGTCCTGCCCACATGACCATTCTCGACGCGCCAAGCCGCCGCCACCTCGCCTACCGGCCCGGCGTCCCATTGATCTGGCGGACCCTGGGGGCCGACTACTGGCTCCCAACCGCCGACGACCAGAATTGATCCCCGAGTACAAGAGGAAAAGACATGACCAATAACGTTCCTAACCGCACTGTGCCTAACCCAACTGAGCACAACCAGTGGTATCCGTTCGCCAACCGGCCCCTACCGCCAGAGGTGGACGGGCAAGCGGTCAACCCGGCCGCCATCCCGGTGTTCGACGCAGTGACCTTGCCGCGCCATGCTCGGTTCGTGGTGGTCGGCGCGGGCGTGCACGGGCTGTCGAGCGCCTACCACCTGGCCATGTACCTCGAGCGCACCGGCAAGGGCTCGGGCAGTGAGGTTGTGCTGATCGACAAGCAGGGCCCGGGCGCTGGCGCTACCGGGCTGGCCTGCGGCTGCATTCGCAACATGTACATGACCGAGCCTCTGCACGCCATCTTGCGAGCCAGCGTGGAGGTGTGGGAGTCCGACCCCGTGAACCTCGGCTTCCAGCAGGTCGGCTACGTGTCAGTGGGCGAGTCGAACCAGACCGAGGACTACCTCAAGCTCCAGGCGTCGCAGAAGGCCAGTGGATACCCCTCCGACGTCCACACCGGTGCGGAGGCCCGCGCTTTCCTCACCAACCTGTGGCCCGACTTCAAGACCGAGAACTGCGACGTGGTGCTTCACGAGCACCGCTCCGGGTACGCAGGCACCCACATGGCAGTGTGGGGCCTGGACCAAAAGTGCCGACAGTGGGGCGTGCAGCGGGTGTACGGCGCCGCCGTGACCGGCTACCAGCTAGACGCCTCAGGCTCGGTCGCCGCCGTGGAGACAGACCAGGGGTCGATCACCTGCGAGCAGGTGGTAGTGGGCGCAGGGGCGTGGACACCGACGCACTGGGAGTGGCTCGGCGGCCCCTCTCACCTCGATGTGCTGTACCCAGACGGCCATGTCGAGGACCAGATGGACATGTGGACCTACTGGCGTCTGCTGGAGGGCGAGGTCCTGCTGCCCCCCGGCGTCGACTTTCGCACCGCGCAGCACCGGGACTCGCCGGTGTTGCACGTCGAGCTCATGAACACCCCGGTGTACTCCGACGACGGCAGGTTCCTCAAGGACCACTTCTACTCCTACACGCGCTATGCCGCGGAGCGGGTGGGCGCGCCCGGCCTGCAAGGCGGGACGATCCCGATCAAGATCGGGCCGAGGGCGGCAGTGGAGCCCTACGGCCACCTGAACGACGAGCACCAGGCCCCCGAATGGTTCGCCGACTACTACTGCGCGACGTTGGGCATGCTGTTCAAGCGCCTGGAGAACGTACGGCCCTTCTTCAAGGAACGCCGCAATGGCGGTATCGGCGCATTCACCCCGGACAACGTGCCGGTGTTCGACTATGTGGCCGACAACGCGTGGGTGATCGCCGACTCCAACCACGGATTCAAGATGATCGGGGTGGGCAAGCTGACCGCCCAGATGATGGTGCACGGCGAGAAACCCGAAGAACTCAAGCCGTTCACGCTTGACCGCTACCGCACCGGCGGCACATTCGGCGACCGCAACTCCAACTGCCCCTGGGTGTAGGCCGCCGTCGGCCTCTAGTAGTTCTCCCAACCCGCCGATGACGCTGGCGTTGCTCAGCGAATGAGGCGGCGCAGCGACTTCAGCCAGTCGTCTGATGAGATCCAGGCTTCCTCGGTGACTCGCTCACGGCTGGACGAGCTGCCGTTCGCTGCGGGGAATGAGCCGAGGAACTTGACGTCGCGCTGCTTCATCTTGAGGGCGCGCAGGCAGTCGGCCACGACTTCGTCGGAGATGTGGCCCTCGAAGTCGAGCAGGAAGCAGTACTCGCCGAGGCCCCGCCGCGTCGGGCGCGACTCCAGCCGGCTGAGGTCGAGGCGGCGGGCCTCGAACTCCATGAGGATGCCCAGCAGGCTGCCCGGCTCATTTTGGTTCTGGAACACGACAATGCTGGTCTTGTCGTTTCCGCTGGCCGGCGGTACTTGGTTCTTGGCCAGCAGCAGGAAACGAGTCTGGTTGTCGCGGTGGTCCTCAACCGAGGCGACGACGGTTTCGAGGCCGTAGATCTCCGCCGCCGTCGGGCTGGCGATTGCTGCCACGCCGGCAAGCTGTTCTTCAGCGATGCGACGGGCCGCGAGGGCGGTCGAGGTGGCCGCTTCGATCTCAGCATTGGGGAGTCGGCCGTGCAGGAACGCTCGGCATTGGGCGATGGCGACGGGGAACGACATCACCGTGTGGATCGCCGAGAGGTCATCTGCGGTGGCCGTTCCGGGCAGCGCCATGAGGTCCAGTTGGACGTTCACGACGACCTCGCGCTGGATGAGGAAGTCGAAGTCGAACGCGAGCGCGTCCTGGGTGACGTTGACGGCGCCTTCGATGGCGTTCTCGACGGGCACGAACCCGTAATCGACCGCCCCGTCGTCGAGTGCCGAGAGCACCTCAGGGACGGAGATGAGCGGCATGAGCGCGGCCTGAGACAGGTCAGATTGAGTGGCGAGGGCAGCTTCGGTAAATGTGCCATGCGGACCCATGTAGCCGATACGCGTGGAAGCCTGGAATGCGGTGCCGGTCACCGCCGCGCCCGTCGCTCCAGCCGATGAATCACCTGTCGCCACCGCGGCAGGATACGCAGCGTGCATTCCGCAGACGCCTGAACGGCCGGAGTCGGTGTCCCAACGGCGTCATGCTCACGATGTTGTGTCGGCAGCGGCGAGCGCCGCAGCGAGAAGTTCAGTGAGCCCGATCGACGCTGCCGTTAGCGCCAGTTCGGCGATGTCGAGCGACGAGCGCTGAGCCCGCAGGATCCCGACCACGTCACGCCATTGACGTTCGGAGACGTGGCCTCCAGCGCGGTACCACTCCAGCTTGCGAAGAATCTGCTCGCTGGGCGCTGTGACCCATAACTGCTGCGGCGGATCGTCCCGAATCGTGATGCGTCGTCGACGTTCGAGTTGGAGACGGTCCAGGAGGCTCTCTCCCAGCACGAACAGGTCCACTTTCAAGCCGGCGTCGTCGATGAGGTTGAACGATGTGTGCAGATCGACTGCGCGGTGCGCCGTTTCGATGGGCACATAGAACTCGACGTCGAGCGAGCGCACGAGGTCGCCAAGCTGGTGATGCTCCAAGCGGATAGCCATGTCGATGTCGATGGTGCCCCGCGGTTCGCCGAACATTGAGCTGGCGAGAGAACCACCGAGCGCGTATGGGATGCCGTGATAGTCGAGGATGGCGGCGACGCGCAGGGCGAGCGCGAGGGGATCGGTCACTGCGGCCAACGGCCGTTCGCGCCGAATGCGGCCGTCGCGAGCTCTGTGCCGTAGCGCCGTTCTGCCAGGAGAAAGCGGATGCGGCTCAACGAGGCGTGGGGTTCGTCAGCCTGAATGCCTGCACGGGCGGCCGACGCGACGGCCAACGACATCGAAGCGGCCAGACTCGCCCGCTGCGCGGGCGTCATCGACGACCACACCTCGGTGAGCCGGTGCCAAGCCTCAGGCGACGTGTCCGCGGGCCGTGCCGCATCTGCGCCGGACTCGTGCGGCGCTATGCGCTGCGACTGCACGGCACGCGGCCGGCCCAGGCACCAGTTCGCTCCATGTTCACAAGGTAGGCCCCTGCGACGGCCCTCAGCCACCGCATCAGCGGACGAACGCGCTCCGACGGTTTGACCGGGCCCGCAAGCGGGTAGAACGGCTGCCGATGGACGCACAAGAGCTTGCCGATCTGCTGGCAGAGGTGCGTGACGGGACGCTTCCGGCCGATGATGCGCTGACGCGCTTGCGGCGGCTTCCCTATGCCGAGGTTGCTGGTGCGCGCATCGATCATCATCGAGCGCTGCGTACTGGTCACCCTGAGGCTGTCTATGGGCCGGGCAAATCGCCCGACCAATGCGCCCGCATCGTTGCCGAGATGCTGAGCGGCGGCTCTGGCCCGGTGCTGTTGACGCGTGCGCAGCCCCAGCAGGTGACCGCGGCGCTGGCGGCGTGCCTGGGCGGTGCGGTGCACCGGCCGGCTGATCGAGGATCCGGCCGCTTCGGCGATGGCGCGCAGAGTGCGGAGAGCTTGGTGACAGTGGTGTGGCGTTCTGCGGATGCCCGCTCCGAACGAGTGGTGGTGGCCTCAGCAGGAACTTCCGACGGACCGGTCGCCTGCGAGGCAGCAGCGGTACTGAGTGCGTTTGGAGTGAGCGCACACCGGGTAGCCGACATCGGTCTTGCGGGCTTGCACCGATTCTTGGCTGAGGTCGACACGCTTGCTGACGCCGACGCAGTCATTGTGGTGGCGGGGATGGAAGGAGCGCTGGCCACGGCGGTCGCCGGCGTGACAGCCGCTCCGGTGATCGCGGTGCCGACCAGCGTTGGCTATGGCGCCGCGCTCGAAGGGGTGACTGCGCTGCTGGCCATGCACGCCTCGTGCGCGGCGGGCATCTCGGTGGTGGGTATCGACAACGGCTTCGGGGCAGCAATGGCCACGATGCGAGTGCTGGACCTCGCCGCCCGCTGCCGACGAGAGGACGTGTGATGCACGAGGCCTCGTCCGGCGGCCAATCGCCCGGTCCCGTTCGCAACAGCGAGCACGACCACAGCGGCAGTGCCGACCTCGACGGCTTGTACGGCACCGTCGCTTGGTTCGATCCGGTGTCGGGCATCGCAGGCGACATGGCGCTCGGCGCACTGCTCGATGCCGGTGCTGACCTGGGATTCGTCACCGGCGAGCTGCAGACGCTTGGCGTCGACGGCTGGAGCCTGGATGCCGAGCGCGTGAGCCGTTGCGGCTTGGCCGCGACCCAAGCCCTCGTCGACGCACCCGAAGGGCATCATCATCGCCGCTGGCGCGACATTCGCGGGCTGCTCGAATCGTCAGGCCTCACCCACCGGGTCCGCGAGCGTGCGCTGGCGGTGTTCGGCGCCCTGGCCGACGCTGAGGGCCGCGTGCACGGTGTTCCGGCCGACGACGTCCACTTTCACGAAGTGGGGGCACTCGACGCCATTGTTGACATCGTCGGTGTCTGCGCTGCGTTGGAGTCGCTCGGCGTTGACACGGTCGCGTGCGGGCCGGTCAAGGTCGGCACCGGCACGATCACCGCGGCACACGGTGTGCTGCCGAATCCTCCGCCGGCGGTCGTGCATCTGCTTGCTGGCCGTCCCGTCGTCGGCACCGACATCGAGATGGAGCTCACAACGCCGACCGGTGCGGCCATTGTCTCGGCGCTGTGCGACACGTTCGGCCCGGTGCCGGCGATGACGATCACCGCGGTCGGCTTCGGCGCCGGCACCCGCGACCTGCCCGGTCGACCAAACGTCACTGGCGTGGTCGTCGGCACGCACGAGGTCGACCGATCGGAAGCGGACGGGTCACCCCAGTCGATCGATGCTGCGATGTCGGCGCTGGGGGGCGCAGCGGTCACCTCCGAACTCGTGGAACTGGCGGCCAACCTTGACGATGTCACCGGCGAGCTGCTCGGCCATGCGCTGGAGGCGCTGCTGGCTGCAGGAGCGCTCGACGCTTGGGCGACGCCGATCGTGATGAAGAAGGGTCGACCGGCGCACACCCTCACGGCGCTGTGCCGTCCCGAAAACCTCACGGCGCTCGCCGATCTGGTGGCCCGTCTCACCGGCACGCTGGGCCTGCGGGCTCGCACGGTCGTGCGGACGGCGCTCGAGCGGCACACCACCAGCGTCGAGGTCGACGGTCACGTCGTCCGCATCAAGATCGGGCCGCACCGTGCCAAGCCCGAATGGGACGACGTGGTCACCGCAGCGACAGCGCTTGAACGGACCCCCGCCGAGGTGGCCCGGGCCGCCGCAGCGCTCGCTGGCGCAGCGACCGATCCCGCAGAAACCGATTGAAGCGGTACACGGGCAGCGTCCTAGACTGACTCTTTGGAGCTTCTTGCCATTGCGAGGCCTGCGGGCGCGCAACGGAGGGGCTCGGGCGCTTGTAGCTCAATTGGAAAGAGCATCTGACTACGGATCAGAAGGTTGGGGGTTCGAGTCCCTCCAAGCGCGCTGAGGCCGCAGCGACGGACCGCGCTGCGAAATCGGCGTGAATCACTTGCGCCGCACGCGTCGTAGATATAGCGTGCGATTAGTGATCGTCACATCGGTGGCATGATGCGGTTGGACTCGACTACCGAGTCCGCGCACATCGACCGGTTTGTGCTCGATGGCCTGCCGCCGACTGATCAGTGGCCTGAAATCACGCTGTCCGAGCCGCTCTTCTCGTATCCGAGTCGGCTCAATGCTGCGGCAGTCCTGCTCGACGGAGCGATCTCGCAGGGGTGGGGCCAGCGGCCATGCATGGGCCTCGGCGACGACATGTGGACCTACTCCGACGTGTACGACTGCGCCAACCGCATCGCCGCGGTGCTAGCGGAGGACTTCGGGATCGTGCCGGGGAATCGGGTCCTGCTTCGAGGGGCCAACGCTCCGTGGATGGTGGCAGCGTGGTTCGCCGTTCTCAAGGCCGGTGCGGTGGCAGTCACAACGATGCCGCTACTGCGCGCCCAGGAGCTTGCGAAGGTCTGCGCAAAGTGCGCGCCGGCGGTTTCGTTGTGCGCAGAGGGCCTGGAAGCAGCGCTGCGGAAGGCGACCGATTGCCCGATCGCCATCTGGGGGCCGGCGGGCGATCTGGAGGCGGCTGCCGCGACCAAGACGGGCAAGTTCACTGCGATCGATACCGCGGCGACCGACCCCGCGCTGCTGGCCTGCACCTCGGGTACCACCGGCGTCCCCAAGGTCGCCGCGCACTTCCACCGAGACCTGCTGGTGATCGCAGACGCATTTGCGCCGCTGCTCCAAGCACGGCCCGACGACCTCTTCGTCGGGAGCCCGCCGCTCGCATTCACCTTCGGGCTGGGCGGAGAAGTTGTGTTCCCGATGCGAGTCGGAGCGTGCACCTGGTTCTGCGACGAACCGGGTCCCGAGGCCTTGGCGAATCTGATCGCCGAGCGGCGAGCCACCGTGTGCTTTAGCTCGCCGACGGCGTACCGAGCCATGCTTGCCCCCAAGCCTCGACCGGACCTGTCATCTCTTCGTCGGGCTGTCTCGGCCGGCGAGTGGCTCCCGCGGGCGACGTTCGAACTGGTCGAAGCGGAGCTCGGCCTGAAGCTGATCGACGGAATCGGCTCGACCGAGCTGCTGCACATCTTCATCTCTGCATCTGACGACGACATTCGACCGGGAGCCACGGGCAAGCCACTGCCTGGCTGGGAGGCAGCGATCTTCGACGACGACGGCAATCCGATGCCGCCAGGCAAGCCGGGTCGGCTCGCGGTGAAGGGACCGATCGGCTGCCGATACCTCAATGACGCCCGCCAATCCACCTACGTGCGCAACGGCTGGAACATTACCGGCGATATCTACGCCTGCGATTCCGATGGCTACTTCTGGTACCAGGCCCGCTCCGACGACATGATTGTCAGCTCGGGCTACAACATCGCCGCCCCAGAAGTGGAGGAAGCCTTGCTCAGCCATACGGCGGTCGCCGAGGCAGGCGTGATCGGCTCGCCCGACCCGGACCGGGGCATGATCGTCCACGCGTTCGTCCATCTGCGCGACCCGTCGACGGCTACCGAAGCGCTCGCACGCGAGCTGGGAGACCACGTGAAGGCCTCGATTGCCCCCTACAAGTATCCTCGCCGGATCACGTTCTGCGCTGAACCGTTGCCCAAGACGACGACAGGGAAGCTGCAGCGGCGCGAGCTGTCCAAGCTGACAGAGCTGGCTGAGCAGGCCGGCGCCTAGCGTCCAGGTTCGAAGACGATGTCGCCAAGAGACCGGATCCTCGACACCTACGGGCTGTTCGCCCGCGACTATGGGGGCTGGATTGCGGTGGGCGCGCTCATCGCGCTGATGCGTGAGCTCGGGATCGACGCGCAGGCCGTGCGGTCCGCCGCGTCTCGCATGAAGCGTTCAGGTCTGCTGGTGCCTGAGCGAGTGGATGGCAAGGCCGGCTATGCGCTGAGCGCCGACGGGCGCGAGATCCTCGAAGCAGGCGATCAGCGCATCTTCGGCGGCGGAGCCAGACGCAACGACGCCGCATGGCTGTTGGTGCTGTTCTCGATCCCCGAATCCGAACGCCGCAAGCGGTACCTGATCCGGTCGAGGCTTGCCCGTCTCGGCTTCGCACCGGGCCCCGCTGCGTCGTGGATCGCCCCAGCTTCGCTGCTGGAAGAGGCCCGCACGATGCTCAAGCGGAGCGAGCTGGATGGCTACGTGTCGTTTTTCGAAGGCGAATTCCGAGCCGAGGCGAACAGCGAGCACATCGCGGCATCGGCATGGGACCTCGATCTCATCAACAAGCTGTACGGGGAGTACCTGACCGCTCAGCGGCCCATCTCGGAATCGTGGGTCGCTGCTCCCGGCCCGGATCGCGACGCGTTCGTGGCACACATGAACAACATCAGCGCCTGGAGGCCGCTGCCGTACGCCGATCCCGGGTTGCCTCGCTCGGTCACACCGCCGGGCTGGCTCGCTGACCAAGCGCGCGAGGTGTTCATGCGGCTCCACCGGCAGCTTCGGCCCGGCGCGCACCGCTTCTACCTGGAAACGCTCAACGCAGCTGCACGCCGCTAACCCGCGGCCCGAGCGGCCCGTGAGCCCGTCTCGAATAGGGCCTGGGAACAAGAGCGGGAAGCATCGCCGTCAGCGCAGGTCGCGGTCGATGAGTGCGTCTGGCACTTGTTCGCGGCGGCGGCTTGTGCGGCCGGGCCAGTACTGGATGGGCCACGGCTGCTCGCTGCGCCCGAGATCGATCGCGGAGTTGAGGGTCCAGTAGGGGTCAACCAGATGCCCGCGGGCGATCAGGCAGATGTCGGCCCTGCCGGCCATGAGCACGGTGTTGACGTCATCGATGCTGGAGATAGCGCCCACTGCCATCGTCGGGATGCCGACCGCGTTGCGGATCGCCTCGGCAAACGGTGTCTGATACAGGCGCCCATACGCGGGCTCGCCGTCGGGATCAACCTGACCGGTCGAGACGTCGATGATGTCCACGCCGCAGTCCTTCGACATGTGGCTCAGCTCGATGGCCTCGGAGCTGCTGAACCCGTCCTCGATCCAGTCGGTGGCCGAGATCCGCACCGACAGCGGCTTGCTGTAGGGCCAGGCCTCCCGCACCGCTTCGATGACACGTAGCGGAAACAGCGCCCGATTCTTGAGCGTGCCGCCATGGTCGTCGCTGCGCCGGTTCGTCACCGGCGACAGGAATGACGACAGGAGATAGCCGTGCGCAGCATGGACTTCCAGCAAGTCGAAATCGGCGTCGGCCGCCCGATGGGTTGCCGCCACGAAGTCGTCGAGGACAGCGTCCATCTGCTTGTACGACATCTCCGTTGGTGTCTGGCTGATGGCGCGGTACGGCAGCGGAGAGGCTGACATCAGCGGCCAGTTGCCGGAATCGAGCGGTAGGTCCTCGCCCTCCCACGGCACCTTTGTCGAGCCCTTGCGGCCCGCGTGGCCGATCTGCAGGCCGATCTTGGCTTCGGTGAAGGTGTGCACGAACTCGGTTATCCCGGCCCAGGCTTCGGTCTGTTGGGTGTTCCAGATCCCGGTGCATCCGGGCGTGATGCGGGCCTCGGGCGACGTGCAGGCCATCTCGGTCATCACCAGAGCGGCGCCTCCTACGGCGCGGCTGCCCAGGTGCACCTTGTGCCAGTCGTTCGGCATGCCATCGACAGCGCTGTACTGCGCCATCGGTGACACGCCGATGCGGTTTGCGAACGTCACGTCACGCAGCGCGAACGGGTAGAAGATCGGCGGTGTGTCCGGCGTCGGCGGCCGGGCGGAGGGTGGCTGCTGGGATGCGAACCAGCGCAAGGTCCCATCGAGGTAGCCGGCGTCCCGCTCACGCAGGTTGTCGTAAGTAACCCGTTGCGACCTCGTGAACAGCGAGAACGCAAACTGCTCGAAGGGACGCTGGCGGTGGTGGTCGACGTGTGCGAACCAGTCCTCGCTGGTCGCCGCGGCCCGCTGCAAGCTCTCGATCTGGGGCCGTCGCTCCGCCTCGAAGTTCTTGAGCGCTGTGGACACATCGCCGGCTGCGGCCATGGTGTCGGCGAGCGCGATGGCGTCCTCCAGCGCCATCTTGGTGCCGCTGCCGACCGAGTAGTGAGCCGTGTGGGCAGCGTCGCCCAGCAGCACGACGTTGTTCACCACCCACGACGCGCACGAGATTCGGGGGAAGCTGATCCACCTCGAGTTGTTGCCGATGAGCGGGCGTCCGCCGAGGTGGTGGGCGAAGAGCCGGCTGCACCACTCCAGGGCATGTTGGTCGGACTCGCCAGGGGCTAACTCGGTGTCATGGCCGCCGAGCTGGGCCCGATGCCAGGTTGCTTCGGCCATCTCGACGATGAACGTCGAACGCGTGTCGTTGTAGGGATAGATGTGCGCCTGCACGGCACTGTGTCCGATGTCTTGGCCGTGTCCAGTGTCTTCGAAGACAGTGTCTTCGAAGATGAACGTGAACCGGTCGAAGGGCGCGTCGGTTGCTGTCCAGATGTACTTCGCCGATCCGTGGTTGATCTTGGGTCGCAGCTGGGCCGCGTAGCGGTCGCGGGTGCCGCTGTTGACGCCATCGCCGGCAACCACGAGGTCGACGTCGTCTCCCAAGGCGTCGACGTCAGCCTCGGTTTCGAACTGGACGCACACGCCGAGCTCGGTCGCCCGGCAGGCCAGGA
This sequence comes from Candidatus Poriferisodalis sp., assembly GCF_965262965.1. Lineage (GTDB taxonomy): Bacteria > Actinomycetota > Acidimicrobiia > Acidimicrobiales > Poriferisodalaceae > Poriferisodalis. Next base: position 2,783,622 of record NZ_OZ253573.1, read on the forward strand.
TCTCTAGCAGGTGCACCCGAGAAATCGCGGCGAAACCGTGACCGTCTGAGGAAATGGTCCGGCCGCGGTAGCGGACGTCCATCGCACCCCAATGGCGGAACTCCGATTCGATGGCGGCGATGGCTTCTGGGTCGGACTCGGCAATGTTGGCCAAGGTCTCGTCGGAGAACACCACGCCGAACCCGAACGTGTCGCCACGGCGGTTGCGCTCGTACACGGTGATGTCATGGCCCGGGTCTTGCCGCTTCATCAGGATGCTGAAGAACACGCTGGCCGGGCCTCCGCCGATGCACGCGATCTTCATCGGGGTGTCCGCGCCCGGTTCGTCGGCTTTCGTCGGATCGGTTCAAGCGAGGCCACAGCTGCCACATCAACTGCCTTCGAGCACGACATCAGCGCATACGAATTCGACGCATTTGCGAGATAACGGGCATTTTGCGATATTCAAGAACGTAGTATAGTTCTGACGATGCCCGACATCGCCACCAACCACCGGGGCGAGCCTGGTCGACTGAATCGCAGCGGGGCCACGGCATGAGCACGGCCGTAGTCACTGGCGGCACACGCGGGATCGGTCGAGCCGTCGGCCTGCGGCTCGCCGCTGCTGGCCACGATGTAACCGCGCTGGCGACGTCGGAGGCCGCGGAACCGCTGCCGGGCATCGCGGCCCGCATCTGCGACGTGACCGATGAAGAGCAGGTCGCCTCGACGTTCTCCGACATCGGCCCGGTCGACATCCTCGTCAACAACGCCGGCATCTCGTCGTCGAATCGGCTGGGACGCACCACGCTCGCACAGTGGAATCACAGCCTGGCCGTCAACGCGACGGGGGCGTTCCTGTGCACCCGCGAGGTCATCGACGCGATGCTGGAGCGCGGCGCGGGCCGGATCGTGACCGTTGCGTCGATCGCAGGCGTAGAGGGCGCCAAGTACATCGCCGCCTACGCAGCCTCCAAGCACGCCGTCGTGGGCCTGATGCGGGTCGTTGCGGCTGAGGCTGCGGGAACTGGTGTCACGGCCAACACGGTGTGCCCGACTTTCGTCCGCACCGAGATGACCATTGCCACCATCGCGAACATCGCGGAACAGACCGGCAAGAACCTCACGGATGCCGAGGCGGCACTTGCCAAGGCCACACCCCATGGACGGATCATCGAGATTGTCGAGGTGGTCGACGCAGTGATGGAACTCCTGGGCTCAGACCGCAACGGTCAAGAGATCGTGCTCGACGGAGCGCCGGCATGACGTTCCGTGCATCTGCTGGGTTCACCGACGACTGGGAGCACTTCGATTTCGCGGTCGCCGACCGGGTCGCCACGATCACGCTCCAGCGCCCTGAAACGCTCAACTCGCTCACCTTCGATGTGTACGCCGACCTGCGAGACCTCTTCCGTGAAGCTCCGCTACGCGGCGACATCGACGCCATCGTCATCACCGGTCAGGGACGGGGCTTCTGCTCTGGCGGCGACGTCGACGAGATCATCGGTGAGTTGGTGAGGTTCGATCCCGCCCGCCTGCTTGGGTTCACTCACATGACCGGTGCAGTCGTTCAGAACATGCGCGAGTGCGCGATCCCGATCATTGCGGCCGTCAACGGCACTGCCGCCGGGGCCGGCGCGGTGATCGCGCTGGCATCGGACTTCCGCATCTGTGTGCCCCGAGCCACATTCGGATTCCTGTTCACCAAGGTCGGCCTCTCCGGGGGCGACATGGGCTCGGCCTACCTGCTGCCCCGACTGGTCGGCCACGGCCGCGCCACCGAGATCCTCATGTTCGGCGATCCTGTCTCTGCTGCCGATGCAGTCGAGATCGGGCTTGCGAACCGGGTGGTCGAACCTGAGGACCTGCTCGAGGAGTGCACGGCGCTCGCCCGCCGGCTCGCAGACGGGCCTCGGCTCGCGTACCGGGCCACGAAGCTGCTGATCAACCGCGAGGCCGATATGAGCTTCGCAGCAGCGATCGAGTTCGAAGCCATGACCCAGGCGCTGCTGATGCGCACGCAGGACCATGCCGAGTTCCACCGTGCGTTCGCGGCCTCGGAGACACCGAATTGGAAAGGGCGATGACATGACGGCACCGCACCGGCTGATCAGCCCGGACTCCATGGCGCCGGCCCCCGGCTTCGCTCACGCAGTCGTCCCCGCGGATGGGCGAACCGTCTACCTCGCCGGGCAGATTTCTTCTGACCCGACCGGAACGGTCGTGGGCGACACGTTCGCCGAGCAGTACGACGTGGCGCTGGGCAACGTCGTCGAGGCGCTGGCACACGCCGGCGGCGAACCCCGCCACATCGTGTCGCTGGTCGTGTATGCAACCGACGTGCAGGCGTACCGCGACGACCGCCGCGGCGTGGGCGTCGCCCATCGCAAGCATCTCGACCGTCACTTCCCGGCCATGGCAGTGCTCGGTACCACCGCCCTGTTCGAGCCCGACGCCTTGGTCGAGATCATCGCTACAGCGGTCATTCCCGACTGAGCGAGACACGAGCCGTGCCGCGGACCGCTGAGGGGACGACGCCTAGGGTCAACAGATGAGCCAATCGCTGCGCGGCTGGGACTTCTGGGTGGACCGCGGCGGCACGTTCACCGACGTCGTGGCCCGCCGTCCCGACGGAAGCCTGGTCACGCACAAGCTGCTGAGCGAGGACTCGCGTCGCTACGACGACGCTGCCACCACCGCCATTGCCGATCTGCTCGGCGTGCCGCGGGGCGTGCCGCTGCCGCCCGAGCGGATCAGGTCCGTGAAGATGGGCACCACCGTGGCCACCAATGCGCTCCTGGAGCGCCGCGGCGTGCCGACGCTGCTGGTGACGACCGCCGGGTTCGGCGACGTGCTGCGGATCGGGTACCAGACCCGTCCGCACCTGTTCAAACTCGACATTGTCCTGCCCGAGATGCTCTATGCCGAGGTGTTCGAGGTCGCAGAGCGCATGGCGGCTGACGGCACGGTGCTGCGCGAGCTGGAGCTGCCCGCTGCGGTCGCTGGCATGACTGCGGCCCGCGAGCGCGGCATGGAAGCTGTCGCGATCGTGCTGGTACACGGCTACCGCTATCCCGATCATGAAGCGGCGTTGGCTGCTGCGGCCCGCGAGATCGGCTTCGAGCAGGTCTCTGTCAGCCACGAGGTGGACCCGCTCGTCAAGATTGTCCCCCGGGGCGACACAACTGTTGCGGACGCCTACCTGTCGCCGATCTTGCGCAGCTACGTCGACGCCGTGGCGTCGAGGATCGGACACGTCGATGCTGTGGCGTCGAGGATCGGACACGTCGATGCTGTGGCGTCGAGGATCGGCACGGATGCATCGACAGACAGTCCGCAGCTGCAGTTCATGCAGTCAAACGGCGGCCTGGCCGACGCCCGGCGATTCAGCGGCCGTGATGCGCTGTTGTCGGGACCAGCCGGTGGTGTCGTGGGCATGGCGCGTACCGCTCAAGCGGCTGGCTTCTCCCAGCTCATCGGCTTCGACATGGGCGGCACCTCGACCGACGTCTCGCACTTTGCCGGCGAGTTCGAGCGGGCCAACGAGACCGAGGTGGCGGGCATCCGCGTGCGCACACCCATCATCGACATGCACACGGTGGCGGCCGGAGGCGGGTCGCTGCTCACCTTCGACGGCAGCCGCTTGCGTGTCGGTCCCGAATCGGCCGGCGCCGACCCCGGACCGGCGAGCTACGGCAACGGCGGCCCGCTTGCGCTCACCGACGCCAACGTCACCCTGGGCGTGATCCGGCCCGAGTACTTCCCGTCGGTGTTCGGCACTGACGGGACGCAGCCACTCGATGTCGATGCTGCCGCCAATGGCATTGCCGAGCTGGCAACTCAGATCGCGCGGGCCACCGGCGTGCAGCGCAGCACTGCCGAGGTGGCCTTCGGGTACGGCGAGATCGCGGCGGAGAACATGTCCAACGCGATCCGCAAGATCAGCACCGAGCGGGGCCACGACATCACCGCCTACACGCTGGTCTGCTTCGGGGGTGCCGGCGGTCAGCACGCCTGCCGGGTAGCAGACCGACTCGGCATCACCACCATCGTGATTCATCCCCACGCGGGGGTGCTGTCCGCGCTTGGCATCGGGCTGGCTGACGTCACCGAGCTGAGCGCTGCGCCGATCGAGGCCGATCTGGATGAGGCGCTCATAGACGATCTGCGCCGCCGGCTCGCCGCCGCCAGCCCGGCCGCAGTCGAGGCCGTGGCCGCTGCGGGGGTGCCCCTTGACCGCATCGATGTCACCGGGCGGCTTGCTGTTCGATACCGGGGTTCGGACACGTCGCTCGAGGTATCTCTGGACTCAGCCGACGCGGTGGCGAGCGAATTCGCGACTGCGCACCGGACGAGATTCGGGTTCAGCGCACCAGATCGGGCGTTGGTGGTTGACGCATTCCACATCGAGGCCCGTGGCCAGGCGGTCGACCCGCCGCCGGCGACGACGCCCGCGGGTGACCGTGAGGCGCTGCTGGCCACGCACCCCACCTACATGAGTGCGGCAGCGGGTCCTGCGCCCGATGACACCGCACCTGCCGCTGCCGCAGCCCTGCCGGGCTGCGCGCAGCACGACACACCCTTCTGGGACCGCACAGCGCTCGCACCCGGGGCAGTCATGACCGGCCCGGCCGTCATCGTCGAGCCGAACGCCACCACGGTGATCGAACCGGGTTGGGCCGGCACGATCACCGACCGAGGTGATCTTGTGCTCGAACGTGTCATGGCTCGACCGTCACGGGTCGCGATCGGCACCAGCGTCGATCCGGTGCAGCTCGAGATCTTCAACAACCTGTTCATGAACATCGCCGAGCAGATGGGCGTCGTGCTCGAGCACACGGCGGTGTCGGTGAACATCAAGGAGCGGCGAGACTTCAGCTGCGCGCTGTTCGATCTCGCTGGCCAACTTGTGGCTAACGCGCCGCACTTGCCGGTGCATCTCGGCTCGATGAGCGAGTCCATCCGCACGGTGATCGAACAGAACCCGTACATGTCACCGGGTGACGTGTACGTGCTGAACAACCCGTACAACGGCGGCACGCACCTGCCCGACGTGACCGTCGTGCGGCCAGTGTTCGATGCGGAGGGGCGCAGGCGCATCTTCTATGTCGCATCCCGTGGCCACCATGCCGACATCGGCGGCAGCGTGCCCGGTTCAGCGCCGGCCGACTCGACCACCATCGACGAGGAAGGGCTCGTCCTCGACAACCTCCAGATCGTGGCCGAGGGCCGCTTCCTCGAAACCAAGGTCCGCGATGTGCTCGCCAGCGGCCCGTGGCCAGCCCGCAACCCCGACCAGAACATCGCCGACCTGCGGGCCCAGGTGGCCGCCTGCGAGCGAGGTGCGGCCGAGCTGAGGCGCATTGTCGACTACTACGGGCTTCGAGTCGTCCACGCCTATATGGGCCATGTCGCCGACAACGCCGAGGAGATGGTGCGGCGGGTCATTGATGCCCTCGGCAACAGCAACTACCGGGGCAACTACCGGCTCGAACTTGATGACGGCAGCGTCATCTGCGTCCGGATCACGGTGGATCGCTCGGCCCGATCGGCCGTCATCGACTTCGCCGGCACCAGCGATCAGCATCCTGGCAACTTCAACGCTCCGGTGGCGGTCTGCCGTTCGGCCGTGCTGTACGTGTTCCGCTGCATGGTCGACGACGCCATCCCGCTGAATGCAGGCTGCCTGCGGCCTCTCGAACTTGTCGTGCCTGACCCCTCAATGCTGTCGCCGCACCCGCCTGCGGCGGTCGTCGCCGGCAACGTCGAGACGTCCCAGCAGATCACTGACGCACTGTTCGGCGCGCTGGGAGTGGTAGCGGCGTCGCAGGGCACGATGAACAACTTCATCTGGGGCAATGACGTGCACCAGTACTACGAGACGATCTGCGGCGGCGCGGGGGCCACTGCGCGCCGGCCCGGCGCCGATGCGGTGCATACGCACATGACCAACACCCGTCTCACCGATCCTGAGATCCTCGAGCAACGCCACCCGGTCCTGCTGGAGCGGTTCGAGGTACGGCGCGGCTCCGGCGGCGCTGGGGCGAACCGGGGCGGCGACGGGGTGATTCGGCGGCTGCGCTTTGGCGAGGCAATGACGGTGAACTTGCTGTCGAGCCGTCGGCGGATCGCTCCGTTCGGCGTGGCCGGGGGCGAACCCGGGGCTCTTGGCCGCAACCTGCTCGAACGTGCCGACGGGACAGTGGCTGAGTTGGCTGGGTGTGCCCGCGTCGAGGTTGACGCGGGTGACGTGATGGAGATCCACACGCCCGGAGGGGGCGGCTACGGCTTGCCCGCCGAGCGGACCAAGCATGTTGATGCATTTGTTGATGCGTCGACAGAACGGGGGTGGCACCGTGGCGCGCCGCGCCCGATCGATGCCGAGAGAAATGGAGTGCCTGATGAGTGACCCAGTGAATGTCGCACTGCTGACACCCGAACGAGCAGAGCTCGTCGCGAAGATGGCCGAACTCGGGCCCGCGTTCGCCGAGCGTGCTCCGAAGTACGACCGCGATGCCAGCTTCCCGCACGAGAACTGGGCAGATCTGGCCGACGCCGGGTTCTTGGGCCTATGCGTGCCCACAGAGGCCGGCGGGCTCGGCACGGACTTCGTGGGCTACGCGTTGGTGGCCGAGGAGATGGGACGGCACTGCGCGACGACTGCGCTGACGTTCAACATGCACACCGCGACGGCGCTGCTGGCAGGACCGATTGCGGAGTCGCTGCTGGCCGGCCCCAACGGCCGCGCACTGGATCCCGACGGACAGATGTCTGCACATCTCGAAGCCAACCGCCCGCAGCTGTGGCACGGCATGATCAGCGAGCGCGTGATCCATTCCCAGCCGTTCTCTGAGGGACAGGCGCCTGGTGCCCGCTCGGGCTTGAGCACCACCGCTGTGCGGACCGACGGCGGCTATGTGGTGACCGGCCGCAAGATCTTCGCCTCGTTGAGCGGCGCGGCACACCGGCACAACGTGCTCGCCGTTGTGGAAGGCGATCCCCGCATTCGCCTGCTGGGCGTACCCGCCGACTCCGACGGCGTCGAGATCGTCGGCGACTGGGATCCGCTGGGAATGCGCGGCACCGACTCGCGCACTCTGCTGATGGACAACGTGTTCGTGCCCGCTGCGAACGAGGTGCTGCCGCCCGGGATGTTCAACGCGATGGTGTCGCGCTTTCCGCAGTTCTACATGAGCCTGTCGTTCAGCTACCTGGGACTCATGCGTGCCATCTTGGACACAACGCGGACCTATCTGCGCGGTGAATCCGGCGTGAAGGCCTCGCGGGATCACCCGATCAAGCAGACGGGCTGGGCGCAGCTGCAGCTCATCTACGACCGGGCGCAGGCGCTGACGTACCGCGTGCTCACAGAGGTCTGCGCCGACCCTGATCCTGAACAGCTGCGCCGCGCCCAAGTGGCAACCGTCACGACGATGGAGAGCGCGCCCGAGATGGCGTCGCTGGCGCTGCGCACCTGCGGCGGCCGGTCGTTGCTGCGACCGGGCAGGCTCGAACAGCACTACCGGGATGCCCGCTGCGGCGCCACGATGCTGCCGTGGAGCACCGAGGAGCTGCTCGTGCGGCTCGGTCGCAACGGCCTTTACGACCCTGACGGCAATGACCCTGACCCGGCCTGACGCCGCAGCCTGACGTCGCTGCGTCCCCAGCGCTGACACCGGACTGTAACGATGGCGTCGGAACGTCAATCTGCCGCAGCGACTCTGTCTATGTGATGACCAACTCGAAGATGCGACATGCATCGAGACCAATGACTGGCCGCCTGCTGGTCGTGCTGCTCGCAGCGGGGCTGTTCGCGGCTGCCTGCACCAGCGACTCCGCCGATGCTCCGGCCGGAGATTCCGCTGCGCCGACAACGAGCCCGTCGGCGGCAACCGACGGTAAGCAGCCCGACACTCCCACCAGCGAAGACCCTGGCGCTGAGCCATCGAGCGACGACGATGAGGACACTGCTGGGGCCGACGTCGACGTCGACGACGATTCGTCTAGCGAGGCTTCCGAGCAGGAACGACAACGGGTCGAAGAGGAGCGAAGGCGTCACGAGGCGGAGGAACGCCAGAGGCGTCGCGAGGCAGACGGCGCACAGACTGCCGCGCTGGAGCGGTTCAGCGACTGCGGCGCGGTGCTCGACTATGTCCATACGAACGCGGCGCAAGCCGTTGGCCCGTGGGGCCTTGGCGACGGCTTCGGCATCGAGGGGGATGTCATCGAGGAGGGCGCGATTGCCGTTGACGAGGCGGCCTCGGGTGACGTCGCGTCGTTGCAGGCAGGCGTCGACTACAGCACCTCCAACGTGCAGGAAGCGGGCATCGACGAGCCCGACGTGCTCAAGACCGACGGCGAGCGGATCATCGTCGCGAGCGAGAACCGGGTGCATGTCGTGGACTTGACCGGCGCTGAGCCTGAGCTGGTCGCGTCGCTGACACTCGGCGATCACTGGGGCTCGAGACTGTTGCTGCACGGTGATCGGGTGTTCGTGTTCTCATGGCGCTGGGACGTCATCGTGCCGTTCGAGCACGATGCTGACGATCCCCTCGAAGTGGGCGGCGTCCCGCCGGAATCCGCATGGGGCCCCACGACCGAGATTGTCGAGATCGATTTGGCTGGCTCGACCCCGTCGATCGTGCGGCGGCTGAGCATCGAAGGCAACTACGTCAGCGCCCGCATGACCGCCGGCGTTGTGCGCATCGTTACCAGCTCGAGGCCGCGTGCCATCCCGTGGGCCGTACCGGAGGCGGCTGACCTTGCCGCCCAGGAGCAGGCAACCCAGACGAATCGTGAGATTGCTGCCGCCACCACAGTCGATCATTGGCTCCCGCGCTACAAGTTGTCAGATTCCGCCAGCACGACCCTCGTGTTCGGTCGCCTTGTCGATTGCGACCGCGTCTGGGCTCCCGCTCACTACTCGGGTCCGGGCACGCTCAGCGTCACCACCATCGACATCGCTGCGGACGGCCTGGCGGCATCGTTGGACACCACGTCGATCATGTCCGACGGCAGCACGGTGTACGCCTCGCCCCAGAACCTCTACGTGACAACGACTCGATGGTTCAACTGGCATACCCAGCCACAGGGTCTCGAAGACGGCACGCTCGCCGAGACCGAGGTCCACGCGTTCGACACCGCCGATGTGCTCTCGAGCCACTACGTCGGGTCTGCGACGGTGACCGGCACCGTGCTGAACCAGTACTCGATGTCCGAGTACGACGGCCACCTGAGGATCGCGACAACGACAGTCCCGCGGTGGCGCTTCGAGGGTGAGCCCGAATCTGAGAGCCTCGTGACGGTGTTGGCCGTTGACGCCGACGGCCTGTGGGAGGTCGGCCAGATCGGCGGGCTTGGCGTCGGCGAGCGAATCTTTGCGGTTCGGTACCTGGGTGACATCGCCGCGGTGGTGACGTTCCGTCAGACGGATCCGCTGTACATCATCGACCTGACTGACCCAGCTTCGCCGACGGTGCGAGGCGAACTCAAGATTCACGGCTACTCGGCCTATCTGCATCCCATCGGCGACGACCGGTTGCTCGGCGTCGGCCAGGACGCCGACGAAGAAGGCCGAACTCTCGGCACCCAGGTGTCGCTGTTCGATATCGCTGACTTGGATCGGCCCGAACGCATCGCCCAGTGGACGGCGCCGGGTGGCCGCAGTCAGGTGGAGTTCGATGCGCTCGCGTTCTTGTACTGGCCCCCGACCGGTCTCGCGGTGCTGCCCATGAACCAGTATCCGAGTGACGAGAACGAAGCTGATTCTCCATTCCTCGGTGCCGTGGCGCTCACAACTGTCGATGACGAGCTGCATGAACTCGCTCGCTTCAGTCATGCGGACCCGCCGCTGCGCAAGTGCCTCGAATCCCGAGAGATCACCGTCCGCCCCGACGGTTCCGAGGAAGTCGGACCCTTCGAGCGCTACTGCTGGTGGGACACCGACTACCAGGCGCGCGTTCTCGCGAGCGCAGTTGTCGACGGCCGGCTGTACCTCGCATCGAACGAGGCACTCGAATCAATCGAGCTGGGTTCGACAGAGCGCGTCTCGCTGCTGCGGTGGGCTGACTGAACGCGCGCGACTGCCTGCCGGGGCGCGAGACGCGGCTGCGTGCTGCCCGCCGCGAATGCGGCTGAGGCCGGGTCAGCGCTTGCGGGCAGTCGATTTCGGGCGTGATCCGGCTGTTCATCGGCCATAGTGATGCCATGGACACCCCGCAGAACGCTGACGAACGATCCATCGTCGTCTGGGACGGTTCGCCGCAGCTGAAGAACCCGCTGCTGCTGGTGGCCTTCGAGGGCTGGTTCGATGCCGGCGAGTGCGCCACGGGTGCGTTGGACTGGATCCGGCGCCGCAGCGAAGCGCGACGCGTCTGCCACATCGATCCAGAGGAGTTCTACGACTTCCAGGAGAGCCGACCGCACATCGAGATCGCACCCGACGGCGAGCGCCTCGTTCGCTGGCCAGCAGTCGAGTGTCATGTCGCGCCGGCCGCGCCGCCGCACGACCTGGTGCTGCTGTCGGGCATCGAGCCACGCATGCGCTGGCGCACGTTCTGCGACGGCGTGGTCGAGATTGCCTCCGAACTTGGCTGCCAGATGGTGGTGACGCTCGGTGCAATGGTCGCCGGCGTCGCCCATTCGCGGGCAGCGAGCGTGAAAGGCAGCGCGGCGAGCACCGACCTGGCGAAGCGGCTGGGACTCGACCGCCCGACCTATCAGGGTCCGACCGGCATCATTGGCACTCTGCACGACGTGCTGGACCGAGCAGCGCTTCCTGTGGTGTCGTTGCGTGTCGGCGTGCCGCACTACGTGGCCGGCCCGCCGAATCCGAAGGGCACCCGAGCCCTGCTCTCCCACGTCGAGACGGTCACCGGCGTGCCGACCGGCTACCAGGATCTGGATTCGAGCGTCGATGCATGGGAACAACGCGTCAATGAGGCGGTCGAGCGCGATCCCGAGATCGTTGCCTACATCCGTCAACTGGAAGCCGAAGCCGATCGATCTGAGTCCGAGAACCTCCCCAGCGGCGACGATCTTGCCCAGGAGTTCCAGAAGTTCTTGGCTGAGCAGCGCCAGGCCGGCGAGCCGGACGGCGCCGGCGGGGACTGAGTCCGCCAGGACACAAAACAACCCTCGTTCCGGGCCGCGCGCGGTCGTAGGGTTCGTGGGATGGGCGGCAGCACGTTCGGCGAACGCTTCGCGGTCACCACGTTTGGCGAGTCCCACGGCGGGGCGCTGGGCGTGATCGTCGACGGCTGCCCCGCGCGTATTGAGCTGAGCGCTGACGATGTGCAGGTTGAGCTGGACCGCCGCAGACCCGGACAGAGCCGGCTGGTCACCCAACGCGACGAGGCCGACAGGGTCACGATCCACTCGGGTGTCTTCGAGGGTTTGACGCTGGGGACGCCAATCGGCATGACCGTTGCCAACACCGATGCCCGACCGGGTGCCTATGCGGACATGGCAGCCGTGTACCGGCCTAGCCACGCCGACTTCACCACTGAGGCCAAGTACGGGATCCGCAACTGGCAGGGGGGAGGCCGGGCTTCTGCTCGCGAGACCGTCGGCCGGGTGGCGGCAGGCGCCGTCGCCCGCAGGATTCTCTCGACGGTCGGCACCGAGGTGCTGGGCTGGGTCAGCTCGGTGCGCGACATCAACGCCGACGTTGATCCCGCGGCGCTGATGCGTGACGACGTCGAAGCCGACCCGACCCGATGCCCGGATCCAGCCGCCGCGGCCCGGATGACCGAGGCCATCGAGGCGGCCCGGCGCGACGGCGATTCGCTGGGCGGCGTCGTGGCTTGTGTGGCGCGTGGGGTTCCGGCCGGGCTGGGAGAGCCCGTGTTCGACAAGCTCGACGCCGAGCTGGCCGGGGCGGTGATGTCGCTGCCGGCGGCGAAGGGCGTCGAGATCGGCAGCGGGTTCGCTGGAACGCTGATGACCGGACGCCAGCACAACGATGAATTCGCACCGGGGCCCGATGGGCGGCCGGTCACTGTCACCAACCGCAGCGGCGGCATCCAGGGCGGCATCAGCAACGGGGCCGACATCGTGCTGCGCGTCGCCTTCAAGCCCACCGCCACCATCGCGAGCGAGCAGAAGACCGTGACCAGCGCCGGGGAGCCCACAGTGCTGGCCGCCCGTGGCCGCCACGACCCCTGCGTGCTGCCCCGGGCGGTGCCCATGGTGGAAGCGATGGTGTGCCTGGTGCTGGCCGACCATCTGCTGCGCCAGCAGACCACACAGCTCGTGCAGCCACCCCGCTGAGCGACACGGTGGTCTTGCCCCCCAAACCGCGGGCGCGCTGATGGACGCACCGCAAATCGTTCTGGTAGTCGGTGCAGGCCTTGTCGCTGGAGTCGTGAATGCCATGGCCGGCGGCGGCTCGCTGCTGACCGTGAGCCTGCTGACCGTCGTCGGAGATCTTGGCGGTCTCGTCGCAAACGGCACCAACCGCATCGGCGTCCTCACGCAGAACGTGGCCTCAGTGGCCGGATTCCGCCGCGAGGGCGTGTCCGGCCTGCGCCGAGCCCTGCCCGTGCTCGTGCCCAGCTTGGTCGGCTCGCTGATCGGCGCGTACGTGGTCTCGAGCGTGCTCAGCGATACGGCCTTCGAACGGATCTTCGGGATCCTGATGGTGCCGTTGCTCATCGTGAGCCTGCGACCGCCCAAAGCGCGCAGCGACGACATCGTGTGGCCGAGGGCGCTGACCGTCGTGGTGTTCTTCGCGATCGGTCTCTATGGCGGCGCATTCCAGGCGGGCGTCGGCCTCATCCTGGTGCTGGCGCTGTCGCACGCCGGTTTGGACCTGGTGAATGCCAACGCGGTCAAGGTGGTGGTGATCGCCGTGCTGACCGCCGTGGCGGTGCCGGTGTTCATTCTGAACGATCAGGTGCACTGGGGCTTCGCCGCCATCGTCGCCGTCGGCTTCGCCATCGGCGGATGGCTCGGCGCCCGCCTTGCCGTCCGCGGCGGCGAGCGCCTCATCCGCCCAGTTCTCGTCACCGCCGTCGTCGCCCTCGCCGGCCGCATGGTCGGTCTCTACTAGGCCCGGGCTGCGATTCGCCGCGTAGGGTCACGCCGTGATCTTTGACTTGGACTCCGAACGGGTTCGCAACCGTCCCGGTATCAAGTGGGGCCGTCAAGGTCCTGACGTGCTGGCCGCCTGGGTCGCCGACATGGACCTCGAGATGCCCGATGTCGTGCTGGATGCGGTACGGGCTCGGATCGACTCCGGCGGTCTTGGCTACGACTTCTACGACCTGCCGATCCCCGTGCTGGCCGTGTTCGCGCAACGCATGGAAGCCGCGTTCGGCTGGACGATCGACCCCGCCGACACCGTGCGGGTGCACGACGTGATCCAAGGCCTGGAGCTGGCGATCACGCAGCTGACCGAGCCCGGCGACGGCGTCATCTTCCAGACCCCGGCGTACCCGCCGTTCTTCTCGAGCGTCGAAGGCCACGGCCGGCGCGTGGTGGCCAATCCCCTGATCCACAGCGACGACGGCTGGCGTTTGGACCTCGACCACTTCGACGCTGTTGCCTCCGCCCCCGACGTCACCGCGGTGATCCTGTGCCAGCCCCACAACCCTTGCGGCATGGTGATGGACGCCGATGAGATCTCGGCCGTCATCGAGCTTGCCGAGCGCCACGACCTCGTCGTGATCTCCGACGAGATCCACTGCGATCTTGTCTATGAGCCGCGCCGTCACATCCCCGTGGCGTCGGTCAGCGAGCTGGCCTCCGAGCGCACGGTGACCGTCACCGCAGCAACGAAATCGTTCAACATGGCGGGGCTGCGAATGGCATTCCTGCACTCCGCTTCGCAGCGCTACCGCCCGGTGGTCAAGGCCATTCCGACGCGGTTGATCGGCGGCATCGGAATCCTGGGCCAGGTCGCGACGGTGGCCGGCTGGACTGACGCGCTGGATTGGCTGGCCGAGCTTGTCGAGGGCCTCGACAGCAATCGTCGCTTGTTGGCCGACCTGTTGGCCCAACGCCTCCCGGAGGTTCGCTACCGTCCGCCCGACGCCACGTACCTGGCGTGGCTGGATTGCAGCGAGCTCGGCCTTGGCGATGACCCCGCAGCCACGTTTGTCGAGCACGGCCGTGTGTACCTGAACTCAGGCCCCGACTTCGGCCCCGAAGGCGCCGGCCATGTCCGTATCAATTTCGCGACCTCGCCCGCCATGCTCGACGACGCCACCGCCCGAATGGCCAAAGCCATCGGCCGCTAGCCCGACCGCAGCTGCGTCGGGGCCGCCGAATTGGTTCAGTCGTCAGCGATTTCTTCGGACTCGCCCTTGCGGGCTTGGTGGCGCAGAACGAGGGTGTAGCCGACGATTGCCACGATGGCGAAGCTGAACCACTGCAGCGTGTAGCCCAAGTGCGGCCCCGCATCGAGTGCGGGCGGCGGCAGCGGTGTGACGAGTACCGCGCCGCCAGCGTCTGGCGCATTGTCGCCGAGTGCGATGTGAGTGCCGTCACCGCCAGCGGCGCTAGTGAGCTCCACGTAGATGGCCACGAGGTCAAGCGTCGTCTGCTGATCGATGCGCTCGACGTCGGTGCGGGCCAACGATGCCAGCCGACCCTGCGGCGGATCACTCGGTCCGAGCAGGCCGCGCTCCTGGCTGAGGCGAATGCGACCCTCGAGCACGTCGGCTGCGTCAAGCGCGGCGGCGTTGTGCGCCCAGTCGGTCGGCTCGGCAATCTCGCAGGCGCTTTGGGGGAGCCAGCCGGCGACCACGAGAACCCCTGGGCGTTCGGGGCCGCCGTTGAGATTGCCTGATGCTTCGACCGGCACGGCGAGATGGCAACCGGCGAGACCGTCGAGGCTGCGATTGCGGATCCCGATGGCCTCGGGCCAGTCGATGCTCAGCACGTCGAGGCGCACCGTTCGGTACTCGAGCAGCGCAACGGTCTCGGTATCGGCGACAGCTTCGAAGAAGCGATCTGCATCGAGCGCGCGTGCCGACTGGCGTTCGGTGGCGAGCGCATTGCGGTCGCGCTGTCCGTTGTGGCGGTCGAGCTGCCAGAACCCTGCGATCACGAAGACGATCAGCAGCGTGCCGGCAAGGGCGTGACCTGTCAGCCAGTGAGGCGTGCGCGCGAAGCGGTACGAATCTCGCATCCGTCCTTCACGAGTCATGCGACTATGGGCGATGCCGGACACGTGCCGAACCTATCGACGCCATGGCGGAGGTTGCCGCCACCGTGCCTGCTACACCAGACCACTACTCCGAGATCGACGTTTCAGACTGGCTGATCGCCGGGGATGAGACCCTCGGCACGAAACCCAAGAAGTGGTTGCGACACCCGATACGGGCGAACGCTGGTTGTTGAAGTACGTCACTGACAATCGCAACGCAGACGGTTCCGAGTACCCAAAGGGTGATGATTGGTCTGAGCGCGTGGCGAATGGCGCCGCTCTGCGTCTCGGGATTCCTGCGGCGCGTACCGAGCTTGCGTTCGAACACCTCAGCGAGACCCGCTTCGGTGTCATCAGCGGGTCGGTTCTTGCACCCCATGACAACGGGGGGAGAGCAAACGAGGAACTTGTTCCGGGCAACGAGCTCTTGCCGCAACCTGTGATTGGCGGTGATCGGCTTGCCTACACGGTCGACGCCGTCCAGCAGGCTCTCGATGATGTGGGACCTCCTTCCGAAGCGACGCAAGGGTTCACCGCTTGGGAGGTCTTCGTTGGCTACCTCCTGCTCGATGCGGTGATCGGGAACACTGATCGACACGAGGAAAACTGGGCTGTCATCGCGAGCTCTACTGACCGGCGGCTTGCCTCGACGTTCGACCACGCCTCGTCACTGGGCTTCTTGCTTGCTGATGAGCGACGCCGACAGCACCTGGCGACGACGGACCAGGCGTTTACACCCGAGTCGTATGCAGATCGTGCCAAGTCTAAATTCGCTGGCAAACCCCATCCGGTCGACGTGGCTACGGAAGCACTCGCACGATGCGGCCCTGCCGTCAGCGGCTACTGGCTGAATCGGTGCAGCGAAGTTGACAACCTCGTCGAGCCCATCTGGCTGGTTCCGCAACACCGGATGTCAGAAACGGCGCGGCAGTTCGCGGAGAAAGTGCTGCGGCGCAATTGCGCTCGATTGCTAGAAGGCTTCGCTAGGTTCGTGTAACACCCCACGCATACCGTGAGAGCCATGTCCCGAGAGCGAGAGCGTCGCCTGTACGCCGCTTGGCAGAATCCTGAGGGTCTGATCCGGCCTGTCGGGGTGCTCACCCGCCGCGCCACGGGCGACCGCGAGGCCTACCGTTTCGTCTACGTGAAGGCTGCCGAGCAATTCGACGGATTCCACGGCCTTCCGGGACTACCCGATCTGCACACCATCTACGAGAGCGAGCAGCTCTTCCCTGTCTTTCGCAATCGGCTGATGCCAAGGCGACGGCCCGACTACGAGGATTTTGTTCAGCGGCTGAACCTTGATGTCGAAACGGACCCCTTCGAAGTGCTCATTCGAAGTGAGGGGTGGAAGGCGACAGACCGTGTCGAGGTATTCGCACATCCTGAGAGGACCAGTGATGGCACGCTTACCACCCTGTTCTTCGTGCGCGGTATACGTCATCTTGACGGCGCCTCGGAAGCAATCTGCGAGGTTCAGCCCGGTGACGCGCTGGAACTTGTGGATGAGCCGACCAACCCCGTGAACCAGCGGGCGATCCTCGTCAGCACTCGTACAGGGCACCAAGTCGGATGGGTGCCTGATTGTCTGGTGGACACATTTCACGAGCTTCGTGAACACGACGCGTGCGTTGGGGTGACAGCTGAGCATGTCAACCCTGAGAGCGCTCCATCGCACATGCGACTGTTGTGTCGGCTGCGAGCGCCGTGGCCTGACGGCTACGAACCCCTCACTGGGCCCGATTACCAGCCCACGGCTGCCTGAAACGACGGCAGACAAGACTCCGCGAGTCACTCGGTGTTCAGCTGGCCCATCGACTGGCGCAGCTCAGGGGTCAGCGCACCTCGACGGGGGTGATGTCGTCTGCGGGAGCGAAGCCGAGCACGTGGCCGAGGAAGGACAGTTCGGCCTCGAGTGCCGCGACGATGTTGGGCGCCTGGCGGAATCCGTGGCCCTCGCCGTCGAAGAGCAGGTACGCGTGGGGCACACCGGCGCTTGCCAGCGCACCCACGAGCTGTTCGGACTGGCTGGGCGGGACGACCCGATCGTCGGTGCCCTGCAGCACGATCATCGGTGTGCGGAGCTGATCGGTCCGCCAGATCGGCGAGCGCTCCCGGTACAGCGCTTCGGCGTCGGGCCAAGGGCCCACCAGCCCGTCGAGGTAGCGGGCCTCGAACTTGTGGGTGTCGCGCGCCAGCGCGGACAGGTCGGCCACGCCGTAGCGGCACAGGCCTGCGGCGAACACGTCGCTTTCGGTGAGCGCGCACAGCGTGGTGTACCCGCCGGCCGAGCCGCCCTTGATGACGAGGCGTTCGGGGTCGGCTTCGCCGGCGTCGGCCAGGTGGAGGGCGGCTGCGATGCAGTCTTGCGTGTCGACGACGCCCCACTGGCCGGCCAGCAGGTTGCGGTAGCCGGTTCCGAACCCAGTGCTGCCGCCGTAGTTCACGTCCACGACGGCGATGCCGCGCGTCGTCCAGTACTGGATGCCCAGGTCCAGCGAGCTGCGGGCCGCACCGGTCGGGCCGCCGTGGCTGAGCACGACCAGCGGCGGAAGGCCCCGCGGCGCCGACTCGACGGCGGCGTTCGCGGGCCGGAAGCAAAACGCGTGCGCCTGCCGTGCCGTGGCGCTGTCGAAGGTGACCAATCGCGGCACTGAGATGTCCTCGGGCGCCAGCACAAGGGGTTCTTCATCGCTCAGCTGCCGGTGGGTGCCGTCGGAGGCGATCTCGACGACGGCGGCCCGCTGGGTCCAGCTCGCGGCCACTGTGACGGCGGTGCCGCAATCGCTCACGGCCAGGCGCCCGAAGTCGGTGAACCCGCTGTGGATCTCAGCCAGCGCGCCGCCGCGGACAACGCCCAGGTGACCAATGCCGCCCGACATCCAGGTGCACCACAGGGACCCGTCGCCCGACCATCCATATGTCGCTTGAGCGAACACCCACGACGGAATGCCGAACTCGCGCCCGACGCTGTCGTCTTCGGCCAGATCACCCAGGATCGGTTCGGTAGCGGCCGTCCCAGCGTCGACTTGGTGGATTGCCCACCACCCGCCGGCGTCGGTGACGACGTGGAGCTCGCCGTCGGGTCCCCAGCGCGGCTGCTGCAGCGCGGGGCCATCCACCAGCACACGGTCGGTGCCGGGTACCGGTGTGCCGTCATACAGCTCGACGAGGTGCAGCCGGGTGTGGTCCCACGGCATGTTCGGGTGGTCCCAGCTCAGGTAGGCGAGCATCGTGCCGTCGGCGCAGGGCCGTGGCGCTGCGTAGAAGTCGGCGCCCCCTGCCACGACAGTGATTGTTCCGTCCAACCGGACCGCAACGATCTCGTTGCGTGGCTCGCGCTCGGACTCGTCGTGTGCCTCGCGCACCCACACGGTGACCGGATCGAACGTCGCGCCATCGCTCGGCGCCGCAGCTGTCGCGGGCACGAGCGCAGGGTCGGCGTAACGGTGCGCCCTCGGGACCGGTGGCTCGGCGGTGACCGGAATCGATTCGCGGCAGCCCTGCGCGTCGAAGAGTCGGAGCCGCTGGTCCCCCATGCACGCGCCCAGCACGAAATGGCTGCCATCGGACGACACGAGCGGCAGCCAGGCACCGCCGCCGTACTCATGGACCGAGGTGCGAATGTCTGCGTCGGCTGTCCCCGGCACATCTGCGGGCTGCGCCTCGGGATCGTTGAGCGGCACTCGGACCACGGCGCCGCGGCCGCGCTGGAGGGGGCGTTCTTCAACCCAGTACGCCCAGCCATCGGCGATTCGCGGTTCGGCGCGACGGACTGCTCCGGCGGCAACATCCGCTGCTCGCAGCGGTGACGGCCACGATCCGTACGGGGCTGCGTCGACACTGTTGTTTCTGGTGCCGTCAGTGTCTTGACAGCCTGGCGAGCGCCTCATATGTTCCTCATTGGTTTCGATACGTCGCTTTGGTCACTCATTCGGAGTGGATGCCGCTGCGACGCCAGCGTGCGCTCCGGGTTTTCCACCGAACCCGTGACGCGCAGGTGGACCGGGGGAGCGCCCACCAACTCCCTCGGTCCACACATGCCTGCACACGGGCGCGGCTGAATTCAAGAGTCCATGTCATTGGGCGCGGCAGTGTCGGGCTCGGCGGCTTCGTGCTGGGCGAGAATCGTGTGCAGTGAGAGCTCGGTGGATCGCAGGCGGGATTCGCAGTGTGCGATCAATTGCGAGGCCCGCTCGACGCGAGACGCCAGCGTGTCGATGTCGACATCGTCGTCTTCCAAGCTGG
This sequence comes from Candidatus Poriferisodalis sp., assembly GCF_965262965.1. Classification (GTDB taxonomy): domain Bacteria; phylum Actinomycetota; class Acidimicrobiia; order Acidimicrobiales; family Poriferisodalaceae; genus Poriferisodalis. The sequence continues at coordinate 2,803,000 of NZ_OZ253573.1, forward strand.
CGAGGATTGATTCGATCTCGGCCATCGAGGCGGCATAACCGCCGAGCTCACCGTCGTCTGTCGCTGAATCTGTCATGGGCTCTGCGTCCCTCCGTCGGGCGGATCGGTCGTCGGTTCACCCACCGTGCTCGAGAACGTGGCGCGAATCGTCTCGGTGGTGATCGTGTCGCCAGGTTCGGGAACGGCGCGCACGATGCGCCCGTCGGCGCTACGCGTAATCGAAAACCCTCGTGCCAGAGTCCGTCGCGGCGCTACAGCCGAGACGAGCTGAGCGCGTGAGCGCAACTGGGTCTTGGCATCGGTGATCTGGCGCTGCGCACTGCGAGCCAGGCGTCCCTGTACTGAGGTGAGCAATGCCGTGCCGCGACGAGTGTGGACGTGGCTGCGTTGCAGGTCCTTGCGGGCACCGGCAAGGTCGGCAGCCGCTGAGCGAAAGCGGTGATCGGCGTGATGCGCGAGTCGCAGCCGCGCTTCGCCCAACAATGCGCGAGGCCCGCTGAGCTGGCGTTCAGCGTGCCGACGGAGTTCTCCGCGTGACACGGCGAGTCGACTTGTGGCTGCCGTGACGTGTCCACGGGCTTGGCGGTCGATGGCGGAACGTGCAGCGTCCAAGTCCCCGTCGAAGACTGCAATCCGCGCGACGAGGGTCGCGGCGCACGCAGTCGGTGTCTTGGCTGCCGTGTGGGCCACTTGGTCCGCTATCGAGGTGTCGATCTCGTGACCGATGCCGCAGAAGACCGGTTTCGGACACATCGCAATGGCGGTTGCCACACTGGAGAGATCAAACGCCAGCAGGTCGGTGCGGTCGCCGCCGCCGCGCACCACGGCGATGACATCAACCTCGGTGCTCCCGAGCGTGCGCAGTGCCGCGACAAGGTCGGCTTCGGCGGTGACGCCTTGCACCCGGGCGTCGCACAGCAACACGTCGAACGCGTAGCCGCTCGCTGAAAGCTCATGGACGAAGTCAGCATGTGCAGCGCTGCCGGCCGCCGTGATGAGGCCGACGCGCAGCGGAACCAGCGGCAGCGGCACAGCGCCATTGCGTCGCAACAGCCCTGAGGCAGCCAATTCGGCCAGCGTGCGCTCGCGGTCGGCGGCCAGCACGCCGAGCGTGAAGTGCGGGTCGACGCCGCTCATGATGAGCTGCACCTGGCCGCTGCCCGCGTAGTACTCGACTTCGGCGCGGATCCGCACCTCGATGCCGTCGTCGAGCGACAGCCCGCCTGCGTTAGCCAGATCCCGGTTCACCAAGCGTTGGCGTCCCTTGAACAGCGCCACGCGCATGCGTGTGCCCCGGCGGTCGTTGCCCGTGCCCGGCTCGATGAGGTTGAAATAGATGTGGCCGCTCGCCGCTACCGAGTAGCCGATGATCTCGCCTCGCACCCAGACCTCAGAGCTGAAGGCACGCTTGATGGTCTCTTCGATGGCGGACGCGAGGTCCGATACCGACCAGGTGCCGTCGGGCTGCGGGGCATCGTCGCCGGCCACGGCTCCGAAGCCTTCAACAGCGCTGCTCACGGCTCTGAGGCTGTCACGAATTTGTTCCAGCTGCGACCGAATTACGAGTCGAGAAGCGGGGTGCAGGCCGGGCGGTCACGTTGGTCAGCGTCGATAGGGTGCGCAGCGGAAGGTTGCCAGAGCGGACGAATGGGGCGGTCTCGAAAACCGTTGTGGCCTTCGGGTCACCGTGGGTTCGAATCCCACACCTTCCGCCACACGCCGGCTTGTCTCCTGCGAGCGCAGATATACTCTGCGGTATGCCTGATTCGACTACCATCAAGGTCTCGGTCCGGACCCGGAATGCCTTGCGTCAGCTTGCCGATCGTGAGGGGCTCACGTTCGACGCGCAGATCGAGAAGCTGATCCGGCGGGAACGTCGTCGCATCATCGGGGCTCAGCTCGCAAGCGCCCCACTGGATGCCTCCGACGAGGCTGTGCTCGATGCGTCTGCGAGCGATGTCGCTGATGCAAGCCGGTGACGTCGTCCGGTGTGACTTCGGGACGCCAGCGAGAGGTGAGCCGGGGTTCGTCCGACCAGCGATCGTCGTCACCTCCGATGAGGTGCTCGAATTCCGGCAGCACGCGATTGCGGTCGTGCCTTGCACGACGACCAGGCGAGGTTGGTTGAGCGAGGTTGAGATCGCTGGCTTCGGTGTCGCCCAAGCGCACCTGCCCACCACCCTCAGCGTCGACCGCGTCGTCGAGACGACGGGCGCCAACACCGGGCCCGTCGCACTGCAACAGATTCGAGAACTCATCGCTGACCTGCTCGGGCTCTAACCCAGCCATCCGGTGACGCAGAACCGCAGGCCCACCGTGACGCTCGCTTCCGGTGCCGCCGGGTGACTTGACGGGAAGAGTTCCTCCGACTCCTGCATGGTGCTGCGCACTCAGCGGTGGTTGCTGAAGAACTCGCTGAGCAGCCTGCCGCACTCGTCGGCGCGTACGCCGCCGATGACCTCGGCGTTGTGGTTGAGGCGCGGGTCCACGAGCAGGTTGTAGAGCGTTGCCGCAGCACCCGCCTTGGGGTCGTAGGCCCCGAAGACCACCCGGGACACGCGCGCTGACAGGGCCGCCCCGGCGCACATGGGGCACGGTTCGAGCGTCACCGCCAGCGTTGCGTCCGCCAGCCGCCAGTTGCCGTGCGCGGCGGCTGCGTCGCGCAGCGCCAGCACTTCGGCATGCGCGGTGGGATCGTTGGTGGTCTCGCGCTCGTTGTGGCGCGCCGCGAGCACTTCGCCACCGACAATCACGACGGCCCCGACCGGCACTTCGCCTGCCGCTGCAGCCAACCGGGCCTGCTCCAACGCCAGTTCGATGGCTGCCTCGTCTGTCACACCGAGAGTGTGCCGCTATTTCGTGGCGTCATGCAGTCGAAATGCCGCGGCGGGCCTTGGCTCGCTCGCGCATCCGGGCGTGGGCCTCGGGTGTGCCGTCGTGGAAAGTGCCGAACAGCTTGTCGAGCGGCACGGGCCTATTGCCGTAGTTGCACTCGAAGTACCGATGGTGCAGGTGGTGGAAATAGTCGGCTCCCGCCATGGTGGGTCCGGAGCGCTTGCCGATCTCGAAGCGCTCGAAGCCCGAGTGGGAAAACGCCGTTGCGACGCTGTTGGACAGCAAGGTAAGGATCAAGATGAACGGGTGAGCGGGCACCACCCACCACAGCACAATCATGCTGAGGTACATCATGTGCTCGATCGGGTGCATTGACAGGCCGCTCCACGGTCCCGTGTTCACGTTGTGGTGGTGCAGGTAGTGCACGTGGTCATAGACCCAGCGCATGTGCAGCACCCGGTGGATGCAATAGAAGTGAATCACCGACCACAGAGACGCAATCACCGTGAGCGCGCAGATGTACAGCCATGCCGAGTCCCACTCCACCGATGGGATCCAGTCGTTGGCGTAGAACCACAGGGTGAGCGCCTCATACGCTGACCAAACCCCACAGCCGCTGACCAAGCACCAGAACATGTTGTCTCGGGTCTGGTTGTTCCACAGGAACGCCCGGTTCGTGGTGTTGAGCCATCGGCGGTTGTACTTGTAGCGCTGCTGCTGGACCCGCCGGACGTACAGGGCCACATGCAGCGTTCCCGCGGCCAGCGTGAACACGATCACGTTGCGGAGGTAGATCTCACCGATCCACCCCGGGCTCAGGTTCTCCATGCGCTCCATGGACGGCGTGAAGAAGTTCCATACCACCGCGGACATCGCCACCCAGAGCATTCCCTGCGGGAGCATCATCGTGGCAATGTGCCGCAGCGTCGCTATCGGCCGCGGCGGCCAGTCCAGAATCGTCGACACGGAGATGGGCACGTCCGGCTCGAAACCCTTGGTTTCGATGCCGCGCGACCTGCCACCGGTCATGAATTCCGAGTCTGTCACGCGGAGAGTGTGCTCGTCGCGCGCGAAATCAGCGGCGCGCTGGCTGCTGCCGCGATCCGTCGGAAGCCGTGATCTTCAGTCGGTCAGAGGGTTGTGAACGCCTCAAGCTGAGTTGCTGGCAACGAGACGTACTTCGGCTTCGAGAGCGCCTGCGATCCGCTGCAGGGTACGTGTCGTCGGACTGGTCGAGCCGCGCTCGATCCGGCTGATGTCTGCTTGGCTCATGCCACAGCGCCGAGCCAGCTGGGCCTGGGTCAGACCATGCTTCTCGCGCAGGTCCATGACCTGCAGCGCAATCTTGTAAGCCTCGGCGAAGACTTCGCCTTGCGCTACTGCATCTGGACTGAGTTGCGCTCGGCGAGATGCGACCACTTCGTCGTATGCATGTGACATCGGTGAGTTCCTCCTCGCAACGAGTATAGGTAACTCACCATACCGTGTCAATGGTGGCGGCGCTGTCGCTCCTTGAACTGCACAAGCAGCTTCTTCGCTCTGCCTATCTCGCGTTGCTGGCGCTTCGAATCCTTGCCCTTGTCGAAGCCACCCAGCAACAAGATGATCTTCTCGCCATAGAAGTGCACGAAGACGCGCAAGAGCACATCTTCCTTCTTGGCGCCCACACCAGGGGACGGCGCATCGAACATCCGGGCGATCTCGTCTGCTTCGTGCCGGACTCGGAATTCGTAGAGCCCCGTGTCGACCTGCCTGAGCCAAGCCGAAGTCTTCAAGTCAAGGCCACGATCCGCGAGGACATGCTTGACCGCCATATCGAGTGCCGCAAACTTGAAGTCCGACAACGAACGGGCGAACCGCTCAAATGGCATCGTTCCGTCGTCAGCCTCAAACACCTCCACGGTCCACATGCCATCCACTCGTTCCAAGTTAGCGACGACCGCCAATTTGGCTAGGGGCCTCGCCGAACTTCCGACGCGTGAGTCCTGGTCCTACGAAGCCGGAACGGGCCGGCGACCTTGGCTGCGGGCCGGAATGTGGCTCTATGAGCCCGTTTTGCTTGTTGTTGGTGGGCGATGAGCGATGTTCAGGGTCGCTTTATCAGGCATCTGTGGCCCATTTTGGCAAGAAACTGATATTCGACCATACACAAAAAGCCCTTGTTTGCCCTAAAACCGCTGGTCAGCATAGGTTTTTGTGAGTTCGGGTGGCGGAGAGTGTGGGATTCGAACCCACGGAGGCCGATGAAAGCCTCACACGCTTTCCAAGCGAGCCCATTCGTCCACTCTGGCAACTCTCCAAGGCGCGGGCTCGACAAGGCGAACCCGCAGTGTCGTCGTCTCACGAGGCGGCCAGGCGATCTGCGGCACACGACGGGTTCCGCTGAGAGCTGCTGCCTCCCGGCCCTGACTCGGTTCACGGGTCGCCGTTGCACAGGACCCGGCCGCCACGTCAGACGACGACACTGAGCGCACCATAACCGCGCACGGGGCCAAATTCACACCGTTTTGGAACTCCAATTCGCCGCCGAGGCAGCAGCGTTAGGATCGCCGCGAGATGCCGCACCAGTCGCTCTACCGGAGGTTCCGACCTCAGCGGTTCGCAGAGGTGGTCGGACAGAGCCACCTGGTCCGGGCCTTGCGCAATGCCGTGCGCGAGGACCGCGTGGGCCATGCGTACTTGCTGAGCGGCCCGCGCGGCACGGGCAAGACCTCGACCGCCCGGATCTTGGCCAAGGCGCTCAACTGCGAGGCGTTGGGCGAAGACGGTGAGCCGTGCGGTGAGTGCCATCGCTGCACGGCTATCGCCGGCGGCACCTCCATGGATCTCATCGAGCTCGATGCGGCGTCGAACAACTCGGTGAACCACATACGCGAGATCACCGAGAAGGCGGCGCTCGTGAGCTCGGGGCGCCGCAAGGTGTACCTGCTCGACGAGGTGCACATGCTGTCGAACGCAGCGGCAAACGCACTGCTCAAGACCCTTGAAGAACCGCCGCCGCACGTGGTGTTCATCCTTGCCACCACCGACCCGCAGAAGGTGATTCCCACCATCCGGAGTCGCACGCAGCAGTTCGATCTGTCGCTGGTGGGCGCACACGAGATGGCGCCCCATGTGCGCGCGGTGGCAGACGCCGCCGGCGCGACAGTCGACGACGACATCGTCAACTACGTCGTCGAGCGCGGCGAAGGCTCGGTGCGCGATGCCCTCTCCGCACTCGACACGGTGCTGGCTGCGGGTGGCATTCCCGATGACCGCACCGACGTCGACGCGCTCGTGCGAGCGTTGTCCGGCAGCGATCTGGTCGCCACGCTCATTGCGGTCGCGGACGCCACGGCTGCCGGCGTTGACGCTCGGGACTTGACCGAACGCACGGCGCGTCGCTTGCGTGACATCTTCCTCGTCGGAGCTGGAGTGGATCCGCATCAGGTGCTGCCCAGCGACATCGAGATCCTGCGCGGGCTCAGCGATGACATGGGCCGGCGCGCAAATGTGCGAGCCCTTGAAGCGCTGGGAGCTGCGTTGGCGCAGATGCCCCAGTCCGCCGACCGACGCCTCACACTCGAAGCAGCGCTCGTGGGATTGCTGGCCGACGACATGCTGGGCGCAGCCCCGGACTCGTCACCGCCAGCCGCACGGGCATCGCGCCCCGCGGTCGGAGACGGCGGCCCGGCAGGGGCCCGAGCAGCGATGGCGGCCGTGCCGCCCTCACCGAAACTCGATGAACCTGCACCAGCGTCAGCGAGCCTGGTTGCGCCGCCCGCTCCACCGGCGCCTCCCACTGTGGTGCCATCCGCGCCGCCTCAGTCCTCGGCCGTGGTCCCGCCGCCTCCCGCGCCGCCGCAGCGCCCCGCCGCGGTCCCGGCGCCTCCCGCCTCGCGAACGCCAGAACCGACCGCCGCAGCACCAGATGCCCCCGCATCGGCGGCGTCCGTTTCGGGCGGATCGGCGCCCCCGGCCATGTCGCCTGCGGAGTTGAAGCAGGTCTGGCACAGCGGTGTCGTCGATCGTTTGAAGCCTGTGGCGCAGGGCTGCTTCCGCGACGTCGAGGTGATGTCGGTCGAGCACAATGTGGTGAGCCTGCAGTTACCCGATGGCGTCCCGCTGGACCAGGCCAACCGTCGTCGCAACGAAGTCGAGGCGGTGCTGTCGGATCTGTTCGACCAGAACATGCGGGTGGATGTCGCCATCGCTGCCGAGCCTGATGCAGCCCCGAGAGCGGGGACGTCAAGCGGTCCTGCTGCGGCCGCAGCGGTCTTCGACGACCCGTCGCCCGAACCCCCGTCGCCCGAACCCCCGTCGCCCGAACCCCCGTCGCCCGAACCCCCGTCGCCCGAACCCCCGTCGCCCGAACCCCTGCCGCCCGGTGAGGAGCACGAGTCGAAGGTGCAGCGCATCGTCGAGCGATTCCCCGGCTCGGTGGTGGTCCGCCTCGACGACGGTGCAACCTGAGAGCCTTGTGCGACAGCCGGGACCCATAACAGGGTCCCCCAGCGAGGACTGACGTGTACGACGACGCGGTTGAAGACCTCATCGATGAGTTCAGCCGTCTGCCCGGTGTGGGGCCCAAGAGCGCGCAGCGCATCGCGTTCTGGCTGCTGAAGCAGCCTGCCGCTGATGCGCACAAGCTGGCGGCTTCGATCACCGCCGCGAAGGACCGGGTCGGATTCTGCAGCCAGTGCTGGAACCTCACCGAGTCCGATCCGTGCGGGCTGTGCTGCGACGACGCTCGACGCACCGGCATGCTGTGCGTGGTCGAGGAGCCCCGCGATGTCGTGGCAATGGAGAAGGCGGGCTTCCGGGGTCGCTACCACGTCTTGGGCGGCGCGCTGAATCCGCTGGAGGGCATCGGTCCGGAGCAGCTGCGGATTCGCGAGCTGCTCGCCCGCCTCGACAGCGAATCGGTGACCGAGCTGATCGTGTGCACCAACCCCAACATCGAAGGCGACACCACGGCGATGTATCTCGCTCGCCAGCTCGAACCGCTCGGCGTGCAGGTGTCCCGCCTCGCCAGCGGCCTCCCCGTTGGCGGCGACCTCGAATACGCAGACGAGCTCACCCTCGAGCGAGCCCTCCGCAACCGCCGCACCCTGACTCCGTAGAGCGTCATTTGGCCCGCCGAGCGGCCGGCTCCTTGCACTTGCTCCCAATTTCGTGGAGTAACGGCGCTACAGCCAGAAATTCGCTGGTATTTCTCGATGCGAGCGACCTACGGTCCGGTTGGCACTTCCCGGGCGGCCTGCTGACACGAGGAGTGCCATGGCTGCCTTCGAATCCGAATTCGATGCTCACCGATCCCACAGCGAGCCCGCGGCGGTGCCGCCAGCCAACCGGAGGGCCAAGCCGGATCTGCCGGTGGCAGTGTTCCGGCCCTCGCCGGACGACCGGGTGCTGGTCGCCGGCCCGTGTCACGCCCGCGCGTTGTGCCTGAGCGCTGGTGCAGCGTCGGGCGGCGTCGCGGCGGTCTTTGTCGATCCTTGTGGAGCCCTGCTGGCGATTGCCTGCGCACCGCCCGCTGTTGTCGGTGCCATCGTCGCCGATGCAGCGCCGTTCGCCCGGCTCACTGAGCAGCTGGGCGCAAGTCGGATCTACCTGGAGGTTCCGCCAGCGGACGCGCAGGCGGTCAACGACGCGGTCTCCGCGGCGTTATGGCCGCTGCCGGTCGCGACGGAGGTGTTGCCGCGCGCTTGGGCGGCCTGAGTCGGTGTCTGCGTTGTGGGTGCCGCTCATGCGGTACGCAAGATGAGGGCGTCGCCTTGGCCCCCACCGCCACACAGTGCCGCAGCGCCTGCACCGCCACCGCGGCGACGGAGTTCGTGAATCAGTGTGAGCGCCAAGCGGGCGCCTGACATACCGATCGGATGGCCGAGGGCCACCGCGCCGCCGTTCGGGTTGACGATCTCGGGCGAGACTCCCAGATCCTCGGTGGAGGCCACCGCCACCGCGGCAAACGCCTCATTGAGCTCGAAGAGCGAAAGGTCACCGATCTCCAGATCGGTGCGCTGCAGGGCCCGGCGGATGGCGTTCGCCGGCTGGCGCAGCAGGCAGGTGTCAGGTCCGGCAACCATGCCGTAGGAAACAACTTCGGCCAGCGGCTCGACGCCGTGCTTGGCGGCTGCTTCGGGCGACATGACGATCACTGCGCAACCGCCGTCGGAGATCTGCGACGCATTTCCGGCGGTGACGGCACCGTCGGCCGCGAACGCCGGTCGCAGGCCGCCGAGGCTCTCAGGTGTGGTGCCGGGCCGTACGCCTTCGTCTTCGAGCACCACGAGCGGCTCGCCGCGGCGAGCCGGAACGGTGACCGCCACGATCTCGTCCTCGAAGCGGCCTTCCTTCTGAGCCGATGCGGCACGCTCGTGAGACTGCGCCGAGTAGGCATCCATCACGCTTCGCGAGATGCCCGCCGCGGAGGCGTCACGCTCGGTGCCGTCGCCCATGTGGCCGCCGTCGAACGCGCACCACAGCCCGTCATGGACCATCGCGTCAAGCACCGTGCCCGGCCCCATGCGCATCCCGTTGCGGCCGTCGGGCAGCAAGTAGGGCGCGTTGGTCATCGACTCCATACCGCCGGCAACCACGACGTCGGCGTCGCCCGCAGCGATCATCTGGTCGGCCATGTAGATCGCATTGAGGCCCGACAGGCACACCTTGTTGATGGTGATGGCGGGCACCTCCATCGAGATGCCGGCCTGCGTCGCGGCCTGGCGGGCGGTGATCTGACCCTGGCCGGCCTGGAGCACCTGACCCATCACGACGTAGTCGACGGTCTGCGCCCCGACGCCTGCGCGGTCGAGTGCGCCGCTGATGGCCACGCCGCCGAGCTGGGCGCCGGTCATGCCGGCCAGCCCGCCGTTGAACTTTCCGATGGGAGTCCGAGCCCCTCCCACGATCATCGAACCAGCCATTGCAGCCCCCTCGATCCGGCTCGCAGTGCCGCCACCCCGGCGTGCCCCGCTGCTGTGTGCTGCGCGAGTGTACGAAACGGGCCCTACCCCTGCCGGTGCCCGCTGCCGGTGCCGCTGCCGGTGATTGGGTCGCCCGGCGACCCCGGCGTTCGAGCCAGCCAGGATCGCCAGTCCCGACGATGTCGGGAGTCGGCGGTTCGCTGCATCTTCGTGGTCAACGGTGAGATGAAGCACCGTTAGCGTTCGGGCTCGTGAAGCAGTTCGCTGATGCCATCGACGCCGGTGCGTCCGGTTCCGATCTCGAGGCAATGCCGATCCCGGAGAGCTTCAGGGCGGCGCACGTACTGCGCAACGAGCAAACGATGTTCGAGGGCCGCGCCTCGGCCGACAAGGACCCTCGCGAAGCCATGCACATCGGCGAGGTCGCGACGCCCGAGCTGGCGCCCGACGAGGTGTACCTGGCGGTGATGGCCAGCTCGATCAACTTCAACACCGTGTGGAGCTCGATCTTCGAACCGCTGCCGACGTTCGGCTTCCTGGACCGGCTCGGCCGCGAGAGTCGTTGGGGCGCCCGCCACGCGCTCGACTACCACGTGCTGGGCTCCGACGCGTCGGGCGTGGTGCTCCAGGTCGGCTCGGCGGTGCGCAACTGGCGTCCCGGAGACCGAGTCGTCGTGCACTGCAACTACGTCGACGACCAGGACCCGGCCGCCCACGAAGATTCGATGATGGCCTCCAACCAGCGGATCTGGGGCTTCGAGAGCAACTTCGGCGGTCTTGCTGATCTCTCAGTAGTGAAGGCCAACCAGCTCATGCCCAAGCCGACGCATCTCAGCTGGGAAGAAGCGGCCGTGAATGCGCTGTGCGCATCCACGTCATACCGGATGCTGGTCGGCGACAACGCGGCGCGCATGAAGCAAGGCGACGCCGTGCTCGTCTGGGGCGCCTCAGGCGGTCTCGGCGGCTATGCCTGCCAGCTCGTGCTCAACGGCGGCGGCGTGCCGGTCGGCGTGGTCAGCTCACCCGACAAGGTCGATTTGCTGAACCAGCTCGGCGTCGACCATGTCATCGACCGCAGCGCCGACGGCTACCGCTTCTGGGCCGACGAGAACACCCAGGACGAGCGCGAGTGGCGCCGCCTCGGAAAGACGGTGCGGGGCCTCATCGGCGACGACCCCGACATCGTGTTCGAGCATCCCGGCCGCTCCACGATGGGCGCGTCGGTGTTCGTGGCCAAGCGCGGCGGCAAGATCGTGACCTGTGCCGCGACCACCGGCTACATGATCGAGTACGACAACCGGCACCTGTGGATGCGACTCAAGCAGATCGTGGCGAGCCACTTCGCCAACTACGCCGAGGCATGGGCGATGAACCGCCTCATCGGACAGGGCCGCATCCAGCCGACCCTGTCCAAGACGTACACGCTGAACGAGACCGGTCTTGCGGCGTGGCAAGTCCACGGGAACCTGCACGAAGGCAAGCTCGGCGTGCTGTGCCTGGCGTCCGGACCCGGGCAGGGCATCACCGATCCCGACAAGCGCGAACAGATCGGCGAAGAGAAGATCACGCTGTTCGCACGCCATGCCGCGTCGCTTGAAGCCGCCAACGCCTGAAGCCGCTGACAACCGAAGCCGCTGACAACCGAAGCCGCTGACAACCGAAGCCGCCGACAACAAGGAGCCGAGCCGATGATCTTGACCGAGATCGACCATGTCGCCATCGCCGTGAAGGACCTTGATGCCGCGGTCGCCTATTACGCCGAGTCATTCGGGGCCGAGGTTGCGCACCGCGAGATCGTCGAGTCCGACGGTGTCGAAGAAGCCCTGATCAAGGTGGCCCACAGCTACATCCAGCTCACTGCGGCCACCCGGCCCGACTCGCCGATCGCCAAGTTCTTGGAGCGTCGAGGCGAGGGCCTGCACCACGTCGGCTACCGGGTGGACGACTGCGCGCAGGCATTGGCAGCAATGATCGCCGCCGGCGCTCGACCGATCGACGAAAAGCCCCGTCCTGGCTCGCGCGGCACCACCGTCGCCTTCGTGCATCCGAAAGGCAACCTGGGCACGCTCGTCGAGCTGGTGCAGGAGTAGCCGCCGCTGCACTGCTCAGGCGGTTGAGGTCGCCGTTGCGCACTAGCGTGGGCCCAGCGACAAGCTCGTCGAAGTTTGGTGACGCCTGTGCCCGTGCGGAACGCCGTCGTCGCCCCGAAATTCCATTTCTGAGGTCTCCACATGATCCGAGCCACCAAGCGCCTGTTTGTTTTGATTGCTGTACTGGCGCTGTTCGGCGCAGCATGCACCAGCAGCGACGAACCCGCCTCGACCACCGCGGCGGCAGCAGCGGCTACCACGGCGCCACCGGCCGACGAGCCAGAGCCGGAGCCGGAGTTCAGAATCGGCCTGGTCACCGACACCGGCAAGGTCGACGACAAGAGCTTCAACCAGTCGGCATGGGAAGGCGCGCAGCAAGCAGCTGCCGCGCTCGGTGCTGATGTCAACTACATCGAGACCGAAGAGGCCAAGGACTACGAGAACAACATCGGGCTGTTCCTCGAGGATGGCGTGGACGTCATCATCACCGTCGGTTTCGGTCTCGGGGACGCGACGCTTGCGGCTGCGCAGGCCAACCCCGACGTGTTCTTCATCGGCGTCGACCAGTTCCAGCCCGAGGCGATGCCGAATCTCGCAGGGCTGATCTTCCCTGAGGACAAGTCAGGCTTCCTGGCGGGCGCGCTCGCCGGAATGCTTACCGAGACGAACATCGTGGGCGCGGTGCTGGGCACCGACCTCGTGCCGCCCGTCGTGGCCTTCAAGGAGGGCTGGGAGAACGGGGCGCGCCACACCAATGCCGACGTGGAGACGATCTCGACGTATCACCCGGGTGGCCTCGACGTGGCCTTTGGCGATCCCGACTGGGGCGCGTCAACAGCCCGTCAGGTACTGGACCAGGGTGCGGACATCATCTTCGGCGCCGGTGGTGCCACGGGCAACGGTGCGCTGATCGAGGTTGCCTCCGCAGACGGCGCCTTCTGCGTCGGCGTCGACACCGACCAGTGGAACACCGTGCCCGAGGCCCAGCCGTGCCTGGTCACCAGCGCCATGAAGCTCATCACCCCAGGTGTGGCTGCACTCATCGAAGCCGCGCAGGCCGGTGAGTTCCCCGGCGGCAACTATCTCGGAGACGTGGGCCTGGCGCCCTTCCATGACTTTGACGACGTTGTCACCCACGACATGCGGGCAACGCTCGAAGAGGTGCTGGTTGGACTGAACGACGGCAGCATCGCCACCGGCTACCCGCCGTCCTGATCGAACGCCGAGCGGCGAGGACAACGCGGGAGGGGGCCTCATTCAGGTGCAGCCCACCACGCATTGTCCCGTTCGACCCGGCGCACCTCTGTGAACAGTTCGAGCGTGACCTCAGCGCCCTCCGGGGGCGCCGACGCGGACACGCCTGAGCGCTCGGGCCGCTCGGCGCTGCTGAGCGCAGCAGCGGTGCCCGTGGCGTCGGTCGTGCTCGGATTGGTGCTGGGCGCGTTGCTCATCACTGTGCAAGGCCATTCCGTCCTCAGTGCCTATGGCGCGCTCGTCCTCGGCGGGCTGGGTGACGGCGATGCGGTGCTGCGCACGTTGCAGAAGGCCACACCGCTCATCTTCGGCGGCTTGGCGGTGGCGGTTGCTTTCAAAGCGGGGCTGTTCAACATCGGCGGACAGGGCCAGCTGCTGGTGGGCGCGGCATTCGCGGCAGGTGTCGGTTTTGGCATTGACGGACTGCCGCTGGTGATTCACCTGCCCCTGGCGCTGATCGTCGGCGGCGCTGCGGGAGCAGCGTGGGCCGCGATCGCGGGCGTGCTGAAGGCCACCTCGGGAGCGCATGAGGTGATCGTGACGATCATGCTCAATTTCGTCGCGGGCAATCTCACCGATTGGCTGGCGGCGAATCCGTGGCGGGACACGTCGGGTTCGAACATCATCGCCCGCACCCCGCTCGTGGAGGACTCGGCCGTCATCGGAACATGGGGCTGGATGCCTGCAGGGTTCTTGCTGGCGGTAGTTGCCGCTGTGGCGTGCTGGTTCCTGCTGGAGCGCACGACCTACGGCTTCGAGGTGCGCAGCGTCGGGGCCAACCGTCACGCTGCCCGGTACGCAGGCATCTCGGTGGGGTGGATCATGGCGTCGGTCATGGCGGTGTCGGGGCTGTTGGCCGGCCTCGGCGGCGCTGTCGAGTCGCTCGGTGTGGACGGGCGGTTCGAAGCGGGCGTGAACGTGGGCCTCGGCTTCGAGGGCATCACCATCGCACTTCTGGCGCGGACCCACCCGGTAGCCGTGATCCCGGCAGGACTCCTGGTGGGGGTGATGGAAGCCGGTGCGGCGAAAATGCAGTTCGAGTCGGGTGTCGCACCGGAGATCATCGACGTCATCCAGGCGCTGATCCTGCTGTTCGTCGCTGCGCCGATGATTGTGCGCTGGCTGATGCGGTTCCGCGACGCCGATGATCGCCGTGTCACCCTCGGCGCAGGCTGGGGCCGATGACGGCGATCGAGGCGTCGTCGGGGGCCGCTGTGCGGCGGCGCTGGAGTGGGGCGCGCATCTGGACTGTGGCGGGAGCCGTTTCGGTCGTCGTCTGCGTGTGGGGCTTCTACGCCTGGAACGGCCCGCAGACCACTGCTGTGCTGTCGGGGACCGTGCGTGCGGCCACGCTGCTGGTGCTCGGAGCGATGTGCGGGATGCTCGGCGAGCGCTCAGGAATCGTGAACATCGGGATCGAGGGGCAGTTCCTGATGTCGGCGTTCGCCGCGTTCACGGTGGCGTCAATCGCCGGGTCGCTGTTCGCCGGTGTCGTAGCTGGCGTGGCCGCGGGGCTCGCAATGGGCTGGATGCTGGCCGCGATGTCGATCGGCCTGCGCACCGACCAGATCATCGCCGGCACGGTGCTGAACATCGCCGCGCTCGGCCTCACGTCGTTCTTCTACGACCGCGGGCGCTCGCTCGGCCAGCTTAAGTACCAGGCGATCGAACTCGGACCGCTGGCCGACCTGCCGGTCGTCGGCAGGGCGCTGTTCAACCGCCCGCCGCTCACCTACGTCACGCTCGTTCTCGTTGTCGTGCTGCACGTGCTGCTGCTGCGGTCAGTGTGGGGGATGCGCACCACCGCCATCGGCGAACACCCCGGAGCAGCCGCCACGGTCGGTGTCGACGTGATCCGGCTGCGGTATCTGAATGTGACGCTGGCGGGAGGGCTGGCCGGTCTCGGCGGCGCATACCTGGCCCTCGAGGCTGTCGGCACATTCACCCGTGCGATGTCGGGCGGTCGCGGCTTCTTGGCGCTTGCCGTGATGATCTTCGGCCGCCGCACACCCCTCGGCGCCTATGCCGCGGCTCTGTTCTTCGGCTTCACCACGGCCTTGCAGAACCAGTTTCAGCTGAACGACACCTTCGACATTCCGGCGCAGTTTGTGGGGATGCTGCCGTTCGTGGTGACGATCATCGTGGTGGCAGCTGCAGGCCTGTTTGGGCACATGCGCGACCCCGCCGCGCTCGGTCAGCCCTACAAGGTTCACTGATGGCTTCATCTCCCGCAAACGCCGCGCAGCCGGGGTCCGATGCCGCTGCCGCGCAGCCTGGGTCTGATACGGCCCGGTCGCAGCGCGAACCCGAGGTCCTGCTGGCCGGGCGAGAGATCACCAAGCGATTTGGTGCCGTCGTGGCGAATGAGGACGTGTCGGTCGAGCTGCGACCTGGCCGCATCCTGGCACTGCTGGGCGAGAACGGCGCCGGTAAGAGCACCCTCGTGAACGTGCTGTTCGGGCTGCACCGACCCGATGCTGGCGAAGTGGTCATCGCCGACGAAACGGTGCAGCTAGCGGGCCCTCATGACGCCATTGCGCGTGGTGTCGGGATGGTGCACCAGCACTTCCAGCTCGTGCCACCGATGAGTGTCGTTCGCAACATCGTGCTGGGTGCCGAGCCGCACCGGCTGGGCATGCTCGATCTCGCGCAGGCACGGCGGCGTGTGCTGGAGCTGTCCGAGAGATTCGGACTTCACGTCGAACCCGACGCCGCGGTGGAGGACCTGCCGGTGGGCGCGCAGCAGCGCGTCGAGATCCTCAAGGCGCTGTACCGCGATGCACGTGTGCTGATCGCTGATGAGCCAACCGCCGTGTTGACCCCCCAAGAAACCGATCACCTGCTCGACGTGCTGCGCAGCCTGACCGCTGATGGCGTCGGCATCGTGTTCATCACCCACAAGCTGCGTGAGGTGATGGCAGCGGCTGACGACATTGTCGTTCTGCGCAACGGCCGTGTCGTCGGTGCCACCACGCCGTCGCAGACCAGCGAGGCCGCGCTGGCCGAAATGATGGTCGGCCGCGAGGTCGACCTGAGCGGCGATCGCATCCAGTCGGGAGCCGTCGCGGTCGCAGGCCCGATCGCGACGGCCGCAGTGATGCCAGAATCCGAATCTGCTGGGACGCAATCGCCGTATGACGAGCCGTCTGACGACGCACGGCCGGTCGTGCTTGACATCCGCGGCTTGTGCGCCGACGACGACCGCGGCCAGCGTGCTGTCGATGAGCTGACCCTCGCAGTGCGAGCGGGCGAGATCGTCGGTGTAGCCGGGGTGGAGGGCAACGGTCAGCGCGAGCTGGTGGAGGCCGTCACTGGCCTGCGCCACATCACCGGCGGCAGCGTGACGATCAGCGGGCAGGACACCTCGGGTGCGCGGCCGCGGCGTGTCGCCGTCATCGGTGTCGGCCACATCCCCGAGGATCGCGCCAAGCACGGCCTCATCGGCAGCTACTCGGTGTCGGACAACTCGGTGCTGAACCGCTACTTCCGCCGGCCGTTCGCGGCAGCGGGGATGCTGCGCCGCGACCGTATTGAGGCGCATGCCCAAGATGTCGTCACGACGTTCGATGTGCGCACCCCGAGCGTGCACACGCCTGCGGACAGCCTCTCGGGCGGAAACAAGCAGAAGCTCATCGTGGGCCGCGAGTTCTCCGACGACATCGACCTGCTCATTGCCGCCCAGCCGACGCGCGGCATCGACATCGGCGCGATCGAGTTCATCTGGCGCCGCATCCGCGAGAGAAGCGACGGCGGCACCGGCGTGCTGCTGGTCTCCGCCGAACTCGACGAGGTGATGGCCCTCAGCGACCGCGTCGCGGTGATGTACGAAGGGCGCATCGTCGCGGTGGTCGATCCCGTCGCGACCACCCGTGAGCAGATCGGCCTGCTGATGGCCGGCGCCACTCCCAGCGCCACGCACTAGCGGCACGACCGCCTTCAGAATTTCACGCTGGCCTCGCGCACTTGGCGTCTTCCCGCAAGCGCCGATAGGACATGGCACTGCAAACAGTGTTGCTTTCTGTCTGATTCATTGGTAGACAATGCACAGCAATACGCATCCTGCTGAAGTCACAGGCGGGATCGGCCTCACAAAGAGATGCCAAATGTCTGATTTTTCGGTAGCGACCGGCGACGAGCCAGCCGAAGATTCCAGTACGGAGGATCGAGCGAGGCGTTCCACGGTTGCGTTCCCCTATGTAGCGCTTGATGAGGCCGTCGAAGCTGCGCGTGCGATCCACGCCAACGCCGGACGTGAGTGTGAGCTGGCGCAACTCGCGGCATGGCTCGGTACCACCGTCGCGAGCAGCAAGTTCCGATCCACCATCTCGGCCGCGCGCATGTTCAACTTGGTTCAGCGTCGCGCCAAGACGATTTCGTTGACGGAGCTCGGGGCAGCAATCGTCGACCCCGAACAGCAAGACGGTGCAGCAGTGGACGCGTTTCTGCATGTTCCGCTCTACCGGCAGGTATACGACATATTTTGTGAGAAGCTGCTTCCTCCCGACACGGGTCTTGAGGCAGAACTCCGGTCACTCGGAGTCACCGAAAAATCGATTGCCAAGGCGCGACAGGTCTTGCAGCGCTCCGCTACCTATGCGGGGTTCTTCCGAGCGGGCAGGAATCGTTTGGTGCGACCTGCTAGCGGACTCGGGCCTCAGGAAACACCACAAACTCCACCGAACGATGATGAAGTTGCCGAGAACGAGCAGTCCATGCATGGTCGGCTGGCGGCAGTTGAGGTGATCGGACCCACGGACCCTCTTCTGAGGGGACTGTGGTCGAAACTGCCGACGGATGGACCGTTTTCTGCATCTGAGCAGAAACAGTGGTTGCAAATGGCGGATCTCGCGTTGCGAATGGTGTACGGCGATGACGATTTGGCCGCGACACCGGCATTGAGGATTTCGCAAGCAGATGCGGTACCTGCCCAAGGCCACCTGGTCGAGGGCGCTTCGGCGCAAAGTTCGTAGGAGAAGTCGGGGGGCGGCACCATACACGGTGTCGCCCCCCCAAGGTCTGCCCCTAGCAGCTTCGCCGAGAGGCCAAGAGGAGCTTACGCTCATGAGCCTACCGTCCGAGAGCCAGCTGAATGCCGTCGCTTCCTACGAATACGGCATCAGCGCTCGTGCGGCACTTCGTCAGACAATCTCCACAGACCGTATGGCAACGTACATCAGGCTTGCTCGCGGCAGCGAGGAGAGAGCCTTGCGCCTTTACGTTCGAAATATGGCGCTTGCTTCGGCATTTCTTGGACCCATTCAAGGCCTCGAAGTGACACTCCGGAACACTGCTCATACCCTGCTGTCGGATCAGCATGGTGACGACTGGTACGAGGCCGTCTCCCTTACCGTCGGCCAGAGGCAGGCCATCGACAGTGCCAAGCAGGCCCTTCGCCGGGAAGGCAAGACCGAAACCCCCAATGGGATCGTCGCAGCGACGAACTTCGGTTTTTGGGTTGGACTGTTCACGAAGCGCAACGACAGCTCGCTATGGCGGCCAGTGCTGCATCGGGCCTTCAACCCGGTGCCAGCCCGCGCGGGCACATACGACCAACTCGACCGTCTCCGCACGCTACGCAACCGCATCGCGCACCACGAACCGATCATTCGCAGGAATCTTCGACACGACCACGACAGGATTCTGCGGTTGCTCGAAATGTTGTCGCCCGAAGTGGCGAAGTGGGTGAGACATCACAGCCGCGTGCCAGAGGTCTTGGCGACTCCGCTCTCGCAGCTTGGCCAGTTCTAGACGCGGTAGGCGTAGTAACGGTGCTTGCCCTCGGCTCCCCGGCTGAGGTGTGGGGCTGCCGGGATGCCTGCCGTCTCTGTCGGCTGGACAACGCATCAGCGCCGACATTTGGGCGCCTACTTGCCTCTCTTCCCACCGTTGACAGCGAGTTCGAGCGACTTCGTGTGCCTGCCAGAACGATCGACTTGTGATGTTCTTGCTCGACACCGACATCCTCTCGGCGCGGCGTCGGCGTGAACGGCATTCGGCCGCAACTCAGTGGCTTGCCAACCAACGGACAGCTGTCCGAAGTCCTCGGACACGCCAATGCTGATCTCCTGATTGCTGCCACAGCTCTTGAACACGGCCTCACTGTCGTCACCGGGAACACCCGCCATTTCGAACCGGCCGGTGTGACGGTCTTAAACCCGTTCTCGGAGTCACAGAGTCCGCAAGCCCCGAGTGACTAGACAACTCGATCGCTGCCGCCGTCTTGAGGGATCTGGGCGCCGGTGGTGTGGGCAAATGCGGGGTTGCACAGCTGTGCGATGAGCGCGCCGACGTCGGCTGATGCGAGTTCGCGGCCCAGCAGGTTGCGCCGCCGGTACTGGCCGGGAGTGAGGCCGTATGCCGCGGCGCGTTCGGCGATCAGCTCGTCGGACCACAGGCCCGTGTCGAACACGCCGTCGGGATGGATCGTGTTGACGGTGATGCCGTCCGGCGCCCATTCCAGCGCCGCGACACGAGCGAGCTGGGTGAGTGCGGCCTTCGACGCGGAGTAGGCGGCTGCTCCGGGGCCCGGTGCTGGCACATTCTTCGAGCCGACGATGACGACACGGCCGCCCACAGGGGAGTGCGAAAGGACGCGGTGCGCGGCGGCCAGCGTGTTGGCGGCGCCGGCCACGTTGATCGCGAATGTCTGCTGCCATCCGGCGGCCAGTTCGGCGTCGTCGGCCAGATCCGCGAGGGGTGCAGCCGGGCCGAAGATGCCTGCGGCCGCCACCACGATGTCGATGCCCCCGAAGGACGTGACGGCCGCGCTCACCGCGTCATTGAGCGCATCGATGTCGGTGACGTCGCCGACGACGTGGTGCCGTGCTGCGTCGGAGCTGTCGTCGGGAGACTCCGCGAGGTCGAAGCCGACGACGGCGGCTCCCTGGGACGCGAGCGCGTCGGCGGCTGCGCGCCCGATGCCCGACGCAGCGCCCGTCACCAGCGCCACTTGGCCCGCCAACGCCCTCGGCGTGCCGGCTCGCGCCAGCTTGGCCTGCTCGAGTTCCCAGTACTCCACGTCGAACAGGTCGGCTTCGCTGAGCGCCGCGTACCCACCCAGCGCTTCAGCGGCGCAGATCACATCGATGGTGTGCAGGTAGATGTCTGCGGCGATGTCGCAGTCGACGGCGCGCCGGCCCGCCGTCCACAGCCCGAGCCGCGGGTCCAGCACCACCCGCGGCGCGGGGTCCAGCATCGTGAGCGTGGTGTGTGTGCCGTATTGGTCACGCCGTGCACGGTTGCGTTCGAAATACTCGCGGTAGCCAGCCGTGAACGCGTCGACGTCGCGGCCCACCATCGGGAATTGCTTCGTGCGGATGATGTGGTCCGGCGTTGCCGGTCCACGGCACGCCACCGATGCCACGTCGTCTCTGGCACAGAACGCTTCGGCACGCTCGTCGCGCACGGCGCGCAGCAGCATCGGCGTTCCTGCCGCAGCGGAGATCGCTGCTCGCAGTTCCACCACTGCCTCGACCGTGTCAGCGCTGATGCCACGCGCTCTGCCCGCATCCGTCCCGCCCGCATCGCCGCCGCCGAATGACGGCGCTCCGGCATCGGCGAGGCTGCGCTCGGCGTCGTTGATGAACTCGATCATCGAGTCATAGGCGTCGCGTACGGTCTCGCCGAAGGTGAACACGCCGTGGTTCGCCAGCACCATCGCGGTCGTTCCGTCGTGTGACTGCGCCTCCCATTCGATCGCACAGCGACGCGCCAGATCGAACCCGGGCATCACATACGGCACCACGACAACCTGATCGCCCCAGGCCTCACGTACGCGGTCGGCACCGTCGTCGGTGTTGGTGAGCGCCAGGACGGCATCGGCGTGACTGTGCAGGACTGCTCGCTGGGGCAACAGCGCGTGCAGGATCGCTTCGACCGACGGATTGGGTGCGCTCGCATCGAGCAGGTGGATGCGCAGCTGGTTCACCATCTCGGTATCGCTCAACTGCTCGAGCACCGCGAGCCGCCGCACAGGCTCGAGTCGCAATGGCGCGAATCCCGGTGGCTCGATCGTGGCCAGATCCCAGCCGCTGCCTTTCACCCACAGCGTCGGAACCGGCTGGCCCCAGGCGTCGGCGGACTCGCCCTTGATCGACGTGTTGCCGCCGCCGTGGAGCACGAGAGCAGGATCTGCGCCGACCAAGCGCGACCCGTAGGTGATCTCTCCGAGCGCGCCCAAGTCAGCCCAACTCGCCGCTTCGGTGTCCGACCAGCGGTTCAGCATGTGCCGTTCCCAGTCTGTGCAGCAAGGTCGGTTCGGAGTGCTTCGGCGATCGCCTCATCGAACGGAGGCCGCAGCACGCCCGCGTCGGTGATGATCGCAGTAATGAGACGGTTCGGCGTGACGTCGAACGCGGGATTCATGGCGTGCACCCCCTCGGGTGTCAGCCTGGACGGCCCAGCGTGGTGAATCTCGTCAGGGTTTCGGTGCTCGATCACGATGTGATCCCCCGATTGGACTGCCGGGTCGATGGTCGTGGTCGGCGCCGCCACGTAGAAGCCGATGCCTGCGTCTGCGGCGGCAAGCGCGTGGGCGAACGTGCCCACCTTGTTGGCGGTGTCGCCATTCGCGGCGATCCGGTCTGCACCCACGATCACCGCGTCGACGTCGCCGCCGGCGATCAGCGAGGCCATCGCGCCGTCCGCAACCACCGACACGTCGACACCGGCATCGGCGAGTTCCCACGCTGTGAGCCGTGCGCCCTGCAGCAGCGGCCGCGTCTCTGATGCGAGCACTCGAACCGGATCTCCGGCTGCGGCCTTGGCGTACACAGTGGCCAGCGCAGTGCCGATGCCCGCGGTGGCCAGCCGGCCTGCGTTGCAGTGCGTCGCGATGGTGGTCGCGTCAGCGAGGACCTCGCGCCCGAGTCGTCCTATCTCGGCACACGCCTTGGCGTCCTCGGCACCGACGGCCTGCGCTTCGACAAGCAGTCGTTCTCGCAAGGTCGCCGTGTCTGCCATGTCTGAGGTGTTCAGTGCAGAGGCGTTCAGTGCTGCGGCATTGAGCGCTGTGTCGATCGTGCGGTCGATCGCCCAGCGCAGGTTGACCGCCGTCGGACGGGCATCGCCGATCTGAGTGCGCAGTCGCTCGAGTACCGATCGAGCGTCGTCGAGCGAGCGAGGTGCTGCTTCGTCGAAGCCGACGACGACAGCGAGAGCGCCGAACGCTCCCAGAGCGGGCGCGCCCCGGATGGCGAGGCGCTCGATGGCGTCGACTGCCGTGGCGGCATCGCGCACGTCCAGCAGGCACAGTTCCGACGGCAGTCGCGTCTGGTCGATGATCTCGACGCTGTCGCCGGTCCAGCGCAGCGTGGGCGTCAGTGCAGGTATCGAGGCGGCCATGTCGCGGCCCAGTCTCGCGGCAGTAATCCTGCGGACGCACCCGACACCCGCCGGTAGCGTCCGCGCCGTGCATCGACTGGTGGCATTGTCGCTGGGCGGAGGCGACCGCTTCGTGGCCGAAATGCAGCGCGCCTGGGACGCCGGCGACGCGGTGTTGCCGGTTGATCAGCGCTTGCCGACGGCGGCCCAGCAGTCGCTCGTCGAGCGCATGGGTGCGAGCTACGTGGTGGACGCCACTGGTCGCCACCGTCGACGCGGCGGCTGGCCCGTCGAGCCCGACGACGCGCTGGTGATGGCCACGAGCGGCAGTACCGGCGAGCCGAAGGGAGCAGTGCTCACGCACGACGCGATCGCCGCGAATGCCATGGCAACGAGCTCGTTCCTCGAAGTCGACCCCAGTACCGACCGATGGCTGGCATGCCTGCCCCTCGCGCACGTCGGAGGGCTGGCCGTGGTGGTGCGAGCGCTGCTGACCGACACCCCGCTGGAGATGCACGACGGCTTCGACGCCGAAGCGGTTGCCGCTGCCGCCGAGCGTGGAACGACGCTGACAGCGCTCGTGCCCACAGCGCTGCAACGCATCGACGCGTCGGCCTTGCGAGCCATCTTGCTCGGCGGTTCGGCCATGCCCGCCGAGCGACCCCCGAACACCGTCGCCACCTACGGCCTGACCGAGACGTTCAGCGGCGTGGTCTATGAGGGCTGGCCTCTTCACGGCGTCGAGTTGCGCACCGTCGACGACGAAGTCCAACTGCGATGCCCGATGCTGCTGCGTTGCTACCGCGACGGCACCGACCCCCGCACAGCGGACGGCTGGTTTGCTACAGGAGACGCCGGCAACGTCGCTGACGACGGCCGCCTGTCAGTGTTCGGCAGAGTCGACGACATGATCACCAGCGGCGCCGAGAAGGTCTGGCCGGTCGCTGTCGAGCGGATCCTGTCCCAGCTCGCCAGCGTCGCCGAAGTCGCCGTCGTCGGCCGCCCCGACCCCGAATGGGGCCAAGCAGTCACCGCAGTGGTGGTCCCTGCTGAACCCGCCAGCCCTCCATCGATCGACGAGTTCCGCGACGCCGTCAAGTCCCAGCTCCCCGCGTACTGCGCGCCGCGCGCAATCGAGCTCGTCGAAGCGCTGCCGAAGACGCCACTGGGCAAGACCCAGCGCTGGCGCATCTGAGTACGGTTCTCAGCTCGCGATCGGCCCTTCGGCGAAGTGCGTCCCGGTGTCGTTTGCGGGATTCATGCGCGTGAGCGGTCTGGTCAGATGTCAGACTCTCGACCGCGAGGGGTTCTGTGCGTTGAACTTTGCGCGCTAGGGCACGAGGGAGATGGAACGTGAGCGGACCGGGTTCGCGAGTAACGGTCGTGGACGACGCAGATGTCGACCATTCGGCAGAGTTGCTGCGAATCCTGCGGGACACCGGCCTCAAGAAGCTGGACGAGGCAGTCCAGCTCGCGTCGGGCGAGATGTCGCAGTACTTCATCGATGGCAAAGAATCACTCTCTGCCGGGGCGGACCTTCGCACCGCTGCACAGGCGATTACCGAGCGCGTGGAGGCGGCCCAGATCCCATTCGATGCTGTCGGCGGCCTGACGCTCGGAGCGGATGCACTTGCCGCCGCAATCGCAGTGGTGAGCGGCTCGCAGTGGTTCATCGTGCGCAAGGAACCGAAGAATCGCGGGACAAATCGCCTGGTCGAAGGCAAGCAGATCGCGTCCGGCGATCGTGTGTTGCTCATCGACGACGTGGTGACAACCGGCGGTTCGATTCTGCGTGCGTTTGAAGCCGTCGAGGACACTGGTGCACGGGTCGTCGTCGCCGCCACGCTCGTCGACCGTGGCGACCGAGCGCGCCAAGTCTTCGGGGAACGTTCAGTTCCCTATTTTCCGATGGCCACCTATTCCGAGCTGGGCATCCCGCCCGTCGGCATTTGAGAAGGCGTCGCTCCACATCTAGCCGGCGGCTGACGCCGGACCGGTGGGAACCGGCAGGTAGCCACCCGAGGGCGTGACATCTTCGGGCAGCGGGTCAACGAACAACGGTGCCGTGCCGATGCCGTGCACACCGTGGGGGTCGACGGCAACCGCGGTGTCGCGGGCGACGCGCAGACCGGTCGGGCCGCAGATGAACGACGACACAACCGAGCGCACGCCTCGCATCGACGCCCGGCGGGCGAGGTCGTAGGTGACGTGGGGGCCTCCCAGCACGGCGGGCTTGAGCACCGCCACCTCGATGGCGCCGACCTCGACGAGCCGGTCGAGTGACGCCTGGTCACGCAAGTGCTCGTCGGCCGCGACCGCCAATCCGACAGTGCGGCTGATCTGCGCCCAGTCGGCCGGCTGCGGCGTGGGCTCTTCGATGAACTCGATGTCCAGGTGACCGACGCGGCGCAGCACCCGCACCGCCGTCGAGCGGTCCCAGCCGCCGTTGGCATCCAGTCGCAGCGCGACGCCCGCCGGCAGTGCTCGACGCACCGCGACGATGCGTGCCAGGTCCGTGCTCGGCGATGTCGCCGTGGCTTCGCTGCGGTCAGATTCGCGCGCCGCGACTTTGAGCTTGACCGCGACATGTCCGGTCGCCGCGGCTTGTGCAGCGTGCTGGGCCGCGGCTTCTGGTTCGGCATCGAAGACGAGCGCCTGAATGGCGATGCGGCGGCTCTTCGGAGCGCTGCCGACGAGCAGCGTCGCCAGGCTCACGCCCTCGATCTCTGCATCCAGGTTGGTCAGTGCAGATTCCACCGCGGCTGCTGCACACGGCTCGGTCGGCGGGTCTCGGTCGGGATTGTCAGCCCAGCGATCCAGCGCAGCCAGCGCTTCGTCATAGCTCTCGAGTCCGAAGCCCGGCAGCGGCGCGGCTTCGCCCCGGCCCACGCAGGCCTCGTCGCCGACTTCGATCTCGATGCCGCGTCGCAGCCCGATGGGACCGTGAGCTGTCCGCAACGATTGCGTCAGCGGCAGTTCAAATTCCCGAAGAGTCACCTGCACCGCGCTGCAAGCTATTGGGCTGACGGTACTGATGTCGCATTCCAGCACGGCGGCATCCATCTAGGCTGTGGCTTCAGTACCCAGGCGAAGTCCGGTGAGATTCCGGCACTGACCCGCAACGGTGAAACGCCGTCCAGCAGTGGAACGGCGCGAAGTCCGGTCGCCCTGAGCGCTGAAAGCAAACCAGACACCCTCGAGGACAGGGGTGGTGCGTGCGGCGATCACTTGTCGTTCGAGCTGCTGTACCTCGAACGACAGGAGAAGCACATGAGACCCATCCGGATCACCGCAGCGCTGGTCGCTGCGGTCGCGCTCGCGGCCGGCTGCACGGGCCCCGCCGAGCCGACGCAGGCTGCGCCGAGCACCGCGCCGACCGCGCCCACCACGGCAACGTCGGCGGCCCCGACATCGACCGCCATTCCAGGCTTCTGGTACACGCACGAAGGCCCGCACGGCACTTGGACGCTGGAGACTCCGCCGCAGCGCATCGTGTCGCTGTCACCGTCAAGCACCGAGATCCTGTTCGCCATCGGTGCGGGCAGCCAGGTGATCGCAGTCGACGAGTACTCGACCTATCCGCCCACCGCACCCACCACCGATCTGTCGGGCTGGGATCCGAATGCAGAAGCCGTGTTGTCCTTCGAGCCCGACCTGGTCGTCATCGCCAATGACGCCAACGAGATCGTCGCAGCGTTGTCCGCCGCCGCCGTGCCGGTCTATGTCGATGCCGCTCCGTTCGACATCGAGACCGGCTACGCGGGCATCATCAGGTTGGGTGCGGTAACCGGGCGTACCGACCAAGCCGCCGAGCTGATCAACACGATGCGTGGCGGCATGGCGGCCGCATTCGCCGCAGGGCCGTCCACGCCGGTTCGCCTGTACCACGAGCTCGATGACACCCACTACTCGATCAGCTCGGCGAGCTTCATCGGCGCCGTGTACGCGGAGTTCGGCGTCGAGAACATCGCGGATCCCGCTGACAGCGACGGCTGGGGCTACCCACAGCTGACGCCCGAATACATCGTCGACACCGACCCTGAGGTGATCGTCATCACCGACCTCGTGGGCTACAGCGCCGACGACGTGGCTGCCCGCCCGGGCTGGGGCAACATCACCGCGGTTCGCAACGGCAACATCGTCACCGTCAATGCCGATGTCGCTTCGCGCTGGGGTCCGAGGCTCCCGCAGTTCGCCGCCGCCATCGCACAAGCGCTTGTCAACGCGGCCCGCTGAGCCGCGGAGTCGATCTCGGTGACTCCCGCCCGCGCGGGCAAGCATCAAGGGCCGTTATGGTCGGCTGGTGGTCGAAGGGACGCGCCTGAGCGGTGAGGACTGGGTCGCAGCGGGGCTGCGCGCGCTGGTTGACCGCGGCATCGGCGCTGTCAAGGTGCTGTCCTTGGCTGCAGAACTGGGCGTCACGCGCGGCAGTTTCTACTGGCACTTCGCCAACCGCGACGCCTTGTTGGAGCGGTTGCTCGACGCCTGGGACGCAACGAATTCGGGTGCCATCGTCGGAGCGGCGATGTCGCCGGGCGACATCGTGGACCGCTACATCGCACTGTCGAGTTGCTGGCTGGGCTGGGAGCGATTCGATCCCCATCTCGATGTCGCTGTGCGGCACTGGGGCCGCGCCGCGCCTGCGCTGCGCGAGCGACTTGGGGCGGCCGATGAGCGGCGGGTCACCGCCATTCAGGCGATGCTCGAGCCCGAGGGGCTTGACCCGTCGATGACCCTGCACCGAGCGCGCACCCTGTACTACATGCAGATGGGTTGGTTCGAGCTCGAGGTTGACGAACCGATGGCTGCCAGGGTCGCCTCTATCGTTCCGTACTTCGAGATCTTCATCGGTCGTGCGCCGAGTCCCACAGAGCGGGCACGGATCTCCGCCGCGTTGACCGAATGAATCCGCCGCCTTGTCAGGATGGGTTTCGCGGATGACGGGGCGAAACAGCAGCAACTAGCGTCAGACGCGGGCTTGGCCTCGATCGGCCGTGCGCTCTCCATCTCCCCTTGAAATGCCCGGGGTCAGTGAGCATCGAGGTGCTGGCGGATAGCCGCTGCGCAGATGTCGGGGTCTTCAAGATGGACGGCATGCCCTGCGCCGGCCAGCACGACGAGCTCACTGTCGGGCAGCAGGCTCGCCATCTTGCGGCCGGTCGTGACGAACTTGGCATCCACTTCGCCGCACACCACCAGTGTCGGTACCGCAATGCCAACCAGCCGATCCCACAGCGGCGTCATCGAGCCGGTTCCCGCGGCACGCAGCGAGTTCGCCAGACCAATGGGGTTGCTCTGTCGGCGCTGGCGGATCGAGGCGTCCCACTTGTCGGGGTCGAGACGAGCGCGCAGCGTGTCCCACATCGGCAGGGCCAGCCAGTCCTCCACGAACCGGGTCAGGCCGTGCTGGCCGATCCGGTCGGCGAGATCGGCGTCAGCCTCGCGGCGCTGAGCGCGTTCGCCTGCATCGTCGAGCCCGGCGGTGGCGCTGATGAGGCTGAGCGAGCGGCACACCTCCGGATGCGCCGCGGCGAGGGCGAGGGCCGCTCGGCCGCCCATCGAGTAGCCGACGACGTGGCACGGCCCATCAGGCACTGCGACCGCCACTTCGGCGAGCGACGCGGCCGTGGCCTCGAGGCTGTAGGGCGCCAGATCTGGCGGTGATGGCCCGCGGCCGTGCCCGACAAGGTCCACCGCGACGCGCCGGTAACCCTCAAGCCGGTCCACCAGCGGTGCCATTGCAGCGGCACTGCCGGTGAATCCGTGAATCACGATGACGGGTGCCCCGCTGCCGGTGACCGTGGTCGGGAGCTGCAGCGCTGTGGGCGCTGGTGTCACTGCGAGCCCGGCTTGGCGCCGGCCGCAGCCAGCTCGACGGCGGCAGCGAGGCGCCGGTGCTGGTCGCGGTTGGCGTCTGGGTCGATGTCGATCGTGATGACGCGTACGCCGCTGTTTGACTGGGTCGAACCCAGCACGTCATGCAGCTGCGCACATGACGCAACGTGATGGTGCTCGAAGCCGACGGCGGCTGCCAGAGCGCCGGCGAGTTCTGCACTGCGACGAGCGGGCGGCGTCGTCATCAGACGATCAAATGCGTCAGCGTCGACTGCCCCGTAGGCGGGCAGGAACGAAAAGATCGTCCCGCCGCCGTTGTCGACCACAACGACCGTGAGGTCGATCGGCGCGGGCGCTGGATCGAACGCTCCCACTAGGCCGCCGAGATCGTGGCGGAATGCCAGATCCCCGACCAGCACGGTGGTAGGCGTGCCCGATGCGGCCACTCCGGCCGCTGCCGAGATCACGCCGTCAATGCCGCTGGCGCCCCGGCTGGCGTGTACTGCCAATGGTTCGGGGCGAGCACGCAGGTAGGTGTCGATGTCTCGAACCGGCATTGAGTTCGACGCGTACAGCGCATGGCCCGCTGGCAGGCTGCGTCCCAGTTGCCGAGCCACGCCCGCTTCCTGCAGGGGTTCAGCATCGAGCACGCCGTCTATCGCTGCGGCTGCGCGTGCATCGGCGTCGGCCCATCGCCGCGCCCACCCGACGCCGGACCCGGTCAGCTGTTCGGCCGCTTCGGCCAACACGTCGGGCCCCACACCCAGGTGCAACGAGACGCTGAAGCTGGCATCGATCCAGCTGCGCGCCGGGTCAATCAGTGCAAACGCCGGACGATGTCGCTCAATCCAGAGCCTCAAGGGCTTGCATGTGGGCGCTCCGCCGACGCGTAGCACTGCTCCGGGCGGCTCGGTGTCAGCCCATGTCGTGCGGAGCAACACGTCGTGATGATTCGTGACGACGACGCCGGGCAGCTCTCGGCGCAACTGAGAGCACGGCTCGGCCAGCAGGGGCCATCCGCTGCGCCTGCAGAACTCCGCCACCGCATCAGCCCAGAGCACGCCGTCATGCATCGGCCCCGCTATCACGACACCGCGCTCGTGCGCGTCAGCGAAGTCCACGAGCGCGTCGGTACCGGTTGATGACGTCGCGGAGAGGTCCCGCGCAGAGCGCACGACGTAGTCCTGCGTCGCTTCTAGGCCTTCGCTCGGCGCAACCGCAACTGCAACTGGCTCCAGCGGTTCCCGGAACGGCACGTTGAGGTGTACCGGGCCGGGGCTCAGCCCGGTCGCCTGTTCTGCCGCCCGGGCTGCGGCCTGCGCGAACCAGCGCCGAGCTTGCGACGGCGGCAACTCCGAGGGCACCGGGGTCTCGCAGAACCAGCGCACGTGGCTGCCATACAGCGAGTGCTGGTCGATGGTCTGGCCCGCTCCCCAGCCGCGTAGCTCCGGCGGCCGATCGGCGGTCAGCACCACCAGCGGCACACCCGAGTAGTGCGCCTCGACGACCGCTGGCAGGTAGTTGGCGGCCGCGGTGCCCGACGTGCACACCAGCACCATTGGTTTCCCGTAACCCTTCGCCAGCCCGAGTGCGAAGAAGCCAGCGGATCGTTCGTCGATCCTGACCCAAGTTCGCAACCCGGCGGTGGCGTCGACGGTGAGCGCCAGCGGCATCGACCGCGAACCCGGGCACACCACCGCATCGGTGACGCCGGCTGCGACCAGCCCTTCGCACAGCGAGCGGCAGGCCACGTACGCAGAATCGCGCTCGGAGATCTGCATGCTGTGGTTCAGTCGCCTTCGAGCGCGTACAGGAGGGCTTCGAGCTTGGTGGCGGTCTCGGCCAGTTCAGCGCTCGGATCTGCGCCAGTCACGATGCCTCCGCCCGCGAACAACCTGGATTCGGATGGACCAGTCAGCGCGCAGCGCAGTGCAACGCGAAACTCGCCGTTCCCGTCCAGCGTCGTCCAGCCGACCGGCGCTGCGTACCAGCCGCGGTCGAAGCCTTCGTGCTGCTCAATCCAGTCGCGGGCAATGCGCCGTGGAAGTCCCGCGACCGCCGCCGTGGGATGCAGTGCGCCCGCGAGTTCCAGCACCGTTGAGCCCGCCGTGACACGTCCGGTGATCGGCGTATGCAGGTGCATGATGCGCGCCAGCTCCATGACGCCGGTCGGCGAGGGGGGATCGAGCGCCACACCGCACCCACGCAGCGTGTCGCGCACGTCGGTGACCACCATCGCGTGCTCGGTCAGCTCCTTGGGATCGCGTTGCATTTCGGCCCCGAGTTCCCGGTCTCGTGCCGGATCGCCGTGGCGGGGCCGCGAGCCGGCCAGGGCGTCGGTGTGCAGCCGTGTGCCGTCGAATTGCACGAGCCGTTCAGGCGTGGCGCCGAAGAACGTCTGCGGCCCGCGTCCGAATGCGAACGACGCGCAGGATGGATATCGCGTCCGCATCCGGTCGAGCACTGCGATGGGCTCGAGGCGCGACGCTATGCGCAGCTCGCGAGCCGTCACGACCTTGTCGAGCCCTCCCTCGGCGATCCTGCGCAGGGCGCGCCGCACGAGCGCGACGTAGCTGTCGTCGGCTTGATAGCTGCTGCCGAGCAACGCAAGTGCCGCCGCATTCAGATCGCTGGCTGCCGTGTCCGCGAGTTCAGGGTCCGCGGCGACGTGCACCGCTGCCATGACCGGCCACACGCTGGCACCCGGCGCTGATGTCAGCCAGGATCGGCCGCCGTGGCGCACCAAGAGCAGCTCTGGCAGCGTCAAGGCGCCTGTGCCGAATGCCTCCCACGCCGAAGGAGCCTCGGGCGGGTCTGCGCTGAACGAGAAGCCGCCGACGAGCAGCGGTCCGATCGGATGACCGCTGTCGCCGGTCACGGTGACATCGAGCAGGCCCAGCGCCTCGGCAACAGAGGCCCAGCGTCCAGCGCCCGCTTCAGCGCTGGCTTCGAAGACGCTGCCGAGGGCACAGAACTCCAGATCGTCGTCGGGACATGCCCAATACACCCGTTGCGACCCCTCGGCTGCGGCGAACACCTCCAGCGGATCGGGCGCACTGGGCAGCTCCCGGCATTCCAATGTCAGGGTGCGGGTGGCTCGCAGGCCCGCTGACGCGCCGCTGCGGAACCCCGCTGCGGCAGGTGCGCTCGGCGGGGTCACCGTCACCACCGAGGGTGCACGTCCCACCGATTCATCGTCGCTGCCGGCCAGGACCCGTTCGGTGGCGTGTTCGACGAGTGCTTCGCGGAAATGCTGTGCCACCAGATCGGTGACCAGCGGGATCAGGCGAGCGGCCAGATGGGCGCGTTGCGCCGCGGGCACGTCTGCGAAGCGGTCCGCGAACAGCCCGACCGCGTCCGCAGCGACAGCTTCCATGTTCGATGCGTGCCGCAGCGCGAGGCCGACGAGATCGTCGAGCGGCATTTCGGCGGTGAGCAGCTCGGAGGCCGCGCGCAGCATCGTCAGCGCGCCGGTGCTGTAGAGCGCGTCGTCCGCGGCACGGCCGGCATCCGCAGTCGAGGACGCGTCATCACTGCTCACGGACCTGTACAGCGGTCGCACCAGGCCGGTGTCGGTCGCCAGCCGGACGAGTTCTGGGTCCAGCCCGGACTGCTGCACCAACTTGTCGAAGGTCAGGGTGTCACTGTGGCGTCCGCCCAGCGCAACCAGCATCGGGTCGTCGTGGCCGTCGCCGAGCCGTCGAATCTGCGCCAGTGAGAAGCCCGCCTCCGATAGGCGTCGGATCTCACCGAGCCGTCGCTCGTGGCTCTCGTCGTACTGCGCCACCCGTCCTTGGCGAGTGGGCGGATGCAGAACCCCGATCTTCTGGTAGTAACGCACCGTGTCAACGCTCACCGCGTGCGCCGTTGCCAGCTCGCAGACCCGCACAGCCCCAGCGTAGACGCATTATGAGAGTGATGACTCCAAGAGTCCTCGCTTTGTCAATCCACAAGACGTCCCACTATCGAACGGTTGGACGCTGGGTGGGATGACCCGATGGCCGAGCGGGAGCGCCTGAGCAGGCAACGATCCTCACAGGACTGCATTCCTGAGATGCGCAGCCTTCCTTGACGCGTTCCATACAGGACCGTACGGTTCGAGATCGTGAGTCGTGCAATTCGGCTCACGACAGTGAGCGCCTCCACTGAGCGCCTCCACTGAGCGCTTCCACACAGTGGCGAGGCGACATGACGCGTCGAGGCCGTAGGCGACAGGATTCGGTCGCTGCAGCTGCGGCCCCCCGGCAGCAGGCACGCAACATTTTCAAGCCGCTGGAACTCATCAGCGGCGACGAAGTCGAGCGCATCCACGACGCATCGCTGCGGGTGCTGTCCGAGACCGGCATGAACTTCCTGCTGCCTGAAGCGGTGGAGATTCTGTGCACGGCGGGCGCGACGTCCGACGACGGCGTGCGGGTCCGCTTCCCGCCCGAAATGGTCACTGAATCGGTGGCACTGGCGCCGTCGACCTTCACGATGCATGCGCGCGACCCCGCCAACAGCGTCATCTTCGGCGACGACTGGGTCGTGTTCGGCATGGTCGGGAGCCCACCGAACGTGTCGGACTTGGATCGCGGCCGGGTTTCGGGCAACTACGTCGACTACTGCAACATGCTGCGCTTGCAGCAGCAACTCGATGCCGCCGACACCTGCACCGGCCACTCCGTCGAGCCGATCGATCTCGAAGTGCGCACCCGCCATCTGGACGCGGTCTCGGCCATGTACACGCTGTCGACCAAGCCGGGCTTCTGCTATTCGTTGGGCCGGACCCGTGTCAGCGACGCCATCGAGATCGCTCGCATCGCCCGCGGCATCGACCATGACACGCTGCTGCGAGAGCCGTCCATCCATACGGTCGTCAATGCAAACTCGCCGCTCGTGTACGACAAGCCGATGCTCGAAGGAGCCATCGAGCTGGCCCGGCACGGCCAGCCGGTCGTGTACACGCCGTTCACGCTGGCGGGAGCGATGGCGCCGATCACGATTGCCGGAGCGCTCACCTTGCAGAATGCCGAGGCCCTGGCGGGCATCACGCTGGCGCAGTGCGTGAACCCGGGCGTGCCGGTGGTGTACGGCAGCTTCACTTCGAATGTCGACATGCGGTCAGGGGCGCCGGCGTTCGGCACGCCCGAGTACGTGAAGGCCACCATCATCAGCGGCCAGTTGGCGCGGCGCTATGGCCTGCCGCTGCGTGCCTCGAACGCGAACGCTTCCAACGCTCCTGATGCGCAGGCCACCTACGAGTCGCAGATGTCGCTGTGGGCGTGCCTGGTCGGCGGCATCAACTACGTGCTGCACGGCCTGGGCTGGCTCGAGGGCGGTCTGTGTGCCTCGTATGAGAAGGTGATCATCGACGCCGAGATGATCCAGATGCTGCGGGCGGTGCTGCAGCCCATCTCCATAGACGATGCCTCGCTCGCCGTCGACGCCATCGCCGAGGTCGGACCTGCCAACCATTTCTTTGGCTCTGCCCACACCCTGGAGCGCTACGACACCGCCTTTTACGAGCCGATGCTGTCGGACTGGCGCAACTTCGAGACGTGGCACGAGGACGGCGCGCTCGACGCCACCCAGCGGGCGAACCGCATCTGGAAGCAGCTGCTCGCCGACTACGAGGAACCGCCGATGGACGACGCCATTCGGGCTGAGCTCACCGACTTCGTCGAGCGCCGTCGAGCCGAAGGCGGTGCGCCCCCGCTCTAGCCGCGGTCAGTTGATGAGCTTCTCCATGCCTTCCCAGTAGGGGGCACGGAGCTTGAACTTCTGCAGCTTGCCGGTGGCCGTGCGGGCCAGCTCCTCGCGGAACTCGACGCTGGTGGGGCACTTGAAGTGCGACATCCGGTCGCGGCAGAAATCGATGAGCTCGCGCTCGGTCACTGCGCTAGCTGCAGCGTCGATCACTACGAGGGCCTTGATGGTCTCGCCCCAGCGCTCGTCGGGCACGCCGATCACCGCCACTTCGGTCACCGCCGGATGGTTGAACAGCACGTCCTCCACCTCGATG
Source organism: Candidatus Poriferisodalis sp. (assembly GCF_965262965.1). Classification (GTDB taxonomy): domain Bacteria; phylum Actinomycetota; class Acidimicrobiia; order Acidimicrobiales; family Poriferisodalaceae; genus Poriferisodalis. The sequence goes on from NZ_OZ253573.1 coordinate 2,837,247, forward strand.
GAGGACACGTTCTCGCCGCCGGTGATGATCACGTCTTTCTTGCGGTCCGAGATCGTGACGTGGTGCTCTGCGTCCATCGAGCCGCCGTCACCGGTGTGGAACCAGCCGTCGGTGATGGCTTCGGCGGTTGCTTCGGGCTGTTCCCAGTAGCCCTCGAGCACAACGTTCGCACGGGCCAAGATCTCGCCCTGGCTGTCGACGTCGATCCTGACGCCGATCGCCGGGGCACCCGCCCGGCTCAGCTTGCGGGCCTTGTCATCGGCATCGAGATGGTCCCACTCGGGCCGGGTGCGGTTCATGGTGAGCAGCGGCGCCGTCTCGGTTAGGCCGTAGATCTGGATGAACTCCCAGCCCAGCTCGGTCTCCATGCGGGCAATGGTGCGCGTGGGGGGCGGAGCGCCCGCCACCACCATCCGAACACGTCCGCTGCCGGGGATCTCGCCCTCCCAGTCGGCTGCGGCGTCCAGCACTGCTGACACCACGGCTGGAGCGCCGCACATGAGCGTGACGCCGTGCTGTTCGATGCGGTGCAGGATCTCGGGTCCGCGCACCTCGCGTAGCACGACGTGCTTGCCGCCCATGCCGGTGACGGCGTAGGGCATGCCCCAGCCGTTGCAGTGGAACATCGGCAGCGTGTGCAAGTACACGTCACGGTCGCTGACGCCGGAGTGCCAGCCGAACGTGGTGGCGTTCACCCACAGCGCCCGGTGGGTCTGCTGCACGCCCTTGGGGCGCGCGGTGGTGCCCGAGGTGTAGTTGATCGTCGCGGTGACGTCCTCGTCGGGCGTCCACGGTGCCGGCTCGACACCGGTCGCGTAGATCTGGTCGTCGGCGTCGGTGCCCATCGCCACGAAATGCTCGACGTCGATGTCCTTGCAGGTGTCCTCCATCGAGGGGTCCACCAGCAGCATCGTGGCGCCGCAGTGATCGATGATGTAGCTGATCTCGTCGTGGCTGAGCCGGAAGTTGATCGGCACGAAGACGCGGCCGTAGCCCGACACGCCATAGAACGATGTCATCAGCCGGCCGGCGTTCTGGGACACCATCGCGACCCGCTCGCCGTGGGTGATGCCCAGCTGGTCCAGCTTGGCGGCCTGGGCACGCACCAGCTCGCCGAACCGGGCGTAGGTGATCTCTCCGAGCCCGCCGCCGGGCGCTTCGGGTTCGTCGGCCAGCGCCACCCGGTCCGGGTAGACGTTCTCGGCCCGGTACAGGAAGTCGGAAACAGTAAACGGAACCTTCATGTCGCCCCTCAAAGTCGTCGGTCGGAATCGTCTGCTCTCGCAGTCGCCCATCAGCCTCGGGTCACCCCGGTGACGCGATCATGCCAACTCTAGAACGGACCCTTGGCGCTGACCTAGCCTGTGCCGGCATGGGGATCGTCCGCCAAGAGGTCTGTGATGACGACTTCAATCCAAACCCTGGATTTTCCTACGCACTCCGTAAGGGTGACTTTGCGATCGCCATGCAGGACGTCTACGACTTCTTCGGTGACGTCAACGAGCGACTTGCCGAGAAGGGGCTCGGCCGCTTGGAAGACATGATGCTGAGGGCTTCTCTCTCGGGGATGCTGTCGGACATGCTCACGGCAAGTCTGGCCGCCCATGCGCGGACGCTGACGCGAAACATCTACCCCAACGGACATCCTGATTTGATCCGGAAAGGCACCTATCCCGATGACAGCGTGAAGTCCGGCGATGCGGGGGTCGAGATCAAGACGACGGTGAAGCGAGGAGGCGCTGTCGACGCCCACGGTGCCCGCAATCAGTGGCTATGCGTCTTCGTCTACAAGGTTGACACCGTCACACAACCGTTGGTGGCGCGCGAGCTGTTGCGATTCACTGAGGTATATCTCGCTCAGGTGCAAGAGGATGACTTCAGAAAGAATGAGCGCGGCGCGCTAGGTACTCGAACGGCCACGTTGCACAAGGACGGTCTCAAGAAGCTGCGATCGGGGTGGATCTACTGCGAGGAAGACGCTGGCGTTCCGCGTCGTAGTCGCGAAGGAGCTTGATTCCACTCGCCGCCAGTTCGACATAGTCGGAGTCGTATTCGACGCCGACGCTGTGATAGCCGACGGCTTCTGCGGCGGCCAGCGTGGATCCCGAGCCAGCGAATGAGTCAAGAACGATGCCGCGGCCCAGCGGCAGGATCGCGCGAACGACCTGTCTCAGAAATGCCTGCGGCTTAAGGCTCGGGTGCGGTGCGAGCTTTCGCTCAGAAGGTCTCGTTGGCGCTGACGGAATCACGTCCGCGAAGGGTTTGTCTTCCGAGAGTCGCCTGAGGCCGCCGGTGCCCCAGTTTCGGAGGTTGTCCTGAACACGTCCCTCTAGTGGCTTGCGGAAGAGCAGCCACGGCTCCCAGCCTGAACGCGGCATCACCGTCACGTCCGCAAATTCGTCGTGGGCGTTCTTTGGGCGGTCGCCACCTCTCATGGTCATCACCAGTCGCACGATCTCGCCTCGGCGCTCCAGGCCAGATTCGCGGATCGCTCTCGCAACCAGATCCGAGAGGAGGGGATTCGACGCGACAAGCACATGTGCACCGGGCACTAGGACCGGCAGCAAGACATCGGCCCAGCGTCGGAAGAAGCAGACCAGATGGTCGAGATCGTTGTCGCTCAGCGTGGTGAATCGTGGGACCGGAGAGCGCTGGTGACCGTCAAAGGATGGCGGCATCCTCCATACACCCCCGTGGCCATTACGCAGTTTCTCCTGCTGAGCGGGTGTGTATTCCACTAGCCCGTAAGGGGGGTCAGTAACGACGCCGTGGATTGACTCGGCAGGTTGCGCCGCAAGCCACTCAAGGCAGTCACCGTGATACAGCGATGCGTTGCCGATAACGGCATGAGGCTCACGCCAACGTGTAGACGCCACGGCTGACCCGCTTAAATTGACCGCCTGAGCGGGCGTTGAGCCTGAGATAGCTCCGCACGGAGGATTCGGCGACGGTTGCGCCAACCCGAGTTTCAACTGCCGCATGGATTTCCTTCGCGTGCATAGGTACCGCGGCGTCCATGAGCGTTCGTTCGATGGCGTCTCGCACTTCACCGGGCCGCCGTCGCTCGTGGCGGCGGTGTGGGGTAGGAGGAACTGCGTTCGACACAACCATCGAATGTAGACGTCCAGACGTCGTTGCAGTGGGATGGTGGTCTGAGCGGCATCGGGTCTACCAACGCTTCGAAGAGTCGTGAGCAGGCCGCCGAGGCATGAATGCCTAGCGGTTACGAGTAGCGGCTCCAAGTGAATTCGCTGGGGCACTACGGCATCTGCTCGGCTTCTAGGGTCGCGCCTATGGAGGCAGCACGGGCCTCGGCACCAGCCGCTCACCAGTTCGACGTTCATCTGATCGACGGCACCTACGAGCTGTTCCGGCACTTCTTCGCGGTGCCTCGCCGTGCAGCGGCCGACGGTGCCGAGGTGGGCGCGCTGCGGGGCGTGCTCGGCAACATCGTGATGCTGCTCGAGCAAGGCGCTACCCACGTTGCGGTGGCGACCGACCATGTCGTCGAGTCGTTTCGCAATGACCTCTGGGACGGCTACAAGGACGGCTCAGCCATCGAGCCCGACCTGTGGGCCCAGTTCCATCCCACCGAGGCAGCGCTCGAGCTGATGGGCGTCACCGTGTGGCCGATGATCGAATTCGAGGCTGACGACGCCATGGCGGCGGGTGCCGCAATGGCCGCAGGCGACGACCGCGTCCGGCAGGTGTTTATCTGCACGCCCGACAAGGACTTGGGCCAATGCGTGGGCGCCAAGGTCGTCCAGTGGGATCGCCGTGCGGGCGACGTCTTCGACGCGGCGGGCGTCGAAGCCAAGTTCGGCGTTAGCCCCGAGTCCATCCCCGACTACTTGGGCCTGGTGGGCGACAGCGCAGACGGCTTCCCGGGCCTGCGCGGTTGGGGTGCCAAGTCGACATCGATGATGTTGTCGCACTACGGCCACATCGAGGACATCCCGGTCTCGCATGACGACTGGGCGCCCAAGGTCCGTGGTGCCGCCGGTCTCGCCGCGACGCTGGCCGCCGAGCGTGACCTGGCGCTGCTCTTCCGACGCATCGCCACCGTCCGCACCGACGCCCCGGTCTCGGACTCGGTCGACGAGTTGTGCTGGCGCGGCCCGCACCACGGCTTCGAGGACCTGTGCAACGACATCGGCGCAGGCGCACTCTTCGAGCGCGTGATGAACCTGGCCGCCTACCGCGCCGACACCTAGCTGACGCGAGCGCGGAGTGAGAGCGGAACTGGCCTTGGAGCGAACTTGGGATCAGGCGGGCTGGTTCAGCTCGATCATGTTGCCCGCCGGATCGAAGAAGAACGTCTGGCGCGCAGTGGTTCCCGGCAGCGGAACGGGATCCTTCACTCTCACGCCGGCCTCACGCAGTTCAACCACCGTGGCGTCGATGTCCGCGACCTTGAATGCCCAGTGCTGACCCTTCGGCGGCACCCAGTCGGGCACCTCAATGAGGTGTACCTCGCCGCCGCCAGGTGTCTGCAGCCAGCGACCGTTGAAGCCGAAATCCGGCCTGTCAAGCTGCTTCATGCCGAGAACGTCCGTATAGAACGGCGCTGCCGTGTCCACGTCGGCGCAGTTGATCGATACGTGATGAACAGGCCCCAGTTCCATGCCCGCAGCTTAGGTCCCAGCCCCACATCCCTGTCCACGCAGCATCCCGAAGCACCGTCCGATGGACCGGCGTTGCCGTTGTGCCGTCAGTAAGTTCAGCCTTCTAGCGTGTGGCATACAAATGCTACGTTTGTGGCATGAGGCGGCGAGTAAGCACGACGGTCGATGCAGATCTTCTCGATCAGGCTCGTGGCTTGCAAGACTGGCCCTCCGACGCAGCGATGATCGAGGAAGCCTTGGAAGCACTTGCCGATCGTCACCGGCAGGCCGAGATCGACGCTGCTTACGAGGCGTACGACCGCATTCCCATGAACACGCCCGATGCTTGGGGCGACTTGGAGTCGTTTGTGCTGGCAAAGTGGCGAGACACGCCGGGTCGCGAGAACCCTGACGCGGATCAGTCCGCGCGGTGACCACTGTTCGTCCTCGGTGGGGCGAAGTCTGGTGGCTCGAGTCGCCCGAGTTGGGCAGGCGCCCGGTGGTAGTGCTGTTGCGGGACAGTGCGTTGGATCGGCTCGCCACGGCGATTGTTGCTCCGTGTACCACGACGATCAGGGGTTTGCCCAGCGAAATCGTGCTCGAACCCGGAGATGATCCTGTGTTGCGGGTTTCAGCGGTCAATCTGGATTCGATCGAAGGCGCACCCCAGGCACACCTTGTGGAACGACTGGGCCGGTTGAGCGATGAACGCATGCGGCAGATCTGCCGCGCCCTGGAAGTAGCCGTCGCCTGCATCTGACGAGAGTCAGCGGATGAGTCTCATGGTTGACCTGTGCCGGTCGGGGAACTGAGCCAGGAATCCGAGTGCGGCTGTTTAAAGGTTGAATCTTGAAACAGCCACACCTTCGGCAATCGAACCGCTCACCGTCGCGGGCCGTCCTGATGTCCTCTGCGAGATCGCTGGGGGTGATCTCGTAGGCTCTGCGAGATGTCTGAGCCGACCATGGCCGAGCGGCTCGAGGAGTTGGCCCGGCGCCGGGAAGAGGCGCTGAACGCCGGCACCGAGCGGGCTGTCCAGCGGCAGCACGACAAGGGCAAGATGCTGGCCCGCGAGCGCATCGAGTACCTCTTCGACGAGGGCACGTTCTGCGAGCTCGACATGCTCGCCCGCCATCGGGCCCACGACGTCGGTCTCGAAGAGCGCCCCTACACCGACGGCATCATCACCGGCTGGGGCAACATCGACGGCCGTAAGGTGTTCGTCGCCAGCCAGGACTTCACCGTTTTTGGCGGCGCCCTTGGCGAGGTGTTCGCCGAGAAGACCCACAAGGTCATGGACCTTGCCGAATCGGTGGGCGCTCCCATCGTCGGCTTGAACGACGGCGCTGGCGCCCGCATCCAGGAGGGCGTTGTCTCGCTGGCTGGCTACGGCGGCATCTTCCGCCGCAACGTGCTGGCCTCGGGCGTCATCCCGCAGATCAGCGTGATCATGGGGCCGTGCGCCGGCGGGGCGGTGTATTCGCCGGCCATGACCGACTTCATCTTCATGGTGCGCGACAGCAGCCACATGTTCATCACCGGTCCCGACGTGGTCAAGACCGTCACCGGCGAGGATGTGACCCTCGAGGAGCTCGGCGGCGCCGGTTCGCATAGCACCAAGTCCGGTGTAGCCACGTTCGTCGCTGCCGACGAGAAGGCCGTGCTCGACGACGTCCGCTACTTGCTGTCGTTCCTGCCGTCGAACAATCTCGATCCGGCGCCGATCATCGAGCCCACGGACGACCCGAACCGCACGTGCGAGATGCTGTGCGACCTGATGCCGCCAAGCCCGAACGTGCCCTACGACATGAAGCACGTCATCGCCGAGGTGGTCGACGACGGCGACTTCTTCGAGTACCACGCCGCCTGGGCTGGCTCGATCGTGTGCGGCTTCGCCCGACTCAACGGCCGTTCGATCGGCATCGTCGGCAATCAGCCGATGGTGATGGCCGGCGTGCTCGACATCGAGTCCTCGGAGAAGGCGGCCCGCTTCGTGCGCTTCTGCGATGCCTTCAACATCCCGCTGCTCACGTTCGTGGACGTGCCCGGATTCCTGCCCGGCGTCGACCAGGAGCATGGCGGCATCATCCGCCACGGCGCCAAGCTGCTGTACGCCTACTGCGAGGCGACGGTGCCGCGTGTGCAGGTCATCACCCGCAAGGCCTACGGCGGCGCCTACGTCGTGATGGATTCGAAGTCGGTGGGCTGCGACGTGAGCTTCGCCTGGCCCACCGCCGAGCTGGCCGTCATGGGTCCGCAGGGCGCTGTGGAGATCCTCTACCGGCGCGAGCTGCAACAGGCCGCCGACCCCGATGCCCGCAAGGCCGAACTGGTCGACGACTACAGCCGCAAATACGCAAACCCGTACATCGCAGCCGAACGCGGCATCGTGGATGCAGTGATCGACCCCGCCGAAACCCGCCAGAAGGTCATCGCCGCGTTCGACATGATCGGCGCCAAGCGAGAAGAACTTCCACGCCGCAAGCACGGCAACGTCCCACTGTGAGCCCCGCGAAACACATCGACACTGTGAGCCCCGCGAAACACATCGACACTGTGAGCGCTGGGTGACTGGCCTCAACACTGGCGCTGTCGTGATCGCGTCGCAGGCGGCCATCACCCCCGCTGCGACGGCGCAAGAGGCAGCAGCCATCGTCGCTGCGCTGGAGCTGCTGTGGCCCCGTCCCGTCGAGGCTCCGCCCGCCGGGCCGCCGAGCAAGTGGCGCTTCAGCGGCCGCCCCTGGCACGCGCCAAGCTCCTGGCCCGCAGTCCGCTACCGCTGATCTGATTGCTTCGGCAGCTGGTTTTGTTTTTCTGGGGCAAAAAATAAATCCGGGGGACGCGACGTGAGAGCTTTTGTTTTCACGAACGCAGCCGTGGGAGCTGGCATGGGGCGAGCAATGCGTGTCAGCATCGTCTGATGCAATCTGCGCCGTTACCGCTGGAAGATCTGCGGGTGGTGGACCTGTCGTCGGTGTTCGCGGGGCCGCACTGCGCCCGATACCTCGCCGACTTCGGCGCTGACGTCATCAAGGTGGAACGGCCAGGAGGTGACACCGTCCGCAACATGGGATGGCGGGACGCTCACGGCGAGACGCTGTGGTGGCGGCTGGTCAATCGCAACAAGCGGTGCGTCACGCTCGATCTCAAGGCGGCCGACGACCTGGCGCTGCTGCGGCGAATGCTGCGCGTCGCCGATGTGCTGGTGGAGAACTTCCGGCCCGGCAAGCTCGAAGCGCTGGGCCTCGTGCCCGACGAACTGATCGAGGCGAACCCGACGCTGGTGATCGCACGGCTGACCGGCTTCGGCCAGAGCGGCCCGTACCGCGACCGTCCCGGTTTCGCCACGCTGGCGGAGGCCATGAGCGGCTTCGCCTCCATGAACGGCGAGTCTGACGGCGCACCGCTGCTGCCGCCCGTGGCACTCACCGATGAGGTGGCCGGCCTCGCGGGGGCGTTCGCGACGCTGGTGGCATTGCGCAGCGGCGTCGGCCAGGTGGTTGATGTCAACTTGTTGGAATGCATGTCGCAGGTGATGGGCCCGCTCATGACCGCGTGGCACTCCGAGGGGTATCTGCAGCCCCGGCTGGGCTCGGGCATTCCCTACAGCGTCCCCCGCGGCACCTACCAGGCCTCCGACGGCGGCTGGTTGGCCGTCAGCACGTCGAGCGACTCGGTCGCGGCCCGGGTGATGGCCATGATCGGCGTCGGTGACGACGAGCGCTTTGCCACCTTTGAGGGCCGCATGGCGCACCGCGCCGAGATGGACGCCGTCATGGCCGACTGGGTGTCGCAGCGCACGCTCGCCGCAGCGGTCGCGGCGTTCGACGAAGCCCAAGCAGCCGCCGCACCCGTGCTGGACATGAGCCAGCTCGCCGCCGACCCCCACATCGTCGAACGCGAGGCGTTCGTCGAGGTGGACGGCCTGGTGCAACAGAACGTGGTTGCGCGGCTCAGCGCTACCCCGGGAACGGTCCGCTGGGTCGGCCGCGACGAAGGTGCCGACAACGCCGATCTGGCCAGCTCGGACGAAACGGATCCTTGGCCCGCTGCGTGAGCTGGCCCGACGGCAACGAGCCTCAGGTGACGCTGTAGCTCACAGCGGGCGGCTGTGTTCGTGATCGATCGGCGCCACGCCCTTCAGTTTCAGCAGCACCCATCGTCCGAACTTCAGCATCGGATACGTGACGCGTGAGACCAACGGCGAACTGAACGCCAACCGGTTGAACTTGTTGAACGCACCACGATCCTCGGACAACAGCGCCAGCACATGAAGCGCTTCGTGACCGACGAAGTACCGGCTGCCGATCCTTACCACCATCCCGTCATTCAGATCGTGCGGCAGCTGTCGGACCTCGTCGACGATCGGGCCGCCTTGCCGGGCGTCAACCAGAACAAACTCTTCGACTGACTGTTTCAGCCGCAGATACTGGGCGTAGTTGTTGCACATCGGGCACTCGCCGTCATAAACCAGCCAGACGTGACGCGGCTCGCGCGGCTGTTGTGACAATTGACGCCGTTTCACAACCCGAAACGGTATGCCGACGATCGGCAGCGACCGGATGACGCCGGAGAGAGAAAATCGGGTGGGGGCGAGGGGAGACAGCACCAAGAACAAACCCAGCATGATGATGTTGAGAGAGAACGAGATGTTCATGAGCCAGTCGCTCGTGATGTGGAAGAGCATCAGAACAACGCCAATTGGTCGATGCAGATGGGGCCGGAACACCACCAAGAACGCAAAGATCTCGATATAGAGCGTCAGCCACCACATCGACTGTGCCAGCGCGTTGTGCTGCGCAATGAACGGCAAGAGGACCGGTATGTTGTCCGCTTCGAGCAGCGCACGATCCAAAAGGATTCTCGTCATTGCGTCAGGCGAGAACACCTCAAGGCGGCTATACCAGATCTTCCAGAAGCCCGACAACGTGTACGGCAGCAATATGAGACCCTGCGCAAACCAGAAGACGGTGAGGCATGACAGCACGTTCTTTCGCGCCATACGCCGGCCTTCATTGCGACGCGGCAAGAACAACAAAGCGAAGCCGACGAAGAGAATGACGTGGTTTCCGTGGTTGATGGAGCCGTAGGAATTGCTGAGCGCCACGTGCAGCAGCAGATAGCCGAAGCTGCCCAGGCGCCACACCAACGACCTCGGAAAGCTCGCAGCCGCGATGGCGAAGAGCAAACCGACCACCGTCACGGCATGGTCGTTTGCGAACCACCCCGTGCCGGTGAACTGTTGCAGCGCCGTGATCGGCCAGATCGGCGCCGTGGGAGGCCGCCCCATATAGGCCCGAGCAAACTGGAGCCCTGAGGTGCCGATGTTGAACGCAAGAAAGAGATAGTAGAAGCGGCTCAGCAGGACAATATCGGCTGCCGCGCGAGCGAGATCGGCCGGAGAACGGCGCTCAGCGGCGTCAACTTGCAGCAGTGACTTGCGGATCCAGCGCGTCGACCGAGCCATTCGCACGACTGCCTACTCTGCTTGCGTGGACGGAAGAATGCGGCCAGTGTCAGTATTCCACTGGCCGATGACCGTGCGCGGTTGATAGAAATCGGTTCTGGTCGCGTCTCCGTCGGCAAGTTCATCTATCCCGTCTCGAACATCACGCAGGTCGACGTCGGCTTCGATGATGCTGAAATCGATACTGCGATCACCAAGAGCCCGCTGAACGATGGGGAACAGGACATCGGTCACCGTGTCCTCGCAGGCTCTGTCCTTGGTGCACGCCACTGCTGAAGTTCGGAGGGCCTTCCAGTCCCGGATGTCCGGGCTCGGAATCAGATAGAGGGGTTCATCGGTCGGTTGGCCATCTATGGCATCGATGACAAGTGCATATTCAGTTGTCTGCCAATCGGGGACATTTGCAAAGAGCTTCCAACGGAAGAAGGGAAAGACTTCAGAATGCTCAGATTCGAGCACGGAGTTGAGCGGGATCATGACCAGGTACAGGACAAAGAAGGCCGGAACAGCCAGCCTGGCCAGCCGGCGACGCTTTCGGCGAAGAGCGGTTGTCCTCACGATTGGTCCGGCCGGATCCCTTGACCGCTGGAACGGACTCGTTCGACCAGATCGGCGATATCGGCCATGATCGCCGAGAGCTCGTAGTCCTTCGGCGTATAGACCGCGGCCACGCCAGCGTCCCGCAGTGTCTCGTGGTCGCCGGGCGGGATGATGCCGCCGACCACGACGGGCGCTGTCACGCCTTCGCCGGCCAGGGCGGCCACCACCTCAGGCACCAGCTCGAGGTGGCTGCCCGACAGGATCGACAGACCCACCACGTCGACGTCCTCGTCGCGTGCGGTCGCAGCGATGTGTTCGGGTGTCAACCGGATGCCCTCGTAGACGACTTCCATGCCGGCATTGCGCGCCGCCACCGCGATCTGCTCGGCGCCGTTGGAGTGACCGTCGAGGCCTGGCTTGGCAACCAGCACTCGGGGCGGGCCTCCCGCCATCGCCGCGCAGCGCTCGGCGACGGCCGACAGACCAGCGTTGCTTGCGCCGACTCCTCCAAGGCCGGTCGGCGCGCGGTACTCGCCGAAGACTTCACGCAAGGCCTGCGCCCACTCGCCGGTGGTGACACCCGCATGCGCGGCCTCGATGGTCGGGCCCATGATGTTCACGTCTCCCGAAGCAGCAACGCGCAGGTCGTCAAGCGCTGCCACCACCCGGTTGGGATCTCGGGCCCCCCGCCACTGTTCGAGGTCGGCAACCAGCTCGGCCTCCACCTCGGGATCCACGCGCAGGATCGCTTCGTCGCCGTCGAGCGGCGAAGGAGCGGTCTCGGTGAAGTCGTTCACGCCCACGACGGTCAGGTCCCCGCTCTCGATCTGTCGCATGCGCTGTGTGTGACTCACCACGAGCCGCCGCTTCAGCTCGTCGATTGCGGCGAACGCTCCGCCGAGTTCGAGCACGTCATCCAGCTCGGCTTGCGCAGCGGCCACCAGCTCAGCGGTGCGGCCCTCCACCACCACCGAGCCGTCGAAGATGTCGGGGTACTCGAGCAGATCGGTCTCGTGCGCGAGCACTTGCTGGATCCGGAGCGACCACTGCTGGTCCCACGGTCGCGGCAGGCCCAGTGCCTCGTTCCACGCAGGCAGCTGCAGCGAACGGGTGCGGGCCCGCTTCGACAGCGTCACCCCCAGCGCTTCAAGCGTGACCCGGGCCACGTTGTTCTCGGGCTGCGCTTCGGTGAGACCCAGCGAGTTGACCTGCACGCCGTAGCGGAACCGGCGCATCTTCGGATCCGTCACGCCATAGCGCCGTGCGCAGATCTCGTCCCACATCTGGGTGAAGGCCCGAACCTTGCAGACCTCTTCGATGAACCGGATGCCCGAGTTCACGAAGAACGAGATGCTGCCCACGGTTGCGTCGAAGCGTTCAGGGGGCACCTTGCCGCTGTCGCGCACGGCATCGAGCACGTCGATGGCGGTGGCCAGTGCGTAGGCGATTTCCTGTGTCGGCGTCGCCCCGGCCTCTTGCAGGTGATAGCTGCAGACGTTGATCGGGTTCCACAGCGGCACGTGCTGCGAGCAGTAGGCGACCACGTCGGTGATGAGCCGCCGGCTGGCCTCGGGGCCGAAGATGTAGGTACCGCGGCTCAGGTACTCCTTGACGATGTCGTTCTGAGTGGTGCCGCGCAGCGCCGCGGGCGCGACACCGGCATTCTGCGCGTGTGCGATGTAGAGGCCGAGCAGCCACGGCGCCGTGGCATTGATGGTCATGGACGTGTTCATGGCATCGGGCGCGATGCCGTCCATGAGCTGGGACATGTGGCCCAGGTGGGTGACCGGCACGCCGACCTTGCCGATCTCGCCTCGGGCCATCACGTGATCAGGGTCGTAGCCGGTTTGTGTGGGCAGGTCGAAGGCGATCGACAGGCCGGTCTGGCCCTTCGCCAGATTCGAGCGGTACAGCTCGTTGGAGGCCCGCGCAGTCGAATGCCCTGAGTAGGTGCGCATCAGCCACGGCCGCTCGCGCCGCGGTGCGTCAGAATCAGTCACGGCCGCTCGCGCCGCGGTGCATCAGACGCAGTCACGGCTGTGCAAAACGCTCGGGCGGTCAGCCCTCAAGCATGCGGAAGACCATGGGACGCGACCAGATCTCGGGCAACGGCCGCGTGATGGCTTCGGCCAGCAGCTCCAAATAGCCCTCCCGCTCGATGTCCACGGCACCCAGGCCAGCCAGATGCGGCGTCGTCCATTGCACGTCAAGCAGTGCCCCGCCGGTCACCTTGAGTGCATCGACCAGTGCCACGAGCGCCACCTTGGAGGCATCGCTGGTGGTGTGGAACATCGACTCGCCCGCGAAGAAAGCACCGATCGCCACCCCGTAGAGGCCACCGACGAGCTCGTCGTCGAGCCAGGCTTCCACGCTGTGCGCCCAGCCCATCTTGTGCAGTGCCAGGTAGGCGCTGTGCATGTCGTCGCTGATCCAGCCATGCGGCCGGGCCGGGTCGGCACACGACTCCAGCACTTCTTCAAAGGAAGTGTCGATGCGAATGTCGAACTGGCGGCATGCGCGTCGCAGGGATCGGCTGACCCGCAGGTAGCTCAGCGGCAGGATGCCGCGGGGATCGGGTGACCACCAGCCGACGGTGTCGCCGAGCGGCATCGGGAACAGACCCGACCGGTACGCCCCCAGCAGAGTTCCGGGCTCGAGGTCGGCACCTGCGCCGACCAGGCCGTTCTCGTCAGCGGTCGTCGCCGGAGGGAACGACCAGGCGGTAGCAGGCGGCTCGGTGAGGCCGTTTTCTGGCTGGCTCTGCATCGGCGCGAGCCTACGCCTGATCCCGCCGCTGTGTCGGATCGACGACGCCGCAATACGACCGCGTGCTAGCTGCGTGCGTCTTCGTACGCAGCGATCTGAGATTCGGCGGCTTCGGCGATCGTCACCCGGTCGACAACGACCTCGTCAACCGGTGCATCTCGAGGACCGATCGGCACGCTTTCGATCGCCAGCACGACGTCCATGCCGTCGATGACGTGGCCCAGAGGCGAGTACAGCGGCGGCAGCGCTGCGCCATGGTCGCCGGTGATCACGAAGAACTGCGATCCGTTGCTGGCCGGGTTTCCGGCGTTCGCCATGGCCACCGATCCGATCCGGTACCAGTCCTCATCGGGGAAGCCTCCAGTGAAGCGGTACCCCGGCCCGCCGGTGCCGTACGCAAGCTCTACGTCGCCGCCCTGGATCACGAAGTCCGCGATGACGCGGTGGAACAGCGTGCCGTCGAAGGCCCCGTAGCGACCCAACACCACGAAGTTGTTCACGCTCGTGACGTCAAGCAGCGGGTCGAGCACCATCGTGAAGTCGCCCATGGCGGTGGAGAACGTGGCCGCATACAGCGTCTCGATGTCGATGCAGACCGGCGGCTCCTGGGCGAACTGGCTGCGGGGGCCGTCGCTGCCGTCAGCTGCGGGACAACCCGGATCTGCGGTCTCGGCATCGGGGTCAGCTTCGGTCGCACTCTGTTCGGCGTCAGCGTCTGCTGCGGGCTCATCGGCATCCTCGCTGGCCGGCTCGTTGTCTGGCTCGTTGTCTGGCTCGGTTGCAGGCTCCTCGGTTACGAAACCGGTATCGCTGTCCGCAGGTGCTGCGTCAGCTTCGGGCACTGTCGTCGTCGTGGTCTCATCGTTGTCATCGCCGCTGCTCAACAGGGTGTAGAGCAACAGCGTGACCAGCACGGCAGCGACAATGAGCGCGAACCGCAGACCCTTGCGCGTCCTGCGGGAACGCTGGCGACGGCGTTGCGCCTGGGCCGAGGCACGCATCCGGTTCTCGCGTTGTCGTTGTCGCTTCTCGCTGCTCATGAACGGCCGTCCTCCACGCACTGAAAACCGGCGTCACACTACCGAGCTTCCGCTGCCCCGTAGAGCCGAGCGCAAGGGCAACACGCCGCCGCCAGTACCCTCGCCCGCCGTGCCGTTGGTCGTGCAGAAGTTCGGCGGAACGTCGGTGGCCAGTGCTGCGCGCATGCGCGAAGTCGCCGAACATGTGAAGCACTGCCGCAGCCGCGGCGACGACGTGGTGCTCGTCATCAGCGCGATGGGCTCGGAGACCGATGAGCTGATCCGCCTGGCGGGCCAGGTGAGCGACGAGCCTGCGGGCCGCGAGATGGACATGCTCGTCACCGCGGGGGAGCGCAAGGCCATCGCGCTGCTGTGCATGGCGCTGCACACCGCCGGAGTGCCGGCCGATTCCTATACCGGCAGCCAGGCGGGGTTTCTCACCGATACAAACCACCGCAATGCGAAGATCGTCTCGGTCACGCCGCGCCGCGTGTCCGAGTCCGTCGCAGCTGGCCGTGTTGCGGTCGTCGCGGGCGCCCAAGGTGTCTCCACCGACAACGACGTGACGTTTTTGGGCCGCGGCGGATCCGACACCACTGCCGTTGCTCTGGCGCACGGCCTCGGCGCCGATGCCTGCGAGCTCTACACCGACGTTTCGGGCGTGTTCACGACTGACCCCCGTGTGTGCCCGACCGCTCGGCGCCTGCCGGGTCTCGGCTTCGACGAGTTGCTGGAGATGACTGCGATGGGCTGCCCCAAGCCGGCTGCCCGCTCGGTCGAGGTTGCCCGCACGTATGGCGTTCCCCTGCACGTGCGGTCCGCGTTTACATGGGAACCGGGAACTTGGGTCGTCGACACGGAGTCAGGCATGCAGGCAAACGAGATGGAGCGTCCGATCGTGACCGGCATCGTGCCGGACAGCTCTCAGGCCAAGGTCACGCTGGTCGGCGTGCGCGACGAGCCTGGCATCGCAGCGAAGGTGTTCCGCACCCTCGCTGACGCGTCCGTGATCGTCGACATGATCGTGCAGAACGTGGGCGACCACGGCCACACCGACATCTCTTTCACGATCCCCGCCGAGAGCGCCGACGAAGTACGCCAGATCTGCGAGGGAATGGTGACCACGGTGGGTTTCGCCTCCGCGAACACCGACGTCGACATCGCCCGCGTCTCGCTGGTCGGCGCAGGCATGGCCAGCCACCCCGGCGTTGCTGCCACCATGTTCGAGACACTGGCGAGCGAGGGCGTCAACATCGAGATGATCTCCACTTCCCCTATCCGCATCTCCTGCGTCGTCGCCGAAGCCGACGTCGACCGAGCCACCGTCGCCCTCCACACAGCCTTCGGCCTGGACTGACCAGGCGAATCAAACCCGGCCTGGACTGACCAGGCGAATCAAACCCGGCCTGGACTGACCAGGCGCAGCAAACCCGGCCTGGACTGACCAGGCGCCCCGCTCGCGCCGTTGCTCCTCGCCCAAGAATCCCCCAAGCCCCGCGAATCCCGCTCGGTAGCCTCAACCCCATGCGTGTAGGAATCGTCGGAGCCACCGGTCAGGTGGGCGCCGTGATGCGGGACATCCTCGCCGAGCGGGCGTTCCCGATCGACGGGCTGCGATTGTTCGCGTCCGCTCGCTCTGCGGGCCGCAAGCTGTCGTGGAACGGATCCGAAATCACTGTTGAGGACGCTGCAGCAGCCGATTTCACCGGTCTCGACATTGCCCTGTTCTCCGCTGGCAAGACGACGTCGCTGGCGATCTCCGAGCGAGTGGTCTCCCAGGGACCGACGGTCATCGACAACTCCTCTGCATGGCGCATGGACCCTGATGTGCCCCTCGTCGTGCCCGAAGTGAACGCCAAAGAGGTGTTCAACGCCCCGAAGGGCATCATCGCCAATCCCAACTGCACGACGATGGCCGCCATGGCGGTGCTGGCGCCGCTGCATGCCGAGGCCGGCCTGGTCTCGATGGTGGCTGCCACCTACCAGGCCGTGTCCGGCGCGGGCCTTGCGGGCGTGGACGAGCTCGAACGTGCGCTCGCCGCGACGTCACCCGATGCTGCAGCGCTCGCCTTCGACGGCACCGCTGTCAGCTACCCGACGCCCGACAAGTTCCCCGGCCCGATAGCGCACAACGTGCTGGCTCAGGCAGGCAACTTTGTCGACGACGGCCTCGGCGAGACCGACGAAGAGCAGAAGCTCCGCAACGAGAGCCGCAAGATCCTCGGAATTCCAGACTTGGCCGTGTCGGGCACCTGCGTTCGCGTCCCGGTGTTCACCGGCCATTCGCTCTCGCTGAACCTGCGCTTTGAGCGGCCTATCTCGCCTGAGCGCGCCACTGAGCTGCTGGCTGCAGCGCCCGGCGTCGAGCTCGTCGATGTGCCGACTCCGCTCGACGCAGCCGGCCGCGATCCGTCCTATGTAGGCCGCATCCGCCGCGACCCGACCGTCGAGCATGGCTTGGCGATGTTCGTGGTCGGCGACA
The DNA here is from genome assembly GCF_965262965.1 of Candidatus Poriferisodalis sp. Lineage (GTDB taxonomy): Bacteria > Actinomycetota > Acidimicrobiia > Acidimicrobiales > Poriferisodalaceae > Poriferisodalis. The sequence continues at coordinate 2,854,125 of NZ_OZ253573.1, forward strand.
ACCTCCGCAAAGGCGCCGCCCTCAACGCAGTCCAGATCGCCGAGGTTCTCTCGGCGGCATGAGACACAGTGCCGAGGTTCTCTCGGCGGCCTAGAAATCCTTGCCGCGCCGGACGATGACTTCAGCGCCAGGCATCTCAGGTTCGTCGTCGACCATTTCGGCGAACAGCCCGATGTCCTTGCACACCAAGTCCATGGTGAAGTTGATGTCGCGCGAGCCGTTCAGGATGACCTGGCTCTCGGTCTCATGCACGAACGAGTTGCCCGAGCTGATCTGGATCGCCTCATACGCGGTGGCGAGGTCCATGCCGGCAGCGTGTGAGGTCACCAGTGCTTCGCACACCGAAACGAGATTGGCCGTGGCCAAGTAATTCGTCATGACCTTGAGGATCGACGCCGAGCCGTTGCACCTCGTGGTGGTCGGTCGTGCTCATCTCGGCCCAGATCTTGGGCCCGGAGCTGTCGGCGGTTGCTGCGGCGAAGCCGGCCAGTACCCCGTCGGGCGCTTCGAGCACTGCCGCTGAGGCCTCCGGCGTCGGCAGGCAGGTGATCACCACGTCGCACTGTTCGCCAAGCTCGGCACCCGACGCAGCGGTGCTTGCGCCCGCATTGAGGAACGGCGCCATGGCGGTGGCGTCAAGGTCGCGCACCACCAGCTCGAACCCGTTGCGCTGCAGCGACCCGGCGAGCTTCCCGCCGACGTTGCCCAAGCCCACAAAACCCACCCGGCGCAATGCCGTTGAACTGCGGCGGGCAGCGCCGTCAGGGGAGGGATTCGCGGTATTCACAGATTTGGTCGGGCAGGCGGGATTTGAACCCACGACCTCTTCGTCCCGAACGAAGCGCGCTACCAACCTGCGCCACTGCCCGTGTGCGGTTGTGGCGCCTGAAGCTACCGCTCCGCCCCGCTGCGGTGCTACCCCGATTTCGCCCGACGCCACACGATCCGGCCAGCGCCGCGGTCTTCGGCGCAGCGGTTGTTGGCCCCGGACGGCTCAGCTGGCGTCAGCAGTGTCGCCGGAGGCGCCGGCCGACAGCAGTCCGAGCGCTGTCCGGCGCAGCTGCATCGGATTCAGCGGCTTGACGAGCCACGCGTCGGCGTCGGAGCGGCGTGCCAGAAAGATGTCCGCCTCGCGGTCGGCCAGCATGAGCACCGGCACCCGCGGCAGCCGACCCATCCCGGATTCCAGACGCAGATCCAGGCAGGACGCCATGCCGCCCATGTTGCCGATCTGGAAGTCCAGGATGACCAAGTCCGGAGTGCTGGCCTCCACAGCGGGCCGCACTTCTTGGCCCGATCGAACCACGCGCAACGTCACGTCGGGCCCCGAAAGAGCGGCTGCGACTTCCTCAACCACCCAGTCGGCATCGGTGGCCAGCAGAACCTCGGTCACGAACGCGCAGGGTAGTGCCGCTCGGCCTCTTAGAGTTCGGGCCGTTCCCGAGCACTTGGAGCCTCATTGCGCGCAATCCGCAGTCGCCGCACTGGTCGTACCGCAGTGCTGGCCCGGTTCGCGGCTGCCGTGGTCTTCCTGGCAGCCATCGGGGGCCTTGCTGCTCCGATGGCAGCAGCACACGAGGATCACACCGACGCTGACGCCACCGAGACCGATCCCGTTACTCCGGCGCATGAGGCTGACGCGGGCCCGCGCACGATCGTCGTCATCGAAGTCAATGGACTCATCGATCCGATCATGGCGTCGTACATCAGCCGCGAATTGGCCGTCGCTGACGGTCGCCATGCCATCGGCGCAGTGCTGCAGCTCAACAGTACCGGAACCACCTTGGACGACAACGAGCTGGTGGAGTTGCTGGACAACGTTCGACTCGCCCATCTGCCCGTCGGAGTGTGGGTCGGGCCCAGCGGTGCGCAGGCGCTCGGCGGTGCCGCCCACCTGGTGACCTCAGTGCAATTCGCCGCGATCGCGCCTGGCGGGCGGCTTGGCGATTTCTCCTCGGTCGGGGGCCTGGTGCATGCCCACGAACCGGAGCCGGCACAGCTCCACAGCCACGACAGCGCCGGACCGCACGCGGGCGAGCGCAGCCGCCGCTACGAAGCCGCCGAAGCGGTCACTGCCGGCCTCACTGCCAGCACGGCCCCGTCGGTGGGCGAGTTCATCCTGGCGATGTCCGACATGGGAAACATCGCGCCGATCACCCAGAACCTCACCAATGACGACGGCTTGGTTCAGCGTGCCATCGCGCCGGATGTCGCCGTTTCGTTTGTGAAGCTGCCGCTGCTCGACGGGCTGTTCCATACCGCTGCGAGCCCGGCAGTTGCGTACCTGTTGCTGCTTGTTGCGCTGTCGATGCTGCTGCTTGACTTCTATACCGGCGGCGTGGGTGTCGCGGCCGCAGTCGGCGCGGTGTGCGGGCTGCTCGCCGCCTTCGGACTGGGCACGCTCGACATTCGCATCTGGGCACTTGTGCTGCTGGTCGGAGCCTTCGTGGCATTCGCCGTGGACGCCCAGACTGGTGTCCCGAGGTTCTGGACCGTGGCCGGCGGTGCCGCGTTGATCATCGGGTCACTGGGCCTGTTCGGTCAGCACTCGATGAGCTGGATCCCGCTGCTCGTCGGCATCGTGCTCGTCGGAGTCTTCGTGCTGTCGGGTTTGCCGGCACTGATCCGCACTCGCTACGGCACCGCGACAGTCGGCCGCGAGTGGATGGTTGGGGCGGAGGGCACGGCGCTGACCGACATCGATCCCGACGGGACGGTCGAGGTTCACGGTGCGCAGTGGCGGGCTCGCGTCAACCGTCTGACACCCCTGCGAGCGGGCGAATCGTTGCGCGTGAGCGGCCTCAGCGGAGTTGTCCTGGAAGTCGAGCCGATTGACGGAGCAGCTATCGATTACCGGGAAATGCGTCGAAAGCGCGCTGATGAAACGGTTTCCGAAACCGAATGAGGTTTCGTTTTGCTCTTGTCAAGCCGTTTTGTTGCGCCTAAAGTCCTCTCCGAACAGGGGGACGCATGAGCGCATTGCTGGTAGAGGAGTGGCAGGACAAGGCAGCCTGTCGAGGCCCTCAGGCGGAAGTTTTCTTTCCGCCGCCCCGCACCGAGCGACGCGATGAGAAAGCAGAACGCGAGGCTCGGGCGAAATCCATCTGCAACCAGTGCTCGGTCGCGAGCGCCTGTCTCGAGCACGCGCTGGACGTGGGCGAGGCGCACGGGATCTGGGGCGGCCGCAACGAGATCGAGCGTCGCAACATTCTGCTGATGCGCAGCGACGCCAACTAGCCCTTCTCCCTCACACCGATCATTGCGGCGGCGCGGCATCGGCCGCATCGGCCGCATCGGCCGCATCGGCCGCAATCAGCCGGGCAGCCTCGGCCCCGCAATGCGCACGTCGCCCCGCCTGCGCGTCACACCGGTGCGATCCAGGTGCCCCACCAGCGGCAGTGCGTATTTGCGCGTCGTTCCCAGCGCTTTGCGGATCTCTGCCACGGTAACCCCGTCGGGCTGCGCGGCAAGCATTTCAGCGACGCGCTGGGCGGCCGATTCGATCGCTGAGGCGGCAAACCAGATTCCGTCCGTGTGAACCACTTCGCCGCGCTGAACCAGAGCCAGCAGTTCTTGGCGGGAAACGCCGGCCGGTTCGGGCGGAGAGAACGGCGATGCCGCCAACTCGGCGATCAACCGATGGTCTGCCAGCACGTCGACGGCGTCGGCTCGGCGGGCCCGACCGGCATCGACGACGACTCCTTCGAGCGTGCCGATGGCGATCCGCTGGCGTTCGTCCAGCACTGCTACGTCAAGGCCCAGCGGACCAGCTTGGTCGACCTGGGCCGCCAGGTCGGTGCGCAGCGCGTCCACCATCTCGGCCGGTGCCGTCCATGCACCCAACACAGGCTCGAACCGCTGTCCGGTCAGTCGCTCGAGATGGTCGACGGTGACCCAGCCCCGCTCGGCCACGATGCGCTCGGGTCGCGCATCGGGCACCGCGACCGAGGCTCGCAGCTGCGGATCCACATCGAGGATCGTGCCGCCGCCCACGGTGCGGCCCCGACCGAAGTCCCGCAGCACGAAGCGGTCCCCGAGCACGAGCGGCAATCCCACTGGCAGGTGGAGCCGGGCATAGCCGGTCTCGCCGGGCGCGATGCGCTCTGGGCCGAGCACCCGGAGGCGGACGGGCCATTCGCCAGAACCCAGGTAGAGCGCGTAGGCGCCCCGCCGGGTGACATCACTGCCCAGGCTGTCGAGCACAGTCAGCTCGACATCGATGCGCCCACAGAGGTGCCACTGGCCGGATCGCACGACGGCGACACCGCGGCCCAGGTCATCGGCGTCAACACCGGTCAGGTTCAACGCGACACGGTGGCCCGGTCCGATGCGATCGACAACCGCGCCTTGCGTCTGGATGGCTCGAACTCGCACGCTGCGGTCGCCCGGAGCGGTCGCCAGCTCGTCGCCGACCGCAACGGTGCCGCCTGCCAGCGTCCCGGTCACGATGCGACCGGCGCCGGTCGCGGCAAATGACCTGTCGATCCACAGTCGGGGACGATCCCGGTCGGTGGCTGTGGGCGTCTGCGCACACAGCGCATCCAGTGCAGCCCGAAGCTCGTCCAGCCCGGTGCCGTCGATGGCGTCGGTCGCAATGACTGGCGCGTGTTCGAGAAACGTCCCAGTGGTGTGGTCGGCGATGTCCAGCCCGGCCAGCTCCACCAGCTCGTCATCGACGAGGCCGACCTGGCTGAGCGCGACGACGGCATTGGAGATGCCGAGCAGCTCGAGGATGGCCAGATGCTCGGCTGATTGCGGCTTCCAGCCTTCGGGTGCGGCCACCACGAACAGCGCCGCATCCACCGCTCCGACTCCAGCGAGCATGTTCTTCACGAACCGGATGTGGCCCGGAACGTCGATGAAGCTGATCTGTCGGCCCGAGTCCAGCGTGCAGAACGCGAACCCCAAGTCGATCGTCAGGCCGCGTGCTTTCTCCTCGGCGAGCCGGTCGGGGTCGGTGCCGGTGAGAGCTCGCACCAGCGTGGACTTGCCGTGATCCACATGCCCCGCGGTGGCGATGATGTGCACACCGCCAGCATGCCCCGCCGAAGCGCGATCTGCCGAATGGCATTGCGACGGAATCTCCTTGTGTAGCGTGACACCGCGGCCGTAAGGTCGCTGGTGGACCTAGACGGAATCGAACCGTCCGAGGCAGGGGTATCAGTCCAGCTCGGCGCACCAGCGCTAGGCCCACGAGAGCCGCATCTTTCGGGGTGCGGCTCTCGTCATGCTGGCAGGCGATATGTAAGGTGTTTCTATCGATTTTCGATCCATGTGAAGCTGAGTGCGCCAGCGGTCGGCCGCAGGGAACTCCGCAATTGCTCGAGTGCGTAACGACGTTGGCTAGTTGCGCCGGGTGAGCGACTGCCGGATTGCCTCGGCGACGATCTGGTCGTCGGCGGGATCGACGGTTCGCAGGTCCACGACCGTGGTCTGGGTGTTGACGCGGGCGATCACGGGTGGGTCGAACGCCCGCAGCGAGGCGGCGAGATCGCCATCGAGCTCGATGCCAGCGGAGGGGATCTCCTGACCGGGCAACGAGCCGGCGCCGGCCAGCGCCATCGTGGCGGATGGGCGACCGATGCCCAGTGCGGAGGCCCGTTCCATCAGCTCGTCAGTTGATGCGCTCGCCATCCGCCAGAACGGGACCGCGTCGGCGTCTCGGCGCAGGTAGGCCAACGCCACCGACTGCAGCGCCCCCAGCACCAGCGAGCCTGGCCGGAACGCCCGCATGAGCGGGTGCGCAGCACATGCCGCGACGAGGTCCGCCTTGCCGCAGATGATCCCCGCCTGCGGACCGCCCATCAGCTTGTCCCCCGAAAACGTGACGAGGACAGCGCCGGCCGCCAGCGTTTGCCGGGCACCGGGCTCACCCGCCAGCCAATCCGGTCGCGACCCCAGCCACGGGCACCGCTCATCCAGCAGGCCCGATCCGAGGTCTACGACCACCGGTGGCCCGATGTTCGACAGTTGGGCTACCGAGGCCTCTTCGGTGAAGCCGGTGATCTTGTAGTTGGAGGGGTGCACCTTCAGCAGCAGCGCGATGTCGTCACGCTCGGCAGCGGCGCGATAGTCAGCGGCGCGAGTTCGATTTGTGGTGCCCACCTCGACGAGCCGTGCGCCCGATTGCTCCATGACGTCGGGCACGCGGAAGCCGCCCCCGATCTCCACCAGCTCGCCCCGTGAAACCGCCACCCCGCGATCTCGAGCGAGTGCTGCGAGCACGAGCGTGACCGCCGCTGCGCAGTTGTTCACCACGAGGGCCGCCTCGGCACCGGTCAGCGTCGCCATGAGCAGCGAGGCGTGCGAGGCCCGAGACCCCCGACGTCCCGACACCAGATCGAATTCCAGATTGCTGGCCCGAGCCGGTCCATCGTCAAGGCCTGCCGCGCCGAGCGGTGCTCGACTGTGTTGATTCCCGAGCGGTGCTCGGCCGAGATTCGTGTGCAGGAGCACGCCGGTTGCGTTGATCGCTGACCCGAGCAGGCTGCGGCGCAGCCGGCGCGCCTCGTCGATGGCCGAGTCGGGATCTCCCGCTGCGATGGCAGCTCGGGCGGCGATGACCAGCAGCGGATGGGGCAAGCCCACGTCCGCGATCCGCAGCGCCAGGTCGTTTACCGACGGCGGCCTCATCGATCGGACACTAGCGGCGGGCTCCCTCACGAACGCCGAGGTGACGCGCCGATCTCGCACCGGAGACCCAACTGCCTCGCCGATAGGGTCCACCCGGCCCCGCCCACGACTGGAGCTGCCGTGTCCGATTCACCCGCTCCCGTCGAGATACCGCTGCGCGCCGCGGCCACAGTGATGCTGGTGCGCGATGGCAGCGATGGGCTCGAGGTCTTCATGCTGCGCCGCAATCCGCGCAGCGAGTTCGTCCCCGGACAGTTCGTGTTCCCCGGCGGCGCCGTCGACCCCGTCGACCGCGAGGACCCGGGTCTCGAGGCGGTCTGCGTCGGGCTTGACGACGCCGCCGCGTCGCAGCGGATGAACGTCGACCATGGCGGCCTTGCGTTCTGGGTCGCCGCTGTGCGCGAGTGCTTCGAAGAGGCCGGCGTGCTGTTGGCCAGACGCGGAAGCGACCACATCTCGTTCGACGGTCCCGCGACAGCCGACCGGTTCAGCGGCTTGCGCGCAAGCGTCTATGACGGCGAGCTGCGACTGGCCCAGATGTGCGCCGACGAGGGTCTGGTACTGGATCTCGACGAGCTCCGGTACGTCAGCCACTGGGTCACGCCGATCGGCCCCACGCGTCGCTTCGACACACGCTTCTTCGTGGCCCACGCGCCCGATGAGCAAGAGCCGCTCCACGACGGCGCCGAGACCGTCGAGAGCACCTGGATCCGCCCAGCCGACGCCTTCGCGCAGCACGCCGAAGACAAGTTCAAGATGATCTTCCCGACACTGGTCAACCTGGAGCCTCTCCGTAACGTCGACACCGTCGACGAGCTGCTCGCGTGGGCCGACAACCTCGGCGAGATCCCCGAAATCCTCCCAGCCCTGCGCGTCAACCCCGACGGAACAATCGCAACCCTGATGCCCGACGACGACGGCTACAAAGAAGCCCTCGCCAACCCCCCATCCACAGGCTCAACGCCCTAGGGGCCCACAGCTAGCTCCGGCGAGGCCCCAGCGCGACCGAGATCGGGCCTTCCATGCGAGCTGTGCACGTGCCCATGTCCACTGGCGGAATGATCTCGGCGACGAGCCGCTCGGTGATCTGTTCGAACACTGCCGCCGCAGCCCCGCCGACGTCCGACGCAGTGACCGGCTCGCCCGTGTCACCACCGGCCGACACGGCCGGCTCCAGCGGGATCGAGCCCAACAGCGGCACATCCAGCTCGGCAGCGAGGCGCTCTCCGCCGCCTTCGCCGAACAATGCCCAGCTTTGACCGTCCGGTGTTGTGAAGGCACTCATGTTCTCGACCACGCCGAGGATCGGCATGTGGCTGCGACGCGCCATGTCGGCAACTCGCACGGCCACCTTCTGTGCGCTCAGCGCGGGTGTGGTGACCACCAGCATCTCGGCCTGCGGCAGGAGCCGAGCCAGCGCCATCTGCACGTCGCCGGTGCCTGGCGGCATATCGACGAGCAGGTAGTCCAGTTCGCCCCAGTCGACGTCATGCAGGAATTGCTCGACGGCCTTGGCGAGCATGAGACCGCGCCACATCAGCGCTGTCTCCTCGTTCTCGACAAGCAGCCCGGTCGAGACGACCTTCAGTCGACCGGAACCCATCGGACGCTCGTCAGGCACGATCTTGCCGCGGTCTTCGCCCTCGCGCGGTGGGCGAGCCGCGAGCCGACCCTCCATGCCCAGCATGCGAGGAACGCTGAAGCCCCAGATATCAGCATCCAGCACGCCGACGACGAAGCCGCGCGCGGCCAGCGAGGTGGCGAGGTTCACCGTCACTGAGGACTTGCCCACGCCGCCCTTGCCCGACGCCACGGCCAGCACGCGTGCGCTGGCGGGTATTTGGGTCGGCGTGGCGTTGTCGCGGGCGGTGCGTCGGGCGCGTTCCATCACGCGGGCCTTCTCGGCAGCGTTCAGCTCATCCCAATGCAGCCGAACCTTCTCGATGCCTGGCAGCCCCCCGACGCGTGATTCGCAATCGCGTTTGATGGTGGCCCGAAGCGGACAGCCTGCGGTGGTGAGCGCCACGGTGACGTGCGCGGTCGAGCCGTCGCGATAGCCGTTGCGCACCATGCCGAGATCGACGATGTTGTCGCCCAGCTCGGGATCCATGACGCCGCGCAGGATGGCGATGATCGCCTCGTCGTCGGGTTGCACGCTCACGCTCCCGCAGGGTAACGCCGCCGTGCGCGGGCTCACCGGCCGGGGCCTGCCGCAGCGAGCGGATGGGGCCCGCCGACGGTTCGCGCCTGTGCATTCGCTGCCTGGGGCACTAGCATCACTACTGGAACGTTTGCCCATGTCGGGCTGATGCGGGAGACCCTGTTGTGATCACGCTGACCGATACCGCCGCTGAGAAGGTTCACGAGCTCATCGCCCAGGAGCAATCCGAGGCCGGGGGCGAACCCGAACTGTCCCTGCGCGTCGCCGTGCGGCCTGGCGGCTGCTCAGGCTTCAGCTACGAGATGTTCTTCGACTCCGAGGTTGCGTCCGACGACATGGCCAAGGCGTACGGCGACATCAAGGTCGTGTCCGACCCGACGAGCGCGCAGCTGCTCGAAGGCGCCACGCTCGACTTCACCGACGGCCTGATGGGCTCGGGATTCGCGATCGACAACCCGAACGCGCAGCGCACCTGCGGCTGCGGCAACTCCTTCAGCTGAGCCTGCCCGAAGCCGACCCTGCGGGGCCATCGGCGGAAGTTGCGTCGGCACCGAACACCACGATCCAGTTCACGGTCGACGGCCGTTCCGTCGAAGTTCCCGACGACGGCGACACGCTGCTGGGTGCACTGCGCGATCGACTGGGCATCGAAGCGGTCAAGGACGGCTGCAGCCCCCAGGGCCAATGCGGCTGCTGCACGGTGTTGGTCGACGATGCCCCGCGCGTCGCGTGCGTGACTCCGGCGCGTCGCGTGGCCGGTCGAAACATCACCACTGCCGCAGGTCTGAGCCACGACGAACAGCAGCGCTGGGCAGAGGCGTTCGTCGCCTGTGGCGCCTCACAGTGCGGCTTTTGCACTCCCGGCATCGTGTGCCGGCTCGTCGGCCACGAACGCCGCGGCGCTGATCTGCGCGATCGCACGACCGTTGACAAGGCCCTCGCTGCACACCTGTGCCGCTGCACCGGATGGCAAACCATCCGCGAGGCCGCGGAGCGTGTCTCGACAGGCTCCGCGGGCAGCTCTGCCGGACCGCCCGACCGCGCCTCAGACATCGACCGGTCTGCTGCGGCCGAACGAGCACAGCTCGAGACCGGCGGCCCTCAGCACACCGATACCACCACGGTGCTCGGCGCCGTCGCCTTCGGCGCCGACGGCGCCCCCCAAGACGCGCTCTTCGCAATAGCAGCGTCAGCCGACAACGATGACCGTGACCGCTGGGTCGTTGCGGAAACCTTGACGCAGGCGCGCCGATCCGCAGGCAAGGTGCAAGGCCGTCGCACCACGCTCGAACCCATCCCGCCCATCGCCGTGCCGGATGCACTACCCGGCGAGCAGTGGGACATCAGCCTGGCGACGTGCTGGACCGAGCCCGGGTATCTCGAGACCGATGCCGCGTGGTGCGAGCCCGGCGCCGAGCCATCGGATCCGCTCGCCAACGGAGGAGCGTTCGGCGGCAAGGCCGCGTCCGGCGTCGGCAACGAAGCCCGCTGTCTCGCCGACGAACTCGGCCGCCCGGTGCGAGTCCTGTGGTCCCGCGAGGACACTGTCCGCCGCGGCCCCAAGCGCCCCCCACTAGCTGCCGGCCTCCGAGCCGACGGCACCGGCATCATTCGAATTGCCCGCACACCAGGCGCCACCGACATCCTCAAGACCGTGCTTCCCGCCGCAACCATCGAAGAGGTAGACGTACCAGGCCCGCCCACCTCCCTAGCTCTGCGCGCCGCCACATGGGCCGAAGCCCAAATGCTGGCCACCGCCCTAGAGCAAGTGCGAACCGGCAACACAACCGCAACCACCCACACCAGCTCCGGCACAGGCACCGCCAAAGTGACATCGCCGAACGGTGCGACTGCAAGAGCCGAAGTCAGCCCTAACCAGATCAATGTCGACATCGACGCCGGCAACCCCCTCGACTCCGTCACTCTGCGCAGCTACGTCATCGGCGCAGCCCACATGGCCTGGAGCTGGGTCACCTCCGAGTCTCTCGCCGTCGACGAACAAGGCGAAGTCCAAGACCTCACCATCCGAAGCTTCGGAATAGCCCGCTCCGCCGAAACCCCCAACATCAAAGTCACCATCACCCCCTCCCCCCTCCCCCCAGTCCCCGCCGGCGAGCCAGTATTCGCCGCAGTAGCAGCCGCCACCTGGCAAAGCCAAGGAACCCCACCCCACCTCCCAACCGGCCGCTGACGGGGTCCCACGGTTCGATTCCTTCGGCGCCACATGTCGAAAACGTAGTCCTCACCGCGTCGAATATATAGCGTTAAAGCAGTCGAAACTGTAGTGTTGAACTATGTCACCCGACGGCTACATCCCTCGAATTGTCGACCAAGAACTGGACGAGCTTTCCGAGGGGCTGCCGGCGATCGCCATTGAGGGACCTCGAGGTGTCGGCAAGACGGAGACTGCATTGCGGCGGGCCAAGACCGTTCACCGGCTCGACGACGCAGACCAGTACGCCTTGATCCGGGCTCGACGCCAGAGATTGATCGAGGGCGAGCCGCCAATCCTTATTGACGAGTGGCAGCGAATGCCCGAATCATGGGACGTGGTGCGGCGAGCAGTGGACGCAGACCGCACTCCCGGCAGATTCCTGTTGACCGGTTCAGCAACGCCTACCCGCAAGCCGACGCATTCAGGGGCAGGTCGAATCGTGACCGTTCGCATGCGACCGATGTCCTTGGCGGAACGAATGCCCATTGTGCCCACGGTCAGTCTCGGTTCATTGCTGAGTGGCACCCGGCCCGACTTGACGGGCGAGACCGATGCGACAATCGTCGACTACGCACAGGAGATCATGCGGTCGGGCTTCCCGGGAATCCGGAGCCTCTCGAGTCGTCTCCGGCGGTCTGCCCTCGACGGATATCTCGACCGGATCGCAGAGCACGACTTCGATGACCTCGACCGTCGTGTACGTGATCCCCAAACGTTGCGTCGCTGGCTGATGGCCTACGCAGCAGCAACCTCAACGACAGCATCGTTCGAGACCGTGCGTGACGCAGCGGCGACGTCCCAAGGCCGCAAACCAGCGAGATCCACCACTCTGCCGTACCGGACGGCTCTGGAACAGCTGTGGCTGCTCGACGAGGTTTCGGCTTGGCACCCCACCCGGAACCCGTTGCGCCGTCTAGCTGGGTCACCTACCCATCATCTTGCCGATCCTGCGTTGGCTGCTCGGCTGCTCGGCTGCGACGCCGATGAACTTCTCGCCGGCACCACTGGCGGTCCGGCAATTGCTCGCGATGGACCATTGCTCGGTGCTCTCTTCGAATCGCTCGTCACGCTGTCGGTAAAGGTCTATGCGCAACAGAACGAAGCACGGGTTCATCACCTGCGCACCCATGGCGGCGAGCGTGAAGTCGATCTGATCGTCGAGCGTGGCTACGGCACAGTGGTGGCGCTCGAAGTCAAGCTCACTTCCTCAGTAGAGGAACGTGATGTGCGTCACCTGCGTTGGCTGAGCGAACGTCTCGGGCCCGACCTGCTTGACGCTGCCGTCATTACCACTGGATCCCACGCGTACCGTCGCCGCGACGGCATAGGTGTTATTCCGGCGGCACTCCTCACGGCGTAACGCATTGCCACCTGGCAAAGCCAAGGAACCCCACCCCACCTACCAACCGGCCGCTAAGCGCTAGCGTCCCCCCGCAATGGCCGAATCAGCAATTGACAAACTCCGCCGCCTCAGCGCAACCGAAGACGGATTGTGCAGCTTCATCTGCCTCGATACGAGCGGTAGCCCGCACGTGTCGATCATCAACGCCGGCGTCATGGACAATCCAGTGACCGGCGAGACCAGCGTCGCCTGCGTCGTGGCAGGCAAAGCTCGCAAGGCCCGATTGCTTCGCGCAGACCCCCGCGCAGCAGTGGCGTTCCGCCACCGCTGGGACTGGGTGGCTGTCCACGGCAACGCGCAACTCATCGGACTCGACGATCCCGTCGAGGGCATCGCCGACGCCGACATCGGTGAACTGCTGCGCGAAGTGTTCCGCTCAGCCGGCGGCGCCCACGAGGACTGGGACGAATACGACCGCGTGATGGCTCGCCAGCGCCGCCTGGCGGTCTTCATCACGCTGGATCACATCACGTCCAACGCCGGCAGCATCTCGGAGAGCTGATCGGCTGAGAACGGAGGCATTTCGATGGCTGCACCTATCGCTCATTATTCGAAGTGGTACCGAGCCGGCGACTTCGTGTTCGTCTCTGGCCAGATCGGGCTGCGAGACGGCGCGCTGGTGGACGGCGTCGCAGCCCAGGCTCGCCAGGTGCTCGTCAACGTCGAAGAGGCGCTGACCGAGGCCGGGGGGACGCTTGATGATGTCGTCAAGTGCCTGGTCTTCATGACCGACATCGGCAACTTCTCGTTGGTCAACTCGATATACGCCGAGGCCTTCGGCGAGCACCGTCCCGCTCGCAGCGCCATCGGCGTCGCGGCCCTGCCCCTTGGCGCCGAAGTAGAGATCGAAGCCATAGCGCACCTGCCCGAATAGCTCCCTGACCCGCCCCGCCCGCCGACTACGCTGCGCCCCATGTTCGGCGGCATCCTCATCGTGATAGTGCTCCTGGCGAGCCCGTTCATCATCACGATCTCACTGGTCGGCGTTGCTGCGGTGTTCGGCAAGCTCCTCGGAGACGACGCAGAGTCGCGCCACAAAGGCAGCTCCCTGCTCGAAACGAACTTCTAGCCGCACCACCCAACGAGGGGTGCCCCTGCCCCCGTGCACCCAGGGCGAGAGCACCGGGGCGAGCGAACCGATCAGCGCCAGCGGTACGTGCCCAGCCGATAGCCGACCGATCGCACGGTCTGGATGAGGTTCGCGTTCTCCTCGCCGAGCTTGGCCCGCAGACGTCGGATGTGAACGTCGACGGTGCGCGCTCCGCCGTAGTACTCGTAGCCCCACACCTGATTCAGCAAGGCCTCTCGCGTGAACACTCGCCCCGGCTGGGAGGCGAGGAACCGCAGCAGCTCGTACTCCATGTAGGTGAGGTCGAGCGGGTTCGAGTCCACGACGGCCTCGTAGGTATCGAGGTTGATGCGAAGCGGTCCGTATTCGATGATCTCGGTCGAGCCGTCTGCGGGACCCGCGTTGAGGTGCGCCAGCCGCGCCTCGAACTCGCGCGGATGGAACGGGTCCAAGCAGAAGTCGTCGAACAGTTCGTCACGCAGCGTGAGCTCGTCCAGCGCGTTGCCGCGGACGAGCAAGAACAGCGGCGACGTGGGCACAGCGCCCTCCCGCAGCGCCCGCACGACTTCCCAGGCCGCATCGGTGCCGCTGCCGGAGCCGTCGTCGAGCCGCACGATGGCACCGCCCCAACCTTCCGCAGGCGCGCCGGAAGCCACGTCGTCGACGCCGACGACCGGCTTCCAGGCGTAGCCGCCGAGATCCAGGAACTGCGCCAGCTCTGGACTCGCTTCGGCGGGATGGACGGCGTACACCTTCAGGCTCCTGGGACGAGGGGCGAGGTCATGACCGGTCCGGACACCGGTTCACCCTCAAGCTTGGAGCGCGAATCCACGTGACGCTCACAGCGAGGCGTAGTAGTTGTCCAGCTCGAACTGCGTCACCTGCGTCTGGTAGGCCGCCCACTCACGTCGCTTGTTGCGCAGGAACCACCGGAACAGGTGCTGGCCCAGCGTCTCGGCGACGAGCGCACTGCCCTCCATCTCGTCGAGTGCTTCTGCGAGCGAGGAGGGCAGATTGTGCCCGTAGGCGGGCCCTCCGTGGTCGCTGTAACCGGTGATCGACGGGGGAGTCTCGGGCGGCAGCGTGTACCCCTCCTCGATGCCCCGCAGGCCGGCGGCGAGGATGACGGCGAAGGCCAGGTACGGGTTGCACGCCGGATCTGGCGCTCGGTACTCGACGCGGGTCGATTCCTCGCCGCCCGTGCGTGTCGGCGGCACCCGGATCAATGCCGCCCGGTTGCTGCGTGCCCACGAGATGTCCACCGGCGCCTCGTATCCCGCGATCAGCCGCTTGTAGCTGTTCACCAGCTGGTTCGTCACGGCGGTGATCTCCCGTGCGTGCGTCAGCAGTCCCGCGACGAAGCCGCGGGCCACCTCGGAGAGCCCGTCGGGCTTGCTCGGGTCGCTGAACGCGTTGCGGCCCTCGGAGAACAGCGACAGGTGGGTGTGCATGCCCGAGCCCTGCACGCCGGCGAGCGGCTTGGGCATGAATGTGGCATGCACGCCGCGCTCGAAGGCGATCTCGCGCACGAGCAGCCGGAACGTCATCACGCTGTCGGCCATCGTCAGTGCGTCGTCGTATCGCAGGTCGATTTCGTGCTGAGACGGGGCGTCCTCGTGGAACGAGTATTCCACCGGGATGCCCATGGCCTCCAGCGCGCTCAGCGTGCGGTGGCGGATGTCGGTGGAGATGTCCGCGGTCGTGAGGTCGAAGTAGCTCCCGCTGTCGAGCGGCACCGGGACCCCGTTCACCCGTTCGGGCTCGAACAAGAAGTACTCCATCTCGGGAGCGACATAGAAGGTGAACCCGGCGGCGTGGGCGCGATTCATGACACGCCGCAGCACGCCGCGGGGATCGCCGCTGAACGGCGTGCCGTCAGCACCGGAGATGTCGCAGAACATGCGGGCCGTGGCGTCGTCGGAGCCGCTCGACGGCATGAGCTCGAACGTCTCTGGGTCGGGTTGGGCCACCATGTCCTCTTCGGCGATGCGGCTGAAGCCTTCGATGGAGGACCCGTCGAAGACCATGCCCTTCTCAAAGGCGGCCTCAAGTTCGGCGGGGGAGATGGCGAACGACTTGAGCTGCCCGGCGACGTCGGTGAACCAGAGCCGGACGAGCCGCACGCCGCGCTCAGTCACGCGGCGCAGCACGTAGTCCTGCGGTCGTTCCATATCGGACTCCCTGTTCGGGTGGAGCGTCCCGATGTGCGGGCGGCTCCGGGCTGAAGCTCCATTCTCTGCGGTGCGCCAGCGCGCGAGCGAGGGTCCAGCGACACCTTCACGCGCTGTTCACATTCGGGCAACGGACCGGAAACGCCCGCTCGTTTGTATCGTGCGCACGGACTCGGTTTCAGCCACCCCCCGAGCCAGACACGCGTGCTGGTCCGTCGGCGTACTGATTCCGCCCCTTTGAGCGAAGGAGCATGCAGTGGCTTACAGGGCTGAGTACATCTGGACGGACGGCACTGAGCCGACGGTTGAGGTCCGTTCCAAGACGAAGGTTCTCGCCGACGGCGACGAGCCCGACATCTGGGGCTTTGACGGCTCGAGCACCAACCAGGCTGAAGGAAGCGCCTCTGACGTCGTGCTCAAACCGGTGTACTCGTGCCCGGATCCGCTCCGGGGCGGCAACGACATCTTGGTGATGTGCGAGACCTTCACGACCGAGACGATGGAGCCGCACCCCACCAACACTCGTGCGCGCCAACGCGCAGTGCTCGACAACTACGGCGACCAGGGGTTCTGGTTCGGCCTCGAGCAGGAATACACCATGCTCGACCCGGTCACGAAGTGGCCCTACGGCTTCCCGCCCAACGGCTTCCCAGGACCTCAAGGCCCGTACTACTGCGGCGTGGGCGCCCTGCGCATCTACGGCCGCGACGTCGTCGAGCAGCACACCACGTGGTGCATCGATGCCGGCTTGGCCATCTCGGGCACCAATGCCGAGGTGATGCCGGGGCAGTGGGAATTCCAGATCGGCCCCGTCGATCCGCTCACTGTGGGCGACCAGATCTGGCTTGCCCGCTACCTGCTGTACCGCGCCGGCGAAGAGCACGGCATCGAGATCAGCCTTGACGCCAAGCCCGTGCAGGGTGACTGGAACGGCGCAGGCATGCACACCAACGTGTCCACGAATGCCATGCGTGAGAACTACGAGGCCGTGGAGATCGCAGCGAAGTCGCTGGGCGCCCCCGGCAAGCCCGCGGAACACATCGCCGGCTACGGCCACGGCATCGAGCTGCGGCTCACGGGTGAGCACGAGACCGAGCGCTACGACACGTTCAGCTACGGCGTGTCCGACCGCGGTGCCTCGGTACGCATCCCCTGGCAGGTCCACCAGGACGGTCGCGGCTACATCGAGGATCGGCGACCCAACGCCAACGCCGACCCCTACGTGGTCACCAGCCTGATCACCCAGACCATCGGCGAAGCGCTGAGCTGAGCCGACAGTTCTGGCTGGGAAGCGCTGAGCTGAGCCGACAGTTCTGGCTGGGAAGCGCTCAGCGAAACAGGTTGGTGATCGGCATCCGCCGGTCTTTGCCGAAGCTCTTGGCTGAGATGCGCGGTCCCGGCGGCGACTGTCGGCGCTTGTACTCGGCGATGTCGACCAAGCGGGTCACCCGCTCGACGAGCTCGGCCGAGGCGCCATGCTTCGCGCCCACTTCCACGGCTTCAGCGACGGTGAGATCGCCTTCGACGTAGGCCTCCACGATGGGGTCCAGCAATTCATACGGCGGCAGGCTCTGGTCGTCGCGCTGGTCGGGCCGCAGCTCCGCCGACGGGGGCTTGGTGATGCACGCCCGCGGGATCCGTTCGCCGCCAGGCTGCCGGTTGCGCCACTCGCACAGCTCGTACACCAGCAGCTTCGGCACGTCGGAGATCACCGCGTACGCACCGGCGGTGTCCCCATACAGCGTGGTGTAGCCCACGGAGGTCTCGGTCTTGTTGCCCGTGGTCAGCACCAGCCAGCCGAATCGGTTGGACAGTGCCATCAGCGCCACGCCGCGGATACGGCTCTGGATGTTCTGATCCGCGAGGCCCGCAGCCGCCTCATCGTCGCTGCCAGGCTCGGGTTCGGGCGCCGCACCGGCAAGCATGCCCCCCAGCGCAGCGTGAGCCGATTCGATCGGCATGGTCCGGAAGTCGATACCGAGGTTGGCCGCCAGAACCGCCGCATCGCTGCGCGAGCCATCGCTGGAGTAGCGCGACGGCATCGACACGCCATGGGTGTGCTCGGCACCCAGCGCGTCGGTTGCGATCGCCGCCACGGCGCTCGAGTCGATGCCTCCCGAGAGTCCGATCACCACCTCGCTGAATCCGTTCTTGCGCACGTAGTCACGTGTCGCGGTGACCAGCGCCTGCCACACCTCAGCGAGCGGGGCGAGCCGACTCGACAGCACGTTGACAGCACCGTCGCGCGTCCTCGTGACGCGCCCCGGACGCGCCGGTGTGCCGCCGTTGCTCACCTCGACGTCGCAGACGGCCACCTGTTCCGCAAACGCAGGCAGCCGGCACACAACCTCGCCGGCGGCGTCAGTCACGAACGAGCTGCCGTCAAAGATCAATTCGTCCTGACCGCCCACCTGGTTCACGTAGACAACGGGGACACCCAGCGTCGACGCGCGGGTCCGCGCGATGGCTTCCCGGTCGGTCTGCTTGCCGCGCCGGTACGGCGAGCCGTTCAGGTTCACCAGCAGCTGCGCCCCCATCGCCACCTGCGCGAGCGCCGGGCTGGTATCTGCCGCGCTGCCGACGGCCGACGGCAGGCCACCGTCGTGGGCGGGCGCGTCGGCCGTGAGCGGAGGCCCCCAGAGGTCCTCGCACACCGAGACACCCACGCTGACGCTGTCGATCTGCATCAACGGCCCGGCCGCTGTTCCCGCCAGGAAGTAGCGCTGCTCGTCGAACACGGCGTAGTTCGGCAGCAAGTGCTTGCGAAACACCCCGCGTACTTCGCCGCCCAAGCACATCGCGGCGGAGTTCCACAACCGCACCGGCCCGGTCTGTCCACTGTCCTCAGGAAAGCCCACCACCGACGGCACCTCGCCTGTGTGCCGCGCGATCTCCCCAAGCACCCGCGCTGCGCCCTTCACGAACGCAGGCTTGAGCAGCAAGTCCTCGGGCGGGTACCCCGTGACCGTCAGCTCGCTGAACACCACCACCTGCGCACCCAGCCCCACAGCCTCGTCGTACGCCGCCCGGATCATCTCGGCGTTCCCGTCAAGGTCCCCCAACCAAAGGTTCAACTGCGCCAGCCCCACACGCAAATGCCCCATCAGCTCACCTTAGAGATGCAAGGTCGCGCGGAGGCAACAGCCGAAGTCGTGGATACGCTGCCACCTCACCGGGGGAAACACGCAGTGACTGCCGGATTCACTGCCGTATTCACAGCAGCGAAACGACCAGCGAGGTGGCGGGGTGGCCAAAGAGAGGGTCGAACGTGACGAGGAAGATCTCGTCCGGCTGTACCTGACCGACATCGGCCAGTATCCCCTGCTCACCAAGGACGACGAAGTCCGGCTTGCCCAGCAGATCGAGAAGGGCCTCGCCGCCAAGGAATCCCTCGAGGGCGGTCCCAACGGAGACGCCTCCAACATCAGCTCCACGCAGCGCCGCCGCCTGATGCGCATCCAGCGTGAGGGGACGCGTGCCGAGAAAACGTTCGTGCAGTCGAACCTGCGCTTGGTGGTGTCGATCGCGAAGAAGTATCAAGCGTCGGGGCTGCCCTTGCTGGATCTCATCCAGGAAGGGAATCTCGGGCTCATGCACGCGGTCGAGAAGTTCGACTGGCGCAAGGGCTTCAAGTTCTCCACCTATGCAACGTGGTGGATTCGCCAGGCGATCACGCGCGGCATCGCCAACACCGGCCGGACGATCCGGCTGCCCGTGCACGCCGGCGACACGCTGGCCCGCTTGCAGAAGGCGCGTTCGCGCCTCGAGCTGAAGTACGGCCGGCCGGCGACGCTCGGCGAGTTGGCAATCGAAGTCGACATGCCCGAGCTGAAGGTCACCGAGGCGCTGCGGTTCGCCGCCGAGCCGCTGTCGCTGTCAGAGCCGCTGCGCGAGGACAGCGACGCCGAGCTGGGCGATGTGGTTGAAGATCGCGCGGCCGAGTCGCCGTTCGAGGCTGCTGCGACAACGCTGCTGCCCAGCGAGATCGTGCGTCTGCTGTCGCCGCTGGACGAGCGCGAGCGCGAGATCCTCAAGCTCCGCTACGGACTCGATCGGGGCGAGCCTCGCACGCTCGAAGAGGTCGGCGAGCACTTCCAGCTCACCCGCGAGCGCATTCGTCAGATCGAAGCGCGGGCGATGTCGAAGCTGCGCCATCCCAGCACCGATACGGGCGCACGCGACCTGCTGTCGGTGTAAGCGCGGTCGTAACAAGATCTGGGTCACTCGACGAGGAGCGTCGCCGGTGCCTGTTGTCACTGACGTCAGCGATCTCGCCGCAGCGGTGCCAGGCGACAGCTCACTCGTGCTGCTGTGCGGCGATGTCCACGGCAATGCCGAGGTGGCCGCTCGTGCGTCAGCAACAGCTGTGTCGGGGGGTTGCGGCGTGGTGCTCCAGGTCGGGGACTTGGGCTGGCGGCCAGGCGATGAGCGCAGCGCCGAGATGTGTGCTGCGGTGTCGGACGGCGGGGTTCCGTGGGTCTTCGTCGACGGCAACCACGAGCACTTGGGCGATCTGGCCGCGCGCGCTGCGCCGCATCGTGGCGGTGGCTCACAAGATCCCGACCCTGACGGGCTGTGGGGGCCCGCCGCGCCGCTGCAGATCGCGCCGCTGCTGTGGTGGGCGGCGCGCGGCGCGCGGTGGCGATGGGCCGGCGTTGCGTTCGGCGCTTTGGGCGGTGCGTGGTCACCCGGCTGGCATTACCGCCGGCGCGGCCTGCACTGGTTTGTGCGCGAGACGATCAGCCGCCGCGACCTTGCCGCACTTGGCGACGAGCCGCTCGACGTGCTTGTGTCTCACGACGTGCCGAGCGGCGTGCTGACCGTCGAGGGCTCGAACTTCGCCCGGACGGGCGACTCCCACATCGGCGCGGCCAACGCTGTGCAGGTTCGAACCGCAGCGCTGCGCACCGGTGCCCGCATCGTCGTGCACGGGCACTGGCATCACCGCCACACCTCAGAGCTGGCTGCTTCGGGCAACGAACGGCCCCCGCCGACCCGCGTGGAGGGTCTGGCCGCGAACGCAGAGCCCGGCAGCCTGGCGGTGCTCGACCCGGCAACGCTCTCGGTGGAAACCGTGCGTATGCCCGCAGCAATACAGGCCTGAGAGCACCCTCAGGCCTCGAACGCGGCAGTTGGCCCAGCGCTCGGTGATGCGCGGCGGTCGGCTCAGGCTTCCGTCAGGCGACGGACGACGACGACAATCAGCGCGCCGACGATCACGGCGAGCAGCAACTTCTTCATTGAGCAGCGTCCTCTTTGATACATGGGCCGACGGCATCGGCAGGCCGAATGCTAGGCGCGGTTGGCATCGACTCCGCACGCATTTTCGATCATGAGAAAGATGGCGGAGGTGGACGGGAATCGAACCCGCCGGACGGGGATCGCCCGTCCCGCCCGCTTTGAAGGCGGGGGAGCCCACCAGGCGCTCAGACACCTCCGCCGGTCATCATTGCCCAACACCCGCCCCGATGCCAATTCACGCTCGATGCGCCGCGCGCTCGTGTGACGCAGGCCATCGCGAAAACCAGTTGATCGCAATAGGAGGCATGGGCCAAAGTCACTGTCCATCGAATTGTTTGAGTCATTCTCAATGAACATCGGGGAGCTTCATGATCTATGCTTACGTAGGTGCGAAGGGTGGCGTCGGCAATACGGTGACCGCCCTGCTGGCGGCCAACAGCGCCAAGCGCGCCGGCCGTGATGTCGTGCTGGTGGATCTCACCGGCGACCTCGGCGTCGTGCTGGGAACGTCGCCGAGCCTCCCCGGCGTCGCCGAGTGGACCGCAGCCAGCGAACTCTCGCTGGGTGCTGCCTCGGCGCTGTCGGTGGACATCTCGCCCGGAGTGAGCCTGCTGCCGCGCGGCACCGGCGACATCGACGCCGCTCGTTTGGGAACGCTGTGGTCGCTGCTGGGAGGCAAGCCACGGGTCAACATCGTGGACGCAGGCAGCGGCCGCACGGCGCTTGAGCGCGTTGCCGGATCACGGGTGCGCCGCCTGCTCACCATGACGTGCTGCTACCAAGCACTGCATCGTGCCCGCGAGCTTGTGGCTGACGTCGACGACGTTGTCGTTCTGACCGACACCCAGCGAGCCCTCGGTCTCGCCGACATCGAAGCAGCCCTCGGCCGCAATGCCGATGCGGTGGTGGCGATGGACCGCTCCATTTCTCGCTGGGCCGACGCCGGTTTGCTGCTGGACCGCTGTGCGAAGTCGGCGCGGTCGCTGGACAGTCTCCTGTGAGCCGGCTCCTGTGAACCGGGTTGCGCGCGCCGCCGCCCGCCACCCGTCGCGCCGGCCGTTCGTCGAGGAGATCCACGAGCAGTTCCTGCCCGCGGCGGCACCGCTCGCCCGCGACATCGCCGCTGCTGTGGACACCGCTGCACCGCTGCTCGATCGAACCCACGCAGCCGAACTCGTGTCCGAGGTGCTGGCCCGCCTGTCGGGAATCGGGCCGCTGGCCGAGATCTGGGCCGACGACGAGGTCTCCGAGGTGATGATCAACGGTGCTGGTCCGGTGATGATCGAGCGTCGCGGCAGCCTCTCGGTCGCCGGTCGGGTCAGTGCGGCCGAGGTTCATCGTCTCGTGGAATACCTGCTGGGCCCGACCGGGCGCCGTGTGGACCGGCGCTCGCCCATGGTGGACGTGCGCCTCGACGACCGCACCCGTTGCCACATCGCCGTCCCGCCGGTGGCGGTAGATGGCCCATACATCACGCTGCGCCGCTTTCCCGCCGAGGTGCGCTCGCTCGACGAGCTGGCGCACCGCGCCGATGCTGGGTGTCTGCGCCGGCTCGTCGCGGAGCGCGCGAACCTCATCGTGTTCGGCCCGACCAGTACTGGCAAGACGTCGCTGCTTGCGAGCCTGATGGCCGCTGTCGCTGACAACGAGCGCTTGGTGGTGGTGGAGGAAGCCGCCGAGCTGCCGCGACTCAGCCCCGGGATGGCGCGCCTTGAGGGGCAGCCGCCGAACGTGGACGGCGTCGGCGCGGTGACGATGGCCGAACTCGTCGTCACGGCGCTGCGCATGCGGCCCGATCGTCTCGTGGTCGGCGAGGTACGCGGGCCTGAAGCGGCGGCGTTGCTGCAAGCGCTGACAACCGGTCACCGCGGCTCGGTGTCGACGTTGCACGCGGACGATCCCGCGCACGCGCTGTGGCGGTTGGAACAGCTCGCACGCGCCGGGGGTGCGCTGGGCGATGTCGGTGCGCACATTGCGTCGGTGGTGGACGTGCTGGTGCACATGCGCCGGTGCTCCGACGGCCGCCGCTGTGTCGCTGCGATCTACGAAGTCGAAGCTGACGGTTCGCAACGGCGCGTCCGCAACATGGCGCCGGAGGGGTCTGGGGTGCTGTCGGCGGCGAGCTGACGCCCGCAGCGCAGCCGTGGCTTGTGTCGTGCCGATAGCCCAGAAGGAGACGAGTGCCGAGGGAGAAGAATGATGGTCGGGCTGATAGTGCTTGTGGCGCTCGTCGGCGTCGTCACCTCACCGTGGGCTCGTGGTGTGCTGGCACGTCACCGGCGCTTGCGCGCGGAACGCGCTGGTGTGGCTGCGCGTTCGGAGCAGATGGGCGACTACTGCGCGACCGTGTCGCGCCGCATCGGAGGCGGCGACACGTTGTTGCAGGCGCTGCGTTCCGCGGCGGGTTCGGGACCGATGTCGGCACCGGTGGGCCGAGTGACTGCCGAGCACGAGCGCGGCGTCACGCTGAGTCGCGCGGTGCACCGTTGGGCCGCACACGAGCAGACCTCCGAGGCGGCGCTGCTCTCGACCGCTGTAGCGCTGGCGTCCGATCGCGTCGGGGCTCGGCCCCAGCTGTTCGATCATGTCGCGGCGACGGTGCGCGCGAGGGCCGATGTCGCCGCCGAAGCACGGGTCCACGCAGCGCAGGCGCGGGCTTCGGTGTGGGTGGTTGCGGCGCTCCCGTGGACGGTGGGGCTGTTCCTGCTGGCCGAGGGCGGCGCTGCGGCACGAGTGTTGACGTCGACGCCCCTGGGCTGGATCTGTGCCGGCGTTGCGGCCGTGCTCGAGCTGGTGGGTATCACCTGGATGCGCTGGCTGGTTGCCCGCTCGCTGAGATGAAGGGCACCCCCAACGACGCCGCCGCCACCTCGTCGAACGCTGGGGCTGAACCGACCGCGATCGCCGGCACGTCGGCGGTGGCCGTCACCTCGTCGAACGCTGGGGCTGAGCGCTCATGATTCTGGACAGCGTTGTGCTGACGAATCCCGTCGTCGTGGGATTGCTTGCCGCGGCTGCGCTGTGCTGGATGGGCTGGCTCACCGCGCCCGATCCGGCACGGCGTCGAACAGCGTTGCTTGTCCCGGTGCCGTCCAGAACCTCCACTGAACCTCCCGAACACAATTCACGTGGTCTGCTGAGCCGGCGTCAGAATCCGGCGCCTGGTCCCGATCATGTGGCAGCCGAGCTGCCGGGCCTTGTCGAGGTGATGAGTGTCGCAGTGGCCTCGGGCCTGTCCATCACCGCCTCGCTACAACTCGCGCTGGGCCACCACGATGGCGGGACGGCAACCGGGCGCTGGCTGGCTGCGCTGACGTCGGGACCCCGTCCTGTTGATGAGGCACTGGACGAATTCGGTGCCTCCTGTGGCGCTCGCGCTCGGGCCTTCGCCTCTGCGGTCACCGGCTCGATGCGAGCCGGCGTGCCCCTGGCTGCAGAACTGGACCGCCTCCAGCGCGAGCTGCGAGACGACGTGCGCCGACGTCTCGAACGGCGAGTCCGACGGTTGCCGGTGCTCCTGCTCTTTCCGCTGGTGTTTTGCGTGCTGCCCGCACTGGGCCTGATCGCCATCGTGCCAGTGCTCGCAGCGGCTTTCGGGGGCTGAGGCCCCGCCGTAACTGGGATGCGACCCATCGCCCATCTCAACCGAATTGTCTCAACCGAATTGTCTCAACCGAACAACTGCAAGGAGTCCACATGAACATCCACCCGGCCTTCCACGAGGCCGCCCAGCCGACCATTCATCGGACGACCCGCCGGAGTATCCGCCGCGCCGCTCTGGTTCATCGGTCGGGGCCGGTGCGCCGCACGCATCGCCTGCAGCCGACGGCCGATGAGTCCGGCCAGACAACGGCCGAGTACGCCCTGCTCACCGGCGCCATCGCGCTGGTGGTGGCCGCCGTCACGGCGTGGGCGACCACCACCGGCAAGATCGGCCGTCTGCTCGACTCGGTCTTCAACTACCTGGTGAAGGCGGTGTCCTGAGCGCGCACGCCCCTACTGGAGGGGCCGCGGGCGCGGAGGTCTCCAGCGCGCAGGGCCCCAGCTGGGCGTCCGCGGCACCGGAGGGTACAAGCCGCACCGAGCACGCGCAGGCCACGGTCGAGTTCGCGCTGCTGCTGCCGTTTCTGGTGCTGCTGCTGATGTGCGTCGTGCAGACAGCACTGGTCGCGCGCGATGCCGTGCTGGTCTCCCACGCGGCCCGGGTCGGTGCGCGCATCGCCGCCGTGGACCCGTCAGCCGATGCGGTTCGGGACGCCGTCGTCGAAGCGACGCCGCTCGACCCCTCGCGCCTGCAAATCTCCCGCCGAACTGAGGGAGAACTGGTGCGTGTCACAGTCCACTACCAGGCGCCGACTGAGGTGCCGCTCGCCGGCACGCTCGTCGGCGATGTGCATCTGTGGGAGTCCGTGGCGATGTGGAGCGAGCTCCCGGCCGTCACCCACTAGGCCCCTCGTTCAAGAATTGCCGCTTGCGCATGTCTCACCCATGAGGTTCAATTGCAACTCACAGGTATGTAATTACATATAGCGAATCTCAACGGACACGTGAGCGACCCCAGGCAACAGCCCGCACCGAGGGCGATTGCATCACCGGCGAGCGCACGGGTTGACGAAATGCCGGGGAGGACCAATGGCATTCGTAACGGAAGATGCGGTCGAAGCACCGCCGGGAAACTGGTGGGACCACGCCAACTGCCTCGGGGTCGACCCGGATTTATTCTTTCCCGAACGCGGCGCGAGCACACGTGAGGCCAAAGGGGTGTGCCGCGGCTGCATCGTCAAAGACGATTGCTTGGAATACGCGATTGGCAACAGCGAGAAGTTCGGCATCTGGGGCGGCATGAGCGAGCGCGAGCGCCGCCGTGTCCGGCGCCAGCGGGCACTGACTCGTCGGGCTGCTGCTGGCTGAGTAGCTCTGCCGGTTTGGGCTCTGGTTCGTCGGGCTGCTGCTGGCTGAGTAGCTCTGCCGGTTTGGGCTCTGGTTCGTCGGGCTGCTGCTGGCTGAGTAGCTCTGCCGGTGCGGGTACAGGCCGGTGGGCCGCACTGGTACGCTCGCGAACGTGCTGGGATACACCGTTGGCCCGACCGAGCTGATCATCGTCCTCGTGATCGTGCTGGTGCTCTTCGGCGGCGCCAAGCTCCCGAAGCTGGCACGTTCGCTCGGCCAGGCACAGCGCGAGTTCCGAGAGGGCGTCTCCGAGGTCGAGAAGGCCGCCGGCAACGGCTCATCAGGCGACAGCAAGCCCTCCACGTCCTAAGGCGCCCGTCTGTGGCGCTGGTCTGCGGCGCTGGTCTGCGGCGCCGCTGGGAGGAGCGTCGTGCGATGCGCCGACGGTTCAGGCGGCGTTGGATGCATTGCCAGCACGACGGCGGTCTCGCAGGATCCGGCGACGCTGCCGCTCCGAGGTGCCGCCCCACACGCCATGGGTGATGTTGTTGGCGAGTGCGTATTCACGGCACGGTTCGCTGACAGGGCACTCACGGCAGATCCGCTGAGCAGCAATCACGCCGGCCCCATCGCTGGGAAAGAACACATTTGGATCAGTGTCGGCGCACTTTCGCTGCGTCACCCAAGCGGCTGCCCGGCTCTCCGAGCCCGGACTGTGCTGCGGTTCTCCGCAGTCAATGGTGACCGGGGTGACCCGAACCGAAGCAGGCTCTCCCGAGGTGGGTCGCCGCCCGCCCGACGGGATCGAGCCGGCCAGCAGTGCCGGGAGGCCTTCGGTGAGGCTTCCGTTCACAAGAGCGTTGTCGTACATCGCCATCATGAGAACTAACGCTCGAATCGCGCCGACGGTTCCCTGAAGAGCGATTTTTCACCGGACTCTTATCTCAGCCATCGAGGACGTGCCGCGAGTGATCCGCGCGAGAACTGCCCCGTTAGCCTGCGGGCGCAGCAAGCGGCAGATATTCCCCGAGGAGTCCCGTGACCGACATCGCGCCCGCAGCCGAATACGTTCCCCCTGAGGTCGGCATTCGCATCGTGTATCTGGGTCCTGTGGCGCCCCACTGGGAGGTCGAAGGGCTCTACGGAGACCTGGCGGCCGTCGACGAATTCCGGCGCCGGACCAACGCCCGACTGCAGCTGCTTCCGCCCCACGATCCGCAGTTCCGCCGCAACCGCGAACGCGTCGTTCGCGACGCCGAACGCGAGAACTACGAGCTGCGCTGGGACCTCGGAATGCCCGAGGAAGAAGACGAGGCGATCTAGGCCGCCATTTCGGTCTCCGCGGAAGCCCTCATCGCGTTCACGGGTTGTTTACGGCATCCGTTCCGGTCGTTCACCGTCAGCCACCGTCGATGTCA
The DNA here is from genome assembly GCF_965262965.1 of Candidatus Poriferisodalis sp. GTDB lineage: Bacteria > Actinomycetota > Acidimicrobiia > Acidimicrobiales > Poriferisodalaceae > Poriferisodalis. The sequence continues at coordinate 2,881,325 of NZ_OZ253573.1, forward strand.
CCGGGTCTGCGTAACGTTCGCGACGACGATGCGAAACCCTCTCTTGTCATCGCGCCGCGGCACGAAGCTGGTCGTGGCGCTGCTTGCTGCATTCGCTCTGTTCGCTGCCGCGTGCGGCTCAAGCGGCGACGACACGTCAGGCAGCGAAACCGCCAATGACACAGCGTCGAGCAGCGGATCGATCAACATCACCGGATCGTCCACAGTCGAGCCGGTCATCAACCTGATCGCTGAGGCCTTCGCGGCCAAGAACCCGAACGTCGCCTTGTCAGTGGCCGGCCCGGGTTCAGGTGACGGTCACAAGGCCGCGTGTGCCGGCGAGGTTCCGATCTGGAACAGCTCACGCCAGATAAAGGACGCCGAAGCCGAATGTCTCGCTGAGGCCGGCATCGAGTTCATCGAGCTGCGCGTGGGCATCGACGGCATCTCGGTTATCACCGCTGCGGACAATGACACGGTCGACTGCCTGAACTTCGCCGACCTGTACAGCCTGATCGGGGTCGAGGCCACTGGCTATGAGACCTGGGCAGACGCCAACACGCTCAACGCCGACGCGGGCGGCACCGGGCCGTTCACCGGCGGCGCACTCGAGATCTTCGCTCCAGGCGAAGAGTCGGGCACCTTCGACAGCTTCATCGAGATCGCTCTCGACGACGTGTGGGAAGGCCGCGCCGAAGGCGGCCACGCCGATCCTGACTTCGCCGTGCGTCCCGACTACAACGCCTCCGCCAATGACAACGTGATCATCGACGGCATCGCCGGCAACCAGTACAGCCTCGGCTGGGTCGGCTTCGCCTTCGCCGATGAGAACCGCGACAAAGTGAGGCTGCTCGACATCGACGGCGGCGACGGCTGCGTCTCCCCGACTCCCGCAACGATTGCTTCGGCCGAGTTCCCGATCAGCCGCTTCCTCTACACCTATGTCGACGTGTCCCGGGCGTCAGACCCCGCAGTGCAGGCGTTCGTGGACTTCATGCTGAGCGACGACGGGCAGCCGTACGTGATCGAGGCCGGCTACGTAAACCTGTCCGACGCCGACCTGGCCCAGGCCCGCTCCAACTGGGAGAACCGCACTGCCGGCCGCACCTTCTAGTGGACCGGCGGCGGGATCAGGCCCTGCGCAGTGAAGCCACCTGTCTCCCGTGCGGTGGCGTCGCCCGCCGATAGACACCTCGACCAGACCTGTGACCACTAGAAAGTCGGCACGCAGATAGTCGGCACGGTCTGCCAAGGAAACGAACACATGAGCCCGACTCCGGCCAGCACCTTGAGCACCGTCGATCTGCGGACGTCACCGGGTCGCCGGGCACGCTCGGCCGTTGCTCGCTGGATGTTTCTGCTCGCTGCCGCCGCCACCGTGCTGGTGAGTGCGCTCATCATCTGGACGGTCGCCTCCGAGGCGTGGACATTCATCAGCCAAGTCGTCTTCGACAAGCTGACCGACATCGGCTGGTTCCCCCGCCGCGGCCTGTTCGACCTCAGCACGCTGCTGGTCAACTCGGCGCAGATCTCGGTGATCGCCATGGCGGTGGCCGTGCCGTCGGGCTTCGGCTCGGCGATCTACCTCTCTGAGTACGCACACCCCCGTGTGCGGCGGGTGATGAAGCCCACGCTTGAGCTGCTGGCCAGCGTGCCCAGCGTGGTGCTGGGCGTGTTCGCCATCAGCTTCATCACCCCATCGCTCCTCAGCCAATTCTGGAGCGAGATCAACTTCTTCAACAAGCTGGCTGCGGGCATCGCTGTCGGGCTGCTCGTCATCCCGCTCATCGCCTCCATCGCCGAGGATGCGCTGCGGGCGGTGCCGGCGTCCTTGCGCGAAGCCTCCGCGGGGCTCGGCGCCCGCAGGATCACCACTTCGATCCGGGTGGTGCTGCCCGCGGCGATGTCGGGCCTCATGGCGGCCACCATCGTGGGCTTCAGCCGTGCGATCGGCGAGACGATGGTCGTCACGATCGCGTCGGGCGGCGGGGACACATCGTTGTTCAACCTCAGCCTGTTCGAATCGGGCGGCACCATAACTTCGGCGATGGCCTCGCTGGGTCTGGGCACCGACCAGGTGGCCGGCAACGATCTGGCGTTCCAGAGCCTCTACTTCTTGGGCGCCCTGCTGTTCGTCATCACGCTGGGCCTGAACATGATCGGCGACCAGATCGTTCGCCGCCTGCGGGAGAAGTACTGATGCGTGCCGTAGGGGCCGTAGGGGCCGCAAGTTTCGCAGGAGCCGCGGGGGTCGCACGGGCCGCAGCGGCCACACGGGTCGCACGGACTGCAGGGGTTGCACCGGTCGCACGGGCCGCACGAGCTACGGGATCGCCGTCATGACCGTGCTGACGACACCGGCGGGAATCGCCACCAGCGCGGCGGACACGCTGCGGCGACGTCCCGGCGCAGATCTGGCCGGCAGCGCGTTCAGGTGGCTGCTCATTGGTGCCACCGTGTTCGCGACCGGGTTCCTTGCGGTGCTGCTCGGCGTCATGATCGTCGACGGCTGGGACGTGCTCGCCGGCAACCTCGGCTACTTCCTCACGCACGGCTTCTCGCAACGCTCGGCCACCGACGCCGGTGTCTGGCAGGGCATCATCGGCAGCCTGCAGGTGGCGCTGGTCACGGGCGTGTTCGCGATTCCGATCGGCATCGCCACCGCCATCTACCTCGTCGAGTACGCGGAAGGCTCGCGCTTCGCCCGGCTCGTCGAGCTGAACATCCGCAACCTGGCCGGTGTGCCCTCCATCGTGTACGGCCTGCTGGGCCTCGCGGTGTTCGTCAAGACGCTCAGCGGCTTCACCCAGGGCAAGACAGTGATCGCGGGCGGCATGACGCTGGCCGCAATGGTGCTTCCGATCGTGGTGATCACTTCGGTCGAGGCGCTCAAGGCCGTGCCGTCGTCGCTGCGCGAGGCCGCATACGGTGTGGGGGCTACCAAATGGGAGGTTCTCTCACGCCAAGTCCTGCCCGCAGCGATGTCCACGATTCTCACCGGCACCGTGCTGTCGCTGGCGCGCGCTCTGGGCGAGGCCGCTCCGCTGATCCTGGTGGGTGCCGCGACGGGATTCATCAGCTTCGGTGACGCCAACGTCGCAGAGACCTTCACCGGCCCGTACACCGCACTGCCGGTGCTGATCTTCAACTTCGCCCAACAGCCGGGTTCCGATTGGGGAACGAACGCAGCCGCGGCCAGCGTCGTCATCCTGGTGCTCGTGCTGATGGTGAACGGCGTGGCCATCTACCTCCGTAACCGATTTGAGAAGCAGTGGTGAGTTCGAACGGCAACGCTGAACCGAACCCGACAGGTGGTGGCTCGGTGACTCCCGACAAGACCCTGATGGCCGAACAGCGTGTGACCGAACAGCGTGTGGCCGAACAGCGTGTGGCCGAACAGCGTGTGACCGAACAGCGTGTGACCGAACAGCGTGAGCAGGTGCCTGTGAGCCGGGCGCGCATCGACGTGAGCGCGGTCGCCAACGCAGCGATGACCGGAACACGCCCAGACGCGAACACTGTGTTCGAGTGCTCTGGCGTCGACGTCTACTACAGCGATTTCCGGGCGCTGGGGGACGTGACGCTCGATGTGGCCGAGCACGAGGTGACGGCGCTCATCGGCCCGTCCGGCTGCGGCAAGACAACCTTCCTGCGGTGCTTCAACCGCATGAACGACCTCATCGAGGGCGCCCGAGTCGAGGGCACCGTCAACTACCACGGCGTCGACCTGTACCAGGCCGAGGTCGATCCGGTGGAAGTCCGGCGCCGCATCGGCATGGTCTTCCAGAAGCCGAACCCGTTCCCCAAGTCGATCTACGACAACATCGCCTATGGGCCGCGGCTCGCCGGTGCTCGCAAGTCGACGCTCGATGACATCATCGAGCGGTCGCTCACCCGAGCGGCGCTGTGGGATGAGGTGAAGGATCGCCTCAAGTCGTCGGCCTACGGGCTGTCCGGCGGCCAGCAGCAGCGGCTGTGCATCGCGCGGGCAATTGCGGTTGAGCCCGATGTGGTGCTGATGGACGAGCCCTGCTCGGCGCTCGACCCGATCGCCTCCGGGCGCATCGAAGAACTCATAGCTGAGCTCAAGACCGACTACACCATTGTCATCGTGACGCACAACATGCAGCAGGCTGCTCGCATCAGCGACATGACGGCGTTCTTCTCAATTCAGATCAACGAACTCGGGACCCGCACCGGCGAACTCGTCGAGTTCGCACCGACCAGCCATATCTTCACCAACCCCGACGATCAGCGCACCGAGGCATACATCACCGGCCGCGTCGGCTAGCGGTGCTTGGCCTCGTCGCCGGCATTTCACCATGACCGAAGAAGTCCGAACCGAATTCCATCAGCTGATGGACGAAGTTCGTGCCGACCTCGTCCAGATGGGCGGAATGGTGATCGAGGGCATCTCGGCGGTGACCGCCGCGTTGTTGACGGGCGACATCGCCAGCGCCGACCAGATCATCGCCGCCGACGACGAGATGGACCTGCTCAGCCTCGAAGCCGAGGAGAAGTGCGTTGAGCTGCTGGCGCTCCAGCAGCCGGTGGCGGTCGATCTGCGCACCATCCTCACCGACCTGCGGATGATCTCCGAGATCGAGCGCAGCGGCGACTTGGTGACCAACATCGCCAAGGCCATCAGCCGGATTCATGGGGTTGAGCTGGAGCCGCGGGTGCGCGGGTTCATCGACCGCATGCGCCAACAGGCGGTGCGGCTCACCACGATGACCATGGATGCGTACTCCGACCGTGACGCTGGTCTGGCCGCGGTGATCGGCGACGTGGACGATGTCCTCGACGACTTGCACAACGAGTACCTCGATGCGGTGTTCGACTCTCGCAACGATCACAAGATCACGACCCAGCAGGCGGTGCAGCTCGCCGTCGTGGGTCGCTTCTACGAACGCATCGGCGACCATGCGGTCAACATGGCTCAGCGAGTCGAGTTCCTCGTGACGGGCCAGATGCCCGAGCACCTCGGCGCCAACCGGGCGCGCGCCCGACGGGAGCAGGACGAGAGCCAGTGATCGCTGCGCTGGCAGGGTTGGCCTTGGCCGTCGCTGGCATCGCTGTCGTTGTCGTGATGCACCTGCGGGCGCGCAATTCGACCGCCGAGCGACTCGGCCGGATCGCTCACCGGTTAGATCACGCGAGCCACGACGTGGACCAGGGCGACCGCAGCCTCCAGGACTGGATCGGCTATCTCGAGTCGGTGGCCACCACGGCGGCCATGAACGCGAACCTGGCCGATCGCGACCGGGCGCGCTGGCAGCTGGCCGTGAACGAGCTCACCGTTGGCGTGGTGCTCGTCGACGAGGACGGCGCGGTGTGCGCCTCGAACGCGCTGGCCGACGAGATGCTGGGGGCTCGTGATGCCATGGCGCTGGTCGGCGCAGCGGTGACGCAGTTGCTTGACGCCGCGAGCGCTGGGCACAGCCGCACACGCACGGTCAAGCTGACCGGTCCGCCTCCCCGGGTGATTGAGGTCAGTGCCCATCCGGTGTCGGGCACCCAGCACGCGTTGGGTGCTGTGGCGGTTATCGCGGACCGCACCGAGGGAGCGCGAGTCGACGATGTGCGGCGCGACTTCGTGGCGAATCTCAGTCACGAACTGCGTACGCCGGTGGGCGCGATTTCCCTGCTGGCCGAGACGCTGGCCGAAGAGGACGACCAGAGCGTGCGTACCCGGCTCGTCGACCGCATCGGCACCGAAGCTGATCGGGTGCGTCACATCACCGACGATCTGCTCGAGCTGAGCCGTGTCGAGATGGAGGGCTTGATACGGCAGGAGCCGGTGCCCGTGGTGCCGTTGCTGTGCGAGGTGGCGCAGCAGTACTCCGAGCACGCTCGCGAGCGCGGCGTCGAGCTGGTTCGGCCGACTGGCGTAGCTGGTGCTGGTGCCGATGCCGATGCCGATGCTGGTGCCGATGCTGCCGATGCCGATGCCGATGCCGGCGACCAGATCACGCTGCACGCCGACCGAGGCCAACTGTTTCGGGCCGTGGGCAACTTGGTCGACAACGCCATCAAGTACAGCGATCCCGGTTCGAAGGTGCGATTGAGCGTTGCCCGCGGAAACGACGTTGAACCGCCGACGTGGCTCACTAGCGAGGACGTTCCGGCGACGCGCATTCCTGTTGCGGATTCGTCGCGCTCGCCGTCGGAATCCGGCACGCCCATCGAGGAGTGGGTCGACATCGTGGTGGCTGACGAGGGCATCGGCATTCCTGGCGACGAGACCGAGCGGGTGTTCGAGCGCTTTTACCGGGTGGACAAGGCGCGGGCTCGGGCCACCGGGGGCACCGGACTCGGGCTCAGCATCGTGCGCCACGTGGTTGCGAACCATGGCGGCGCGGTAGTGCTGCAATCCAGCGAGGGATTGGGCACGACGTTCACGTTGAGGTTCCCGGCGCTGCAAGACCCGGCGCCGGTGGCTTCGGTGCCGGATGACTCGGTACCGCAAGCTCCGACGCCCGACATCGAATCCTCTTCGACAGCGCAGGTACGCCGATGACGACTTCGGTACTGGTAGTGGATGACGAGCCGTCGTTCACTGAGGCACTCATGGTCGGGCTGCGCCGCGAGGGCTTCGAGGTGCGCACGGCGGCCGACGGACACGCGGCGCTTGCCGAGATCAACGAATCCGAGCCCGATCTGGTGCTGCTCGACGTGATGCTGCCCGGCATGTCCGGCCTGGACGTCTGCCGGGAGATCCGCAAGACGTCACGTGTGCCGCTCATCATGGTGACGGCCCGTGCCGAGGAGATCGACGCCGTCGTGGGCTTGGAGGTGGGCGCCGACGATTACGTGGCCAAGCCGTACCGGCTGCGCGAGCTTGTGGCCCGCATCCGAGCGGTGTTGCGCCGGGCATCGGGTCAGCCGGACGAACCCGACGGCGACGTCTCGAGCCTGTCCGAAGGCGAGGTGTCGCTCGACATCGACCGGCACGAGCTGCGCGTGCGCGGCGAGCTGGTCACGCTGGCGCTCAAGGAATTCGAGCTGCTCGCCTACCTGCTCTCCAACGCCGGCCGGGTCGTCACCCGCGACAGCCTCATGGCGAACGTGTGGGGCTACAGCTACGTCGGCGACACCAAGACGATCGATGTGCATGTGAAGCGCCTGCGGGCCAAGATCGAGGACGACCCGTCCAATCCGCAGCGCATCACCACCATCCGGGGTTTGGGCTACCGGTACGAGCGGACTGCACCCCAAACCGAGGACGCCTGATCTGGATCACTCAAGCACCACACCGGGGCGTGGTCTTCTGGTGTGCGTGCAGGCCGAGTTGAGCGTGAGCTGATGCAGCCGTTTACCTGGCTTGCTCGCACGCACCTGCTGTCGGCGGCTGGGGATGCGCTGATCGCGATCGCACTGGCCGGATCGCTGTTCTTCAACCTCGATCCTGCGGCGGCGCGTCCCAAGGTGGCGTTGTACTTGATCGTGACCATGGCGCCGTTTGCGCTGGTCGGGCCCCTGATCGGGCCGCTCGTGGATCGCAGCCGGGGTGGGCGGCGCGGCATGATCATCGGCGCCGGAGTGGCCCGGGCAGTGTTGGCGCTGCTGATGGTGCGCCATCTCAACTCGCTGCTGCTGTTTCCTGAGGCCTTCGGCGCGCTGGTGGCGGGCAAGACGTATCACGTCGCGAAGAGCGCGGTGGTGCCGGGATTGGTGCGCGAACAGTCCGACTTGGTGGAGGCCAATTCCAAGCTGATGCTGCTGAGCGGGCTTGGGGGTGCGATTGCTGCGGGCCCGGGACTGCTGCTGAGCCTTATCTCGTCGCGTTGGGTGCTGGTGCTGGCGTCGGTGGTATTCGTGCTGATGACGTTCCCGGCTGCCCGGCTGCCGCGCCAGGCGATCCGGCCGCCGCGACTGCCGCGTCGGGAGGCGGAACGGCCGGGCGGACACCGCCACGACTTCGGACGGCCGGCGCAGGGCGTCGAGTGGCAGGCCGAGACGGGTCAACCGTGGGACCCGTCGTACGACTCGCCGCTGGCCGAACCATACGACCCGGGCTACCGCGACCCGCATGAGCCGGGCTATGGCGACCAGCCGCTGGCCGACCCGCACGGCCGGGGCGTTGATCCTGGAGCAGGCCGCGGCCGGCCTCCCCAACACTTCGGGGCCGAATCGGGTGCCGTCGAGCCGGAGGTGCGGCGGGGAGCGATGCTGCTGGCAGGCTCGGCGATGGGCGTCGTTCGGGCCATGACCGGTTTCACGCTGTTCCTGATCGCGTTCTGGCTTCGGGCCGATGATGCGGCGCCGTGGTGGTTCGGGTTCATGTTCACCGCGAGCGCCCTCGGGCAACTCGCTGGTGCAGTGCTGGCGCCGCCGCTGCGCCGTCGTGTGCGCGAGGAAGCGCTGCTCGTGAGCGTGCTGAGCCTCGCCGCAGCAGTGTCGTTGTTCGTGGCGACCGCCGGCGACCGAGTCTCAGTGCTCGGGTTGGCCATGGTGATCGGGTTCATGTCGTCGATGGGGAAGCTCTGCTTCGACGCGATCGTGCAGCGCGACGAGCTGCCTGCGGATCACGGCCGTGCATTCGCCCGGTTCGAGACGCGCTTCCAGCTGATGTGGGTGATCGGCGCTCTGGTGCCGGTGATCGCCCCGAACGGCATCCTGCCGCTGCGTGCCGGCGTCACGTTGCTGGGCGTGGCGGCGACGGCGGCGGTGTTCCTGTACGCCGGGGGGCTGTGGGCGCTGGCCCGGGGCCGCCGGACGCCGTCCGAGGTGATCGCTACCCGGATGAAGACGAGGGTGAACACCCGGAGGCGCCGCCATCGGGACGGTTGATCAGGGCTGCTCGATGTCGATGCGGGCGAGCCAGAGGCCTGGCGCGAGCATGTCATTCGGCGTCGGCAGCGCTTTCTGCGTCTCCCACATGTGGGCGAGGCTCTCGCGGCCGGCTCGCTCGATCACACCGGCGACGAACGCTCGGCCCTTGTGACGGGCGTCGGGGCTGATGCGCACGCCGAGCAGTCGATCGGCGAATTCTTCGCCTTTCGCCGCGACCTGACGGCGCCGGAGCGCTTCGCGCAACGCCGGGAAGCCGCCGATGAGCCGCGATCCTGCCTGCTCGATGACGTCGTCCACGTAGGCCACCAGCACGCTGAGCAGTGTTTCGAGCCGGGCGACGGTCTCGGACTGTGCGTCGTCGCGTGACACGCCCAGCAGCAGCTCGGGATTGCCGAATATCTGCTGCAGCTGCCGGTGCATTTGGTCGGTCGATTCGGGGGTGGACAGGTCCAATGAGGTCATGTCGAGCGCGTCGAGCGACGCCAGCTCTTCGAGGCTGCGGACGCTGCGATGGAAGCCGTCGACGTAGTCGTGCAGCAAGCCGTCGAGCTCGGCGTGGACCCCGGGGACCGACAGCACCGAGTGCATGGCGTGCTCGCGGATGGCGACCCACAGCGTGACGTCGTCGACTTCGAGGCTCCATTCGAGCGCGAAGTCGGTGATGTTGGACGGGATGATCCGGATCACGTCGTGCCAGCGGGGCACGGCGAGGTCCGAATTTCCCAATGCCCGGGTGGCGAGTTGGCCGGCCATCATGCCGGCGCTCATCGCCACCATCATGGGGCTGATCATGCGCAGCAGGCCCTCGAAGGGATCCAGGCTGGGCGTTCCGGTGTCCTCGCCGGCCGACAGCCGGTCGGCAAGCCGGTCCATCAGCGGGCGGATGGCGTCGACGGCGTCGTTGGCCCACATGGAGCGGGTGACCGGGTCGGTGCGAGGGGGGCGGCCGTCGGTGGTGGGATCGAGGCCGGTGACGTTGGCGACGTGCAGCTCGGCAACCCGGACGATCTCGCCGAGCCGGTGCCGCTGGACGGGGTCCACGTTGGGCTCGGACCGGCCGCCGGTTGCGAGATGGACCGCTGTCTGGCGGGCGCCGTCCCAGCGAGTCTCGCTCCCGCTGCCGAGGATCGAGGCGATGTCGCCGAGGAACGGGATGCCTGAGAAGGGGTTTGTGTCGTCGTCATCGTCAGCCACATCGAAATGGTACGGCTGAGGGCGTCGGCTGGGGCATCGTAGACAGATGAGCGGCGTGCGGAATGGGGCTTCTGGGACCGCGGTCTCGGGCGCTGGCGGCGTCATCGGCACACATGTGCTGCGGCGGCTCGAAGCCACGTTCGACGATGTCTGCGATCTCGATGTCGAGCAACGCGGGCTGGGCGGCTCGCAGGTGCTGGTACATCTGCGGTTGACGCGTGACACGTCCTCGGAGCGATTGCGCCGTCTGCTGTCGGCGACGGACGACGTTCGGCACCTGACACTGGTGTCGAGCGCCAGCGTGTACGGGGCGTGGCCGAATCACCCGACGCCGATCTCTGAGGACGTGCCGGTGCGGCCCAATTCGGAGGCGGCCTTCGCCGTTCGTCACGCGGACGCCGAGCGCAGAGTGCTGGAGTGGCGTGATGGCGGTTCGCCCGACGGCGGGGAACGGACTGCGGCGATTCTGCGGCCGGCGCCGGTGGTGTCGAGCGGAGTCGGCGGGCCGATCGGCGAGGCGATGCTGGCTGCGGCACCGATTCGCACCGGCAGTGACGATCCGCCGGTGCAGTTCTTGCACGTGGACGATCTGGCTGCGGCGGTGGTGCTGGCGACGCAGCAGCGGCTCTCGGGCGTGTTCAACGTGGCGCCCGACGGCTGGCTGGCTCCCGGCGAGCTGCGCGATCTGCTGGGGGCGCGGCCCAAGATCCGTGTCCCGCTGCCGCTGCCCGAGCGGCTGGATCGCTATGTGGCGCGCCGGGTGGGGCACACGGCGCCCGAGGGCATGCTTGCGTACACCCGGTACAGCTGGGTGGTGGCCAACGATCGGCTGCGGTCGGTGGGCTGGGAACCCCGGTACAGCAGTGCGCAGGCGTTCGTGATTGCGGACACGGGCATGCCGTGGGACGACCTCAATGCTCGCCAGCGCCAGTACGCCACGCTGATCGGTGCTGGGGCCGCGATGGCCGCTGGAGGCTGGGCTGCTGTGGCCTGGCTCCGGCGCTCCTACGCTTTGAAGTCATGACTGCGCCGCGCGGATCCATCTGGGTCGAGCTGACGGCTGAGGAGTTGCCGATTGCGGCCGTCTATGACTGGGCGACTGATCCGAGCGCGGGGGCCGTTGTGCTGTTCTCGGGTACGGTGCGGAACCACGCCGAGAACCGCACGGGCGTCAGCCAGCTCACCTACGAGGCCTACGAAGAGCATGTGGTGCCGCGGTTCGCCGACATCGTGGCAGAGATGCGGCGGCGGTGGCCCACGATGGTGAAGGCCGCGTTGCTGCATCGGGTGGGGACGCTGGAGCTCGCCGAGAGCTCGGTGGTGGTGGCCGTGTCGGCGCCGCATCGGGGCGAGGCGTTCGAGGCCGCCCGTTTCGGCATCGACACGCTGAAGGCGACCGTGCCGATCTGGAAGCAGGAAGTACACGACGGCGGGAAGGACTGGGGTCTGCGGTCCCAGCCGATCTCGCAGGTACCCGGCTCGCAGGCGTCCTGCACATGAGTCCGCTGTTGTTTCTTGCGATTGCGGTGGTGGTGCCGATTCTCGGGATGCTCGTGCTGGGGATTGGCGCTCGAATGAAGCACCAGCGGGTGACCGACGACGAGATCGAGCCGTTCCGTCGCCGGCTCGCCAACCTTGCACCGAAGAGCCCGCAAGACGGCCCAGGAGGACCGCCAGGCATCTGGAGGAAGATTCGACCTGGCCGCAGCGGCGCTCCGGATCACGGCGCGGCTGAAGCGGCAGTGACTGGCGCGGGCGCCTCGGGGGCCGTCGGCGGTGTGGACGCCCCGCCAGAGCCCAGCACGGGCAGAGCCGCCCGAAAGCAAGCGAGGAAGGCGAAGAGCCGCAGATCGCGCCGTCGCGAGTCGCAACCGGTTGGGACAGATACGGACGCAGGGCTCGCCGACGCCCCCCCGGCCAGCATTCGGCTGATCGAGCGAGGATCGTTCCCCCCGCCTCTCAGGCCGTTCAGCCTCGAGACCGACGAACCACACGAGGTTCCTCCCGCTCGAGTCAGCAGGAGCGCCTCTGGCAGTGGTGGTGTGTCGGCTCGTGGTCGAGGTGGTGCTCCCGGCGGTAGTGCGGCCCGGGACCATCAGTCAACGGAAATGAACTCAAGCACCGGAGCGGAGCGTCCCCCAGAATCCAGCCGGTTCATCGGCTTGGTTCGTCTCGTGGAGGCCCGGCGGGCCGATCTCTCCATTGTCGAGGACAAACCCAAGCGCGCTGTTCCTCGTTCTCGTCAGCGTCCACGCAACCAGAGGCGTCCCCCTGTCTCGTGACCTGGCGATCGATCTCGGCACCGCGAACACGCTGGTGTACGAGCGGGGACGCGGCATCGTGTTCAACGAGCCGTCTGTGATCGCGCTCAACGAGCGGACCGGCGAGGTGCTGGCGGTCGGCCTCGAAGCGTGGCAGATGATCGGGCGCACCCCCAGCTCCATCATCGCGGCGCGGCCTCTCCGCAACGGCGCGATCACCGATTTCGACGTCACTCAGCGCATGATCCGATTGATCCTCCAAGGCGTCGGGGTGGGTCGCTTCGGCCGAACTCGCGTCGCCGTGTGCGTGCCGTCGCTGATCACGCCCGTGGAACGCCGAGCCGTCATCGAGGCCGCCCGCCGCGCCGGAGCATCAGACGTGCGCCTGATCGAGCAGCCGATAGCTGCGGCCATCGGCTCGGGCCTGCCGATCCACGAGCCCACCGGGTCGATGGTCATCGACGTCGGCGGTGGCACCGCGGAGATCGCAATGGTGTCCCTCGGAGGAATGGTGTCGCTCAAGGCTGTCCGGGTCGGCTCGTTCGACTTCGACGCCGCATTGATGAGCTACATCCGCCGCATTCACGGCATCGCCATCGGCGAGCGCACGGCTGAGGAGCTGAAGATCAGCATCGGCTCGGCCTGGCCCGTCGACGACAGATTTGATGCTGAAGTGAAGGGCCGCGACCTGACCACAGGTCTGCCGCGCACGTTCCTCATCACACCGACCGAGGTGCGCACAGCGTTGGCTGACACGGTGGAGGTCATCGTGGGTGCTGTGCTGGAGTGCCTCAGCGAGGCACCTCCCGAGCTCGCGCAGGACCTCATTCATGTCGGTGCGCTGATGGTCGGCGGCGGTTCACTGCTGCAAGGCTTGGATCAGCGAATCGCCAGTGAGATGCATGTACCGGTCCTGCGGGCGGAAACGCCGCTCGAGACGGTTGTCCTCGGCGCCGGTCGGGCGCTCGAGAACTTTGACGCGCTGAACGCATCGCACACGATCCCAGGTCGATAGCTGAGCCGCCGGGCTCTGGCGTGTCGCCGAAGTGAAGATCGGCTCGTTGCGACGACTTGCGCTCGGCGTGCTGGCTGCTGTGTTTGCGGCCGCAGGGTGTTCGGGGGCGCCGGAGAAATCGCCGCCTCCGACGCCGGTGCCCGAACCCGATCCAGTGATCGGCTTCGACGTCGGGACGCTGCGGCTGGGCGTGCTGGTGGATCTGTCGGGGCCCGCAGCCCGAGCTGACCGTGCGGCTCTCGCCGGAGTCGAGGCCTACTGGGACGCCGTCAATGCACGGGGCGGACTGGGTCGCCGCTATGAGGTCGAACTCACTGTCGTCGATCACGCCAGCATGCGGCTTGACGCTCGACGGGGCTTGATCGAGTTCCGGGATTCAGTGGCGGCGCTCGCCTACGTAAGCGACGTCGTGGAGTTCGGCGTCGAGCCGTATCCCGTGGTGGCTGCCACCGCGACGCTGCGTGACGAACGGCGTGAGGGCGTGCTCACCTTCGCCACGCCGATCGAGCTGACGACGGTGGCGCTGCTGGAGCAGTACCGCACGGCTGGGCTCGGTGCCATCTGGTGCGTCATCGTGGATGGCTCCCCGCTGGGGCGCCGGGTCGCTTTGGCGGCGCGGGCGTGGAGCGGTGCCGGACCCGTCGTCGATCCGCCGATGCTCGACCTCGACGTGGAGGACATCGAGGTGGTCGATCTCGATGCGTCGGTCGTGGATATCGCTGACGCGGTTGCGCACCGGCAATGTCCTCACGTGCTCGTCGAGGTTGCCGAGTCGCGGGCAGCCGATGTGCTCGAAGTGCTGCCGCCGGGTTTGGCGGTCGTACGCCGAGCGGCACTGGCCGCTGATGTGACGCTGCCCGACGCTGTCGAGCTGCTGATCGATCCGGGGCCGCCGTGGACGCTGGGCGCATCGGGCGTGATGGACGGGTTCATTGAGGCCTGGGCAGCGTTGGATGCCGATCCAGCGGTTGCGATGACGCCCGATGTCCGGACGCGTCTGGGCTGGATGTCGCAACTGCGACTGCATGCGTTGCTGGAAGCCGCTGTCGCGCAGAGCGACCTCAGCCGCGACCGGCTAGTGGAGCTGGCAGCGGGGATCGATCCCGTTGACTTTGACGGCAGCACGCAGCCGGGGTTGCCGCGTGTCGGCATGGACATCGGCGAACCGGTCGGCGGTGGGCCGTTGCGGACGTTGCGGCTGTACGGGCGCAGCGAGATCGGCGGCGATGAGCGCGGTTTGCTTCAAGTGCTGGCCGAGGACGTGTCGGATTTGATGTTCGAATTGCGGGCTCGCCTCGACGCCGCGCGTTAGCGGACGGGCACGCCGAGAAGTTCGCCGGCGACGGCGCGGACTTGGCGATCGTTGTCCTCGAGTGCGGCCGCCACGGCGGCTTCGGCGCTCTCGTCGGCGAATTGGTGGAGACCCAACAGCGCGCGCCGTCGGACCTGGGGCCGGTCGTCCATCGCAGCGAGCAGAACTTCGAGTGCCGCAGCTCGCGCCGGGTGGTGACGTGGTTCGCCTTCGTCGTCGTTGTCCAGTCCGGCGGCGATGGCTCCGAGGGCGGCGATGGCGCTTTCTCGACACAACGGGTCGTCGTGGCCGGTGGCGACTTGGCACAGCTCGCTGACGGGCGTCGCGTCCCAGTCGCGTTCACCGAGCGCTGTCGCTGCTGCCTCCACGATCGATGGGTCCTCGTCGGCGAGCAGGTGAACGAGCGGAATGTCCGGTGGCGCCAGCTCGACGGCCCGCCAGCGCACTTGCGTCGCCGGATCCCGCAGCGCCGTCAAGACGTGCGCAGCCGTCAGAGCCTTGCAGCGCGCCAGCGCACCGAGCGCTGCAGCCCGAACGGACGGGTCCTCGTCGGCCAGCAGCTGTTCCGCCCCAGCGTCGTCGCCGCGGTGCCCAGCCATCACCGCGTCGAGCCGGCGCGCGTAGGTGTTGTTCATCTGGTGGTCGCGTCGGGCCAGCGGGTGTCGGTGTCGTTCATCCGATGACGGCTTCGAGCACGAGCGCACCGATTGCGGCGGCGATGACCACGATTGCGACAAGCGCAGCGGCGCAGATCGCGGTGAACGCCCCCAGGCCAATGACAGCGACCAGCCTGCGCCATAACGCCGTCGGTTTGTACGGCCAACTTTTCACCTGCCCAATATGCACGATCCGCCGCCCCAATCCGCGAGCAACCGGTTCGCGGTTGGCCGCGGCGGGCTTCATGGCACGCTGTGCGCCTGTGACCGATCCGCCCGCGGACGAGCCCAACGGAGCCGACGCCGCAAGCCGCGCCGCGATGCCGACCAGGCCAGCCGACGGGAACGACGAGCGCGGCGAAGCCATCGACGCTCAATCCGACGCGCCGCCTGAGGACGAACCGGCCACCGTCTCCGCCCAACCGCACGACACGACGCAGATGCCGTTGTGGTTCGTCGTTGCGTTCTTCGCGCAGCTGGCTGTGGCAATTGTGATCATCGCCGGGCTGCGGTTGACCTTCGAGGACAAGGTGGTCGTGTCGCCGGGCGGGACGTTCGACGTCGAGGAGTTCGTCCACGTCGTCGATCATCCGGAGTACGCGTCGGACGCCTCGATCAGCCTCGTCAGCGTTCGCGCCAGCTTCGTTCCCTCTCTGTTCGAAGTCATCGGCGGCTGGCTGGACGGTGCCCTCGAAGTCGTCGAGGTAGAGAAAATCCTCGGAGAGCGCACCGTCGCGGAGAACCGTGAAGACGGACGCCTCCAGATGGATCAGTCCACGCAGATCGCCGTGGCGGTTGGCCTCGAGCATCTGGGCTACGAGATCATGACGCCGATCGGTGCCCGAGTGGAGCGGGTGATGTCCGACTCACCTGCTGAGGATGCCCTGCGGTCCGGCGACATCGTGCAGTTCGTCGACGGCGATCCCGTCATGACCGCAGCCGGGCTGGCCGAGATGATCCGCTCGCATGAACCAGGTGCCGTCGTCGTGCTGACTGCCCTCGACCCCGATGGCGAGACCCGCCCCGTCACCGTCACCCTCGCCGATCGCGACGGCGTCACTCTGCTCGGCGTCATCGTCACGACTCACGTCGAATTCGCCGAGCTCCCGATCGATGTGAGGCTCAACGTGGACAACATCGGCGGTCCCTCCGCCGGCCTGGCGTTCACCCTGTCGGTGATCGATGCGCTGACGCCCGAACCCCTCACGGGCGACCTCGACGTGACCGCCACCGGCACGATCCATCACGACGGCTCGGTGGGCCCCATCGGCGGCGTGCCACAGAAGGCTCACGCCGTGGTTCGATCCGGCACCGACCTGTTCCTGGTGCCGTCGTCCCAAGCCGACGAAGCTGCCGCTGTCGCCGAGCCATCGGTCCCCGTCGTCGGCGTCGATTCCCTCGAAGAAGCCCTGGAAGCCATCGCTGCCCACCAGTCCTGACCGGCCGCGGTTGCGTTCTGGGAGGCCTACGTCAGTGACAATGCGGCCACAAGGGCGTGGCTCGACGCTGATTCGCCTGGGCTTTTGCCTCACCCGGAGGTGTCGTTCGAGCGGCGGTGATGCGGCGAGGGCTTATGCCGGGGTGATGGGGTCGCCTTCGAGCGAGGCCGACGATCGACTTCAGGAAGGCCGGACTGACATAGAGGACGCGTTCGCCGGTTTCGGGATGGACCCTGACGATGGGGTGCTCGGTGATCAGCAGGCGCTCTTGTACGCGTTGTCCGAATGTCTCGGAGTTGGCGCTGCCGGTCAGCGTTCCGAACTGGTGTACGCCGCGCAGCCCGCCAACCGGCCCGTGTGCGTGGCGATCAGCGTGGATCTCGCCGGCGAACGCGACGTGCTGGGCCTGTGGCTCGGGCCCGCCGGCGGCGAACGCGCCGAGCAGTGGGCCACGATGCTGACCGAGCTGCGAAACCGCGGCCCCGCCGACGCGTTGATCGTGTGCCGCGACGGTAATGGCGGGCCTGCCCTCCTCGATCCGCGCCGCCCGGCCCGGAGCGACAGCCCAGACGTGCGCGGTGCACATGGTCCGAAACAGCCTGCGCTATGCGTCCACCAAGCACTGGGGCCAGATCACCAAAGGCAGGTAAGTGATGTGACCCGCTCGCCAAGCATCCTGCAACGATGGCCGTAAGGGGCGGAAGACATCGCATGAGTTGGCCGAGCATCAGTTGACAACGATGCTCGCGGCGTGCCATGCGCTGCACCTGACTCTAAGTCTCAGAACAGTGCTTGCGCGACCAGCGTGATGACGATACCAACGATTGTTGCGATGGCATAACCCGCAATTTGGTGTTGCTCTCCGTTGTCGAGGTCGCGGCGGATCTGTTCCTCGCCTGTGAGGAGCGCTTGCGGCCCCATGCTGAGTTCGTAGCTGCAATTCGAGATGCGGTCCGGGTCGAACGGCGCTACCAGCTGTTCGTCCACCAAGCGCGATTGCATCGTCTCCGACGACCAGAAACCGGTCACACGCATACCTCCAGATCTTCTTCGGGCTGGCGCTAACGCAGCCTCATGGCCGCGTTGGGCCTCGGCACGCTACGTCAGATCAACGTCGGCGGACGGTAGGCGCTCGTTGCACACGGTCGCGAGCTTGACGCCGAAGACTGCGACGTCCGCGAGCCTCTCGTCACGGAATGCGTTCCAGCTTTCCTGCTCGACAGCGTCAGCAAGCATCCCAGCCAGCTTGGTGACGTGGAACGTGTAGTGCCGCAGCTGTTCAATCTTCGAGAGGCCGAACACGTCAGGGTGGAACTGCCGATCGTGAGCGAGTTGCGCAATCTGGACTTCGTCCCAGCGTCGGGACGAGGCGAGCGCGTCGGCACCTACGAGTTCGACCCGCTCAATTGTGGAGACGTGGCGAAACATGCTGGATGCCTCGACGGCTCGGATTCGGTCCTCATAGGCCTGACGCAATGAGAGGCCAGACTGGTCGGCGAGCTGTGCAGCTAGCTGCCGCATCGACTCTGCGGCTGCCACGACCTGCTGGGTGGTCGCCGGCTCGTTGTGTTCGATGTGCTCGCAGAACGCGGCACAGGCCGACGCTGAGCGAATGAGAGAGAACGCGGCGCGGCCGAGCGCGGCTTCGCTTGGCTCCCTTCGGGTGTCTGTTCGCGGATCGTGGATCGTCATGCCTTGCCCGACCTCAAATTACATGCCCGTGACCCTAGATGATTAGTTCCAAGGGGTCGGGTCCACCGGTTGTGGGGTGAGGGTGTCCAAGCTCGGGGTGTGAAACAACACCTCGATCTCGCAGGACCGGAGCATGAACCCGGACTTGGACACCCTTGCGACCGCACTGTATGTGCGGATCGATGACCTGTTGGCGCAGAACCCTCATTGGGTGCCGCAGCGGCCTGCGGTGGGGTTCGCCCCGAAGCTGTCGGACGCGGAGCTGATCACCCTGGCGGTGATCTCGGCGCTGCTGGGCTATGACAACGAGTCGCAGTTCGTGCGCTACGCGAAAGCGCATCTGCGGCCGTGGTTCGCGTACCTGCCCAACCGCGACGGCTACAACAAGCGGCTGCGGCGCAGCGCCGAGATGATCGCTCGTGTCATGGGATGCCTCGCACGCGAGTGCGAGTCGTGGCACGACGACGTGTGGCTGGTCGACTCCACCCCGGTCGAGTGCGGCACCAGCCGCGAGACCCAAAAGCGCTCTGACCTCGCCCGATGGGCCCAATACGGCTGGTGCGCGTCGCATTCGCGGTACTTCTGGGGTCTGCGGCTGCACCTTGTGGCCACCCCGGCGGGGCTGCCGATCGCGTTCGCTCTCGCCGGCGCGAAAGCCGACGAACGCGAAGTCTGCGCGGACATGATCGCCGCGGCCGGGATCGCCCGGCCCGGCCAGACACTCATCGCCGACAACCGCTACAGACGCGCCGCGTTCGAACGTCAGCTCAACCAAGCCGGCATCACCCTGCTCCGCCCCGCCACCCGATCCGAGGCCCCACGGCCCGGCGCAAGGTTCCTGCGGCCCTTGCGCCAGATCATCGAATCGATCAACCAGACCCTCAAAGGCCAGCTCAGCCTCGAACGCCACAAAGGCCGCACCCGCTCCGGCGTCGCCGTGCGCATCCTCACACGGCTCCTCGCCCTCACCACCGCCATCTGGCACAACGAGACCCACCGACACAGCCGACCAGCACGCTCACTCACCGCCTACGACCACTGACCCCTTGGAACTAATCATCTAGTACTGAGGAAGAGCATCGGAGCGACTCCAGACGAAGCGGAGAGCTTGCAGCGGGTGATATCCCATCCGGCACGGGAAATGATCCCCACTGCCACATGGGACATCATCGAACAAGCTGCCATCAACGCAAGACAGTCCACCGCAGCCATCCGCTCGGAGATCGATCACAAGCGCCTGACCGCACGGGCGAAACGATCACATCGCGGACGCTAAGGCGGTCTCAGCAAACGGGCAGCGCTCGCCAAACCCGGACCGCGCCGCTTCCTTCGTGTCCGCCAGCACTCAATCGAAGCGGCGAAGCACCGTCAACGGCAGGATCACCTTTCGGCACTCGTTGCGCTCGTACGGGCTGCGGAGCAGATGCAGCACCCCTGACCGCATCGCTCTTGCGATAGCTCTTGTCGGCGATGTGGGTCTGGTCCGCCACCCGATCCGCGCCCCAGCGCCGGGGCGCCTTGACCAACTAACTGACTGGCCAACGGGGGAAGTGCCCTCTATGTCCAGAACAGCTAGCGGCCGCGCCCCTTCTGGTTGCCTGATCGCTGGTTATTGCGGCGTTGCTCACGATTCGGATTCGGCTGCGCTCCTGACGGGATCTGAGGCGCGGGCTGCCCTTGTTGCATGAGGAATTGTCCGGTCATCTCCAGGTACGCCCGGCCGTGATGATTCTCGATCAGCTTGGTTGTCCCCGTGTTGTTGAAGGTGTGCCTCACTGCGTGGTGAACCGACAGCACGAGATCCTGCAGTTCTTGATCGTCTTCGAGACGAGTCACCTTCAGACCCTGCCCCAGAGCATCGCTGATTGTGACAGGTCTTCCGTGAGACTTGAATTCCGAGAAGTCAGCGAACCACTCCGCAACGGCCCTTGACTTGTCGCGATCGCCTTGGAGCATGTGCGCCTCGAGTTGTTCGGCGACGAAACGCTCGGCTTGCTCACGCGAATGGATGCACTGCGCTATCAGGCCAGGCAGGAGCGCACGCAGCAGCGGGAGCCACGCTCCGATGTTGCCAGGAACCTGACATTCGGCTTTCGCCATCTCGAATTGGTCCAAGATGGCCTGAGCCGGAGCCGATCGCGGACCCTCGGGCGTGTGCAAGGTGAACTGTGGATCGATCGGGCCGAGCTGCGAGTGCGTTCCCATGAGTATCTCGTCGCACGCCAACGACATCATGGTCGCTGCCGACATCGCAGCGACCGGCACCACAGCTCGGATGTGATCAAACCTCGAACGGAGGTACCCCATGATGGCCTCAGCGGCCTCGGGACTGCCACCGGGACTCGTGAGGATCAGGTCAAGTTCTCGCTCAGAGACGTTGGACACAGCCTCCATGAACCCTTGCTTGTCGCCGAGGTTGAGAGACAGAGCATCGCCGTTTGGAGCCGGCTTGTTCTCCAGCCAGCAGGTGCCGTAGAAGATCGTGGCCCGACCCGTGTGCTCCGAGAGGGCATTGAGGTACTTGCGGCGGAGCAGATCGTGAGGCGAGGAGTCACCTGGTTTGGGCGACTTGTCAGCGGCCTGCTTCAGGTTCCGGAGCTCACGAATCTGCTCACCCCATGTCGGCACTCGGCACCCAAGCCGACGAGTTTGAGGCAACGTAACGAGGAACTAGCGGTGCAGACGCAGCTACGGCGGCGAAGTACGGGGCTTCCGCGGCCTCGTACGCAGCAACGAGATCAGCGACTCCAGCTTCGTGCTTCTTGAGCTTCGATTCCAGTTCAGCATCGATATCGCTCATGCCACCCCTCCGGGACGCTTCACCCGAACGGTACTACGACCTCTTTGGGTCCGCACCCCCCGTCTGGCAACAGCCCCCGTTGGCCGGTCAGTGGGCCTGTCAGACGCTCCCTTGTCAAGCGGCGAGTGTGAGAGTGGAGTTTCTGGCGGTTTCGTCGCGCCACATTCGGCGGATGATGCGGTTGGCGAGCTGGCGTTTGTGGGCTCGTCGGGCTTCGCGTCGGGTCTTGCCCTCGGTGGCTTTGCGGGCGAGGTAGGCAGCGGCTTCGGGCTGGCTGCGCTGCTGGGTGACCGACGCGATGTAGAGGACGCTGTTGATGCGCCGGTTGCCTCTGAAGTCGAGCCGGTGCTTGACCGGGTTGGCGGCGCCCTCGCCCGATGACAGCGCAACGGCGCCGGTTCCGCTCCAGCGGGCGAACTTTGACTCGCGGCTGAACCGGTGGGGGTCGCCGACCTCGCACAGCAGGGTCGCTGCTGCGATGGGGCCGATGCCGGTTTCGTCGCGCAGGGTGGTGCCGTGGTGGTCTGCCAGCTCGTCGATGAGGCGCTCAAGGCGTCTGATCTCGCGACGCGCTGTGCGGTCCTGGTCGATGAAGGCTTGGAGCCATTCGAGGCGGTACTTGCCGGCGGGCGTCGTGTCGATGTCGGGGTCGATGTCGGCGAGGCGGCGCAGCCGGCTCTCGATCTTGCCGTGGCTGGTGAGCTGGTCGCGGATCTCGGTCGGGAGCTTCGCGATCTGGTCGGCGACATGGTGCAAACCCAGTGTGCGGGCCGCTACCAGGGCTCGGCGGTGCTCGAGCACGGCCTCGATCTTGGCCACCAGCGGGTCATAGACCTCCAGCGCCTGGACGGGTCCCAGGGTCGGCTCGGCCCCCAGCGCCCGTGCCGAGGCGACGGCGTCGACGGCGTCTGTCTTGCCCAGCTGACGCGAGCGGCGCTGAGCTGCTGAGCGGGACGGCGGGACCTCGCGGGCGTCGAACCCCGCCGCGGCCAGTGCGATCGCGACGTGCGCTCCCCACTTGGCTGACCCCTCCACACCGACCCGGCAAACGCCGTGAGCGTCGAGCAGATCGATCGCTGCGACATAACCAGCCGCTGTGTTGTCGAAGGTCTCATGGGTGATCTCGACGCCGTGGGCGTCGACGATCCCCACGGTGAAGGTGTCCTGATGAGGGTCGATGCCCCCGACTGGCGGTGTCATGCTGTGCTCCTGGCCGAAGTGAAACTCCGGTGGGTCCGGGAACGGCAGGGGCGCTTCGTCACAACCGAGTCGACACAGTCAGGCTCCCTTCACCACAGGAGCGCTCCTGCCGGCCCCACACTCGACGCGACAGGTCTGACAACAGGCGCAAGGCCACAAGTCTGGTGGAGTCAGCGCCGAGCATGGAACCGGACCGTAACCCCCTGGCCGAGGGCACCGGCAAACCCAACAGTGACACTCGGAAAGTTTGTGTATCGGGCGTGATCTGAGGGTCCGCAGCTGTGGGCTGTGGGCTGGGAAGGATCATGTCTGTGACTGATCATGACATGCCGGCTGTGCCGGTGAGCGAAGCTGCCGGCGAGGCAGCGATGGCCGACTGGGCCGAGCGGCTGGTGGCCCAGGCACGCGCCGAGGGCGTGGAGCTGACCGGCGACGGCGGCTTGTTGACCGGGCTGGTGCGCCAGGTGCCCCCGGACCGGTCTCGAGGTCGAGATGACTGAGCATCTGGGCTATGAGCGTCATGCGGTCGAGGGCCGCGGGACCCCGAACTCTCGTAATGGGTCGACCCCCAAGCGGGTGACCACCGAGATCGGCGAGGTCGATCTGCGGGTGCCTCGTGACCGTGCGGGGTCCTTCTGCCCGGTGACGGTGCCCAAGCATCGGCGCCGTCTCGACGGGCTGTCGGGCAATGTGATCTCGCTGTACGCGAAGGGGCTCACCACCGGAGAGATCGGGGCGCATCTTGAAGAGATCTATGACACCTCGGTGAGCCGGGAGACGATCCCGGTAGATCACCGACGGGATCGTCGCGGACATGGCGGTGTGGCAGAACCGGCCCCTCGACGCGGTGCACGCGGTGCTTTTGATCGACGCGACGGTGCCCACCTGCGCGGTGCACATGGCGCCAACAGCCTGCGCTACGCATCCACCAAGCACTGGGGGCCCATCACCAAGGCCACGCGCGACATCTACACGTCTTCCACCGTCGAGGCCGCCGAGGCACGCTTCGAGGCCTTCGCCGGCGACTGGGAAGGCACCTACCCCGCCATGATCGGCTCCTGGCGCCAGGCCTGGGACGAGTTCGCCCCGTTCCTGGAGTTCCCGCCCGAGCTGCGCCGCGTCGTCTGCACCACCAACGCCGTCGAGAGCCTCAACGCCCGCTTCCGCAGGGCAGTGCGCCACCGAGGACACTCCCCCAACGAACAAACAGCAACGAAGACCCTCTACCTTGTCGCCACCGCCAAACCCAAGAACCGAACCAACCTGACCGCAAAGACCAACGGCTGGACAACCATCCTGAACACACTGACCGTCCACTACGGCGACCGCATCGCCGACCACATCCGATGAACACCATCACGGCCGGTTACACAAAAATTCCGACAGTCCCAGAAGAGCCCCATACGGCGTCGGCGTTAGTCATCACCAGGAGAAGCCGGGAGGTCGTCGGATGGCTCAGGGTGAAGCCGCTGTGAACGACGAATGGTACGAATGGCCGATGAACCCCTTGGCGTGTCCCATCGCGTTGTCCTGGCTGTGGCTGCCCCCGTCGGGCTTCCTGTTAACCCTGATTTTTCATGAGAATGTCGAGGCGGGTGTTTTGAGGGTTTGAGCTGCTTGTGGTGGCTTGTTTTTGGGTCGGCGGCGGTCGGCTCGGGCAGGCGGTGCTGGTGTCGGGGCCGGTTGTGGGCGCGTTGGGGGTGTGGGGGCGTGCGGGGTCGGCAGGTGGGGTGTTGCTCGGGGCCGTTGTGGCGGTGTCAGGTGTGGGCGGCTGCGGCGAGCAGTGCTGGGGTGCCGGGGTGGTGGTCAGGCAGGCGTGCGGTGGTGCGTCGTGCGGTGCGCACGACGCGTACCGGTGTGTGCCAGAGCTGCCAGCGGAGCTGTTTGGGTGCTGGGTTTGCGAGCGCGCCGGTGAGGCGCAGGGCTTGGAACCAGCTGACCAGTGCGAGGCTGATGACGCACAGGGCTGTCCAGGCTGCGTTGGCGGCCCAGGCGCGAAACGGCATCTTGTCGAGCCCGGAGTCCTTGAGCCTCGCGATGGTGTCTTCCACTTGGGCGTGGGCTCTCATGTCGGCGTCGAGGCGTGCGGGGTCGCCGGCGGCGTCGGTGAGGAACCCCCAGTAGCGCCAGTTGGGCGAGTCGAACAAGGTGCGCTGCGCGCCGGGGTGGCCCGGCTCGCGTCGCACGATCAGCCGTGTGCGCGCAGGCCAGTGCGACAAGTCGACCGCTTCGGTGAGCTCGGTGACCTGGGCGCGTGCGCGGCGGTGGGCCTGGGAGCGAGCGCGACGCGACTGGGGGCCGCCTGTGGCGGGCTGCCAGCGGTCGGGATCGGTGCGCGCAGCCGCGATAGCGGCGGTGATCTGGGTGTTGTGGCGTGCGGTCATGAAATACGTGATGTTGCGGTCCCTGCAGCCTTGGGCGATCAGCGCGGAGCGCCCCGCGGAGTCGGTTCGCAGCCGCATCGGCTGTGCCGCTGCTGCGGGGTCGTCGCCGCGCCGGTGCCCCGCGGCGAACGCGTCGGGGAGCTGGCCGATCGAGCGGTCGAGCACTTCGAGATGATCCGCTATGTGGTTCGCGGCGGCGTTGCCCGCCCGCAGCTTGGCCCACAGCGGCTCCCCGTCGCCGGTAGAGCACAGCTCGAGTACGTCCCGAACTGGTACGGCGTCTCAGCCGACACGGCCCAGCGGGGCCTGTCTAGCCTCCGGTCCCGCAACTTGCTCGATGTCGACATCCATGTGAAGACCGCGCCACTGTCCGCCACGGGCGCCACAACAGAGCACCGCTACATAGTCACCGCCTCCGTGGTCCTCGAGTGGTCGAACATGCGCCATCGTGTTGCCGGAGTCGTCGGCGAACGGATCTCGCCATTTCACTACCGCCGCGAAGGTCCCGAAGCGATCGAACGGATGGCGACCGTGCTTGAGGAAGCGGAGGTGGTGGCCTCGGTGCTGTGGCGGCCCGTGGCGCGGCGTGGCCAAGTTGCTGCGCGCCGGGACCTGCTCGCTGCCCACGCTCGCCGATTGGCCCGTGATGGCGTCACACACTTGATCATCGAGTCCGGCGATGCAACCAGCGACCAACGCGACCAAGAAACTCTGTTGGACGTATTCGCAGCCGACGGCGGAGTGCCGTTTCGTTACGACTGGCGGTCGAAGGCCGAGCCACTCCTGTGGATTGCTGATGCCATCTGCGGTGTCACTGCAGAACACCTGCTGGGAAATTGCAACACCATCTTCGACCGGCTCGCAAACGCCGGGATCATCGAGGTGGCCAACGGATGAACAGAGATGCGAAAGCCCCGGCTCCCGTCCTAGTCGACCTGCCTTGCGGCACATCCTCGGCCTGGCACTCCGGGACTCACGTCTTTCCTCCAGAACAGCACCGGAGGACGCCCTCATTATCGGCCCATCAGGCCCAGAAGTCAACTCGGCACCAGAGCCGACCCAAAGATGACGAACGATCTGCCAGCAAACGTACAGATCCCGCGGCGAGCGACGACTCGATGAACACCCGCTCATCCAAACTCAGCCTCGCTGCCATACTGGACACCTCCATCGGTCGGTTGCATGTGTAGGCAACGGCCATCATGACCGTTCACTTGCAACCACCGATGGAGTTCGCCGTGCATAGATGGCGATGGCCCATGTCCGCAGGGAGAGCTTGGAGCCGTGCATCACCGTGCCGACCTTCACGCCGAAGTCCTTGCGGCACGTCCGGCACCGGTACGGCTGCGGTTTGCGGTTCTTGCGCTCGCACACGTCCGCGGAGTCGCAATGCGCGCAGCGCATCCCGTTCGGCCAGCGCTGAGCGACGAACCACCGCTCGGCTGCGGCCTCGTCGGGGAACAGATCGAACAGCTCGGTGAGCGTGATCCCCTTGCGGTAGTGCCTGCCCGGTGCCTTGCCCATACCCCAACTGTAGAGAGGGGGTGTTACACGCATACGCTGCGAGGCCCCCGCCCAGCGAACCGGACGGGGGCCTCAGGATCGGAGCTGGTGGGCTTCGATTCTGTGGGGGCAGCCAGGTGGCCGGGAGGGCCTCTAAAACTCA
This sequence comes from Candidatus Poriferisodalis sp., assembly GCF_965262965.1. Classification (GTDB taxonomy): domain Bacteria; phylum Actinomycetota; class Acidimicrobiia; order Acidimicrobiales; family Poriferisodalaceae; genus Poriferisodalis. The sequence goes on from NZ_OZ253573.1 coordinate 2,907,719, forward strand.
TCCCGCCGGGTTCAATTCCCGGTGCCTCCACCCGGCACGCTACGCGCTGCCCACCGTTACGCGCAACCAGCGGGCTGTGTAGCCACGCGTATAAGTCCCCAACATTTTGTGAAGGCTCAAATTTCTGACAGTCCCCCAAACGCCGATCAGGCATTCTCATGAACAATCAGGGCTAACTGGCCCATGTCGTGGGCAACAGCACCGAAGCTGCCTATGTACGTGGCGACCTCTTCGAGCAGCGCCGCGAGCTGATGGTCGAGTGGGCTGACTTCGCTGCACCGCGTTGCCGGTAGCCAAGGTAACGCAAATATATCGAAAATGATTGTGGGTACGTTGCATGACGTGTCTACGGTAAGCGGCGGCCAAGGACATGAGCTGCGAGGAGTGCGTTGTGTCTGAAGAAGATCGTTCTCGCCTCTACGCTTGGTTGCGTGAGCAGATTGACGAACCGCTTGCGGAGTACCTGATGTCGTGCCTGGCGCCTGCGCCGCTGTCTGATCTCGCCACCAAGGCCGACATCGGTGCGCTCAGGGCCGCGACCAAGGCCGACATCGGTGCGCTCAGGGTCGCCACCAAGGCCGACATCGGTGCGCTCAGGGCCGCGACCAAGGCCGACATCGGTGCGCTCAGGGCCGCGACCAAGGCCGACATCGATGCGCTCAGGGCCGCGACCAAGGCCGACATCGATGCGCTCAGGGCCGCGACCAAGGCCGACATCGATGCGCTCAAGGCCGACATCGGTGCGCTCAAGGTCGCCACCAAGGCCGACATCGATGCGCTCAGGGCCGCGACCAAGGCCGACATCGGTGCGACCAAGGCCGACATCGGTGCGCTCAGGGCCGCGACCAAGGCCGACATCGGTGCGCTCAGGGCCGCGACCAAGGCCGACATCGATGCGCTCAGGGCCGACGTTGGCGGACTCCGATCTGATCTCGGCAAGCTCGAGTCCAGATTCGACCAGTTGTTCGTGCTGCGCGAGGCGGACCGCAAGCAAGCCGCGGAACTGCGCGAGGCGGACCGCAAGCAAGCCGCTGCGCTGCGCGAGGCAGACCATGCCCTCGCTGCCAAGCGCCACAGGCGGTTGTCATGGGCGGGCGCCGGGATCGCCGTCGAGATCGTGGCCGCCGAAGCCGGCATGTTTCAGCGGCTCAGCGACTTGCTGGCAGCCGTTTTCTGAGCGGCCGGCTCCGTACCTGACGTCCGCTGCGGCGCCTGCGTGCTCGGCTGATTGCGGAACCGAGACGAATCGCGAGAATCCCCTATCGCCCCGCAGCGCAGACCGGTAGGCTGAGGTCTTGGTCCAGCACATGGATCAACAGGTGAGTCCGATGCGTGGAAAGCCGCGAGGCGGGCTCGTCAACCGGCCGGCGCTGTCACAGATTGCCGGCCGGCGCGGTTTTACATTGCATAGCGGGAGCACTTCCCGTTGTACGGAACAAGGAGAAACGGAACCTTGACTATTCGAACGAAGCGGCGGGGCAGGCGCTCCCTGGCTGCGATTGCGGCAGCGTTGCTCATGGCATCGGTGCTCGCGGTCGTGACAGGCGCTCCAGCCCAAGCCGCAAACACATCCAGCGAGGCGCTGGTCGACACGAACGACGACGGCGTCGGCGACGCCCGTGAGTTCGGCGGACGCGACCGCTATGACACGGCGAACCGCCTCGCTGCGAACTTCGGCAAGGCCGAAGGCCTGGGCCGAGTGCCGGTGGCCTTCGTGGCTTCCGGCTACATGCTGGTGGATGCGATCTCGGTTGCCGGTCTGGCCGGCTTCCTGGACGCACCCGTGCTGCTGACACCCTCCGAAAGCCTCAACGGCGGCGTGGCCGACTTCATCGAGGATTACGGCGTGCAAACCGTCCACGTGCTGGGCGGACCTGCTGCTGTGTCCGACGCGGTGGTGACGGCCATCGAGGGGCTGGCGAACAAGCCCATGGTGACCCGCATCTATGGCGACGACCGCTACGCGACGGCTGCTGCGATTGCCTCACAGCTGGGCAGTGGCGCAGCATGGTGCGGCGGCGCGGAAGCCGCGGCGATCCTTGCGAACGGCGGCGACATGTCGCTGGCGTACGCGATGGCGATCAGCCCGGTGGCGAACCGCCTGCAGCTGCCGCTGCTGCTCACCGCTTCCGATGAGCTGCCTTCGGCTACCGAAGACTTCATCACCGATCAGGACATCGAGCATGTCGTGATCATGGGCGGCGAGTCCAGCGTGTCCGACGACGTGTCGGCGGCGCTGACTTCCGCAGGAGTCAACACGGTTACCCGCATCGACGGCGACACGCCCGCGGCCGCATCGGCTGCGCTGGCGAAGCTGGCCACCAACGGCTGCCGCGGCGACCTTGGCCTCGTGTCGGCCAACACGGTGGCGTTGGTCGCCGAGAGCGGCCTGCCCGACGGCGTGGCCGCGTCACCGATACTGGCGTCGAGCTACCAGACCGACACCTTGGTGCCGATGCTGATCGTGGGCGACACGCTGCCCGCTTCGGTGAGCGACTATCTCGCCGCGACGCCGGCGCTGTCTGGCACAAGCAAGCAGCACCTGAACATCGTCGCCATCGGCGGCGACGCTGCGGTGAGCCCGAGCGTCATGAAAGCTGCGCTTGCTGCTGCAGCCTCCGCCGACGCGCTCTCCGTGCAGATCACCGGCGAAATTATGGTACCCGGCAGCAGCCCCACCGAGTACAAGCCTCCGCAAGCGGGTGACGATGAAATCATGCTGCGGTTCAGCGACAACATCGTCGCCGACGTCACGGACAACCCGGCGTTGACCAACCTGATTCGCGACAACTTGAAGATCAACGGTGCGCCGGCGCGGTTTGACACTACCGGTGTCATCAGTGACGACGAAGATGGTGCAGTAGACGACGCTTGCACTCCTGACGCTGTCGAGGTCACCCTTGCCTCCAAGCTCAAGGCTGGCGACGTGATCTCGCTTGCGGGCGGCGCGAAGTTCGGCAGTGCCATGGACCGTCGGACGGTTGCCGGTGCGTCGGTCACCGTGCCTGCTATGGCACGCGACACCACCGCTCCAGTCGTGAATGTCATCGCCATCGACGCGACCGCAACCGGCGTCTCAGACGTTGCCTTGGTGCGGTTCGACTCGATGAGCCTCGATACCATGAACAACAACGACACGGTTGATGCCGACGAGATCATGATCACCAGCACGACCACGAAGGTTCCGGCAGCGAGTCTAACACTCGCAAATAACGAGACCATCGCGGCGAACACGGCGGATGCCGACGGCGCGCCGACAGGCACCGACGCAGACTTGGTCGCAGGCGACCGGATCACCATCAAGAGCGGTGCCTTGGTTGACGAGGCAGGCAACAAGAGCCGTGCTCGCACCTTCACCGTGCTGGCTGCTCAAGCGAGTCCGCGGATCACTGCGGTCACCATGAGCGAGCAGAAGCACACGGCGCAGGCCGCCGCTACGGTGCCGGCTGGGATTGCCCCGCTGGTGGGCACCGCCGGCATCAAGATCATGGCCAAGATGGGCGGAGCCGCTGACGGTGCCGCAGGCAATGGCTGGGATATTGCGTTCGACAGGGCGACTGGCTGGAAAGATGACGCCAAGGCCGCAGTCGACATAGACGTGTGGGTGAACGCCAAGGACCAGCTGGTGTCGGTGCGGTTCAACAGCGGCAATGCCAAGTTCGCTGACCTGCAGTCGGCGCTGGAAGGCAACAGTGCTTTCGACGCCTTGTTCAAGGTGACGCTGCCTGCTGCCGCTGATGGCGGTGCATGTGGTGCGACAGCCAACAACCCGCTGGAGATCGCCGGCTTCACCCGTGGTTCGTCGGAGAAGACCACTGGCGGCATGACGGCAGTTGCTGTCGAGGTCAGGTTCAACACCTACGTCGCGACCATCGACGTTACGGAGAATCTGGCTGACGATGTCTTCATGCGAGTCAGGGCGCGGTACAACGACGTCGCGGTCGCGGCTGCAGTTTTCGCCTCGACGGACGCTATTGCGGGGTCCATCAATGGCCTCGAGGGCTCCGACCTCGCGGCGAGGCTGGTGGCGGCCGGCGGTACCAACGAGCCTCTTGCTAACGTGGCTAATCTCGCGAGCGGCGCCCCGGCGACCACAGTCCGCTACGAGCTGGTAACCAACAACACGGACTTGCTGCCCAAGGTCCGGGACTTGGTGGACACGGCTGTTGGCACGACCGACGACGATCAAGTTGCGAGCGGCTATGCCGCAGATGTTGATGGGACGGTCGGCGTCGACGAGGGCCGCAATGCGAAGTCGCAGGTGCGCATCGGCCAGAGCAGCAGCGTGAAGGCACCCGCCTTCGCGCCGGAGACCAACTAGGCCTTAGCTGCACAGCTGACCTGAACCGCTGGGCGGCTTTCCTGCCCGACCGGTACAGCCCAGACTGAGAGGGACCCCGGGGCATCAGCCCCGGGGTTCTTCGCGTCTGGTCGTCCGTCGACCCGGCCAGGACCGCCGGGATCTCCGCAGGGAAACTGCTGTGGTGCGCAGTTAGAGCCTTTCGGCGCAGAATGTGTCACCCGAGAAGCCGGTCTACGGCGTATCCTCGGCAGTCAAGTGTTACCGCGCGGCGGTTTCCGGCGAGCGCTTCCTGTGAACGCTCGACGCTGAGCGAGGAGCTACGAGGCCATGACGAACACACGACGCCCCCGGCGCACCATTGCTGCGATCTCGGCGGTGCTGCTGGGCGCCTCCGTGTTGGCGGCGGTGATGAGCAGTCCGGTCCAGGCCGCGAACACGGCCAGCGAGGCGCTCGTCGACACCGACAACGACGGCGTGGCTGACGCACGTGAATTCGGCGGGCGCGATCGCTACGACACGGCGCTGCGGCTGGCCCATAACTTCGGCAGATCCAAGGGCTTGGGTGGCGTGGCCGAGGCATTCGTGGCATCGGGCGAGACGCTGGTGGATGCGGTAGCCGTGTCCGGCCTTGCGGGGTACTTGGATGCTCCGGTGGTGCTGACCTACAGGCACAGCTTGCCTGGCGCAATTGCCGATTACCTGGAGGACTACGGCGTTCAGAACATCCATGTGCTCGGCGGCCCAGCCGCGGTATCCGAGGCGGTGCTCGAGTCGCTCCAGGCGCTCGATCACGCGCCGACGGTGGCGCGCATCCAAGGTGCCGACCGGTACGCCACCGCAGCCGCGATTGCCGCCACGCTCAGCGGCGGCATCGCCGGGGGCAACGTGTGGTGCGGCGGCACCGCCAAGGCGGCCATCCTGACCAACGGCGGCGACGTCTCATTGGCCTACGCCATGCTCGTGGGCCCGATCGCCAGCCGCTTGCAGCTGCCGGTGCTGCTGACCGCACACGACGAGCTGCCCGATGCAACACGGGACATCATCAACGACGAGGACTACGAGCACATCGTGATCGTGGGCGGCACCAGCAGCGTGTCCGCCAACGTCTCGGGCGATCTGACCACAGCCGGGGTCGACACCATCACCCGCATCAGCGGCGACACACCGGCGGAGGCTTCGGCGTCGCTGGCGAGACTGGCCACCAACGGCTGCCGCGGCGACCTCGGCGGAGTGTCGGACACGACGGTCGCCTTGGTGGCCGAGAGCGGCCTGCCCGACGGCGTTGCCGCATCGCCGGTGCTGGCGAGTTCGTACCGCTCGGGCCTGCTCGTGCCGATGCTGGTCGTGGGTGATTCGCTGCCAGGTTCGGTCCGCGACTACCTGGCCGCCACAGCGCAGGAAGACACGGCGGGCAACAAGCTGCACATGGAGATCGTGGCCATCGGCGGACATGCCGCCGTCACCCGGGGCGCCATGAGCGCAGCGCTCGATGCGGCAGCCTCGGCGAGAGCGCTCGCCGTGAGCATCGTCTCGCCCACTGACTGGGACAACGACGGCCAGATGGACGACGCGCCACGCGCCGGTGAGACGTCGTTCGAGCTGCGCTTCAGTGATGACATTGCGGGTGACGCCGACAACGCCTCGGCCGCGACCGCTCAGTTGCGAGCGAGGCTGCTCGATGTGCTCCGCATCGGCGGGGTGCCCGCTGTGCTCATGGGCCAAAGTGACACGCCGCCGGGTGTGGGCTTTGGCGGAAGCGCCACGGACTGCAACCCCGATGTGGTGACGGTGAATCTTGCATCTCCTCTGAAAGTCGGCCAACAGATTTCCATCGCCGACACATCGATCGAATTCGGTGCTCAATCGGACAGGCGTCCGCTCGCCCGCAGTTCAACCTCGGTCGTCAGGAAAGAAGTGCGGAAGCCCACCTTCGAGATCATCTCGATTATCGGGCAGGATTCGTTCACGGTCATCGCGAAGGACAACCAGAGCACCGACTCTGGCCTCGCTAATGGCGAAGAGCTGACCGACTCCGAAGTCACGGTGAGCTCGGGCGCCGACCTGTCGGTCAGCACGGTCACCGGCGACGCGGTGTCGACCGCCAACGGCAGGGTCACCGAACACACCTTCACCGTGACCATGAGCAGGAACTTGGAGCGCGGCGACAGGGTCAAGATCGCCAAGGACGCGATCATGGACGACGCTGGCAATCTCAATAACGAACAGGCCAGTCCCGCACCTATCTCGCCGACATCCTCCGTGCGTCTGACGAACGTCCGGGTGAGCGGCCAGTTCCACGATGTGCAAGCCAAGTACGCGGTACCGGCGGCACTGACCGGAGGCAACAGCGCGGACGGCGATGCCGAGGACGTGTTCTTCACGACGAAGCCCAACGGGAACGCGGGCGGCGCCAACGGCAACGGCTGGACGTTCGACTTCCGCATGGCCAGCACCTACGACGCGAACAAGCCCGTCGGCATTGAGGTGTTGGTGGATGCGAACGGCAAGCGTGCGTTCATCACGTTCGTCAACGGCAAGCCGAAGTTCGCCGACTTGGCAGCTGCGCTGAGGTCGCACAGCGGGTTCAACAGCCTCTGGGACGTCAGCGTCGACAACGTGGACAACGCATGCGCACCGTCCAACGAAGCGCTCACCGTTGCGGCGGCCATCACTGCGAGTGGGGACGAGGTCCGCAAGGGCAACACCAGGATGGCCATTGAGGCGACGTTCAGTGGCTATGTGGAGCTGGTGAACAGCAGCGAACTGCTCACCGATGTGTTCGCAGCCACAGTGGTTCGTGTGCCGACGGCCGCGCTGTCCGACATCGGTCTCGGAAGCGCGAGCAATGTCTCCGGACCGGTCCGGTCGGTTCGCTATGTGGCTTCGACCGAAGATGTGACTTGGTTGCCGAAGTCCGGTGATCGCTACGACGTCGACGCGGACACCATCGCCGACGGCTATGTGGACGACGTTGACACCACCACCGAGGACGAGAGCAAAAATCGCGCCCAGACGAATCTGAGAATCGGAAGCGGCGGCACCACACCGCGGTAGCCCCCGCTGAGACGGTTGGCCCACTGCACCCCGAGTTCAGCGAGCCCACCGGCCAGTCCAAACCGAGAGGAGCCCCGGGGCACCCGCCCCGGGCCTCCCCGACTTCCGCTGGCGAAGCCGTGGCCGGACTCCCCTCCAGGCCAAGTCCCGCACGGGCGTCAGCGCTAGTTCCGGCGACTCTCGCCGAGGCTGTTGACGCGGCCAGCGAATTAGCGGCCCAATCGTTTGAGACCCATTGATATGAACTCTGGGGTGCCGAGCCAGAGGTCAACTTGATCGCTGGAAATACGATGACCACCGCGCCTTGTAGCACCGGCCATCTACGCTCAGGGCCGCACTTAGGAGCGGCGGCGAACAGCGATCTGCCGCTGTCCGAAACCGGGGAGAGTTACCACTTTTTGAGTGGAGGGCCGAAATGAACTCAGTCGACGTCTCGGAGGTACTTGAAGACGAACCGCTTCTCGCCGCGCTGTGTGAGGAGCTCGTTACGTTCATGAACGGGTCGAACATGGGCCGGTTGACATTTCTGCTCGACGAACTGATGCTCGATCCGAGCGGGAGTCATCTTGATGAGTCCGACTATGAGTGGCTCCAGGACGGAGTGCGCGGGGCAGCACAGCGCCGCGATGCTTGGACGCGTGAAATTCTGCGACTCGCCGACGAGGGCGTCTCGGTGGTTACTAGTACCGGACCAGGGTACCCAGTCAATCTCACGCTGGTCCATGACGGACCTCCGCTGCTGTTCGTCAAGGGCGACCTCTGTGAGCAGGACCGGCGAGCCGTGGCGGTGGTGGGTACGCGAGTTGCCTCGAAGATCGGCCTCGATCTTGCGCAGTTGATTTCTGGCCCTTCGTCTTTTGTTGGGATGAGGTTGGGTTGAGGGGGTCGTCGTCGACGCGCCGGAGGAGCTGGTGGTGCGGGTGTGCTCGACGGTGCGCCGCCCCAGATGCCCCGATTGCGGGGTCCCGAGCGGGAAGGTTCATGACCGCGGGGACAACAAGATCCGCGACTTGGAGGTGTCGGGGCGGCCGGTGACGCTGATCTGGGAGCGGCGGCGGCTGGTGTGCGAGCCGTGCGGCAGCCGTTTCAGTGAGGGCCATCAGGGGTTCGAGGGCCGCGTCACGGCGCGTCTGGCGCGCCGGCTGGTCAAAGACGCCCGTGCGATGACGGTCAACGCGGCAGCCAAACGCCACCAGGTGAGCTGGAAGCTGGTGAACGCGCTGGTGGTCGCATGGGCGGGGCTGGTCCGCGAGCACCGCCGCCGGCAAAGATGCCGGGTGCTGGGGGTGGAGGGGACCTCGATCCGCAAGCGGCACCGCTGCGTGACGGTGATCGTCAACGGCGACACCGGCGAGGTGCTCGCCATGGTGCCCCACCGCGACGCCGGGGTGCTCAGCGCGTTCCTGGCCGCCCAAGGGCCCCGATGGTGCAAAGCCGTGAAGGTCGTCGTCTGCGACGGCTCGGCGGCGTACAAAGCAGCGATAGAGGCGCGGCTCGGCCACGCCCGCCACGTCCTGGACCGGTACCGGGTCATCAGATGGTTCCAAGCAGGGCTCACCGCGGTCCGCCGAGACGTCCAGCGCCGCCCCGAAGGCTCCAAGCCCGCTTTCGACCGCGACGTGTTCCGGGCGAGATTCCTGCTGATGCGCAGACCCGACAAGCTCGACGCCGCCGACCAGGCCCGCCTTGACGTCCTGTTCGCCGCCCACCCACGGCTCAACCCAGCCCGGGACGCGCTCGGCGAACTGCACGGCCTCTATCTCGCCGACGACCACAAAGGCGCGATGGCAGCGCTCGACCGCTTCGCCGACATCTACGCCACCGGGCTGATCCCCGAGTTCAGCGACACCGTCGACGCCTTCTTGGCCTGGCATGCCCAGATCCTCGACTGGCACCGAACGGGGCGGCCCCCCAACGGCCGAATCGACCGCACCAACAACCTGCTCCAAGTCCTGCGACGCCGAGCCCACGGCTTCACCAACTACGCCAACTTCGAAGCCCGCGGACTCCTCCTAACATGAACCCCGCCGAACCCAGCAGCCCGAATCCCAACAAAAGACGAAGGCTCAAGTAATGGCCGATGTAGACGGGGTGCCGCAGCGCCGTCGCGACTCCAAGCGGGTCCGCCAGCCATCGATCGGGCGAGTGCTTGATGGATTCCTCGAGGGCGCGGGCGAGATGACGGGCGCTCACATGGAATCTGGCGGGATCGGGACGCCATCGGGCGATCTTGTATGCGGCCTGAGCCGGCGGCATCGAGTTCAGCTCATCGGCGGAATATGGGCTCTCGAAGTCATACGACTCGACGGTTGACGCTTGCAAGAGGTCGTCGCGCGTCAGATCGCCGCCTTCCGGCGAGACCGGGAAGGCGGCGAAAGGATATCCGAATGGTGGCGCCAGCCGGCCCCCAGCCGGCTGCTGATCTACTCGGGATCTACCATCACCGCAAGCCTCTGACCAGTGCCTTTGTACTTGCGAAGGTGGCCATTCGGGTATTGTTCAGCAGTCTCCCAGCACCCAATACTCGGCAGGCATCGGGAGTCTCAGAGGTCCCGGCATGCTCGCGAATGTGGGCGTCGGCGCGCGGCCCTCTCCCCAAGGAGGTCGCTACAACGACTTGATCTCTAGCCGTCCAAGTTGTCGAGGCGTGGCGTTCTGCAGTGGTTACGCTGGCGTCATGGCCCTTCTGCGCACCGACGCCTCCCTCGCGTCGAAGGCGATGAAGACGCTCTTGGGGCTCGCATCGACCAGGCAGCAGCGAATGACTCGCATGAAGGTCGCGAAGCTCCTCTATCTGACGGATCTGCGGTCAGTCGAGCACGTTGGCGTTCTCGGATCGGGTGTGGTGTGGCAGTGGCGCGAACACGGACCGTTCTCGGACGATCTCTACAGTGTCGAGAACGCGTTGAGAGCAGCAGGCGACATCAGCGTCGAGCCGACCCTCAACGCCTACGGCAACCCGGAATACCGCCTTTTTGCCCCGCCGCTCATCCGGAATAGCTCCGACCAGGCAGACCGCTTCCTTGAGCACCTCGACGCAGTTCTGGCTGAGTACGGTGATCTCAGCCCCACCCACCTCAAGAATCTCACCTACGAGACAGCGCCGATGCAGGAAGCCCAAGCTGACGGGCAGCGAAACGTCATCCTCGACTTGGGCGATACGCCTCCTGTCCCGGACGCGACAGCGACTTTGCGGCGTTTTCAGCGCATGCTCAACAGCCATGTCGACGAAGAGCCAGCACCACGGGGCTGCAGCGAGGAAATCCTGATCCCGCTGCGCGCGGCCCGTGCGCGAGCGAACCGGATCTTGCTCGACGACTAGATGTGAATCAGCCTGTCACCGGCGGCGTCTACTACGTCGCCGACGAAGCGTTGTCGCTCGACGACGGCCAACCCCGCAATGTGCACGACGCCCGCAGGCCGTTCGTCGTTCTCAGCGCAGCCGACTACAACAACAATCCAGAGTGGCGCGTCGTTCTGGGCTGCCCGACTTCAAAGTCGACACGGTTCCGAACAAGCCTGTGCGTGAAGCTCGCCGCAGGCGAAGGGAACGTGCCCGAAAAGTGCTGGGTTCGAATTCCCGCGCTGCAAGCAATCCCCAGGTCGGATCTTCAGGACCTGACAGGCCACCTTCCCCCTGACAAGCTCCACGAAGTACGTATGCGCGGGCTGCAATTGATGGGGCTCATCGACGAGGAGCCGTTCTAAAGCCACCTTGTGGGGGGTTGGTGCGATTGGGTAAACGCCCTGGTCACAGCTTTGCGTTGATTGGGCGTGGAGCGCGCGAACGCCGATTCTGGAACGCGTTTGGGTCGAATCCGGAACGCGTTTCGACGGTATGCGCTGGTCACAGTGCCCGCCCTGAACGTCTCGTCGGCATCCGATGCAGCCTGGCGTCCCGGGGTCGGTGGGGCAAGGAATTGGAGTGCTGGGATTCGGATGGGTCGATGGGGCGCGAAGTGTGCCGCGGCGCGCTGTCGAGTTTTCTCCACTGTCGGCGTAATTTGCCCTCCCAGCTGTGGACATCCTTCGGCAATATGGCAGCAAGCGGCCATCCTCGGGTCCGCAAACAGAAACCACAAGACCCCCAAGGAGGATTCCCATGATCACTATCGACATCCCGACCTGGCTGCAGATTGCGGCTCTGGTCCTTGCCGTCGTCTACGCCGTGCCCAAGGCACTGCGAGCAGTCGTCGTCGTGACTGTGTACGTCACAAGCCTGTTGCGGGGCCAATGGCCTGCGCGCACCGCCGATCGAGATGGCCACAGTTCGCTCTACCCCATGCAAATGCGCGGTGCTCTCGGCAGTGTCATTGACGACATCATCGGCTGGGCATTCGGCTTCAGCAGCACCAAGCGCACAAAGAACGCGACCAGCCCATGACGCCACTGAGCACACGACAGACGCCCACAGAACCGACGAGTAGTGACATCGGATGAGGAGGCGCCACGCGAGTGTGCGCTGACGGAGCCAGCGATGACCGATGACAGCAAACGAGGACTGAGCGCTGGCGAGATGCGCAGGCGCGTACGCAGATACCCGCGAGACGCACTGCTGCGCGCCATCGGCCGCATGAACGCGAGCGAGACGAGATCACGGCGTGCAAGACCCAGCCCTGATGAGAGCAAGCTTGCTCCGATATCGGAGAGCTACTCGCTGATGCTCGCCGGCATCTGCGTGACGATAGGCAAGAGCCATCGGAGGGCGCGCGTCACAGACCGTGCTGTCGGCGAACTGGTCAACGAACTGTTCAACGTTCGGGACCCCAGTCTCGACAGGCCCGACTCAGACGACGCACTGCAGCGGATGCTGTCGAGAACGACCTATCTGCAGATGCCTTTCCAGAACGAGCCGTGGCCGCCGCTCATGAGAACGCTGTGCTTGTACGGCGACGACCCCAGATTCGATCCATCCGCTATCGAGAAGCACCAGTGGCATGGCATCGTCGGTGCCTCGGTGGAGCAGTTCTTGCAGATCGGCTTCCTGATGTACGTGGCTGCGATCCAAAACGACGGCGCCATCAACCGCGCCGTATTCGACCCAGCGCGGTTCGACCAGATCGTTCATCCGCTGACCATCGCGGAAGCTCTCGCGGTCGCTGACCAATGGCTCACACGGCCAGTCGAAGAGCTTGCAGCAGCGGGACGCGAGAATGCTGCCGACGACGATGACCATTGGGGCTACAACCCGTTCTTCGAGCACCCAATAGCACTCCTGGAAGATGACACCTGTGTGATGCCCAGCCCGTTGGGTGTGCTTCAGCGCCTGTCACCCCAGGGCGTGTTCTTCATCATCCGCGACGCCATCGACCGCGGCCTGATCAGCACGACAATCCGGGACTTCTCCGACGCGCTCGGAAAACGGTTCGAGCGCTACATCGGCGCGCAGCTCAAGCAACTGAAGCACGTCACCGTGCACAGCGAGATCGCCTACGACAAGGGCCAGAAGCTGAGCGTCGACTACATCGTCGAGACGCCGGAAGCTCTCGTGCTCGTTGAGGCGAAGCTGGTGGTCGCACGATCGCTGTCTTCGGGACGCCAATTGACAGGGTGTATCCGGCTGCAAATCGCCCGCTTGCCCGCCGAATTGCTGATACGGGTGCATGCGTCTCACAGTTTCTTCCCGGTGTGCGTACTGGCCCGTGGTCCTTTCCGGCTCGCAATCTCACCGGATCAGGACTCTCACTGGCGACGGTGGTTGTCGAGGCATCGGAGAGCTCGGGAGCACGACTTCAGGCCCAGGCGGCACTCAAGCACGGTAAGCGAGTCTTTCTCGTGGAATCGTTGGTGACCGCGCAACCGTGGGCCGAGCAGATGGCTGAAGGCTCGTGCAATGCAACGGTGGTCAGGGGCGCTGAGGAGATCGTCCAAGCACTGCCCGCTCACCGCAACCCCCACACTGCACCCGCCGCCCGTCAGGGGTCTGCACCCACACCACGATCTCGCTGCCCTCGACGCGAACCCGCGTGATCTCCACGCAATCCGCGCCCAGCAACACCACAGAACTAACTTCACCCACGAGGGGCCTCCCGACTCTTCGACTTTGTGATGAGTCACAAGAATCGGCGAGGCCCCCGCCTCAACGGCGGACCCTCACATCACCCAGGTCCCAGCGCAGCCAGTCTTGTCATTGAGTCGAGCGACCAAAGCGGCACGCGGATCGAAGCAGAACTGACACTCGAACAGGCTAAGCCGGTGCTTCTGTGGGCGCCGATCCTCGCCGACGAATCATGGGCCCAAGAATTCGCGGATCACCCGCTCGTCTCATTCGTTGAGTGCGTCGCCGATGTCGCCGCAGTCCTAGACCGCAGAGTTCCGTGACGGCCGAACTCACAGCCATCAAGGAGCACCCGGACGTGGTCATTCGCGATCGAGAGTCGAGAGCTGTAGCGGCAATAGCTGCTCGCTACCTCGTTGAGCACGGTGACGCGCTCGCGGGGAGTGTCGGTGCCTGGGAGGCCACCGTTGCCGTGCCGTCTACCCATCACAGCTACGAGCCGGCGCTCCAAGTCGCTATTGAAACCAATTTCCCCGCTGCGTTCGCCCCATTCACCCGGCCTCTGGTCAAAGGACCGGGCAGCATGAGCTTCAACCGGGCGAGTGAAGCGGGGTTCATTTCAGACGAAGATGCTGCAGGCAAGACCTACTTGCTTGTGGATGACACCTTTACTACCGGGGCACGTCTTCACTCAGCTCACCACGCGCTCGTGGCCGCGGGAGCAACTGTCCCCGCTGCCATTGTCGTCACGCGCAAGATTAACCCTGCAGCGAAGTACGGCACCCTTGATCTGTGGAACCGCCAGACCCAGATCGAATTCAAATTTGGGGGCCTATATCGGGTGTTAGGGTCCGCCGCGAGTTAGGTCGCGTGTTCAGTTGGGTGTGATGGTGTAGTTCCATTCGCCGTGCCAGTGGTGGGGGCACAGCGGCAGTTGTTCCATTTGTGTGTTGGTGATCTTGATGCCGCGTTGGTACCAGCCGGGGTCGTAGGCGGCTTGCACGGTGAGTCCGGTTTGGGTGGTGGTGGAGGCGATGAGCTCGATGATCGTGGCGATGTCGGTGAGGGGTCGGCCTCGCCAGTTCATGGAGATGAAGCTGAAGAGGCGGTGTTCGATCTTGTTCCACTTGCTGGTGCCGGGCGGGTAGTGCACGACGGTGATCTCGAGGCCGGTCTCGGCGGCGAGGCGGGCGAGGAACCACTTCCAGGCGCGGGGCCGGTAGCCGTTGGAGCCGCCGGCGTCGGCGGTGATCAGCAGCCGGGTCGCGGTCGGGAACCGGTCGCGGCCCAGGGTGTTCCACCAGCGGCGGATGGACTCCACGGCGAACTCGGCTGTGTCGGCGGAGTCGCCGACGTTGACCCAGCCGGCGTTGTTGGCGACGTCGTAGACGCCGTAGGGGATGGCCTTGGCGAACTCGCCCAGCGCCCGATCAGCGAAGTCGTGCACGCTCACCCGCTCGGGTTCCCCGGCGGGCTGCCACTCGGCGCCGCCGTTGGCGTAGGACCCGATCAGCTCTTTCTTCTTGGTGTCCACGCTGATCACCGGGTCGCCGACGGCGAGGCGCTCCGAGGCCAGCGCGTTGAGATAGGCGAACTGGGCGTCGCGGTCGGGGTGCTGGGCTCCCTCGTTCTGCTTGGCCGGCGCCTGCAACGAGTAGCCCATCTGGTGCAGCAGCCGGCGCACCAGCTCCGCGGACGCCTTGAAGCCCTGCCCGGCGAGCTCGCGTGCGAGCTGATACGTCGACTTCAGCGTCCAGCGCAGCGGCGACATCGGGCTGCCCCGCGTGACCGGATGCACCAGCTCGTCGAGCGCTTCGAGCAGACCGGGCTGCTTGTCGACCGCCGGGCGGTCCCCGCCGCCCTCGGCGCGCTGACGATCCCACGGCTCGGCCCCGGCGCGCACCTCGCGCACCGCCTTGGACATCGTCGAGGTCGAGACCCCCGACGCCCCCACAACGAACGCCTGCCCGCCGCGGCCCAGCGCCTCGGCCAACGCGCCGCTCACCACACGCCGCTGACGCTCGCCCAGATGAGGCATGACGGTCTCGAAGAACACCCTCGCATCGGTCGCCGAAAGCTCCACACACCCGACACTACACCTCGCGTGTTAACCTGTGGCGCACCCTAAGAACCATGACTGGGTTAATTGGGAGATCGAGTATGCGAATAAACACGACAAGACTATCGTAGGAGTGTGGGCGCCAGGATTTGCCGACTGTGACGTGCCCGAACCGCTAGAAAAGTATGCCGATGCAGTCGTAGCATGGAACTCAGAGAAAATTCTGGTGGCCCTAAATGGGGAGCAGATTTCTGATACTGCGTCTGGAGTTCCCCGACCGAACCAGCCAATTGACCGCATCGGATGCAATTGAATGGGCGGCCTGTATACCTATGTCATGCCATATGACATAGGGTTCGCGCCAAACCCGTACCACGGTGCATGCACCTTGGCCACTTGCAAACCGGGGATTAGACGAACTGCTCAGCCCGGAGATTGGGTAGTCGGTATCGGCTCCAAGCAACGATGCCGAAAGAATCTCATGATATACGCGATGCGGGTTCAAGAGATTCTCTCGTATGACGAATACTGGGAAAGTCCGAGGTTTGCCCGCAAGAAACCCTTTCGCGCTGGCAGCCTCAAGCAACGCTACGGTGACAACGTATACCACCATACGATTGATGGCCGTGAATGGGTTCAAGAAGATAGCAGGCACAGTCTCGATGGCGGTACGCCAAACCCAAAGCACTTGAAGCGGGACACGAGTGCCCCACAAGTTCTAGTGTCCACATCATTTGCATACTATGGCGACCAAGCAATCGAAATCCCAGTTCAGTTTCGCGTGTGGGATGGAAAGGAAATTCTCAACACGGGTCCTGGTTACCGCCGCAACTTCCCAGCCGAACTACGCGCCGAATTCATAGCTTGGCTCGAATTACGAGCCAACGTCGGCATCGCGGGGGAGCCTGCAGACTGGCCTAGAGACGTGTGACGTAAGTCACGTCCTAGATGAGCTCCTATGTCAAGTTGGTGGCGTGGAGGTGGGTTCAGATGCGGTCTGAGATGCCTCGTTTGAGGGCGCGGATGGCTTCTCGTTTGGTTTTGCCGCGGGCGAGGCAGCGTTCGTAGTAGCGGCGGCCTTCGGTGTGTCTGTGGGCGATTTGGGTGAGAGCGGCGGTGTGGATGGTTTTGTTGAGCTGGCGGTTGCCGCCTCGGTTGAGCCTGTGCCGACGGACGCGGCCGCTGGAGGCTTCGATGGAGGCGGTGCCGTTGGCCATCGCGAACGCGGCTTTGGTCGCGAATCGGGCGGGGTCGCCGACTTCGGTGAGTATGTCGGCCGCGACGAGGTGGCCGATGCCGTCGATGCAGCGCAGTGTGGTGCGGGTCGCATCGACAGCGCCGCGGATCTCGTAGGCGAGATCGTCGATGGTGCGCTGCAGGGCGCGCAGTGCTTTGATGCCGCTGCGGGCGATTTATGCACGGCTGCTGAGGTCGCCGCGCAGCAGCCTGGCGGCGCGGTCGTAGGCCGCTGTGGTGCTGAGCCGTCCCAAACGGTGGTGGTATCCGGGCCGCAGCTGCTCGAGATCTGCCTGCAGTCGGTTAGCCTGGCGGATTCGGTCGGCGACGAGTTCGCGTCGGTATCGCACCAAACAGCGCAGCTCCTCGGTGCCGCCGCCGGGCCGCGGCGGGGGCAGGCAGGGCACACGAAGACCGACTCGGGCGATCGCCAGGCGCGTCGCCGGGATCGGTCTTGGCGCCGGTGCGCTGGCGACGGCGTGTTACTGCTGTCATCTGCGGGGGCACCTCGACGACCGGCGCGCCTACGTCGCTCAGCGCTGTTGCGGCGGGTCGGCCGTAGTTGCCTGAGCCTTCGATGGCGACCAGGGTCGCGCTGTGGTGCTGGACCCAGCCGGCCAGCTCGGCATGCCCTTTGGGCGTGTTCGCGAAGCTGCGATGCTCCAACGGGCGGCCGGTGTTGTCCGCAGCGCACGCAGCAAGAGTGTCTTTGTGGGTGTCGATGCCCACCACAGTCATGTTGTGCCTCCTTTGGTCGGGTGTGCCAGGCTGGCCTCGGCGGTGCGCACACATGCGTCGGGCCACCTCGATGAGGGGTGTTCACGCTCCAATCAAGCGATATCGCCGAGGCATCGAACCGGCGGGGAGGCACTCAACTAGAAAGCCACCGCCACAGCCGAACCGGCCACAGCAGGGCACGTCGGTGTGAGCCATCCCCGCCGGCGCTGCCACCCCCAAAACATGACACGCATGGTCGGTTCCAGCGTGCGGCTGCCTCGGACCCGCTCCTCCAGTGTGAATCGGCCGTTCGCATCGCTCCACACCGACGCGATGCCCGCTGATAGGTCCGCCGTTCGGGTTATGAAGCTGCTTATAATATCTTTCATGGTTGGATCCGAAGAGCACTTCCGCACCACGATTGGACCGGAGCGGGCTGCGGCCCTCTTTGACGCCTTGGCCTCGTCGAGCGATCGCGCCCGCGCGGTGACCGCCCGGGAAGGCTTCACTGAAGCGCGAACAGAACCAGTCATAGCCTTCGACTTCGCCGTCAATGGCATGGCCGACCTTGAGTCACACCCAGGCGTTCGCATGGTGACCGTCAAGAATCAGCATTTTTGGACTATCGATGACATCTACGCCATTCGCGTCAAGAAGCTTGGCGCCAACCTTCGATCCTCCAATCATCAATCTGAGCAACAGGAGATGATTAGCCGGCAAGCCGTCCTCCCCGGCCTCGAGCCGCTCATCTATGTGACCGCCGGAACGACGTACTCGCGGCGCACCGGTCTTGCCGGCCAGTCCGTCGTCGTCAAGTACTGCGCAGGGCCCATGCACAAGCAGCGGGTCGAGTGGTTTGTTGACCTCGAGGAACTTGCATCTGGTGGCATGGCACCGGTCGCCCCGATCCTGCCGCTGCCTTCGGTACCGGCAGCCCCAGCGGCGGTTTCCGCAAGGCGAGCCATAGATCTCAAGCCAGAAGCTGGGACTTCGGCGGAGTAGTGGAACCCAAACTGATCGAGCTCGCCCGAGTCGGAGCTGGCCTTACTCAAGGTCAATTGGCAAAGAAGTTGGGGAAGAGCCAACCCTTCGTGTCGCAGGTTGAGCACGGCGAGAAGGACATCCCGTCCGACCTAATTCCGTACTGGTGCGATGCGTGCGATGTCCCGGAATCGTTCCTCCTCAGAGGCAGGCTGCCACTCGACGATTCGGTTTCGGCGATGGTTCACCGAAGGATGAAAACGCTTCCGGCGAAGCCACACCATCTCGCTAACGCCCAGGTCAAGATGCGCGTTCTTGAGGTCGATTCGCTCCTCGCCGAAATCGACCTCGTACCGTCACTCGAAATCCCTCGGGTTCCGGTTGGCACTGGACCGGTTGACGCGGCGGCGTATGTGCGGAGGTCATGGCGTGTACCCGCTGGTCCCCTCCCGAATCTTGTCGAACTGATCGAGAGCACTGGGATTCCAGTCGTGCTCATGAACTGTTTCCATCCGAAGCAATCTGCGACGTCTCATCCAGGCACGTTGTGCGACTGGGTGATCACGGTCAACGACTCCCACCCGGCCAGCCGTAGGCGGTACACGCTCGCCCACGAACTCGGGCACGTAGTACTACGCCATGAGGCCGTGATCGCCCCAGATGACGCGGAACGCTCAATACTCGAGGTGCAGGCTGACGCTTTCGCGGCCGAACTGCTTATGCCGCAGGACGAGGCTCGCCGAGAACTGCGGTCCATAACGTTTAGACGCCTCGTTCTACTCAAGCAGCGCTGGCGTGTCTCAATTGCCTTCCTCATTCGACGAGCGCTCGACGTAGGAACGATTGACCCACAGTGGCGAAAACACTTGGAGATCGAACTCAGCACCCAGCCGGGAGGGCGGAGACGCGAACCGGCAGAGTTTGAACCGGAGGAGCCAAGCCTCATACGAAGAATGATCGAGGCACTCCAACACGAAGGGCTGTCGATTGCTGAGATCGCAAGTCTCGCGGGCATGACCGAACGACGGCTACGAATGATCTACCTTCGCGAGCCGGACCGCCCCCGCCTGCTGGACAACGCGCAACGAGTGGTCGTCGAGCTCCCCCGACCGTCAGCGTCATAGCCCAAGTCGGTCGAGCCCAAGTCCTTGCGCAACAGCGCCAAGCTTCGGCTTCTTGCGCCGTCGGAACGCATTCCTTAGGAACGGGATAACCGGCTGACGCGACCAAGCTCGGACATTGGCCAGCAACGCAAGGGCGGCCGCCCCGAAGACGCTCGAGCCTTCGTCTTTTGTTGGGATTCGGGCTGCTGGGCTCGGCGGGGTTCATGTTAGGAGGAGGCCGCGGGCTTCGAAGTTGGCGTAGTTGGTGAAGCCGTGGGCTCGGCGTCGCAGGACTTGGAGCAGGTTGTTGGTTCCTTCGATGCGGCCGTTGCTGGGCCGTCCCGTTTGGTGCCAGTTGAGGATCTGCTGGTGCCAGGCGAGGAATGTGTCGACGGTGTCGCTGAACTCGGGTATGTCGCCGGTGCCGTAGATGTCGGCGAACCGGTCGAGCGCTTCGAGGGCGCCTTCGCGGTCGTCGGCGAGATAGAGCTGGTGCAGCTCGCCGAGCGCGTCCCATGCTGCTTTGAGCCGCGGGTGGGCGGCGAACAGCGCGTCGAGCCGGGACTGCTCGGCCGCGTCGAGCTTGTCGGGCCGACGCATGAGCAAGAACCTGGATCGGAACACTTCGGGATCGAATGCCGGTTTGGAGCCTTCGGGGCGACGCTGCACGTCGCGGCGCACAGCGATCAGGCCGGCTTGGAACCATCTGATGACGTGGAACCGGTCCAGCACATGGCGGGCGTGGCCGAGCCGCGCCTCTATGGCTGCCTTGTACGCCTTGGAGCCGTCGGACACCACGACCTTCACGCCGCGGCACCATCTATGCCCCTGGGCAGCCAGAAAGCCGCTCAGAGCCTGGGTGTCGCGGTGGGGCACCATGGCGAGCACCTCGCCGGTGTCGCCGTTGACGAGCACCGTCACATACCGGTGCCGCTTGCGGATCGAGGTCTCGTCCACCAACAGCACCCGACACCTTTGCCGCCGACGATGGTCGGCGACCAGACCCGCCCAGGCCACCACCAAAGCGTTGACCAGCTTCCAGCCCACCTTGTGACGCTTCGCCGCCGCGTTGACCGTCATCTGACGCGCGTCGGCCACCAGCCGACGGGCCAGACGCGCCGTGACACGGCCCTCGAACGCCGGGTGGTCCTCCATGAACCGCCGGCCGCCGCAGACGCCGCAGACCATGCGCCGCTGCTCGAACACCAGCGTCACCGGCCGGCCCGACACCTCCAAGTCGCGGATCTCCCGGTCACGGCGATCATGAGCCTTCCCGCTCGGGGTCCCGCAATCAGGACAACACGGGCGGCGCACCGTCGAGCGCACCCGCACCACCAGCCGCTCAGGCGCGTCGACCACCACCCCCAGCACTTCGACACGCGGCAGCCACAGCCGCACCGACATAACATCACGCTTCATCGAGGCCCTCCAGGGTTCGGCGTCTCACAACACCGATCCCAGCAGGGCCTCGACCCCTACAAACGGACCCTCAACCCACCCTCATCCCAACAAAAGGCGAAGGGCCAGACGCTCTCATCAAGACCATCGCTGGGTTCACCAACTCTCCACTCGGCGGAACGCTGCTGGTGGGCGTAGTCGACGACGGTTCCGTCCGCGCGCCAGAGGACGACTTCGCCACGATCTCCGAGCGCGGCGAGGGTGACCTGTGAGGTCAGCACCTGGAGAAGTCAATCCGGAGCCGGCTCGGGGACTCGGTGCTGCCGCTGATGGGAATCGAATCCCACACCGTCGACGACGACCACCTCGCCCGCATCAACATCGACCCATCAGGCTTCCCCGTGTACGAACGCCGAGGCGACGACCAGATCGCCTGGCTCCGCACCCCCACATCGACAGTCGCATTCCGCGACCAAGACCAACGCGACCGCATCACTGCCCGCCGCTGGCCCAGCCATTCCTACTCTTGACCCTGTCGTAGATACTTGATTGTTACGCTCTTTCGTGAGAGACAGACCTGATGGGAAAACGAGAACAGCACAGCTAACCTCTAGGCGCAAGCCTCTGCTCCACCTATCCGTATGCCCATGTAACTTCCACGAGCGAACCGAAAAGCGGCAACTCGAACCAATGCTGAGCCAAACAACATTCGCGCGGACTGCGGTACCTCAACAGGCAGGAACGTACTATTCGGGCAACAACTGCTGCGATGCCTATATTGCAGTTGGATATCATCGCGATGGCACGCATAACAAGAGCCAGTGGTTGCCCACATTCACAGTCCATCAAGAGTATCTTACATTTTGCGTAGCCCTCAAACACGGATGGAGAGATGATGCTGCCAATCTCTGGTCCGTCCGGCCGTCAATGAGTGTCGTGGGAACCGGCGGTGAACGACTGGCCTATTTCGTTGGGCCGCAAACGAGTGGTACATGGCACGGATATCCAGTATCAGCTAAATCAGGCCGCAATCAGTGGAGGTATCGACCTCCGGGCCAAGTAATCCAGTCCTGGATAACCAACCGCTTGATCACAAAGGCCCAAGGCGCTCGCATTCGACGTCTCAAGGTTTAGCTGTGAACTACGTCGACGTTCATCTACAGGGCTTTCCAATCGAAGATGTATTCGTCTACCGCACATCGCTATATGCATGGACTTTCGACGGCGATTTGATCGTCTTTTCCATCAACGACATCGAGTCGATTATTCGAAGGGAACTATGGGACGAGCCAATTGTTGCGGACGGCGTTTGCTTCTTGCTATTTCACTCTAACCGTATCGGAGCCAAGCGCTTCCAGTATACATCCGCTCAATATCTCTCGGGGCTCGGCACCGACGTCAACATCAAGATCGACGCATCACTTATTCCGCACAATAGGTTTCGGACAACGATCGAAGCGGATTGCCTTATGGATGTGATGATTTATCTCGACAGAATGCACCTTGCAACAGACGGAGGTTTGTTTGAACTCGATCTTCCGAGAACTGTAGACGAATGGTCGAACGAGATAGTGCTGGAACGTACGCTTGCTCTTCCCTGCTATTGTTCAGCCGCGAGTCTCGGTGCACTCGCCGCATCGTGCGGCGATGAAGGCCTGATTGTCACATTCAACAACTATGAGTCCGTTCGAGATGTTTCACCGCAAAGAGTGCTGGTAGCAGAGCAGTCTCAGCGTTTGACATATGGCAGCGGCGGTCTCTTTAATTTCACCGGTAGATCTAGTTACCAATACTTGAATGGCGAGATACTCGACACGTCGCCGAGTGATGATCTCAATAGACGTTCGGCCCTTATTAGTCTCGAACCAGCGCATATAATCGACAGCACCCACGGTCAACAATTGTCTGATAGTAAGATTGACTACGTCATGTTTGCGAGACGCCGATTGGTGTTTCTCTCTGACGGACAAGTGCTTGCAGTGAGCCTTGACAAGGACCCACTAGGACGCAAATCCTCACAAGAAGCTAGCGTGTTGGGCTACTACGACCGCAATCCCATCTCGATCAGCACCACTAGATCGATGTTGATTATTGAATCAGACGAAGAGCTAGTAATTTGCGCGCCGGATTACGAGAGCGACGACTCTACGTATGTGACCACTCGCTGGAGCTGCGGCCCCACTATCGCACTTCGGACGTTTCCAATGTCGCGTCGATATTTGGATCTTGCCATAAGGACATCCGAGGCGGGAACTCACTTCTATGGACTTATAGCGGCGAGCAACGGTGCCGTCTGAAGTGCGTTTTCCTGGAGAATCGTATCTTGGCTACGACCAAGCCGCCGACAATAACCCGTCTGTATGAAATCTAATGAGGCTTCGATCCACATTGAAGAGTTATGGAATTGATGCGTTAGGGTCCGCCGCGAGTTAGGTCGCGTGTTCAGTTGGGTGTGATGGTGTAGTTCCATTCGCCGTGCCAGTGGTGGGGGCACAGCGGCAGTTGTTCCATTTGTGTGTTGGTGATCTTGATGCCGCGTTGGTACCAGCCGGGGTCGTAGGCGGCTTGCACGGTGAGTCCGGTTTGGGTGGTGGTGGAGGCGATGAGCTCGATGATCGTGGCGATGTCGGTGAGGGGTCGGCCTCGCCAGTTCATGGAGATGAAGCTGAAGAGGCGGTGTTCGATCTTGTTCCACTTGCTGGTGCCGGGCGGGTAGTGCACGATGGTGATCTCGAGGCCGGTCTCGGCGGCGAGTTGGGCGAGGAACCACTTCCAGGCGCGGGGCCGGTAGCCGTTGGAGCCGCCGGCGTCGGCGGTGATCAGCAGCCGGGTCGCGGTCGGGAACCGGTCGCGGCCCAGGGTGTTCCACCAGCGGCGGATGGACTCCACGGCGAACTCGGCTGTGTCGGCGGAGTCGCCGACGTTGACCCAGCCGGCGTTGTTGGCGACGTCGTAGACGCCGTAGGGGATGGCCTTGGCGAACTCGCCCAGCGCCCGATCAGCGAAGTCGTGCACGCTCACCCGCTGGGGTTCCCCGGCGGGCTGCCACTCGGCGCCGCCGTTGGCGTAGGGCCCGATCAGCTCTTTCTTCTTCGTGTCCACGCTGATCACGGGGTCGCCGGCGGCGAGGCGCTCCGAGGCCAGCCGGTTGAGGTACTCGAACTGGGCGTCGCGGTCGGGGTGGCCGGCTCCCTCGTTCTGCTTGGCCGGCGCCTGCAACGAGTAGCCCATCTGATGCAGCAGCCGGCGCACCAGCTCCGCGGACGCCTTGAAGCCCTGCCCGGCGAGCTCGCGTGCGAGCTGATACGTCGACTTCAGCGTCCAGCGCAGCGGCGACATCGGGCTGCCCCGCGTGCCGGGATGCACCAGCTCGTCAAGCGCTTCGAGCAGACCAGGCTGCTTGTCGACCGCCGGGCGGTCCCCGCCGCCCTCGGCGCGCTGACGATCCCACGGCTCCGCCCCGGCGCGCACCTCACGTACCGCCTTGGACAACGTCGACGTCGAGACCCCCGACGCCCCCGCCACGAACGCCTGCCCGCCACGACCCAGCGCCTCAGCCATCGCGCCGGTCACGACGCGCCGCTGCCGCTCGCCCAGATGCGGCATAACGGTCTCGAAGAACACCCTCGCATCGGCCACCGACAACTCCACACACCCAACACTACATCCCGCGAGTTAACGTATGGCGGCTCCTTAGCCAAAGATGGGGACTCATACGCGTGGCTACACAGCGAGAGTGTCGGGCTCGGACAGCCCCAGCCCTACCTCTGATCGGCCATGTAGCTGTGTTTGCGGTTCTGTCGGCGTAGCCCGCTCAGTGTGTAGATGTTGCTCTTGAGTTGGTTGCAGGGACCGCACAGCAGCACCCTGTTCGTGATGTGGTTGATGCCGCCATCCGACCGCGGGGTGTTGTGGTCCAGTTGCAGATACCGGGCATCATCGAAGGTGCGGTCGCAGCCTTGGCATGCGGAGCCGCGCTGAGCGAGGAGATATTCGACCATGGCGGCGCGGGACATTCGCCGGCCGTCCGGTTCCGCGTAGCGTTCGGTGACTTGCAGGAACGGTGCCGCTGTCTCCCCGTCGTCGGTGCGTACAGGCGGCTCCATCGTGTAGGTGATGTCTCCGAACGTGACCAGCCGATCTTCGTCTGTGTCCGGTGCTGCCAGTCCCTCTTTGCGCAACCGGTCGATGACTACTTCGTGTGCTCGGTCCCAGATGTCGATACCGACCCATTGACGATCCAGGCGTTCCGCCGCAATCGGTGTTGTGGCACAACCGCAGAATGGGTCTAGCACGATGTCGCCGGGGTTGCTGGCAGCCGTGACAAATTTCTCGTATAGCGCTAACGGTTTTTGTGTAGGATAGCCAGTTCGTTCTCTCGCGTTGCCCTTGATGATCGGAACGTAGATGACATCCGATTGGATCTTGAATTCAAGGTTGAAATCAAACAGCACGTCGTTGTCGTTGATAGCCCGCCCAAGGCTCTTCTCAACTTTCTTGATACGCCCTAGTATCAGTTTGTCGGTTGAGGTCTTGACTCTGCCATATGTGACGCAATCGTTTGAATCAAGGTGTCGCAGGTAGCGGTTTCTGTATTCTGATTCGTCACCTTTGATCGGATTGAAGCAGAAGTCGTCGCTCTTGGTATAGCGCAAGATGATGTCGTGGTTCCTTGGGAAGTTGGAGCTGGTATTGCTCATTTTTCCGTAGTGCCAGATAATCTCGTTGCGGAACTGGTGTCTGCCGAATATGGCGTCTAGTAGTTGTTTGAGGTAATGCGACGCGGTGGGGTCGCAGTGCAGCTACAGCGAGCCGGTCGGCTTCAGAATACGGTGCATTTCTACAAGCCTGACGGCCATGTAGCAGAGGAACGCGCCGAGGTCGTCACCCCAACTGGACCGCGCAGCAGCCACGACAGTCCACACAGCGGGCCAGTCGTCTTCTAGGAGACTGCTGAGTAAGTCGGTTGGTGTGTCGGTGTCTTGGGCTTGGTTGGGCTGTGGTCGTGGGTTGGGGCGCGGCGGGGTTCGGTTGTGGGCTGCGGGTTCGGCTTGTCGGTGGGGGTTGGGTCAGGTGATGGCCCAGGTGGTGCCGTTGTGGTGGAGTCCGAGGCTGGTGAGGCGTTGGAGGTTGACTGCTGCGGCGCGCAGCCGCAGCCAGTGCCGGTTGTTGGCGGTGCCGAGGTAGGGGCATCTTCGGTTGCGGCGCACGATCCACGCGATGGTTCTTTCGGCCATGGGCCGCACGGTGCGGTATTGGTGCTGGAACCGGTCGGTGCGGGCTTGGACGCGTGCTGCTTTGAGCAGTTCGTGGTGGGGGTGGATCTTGATGACGCGTCCGTTCTCGGCGGTGGTGCAGCGGTCGCGTTGGGGGCATCGGGCGCAGTGTCGGCCGAAGCGGGCGTTGCCTTTGGGGGTGATGTGCACGGTGTGGCCTTCGGGGCAGGCCACGGTGCCGGAGAACTCGCCTGTGTCGGCGTCGATGCTGTAGTCGATGTCGAAGTCGTCGATGCTGTAGCCGCCCTCGACGGCGACGCTCAGCGGCGGCGGCTTGATCACCGCGTCCATGGCGCGCTCGACGAGATCGGCGCGAAGCTGCCCGGTGCCATAAGCGCTGTCGGCGAGCACCGTGGTGCCGGCGGGCTCGCCGTCGAGCAGCCCCATCGCTGCGTCCGCGTCGCCGGCGTCGCCGCCGGTGAGATCAGCAGCGGTGACCAGCCCGGTGTCGGGCTCGGCCGCGATGTGGGCCTTGTAGCCGTCGCGGTAGCTGTGAGAGGTCTTGTGGGTGTGACGCGACTCGGGATCCACCACGCTGATCACCCGGCCCTTCGCGGTGCCGCGGGCGATCCGCCACCGTCCCGGCCCCCCGGCGGGCTCCACGTCTTGGCCCGCGACCAGCCCCAACAGGCCCACCGCGTCGGCCTGAGCAGCGTCGAGATCGAGATCCGCCGCAGCCGCAGCCAGTTCCACAGCGTCGTCGACCAGCTCGGACACCAGCCGCTCGGCGTCGGCGGGATCGCACCAGTCCACCACCGGCGCGGCCGGGCCCAGATTGCGTTCGCGCACCGGCACCTCGCCCAGCTCGGGAACCAGCCTGCGGACCCGCCGGATCTGGTTCGTCACCATCGTCACAGTGTCCTGACGGGCCACAGCGTCGTCGAGCACCGTGGAATCGAGCACCCGCCGAGCGCTGCCAGCCACAGCGCCCGTCACAGCGATCAGCTCGCGCACCGCGTCGAACACCCGATCCGGGCGGCCGCTCGCGCGCAGCTTGTTGCGCCACAGAGTCAAAACCGTGGGATGGAACGCCGCCTCGGTCAGCGCCAGCCCTGCCGCGGCCTTCCACCCCACATCGGTCTGCAACCGCCGACACGCCTCACGGTCCGACAGGCCCTCGAGAGCCTGCAGCACCATCACCGCAGCGATCACCTCGCCCGGCACCGACGGACGGCCCCGACCCGACCCGAACAGATCCTCGAACAACTCGTCACCGAACAGCCGGCCACGATGCTCGGCCAACAGCGCATACACCGACCCCGGCGGCACAAGATGCCCGCACACCGCCGCCGCGTCCAACAACACCCGATCCTGAACCGCTGAGCCCTGCACCCCGACATTGTCCCGCGCGCCCCCACCCCGCACGCGGAAATCGCGCCCAATAAATCAGCAGTCTCCTAGCTGGTCAATCCATTCGCCCTCGATGTCGTCATCCCAACGCCATCGGTCCTGGAATTTCGCACCCGCAGCGAGGCTGTCGGGTGTGGCGTGGAAGTCTTTGCCTTTGTTGAACGGCGGGTCCGTCGCGATCAGATCGACGCTGTTGCTGTTCATCCCTCGCAGCACGGGCAGGTTGTCGTGATGGAACAACGACCGGTTCGCCCAGTTCGGGGAGGTCATCGCTCGGTCTGGTAGCGCCAGTTCTTTTTCGCTGGGGTGCGCATCACCGCGGCGACCACGTTGTCGAAGCTGTCGGGGATCGGCTCGGCAAGGTCACGGCCGGTGTCGTCGCGTGCCGGATCGGGTTTCTTGTCGCCCATCGCTGGTTCCCTCGTCTGCTCTACACGGCGGGTTGTCTTCGCCATGTCGTGGACAACAGTACGCGACCGGCAGCGAGCGGGGGAGCCTGCCCGGTTACCACGGCTCGGTGCGGTCCGGCTCCGCAGTGGTGCCTGCCGTGCCAGCGACCAGCGTGGCGTACGGGAGCCGCTTGCCGTTCATCGCCAGTGCGGTGAGCGTCAACTGCGTGTCGGTGTGCTCAGGACGCAGGTTGTGGCGACCGGTGACTCGTTCACGTAGCGGTGCAGATGCTTCACCGACATCTGGTGATACGTCCCGACGTAGCCACGCTTGAACATCGACCACAGCGACTCGATGCCGTTCGTGTGAACGGGGCCGCGCACGAACTCGCGAGCCGAGTGAGCGACCGCTGCGTGTGCGTATCCCAAGCTGGCGAGCGGTGTGTACGCCTTGTGCTCGTCAGTGAACACCGTCGCACCCTGCTCGGTGGTGGTCTCGACCGCGCCGGTCAGCGTCGGCGCGGTGGTGTCCGCGACCGGACCGGCAATCACCCGATTCGTGGCACGGTCCTTCACGCCGACCACTGCGGTCTTGTCCACCCCGCCGCGGCCGGTCAACTGGGCACGCTTGTGGGCGTGCATGTTCTTGGCCTTCCCGCCGATGTAGGTCTCATCGACCTCTACCGGTCCGGCGAACAGGCTGAACGTCTGCTGATCGGTCCATGCTTCGCGGATGCGATGCGACAGATGCCACGCCGTCCGGTACGTCACCCCCAGGTCACGATGCAGCTTCATCGAGCTAGTGCCTTTGAGGTTGGTGACCATCAGGTACATCGCCAGCAGCCACACTCGGAACCCGAGATTCGATGCGTGCATCGGGGTGTTCGTGCGAACGCTGAAATGCTTGCGGCACGTCCGGCAGCGGAACGGCTGCGGCTTGCGTGACTTCACCATCTGCACGTTCGCTGACCCGCAGCCGTCATGAGGGCAACGCGGCCCGTCAGGCCAGCGTGCCTCGGCCAGGTACCGCTCCGCTGCGGTGTCGTCGGGGAAACGGTCGAAGAACTCGATCAGCGTCATTCCCTTGCGGTCATTGCGGCCTGGTGCTTTGCCCATGCCCCTACGGTAGAGAGGGGGTGTTACACGAAACGGGTGTTTAGCACTCGCTGCCGTGGTGTGCTAACTCGGATTGTGTAATACTGCGCGCATGAGTGAGACAACCGCAACCAGATCCTACGTTCCGTGTCCGTTCTAAGGCTGCTTCGCCGCAACAAGCGGCCCACATGCTGCGACCACGCGATTGCTCGTGAAGCGCTCAAGCGGGGACAAGCCGAAGCTGACGCCCTCGCTCGGGACGGACGCTCATTCGATGATTCGGTGACGTTGGAAGAATTGGGAGCAATGATCACGGAACTGGATGCGTCCGACGCTTGAGCGATCGGCAATGGCGTTGGAACGGTCTCCATCTGATCCGGGTTGATTGGGGAGCCTCGCGATCCCGTCAGGACGTAGCGGACGCAATTCGGTTTCTGGTCAACGTCGCGACGAATAGTCCGTATCCGCAGCGACCGGGAACGCCGGACCATGACACTCGACCGTTCGGCAGGTATGCAACGGACGGCGTGCGTCGAGCGTGGTTCAACGCGTTTGGTGACACGACGCCGCACGTTGCAGAATTGCAACTCAAGGCGTTCATGGGGCCAGGAGACTCGGAACCCGTGACGAGCTAGCGGCCCGACACTCTCGCTGTGTAGCCACGCGTATGAGTCCCCATCTTTGGCTAACACCCGATATAGGCCCCAAAATTTGATTCGCCTCCGTGGTGGCGGGCCCACAAGTGACGATCTCAGCCAGCCGGCTGCACGCAGCGCGGATGTCCGCGACCCGTTCTGTGTCGCTGCGGCTCACGGCGGGATCGCGATTGCCTTGTTGCGCGCGGCTGCATCTCGGATCTCGGCCCTGAGCCGGCCAACGACTTGCTCACGTTTGCCCACCCCACCGAATGTAACGCTTCGGCTCGGCAGCTCAAGCGCGTCAAGCACAGAACCGGCGGGCGGTGGTCGGGTGTACGGGGGCCGAATTAGCATCACTGGCAGGCCCGCAGGCCGGATCGGGTGTTCAACGGCTGGACGACTCTGATTCGCAGTCGCGTCGGGCGCCGCTTCAATCGAGAGGCACGGACCCGTGAGCACTGCACCACACCGCCGTCGACGCTTTCTGGCAGGGGTCATGGCCGCGATGCTGTGCGCCTCGGTGCTGGCCGTTGTGGCCGGTTCGCCGGCGCAAGCGGCCAACACTGCGCGGGAGCTGCTGGTGGACACCAACAGCGACGGGGTCGGCGACGCCCGTGAGTTCGGCGGCCGTGACCGCTACGACACCGCTCGGCGGCTGGCCCGCAACTTTGCGGCCGGCAAGGGCGGCCTGGGGCAGGTGCCGGTTGTTTTTGTTGCCTCGGGCGCGACGCTGGTGGATGCCGTGGCGGTGTCGGGCCTCGCCGGCCATGAGGACGCTCCCGTGCTGCTGACACCTCGTGACGAGCTGCACAACGGTGTGGCCGACTTCATCGAGGACAACGGCGTCGAAACTGTCTACATCCTGGGCGGATCAGCTGCCGTGGCCGACTCCGTGCTCGACGAGATCGAGGATCTGCCCAATTCGCCAGAGGTGAGCCGCATCCAAGGCGCAGATCGTTATGCGACCGCCGCTGCGATCGGCTCGGAGCTGGGCGGAGGCTCGTCGTGGTGCGGCAGCGACGAGCCGGCGGCGATCCTGGTGAACGGCGGGGATGTCTCGCTGGCCTACGCCATGATGGTGGGCCCACTGGCGTACCGGCTCGAGGTGCCGGTGCTGCTGACTGCTCGGCGGAGCCTGCCGGCGGCCACGGCGGAGTTCCTGCGGTCTGAGGACATCGAGCATGTCGTGATCGTGGGCGGCACCGATTCGGTGGCTGACAGCGTCGAGGCTGCGTTGGTTGCGGCTGGCGTGGACGACATCGACCGCATCGCTGGCGATTCCGCTGCGGGCACGTCGGTGGAGCTGGCCGAGCTGGCCATGGGCCGCTGCGCCGCGGACCTGCGACCGGTCTCGGAGGACACCGTCGCGCTGGTGCACAGTGATGCGCTGCCCGACGGCGTAGCAGCTGCTCCGGTGCTGGCCGCCACATTCGCCGACGGTGACCTGGTGCCGATGCTGCTGGTGGACGACACGCTGCCGACCTCGGTGCGTGACTACCTGGCAGCCACCCCCGACGTAGGCGCCGACGGCGACAACCTGGAGCTGAAGATCGTGGCCATCGGCGGCACCGCTGCGGTGGGCTCCGACGTGGTGGATTCGGCGCTGCGCGAATCAGCTTCCGCTGATGCGCTGAGCGTGCAAATCGGAGCTGCACAGGACACGAACGGGGACGGCAAGATCGATGCCGGCGACGTGCCCGCCCCCGGCGACTACGCCGTGATCTTTTACTTCAACGCGTCGGTCGCAAGCGGCGATGCTTCGGCGGCGTCGATCATGCGCGACATCGTGTGGCTGAACGGCGCGCCGCCATTGCTCGGCAGCGGCAACCCGGTGTCAGTGGTCAGCGCAGTCGACCCGTGCGACCCCGAGCAGGTGACGGTGAACTTCGCGCACCCGCTGAATGACCGCGACATCATCTCGATCGTGCCGGACGCCACGGTCGGCGCAGGTGCGAGCGAACGGCGTGTCCGGCCCGCTTCGGCGGAGGTGACAGCGCGTGCGACGGCCAGGCCCCGTCCGACGATTGAGGTGTTCATGTTTGTCGGCCGGATCACCGCCGACGTCAGGATTTCCGACGGCGGCCCGCTGAACGTGGAAGACGTCGACCTGCGGAGTGACAACCCGGATCAGTCCGTGAGCGTCGACCCGGTGTCGAGCAATCTGATCTTCGCCGAGGCGCTTCAGACGGGCGATCGGGTGGTGATCAGGCGGGGTGCTGTCACCGACTCCCAAGGCAACTCAAGCGCTCAGCGCACGCATCTGGCCATGGCGCCCGACGAGAACCCGCGGATCACCTCGGTGCTGATGAGCGATCTGCGTCACAGCAGCGAGGCGGTGGCGCAGGTGCCGCCGGCAATCTCGGGTGAGGGCAACAGTGCGTTCATCTCGGGCCGGGCGGGCGGTGACGCCGAAGGGGCCGCGGGCAATGCGTGGTCGATCATCTTCGACGTGGCGAGCGACTGGACCCCGAGCGGTGGCGTGGACATCGATGTGCGGGTCGTCAGCGACGACCAGACCGCGTTCGTGCGGTTCGACAACGGCAAGGCCCGTAACCGGGATCTGCGGGCTGCTTTGGAGGCTCATAGCGCATTCAATGCGCTGTTCGAGATGGAGCCTCCGCCCGATTCTTCAGGGGGATGCGGTTCGATCCGCAATACCGAGCTGAGCCTGGACACGAACGACCGGCAGATCACGGCTGCCCTGAGCGGCGGGGTGACTGAGGCGGCGATCGAGGTGCGGTTCAACGGCTACGTGGACAACGTGGACGACGACGGGCTGCTCGAGGACATCCTGCGGGCTGTGGTGAGCCGCTCTGATGTGGCCAGCACCGACAGTGTTCGTGCCGCTTTGGACCTGAGTTTCCCGGAGCCGTTCGTCGCGCCGGGCAAGGTGGTGCGCTACGAGGCCCGCACGTCGGATGCGACGATGCTGCCGCGGGTGCGGGACCTGGTGGCCACGCCGGCCGGCCGTGATCAGGTATTCGACGACCCGAATACCCCTGCCGACGAGAGTGCCGAGGCTGTGGCGGCGATTGCGACTGGGTACGCGCCGCCCCAAGACGACGACGAGAAGAACGGCCCGTCGCGGGTGCGCATCGCCCGCAGCAGCCTCGTCAAGCCACCCGCCTAACCCCGCCAGCCCCACGCTCTGACGTCGTCGGGTGCCAGGTGCGAGCCCAGCGCGTGCGCTTCGGTGCTGGTGACCGCGGTGAATCCCGTCACAACCGGTGTGAGTTTCGGTACCCGTCCTGGTGCGGGTTTGGGTTTATAGTGTCTGGCAGATGGGCTACACGCGCGAGGTGTACGCGAACGCACCGCTGGAGTTCGTCACCTGTGAAATCCGGTTCCCACTAGTGCCGCGTCTGACGGATGATGACATCTTGAACCGTCTGGTAGAGCAGTTTTCTGATTCGTTGCCAATTCCCGCCACGGGAACGGTGCAGTGGGCAGACGACGACACGGACGATGGCGATGAAACCCAGCGCTTGTTGCGGTTCTCCAATCGCGATCGGACATCCTCGGTCGTCGTTACCCGAACGTCCTTGGCGATCGAGACCACCACGTACAGCGAGTGGTCAGCGTTCCGAACCTTGATCATGCAAGCGATCAGTGTGGTTGCCAGCAATGCGCGAGTGGCTGGCGTCGAGCGCGTAGGCCTGCGGTACATCGACGAAATTCGCGTTCCCGAGACCATCACCGACGCATCCCAGTGGAGCGATTGGGTCGCTGCAGATGTCCTCAGCCACCTGAAGACGGTGCCTGACATGTCACCTGCAGGCTTCACCACTGCGGCCGTACTACACAACGGCAACCATCACATGCTGGTCCGCTATGCCGCGATGGTCGGCCCGGGAGTCGTCGGGGACAAGCCTCTGCGCCGACGGAGGCAAACGCCAGACGGCCCTTTCTTTGTTATTGACGTCGACTCGTATCGCGACACCAGCGGCCCTGAAATGATCGACTTCGACACCGAGCCGGTCGCTACCGTGCTCGACGAGCTACACGAACCGATAGGGAGACTCTTCCAACGCTCGATCACCGATCGTGCGCGGGAATTGTTTCGGGAGGAGCCATGACGCTCATCACCGATCAAACCTCAGCGAAGTCCCGCCAGCTTGGCTCGGGGTTCATGCCCGAGATCGGCACGGCTGCTGCATCGGAGGCGATCGCCGACCTCAATGAGTCCTATTGGGGTTGCATGCGTTGGGCGAGTACCGCGACACCTCGTTTCTCCAGCGTGGATGAGGTGCACAGCCACCGTGCACCGCAAGCGACCACTCTGAGCCATTTGACCAATCGGAAGGCGCAGGGCGGCAGCGAGGCGCTTCTCGAAGAGCTGGCGGTCGATCGTGGACTCGGATGGACTGACGTCGCCCGGTTGTGCGGGGTTTCAATCTCAGCGGTACGCAAGTGGCGATCGGGAGGTGCACTTGCGCCCGAGCGCCTGCGGTCGCTGAGCAAACTTGCTGCGTTCTTGGATCTTCTAGAGAAGGCTGGGCCGATCGGCGATCCGGTCGGTTGGCTGATGATGCCTCTTGTCGAGCAACACACCGTCACGGCCGCTGAGATCTATCGCTTTGGCCTTGACGAAGACATCCTTGAGCACGCGCAGGGGCGACTGAGTGTCGAAGAGCTGCTGGACCGCTGGAGTTCTAGCTGGCGGAAGGACACACACGCGGATTGGATGGTTGTTGAACGCCCTGATGGCGAGCGAGTGATCGCCCGGCGTAGCTGACGGGGACACGTTGAGCGAACTCGACGAACCTGAGGATCCCTTTGACGTCTGGTACGTGTGTCCTCCCGAGGAGGTGCCGGTCCATCGGATGCTCATGCAGGGTGATGTGGTCCTGCTCGACTCGGGCCCGGTGTGCGTGGTGTCTCACGCTTGTTCAATGCGGCACCGGTTCTGATGGAGGCGAATCTGCACGAGGAATGGATTGAGGCCCTGGGTGAGGCCAGCGAGCCAGAATTTGAGGCGCTCCTCGGTGCGGACGACCGCCTGCTCAGGAATTTAATGTCGGTGCCGCAATCCCGGTTCGATGCCCAGTCGTCGATTCGGCAACAGATCAAGCAGCGTCGGGATGCGCAGCGCACGGCGTGAGCGTTCAACTGTCGCTGCTGGCTGAGGAGACGGCGGTGGTGCCTGGAGGTCTCGAGTACCACCCTGCGTTCTTGACGGCCCACGATGAGGCCGAGTTGCTGGCTCAGATCGACGGCGCCGATTCGCCATGGCTCGACGACTTGTCGAGAAGGGTGCAGCACTTCGGTTACAAGTACGACTACTCGAACCGCAGGCTCGATGACTCGGCGCGCATCGGACCGCTGCCGGACTGGCTGACCCAGCTCGCACACAGGGTTCGCGTCGCTGCGTCTGAGGAAGCGAAGTGCCTGCTGGATGCGCAACGGCCCTTTGAGCAAGCGATCATCAATACAGTCACCGATCCAAGCAATGAGCCCTCGTAGGTCGGGTCTCGTCAATTTGGCGTCATACCTGAACTCGTGGCCACTGCGGATCGCCCGCGCTGGGGAGAAGCCGCCCGAAGATCTCGGAAGCATTAATCCGGCTCGAGGAACGAGGGCTGGTCACAGACGCTGAGTCGGCAGTTGACGGCCGTTTACGGTTGTACGAACTGACGGACGAGGGTCGCGCCGCCGCGGCGCGGTGAGTTTGGGACACCTACACGACAGACTGTCGCGTGATGGACAGAATGCGGCCGCGCAGGCGGGTTCGATGGGTGGCCGCGCTCGTTGCGGCGATGACGGCGGCGTCATTGCTGGCGGTGCCGAGTGCGAGCGGTCAGACGGCGGCTGCTGCGGGGCCTGGGCCGGTGCCACCGAGCCAGTGGCCGCAGTCGTATCTGGCGGCGCCGCAGCTCGAGGCCTGGCCGAACGGCATTCGCATCTTCGGCGCCGACCGGTACCAGACCGCGCTGGCGGTTGCGCTGACCATGCGCGGCCGCGGCGGCTTCCCGTTCGACTCACCCGATGCCACCTCGGGCGACGGACGAAGCCTGGCTGCTGCCAACGGCTGGTGGGGCCTGGGGGTGTGCCCGCGGTCGATCATCGTGGTGGCGTCGGATTCACCGGCCGACGCGCTGGCTGCGGCGGCGCTGTCGGACTCGACGGGCGGTTCCAGCGAGCCGTATCTGCGGCGGGTCGCGGCCAGCGATCCGCTGTTCGATCCCATCGGGGGCTTCAACCGGGTCGACACGCTGGCAGCGCCCATCCTGCTCACCGGCTCGGCCCGTTCGGGGGCTCGGTCGCTGAATCACGCCACTCGGCTGGCCGCGCACGACCTTCGCCAAGGCGGCTGCAACGCAGCCCGCCAGGCGATCGTGGTCGGCGGCGAGGCTGCGGTTCCGGTCGAGGTGGAGTCCGAGCTGGTGTCCATCGGCTACAACGAGGTATTCCGGGTGAGCGGCGCCTCGCGGTACGGCACGGCTGCAGCGGTCGCGACAGCGCTGGGCACAGCGCCCATTCCTGGGGGCGTGGACGGATGCGCCGACCGTTCCGCCTCCGACGGCGCAGCCACCATGACCTTCTACGCGAACTCGGTGGTGGAGTGGCGTCCACGAGCACGCGAGTGCGAGCTGCTGGGCCGCACCGTGGTGCTCACCGGCGGGGTGGATGCGCTCGCTGCGGGCTGGTGGACGAGCTTCTGGCAGGTACCGGTGCTGCTGGCTGACGGCAGCGACAGCCTTCCCGACGAGACCGCGGTGGCGCTCAGCCTGCTCGACGCAGAGAACCTGATTGTGCTGGGCGGAACAGCGCAGATTCCCGAGCAGGTTGCAGCGTCGGCAGCGAATATCGCAGGGGCCGAAATGCTGCGCGTCTCAGGGCCGGATCGCTACGCCACCAGCGTCGCCATGGCCAAGCATTTCGGCGGGTGGTGGCCGAGCCGCAACGGCGAGCACTTCGCCCGCTCCACGGTGTGCTTGGTGGCCTCGAGCGGGCACGGCGACCGCGCTCGCGGCTGGCCTGACGCACTGGGCGCCGGTGCCTGGTGCGGAGCGGCCACGGCCCCGTCTGCCCAGGCGCAGCCCTATGTGGTGGAACGCATGGCCGGGACAGTGACGGCGCCCGAGACCGGGCTCGTTGCCGCGGCGCGGCGTTCGGCCACAAGCCCGTCGACCACCGGGGTGCCGTGGCCGAAGCGATCCGCGGTGCCCATTCTGCTGGTGCCCGCTGGGGCGAGTGAGCTGCCGGCGTCGGTATCGGACTTCCTGCGCCAGTCATTCACGGCAAGCCGGCGGTGCATCGATGCGGTGGGGGGCATTGGGCGGCGCGGTGCAGCCGACGCAGATGCCTACGGCGAGGCCCTCAACGACGGCCACTGCTTCGAGCCCGGTTTCGTCGTGGCCTTCGGCGGGCCGTCGGTCATTCACCCCGGCTTGATGGCCGAGGCGTCCGCAGCGGTGAGCGGTCGGCTGATATCGGCTGAGGTTCCCGACAATCCCATTCTGGTGGGCGCACAGACCACGGACCGCACCAATCCCAGCCGCACGGTCAAGGCGCCAGGTGCACGGCGGGGAGTCGGGGCGTTCGCCACGCGGCTGGCGCTGGACGGGCTGGTGCATCACAGGGCCGATGCCGGCGGGCCGTTCCCGGACAACAACCCTGAGGGATCGGGCGGCGGCTCGGCCTCTGGGCGCGTCTGGCTGTGCTTCCCGCGTTCCACCTACGTGGGGGCACGTTGGCTGGTGGCGGAAACGTCGTGGCGGCGTTCGCCGCTGGCTGTGGTCGACCTGCCCGAGCTGGGCTGGTATGGCGCCGACGCCGACGGCGTGTCGCGCACCGAAGGCGACGGCGGCCCCGGCTGTGTGGTCTCGGCGCTGCCCGACGACGAGCCCCTTGTCGTGCGCGCCGTGGATCCATTCGGACGTTCTTCCATAACGACCGTGCTGGTGGCCGACGAGCACCGGCGATTCTGGATGGCGCAGCCGGCCACCTTGGAGGCACGGGGGCACGAGGGGCTGCCGGGCTACGACGATCCCACCCAGGGCGGTGTCACGAATTGGTCGTTCCGCTCGGACCAACCCCAGGACTACGTGCACATGCCGCCCGACCGGGAGGCGCTGACTGGCGCGTTCTTGTCGATCCAGATCGTGCGCGGCCTCGGCGAGGAAGATCCCGACCTGTTCAATGCGCTGTGGTCGACCGACACAGCGAGGGGAACCGTGACGGGAACTGCCGCTGGCGAGGCCCGGCTGAACGGCGATGTCTGGGAGTTGCGAGGCATGAGCGTGCTCAGCGGCGGATCGTGGCTGATCGACGTCTACGGCGCCAACCCGCAAGCCCCGAGCGGCCTGGGTTTGAGCGCGTCGGTCGTCGGGCTGGCAGACGGCGGCTACGGCGCAGGCGGATTCGTAGGCACTATCTCGCTCCACGGCTCCGGGCCCGACGACGACATCGCCACCTGGCAAGCCGACGCCTACATCAACGCTGTGCCGTGACATCGAGAATGAGACCGACATGAGCGCAGCGAGACTTGGAGAACACTTCGTAGCTGCCTGGCATCGGGTAGGTGGCTTTTCCGCTGACGGGGATCCGGTAGTTGGTTCAACTAACGGGTCCCTGTCACCTGATTTGGGGGATTACATCGGTGAGTGACCACGCGGCCCAGTTTGGCGTATGCGAGCCTGTGGATAACGAGCTAGCACTACAGGTGCTCTAGGTGTAATGCCCATGGACCTTGTTGACAGTTCTGCTGCTGTGACAGGTTGAGCCTCCGTGGCAGTGTGGGGTTTGTCGGGTTTGCGGGACGGACTCGACATCAACGCCGCAGCGACGTTCTCGCAACGTCGTGCATGTGCGCCAGGAGAACCGCGGGCTGCGGCGGGCGAACGAGATCCTGCGGCGGGCGGCGACTCTTTTCGAGTAAGGGGCTCGACCGTCGGCAGCCGGTTCACCAGCATCCGCTACGGCGAGCGACTCGACGAGACCGGTGCCACCCCCTCGGTCGGGTCAGTCGGCGATTCCTATGACTGTGAGAAGACTGGTGGTGTCGCCGGGGTGAATCACAGCGAGAATCAGAAACAGGTTCGTGTGTTGCGGGGCGGACGGTTATGGTGAGTTCAGCCTCGTTGCCCGGCTTGTGCGGCGACCGACCCGGAA
Organism: Candidatus Poriferisodalis sp.; assembly: GCF_965262965.1. Taxonomy (GTDB): domain Bacteria; phylum Actinomycetota; class Acidimicrobiia; order Acidimicrobiales; family Poriferisodalaceae; genus Poriferisodalis. The sequence continues at coordinate 2,946,430 of NZ_OZ253573.1, forward strand.
CCTGATGCGCGCTATGTAGCGCCGCGATGCTCAGCGAGGCCCGATGCCCAGTCCCGTCGAGACGACCGCCGCCATGACCGAACCGGCCGAACAGCCCACGCCCGACGGCTCGCCAGACAGCTCGCGGGCCTCCGACACTGGCACCGGCAGCTCGGCTGGCTTGGCTGGGTCAGCGGCCGGCTCGGCGCCCGCCGACGGCGCGGCGGCGCGGCGGGGCATGTCGCCGAATGCCGTGATCAGCGTGTTCGGCGGGCTGGCGACAACGCTGCTGGGCGCGCTCATCGGTCTGATGATGTGGCAGTTCAGCTCGCTCGGGAACCGCATCGACGCTCAGGGAGTCCGTATCGAGAACCTCGGAGCCGAGCTGCGCGTCGAGATGAGCGCACTGGAAGCTGAGCTGCGTGCCGAGATCGGTGGCCTGCGTGCGGAGATGCAGGCCGGCTTCCGGGAGGTCAACGCGATACTGCTGGACCACACCGACCGACTCGCCCGTCTTGAGACCGCCGCAGGGCTGCACCGCGGCATCGAGGTCCCCGAATCCCCGAGCGGGAACAACCCGTAGCTCCTCACCTATTGAGCGACTGCTGTGGTCCCGACGCAGGAATGGCGAGATACCATCGCCGCCGATTCCCGAATCGCGTGCTGGAGCCATGCTGCTGCTGAGACAAGCTGTGAACCGCTCGGGGTCGAGCCCGTCTGCACTGCGCTGCAGGTGGCCCCAAGCACGTACTACGCGGCCAAGCGCCGCGAGCGCGAGCCATCGGCGAGGGCAGTTCGCGGCGCAGTGCGGATGCAGGTTCTGTTGGCGCTGTGGGTCGCGAACCGCAAGGTCTGCGGGGCGCGCAAGCTGAGCAAGGCCGTCCGGCGCGCCGGTCACGAGATCGGCCCGATGCCCAGTCCCGTCGAGACGACCGCCGCCATGACCGAACCGGCCGAACAGCCCACGCCCGACGGCTCGCGGGCCTGCGACACTGGCACCGGCAGCTCGGCTGGCTTGGCTGGGTCAGCGGCCGGCTCGGCGCCCGCCGGCGGCGCGGCGGCGCGGCGGGGCATGTCGCCGAATGCCGTGATCAGCGTGTTCGGCGGGCTGGCGACAACGCTGCTGGGCGCGCTCATCGGTCTGATGATGTGGCAGTTCAGCTCGCTCGGGAACCGCATCGACGCTCAGGGAGTCCGTATCGAGAACCTCGGAGCCGAGCTGCGTGCGGAGATGCAGGCCGGCTTCCGGGAGGTCAACGCGATACTGCTGGACCACACCGGCCGACTCGCCCGTCTTGAGACCGCCGCAGGGCTGCACCGCGGCATCGAGGTCCCCGAATCCCCGAGCGGGAACAACCCGTAGCTCCTCACCTATTGAGCGACTGCTGTGGTCCCGACGCAGGAATGGCGAGATACCATCGCCGCCGATTCCCGAATCGCGTGCTAGAGCCATGCTGCTGCTGAGACAAGCTGTCCTCGAGTGGGATTGATGCGGCCTCGCAGGCGGGTTCCATGGCTGGCTGCCCTGGCTGGCTACGACGAGGTCTTCCGGGTGAGCGGCGTAAGCGGGGGCTTGGCACCGGCTTCCGAACCCGCAGCGCCGACGCTGGTGGGGGCCTATGCGCCCAATCACGAGGATCCGGTGCCGAGCGTCCGCACACATCAACGCTGCCCAGTAATCGGAGCCCAGTTGCGTAGAGTGCGAAGTCGGCATGAGGGCAGGCGCGAGGCAACGGTGACGAATCAGGCGCGGTGCCGCGGACATCGAGCAACACTCGGCGTGCTGAGCGTCATCCTGGCAGGTTCGATGCTGCTCACAGCTCAGCCCGCCGCCGCACAGAGCGCCAGCATCTCCACCGGGCGGGTCAACGGATTCAGCGTGTACGAGCTCGCCGCCAACGTCGCAGGCGGCACATGCGACACCGAGATCGGCTCGCACAGCGTGGCCTTGGCGTCGGGCGAGAACTGGCCCGACGCGCTGGCCGGTGCTGCGCTCGACCGACCCCTGCTCTTGACCAAGCAGACATTCCTGCCGGCGGTCACTCGGGCCTACCTCGGGCCATGTGCCGGTCACCCCAGTGCCAAGGTCATTATCTTGGGCGGCCCGGCTGCTGTGTCCGAAGGCGTCGCCGAGACCTTGCGGTCCATGGGTTTCCGGGTGGACCGGTACGCCGGCGACGACCGCTACGAGACCGCCCGCCGGGTAGCGCGCCAATTCGCCCCCGACACGATCGAGACCGTCTATCTCGCCTCCGGGGTCAACTTCGCCGACGCTGTCGCAGCCGCCCCCAGCGTCACCAAGGAAACCCCGCTCATCCTGACCACGCCCGACGAGCTCCACACACAGGCGGAGCGGTTCCTGGCCGACGAGGACCGAGAGGTCGAATCGGTCACGATCCTCGGGGGCTACGCAGCCATCTCCGCCGAGGTCGAAGAAGAGATCGAAGACCTCGGCATCGAGACGACCCGCATTGCCGGCGCAGACCGCTACGAGACGGCCACCCTGATCGCCCGACGTGTCTTCAACACGGCGGGCTGCCACCCCGTCACCGACGTCGCCGTCGCCAGCGGGACGATCCCGTTTGGCGGCCTGGCCGCGGGTGCGGTCCGCGGCCCCTGCCAGCCGCTGCTGCTCGCGCCCGACCCGAACGAACCCGTACCCGAGACGCTTGCCGAATTCGGGCGCGATTGGGCGCTCGCCAGCGGCAGCTCGGCGAGGTTGACCGTGACCGCGGTCGGCCTGTCGGCCACCATCAGTACGGACGCGCTCTCCGCAGTGGCGAACGGCGCGGTCCGCGGCTTGGGGGGATCCGACAGCTCCGGCTCTGGTGGCGACACACCCGACTGGGACGCAATTGCTCAATCGGTCGTTCAAGTTCGGTGCGTCAGCGTCGCCGGCGGCACGATCAAATCCGGGTCCGGCTTTGTCATCGGCGACGGCCGTCACATTGTGACCAATCACCATGTGGTCTTCGACAGTGAAGGGCGCGAGTGCCGCCGCATTCGGGCGTACCTGGGCGGCACCTTCGAACAGGCACCGGAGCGCTTCGTGCCTGTGGCGATCGTACGGGCAGCCGAGGCACGAGACCTCGCCCTGCTCGCCATGGACCCCGACGTGGAGACGCTGCCGACCGTGACCATTGCCGACGAGCCGCTGCGGGCAGGTGAGATGATCACCGCGTTGGGTTACCCGGGTATCGGTGGCGACACCATGACGCTCACCACGGGTCGCTACTCGGGCACAACCGAGATCGAAGGTGTGACGTGGATCAAGACCGACACACCGATTGCCCCAGGCAATAGCGGCGGCCCGGCTTTCAACGACCGGCGTGAGCTCATTGGCGTCCCTACGTTGCTGCGTCTGGCCATTACCGGTGGGGGCGGCGGTACCACGGTCGGCACGCTCGGCTTGCTGGCACCTGCCGTGGATGTGGTGAAGCTGCTCGCCGGCGACATCGGCGAGTAGCTCCGCACCGATGTGCAGTACCCGCGCCGATGAGCTGCTGGGGATCTTGCGGACAAAAGGTCTCACCGAGCTTCCCGAGCCGGTCCTTCGACGAACTCGGTGTGCCCTACTTCCCCATGGCCACCTACCAGGACATGGGCATCCCCGCCATCGGCACCGAAACCGCCGACTCCGCCACTGGGCATCAGCACACGACATCTACACTCAACTCACTTGCAACCACCGCTAGAGCTTGCCGAGGCTTGGCATGGCACCGTGGACGCTGGCGACCGTAAGAGCACACGCACTGCCCGGGTCATCCTCGCTGGCAGCGTGGAGCACTCGACCTCGGTCGAGCCCGTGGGCTGTGATCGTCCGCTCGACGATGCGTCAGACGGTGCGGAGGGTTTCGGTGTTGCCGTCCACGCTGAGGACTTGGCCTGACACGTAGCGGGCTGCGTCTGAGAGCAGCCAGGCGCAGGCTTCGCCGATGTCTGTGCCGGTAACGAGCGTGCGCATCGACACCTGGGCGGTGTAGCCGGCTTTGATCGCTGCGGGGCTGGCGCCGGTGGCGGTTGCTTCCCGCTCGATCACGCCTTCCATGCGCGGGCCTTCGACGGTGCCGGGGCACACGGCGTTGACGCGGATGCGACGCCCGCCGAGCTCCATTGCCCAGGTCTTGGTCAGCCCCACCACTGCCCACTTCGAGGCGGCATAGGGACTGCGCAGCGGGTAGCCGAAGATGCCCGCCGTGGAGACGATGTTGACGATCGAGCCCCCTTCGCCCAGCAATGGCACCGCCGCTGCAGTGCATCGGAAGGTGCTGCCGACGTTGACGCGCACGCAGTGATCGAACGCCGCTGGGTCGAGATCTTCCACCCCGCCCGTCGGGCCTGCGATGCCGACGTTGTTGACCAGCCCGTCGATGCCGCCCATCTTGGCGGCGGCTGCCTCGAACAGCCGGGCCACATCGGCCTCGTCGGCGACGTTGTAGTGCCCGTCGACGGCGGTATCGGGGTCGATGTCGGCACCGAACACAACGGCCCCGTATCGGCGGGCAGCGGCCGCAATGGCTGCGCCGATGCCTGCGCCGGCCCCGGTCACCACGATTCGCTTGCCTTCCAGCATGAGCGGCACGCTACGAGCCAGCGAGGACCCGCCTCGACGGCGGGAGTTTGTGGTGAGCAGGGGCGGCATCTACCGCCTCACCGCGTCATAGTGTGGCCGCGTGCGGTTCCGCTTCTTCGCCCCGCTGATCGGAGCCGCACTGCTGGCCGCGGCCTGTGCCGCTAGCGACACGGGTACACCGACATCTACCGTGACCCCGACGTCGGTGGCTGAGGCGGCCGAGGATCCCGTCCAGCAGACCGCTCCGGCCACCACTTCGGCTGGCGCTCCGGCGACGGTGGCAGAGTCGGATTCCGATGCCGTGCTGCTGGACCCACGAGAGAGCGGGGCGCTGCGGAATCACCTCGGGTACGCGTTCCCGCTTCCACCTGAGGTGCCGACGGGCCCGATCGCACAGACCGCAATCGACGACCTCGAGTTTGTCTGGTCCAGTTTCCAAAGCGAAGTCGGATTCAGCGGCACTTCCGTCGCAAGGCTCGCCCAGTCGGGAGATCCGAGACTGGCCTGGATTCTCTCGGACCTGCTCAGGTTCTTCCCCCGTGGCGACATCGCGGACGGGGCCGTCTCGGCCTTCCAGTCGCTGACCGGCGCCCGGCTGGCCGACGATCCGGTGGCCGCGAGGAGTTCGTGGCAGTCGGTAACCGATCACTTATTCGCGTGGGATCTGCCCGCCTTCGACGGCTACAACGACTATAAGGAGCGGCTGTTCACGCTGGTCGAGCCGGGTTGGCAGCCGTTCTTCGATGACGCCGATTCCGAGATCGACTGGCGCATCGTGAGCTGGGGCGGGGTGCTGATCGACAACCGTCAACTCGGCGACGCCCGCCCGTGCCCGAGGGGCTGCATCCCAGCGCTCGACGACCCTGCGGTCACCGACGCCTCGGGAGGTTCGTGGTACCCCGACGACGGCATCGTGTTCGCCGTCATCATCGGCGATGAGGCCCGGGCGTACCCGCGCCACATCATGGAAATCCACGAGATGGTCAACGACACGCTCGGGGGGCGCCGCATCGGCATGCCCTACTGCACGCTGTGCGGCTCGGCGCCGGCCTACTTCACCGATGCGGTTCCCGATGGCGTAGCAGTGCCCGTTCTGCGGACATCGGGGTTGCTGTCACGGTCGAACAAGGTGATGTACGACCTCGTCACCAAGTCGGTGTTCAACACGTTCACCGGCCGGGCGGTCTCGGGGCCGCTTCGTGAGCAAGGCATCGTGCTGCCTCAGGCCACTGTGGTCACCACCACCTGGGGTGAGTGGCAGGCCGCCCATCCCGACACGACGATCGTGGCTTCCGATGGGGGGATCGGCCGCCAGTACCCGTTCAACCCGCTGGGCGGCCGCGACGACAACGGGCCCATCTTCCCGGTCGGCGACGTCGACGGTCGCCTCAGTGTCCACGACCAGGTGTTCGGCGTGGTGCTCGACGACGGCACCCCGGTTGGGTTTCCTGTCGCCGCAGCGGTGGCTGCGCTCGAAAACGGCGGGACGGTGGAACTCGGCGGTGTGACGCTGCATCTCGACGGCGGCGGGCTGCGAGCCGTCGACGCTGACGGTGCGGAGATCGACGGTCACCAGTCGTTCTGGTTCGCCTGGAGCCAATTCATGGCCGACACGCTGTTGTGGGAGCCCTAGGCCACGGGTTGACCCCGGAGCCCTCTGCCCGCGCCGCCTTCTGATCGGCGGAGTCGTCGAGGCACACCGATCCGTCTCGAATTGCGGAGCTGCTGTTGGCGACCGTTGACGTTGGCTTTATGCCGATATTCAGAACATGCCGTGTGTTCTTGATGCTCCTATGGTTCGTCAAGCGGCGGGTTGGAGTGTGTTGAGCCAGTCGCGGTAGGCGGGTATGAGGGGGTGGTGGGGTGCTTTGCCGCGTTCGATCACCGAGATGGTTGCGGGCCAGGTGTTGAGCTGGTCGGCGGCGTGGGCGAGGCTGAGGCCTGCTGCTTGTCGTCGGTGTCGCAGCTCGCCTGGGTTGTCGGCGCTGTTGGTGTGGTGGGGGTCGGCGAGCAGGGCGAAGACTTCTCGGGCGATGTAGCGCTTGAGGCATCGGATGATCTCTCGGCGTGATTTGCCTTCTGTTTGGCGGCGGGCGGCGTAGGCGCGTGTTCGGGGGCAGGTGGCGAGGCGGACCATGGCGATGCGCCACAGGGCGTGGTTGGCCTGGCGGTTCCCGCCGGGGTTGAGGCGGTGGCGGGTGGTCTTGCCTGATGACGCCTCGACGGGTGATGCGCCGCACAGCGCCGCGAACGCGGCTTCGGTGGTGAGCCGGGCGGGGTTGTCGCCGGCTGCGATGAGCAGGATCGACGCCGTGTCGGCGCCGATGCCTTTGGCGGCTCGCAGCGCCGGGTTGGCGGTGTTGGTGAGCTTGTCGAGATGGCGGCGCAGCTCGTCGAGGTCGGCGTCGAGGGCCTGGTATTGGCGGGCCAGGGTGCGCAACGCGATCTTTGCCGCCTCGGCGGGCTCGGCGGGGTCGCCGGGACGGAACCGAGCGCACCGAGCCACCCGCTGCGCAGTGGTGAGCGGCTCCAGGGCGCTGCGCAGCCGGTCGGGAGCGGTGACGATGAGATCGCGGATCTGATTGGAGATGCGGGTGCGATGAGCACGCGTCGAGCACAACACGACCCGGATCGCCCGGATCGACTCCACAATCCCGTCGCCGCCCTTGGGAACGGTGGCCGCCTCGCCGTTGAGCGCAGCGCGTGCCGCGGCCTCGGCGTCGACGGTGTCGGACTTGCCGCGGCGGCGACGCATCTGACGGTTCGGCCGGTTCACCTCGACCACCTCGACACCCGAGCCGACCAGGTGGCGCGTCAGCCCCGCCCCATAAGAGCCGGTGCCCTCCACGCCGACGCGCACCACAGGGCCGAACGACCCCAGCCACTCTGCGAGCCGGCGATACCCCGCCGGGTCCGCCCCGAACGACGCCGTGGCGAGCACCCGGCCCGCCTGGTCGGCCGCCGCAGCGACATGGACCTCCTTGTGCGTGTCGACGCCCCCGTAGACGCCGACCGCCTCATCAGCCATGATGAACCCCTGCCTTTCTCCCTAACCGGGTGATCAAGGCACCACCGGCCGGGACGGCGGACAGCACAGCCACGGTGCATAGCCAAGGCTCCTATCAAGTCACGTCCGCCCGACCGGCCGGTGCGCGCCAGCAGCCAGGACACCGAGCCGACAAATCACGAAAAAGGCACAAAGCCCGTGACACCCTGGGTCAGACCCGGGCCCGACTGCTGACCCCAACATCATGGCTGTGACACCCCGCTTCTACGTTCTCGTGTATGGAAAAGATGTTTGGGACGGATGGGAAGTGCGTGGTCGCTACAGGAGTGGACGGGTCGCGCAAGGAGTGGCTGCGACACCGTCTGTCGCTTGCATTGCTCAAGTCGATCGTCGGCCAGCTCGGAGGGGAGGTTGAGATTACGGCCGTGATTGACAACCGTCGCATCCTGATCGAGGCGTGAGTCGGAGGTGGCCATTTGGCTCTGACCCCTGCGCGGCCGGCGAGCTCGTGGCGCTGAGCTGCCTATGGATCCATCTGGACGACGAGGCTGGCCCTCGACTTGGTCGTCTTCACGAGTTCGGCATTCTTCTCGTCGGAACTGTGCCCGAACGTCTCAGCGGCCTGCGGAGCCTTCCCGAATTTCACATGACGATCGATGAGGCGCCGTCGCCGGATTGCATCGTCGAGCTCGACGTAGGCACAGAGGTCGAGGAGGTCGCTGAACTGTGTCCACGACTGAGTCGTCTGTCGGGCGGGCGATTCGCTCTACGAGGTGCACGAATCCCCATGCATCGAACGTTTCGGGGGCGCCCTTTCTGCCCGCGAGGCCGTTCTTTTCGATGATGTCCTGGGCGAGGTGGAAGCTGATGAGCTCTTGATCATCGCCTCCCGTGTTCTGCCTTTCTCTCATTGCGCGAGCAGGGTGTCGAGCGCGGCCATGGCGGCGGCGGTCGTTGCATGGGGGTCGCGCCAGGCGACGTGGCCGTCGGGTCGGATCAGCACGGCGCCTCGTTGGCCCGGCCGAGCGGTGGGGGCGTAGTCCGACACGGGGTCGTTCACCTGCGGCGGCGGGGTGCCGTCACCGATCAGGCATCCCTGTTCGTAGTGGAGCCCGAGGTCCATGCCGAGCCAGTTCCCGTAGCGCGCCGACGCCTCGAGGGCCTCGCGCACCTGCTCGGCGGTCGCATCACCGGATTCGAACACCCCCCGGATCCGTCCGACGCTGCGGGCGTTCTCGAAAGAGCGCTGCGCGTTGTAGGCCGCTATGGGGGGTCGCTCGGTCTCGTAGCTGTCGAGGAGCCGATCGCCGGCGTGGCCGGCTCACGGCGTCGATCTCGTCGAGCAGGCCCCACTGGCGCATCAGTTCGGCGGTTCGGACGTTGACCGATCGAGCCCGAGGATGGGGGTTCACGCCGCTGCGACGCTCCACGACGATCGTGTCGAGTCCCATGCGTGCGAGCAGGATCGCCATCGCGAGCCCGGCGGGTCCTGCGCCGACGACGAGCACGGTTGCGTCAGGCATGGTGCACCGTACCGACGAACCGAATGCCTCGGCTGAAGTGGCGACGGCAGTGTATTGATGTTTCAGTAGGTTTCAAGTGTTCTTGTGACACCTCCATTCTACGGTTGCATGCATGGAAACGACCGGCGTGACGGGCGGGGTGTGCGTAGCTGCGGCGGACGCGGCTGGGTTGTCTGACGGGGGGTTGCGAGGCCGTCTGCGGGTGATCGGGCAGGCGGAATCCGCGTTGGCGGCGATGAAGGCCGCTGTGCTGGGCGAGATCGCTCGCCGTGAAGATGCCGAACGCGCTGAGCGGGCCGCCCGCGATGTGCTCGGTGCGCCCCGCCGCGATGCCAAGCGAGACGTAGAGCTTGGGGTGCAGTTGCGCACCCTCGATGTTGTGCGGCGGGCATTGGACGAGGGGGCGATGCCGCTCGCGCATGCGCGGCTCATCGCCCGGGCCGCGGCCGAGGGGCCGATCGACGAGGAGATGCTGGCCGACGCTGCACGCATCCAGAGCTACGAGCAGTTCGCACGCACGGTGCGGCGCCACCAGGCCGACGTCAGCATCGACGACGGCAAGTCGCTGCTGGATCACCAGCGCGAGCAGCGCTCCGGGCGGGTGTTCACCAGTTCGGACAATGGCATGGTGGTGCTGGGCGCCGAATTCGATCCGATCACCGGTGCGCAGCTCGCCTCGGCGATCTCCGCCAAGGAACGCGAGCTGTGGCGCAGCGAAGACCCTGCAGCGCGGCGCAGCCCGCAGCAGCGCACGGCCGACGCCATCGCCGAGCTGATCCTCGAGCTTGACGGCAAGCGGCCTTCGGGCACAGCGCTGTTGATCGTGGCCGACTACGACGTGGTGCAAGGCGAGCTCAAGCGTGCCCGTCTTGGCGATGGAACCCCCATTCCCATCGACGAGCTCATCAAACGGGCGTGTGACGCCGACATCCTGCCCGCAGTGTTCAGGGCCGCGGCCGACGAAATGCGCCTGGGCCGGAGGCGACGCACTGCGAGCGATGCCCAACGTGTCGCCTTGGCCTTCCGAGACCAAGGCTGCGTGGGCTGCGGCAAGTCGCCCAACTACTGCGAAGCGCACCACATCATCCCCTGGAAGGTGGGCGGACGCACCGACTTGAACAACCTGGTGCTGGTCTGCAACGGCTGCCACCACCACATCCACGACGACGGCTGGATCATCCACCGAAACCGGTCAACGGGCCGCTACGAACTGAGGCCCCCCGGCAGCTGATGCTGTGGCCGATGAACGCTGGCCGGTCTCGGTCAAGGGTGTACTCGGCTGGGACGGCCGGGCTGCTCACACCGGCCGAACTCGCTAATGCCCCCATCCCGAGCGGCTATCTCCGAGCGATCGAATCGGTGGCCGGCGAGTGACCCGGCCTTCGGGCACAGCGACGGCTGCAGGACTCAGGAATCAGATTCTTCGGCAACAACGGTGGCGAACGTCGCGAGAGCGTCTCGCAATTGGACGTCGAGCTCGGGATTGGCGAGGGTCCCCGTTGCGGTGTCGAAGTTCTCGTCGAACCTAGGGATCGACAGGCTGGCCAGCACGTCGTTGCCGAAATACTGGGCGAGGTGGGCTGCGGACCGCAGCACGAAGCCGCCCCCGCCACCACCGGGAGAAGTGGAGAGCATGACGATCGGTTTGTCGTGGTACACGCGCATGTTGATCCGTGACGCCCAGTCGAAAACGTTCTTGTAGGCGACCGTGTAGGAGCCATTGTGCTCCGCGAACGAGATCAGCAGCGCGTCGGCGGCGCCGATCGTGTCGTAGAAGTCGTGGGCCGGCTGGGGGATCCCGTCAGCGTTCTGGCGGTCGATGCTGTAGATCGGCATCTCGAAGTCGTTCAGGTCGATTGTGCGGACCTCCACCTCGCGGGCCGGGACGCCCTCGACCAGCCCATCGGTAAGCAGGCGGATGGCGTAGTCGACGAGCTGTCGGTTGATCGACTGGCTGCTGGTGGAGGCGGCGAAAGCCAGGAGTTTCATGTCAGGAGCTTCACTTCGTCATGTCCCGGTTCAGGTCGATCTCATGGACGTGGGCTGGCGTGAGCGGTGTGGCTGATGATGGCGTCGATGATGAGCGGCCACAGCGGCTTCGGCAGATCGTGACCCATGTCTCCGAGGAACAACAGGTTGGCGCTCGGCACGAGCTCGGCGGTGCGCTCACCGCCCTTGGGCAGGATGAGCTCGTCGTCGCGGCCGTGGATCACCAGTGTCGGGACACGAAGCTGGCGGAGTCCCGCAGCACGAGGCGGTGATCCTCGAACGGCCGACATCTGCCGGCTGAGACCCTCGGGGTAGAACATGCGGTCGTACGACGCGGCGAGCAGCTCGGCAGCGAGATCGGCGTCGAAGTAGCGGCGACTGCTGCCGATCTTGCGCGAAGCGACGCCGGCGGCGATGAACTCGTCGCGATCGGTCGGCCACGGCGCCATGAGCGCTGCGCCGGCCTCAGGCGAGGACTCGAAATACTCGGGCTCGCCCGTCGTCGACATGATCGAGGTCATCGTCAGCACCCGGTCGGAGTGATCGATGGCCATCTGCTGGACGATCATCCCTCCCATCGACACGCCGGCGATGTGCGCCGCATCAATGTCCAGGTAATCGAGAAGTCCAACCGCGTCGTCGGCGAACGTCGACAGCGTGTACGGCACCGGCGGCAGCGGCTCTCCCGCCGCCGCAGCCTTTGTGACTGCACGCAGGTCGACCTCGACGCCGTCCAGATGCGTCGACAGCCCGACGTCCCGATTGTCGAAACTGACAACGAACCGTCCCTGTTCCGCGAGACGCTCCCGGAATCCGGCGAACCACCCAAGAATCTGCGAGGAGTACCCGTTCACCAACAACAGCGCCGGATCGGCCCGATCCCCGTGGGTCTCGTAGTACAGCTCGATGCCGTTGGCGGGTGCATGGGGCATACGTCAGGCTCCTGTTCGGGGCGTCGCGCCGGTCGCGCCGGGTTCGTCGCAACGGTGACGGGCGCCGACCATTGTGCGCTGCCAGCTGCGCCCAGACACGTGCGAACGTCGGCTCGAAGGAATGTGTCGGTCGCAGGCTCCACAAGTTGTGGGTCAAGACTCTGCACACCGGCGGCTGCAAACGCAGCCCCGATGCGACTCTCGGCGGGTGACCTATCGTTCGGGCTATGCGACGGATGCACATCGGGCTGCAGGTCGACAACCTGGACGAATCGATCGTGTTCTACACGCGGCTGTTCGGCACCGATCCCACCCTGCGGCGCTCCGACTATGCCAAGTGGATGCTCGACGAGGGCTACGGCACCGCCGAGATGCCCGACCCCAGCTGAGCACTCCCTGTCGGACCCGCGCCCTGCATGGCGGCAATAGCGAAACAGGCCCTCGGCCAGGAGCGGTCGCTTGTCGCTATCGCGACCACCCAGCAGAGCACTGCCACAACGATGCACATACACAGCGCTGTCCCGTACGGCGTTCCCGTCAGAGGGTTGTTGATGACGGCATAGCTGTTGCCAGCACCGCCGCTCACGAAGGCTGCTGCCGAATCCGCCACGGTGCCTCGATCCGCCCTCGGGCGTTCGCCTCGGTGAGCCGGTTGCGGAGCTCGAACCGCTTGATCTTGCCCGTCGCTGTCTTCGGGAACTCGTCGACCACGTGGATCTGGCGAGGCCGCTTGAACGCTGCCATCCGGTTGCGGCAGTGCTGTTCGAGCAGTGCCGTGTCGATCGATGCTCCCGTTGCGGTCACGACGAACGCCACCACGGTCTCGAGGCCCTGGTCGTTCCGGGCGCCCACCACGGCGGCCTCGAGGACGGATTCGTGCTCGATAAGCGCGCTCTCGACCTCGGCGGGGGAAACCCAGATGCCTCCTGCCTTGATCATGTCGTTGTTGCGGCCCAGGAACGTCCAGTGGCCAGCAGCAGACCGGTTGTACACGTCGCCGGTGCGCACCCAGCCCTCGCGGAACGCGGCCGCGGTCGCTTCGGGACGCTGCCAGTAGCCCGTGGCGGCCGATGGCCCTCGGACGTGGAGGTAGCCCGGGGTGTCGGGTTCGGTGACGAGGTTGTCGTTGTCATCTCGGAGTTCTGCCTCGTAGCCCGGAACGACGTGACCGCTCGAGCCCGGGACCTGTTCGTCGAGCGAGTTCGAGATGAAGATGTGCAGCAGCTCGGTGGATCCGATGCCGTCGAGCACAGGGCTTCCGGTCAGCTCGGCAAAGCGGGTCTGGACGTTGGCCGGCAGGGATTCGCCCGCCGTCACGGTCGCCCGGACGGTGCCGAAGGTCGACGGCGGGGGATTGGCGTCGAGCATGGCGGCGCAGAATCCGGGGCTGGAGAAGAACAGCGTCGGCCGCTCGTCAGTGATGAGCTCGGCCATGAGCGCCGGGGTCGGCGGCGAGGGGCAAAGGATGGCGGTGGCGCCCATGGCGAACGGAAACGTGAGGGAGTTGCCCAGGCCGTAGGCGAAGAAGAGCTTCGCGACCGACAGGCAGCGGTCGTCGGGGGTGACGTCGAGCACTCGTGAGGCATACGTCTCGACGGTCGCGGGGAGATTCCCGTGCAAGTGCATGACGCCCTTGGGCGTTCCGGTCGTCCCGCTGGAGTAGAGCCAGAAGGCCTGCGAGCCCCGGGTGGTGGGTGCGACCGGAGCCTCCATGACGTTGCCGGCGTCGCTGGTGTTGGCGTCGTCGTCGGCCGCGCTGGCCGCGCTGGTGTTGGCGTTGTCGTCGGCCGCGCTGGCCGCGCTGGTGTTGGCGTTGTCGGTGGTGTCGGTGGCTCTGGTAGAGCTGTTGGCGTAGGACCAGGCCCGGACGTCGATATCGCGGCCGAGCGCTGCCGCCACCGACGTCGCGTCGCCGCTCACCACAATGTGCAGCAACTCCGGCGCCGCAGCCGCAATGTCAGCCGCGACGCCCGCAAACGTGTCGGAAATGGCCAGCACCCGGGCCCCGCAGTCGGCCACGATTCCCGCCAGCGATGTGCCTTCGAGCATCGTCGACAACGGGATGGGCACCGCACCGGCGCGCAGGGCGCCAAGAAACAGCGCCGGGAATGTCTCGTCGTCCTGGACGACCATCGCAACTCGGTCCCCGGCCCGCACCCCGAGGTCGTCGAGGAGCCACTGGGCGCGCCACATCTCTGCCAGCAACTCGGCGTAGGTCGTCGACCGGCCCCCGCAGCGGATGGCGACACGGTCGCCCCTGCCTTCGTCGACGTGGCGGTCCACCAACCAGGCCGCTGCGTTGAACTCGTCGGTGTCGGCCACTGGACCCCCCAGCCCTCTCGCGAACTCAGACCTGCACATACTCGTAGTCGATGGGTTTGCGGTGGATGCCACGCGTCGGCGGCGCCACCCATCCCGCCATCTTGCCCGGCTCGGTCACACCGGTCATCACCGACTGCACATGCGCCCGATCGTCGTCGCTGGGCAGCCAGTCATCGACGCCCGCGCTCCACTCCGCATCGTCGAGCAGCCGCCCGTCGGGGCTCACGTGGTGGTCCCTGAACGTGCCGACGTTGCGGTGGAAGCCGATGTGCGGCAGCTCGAGCCCGAAGTCGATGCCGGCGTCGCTGAGCGTGCGGTTCCAGCGTTGGAGACCCTTGCGGCAGTCCTCGCTGTAGTCCTCACGCAGCGTTTCGTTGAGTGCGGCCAGCTGGGTGACTTCACGGCTGCCGATCCTGCCCTCGCTGCACTCGGGAACCAGGCGATGGACGTTCTTGAGCAGGTGGTCGTCGCGGCGACGCTCCTCCTGAAAGCGGCCCTTGAGGCCCGACGCGAAGTAATTGGCGGCGTTCGTCGACGTCTCCGAGCCGAACAGGTCGAGCGACACCGCGTAATGGAAGTTGACGTACTTCTGGAGCAAGTCCAGGTTGAAGCCGCCATAGGGATGCACGTCGTCGGTGTCGTGCTGGCGCATCAACTCGACGGTGCGCTGGACCACCCGGCCCACCCCCGAGGCCCCGACGAACATGTGATAGGCCTCCTCCTTGAGCATGAAATCGCACGTGCGCGAGAGGGGATCGAACGCCGATTCGCGCAGCGACGCCAGCTGGTACTTGCCGTCACGGTCGGTGAAGTAGGTGAACATGAAGAACGAAAGCCAGTCGGGCGTCTCCTCGTTGAAGGCGCCCAGGATGCGCGGGTTGTCACTGTCGCCCGAGTGGCGTTCGAGCATCTCGTCGGCTTCGTCGCGGCCGTCGCGGCCGAAGTAGCCGTGGAGCAGGTACACCATCGCCCACAGGTGGCGGCCCTCCTCGACGTTGATCTGGAACAGGTTCCGCATGTCATACAGCGATGGTGCCGTGAGCGCGAGGTGGCGCTGCTGCTCCACCGATGCCGGTTCGGTGTCGCCCTGGACCACGAGCAGGCGCCTCAGGTCTGACCGAAACTCGCCGGGCACCTCCTGCCACACCGGCTGGCCCTTGTGGTCGCCGAATGCGATCGTGC
Source organism: Candidatus Poriferisodalis sp. (assembly GCF_965262965.1). Taxonomy (GTDB): domain Bacteria; phylum Actinomycetota; class Acidimicrobiia; order Acidimicrobiales; family Poriferisodalaceae; genus Poriferisodalis. Next base: position 2,961,937 of record NZ_OZ253573.1, read on the forward strand.
GGCCGGGCTCGGCATCGGCGAGGAAGATGCCCCATCGGTAGTCGGGCATCTCCACGTGTCCGAAGTTGGCCCAGCCGTCCTGGCCCACGTCGATGGCGGTGCGCAGGTACACCCGGTTGCGCTGGAACGCAGACGGTCCAAGTTCTTCCCACCACCGGATGAACTTCGGCTGCCATTGTTCGAGCGCTCGCTGAAGCCGGCGATCACCCGCAAGGTTGACGTTGTTCGGGATCTTGGCATCGATGTCGACGGACGTCATCGGGTCACACTCGCTTGGGGTCGAAGTCGGGCCGGGAGCCGGTGCCGAAGCGTTGGAGTGCGCCTTGCGGCCCGACGGCGTTCGGTCGCTGGAAGATCCAGTTCTGCCAGGCGGAGAGCCGCGAGAAGATCTTGGTGGTCATGGTCTCGGGGCCGACGAACCGGAAGTTCGCCTCCATGCCGGTCAGGGCATCCGGGCTGAAGCTGTCGCGTTCTTCGAGCATCACCCGGATCTCGTCGGGCCAGTCGATGTCGTCGGGTGCGAACGTCACCAGCCCGGCATCGAGGGCGTCGCGGGCCGCAAGATCCTTGCCTGCCAGCGCCGCTGCGGTGTCGTAGGCGTCGTCGCGACCCCAGAAGCGGGTCCGCAGCCGGGTGAGGTCGTTGGCCATCGGGTACCAGCCGAGGTTGGCCTCGGTGAGGCGGATGGTTGCCGGCGCCGGCGGATCGTCGAGTTCTTCCCAGGTGCCTTCAAGCATGAACGAGCGGTCGGCCACGAGGGCAAGCTCTGCGAGGGTGCCGACGAAGCAGCTGCCCGGCTCGATCAACGTGACGAGCGATCGCGCCGAGACGTCGAGTCGCGACAGCGTTCGTGCCCACAAGAGCCGGGTTTCGCGGACCAGCCAATGGTGTGCATCGATTGCGAACATCGACTCGGCCTGCGCGATCGCATCGGGGTCGCCGTCGGTGCGGAACACCCAGGTGCCGATCTCTGGCTCGTTGAATCGCAGATGCAGAATGGCGTCGTCCAGTTCGCGTACGGCACGGAGGATCCATGCGCCTGTGCCAGCGCCTGCGCCTGCCGCCGCGAACTCGCTCCCGTTCCGCGGCTGCTCGCCCTGCGGGGCGCGCACCACGAACGACGCGGTGCCGTTGTTGCGGTCGATGGCGATCTGGACCGCGGTGTAGGCAATGGCGTCGTCGCTCACGGTGCGTTCGAGCGGCGCGAGTTCGATGCCGGCCTGATCGTCGGGTCGGTCACTTTGGGCTGCTCGTGTCGCTGCGCGGGCGCCGACGAGGTCATCCCATCCGCTCGCCGGGGCGATGTGGTCGACCAGTTGCCACTCGAGTGCGGCCTTGGCCCGCAATCCCTCGGAGCGGGTGGCGAACGTGTCGGCCAGGTCGCGGCGCACGTGGCGCTTCTCGACGAGCCGAGTCAGCCCGCCGGTGCCCGGGAGCACCCCCAGGAGAGGAATCTCGGGCAACGAAACCGCCGATGCCCTGTCGTCGATGAGGAGAATCTCGTCGCAGGCCAGCGCCAGCTCGTATCCGCCGCCGGCCGCCGTCCCGTTGACAGCGGCGATCCATGCCTGGCCGGAGTTTTCGGTCGCGTCCTCGATGCCGTTGCGGGTCTCGTTGGTGAACTTGCAGAAGTTCACCTTGTGACCGTGGCTGGCGCCGGCCAGCATCCCGATGTTGGCACCGGCGCAGAAAACCTTGTCGAGGCCGCCGGTGACGACCACGGTCTTGACGCCCGGGTGCTCGAACCGCAGTCGCTGGACTGCATCTGCGAGCTCGATGTCGACGCCCAGGTCATAGGAGTTGGTCTTCAGCTCGTAGTCGTCGCGCAGGCCGCCGTGGGGGTCGACGGCCATGGTGAGCGTGGCGATCGGGCCGTCGACACTGAGCGACCAGTGGCGGTACCGGCTCGGGTGCGTCTGGAATTCGACGGTCGGCTCGCCCACAGCTCCTCCATGTCTGACGGTTCGCAGAGCTTCGCACGCTGCATCTGGGGTCGGCGCGCCCGTGGTGGCAATGGGCACATTCCCGAGGCGAACCGTGCGGGTGAACGGCGTCGGCGCCATAGCTGTGATGCCGTGCTGTCAAACGGCGTCCGTGTGCGGCCCGTCGTCGTCGCCCGGAAAGCTCTCGGCGTCGAGCGTCCGGCCGAAGCGACCAGGAGCGCCCGGTCCGCGCCGACCGCCGGTTCCGCGCCGATCGCCGGTTCCGCGCCGATCGCCCGGACTGCCCGGACTGCCCGAGCCGGGAGACCAGCCGGCGACGGTGATGCGCTTGGAGTAGCGGCGCACCAGTACCGACCGCACGGCCATCCGGGTGGGCGGGAACAGCAGCAGCAGCCCGACCGCATCGGTGATGAATCCCGGTGTCAGCATCAATGCCCCGGCAAGCACGATGAGCAGCCCGTCGACCAGTTCATTGCCCGGTATCTCGCCCTGCTCCAAACGGGTTCGGATCTGGTTCAGCACGCCGAGCCCCGAGCGCCGCACCATCCACGCCCCGACCACCGACACCACCAGCAGCAGCACGATCGTCTGACCGGCGCCGAGGCCGCCTGCCACCTGCACGATCACGTACAGCTCAAGCAGCGGCACCGACACAAGCAACAGGATCAGCACCGCGAGCACGGCTCCCAGCGTACGAGAGCCTCAGAGCCTCAGAGCCTCACAGCCTCGCTGAGTCGCTGAGTCGCTGAACTCGTTCATCAACGGATCGATCCAAAACCGTCTGCAGTTCAGCGCACGCCGTCGACAACACTGCGAGGAGGTGGCGGCCAGCGAAATCGTCGGCAGCGGATACCACGTCGGAATGGTGTATACAGTGCTCATGAGGCGTATACAGCTCTATATCGACGACGAGGTCGATGAGGCTTTGTCGGCGGAAGCGGCGCGCCTCGGTACGTCGCGTTCGGCCTTGGTTCGTGACGCGGTGCGCGATTCATTGGGCACCCGGCTTCAGGCTTCGCCCGATGCGGTCGATGAGCTCGTCGGTTCTGTCGATGTCGACCCCGACGACGACATCGATGCCGTGGTGTACGGATTGCCTCAGTGAGGTTCGCCGACACCTCGTTTTGGGTCGGTCTTCAAGTGCCGCGCGACCGTCGACATGCCGACGCCGCCCGACTGTGGCGACAGGACCAGAGCCCGGTGCGGACATCCAACTTGGTGCTCGGCGAGACGTGGACGTGGCTGAGGCGGCGGGCCGGTCATGCCGCAGCGGTTCGATTCGTGGACATGATCACGCGCTCGAGTCGAGTGTCGGTAGTCGTGGTGGACAACGCGGTCGACGAGCGGGCGTGGGTGTGGTTGCACGGTCGCGATGAGCGCCCGTATTCCTACGTGGACGCCACGAGCTTCGAGATCATGCGCCGCGAGCGCATCACCGAAGCGTTGGCCTTCGACGGCGATTTCACGGCGGTTGGCTTTGTCGAGGTCAGATCCTTCCCCTAGCCCCGCAACCCCCACTGTCACCTAGTGGACCTGTTCCAAACGCTCGGCCCTAAGGGGTGGGCCCGAACGATCAGTCGCGGATGTCTTTGAGCAACAGCATCAGCGTCAGGTCGTCGATGGGCGAGGGCTCGAACCCGAAGTGGCCGTAGAAGCTGGCGGCTTGATCATCTTTGGCATGCACGAGCACGACTCGAAGGCCCGTGATCTCAGCCACTTCGAGCGCCTTGAGCAGGAAGTGGCCGAGCATCGCAGCGGCGAGCCCAGCGCCCTGGTGTTCGCGGTCGACTGCGAGGCGGCCCAGCAGCATCGCGGGAATCGGATCCGGCTGGTTGCGCGCCGCCCGCTTGGTGGCATCGGTGCGAGCAACGACGGCGGCGCTCGACGCGTAGAACGCGACGACGCGGGTGCCGTCGGTGACGACCCACGTTCGACTTGCACCTTCGCGCTGGTTGCGTGGAGCGCGCCGACGTAACCAGTCGTTCAGTGCGTCGTCACCGCAGTCGAAGTTGTTTGCGTCGTGTGAGGGCGCCAGCAGTTGTGGACCCTGGTATCCGCTCACTCGGAGGCGTCGAGCACGGAGGGTTCGGCAAGCAGCGCGGAGATTCGGGGTTTGGGATTCGTAGGTCGGTCCAGAACTGCTTGCAATTCTGCCCACGCGTCGGGCGATACTGCGAACACGTGGCGGTCGGCGAGATCGTTGGCAGCCGACTCCAAGGCGCAGTTGACGACATACTCGTTGAGCGACACCCCGGTGGCGTCGAGCGCTCGGCGCACGATCGTGTTCTGCGCGGGCGTCACCCGCAGTGTCCAACGTTCTGACTTGGTGCTCACGGCAGAGACTGTACGTCAATTTGACGTACATCAAGAATGAGTTTCGGAAGCTCGGATATGCGTCGATCCGAGCGGGCGCGCAACCTCGGCTAGTAGAAGAACGTCGGCGCAACTGGCGATGCCGGGAGGGACTGAGTCGTGGCCGAATTGAATGTCGAACAGCGGATCCGCAATGCGAGGAATGGCTGGCTGCGGCGCCGACACCGGCGGGAAGCACGAACCGAGAGCTCATGGTGCCGAGCCAACTCCGGGGCCGCGCCGAGTCGTTGTCTCAGCTCGATCCTGAGTGCATCGAGGTGGTGCTGACCGGCCGGCTGTTGGCTGAGCACGTGCCACCTGCTCACACGTGGCGCAGACGCGTCGCGCTCAGAGGTCGAGGCCGATGGCGGCGATCGGTGTGGTCATCTGCATTTGGGGAGGTGACGCCATGAGCGTCATGAACGCAGCCATCGCCTGTTGCATGGCTTCGGACTGGCCGTGGTGCTGCATCGACTCGGCATCGGTCATGAGGGCAAAGAACCAGAACGTGTTTCCCTCGCCGCGGTGGTACGAGTAGATCTCCACGCCGGGTTCTTCGGAGGCGGCTTCGACCATCGAGGCCAGCACGGCCGCCATCTCGTCGCCCTTGCCGTCCTGGCATTCGAAGCTGCCGATCACCGTTGCCTTGCCCATGAGTGCGTCTGCCTGGCTCGCCGAGCGTGCAGCGGGAGCACGATCACGCGGGCATCTCTACCACGAACGGCGCGGATGAACTCTGCGCAGCGCGTGACGCAACAGGTTCGGCTCTGACTCGTTGGGATCAGCGATCGGTTGGGGCCTCAGTCGCCGGCCCTGCCCACAGTGGCGGGGCTGGCATCGGGCCCCGCGCCGCCTCGTACGCCGCCGCTAGTGCGAGCGACAGCGTCTCGTCGCCGCCCCGGCAGACGAACTGCATCGACGTCGGCAATCCGCCGGGCGACACACCGGTCGGCACAGTCGTGCCGCACAGCGCGAGAAAGTTCGCTGCCCGGGTGAACAGTGCCGGGGTGGTCGTCTCGTCGGCTTCGTCAACTGGCAATGGCAGCATCGGCGTGGTCGGCGTCACCATCGCATCGAAGCCCTCGAACGCTGCCGCAAATTCGGCAAGGTCGATGCGTCGCTGGAGCGTGGCCGCGATGTAGTCGGAGGCCGAGATGTTGGCGCCCGCCAGGACTCTCGCTCGCACCCGCTCGTCCACCTTCGAGTTCGGGTCCTCCATGAGCGCGCCGTAGTAGTGGTACGACTCCGCCGTCACGATCAAGAACCTGGTGTTCTTCAACTCCTCGAACGATGTCGGCAGGTCGAAGGGAACCACGTCGGCGCCGAGCCCGGACAGCACCTCGAGCGCAGCGTCGTAGGCGGCGAGCTGGGCGGCATCCACGCCCATGCGTTCGGTGTCGGTCAGGCAGCCGATGCGGCGGCCCCCCATTCCGGCTTGCAGTGCCCCGTAGCGACCGGTGCCCGCCAGCCAGTCCCGCTCAACGGCAGCGGGCGGCGTGCCCAACATGGCGTCGAACATGAGCGCCGCGTCGAGCACCGACCGGGTCAGCGGCCCGGGCGTATCCAGCGTGTGCGACAGCGGAACGATCCCGTCGATCGGCAGCAGGCCCTCGGTGGTCTTGAGCCCGACGATCCCGCACATCGCGGCTGGCAGTCGTACCGACCCGCCCGTGTCGGTGCCCACCGCGCATGGCACCATGCCCGACGACACCGCCGTGCCCGAACCCGACGACGAGCCGCCCGGCGTGCGGGCCACTTCGGGGTCCCACGGATTCCACGGTGTGCCCATGTGCTGGTTGGTGCCCCAACCGCCCATCGCAAACTCGACGGTCTTGGTCTTGCCCAGCAGGATCCCACCGGCATCCAGCAAGCGCTGCGCGATCGTGGCGGTGGCCGGCGAGATCGGTCGGCCCACTCCGCGCAGCCAGCGGTCGTGACCCGGCCCTCGACGTCCACGATGTCCTTCAGCGCGAACGGCACACCCCACAACGGCCCCAGCGGCTCACCCGCCGCCAGCGCCAGCACCGCATCGGCAGCCTCCGCCGCCCCCCGGGCCTCGTCCGCGTGCACTGCCTGCCAGGCACCGACCCGCCCGTCCAGCGCCTCAATGGCAGCCAGGCATTCCTCGGTGGCCTCGACCGGACTGCGGGACCCGTCCCGGTAACCCGCCGCCAGCTCAGCAATCGTCGCCGTCACAAGTCCCCCTGGCTTCCCGCTTCATCGCAGCGCGCAGTCTCGCGCCTCGCGCCGTCGCTGTGCGCGGAACAGAGCCGCGTTCAGTCGGCTTCGGGGTCTTGCTCCTTGGCGTTGCAGTCGCCGCTGTGGGCGTACATGCGCTCGACCACCAGCGTCGCCACGCTTGAGTTCACGCCCAGCCAGATGGGTGTGCCGATCACGAAGATGTCGGCCTCCATGATCTTGGCGTGGATCTGCGGCCAGTCGTCGGCGATGCCGTTGAGCGTGTGGTCCTTCTCCATGCCGAAGGCGATGGTGTGCTCGAGGGCATGGATGATCCCGCCGTCGACGCCCTGTGCGCATCACCCCGGCAGCACGGTTTATCAGTCGCCGGGTATGGGCCTGTGCCGGGTCGTACTTGATCGAGCAGTTGATGAACAGCGCCCGCAGGCCGCTGAAGTCGGGAAGTTCGTCCATAGTGCTCGTCCTCGCTCAATGTCGCTGGGCGACGGTCATCGCACGCCGCCCTGCGAGCGCCAATGTAGATCTGGTCGGACCTGGCGCAGTCACGCCCGCCGCGGACCAGAATCGACGTTCGAGCCGACTGCTAGCTTCGCAGCGGGTGGTGCATCCACCTGGGGGGGGCCGGCGATGGCCAGCACTGCGGCCGATGAGGCCCGAATTTCTGCGAACGGCGCCGCGTGGCTGTGGGCACTCACGCTCGCCGTGGGCATGGCGATCCTGTTCGCGTTCACTCAATGGGGCGTCCTCGACGACGTTCCGGCGTCCGACGTCACCGCCTTCGCCGTCGGCACACACAACGCCATCGGAATCGTCGCGATCGGTGGCTGGAACGCAATCGGCGTAGTGGCAATCGGCGGTGCCAACTCGATCGGCGTGGTCACCATCGGCGGACTGAACAGCATCGGCCTCATCTCGGTCGGCGGAATCAACTCCTCGGGCCTGATTACTCTCGGCGGAATCAACTCCATGGCCGCAATCCGGGGAGTCCGGGTACTGCGGTGGTCCCCGACGATGATCCGCCGTGGCAACTTGACCTGTTAGCTGCGGGCGGAGATGTCGAACGGACCAGGACCGCTGGCGGGCATCCGCGTCGTCGAGATCGCCACGTTCATCGCCGCGCCAGGCGGCACGCACCTGTTGGCGTCCCAGGGTGCGCAGGTCATCAAGGTTGAGGACACCGTCGTCGGCGATCCGCTGCGGATGTTCGGGTCGAGCCGCAACGGCATGTCGGGCTGGTTTGCCAACCTCAACGCCGGCAAGCGTTCGCTGTGCATGGACATCGCCTCGTCGGCGGGGCGCGAGATCATGGCTGACTTGCTTGCCGCCGCCGACGTCTTCGTGCAGGCGTACCGACCGGGGGTGGCCGCGCGGCTGGGCATCGGCGAGGCCGACGTGCGCAAGCGAAACCCGGACGTGATCTACGTGTCGATCAGCGGTTTCGGCCGCGACGGGCCCTATTCGAAACGTCCCGCCTATGACGCGGTCATCCAAGCCTGGTCGGGCATCGCCAGCGTTCAGGGCGGCGACGACGAGCCGCAGTTCGTGCGCAGCTTCATCCCCGACAAGGTCACGTCGCTGACGTGGACCCAGGCAGTGTGCGCCGCGCTCTATGCACGAGAACGAACCGGCCGCGGCGAGCATGTGGAGCTGTCGCTGCTGGACTCCGCAGTCAGCTTCATGTGGCCCGACGCGATGATGGAGCACGTCGTGCTGGCCGACGACGCCGACCATCGTCCCAACCTGCTGGCCGACTACCGGCTGTTGGGCTGCAGGGACGGCTACGTGGCTGTCATGCCGCTCACCGACGGCCACTGGAAGGGCGTGGCCGATGCGTTCGACCGGCCCGACCTGCTGAGCGACCCCCGCTTCGCCGAGGCCGGGCCGAGGGCGGCGCACTTCGGCGAGATGATCGACACGCTCGGCGAAGTGGTGGCCGATGTGGCCCGTGACGACGTTGTCGAGCGGCTCATCGCTGCAGACGTGCCGGTAGCGCCGGCGCTGCGTCCCGACGAGGTCGCCAACGACGCCGGGGTGCAGCACTCGGGAGTGATCCGGGAGGTCGACCACCCGATCGTCGGCCGGATCCGTCAGAACCGCCCCGCCGCGCTCATCGCAGGCGGCGTGCCCGAGCTGCGCCCCGCCGTCGAGCGGGGCACGGACACGGACGCGATCCTGACCGAGCTGGGCAGGTCGACCGACGCCATCGCCGAGTTGCGCGCCGCAGGAATCGTGAAGTAAGAGCAGCGAACCCGCAGACGTGAAGACCGAAGTGCAGTAGGAATAGTGAGATGAGCGCGACCGATGTGTCCGGTTCGGCTGGCTCGAACGGCTCGAACGGTTCAGGCCCGGACCTGCGCATCGACGAGCTCACCGGCGCCGTTCTGACCGAACATGCCGCGTGGAATGAGGAGCATCGCCGGCTGGCCGAGGGTGCCATGACGGCACTGCGTGACGCCGGCGCGTTGCGCCTGCTGGTGCCCGAGCGCGCCGGAGGCGACGAGCGGGAATTCGCCGACATGGTCGCCAACGTGCGCGAGGCCGCCCTATACGACGGTGCTGCGGCGTGGGTGCTGATGGTGTTGGTCGGGCACAGCTGGATGCTCGGGTCGATGACCGAGGAACTCCAGGACGAGGTGTACGGGGTCGATCCCGATGCGATCGTGCCGGGTTCGCTGGCGCCGGTCGGCTCAGCCACCGAATGCGACGGCGGGTGGCTCGTCGATGGCCGCTGGCCGTTCACCAGCGGTGCGGTGTGGGGCAAGTGGTTCCTGCTGGGCTCCCAGGTACTAGCCGAAGGCAAGCGGCCCCGCCTGCTCCATGTGGTGATCCCGCGTGAGGACATCGAAGTCGACGACAACTGGTATGCCATCGGACTGCGTGGGACGGGCTCATGCGACGTGGTTGCAGACGGGGCGTTCGTGCCGACGCACCGCACGGTCGACTCTGGCGATCTGCTCGGTGGCCGTTCGCCGTGGTCGAGCCGCCACCGCACCACCGTGTACCGCACGCCGGTCCTACCCGGGCTGGCGGTGCATGTGGCCGCGGCGGCACTCGGGCTTGCCCGCGCCGGGCTCGACGATGCCGCCGACCGTCTCGGCACCCAGGACGACCGCTACATGGGGTCGCCGAAATCCAAACGGCCAGGCCTGCACATGCGTTTGGCTGAGTCAAACACCGAGGTGCGCTCGGCCGAACTGCTGATCGACGACACGCTGGGGTTGTTGCGCCAAGCTGCCGACGGGGCCGATTCCAAGCAGCTGCGGGCGCAGGCGAAGTATCAAGGCAGCTACGCCATCGAGCTGTGCCGACGGGCACTCGACCGTGTCACCACAGCGGCCGGCGGACGAGCCGTGTTCGACGGCAGCCGCCTGCAGCAAACATTCCGAGACGTGACAATGGCCAGCCAGCACCAAGTCGCCGATCTCGACACGGTGGGCGAGGCCTACGGCCGCACCCGTCTCGGCATGGACCCTGGCGCCCATCCGTTGTAGCCCGGCGGTTGTCACAGCGGCTGCGTTGGCGCCGATTCATCGCCAACAACGCGAAATATCTGACCCTGTGCGGACATGAACGTATGAGACACTGGCCGCAGGCCGGTTCGTGTCTGAGGTTTGTCGTGGACGCTGCCTGCGATCCGGCAAGGAGTTGATTTGCGTGAAGGCTCGCTGGGCCACGACCGCCGCGGTCGTCGCGGCGGCATCGCTGACTGTCGCTGCGTGCGGGAGCAGCATCGAAGCCGAGGCTGTCGACGAAGTGGTGACCGAATCGTCGGCCGACGACACCGCCGCCGCGCCGACAACTGCGGCGGCCCCCGCCACGACCGCCGTCGTGGCTGCCGAATTGCCCACGGATCCGCTGGAGCTGCTCACGTATGCGTTCGAGTCGAGCGCGGGGCGCTCGGTGCGCGGCGAGATGCTGTCTGACTTCGGAGGATTCGCAGCGATAACGCTGTCGTTTGAGGTCGACCCCGACGCCAATATGGCGATGACGATGAGCGTCGACGACCCGGCAGCGGGCGGTCTCGCGTTCGAGATCCTGATGGTCGAGGGCGCCACCTACGTCCGGTTTGCCGTTCCCGAAGAGTTGCAGGGTCTGGCCCTTGGGGCACCGCCCGACGGCTGGTTCACGCTCGATGCCGAAGCAGCAGCGAGCATGGGCATCTTGTGCCCCTCGCCGCTGCCCGGTGAGGCTCCTCGCGCCGGCGGCTGCCCTGCGCCGAACGACAACACCCATCTGATCGAATTCGTGGCCGATGCCGAGACCTTCGGCTCGGAGCAAGTCGACGGCGAGCCGATGACACACATCCGCTACACCCTCGACGTTGCGGCCTTAGCTGCATCACAGGGGGCTGCATCACAGGGGGCTGGGCCCGACGGCGGTGACGGGGCGGCCCTGTTCCCCGCGGAGATGTTCGGCGACGGCTTGGCTACCGACATCTGGATCGACGGCGACGGCCTCACGCGGCGAGTCAGCCTGGATCTGGGGTCGATGTTCGGCGACCTCGCGGAAGATCTCGGCGCCGATGCCGAGGAGCTCCCCGGATTCGCCATCATGATCGACTTCTTCGACTACGACGCCGACATCACGATCACCGCACCCCCCGCCGATGAGATCGTGGGTGATTTCAGCGACATGATGGGCTCCGGCCCCGGCGAGGGTCCCGGCTTTGACCAGGGTTCCGGCACCGCGCCCGACTACGACGATTCATAGATCGGCGGCCGCAGTAGCCCCGATCCCGAACCCCAGGATGCCCGGACGATGCAGGCGCCATCTGGGGATGTCTCTGCGACAGCCGCCCCGAACAGCCGCCTCGATCCCGAGACCCGGGTCGCCCGGGCCGAGCACCGGTGCGGCATGTCAAACTGCGCGCCCCAACGGCGGCCTTGACCCGGGAGTGCAGCGATGACAGTGAAACTCGAGACAGTGCGGATCGACGGCGATGGGCCGGTGCGGCATCTGGTGCTGAACCGGCCTGAGGTTCACAACGCCGTCAACGGCCAGCTGGTGGCCGATGTGCATGCAGCGTGTCTGGCGCTTGACGCCGACACCTCGGTGCGGGTCGTGATCGTGCGGGGCGAAGGCAAGAGCCTCTCCTCAGGCGCCGATCTGAAGCAGCGGGCTGGCACCAGCCTCGACGCGATGCTGGGCTCGAAGCACGGCGCCCGCATGTACGACACGCTGATGCACCTCAACCCGATCACGATCGCGCTGTGCCACGGCTACATGATCGGCGGGGGAGGGGTGCTGCCCGCAGCCTGCGACTTCCGCATCGGCAGCCCGTCGATCAGCCTGACGCTCAACGAGGTCAGCATCGGGTTCAACCTCACCTGGCACTCAGTGCCGGCGCTCGTGAACCTGGTGGGGCCGCACCGCGCCAAGGAAATGCTGATCTTGGGACGCACCTACGGCATGGCCGAGTTGGAGAAGTTCGGCTTCTTCACCGAGACGGTGTCAAGCGACGACGAGCTGGTGCCCGCTGCCGAGCAGCTGGCCGCCGCCGTCGTGAACCAGCCGCCAGTGCCGGTCACAGCCTCCAAGGCGTCCATCAATGCACAGGCCATGCCGCTGGGCCGCGCTATCAACCATCTCGATCACATCGCCGTGGGCTACATGGGCAAGAGCGACAGCTCGCGCACCGCCCGGCACACCTATTTCGCCCAGTCCGAGCGCAATTGGTCCGACGACTGACATGCCCAGTCGACAAACCGGCTGGCCGCTGGCGAGGACGTCGAGATCTTCCCCGCCGACTTGAGTTTCAAACTCCGAGACGTGCTGGTGATCGTCAACCGCGACTCAGCCGCCCACGACATCGGCCCCTACGAGGTTGTCCCCGGCGAGCGCTTCGAGCGCACCTTCGGCGACGTGGCCGTCATCTCCGGCTATTGCTCTCTGCACCCCAGCGGCAGTATCCGCATCTCCATCAACGATGGCTGAACACAGCCGCGGCTAGGTCTCGTTGCAGGCCGGCAGGGCCTCTTCGGCGAACTGAGCGATGGCAGCTTCGGGTTGGCCCATGCGCAATGCCGCGGTGTTGACGAGCAGGCGTTGCACGCCATGGTCGCGGTACACCTCGAGGCCGTCGACGCCCTCGCGGTGGAAGTTCCAGTAGGCGGTCAGTGCCAGCTCGGCGGGGTCACGGCCCTGGCGGTCGCATTCGGCGCGCATCTCGTCCATGAGTCGCTTGAAGTCGTCGAGGTCCTTGTGGATGACGTACCAGCCGTCCCCGCGGGCCACCAGGCGGCGGATCGCCGGGGGAGTTGTGCCGCCGATGAGCAGCGGCATGCGCGGCCGCTGCGCCGGTGTGGGCAGCATCGAGAAGCCGGACCAGTCCACGAACTCGCCATGGAAGTCGACGTCATCGCCGCTCCAGGCGGCGGTCATCGCGTCGATGTACTCGTCGGCTCGGGCGCCTCGACGCCCGAACGACACGCCGATCGCGTCGAATTCCTCTTCCAGCCAGCCCACGCCGATGCCGAGTTCCAGCCGTCCGCCCGAGAGATGGTCAAGCGATGACGCCTGCTTGGCGAAGTACAGCGCGTTGGCTTGCGTGACGATGTTGACGCCGGTGCCGAGGCGCAGATGCTGTGTGGCACCGGCGACGTAGGTGAGCGCGATGAACGGGTCGGTGAATCCGGAACCTGTCGGGAGGCCCAGCTTGCCGCTGGGGTGGTACGGGTATCGGCTCTCATAGTCGTGGGGCACGATGACGTGCTCGAACGTCCACACCGACTCGTAGCCAAGCTCTTCGAGCTGCTGCGCGAACGATCGCAGGAATCCCGGGTCGAGGTAGGCGGCCGAGTTGATGGGAGTGATGCCGACGTGCATGTCGCGGACCTTACGCGCGTTCCTCGGATTGCTGCGGTGTCGTCGCCGGTGCGTGAGCGGGCCATCGCGCCGACTGCGGGGGCCAAGCGCTGCGGGCTTGTGGGACCGCCGCTTGTGTCGGCAGCACCTGCAGGCGGGCTCACCGTGTGACGTGCCAGCGCGTACGCCATGCTGTTGTGATGTCGGGGGGCACAGTGTTTGCGGTCGAGCGCGGCTCCGCGTACTCGCATTCGGACCGCGAGCGCATCCAAAAGCGCACCGTTGTCGTGCTGATTGCCAGCCAGGCCGCCGGCGGCTTCGGCCTCGTGGCCACCTACATCGTCAGCGCTCTGCTCGCAAAGGACATCACCGGCAGCTCGACGCTTGCCACGATTGCCGCCAGCTGCCTGTCGATCGGTGCGGCGGCAGTCGCCGTGCCGATGTCGCGACTGATGAACCGCCAGGGGCGGCGCGTCGGGCTGCGTTTCGGGTACCTCGTGGGGGCCGCTGGTTCGACGCTTGCGGTGTTCGGCGCAATCCTGCTGAGTTATCCACTGCTGTGCCTGGGCGTCTTCGGCGCGGGAGCGGGCAGCGCTGCCAACTTGGCGACTCGTTACGCAGCGTCCGACCTCGCACCCGAGCACCGGCGCGCCAGCACGATCAGCATGATCGTGTGGGCCACGACGTTCGGCTCGACCGCTGGCTCGGTGGTGTCGGGCGCCGCCAGCGACATCGGACGCACGTTGGGACTGCCCGACAAGACCGGCTCGTACGTGTTCGCCGCTGTGATGTTCCTGGTTGCCGCCGCGATCGTGGAGCTGTTCTTGCGGCCCGACCCGCTGGAGGTAGCGAACGATCTCAGCGAATCACGCAATGGCTCCCGCAGCCGATCGAACGCGGACGTGTCGACGCCAACGGCGCGCGGCGCGCTGGCATTGATCTGGCACAAGCCACAGGCTCGCTTGGCCGTGCTGGCGATGATCGTCAGCCAGGTGACGATGGTGGGCGTCATGGCGCTGACGCCGTTGCACATGGATGCGGGCGGCCAGTCTCAGAACGCCATCGGGTTCATGATGGGCTTCCACATTCTGGGCATGTACCTGTTCTCGCCGATCATTGGGCAACTCACCGACCGCATCGGCAACTACCCGATGCTGTACATCGCGGGTGGGTTGTGTACGTGGGGAGCGTGGTGGGCGGCAGTCACCCCGCCGGCGGGCGCGGTAGGTGTGTTCATGGGGAACTTCCTCATCGGCTTGGGCTGGTGCTTCGGGGTGATCGCGGCGTCGAGCCTGCTGGTGACGCTGTACCCCATCCACCAACGAGTCGCAGTGCAAGGCGTCGGCGACTTCGCCATGATCGGCTCGGGCGCATTGGCCGGGCTGACCTCGGGTGCGCTGTACGCGACATTCGAGTACCGGGGTGTGAACTACGCCAATGCGCTGTTCGGCGTGGCGCTGGTTGTGGCCACCTTCTTGACGTTCACCGGGGTGCGCCGGGCGACGCGGCGGCCGCAACCCGCCGCAGCGATGGGCGGCTGACCGACGGCGCTCGTCGGCGAATCATCCACTACAAAGCACCGGAACCGCCACCGCCTCCCCCCGCATCAGGAATCCGCTTCGGGATCCGCCGACGATTGCAGCGAGGCCAGCAGCGAACCTTGCCGACCCAGCGGTGCTACGCCGAGGGTGCGGAAGATTCGCCAGTACAGGCTGATGTCCGAGGAAATGACCGGGACGCCGATCTGTTCTTCGATGTCGGCCCCAAGGCTGACGAAGCGCCGCGGCACACCGTCGGTGCCGCTGGCGTGCACCCAATTCGTGCCGACCTGGCCGACGACGTCGGCGCCGCCGTTGGACAGGCAGTGCACGGTCTCTTCGAGCAGGTGGAAGAGTCCGGCACGGTCGCTGAGCCGGTGCGCGTAGTCGGGAGCGTGCAGCAGGCGCCCGTGTACGCCGACGGTCTCCGGGCACATGCGCAGGAAGTCGCTGGGCGCGGCGTCGAAGTCCATTGGCGGCGCGGTGAATCCCACCTGGTGAGGGAACAGCTTCTTGTCCGGATCGGACCATTTCTCGGGCTTGGTCATTGGGCTGCGTTTCCGTTGATGGTTGCCGGCGATTGGTGCCGGTGCGGTTGTCATTGTTCGTGGAGCCGTGGAGCCGTGGAGCCGTGGAGCCGTGGAGCCGTGGAGCCGTGGAGCCGTCCAGCTAGGCGCTCCATCCGCCGTCGACGTGGATGGTCTGGCCCGTGATGTAGCTGGCGCCGGCGCACAGAAACAGGCACGCGTCGGCGTACTCCGCGGCGGTGCCGGGGCGGCCCAGCGGCAGCGATTTGGAGTCTTCGAAAACGGTCTCCCAGCGAATCGGGAAGTTGGTGGATTCCGGGTGTACGTAGCTGGGGGAGATGGCGTTCACCCGCACCTCGGGGGCGAGGCCGCGTGCCAGCTCCTTGGTGAGCGTGATGATTCCGCTTTTCGCGACGCTGTAGGGCGAGCTGGAGCCGCCGCCTCGCCACACTGACATCGATGCCGTGTTCACGATGGCGCCGCGGGATGCCGTCAGGGACGGCGCCGCCGCCCTTGCAGTGCGAAACGCCGACAGCAGGTTGATCGACAATGCCTCGGCCCACAGCTCCTCTGTTTGAGATTCGAGGTCGCTGGCAGGAATGGGTTTGAGCGTGACGGGGTGCCCGGCGATGTTGAGCATGTAGCGGCAGGTACTGGTCGTGGGACCACGGGTCGAGCCGCTGCGACTCGGCGATGGCGAAGCCGCCGACGTAGGTGCTCAGGCCGCCCACGTCGGTATTGGCCAGGCAGTGGAAGATGTCAATACCCGGCGGCGAGTAGTAGAAGGCATCGTCGATGTGGGGTGCCTGGGCCATGACGATCTTGGCACCCAGCTTCGCCACCGGCTCGGCTCGCACGTCGTAGATGCGGCCATAGACCGTCGTCTCGTCGATGGGGCCGACGAGGTTGGCGAGCTGCTCGGTCTGCTCAGGCTCGGTGCCGAGGTTGTCAATGCGCACGATGCCGTAGTCGCGCAGCAGCCGGTAGGCGTCGAGCTGGCCGGCGGCGCCGTCGCTGGCTTCGGCCAGGGTCGGCACGATGTCCGCGGGGAAGCTGGCCACGGTCGTGAAGCAGATGCCGTCTGCTGGGTTCCCGCATTCGACGCACCAGCAGCAATGCCGCAGCCATTGACTGGTGAACGTCCGGCACTGGGCGTCGGTGAACGTGACATGCACTTGGCGCCCGTCGATAGTTGCGTCCGCCACCGCGGCTGCGTCGGCGATGCCAAGCCGGTTGCCCAGGTGCGGGTTGTAGGTGGTGATGTCGCCAACGGCCCCGTGCTCTGTCGATGCCTCGGATCCAGCTGGCATTGACGGCTCACCTGCGGTCGCCGTTGCAGCTTCCGGCTGGGCGGTAGCGCAAGATGTTGTTGCCAGTCGCGTCACTGCGTCTGCCGTCGACACTCCAGTCGACGGTTCGTTCACTGCTCAGTCGCTCCGGCCACCGGCAGCGTCCAGCGTGTGCGCTGCAACCAACTCGTCATTCAATTCGACACCGAGACCGGCGCCGGTGGGAAGGGCTGCACACCCGTCGACGATCTCGGGCTCGGGCGGGTGAACCAGCTCGGTGCGCAGGCGGGACGGGCCGAGCCGCGACGAACGGAACTCCACCATCGGGATGGTCAGCGCGGCGGCTTGGAGGTGGAAATTGGCAACATCGGTGATGCCGGTGGCGAAGCTGTGCGGGGTCAGCTGCGCTCCGTGCAGCTCGCACAGCTCGGCGATGCGCATGAGCTCGGTGAACCCGCCGGCGCGGCTGACGCCGGGCTGCACTAGCGACACGCCGCCGGTGGTCAGCCACTCGCGCGCCTCCCATCGGCCCGCCGCGAACTCGGCGCCGCCGACCCGCACGGGCGACACCGCGGTGAGGCCTTGGTCGGCGGCAATGGCGGCCTGGCGGGTGATCTCGTCGAGCACAGCGGACATTGGCCCGTCGTAGATGTCGCCCGGGTAGCAGGTGGCATACGGCCGGATGCGCTCGGTGCGGGTCCCGCCGAGCAGCTTGTACACCGGCAGTCCGAGTCCCTGACCCGGCATCGCACTTGGCGCAACGTGGTCACACGTCTCTGCCGTTCGGACCTCATCCGATGGGGCTCTGTGCAGTGAGGCCGCCGTCCACAGTAAACACGCTGCCTGAGATGAAGCCGGCCGCTGGCCCCGCCAGCCAGGCGACGACCTCGGCGACGTCGTCCGGGGTGCCGAGCCGACCGACAGGATGGCGGCCGATGGCCTCGGAACGGGCGGCTGCGGGATCGGCCTGCAGGTCGAACACGGCGTCGGCCAGTGCTGTGGCGATCCAGCCAGGGCTGACCGCGACGCAGCGGACGCCCTGATGTCCGTGGTCGACGGCAATGGCACGGGTGAGGGCTTCGACGGCACCCTTCGAGGCGTTGTAGACGGCCATTCCGGCGTCGGCATGAGTTGCCGCCACCGAGGCGATGTTGATGATCACGCCGCCGCCGGGCTGGCCGGCCATCTGACGCACGCCGGCCCGGCACATATTGAACACGCCCCGCACGTTGACGTCCATGACGTGATCGAACTCCTCGTCGGTGGTGTCCGCAACGGTCTTGTCGACCTGCACGCCGGCGTTGTTGACCACCGCGTCCAGCGACCCGAACTGCTCGACGGCTGCGGCCACTAGCGCGTCAGCCTGGGCAGGGTGCGCGACATCGGTGCGCAGCCACTCGGCGTTGTCGAGATCGGGCGTGCTCCGGCTCCCCGTCAGCACCGACCAACCGTCAGCCAGGAATCGCCGCGCGATCGCCTCGCCGATCCCCGAGCTCGCCCCCGTCACCACGACACTGCTCACGGTTGCTCCTTCATGCCGATCGGTCGCCCCGGTATGCAGGCTTGAAGCATGACCGATGTGCACCGCGCCCCCGGCACACCCGCAAATGCTCTACAGCCTCTACGTCGGAAATGCTCGTCTACCGCCTGGTGCCTTGGACTGCGTTCCTTGGCGTCGCCACTAGATCGCAGGCGCGCAGCCTGGAAGCGTCACAAGCGCTGGCTACGGTTGGCGTCGAGACATTTGTCGGCGTCCGCCAGGAGTGGCATTTCTGATGCCCCAATTCATCGACGCGACAGGAAATCTGCTCGACGCCGACGTAGACGCGCTTGTCAATACCATGAACACGGTGGGTGTAATGGGCAAGGGCATTGCGCTTGAGTTCAAGCATGCGTACCCGCAGAACTTCCGGGCCTACAAGCGTGCGTGTGACGCCCATCAAGTCAAACCCGGAATGATGTTCGTGTTCGACAACTGCACGGGCGAGACAACGGAACGCCACTGGCGAAACCCGTCGAGGATCGGGGACATCGTCGGGGGCCTCGAGGATCTCCGAGAGTGGATAGAACGACTGCGGTTGAGGTCGCTGGCGATGCCGCCATTGGGCTGCGGAAACGGTGGGCTGAGCTGGAGCGATGTCCGGCCGTTGATCGAGGAACGCCTCGCGACGTTGGGCAGTGATGTCAATATCCATCTTTTTGTTCCGGCGGAGCGCGCAAGATTGTCCGAGACGCCGATGGCGACAACGCGTGCGGCTACCGGCGACGGTTGAGCGGGTCGACTCGTCAGCTGTGGATCCTGATCAACCTCAACAGGCTGAATCGGACGGCAGCCGAATGAAGATCGTCGCCATCGATCACGTCCAGCTGGCGATGCCGCCCGGCGGCGAGGACGCAGCGCAGGCGTTCTACGAAGGCCTGCTTGGTTTGCCGCGGGTGCCCAAGCCTCCGCACCTTGAAGCCCGCGGCGGCTGCTGGTTCGAGAGCGACACCGTCAAGACCCACCTCGGCGTCGAGCAACCGGGCGACCATGCGTGGTGATGCAGATCGACTCGCCGCCGGCCACGCGATCCAGAAACCCACGTGTCTGGTTGCGCAGTTTCCGCCAAGTCACTTCCTCCATGGACGAATTGTCGTACATGCGCGACGCATTGAGCAACACCTCAAGCCTTTCTATTGGGGAGCCTTTAGACGGCATTCGAGTGAGTTCGGCTGGATCCGCTCGAATCTCACTCACACCGGCGACCGTAGGTACCATTTACCGTCAACGCGGCATCGTTTTCTAAAGGCGTGAATGTCGCGAGCTTGAGTACCGGGTCGCTCCAGCCTTCGGGTCTGTCAGCGCAGCGTCACTGCGAAGCGATGGCGTCGAGTACTTCCAATCGTCCGGCCCGGCGTGCGGGCAGGACGCCCGAGACCAGACCGGCAACCAGGCCTGCGACGCTGATGGCGACCAGCGCCGCCCATGGGATGGCGAAGTCGGAGTAGGCGAGGCCGAGGGCATCGAATGCGGCCCATCCGAAGAACAGGCCCAGAATCAGGCCGGCGAACGTCCCGATGAGGGCGATTATGGCTGCTTCGTAACGCACGGTGCGCCGTAGCTGGCGGCTGGTCATCCCCACGGCTCTCAGCAGTCCGAGCTCGCGGGTGCGCTCGTAGATCGACAGCGACATGGTGTTGACAATGCCGATGAGGGCCACCACCACCGACATGCCCAACAGCGCGTAGAGCAGGGTCAGCAAACTGGTGATCTGGCCCGCCTGGTCGTCGATGAAGTCGTCCCGGCTTCTGATGCGGGCCGTCGGATCGCTGGCCAGGGCTGTGTCGATGTCAGCCAGGAGCGCCTCGCTGGCACCGTCGGCTCGCACCAGGATCCGCGCATCGAGGCTGCGGCTCACGTTGGCGTCGAGCGCAGAGTTGTCGACGAGCCAGTCGTTCGTGAGTTGGTAGCCTTGGTCATAGATCCCGGCCACGGTGAACGTGGCTGCGCCTTGCTGGAAGCGCACGGTGACGGTGTCGCCGACCGCTAGGCCCGCGCTGTCGGCGGCGGGCTCGCGTATCGCCACTTCGGTTGCGCCCAGGCCGGAGACTCTGCCGTCGATGACACCGAGGTCGGCCACCGCGGCGATCTGCGCGGTGTCGGCGCCGGTGACCGTTTCGAAGCCGTCGCCGATCTGGGCGAAGGCCGTGCGGGTTCCCACGGCAGCCTCCACACCGTCGAGGGCCGCAATGGCATCGGCGATCGCTGGGTCCATTCCGCCGCCTGCACCCGCCACGGCGTCGCTGATGGTCACCACACTGTCGGCCAGCATCTCGTCTTCGAGGTCGCCGGCGACCAGCTCGCTCAGCGTGGCCGCGAACACGGTGGCAGTGACCACCAGGGCCACGCCGATCATCAGCGTCAACGACGTGGTTGCGCTGCGCTTCGGGTTGCGAGAGGCGTTCTCGCGAGCCAGTTCCCCGGTTATCGAGCCCCTGCGCACTGCGGGCGCTGCGAGCAGCCGACTGAGAGGCCGAACGATCGTCGGCCCGAGCAGGACCACGGCGATTACCACCAGCGGCAGGCTCGCGGCCAGGAGGCGTTCCTCACCCGCAACCGAGGACCAGATCGTGGCCGCGATGCCGGCGCCCAGCACGGCCAGGCCTGCGTACGTCCGGCCCCGGACGGGCCGGCCCGTCTCCGCGGCACTTTCGCGCAGCGCCTCGATGGGGTCCACCTTGGCGCCGCGGCGGGCCGGGAAGTACGCGGCCGCCACGGTGATCAGCGTGCCGAGCAACACTCCGTTGATCAGCGCTCCCGGGGGGATCGAAAGGCCTAGGTCGAGGTCGCCGAGGAAGGATCCGAGCAGCGCAAGGAGCCCCCAGCCGATTCCGATGCCGGCGGCCGCGCCCGCGGCGGAAGCGACCACCCCGATGGCGGCGGACTCTGCCATCACGCTGACGGTGACTTGCCGGCCCGAGGCGCCGATAGCTCGCAGCAGGGCCATGTCGCGGGTGCGCTGGGCCACGGTGATGCTGAAGGTGTTGTAGATCACGAAAGCGCCGACGAACAGCGCGACGCCGGCGAAGACCTGCAACGCGATCTCGATGATGTTGGTGAACGATCCAACGAGCTCTTGGAACTCTGCGGTGAGGGTGTCGCCGGTGACTGCCTCCAGGCCGGCGCCGAGGCGCTCGTTCAGCCGCTGCACGAGCTGATCGGGCGAGATGCCGGCGGCAGTTCCGACGAAGACCTGGTCCACAGAGTCGTCGCCGAACACGGTGGCCGCTCCTTCGTAGCTGAATGTGAGGACTTGGCCGCCGAAGGTGCCCCCGTCGTCGATGGTTCCCACGACGGTGAACCGCTGCTGCGGCGGCAGCGGCAGCACCCGCACGGAGTCGCCCAGCGCGAAGCCGCCCTCGTCGAACGTGTCCACGTCGATCGCCACCTCGTCGACGGCGGTGGGGGCGCGCCCCTCCACCACCGTCAGCGGGCTGGCAGCGGGATCGTCGATCCAGGCGACCGCCTGTGCGTTGGCGTCGGCTCCCCCGACGGTCCTACCATCGGCCGCGACCACCTGCGCGTAGCCCGCCAGGAAGGGATAGGCCCATTCCACACCCTCGACGACGGCAACCTGGTCGGCGACCGACGGCGGGATGCGCTCACGTATGTCGATGAAGGGCGTCTCGATGATGTTGGCCGAGCGCACAGCGGCGTCGACGTCCTCGAAGGCCTCCGCGATCGTGCTGTTGAGGGAGTCCTCAAAGGAAGTGGTCATCACAGAAGTGGCGGTGAAGAAGCCGATTCCCAGCACGATGGCCAATGCCGTGGCGGCATAGCGGAAGGGATTGTTGGCGATCCCCCGCAGTGCGATGGTGAGCATCTGCGATCAGTTCCCCAGCGTCTTCATGTGATCGAGGACCGCGTCGCTGGTGGGGTCCGCCATCTCGTTGACGATCTTGCCGTCGACCAGGAAGACCACGCGGTGCGCGTAGGCCGCCGCGGAGGGGTCGTGGGTAACCATCACGATGGTCTGGGCGAGATCGTCGACCGCTCGGCGCATGAACGCGAGGATCTCGTCGCTGGTAGTGCTGTCGAGGTTGCCGGTGGGCTCGTCGGCGAACACCATCTTCGGTTTCGACACCAGCGCCCGAGACACGGCTACACGTTGCTGCTGGCCGCCGGAGAGCTCGTTGGGCCTGTGGCTGAGGCGGTTGCCGAGGCCGACGGTGGCCACGACCTCGTCGAGCCACGCCTCGTCGGGATCGTTGCCTGCGAGACGCTGGGGCAACACGATGTTCTCGCGGGCACTGAGCGTGGGCACCAGGTTGAACGCCTGGAACACGAAGCCGAGCTTGTCGCGCCGCAACATGGTGCGCTCGCGGTCGGACATTGCAGTCACGTCGTCGCCGTCGATGAAGACCTTGCCGGAGGTGACCGTGTCCAGTCCGGCCATGCAGTGCATCAGGGTGGACTTGCCGGACCCCGACGGCCCCATGATGGCCGTGAACTCTCCGGCACCGAAGGCCACGTCCACACCGTCGAGGGCCCGTACCTCGGCCGCGCCACTCCCGTAGTACCGGGCCGCACCCTCCGTGTAGGCGACAGGAGGGCCACTTCGGCCGGCCGTGTCGGGCCGGTCAACGCTTGCAGTCTCAGGTTCTGGCACAGCGTGACGCTAGCGGTGCTGCTGACCTAGGCGTTCGCGTCAACCAGTGTTCGACGGCGTGAATGTCGCGAGCTTGAGTACCGGGTCGTTCCAGCCTTCGTCGCTGAACAGTGTCCCAGCCAGTCGCCCGATCTCATCGGCTGACTTCGCCGCCGAACCGCACCCGCCGATCGCTACTGCGACGCGATCGTCGATCCAGTCGATCCACGGGAGACCGTGCGGGGTGTCCGTGACCACGCAGGGCTTCACGTCTCGGGAACGGATCGTGCGGTCGGGCAGGAGCGCTCTCAGCCGGTCTTCGAGTCCGTCGGCCTCGGTGGGGCTGCCGCCGCTGCGGAACCAGTCCACGATGTCGGCGGGGTTGGTGGCGCGCCCGACGGAGCGGTCGTAGCCGCCGATCTTCAACATGGTTCGCCCGTCCGGGAATTGAACCGGGGGCACCCAGTAGACGTCGCGGTTGGAATCGGTCTCGGCCCGAGAGATGAGGCTCGGAAGCGGCGGGCCGTCGGCGAGCTCGGCGAGCAGGATCGTTCGGAGTGTGCGTTCGAGCGGAAGGTCGACCGCGACGAGTTCAGCTGCCCACGCCCCTGTGCACAAGAGGACCTTGTCGGCGAGCATCGTGTCGTTCCCGACGGTCAGCTGCACGCCACTGCGTGTCGGTGCTGCCGCCGAGACAGGCGCGTCCACGATCACGCCGCCCGCTGCATTCGCCAGCTGATTCTGGGCGACGATCATGCGTCGCGGGTTGATGTGGCCGGCCGGTGAGGACTCGAGAATGATCGTCTCCGCACCCGACATGTCGATCCCGAAGCGCTCAGCGACCTCCGTCGCCGTGACCTCACGCGCGTCGACGTCGAGTTCCAGCGCGAGAGCGAGATCCGCTCGCGGCTCAGCCGAGGCGTAGACGAGTCCGGCACCGGTGTGAAACGGCACACCCGAGCGTTCCTCGATGTCCGCGTACCTGGCGATCGACCGGATCGCAAGCTGGGACCAGGTGGGATCAGGATCAATCATCCGCGTGATGCGGCCCTCGTCGTAGTGGCTCGCGAACGGACCCTCCGAGGTTGCGTAGTCCGCCGGCTCACCCGGTCCGATCAGCGCTACAGAACGCCCGGCCTCTGCCAGATGCCTCGCAGCAGCGCTGCCGATCAGACCTCTTCCGACAACCGCTACCTCGACGTTCGACATGGGTGCAACGTAGATGCTCTCTTGCCGGACGTCCGGTACACGTTCCGCATTACCACGAGACTGCCAACTCACGTAGTCCGGACAGGTCGAGTGTGCGGTCGTGGCACCACCACCAGGCGTAGCTGCGGCACGCAGCACTCGTCATGTCGCAGATGTCGGTGACTTGGCGAAGGTCGTAAACCGACAGGTACGCCTCGGCATACGCGTACGCGATGACACCCGGGTCCCATCGTTGCGGGTCAGAGCTGGTCCATTCCCAGGCTTGGGCGTAGGTGGCGGTAGCCAGACGCCGTGCGACCGGCAGGACCTTCTCGTCCCACTCCCGCAACGAAGCGTTCACCTGGTCGATCTCGGCTTGAATGGGATCTGGCGAGTCCGGATCGTCGCGTGCGCTCAAGCAGGAGAAGAGCATCTCAGTGTGCTCCTGCTGGCTGGTCGTGGTCTGGGTGAGGGTCTTGCGGAGTTCTTGTCGGGTCGTCCTCACCGCCTGAGAATCCTCCGGCGGAGGCCACACCACCGGGCCAGGCGCGGTGTGCGCGAGGGCGAGCCCATTCGAGCTGGCGGCACCGACGAGATGCGCGAAATTGCTCACTTCGAGGCAAGCGACATCGAGGCCGGCAGGCCACGGCCCCTCCGACGCCTTGATTGAGGCGAGAGGCACCTCGTGGTCATACAGGACCGGATCAGGTGTCCCGGGCTCGCCAGTGTCGGCGGCATAGTCGTCGAGCGCGGCGTCCCACCAGCCCGGAAACGCGGCTCGGCAGAGTTCGTCGACCACCGAGCACGAGGCGACCCGGGTCACGAGCGTCCCTAGGAGTTCCGCCGCCATGCAGATGCGACGGTCGCCGTCCGGTGACCGGGCCGCGCGCTTCACCGGGCGCGACTGCCGGCCGCCTGGCCGAGCAGTGACGCGGGATCCCGTGCAGCGCGCCAACATCTCGTCACACGCCCGAGCTACCAGATCCGGCCACTCGAGTGGCTCGCCTTGGGCGAGGCAGGCATGCACCGCATCGTCTGCGCCGTTGACCAACCGAGCCGGACGCTTGTCGGAGCCATAGCGGGGAATGATCGGAACGAGTTGAGGTGTGGTTGTAGTCATGCGACGCAACGTATGAAGGGGGTGTCACAGCCATGATGTTGGGGTCAGCAGTCGGGCCCGGACGAGCAGAGCCGGGTCGTCTACGACTGCAGCGTCGAGACATGGACGATGGTGCTGCCCGTGACCCGGTCGGCCACGGTGCGGTGCTGGTCGCTCAACACCAGGAGTATGAGGTCGATGACGATGCCGAGCCCAAGGGTGAAGGCCCAGTAGATCTCCTTGAAGACCTCCCGGACGAACATCCGGCCCCAGCCGAACGGCGTCCCGTCGGATTTCACGGCGACCAGTCCGAAGATCTGCTTGCCCGGTGTCTGCCCTCGTGCCAGCGCGATGAGCCACCACACCGCATAGGCGATCACGATGTACCAGAACACGTAGGACAGAGCCAGAATCGCTGATTCCATGAGACGGGCGCCAATGCGCCGCATCGGCCTGGCGGCTTCTTCGTTGAGACGTGCACCGCCGTGCGGCCACCTAGGTCCATCTGTCACGAACGGGATTCTTGCAGCCAGGCCGTCACCGGGCGCGGCGATCCCCTGTGTCCGATGGCCCTAGATCAGCTCGATGCTGCAGTCGATGCCGGGGGCGCCGGCGAGCTTGGCATCGGCAGTGACGAGCGGCGCGTCCAACGCTTCGGCGAGTGCGACATAGACGGCGTCGTACATGGTCACGTTCGCCCGCAATTCCCAGCAGCGCTCCATGAGGCTGCGATGCGAGATGCGTTCGATCGGGAGGTCCCACAGATCTCGACGGGCCAGCTCAGCGCGTCTCGCATCGATTCGGCCGGCGGCTTCGTGCTTGCGCCACGCCGACACCACTTCCACGTCGAGCAGTTCGGGTACGACAATGCGTTCGCCGCTGAGCCGCTGCCGGGCTGCGTCGCCGTCAGATCCGTCATCGCCGAGCGCAAGTACCACTGTGCTGGCATCGGCCACGATCATCGCGAGTCGCGATCGGCACGCACAGCCTCGACCGCCTCAGCTCGCCCGATGTTGCCGCCGGCTCGTCCGCCAGCACGCTCGAGCACATCGGCGAGCGTCGGTGTGCGCGCTTGCTCGCAGAGCAGCTGCAGCAAGTACTCCTGCAGCGACTGGCCTGCCCCCACCGCACGTTGCCGCAGCGTCTGGTGCACGTCACTCGGCACGCTCTTCACCTGGATGCTCGCCATGGCGACAACGTAGCGCCACCGTGGCGGTCCAACATGCGAAATAGCGCCACCCAGGATGGCCGTACGGTCGCCTTCGCCACGCCGTCCACAGTATTTGGCGCCTGTCCATCCGAGGAAGTGAATTCTTGGCAACGCTTGGTCGTGCGAGGCGTCGGCACGCGAGCGCGGTATTCCCAAGACGATGTGGGGGCCGCTTTGGGTGTCAGCCGCGTGATGGTGTCGTACTGGGAAACCGGTGCGCGCGTCCCCAACGACTGCCAGCTGAGCGCATTGGCGCGGCTCTACGGCATCGAACCCGTTGATCTACTGGAGGATCGCGACGTCGAACCGGCGACTGACGGCTTGGTCGGCATGCTGCTGCGCGCCGACGAGGCGGTCGATCCTGTCGCTGCTCTGGGTGTCGGCGAGTTCGTCCGATTCCTGGACCGATTCGCTGAGTTGGCCGGAATCCTGAACGTACCCATCCGGGGCCTCACCCAGAGCCCGTTCGTGCATCGGCAGAAGTACACCCAGAAGGACGACATCCGCCGCAAGGCGGAGGAGGTGCGCGCCCACCTCGGCCTGGGCTCTGCCCCGATCTTGGATCTTGACCCGATATGCGGGGCGCTGGGCATCGCGATCTATCGCGCGCCACTCGGTGCCGATCTGCGTCGAGCACCCTCAGGGGCGTTCCTCAACCACCCCGAGATGGGCTTCGGAATCTTGGTGAATCTCGACATGACGCCGGGTCGGCAGCGATTCGCGGTCGCCCACGAGCTGGCGCATGCGTCGTTCCACAGCGTCGAGACGAACCGGGTCCTGTGCCATGGTGCCGGTTCACGGGAGAGCTTCGCTGATGGGTTCGCTGGCGAGTTCCTGATGCCCAGCGCGGGTGTTCGACGGTTCGCGGAGGAACTCGGATTGCCGCCTCGCATCGTCGACCCCGTGGACGTCATCCACATTCAGCGTTACTTCAACGTGTCATGGCCCACAGCGCTGGTGCGGCTTCGCCAGATCAATGCGATCACGCAAGACACGTACGCCGAACTCAGGAACTCTGTGCGCCCGAGGTCGTTGGCGCAATCGCTCGGCTACGAAATCGATGGCGACGACGTCCAAGGCGTCGAGCCGTCGGGGATCGAACGATTCCCTAGATCGTTCCTGCGGATGCTGCGACAGGCAGTCGTCACCGAAGTGATGTCGCCCCCGACCGCAGCCGCGTTCGCCGGGCTAGCGCTTCCCGAAATCGTGCAGATTCTCGGCCAGCCGCTCGGTGATGTCGAGCAAGAGTCGCCTCGCCTTGCGATGGAGTTCGACGAATTCGAAGTCACCGGCGTTGTTTCCGGACATTGAGGGCGCCGAACGCCAAAGCACCGCCTCCCCCTCCAGCGCCTTCATAAGAGGCTCCCGAGCCACCAAGCGAAGAGGTCATGCATGCAGCACCGGCAGTGCCGGCGACCGCGGTATTCCTCACACGGGCGACCCCGGCTCGCAGAGGGCTCAGGGCCAGCGGTGCACCCTGGGTGCCATCACGCCAGACCTGCGCGAGAACTGGGTGTGTGGTGTGCAACGAGGGGTCGAGCCCGCGCGTCGCGAGAAGGGTCTGTGCCGAATCCTCGCCCCGAACCACTGAGATCAAGAAGCCGGCGTCGAGGATCACAGTCCGTAGCGCTCGGCCATCGCCGCGACAGCAGCCTCATCAGGCGGTCCGCATTCTCGGGCCCACTCCGCAAGAAAGTCGCTGAGCGCCTCCCGGCGATCTTGATCAGCCGCGAGGCGACGCAGCGCTTCGCGAACCGTGGCGGTCGTGCCGCCGAATGCCGGAGCGAGTCGTTCGAGGAGTTGGCGGTGTTCATCGTCGAGCCGCACCGTTCTCCTGGCCATGCCATCGACTGTATTGGGCCTGTGTCGCCGCGTTGCCTGGGTTTCTTGAGCTCAGAGTTGGTAGGCCGCGAACAGTGAAGTGGCCGGATGCGGACATCCTGGTGTTCGAGACCACTGGTGGCGTGTGATCAGGTGCCAGATCGTGTCTCGATGACGGTGAGTGTGATTCGCTCCGCCGCACACGCTGTGCGAAGGCGGTCGGTGGCATTGCGACTCGTCGTATGCACTTGTGCGTGATGGTGGACAGCAGCACCGATCAGTTCAGCGAACGCCAAGCTGAGTCCGTACTCGCGTCCAAATTTGGTGGCCCTTCGTCTTTTGTTGGGATGAGGTTGGGTTGAGGGTCCGTTTGTAGGGGTCGAGGCCCTGGGGGGATCGGTGTTTGGAGACGCCGAACCCTGGAGGGCCTCGATGGCGAGTGATGTTATGTCGGTGCGGCTGTGGCTGTGGCGCATCAAAGTGGAGGGGGTCGTCGTCGACGCGCCGGAGGAGCTGGTGGTGCGGGTGTGCTCGACGGTGCGCCGCCCCAGATGCCCCGATTGCGGGGTCCCCGGGCGGGAAGGTTCATGACCGCGGGGACAACAAGATCCGCGACTTGGAGGTGTCGGGGCGGCCGGTGACGCTGATCTGGGAGCGGCGGCGGCTGGTGTGCGAGCCGTGCGGCAGCCGTTTCAGTGAGGGCCATCAGGGGTTCGAGGGCCGCGTCACGGCGCGTCTGGCGCGCCGGCTGGTCAAAGACGCCCGTGCGATGACGGTCAACGCGGCAGCCAAACGCCACCAGGTGAGCTGGAAGCTGGTGAACGCGCTGGTGGTCGCATGGGCGGGGCTGGTCGGCGAGCACCGCCGCCGGCAAAGATGCCGGGTGCTGGGGGTGGAGGGGACCTCGATCCGCAAGCGGCACCGCTGCGTGACGGTGATCGTCAACGGCGACACCGGCGAGGTGCTCGCCATGGTGCCCCACCGCGACGCCCAGGCGCTCAGCGCGTTCCTGGCCGCCCAAGGGCCCCGATGGTGCAAAGCCGTGAAGGTCGTCGTCTGCGACGGCTCGGCGGCGTACAAAGCAGCGATCGACGCGCGGCTCGGCCACGCCCGCCACGTCCTGGACCGGTACCGGGTCATCAGATGGTTCCAAGCAGGGCTCACCGCGGTCCGCCGAGACGTCCAGCGCCGCCCCGAAGGCTCCAAGCCCGCTTTCGACCGCGACGTGTTCCGGGCGAGATTCCTGCTGATGCGCAGACCCGACAAGCTCGACGCCGCCGACCAGGCCCGCCTTGACGTCCTGTTCGCCGCCCACCCACGGCTCAACCCAGCCCGGGACGCGCTCGGCGAACTGCACGGCCTCTATCTCGCCGACGACCACAAAGGCGCGATGGCAGCGCTCGACCGCTTCGCCGACATCTACGCCACCGGGCTGATCCCCGAGTTCAGCGACACCGTCGACGCCTTCTTGGCCTGGCATGCCCAGATCCTCGACTGGCACCGAACGGGGCGGCCCCCCAACGGCCGAATCGACCGCACCAACAACCTGCTCCAAGTCCTGCGACGCCGAGCCCACGGCTTCACCAACTACGCCAACTTCGAAGCCCGCGGACTCCTCCTAACATGAACCCCGCCGAACCCAGCAGCCCGAATCCCAACAAAAGACGAAGGCTCATGTGTTTGGACGCGACGTTTCGGAGAGGTGGACCGGGTCAGGGACAGCTATCGCTGGCCGGGGAGCCACCGCGGGCACTGGACCCACGGCTACAACTGTCGTCGGCACGACTCGATTAGCTGTGAATGACACGGCTCGGAGATCGAGCGATGCTTGCGACGCAAAGTGCTTGGACCTGTTCGGGCACGCGGCGCCGAGCATCCCGCAACGCATCAAGGGCGCTTTCGGCGCGGTCCAGGTTCGCTCGAGCTTCGCTTTCGATCAGCACTTGACTGGTGTCGTAGTCAGCTCGAAGACGGTCTTGCTGGAGTTGGATGAACGCAAGGGCGAAGCTTCGCAACGCAGAATCGCACACCACTGAACCCGTCAGCCACGGCACCGTTGAGTGGGGACGAGCGAGACGCCGGCACGCGTCGACGGCGACGCCGTGTTCCGCGAGGCGGTGGGCGGCGGCGTGAACTCGTGACTGAAACGGGGCCGCGACCTCCGCGTTGAGCGCCCAGAAGAGCGCGTAGTACGAGGTGGACATCGATCGACGAACGGCCGCCTCGGAAGGATTGCCGCCAGGCGGCTCGAGCATGTTCCTGGCGACTGCGACAAGTTCCGTCGGATCGATCATTGTCGAGACGTACCGCTCGCCATCTCGGTGGGCACTGGTACCGGCTCCCCTTCGCGCTGGATCGGATCCTTCAGGTCTTCGGCCGTCATGAATCGGCAGCTGACCGGCATCAACTCGCCGAGTGAGTATTCGACGGCTGTGTACAGCGGCTCGAGGATTTCCTGGGACCAGACAAGAGCGGGGCGATATGGGGGCATTTCGATGACGACGTCGAGCAGACGCTCGTCGGTCGCTGGATGAGCAGGGAGCAGCCTCAGGTAGCGGATGACCGCATTGTCCCCGCGTTCGGCGAACAGCTTGTTCAGCTCGCACGCTCGCTCCAGCAGCGGCCCGAGTTCGCTCATGTCACGACCGTAGCCACATGATTTGTCGTGTCAAGCGAATTCTCAGCGTGGTGCGCTCGTCAACACGGTCGGCGTGATGGGCAAAGGCATTGCGCTGCAGTTCAAGAAGGCGTTCCCGGCCAACTTCAAGGCCTACGAGCAGGCTTGCAAGCGCAAGGAAGTCGTCCTCGGGCAGATGTTCGTGTTCGACAGCCCAAGGACGGGGTTTCGCAATAATCTTTTCTTTGTCGTGTATTTTCGTTATCTATTGTGTCTGGATGCTCACGACTTGCGGCGAGGGTCAACGGTGCGAACTGTTCGCGCCGGGCCAGAGATCGCCGGACTCGGACAGCGACGACGCGAAACGGTCAGGTCGTTACCATCGAATGTGTCGGCCGAAGTGCGTCTTGCACGATGCGCTTCACCAGTGTGGGGAGGAAGAACATGTCAAGCGATCGAGACACCTACAAGTATCAATTCGTCGGCCCGGACCGCCGGATCAAGCACAGTGGCATCACGAACGACCTGAACCGCCGCGAGAACGAGTTGCGCAGCGAATACGGCGAGGGCACCATCCGCCAAGTCGGGCACAGGACCACCCGCGAGGCTGCCCGCGAATGGGAGGCGAGTCGGCCGACCGCGGGCCGGTCGGGTCCCTGACGAGCAAGTCCCCGGTCGGTTTCCAATCGTCGTCGGCCAGCCGAGCGACGCTCCCCGAGCCTGAAGACAGCGAAGACTGGTACGTCTGGGAAGTTCGGCTCACGGCTCCCGATGGTGAGGATCATGCTTGGCTGGTTGTCTCAGGCATGATCGAGCGGGATCAGATCAACCGGCATCTGCTGGCAACCGACCCGGACTTCAGGGAGATCGGCAGGACCCGCGTCGGCGGAGGCGTAGAGCCCTTCATTGAATTCAACCGCTACCCGTTTGATCAGCCGTATCAGTCCCAGCGATTCAGTGACCATGAGGTCGCCCACGCAGTGGCCTTTTATCGCGCTTCCGTGCTGTGGGCGGACGGCATGGTCACCCACGGTCCATAACAGCAACGGACGCGATGTCGACGCCCGGCGAGCAAGGGTTACTACGAAGTGGCACATGGCGCCCGAAACGCTCTGGGCGTCGACCTGCCCGACAACGCGTTGATGCACGCCCTGCTCGCGGGGTTCCCCAGCTGCGATCTCCACGATCTACAGAGGTCGGGAAGCCGGCGTCGAGAATCACAGGCCACAGCGCTGGGCCACGGCGGAGATCTCCTCGTTGCTGAGGGGGCCGTCCTCCTCGTCCCACGCTTTCAGGAAGGCGTCGAAGGCCGACTTGCGGTCGTGTTCGGCCGCAAGTCGCTGCAGCGCCTCGCGCACGGTCGCCGTCTTGCCACCGAATTCCGGAGCGAGCCGTTCGAGGAGTTGACGGTCTTCATCGGTGAGCCGCACGGTCGCCTTCGCCATGCCATCGACTGTATTGGACGCTCGTCCGCCCAAGGAAGTGAATTCTCCGAAGAGTTGTGTCGCGCGAGGCGTCGACACGAGCGGCGTCATTGGGTGTCGACGGCTACCACGCCAGGTTTGGCCTGTGCTCAGCGTTGTGTAGATCGAAGCCTCGATTGCGATACGGGGGCACAAGCAGAGGTAGTTACGATTCTTTCTGTTCTGTGGTGGATTCTGTAACAAGGTCGGCTGGAGGGGGACGATGAGGTGAGTCTGCTGCATGAGGTTCTCACTCGCTCTCGCAAGCGAGCGCGGTATTCCCAAGACGATGTGGGGGCCGCTTTGGGTGTCAGCCGCGTGATGGTGTCGTACTGGGAAACCGGTGCGCGCGTCCCCAACGACTGCCAGCTGAGCGCATTGGCGCGGCTCTACGGCATCGAACCCGTTGATCTACTGGAGGATCGCGACGTCGAGTCGGCGACTGACGGCTTGGTCGGCATGCTGCTGCGCGCCGACGAGGCGGTCGATCCTGTCGCTGCTCTGGGTGTCGGCGAGTTCGTCCAATTCCTGGACCGATTCGCTGAGTTGGCCGGAATCCTGAACGAACCCGTCCGGGGCCTCACCCAGAGCCCGTTCGTGCATCGGCAGAAGTACACCCAGAAGGACGACATCCGCCGCAAGGCGGAGGAGGTGCGCGCCCACCTCGGCCTGGGCTCTGCCCCGATCTTGGATCTTGACCCGATATGCGGGTCGCTGGGCATCGCGATCTACCGTGCGCCACTCGGTGCCGATCTGCGTCGAGCACCCTCAGGGGCGTTCCTCAAGCACCCCGAGATGGGCTTCGCGATCTTGGTGAATCTCGACATGACGCCGGGTCGGCAGCGATTCGCGGTCGCCCATGAGCTAGCGCATGCGCTGTTCCACAGCGACGAGACCAACCGGGTCTTGTGCCATGGTGCCGGTCCGCGCGAGAGCTTCGCTGATGGGTTCGCCGGCGAGTTCCTGATGCCCAGCGCGGGTGTTCGACGGTTCGTGGAAGAGCTCGGATTGCCGCCTCGCATCTTCGACCCTGTCGACATCATCCACATCCAGCGGTACTTCAAGGCGTCATGGCCCACGGCGCTGGTGCGGCTTCGCCAGATCAATGCGATCACGCAAGACACGTACGCCGAACTCAGGAACTCTGTGCGCCCGAGGTCGTTGGCGCAATCGCTCGGCTACGAGATCGATGGCGACGACGTCCAAGGCGTCGAGCCGTCGGGGATCGAACG
Organism: Candidatus Poriferisodalis sp.; assembly: GCF_965262965.1. Classification (GTDB taxonomy): domain Bacteria; phylum Actinomycetota; class Acidimicrobiia; order Acidimicrobiales; family Poriferisodalaceae; genus Poriferisodalis. The sequence goes on from NZ_OZ253573.1 coordinate 2,995,347, forward strand.
ATTCCCTAGATCGTTCCTGCGGATGCTGCGACAGGCAGTCGTCACCGAAGTGATGTCGCCCCCGACCGCAGCCGCGTTCGCCGGGCTAGCGCTTCCCGAAATCGTGCAGATTCTCGGCCAGCCGCTCGGTGATGTCGAGCAAGAGTCGCCTCGCCTTGCGATGGAGTTCGACGAATTCGAAGTCACCGGCGTTGTTTCCGGACATTGAGGGCGCCGAACGCCAAAGCACCGCCTCCCCCTCCAGCGCCTTCATAAGAGGCTCCCGAGCCACCAAGCGAAGAGGTCATGCGTGCAGCACCGGCGGTGCCGGCGACCGCGGTATTCCTCACACGGGCGACCCCGGCTCGCAGAGGGCTCAGGGCCAGCGGTGCACCCTGGGCGCCATCACGCCAGACCTGCGCGAGAACTGGGTGTGTGGTGTGCAACGGGGGGTCGAGCCCGCGCGTCGCGAGAAGGGTCTGTGCCGAATCCTCGCCCCGAACCACTGAGATCAAGAAGCCGGCGTCGAGGATCACAGTCCGTAGCGCTCGGCCATCGCTGCGACTGCTTCCTCATCAGGCGGTCCGCATTCTCGGGCCCACTCCGCAAGAAAGGCGCTGAGCGCCTCCCGGCGATCTTGATCGGCCGCGAGGCGACGCAGAGCCTCGCGCAACGTCTCCTCCCTGCCGCCGAACTTGGGCGCGAGCCGCTCAAGGAGCTGGCGGTCCTCGTCGTAGAGCCGCACGGTCGCTTTCGCCACGACGCCGACTGTATTGGACGCCCGTCCGCCCAAGGAATTGATTTCGTCCAACGACCGAAGTACGTCCAATAGGACGACGTTCGACCCAAGGCGAGGGAAGTACGTACCCACCTGGGCCTCGGTGTCGGGCCGATCCCCGATCTTGGTCCGGTGTGCGAAGCGCTGGACATCACCGCCTACCAAGCTTCGCTGGGGTCGGATCTGTCCCGAGCGCCCTCGGGCGCCTTCCTGAACCATCCCGATGTGGGGTTCGCCGAAGAGATCAGACTGCCGCCGCGCTTGGTTGACCCGGTCGACATCATTCGCATTCAGCGGTATTTCGGAGTGTCGTGGCCGACCGCTCTGGTGCGGCTCCGCCAGATGAACGCGATAACCCAAACCACTTTCGGCAACCTTCAGCATTCAGTGCGCCCGGCGGCGCTCGCCCGAGCAACGCGCGAAACACAAGATGTCGCCCCGAGCCTCCAGGCCGAGTTCGATGAATTCGAGGTCACTGGCGCCTTCGAGCCGGAGGCGCCATTGCTTGCGAATCGAGCGAGAATTCGACGCGTTCGCAGGGATGGCACGCGCGAGACTGAGCACAGTCGAAAGGAAGACGATGCCAGATCATTCGAAGTCCCGTGAAGTTCGAGAAGCGGCTGCTCGCCGCCGTCAGGCGCTCGAGGGCGGCGAAGGGCGCAGCCCTCGCTGGCCGGGTTCGGGCGATGTGCGAGGCTTGCCCGGCCCGAACGCCAAGGCACCGCCACCACCGCGGCAGGAGCCGGAGGACCCCGACTCAGCAAGCGAGTAGGCCGTGTCTGCAGCGCTGGTCGCGTTGCTGCTGACGGCGGTCTTCATAACGCCGGGAATGCTGTACCGGTACGAGCGCAACATCCGGTGTTCGGTCCCAGTGAGACGGCGGCAGCGGTTGTTGCTCGCGCCTGCGACGCTCGCCATCGGCTTTGCAGCGGTCGCGGCGGCGCTCTGGGTGTTCGCCATCATCCGCTGGATTCTTCCTGCGCAGACTCCCAATGTCGGTGAGCTGTTGAGGGACTTCGGCAGCTATTCGCGGGACAACTTGCCCGTGCTGGGCGCGTGGGCGACCGGGGTGTACGGGGCTGCTCTGTTGCTCGCTTTCTTGTCAGCGAGGATTTTGCCTGAGCGGCAGAGCGACGATGACATCGATGTTTCGTCCTGGCAGTACGTCAGCCACCACAAATGGAGCCGCGAGTACGGCGATCGGCCTCACTTGGTACGCGTGGCGCTCGAGAGCGGCGAGGTCGTCGAAGGCTCGTTGTTCTGGTACAGCACAGACACAGCGGAAGTTGCAGATAGGGACTTGGTGTTGACCTACGCGCGATACCTCGGCCCGCCGCCGGCACATGCGCTCCCGCTGAGTGAGCAAGAGCACATGATCATCCCGGCATCGCGCATGAGGTATCTCACCATCACCTACCAGTAGCCGCCGCCCACGGACGCGCGAACTGGCAAGGTGCGCCAGCTGCGCGGAATCCACCGAGGCGATCCGAGCCAGCCGCGGACGTCCTGTGACGCAGTTACCGCCAGTAGCGGCAAGAATGTGGAGCCTTCACAAAATGTTGGGATGAGGGCTGCTGGGCTCGGCGGGGTTGATTATGTCAGCAGGATGCCGCGGGCTTCGAAGTTGGCGTAGTTGGTGAACCCGTGTGCGGTTCGGCGCAGGACTTGGAGCAGGTTGTTGGTGCGGTCGATGCGGCCGTTGCTGGGCCGCGCGGCGTGGTGCCAGCCGAGGATCTGGTTGTGCCAGGCGAGGAAGGTGTCGACGGTGTCGCTGAACTCGGGGATCAGCCCGGTGCTGTAGATGTCGGCGAACCGGTCGAGCGCGGCCATCGCGCCTTTGTGGTCGTCGGCAAGGTAGAGGCCGTGCAGCTCGGCGAGCGCGTCCCAGGCTGCGGTGAGCCGGGGGCGGGCGGCGAACAGCTCGCCGAGGCGGGCCTGCTCGGCTTCGCTGAGCTTGTCGGGTCGGCGCATGAGCAGGAACCTGGATCCGAACACGTCGCGGTCGAAGGCGGGCACCGAGCCCTCGGGGCGTCGCTGGACGTCGCGTCGCACCGCGACCAGCGCTGCTTGGAACCATCTGATGACCCGGTACCGGTCCAGCACGTGGCGGGCGTGGCCGAGCCGGGCGTCGATGGCTGCCTTGTAGGGCTTGGACCCGTCAGACACCACGACCTTGACGCCTCGGCACCATTTGTGCCCTTGGGAGGCCAAGAACGCCGAAAGGGCTGCTTGGCTGCGGTGAGGCACCATGGCGAGCACCTCGCCGACAAGACCCGCCCATGCCGCCACCAGCGCGTTCACCAGCCCCCAGCTCACCCCATGACGGCGAGCCACCGTGTTGACCGGCATCGAGCGGGCGTCGTTGACCAGCCGGCGAGCCAACCGCGCCGTGACGCTGCCCTCGAACGCCCAATGGGCTTCCATGAACCGCCGGCCGCAGCCGTCGCAGACCATGCGCCGCTGGGACCACACCAAAACGACCGGCCGCCCCGAGACCTCCAGGTCCCGGATCTCGCGCTCCCGGCGGTCATGGCACCGCCCGCTGGGCGTCCCGCACCCCGGGCACCCCGGGCAGCGCACCGACAACACCACCCGCACCACCAGCCGCTCAGGCGCGTCGGCGACCACCTCCCGCACTCTGATGCGCGGCAGCCACAGCCGCACCGACATAACATCACTCGCCATCGGGGCCCTCCAGGGTTCGGCGTCCAACAACACCGATCCCCCCAGGGCCTCGACCCCTACAAACGGACCCTCAACCCCCCGTCATCCCAACATTTTGTGAAGGGCCAGTATTTCAGGCACAGCATTGGTCGCGTTTGCCCGAGGTGGGTCGCCTCATCGTTCGATGGCATGCGTAAGAGCAAGCCGGTAACGCATTGGTATCTGTCGACGCGGAAGTAGGTAGGCGCGGTCTCAGAGGCAGGACCCACGAACATCGCGGCACCGTAAAGCAGGGGTGTGACGGCCATGCTGTTTGGGCCAGTGGTTCGGGCCTGGGTGTGACCCTGGGTGTGACGGGCTTGGTGCCTTGTGGCTGATCTGTCGGCTCGGTGCCCGGGCTGCTGGCGCGCACCGACCGGTCGGGCGGACGTGACCTCATAGGAGCCTTGGAGACCACCTTGACCGTCCTGTCCGCCGTCCCGGCCGGCGGTGCCTAGCTCACCCAGTTGGGAGAAAGGCAGGGTTCATCATGGCTGATCAGTCAGTCGGCGTCTACGGGGGCGTCGACACGCACAAGGAGGTCCACGTCGCTGCGGCGGCCGACCAGGCGGGCCGGGTGCTCGCCACGGCGTCGTTCGGGGCGGACCCGGCGGGGTATCGCCGGCTCGCAGAGTGGCTGGGGTCGTTCGGGCCGCTGGTGCGCGTCGGCGTGGAGGGCACCGGCTCCTATGGGGCGGGGCTGACGCGCCACCTGGTGGGCTCGGGCGTCGAGGTGGTCGAGGTGAACCGGCCGAACCGCCAGATGCGTCGCCGCCGCGGCAAGTCCGACACCGTCGACGCCGAGGCCGCGGCACGCGCCGCGCTCAACGGCGACGCCGCTGGGCTTCCCAAGGGCAGCGACGGGATCGTGGAGTCGATCCGGGCGATCCGGGTCGCGTTGTGCTCGACGCGTGCCCATCGCACCCGCATCTCCAATCAGATCCGCGATCTCATCGTCACCGCTCCGGACCGGCTGCGCAGCGCCCTGGAGCCGCTCACCACTGCGCAGCGGGCGGCCCGCTGCACCCGGTTCCGTCCCGGTGACCCCGCCGAGCCCGCCGAGGCGGCAAAGATCGCTTTGCGCATCCTGGCCCGCCAATACCAGACCCTCGACGCCGACCTCGCCGCGCTGCGCCGCCATCTCGACAAGCTCACCTTGACCGCCAACCCGGCGCTGCGAGCCGCCAAAGGCATCGGCGCCGACACGGCGTCGATCCTGCTCATCGCAGCCGGCGACAACCCCGCCCGGCTCACCACCGAAGCCGCGTTCGCAGCGCTGTGCGGCGCGTCACCCGTCGAGGCGTCATCAGGCAAGACCACCCGGCATCGCCTCAACCCCGGCGGGAACCGCCAAGCCAACCACGCCCTGTGGCGAATCGCCATGGTCCGCCTCGCCACCTGCCCCCGAACACGCGCCTACGCCCAAAGACGCCAAACAGACCGCAAATCACGCCGCGAGATCATCCGATGCCTCAAGCGCTACATCGCCCGAGAAGTCTTCGCCCTGCTCGCCGACCCCCACCACACCAACAGCGCCGACGACCCAAGCGAGCTGCGACACCGACGACAAGCAGCAGGCCTCAGCCTCGCCCACGCCGCCGACCAGCTCAACACCTGGCCCGCAACCATCTCGGTGATCGAACGCGGCAAAGCACCCCACCACCCCCTCATACCCGCCTACCGCGACTGGCTCAACACACTCCAACCCGCCGCTTGACGAACCATAGGAGCATCACGAGTGCGTTTAGCGGGCCGGTGATCCGTGACACGTGCCAATCCACGTGAAGGCGTGAGGTTGCAGATCGCCTCGAATCTCAGGCGACGGTCGTCCGGTAGCTGGGAACGAATCCGACGATGGCGGCACGGATCGCACGGGAGCAGACCAGGCGCTGTACTTTCGCCTCGTGCTCACACTGCCTCAGCTCGAACGGCATCTGTTTGCTGCCGCGGACATCTTGCGGGGGAAGATGGATGCGTCGGAGTTCAAGGAGTACATCTTCGGCGCGCTGTTCCTGAAGCGGGCGAGCGATGTGTTCGACGAGGAGCGCCGGCGGGTCATCGAGGACCAGCTCTCGCAGGGCCGCTCGCCGGAGGAAGCAGAGCAGCGGGCCGACGACGCCGACTACTACAACGACGCGTTCTTCGTGCCGCCGCAGGCTCGCTGGTCGGCGCTGCGCGACGAGCTCCACCACCAGGTCGGCGACGGGCTGAACAAGGCGCTCGCCGCTCTCGAAGAACGCAACCGGTCGCTGGAAGGCGTGCTGCAGCACATCGACTTCAACCGGCGGGTTGGCACTACGACCGTCTCGGACAAGAAGTGGCGCGACCTCATCGACCACTTCACCAAGTACCGGCTGCGCAACGAGGATTTCGAGTTCCCCGACCTGCTCGGCGCGGCCTACGAATACCTGATCCGCGACTTCGCCGACTCTGCGGGCAAGAAGGGCGGCGAGTTCTATACACCCCGTCCGGTGGTACAGCTGATGGTGCGCCTCGTCGATCCGCAGGAAGGCATGAGCGTCTACGACCCGTGCTCGGGATCGGGCGGCATGTTGATCTACGCCCGCAACCATGTGGTCGACAACGGTGGCGATCCCGCCGACCTAGCGCTTGCCGGCCAGGAGAACAACGGCACCACCTGGGCGATCTCGAAGATGAACATGCTGCTGCACGGCATCCGAGACGCCGACCTCCAAAACAACGACACGCTCACCAATCCAGAGCACACCAGCGGCGGAGAGCTGAAGCGGTTCGACCGTGTCATCACCAACCCGCCGTTCAGCCAGAACTACGACACGGACTCGCTCACCCACACCGAGCGGTTCCGCTACGGCTATACCCCCGAGGGAGGCAAGAAGGCCGACCTCATGTTCCTGCAGCACATGCTGGCCGTTCTCAAGGACGACGGCATCGTCGCCACGGTCATGCCGCACGGGGTGCTGTTCCGGGGCGGCGCCGAGGGCTCTATCCGTCAGAAGATCATCGAGGACGACCTGCTGGACACGGTCATCGGCCTCGGCCCGAACCTGTTCTACGGAACCGGCATCCCCGCCGCGATCCTGATTCTGCGGGCCAAGCGCTCGAAGCCGCCCGAGCGACGAGGCAAGGTGCTGTTCATCAACGCCGATCGCGACTACGGCGAGGGTCGTGCGCAGAATCACCTTCGCCCCCGCGATGAAGAGAAGATCACCGCTGCCTACCGGGACTTCGCTGACGTGGACGGCTTCGCCAAGATCGTCACCATCGACGAACTGGCCGACAACAACTTCAACTGCAACATCCGCCGCTACGCCGACAACTCCCCGCCACCCGAGCCCCACGACGTGCGTGCCCACCTCCACGGCGGCGTGCCCATGGCCGAGATCGAGGACGCCGCGGACCTGATGGAGCGCGCTGGACTGAATGCCCTAGAAGTCCTGTTCGCCGACCGTGGCGACGGCTACGCCAAGTGGTGCCACAACATTGCCTCTCCCGAAGGACGAGAGGCCGCGCACGGCGCTATCGGCTACGCCGTGACCCAGCGGGCCGCCGCCAGCCCGTGGCCCCAATGGTGGGCCGACACCGTCGAACCGATGCTCCTCGCCCTGCCCGACCTGGCCAGCCTCGCCGGCTTGCGTCGCCAGCTCGTCAAGAATTTCACCGCTCACATGGCTCCTGCCGGGATGGACCGCTTCGTCGCAGCGGGCATGGCAGCTACATGGTGGGAGGGCAGCGTTCACGAACTCCAAACTGTGGCCAGCCGGGACTGGAAGACAGTGATTGAGGCCTGGCTCACGACCGCCGAAGCCAGCCAGGACGACAAGAACGCCCCCGATCTTGCCGATCAGTTCGCCGTCACGCTCCTTGCCGGAGCTCAGTTGGCCTCCCGGTTCGAGTTCGCGGCCGCGCTCGCCAGCCTGGATGCCGAGATCAAAGCTGCCGAGGCCTCCGGCGACGACGAGGAGGAGCCCGACGACGACGCCCCTACTCCGGCCGAGATGAAGAAGATGAAATCGGAGCGAACCAAGGAGAGGAAGTCGCTGAGGGCGATTGACGCCTCACTCCTCACAACAGCCCGTCAAACCCTCGACGCGATGGAAGCGGTGGAGGCACCCGCCCAGGCCATCGGTGCGCTCCGAGGCCGAATCGAGGCACTCATGGCCGACCACTTCTTGGACATTGAGCGCCGGACTCTTGACTGGTACGACAACCTCGTCAGCAAGTACGGCTCCACCCTGCCCCAACTTGAAGCCAAGCGCGACGACGCCGTTGTGCGGCTCAATGTGTATCTCATGGAACTTGGATATGGGTGAGCAGCCAGTTAGAGACTTGCTTGACACAGAGTTCGCGGGCGAGTGGGGCGAGGACAGCTTGGGCCATGGGCTGCGTGCATGCCGGGTACTCCGGGCAACCAACCTCTCGTTCAATGGGATTGAATACTCCACGGCGGCGCAGAGGTTCGTGCCCGACGCTAAGGTCAGAGAAAAGAGGCTGAGGACAGGCGACCTAATCCTGGAGGCGGCCGGTGGCGGGCCAGGTGTTCCTGTCGGCCGGGTTGCCCGATTCGCTCCTCCCGACGAAGAGTCGGTGTATCTTGTATCGAACTTCTTCCGCACGCTCAGGCCGGCTCCAAGTGTCGACTCTCGATTCGTGTATCACATACTCCAGGATCTCTATCAGCAGCCGAGGATCTGGCAGGTCCAGCAGCAAACTACTGGAATTATTAATCTCAATTTCCGGGACTACTTGCAATTTCGAGTCCCAGTACCACCGTTGGAGGAGCAGCAGCGGATTGCAGAAATCCTCGACACTCTTGACGAAGCCATCCGAGCCACCGAACGCGTCATCGTCAAACTTCTAGACATCGAGTATGGGCTTCGTCGCGACCTGCTTGACGGAAAGTTCGAGGGTGCGCACTCCGAGGGCTGGCGGCATTGCCGGATCGGAGACTTCGCGACTGTGCAGCGCGGTGCCAGCCCGCGGCCGATCGGCAACCCCGCCTGGTTCTCGTCAGATGGACCCGGCTGGATCCGAATATCGGACGTAACAGCAGCGGATGACTTGCTCCTCCATACTCGCGACCACCTCTCGCCAGCCGGTGTGGCCCGGAGCCGTTACGTTTGTCCCGGCGATGTGATCATGAGCATCGCGGCCACAATTGGAGTCGCCATTGTGGTTGGCATTGAAGCCTGCTACCACGATGGTTTCGTGCGAATCGACCACGATGGTTCCGTCATCCCGGAATTCCTCGTGATGCTTCTTGAGCACCATGAGCAGGGTTTCATTCGAAGCGGCCAGACGGGGACTCAGGCCAACATCAATTCCAGCATCGTTGCCGCGACAGAGGTTGCTCTGCCAAGTCTTGATATCCAATCGGAGATTGTCGCTGCGACATCGGCCGTTCGTGGCGCCATACGAGCCGAGAAGGATTCTTGCCGAGCACTTCAGGCGACGCGCGCCGGACTCGCCGGTGACCTGCTATCCGGGCGCGTTCGAACGGTGGCGGCGTGAGTTCTGGCCCGGAGTGGGAGAAGGTCGAGCGGCCGCTACTGGAGCATCTGACCTCGCTGGGGTGGGAAACGCTGATCTGGTCCGAGCGACAGGCGGACGGCGTTGACGCCCGCGCGTCGGATCGTGATGTGCTCCTTGAGCGGCGACTCCGTTCGGCACTGAAGAAGATCAACCGCGGCCCGGACGGCTTGCCGTGGCTGGACGAGGCCCGGATCAGCGCGGCGGTGGCGGAGCTGCGGTCGATGCCGGCGGGGGCCAAGCCGCTGGAGGCGAACCGGCTGTCGACCGACTTGCTACTTGGCGGCACCACCGTCAGCGGGCTCGACAGCTGGGACGGTGGCCGGGATCAAACCATCAACTACATCGACTGGGACGACTGGTCGGCCAACGAATTCCTTGCCGTGTCGCAGTTCTCGGTGGCAACACCGGGGCAGGCGCCGAACATTCGGCCCGACGTGACGCTGTTCGTCAACGGCGTCCCGTTGGTGGTGATCGAAGCCAAGTCACCCGGCCACGACAGTGGTATCACCGACGCGATCGATCAGCTCCGCCGTTACGCCAACCAGCGCGACGGTGAAGCCAACGAGGGCGCCGAGCAATTGTTCTGGACGAACCAGCTCACCATCGCCACCACTGGTGAGCGAGCCCAGGCGGCGACATTCTCCGCTGAGCCCGAGCACTACCTGGCCTGGAAAGACCCGTGCCCGGCGACTATCGACGAAGTCGCCGCAACGCTCGGCAAACCCGCCGACGCCGTCACGCAGCAAGAACTTCTGACAGCCGGGATGCTGGCCCCGAAACGGCTGCTGGACATCATCCGGCACTTCACGCTGTTCATGGACCACGGCGCCGGTCGAACCATAAAGCTCGTCGGCCGGTACCAGCAGTACCGCGGCGTCCAGAAGGCACTGCGGCGGTTGCTCACCGGCGACACCCGCGCCGTCGACGGCTATGTGGATCGCCGGGGCGGGATCATCTGGCACACCCAGGGGTCGGGCAAAAGCCTGACCATGGTGTTCCTGATCCGGGCGATGCGCAGCCACCCTCAGCTCCGACGCTTCAAGATCGTCCTGGTCACCGACCGCACCGATCTTCAAGCGCAACTCAGCGGCACCGCAGCGCTGGTGGGCGAGACCATCAAGGTCGCCCGAAGCGCTGCCGAGGTCCGAGCGCTGCTGCGCCAGCCCGGCCCGGGTGTGGTGATGGCGATGATCCAGAAGTACCGCGACACTGCTGCCGATGGCGCCGACGGGCTGGGCGAAGGGGAGACGTTCGAGACGCTGAACGAGTCGGAATCGATCCTGGTGATGGTCGATGAGGCGCACCGCTCTCAGGCGTCGATGCTGCACGCCAACTTGATGAACGCGGTGCCCAACGCCGCCCGCATCGGCTTCACCGGCACGCCGATCATCCTGGGCAAGCGGAAGAAGACGCTGGAGATCTTCGGCGGCTACCTCGACCGGTACACGCTGTCGGAATCCGAGGCCGACGGCTCGACGGTGCCGATCCTGTACGAGGGCCGAACCACCGATGCTGCGGTCAAGGGCGCCTCCAAGATGGACGACGTCTTCTTCCAGTGGTTCGCCGAACTCACCGAAGAGCAGCGTGAGACGCTCCAGCGCAAGTACGCCACGACCGCACAGGTGCTCGAGGCGCCCGAACTGATCGCGGCGAAGGCCAAAGACATCCTCCGGCACTACATCGGCACGGTGATGCCCGACGGGTTCAAGGGGATCATCGTCGCCACCAGCCGAGAGGCATGCGTGCGGTACCACGAGGCGTTGCGGGGTGCGCGTGACGAGCTGGTTGCCGAGCTGGAACAACGGCTGCCCGGCCTGCTCGATGGTCCCGGCGACTCGCTTGACTCCGATGAGTTGTTCATGCGCACCGCCGCCGGGCAGATCGACCTGATCCGCGAACTCGACTTCGCGCCGGTCATCTCGGGGGACCACAACGACCCGCCGCACTACGCCACGTGGACCGACAAGGCCCGCCAGCAGGCGCGCATCCAGAGCTTCAAGCTGCCGCTGGGGCCGGGCAGCGAGAAGGACGACCCGCTTGCGCTGCTTGTCGTCAAGTCGATGCTGCTGACCGGGTTCGACGTCCCGCAGGCCCAGGTGCTCTACCTCGACCGGATGATCCAAGAGGCGGAGCTGCTGCAGGCGGTTGCGCGTGTCAACCGGACTGCGGCGAAGAAGAGCTACGGGCTGGTCGTCGACTACTACGGCGTGTCTGCTCAGCTCACGACGGCACTCGCTGCGTACACCAACACCGACGGCGAACTGGACCCCGACGTGGACGGGGCGCTGCGCCCGCTGACCGCCGAGATCGAAAAGCTGGAGCCGCAACGCCAACGGGTGCGCCAGATCTTCGTGCAGCGCGGCGTCGAGCCGGAAGCGACCGTCGATGCAATCGAAGCCTGCGTGCAGGTGTTGGCCGACGAACGGCTGCGGGCTGGGTTTGACGTTGCGCTGCGGACCTTCCTGACGACGTTCGACACGGTGCTGCCCAGGCCCGAAGTGCTGCCGTTCGTCGAGGACGTCAACTTGTTCGGCGAGATTCAGATGCTGACCCGGCAGCGTTATCGCGACACCCCCGACGGTGATTTCGATCCACACAAGTACAAGGAGAAAGTCCGCCGGCTGATCGATCGGCACATCACCGTGCTGGACCTCAGCCAGAAGATCCGCCCGGTGAGGATCACCGACCCGGCGTTCAGCGCCCACATCAACGGGATCGGCTCGGATCGGGCGAAGGCCTCCGAGATGGAACACGCCGTGCGCCACCACATCCGCGAGCACATCGACGAGGATCCCGTCTACTACGAGCGGCTCTCGCAGCGAGTCGACGAGATCCTCGAACGGCTCGAAGAACGGTGGGAGCAAATGGCGCTCGAGTTCGAGGAGCTGGTCGCCGAGATCAACGCCGGCCGAACCGACGAGGAAGACACGGGGCTCGACCCGACCACCGAGCTGCCCTTCCACAACCAGATGGCCGAGAAGGTCGCCAACTCGGAGCCCGACGCGAGCGAACGGCTGGTTGCGCTGACGAGCGGGCTGGTGGCCGAGGTTCGCCGGATCATTGGCGTGGTTGGCTTCTGGGACAACGCCACCAAGCAGGACGAGCTGCGCAAGGCGATCAAGCAGACGCTCGACCGAAGCAACCTGTTCGCCTACGCCAGCCTCGACGAACTGGCCGTCGAGTTGGTCGCCCTCGCCAAGGCCAACCAGCACCGACTGTCATGACTGCCGCCGCGTTGCATGATCTGTCGTCGCTGGTCGTTGGCGACCTCGTGCTGCAAGTGGAGCCGTCCAGCGATCGCAAGACCATCGAGATCGTGGTCGAGCGCGATGCCTCGCTGTTGCTCAAGGCGCCGCCGAGTGCGACGGTCGAACGCGCCACGCAGTTCGTGGCTGCCAAGCGCTCGTGGGTGTATCGCAAGCTGGCCGAGAAGGACGCGCTCACCGGCCCCGCAGTCGTGAAACAGTTCGTCGAAGGCGAAGGCTTCGCCTACCTCGGCCGCAGCTACCGCCTGACCCTGACAACCGAGAGCGAAGGCCCCGCCTCCGTCCCTGTCCGTCTCGACCGGGGCCGATTCCATCTGTCGTCGGCCGAAGCCGCCAACGGCGCTGCCGCAATGCGCCGCTGGTACACCGACGTCGGCGGCCAATGGCTCCGCCGAAGGATGCGCCCCTGGGTCGCTCGCATGGGCGAGGACGAGGTAAGGGTCGAGGTCCGCGATCTCGGCTACCGGTGGGGCTCAGCCCGCCCCTCCAGCGGCCCCCAACGCATCAACGTCCACTGGGCCACCCTGCAACTCCCACCCAGCCTCATCGACTACGTCCTCATGCACGAGCTGGCCCACCTCCACGAGACCAACCACACTCCCGAGTTCTGGTCCACAGTCGCCCGCCTCATGCCCGGCTACGAAACTCACAAGACCACCTTGGCCGCTATAGGCAAGACCATCTGGCTCGGCACCACTAGCGACGCCGAAATCCTAGACAAGGGTCGCTTCTGATAAGTGGTAGTTCAAGACGGTGGAAATTACCCCGGATCTAGGACTATTCGGTGGGACCAAGGAATTATTATGCACCGGACTCAAACGTTAGCTTTCACATTGACAAACCCAAATGGTGATATGTGTAGCCCGATTGCCGGTGCGCAGCTGTGCGGACAGTCGGGGGCCGCTAAGAAATCATGTCGGTACTATTTCTCGCCCCGACATGTGACTCGTCAAGAGTTAGTTGAGCCGCGGCCTTCATACGGTTTGCCTCACATCTAGACGGTCATTCATGATGCGGTAGCAAATGAGATAACGGCAGACAGCATTGGATACTCGTCAATATATGCAACTTCGAACGTTGAGCGAATCAGTTGTGATACCTGCTGTCGGGGATAACGCAGTGCTTGCAGGATCTCCCCCAGAATCCGCTCCAAATCATGGCCATGCACGACGTGCAAGGGTTCACGTTCTCTAAGGATGGCAGCAGCAGCCTTAACTGCGCTCGCGACCTCATTAACGCCTGAGCCGTTGAATCCGGCTTGAGTCAGTAGCTGCGAGAGCATATTGATCAGTCGCAGAGTTGGAATTCCGGATGCATCGACATCGATAAATGCCTTCAGATTTAGAGCTTGAAATGGTAGATCAAGAGATCTCTGTCGATCGATCTCACGGGCAGCTGCTAATATTGTCGCCGCTTCGACCGTTGACTCGAGCACTTCTTTTGCATCTACGTGTTCGGCCATCAGAGCGAGGCCAAAAATCTTTTCGAACGAACTCAACCGTAAGAAGTACGACTCCATGCTTCGGCCATCGGTCAAAACTAGCGGAAGTGTGGCCATCTTACAGTCGAGATGGTCAAAATCCGCATCCACGAGAACTCTAACGCGGTTGAGGGATTCATCACATGAACTGAGCGACGTTCGCAAATAGTCTGCCAAATTGACTGCTCGCGCTCGGTTTCCCCCTACAAGAGGCGCTACGTCGACAAAATCGATTTCAAGAACCTCGCACGATGCATTTTCACCCAAGATCCATCTCAGGAATAGGCGATCGCTAGGACCCTCAACAAACAGGCACCGTAGCGATCGATCCATCAATAGAGATGAAGCGATGCCCGGTAGTGAGCGTCTCAATTGGCTGGTAGAACCTGTCGTCACTCGCGTCGCAATTCGTCAGTATTGCCGAATGGGACGAGGTAGTCTCGATATTCTCCAACAATGTCTGGGGAATGGGTAGCTAACAACAATTGTGGGCTCGCATTTGAGGAGCACTCGCGCAAAGAATCGATAATGCGTCGCTGCCAGGATATGTGCATAGACAGCTCGGGCTCATCGATCGCGAGAACGGTACCTCTGCGTTGTGTTGTTAACGCAGCAACCATCAGATACAGTAGATGGTATTCGCCGGAGCCTAGGCTGTCCTCCGACAAATTCTCCCCGGACACATTGGTTATTGAGAATCCTTTTCTGGGTTCTACCTTGATTTCCTTGTCGCGGAAGTAGCTGTTCATTGTACGTTCGAACGTCAGTAACCGTTCAGCGAGGAGCTTCTGCTCTCTAGCGCGTGTTTCGAGTACTTCAGCGGCAGCGGTCATTACAGATAGACCTTCTGTCGAGGCTGGATCCGACAACTGCTCCAAGAAGCTGCGAGCTAGGTCAAAGTCCCATCGGTCTCTTTCCACTCCCAACCGCTCATATGCGTCTTCCTGCCCCCGTACCGTACTCAGCCGGTTGAGTAGGTTGGAGGCCGTAGTTTCTGGTCGAGTTCCGGCTTGGAGTCGTTGAATGATCGCCGACAGAAAATCGGGTTCATTGCTACGAAAGAACCGCCTATAGTCGACTTGGGCTTCAGCGATGAATTTTGCGACGCGATCGGCGAGGTGCGATCCCGGATGCTTCAGTCGTCTCCGCGACGGGGATCTCACGCTATGGGCATAGTGATCTATGAATAAGTCGCGCTCGTATTGTTCTTCGTCGAGGAATCCTGAAGGAGTTTGTCTCCAAGTGTGAATATACTCAAAACTTATCTTCTGCGTAACGGCAAAAAATGTCTGGCGAAACTCGTCTACAACTTTAGCATCGGTCGGCTCTAATGGACCAGATTGTTTCGGATGTAGTTGCAGGCAAAACTCCCCGAATTCCACTTGAAGAGGCGCTGCAGGGGCGTCCTGAGTCACTGATATCTCTTCGCCGGTTGAGAATCGAAGAACGCAACGACCGAATGGAATTGCTCGATGAACATCAAAATTTAGTGTCATCATCCCATCAATCATTCTGAGGGACGTAGTTTTTCCGCTTCCATTTGGGCCATGAAGCAGCACGAGCGACAGTGCTTGTTCCTCTTCACTGTGCGTGCCGAAAGGTATAGATCGCTCGAACGCACCGAACAAGCTCGTGATTTCGAGTTCTTGGATCTGCATCAGACCTCCATGATGTTGTTACCCGTGGCCAACAATCTGGCGTGTAGTGAGCGGGTGCAAAGGTTTTCGCGACACTGTCTCGTTAGGCGAGTGTAGGAGGCCGTTGTGGGCCTCGGTGAAGGTTCGCCGGGTTGGGGTTTGGTGGGAGAGCGCGAAGACGAAGTTTGCGGGGCGTGAAACGCCCTGGATCTTGGTCTGTAACGGGTCTTGCGGAGGTGGGTGTTGGATTCTGGGCCCTTCGCGTTTTTGTGGGATGGGCTGCTGGTTTCGACGGGGTTGACTATGTCACGAGGAGTCCTCGGGCTTCGAAGTTGGCGTAGTTGGTGAAGCCGTGTGCGCTGCGGCGCAGGACTTGGAGCAGGTTGTTGGTTCTTTCGATGCCTCCGTTGCTGGGCCGCCCGGTGTGGTGCCAGGCGAGGATCTCGTTGGACCACGCCAAGAAGGTGTCGACGGTGTCGCTGAACTCGGGTAGCAGCCCGGTGCCGTAGATGTCGGCGAACCGGTCGAGTGCTGCCATGGCGGCGTCGTGGTCGTCGGCGAGATAGAGCCCGAGCAACTCGCCGAGCGCTTCCCAGGTCCCCACCACCAGCCGCTCGGGCGTGTCAACGAGCACCCCGAGGAGACTGCTGATTTATTGGGCGCGATTTCCGCGTGCGGGGTGGGGGCGCGCGGGACAATGTCGGGGTGCAGGGCTCAGCGGTTCAGGATCGGGTGTTGTTGGACGCGGCGGCGGTGTGCGGGCATCTTGTGCCGCCGGGGTCGGTGTATGCGCTGTTGGCCGAGCATCGTGGCCGGCTGTTCGGTGACGAGTTGTTCGAGGATCTGTTCGGGTCGGGTCGGGGCCGTCCGTCGGTGCCGGGCGAGGTGATCGCTGCGGTGATGGTGCTGCAGGCTCTCGAGGGCCTGTCGGACCGTGAGGCGTGTCGGCGGTTGCAGACCGATGTGGGGTGGAAGGCCGCGGCAGGGCTGGCGCTGACCGAGGCGGCGTTCCATCCCACGGTTTTGACTCTGTGGCGCAACAAGCTGCGCGCGAGCGGCCGCCCGGATCGGGTGTTCGACGCGGTGCGCGAGCTGATCGCTGTGACGGGCGCTGTGGCTGGCAGCGCTCGGCGGGTGCTCGATTCCACGGTGCTCGACGACGCTGTGGCCCGTCAGGACACTGTGACGATGGTGACGAACCAGATCCGGCGGGTCCGCAGGCTGGTTCCCGAACTGGGCGAGGTGCCGGTGCGCGAACGCAATCTGGGCCCGGCCGCGCCGGTGGTGGACTGGTGCGATCCCGCCGACGCCGAGCGGCTGGTGTCCGAGCTGGTCGACGACGCTGTGGAACTGGCTGCGGCTGCGGCGGATCTCGATCTCGACGCTGCTCAGGCCGACGCGGTGGGCCTGTTGGGGCTGGTCGCGGGCCAAGACGTGGAGCCCGCCGGGGGGCCGGGACGGTGGCGGATCGCCCGCGGCACCGCGAAGGGCCGGGTGATCAGCGTGGTGGATCCCGAGTCGCGTCACACCCACAAGACCTCTCACAGCTACCGCGACGGCTACAAGGCCCACATCGCGGCCGAGCCCGACACCGGGCTGGTCACCGCTGCTGATCTCACCGGCGGCGACGCCGGCGACGCGGACGCAGCGATGGGGCTGCTCGACGGCGAGCCCGCCGGCACCACGGTGCTCGCCGACAGCGCTTATGGCACCGGGCAGCTTCGCGCCGATCTCGTCGAGCGCGCCATGGACGCGGTGATCAAGCCGCCGCCGCTGAGCGTCGCCGTCGAGGGCGGCTACAGCATCGACGCCGACACAGGCGAGTTCTCCGGCACCGTGGCCTGCCCCGAAGGCCACACCGTGCACATCACCCCCAAAGGCAACGCCCGCTTCGGCCGACACTGCGCCCGATGCCCCCAACGCGACCGCTGCACCACCGCCGAGAACGGACGCGTCATCAAGATCCACCCCCACCACGAACTGCTCAAAGCAGCACGCGTCCAAGCCCGCACCGACCGGTTCCAGCACCAATACCGCACCGTGCGGCCCATGGCCGAAAGAACCATCGCGTGGATCGTGCGCCGCAACCGAAGATGCCCCTACCTCGGCACCGCCAACAACCGGCACTGGCTGCGGCTGCGCGCCGCAGCAGTCAACCTCCAACGCCTCACCAGCCTCGGACTCCACCACAACGGCACCACCTGGGCCATCACCTGACCCAACCCCCACCGACAAGCCGAACCCGCAGCCCACAACCGAACCCCGCCGCGCCCCAACCCACGACCACAGCCCAACCAAGCCCAAGACACTGAATCGCCCTGGGTTGGTTGAAGGCTCCTGATCTTGGATACGAGGATGGAGTCATGCCACATGAGATGTCGCCTGGGAAGCCGACGACGCGTCGGTACAGCGAGGCGGAAAAGGAGCGTGCTGTGCGTGCTGTGCGTCAGCTCCGCAAGGAGCTGGGCACCGATCACGGGACGGCGGGGCGGGTCGCGGCCCAGTTGGGGATCGGGGTGGAGTCGCTGCGGTCGTGGGTGCGCCAAGCCGAGATCGATGCTGGGTTGCGCCCTGGTGTGAACAGCGAGCAGGCTGAGCGGATCAAGGCGCTGGAGGCCGAGAACCGGGAGCTGCGTCGGGCGAACGAGATCTTGGGCAAGGCGTCGGCTTTTTTCGCGTAAGGGGCTCGACCGCCCACTGAGGTGACGGTGTCGTTCGTCGACGCTCATCGTGGCGAGCTCGGGGTCGAGCCCATCTGCACTGCGCTGGGGGTGGCCCCGAGCACGTACTACGCGGCCAAGCGCCGCGAGCGCGAGCCGTCCGCGCGGGCGGTCTCGGACGCGGTGTGGATGCCGATCTTGTTGGCGTTGTGGGTCGCGAACCGCAAGGTCTACGGGGCACGCAAGCTCTGGAAGGCCGCCCGGCGCGCGGGTCACGAGATCGGCCGGGACCAGGTTGCCCGGCTGATGCGTGAGCTGGGCGTACGCGGCGTCAGCCGGCGGCGCAAGATGTTCACCACGCGTCAGGATCCTGACGCGGTTCGCGCTCCCGACCTGGTCAACCGCGACTTCACTGCGGATCGGCCCGACGCGTTGTGGGTGACCGATCTCACCTATGTCGCGACCCGGGCAGGCATGGCCTATGTGTGCTTCATCGTGGACGCGTTCTCCCGCCGCATCGTGGGCTGGCGCGTCGCTTCGCACATGCGCACCGAGATGGTCCTCGACGCATTGGAGATGGCCCGCCGCTCACGCGGCAACCGCCGCCTGGTCGGGCTCGTGGCACACTCCGACGCCGGATCGCAAGCCGGATTCAACCGGTCGTCGCAACACCTCGATGATGGAGGTGTCGGTGATGGCGACGATGCGGGAGCGCCAGCGCGAGGTCCAGCTGTATCGGGGTCAGATCCCGTCGCCGGGGCGTCCGACAGTCGCGTGGCGGCAGGACCGGGTTCGGTTCTGGGCGGCGATCGCCGACGGCGACAAGACCGGGGACGCGGCGGCACAAGCGGGGGTGTCATCCCCCGTTGGGTTCCGGTGGTTCCGTCACGCTGGCGGGGTGAACCCATGTTTGTCCCCGACGGTGTCGGGCCGGTTTCTGTCGTTTGCCGAGCGTGAGGACATCGCGTTGTTCCGGGCCCAGGGCCTCGGTGTGCGTGAGATCGCCCGCAGGCTCGATCGCAGCCCGTCGACGATCTCGCGGGAGCTTCGCCGCAACGCGTCGACGAGAACATTCCGGCTCGAGTACAAAGCGACGATCGCGCAGTGGCACGCAGAGCGGCGCGCTCGTCGTCCGAGGCCAGCGAAGCTCGCCAGCAATGATCGGCTTCGCAGCTATGTGGCTGAGCGGCTCTCGGGCGCGGTTCGGGCGCCCGGCGGTCGCGCCTTGGGGCCTGAGGGCCCGAAGTGGCAGGGCCGCAACAAGCCCCATCGTGGGGACCGCAGCTGGGTGCAGGGCTGGAGTCCCGAGCAGATCTCGAACCGGCTGCGTGTCGATTTCCCCGATGATGAGTCCATGCGCATCAGCCACGAGGCCATCTATCAGGCGCTCTACGTCGAAGGCCGGGGTGCGCTCAAGCGTGAGCTGGTCGCGTGCCTGCGCTCGGGGAGGGCTCTGAGGGTTCCTCGGGCCCGAGCCCGCCAGACCGCCTGGGCCCATGTCACCCCGGAGGTGATGATCAGCGAACGACCCGCCGAGGTCGAAGACCGGGCCGTGCCCGGACATTGGGAAGGCGATCTGGTGATCGGTCTGAAGCGCTCAGCGATCGGCACCCTTGTCGAGCGCACCACCCGCTTCACGATGCTGATCCACCTGCCACGCGAACACGGCTACGGCGTCGTCCCTCGCACCAAGAACGGGCCAGCCCTCGCCGGCTACGGCGCTATCACCATGAAGAACGCTCTCGCAGCATCGATGACCACACTGCCCGAGCAGCTGCGCCGCTCGGTGACCTGGGACCGCGGCAAGGAGCTCTCCGCGCACGCTGCATTCACCGTCGAGACCGACATCGCGGTCTACTTCGCCGACCCGAAGAGCCCCTGGCAGCGCGGCACCAACGAGAACACCAACGGACTGCTGCGCCAATACTTCCCCAACCGCACCGACCTAACCCGATGGACCAGCGAAGAGATCGACGCCGTCGCCGCGACCATCAACACCCGGCCACGCAAGACCCTCGGATGGAAGACCCCAGCAGAAGCCCTCGACGAACATCTACGCTCGCTACAACAACCCGGTGTTGCGACCACCGATTGAATCCAGCCAATTCACGTCGCTGCGATTCACCGAACGCCTCGACGAGATCGGCGCCCGCCCCAGCATCGGCACCGTCGCCGATTCCTATGACAACGCCTTGGCCGAGACGACCAACGGTCTCTACAAGGCCGAATGCGCCTACGGGCCCGACACACACGGCTGGCACGACGTCGACCAGCTCGAACTCGCCACCCTGGGCTGGGTGCACTGGTTCAACCAGCAACGGCTCCACGGCCACTGCAACGACACCCCGCCCGCAGAATTCGAAGCAGCGTTCTACGCTGCCCACAAGACCACCCCAGCCGGGGCTGGAAAACCAAACCAATGAGTCTCCAACAAAGCCAGAGCGGTTCAGCCCTTCGTCTTTTGTTGGGATGAGGGTGGGTTGAGGGTCCGCTCGTAAGGGTCGAGGCCCTGGGGGGATCGGTGTTTGCGACGCCGAACCCTGGAGGGCCTCGATGAAGCGTGATGTTATGTCGGTGCGGCTGTGGCTGCCGCGCATCAAAGTGGAGGGGATCGTCGTCGACGCGCCGGAGCAGCTGGTGGTGCGGGTGTGCTCGACGGTTCGCCGCCCCGGATGCCCCGCTTGCGGGACCCCGAGCGGGAAGGTTCATGACCGCCGTGACAACAAGATCCGCGACTTGGAGGTGTCGGGGCGGCCGGTGACGCTGGCGTGGGATCGGCGGCGGCTGGTGTGCGCGCCGTGCGGGCGGCGTTTCGTCGAGGACCATCGGGCGTTCGAGGGATCAGTCACGGCGCGTCTGGCGCGGCGTCTGGTGGCCGATGCGCGGGCGATGACGGTCAACGCGGCAGCGAAGCGCCACAAGGTTGGCTGGAAGCTGGTCAACGCGCTGGTCGTCGCCTGGGCGGAGCTGGTCGGCGATCATCGCCGGCGGCGCAGATGCCGGGTGCTGCTGGTCGATGAGACCTCGATCCGCAAGCGGCACCGCTACGTGACGGTGATCGTCAACGGCGACACCGGCGAGGTGCTCGCCATGGTGCCCCACCGCGATGCCCAGGCGCTGTCGGGGTTTCTGGCCGCGCAAGGGCCCCGATGGTGCAAAGCCGTGAAGGTCGTGGTGTCCGACGGCTCCAAGGCGTACAAGGCCGCGATCGAGGTGCGGCTCGGCCACGCCCGCCATGTGCTGGACCGGTACCGGGTCATCAGATGGTTCGCGGCGGGGCTCACCGCGGTGCGCCGCGACATCCAGCGCCGACCCGAGGGCTCAGTGCCCGCGTTCGACCGCGACGTGTTCAGGTCCAGGTTCTTGCTGATGCGCCGACCCGACAAGCTCGACCCGGCCGAGCAGAAACGGCTCGACAAGCTGTTCGCTGCGGACCCCAGGCTGCGGACCGCGTGGGAAGCGCTCGGCGAGCTGCACAACCTGTACCTCGCCGACGACAGCGACGGCGCCCTCGAAGCGCTCGACCGGTTCGCGGACATCTACCGCACCGGGCAGATCCCAGAGTTCAGCGACACCGTCGACACCTTCCTCGCATGGCACGACCAGATACTCGACTGGCACCACGCCGGGCGGCCCAGCAACGGCCGCATCGACCGAACCAACAACCTGCTCCAGGTCCTGCGCCGCAAAGCCCACGGCTTCACCAACTACACCAACTTCGAAGCCCGCGGACTCCTCCTAACATGAACACCGCCGAGCCCAGCAGCCCGAATCCCAAAAAAAGACGAAGGCTCACAAACGATGACACGGGACACACACCACCAACGAGGAGAACCGATCCGCGAGGCCCGCCGCCAAGGCCTCCAACGAGCCCGATCACGACGGCTCGACCACAACCGCCGGACCACCAACAACAACCCCGAGAACACAGCATGACTTGGTTCATTTCCCAGCCAAACTCCGCGAAAGAGCCAGACGCACCTCATGCTCGAGGTAGAGAAATATCTTCGTCATTCACGCAGTAGAAGTTCGATCGCTACTTGCGCGTTGATATCCCACTGCAGGGCCAGGAGCCTCGCGCCGACGAAATTCGTGAAGTGTTCTGTCTCTTCTTGTTGGGCAACACCGAGGGCGATTTGCTCGGCGAAACTCCTGCCCACGTGTGTGCCATTGCCTTCGGTTTGGATCTGGTGTGCGAGTGACGTCAGGTATGCCATCAACGTTTCGATGAGTGCGTCCGGGCGCAATTCGGCGAGCCGTTTCCATGCTGACTCCAACTGAGACGCGGCGGCCTCGGCTGCTTCCTGAGCGATGTGGTGCTCTTGCTGATCCTCGGGGAGGAGTTGGATTCCCGAAAGCGTCTGGAGCGCGTTGTGGGCCTCCGTGAAGGTATCCGCGAGTTCGCTGGGATGGGGATCAGGCAGCAGCGCCGCCCACTCGCCGAGGTCGAGCGCCGGGTACAGAGAACTGCCGAGTCTCATAGTGAGGTTCGGTATTGGACGACCATTGCGGAGCGGTATCAGCAGGTAGGCCTCGATGATCGGCTGCTGGGCGGATAGTGCTGTTTCGAGCGTTGAGACAGCATCCGGCCACTCTGGGAGGGAGGGGATTTCGACGGTGATGGCGAGGTCAAGCAGAACTGATGGTTCTTGCGGACGTGTGACGATTGACGTTCGTATGCCCGCGGCGTCGCAGGCTCTTCGTACTGCATCGCGCCGTTCTCCGATATAGCGCTCTTCGTGCTGCCGACAGGTATCGCCTGCCCGTTGGAGCGCTTGCGTTGTACCTATGGAGCGTGCAATTTGGGCGAGCTGGGTGACGTTGGTGCGGCCGATAGCCATCTCGTGGACGACGGCGTAGATGTCCAGCAGCACGTCACGCAGTCGGTCGAGGCTTGACGGGTGCCCGTTGATGCCGAGCAGTCGCCATGGTTGGTTGATGGCGCCTTCGAGGTGTTTACCGATCACGGTGTCGGCGATATAGGCCGCCAGTGTCCGGTACTCGTCCGGCTGTTGGAGTCTCCGGAAGACGTTGCCTGTCAAGTCGGTGATCAGCGCGGAGAGATCGTCTGTCGTGATAGCGGTTGCTTGCTCGGATATTGTTGTGTCACCGAGTTCGATCGTTCCCAGTGCTGGCCGGATAGATCGTCCGCCTTCGTGGAGCTTGGCGATCTTCCCAGTGAGGCCTTTAAGTCCGCGACGGGCGAGCTGACCAGTGATGAGTCGCGTGCCGATTTCGTAGGTCAAATCGGCGGCCTGCCCGAGCAGAGGTCGTGCGGAGTTCAGCCGGACCGTGTCTGTCTCGCCCAGCAGCGTGAGCGCCACCCGGGTCTGGGCCTGGTTCCAAGCGGTCGCGGATGCTGAGTGGTCGTACTCGCGCTGGAGTTCGCTGATTCCGTGAACAAGGCCGTTGATGCGTATCTCCTGTCCACCGGGCAGGAGTGCTTGAATGTTGACCGACTCGATGCGAGGCAGGCATCGAAGCAGAAGCTGCCCGAGAGCGACAGCTGCTTCGCGTGGGTCGTCCTGGACCGCGTCTGAGACATGCAGGAACCGACCGAATGCGAGCGCGTTGCCATCTTCTGTTCTGACGTCGAGCTCGGTGATCCACGGATTCTGAGCGCGTATCCGTCGGAGAACGGCATCTTCGCCTCCCATCAGTTCAACAAGCGATTCGGCGAGCGTTTTATTGCAGGAACGGGCGGCGGCGAGGCACTCGGCGAGCGCGTTGACCGGTGCCGATCTCAGGGCGTGCAACAGCGGGCACGATTCATTCACGGTCGTTTTCACGGCGCAGCTGAGCACAGAGTCGGCATCCTTGAGAACCGCGAGCATCTGGGTGGCCTCGTCAACGTCGCCCGTTGACGACAAGAGGTCAGCGATACCGGCCGTGCCGACGCGCGCAATCAGCGCTTCTGGGGAAGACCGCCCGCCTGTTGCTTCCATCGCTTGCTGTGCTTCGCGCAGTTGGGCTGGGAGGAAGTCTGGAAGCCTCAAGCCTGCAGAGGTGAAGCCGAACAGCAGCGTCCAGCATGAAGCTGGGACCTCATGCAGATCGGCGATCTCTTTCCAAGTCCATGCAAGTTCGTAGGAGTCAGCGAGGCGAAGACCATAGAGACACGCCGTGATGCGGACCATCGACGGCTGCTCGGCGCTAGCGGCGTCGATGACGACATCTCGCGCAGCAGGAATGTCGCGCAGCAGACTGGCGACGAAGCGATGGATCTGCGGTGTCGGGATCAGCCCGATAACTCGCTTGATAGTGCTCAAGATGTCGGGCGGAGGCTGAGCGTGAACCGCCTCGCTGATGGCTGTTGAGCGCAGTCGGTGCAGGCCCGACATGACACCGTCGTGCTCAGTGACCAGGTGTTCATCGGCGAGCCGGCTGATCGCCTCGCGGACTTCGAACACTGTGGCTCCGCACGCAGCGACGACATCGTTGGTTGAGATCGCCGCTGACCATCTGTCGGCGACTGAGACGAGGCTCAGCACGTCGAGTTCGAGATGACGGTGCTCTGCGATGCGTCGCCGGATCTGGTCGCCGATGACATCGTCCAGTCGTTGTCCGCGGGTCAGCAAGTGCGTGAACTCCAGCGTGAGGCCGTCGGCTTGGTCGAGCGCCTCGGCCCAGTGAGGGGCGGTCGTCACGCCGCGGCGCACGAGGCCATCAAAGATGGTCTTTGCCGCGGTCTCATCGAGCCGTACTTCGATCGTCGCGCAATTGGAAAGGTCGCCAAGAGTCATCAGATCTTCCGAGCGCGCTGAAGCCACCAGCAACAAACCGGGAACCGCCGATGCCTCGGCCCGTAGCCGGGCCCAGGCACTCAGACCATCCGCCCCAGCAGCGTCGACCAAGAACGCGACCGGTGTCTCCTGGTTCACGTCATATGCGCGGGCGAGGCGGATCAGATGCGGAACGTCTTCCTCGGCGAGGCGGCGCACACGGAACCACAGCACACCCGGAAGCGCCAACGGCACAGTCCACAGAACAGCGCTCTTGCCGACACCGGACGGACCAGTGATCACCGACGCGGAGCGCTCGTCCAGCCCGGAAAGAACTTGATCCATGAGCGCCGGGCGGGGAACTACCAGACCGGCAGCCACATGTGCAGGCTGGGTGGCGGTCCCTTCGTAGAACCGATCGTCGCCGTCGCCAGTGTTGCCAAATTCCAGTGCCTCGCAGATGCCGTTTCCGAGCGCATATTCGAGCGAGTCGATGTCAATGTGCTGCGCGGCATCGTTGATGATGCCGACCAACTCGGTTCTGCCCAGACAGCGGCGGTACTCGTAGCTCGCTGCTGCATTGTGGTCGACGGCGTCGGCCACGCATACGCGAAGCAGTCGCGCGACACGGCGCATCGCGGATGGTGGAAGAGTCACGCACTCAGCTAGCTCAGCGACAGTTCCGGCGGTCACCTCATCCCAGGTGACGCCAACAAGCACCGTCCGTGACAGCAGATCGTCAAAGTCAGCGCCGCTCATCTCGCGTGCACAAGCTGAGTCCCAGAGAGCGGCGCGCAGCGCCGAATGAGGGGACAACGAATTCTCGAGCGTCTGATCGAAATCGTTCAGGTCGTCTTCGTCCACGACGCCGCGCTCAAGAACAACTACAACGGCCGAACCGTCCTCGAGCCGAGTCGAGTGCCGATCCCACGCCTCAAGGACATGCCCGCACGCAGCTCTGACGGGAAAGTGGCCCAGATGCCGCTGCCGCGACTTGACTTGGACATGCCGGGGGCGTGAACCCTCGAGGGACATGTCCTCAAAGCCCTCGGGCACCAGCGCATCCGCATCGACTCTGCCCGACGCAACCAGCGCGGCGAGCCACGCACCCACCGCGTCCTGAAAGTGGAACCCACGCCCTGCTCGTGCTCCCGACCTGCTGCCCTTCCATTGGTGAACGAGGGCTTCACCCTGACCTTGGTCATCAGGCGCGTTCGGTTCGGGGAAGCCGGCTGACGGCCCCTGAACCTTGGGCTGCTGCCGACCTCCATCTCGGCGAGCTGGCTGTCGCTTGCGCCTCTTATTTGCTGCCACTGAACGAACCTCCCATCACAATCTTTGACGCTCGCCTGCCCGTCTGGGTGGCATCGCCCCGCCATCTCGTTTCAACGTGGGTGGACAATCGCGACGGATGACGCTCATGCCCTCAAGGTGCTTGACCGACTGCACGGTTATCGCGCCGTTCCCTACGAACGCAGCCTCAGGCTGATTATTCGTGCTGTCGATGAGGGTCGCACCACGCGTGAAGAGGCAGTCGACTGTACGGCGAGGTGCGCTCGCTGCGGGCCCCGTCAACGTCGTCGTCACGTGGCCTTGCCGTGGCGGCGTCATATTGGCTCTTCTCATCGAAGCTGGGACCTGGGTGATGTGAGGGTCCGCTGTCCAGGCGGGGCCTCGACGGTCACCGCTGTGCTCATATCGGCGAACCCAAGTTGCCTCAGTTGATCGGCGAAATCCAAAGTCTCGGTCCAGGCCATTATTGGACCCCCGGGCAGCGTGACTGGCCGCTAATTTGAGAACAGAACAGGAGTGCCTGACATGTCTCGACGCAGTGGCGGTCCCAGAGAAGAACACCGCTTTGGCCAGATGCGCGTGCCGGGCGTCGATCCGCCGCCACCGGCGAAGCGAATTCCGGCGCTGCAGCCGGTGGTCAAGGACGCCCCACAGCCTGCTCCTTCAAAGGAGCAGTAACTCTGGATCAGAGCGCCGCGGGAATTGTCCATATCGCGCTCATCGTTTCCCCAGGATTCGCATACCGCGGAGCGAGAGAACGGGTTCGCCCGAGCCGCAGTCGAGTGCGCTCTGGTGAACGGCACTGCCGTTCGCGGGTCCGTCTATTCGTTCAACAGGCAATTCGAGGAATCCGCCAACCGCGACCTGGTGCTGCGCTCCCCGATCGAGCGACGTCCTGCGCTGCCGGAGAATGGGCGACGCGATACAGCAGCCAACGGCTCGCCAACTGCCGAATGGGTGTCGCTTGATGACTTCGGCTACCTCGTCGTCAATGCCTCTCAGATCGCTTTCATGCAGGTCACCCATGTCCCCCGCGGTGCGCTAGATGATTAGTTCCAAGGGGTCGGGTCCACCGGTTGTGGGGTGAGGGTGTCCAAGCTCGGGGTGTGAAACAACACCTCGATCTCGGAGGACCGGAGCATGAACCCGGACTTGGACACCCTTGCGACCGCACTGTATGTGCGGATCGATGACCTGTTGGCGCAGAACCCTCATTGGGTGCCGCAGCGGCCTGCGGTGGGGTTCGCCCCGAAGCTGTCGGACGCGGAGCTGATCACCCTGGCGGTGATCTCGGCGCTGCTGGGCTATGACAACGAGTCGCAGTTCGTGCGCTACGCGAAAGCGCATCTGCGGCCGTGGTTCGCGTACCTGCCCAACCGCGACGGCTACAACAAGCGGCTGCGGCGCAGCGCCGAGATGATCGCTCGTGTCATGGGATGGCTCGCACGCGAGTGCGAGTCGTGGCACGACGACGTGTGGCTGGTGGACTCCACCCCGGTCGAGTGCGGCCGAAGCCGCGAGACCCAAAAACGCTCCGGCCTCGCCCGATGGGCCCAATACGGCTGGTGCGCGTCGCATTCGCGGTACTTCTGGGGTCTGCGGCTGCACCTTGTGGCCACGCCGGCGGGGCTGCCGATCGCGTTCGCGCTCGCCGGCGCGAAAGCCGACGAACGCGAAGTCTGCGCGGACATGATCGCCGCGGCCGGGATCGCCCGGCCCGGCCAGACACTCATCGCCGACAAGGGCTACAGACGCGCCGCGTTCGAACGTCAGCTCAACCAAGCCGGCATCACCCTGCTCCGCCCCGCCACCCGATCCGAGGCCCCACGGCCCGGCGCAAGGTTCCTGCGGCCCTTGCGCCAGATCATCGAATCGATCAACCAGACCCTCAAAGGCCAGCTCAGCCTCGAACGCCACAAAGGACGCACCCGCTCCGGCGTCGCCGTGCGCATCCTCACACGGCTCCTCGCCCTCACCACCGCCATCTGGCACAACGAGACCCACCGACACAGCCGACCAGCACGCTCACTCACCGCCTACGACCACTGACCCCTTGGAACTAATCATCTAGCGCAGCAGCTCTTTCCATGGCACCAAGCGATGAAGCTGCGCGAACTCGTCTCACGAGTGCGCGACGGGCGGACCTTTCAACTACGAGGCCGACAACCCTTCAGCGCCGATGTCTGGGATGTGTGGCGAGCCAAAGCTGAGGCGTCGTCGAGCATCGAGCAGGACGCCGACGGAGGAAACGCGAATCCATGAGTCGGCGTCGCAAGGCCCACCGAGCGCGGCCACGCCACCAGCACGAGTCTCCGCTCCCGCCGGGATCCCGCTACATCGGCCCTGCCCCAGAAACGGCATCAGCCGGCGCCTCACTGGACTGCGCTACCTGCGAGGCCCCCGACGGCCCGCTTCTCACTTTGCACCGCAGCCCGTCGCTCTTCAGCGATATTGATGCAGGAGCCATCCGCTACAACGATCTCGACCTGCAAGCAGCCGTATTCGCTTCCAAGGCAGGAAACAACGCCATCGGGGAGGCAGGGCGCGAGTGTCCCGGGCTGGTCGGATCGGCATTCGGAGCCGTGATGACATCTGGCGGTCCTGACCGAAGACACGCTGCCGAAGCCTTCGTGTCCCAGCGGTCAGAGGTATGCGACGACGAACTCCCCGAGCATTCGGACGAGGCGAAGCCGTGGCAGTGAATTCGAGGATCGACGCACATCTCGACGTTCAGCCCCATCGGATGGACATCAGACACCTGAGCGACCGCAGCACCCTCGCTCGAGCAAATCACACGTCCGTTGCCGTGTATGGGACGGCTGCAGCGCTTGGCTGCAGCCAAGACAGCAGAGGAACTCATAACCCTGGCCGCCGCGAGAGCGCTCAAGTGCCCCGATAACGGCTGTTTCGCGCTGAAATTGACCCTCCGAAAGTGCATTTGTGCACTTCCCGCTCGATCTCGATGCGCCGCGCAACGCTCTGACCAGGGGTTTTGTCCCTTCGGGGCCAATGTGGAGATTCGGCTAAAATCATGTGGAGATCGAGATCCGGGCTAGAATTTGCCCCGTCTGACCAGGGCAAACGCGACTGGCCAACATCCCACCAACCGGCAAGCCCCGGGAGCCCAGCTCCGGGGCTTGTTTCGCGCTGCTCAGTCCTCGCGTCGCACGCCTTTGAACGGGCCGCCAGCTCTCTTCATCGCCATGAAGCGGCCCGAGGACGCATCGCGCTTGGTCCAGTTGCCGTTCTTCGGATTCTGGAACTGAGTGCGGCCTCTTATGGCACCGTTCCGGCCGCCGCCCTTTGCGCCATTCTTGGCCATCGTGCCTCCTGGCTCCGTGAACTCAGTGTATTCCTCAGCCCATCCAGCTGATGGTGTCACGCACCCATGCCCAGGCCGATTCGGCCCACCCAACCTCGGCGTGCAGCAGCAGTCGACCCAGCGCCACGGCCCACAGCGCGGCAATGGAGGCCATCAGCAGCGTGCGGCTGCGCCGGAGCAGTCTCTCGGCCAGCGAAGTGGATTCGCGGGTAAGGACGACGGCGCCAGCAAGCGTGAGTGGAAACGTCAGGAGTGCCAAGCTCTCGACTAGGTGAGCAAACGTCCCGGGCAGCCACAGCATGGTGGCACCGGCCATCGTGATGAGCAGTTGCAGCCACCAGATCGGGCGCCAGTAGCCGCGGCGAAGCCGTGCCCGAAGGCCGACTCCCACGATGCCGGGTGCCGTGCTCGCGTCGGCGTACAGAGCGATGGCATCAGCTGTTTCCCGAGCATCGTCGCTGACCTTGACATCGACGCGTTCGCCTGCGAAGTCGTCGACGCGCAATCGGTCAAGCACGATGCCATGATCTGAGGCACGGATCTCGACATGGGTGGTCGTCGCATCGCCCACTTCAATCTCTTGTCGCAGGTACGGCGACGGAGCGTCTCGCCACGGACGCTGCTCAGACAACTTGACAGTGCATGGTCGGTCGACGGGCACCACTGTGTCGATGATCACGTGCCATCGACGGCCGAGTTCAGCTAGGAAACGTCGCGCACGAGGGCTCATGGAGTCGACGGCGTTGCAGAACTCGGCGACGAGTATGTCGATATCTGCGATCCCGTGTGGTCGGATTGGCATGAATGGGACCGCTAGGAGAATCCACTCCGAGGAAGACTCCGGGTCCTCACCCTCCTGCAGGGCGTCGACCAGCGCTATCCGAGCGTCCTCCGTCTGGCCCAGCCAATCTGTGACGTGTCGAGCGTTGATGCCCAGCTCCAGATCGGCGTTGAGATAGCTGGCGAGAGCATCTGCTCGCCATCCGCGGCCCCAACCAAGCCAACGAAGCCTCCGCGCTCGCTTCTCCGGGCCGACATAGTGCTCTCGCCAAGCCCAAGACGTGTAGTTCGAGACACCTGCCCACAGTGATCCTCCGAGAGGCTGTTCCTCAAGCGGACGACCATCAACATGCGACATGTATCCGGCTTGAATTTGGGCAGAGTCTCGCTTGAGGACGAGTGATGCCGGACTCCCATCGGCCCCTGCGAGGCCGACGTTGAGGAGGAGACTCTTCGGACGAACCGCGAATGGCAGGAGCAGGCGCAGACGGTCGCCAACCTGTGCTCCTGGTGCGTAGCGGCTGACGAGCTCAAGGGGTATCCGGATCTGGCATGCAGCGGTGGCGTCAACGTGGTCACTGTCCCGCAGCAAGATCTCATGGACAGATCGCTCGCGCCAAGCCTGCGTTTCCTCCAGCAGTTCGAACGTGAAGCCCCATTCTTCCGATAGATCGATCAACGCTGGCTCTCGCCGTTCGTCGGCAACCGCCTGAGTTCCCGCGTGGACGTGCGGCGTCACCGATTGAGAAGCGTCATCGAGCCAGTCCGATGCCCAACGGAAGAGGTGCCTCAACACCCTGCCTACCGGTGACGCCGTTTCAGATTCCCCACACCACAGGCCCGCAACTCTGCCACAGCAGCACAGAGTTCGACGTGGAGTTTTGTCCCGTGTCAGGTTTCTCTGACACATCCTGGATGGTCATCGATGCGGAGGACCCCCCAAGTGCTCAATGAGATGTCGGCATCCGGCACCGACCTGCAGGACATGGCAAAGCGCAGTGAGCGACGGCCTGTTGTCGTGCCACGAGTCACCGAGGTCGTCAGCGGGACGGTCCATGCACAAGCTGGGCATATCGCGCAAATTGAGGGACCGCTCGCTGGCCGCATGGATACGGTGCCCACCGTGACCATCGACTCCATGTTCTTTCACAGGATGTTCACGGCGTGCACGCTCATTCGCAAGCTCGTCGCCGAGAACCCGGTGCAGCCCGATACGTACGCAGAGCACGAGGCGGTGCAGGCATGGGCGTTCGTCACCGCTGCCTACAACGGGATCGAGCAGGCACTGAAGATGCTGCTGCTCGCTCCGGCCGAGCCTGCCTTCACGCTGGACGACCTCAAGAAGAGTCCTTATGGGCATGACTTGGAGACGCTCTATGCCGAGCTTGCGCCCAGCGACCGCGACTACACCGAGTTGCACTTCGGGGAGCACTGGAGCCTGAACGAGTTCGAGAAGCTGGACCTCGGCTTCGGCACGGCGCAGGAATTCATCGTTCACCTCAACAAGAGCCACCCTCAGGGAGGATCGCTTGCGTGGCGGTACGCGCTGCTCGACATGAGCGTCCAACTTCCGAAGACGAACCTGTGGACCATGTGCGAGGTGTGGTACGCGATCTGCTGCCGCATCAAGAACGCGATATTCGGCCGACAGGATCACACCTTTCGGCTGAGCGGTCGGCTGTTCTTCGCGATGAAGCGCGTCACCCAGAGCACACCTGCACCGTATGACGGCTTCATCGACGACCTCGGCATCTGGATGACTCACAGAGACGGCGACTATCTCGCTGCTTGGGTCGACCTCTTGGCCAAGGCGAATCGCGGCGCCATGAGCGAGGTGCAGGCCGCCGAACGCCTGCTGCCCGAGCTTGCCCGGATGGCCGATCGCGTCATTGCGCAAATGTCGCTCCAGCCGCCCGATCTCGACATCCAGAAGTTCCTGCTGCAGGTACAACGGACCGACCGCGATCTGGTGTGGAATCCGCTGGACGCAAAGTTCGGTTGGACCGACGATATGGAGAGATGACATGGCGATCTTCGGTCCCGCGTGTCCCGATGAGCCGTTCCGCAACAACGCGATCATGTGGAACTTCGACGACCGCGCCTTGGCGATGGGTTTTGCCGACACGGCGCAGCTGATCGTGGACCACTGGGTCGACAGGGGGCCGAATGATGCTCTGTTCGTGCCGCTCGTCTACAACTGCCGGCATGCGCTCGAACTCGTCCTGAAGGCCGCGATTCGGGAAGCTGCCGCGAGGTTGCCCGACGGGCGAATCGACAAGGCTCTTGAGCAAGACCGCGTGGACGAGTGGCTCGCGGATGAGGCAGTCCACAATCTTCACAAGCTCGCATTTCGTCTCGACAGGATGCTCGCAGAGCTTGGACTGGACACGCTGCCCTCAGACACCAACAGGGTTTTGCTGGAAATCCACGGACTTGACCCCAATGGGCAGAGCTTCCGCTATGCGCAAGTTCGCAAGGGCAAAGACGCCCCGTTCGAGGACGCACCCCTGCCTCTTGTCAAGGATGGCAACTACGGCGCGAATGTCGATGTCGTCGCCATGCACAAGCACTTCGACGAAGCGTTCACGCTGATCTCGGACGGCCTGATGTCGGTATTGGGGCAATACGCGGAGTATCAGAGAGACATGGCCGACTGGCAGTGAGCGCGTCCGCAGGCGCTACCACCTGCGCCTATGGGCGCTCTCGAATTCTTCGTTGTAGGCGGCGCGGCACGCCTCAAGATGGTTGGCATCGGTGAACACACCAGCTTCGATGAGTGCATCTCGGTTGCTCTGAATCAAGCCGTCCGGGGGCTCGACGGGACCTACAGGGCGTCGATGTGCGCCCAGGCCGACGGGGCCAACCCCGATTCCGGCGTAACACGCGAGTCCGAAGAGGTACTCGATCTGGTCAAACAGCTCCTTGTAGCGCTGATCGTCGCGGATGATTTCTGTCACGGTCGGGCGCAGCGCATCGAAGAGACGCTTAGAAAACGGAACCCGATGCCGTTCGAGTCCGGGCACTGTTGCCCGCATCCTGTCGTAGTCGAGAACCTGAAAGGAGCTGGCCGCGACGCCGACTGGAACCGTTAACCCGTGTTCTGCGACCTTGACAGAACCGAGAACGCGGGCAACGGGATCAATTCGGCCGGCGGCAGCTGCACCGAAGGCGACCGCGTACATCGCGAGCAGCGTCGGATACTGCTGCATGTTGAGCAGCACGTCGTAGCCGGACTGGGCCATCTCACGCCTCGCGAGCCGGTCGATAGTCGCGACCCAGGTCTGGTCGCGATCATCATCCTGAGAGAAGAACGCCCCTGTAGCGAGGAGTGCCATCAACTGAGTAGTCGCCATCTCATACTTGTGCATCCGCTTGGGAAAGACCGCATCCACGTCGACACCGGTAGTGGGCAGGTCTGCAACGGTGTCAATCAGACCTTCCGTTTCTTGGACCATGAGATCGTGCAGGCGGATGCGGTGCACGGGGTCCGATAGGTAGCGCTTGAGACGAGCAACCGCCGTCGCGGTGCCTTGAGGATCGCGGTCCGTCGCTTCTTCGAGCGCTGCAACGGTCTGAGCAAGTTCGTCGAATGCGGTGTCGGCATCGGTGACCTGCATCTGGATCGCGCCGCGGTGCGCGACCAGTTCATCGGCTTGGGCCGTCAGGTCGCCTCGGTGCATCCAATAGGTTGCGAATCTCCGGTTCGGCGCTCTCAGCAGCGCGTTGCGCAGTGCTGCGTCCCAAGTGGCCGACCAACCGCATACTCCGAGTCCGTACTCGTCGAACACGCGGTCGAGCAGCGCATCTATCGCTGGGTCGTAGCTGTCGAGTTCTTCGACGGTGTTCTTCAGGTCCGGCGACAGGTAGTCGCCGTGCACTTTGATGATGGTGCAACCGCTGTGAACCAGCGGCAGAGCGCCCTGCGCGTGTGCGGCGCTGGAGATGACGGTCGGCTGCACTCCAATCTCGGAGAGCGCCTGCTCCAGCAGCCGATCGAAGTTCGTCGTGACGATCACGCGGACAACACCGGCTTTGACCAGATCGGCGATTGTGCGATGCGCCGGCCCGGGCATCTTGATGCCTTCTTCCCGCTCGTCATCTGTCGGCTGGAAATAGCCCTCCAGCAGATTCCTGCGGTCTTCTGGGGACGGTGCCAGGTCTTCGAGCAGAACCGAGTAGTCCGGCTCGCCTCCTGTGTAGCTCCGGTACCAGCCGATCGGATCGCCGCCGTGATCCTGCCCCAGCGCAGCCGCGAAGCGCTTGATCAGGTCGATCGTGACATCCCAGCCCGTCGGCACGCCCGAGCTGCGGCCGATACCCGAGCCCAGCAGCAGCGCGTAGCTCCCGGGGCCAGCATGCATGCTCGACGCGAGCGACGCCATGGGGACCAGAGGCATCAGGTGAACCTAGCGATGCCGCCCTCGATAGGCGCTGCGCGTGACCCAGTTGCCGAAGGGCTCAAGCGGCCAGAAAATCCCCCGGACGGCGCCGGCGTTGTCGTTACCGTTCACATGGAGAGTTCCGTCGGCCAGGTCGTCGCGTCACCATGCCTCATCATCTGAGAAACAGCACTGTGAAGCCAGCGGCCCTGCGTCAGCGCGTGCGCAGCTTTCCGCGCGATCGTCTGCTGAGAGCCATCACGGCCCAGGCGGCACAAGATGTCTCGGTGACGCGAGACATGGCGCTGGACCATCCGCAGGCGAAGCTGGCCCAAGTCCGTCAGGGAATGCTGTTCGCTGTGGCCGGTATCTGTGTCACCAGCGGGACCAACCATCGCAGTAAGCCGGTTCGACCGAGCGATGTGCAGGACCTTGTCGACGGGTTCCACAACTTGTGGCAGCCCGTGTTGGACGGCCAGATCGATGATGCGGTCTGGCGGACGGTGCTCTCGCGTATCGCGTACGTGCAGTTCCCGTTTCAGCTCTCCCCGATGGCGTCGCTGGCGCGCTCGCTGTGCCTCTACGGCACCGATCCACGATTCGGCGACGCGGTGTTCGACGAGGACGAGATGCGCGACATGCTCGGCACCACGCTGCCCCGGTTCTTGTATCTCGGCTTCGCGATGTTCTCCTTTGCCATCAGCAGGGGAGGGCGCATTCCTCGCAGCGAACTGCTGAGCGACAGCTACGCGCCGATCTTCGCGCCCGACTCGGCGCAGCATGGCCTCGATGTCATCGACCGATGGCTGGCAGCGCCAGCAGACGAACTCGCGTGCATGGGCCGTCAGATGACAGCGGACCCGGGAGACTTGTGGGGCTTCAATCCGCTTTTCGAACGGCCGATCATCGCAATCGGCGACGAGTATGTCGTTCCGTGCCCGGCGGCGATACTGCAGCGCCTGTCGCCGCAGGGACTGCTCTTCGTCGTGAGGGACGCGCTGCGGGCCGATGCCGATCCGAACAAGGCGTTCAATGCCTTCACCAAAAGGCTCGGTGCTCGGTTCGAGGACTACGCCGGCGAGCAACTCGGGCTCCTTGAGCTCGCCACCGTGACGCCAGAGATTTCCTACGGCGGCGGCAAGCTCAGTGTCGACTACATCGTCGAGACGCCGCAAGTCGTCGTGCTCGTCGAAGCCAAGGCGATCGCTCCCACGCTCGACACTCGGGCGGGCAAGTTCTCCGAGGACAGCGATGTCGCAAGGAAGCTCCAGAAGGCGTGCGACCAGATCGCCAAGACAGCCGAGCTGCTTGAGAAAGGACACGAACGCTTCCCAAGCCTCAACGGGCGGCCCATGCGCGGGCTGGTCGTCACCCGCGACCCCTACTACTGGCTCGGCGCACCGTTCTTCGACGACCTCGTTCAGCCCAAGTCGATCCCGACCGCGTTCGTCAGCGCCCATGAACTCGAAGTCATGCTGCCCCCGCTCATGCACGACACAGCCTGCGGTGCGCGGCTACTGGACGCCCTGCCGAACGAACTGCGCAGCGTCAGCAGCAGATTGACGGAACTGGCCCAGGGGGAGAACCCGCTGCTCTTCGAGGTGTGGGACGCAGACTACGAGCCGATCCTCGCGGACATCCGCGACGCAGCCTGAAACGGCGCACCTTGCAGGACCCGCAAGCACAACGAATCCGATTCCGGATCACCAACGCGGTACGAACATCCCGTATCCAGCCTCTCCGAGGGACATCGAGCGCTCGGGCAGACCTACACTCCCGAAGCAACCCCCAACCTGGAAGGCCGGAGAGGGCTGCCACGGGACCCAGAGCCAATGTGGAGATTCGCCTAAAATAATGTGGAGATTCGCTGATCGGCCAAAATTTGCCCCGTCTGACCTGGGCAAACGCGACTGGCCAACACCCCACCGATGTGATGTCGCGAGACATCGGAACCTTGTGAACCTGCGCGGGGTCAGGTTTTGGGTTGTGGTTGGTTGTCGCGGTCGGGGTTGAGGGCTCGGATGAGTTCTCCGGTGTCGTGGTTGACGACGCGGATGTCGAGGTCGGCGATGAGCAGGATGACGGCGGAGGGGTGCTGGTCATCGGCGACGAAGTGATCTGCTTCGGGCCGCCCGACGAAACCGGGCCGCAGACAGACCGTCCATGCTGAGCGCACACCGGCATCGGAGTGGCAAAGCGGGCAGCGCGCTCAGGTCCGGCTCGACAAAGCACCTGTCTCTGAACCCGTCCGCCGTCCAAGTACGGGCGATGCCTGCAGCGAGCCGCTGTCGCGTGCCGGCGCCGTGAGCCCGCTGACGGCCTCGGGAACGGCCGCCGCGCCGCCCGGGTTCGAGGCGACGCCTGCTTGTCAGCATGATCATGTCGGCAGTACGGTGTGGTCATGGATCGGACCGTGCCGGTTGGCAGCGACGAGCGGGTGGCGTTGACAGCGCTGCGCGTCGGCCGCGGGCTGCACCCAGGCGGCCGTGATTTGCACAGGAGCACTCACATGCCCTTAGCCCCCCCGCGAGTTGGCACCGCCCGGACCGTCCCGAGCCAAGACGCGGCCGGCGGCGTTGGCGTGCGGCGCTGCTGGCGGCGGCGATGGCCGCGGGGGTGGTCGCGTTGGGGCCGCCCACAGCCCCAGCAGGCGCAACGGCTGGGTCGGTTGCTGAGGTACGCCTAGCCAGTGACGCGGCGGGTGAGCTGACGATCAGCTGGGATCCGCCTGCGAGAACCCCGTCGGATTATCGGGTGATGTGGGCTGAGGCGTCGTTGGATTATCTGTCGTGGAAGGCCGACAACGAGGCCACACGCGGCAACTCCTATCCCTCCGGCTCAGTGACGTCGCTGACGCTCACTGGCCTCACCGAGGGAGCCGAGTACAAGGTGCGGGTGCGGTCCCGCTACCGCAGCGGCGGCCCCCACGGGCCGTGGAGCGGACCGTGGACCGACGAAGCCACCTCCCAAGTCAGCACCAGCACTCCGGCAACCGACCCGGTTCTGGGCAAGCGCGGTGGCGTTGGGGTCGGCGCCCGCGACGAGCCATTGCTGGACCCGCCGCTGATCATCAGCGACGACGAGGACGACGAGGGCCTCCAGTTCGCCGCTCAGAACAGCGAGGTGGTGCTGGTGTCGAACCTAGGCCAGCCCCATGCCGGCGGCGACCAGGATCAACGGCTCTTTACGCTCTCCAATGGCGGTTCCACCGATGTGTCGTTTACGACGGGTTCCCACCCGCACGGCTACTTTCTGACCAAGGCGACGGTCCTTGCGCAACTCACCAATCGGAGGGTCCAAGTTTACCTGCACGCCGATTCGAACGGGTCTATCGGCAGCGAGATACACAGATTGGTGAGCGCTTCTAGTGGTACTACTCTTCAGCAGTACTCAGGTCAGGGTTTTGAGCTGAGTCTCGCGCCCAGCACGAAATACTGGCTGCAGTTCATTGCCTTTGGTTCCGCAATTGTCTTGCAGGCCACGACCAGCAATGCTTTGGATTCTTCGAGCGCGGCCGGGTGGACTATCAACTCCCCCAGCGGCAAAAAACCCATATTCGGCCTGAGCGGACGGGAAAAGCCCCCAGACCCGCATAACGACACTGCGGGCACCGATTTCGCGGCTGGCTCGTCGACGGTGGGCCGCCTGGAGCTCGGCACCTTGTCGTCGGGGGTCCTGTCGGATAGGGCTGATCGGGACCTGTTCAAGCTAGAGGGCCTGCCCGCTACGTCCAACTCAGCTCGGGATGGGCAGGCGAATCGTTGGAATCGTAAGCGGTATCGGGTGCAGGCGTGGTTCGGCGATCACGCGCCGGGCGATGAGCGGGGCGGCGAGATTTTCATTATGGAGGCGCCGAGCGGCTCGGGCTCGTTGTACTCGGCGGTGAGCGACACCAACGAGGACGGCCTGTCGTTTTTCGAGTTCGAGGCGTTCCCGAACATCGACTACTACGTGATGGTGGTGCCCACCGCCGCCATCCAGGTCAAATCAGGATCAGACTACGAGCTGGAAAATAGGACCTATACCGGTGCGTACAAGCTGAAGATAGACGACGTGTCCCACATAGAGGAGATGGCCACCACCTTGCACTTGGCCACCCCCTCGGCCCTGCCCAGGGTGCGGGTGACGCATGGCACGACGGACTCGACGCAGGACGTGGGAGACCGGAGGCTCGGGCTGGACCGGACGGTGCCGTTCTACACCGGCCCGAACAGCCGCGGCTATGTCTTGAACCGCATCGAGGCCGCCGTCTCACAAACCGAGGTGTCGGCGTTCGCGGCCAACGCGAAGGTATCGATATATTCCGACGCCTCCTCCGCCCCCGGCACCGAGCTGTTCACCCTCAAAACCCCTGCCGACGTCTGGGGGCCAAGAACCAGCTTCGACGACTACGAGGAGTCGTTCTGGGTGCCGTCGGGCATCCCCGCCAACCTCACCGCCAGCACCTGGTACTGGGTGGTGTTCTCCATGCAGCCGAACAAAGACACAGGCGCCTACTACCTCGACGGGGTCATCAACGCCACCGCAGACGCCAAATCGGGGTGGCAAATCCACCCAGACGCCAGAACCAGGAGCCGCACCATCACCAACGACCCCTGGACGTTTTTCCAGCCTGACTCCACCAACTATTCCATCCAAATCGGCATATACGCCTCCCCCGGCGCCAGCCAGAAAAACCCCGTCCCCCTCGACACCGCACCCACCGACTGAAACTGACCCCCCGAACGGCGCCTCGCTGCTAGATGTCGGTGCGCGTGAGGTTGTGTGCGCGTGATGCGGGTGGGCCGCCTACTGCGGTGTGGTGTCGGTGGCAGTTGTAGTCGTGGACCCAGCGCCGCAGGCGGACCCTGCGGTCGGTCTCTGATCTGAATCGGTAGTTGTAGAGGAACTCGTCGGCCAGGGTGCGGTTGAACCGCTTCGCCTTGCCGTTGGTCTGGGGCCGGTAAGGGCGGGTTCGGCGGTGTTTGATTCGCCGTTGGGCGAGCAGTTCGGCGAACTTGTTCGAGGTGAAGTTCGGTCCGTTGTCGGTGAGGACCTCGTCTACGGCCATGTTGTTGGACCAGTACCAGTCCTGGGCTCGCCGCCAGAACCCCAACAGCGTGTCGGCGGTCTCGTTGTCGTGGGCCTCGACGTAGGCGACCCGGCTGTAGTCGTCAATCGCGACGTGCAGGTACGTGTAACCGAGGCGTCTGCGGCGGCGCCTGGAGCGCTTGGCGTTGGGCGTGCCCCGTCCGTGGACCCGCCAGCCCCCGCCCCGGTGGGGCGGTCCATCCACGACAGCTGATTCAGCCCGTTGCGCTTGAGAATCCGCCACACCGTCGCCTGGGGCACCCAGGTGCGCGCCGCCAGATACACCGGGCCGCGCTTGGTGCTCTGGCGCAGCCGACACACCCGCTCGGCGACCTTGGGGTCCGTGCGCCGAGGCGACCGATGAGGCCGGCTGGAACGGTCCGCCAGCCCCGCCTCGCCCTCAGAGCACCACCGGCCCCACCACTTCGCCACCGTGCCCCTCGACAGATGCATCTGGCGGGCCACCTCCGCCTGGGTCGTGCCCGCCTCGATCCGCTGCACCATCTCCCGCCGCCCAGCGGGCGTCAACCTGGCATTAGCGTGCGACATCGAGCCTCCTGTTGTGTTCGTGGTTGTCGTCAACACCACGCTCGCACAGGAGGCTCAACCCATCACGCTGCTACCAACCTCTATGTCCACAACACCTAGCAGACCTCGATCCCCGGTGTTCTTCCAGCTGGGCTGGACTTGGCCACTCAGGGAGCGGCATCACTGGCGACACCCGGCGAGAAATCAAGTGCATGTGATTTCAACTGGCCCTTAGCCTCTGTGCTTCCGGACAAGAACGCGAGGCCAGCTGTGTCGGACTTACAACGAGAGATCTTGGACGACTTTCTCATACGTCTCGCCGACGTCGACTGCATCACAGATGAGCTGGCCGCACAGCTAGGCGAAGCGTTCAGCTCATCTGACGGTCCATCCAGCGCGGACGAGCTGGCGTCACTCATTACTGACGCAACGCGGGGTGCCGCCGGATGCTGACCATCGACCGGCTCCGCATTCTCGAGTTCCGCGGAATCCGCGACCTCTGCATCGAGCCCAATGGCGACAGCTTCATTGTCCTGGGGCCAAACGGGTCCGGCAAGAGCGGTGTGGTGGACGCGCTGGATTTCGCTCTTACGGGCAATATCGCTCGACTGCGAGGGCCGGGACGGGGCGGGGTTTCGCTGCGGCACCACGGACCCCACGTCCTTCACCGGGACGACCCTGGCAGTGCCGTCGTCGAACTGAAAGTCACTGAGCCGCACTCGGGTAAGTCGGCAACCCTCTCCCGGTCCGTTGCGGACCCCAAGTCCTTCAAGCTCGAACCTGACGTGCCGGAGGTGAGAGACGCCGTTGATCGTGTGGCCCTACACCCCGAGTTGGTCCTCTCCCGGCGCGAGATCATCCAGTACGTCTTGGCTGAGCCCGGTAAGCGGTCGGAGGAGATCCAGGCTCTGCTTCGGCTTGAGCGGCTCGGCGAGATCAGGAAAGTCTTGCGTTCGGCCCAGACGAAGACGAAGACTGCCAGCGATAGTGCGGCGGAACGGGTCCGTACCGCCGAAGACTCGCTCAGGCGGCACATCGATACTCCGGAGCTGCTGATTGACCAGGTTCGCGAGTCGGTGAATCTGCAGCGCCTGATCCTGGATCTCGACGAGCTGCCCGAACTGCGACCCGACACCGATCTCGCCGCCGGGGTTGCCTCGGGGGACCAGACAGAACCCGCGTTCAACAAGTCGTCCGCCGCCGCTGACATCGCCGCCGCCCGAGCCGCGATGGACGGTGCATTCAATTCGGCAGCCGAAGCACTGGACACCCTCCAATCCCGCATCGCGAACTACGAGGCTTACGACGGCCTACATATCGCATTGGCGTCGCGGTCGCTCGTCGAGTCCGGGCTCGGTCTTGTAGATGGCGCCGTTTGCCCGCTGTGCGACACGCGGTGGACCGATCAGGCCGCGCTTGAGGAGCATCTCCGAGAGAAGTTGAGGCACTCTGAGGATGCCGCGTCACTCGACAATGCGCGGTCGACTGCCGCGAACGCCGCCGCGGCCAAGTTCCAAATTGTCGTGTCAGACGTCGTCGTCCCGTTGGCTGCTGTCGGCAAGGGAGTGGGAGCGGGTGAGGCCAACAACGACCTCGACTCGGTGCGGAATCTGTTCGCCGGCGCGAGTCAGCGTTTGGCCTCGATAGTCACCGTCGAGGAGTTGGACCAGCTTCGAACTCGCGTTGAGTCGATGCGCACGATTGCGAACGACGCAGCAAAGGCGGTCAGCTCCGTAGTCGACGAAAGGCCAGATCAGAGCGGCGTCGCCAATGCACACAGCTTTGTCACGATCGCCCAGGAGAGATGGTCAGCTCTCCGTCAAGCGCGCTCAGCGGCTGCTGGTGCCGTGGCGGCCGCTACGGCCGCCAAGGCAGTGCACGACACGTACTGTGCCGCACTCGACACCGGATTGGCCTCGATCTACGCCGATGTCGGGGAGCGCTTCGCAGGCCTGTATCGATGCCTCAACGCCGGCGACGAGGACAGTTTCAAGGCGAACCTGTCGCCGAGCGGGCAGAAGCTTGATCTGTCTGTGGACTTCTATGGCCAAGGCATGTTCCCGCCCGCCGCCTACCACAGCGAAGGCCACCAGGATGGCATGGGCGTGTGTCTGTACCTCGCGCTCATGGAACGACAACTCGAGGCAGACTTTCGACTGGCAGTACTCGATGACGTCGTGATGTCCGTCGACGTGGGTCACCGTCACCAGTTCTGCTCGATGCTGAAATCCGAGTTTCCGGATGTGCAGTTCATCGTGACGACCCACGACGAGGTCTGGGCCAGGAAAATGGTCAGTTCGGGCCTCGTCGCCAAGAAGCAGCAAGCGCGGTTCGTCGCCTGGAACGTCAACGACGGCCCCTCGATGATGGAGGGTGCTGACGTCTGGGAACGCATCGGCCAGGACCTCAATCAGGGAGATGTGAACGCGGCCGCCGCGAGGCTGCGCAGGAACATGGAACAGTCCCTCGCCGAGATCGCCGAAGAACTCGGTGCACAGGTTCCCTACCGCGCCAGCGGCGGCTGGGGTCTTGGCGAGTTCCTCAACGCTGTGAAGGCCCGCTACGGCAAGCTCTTGAAGGACGCGGCTCGAGCGGCCAACTCCTGGAACAATGAAGATGCCAGCGACAAAGTCAAGACAGCTCAGAAAGAGTTTAACGACGCGAAGTTGGTTCAGGAGAGCGAGTCGTGGGCCGTGAACCCGGCCGTTCACTACAACCAGTGGGAGAACTTCGGTCGGCAGGACTTCGAACCCGTCGTTGGAGCAGGTCGGGCATTCCTCGCGATCTTCACCTGCGAGAAATGTGAGTCGTGGCTCCACCTGTCGGGCCAAGCCGGTTCTCCGCCCGAGTCCCTCAGATGCGGGTGCGGACACCAACAGTTCAGTCTCGTGGACAAGTAGCGGACTCCTTCTACGTGCGCCAGCATCTTCGGTGACACGAACAAGTGTTCTAAGTAGGATGTCCGAATGGCCGAGGAGCGCGAGGACGGATTGTGAGCGGTCATCGGTAGTCGCGTTTTGCGCTCACTGAAATGCGCGGTGGTGTCGGGGGTCTTCTGGCCTGGCTTGATCCGTCCACCTTTGGGAGCGGTGACTCCTCCTGCGTGTCGAGCGACCAAGCATCGACTGCGCTGGAGGAGTCGCTGTCCATGATGAACTAGGAGACGGCGGGGCGCACCGGGGCATCTGCGCATGGACAACGGCCCCGAGTGCGCCGCCGACGCGTTACGGGACTGGTGCAAGCTCTCCGGCACCGCCACCGCCTATATCCGAGCCTTCGTCTCTTGTTGGGATTCGGGCTGCTGACACCGCCGTGGTGTGGCCGACGCGGAACCCGCAGCCCGACGACATGGCGCCTCGTGTCGCCTTCGAATCGAAGACGATCGGCAAAGCGGCCGTACCACGGCCCTGAGCTCCGACGGCGATGTGCGGCGACATGCTGGCCACCGTAGGAACGAGTTGGCTTGATGGACGTTGTGCCGGAAGTGATCCCTGCCACCAATGTGCCGGTCTTGGTGATCGACCTGGGGTCACCGCTTGTGATGGCTTGATGAATGGTGGCGACTGTGGACGGCGGTGGTCCGACGAGCTTCCAGAAGACTCCCGCAGCAGCCAATATCTCGTAGACCTTGGCGTCATCGTCGCCGGCCTCGATGGCAAGATCTCGGGCGTCGGCGACCGTCCGGAAGCGCTGCACCGCGCGGTTGCGGTCAGCGACTTTGATGGGAGCGCTGACCCCTGCGGGATCCGCCGTCAAGTGCTGGGCCAGCGAGGTGGCGGCGTAGTCGAAGAATTGTTGCAGGGCCCGATCCAGCGGTTCGGCCAACTCGATGCACTCCCAAGCGAGCGCTGCGATGTTGAACGAGCAGACAGCAGGCTCGCTGAACTGTTTCGCATGTGCCTTGGCAACTCTCACCACGTGCTGGCGGGTCTGTCGCAGCTGCGGCCAGCCCGAGGTGAACAGTTCGACGTGGCGTTCGGGATGGCTCGGGTCCCATCGGTTGCGGTCGAGGTTGGGGATCCACAGGCCGGGGGCCTCGACGCGGTTGAGCGCGACCACCAGGTCGACGGTGGGGTCCTCGCCGGAGGAGAGCGGTTCG
Organism: Candidatus Poriferisodalis sp.; assembly: GCF_965262965.1. Classification (GTDB taxonomy): domain Bacteria; phylum Actinomycetota; class Acidimicrobiia; order Acidimicrobiales; family Poriferisodalaceae; genus Poriferisodalis. The sequence continues at coordinate 3,039,554 of NZ_OZ253573.1, forward strand.
TTGAAGCGCACCAGTAGGCCCCGTTTCATCTTTTCGATGCGGATACTCGGGTATCGCTGGACGAGCAGCGGACGGATCAGACTGTGGACGATTCAGACGTTGACGATTCAGACGTTGACGACTACCACTGATGACGACATTCAGGAGAAATCAGCATGGGCACCCATAGCAAGCCGCGCTATGCCTACGAACCCGACACGGTCTTCCCGCCGGGCGAGACGTTGGCGGAATGGCTTGACGAGCGCGACATGACCCAAGCCGAGCTTGCTGCTCGTACGGGGCTGTCGGCCAAGCACGTCAATCAGATCGTGAAGGGCGCAGCACCGATCACTACCGAGACAGCGCTGGGGCTGGAGCGGGTCACCGGCGTACCGGCACACCTCTGGAACAGCTTGGAGATGTCCTACCGCTCGCACCTCACGTACTGCGCGGAACAGGAACGATGAGATTGAGGCAACCAAGATCGATTGCGCTCCATTCAGCAATGCAGCGCTTCTTGATGTCGTTGACGAACTTCGCGGATTCACCAACGAGCGCGACCCTGGAACGTGGGTGCGGACGGCACAGGCTCTTTGCGCGAGCGCTGGCGTCGCGTTTGTTGTCGAACCGGAGATAGCGAGGACGCGGCTCAACGGCGCAACACGATGGCTCTCGCCGAGCAAGGCGCTTGTTCAGATCAGCACCCGCCACAAGCGCCACGACATCTCCTGGTTCACGCTCTTTCACGAGATCGGCCATGTGTTGCTGCACTCGAAGAAGGGCACCTTCATAAACGATGGGGAGGAGCAGGAGGCCGGAGGCGTGGAGAAGGAGGCCGATGCCTACGCGCAGCAGGTGCTCATTGCTCGTGAGCACGAGGCCACTCTGGGAACGCTGCACACCAATGAGGACGTTGAACGCTTTGCTACGGCGATCGGCATCGCTCCAGGCATTATTGTCGGCCGTTTGCAGTACATGGGCTGGTGGAAACGCTCAGAGGGCAACGACCTGCGCTGGCCCTTCGAGTTCCCCCCCAAGCCATGAGCTTGTTGGGGCAACGGCGAACTCTGCGTGGACCAGCAGTCCCCGGCAGCTGATGGTCGTACCGGCTTCAGCAGTTCGGGCGATGACATTGACCAGCAAACCAGCGCCGAGTCCCCCGTTCCCTCGCTAAGCGGGTGTGCCGTCGGGGATCGTAAGGCAGGCTGTGGGCATGGCGGATACGGGACGGGTGATTGATCTTTCGGTCGAGGTGATCGGCGACGTTGAGACGGTGTGGCGGGCAGTGGCGACGGGGCCGGGGATCTCGTCGTGGTATGTGCCGCACACCATCGAAGAGAAGGCCGGGGGAGCGGCGACGGCGTCGTTCGGGCCCGAGCCCGAGATGCAGATTGCCGGCCGGGTGGCGGCGTGGGAGCCGCCGCACCGGGTGCTCTTCGACGGGGGCGAAGGCGTCGATGGGCTGACGTTCGAGTGGACCATCGAACCGCATGACGACAACACGTGCACCGTGAGCTTGCACAACGCCGGCTTCGGCGTCGACGACCCGCAGTACGAGGCCATGATCGACGGTTGGAAGCTGTTCATGGCCAACCTCGGGCTGCACCTGGAGCACTTCGCCGGACAGGCCGCAACGTCCGCATTGCCGATGGTCATGTGGCCGGTGAGCCCTGACGAGGGTTGGGCGATCCTCACCGGCGGGTTGGGCATCGACGAGATGCCCGAGGTCGGCGATCGCCTCGAAGTGGCAGCCGACGACGTGGCGAAGCTGGCAGGCACGGTGATCGACACTGCCCCCCGCCGGATCACCCTGCTGGTCGACGAACCAGCGCCCGGCACCGCCTTCCTCACATCAGAGGACGGCGGCGGGTTCACGATGGTCTCGGTCTGGCTCTACCTCTACGGACCCGACGGCGCCGCAGCGGCCGAGCGCGACGACCCGCGCTGGCGCGCCTGGCTCGCTGAACAGGCCCCGCCTGCACAGTCGCCGTAGGGCCCTGGCTAATTCATCATAACGGTGGAGTTGATTTAGACATTGACAAGATGTTGATTTATACATCAACTATCTGTCGAAGTGGTGATTTGGCGGTAGGCTTCGTGTATGGAGATGGTCCCGCGTGACCTGAAGCCGCAGATCGGCGCCGCGCTCGACACGTTCCGGGTTGTGGTGCTGCACGGAGCCCGGCAGTGCGGCAAGACGACGCTGGCACAAGCTGTCGCTGCAGAACGGGGAGGCACCTACACCACACTCGACGATCCGCTGGTGCGGGCGGCTGCTCTCGACGACCCTCAGACGTTCTTGCACAACCAGCCGCATCCGCTGGTGATCGACGAGATTCAGCTCGGAGGTGATCGTTTGGTCCGTGCTGTGAAAATGGCAGTCGACGACCAGGGTGGGCCGGGACGCTTCCTGCTGACAGGGTCGACAAACTTTCTCACCGTTCCGACCATCAGTGAATCGCTGGCTGGCCGTGCGGCGATCCTGCAGCTGCGGCCGCTGTCGCAAAGGGAAATCGCTGCCCATGCCGACGTTGTCGACGATCCGGCGGCACCCGGCCGTGCCGGCATTGTCGCAGCCGATTTCGAATCAGCCATCACAGCTTGGTTCAGGGACGATGTGCGGCTGGGAACCTCCGCGGGCACGGCACGGGACGCCTACCTGCGGTTCCTGTGTCGTGGCGGCTATCCCGAACCGTTCGAGCTGACGGGGACATCGAGACGGCGCTGGTTCGACAGCTACGTGACGACGGTGCTGAACCGAGACGTCGTCGACTTGGGCGACCTGCGAGCAGGTCCAGCGCTCGCCCGGCTGATCCGGCTTGCGGCGGCCAGCACAGCCACCGAGGTAAACCTCTCAGACTGGGCTCGGCGCATCGGCCTCGATCGTCGCACCGTCGAGGGCTACCTCGGGTGGATGCACACGGTCTTTCTGATCCATGAGCTGCCGGCCTGGACGCGGAACCGTGCTCGCCGAGCGATCAAACGTCCGAAACTGCACATGGCTGACACCGGATTGGCGGCAGCGTTGCTGCGCCTCGATGCGAGCGGATTGCGCACGCCGACCGCCACGATGACCGGCCCGCTTGTCGAGACATTCGTCGTCAACGAGATCGCTCAACAGATCTCCGCTGCTGATGAAGCCATCGACATGTACCACTTCCGCGACAACACCGGCCGCGAAGTCGACATCGTGCTTGAACGAACCGATGGCAGCGTCGTCGCCGTCGAGGTAAAGGCGTCCGCTTCGCCGGCCCCGAGCCAGCTGCGCGATGTCGCTTGGCTGCGTGACCGTTCGGATCAAACCGAGCCCGGCACATTCGCCGCAGGCGTACTGCTGCACACCGGCACTCATGCCCTCAAGCTCGGCGATCGTCTGTACGTGCTTCCCATCGACCGACTCTGGACATCATCGGGACCGAGCGTGCCGCCGAAGATGCTGACGAGCTGACCCTCGCCGTCGAGAGCGCCGACCCTCCATTCGACTGCTTCCATCCCCCAACAGGCGATCCGCGCTGGCGCGCCTGGCTCGTCGACCTCGCTCCGAAGACGGGCTGACGTGTGGCACAATTGTGACCATGTCCACTGAATCGTTGAGAACAGTGAGGGACCGCTTCTCTGACTTCGTCGAGCGAGTCCACAGCCACCACGAACGGATCGTCATCACTCGCAACGGAACGCCTGCGGCCGTCCTCATGAGTCCCGAGGATCTTGGGTCGATGGAGGAGACGCTGGCGATCCTGTCCGACCCGGATGCGATGGCCGAGATTGCCGAGGGTCTGCGAGCCATGGACGAAGGTGATGTCGTGCGCGGAGCGGAAGCTGTCAGGGCGCTTCGGCCCCAATGATGGGCGAGTCGTACGACCTCGTGGTCGCGCGGCCAGCAGCAGTGGAACTTGCGGAACGGCTTCCGGAGCCAGTTGCCGCCGCTGCCATTGAGTTGATCACGGGGCCGTTGACCGATGCCATTCGGCGTATCGGTGTGCCGCTGCGGGACGAACTTGATGGGCTATGGGGCGCTCGCTTGGGGACGTACCGCGTGATCTACCGCATCGATGAAGCGAATCGGCAGGTTGAGGTGGTCCGCATCTCTCATCGACGGGATGCTTGCCGATCTTGACGCTCCGCAGGTCCGGAACGGACAATCGATACGCGCATCTGACGAGCGGCTCGCAGCAGGAAGAGCGCATCATGAACCACCTGTCTCGCTTGCACCGAACCGGCGAATGACGTGTCGACGACCGCCGAAATCCGAAACGAGCCAGCATTGGGTTCCGCCCCTGGCCGCTCGGCCTTGTCGTTGCGATGCTGCTTGGATTGGGCCTCGCCGGATGCGGGGACGACCCAGGCGGCGACGAGCCGAACGTTGCCGGCGATGTCTATGCCGTCATCATCGACGAGATTGCAAGACAGGGATACATCGGCGAGAACGCCGTCTCCGCCAAGGCGAACAGTCTCACGACGTACACCCAAGTCGGTCAACTCGAACACCGTGTCGACGCGGCAGTGTGGTCCAGCAGAAGTCTTGCCCCAAAACCATGAGTGATTGTCAGTATGTTTTGTGTAGTTTCAATCTGTGTCGCAAGGCAAACATCCGGACAAGGATGTGCGCAAGGCGATCGAGGCACTCGTGGTTGCTGGCTGGACCATCAAGCGACCCAAGGGCCGCGCCGGTCACGCCTGGGGATAGCGCGCTGCCCGCGAGGGCACAGGGAGTGCAGCAAGTCGATATCGAGCACGCCGGCCAGCGCTGGCAACGAGGCGCGTAGGCTGCTGTCGCTGATCGGCAAGTGCGGGCGGAGGCAAGACGGTTGATGGCCACACACCATTTTGAGATCGTCACCGACGGGACGGACTTGCTGAGGTGGGAGACACTCGAAGCTCTCTACGAGGCTGGTTGCACCGATGCGACTATCGGCCACAACACCGTCGAGTTCGACCGCGAGGCACCGTCGCTCGATGAAGCGCTGTGCTCAGCGCGCCAGGCCGTCGAGTCGGTTCCAGGCGTACGAGTGTGCAGCATCCGGCTCGAGCCTGCGCTGACGTAACCATCTCGCCTGCAAGAGTTCCGACGCGAGATGAGCCCCGCTGGCGACAGTGGCTCGCCGACCGCGCTCCAGCCACCGACTGACCCCGTCCCCGAGGACCGAACCGTCTCAGTCCGGGTACACCTGGGTGCGGCGGCGCTTGAGCATGCGGTCCTTGACGCGCCAGCCGTCGGGCGTGCGCACCACCAGGTCGTGGTACGACGCGGTGCCCACCTTGCCGCCGCCGAGCAGCGCCAGGATCCGGAACTTCAGTTCCACACCGTCCGCCGTCTCGTTCACGTAGATGTTGGTCATCGTGTGGGTGCGGGGATGCTCGGCCTCGTCGGCCATGAAATCCCGAATCGCCGTCAAGCCCTCCAGCCGTGGCGCACCCAGATCGGTCAGGTCGAACACGGCGTCGTCGGTGAAGATGGTCCCCAGCCGCTCCCAGTCGCGGTCGTCGATGATGTCGCCGTAGCGGCCCGGCAGCTCGTGCAGTTCGAGGCGGTCAGCAGTATCCATGGCGTGACCCTACGGCACCTGCCTGCATCCCGGCCGCTGTCCAGCCACCCCGTCACGGCGCTCAGCGCAATCGTGGCGGCCAACTTTTCAACGGGCGCTTACGACCGCGTCGACTTACCCAATGGCTGACGCCGGATCGTGGTAGCGGGCGGTTCGGCGTGCGCCTGTCATGCGCAGTGCGCCCGCCTCAACCATTCTGCGCAGAAGGCGTGATGCTTGATCGGGCCCGAGACGACAGAGATCGGCGGCTTCTGCTCGTCCGATGGAATCGTGTTCGGCAACGTACGTCAGCACCATCTGTTCCTGCTGAATCGAGACGAAGCCGCGAGTCCGGACGTACGCGGCTGGTTCGCCCATCTGCCGATAGAGCTCTGCGGCGAGGTGATAGGTGCGTCCCTTGCCCTCGCCTCGGGCTTCGAGCAGTCCGCGCTCTGCGAGGCCGTTGAGCACCGACCTCGCTTGCTGGGCTGCGAGGTGCAACAGCTCGCCCGCACGCACGGAGGTGATCCGGCTCTCAGCGCGCACTTCGTGCAGCACCTGCAATGTCTGGAGATTGAGCGCGTTGTTGTCCCGTGCCGCGGCGGCGGCAAACGCAGCGAGCTCTCGATCCGCCGCGCCAGCCGGCACCTGCGCTTCGACCCATGCTCGGGTAGACCGCGAATAATCCGGCTGGGGCCGCCCCAGCGCCAGTTGATACCGGTAGACGCGGTTCACGCCGCGCCCCGTTCGCTCGACGAGTCCGGCTCGCTTGAACGCGTCGGCAATCAAAGGGTTGCGTGCCTGCGGTGGCGCAGTGAGCAGGTTGTCGATGGTGATGCCATCAGGGAAGCCGCCAGGACTGCTCACTGACAGGGTGGTTCCTTCGATGGCCACTCTGACTTGTCCGCTGAGTGAGTAATCGCGGTGAACGAGAGCGTTGGCGATCAGCTCTCGGACGGCGACTTGGGAGTAGCGCGGGAGACCGAGCCTGAAGAGCCCATCGTCAATCTCTTCTTCTGGGTTGTAGCGGCTCACTGCGTCAGCAAGCTCGAGCATTGCTCGCAGCAGCGGGACGGGCAGGGTCTCGTTGGCTTGGACGGCATCGTGTTCGTCGAGAGCTTGAAATACGACAGCGTGTGTCGGCGCGAACGTCGTCAAGACATCGGCGGTTCCAAACAGCAACGCCGCCCCGAGCGCAGGAACCCCCTCAACGGATCGGAGTCCCAGCGCGGACAGGAGGTCGCGATTGGAGAGTTCGGCCAGAATCGCATCGCCGCCTCCCGCAGCGAGGCGACGGAAGCGGTCAAGTTCGGCGGTGTCCAAGTCGTCGACCGAAAGATCGGCCAACGGCAGGGTCGACAGGTCGCGCACTCCGAGCGCGGAGGTTCGGGCTTGGGCCTCATGGGGGAGCATGGGCAGGCACTGCGGCTTGCCGTCCACATCGATCGCGCGTCGCACATAACGGCCCGAGGTCGTTGCCACAACAGAGGGTGCCTTGGGCACCCGAACAACCAGGATGTCGACGCTGTCGAACTGTTCGACACTCACCTCGACCATGAGAGGGGGCGAGGTCTTGTTGGCCACCAGAGCCTCCACCCGCGGGCTCTGGGTCGTGCTTCCGTGCCGAGGAGCAGCCCCGACGGTGGTTCCGTCATTTTCGACGCCGATCAAGAGCCAACCACCGTCGCCGTTTGCGAGACACACCGCAGCCTCGGTGAGTTCGTCGTCATTGACGTCACGCTTGAATTCGACGGTGTACGTCTCACCACCGGCGACCAACTCTTCGAGATCGTGAGGTGCCATGGGGTGATTATACGCATTCGTTTACGCTTTACGAATTCGGATATCGCAGTGCGTATAAGTTTGTAAACCGTGGTTTACCGCTGGCGGGTTCGCTGAGCCGGCGACGCGAACCTTCAGACGAAGAACCGGTTTGCCATTGCCCGCTGAATCTCGTATATCGAGCCTTCTAGGGGTGCAGGCGGAAGCGGCAACCGAACCGGCACTGCCGTCACCCGTGGCTCGATGGTGGGCTCGCCGGCAACGATCATCCGATCGAAGCTGGCGATGTCGCCGATCGGATGCACCAGCGGAAACGCGTCGACCGCTGCGAACTGGAACAGCAACAGATTCCGTGGGCGCGCCGACCGGTTCGGGGCCGAGCCGTGCACGGCTCGCACGTGGTGAAACGTCATCGAACCCGCGGTGCCAACCAACGGGACCGCCGTCGAGAAATCGACGGGATTCTGGACCGGGTCGATGGCTCCGCTGAAGTATCCATTCGCATGGTGGTCGAAGATCACACCGCGGTGAGTTCCTGGCAGCACACACAGCGGCCCGTTGGCCTCGTCAACGTCATCGAGCAGGACCCCGACGGCAAGCAGATCGTCATTGGTGTGCGGGTAGAACGCCCAGTCCTGATGCCACTCGACCGCTGAGCCACCGCGGGCAGCCTTCATGTTGAGCTTGCTGGTCTGGAAACGAACTCCTGGTCCGAGCAGTTGGGTCAGCACATCGAGCAACACAGGATGGCGAAGCAGCGCCGCCACACTCGGCATGACTGCGTCAGGGTTCTTGATCCGCCTGACCTTCGGGGCCGCCGGGGTGTGGTCGTCCTCGAGGTCGTACACGTCGTCGTTCTCGGATACGGCCGACGCCTTGTCGACCAGTTGCTTGAGCCCGCGGCGGATCGGTTCGAGTTCCGATTCGGACAGGACGTTGGGTACGACCAGATAGCCCTGTTCTTCGTACGACGCCACGTCCACACGAGTCATGACGGTCGTCATTCCCAAACCATAGGGCCGATGCCGCAGCCAAGCTTGTCGTTTGGAGGCCACGCGGATAGGTGACGTCTCGAAAAGCTGCTGTCGCGCACTCTTTGTGCAAATTTGCCGTCTGTGGCGGCATTTCTGCGCAAAGTCGAGAACGGCGGGGCTGTCGGGCATCGCCGCCAAGCTCGTCGCTTAGCGTGAGGGCCGGCACCAAGCAAGGTGAGTTCCGGGGGGGATGCGTGATGGGCGAGTCCAACGTGTCGCCGCCGCCCGATGAGGTGTACGGCTCGCCCATGGGCGGCCAGTAGATGTCGGCAGACGTTGTGCGCCCGCTGGCGATCGCAGGCCGAGTTCTGATCGATCGAACCGTCACCGACGAGGGCGTCGTCCTCATCGCAGGCGACAAGATTCTGGCCGCAGGCCAGCGCAGCGGGATCGAGATTCCGGCGAACGCACGTCGCGTTGACGTACCCGATCGGATCATCTCGCCTGGCTTCATCGACGTGCACATCCATGGGTCGGGTGGCTGTTACGCCGAGGACGACCCGGTCGGCATGGCCCAACATGTCACGAGCGGCGGGTGCACCTATTTCTTGCCGACGCTGATGACGAACGAGTTATCCGCGATGGTCGATTCGGCCGCCAAGATCCGAGCCGCCTCCGGGCTCGTCAGCGATGGCGCCACCATCGGAGGCGTCCACCTCGAGGGACCATTCCTCAATCCCCGATACGGCGCCCAGCGTCCCGATTTCGTTGTCGAGGCAACCCCCGATGCTGTCGAGATGCTGCTCGAAGCGTCGGGCGAAGCGCTGGCAATGGTCACGATCGCGCCGGAACAAGGCGGGGCGATCGAGGCGATCAGACGGTTTGCTGCCGCAGGCGCCGTCGTGTCACTGGGCCATTCGGACGCGACACCGGCTGACTATGCAGCGGCTCGGACCGCCGGCGCCTCGCACGTCACCCATCTCTTCAACGCCATGGAACCCAGGCAACTGCAGAATTCGAACAGCTACGACGGAACCAGGCGAGTCGGACTGGAGGAACTCGCACTCCTCGACGACGACCTCACAGCCGACATCGTGTGCGACTCGACGTGTGCCCACGTGAACGACGCACTGGTGAAGCTTGCATTGCGGTGCAAAGGCGCAGCCAAGCTGACGTTGATCACCGACGCGATGTACGCAGCCGGTCTGGAACCCGGCGTCCATCGGATGAGCGACGGCCAGGAGCTGGTGACGAGCGCGGACGAAGATGTGGCGAGGCTTGCGGGCGGTTGGCTCTGCGGGAGCGTCATGTCGATGTCGAGCGCCGTCCGGAATCTCGCAGCCGTCGCTTCGGTTGCTGTCGATGTCGCGCTGGTGATGGCAACGGAAGCACCCGCGAGAACACTCGGGATATTCGACCGCAAAGGCAGTCTCGCTGCGGGCAAGGACGCTGACATCGCGGTGCTCGACCCCGATGGCAACGTCGAGCACACCCTTGTCGGGGGTCGGCTCGTGTACTCGACCGAACCCGAGGCGTTCCGATGACCGACGAGCAGACGATTTCCGACCTGCGCGACTTGTTCCCGGTCGTGGACCACTGGACGTATCTCTACAACGGCAGCATTCATCCGCTCGCCCGCCCGGTGGCCGCCGCGATGAACAACGTCGTCGACGAATGCGCACGAGGCGGCGAAGATGCCTTCCACGTCGGATACGAACGGTTCGGTTTGCTGAAGGAGCGGCTGGCAGGGCTGCTCCACACCACCTCGGACAACATCGTGATCACCGAATCCACGACTGCCGGTCTCAATCTCGCTGCACAGATTCTCGCCCCGACGCCCGAGCAGAACGTGGTGCTCACCGATCTGGCGTTCATGTCGAGCACGTATCAGTGGCTCGCAAGCAAGTCTGCGATACCCGATATTCGGTTCGTCGAGCAACGAGCCGGACGTGTCGCCCTCGAAGACATCGAAGCGACGATCGACACCGAGACCGCATGCGTTTCCATCTGTGCTGTCACCGTCGGGAGCGGTTTCCGATACGACTTGGCACCGCTGACGAACATGACTCAGGCCGCCGCGGCTCCGCTCGTCGTCGACGCGGCACAAGCGCTGGGCGTGATCGACGTCGACGTCGGTGCAACACCCGTGGATTTCTTGGCCGGCACCACGAGCAAGTGGCTGATGGGACCCACAGGTGTCGGATACCTCTACGTGGCCGATCAGCATCTTGGTGCGACGCCGCCCACCGTCGGCTGGATGTCAGCTGCGAACGTCGACGAGTGGGACGTACGCAATTGCGAGCTGCACGACAAAGCGAGCCGATTCCAAGGGGGCATCCCCAATCTTGTCGGCGTCGCAGGAGCCTTGGCCGGCGTCGATCTGTTGAACGAGATCGGACGACCCTTCATCGAACGGCGAATCAGGGACCTGACGCAGTATCTATTGGACGCGCTGAGCCGGCTGGGCGTCGAGATCTGGACACCGCTGCCGGCCGCCGATCGGGCGGGCATCGTGTTCTTCAGAATCCCCAATGCCGCCGAAGTTCACCTGGAGCTGAAGGCCGAACGCATCTATTGCGGCAGCTTTCTCGACGGCATCCGTTGCGACCCCACCTTCTACAACACCCAAGAAGAACTCGACCGGTTCCTCGCCGTCATCGAGAGAGCGGCCTGACGAGCCCGACGAGCCCCAAGAACGCAGATCAATCCGCCAAGAAATCCTTGACGATCTCGCCCCAGTTCTCGGTCATGTCCAGCTCGATGTAGTAAGCGCCGAAGTACTCGAGCGGCGTGAAGTCCGACAGGTCGTAGACGGGCGAGGGGTTGAACTGCACTACGCCGTCGCCCGCCCTGCACACATGCACCACCACGTCGGTGGTCGTGTTGGTGACGTCGATCAGTTGCATTACGTCGAGGCCGTTGCCGTCGGCGCGCGGGATGACCTTGAGCCGCCAAGCCGGATCGCCCGGCGGCATCTCGTCGGCTGTCGCCTCTCGATGCATCGTCGAACGGACGCTCATCAGCGTCGTTCCGCCGACGATCGTGTTCGTGTACATGACACGCTCATCGAACCCGATCTCGAAGTCCGCGTACACCTTTGGCGTGCCGTAGATCTCGCGGCCCGCTGGGATGCTGGACTTGGAGTTGAGGAACACGACGGGTGCGAACCAGCCCTCGGTGCCGTCATAGGTGCACTTCACCGACAGCACGCTCTCGTCGAACGCGCCGTAGTTGGCAGACCACGGCACGGTCAGGCCGATCGCGGCACACATGCCGTCGGGGCTCGGCTCGAAGCACTCCGGCAGCACCCTGTCGATCGCGTCGAGGCTCGCCCGAAAGTAGACGTGCTGGAACTTGGCACCTCGATAGCGCGCCGGTGGCGCCGGAAAGTACGGCGAGAACGCCGGCATCGACGTGATCTGGTCGAGAGGAATGGCCATCGGATCGGCTGCTTCGGGCGTGTCGAAAGTGCGCAACCGTAGCCCACACCTGCGCCCAAGTTGCCAACTGATGGACGTCTACGGTCAACCGCTCGATCGCTCCGGATTGCTGGCCCACGTCGGTCAGATGTCGCAGGTGGCCGGTGTCCGGCTCGTGACGCTCGCCGACGGCGCCGGGCGCGGCACGCGCCTGTTGGAGTTCCGCAGCGGCGCCGGCCTCGCATTCGAGATCATTGTCGACCGTGCGTTCGACGTGGGCCACGCCTCCGTAGCGAGCCGTGATCACGTGTTGACGCCCGGCTGGGATCGCTTCGGTCCTCCGGAGCCGGGTGTCGCCGAGGACGTCACAGAGATACGGCCCAGCGCCGGAGCCGACGGCCGCGTCTTGGCGACGGTGGTCAACGCTGAAGAGGACCTCGCGGTGTACGAGCACTACCGCTGCGACACGTTGCCGTATCTCGTCCTGTGGCGCATGCTCGGCCAAGGCAGCTATGTCGTCGGATTGGAACCCAGCACCAACGGAACTGCCGGACGTCGTGACGTCCGGGCCAAGGGCGAGCTTGTGGTGCTCGAACCCGGCGAATCACGGGAGTACGACCTCGTGATCGGCGCCCACAGCGGATCGGACGCAGTCGCGGAGCATCTTCGACGCCACAGCTGACCCGGGGCTCGCACACACGCCGAGCGCATGGATGCCCAGGATCCGGGCGCCCGGGCACCGAGGCTCGTCGATCCGTCGATCCTCCCGATCGTTCGATCTTTGCCCCTCGGTTACCATCCCGCGATGTGGCGTTTTGCCGAGCTTCTCGGGATTGATCCGTCGGTGTTGGTCAGCCTCGGCGAGGGCGACACACCACTGTTGAACGCGACCTGCTCGCGGCTGGGCCAGCCCGGTGGCCCCACGGTTTCTTTTAAGGCCGAGTTTCAGAACCCCACCGGCTCGTTCAAGGACCGAATCGCGGCCATGTCGAGCGCAATCATTGCCCGGGACGGGCTTGTCGGTGCCATCGGCACCTCTTCAGGCAACGGTGGGGCTGCGATCGCGGCCTACGGCGCCCGAGCCGGTTACCCCGTCATCTTGTTCACCATCTCGGGCATCGTCGATGGCAAGTTGCAGCAAATCTTGGCCCACGGAGCCACGACGAACATCGTCGCCGAACTCGGCTCCGCCACCGGCGGGGCGCTAGACGTGGCGGAGAGCATCGCCGCAATGGCCGCCGAGCAAGGGTGGCTCGCGTTCCTCACCGGTGCGCGCTACGCCCCCGAAGCCATGCGCGGCGCTGAAACGATTGCGTTCGAACTGATCGAACAACGTGCCACGGCAACTGCGATCTATGTTCCGATAGGCGGCGGCGGCCTGCTCGCATCCATTTGGCGGGGCTACCGGCGCATGGGCGTGGGAGTGGGCGCGGGCCAAGAGATTCCGCGCTTGATCGGCGTGCAACCCACCGGCTGCCCGACGCTCAATCGAGCGCTCGCAGGCACGCTCGATCCGCTCGACGAGGCGCTCACCACCACGATCTCCGGGCTCCAAGTGCCGGTCCTGTTCGACTTCGACGCCACCGCGGCGATCACCGATACCGGGGGGCACGTGGTCGAGGTGACCGACGAACAAGCCTGGGATGCCCAGCGGATCCTCGCCCGTCACGAGGGGCTGTTCGTCGAGCCGGCGGGCGCCACCGCACTCGCCGGGGTTCTGTCCGATCTGGAAGCGCACCGGATTGCGGCCGACGACGACGTGGTCGTCATCCTTTCCGGCGCAGGGCACAAAGATGCGGTGTCGGCCGCACGACTCGGTGGGGACAACCCTCCGCGCCACATCGCGACCGGCGACATTGCGTCCGTGCTCGCAGAATTCGAGGTCTCGCCATGATCGATCACACGCAGCGAAGGGTCGCCGCAGGAACCGGTGGCGGATTCGACGTGTGGACTGCTTCGGCCGCCGAAGACGGTCCCAACGTCGTGGTGCTCGGCGGAATCCACGGCGATGAGACCCAAGGCGTTTTGGCGGCAGGCCGGCTGGCGATCGACGAGACCCGATTGACCCGCGGCAGCGTCGCGATCGTGCCGATCTGTCACGAGGCCGCATTCTCCGCGGATAGTCGCACCAGCGCCATCGATGGCGGCAATCTGGCACGGGTCTTTCCGGGAGATTCCAGCGGAAGTGCGACCGCCCAGATTGCACACCACCTCTTCACCGAGGTGCTCTCCGGAGCGGACTTGTTGATTGATCTGCACACGTCGGGGCAGGACTACGACATGCCGTTCCTGGCTGGCTACCAAGCAGACACGATCACGGCTGACTCCCTGGCCAAACAGGCCGCCTCGGCGTTCGGCGCGCAGTTCCTGTGGCGTCACCCGGGCCGCACGGAAGGCCGTTCGGTCAGCGTGGTCGATCAGGCCGTCTACGTCGAGTGCCCCGGTGGCGGGCCGGTGAGCCCCGCATCGGTCGACGCCTACGTCACCGGCGTTCGACGCGTCCTCGCCATGATGGACATGGTCACCGGCGCACCGCCCGAACCGGCCACCGCACCGATCGACGTCACCGGCGGAGGCGATCTGGATCGCGACATGATCTCGGTTCGTCACGAGGGCCAGTTCCTGACGGATCTGGCGGGTGGAGCGCAGGTCGAAGCCGGTCAATTGCTGGGAACCGTCGTGGCGACCGGCGGGCAGGTACTCGAGGAGGTGCGCGCTCCCGACGACGCCTGGGTGATGGCCGTCAAGAGACGCCCACCGGTGGTCCGCGACGATCTCGTCGTCTGCCTGGCTACCGCTGACGGTTGAGAGCCTCAGAGGATCGGCGGCGATGCCCGCCAGCCCCGACGGCTTGGACTTTGCGCAGAAATGCCGCCACAGACGGCAAATTTGCACGCAGAAAGCGTGACAGCAACTTTCCGAGACGTCGCCTATCCAAGCGGCCGCTAGAGCGACATCCGCAGAGGCCGGTCACGCAGAGCACGTGTCAACGGCGATCATCCGGGCCGAACTCGCCTAGTGGTGAATCCAACCACCGTCCACGGCAACGACTTGGCCGGTCACGAAGGCGCTGTCGTCGCAGGCCAGATAGACGAATGTGCCCGCGAGGTCTTCGGCATAGCCCCGTTGCGGAAGGGACTGGAGTTCGGCCAGCCGCTTGGCGAGTTCATCCTCTGTCTCTGTCTCGAGCTCGACTTCGTACTCTGTTCTGATTGCGCCGGGCATCACGCTGTTCACCCGGATCCCATCCGGGCCGACCTCGCGAGCCAAGGCCCGAGTGAAACCGATGACCCCCGCCTTCGACGCCACGTAGTCGAGGCTCCCCGCCATGCCCAGGTCGACGGTGACACTCGTCACCGTGATGATGCTTCCTCGTGCCTTGCGGAGCATTCCTGGATGCACGGCCCGGCAGCACAGAAACGCGCCGCGAAGATTGACCGCCATCGTGCGGTCCCATTGCTCGACTGAAATCTCGTTCCACGCCGAGCGTTTCGCATATGCAGCGTTGGCAACGAGCACATCGACATCGCCGAAGGCCTTCTGGGCGTCGACGACCATCGCCTCGACTTGCGCTGGGACAGTGATGTCGGCCACCACCTTGATGGCGGCACCGCCCGCGGTGGTGATGCGCGACACGACCTCGGACGCCATGGCATCCATTCGTTCGTCGGGAATGGTGTTGATGACGACACTGGCGCCCTCGCGGGCGAACGCCTCAGCGGCCGCGGCACCGATGCCACGCGACGCTCCGGTCACCAGTGCGACGCGATTGTCAAGTCTTCCCATTTCGACCTCCGAGTGCACGAGCGGATAGGCGGTGATGCCTGCCAGCCCCGACTGCTTCGACTTTGCGCAGAAATGCCGCCACAGACGGCAAATTTGCACAAAGAGGGCGCGACAGTCGTTTCCCGAACCGTGACCTTCCCACTGCGACCTCTTAGGTCCTCACCAAGCTCGTGGCTCGAGAGGCCTCCACCAGCGTGCGGGTGTAGTCGGTCTTGGGATCGGTCATCACCTCAGCGGTCCCACCGGCCTCGACGACGTGCCCGTCTTTGAGCACGATGATTTGTTCGCACACGCGCGCGACCACGGCGAGATCGTGAGAAACGAGCACCAGCGTCAACCCATGGCGGTGCTTCAACCCCATCAACAGGTTCAGCACTTGGGCCTGGACAGACACGTCAAGGGCACTCGTGGGCTCGTCTGCATACAGAACATCAGGTCTCACCGAAAGCGCCCGGGCCACGGCGATCCGTTGCAGTTGTCCACCTGAGAGCTGATGCGGATAGCGAGAGAGAACCTCGCCGCTCAGTCCCACATCCTGGAGCCAGTTCCGCATTTGCGCTGCCTCGGGTTTGCGTCGTTCCAGCGCCTTCGTCGGTTCGGACAATGACGTCTTGATGCGCAACCGCGGGTCGAGCGAGCTGGCAGGGCTCTGAAAGACGATCTGGTTGCGGCGGTGAAACTCGCGACGATCCTCGGACAGCCATTCCGTCACTGATCGGCCGTCGAACGTGATGCGACCCTTCGAGGGAACGAGCAAGCCGCACAAGAGCCGCACGAGCGTCGACTTGCCGGATCCGGACTCGCCAACGATGCCGACCGTCGAGCCTGCAGTCATCGTGACGTTGATGTCTCGCAGCGTCCAATCCGCGTTGGGGTCGCGCCGCCGCAGGTGAGCGTGATAGTCGAAGAAGAGCTCGTCGGCCTCGAGCAGAACGGTCATTGGCGCTCGCTCGCCAGTTCAGCGTCGCCCGAACCAATGGGCATCGTCGAGTCAACGGGGTTCCAGCACTTGAATGAATGCTCACTCGTCATCTCGGTAATCGGCGGTTCAACTGCACACTGCTCGATCTCGTGTGGGCAGCGGCCTCGAAATCGACAGCCCGGCAAGAACGCACCCAGCGGGGGCACGGAGCCCTTGATTGTGACGAGCGGTTTGCCGAGGGAGGCGCTGATGTCTTCGGGGTGGCCGGGGTTGACGCTGATGAGCGCCTCGGTATAACGATGGCGCGGCAAGGCAACGATGTCGTCGGCTGGACCCGTCTCGACGAGGCTCCCGCCGTAGAGGACTGCGACGTGATCCGAGATCACCTCGATGACGCCCAAGTCATGGCTGACGAACAGAACCGCCATGCCTCTGTCGGCGCTCAGGCGCGCCAGCAGTTCCAGGATTTCCTTCTGAACCGTGACATCCAGTGCAGTCGTCGGTTCGTCGGCAATCAGCAGCTTGGGGTCGCAGGCGATGGCCATGGAAATGAGAACTCGCTGTTGTTGGCCTCCTGACAGCTGATGGGGATATCTGCGAGCCAAGACCGCGGGTTCAGGCAGCTGGACTTGCTTGAACAGTTCCAGGGTTCGCCCTTTCACCTGATTGGAGGGCACCGTGTTGTGGAGTCGCAACGCCTCCGCGACCTGTTTGCCGACTCGCATCGTCGGGTTGAGCGCCCGAAGCGGGTCCTGGAAGATGACGCCGATCTCTGCACCTCGAATATTCGAGAGGTCACGCTCGGAGCGGTTGACCATCTCGACGCCTGAGAATGTGATGGAGCCGGTCACCACCGCGTCGCGGGGCAAAAGACCGATGATGCTCATCGCGGTCATCGTCTTGCCCGACCCGGACTCGCCGACGAGCCCGAGGCGCCGACCGGCCGGAATCGACAAATGCTCGATCGACACGATCTGGTGTGCCCCGATCGTGATGGTCAGATCGTTGATTTCGAGCATCACACACCAGCACCCTTGGTGGTCTGCTGCGGATCGAGATAGGTGCGCAGGCCATCGCCGAGGAGGTTGAAGCCGATCACGGCGACCATGATCGAGACCCCGGGGATGATCATGAGATAGGGGGCCTGATCAAGGAGTGGCTGGGCTTCCTTCAGCAGACGTCCCCACGACGGGGTCGGTCGTTGCGCACCGATGCCGAGATACGACAACGCGGCCTCGACGAGGATGGCGATCGCGAACATGACGGATGCCTGGACGATGATGAGCGGGCCGATGTTGGGCAGGACGTGTCGGAAGAGGATGAATTTTCGAGTCCGGCCGTACGCCTGCGAGGCCTCGACGAAGTCGCGTGAGAGGATCTGGCGCGCTGGCCCGATGGTGACTCGGGCAACCGTCGGGATGAGCCAGAACATGATGGCGATGATCGCCGTCGTGTTACCCGGTCCGAGCGACGTGGCCAAAACGAGTGCCACCAAGATGCCGGGGAGGGCGATGCCGATGTCGGTCACGCGGCTCATGAGCCGCTGCTGGAAGGGGCGGGCTCCGGCGGCAACCAAACCGAACAGCACGCCCGGAATAATCGACGCGATCGTCGAGACAACGCTGACCAGCAACGAATTTCGTGCGCCGGCCATGATCTGGCTCGTCATGTCGCGACCGAGCTTGTCGGTGCCGAGGAGATAGCCGTCGGATCCCGGGGGCAAGAACTGGTTCGGGACGTCGACTTTGTCGACGTCGTACGGCGTCCAGAACAGCGACATGAGACCGACGACGACGATGACGGCAACGATGACGCCCCCGATCACGAGCTGCGGAGGGACCCACCGTTTCGAGGCGCTGCCGGCGCGCTCGAACACCTCGAGCTCGTCGGTATCCGGCGCCAACTCCTCAGGCGCCGAAACCTCAGGCGCCGAAACCTCAGGCGCCGAAACCTCAGGCGCCGAAACCTCAGGCGCCGAAACCTCAGGCGATGGAGGTTGGTCGGTCATGCCATGGGGGCTGATCGACCGCTGTCGCGGATCCTCGGATCCAAGAGCCCGTAGGCGATGTCCATCAGGAAGTTCAGCGTCAGGATCATGAGCATGAGCACGAGCGCCAGCGACTGGACGGACAATGGCTCGCGCCCCCCGACGGCCACGACCAACATGCGGCCGAGGCCCGGCAAGGTGAACACGTTTTCGATGACCACCGCACCTGCCAGCAACGAGCCCAGTTGAAGGATGGTGATGGTCACGAGCGGAATCGAAGCGTTCCGAATCCCATGGCGCCACGCAGCTCGTCGGAGCGTGAGACCCTTGGCCTGGGCCGTTCTGATGAAGTCTTCGTCCAAGACTTCAAGCATGCCTGACCGCACGTAGCGAACGAGCACTGCGCTCAGCGGTATCGCAAGAGCGAACACAGGCAGCGTCAACGATTTGACACCCCTCACGAAGTCTTCTGTGAGCGGGACGTATCCACCTGCGGGCAGCCATCCCAAGTGCACGGCGAATAAGGTGACCATCAACAGGCCCAACCAGAACGACGGAACTGCAATGCCGATCTGGGACAGGATGTCCACCCAGGTGCCACGCCAGTCTTTGACATGGATGGCCGAGAAGGTGCCGAGCACGAGAGCGACGATCACCGAAATGATCAAGGACGCGAAAGCCAACGTGAAGGTCAAGGGCACGCGCACCCAGATTTCGTGGGCGATGTCGAACTCTGCGGCATAGGACGTACCCATATCGCCTTGGAGTACGCCGCCTATCCACTCCAGGTATTGCTGCAACAGGGGTGCGCCCAACCCCATCTCGGCGCGTAGCGCCTCCAGCGCTTCGCGCGTTGCGGTCTGCCCAAGGATGACGGTTGCGACGTCACCCTTGAGCATCCGCAACAGGAGGAAGACGATGATTGAGCCCATGAAGGCGGACGCCAGCAACGAGGCGATGGCGCGAACCAGAACTCGAACCATTCATCGTCCTATTCCGTGATTCCTGGTTCCTCGTTTTACTCGAGGGTCAGGTAACCAAGGTCGAATTCACTACCAGCGGTGAACAGCTTGACACCCTCGAGGTCGGCACGCACTGCGACAGCTTGGAGCTTCGCAACAATCGGAATCAGGAAGCCGGCGTCGGCATGCATCTCCACCGCTTGTCGCCGCAGTTCGGTCGTGACCGCGGAGTCGACGGCCGCGTCCCCGTCGTTCAGCAGTTGATCGAAGACCGGGTCGCAGTGCAGGGTGAAGAAGCCAGGACACTTCCAGGCATCGATCGTGCTCGGACCGCTCAACGATGTGAACGTGTAGTCGGCGGTCTCGCCGAGTATCTCATCGATGTAGGTGGTGAGCTCACGGCCTTCGAGCTCGACGGTGAAGCCGGCCTCGGTCAGCTGTGCAGTCACCACTTCCTGAATCGGCGGGAACTCGGCGATCGTCAGGTACTTGAACGGGATCACCAAGCCTGGGACCCCGGCCTCCTCGAGCAGTGCGCGGGATTTCGCCGGATCGTATTCGTAGGGGCAGTAGTCGCTCGCCCACGGCTCGTTCGGCGGATTGACGAAGGTGCACGTCAGTTTCCCGAGTCCGGCGAACGCGGCATCGACGATCGGCTGGCGATCTACCGAATGGTTGACCGCTTGGACGACCAACGGGTCCTGGAAGATCTCCGCCGTCGCGTTGAGGCTGAGGTACGAGATCTCGAATCCTGAGACAGTCAGGATCTTGAAGTCTTCCTCCGCGTCGATTTCGTCGACGCGATCGATGCCCTCGCCGAGGATTCCTGCCACGCCGTCAATGTCCCCTGCGAGCAATGCGTTCAGGCTCGCTGTCTCGTCGGTGATGAAGCGCCACGTGACGTCGGAGAAGAACGGCTGGTCACCCCAGTAGTCGGCGAACCGATCCATGTCGACCGAGACGTCAGGCTTCCACTCGATGAACACGTAGGGGCCAGTACCGACGGGGCCTTGGGCAATGTCGTCGCCGGTGCCTTCGGGCACGACTGCTGAACTGATCCGGGCCATGCCATTGAGGAACGCTTGGCTGGGCTGGGTGAGCGTGACGACGACCGTTCGGTCGTCGGTCGCCTCGATCGTGTCAACGGCGTCGAACGGCGTGGTGATGTCCCCCTCGCCCCCTCGGTTGTACTCGAGCGAATAGGCCACATCAACGGCGTCGAGATCGCTGCCGTCATGGAACTTGGCTTCGCGGATCGTGAACGTGTAGACGGTCCCGTCCGCGTTGACGTCCCATGACTCGGCGAGCATGGGAGCGACGCTGCCGTCGGCTTGCTTCTCCACGAGCGTCTCGACGACGTTGTAGAGGAGCGGCGTCTTGATGGCTGTCGCTCCGTTCGTGACGTAATCCCAGTTCGCCGGCTCCTGCGCGACCGCGAGAGTCAACTCCCGGACTTCGGCCGGTTCGTCAGCGGGTTCATCGGGGGCGTCAGCGGGTTCATCGGGGGCGGCAGCGGCCGTATCTGCGGTCGAACCACCGTCGTCGTCTGATCCGCACGCCGCTGCGACCAGTGCGAACGCCATGAGCACACTGAGAATCAGCCAACTTCGTTTGTAGTTCCTCATGAGGTGATCCTTTCTGGATCGTGTATTCACGCTGCCTCACAATCCGTTCAGGATTGCACCGGCCAGCTCGTTGAATTGGGTCTTCACGCCAGAGTTGTCACGTCGTTGCCAGTGACTGTTCAAACAGTGTTGGCCCTTGACGGCCGCTCTCGGTGGCATTCCTGCCGCCTCGAGAGGCGTCATCACTGAAACCTGAGTTTCACTGATTAGAACCGTAGTTCTATCATCACCCCCGGTCAAACGCCGTGGGCCCACAATCAGGTGATGCGCTTGCCTCGGTCAGCGGCGCTTTCGTAACCGATCCGTTCCTGCAATGCGATCGCCTCCAGAGCGTTCGCGACGTCGCGGCGCGCCAGCACATCTGTGGGCGGCTGCAACAGCCGGAAGTGCCCGTATCTGTCCTCGCCCGCCACGAGATGTGCGAACGTCGCCACACCCGACACCTGCCGCATCGATGGGGCGGCATACCGAATGGCCAACCCGATGCGTCGGTCGGCAGAAGCATTTGGATTCGACGAATGGAACAACCGGCCGTGGTGCACAGACATCTCGCCGGGCGCAAGCGTCACATCGACCGCGTCCGCCTCGTCCACCTCGACCGCCACCACCTGACCTCGCGAGAGCATGTTCGACTCGTCGAAGGTGTCGCGATGCTCGACGATCTCACACCGATGACTTCCTGGCATGAACCGCATGCAGCCGCTCTGGGTTGTCGACGGGCTGAGCGCGACCCACGCGGTCGCCTCGTGTGCGTCGTCGTATCCCCAATACGTCAGATCCTGGTGCCAGCTCACGAACGCGGGCGTCGCGGGCTCTTTGATGAAGAAGTTGGCACTCATGACCAACAGGTCGTCGCCCAGAATCGCCTTCACCGGCTCGAGCACCGACGCCAGGCGCATGATCTCGTCGATGAACGGGAGCACGATGTTCGGGTTTCCCCGCAAGATTCTGCTCATGAGGGCGTCGTCGGCGTGCGCGGCCTCGACCGCTTCGAACATCGTCCGATACTCGGCCGCGCGATGTGGCGTCATCGCCTCGAGCGGAAAGACGTAGCCGTCTTTTTCGTACGACTGCCTCATCTGCGGTCCGCTCTCGAATCCCCGACGATCGCAACTACAACCGGCTCAGGGCGTGTCGGGCAGCTGCGAGGGTCTTGTCGATCAGGGCGTCGTCATGTGCGGCCGACACGAACCACAAGCCCCGACTCGTCGGTCTCACTCCGTGATCCTGGAGGCTCGCCAGGAAACAGGCGAGAAGCTCATTGTCGGAGTTGGCAGCAAAGTCCGCTCGCGACGCCACAGCTCCAGGTGTTCCGAAACGGGTCTGGCACAAAGAACCGCCGATGTGATCGACGGCGAGGCCGACCCCCAGTTCGTGACCCAGCTGGCGTAGGCCATCGACAAGACGACAAGTGAGGCGATCCATCTCTGGGTACGGGTTGCTGTCGATCAGGACCCGCAGCGTGGCGACGCCCGCCGCCACCGAAGAGACACCCGTGTTGTAGGTGCCGGAGTGATTGATCTCTCCACGACCGACACCGGCGAGCAGCTCGGCGCTGGTTCCGAGCACGGCGAGCGGGAACCCAGACGCGATCGCTTTGGCATAGATCGAGATGTCTCCGCGGATTCCGTAGAAGCCTTGGGCACCGCAGAGTCCCAGGCGGAATCCGGTAATCACCTCGTCGACGACGAACAGCGCTCCGTGCTGATGGCACAACGTCTTGACGTCGTCGAGATAGCCCGCCGACGGTGGGATCAGCCCGGTGTTGCACATCACCGGCTCCATCAGCACACATGCCACATCGCCGGACTTGAGGGCTTGGGCCACCTGTGCGATGTCGTTCCACTCGCACAAGATCACGTCGGCCGCAGCCGAGGCCGACTGACCCGCTGTAAGCGGCACGGGTCCCATCGGCGGAGCGGTGACGGCCATGTCGACGAAGAGCGGATCGAGCCAACCGTGATAGTGGCCGGTGAAACGCACAACCTTGCGTCGGCCGGTCGTTGCCCTGGCGATTCGGACGGCCAACAGATCCATCTCTGTTCCGCTCATGCCCATCCGGATGCTCTCGATCCAAGGCAGCGCGCCGACGAGGGTTTCGGCGAACTCGGCTTCGAGCGGGTGTTGCCCAGCGAAGAGCTGGCCAGTCGAGAGCGACTGCTTCACAGCGGCGGTCACCGCTGGGTGGTTGTGGCCAAGGACCATGGGGCCCATGCCGGCCGCGTAGTCGATGTAGACGTTGTCATCGACATCCCACAGCAGCGCTGCGTCGCCACGGACCATGGTGAGCGGCACGGGCGTGCCGTGCAAACGAACATTCGAGTTGACGCCCCCAGCGATCACCTTCTTGCGCCGAGCGTGCTCTTGCCGGCTCTGGTCGTAGCAGGGAATGGCCTCGGTTGACATCTGCCACCTTTGTTGCGATGAACGGTTCAGGTCTCGCCCGAGATGGGATCGTTGACTCACACGCGCCGTGGTCGAGTAGTGAAGCGAGCGCGCAACTGAGCGCGTCGCAACACACCATATCAATGACTGCAACGGAGGTTCCACACTCTGAAACCAGCGTTCCTCGTGGGCGAGAAGCAAGCGGGCGCTGAAGGCTGGTGGTCGCGCCGGGATTCGTCGATGCCCACACCCATGACGGCATGCAGCTGCGACGCGATCGGTTCAGCCGCGCCAAGTCGTCAGTGATTCCATTGGAAAGATCGGTCGTGGAACTCGTTGCCACGCCAGCGCTGCGATGTCGGACTGTGTCGGGCCGGGCGTGGCAACTCGGATGATCGCCGACGTGAGCGGGGCCATGTATTGGAAGTTGGACGCGGTCTTCATGACGACCATCTGATATTCCGCCGGTTCTAACCCCACATGGCGATACACAGCCGGATCGATGCCCGCGACACCGGCAAATTCGCTCACCAACAGCGTCACCGGGCCGACCTCGAAGGCCACCGTGTGCCCCATCTCGATCCGGGTCTGCGTATGGCCGGTCAACTCGACGATGCCGTCGGAGACGGCCCGTACGACGCCGGTCACCTCGAGCGGCGTGAAGAAGGGGGCTGAGCGACCGCCCAACGCAACCGTCACGGTCGCATCGATGCCGGCCTGTGACAGTCGACGGGCGGAGACAGAGTCGATCATCGGAACGAGTGCGCGTCCCCGAATGCCGAGCCGCAAGATCGCCTCGAGGATGACCGTGCTGTCGCCCCCCGAACCGCCCAGCACCGAGTCACCGGTGTCGCTGAGGATGACCAGGCCCCCCTCTGCTCGGTCAGCATCAATGACGGCTTGGTCGACTGGCCGGCTCTCCGTGCGTTGAAAGTCGGTCCTCATCGACCAAGCGAGCTCGGCCAGCTCCTCGGCGAGAGATTCGGCCAGAGTTGGATCGTCGTCGGTCACGACAATGATCGCCCACCCGCCTTCGTCGGCATCGAGCCAGCACTGCATCGGGAATGGCGACACGGCCAACACCTGCGTGTCACGCTCCATCTCCCTCGCCCGGTCGAACAGGATCTTCATCGGGCCGCGCGAGGTGAGGTATTGCTCCTGATGGGTGAGCATCCGCAGCTTTCGCCACGCCACCACGGGGATGATCTGGCGGGCGAAGAGCCGCACCGCGTGCAGGGTCAGGTCACGGGCGGTCTCGAACTGATCATGTGGTTGGGTGCGGAATCCCACGATGATGTCGGCGTGGTCGATGATCTCCTGGGTCACGTTGGCGTGGTGATCGAGCATCAACGCCAGCGGAAGTGACGACCCGACGAGGCCGCGGGCCGTGCGAAGGAGGGCTCCTTCGACGTCGTCGATGCCCTCAGCCGAGGCCGCCCCGTGCAGCAGCATGACCAGCCCGTCGAGCTCTCCCGCACCACCGAGCCCGTCTCGAACCTTGGCGTCGAAGAACTCGAACGCTTCCGTCGACAGCCGGCCGCCCGATCGAGTGTTGCCACGAATGATGGGAACAGTCTCGACCTCGACGCCGCAGCGCCCGATGGCGTCGAGATAGCCGCCGACGGGGCCGCCAGAGTGCAGACGCTCGAGGATCTCGGCCCCTTCGTAGATCCCGAACGACTCGAAATCGGCGAGCGTCGTCAGCGTCGGGTTGAAGCTGCTCGTTTCCTGAGTGATCTGAATCAGCCCGATGCGCATGTCTGAATACCTAGCCGAAACTCTCATGTGAGGCGCTCATCATCGGCCAGCTTGGCTCGAAGCCACACCGCCGAAGGGTGTATACCCGCGGCCCGGCACGCCGACATCGAGCGCGAAGAGCGCGCCCGCGTGTGGCTGAGACCGCAGTTCGGCCTCCGGCAGGCCGCCGCGAGCGCTCGTGATGAACAGCGTGGTCCCCTCGGGGCCCCCGAAGGCACAACTCGTGATGAAGCCGCCGGGTACCTCAACCACACGATCGAGCTGTCCCTGCGGTGTGTACCGGTGAACAGCGCCGCCATCCCAGAGGGCCACCCAGACGCAGCCTTCGGCATCGACGCTGAGGCCATCGGGTATCGAGTCGACATCGACAAGGGTTTCGGTCCGAATCGGCAGGCCCTCGTCGTCGAGATACAAGTTGTCGACTCGGTAGGTGAGCGAATCGACGTAATGGCAAATGCGGCCATCGGGGCTCCAGTCGACCCCGTTCGACATGGCCACGCCGCCTCGGAGCCGTCTGAGGGACCCATCGGCCTCGACACAGAACAGTCCCGCCTTCGGCTCTGTGGAGCGATCGACGGTGCCGACCCACAAGCGTCCCATCGGGTCGCATCGACCGTCGTTTGCGAGGCCGT
The DNA here is from genome assembly GCF_965262965.1 of Candidatus Poriferisodalis sp. Classification (GTDB taxonomy): domain Bacteria; phylum Actinomycetota; class Acidimicrobiia; order Acidimicrobiales; family Poriferisodalaceae; genus Poriferisodalis. Next base: position 3,065,290 of record NZ_OZ253573.1, read on the forward strand.
CGCCATCGGGCGGCAGCGTGGCAATCGCCGGGCCGACGTGGCCGACCTCGTCGATCCGAGCCACAGTTAGGCCGGCTACGGCAACAAGGCGACCCTCGACATCGGGCACGATGACGCTGACACGCTGATCGAGGTCCATAGCCGTATGACGTCCCAAGCTGTCCAATTGATGGAGAACCTGGCCGTCGATATCGAGCCACAACAACCGTTGCCGGGCAGCGTCCCAGGTGGGCCCTTCCCCGAGGTCGCAGGCACAGTCCACGACAACGTCAGGGGTCACGTCGTCACATTAGGACAGCCTTGACAACGTCAGCCTCGACAACGCTCGTCTTTGCAGGCTTGGCCAAGCGCCGCATCGAGCCGCCCCGCCAAAGAGCACTCAACCGCCGTCTGTTACCTATTCTGAGCGACGGCTGATGAAACTTGCCTCGGTATTGACGCCGCTTTCGGACGAGAACTTGACCCTGGCTGCCCAATGCGGCGTGGACGAGGTCGTCGCCCGGTACCCCGGGCCCGATCTCACCCTGCTCGACGGGGTCAAGGCCCGAATCGAGTCCTATGGAATGCGGTTGGGCGTCGTCGAGGGATTCCTGCCAATTGAACGCATCAAGCTCGGCCACGACGACGGCACCGAGATGGACCAGATGAAGGCCCTCGCCCGGCATCTCGGCGAGATCGGCGTTCCGCTCATCTGTTACAACTTCATGGCCGGAACCGACTGGATCCGCACCAGCGTCGACGCGCTCGAACGGGGTGGGGCCAAGGTGACCGCCTTCGACCTCAACGACCTCGAGAGCGCCCGAATCCCTGGCCGCGAGCCGTTTCGGGCCTCGCTCGAGCCGGGGGCCACGCGCGAGCAGCTTTGGACAAACCTCGAAGCGTTCCTCACCGAGATCATTCCTGTCGCCGAGGACGCAGGCGTCGTGCTGGCCATGCACCCCGACGATCCGCCGCTCCCGTCGCTGTTGGGAAATGACCGGGTCATGCATTGCGTCGACGGGTTCGAGCGGCTCGTCGGCCTGGTCCCGTCCCCATCCAATGCGATCGCCTTCTGCCAGGGCACATTCTCCGAGATGGGCATCGATATTCCGGCTGCCATCAGGCAATTCGGCAACCACATCGCCTATGTCCATTTCCGTGATGTCACGGGCACCGCAGAGTCCTTCATCGAGACGTGGCAGGACACGGGCCACACCGACATGGCCGAAGCGATGCGTGCGTATCGCGAGGTCGGGTTCGATGGTCCGATACGACCTGACCACGTCCCCCAGCTGGTCGGCGAGGACGATGGTGAACCCGGCTACACCATGCTCGGGCGCCTCTTTGCATTCGGGTACATCCGCGGCCTCCTCGATGCCACCGACCTCTGAGCATGTTCGATTTGATCATCCGCGATTCCACGCTGATCGACGGCACGGGAGCCCCGGCACGACCCGGCGACGTCGGCATCACAGGTGGCCGCATCGCCGCTCTCGGCAGCATCGATGCCGATGCGCGGGCGGTCCGAACCATCGATGCCGGCAGTCGGGTCGTGTGCCCAGGCTTCATCGACATCCATACACACTCTGACCTCACACTGGTCGCGGACGGCATCGGCGAGAGCAAACTGCGCCAGGGCGTGACGACCGAGGTAGTGGGCAACTGCTCGTTCGCAGCTTTCCCGATCGAACCCGAACGACTCGACCTTCACGCCGATCACCTCGCAGGGGCCACGGCCCCGTTGACGCCATGGTGGACCGATCTCGATGGCTATGCCGATGCGTTGCACGACCAGGGCTTGTCGATCAACGTCGCGCCGCTCGCCGGTCACGGAACGCTGCGCGTGGCGGCGATGGGCGTCGACGAGCGACCGGCCACCGCCGCGGAAATGAGTCGGATGGAACGCGACCTCGATCGCGCGCTGGAACAAGGAGCCTTCGGGATGAGCACCGGGCTCACCCTCGTGCCCAGCTCGTACGGCGATTTCGACGAGGTAGCAGCACTGGCTCGAGTCCTGGCCGCCCGCGGCGCGCTGTATGCCACACATTCACGAGCGATCGCCCCCGACGAACGCGCATCGGTGGCTGAGGCGATCGAAATCGGCAGGCAGACCGGCGTGACGGTCGAGTTCAGTCATCTGGCGATCAACCGCCCGGAACGCTGGGGTCACGGAGCAGAACTTCTGTCCATGTTCGACGAGGCCCGCGCGGAAGGCATCGACATCTTCTTCGACGTCTATCCCTACGACGCCTCATCGTCGTCGTTGACGCAGTACCTCCCGCCGTGGCTGCCCGCAGGCGGCACCGAAGCGATGCGCGCCCGGCTGGCGATCCCCGCAGTACGCCAACGTGCCCTCGACGACATGGCCGAGGGCTGGTTCGACGGGATTCCCTGGCTGTGGGACCGCTTCGTCGTGAGCAGCTGTCCAGATGGCTACGGCATCGCAAACACGCTCGACGAGCTCTCGGCCAGCGAAGGGATCGAACCGTACGAACTGACCCTGCAACTGTGCGAGCGGTACGGCAACGAGCTGGCCGTGGTGCTCTTCTATCGCAGCGAGGACGACGTCGAGAAGTTCCTGGCTCATCCGCTGTCGGTCATCGGCTCGGACGGCAATGCAATTCCGCTTGACCAACCCACGGCCTGCCCGCATCCGCGCAACTTCGGTACCTTCCCTCGAGTTCTGGGTGTGTACGCCCGCGAAAGGCGAGTGCTCGAACTGAGCGATGCGGTGCGCAAGATGACCGCCGAGCCGGCTCGGCGGCTGGGACTGTCCGACCGCGGGACCCTCGCCATCGGAGCGGTCGCCGACGTCGTGATCTTCGACCCCGAGACAGTGATCGACAACTCCGAATTCGGCCAGATCGCCGATCCGCCGACTGGCATCGACGTGGTGATCGTCGACGGCTCGGTTGTGTTGGATCATGGAGTCATCGGCACCGATCGCCCTGGCCGAGTCCTGCGAAGGGGCTCGAGCAGCGCAATCGCTTAGTCGGTCGTCTCTGTTCACACCAAAGGAATCTCATGCGCGTCGCGACCCTCGGCTTCCACCACGAATCGAACACGTTCGCTCCGGTGTCCGCCAGCCTCGAGCAGTTCCTGGCCAGCGGACCCGACGTTGGTGACGGTCTGATCGCAAAGTACGCCGAGTCACAGGCCACCCTGGCGGGCTTCATCGAAGCAGCGGAGGCGGACGCAGATGTCGAACTCGTGCCGTTGGTGTATTTCGACCTCAATCCGATGGGAACGATCACCGCTGAGGCGTTGGAAACCATTGCGGAGCGACTGCTGACCGCTCTCGATGACAACGGCCCCTGGGATGCGGTTCTCCTGGCGCTTCACGGTGCCGCCGCGTCTGAGGTCCACCGTGACGCCGACGGCGAAATCCTCGAACGCGTGCGGCGACTCGTTGGGGCCGACGTTCCGATCGCTGTCACCTATGACATGCATGCCAACGTCTCGACGCGCATGGTCGAATGCGCCACCGTCGTCAATACGTACATGACCAACCCGCATCTCGACCCTCGCCTGCGTGCTCGAGAGTGCGCTGATCTGGCATTCCGCGTCGTTCGCGGCGAGATTCATCCGGTCATGGCGCTCGAGAAGCCGCCGTTGGCGGTGAACATCTTGCGTCAGGGGACGACCGACTCGCCGATGGCCGAACTCGTCGCGATGGCGGCGCAGGCCGCGACCCGACCCGGTGTTCTTTCGGTCAGCATCGCCGAGGGCTTCCCCTATGCCGATGTTCCCGAGATGGGGATGGCCTTCTTGGCGGTCACCGACGGCGATGCCGATCTTGCCGGCGAGATCGCTCGCGAACTCGCTCGCGCCGCTTGGGAGGTTCGCACCGAACTCGAAGGCGATGGGGTTGAGATCGACACAGCGCTTCGTCGCGCCGCAACCGCTGATGCCCGCCCCGTCGTCCTCCTCGACGTTGGTGACAACGTCGGCGCTGGCAGCCCGGGTGACTCCACCCATGTCCTGGCGGCGGCGCAGCGTCTCGCAGTGCGCGGATTGTTCCATTCGTTGTGCGATCCGGCTTCCGTTGCCGCCTGTGCGGATGCCGGTGTCGGCGCCGACGTCGAATTGGACGTGGGCGGCAAGACCGATGACCTCCATGGCGACGCGGTCGCTATTCGGGGGGTTGTTCGGATGCTCGATGACGGGAAGTTCGAGGATGCCGGACCCACTCACGGCGGCTTCCGGTTCTATGACGCCGGTCCACGGGCGCTGGTCCACACCCAGGACGATCACATGGTGCTGTTGACGTCACATCCTCGGGGCAACACCAGTCGAGCCGAACTCATCAGCGCCGGCCTCGACCCTGCGACGCAGCCGATCATCGTTGCCAAGGGCGTTCACTCGCCGCGTGCGGCGTACGAACCGATCGCAGCCGAGATGATCCGGCTGAACACCCCTGGCTGCACGAGCGCCGATGTCAGCGTTCTCGACTACGCGTATCGACGTCGACCGATGTTCCCCTACGAGCGCGACACCCGGTACTGAACCCGTTCGTACTGGCAGCGCTCAGTACTGGCAGCGCTGATCTCGACCGTCAAAAGAGTGTCTCGGCGATCTCGATGACTCGATAGTTGTCGTCGACAATCGGGATTGCGCGCCACTTGTCGAATGTGGTGCACGGATGCGAGATGCCGAAGCCGACGAGGTCACCGACTGCGAGAGGATCGGCTGGCTCGAGGTCCAAATAGGCGTGTTGATCGTTGATCTCGACGACCCGAGCCCCCGCCACGGTCTCGATGTCTGTGGATCCGCGACGACGGACCTTCTTGAGAATCGGCAGCAGGCCATCAGTTGAGGCGTCGCGCTTGCCGATGCCCACCAGGGCTCGGGTGGGCTCAGGCCGTGAGAGCACAGCACCCCAAACTTCGATGGCCGGCACGAGCCGATCATCGCGGCCGGCTCGTGGGGTCACACCCATGGGGGAAACCTCGTGCAACGAACCGTCGTCGTGGCTGATGTAACAGCCGCTGCGGAGCACCACTCGAAGAGGAGATTCGATGTCGACGCATGAGAAACGGTCGACGACCTGATCGAAGTACGCACTGCCGCCGGCGGTGACGATCACTTCGGGCGTCGGCTCGAACCAACCCTTGGCATCGACCGCGTGCGTCAGCTCGACGATCTGATCGAGAAACTCATCGACCCCCTCTTGGACGGGCCGATCGCCCATCGGCCCGAGAATTCCCTCGAACCCGGAGGTTCCAGTGAGAGCGAGGTAAGGAGACCTTTCGGCAGCCGCGGCGACGAGCAAGCCGTCGGCGATGCTGCGTGCGCCGGTGCGCCCTCCCGTAATCCCCAGCTCGAGCAGCACCGGCAGTCGGCGGGCCGGCTGGGTGCGGGCCAGGGTCTCATTCATGATGTCGACACCCTCACCGGAGTCGACATAGCAGTACACCTCGAAACCCTCATCGAGCGACTTCGCCAGCCATTCGATCTCGGCCGGGACAACGACCTGGTTGGCGATGAGGACCCGGTCGACCCCGGCCTCCCTCATGGTCTTGGCCTGCCACGTCGTCGCAGCGGTGATGGCCCAGGCACCATCGCGGAGCTGGCGACGGAAGAGCGCCGGTGCCATGGTCGTCTTGCCGTGGGGTGCCAGAGAAACGTCGTTGCGCTCGCAGAAACCCTTCATCGCCTTGCTGTTGTGATCGATCGCCGATTCGAACAGCAACGCGATCGGGTATGGCACGTCGGCATCGAACACGCACCACCCGGTCCCGGCACCCGAGGCGAGCGGCAAACCCTTTGAGTTGGACGACGATGGCTGCGGTGTGTCGGAAGTCGCCTCGACTACTGCCTGCGATTCAGGACCCATGGTGATGTCTCACCGTTCAGTGAGGAAATCACGAACGAGACGCTTGCCGACGCTGCGGATCTTCTTGACGACCGCCGGCACCATGTCGGTGGTGAGCCGCCGCGCTGGCGCACTCACGCTGATGCCACAGGGAAAGGGCATTCCTTGCAGTGCCACCGCGACGCATCGACCGTCGGCCTGGTTCTCGCAGTCGTCGATCGCATACCCCTGCTGTCGAACCATCTCGAGCACGGACAAGTACGCCTGGGGCGTCGTGATCGTGGCGTCGGTAAAGGGCGTCATCTCGACGGCGTTCAGGATCGTCAGAACACGATCCTTGGGCAGTTCGGCCGCCATCGCTTTGCCGAGGGCTGTCGAGTGGATCGGGGCGCGATCACCGGCCCGGGCCGCCAAGCGCATCATCTGGCTGCTCTCGAAAACGAGATTGTGCACGACCGTCGAACCATGGAGCGTGCCCAAGTTCGTGGTCTCGCCGGTGTCATCGCGGAGTCGTTGGAGCGGACCGTCGGCCTGCGCAAGGAATGTCTCGAGCTGACGTGTGTTGTGCGGTTGGAAGGCGAGCCCGACTCGGTACAGAGCGGATTGCTCATCGCGCTCGACATAACCCCGAGCCTCGAGAGCTGACAGGTACCGGAATGCCGAACTCTTCGGCAGTGATGTGACCGCCGCGGTCTCAGGCAGCGAAACCCCTTCGCGTGACCGCTGCAGGAGGTCGAGGATGTCGCACACTCGTTCCACGGCTCGAATGGGATAGGTGTTCGATGAACCTTCCGGCGCGGTGTTGCCCGACTCCGAGGACGTCTTCTTGTTCATCGTCTGAATTCCTCGAGTTTGAATTCGTTGCGTGGCAGCCCGGTTCGAATCGTTCGCTCAGAAAGCGGCCCAGTCGATAGGTAGTCATCCGACGATACCGAAGCTCAACCGCTGGTCGGCCGGGTGCAGGTGGAGCGATGTACCTCAGCTACGCGACAGCGGTCAGCGGCGACGGCTCCGTTCCCGAGATCTCGACACCACCGGCAGGGACTGCGGCCACCTCGTGCCACAGACGCAGCTTGACCTCGGCGCCCAGTTCACCCACCATCCCCAAGAACGAATGGAAGATCGCCAGGTGCGTCGGGTGAGACTTCGACCAGTCCTCCAGCGACTTGAGATCGGTGAACCAGCCCACGAAGCTCGTCGATTCCAAGTCTTCGCCGTCGATGGTCTGTTCCCGCAGGAGCCGGCTCGAGATGCAGCCGGTCTCGGGATGCTCGGCGAGAAAGTCGATCCCCGCAGTGAGGTGCGGCTCGACATCGGCGAAGTACAGCGCCCGCTCGGCTTCCTCGCAATGTGCCCAGATCTGGCCCGAACGGATCAAGCACAGGTTGCCGGGCAGCGGTTCTCCCGGCTCGGCGGCCAGATCGTCCTCGGCGCTGGCTGGCATCCGGTCGCGGGCCGCCCCCCAGTACTCGTGGATATCGGTGCGTTCGACCTTCAGCAGGTTGCGCACACCGGGCATTTCCTTCGGCGTCGAGTGGATCGTCTCCCACCGTTCGCCGGGAATGAAGGCGGTCTCGACGAGCACACCGGCCCGGTTGAGCGCCTCGGAGCGCTTCGCCCATCTGCGGTACGACTCGGGATCGGTCCAATAGCCGAGGAACACGGCCGTGTCGTTGCCGATGTCGGCGCCGACGTTGACGATGCGAGCCCGCTCAAGATGGTCGGGCGTGTCCGGGCCCGAAGTCAGCTCGGCTCTCAGCTCCCCGAGAGTGACATCGCTGTGGGAACCGCGCGCATGGATCATGGAGAACGCGGTGCATTCAGGCAGGCCGATGACGCTCCACGCGGGAACGTTGGGCACATGACCTGCAGGTCGGTTGGCGGTCATGAGGCCCCCCTGTTGTGCCGTGAGAAGTGTCGCACTGTCGAGTTTCCCGCCTATCGCTCTGCGAGATTCTCGCGGATGCGGGGGACCACGTCGTTCGCGAAGCGTTCCAGTGAGGCGTTCATCACCGACGGCGGCAGCCCGGGCGGGCCGCCCCAGCTGACCAGGTCGGTGACGTCGTGATCGCGGATCAGGTCGGTCAGCTCGGCCACGCAATGGTCGGCATCGCCGGCAGTCCACACCAGCGGGTTCAGCGGATCGGGAACACGAGGGCCGGTCCGGGCCGAGCGCTCGGCCGCGGTCGACTTGTGGTCGGCACTGGCCTTGATGATGCCGATGTACACATTCCGGCGGTAGCGCTCTGCGGCGGCGACCGCCTCCCAGGTCGGATCGTCAGCGGTGTCGCGCCCGTCGGTGACGTACACGCCGCGGATGATGCCCACGCGCTTGTCGCCGGGGTCGCGCCCGTCGGCGGCCAGTGCTTGCTTCCATGGTTCGAGCACGGCCGCTTTCGGTCCCTGCGGCAGCAGGTTCGTATCGAAGCGGGCCGCCCGCAGCGCGCCCGCCTCGCTCGTCGCTGCGATCCACAGCGGGGGACCGCCGTCTTGCACCGGATCGGGCGTGACTCGCACGTCTCGGTACGTGTATCGCTTGCCCTCGTAGCTGAAGGGTTCGCCCGACCAGGCCAGCTGCAGGATGTCGAGCCCTTCCTCGGTGAGCGAGACGCGTCGGGGAAGCGGCAGGCCGAACCCGGCGAACTCGTGCGCCGCATAGCCCATGCCGACGCCGAGTTCCATGCGGCCCCCCGAGATGTTGTCGAGCACGGCGAGGTCTTCGGCCAGGCGCACCGGGTCGCGGAACGGCATCAAGCAGATGTCGGTGGAGAACCGCATGGTGGTTGTCAGCGCCGCGGCCGCGCCCGCCACCGGCACGAAGTTGGGCAGGTAGCCGTCGGACATGAAGTGGTGCTCGGTGAACCAGCACAACTCCAAGCCCAACTGCTCGGCCAGCACCACCTGGTCGAACGTCTCGCCATACACCTGCGGCATCGTCACGTCACTGCCCGGCGGACACCGGAAGTCGTGCACGACCCCAAACCTGAGCGACTGCGTCATGCGCCGAAGTTAGTTCGAAGGTGTGAGACCGAGCCGGGCTCAGTACCAGGCGTCGGGTACGGCTGCGTTGCGGTCGTCGACGAAGGCCTGCAGCTCACGGCCGACGGCCGGATCGAGCGGCGGGGGAGGCTCATAGTCGGCGAGCATCTGCTTCCACTGCTGGTTGGCACGCTGGGCCATGTCGAGGCTGCCTTCTTCGGACCATTGCTCGAACGAGCGGGCGTCGCACAGCGCCGACTCGAAGTTGGCTGTCTCGAAGTTCGCCATCGTGTGGGCAGTTGCCAGGTAGTTGCCGCCGGGGCCGGCCTCGCTGGACGCCGACGCTCCGAGCTCGTAGTCGTCGACGATGAGGCCTTCGAGCAGGCGGTGCAGCATGCCGCACCGGTCGGCATCCATCACGAACTTCTCGTATCTGAGGGTCAGCCCGCCTTCGAGCCAGCCGGCCGCCTGCAGGATGAAGTTCGAACCGGCCAGCAGCCCTGGTGTCATCGCATCGGCAGACTCCTGCATGGCCTGCGCATCGGCAACCTTCGAGGCCGTGTAGTGACCGCCGCAGCGAAACGGCATGCCCAAGCGCCGGGCCAGCGGGCCGATGGCGAAGGTGGCAAGCGTCGACTCGGCGGTGCCGAACGTGGGCGCGCCCGATTTGAGGTCCATCGTGGTCAGGAAGTTGCCGTAGATCATCGGCGCACCGGGCCGTACGAGCTGGGTGAGGGCGATGCCGGTCATGGCTTCCGCATGCGCCTGCGCGATCAGGGCCGGCTGGGTGACGGGCCCCATGCCGCCGCCGATGATGAACGGTGAGATCAGGCAGCCTTGGTTCGCTCCGGTGTAGACCTTGAGCGCACCGCTCATCGTGTCGTCCCACACCAGCGGCGAGTTGACGTTCACATTGCCCTGGATCACGCAGTGCGACGCCATGTATTCGGCGCCGAACACGATCCGGGCCATTGCAATCGAGTCGGTGGCCCGCTCGGGCGCCGTCGAGCACAGTTGCCGGGCCAAGCCGGGCTCGAAGCGCACACGCACCCCGACAACCTCAGACCCGGCGGTTCGGAACAGTTCCAGCGCCTCGTCGTCGCCACGGAACTCGACGCCGATTCCGACAGGATCCAGTCGGCGTGCGCCTCGAGCCGATCCAGCGCCTCGTCGTCGAGCAGCTCGTATGGCGGGATGCGTCGGCGCGGCGTGTGCAGTCCCGCTGACGGATCTGGCCCGGCAGCACGCGAAGCAACTCGGGCCGACCGGCCGCGTCGCACCGTAAGTCCCGCGTCGTCCGGTTCGGCCATCGGCACATTCTGCGGGACGGCCCAAGAGCGCCGCGGCACCTCTGGCTACTGTGCGGACACCACGCAGCTCGCAGAACAACGGCCGCAACCCAACCAATGGGGAAACGCTCCATGTCGTATGAGAACCTGACCATCGATGCACCGGCGGAGGGCGTGGCGCGCGTCACCTTCAACCGACCCGAACGGCTCAATGCGCTGACGCACGGACTGGTGAGCGATCTCCACGATGCCCTCAGCACCACCGACGCCGACCATGACGCCCGCGCCATCGTGCTCACCGGAGCGGGCCGCGGCTTCAGCGCCGGGCTTGATCTCACCGGTTACGGCGTCGTGCCGGGCACCGAATCCCACGGCGGGCCGCAGCGCGGCATGGCGATCCAGCAGGAAATCGCCGGATTGGTGCATCACATGCGTGACGTGCGCCAGCCGATCATTGCGGCGATCAACGGCGCAGCAGCAGGCGGCGGGTTCGCCATCGCCTGTGCGTCCGACATCCGCTACTGCGGCGAGTCGGCCAAGTTCGGCACGGCGTTCGTGCGCCTGGGCATCTCCGGCTGTGACATTGGCGTCAGCTGGATGCTGCCCCGCCTCATCGGTGCCTCCCGAGCGTGGGAGCTGATGCTCACCGGCCGGGTGATCGATGCAACCGAGGCCGACCGCATCGGTCTCGTCAGCGCCGTGGTGTGTGACGATGCGCTCATTGACACCTGCCTCGGTGTCGCTGCCGAGATCGTCGGCAACAGCCCGTTCGGCGTGTGGATGACCAAAGAAGTCATGTGGTCGAACCTCGAGATCGGCAGCCTGCGCGCCGGCATCGACCTCGAGAACCGCACTCAGATCATGACCTCGCTCACCGCGGACAGCCAGGAAGCGATGCGGTCGTTCCTGCACCGCCGCCAGGTCAAATGGTCCAACCGCTGACGTGCAGTCGCGATCCCGTCTTGGAGACGCCCTGAGGCGTCGCGGCGGAGCGTCCGACGGCGCACTGTGCCGACATCGATTGGCATGTCACACACTGCGCGTGGCGTCATCCACGCATGGTGATGACGAGTCCCCGCAAAGCATGGCATCGCACCAATCGCCTGCGGGGCTGTCACGCCCAAAGCGGCTGCGTCGCTAGGCTGTCGTCCATAGAACTGGTGCCTCCGATGAGGTGTCTCGCCGGGCTCTACGGCCCGGCACATAGAACTGGCGCCTCCGATGAGGTGCTGAGCGGGAGCCGCAAATGGCTCCCGCTTTTATTTGTTTGGGAGATCCATGAATTCATTTCTGATTCTGGTTGATGCCGGGTACGTGTACGCCGAGGGCGGTCTGCTGGTCCACGGCACCAAGGCGCGACATGAACTAACTCTGAATCCCTCGAAGCTTCGTGAACGCCTCCTGCGGTTCGCCGGCGAGCGCTCCGAAGGGCGGTTGCTGCGCATCTACTGGTACGACGCAGCGCACGAACGACGTCCGACTGACGAACAGAACCTTGTCGCCGATCTACAAGGCGTCAGACTCAGACTTGGTCGCCTGACCAACAAGGGAGTCCAAAAGGGGGGTGGACTCGCTGATCTATCGTGACCTGTTCACGTTGTCCCAGTCGGGCCGCGTCGGCGATGTTTTCCTGTTGGCTGGCGATGAAGACTTGCTGGAGGGTGTCCTCGCCGCCCAAGACTTCGGTGTTCGGGTCAACCTCATTGGTATCGAGCCGAATGTCAGCAACCAGGCCGCAAGCCTGCGTCAAGCTGCAGATTCGATCTACGTGCTGCAGCGAGAACAGCTCACTGACGTTTTGATCCGGCGTCACAGCGGTGGGCGGCCAGGCACGTCAGCCATACAGTCCGGCAAGCTGCGACAGCTGGAGGACCGGTTCTCGCCCTCATGGCAGGACAGGTCCACGACTGACGCCGACGAAGATGCGATTCACTCGACATCGGAGCGCGTCGCCGCCGAATTCTTCGAACAGGCGTCGCCGGATGAGATTTCGACATTGCACGAACAGCTTCGGAGCAATCTCGATCCCGCCCGTCGCCGATTGCCCCAGCGCGCAGACGGCTGGCTCTTGAAGGCCTCCGGTGTCGAACTGGACAGATGGCTCACTGAGTCTGAGCGGCTGCTAGCGCGTCAGGTCTTTTGGACTGCCGCGTCGACGCTTCTCGAAGGCATCGATGGCGCAGACGAAGCCGAGGACATCGAAGGCAGCTGAACGAGGACCGCGGATACAGTTGCTCATCGACGCAGATAGGTCCGGCACGTCGGCGCTAGCCGGCGGGTTGGGCTACCCGGTCGGATTTGAATTCGAAGACGTAGGGGTCGAGCGATTCCTGCGCAGCAATCCGGAACTTGTGCCAGTAGCCGCCGCCGTAGTACGCCAAGCTGCCCGGCTGCGCGTCACCGTGACCGTTGTAGTACGACAGGCAGTCACGCAGCGGCGCTGTGGTGATGTCGGCCACTCGGCAGTGCTCGGCGTACTTCGCCTCTGAATCGGGGGTGATGTCGACCACGTTGAGCGCCTTGTCACGCATCTGCGTCAGCATCCAGATGATGTAGTCGCCGTGCTGGTCGATGGCGTCAGTGAAGTTGAAGCTGCCGCCGCCGCCTTGGGGCCCAGACACGATGAACAGATTCGGGAAGCCATGGCTGTGCAGGCCCAGGAACGTCCTGGTGCCCTCGGTCTGCCACTTCTCGCTGAGCGTCATGCCGTCGCGGCCCCTGATCATGTTGAACGTTGCAGTAGCCATCCACTGGAATCCGGTGGCGTAGATCAGCACGTCCAGCGGGTATTCCACGCTGTCGTGCACCACGCCCCGCTCGTTGATCTCGCTCACGCCCATCGGCGCAGTGTCCACCAGATGCACGTGCGGCTGGTTGAACGTGGGCAGGTACTCGTCGTGGAAGGTGGGGCGCTTGCAGCCGTAGGGGTAGTAGGGCTTGAGCGCCTCGGCCGTCTTGGGGTCTTCGATGATGGCGTCCACCCGGGCCCGGATCTGCTCCATGATCCGGAAATTCGTGTTGAGCTGCTTTTGCACCAGCTCTTCGGGCGACAGCTTGCGCTCGTGCTGTTTGCGTTCCTTGAAGTCCGCCACTCGGCCGGCCAGGTAGTCGTCGTTGGCCTTGATGGCGGTACGGCCAGACGAGATGCGTGCGAACCGCTTGCGGCGGGCCCGCGCCCAACCCGGCTCCTTGCTCCACTCGGCGATCTCGTCGGGGTCGGTCGTTCGCTGGTCGCGCACGTCGATCGACGACGGCGTCCGCTGGAACACGTACAGCTCGCCGACCACCTGGGCGATCTCGGGGATCACCTGCACCGCGGTAGCGCCCGTGCCGATGATGCCGACGCGCTTGCCTTCGAGGTCGATGTTGTAGTCCCAGCGAGATGTGTGAAACGACTCGCCTTGGTACTTCGTCATGCCGTCGATGCGTGCCAGCTTCGGGCTGGTGAGGATGCCGTTGGCCAAGATGACGTAGCGGGCCTTCATGGCGTCGCCGCGGTCGGTGATCACCGTCCAGCGGCCGGTGTCCTCATCCCACTCGGTGGCGTCGACCGTCGTGTGGAACAGGCAATGGTCGTAGAAGCCGAACTTGGAGGCCATCGTCTGGCAGTACTCGAGGATCTCGAAGCCCGAAGCGAACTTCATCGACGGGATGTACCCCATCTCCTCGAGCAGCGGCAGGTAGCTGTACGACTCGACATCGCAGGCAATGCCCGGGTACCGGTTCCAGTACCAGGTCCCGCCGACATCGCCGCCCTTCTCGCAGAAGCGGACATCGGTGATACCGGCAGCGCGCAGTTTGTGCCACAGCAGCAGCCCGGCGAACCCGGCGCCGATGACCAGCACCTCGCACTCGTCGGTGAGCGCGTCGCGCTCGACCGGCGGCTCGGAGTACACGTCTTCGAGGTAGCGCTTGAACTCGCCCTCCATCGCCATGTAGTCGGCGGCGCCCCGGCGGATCTCCTTGAACTCCCGGTACTTGGCTTGCTCTTCGGCGTTGAACACAGCGCCTGGCGGAGGCGGTGGCAGCTCCTTGAGGTGCTCGTCCGCGTTGACCGAGTAGCCCTTGCCCTGGATCTTCTCCGACGCCTTCGCCGCACGCGTGTTGAAGATCTTCAAGCCGGTCTCGGGATCAATGCTGATCGCCGGCCGCGTGAACGTGTCCGTTGCCATCTCACTTTGCGCCATGAGTCCCCCGACTTCATTCGATTCAGTGCTCATGCGATGCTAAGCGAGGTACCGTTCATCGCGCCGGGGCGGTGCTGGTTCGCAGGCGTGCGGCAGGCGCCGGGCGCTGTGACAGCCTTCACGACGACATGAGACGGGACGTCGTTGCGGCCACGCTGGGGATAGGAGCCCTGGTCGGGGTGCTCACCGTCCATCTGCTCGTGTCCTCCTCGGCGGGCGGACCTGTGGCGGTGCCCGACGTGCCCGCCTACCTGAGCATCGCCCAGTGGCTCGGGAGCAACGGGCTGGCACCCGAGAACTTGGCATTTCAGCCGGGTTTCGGCTTGCTGCTGGCGCCGCTCGTGTGGGTGGCGCAGATTTCGGAACTGCCGACACAGGGCGAATCGGTGCACTACATCGCGCTGGTCGCCAACTCGATGGCCGCCACAGCGGCAGTGGCGGTTGCCGGCTGGCTTGGCTGGCGGATGTCGGGTCGCTGGTGGGTGTGCGCTGCGGGCGCGGCGATTGCGGCGATGCACCCGTCGCTGTCGAGCGCGTCCCGCATTGCGTGGTCCGAGACGCTGCTGGTACTGGCGTTGCTCGCGATCGCGGTGGCCATCGCCCGTGCTGGCTTGGCCGCAACGAGCCGTTCGAGCCAGCGTTCATGGGCGGTGGCGGGACTGGTCGCGACGCTGGCAGTCGCGCTGCATGCGCGCGCCGTCGTGTTGGTTGTCGCCGTCGTGGTGACGGCTGCGGTTACCCGAACCGGACGCCGCACGTGGCTGGGGCTGGCGGCAGGTCTGCTGGTCGGCGGCGGAACGACCGCATTGGCGCTCTCGCTGACCGGCACCTGGCCGATCGCTCGTCTCAGCGACGCCGCCGAGCTCGACCGCGGCTGGCAAACGGTGGCGACAGTGTCCGGGCAGCTCCTGGCGCTGGGCGGCGGCACCGTCGGCTTGGGGCTCGTCGGGCTGAGCATCGGCATGGTGGCGGCAGTGCGCCTGCTGCGGGGTCGCGGTGCGCCCGAGAGCCCGGTGGCGGCGGTTGCGGTCTTCGTGTCGGTGGGCGCGCTGGCGGTAGTGCTGCTGGGCGGGTGGACGCTGGTCGGCAGCGACCGCGTCGACACGGTGCTGTACGGGCGCTACGTCGATCCCTGGGCAGTGCCGCTGGCCGTCGTCGCACTCGCATGGATCTCAACGCAGCGCTCGCGCCGCCACACACACATGCTCATCACCGCAGCGGCGCTGGCGCTGGCCGCCTACGCAGCCGTGCTGGGCGTGCCCGGAATGCTCAACGGTGAACCGCGACGCATCATGACCCTGTCGCTCAGCCCAGCGTGGTCGCTCGCCGACGGTCGCCTCGCCGCGGTTGCCTCGGCCGCCGTCGTGCTTACCTTCGCAGGCATCGCGCTCATGGCCGTCGCGCTGCGACAGCCGAACGCAGCGACCGATCCGGAGTCTCAACCCGAGCCGCCGCAGGCCCGCCGTTCCGATCTCAGCCGAACGCGAATGCTCCCGTGTGCAGCCGTGGTGGCCGCAGTGCTCACGCTCGCGTCGGCGGCCACGGTGTCGAACCACCGTCACCTCGCGGGCGTCGGTGACATCGCCCGGGATCAGGTGACCGCCGCCGCCGAAGTCGCCGACGTTTTCCGTGCTGGTGGGCTGAGCTGCCTCGCCCATGACCGCACGATGGTGCCGAGCTACGCGATGTGGCTGTACCGCATGGAGCTGCCGTCGATCCGCCACGAACGGGTGAGTTTGACTTCGGGTCGTACCTCGTGCTCCGAGTTCGTCATCGCACACGATGGCCTCGACGAGCGCTGCACAAACGCCCGGCATCTTGTCGACGAGCCCGCCGGCGCATGGGCCCTGTGGTTCCTCCCGGACCGCAGGTGCGCCCTGCCCGCCGCCTAGCGCGCGCCCGTCGGCTCGGGGTTGCCGAAGTAGCGTCGCCTGATGGCGAATCGACAGCAGCAATCAGCCCGGCTGAGGTCATCGGCACCGCGGCGGATTGCTTCTGTGGCTGTTCCGATGCTCTTGTTCGGCGGTCTCGCCATCGGATTGCTGGGCTGTGCCGGCTCATCCGACGACGAGGCGTCGGCCCCCGAGGCCACGGCGGCAGCGACTGCCGAGGCCGCGTCTGCGGCGACCACCGCACCGGCTTCGACGACGACGGAGGCCATGGCGGCTCCGCTGGTGCCGCTCGAGGTCGCCCAGATTCCCGGCGATCCGAAGGACTTTTCCGTCTCGGCGTTGCGTCAGGGCGCGGATGCGCCGCTGCTGCCAGATCCGCTCATCGACCCGGCCGAAATCATCTCTGGCGGCCCGCCGCCGGACGGGATCCCGCCCATCGACTCGCCCGACTTCGAGCGTGCCTCCGAGGTGGACTGGCTGGAGCGGCAAGAAGCGGTGGTGACGATCAACCTCGGAGGCGACGCGCGGGCCTACCCCACACAGGTGATGATCTGGCACGAGATCGTCAACGACACCGTCAACGGCGAAGCCGTCACCGTCACCTACTGCCCGCTGTGCAACTCGGCAATCGGGTACTACCGGCAGCTCGACGGCCGCACGTTCACCTTCGGGACGTCAGGCCGGCTCTACAACTCGTCGCTGATCATGTACGACCGCCAGACCGAGAGCCTGTGGACCCACTTCACCGGCCAGGCCGTCGCCGGCGAGCTGACCGGCGCACAGCTTGAACTGATTCCCGTCGCGACGGTGTCGTTCGAGACTTTCGTTGCGGAGCATCCCGATGGCCTCGTGCTGTCGCGTCCTGTTGGTTCGGGGCGCTCCTATGGCTCCAACCCGTATGCCGGCTACGACGACCCCGACGGCAGTCCGATCCTGTTCTTGGGCACTCCCGATCCTCGTCTCGGCGCGCAGACGCGGGTGGTGGCCATCCGTCACGGCGGCGAAGGCGTTGCGGTGGTGCTTGACGCGCTGGCTGCCGAAGGTGTCATCGCGACCGAGGTCGGCGGCGTGACTGCGGTGGCGTTCCACCTTCCCGGGACGGCCACACCGATCCAGGATTCACAAGTGGCGTTCGGCCGAGACGTGGGCGGCACCGGCGTGTTCAACGCGACCGTCGACGGTGAGGTGCTCACGTTCAGCCGGAAAGCCGACGCTGCCAGCTCGGCCGGCATCGGAGCGTTCACTGACGATCAGACCGGCTCGACGTGGACAGTGCTGGGCCGCGCCGTCGATGGTCCGCTGGCCGGCACCCTGCTCGAACCCATCGAGCACCTCGACACGTTCTGGTTTGCCGCCGCAGCCTTCGACCCCGATATCGAGATCATCGGCGGCCCGTAGACGAGCCCGGATTCACCGCCGGATCCGGGGCAGCCAGGACCAGGGCGTCAGCGATGACTTTGCCCATATGAATTGAAGTTGCCCCCACGTTTCGGTCGTGATAGGCAGAGCCTCCCTCGACGCGGTCGGCCTTCGTGCGAAGATGATCGCGAGCTGTAGAGGCAACGGCCGACAAGAAGCCAACGCAGAGAGTTCATCCTGAAGCACATGTCTCTCACACAAGCCAGCGAAACCAGCGAGCGTATGGTTGCGGAGGGCGGCTCTGCTGGCCTGAGCGATTCTCCGCGGACCGCAGAAACTGAGCAGTCGAAGATTGTACGTCGACTTAAGTCGGCAAGTGACGTCTACGACATTGTTGAGTTCATTCGATCCACCGCTCGGATCGAGGACGAAACATGGCTGACACTTGATTTTCGCGAGCTTTGCAAGACATCGCCCGAACGAATCGATTCGCATTGGGCAGAAATCCTCTCCAACGAGTTGCTCGGAGAATTCGCTACGACGCGCCTGTCCATTCGTCCGCCTTCTCAACCACGGGGTCGTAAGGCGTTCGACCGATCAGGATTATCGTTCGCTATCAAACAACGTGCTGCCGACACCACTGACATTCATCATGGCTCTGAGGAGTCGGCTTGGCCTGCCGAGGATTGGGCGGGATATTGGTCGCCAACTGATACCAATTTCAGCCGCAGGATGTTCCCACATGCGTTAGATCCCGACGTACTGAAGGACCGCGAATTCCTCACCTTCCTGAACCCGCACTTGCATGCAAACGAGCAAGATCTAGACACGGAATTGACCGATCATCAAGCACGCGCCTGGATCGAAGGCCTCGTGAGCCACCATACGCGATCGGAGGCAGTCACTGAGGGCGGCACCAGTGCCGATCACAGCGCAGATGCTCTGATAACTGCAATCCACGACATCACTTATGAGTTGGTCTCAAACTTGCAACATGCCTTTGAGGCGCTTGAGACAACATGCAAGAGCATCCCGTTTGCCCGTAAACGATCTTATGTTCAGTTCTATGCCACTCGTGGAGGAACCAGGAGTTCGAATCGGTTACATTTCGTTGTAGCTGACATGGGGCATGGCATCGTTCGCACACTGCTGCCGAAACTCCGAGCAAACTCCGCCTACACGCATACGAGTGCACGAGATATTATCTATCGACTCGTCTCAGCTGAACTCCCAAGCTTCGGACAAGCGGCTGGCCAAGGATATGAACGAGTCGTCGATGTTGTGGATACGTTCGGAGGCGAGCTGTGGCTGACAAGCGGTTCGCTAGACGAAAACGGGCACCTTGAGGTGCTACGCGCTAGGCGCTCAGCCAAACGATCGGTGAAGCCTACGGTCGTAGATGTACAGTATGATTCCCAACTTGAATTCATGGGCACGACCGTCCATGTCGTCATCCCCCTCTGATTGCTAAAGACTGCAATCCCTCGCCGACTGGTTCACGCACGATGGAGGCAGCTGCGGAGAGGCTCACGCGAGCTTTCGTGCAATCGATGTACGCACGCCTGTCTGCGCGCGGTGTCGTACTTGAGAGTGCGCCTGCACGTCGCCCAAACTCATTGTTGTTCGTCGATCTCGACATTCAACAGTCTGTCGAGATTCCCCGAGCGCTGCAGCAACTGCGCCGTCTTTCCCCAGTAGGCCTCGGGCATGTGACAGAATTCGTGTTTCGTTGGCCGGTGACACTTCCTGCGAATGAATCTGGGGTCGACCGGGCACTGGATGAAATCGCTCGCGCGTTCAAACTCCAAAGGATTCACGCGTCTGCGGGCTTTGTGCATGCGTCAGTGGGTTCTGAACCCAGCATCGAATGGGGACGTGGCGCGCTCGCCCAACCAAGCGGTGCATCGAATGATTCGGAGGTGTTGCTCGCCTGCCGGGAAGTTGAATTGGCAAGTCTGTTGCGCAATGGAAGGGCGATGTGGACGCCGAAACACTACCACTATCGCCTTCCGAGCGGCCGACACAGTGGCACCTTCGTGCGGCTCGCCGACGCAATCCGCTCGCCGCGCGATGCCGAAGTGTTGGCGTGGTGGCTGTTGGAGCACGGAACAGATCGCCTCGGAATTCTCATTGACACTTCGACAGTAATGTCCATAGTGCTCGCTCTGCAGCGGATGCTCGCTGCCGAAGGGCATGCACTAGGTTCCGTCATTACGCTTTCGACGTATCCGGCGACGATGTCGGAATTTGCGAGGGCCATTCGCGATGCTGCGAGGGACCAATCACCCGTCCTTGCACTACTCTCAGTGAGTTCATCCGGAGCATTGCGAGACCGACTGCTCACGGCACTTGGGAACATGGAGCATTTGATTGGGCACTGCATACATTCGTCGACAAACTCGTCGTAAACCCGCACCACCTCGGTGCTTCGTTGGGCGAATTAGTTAGCAAGACGTCGATTTGGCTGTGCGAGGCTGACCCGGCATTCGCGGAGGGCGAGCACCCAGCCGATCGTTGTAGATTCTGCCAGTCCGTTGAACGCGCTCGGATTGCGCAAATCGATCCCCGTTCATTCGGTGGGCTTGTTCTCCCTGACCCTGAATTGGTGATGCCCGACATCCGCTTCGCCGACGAGGCACGTGATTTTTGGCGTTTTTGTGATGAGGCATCCGCTGTGGGGTTCGATGTGCGTGCGCATCCCTCAACCGCGGCTCACAGACCCCATGGTTTCACGATGGGAGTACGTATTGATTTTGATCCGCTGATTCGACGGGCTTTGGCACAATCTTCTGACGTCGCCAAAGCAAGTTCTCGTTTGACAGCGCGGCCCAATATTATCGAGTCTGTCGCGGAGCGGATTGGCCACTTCAGGAGCAAAGGCACGGCTGATTTCATCGGGGACGCAGATTTGGCCGTCGGTCTATCGAATGAACTAGAGCGAGCAGATGGGCAAGGCGAAAAACTTGTCCTCGAATTGATCGATGCGGTCATGCCGCAAGTGCCACTTGTGAAAGCGCACCATCTACATGGCTTTGGACAGAATGCTGAACGCGAGTTGATCAAGCAGTCAAACTGCATCTGCATTCTCGTGCTTGGAGTCGTGACTGGGACTGCTCTTAATCGTGCGTTGGCGGCAGTACAAGGTGTCCGACGGGACGCTAATCTTCCAGCCGTACGTGTTGGCGTCCTTGCTGTTCATGTGCGTCCGGAGTCTGACCGTGACCGAAGCACGATTGTCAATCCGTTCGGAAGCGCGAATTTCGTTGCTGTGTACGAGAGCCTACTGCCCTTTGAGGCTTCGCCCTTTCGAGCCGAGAAGGACTATCTTGGAGGGTTGAGCAAGGCGAGTGAGCTTACCAACTCCGAATTCTACATGAGACGGAGCGCGTTCCTTGATGGAGGAATCGTGGCTACAGATGATGAGGAGCCACTGTTTTGGGGTCTCAGTTCGGGTCTGCACTCGCAGATGCGGCCGGGCAGCTTATTTGGGGAATCGCTGAGCCCGATGCCCACTCTCGTGGCTGTGGGCTCGGCCGTGCAGAGCAAACGCTACATACATGCTGCGTCGAACGCTGTCCCGGAATGGCGTCAATTTGAGATACCGGCGATCCTGCGATCCTACTTCGATCCGCTCATCGTCTGTTCAGTGTTCCGTTGGCTGCAACCCGAAGAGTGTTGGTGGGGGCGAGATTCGCTCGACGGCAACCGGTTGATACGAGAATTGCTAAACAACTACCACGAGATGCAGGAGCAACGGCTGCTGTTGGCCGAATTGTTGCTGGCGTCTGCACTCGGCAAAGTTCCTACGAGCGCAATCGACGGCGTGATGGATTTGTCCAGACGATTCGTTGAAGACCATGGTGATTCGAGTGAGAATAACGCCTTGGTCTTCGGACTCAAGCTTCTGGAATACGAGAAGTTGTCGAGCGTCGATCCCTAATCGTTGCCCATCTGGGATTGCAGGTAGCGCTCGACGCCGATGTCGGCGATGAGGCTCTGCTGGGTCTCGACCCAGTCGAGATGTTCTTCTTCGCCAACCAGGATGTTCTCGAGCAGTTCGCGGCTGCCGGCGTCGCCCGCTTGGAGACACAGCCGGATGCCGTCGCGGTACCGCTCGATGGCCCCCTCTTCGAGCTGGCGGTCGAGTGAGAGCTGCTCGGGGACCGTCTCGCCGATCATCACGGTGCCGAGGCGCTGCACGTTGGGCAGGGCGTCGAGCATCAGGATGCGCTCCATGAGCTTTTCGGCATCGCGCATCTCGCCCATCGACTCTTCGTAATACTTGGACGCCAGCTGGCCGTATCCCCAGTTGGCGGCGATCTTCGAGGCTGCGAAGTACTGATTGATGGCCGTCAATTCGGCCGTGAGTGCTTCGTTCAAGAACTCGATGACCTCGGGTGATCCCTGCATGGCTACACCCTATGCGCCTGCTGTGACATGACCGACGCGAAATTGCGCTGGGGCATTGCGCTGGGGCATTGCGCTGGGGCGGCGCAGGCGCGAGCCAGCGCCGCTGTTACACGCCGACGGCGATGGTGTCGAAGGCGATCGAGTGCACCGATGCGTGCTCGGGGTCGATCGGGTCCACACGGCACTGGTCCAGCACAGCGCGGATCATGGCGACACAGCTGCCGCAGTCGGCGCCGGCGCCGCACGCCATGGCCACGTCGGACACCGTGTCGGCACCCTGCGCGGCGAGGTGCCGGATGGCGGCCTCGTTCGTCGCAAGACACTGGCAGACGATCATGGAATCTCAGGCCTCCGGCGGAACGCTGCAGCGTGCACCGCTCCGCGGCACACCCGACCTTGATAGCCCATGTTAGGCATTGCTAACGCCTGATGTGCAAATGCCTGTCCCGTCACGCAGACGTGCAAGTGCGGCGCTCGCGCCCGTCGGATCTCAGACGTCGGCGGTAACGAGAATGCGGGCAGCGGTGAAGGCGCTCACGCCCACCGCTCCCTCTGCCATCTCGACGGTGGCGGTGCCATCCGGCGACATCGACATGAGCGTCCCGTGCCTTCCTGGCATGAGGCCCGATGACTCCAGGAATTCGAGCTGTCCTGGCTCGAACTCGAGCTCTTCGGGGATGCGCTGCACCGTGAACGCCTCAGCCTGCCCGACGTCGGCGAGCGCCTTGACGTCGACGGGCGCGGAGTAGTCGGTTCCGGGGATCGGGTTGCCGTGCGGGCAGGTGTTGGGATCATCGAGCACATCCACGAGCGCCTTCTCGACCACCGGAGAGATCACGTGCTCCCAGCGGCCGGCTTCGTGGTGAGCATCGGCCCAGCTCAGCTTCAAGATGTCGGTGAGGAAGCGCTCTGCGAGCCGATGGCGGCGAACCACCGTGGTGGCGATCTCGCTGCCGTCGGCAGTCAGGCTGATACGGGCGTCATCGTTGACGGTGACGAGGCCCTCGCGCTGCATCCGGCGAATCATCTCTGACACAGCAGGGCGCGACACGTCGAGCCGTTCGGCGATGCGCGCCTGAATGACGTCGACACCGTCCTCGGCCAGCTCGTACACCGTCTCGGAGTACTCCTCGAACGCCGGGTGGTATTCCACCGGCTTGTACACCATGAACGCCACCATAGCGGTGGCCCGGCGGGTCCCTGCACCCCCTTTACTGCCTCCGGTACCACTCTGCGCGTGAGCGCTGCTGCTGCGCAGGGCAGACTTGCGTGCCGACGCCCGGGGCGGCAAGGCGACCGAACGGAGCACGCGATGGATCTGAAGCTGGCTGGCAAGAACGTCCTGGTTACCGGCGCCGGGCAGGGCCTGGGTCAAGCCATCGCCGATGCATTTGCCACCGAGGGCGCAAACGTCGCGTTTGCGTACAACGCCTCCAGCGAGGGCGCTGAGAAGAGTGCGGCCGCGGCTCGTGAGGCGGGTCGGGCTGCGCTTGCGCTGCGCTGCGACGTCACCAGCCAGGACGATGTCGAGCGGATGGTCGCCGAGACCGTCGCCGAGTTCGGCTGCATCGACATCCTCGTGAACAACGCGGCCTACACCGAAACCGGCCCATTCCTCGACATCGACCCCGACGACCTCCAGCGCATGGCAGACGTGACGGTCATGGGCACGTTGCGAGTCACCCAAGCTGTCGTGCGCCACATGGTCGATGCGGGCGTGGCGGGCTCGATCGTGTCGCTCATGGGCGACTCGGGCCGGGTGGGGGAGAGCCGACTGGCAGGGGTGGCCACCACTCGGGCGTCGACAATGGGCCTCATGAAGTCGGTGGCCAAGGAGTTCGGGCGCAACGGCATCCGAGCCAACACCGTGTCGCTGGGCCTGGTGCGTTCGGAGCGGTTCGCCCATCACACCGGCAACGCCGACGACGAACGCATGGCCCGCATCGCCAAGATGTACCCGCTGCGCCGGGTGGGCGTCCCTGCTGATGTGCCGCCCATGGTGCTGCTGCTGGCGTCGCCGCTGTCGGGCTGGACCACCGGCCAGACCGTGTCGGTCAACGGCGGCTACTCGATGGTCTGATCGGTGTCGCAACTCGACGAGTCATTCCGGCTCGATGAGATGGTCCCGACGAGGGGGGCCCCGTTCGGCCAGTCGGTCCCGCGGCGTGAGGACGCCCGGCTGCTGCGGGGCCGAGGTCGCTACATCGCGAATGTCCGCTACGACGGGCAGCTCGCTGTCGCGTTCGTGCGCAGCCCGGTCGCGCACGCTCGCATCGTGGGCATCGACACCTCAGCGGCGCTCGATGCCTTCGGTGTGATTGATGTCGCGACTGGCAGCGACCCGGACTTCGCCCCCATGGCGCTGGTGGCCGAATCTGCGTTGCGAACTCACGTGGCAACGCCGCAGCCGGTGCTGGCGGCAGACAAGGTCCGCTACCAGGGAGAGGCGGTGGCCGCCGTCGTTGCCACGAGCGCTGCGCTGGCCGCCGATGCCGCCGAGCTGGTCGACGTCACCTACGCAGAGCTGACCTGCCATGTCGACGCTGTCGCTGCGGCCGCCGATCCGGCCGATCCAGTGCACGACCTTGCACCCGACAATCTCATCGTCACGCGACTGTTCGACGCCGGCGATGTCGACACCGCACTCGCCGCCGCCAACTTGGTCATCGAGCGGGAGTACCGCACGAACCGCCACGGCGGGGCACCGATGGAAGGCCGCGGCGCGGTGGCGCTGTGGAACCGCGAACGAACCAAGCTGACGCTGCATGCGACCTCACAGGTCCCGCACCTGCACCGCAACGGACTTGCAAAGGTGCTGGGCGTCCCCGACAGCGCCGTGCGATTGCTGGTCGGCGATGTGGGCGGCGGCTTCGGCATCAAGGCGGTGCTGTATCCCGAAGATGCCGTGATCGCGCAGCTGGCTCGACGGCTGGGCCGCCCAGTCGGCTGGATCGAGACCCGCTCGGAACACATGCTCACAGCGCTGCACGCTCGCGATCACCACTACATCGTGCGGGCGGGCTTCGATGCTGACGGGACGCTCATCGCCGTCGACGCGGTGCTGCACGCCAACGTGGGCGCCTACAGCGCGCCGCCGTGGACTGCGGGCATTGAGCCGCTCATGGCAGGCGGGCTGCTGACCGGGCCGTACAAGCTGGGCCATTACCGCTGCAACGTGCTGGGTGTCGCGACCAACACCACGCCGACGGGTCCGTACCGGGGCGTGGCGCGGCCCGCCACCGTGTTCGTCATGGAACGTCTCCTCGACGATGCCGCGGCGACGTTGGGCCTCGACCCGCTCGACATCCGCCGCCGCAATCTGGTGGCGCCCGACGACCTGCCGTACACCGCGCCCACACGCCTGGTGCACGACTCGCGCACCTACCTCGACTGCCTCGAAGGAGTTGTCGAACGCGTGGGTTACGACGACTTCCGCGCTCTGCAGCGGGCGTCAACGGCACCAGGCGGTGACGGTCGGCTGCTCGGCATCGGCTTCGCTTGCTACAACGAGTTGACCGGACTCGGCCAGAAGGCCTCGGCGGGGCCGAGGCTGCCGTTCCGAACCGGCCACGAGTCGGCCAGCGTGCGCATCGACCCCACCGGCGCGGTCACCGCGGCGATGGGCGTGACCTCACAAGGCCAAGGTCTCGAAACCACGATGGCGCAGGTGGTGGCAGCCGAACTGGGCGTCGACATCGATCAGGTGACCGTCGAGATGGGCGACACCGACCGGATCTCCTTCGGGCTCGGCGCTTTCGCCAGTCGCCAGGGAGTCATCGGCTCGGGAGCGGCGACGCTCGCCGCACGCACGGTGCGAGCCAAAGTGCTGACCATCGCCGCGCACCTGCTCGAAGCCGAGCCAGAGTGGCTGACCATCGACGACGGCTTCATCCACACCGCCGACGCCCCGGCAGTGGGGGTCTCGCTGGCCACCGTCGCCGCTGTCGCCTACTTCGAGCCGCAGCGCCTGCCCCCGGGTGCCGAGCCGGGCCTCGAATCCACCCGTTTCTACGATCCGATCACCGGAACGTTTGCCGCCGGCGCTCAGGCCGCCATCGTCGAGGTGGACCCGGGCACTGGTGAAGTGGATGTGCAGCGGATCGTGTGCGTGGAGGACACCGGGCGTGCGATCAACCCGATGATCGTGGACGGCCAGGTGCAGGGCGCCATTGTCCAAGGCGTCGGCGGGGCGCTCTATGAGCACTTTGTGTACGACAGAAACGGGCAGCTGCTGTCGGGCACGTTCATGGACTATCTGGCGATCTCGGCGGACTGCGTGCCGCCGATCGAGCTCGGCCACATTGCCGATCCCGCCCACAACCTCAACGGCATCCGCGGCGTCGGAGAGGGCGGCACGCTCGGCCCGTACGCGGCCATCGCGAACGCGGTCTGCGACGCGCTCGCCCCCTACGGCATCACCATCGACGACCTGCCCCTCAGCCCCTCCCGCGTCCACGCCGCGCTCGCCGCCGCGCGCCGGTAGCCACTGGGTGCCGGCGGCCGTTCGGCGTCGGTGGCTGCTGCGCCAACGCGTCGCCTATTTTGGATTGCGGCCGTGCTTACGCCGGGGACCCAGAGCCGAGGTAGGCATCCACGACAGCCTCGTTGACCCGGATCTCCGCCGGAGTGCCCTGCGCGATGATCTGGCCGAAGTCGAGCACGTAGATGTAGTCACAGACTTCCAGAACGAGGCCCATGTCGTGGTCAATCAACAGGATCGAAACGCCTCCGGACGCCACGTCGGTCAGCCGACGACCCAGCGCCCGGCTCTCGGCGTTGGTCAGGCCCGCAGCCGGCTCATCGGCCAGCACGACCCGGGGGGAGCAAGCCAGCGCGCGTGCGACGCCCACGAGCTTCTGACGGCCGAGCGACAGATTGTGGGGCCGCACCTCCGCATCGTCGGTAAGACCCACCAACGCCAGCGCAGCATCAACACGCGACAGGTCCGATGGCCGCGACGGCACCACCATGTCGGCCAGCACGGAACGGATCGAAGCCCGCTCATCGGCGACCTGAACGTTCTCGCGCACCGACAAGTCGCCGAACAATTCCACCGACTGCCAGGTTCGCGTCAGGCCGAGTTGCGCCCGATGGTGCGGTGCCTCGCTCGCCAGCTCGCGGTCGACGAACGTGATACGGCCCCGCGACGGAACGAAACCAGTCAGCGCGTCGATGATCGTTGTCTTGCCGGCACCGTTGGGCCCGATCAGCCCGACGATCTCGCCTTCGCGTAGACGCAGTGATACTGCGTCGACTGCCCTGAGACCGCCGAAACGCACCGAGAGACTTTCGACATTGAGCACCGCCGGCGCTGTATCGAAACTCGGCCGGCGCACCGGGCGCTCCTCGATGGCAAGCCCAGCGGGAACGGGGCTTTCACCCGACCCCGTGCCGGCGTCAGGCAACTCGGCGGTGCTGCGGCTGCCCTCCCGAGCAGCTGCCACGGCGCGCCGCGCGGCGCGCATGGCCCGCAGCTTCGCAAGGTTCGCCCGGTAGGCGCCAGCGACGCCCTCGGGAAAGAAGATGGCGGTCAGCACCAGCCCGGTACCTGCCAGGAACTGGTACCACCGCCCCAAGGATGCTGCGCGGTCGGCCACGACGTAGCCGATGCCCAAGGGGGCGAAGGCCCCCGCAATGATCGCCCCGGCGACGCTGGTGATACCGCACAGGTAGGCGAGTGCCAGAAAGCTCAGGCCGATGAGCACGGCGAAGCTCTCCGCGGACAGCTGGCCGCGGCTGTAGCCGATGAACGAACCACCCACGCCAGCGAGGAACGAGGCGATGCCGAACGCCAGCAGCTTGGTCTTGGCAACCGAGATCCCGACCGACGCGCCGGCTCGCTCGTTGGATCGCACGGCCAGAAATCGGCGCCCGGTCGCACTGCGGGCCAGGTTCCCAACCGCGATTGCGCACACGGTCACCACGATGAGCACGAGGATCCCGAACTCCACACGGGCGAGGTTTCGACCTTCGCGCACTCCGAGGTTCATCCCGAACAGGGTCGGATCCGAAATGGGATTGCCGAACATGCCGGTGATGGAGGGATTGCGGAAGACGAACTCTTCGAGCGCGACGGCACCAGACAGCGTGACGACCGCCAGCTGCGCCCCCCGAATGCGCAGAGCCGGGATCCCGACCAAGACACCGAAGACGGTCGCCAACAGCGCCGCCAAGAGCGGCGAGATGGGAAACGGGATGCCCATCGAGTCGCCCAGCTTGCTGAGCGCGAAGCCGGCAGCCCCCGCAATCGCCGCTTGTGCCAGCGAGATCTGCCCGACCAATCCCGTCAGCACCACCAGTGACAACATGACGATGGTCATGATCATGCTGGTGATGACACCCAAGCGGTAGCTGCCTTGGGTCACGACAGTCAACACACCCGTCGCCAGCACTACTGCCGCAATGACTGCCGGGCGCATCTTGGGCCGGATCACCTCTGGCAAGGCGTCGGGCTCGACCGCACCCCGGGTGGGCAGCGATTCGCCCAACCCGAACAGCGCAATCACGATGACTCCGAACGGCAGCGCGTGGGACAACCCCGTGATCGCCCAGTCGGGCCACCACGGATTCGTCGTCTGGTAGACGATGATGGACTGGAACACGCCGAGGCCCAGCGCGGCCGTCACCGTGACGCCGATCGACGACAGACGGCCGATGACAGCTGCGGCCAGAGCAGGCACGATGGCCAGCACGTAGGTCAGGGGATTCAGGGTCACTATCGGCGACGTCAAGATGATGAGGAATCCGATGACCGTGCCTGACAGCACCCACGTCGAGCCGGCGAGGACTTGCGGCGAGTAGCGGGCGAGGCTGATGGCTCGCTCGTTCTCGGCGGAAGCTCTCGTGGCGAGCCCCAGGCGTGTGAAGCGAAACCACGCCCATACCGCCACCGCCGTCACCAGCACGACGGCGGTCAGCCACAGGCGATCGCGAGAGAAGCTGATGCCAGCGAAGCTGACGGGCTCGGACGGCAAGATCGGGCTGACGACGCGGGCTGAGCTCGTGAAGTGCATCACGATCAGGGCTTGGATCACCAACAGCACGCCGACTGACGCCACGACACGCGCCAGGATCGGGGCGCGTCGCAGTGGCCGGAAGACGAGAAAATGCACCATCAGGCCGACGAGGCTGCACGACAGCACGGCAAGCACGATGGCCGTCGCGAACGGCACCGTACCCGAACCGCCGCCGAGGCTGACGCGGTGTCGAACGATGACCACCGGCAGCACGAGATCGCCGGTGTCGCTCAGCTCATCGAAGACGTACGCCCCCCACATCGCCATCGCACCAGTGGCGAAGTTGATGATGCCGGTGCCCCGGTACGTGATGACCACGCCCATCGACAACGCCGCATAGATACTGCCGAATCCGAGCCCGACGATTGCGAAGAGGAGGTACTGTTGCACGTCTGTCGGGCCGGCCCCTCATGTCTGGATGTGTTCTGCGTAGTGGCAGCTCGCGTTTAGAAGCCGCTGTACTCGAAGGCATCGAAGAAGCCGTCGCCGACCGGCACTCGACCGAGCGTGCCGTCGTCGCGCTCGATGATTTGCCAGACCATGATCTCTGAGCCGCAATGCGAGGATTCCGCCGGCCATGGCGCTTCGCCACAACGCAAGTTGGGCCCGAGCCAGCCGGGAGTCTCGCCCGCGTTGGCAAATGCCGCCGTGACCGATTCGGCCGTGATCGGGCCTTCGATCATCTCCAGGATGAACTCCATCTCGCGCCATGCCGAATACGGGGCGATTGCGAAGCCGTCGGCGTGGCCGCCGTAGCCCGCGGCTTCCATTTCCTGCCGGAACGCCGCGAGACGTTCCTGGATCTCGGGCGGTGCGAATTCCGCGATGGAAGGGATCCACAGATCGCCTTGGGTGTAGGTGCCCACTGCGGCGGGGCCCAGGAGATTGATGTAGGCGGTGCATGAGCCGGCGAAGATCGGCTTGTCGAAGCCGCTAGCGGCGGCTGCAGCGATCATGCCGATGCAGCCGAACTCATCCAGTTGCCCCATGACGCCTTCGACCCCTGCTGACTGCACTGCGGCGATTGCTGCGGTCCAGTCGGGAGCAGCGGCATCGACCACGACGCGCTCCATGGTGATCCCGTTGTGCCTGAGCACGGGCGCGATGATGTTGTCCAGGAAGTCCAAGCCGGTGGGCGAGTCCTGGGAGATCACTGCGATGTGGTCGATGCCGAGTTCGGCGAACGTCTTGGCCGGGCCGACGGCGTATGCACCAGACGCCGCGTGCAGCAGGAAGGCGCCAGGACTGTTCCGCTCGGTGGGGCCCCACGAGTTGGACGAGATGTAGGGAATGCCGGCGTCGAGCCACAGGTGGATCGCTGCTTCTGACGCAAGTTCGAGTCCCATGTAGGCCAGAACGACGTCTTCCTCGATGAGCTTGACGGCGCAGTTGATGGCGCCTTCGGGAGTGGTGTCGGACAAGCAGACGACCGGCTCGATCATCGCCCCGTGGATGCCGCCCGACGCGTTGATGGTCGCGATGGCCACCTCGCCGCCGGTGCGCAATTCGGGCAGCGAAATCACGCCTCCCTCATTGTTGACGTAGCCGACCCTGATGACCTCGCCAGTGCGGTCGATAGCGGTCGTGCCGTCGCCCGCCGCGTCGCCTGTCGTGTCGCCGCCGTCTCCTGTCGTGCCGTCATCGCCGTCGGGATCGTCATCTGTCACGGTGACAGCGTCCGTCGTGTCGGGAGCCTCCTCGGCAACGGTCGGGGCTGATGGTTCGCCATCGGCGCCGTCGTCCGAGCCGCCGCATGCGGCAGCGACGAGGCCGAACGCGCACAAGAGTGCCAGCCATGGAAGCAGTCGAGGTTTCATAACGTTCTCGACGCTACTCGTGGTCAAGCGTTCGCTCGCCGAGGTAGCTGGCTTCGAGTACTTCGGGTCGTTGTGCCAATTCGGTGGCGGTGCCTGACAGCGCCAACTCGCCATGGTTCAGCACGTACGCCCGGTCGGTGATGGCAAGCGCCGCGTGCACGTGTTGCTCCACCAGCAGCACCGCAGCCCTGGTCTCGTCTGCGATGCGCCGCACGACAGGCAACAAGCGCTCCACGATGATCGGCGCCAAGCCGAGGCTCATCTCATCCACCATCAAGAGCTTGGGATCGGCGATGAGCTTGCAACCCAGTGCCAGCATCTGCTGCTCGCCACCCGAGAGCAGTCCCGTCCGGCGGTCGAGCAGCTCGCCCAAGGCCGGGAACCAGCCGATCACGTCAGCCTCGCTGACTTCGCTGCGACGGTGGCGGTGCAAGCGCAGGTTCTCTGCCACGCTGAGCTGGAAGAAGATGCCCCGATCTTCGGGCAGCAACGCGGCGCCCCTGCGGGCCACCTGATGTGCGCTGGCACCGTCGAGAGGCGTGCCCAGCACATCGATCTCGCCGTCGATGGGCTTGAGAATCCCTGCAATCGTCAGCAGCGTGGTGGTCTTGCCCGCGCCGTTGGGTCCCAGCAGCGCCACGACTTCGCCGGGATGGACGTGCAGGGACAGGTCGCGCACGGCCGGCACGCCACCCCAACCGGCAACCAGGTTCCGGACGTCCAGCGCAGGCGCCGTGGCGGCGCTGGCGTTCGGGGCCGGGGCTTCCCTTGGGTTCATGCGATTGGGTTCATGCGAGCGGGCTCATGTGTGGATCTCGGAACCAAGGTAGGCGTCGATGACGGCTTCGTTGGCACGAATGTCCGCCGGGGTGCCCTGCGCGATGATCTGGCCGAAGTCGAGTACGTAGATGTAGTCGCAGACTTCCAGCACGAGGCCCATGTCGTGGTCGATCAGCAGAATCGACACACCGCCCGCGGCGATGTCGACGATCTCTCGGCCCAGCGTCCGGCTCTCGGCGGTGTCGAGACCGGCTGCGGGCTCATCGGCCAGCATCACTCGGGGGAATCCGGCCAGTGCCCGGGCCACGCCGACCAGCTTCTGGCGGCCCAGCGGCAGGTCGCCCGGCCGGGCGTCGGCGTCGTCGGAGAGTCCCAAGAGCTCCAGTGCAGCATCCACACGGGACAGATCCGCTGGGCGCGCCGGTACCACCATGTCAGCGAGGACGGACCGGATCGAGGCTCGTTCGTCCGCGACTTGCACGTTCTCGCGCACCGAGAGATCCCCGAACAGCTCCAACGACTGCCACGTGCGCGACAGACCCATGCGCGCCCGCTGGTACGGCAGCTCTGAGGTGAGCTCGGTTCCGCAGAACTCGATCCGCCCTTCAGAGGGAATAAAGCCCGTCAGCGCGTCGACCATCGTGGTCTTGCCGGCGCCGTTCGGCCCGATCAGCCCGACAATTTGGCCTTCACGGACCTGCAGCGACGCTTCATCGACTGCCTTCAGACCGCCATAGCGGACCGTCAGGCGGTCAATAATGAGCACATTGGGCGCATCGTCGAAGCTCGGCCGATCTCGTGCCGCAAGGGCGGGAATGGCCCGGGGAGCCGAAGCGGTGTGTTCAGCGCTGCTCGAAGGAGACGCGTCTGGGCCATCTGCCCCAGCGGCCTTCGCGGCTGCTCGAGCGGCGAGCACCGCTTTCAGCTTGTCGAAGTTCTTGCGGTTGGCGCCTGCGATCCCCTCAGGGTTGAAGATTGCCGTGAGCACCAGGCCGATGCCCGCGAGGAGTTGGTATGCCGCTCCTAGGTCGAAGGCGCGGTCGAAGATCACGAAACCGAGGCCCAGGGGCGCGAAGGTCCCCGCAACGATTGCTCCTGAGACGGTGGTGATCCCGCCCAGATAGGCGAACGCCAAGAAGCTCAGCCCGACCAGCACGGAGAAGCTGTCCGCCGAGAGCTGCCCGCGGCTGTACCCGATGAACGCGCCGCCCACCCCGGCCAGGAACGAGGCGATGCCGAACGCCAGCAGCTTGGTGTTCGCAATCGAGATGCCCACCGATGCGCCAGCACGCTCGTTCGATCTGACCGCCAGGAATCGTCGACCGGTCGCGCTGCGCGCCAGGTTCCCGACGAGGATCGCGCAGACCGTCACGACGATCAGCACCAGGAAGGCGAACTCGACGCGTGCGATGGTGCGTCCCTCGCGCACACCCATGTCGAAGCCGAACAGTGTCGGATCCGAGATTGGATTCCCGGCTGCTTCGGCCAACCTGGCGTTGCGGAAGATGAACTTCTCGAGCGCTACAGCCCCGGCCAGGGTGACGACAGCCAACTGAGCACCGCGGATGCGCAGTGCCGGGATGCCGACCAGCACGCCGAAGACCGTCGCCACCAGTGCTGCCAGCAGCGGCGAGATCGGGAACGGGATGCCCGCGGCATCGCCGAGCTTGCTGAGCGCGAATCCAGCGGTGCCGGCGATGCCGGCCTGTGCCAGCGAGATCTGCCCGACCAAACCGGTGAGCACCACCAGCGACAGCATGATGATCGTCACGATCATGCTGGTGATGACCCCGTAGCGATAGCTGCCTGAGGTCAGCGTGGCCAACACACCGGCGCCAATCACCACTGGCACGATCACCGCAGGACGCATCTTCGGCCGGTACACCTCGGGCAGCGGGTCCGACTCGACTGCCCCGCGGCTCGGCAACGAATCACCGACCACGAAGAGCGCGATGACGATGACCACGAACGGCACTGCGTCGCCAAGTCCGGTCACTGCCCAGTCGGGCCACCACGACTTGGTGGTCTGGAACACCACGATCGATTGGACGACCCCCAAGCCCAGCGCTGCGGCGACCGTGATCGCGATCGACGAGAGCCGCCCGACGAGCGCAGCAGCCAGCGCCGGCACGATGGCGAGCACGTAGGTCAGCGGATTCAGGATCACCGTCGGGGCGGTCAAGATCACAATGAAGCCGACAACTGTGCCCGACAGCACCCAAGTGGAGCCGGCGAGGACCTGCGGCGAGTAGCGGGCCAGGCTGATGGCTCGTTCATTCTCCGCGGAGGCTCTCGTGGCGAGGCCCAATCGTGTGAATCGGAACCACGCCCACAATGCGACTGCGATCACCACAACGATGGCGGTGATCCACAGGCGGTCGCGTGAGAAGTTGATGCCGGCGAGACTGACGGGCTCATTGGGCAGGATCGGGGCGACCGCTCGAGGTGTGCTGGAGAACTGCATCACGATCAGCGCCTGGATCGCCAGCAGCACGCCGACCGATGCCACGACGCGCGCCAAGATCGGCGCTCGCCGCAACGGCCTGAACACCAAGATATGCACCATCAGCCCGATGAGGCTGCACGACAGCACGGCCAGCACCATCGCCAGTGCGAACGGCACCGAGCCCAAGCCGTCACCGAGGCTCACGCTGTGGGGGATGATGACCACGGGGAACACAAGATCCCCAGTGCGGTTCAGCTCATCGAAGACGTAGGCGCCCCACATCGCCATCGCGCCAGTGGCGAAATTGATGATGCCGGTGCCGCGGTAGGTGATGACCACGCCCATCGAGATGGCCGCGTAGATGGAGCCGAAACCGAGCCCGACGATGGCGAACAGGAGGTATTGCTGCACGTCGCGAGGGCCGGAGGCTCAGTTCTCGATGGTCAGAATGCTGCGCGGTGCTTCCTGGCTAGAAGCCGCTGAATTCGAAGGCGTTGATAAAGCCGTCGCCAACCAGGACGCGCCCGACGGTGCCGTCATCCTTCTCGGCGACCTGCCACACAGCGATCGCTGACTTGCAAGCAGATGTTGAGGCCGGCCAGGGCTCTTGGCCGCACTGATGATTCGAGCCGAACCAGCCGGGCGTCTCACCGGCGTTCCTGAAGGCGTGGAGCACCGATTCGCCGGTGATCGGACCGTCGATCGTCTCAAGGATGATCTCGATAGCACGCCACGAGGAATACGGTGCAACGGCGAAGCCTTCGATGTGGTCCTCGTATCCGGCTGCGGTCATCAGGTCGGCGTACTCGGCGAGCTGCGCCTGGATCTCGGGCGACGCGAATTCAGCCGTTGACGGGAAGAACACGTCGCTCTGGGTGTACGTGCCGATCGAGGCCGCACCCAGAACGGGGATGTAGAAGCTGCACGAGCCGGCGAACACCGGCTTGTCGTAACCGCTGGCCGCAGCGGCACCGACCATGCCGATGCAGCCGGGCTCGGTGAGCTGGCCCCAGATGCCTTCAACGCCCGCTGCTTGTGCCGTGGCGACCGCCGCTGTCCAGTCAGGAGCAGCGGGGTCAACCACGACACGCTCGAACTCGATCCCGTGGTGTGCGAGCACCGGGGCGCCGATCGAGTCGATGAACGCCAAACCTGCCGGCGTTTCTTCCATGATGACGGCGATGTGGCTGATGCCGAGATCGCTAAACGTCTTTGCCGGGCCGACCGCATAGGCACCGGCGGGCGAGTGAAGGAGGAACGAGCCGGGGCTGTTCTGTTCGGTGAGACCCCACGCGTGAGACGAGATGTAGGGGATGCCAGCCTCGACCCACAGGTTGATCGCGGCCTCCGACGCCACCTCGATGCCCATGTAGGCGAACACAACGTCTGCTTCGATCAGTCGGTTGGCGCAGTTGATGGCGCCTTCAGGCGTGCCATCGGACAGGCAGACCTCGGTCTCGATCATCGCCCCATTGATGCCGCCGTTGTCGTTGATGAACCCGATGGCCACTTCGCCGCCGGTGCGGAACTCGGGCAGGGCGAAAGCCGCGCCTTCGTTGTTCACGTAGCCGATCTTGATGACTTCGCCAGTCCGGTCGATGGCAGCCATGTCGTCGCCGGAGTCGTCGGCCATGTCGTCGTCGGCCATGTCGTCGCCGGAGTCGTCGGCCATGTCGTCGTCGGCCATGTCGTCGCCGGAGTCGTCGGCCATGTCGTCGTCGGCCATGTCGTCGTCGGCTGCGGTGGCTGCCGGGGCGTCGTCGGCTGCATCGTCATCCGAGTCGCCGCACGCGGCGGCAACAAGGCCGAATGCAAAGAGCAGGGCAAGCAGTCGAAGCAGTGGTGATTTCATGGAGTCCCCGATCCCAGTCCATCCGCCCGACTCGGTGCCGACGGCGGCTCCGGCGTAGCAGAACACTGCGCTGGACGAACTCAGGTGATCCTATGCCACGCCGCGCCTGGCTGCCGTTGGGGCCTGCAGCCTCGCGCTGCCACGGTGAAAGAGTCAGACGGAACCGGACATGACAGCCATGATGGCTGTCTGCATGCCCGGTGCCCACGACCCGGAATGGTTCCGGGGCGTCTATTCCGAGACGTACCGGCCGTTGCTGGCGTACGCCCGCCGCCGGATGGACCACGCAATCGCCGATGAGGTCGTCGCCGACACGTTCTTGACCGCATGGCGCCGGCGCGAGGACGTTCCCGATGGCTCCGAACGGCACTGGGTTTGCTGTCCGCGGCCGATCGCGAAGTGCTCATGCTTGTGGCGTGGGAGGAACTCAGCCATGCCGAGATCGGACAGGTTCTGGGCATCTCGCCCAACGCCTCGGCGATCCGTGTCCACCGGGCTCGCAAGCGGCTGCAGCCGTCGTCATCGCACTCGTAGCAGCGACGACAATCATCGTCTATGACACCGGCACCGGCCGCGACGCGACTGCTGCGGTGCACCAGGCCGTCGAGGCCACGATTCAGGTGAGCGAGTCCGCCACCTCGCAGACGACGGTCACGTTCGACTTCGACGACTTCGCTGAACCGTGGGAATTGACCGTCGAGGCGACGTCTTCGGGCGGGAACTTCCAGTATCGGATGACACCTGGACCGGCGATGCCAGAAATGGGCATCCCACAGATGGACTCCCACACCGAGGTCATCGTCGACGGTCAGGCGTACCGCTCGGCTGCGGAGGGACCATGGGAGGGTCTGGTTCCGGTCGCATGGGAGCCAGATGCACCGGGCTCCGGAGGACCCATCCAGTCCAACCTGACGTTCGGCGTCGCGATCGACGACCCTGGCGGTCTCTATGACTTCGTAGACGCGGGCAGCGAGGACCTCGACGGGTTCGCTGTGGCTCGCTACCGCACCCACACCACGCCTGCCGGCGCAGGGGCCGGCTTCCTGATGTCGCTCGGCATGTTCATGATGATGACGAGCCAGGAGCCGGCCACCCAGCTCGACAGCATTCAACTCGACGTCTGGGTCGACGGCGATGACCTCATCCGGAGGGTCAGTTACAGCGCCACAATTGATGGCACCGGAACCTTCAGTGTCGTGACGGATTGAGCTGACTTCGGCGAAGCCCCGCCGATCACTGCGCCGGTCAACTGAGCCGCACCGTCGTCGAGAGCGCGATAGAGCAGCAGGGGCGGCCACTCGCCGCGGCTGCAAAGATGAGCCCTTGAAGTGCTGGCCCGGTGGGCCGGAACCGCAAGGGGGACAGGTCATGGAGATCCACGGGACGTGCAAAGAGGGCTTCGAGGCGGTCCGAGACGCCTTCGTGCAGAACTTCGACGAGGGGCTCGAGGTGGGGGCAGCGGCGGCCGTCACTGTTGACGGCGAGTCCGTGGTGGATATCTGGGCCGGTGACGCTGGCCCCAACGGCGAGCCGTGGGAGCGCGACACGATCGTCAACGTGTACTCGACCACGAAGACCATGGCGGCAACAGCGATGCTGGCGCTCGCCGACCGGGGCGAGCTGGATTTCGACGCTCCCGTGTGCCGGTACTGGCCCGAGTTCGCACAGACCGGCAAAGAGGGCGTGCTGGTCCGCCATGTCATGTCGCACACAGCGGGGCTGCCCGGGTACGTGCCGCCGGTGACCGCCGCCGACCTGTACGACCTCGACGCCATCGCAACCCAGCTCGCAGCCCAGGAATTGTGGTGGGAGCCGGGCACCAAGTCGGGCTATCACGCCGTCACCCAGGGCAACCTCGAGGGCGAGATCATGTACCGCATCACCGGCAAGCGCATGGCTGACTGGTTCCGCGATGAGATTGCCGAGCCGCTGGGTGCTGATTTCCACATGAGCCTGCCGGCCTCAGAGGATCACCGGATGGGGGAGTTGATTCCGCCTGTCGTGCTGCCGGGGGATCTCGAGATGAACGGGGTCAAGGTCGAGATGGACTCGGTCTGTGCTCAGACGCTGATGAGCTGCCTGCTCGACGCCACCGAGCCGCAGACGCGTGAATGGCGGGATGCCGAGATCCCTGCCGCGGGCGGCATCGGCAATGCCCGCTCCATCGCCCGGATCCACTCGATGCTGGCATGCGGCGGCGAGGTGGACGGCATCCGGATCATGTCCGAAGCCGGGGCTCGCAAGGCGCTTGAAGAGCAGATCGACAACGTCGACGACGTGCTGTACATGCGGTTGCGTCACGGCATCGGATTTGCTCGCGACCTCGAGGGTTGGGTGACCTCTCCCAACCCGAACCACATGTTCTGGGGCGGCTGGGGCGGATCGATCGCCTTGGTGGACTTCGACGTGCGGACGTCGATTGCCTACGTCATGAACAGCATGGTCGGCACCATCACCGGCGATCCGCGAGGCAATCGCATCGTGGACTCTGCGCTCGCCAGCGTCGCCGCTGCCGGCTGATCAGCCCAACGGCGCACAACCTCCGGCAAGACACAGGGAACCGCCATGCGTTTCAGCATCTTCTACGAACATCAATTGCCGCGCCCGTGGGATGAAGGCGCCGAGGCCCGGGTCGTTCACGAGGCCCTCGAACAGGTGCAACTCGCCGACAGACTCGGCTTCAACACGGTGTGGGAGGTGGAGCATCACTTCTTGGAGGAGTACTCGCACTCGTCCGCGCCCGAGGTGTTCTTGGCAGCGTGCGCTGCGACCACGCAGAACATCCACATCGGCCACGGCATCGTGCCGGTGCTGCCCGGCTACAACCACCCGGCGCGGGTGGCCGAGCGCATTTCGACGCTCGACATCATCTCGAACGGTCGGGTCGAGTTCGGCACCGGCGAGACGTCGAGCGACATGGAGTTGCTGGGCTTCGAGCTCGAGCGGGCCGACAAGCGCTCGATGTGGGAAGAGGCAGTCCCCGAGATCGCCAAGATGATGTCGCAGGCACCGTACGAGGGGCACACCGGCAAGTTCTTCTCGATGCCGGCCCGCAACGTGGTGCCCAAGCCCGTACAGCGCCCGCACCCGCCGATCTGGGTGGCCTGCAGCCAGCGCGACACCATCCTCATGGCGGGCAGCCGGGGCATCGGGGCGCTGAGCTTCGCGTTCATCAATCCTGAGGAAGCGAAGCAGTGGGTGGCTGACTACTACGCAGCGTTTGAGGCGTGTACCGACCCGGTGGGCCTGGCGCCGAACCCGAACATCGCGGTGACGACGGGTTTCATGTGCCACGAAGACGAGCAGACCGCCCTGGACCGTGGTCTCGACGGCTTTCACTTCTTCGCCTACTCGCTGCTGCACTACTACCAATTCGGCACCCACACGCCGGGGCGCACCGACATCTGGACCGAGTTCGAGCAGAACCGCGCCGAGATGGGCTTCGAGAAGCTGAACGCCCAGGTCGACGAGGCCAGGGCGGACGACGGCACGGGCATCGAGGAAGGCGGGCTGGACTCGCTGCGGGGCTGCATCGGCACGCCTGACCAGATTCGCGACTTCGTCCGCGCCTACGAAGACGTCGGCGTCGACGAGTTGATCTTCGTCAGCCAGGCGGGCCGGAACCGCCACGAGGACATCTGCGAGTCAATGGAGCTGTTCGCCCGGGAAGTCATGCCCGAGTTCGCCGAGCGTGCCCCCGAGCGCGAGGCCAGAAAGCGCGAGCGCTACGCGGAGACCATCGAGCGGCTCCAGAACTTCCACAACATCGACTTGGCCCCGCGCCTGGAGCTGGCTGTCCCGGCCAACCCCAGCGTCTAACCCTCGGCGAGGCTTGTTCGCTGGAGGCGTTTGCGGGCGCGGCCGCGGGTGGTGGCGTCGAAGACCGTCTTGCGGAGGCGAATGGCGTTCGGGGTCACCTCGACGCATTCGTCGTCGCCGATGAATTCCAGCGCTTGCTCGAGCGACAGGACACGCGGTGGCGTCAAGCGAATGGTGTCGTCGGATGCAGCAGCCCGCACGTTGGTCTGCTTCTTCTCGCGGCAGATGTTGACGTCCATGTCCTCGGAGCGCGGGTTCTCGCCGATGACCATGCCTTCGTAGACCTCGTCACCGGGTGCCACGAACAGCGACGCCC
Source organism: Candidatus Poriferisodalis sp. (assembly GCF_965262965.1). Taxonomy (GTDB): domain Bacteria; phylum Actinomycetota; class Acidimicrobiia; order Acidimicrobiales; family Poriferisodalaceae; genus Poriferisodalis. The sequence goes on from NZ_OZ253573.1 coordinate 3,105,246, forward strand.
GTTCTTGCACCCCAGCCACGGCGTATCCGGTGACCGAGCCTTTGCGGTCTGCGACGATCGATCCCGAGTGGCGGGTGCGAAGCTCACCGAGCCACGGTGTGTAGCCCTCGAACACGTTGGCCATGAGGCCGGTGCCCCGAGTCTCGGTCAGGAATTCGGTGCGGAAGCCGATGAGGCCCCGTGCCGCCACGATGTAGTCCAGCCGAACCCAGCCGGTGCCGTGGTTGGACATGGCAACCATGTCGGCCTTGCGCTCGCCGAGTAGTTGGGTAACCGCCCCGACGAAGCTCTCGGGGATGTCGATGGTGACGCGCTCGGTGGGCTCGTGGAGCTTTCCGTCGATGGTGCGGGTGACCACTTTGGGCTTGCCCACGGTCATCTCGAAACCCTCGCGGCGCATGATCTCCACCAGCACTGCCAACTGAAGCTCGCCGCGCCCCTGGACTTCCCACGTGTCAGGCCGCTCGGTGTCCAGCACCCGCACCGACACGTTGCCGATCAGCTCGGCTTCGAGGCGGTTGTCAATGAGGCGGGCGGTGACCTTGTCGCCGTCGAGACCTGACATCGGAGAGGTGTTGATGCCGATCGTGATGGACAGGCTCGGCTCGTCCACGGTGATGAGGGGCAGCGGCTCGGGGTTGGTGAGCTCGGCGAGCGTCTCGCCGATGGTGATGTCCTCGATGCCCGAGATGGCGATGATCTCCCCGGCGCTGGCCTCGTCGGCATCCACCCGGTCGAGGCTCTCGGTGACGTATAGCTCGTTGATCTTGGCGGTGGTGGTCGTGCCGTCGGTGCGGCACCACGCCACGCTCTGGCCTCGCTTGATGGTGCCGTGCATCACCCGGCACATCGCGATGCGCCCCACGTATGGACTTGAGTCGAGGTTGGTGACCCACGCTTGTAGCGAGCGCTCGGGGTCGTGCAAGGGGGCCGGCACGGTCTCGAGCAGCGACTCGAACATGGGCCGCAGATCGGTGCCTGGCTGGCCGAGGTCGAGCGTTGCTGTGCCCTGGCGGGCGTTGGTGTACACGATCGGGAAATCGATCTGGTCGTCGGTGGCGTCGAGGTCCAAGAACAGCTCGTATACCTCGTCGACGACCTCAGCGATGCGAGCGTCCGGCCGGTCGATCTTGTTGATCACCAGCACGACGGGCAGATGCAGCTCCAGCGCCTTGCGCAGCACGAACCGCGTCTGCGGCAGCGGGCCCTCACTGGAATCCACCAGCAGCAGGACACCGTCCACCATCGTCAGGGCTCGTTCCACCTCGCCGCCGAAGTCGGAGTGGCCCGGCGTGTCGACGATGTTGATCTTGGTTTCCTCGCCGCTGTCGCGCACGTAGCGCACGGCGGTGTTCTTGGCCAGGATCGTGATGCCCTTCTCGCGTTCGAGGTCCATCGAGTCCATGACCCGTTCGGCAACCGTTTCGTTGGCGCGAAAGGCCCCCGACTGCCACAGCATGGCGTCGACGAGGGTGGTCTTTCCGTGGTCGACGTGAGCGATGATCGCCACATTGCGCAGGTCTGCGCGCTCGGTGAGATGTGAGGATGCGGTCATGGTGAGCCTCGTGCGGAGATCGCGCCCACGCAATGTTGAACTGCGGGCCCACCGGAGATCAGCGGATGTGGAGGACCCAAAGCGCGGGACGAACGTCCACCGAATCTGGAGGTTCCGATTCCTGCCGGATTCAATGGCCTCAGCAAAGAGATTCTACGGGCGCGAGCCAACGGCACCTCCGCACTGCGTGAAGACGTGAGCACGTGCAAACAACGCAACAACACAATCGCAATCCATGCATTGCGAACGTTGCGATTCATGCACTGCGACGTTGCAGTCCAAGCAATGACCGGCGGCCGGTGGCCGGCAGGCGTTTGTCTTTGCGGAACTGCTAGATCACGCCGTCCCAGAGGCTGATCTCTGAGGCGCCGGGGCCGTTGGCAACCCGACACTCGTCGTCGAAGAGCATCGTCGGGCGATTGCTCGGATCCCAGCGCGGCCAGTCGGGCAGGCCGCCGTGGTTGGGATTGCCGTCGGTGGCGAACCGGACCCATGCGTCGTGCGTGGCCGCAATCAGGTCGGCCGGCGGGTTGCTGCCGACGAAGCCGCGACCCATGTCGTTGTCGGCCTGGTCGAATGCGAACGGCACCTCGATGAAGTGGTGCGCGCCCCATTCGCCGTCGCGCTCAGGGTTGTCCCAGTCGAATCGGTACAGCCACAGGTCGGAGTTGTGCGCGGCTTGGGCGTCGGCCATGCGAATTGCGGGCACGGTGAACATGCGGTCGGTCTCGATGGCCGCTGCCAGCTCGTGTGGAGCGGCGCCGGGCCGGTTCTCGCTGTAGAGCTGCAACGCCGCGTCGCCGTCCTTGCCGGCCATGCCGAACACCGCTCCCACGGTGGCTTGCACCAGTTCTTCGTTGAACATCTCCTTGAGGTCGACCACGAAAATCAGCGCTTCTTCCTTGGTCGAGCCGACCATGACCGAGACATCGGTTGCCGAACCGGCAGCGATCGCGTCGATCGGCCGCTGCGGCAATTCCTCGGTGAAGTACACGGGCTGGAAGGCCATCGGCACCGCCGCTGCCTCGCGGTACTTCACCGGGTCTCGTGTCGCGCCCAGATCGTCGGTGATCGCGATCTGTGCAGCCAACAGATCGTCGTTGCTGACCGCTGCAAGCGCTGCGGTGTCTCCCGGCTTCACGCCGACCGCGTCCAGCACGTAGCCGCCGATGAGCGAGGTCGTGTCGGCGCTGAGGCCGTTGTGGGCGGCACCGCTCTGGGGGATGGCGGCCCGGAACAGGCCCTTCGCCGCGGGCATCGCCATCAGCGTCGAGCAGCTCATACCGCCAGCGGATTCGCCGGCAATAGTGACTTTGCCGGGATCGCCGCCGAAAGCAGCGATGTTCTCCTGCACCCAGCGCAGCGCCGCGATCTGGTCGAGCATGCCGATATTGCCGGATTGGGCCAAAGCTGGGAAGTGGTTGGCCAGGTTCCAGTAACCCTGCACGCCGAGGCGGTAGTTGATGGTCACGCAGACGACGCCGTCGCGGGCAAAGGCTGCACCGTTGTACACGTCGTCCACGCCGCTGCCGGCGTAGAAGGCGCCGCCGTGGATCCACACCAGCACCGGCATCCCGCCCGCACCCGGGTCAGGCGTCCAAACATTCAGCCGCAGGCAGTCGTCGCCGGCGGGATTCGGCGGCGTGCCGAGCTCGCCGAAGATTCCGGGCATGGGCTGCTGCAATGCCACAGGGCCAAAGGCCGAGACGTCGCGCACGCCGTCCCAGCCGGCTGGCGCGACTGGCGGCCGGAAGCGCAGGTCGCCCACCGGAGGCGCCGCATAGGGAATGCCCTTGTAGGCGTGGACGCCCTGGTCGTCAGCACCAGCCAGTCGTCCTGAGGTGATCGCTACTTCTGCGGCCATGTCGGCCCCTCCTTGGTGTGCGGGGCTGCCCCCGCGGAACTGTCCCGGCGATCCTCCACGCCAAGCCAGCGGCGAGGATCGCATGGTTTCGAGGGTCACACTATGCGCGCGCTGTCAATCGGATTGCGCCGCGGCGGGCTCCCGAACCACTCGTCGGGCAATCAGCTCGTCCACGACATCAGGCGCGTATCCCAACACATCGGTCAGGATCTCGAATGTGTGCTCGCCGAGCAGGGGTGCCGGGCGACGTAGTCCGTTGGGGCCGTCCCTCAAGCGCCAGGGGACGCCGGGCACCACACGTTCTCCGGTGAGCGGGTGAGGGGGCCGTTCAAGCATTCCGATGGCTTCGAAGTGGACGTCGCCAGTCCACAGCTCGTGCGATGACAGCGAGGGGAATGCGGTCACGCCGACGGCTTGCAGCTCTTCGGTGATGTGCCAGCGATCCCGTGTCTTTGTCCACGCCGAGATTTCCGCGTCCAGTTCGGCCTCGTTCCGCTTGCGATCCGCAGCGTCTGCGAATCCCGGCCGATGCGCGAGGCCGGGGTCCATGACTGCACACAACGAATGCCACATGGGCTCGTCGGTGCAGGCGATCGTGACCCATTGATCGTCGCCCTGGGCCCGGTAGCAGTTGTGGGGCGACCAGATCGGGTCGTGGTTGCCGATGGGAGCCGGCGATCGGCCTTCGGTCAGGTACTGCATCCAGCCTTCGCCGACGGTGGCCGCGACGGCTTCCGCCATAGCGACGTCGATCGTGGCGGCGATGCCGGTGCGACGGCGAGCGGCGAGCGATGCCACCACCGCCCATGCAGCGGTGATCCCCGTGCACGGATCACCGATGGCTACACCGGTCTCGAACGCGGGACCGCCCTGGTAGCCGTTGGAGGCGTACAGCCCCGCGAGTGCTCCGCCAGCAGGTCCATACGCCACATATTCCGCACAGGGGCCGGTGCTTCCATAACCGGACAGCGAGGCGATGACGACGTCTGGGTTGATTGCACGCAATTGGGGGGCACCGAACCCGAGTCGATCCATGACACCGACGCCGAAATTGTCGATGACCACGTCGCTGACGGCGACGAGCCGTGCAACGACCTCCGCGGCGTCCGCATGGGACAAGTCGATGCTGATACTGCGCTTGTCGGTGTTGTAGATCTGAAACAAGCCCGAGGTGTCATGCGACGGCGGGCTGTCGGGCGGACTCAGCGGCAGCCGCCGGAACATGCACAGATGATCGGAGGACTCGAGCTTGATGACGTCAGCGCCGAGGTGGGCCAAGACCTGGGTGCAGAAAGGACCGGCCCAGATCCAGGTGAAGTCGCACACCCGCACTCCCTCCAGCGGACGGCGCCCAAGTGCTGCTGCCGGGGTGCTGTTGGTTCCCGCGGGGGCTTCGGCATGGTCGATGACGGCCGTTCTGTGTAGCCAGCCTTCGCCTTCGTGGGCACCGGCATCCGGTGCTTCCGCAGCGAGATTCCACCACGGTTGATCGATCTGGAAACCGGGCCCCGGCAGTTTCAGCCCGTCGGGCGTTGTGGCGAAGAACCCGCGCTCGGCAAAGTGGCCATCGGCTTCAAGCTGAGCCATCGTGTTCACCGGTGTCACGGCAATACGTGCAGCCTGGGCGGCGTGGTAGATGTCGTCGACGTGCTGGTCGGCGAACCACTCCGCGAGATACATGTTGACGAGATCGGAGTTCTGGGTTCGATCCGGTCCCGTGGCGAACACATCGAGCGAAGCCCACTCAGGGGAACCCATGAGTTCGACGAACGCCTCCCACTGGGATTGCTCGGGACAGATGAGCTGCAGCAGCCCGTCAGCGCATTGGAATATTCCCCACGGCACCACCGTGCGAGTGCCGAGCCGGGAGGCCTCCACGCCCAAGAACGAGACTGCGGCAGGAGCGACTTCGGTGATCTTGGCCGCCGCGGCGACGGCCGAGAAATCGATGTGCTCGCCCTGACGGCTCACGGCGGCTCGCTCCACTGCCGCGAGGGCCACGACCGCGGCAACGGTGGCCACGTTGATGTTGGCGTGATGGCCCGGCGCCTTCAGCGGCGGCAGGTCTGGATCGGTGGCACCACCCGGTGACAGATTCCCCCAACTGGACGCGTGAATGGCGTTGATCTCGGCGGCCTCGTAGTGCGCGTAGGGCCCGGTGAGCCCGAACGGGGTGATGGCAAGCACGACGAGCCGGCTGTTGTGCCGCGTCAGGTCAGCCAGCTCGCGGCGATCGTGAATCACCAGGTCGGCGCTGCCGATCAGGTCATCGGTCAATGACTGGACGGATCGCTTGTTGGAGTTCAGCCACCGGTGGACATTGTGGGGACGCGATCGGACCATGTCGTTTCCGTCCTCAACGCGTATGACATCGGCGCCCAGATCGGCAAAGAGCTTCGCTGCCCAGGCAACCCCCACGTTTCCAGCAAGCTCCAGCACCCGCACATGAGCCAGTCCGGCATTGGGCAGTGCGGGCGTCGTCTGACGAGACGGCATCGATGCTTCTGCCGTCATGCCTAATCCCCTCGCGAACTCGGTCGGTTTGGGCTGTGGTGTGCACCCGGCGGGGTCGCTCGCTCTCCCCCCGTGAGCAGACGGGCCCCGCCGGGATGCCGTGCGAGCGATGCTAGGCGCGAGGTCCCAAGAGCCGCAGCGCCCGTCGGGCAGGCACCGGCAACCAATGCTGAGCGACCTCGTTCGACGGCTCGGAACTAGCGTGCGGACGCTTATGGACGGACGGGTGGCGAGGGGAGAGTGGCGCCGGGTGCTGCTCTACCTCGGCGGCATGATGGGGCCGCTCGGCACCTTCGTGATACTGCCGATGATCCCTGAGTTGCGCACCGAATTCTCGGTTACGACGGGCCAGATCGGGTGGGCGTTGTGGTGCTACTTGCTGCCGTTCGCGGGACTCTTGCTGGTGTCGGGCACGATTGCCGACCGCTGGGGTCGAGCCCGGGTATTGCGCCCTGCCGTTGCGCTGTACGCGGTAGCGACTGCTGCGTGCGCCGTGGCGCCTTCGTACCTGTGGTTTCTGGCGGCCCGGGTCGGACAAGGCTCGATGAATGCGTTCATCACGCCGCTGCTGCTGGCGACGCTGACCGAGACGGCACCAGCGGGTCGCGTCGGCCGAATTGTTGGCCGGTACGCAGCATGTCAAGCGCTCGGTCAGCTGGCTGCCCCGGTTGTGGGCGGCTACGGCGCCGACGTGAACTGGCGCTTGGCCTATGTGGCGACGGCCGTCATCGGTGTGGCCATTGCGTTGCTGCTGCCGAACGCCGCCGATGACGGCGCATCAGATTCGCTCCAGGCGTTGAGCTCACCGCCTCGTTTGCGTTCCCTGCTTCGCCGCCCGACGCTTCTGCTAGCGGCCACCGCGCTGCTGAGTGCACTTGGACCCGTCGGGGCAAGGGTCCTGGTCGGTTTGAGTGGCCGCGATGTCATCGGATTGACGGGTTCACAGGTCGGCTGGCTCTTGTTCGGCGGAGGATTGGCCGGCATGTTTGCTGCACCAGCGTGGGGGATCATGCTCGACCGCTTGGGCGGGAGACAAGCGGCCACCATCGCGATCGCTGTCTGCTCGGGACTCGTGGCGCTGCTCCCTGCCGCACAGACGACATGGTCGCTGGCGATCTTGTGGTTCGTCACCGGTGCCGCGACGCAGTCCGTGGTGGTCAGCTTCCAGTCGCTCGCCTCGGTTGCTGCCCCCGACAACCGCGCCGGCGCGCTGTCGTTCACCCTGTCGCTTCGATTCGGGGGTCACGCGCTGGGCGCGATCATCTGGCTTCCCGTGTTCTCAGTCAGCCCCGCCGCCGCCTATCTCGCCTCGGCCGCGGTTGGCGGTCTCGCCGTCGTGGCCGTGTTGGCCAGCCGGCTGGACACCAGCGGCCAGCCCTGAACCGCGGGCGACGACATCAGCGATCCCGGCAAATTGCTTTGCCCTGTGAGCGACCCCATGACTAGCTTCACGCGGTCCGAATGAGCGGCTGGCAGACCGAGGAGGCACTGATGCCTCAGCGATCACGGCACACCAATCAAGATTACGAGTCGCTGTTGCGAGAAGCGGAAGACCGCGGTTGGCGGGTGAAGAAGATGAAGAAGCACTTCTTGGCCCTGTGCCCATGCGACTGCCAGTGCGTCGTTACAGTTGGGTCCACACCCTCAGACCGGCGAGGCATCAACAACACCCGAGCGAAGATCAACCGATGCAAGAGCAGGAGATGAGCGTGGTGGGCAAGGCGAGCGGACCTCATACCGAAGTGACGATCACCGGCACCCTCAGCCGTGTCGGCGCTGACGGGGCTCGACCTCTCACGTACGACGAATTTGTCGATTTCGTGAGCGGCACGGCGGACCATCTCCACGACGACGACAGCCTCATAGATCCCATGGTGTCGGGGCAGGCCAGCACCGGGGAGCTCTCGATTTCCTTCGGAGTGCTCGTCTCGATCGGTGCACCCGAGCTCACAGGTCGCCTCTCGGAGATTCTTGACAGCCTCAACGACGCGCTCGGTCTTGTTTGGCCACACGACCCTGTGCCGCGTTCCCGCGAGCGCGGCACGACGATGCTGAACCTGACAAGCCAGCACCTCGACGGGATCGGCCTGCCGGCGTTCGCCTAGAACTACGACCCAGACGGCTGCCCGGAGGGCGTCAAGTGCCGCCAGACCCGTTCGGGGGTGCAGGGGAGGTCGACGTGGCGCACGCCGAGGTGCGACAGCGCATCCACCACGGCGTTCTGTACCGCGGGTGTGGCGCCGATAGTGCCGGACTCGCCGATGCCCTTGGCACCGAGCGGGTTGCGATCGGTCGGGGTCTCGAGCGGGATCCGCTCGAAGCTGGGCAGCTCCGCTGCTGACGCGATGGCGTAGTCCATGAAGTTGCCGGTCAGCGGGTTGCCGTCGTCGTCATAGACGAACACCTCGCCGAGTGCATGGGCGATGCCAGAGGCGACACCGCCATGCACCTGGCCTTCCACGATCATCGGGTTGACGATGACACCAGCGTCGTCGCACGTCACATGGCGCAGCGGGGTGACCTGTCCGGTATCACGGTCCACCTCCACGACTGAGAGCTGCACCCCGAACGGGAAGGTGGCCGCCGGTGGCTGGAAGTCGCTCTCGGCTTGCAGCTCACGACCGTCGGACTCGTTGACATGGGTCGCAATCTGGGCCCAGTCGAGCGAACGGGCCGGTGTGCCCGCAACGGCGAATGTGCCTGCGTCGACATCGAGCACGATGTCGGCCGGGTCGGCTTCGATCATCGCGGCCGCGACCTCCTTGGCCTGTTCAACCACCGCCTCCGCTGCCTCGAAGACCGCGGCCCCGCCGGTCTGAAGCGAGCGGGAACCGCCGGTACCGCCACCACGCTTGACCGCGTCGGTGTCCCCGTGGCGCACTTCGATCCGCTCGAACGCAATGCCGGTGAGGTCGCTCGCGATCTGCGCATACGCGGTGTGATGACCCTGCCCGTGGTTCGACGAGCCAGTCAGCACCAGGGCCGATCCGTCGTCCCGGACCTCCAAGCTGCCGAACTCCGGGGCGCCCATCGGGTGCGAAATCTCCACATAGGCGCTCCAACCCAATCCGAGCAGCTTCGCTGAGCCCTCCGAGCGGCGTCGTTCCTGCTCGGCTCGCAGGCGGGGATAATCCGCAGCTTCCAGCACGGCGTCGAGGGCCTTGGCGTACTCGCCGGAATCCATATCGGCGCCAGTCGGGGTCTTGAACGGGAACGCCTCGGGCGCGATGAAGTTACGGCGGCGCAACTCGCCGGAGTCCATCCCGATCTCGGCCGCGAACAGGTCCATCATTCGCTCGATCGCCAAAGCGGCCTCCGGGCGTCCAGCTCCCCGGTACGCGCCCACCGGCGCAGTGTTCGTTGTGACCGAGTTCGTAGAAACAGTCACGTTCGAGATGTCGTACACGCCCGTCGCCATCGTGCGGACGAACATGGGCAGCAGTGACCCGATCATCGGGTAGGCGCCGGCGTCCTGCAGTGCGTCCACCTCGTATGCCGTCACGTTGCCGTCGCAGGTGCCCCCAAGGCGTGCGGCATACGAGATTGCCCGAGCGTGCGTGAAGCCGACCATGGCCTCCGAGCGTGTCTCAGCCCAGCGCACCGGGCGTTTGAGGCGGCAGGCAAGGCTGGCCACCACGAAGTCTTCGACGTATTGGGCGTTCTTGGCACCGAAGCCTCCGCCGACATCGGGCGTGATGACATGCACCTGGCTGGGCTCCAGCCCGCAGAACGCGGACAGGGTGTCCCGGGTCTGGTGCGGGAACTGTGTGCAGGCCCAATAGGTGAGCCGCTGTGTGTCTGCGTCCCAGGAGGCAACCGCAGCACGAGGCTCGATAGGGGCCGCTGTCATCCGAGGGTTGCAAAACGCCAGCTCGACGGTGACCTCGCAGTCGGCGAAGGGGTCCTGCCCGTCTTGGGGGCCCGACGGGATGGCGAACACCGTGTTGGTCTCGGCCCCGGGGAACAGCAGCCGTTCGTTGAGCGCAGCCTCGGCGGTGTCCAGCAGCGGGTCGAGCGGTTCGTACGGTGAGGAGTTCAGGGTCTTCTTTGCGTTCTACGCGGGTGCCGAGCATGCTCATATGCAGGGAGACTCTCCGAACGCGGCGTCGTGTGATGATCAGGCGGCGAAACGGAACCGAGCTGAGGCCCCAGTTCGCGACGGCCGGAGGGTAGTCAGCGCTGACCGGTCAAGCTGCCTTGACGGGCCTCTCAAACCGTGTTGACGCAGATGTAGGCGAATTCTTCGCCTCGAGGCTCGACGGAGACGTGCACTTGCTGGCCGAGACTCGCCTCGCCCGGCTGCACGCCACGCAACGAACCGACCACTCGAGGGCCCTCGTCGAGTTCCACGACGGCGGTGATGTACGGCAACTCGTCGACCCAGCCCCGATCGACGGTGAAATGGTTGACGGCCATGGAGTAGATGCGACCGATGCCACTCACCGGCGCGAAGCCGTAGTTGCCAATGTGGCAAGACGGGCAGTACCAGCGGGGCGGGTGCCGGAACTGCCCACAGCCCGAGCACTGCTGGAGGCACAGCAGTCCCGCTGCCAGGCAGGCCTGATGGAACTCCAGGTTCAGCCCCTCCGGCTGGGGCACGTACTTGCGGGCTGGCTTGGCTGTGTTCACGGGATCGGGCTCATCGGACTGGGCTCATCGGGACTGGGCTCATCGGACTGGGCTCATCGGGACTGGGCTCATCGGGACTGGGCTCATCGGATAGCGCTCATGGCGTCGGGTCCTCAGCCTCGGGCCAGCACGGCGATGCTGCCGTCGCCGAGGTCGCCGTAGCCGGTCACCAGGCCCACCTCGGCGTCGGGCACTTGGGCGTCTCCGGCTTCGTGGCGCAGCTGACGTGTCGCCTCGACAACGTGGTTGAGACCCCATGCATGGCCCTGAGAGAGCAGGCCGCCATGGGTGTTCATCGGATAGCGGCCCCCGAGCGAGATGTTTCCGTCGGCCACGAATTCCTTTGCACCGCCTTTCGGGCACATGCCGATGGCCTCAAGCTCCATCAGCACCACGTAGGTGAAGCAGTCGTAGATCTGCAGGAAGTCCATGTCGGCGGGCTGCACGCCTGCCATTGCGAACGCCCGCGGCGCTGCGGAATCGAGGCCGAGGCGGAGCATGTCGGGGCGGTTGGTGATCTCGTCGGCGGGATAGGGGTGCCCTTCGGCACCGCCCAGCCACAGCACCGGCGTGTGCGGCAGGTCCTTCGCCCGCTCGGGCGATGTCAGCACCACTGCCGCGGCGCAGTCGGTCTCCAAGCAGCAGTCGAACTTGCGCATCGGCTCGGTGATGAGCGGCGACGCCAGGTAGTCGTCCATGGTCATCGGCCGGCCGCCCATGAGCGCCTTGTCGTTGAGGTGCGCGTGCTCACGACACGCGAGTGCCACCTGGGCGGCGTCGGTGGGCGCCACGTCGTACAGGTCGACGTAGCGCTGGATGTACATCGAGTACCACTGCACCGCCGAGCGCACGCCATAGGGCGCATAGAAATTGCGGCTCACGTCCACGAACGGTCCCGGCTCCAGGCGGCGCTTGGTCGGACGGGTCCCGGGGCGTGGCCGCATCGCCGAGTAGCCGTTCCAGCCCAACGTAATGACGACATTGGTGGCGATGCCCGCAGCGATGGCCATGGTCGCCGACTGCAGCGCAGCCACCGGGCTGGCACCCCCCATGTGCACCGTGACGGCGTAGCGGATGTCGCTGGCGCCGAGGTTGGCCGCGATCTCCTCGGACGAGATGAAGCCCGGCGGCGGCAGGATGCCGTCGATCTCGCTGGGATCGATCCCGGCGTCCGCAATGGCGGCCATGGTCGCTTCCAGCACCAATTCGGGCACGCTCTGCGAGGTGCCTCGCATGTAATCGGTCTCGGCAACGCCGACGATGGCAGCGGCTCCGGAGATGTCCACGATTCACCTCACCTGCTGAAGCGGATGACCGAGTCCCCGAACAGCGATCGCATCGAGTGTTGCACAGTCGGCATCGCGTCGGCCCTGACCGTGTCAATAGCGGCCTATTGCAGATGGTGACGGCCAGAGCCGAGAGACGGGTCGAAGCTGCACTGCCACCGCGGAGCGGACCGCTGCCAGTGTGACACTCAGTAGCCGATCATCACATCAGGGCAACGCAGTAGTCAGCCAGAATCTGCTCGAGGTAGAGAGCCCCAACGCCCGTACTGAGATCTCGCTCGCCAATCGGCAGTGGTGAGGCATCTTCGGTCGCTTCGAGACGGTCGTCTGAGACACGGTCGCCGAACAGCACCAAGGCGAAGCCTTCGGGTTCCCGTCGGGAGCGCCAAGCGAGGCCACTCGCCCATGGTGCCCATGATCGAATGGCCGCTGCCCAGCGTCGTGACATCCCATAGGCCGATGCTGGCCCGCCGGCCAACCAGGTGTCTTGCCCGACAGCCGCCAACGAACGGCCGGAGCGCAGGTCGACCAGGTCCAGATCGACGGCCGCGTTCATCCAGCCGATTCGCAGGCCTGAGAGCTTGGCGCGCGGCAACAAACGGGCGCCGCGGTCATCGAATGGGAGGTCGCGAAGCAGCGTCTCGGAAACGGCGGTGCGATCGTCCAGCGCGGCGTACAAGAAGGAGTACGGATCGTCAGGCGACGAGTCGAAGCGCCCACCTTGCAAAGGGTTGCGAGCAACGGTCGGATTGAATTCCGTGACGGAGAACTCGGCGCTGTGCAGCCGAGTCAGACGAGTGCCGCTCAGAAGACGGAATCGGTGCGGCGTGCCGTCGTAGTGGGCCGACGGTGCCTGCTCTGGCGGCAATCCCGCCTACCCGACGGGCTCGGTGACGGCGTTCGCGACGGCAAGCAGATCGTCGTCGCGGTCGGCTGCCACGAGTTCGCAAGGGCGGGCATTGAGGCGGTCATTGACGCTGAACCACCACGATGCGACACCCCACGGGTCGTCAACGGCGCGCAAGTGTTGGTTGACCGCACCAACCGTGGTGTCAACGCAGCGTCGTTCGGGATCGAACTGGAACGCTGGATATAGGTAGCCCCGTCCGTGACGCAACCCGAGCAACTCCGAACGCAAACGGTGCTGGCGAACTCGCTCCCGGTTCGTCGGTTCTGACCCGAGTGCCGTGGCCGCATCCCGTGCTTGCAGCATTGGCTCGTCCCAGATGGCACGGATTGCCTCGCCCTGGAGCCTCGTGCGGTTCATGAGCGACTGTTCGATGTGGTCGAGAACCCTTCGCGGCTCGCCGCCAAGTTGGTGGGCGATATCGCTTTGGGCCGCGACGAAGAGCAGCAGATTTCGAAGGTACGGCGCGCGATCGACGAATGCTCGGTGACTCGCAGCGACGAGTGCGGCTGCGTCCAAATAGTCCGCATCGGCCGCTGGCCACTCATCTTGGAGCGCGACCAAGATTGCTGCCATGCAGCGCCAGCGGTCTGCGTATCGTTCAGATGCAGCCGACACGACCGCGTCCGCGAATTCCTTGTCGCTGAGTTGGGCGCTCAGTTCTAGGAACTGCTCGTGTGCCTTCAGTTCATTCGTCACAGAACATGTCCTATGCTGACGGATCCACTACCACATTATATCGTCAGGAACGTCAGACTGTCGCCGGGAATACCGAATCCCACCGGTGCTTGGCTGTCAGGCCGTCGCAAAGGCCACGGATGTCACGACGATGTCGGCAATTGTCGAAACATGAGTCGTGTGACGCATAGGTCCTGGCTCAGCCGACGGCGACCGGCGAACGTTCGGTGCCAAAGGTCACGCCCTCGTAGTCGTGGTCGGCGATCTCGTCGATGCGGCGCTTGTACTTCGGCGCGCCGCCGTTGTACACGAGGTAGCGGATGGTGCCCTTCTCGTGGCCGTCGACGTTCGAGTTGTAGCCCGTGAACCAGCCCTGGGCCTTGCGCATCAGCATCATGGAGTACATCTCGACGACGTGGTTCGTCCAGTCCCGTTCGGCGTCGTGGTTGGCCTCGAAGCGGGTGTAACCGTTCGCCCAGATGTGGTCGAGCATCCCGGTCACCCAGTCGACGCCGATCTCGATGCCACGTGGGTAATTGGTCGACGCTGAGCCGCTCTGTGGACCGGCGATGGTCAGCAGATTGGGGAATCGGTTGACCATCAAGCCGATGTAGGTGACCGGCCCGTCTCCCCACTTGTCGCTCAGTTTCAGGCCGCCGCTGCCCTGGAAGTCGATGCGGTCGAAGGCGCCGGTGATGGCGTCGAAGCCCGTGGCATAGACGATGAGGTCAAACTCGTAGTGCTGTTCGGTGGTCTGGATGCCGGTCGGGGTGATCTTGGTGATCGGTGTTTCCTGGATGTCCACCAAGTTCACATTGGCCTTGTTGTACGTCTCGTAGTAGCGCGTCTCCAGCGGGACCCGCTGCACGCCGAAGCCGTGGTCTTTGGGGACGAGCTTCTCGGCGATTACCGGGTTGTCGACTCGCTCGCGGATCTTGTCGCCAATGAACGCCGACAGTTCCGCGTTGGCCTCCTCGTCGAAGAAGATCTCGCGGAAGTTGGCCATCCAGATGCCGAATCCCGGCTCCCCGTACAGCTTGTCCCACAGCGCCCGACGCTCTTCGGGCGGCACATTCCAGAAGCCGCGACGGTCTGGTTCATGCTCGAAGCCGCCAGGGGTGCGGGCGCACTTGTCGAAGATCTCGTCGTAACGGGCCCTGATGCCTGCCATCTCGGAGTCGGAGATCTCGCTGTTGTGCAGCGGTGCACACCAGTTCGGACGCCGCTGGAACACCGTCAGGTGCTCGGCCTGCTCGCCGATGGCGGCGATGGCCTGCACGCCGGTAGCGCCGGTGCCAATGACCGCGACCCGCTTGCCCTTGATCTCGACCGGTTCAGCCGGCCAGTGGTAGGTGTGGAACGACGGGCCCCCGAAGACGTCGGTGCCGTCGGCGTTGACGCCTTCGATGCGTGGATAGGTCGGCGCCGACAGCAGGCCCAAGGCGGTGAGCAGGAAGCGCGAGGACAGGTCGCGACCGTCGGCAAGGTGCAGCCGCCACATGTTGTGGGTGTCGTCGAAGTGCGCCGTTTCCACGGTGCAGTCGAACTGCATGTACTTGCGCAGGTCGAACTTGTCGGCGACGTAATTCAGGTAGCGCAGGTTCTCGGGCTGGCCCGAGAAGCGCTCTTGCCAGTGCCACTCGTCGAGCAGTTCGTCGGAGAACGAGTAGCCGTAGGTGTAGCTCTCGGAGTCGAAGCGACAGCCGGGGTAGCGGTTCCAGAACCAAGTTCCCCCCAGGTCGCTGCCCATCTCGAGCACTGTCGCTTGGACGCCGCGTTCAGCGAGTCGGTACATCTGGTAGATGCCGGCGACGCCTGCACCGATGATGATGACCTCGTAGTTGGGCTCGTCGCTGGTGCTGCCGTTCGCCGTGCCGTTGGTCGTTGCTGCTGCCATGTCTGGATTCCCCCCGGTGAAATCGTTCGGCGCGTCGCCGGATCTGGCGGCGTGAAATCGGCGAAGCCGTCCCGGCCCGCCCAAATGCGCTCGATTGATCTGCCTCCCCACAATAGTCGAACCGGCATTAGGAAAATTCAGACGTCACGGCGTCGGCGGGTCGGCCGAGGCCTTCCAGCCCGAGCTTGCCGGCTTGGCCCTAATCTCCGGCCATGGTCCAGCCACTCCGATTCGGTGTCGTCCACGATCTTCGCAGCCCGCCCGGCAGCAAGGTGTCGCTGCAGGAGATGTACGCCCAGGCACTTGACCAGCTCGAGATGGCCGACGAGCTCGGCTTCGATCTGGCGTGGTTCACCGAGCATCACTTCCTCGATGACGGCCACCTCCCCAACTTCGTGCCGGTAGCAGGGGCTGTTGCCGCTCGCACGTCGAACATCCGCATGTCGACCGACATCTTGCTGGCACCGTTTGCCCATCCGATCCGGCTGGCCGAAGACCTCGCGATTCTCGACAACATCTCGAACGGACGCATTGAGCTGGGCATCGGGATGGGCTATGCGGCCCACGAGTTCCGAGGCTTCGGGATCCCGCAGTCCCGCCGGGTGTCGCTGACTGAGGAGCTGGTGCAGATCCTGCGATTGGCGTGGAAGGGCGAGCCGTTCAGTTTCCATGGGAAGCGCTACCAGTTCGACGACCTGCTAGTCACGCCGGTGCCGGTGCAGCCGGGCGGACCGCCGCTGTGGATAGCGGGCATGAGCTCCAAAGCGGCCGTGCGGGCCGCTCGGTTCGACACGCACCTGTTGCCCCAGGGTGCCCCCGATGTGGTGATGGAGCCCTGGAAGGCGGAGCTGCGGGCGACCGGACGTGACCCCGACGACTATCGCGTGGGCATCATCCGCTCGGTCTTCGTGACCGATGACGCCGAGCGCGAGTGGAACCCGATCAAGCCGGCGGAGCGTTACCGGCTCGGGGTGTACGCCAAGTTCTTTGCCGAGACGCCCGACACGTTCACTGCCTTCGACCTGGAGAAGGGCGCGATTCCCCAGAATTGGATTGTCGGCGACGAGGACCATTGCGTCGCCGAGCTGGTCGACTTCATCACGCGCTTCGGCTTCACCGACGTGTGCACCTGGGGTGCCTCGCCCGGCATGGCCCCGTCGCTGTTCAACTCGTCGCTCGAACGGCTCGCTCGCAATGTCATCCCGCGGGTGCGCGCTGCCGTCGAGGGCTAACGAGTCCGTTTTTCTCGTCCGGTTGACTCACTAGCAGTCCGGGTGCGCCGTCGGGCGACCGGTACCGTGAAACCGATGGCAATGCCGAACGCACCGCTCACGACGATCAGCCTCGACGGCACCCCGTACAGCATGGAGGCAACGAGTGAGTGGGTTGCCGAGGAAGTGTCCAAGCTTCACGCAAGCGTCGCGCTCCTCCGATCTGAAGGGAAACTGACTGAGGCGACACTGCGGGCGTACTTCGGGGACAAGCGATTCGAGCAGATTGCCGAGTCGAACGCCATTGAGGGCAGCACGCTCGATGTCGGCGAGACGAGGCTGGCGATTGAAGGTGGGATGACGATCCCAGGCCACGATGCCGTCTACTCCCAAGATGCGATGAATCTGTCCGCCGCCTTGGAACGCATGGTGGAGCTAGCGCGGAGTGACGGTCCGACAACTTTCGAGGATGTCCGCCGGTTGCATGAACTCGTGCTGGGCGGAATGCCCGGTGCTGGCGTGTTTCGGTCCCAACCGGTCATCATTTCTGGTTCCCCCCATGCGCCGCCGTCTACATGGGCAGGGGTGATGGCCGGCATGGAGGAGTGGGAGCGGTGGTCGAACAGCAACGACAAGGCTTCCGTGCTGGTGCGCGCCATCATCCTGCACACGTGGCTCACCCACATCCATCCATTCCTGGATGGCAATGGACGTACAGCGCGAGCGGTCTTGAATCTCGAGTTGATCCGTGGTGGGTTCCCCAGCGTCATCATCCGTCGTAAGGATCGGTTGCGCTACTACGACGCGTTGGCCGAGTCGGATCTTGGCGGAGACCTCGAGCCGATCGCGGGGCTGATCCTTCAGCGTGCCGAAGACGCGTTGCGTGACCTTGAGCGAGTTGCCGCGGCTCAGCAGGGGTACGACCGCGTACGTGCAGAATTGAGGCAGGCTCAGATTCGCCGCACGGCCATATGGAATGACGCGGTACGCCTGCTGTTCTCGCTCGTCGAGCACGAACTCGACGACATGTTCGGCGAGGTCGGCCACGTCTCCACCAGGTGGTACGACGCCGAACTGACGGCTGATGACTACCGGGCGCTCGCTGAAGATGACTCGTCCGGCAATTCATGGCTCGTTCGATTTGATGCAGAAGTACCTGGCGTCGCCGAGCGCCGGTTCTTGGCGTGGACCGGATACCGCAGCTACGCAATGAAGAACTGGCACGGCATCGGCGGTGGCCCGGCAATCTTCTGGTCGGTTCCAGACCCAGACGGTTATAGAGCGTGGTCGCAAATTGACGAGAGTTCGCCGGGCGTAGCGGAACTGACGCTCCAGCTCCCCGACGTTGATCAGTGGATCGCCCGGATGCCCGACGGTGAAATAAGACGACACCGCCCCAGCGCAGTCGCGGGTCTAGTGGCGCAAGCGATCGCAAGTTCAGTGACGGCGTACTCGTGACCGTCGACGGTTCGCGACCTCAAATTCAAGTGTTGCGAAGATGACTTGAATTTGGGCTACCAGATGTGAACGCGACGTGCATTCTGCGTTCCCAAACTCAAGTTCTCCGCTGCTCGCTTGAATTTGACACGGCGTGTCCCGGGCGGCGCTGAACGGCTGGCGTGATCGACCAGCCAGCGGAATGACGGGTCGGCCAGCGCGCCGGTCATCAGTTCGGGGTGCCATTGCACGGCAATGATCGCCAGCTCGGCGTGCTCCATGCCTTCGATGATCCCGTCGGGGGAGTGAGCGGTGGCGATGTAGCCGTCGCCGAGCTGGTCGGCAGCCTGGTGATGCAGTGAGTTGACGGCGACCTCGGGTCCATACAGGCGTCGTAGTTCGCTGCCCTCGGTGGTGGTCACGACGTGCGGTGTTGCGTCGGGCGGCCCGTCCACAAATGCGTGGGTGGGCAGGTGGGGGTGCAGCGTGCCGCCGGCCGCGACCGTCATCAACTGGATGCCGCGGCAGATGCCCAGCACTGGCACGTCGGCGGTCACGGCGACGTCGAGCAACTCGAGCTCGAAGGCGTCGCGCAGCGGTATCTGTCCGTCTGACACGACGGCGTCGTCGGGCGTGTCGAAGGCGTTCGGGGCGCTGACACCGGACCCGTCCCCAGCTTCGGCGACCAGCCGGTCGGCGTACAGGCTCGCAGCCACGTCCTCGCCGCCGGTGAGCAGCACACCGTCGAGTCGGGGCGCAATGTCTGTGGGGTCAGCGTCGAGCGGCAGGTAAACCGCAATGCCGCCCGCCGCGTTCACGGCCTGGGCGTAGTGGGCGATGTACAGGTCGACGTCGACATCGGTGAACACCGGCGGGAAGCCACCGATTCGTGATCCCTTGCGTCGGCGTCCGACAAGCCCGATCAGCGGTTTCGGCACCCGTCCACCTTAGATGAGCCGTTTTGAACCCCCTCTGACGGTTCGCTCACCAGTGTGCGCCAGTACGGTCGGGCCCATGGTGGTGCTATGCCCGAATCGCAGCGGCGGGCGGGTCCGGGAGAGACGACAGGTGGCATCCAGAAGTGCCTGCTGAGCCCGAAGACCCGGTGGTGCTGGTACCGCTGGAGCCGATCGATGGCGGGTCGTCGACGGTCGAGATCCGGCAGGGCACTGATGGGCCTCGCAAGCGCTGGTGGCTGGTCGCTGCTGTTGCCGGCGTCCTGCTCATTGCCGCGGTTGCCGTCAATTCCCAGCTTGGTCCGGACCGTCTTAGCGACGATGCCGAGCCGACAGAAGATGCAGACGTCGAGAGCGCGGACGGATCCTCTCCCGATGATCCAGCGGCGCCGGAGGCGACGACAGCCGAATCGGACACACCGGCGCCGCCGGAGGCGGACATCTCAGGCGACGAGCGAGCAGGCGCCGGCGACGAGACCGGTGCAGAGCCGTCGCGGGCTTTTGGTGAACCAGAGCACCCGGTCTCGGGTGTGGAGCCGCACATCCCCAGCCGAGACCGGTCCGATGAGCCTGGTCCGCCCGCGCAATTCTGTGCCGGCAGCTTCTCGGCGACCCGATTCCAGCTTCCACTGCGGTTTGCCAGCACGAAACCGGAGGGCGTTGACTACCTGTCGTGGGCGCCGGACTGCCGGACAATGGTGTTCCGGGTTGGGAGCACGCTGTGGGTGGCGGATGCCGATGGCACTAGCGACCTGCCGTTTCTCACCGCTCAGCACGGTCTGAGTGCGCCGGTGTGGTCACCCGATGGCCAGTGGATCGCTTTCTCGCAGGGCGCGATTGTGGACGGGAAGCGAGCGAGCCACATCTACATTGTCCAGCCCGATGCCCTCGGTCTCGCTCAAGTCACGGACGGTGTGGTCTTGGACCAAGATCCGGCCTGGTCACCTGACGGGACGCGGATCGCCTTCTCACGCCGAGCACGCGCCGGCGAGGAATCTGCCACGGGTCAATTCGACCAGTACATCGTGGTGGTGGATGTCGACACCGGCGGTGAGCAAGAGTTGACTGCCGGCGGTGAGCACGAGTCCGCGCCGTCTTGGTCTCCTGATGGCGAATCGGTCAGCTATCGCTCGGGCGGCTCGCTGATGCAGTTGCGACTGAATGACGCCGTTGGGTTCGAGCGGCTCGCAGGCGTAGTTGGGCGCGGTGCATCGTGGTCCCCAAATGGTTCGCGAGTCGCAGTATTCCGGGACTGGTTCGACGGCAGAACGACGATCGTGGTCAGTGACCTGCCGGGGCTGTATCCCGGGGATCAGCATGTGATTGCGGTGGAGAGTCTCGAGCAGGCTTCGCCCAGCGTGGTGCCGACGCTGCAGTGGAACGCTGACGGCCAGCGCCTCTTATTCCACGGCTCCGATACGCCTGCCAGCCACTGGGCGTACTCGATCGTGGTTCCCGCACCGACGCGTTCGCCGGAATACTGGGCGATGCTGGATGTTGTCGAGGCGGTCCTGCGGGAGGCCCGGTACGACGTGGTCGCCGTCCAGCATTCGGTTGAGGTCGAAGCTGAGTTCTCGGTCCGGGGCCGGGCCGGCGGAACGATGATCGAGGCCTGGATCGCACTCGAGCGAAGCGAGCCGCGTCGTTTCTTCGACGCCGTCGAGAACCCGCATTCGGAATTGCCCGGCATCCGCCGCAGTTCCGAACGGATCGGCGTGTGGTTCCAGTGCGACGGTCGCTACGGCGAGGTACTCGCGGCTTCGCAGCTTGTCGCCAATGCTCTCGCTGCCGACGTGATGTCAGCCATCTGCGAGGACAACTAACCCACCGCGCTGGAGTACAAGCACCGTAGGTGTTACATGTCGCCGGTATGGTCGCGCCGGTGAGTGGTCTGGCTCCGAATCGCAGCGGTGCTCCCGACGGCAGCGAGCTGTTCATCGTCGACAATTCGGTGTCAGGCTGGACGGGGCTGGAGTACCTGCGGCAGTGGTGCGGCATCTCCCGCAGCTTCGATATTGCGACCGGATTCTTCGAGATCGGCTCGCTGTTGGAGCTGGACGGGCACTGGCAGCAGCTCGGCAAGATCCGCATCCTCATGGGCGAGGAAGTTTCGCTGCGGACCAAGCAGGCGTTTGTCGAGGCGCTCTCCGAACGCATGGGCCGCCTGGACGGGAGTTTGGAGGGCGAGAAGGATCGGAATCCGTTCTTGGCGGGCGTGGACGCAATCGTCGAGGCGCTGAAGAGCGGCCAGATCGAATGCCGGGTACTCCGCAAGTCGAAGTTCCACGCGAAGACGTACATCACTCACGCCAAGCTCGAAGTGGTTGGCGCCCGGGCGCTCGTTGGTTCAAGCAATTTCACCCGGCCGGGTCTCACGCAGAACATTGAGCTGAACATTCAGGTGCAGGTGGGTGCCGAAGTAGCGCAGCTTCAGTCGTGGTTCGATGAGCACTGGGCCCAGGCCGAGCCCGTCACAGAAGAGGTTCTGCGGACCATCACTCGCCACACCGCGGAGCTGACGCCGTTCATCGTGTACGCCAAGGCGCTGCACGAGTACTTCCGGGGCCAGGAATTGGCCGCCGCCGAGTGGGATCGCACCCAGTCGAAGGTATTCGAACAGCTCGATCAGTATCAGCGTGAGGCGTATTGGTCACTGATGAAGATCGCCCGCCAACATGGCGGAGCGTTCTTGTGCGACGGCGTCGGCCTGGGCAAGACCTTCGTGGGGTTGATGCTCATCGAGCGACTCGTTCTCCTCGAGAACAAACGGGTCGTGCTGTTTGCTCCGAAGGCGGCCGTCGAAGCTGTCTGGAAACCACATCTCGACCAGTGGCTGGATCACATCGGCGGAATAGACGGCAGTTCCGATTACTCGAGTCTTGCCGTGTTCAGCCACACCGACCTCACCCGCGTTGGCGTCTACCCCGAGAGGTTCGAGCGGATCGCGGCGCTCGCCGATGTGGTCGTCATCGACGAGGCACATCACTTCCGCAACCGGGGCCTGCGCGGCATCTACGAAGGTTCAGGCGGCGACGACACCAGATCTCGGTACTGGCGCATGTTTGACCTCATCAATGGCGCACCCGATCCCCAGACCGCGATACGCGGCGACGGGCATCGTCCCAAGCAGGTGTTCATGCTGACGGCTACGCCGATCAACAACCGGATTACGGACCTGCGTCACATGATCGAGTTGTTCACGGCGGCGGACGACAGGTACTTCGCTCAGACACTCGGCGTCAACAACCTGACGGCCCACTTCCGGAACATGGAGCGTGCTCTCGAAGGACAGCTTGGTGAGAGTGATCCGGAACACCTCGCCCTGTTCAGTCCCGTCGACGAGAGCATCGGACAAGCCGGCGCCGGCGCCATCTCACGAGAACTGGTCGTGCAGCGCAGCCGCGCATACGCCCGGAAGAGTCAGGAGGCGCAGGGCGCGAGCGAGGCCATGTTCCCTCGCCGGCATCCGCCGAAGGTCGCGGAGTACTCGATCCGAAAGTCCTACGGCGAAGTGCTGGACATGTTCGAAGAGGCGTTCAAGCGCGAGCACCCGCTGTTCACGCTCGCCATCTACTACCCCCTGCACTACTACGTCGGCGACAGCACGGACATCGACCCGTTAGCCGAGAACCGCCAGAAACAGGTGGTGGGCCTCATCCGCTCCATGTTTCTCAAGCGCTTTGAGAGCAGCGTCCATGCGTTCACGCTGTCGCTGGACACGCTCATGCGCAAGCTGCTTGCGTTCGTCGAGGCCAACGTTCTCAGCAGCCGCGAGCTCGCAGAGTTGGACCAGTGGAAGTTCGACAACCAAGAGATCATCGGCTTCCGGTCGAAACTGCAGCTTGATCTCGGTCTCGACGACTACGACGGCGACGATCCCGACAGCGAGGACATCGTCCCAGAGGAATTCAAGGAATCGGCAGAAGTCTTGAGCCGAGACGACTACGACGTCTCGGCCATCTTGGTCGAGGTCCGCCACGACCTGAACCGGATTGCCCAGTTCTTGGCACGCACCAAGGAATTTCGGCCGGACGACGACGACAAGCTCCGTCGACTCATCGAGCTTCTGCAAAACGACGAGGTGCGGGGACGCAAAGTGCTCGTGTTCACCGAGTTCGCGGACACCGCGCGTTACGTTGCGAGGCACCTTCGCGAGGCGGGAATCTCCGGCGTCGAACAGCTCGACGGTGGCTCGTCGAAGAACCGCGCCGAGGTGATTCGCCGGTTCGCGCCGTACTACAACGGCGCATCGCCAGCCGAGCTGCGACCGGGTGACGAGATCACCGTGCTTGTCTCGACCGACGTGCTGTCAGAGGGCCTGAACCTTCAGGACGCAACTCTGCTCGTCAACTACGACATTCACTGGAACCCCGTTCGGCTCATGCAGCGCATCGGGCGTGTGGACCGCCGGATGAATCCCGCAATCGAGGACAGCATTGCTGCCGAGAACCCGGGATCCGCCAGCGAACGCGGTGAGGTGAAGTTCTGGAATTTCCTGCCTCCCGAGGACCTCGATCGGATCCTGAAGTTGTATCGCCGGGTCAGCGGCAAGACGCTGTTGATCTCGCGCACGCTCGGGATCGAGGGCCGCAAGCTGCTGAAACCGGAGGACGACTACGACGCGCTGAAGGAGTTCAACGCCGGCTACGAAGGCGAGGTCACACCTATCGAGCAGATGCACCTGGAGTATCAAGATCTGCTTCGCGAACACCCCGGCCTCGCCGAACGACTTGAGGAATTGCCCGGTGGAGCGTTCTCAGGCCGTGGGCACGAATCGCTCCTGCCGGCCTGGAAGTCGTCCGACCCGCAATCGCCCGGGACCACGGCCTCACCCCGAGATGGCAACGCCGAAGGCGCCCGAGGTGTGTTCCTGTGCTACACGCTGCCCGCTCTCGACACCGAGACGCGCACTTTCGCGCTCGAAGCGGGATCAACCCGTTGGTACCTCTATGACGCGGACACTGATGCGATCCATGAGGCTCACCAAGACATCGGCGAGATCGCGCGCAGCATCCGTTCCACGCCGGCAACGCCGCGTCGCACGAAGCTCGATCCGGCCGAGCTGGTCAAGGTGCGCAACCGCGTGCTCGCCCACATCACGAACGGATACGAGAAGGCGGCACAGGTTCCCACCAGCGCCCCAAGGCCCCGCCTCGACTGCTGGATGGAGCTGAACTGATGTCCGAGCCACGGCCGGCGTTGAGCGGTTCGGTGCTGCGGCGCATTCGCACCCAGGCCGATTTCTTCGAATACTTGGCCGATGAGCTCGGTTGGCCGCTCGATGTCGCAGACATGGACGAAGAACGCCTGACATGGGAGTGGCTGCCAGATGAGGTCGGCATCGATCCGGCTGAAATGTCGAGCCTGCGACGGCTGCGCCAACTGCGTCCGCTGAGCGCCGACCAGCCGTGGGGCATCTTCTTTGTCGAGTTCGACCGCGAACGGCTGCCCGTCACACAGTTTCGGCGGGTGGCCCAAGCATTCGCCCGCCGGCGGAGCCAACGGGCACCGGGCGATGACCGACCGCGTTGGGACGCGGAGAATCTGCTGTTCGTGGTGACCACAGGGGGCGACCAGACGGTGCAGCTGCACCTGCTGGCATTGTGGAACCGCGATGGGCGCGCAGACGAGATCCGCTCGTTGGCGTGGCGGCCTCGCCAAGGCAGCGACCACCACCTGGCGCGGCTGCATCACGAGCTGCTGCCACGCCTGGCATGGCCTGCCGACGATCAGGCAATCGCCGACGCATGGACCGCGCAGTGGCGTGAAGCGTTCAAGCTGCCGCTC
The DNA here is from genome assembly GCF_965262965.1 of Candidatus Poriferisodalis sp. GTDB lineage: Bacteria > Actinomycetota > Acidimicrobiia > Acidimicrobiales > Poriferisodalaceae > Poriferisodalis. Next base: position 3,129,967 of record NZ_OZ253573.1, read on the forward strand.
GGTGCCGCCATCTCGACTGCTTCCCGACTGGCGGAGCAGATGGCTGCCTGCGCTGGCGACCTCCGTGACCAGATCGCTGAAGCGTTGGCTGCTGAGGCCGGATCGGGTCCGTTCACGGCCATGCTCGGCACGGTTCGCTCGCAGTTGATCGCCGATGTGGACGCTGCCCGCTTCGCCGACATGTGCGCGCAGACGCTCGTCTACGGATTGCTATCGAACCGGGTCACCTCGCCGGAAGACTTCGGCACCTCGCCCGTGTAGTCCACGGTGCCGCTGTCCAACCCGTTCTTGGAGGCCTTCTTCGAGCAGGTGCACGACGAGGCCAGCGTGCTCGATCTCGCCGGCAGCGGCCTCGACCAGCTCATCGCCGATCTGCGGGTCAGCAACGTCGAAGCGATCCTCGACCAGTTCGGCACGACCGCGAAGGGCGGCGACCCGGTCATCCACTTCTACGAAGAATTCCTGAAGCGGTACGACCGCAAACTGCGCGCCGACGCCGGTGCGTTCTACACGCCTCAGCCAGTAGTCGACTTCATGGTGCGCGCAGTCGACGAGGTGCTGCGCAAGCGATTCGGCCTCGCCATGGGCATCGCCGACTCCTCCACTTGGGCCGAGGCCGCCGAGTGCAACGGCTTCGACGTGCCCGACGGAGTGCCCGCGGATCAGCCATTCGTGACCATGATCGATCCGGCCACGGGCACCGGCACCTTCCTGGTGGCCTGGCTGCGCCAAGCCCGCGAGTCATTCCTGTCGGGCGGTGGCAGTGAGACCGACTGGCCGGAGTACTTGCGCCTCCATGTGCTGCCGCAGATGCATGGCTTTGAGCTGATGCTTGGCCCGTACGCGATAGCGCACCTCAAGGTGGCCTTGGAGCTTCACACTCACGGCGTTGCCGATGCGAATGTGAACGTGCTGCTCACTGATTCTCTCGAGCATCAGGCAGCCCAAGGCCAACTCGGCACGATGGTCGACCCGATCTCCGTCGAGGGCGGGGCCGCTGCGGACCTCAAGGCTCAGAAGCGCTTCACGGTCGTGATCGGCAACCCGCCATACGACCGTGAACAGAAAGCCTTGGGCGATACCGGCAAGCGAAAGGGCGGTGTCGTCCGGTTCGAGACTCCCGGTGTCGAGGGTTCGCCCCTGCTGCGAGCGGTTACCGAACCGATGAGCCAGGCCGGACTCGGCAGCCATCTCAAGAACGTCTACAACGACTACGTCTACTTTTGGCGCTGGGCGGTGTGGCAGGCCACTGAACTGCCGCCGGGGCCCGGCGTGGTGGCATTCATCACGGCGTCGTCGTATCTCGACGGCATCTCAATGGGCGGGGTGCGGAACTTGGTGCGTCATGGGTTCGACGAGTTGTGGATCGTCGATCTCGGGGGCGAGGGCCGAGGCGCCCTCACGGAAGAGAACGTGTTCGACATCCAGACGCCGGTTGCGATCGCTGTCGGCGTCCGAACCAGCGCTGCACCTGGCGAAGACTGCGTAGTGCGGTACTTGCGTGTCGAAGGTGACAGAACCGACAAGTTCGCTCGCTTGCGCCGCATGAAGCTCGTCAGCTGGTCCGAACGAGTTAGCGGTGAGGGTTTGGACCGCCTCGTCCCGTTGAGCGCCCACGAGTATCACGACTGGCCCGAAGTAACCGGCCTGTTTCCCTGGAGTCACTCCGGGTGCCAGCTCAAGCGCACGTGGCCCATCGCCGAGTCCAAGAGCGTCCTCCAGAGGCGCTGGAGGACGCTGCTCTCGTCTGTGCCACGACGACGAAACGAGCTCATGCGCGCGACCGACTCCCGGAACGCGGTCGCCACACCGCAGCCCATAGCGGGCGGCGGTCGAAGACTGCGGTCGCTGAATGCCATCGGTCGCGACGGTTCACCCGAGGGCATTGAGCGCTACGGCTATCGCAGCTTTGACCGCCAATGGATCATCGCTGACAACCGGCTTGCAGACCGCTCGCGGCCCGATCTGTGGCGGGTTCGTGGTCGCAGTCAAGTGTTCTTAACCACGCTCACATCAACCAAGCTCGGCTGGGGTCCTGTGCTTACCGTTTCGCCCTACGTGCCCGACCTCCACCACTTCCGCGGTTCCTATGGGGCCAAGAACGTGATGCCGCTGTATCGCGGCCCTGCGGGCGAGACGGGCAACATCACCGAAGGAATCTTGACGGTTCTCGGCGACGTGTTCGACACGACTGTGACGGTCGAAGATCTCATGGCCTACGTCTACGGACTCGGAGGCACCGCAGCGTTCAGCGACCGATTCGGCGACCAACTTGCAGAATTAGCCGGACCAGTGCGCATACCGATCACCGTTGACACCGCCCTCCTCGATGAAGCTGTCACTCTCGGACGCGACCTTCTGTGGTGGCACACCTGGGGCGAGCGCTTCGCGCCGAAGTCAAACGTCAAGCTGCCGGCTGGTCGCGCCAGTGAAGTTGCACCCGTCACTGCGATGCCTCAAGACCTGAAGAACTGTCGCTATGACCCGGACACCGAGCGGTTGACCGTAGGCACCGGCATTTTCGCCCCGGTCAGTCAGGAGGTCTGGGACTTCGAAGTCTCCGGTCTCCGAGTCTTGCCGTCATGGCTCGGCTATCGGATGAAGAACCGCAAAGGCAAGAAATCCAGCGAGCTCGACGACATCCGCCCGACCCGCTGGACCCAGACCAAAGAGCTCCTGCTACTGCTGTCGATCCTCGAACACACCGTCGAGGTCACCCCACAAGCCGCCGATCTCCTCGACCGTATTGTCGACGGTCCACTCATCCCCGCCGCCGATCTCCCGACCCCCACTCCCGCCGCACGCAAACCCCCTCGGCTCTAGAAGGTGGCCACCGTGGGTCCGCGAGATTCGGTAGCGAGCATGCACCGCAGAAGGGCTAGCGAATGGCCGAATGATCACGGGGCTCACGACGCATCAGCGATGGATGCGGTCAGTGGAGAATCGGCAATGGGGCGGACCACTGCGTCCGGTTCCTCATGAGCTTCCGCGAGCTACTTGTGCTTCAGGTGCTTGCGATCATTCTCGGGGCCGTGATCCTGGCCTCGTCGGGACGGTTGTGGCGCGTCCTCCGTCGGAGGTTGTTGCAGTTATTGAGGGCCGCAAGGCAGTCACGGCTTCTCGTCAGCCTTCGACGGCTTGTGCAGAGTCGGGTTGCCAGGTGGGTGGTCGCTCGGATCGAGTCTCGTCGGAATTCGGCGCAACCGCTTGAGGTGAAGTGCGTGAGCGAATTCAAGGTCAAGCTTCCTGGTGATCTCTCGCTTGATGATCACGGCGCAAATGGCGTTGCTCGGATCACTCTGCGAATATGCGGCGCAACACATCTGGGACGCGCAGCTTGCGTCGAATGGCGCAAGGGGAACGACAACAGCGTTCCTACGGAACGAGAATGGTCGGCACTGGAATACGTCGGCGAACTCCATCGGTGGATGCAAGTGAACGGTCATGATGACCGTTGCCAACACATGCAGCCGACCGATGGAGGTGTCCAGTATGGCAGCGAGGCTGAGTTTGGATGAGCGGGTGTTCATCGAGTCGTCGCTGGGGGCGGGCCGCAGCGTCGCGGACGCAGCGGCGGCTGGGCCGTGACCGGTCCACGGTGCATCGCGAGCTGGCCCGCTGCGGCGGGCGGGCGGGCTATGACGCCCGTGCTGGGGACGCGTGGGCGTGCGCGAGGGCGCGACGAGAGCGAACGCCCAAGCTGGCGCGCGACCCGGTGCTGGCCGCTGCGGTCGATGAGCGCTTGAAGCTGCGCTGGTCGCCGCACGCAGCGGCGGCGGACCTGCGCGAGGCGGGCATGAGCGTGTGCGCGGAGACGATCTATCGGGCGTGCTACGCGAACGACGCGCGCAGCGGCCTGCCCGCCGGCACCTGGGCGAAGCTGCCGCGGCGCTGCCGGCGCCGTCGGCCGCGCAGTGTCGCGCAGGCCCAAAAGCCCAGCCCGCTGGGGCAATACCGGCGGCTGGCCGACCGGGCCGACGACGTCGAGGACCGTGCCGAGCCCGGCCACTGGGACCGCGACCTCATCGTCGGCAAAGCGAACCTCACCGCCGCGGTCACGCTCGTGGAGCGCACCAGCCGCTACGCGGTCACCGCAGCGCTGCCCGACGGCTACGGCGCGCCGCCGCGGTCACCGCGGCGCTGGGCCGCCAGCCTGGCGGGCTGGTGCGCAGCCTCACCTGGGACCAAGGCCGCGAGATGGCCCGCTGGGCCGACGTCGAAGCCGCGCTCGGCATCGAGGTGTTCTTCTGCGAGCCGCGCTCGCCGTGGCAGCGACCCACCAACGAGCACACCAACGCACTGCTGCGCCGATGGCTCCCCAAAGGCACCAGCCTCGACATCGCACAGCTGCGGCTCTCGGTCATCGAGGACAACCTCAACCACATGCCCCGCCGACTCCACCACTGGGCATCAGCACACGACATCTACACTCGACTCCGTCGCAACCACCGATAGAGCTTGCCAACCCTCCTGTGCGGTCGAGTCGTTCTTGCCACCACCGGGGCCCCGGCGTGAGTTGTGCTGATCGGAGCTTTAGCTGATCAGCCAGCCACAGCTCTGTGAGTGGTGCCTCTGCGAGCCAACTGACGAGGTGGTCAAGCCCGAGTGCCTTGACAGAACTTCCATCCGCGACCCACCCGGTCGGCCTCCCACGTATCCGTGTCTGACCACGCCCGCAACGACAGCGCCACGCAGCTCGTGTCCCGCTTGACCCAACCCGCGGGAGCACTGGGGCGATTCTCGAAGCCCTCACCAGCTTTTGGGCCCGGCCGTGCCTCAGTCGACAATTCCCACACGGACGAGCCTGGAGGCACCCACATCGAACCGGGTACTCCCTGAACGCGCCCGTCGAACCCGCCGAGATGAACGCCCTTGCCGCTCGGAAAATGGGCGTCGGCAGCTCCTTCAGTCATCTCGACGACCAGGCGTCGAACCAGTTCCGGCAACAGCGACTGCGCTTCGGGCCAGCTAGCCCAGTTCTCCAAGTGGGGACGCTCCACCAAACCGACAGTCATTGCCGCGCAGGATACGGAGCGAACAATGGTCTCACGAACCCGTCGGCCTGTATTCTCATCCGTTCCGCGAGTGCATCCGACACTTGTCTGTCACACGGTCTGCCTACCCTTGACACCAGAACAGCGGTGCGCTGCACGCCTTGCGCCTCCGCTCGATAGGGAGCACCGATGTCTGAGACCTTGCCGATCATGCCCGAGGAACGCAGGAACGAGCCGACGCTCGCTGAACGGGTAGCTCGCGCGCGGCGTGCCCGCGAGGAGGCGGCGGAGCGAGTGGCGCGTCGATACGCCAAAATCAAGCCAGATGAGCGCCGCTGGCGGGTGCGTGACGAACTTGATCTCGGTTCGGAGCGACTGCATGTCCGATGAGGCGCAGCCGGACGGCACGCCGTCGCAGAGCGCCTTCTTCAGGGCGACTGAAGCTGCCCGTTACGCGCGGCAATCTAGATTCGCGCTTACGAGGACTCCACGGGTCGCGCCCTCGTCGTCTTCTGGGGGCCAATCCTCTCTGCAGTGGTGACACCGTTTGCGGACGCAATCAACGACGTACGGCCTGGTCAGCCTCTTGATCTCATGTTGACCTCATTTGGCGGAGATGCCGAAGCCGCGATCCGTATGGCGACGATGTGCCACGCCGAACGCGACGACTTCCGCGTGATTGTCCCGGACACAGCTGCATCGGCCGCGACGCTCTTGGCCTTGGCCGCTGAGGCAGTCGTTATGAGTGACACGTCTGCGCTTGGACCCGTCGACCCTCAGATTCTCTTGCCTCACCGAGATCAGTACTTCCCGGCAAAGGGGATTGTCGAACTCGTAGATGATCTTGACGGTAAGACTCGTGACAACCCGCACGCGTTTGAGCTGTACGCCGCGCTATTGGCAGACGTAGATGCTGTCGCCTACCAGACTGCGAAGGACGCGATCAGACGTACCGACGAACTTGTCCCAGAAGTCCTCCGACTCCGTCACACACCACCGGATGACGACGAAATCAAGGCCTTGACGGAGAGCCTCCAGAGCTCTGCGATGCACTCGGCCACCATCGGGCACGCCAGAGCACACGAACTTGGTATCCCTACCGAATACCTATCGCAACACTCATCGACGTGGGACCTCTTGTGGCGGCTTCACGCCCACTACGCGTTCCTGCTCGGTCCTCAGCCCCGAGAGAACATGATCGAGGGCCGCCGAGTGTCGTTCCAATTCGCACGACCGGGAAAGCGCTGACCGAGGAGGTATTCCGATGACCGACACGACGCTCGCTGGCGGCGGTCCGGTACTGCCGAACGGGACGCAGGGCCAAGGCCGTTTATTGCGCTGAAATGCCGAAACAACGAGCATCTGGAGGTTTGCCCGCCCTGCCGTTGGATCGCGGCGTCCAAGTGGATGATGCAATCAGATACGCACGTGAGAACGTCGCCGACGACAAAGCCCTCGGCTACACCGTCCGGCGAGTGGCTCGTGATGGAACGATCGCCGACCTTGCAGCTTTGGTGACGGCTCTCCGCGACGATCTGCGCCGTTGAAATTCGCTCGCTGCTGTCGTCCTTCGAGCAGGCCGGTTGACATCTCTCGTGCGTCCGCTTCGAACCGCCGCCAATGCCGCGAACCGGGGCTGTTCGTCGTTCAACCAGACCCGGGGGGCGAGCAGCCGGCAAAGCGCCGGCTCGGCCACTGGACCGCGGACTGTGCGTTGACGATGCGATCAAATTCGCCCGAGAGAAGATTGCCGAAGATCAGGAGCTTGGATACACCGTCCGGCGAGTCGCACGAGACGGGACGATCGCAGACCTTGCTGCGCTAGTGACAGCCCTTCGCGACGACCTGCGCCGCTGACGTTCACTCGCCGCCGTCGTCCCCGAAGAGGGTCAACTGCTGCTCTGAGTTCGTGTCGCAACGCTGCAGCTCAGATTCCGGGACGAGGCGGCCGTCGCTTCGGATATGCATCACGGTCGGCGGGGTCTGTTCCGCCAGCAGCGCCCTGGTGACGAGCAGCCGCCGGTGGCAGTGCGCCGGGTCCTCTTCGCTGCACATCATGGTCACACGCTGCTTCTCCGCACGGTCGAGCAGACGTCGCAAGCCACCGACGAAGCGCTGTGTCTGAGCGAGCAGGTCGTAGAGCACATTGCCGGCGTCGTCGTACAGCATCGGCTCAGGGGGCCGGCCGCCCAGCTCGCGGCCCAAGAACACATAGCCGAGACCGGCCTCGGCCAGCAGTTGTCGCAGTGCCGTTTGCCTGAAGTGAGGCGAGAACCGGCTGTAAGGCTGCGAACGGACGTCGGCGACTGCCTCGATGCTGTGCTGTTGCAGCAGTTCAACGAAGCGCTCCGGCCCGTGATTGGAATGGCCGATCGTCCACAACTCGACAGCGCTGCTCACTTCGGCCACCCTCTCTGGTCGCTGCGTTAGCGTGGCACGCCGTTCGACTTGCGTTGTTGTCGGCGCTGAGGTTGCGCTGTGACTGCCGCATGCGACAATGAGCACGTGGGAACCCGATTGGTGCTTCGCCTCGCGCGGGAGCGAGCCAGCCTCGGTCAGGCGGACGCGGTCGACGTTGCGCGCCTCATTCTGGGCGCTAACGCAGTTATGAACCGAACGGCCTCGATAATCGCCGGACGCCAGCCTGGGTTGAGAGGACCGCTGCCGAAGGGGATTGCTGAGGCAGTCCGGCTGCAGCTGCACGGCATTTCAGAAGGCAGTCTGGTGCTTGAGTTCGAGCTGCCCGACTCGCTGGACGAAACGCATGCGCTGGACCTCGACGACACACCGCTTGGTGAAGCGACGGCTCTGACAGCACTCGCCGTTTTGGAGGGATCGGAGACTGGCTACAGCGATACGGCTGCGGCGTGGAATCAACTGGCCAGTGAACTGGATATTGGCGGACGCAACGAGTCGTTGACATTCATCATGCCGTCACACGCTCGACCCGATGCGGTCCTCGACCGAGACGCTCGCACCCGATTGGCCGGTACCGCACGCAGTCGTGAACGAAGCGATGCTGCGGGTGAACGAATCGGGATCCTCTACGAGGCTGATTTTGAGAGGAATTCGGCACGCTTGCGATCTGCCGATGGTGCCTCGGTCGTAGTGAGGTTTGACGATGACCAGGCCGCGTCGGTCAAGGATGCACTGCGCAAGAAGACTCGTCTCCAAGGGCATATCACCTACAACGAACGCACTTCGGAAGTGGTCGCAGTCGACCTCATCGAGATCTTGCGAGCGGACCAGCTTGAGCTCGGTCTGCCGGTGTCAGACTTCTGGACAACGAAGACCGTCCACGAGTTCGCAGAAGAGCAGGGCGTTTCCCCCGTGTCGACCATCGACGAGTTGAGGGACGACACCATCAGCGAACATGAGGCCAAAGCCTTCATGGATGCGCTCGGGTTGTGACGCGTGCCGCTCCAAGCGTCGCTTGTCGACACTGGTGTCTTCTCATGCCCGACACGGCGACGCGCTCAGGCGCTCGTCGACACGCTTCTCGATCATCGAGCTCGCAGGAATGGCGAGGGCGTCTTGGCACCGGCTTCGCGCCTCAGCTACACCTCCAACCTGAAGGTGTCTTGCGAGTGGGCATCCGCCGAACGGCCGCAGTCGCCTCCGATTCGCGCCGTTCCGGTCTGCGAACCACCCGAATTCGTAAACGATCCCGGCATCGACCTCGCGCACCTTCTCGGAACTCAACCGATCCGCGTCCTTCAACCCGATTCGAGCTGACGCGGCCACATCACCGCAGTCTCGGCTGTCGTTGTCGCGGCCTATTAGGTCATTTATATCTGACTAACCTAGTCATATGAGTTCCGGTACGGTGTCTGTTTCCGAACTGAAGGCGAACCTGTCCCGCTACCTGCGTGAGGTGCGGCGAGGCGGTGAGCTGCAGGTGACCGATCGCGGCACGCCGGTTGCGAGGCTTGTTCCCCCCGCGGAGCCCGAGGACGAGCATCTCAGCCGATTGATCAAGTTGGGTGTGCTTCGAGCGGGGCAGGGAGATGCCGCGGCCGTGCTCGACGAACCTCCCTTGCAGATCCCCACCAGCCTCACCGACGCGTTGGCCGAGGAGAGAGAGGATCGTGCGTGAGGTACTGGGATACCTCGGCGCTCGTACCGCTCTTCGTTGCCGAGCCGACAACTGACGCAGCGCGGTCGTGGCTGCGTGAAGACGGCGTCATCGCTACCTGGGCATGGACGCGAGTAGAGATCACCAGCGCCGTAGAGCGGCGTACGCGCGATGGCGATCTGTCGCGGGAGCAGCGCCGCAGCGTCATGAGTCGCCTGGACGGATTCAGCGCGACATGGCACGAAGTGGTCGAGATGCTGGCCGTGCGGTCGCGTTCGATGTCGGTGCTGGCACGGCATCCGCTTCGGGCGGCCGACGCCGCCCAGCTCGGCGCGGCATTGCATGTTCAAGAACAGCTCGGTGCCCCTTTGCAGTTCGTGAGTCTGGACCGACGTCTCGCCGAAGCAGCCGAGCGCGAAGGACTTGCCGTCGTCATCCACTGAGCAACGGCTCGCCTAACCGAGTGAACTGCTTGCTGAGCGGTGCCTATCCATCTCGAACATCGGACCCCGCGCAATTGAGCGCCACAAGTCTCGGAACGATGCTTCCGCCAGCGCAATGGGAAGTGTGCGGGTAAACGGCAGACCCAAGAGTCGCGCTGTTTGTAGCCGCTGAAGCTGGACGAATGAGTTGACGATGAGCCTTCCCCTGCTCGACGAGATTCCCGACGGTCGTGCATGCCTGCTGACGTGGAACCCGGACGATTGGGAGTTGACAGCAGAGGAGTATTACGCGCGGGTCCTGATTACGGCCACGACCGGCGGGTTCATGAATGGTTGGACGCTGGGCACGAACTTCCGGCAGATTGAGGCAGGCAGCGAGGTTTTTCTCTTTCGTCACGGCGACTTCGGGGGGATCGTCGCGCACGGATTTGCGGTCTGCGATCCGTACCCGGGTGACGAAAACGGCGTCGAGGTTGACGAGCCGTCGAATGAGTTCTGGTGGATTCAGGTCGCTTGGTCGCTCTGGAAGCCTTTGGAAGTCAGACTGAGGACCGACGAACTCGAAGCCTTGGCGCCGTCGGCGTTCGACGACCCGATCCTGGCCTCCGGGCGGCGGCTCGAGGCGGACAGCTCGAGCCATCAGCGATGTCTTCTACGACGTGTGAGGCGTTGCGAGGCCTATGTGAAGGCATCAGAGCCGACTGATAGGTACGACGCGCTGGCCTGAACGCTTGGTGCTGACGAATCGATCACCCGACGCAAACCCCACGGAGGTGATCGACCCCGCAGCGTCTCGATACCTGTCCGCTCGCTTCTGGGTCTGAACCGCCATCACGTGATTTCCAAGCCCCTACCGTGCGCTGGATCGACCACTGGGTAAGCTTGTCAAGTCGGGCGAATAGTGTCTCGCTGGTTGCGACGGGATCCGTTGTTCGTGGGTCCTCGGGAGAGTTGATGCGCACACGCAAGAGTGGTTCGGCCGATGCCAGCGCAAGCCCGGTAATCCTCATTCGCTTGAAGCCTTGGCAGATCATGCGAGAGGAAATCGAGTCCGGGACGTTTCGAGCCGGTCACGGCTATCGAGACGACATGTCGTCCAGCGATCTGGTCGACTCCACGAGAGCGTGGTGGAGGATTCGCCCCGAGCGGGTGCGGTGCGAGGGCATCCGCCACGCCGTCGCGGTGCATCAGGGCATCACGCGAGCAGTTGTGGAGATTGGCGACTGGTTCCAGCGCTCGGAAGACAGACGTTGGGCCTTCTCGGCAACGCTGGTGACCGAAGGTCCGATCTACGACGAATGGGTCGGACCGTCCGGACGCACGCTCAATTTCGCCCGTGGCGACCAGAGTCCGATCCGCTACTGGACGCCGAGCTAACCAAGATCACCACCCTGAGGTGGCTGATCACGCGCCTCCAAAGAGTCATGTTCACGCGGTGCTGAATCGAGCCCGTAGAGGATCTCGTCGACCATTCCTGGCTCGATGCTCAGACCCGCTGGCCCGAAGCCCGCGAGCGTCGCCCACGAGTCTCGGTCTCGCAGGTTCGGTCGAGGGTTCTTGTTTACGTCCACGGTGAATGACGTATACAAGCACGGCTGGAGGCCTCGTACCGCTCGCATTGTCCAGCGGTCGACTTAGCGGTTGACATGCTGGCGTCGGACCGCCTTCGACTCGGACACAGCGAGTGCCATCACTTCGTCGTCGCCGGGATTGTCTGCCGAATTCCCAGATGAGATAGATGCCGCGGCAGATGACCGCACGAAACGACTGCGGGCTTGCGCTCCCGTCAGACCGACGGCGTCACCGATCTGATCCCAGGACGCGCCGGACAATCGGGCAGCGCGCATCAGTTCCCGGCATGATTCCGTCAACGGAACGTCACATCGCTCTGCCTTGTGGAGCGCATCGAGCATCGTTGTCGGATCCCCGGTCTCGGCTCCTGTGCTCACACTGTGCAGCGTAAGCGCACCCTCCCCATCCACCATCGGAATATCGGTTGCCGCGCTGCCGGATGACTTTGCGATCATCAAGGGTCCCGGCCTCCGTCGGCCTGATTCGGTCGCCCAGCCAGCAAGACGGCAGCTTGGGCAGAAGGGAACTAGACTAAGGTGACTGAACTAGGTTTGAATACGGAGTTGGACGTGCGAGTTGTCAACATGCATGAGGCCAAGACGCATCTCTCGCGGCTGGTTCAGGCAGCGAGTGAGGGTGAGCCGTTCGTGATCGCTCGCGCAGGCAAACCGCTCGTCAAGGTGATGTCGATCACTGCACCCAACCCGACTGCGGCGCGCCGCACCGGATTCCTATCGGGCATCGCCGTTCCAGAGGACTTCGACCGCATGGGCAATCAAGAAATCTCCGACTTGTTCGAAGGTCCCGAGTGAGCCTTCTCCTGGACACCCACGTGCTGCTCTGGGCGGCCGGAGAACCCGAACGCCTCTCGCAGAGCACGCTGGAGATGCTCGAGGATCCCGCTGTTGCAGTGACGTTCAGCGCCGCGTCGATCTGGGAAGTCGCAATCAAGAACGGTCTCGGCCGCGCAGATTTCAGCGTCGATCCCCGTGTACTTCGGCGAGGCTTGCTTGAACACGGGTACGTCGAACTCCCCGTCACCGGAGCGCACGCCGCCGCGGTCGACGTGTTGCCTGACATTCACCGCGACCCGTTCGATCGACTCCTGATCGCGCAGGCCCACGCCGAAGGGCTGACGCTGCTTACTGCCGACAGCGTCATCGGTCGTTACCCCGGCCCTATCCAGGTCATCTGATCGTCTGCCTCACGACCTGTCGCACGGTTCGACTTGCAGCGTGACGCCTTCGGCGTCGGCGACTTGGTGCCAGAAGAGGTCGACGTTGGCCTCGGCGAAATGAACGGACCCACCAACACCGCCAACCCACGGACAACGTCCCCGGTTGTCACAACTAGCGCAGGGCGCGACTTCCAGTGCCCGGCGATGCAACAATCGCGGCCTTACCGGTGCCCCAACAAGATCACGGAGGGACTGCCATGAACGAGGCGGCCGAGCGAGTGCCGTCGGGCCATTGCCTGTGCGGCGGCGTGAGCTACGAGGTGCACGGACCGATCCGTCAGGTGTGGAACTGCCACTGCTGGCGCTGTCGCCGCTGGACGGGCCATTACATGGCCGCGACGGGATGCAAGCGCGCTGACCTCCAGCTTGTGTCGGACGCCACCCTGGCCTGGCACCACCCTGCCGACGACCCCAACGTGGCCTACGGCTTCTGCCGGGAATGCGGCGGATCGCTCTTTTGGAAGGTGGAAGAGGGCCAGCCCGACCAAGTCGACACCATCGCTATCTGCGCGGGCGCTCTTGACCTTCCCACGGGCCTGCACACCGAGCGGGCCATTTTCGTCGACGATGCCGCCGACTATTACCACCTCGACCCAGCGGTCCCCACCCGGAGCAGCGAGTCAGCCGATCACGGCTAGTGAGCCCCGATGTCGCTAGCTGTAGTGGCGGGTGTCGGGGGTGCGGTTGGCGACGCTGGCGATGGCGGTGGGGGTGGGGATGCCCTCGTTGAGGTCGGCTGAGGGGGTGGGCAGCTCGAAGCGAGTCGTGAGCGGAACCACGCCTGCCCACCAGTTGCCGGCCATGTCGTCGGCGTCGTCGACGGGGTCTCCGGCTCGCACCTTTGCCGATGCCTCGGTCAGCGGCAGTTCCAGTACAAGCGTCGCCCGCAGGTCCGCATCGCTTGGCGGCCGGGAGGTGTCCCAGATGGCGACGATGTGGTCGGTCACGAGCTTCAGGGCACGTTCCTTGGCTGCGGCGTCGTCAATGCGGCGTGCGAGTCCTCGCACCACCACGCAGCGGTAGTTCATCGAGTTGTGGAACGGCGTGCGAGCCATCACCAAGCCGTCGAGGTGCGTCACCGTCACACAGATCTCGGCACCCCCGCCCGAATTCAGCAAGTGGTTCGCGAGCGCTCCGTGCAGGTACAGGTTCTCGTCGTCGCGGCCGTAGGCCATCGGCAGCACTAACGGCCCGTCAGGCGTGTTGACGCCGACGTGGGCAATCAGCCCGGCATCGAGAATCTCCACTACGTCGTCATGGCCGTAGCGGCCGCGCTCTGCCATACGCCGCAACTTGGTTCGTGCCGAGGGAGCCTGCGCGCCATTGACGGCTGATTCGGTCGAAACCCCAGTCGATTCGCTCACGGTCGAACGGTACGCCGCGCGCCAACGCCCGTCACGTTGGTTTGCCCAAGTTTCGGCTCACCGCGGGCCGCTGTGACGCTCATGTCATGCCTCCCAGTGCGGCACCCAGTCACCGTCGAGCCGCAACGACAGGTCGGCATCGTCCTCGATACGGCGAGCCACGCTCAGCTCGGGCGCGTCGAGGCCATAGCGCTCCGCGGCGCGCTCGAACGCGTCGCGGGCCGCGGTGGTCATCGGCAGGTCTGCGCCGACCGATTCCGCCAGCTCCGCCAGCAAGCCCAGATCCTTGACGCACAAGGCGAGCGAAAACGACGGGTCGTAGTGCCCGGCGAAGATGCTCGGCGCATCGTGGCGGGCCACGAAGCTGTCAGCGACGCTGTGCTTGATCGCCTCCCAGAGTTCGCCGAGCTGCACGCCGTTCGCGACGCCGACAGCGAGTGCCTCGCCCAGCGCGGCTGCACCCACGAACCACAGCTGGTTCGTGACCAGCTTCACCACGCAGCCCGTGCCCAGAGCGCCGCATTCGATGACGCTGCCCAGATGCTCCAGCACGGGACGCACATGCTTGATGGTCGACCGATCACCGCCTGCGAACAGCGCCAGCGAACCGTTGCGGGCACCGTCAACCGCGCCGGTGACCGGCGAGTCCACGGCATGGACGCCGTCGGGCGCCTCGCTGGCCAAGCGCCGGATCAAATCAGGACGGCTCGTGGTCAAGTCCACCCAGACTGAGCCAGACGCCAGAGCGGCCAACGCGCCGTCACCGTCATCGTCGCCGGGTGCCATCACCGCCTCGACGTCGGCGGGCGCGGGGAGCGATGTGAACAGCACATCGGCCCCAGTCGCAGCGTCAACGGCCGAGATTGCGGCGTCGGCGCCGGCCGCCACGGCGGCGTCCAGCGCATCGGCACTGAGGTCGAACGCACGGACCGAATGGCCGGCTGCCGCCAGGCGTGCGCACATCGGCCCGCCCATCGTGCCCAGGCCGATGAACCCGATCGCTGTCACCGGTCGTGATTATTCCACAACGAAAGAACGAGTCCGAACACAAGTGTATGGAAGCGGCACGCGTAGGATTCCCGGCGCTGGTCATCGAGGGGGCACGTCATGAAATTCGGAATCTTCTACGAGCTGCAGTTGCCGAGGCCGTGGAACGACGACTCCGAGTACGTGCTGTTCCAGCAGGCGCTTGACCAGATCGAGCTCGCCGACAAGCTCGGCTACGACTACGCTTGGGAGGTCGAGCACCACTTCCTCGAGGAATACAGCCACAGCTCGGCCCCTGAGGTGTTCCTGGCCGCCGCCAGCCAGCGCACCAAGAACATCCGCCTCGGCCATGGCATCGTGCAGCTGCCGACTAACCACCCTGCCCGGGTTGCCGAGCGGGTCTCCACCCTCGATCTCGTCAGCGGCGGCCGGGTCGAGCTAGGCATTGGCGAAGGCTCATCAGTCACCGAACTGCACCCGTTCGACCGGCGATTCCGCGACAAGCGCGAGGTCTGGGAAGACGCTGTGCGCTGCCTCATGCCGATGTTCCAGAAGGTGAACCACAGCTACGACGGCGAAGTCTTCAAATTCCCCGCCCGCAACGTCGTGCCCAAGCCGTACCAGAAGCCCCACCCGCCGCTGTGGGTGGCATGCAGCCAGCTCGACACCATCGTCATGGCCGCACAGCGCGGCATGGGGGCGCTCGGTTTCTCGTTCGTGTCTGCCGACGCCGCACGGGCCTGGGTGAACGCCTACTACAACAACTACCTCAACCACCTCGACTTGCTCTGCGACTACCAGACCAACCCGGGCGTGGCCGTCGTGAGCCCGTTCATGTGTGCACCGACCGACGAGGAGGCACAGGCCAAGGCCGAAGGCTGGACCTTCTTCCAGTTCTCGCTCGTGTTCTACAACTCCCACGGCCCAGTGGAGCCCGGCTCGGTCAATCTGTGGGACGAGTACCAGGAGTGGAAGAAGTCCCCCAAGGGGCAAAAGGCCAGCAACAACGTCGGCCTCGTGGGCTCACCCGACACGATCCGTCAGAAGCTGAAGATGTATGAGGAGGCTCACGTCGACCAGCTCATCCTGCTGAACCAAGCCGGCAAGAACACTCACACCGACATCTGCTCGAGCCTCGAGCTGTTCGCCGACGAGGTGATGGGCGAATTCCACGAACGCGACGCCGAGCACCAAGACTGGAAGTCAGCCGTGCTGGCCGGCGAGGTACTCCTGGACGACATCGACACCGACATCTACCAGCTGATCACCAACCAGACGCCGGTGGAGAAGCGCGAACAGATCGAGCGAAAGCAGCGCGAGGCCCGCGCCCGCCAAGCAGTCGGCTTGAGCTAGCGCCGTACCTGATTGAACGACTGGCTAGCGGGTCTGCAGCCAGTCTGCGATCGCCTGGCCGATCTCGTCGGGGCTGTCTTCTTGGCAGAAGTGATTGCCCACCACGGACACCTCGGTCTGGTTCGGCCAGGTGCGGCAGTACTCCAGCTGCGGGCCGTTCAGGATCGCGCCGGGGTCGGCATTGATCAGCAGCTTCGGCACGTCGGAGCTTGAGAGCCACTCGCCGTAGTCGGTCACGATCTGGGTCACATCGGCCGGCTCGCCCTCGATCGGGATCTGCCGCGGCCACGTCAGCGTGGGGCGCCGATGCTCGGGCTCAACGAACGGGCGGCGGTACTCGTTCATCTCCTCGGGGGTCAGCTTGCGCTGGATCGAGCCGGGCAGCACGGCCTCCACGAACAGGTTCTTGGTGATGACCATCTCCTCGCCGGCGGGGGAGCGGAAGCCCTGGAAGATGCCCGCAGCGGCCTCGGGCCATTCGTCCCAGGTCATGGGGCACACGATGGCCTCCATGTAGACGAGGCCAGCCACGCGGTCGCGGTGGCGGTTCGCCCAGTCGAAGCCCAGCGCCGAGCCCCAGTCGTGCATGACGAACGTGATGTTGTCGCCCAGGTCGAGCCCCTCGAGCAGCCCGTCGAGGTACTCGCGGTGTTCGACGAAGCGGTACGAGTCGGGGCCGGTGTCGTCCAGCTTGTCCGAGTCGCCCTGGCCGATCAGGTCCGGGACGACGACGCGGGCGAGCGGGCTCACATGGGGAACGATGTTGCGCCACAGGTACGACGACGTCGGGTTTCCATGCAGGAACACCACCGCGTCGCCTGATCCGGAATCGTGGTACGCCATCCGCTTGCCATTGACGGTGGCGTAGGACTTGGACAGCGGTTCCGCAGAGAGGGTTGCCATGGGTGCTCCTTCGTTCGGCCGGATCGGGCCACATCATGCCCGACCCGCTAGAACGACGCACCCGTCCCTAGGCAGAGCGCCGCTGTGTCTCATGGTTCCGACGCCTAACGGCGCAGCTGTGTCTGATGGTTCCGGCGCCTAACGGCGCCGGAACAACAGCTGGAACTCCATGATGCCGTGGTCTTCGGCGGAGAGGACGACTGGCACCTGCGGCACGGTCACGTTGAAATCGGCGAGCGTGACTTCGACAGAACCCACCACGGCGATGACGCTGCCCACCAGCTGCGCTTGGATGTCGATGACGACGGGTCGGGTAATGCCGTTCACGGTCAGATCGCCGGGCGCCGACAGCATGATTGCTGTCCCTTCGACCGCAGCGCCTTCGATGTGAAGCTCCTCAGTGAGCGAGAACGTGGCGGTTGGATGCTGGGAAGTGCCCAGAGCTCGTTGGACCGCTCCGTCCCGACGCCTGTCGTCGGTCTGGAGCTTGGTGAGGTCGACCTCGATCTCCACTGACGTCACGTGCTCTGAGACGATCTCCATCGTGCCGCTGACGTGGCCGGTGCGCCCCACCGCAGTGAACGCGCCGATGCTCGCCAGCTCCTCGTCGACTCGGAAACCGGCGAACGAGCCGGTGGCCTCTTCCAATGGGACAGAACCCGTCTCGGCTTCGACAGCCCAGCCGCCGTTGATGTCATCGATCGTGGCAACGTCGTCCGAAGGAGAGGCTGCATCGGTGTCGCTGTCTTCGGGGACGACTACTACATATTCCTGGTCTCTGTCATGATCGCCGGTCCCGCCCTCGGGTGCTTCGTCACTGCTCTGATCACCTGCGGCAGCCACCGTGGTCGTCGAACCCGGCGTGGCGTCTTCTTGTACAAGCTCGGCGTCGGCGACAGCCTCCTCCAAGCTGACTTCGGAAGGCGAGGAGCCGAGCACTCGCCAGACGCCGACCGCTGCTGCGGCAGCGACGATCACCAGCAGCACAACCACGGTCACGAGAGTTCTGCGCCGGGCGGTCATGGCGGCTCACGGTAGCTTGGAGCCGCTCATGAAACTGCGCGACCTGAGAACCGGACTGACCTTTGACGACGTGCTGATCGTGCCGCAGCGCTCGTCGATTCGCAGCCGCAGCGACGTCTCGGTGCGCACTCGCCTGTCCCGCAACATCGAACTCGACCTGCCGGTCATCGCTGCGAACATGGACACCGTCTGCGAGCACGAGATGGCGATCGCGATGGCTCGTCTCGGCGGTGCGGGCATCGTGCACCGCTTCATGCCGATCCGTGCGCAGGCTGCGCAGATCGCTGCGGTGAAGGAGGCCGACGACGGGACGCTCGTTGTCGGCGCGGCCGTCGGCACCGACCACGACATGCTCGACCGGGCCAAGGCACTCGTCGCGGCATCGGCGGACGTGCTGGTGCTCGACATCGCGCACGGTCACGCCGACCACGCCATCGACGGTGTTCGACGCCTCAAGGACCACTTCGGCGACACCGACGTCATCGCCGGCAACGTCGCCACTGCCTACGGCGCCATCGACATGGCCGAAGCCGGCGCCGATGCGATCAAGGTCGGCGTCGGCCCCGGCGGGGTATGCACCACTCGTCTCGTGGCCGGGGTCGGGGTGCCGCAGCTCAGCGCTACTGACAGCGTCGTGGTGGGCCTGGCCGAGGCCGGACTCGCCCTGCCCGTCATCGCAGACGGCGGCATCCGCACGGCGGGCGACATCGCCAAGGCGCTCGCCGTGGGTGCCGCCACCGTCATGATCGGCAGCATGCTGGCAGGCACCAAGGAGAGCCCGGGTGAGGTCGAGCAGGGCCCGCATGGTCTGCGCAAGCGCATCCGGGGCATGGCCAGCTTCGAAGCGATCGAGGCGCGAGCCGAACGGCACGGCGAAGAAATCGACGACGAATACTTCGAGCAGCGCGCCCCCGAGGGCGTCGAGGGCACAGTCCCGTACCGGGGCGAGGCCGGCAAGCTGATCGGCGAGCTGATGGCGGGGCTGCGCAGCGCCATGAGCTACACCAACGCCCGCAATCTGGCGGAGTTCTTCGAACGCACCGAGTTCGTGGCCGTCACACCGCTCGGCCTTGCCGAGAACACGCCTCACGCCACACTGTCAATGTGAGCGGCGCGGCGCCGCGTGCCCGACTGACCGGCACCGGCATCGCCGTGGCTGGCTGAACGGCAAACAGCTCCAGGAGAACAGCGATGCCGAGCGAACCATGCAAAGACCTCGTAGCCCTCGACGATCCGTATCCCGAGCGCGACTACGAGGTGCGCTGCACGACGCCGGAGCTGACCTGCGTGTGCCCCGTTACCGGCCAGCCCGACTTCGCCACCGTCGAGATCGCCTACATCCCGGATCGACAGATTGTCGAACTGAAATCGCTGAAGCTCTACCTGTGGAGCTACCGCGACGAACCTGTCCACCACGAGGCCGTGACCAATCGCATTCTCGACGATCTCGTCGCCTCTGTCGCGCCGAAGCAGGCCACCGTGGAGACTCGCTGGCTCGTTCGTGGCGGCATCACCACGGTCGTCACCGCGCGCCATCGGGCACAGGCGGCGCTCGACTGACGCTCGGCGGGTGACGAAACCCTGAGCACCGGCATCAATACAATTGCTTGGATGCCGTTGTTGGCGCCTGCCGACAGGCGAATTCTGCGGGAGCTGTTGGTCCGCGGGGGGTCGGCTGAGATCGGGGAGATCGGCGCGGCCGTATTTCTGAACAGCCAGGCCGTGCAAGCCTCGTTGGGCACGTTGCAGCATTCCGGCATCGCGACCCCCGCAGGATCGGTGCCCGGGCTGCGGGGCACTCGATGGGCGCTGACGCCGCATGGGTTCGAGGTGGGGCCGTCGCTAGTGGGCAACGACCCTGCTGGCGTGCCTGAGGGCGTCGAGGCGCCAACGGGCGCGGATCCTGCGCAGGGCTGGGGCTATCCGTGGCGGCCACCAAAGACCGAGGCGCCGCTGTATGCCGACGGCCTGAGTCGACGTGCGCGCCGAGTGGCCGATCGTGCCGTCATCAGTGCCGTGGGGCGTCCTCGCGAACGTTGGCGCGGCGGCCGAGCGATTGCAGTGATCTTGCTGCTCGCGGCGACGATCGGCGTCGGGTTCGTAGCCGTGGGGGCGCTGCGCGTCACTGAGATCACGATCTCGGGCATCACCGCTAGTTCCATACTGCGACCGAGCGAGCTCGAAGGCTCGGTGCTGGAGTTCACGGTGTCAGGCGGCGATCTCGCCACCGCCCAGATGCTGCTCGACGGGCTGCCGGTCAGCGGTGTGCAGAGATACGAGGACCGCATCGTATGGCAGGTGCCGGGGTTGACCGAGGGCTTCCATGAAGTCACGCTGGATGTCAACCGGCGATTCTTCGGCATCGAGCGCGCAGCGATCTCGTTCACCCTGGATGGCACGCCCCCCGTGGTCGACCTGCCTGAGGTTCACGATCCGGTGCCGCTCGGCGAGCCGCTGGTGCTCGCGGGGCCCATCGAGGCGGGAGTGTCGCTGCAGATCGGCGACCAGGTGCTTGACACCTCCACGGGATCGTTCAGTCTCACCCTGCCTGGTCCGCCCGGCGGGCCGCTGGCGGTGCGGGCTGCCGATGCCGCGGGCAACACCACCGAATTCGACATCATCGTGCCGATCGGCTACCCACACACCACCGGTGTGCACGTCAGCGCCGCCGCATGGGACCACGACGGCTTGCGCTCGGGCATCGTGGACCTCATCGCGCAGGGTCGGATCAACACTGTCCAGCTCGACCTCAAAGACGAGAGCGGCTACATCGGCCACACGACATCAATTCCGCTTGCGCGCCAGATTGGCGCCTCGAAGGAGTTGTTCGACCTGCGGACCGCCATCGACGAGCTACACGACATGGGCGTGCGGGTGATCGGCCGCATCGTGGCGTTCCGCGATCCGACGCTCACCCGATACGCGGTGAGCACCGGCAATCTCGACTGGGTGCTGCAGACGCCCGACGGCCGTCCGCTGTCGAACTACAACGGCTTCTCCAACTTCAACAATGACACCGTGCGGAAGTACAACCTCGACATTGCAGCTGAGGCAGCCGCTGCGGGCATCGACGACATCCTGTGGGACTACATGCGCCGACCCGAGGGCGACCTCGCCGGCATGCGGATCCCCGGTTGGGACGGCGGCGACCCGTCACCGATCATCGTCAGCTTCTTGGCCGAGTCCGGGAGGATGCTGCGTGAGATGCAAGTGTTTCACGGGGTGTCGGTGTTCGGCATCTCGGCTCGACGGGGCCAATTCATCGCACAGGACATCGGAGCGATGTCTGACCACGTCGATTACGTGGCGCCGATGGTGTATCCGTCGCACTGGGGGCGCGGAGAGTACGGCGTAGCGCACCCCGAAGCGCAGCCCTACGACATCACCTACGCCTCGCTGGCCGATTTCCAGGATGTGCTCGCGGGTACCAACACTGCCGTGGTTCCTTGGCTGCAGGACTTCTCGATGCGTGTCAACTACGGCCCTGAAGAAGTTCGTGCCCAGATCGACGCGGCAGCCGATCTCGGCATCAGCGACTGGCTGCTGTGGGACCCCACGGTGACGTACACCACCGAAGGGCTCCCTGTCTCGTAGCGCTAGCTGGCGCTAGGCCTCGTCGAACGTCTCGCGCAGGCGGTACTTCTGGATCTTGCCGCTGGGCGTCATCGGGAACTCGTCGACGATCACGAGGTCTTCGGGCCAGAACTGCCGCGTGACGTTTTGCTCGTCCAGGAATGCGGTGAGGTCGGCCAACGAGGGCGGATCGCCGGCGGCTTGCACGAACGCACAGCCGATCTCGCCGAGCCGTTCGTGCGGCTTCGCGACGATGGCCGCCACGCCCACCGCCGGGTGGCGCATCAGCACGTCCTCGATCTCCTTGACGGGCACGTTCTCACCGCCTCGGATCACCAGGTCCTTGCTGCGCCCGGCGATGCTGATGTAGCCGTCGGCATCCATGATCGCCCGGTCACCGGTGTCGAACCAGCCGTCGGTCCAGTGCTGGGCGGTGAAGTCCCGGCCTGCCATGTAGCCGGCGAACAGCGACGTTCCCCGGCACTGCAAGTCGCCTTCAGCATCGAGGATGGGTGCGCCGCCCTCGTCGACCACGCGTACTTCGTTGTCGCGCACTGCTCGTCCGTCGGTGACGCGGCGCTCAATCGGATCATCGGGCATGCCCACCGTCAGCAAGCCGCATTCGGTCATTCCCCAGCCCGGCATGACCGTGCAGTCACCCAGCAGCTCGGTGGCACGCTCGAGCACTGGGCGGGGTATCGCTGCGCCCGCGCACAGGAATCGCTTCCACGAGGACAGGTCCCGCTCGGCCAGCCCGTCGACGGCCAGCACATCGGCCAGGAACGGCGTCGCCCCCATCGACAGCTGGATCCGATGCTTCTCGATCAGGCCGACGAACTCGGTCGGGTCCCACACGTCTTGCATGACGACGTGGCCCCCGGCGTGCAGCGGCAGCCGCATCCCGTACAAGTAGCCGGTCTGATGGCCGAGCGTGGAGGCCATGTGACAGACGTAGGCCTGCGGCGCGCCTGCTCCCGGATGGGGCTCGAGGCCTGCGCACACCCGGTCCAAGAACACATCCACCGACACTGCGAGGATGTTGTGGGTATGCATCACGCCCTTGGGCATCCCAGTGGTGCCCGAGGTGAACATCATCTCGCACACGTCGTTGGGCCCCGGCCGCAGCAGTTCCACAGCCGCCCGGTCGTATGACGAGAACTGGCCTTCCTCGATGAGGTCCTGCCACGACATCGCATCGCCGGGCAGGTCGGGCTCGGCGTCGGCATCGGCGCTCGGTCCGGGCACGATGACCAGCTCGGTCACCCAGTCGCACCGCTCACGCAGCTCGGCGTGCATCTTGCCCAGCTCGAAGCCGCGGTAGCTGTCCGCTGTGATGACGAGCACGGGGCGCCCCAGCTCGCTCATCACCGTGACCTCGTTGTGCCGGAAGATCGGCGCAACCGGGTTCACGACGGCGCCGATTCGCTCGCACGCCTGGGTGGCGATGAGGAAGTGGCGCCAATTCGGCAGCTGCAGCTGCACGATCATGCCGGGCCGGACGCCGAGCTCCAGCAGTCCCCGGCTGACAGCATCCACGTCGTCGCCGAACTCGCCCCACGTCATCGTGCCGAAGCGGTCGGTGATGACCGGGTCGTCGGGTCGCTCGGCGGACCACCGCACAATGCGCTCGTCGAGCAGCCGATCCGCCCACCCGCCTGATGCTGTCCATTCGTCGATGCGCTCGGCCTCCAGCATCGTCTCGAAGAACCGCTTCGACGTCATGGGGTCTTCCCTCCTGCGCCTCGGTGAGGCCTGCTATTAGCCGCGGATCCTCCGAAGCACTTCAGCGGCCATGAAGCGCTCGCTCTCCTCTATGTAGTGCATGGGCGAGGCCGCGCTGAGCACAACGGTGCGTGCCCCCGCATCGATGTACTCACGAAGGCGTGCGACGCAGCGGTCCGGGTCGCCGGCAATGGCGAATTTGTGCACGAGTCGGGAGAAGTCCTGGGCGTACTGCTTGGACAGTCGCTCGGCGGCGTACTGCACGGCGGTGTCATTGTCCTCGTGGCAGCAAAAGAACACGAACATGCCCGATTCCACCGGTGTGGGGTTGCCCGCGTCCTCGCGGTACCCCGCAATCGCCTCGATCGACTGTGCCAGACGCTCGGGCGTGTACATGTACGGCAGCCAGCCGTCGCCGTAGCGAGCGGCTCGTTTCCACGCGGCGTCTTGGCGGCCGGACACCCAGATGGGCGGCGGCGAGGCCGGCTTGGGCGCGAGCGTGACACCCGACAGCGTGTTGAAGCGGCCCTCGAACGTGACGTCGTCTTCGGTCCACAGCCGCTGGATGATCTCGAGCGCCTCGTTCGTGCGAGCGCCGCGCTCGCGCACCGGTACGCCGCAGGCCTCGAATTCCGACGGCATCTCGCCGCCGACCCCCACACCGAGGTGGAATCTCCCGCCCGAGGCCACATCCAGCGACGCAGCCAGCTTGGCGCACAGCGCAGCCGGGTACAGCGGGAGGAGCGTGATCGACGACATCAGCTTGAGCGTTGTGGTGGCACCCGCCGCGACTGCGAGCGAGATGAACGCATTGGACGTCGGCACATGGAAGAACACGTGCTCGCCGGTGGTCGCGTAGTCGTAGCCGAGCGCTTCGATCTCGCGGGCCTGGCTGGCGATGTCGTCGCTGCGGCGAATTGCCAGCCCGAACTCGATCGTCTCATTGGTTGCGGTGTCGTCTCTCATAGGGTCGTCTCTCATTGGGTCGTCTCTCATTGGGCCATTGCTCATTGCTTCCCCCTTGTGCGGCAGCGATCCCCGAATCGAGCGAGACGGTAGCCGCGGGTGCTAGGCCAAGGCCGTGAGCACTGCGACATCGTCCAACGGAACCATCCAGCAATCACGCATCGACGCGCTGATTGATCGATGCCAACGCGAGATCGAATCGGGTCTGCTGCCGAGCTGCGGTGTGGCCGTCGGCTTCGAGGGCGAGATCGTGGCGCAGGCCACTTTCGGCGACGCCACTGACGACACCCGGTACTGCATCTTCTCCGCAACCAAGCCGTTCGTGGCTTCGACGATGTGGCAGCTGCTCAGTGAGGGAACGGTAGAGCTCGATGCCACTGCGGCCAGCTATGTCCCGCCCTTCGGCGAGAACGGCAAGGACCAGATCACCGTCGAACAGGTGATGCTTCACATGTCGGGCTTCCCGCATGCTCCGCTGAAGCCGCCGCGGTGGGATACCTCACAGTCGCGGCTTGCGGCCATGGCGAACTGGCGGTTGAATTGGGCGCCGGGCACCAGGTACGAGTACCACCCCACCTCCGCGCATTGGGTCCTCGCTGAGATCATCAACGCGGTCACAGGCAACGACTTCCGCGACGAGGTGCACAACCGGGTCACCGGGCCGTTGGGCTTGCCTCGCATGCTGGGCTTGGCACCTGAGGACCAGGACGGCATCGCCGAGCTGATCCTTGTGGGCGAGCCGGCCACACCCGACGAGCTCGAGGCGACGTTCGGCGTCCGCGAGCTGCCGATGACCGAGGTCACCAACGAGGCCATCCTGCGCTTCAACGAGCCGTCGGTGCGCGAAGTCGGCGTGCCCGGCGGTGGGGCATTCGGCACCGCGGTCGACGTGGCGCTCTTCTACCAGGGCCTGCTGCATAATCCGGATGGACTGTGGGATCCCGAGATGCTGGCCATCGGCACTGGTGAGGTGCGCAACACCCTGCCCGACCCGATGGGCATGCCCGCCAATCGCTCGATCGGGCTCTTCCTGGCAGGCGACGACGGGATGTCGAACATGCGCGGGCTGGGACGCACGGTTTCGCCGATGGCCTTCGGACACAACGGCGCGGGCGGGCAGCTGGCTTGGGCCGACCCGGCTACTGGCCTGTCGTTCGGCTATACCACCAACGGCTACGACGAGCACGAGGTACGCCAGCCGCGCCGCGATACGGCGATTGGCAGCCTTGCCGGTCTGTGCACGACGCCGGAATGATCGCAGGCCCATCAAGGGCGTGAACAGCCACCCCCGGGCGTGGTAGCAACGGGGTCGATGCGACTTCTCGTACTCCAGCACATCGACTGCGAGCACCCGGGCCGGCTACGCGACTTCCTGCGGTCCGACGGCGTCGAATGGACTGCGGTAGAGCTCGACGAGGGCGAGCCCATCCCGCCGTTGGAGGACTACGACGCCATGTGGGTGATGGGCGGCCCGATGGACGTGTGGGACGTGGAGGACTGCCCGTGGCTGGTGCCGGAGAAGCAGGCAATACGCAGCTGGGTGCGCGAACTGCAGCGCCCATTCCTCGGGCTGTGCCTGGGGCACCAATTGCTGGCCGACGCCCTTGGAGGAACGTGCGGCCCTCAGCGCCCGCCCGAGATCGGGGTGCTGGCCGTGGATCTCACCCCCGAAGGCCGCGACGACCCGATTTTCAACCAGATGGGCGATCGCCAGCACGCCCTGCAGTGGCATTCGGTGCAGGTGGCCCAGCCTCCCGACGAAGCGGTTGTGCTGGCCGGCTCCCCGGAGTGCCGGGTACAGGCGATGCGGGTTGGGCAATGGGCGTGGTCGATGCAGTATCACGTGGAGGTCGAGGACGACACGGTGCGCAACTGGGGCGAGATCGACGCGTACCGCAACGCCCTGGAGTCGACCCTCGGCCCTGGCTCGCTCGATGCCCTCGCCGCTGACGCCGACCGCGCCATGGACGGCTTCGCCACCGACGCCGAGCAGCTCTACCGAAATTTCATGGCGGCCGCGAGCTGTCAATCGAGTTAACGGCGGGCGCCTGCGTTCTCACCAGCACTCCGTCCCGAACTCCCACTTCAGCAGTTCGTCCGTGGCGTCAGGTCTGCGCAGGTATCAGATCAGCGATAGTGCGAAACGTGATGGAGACGCGCCGCTTGCGCTCCAATACCTGACCGTGCCACTCGTCCTTGCGTCGTTTTGCGATGCTGTGACGCCAGGTGGTGCGTGCTTCTCCGTGCAACAGGAGGAGGCTGCGTGGCTCCAGCCGCTGAACGTGTTCGTCGCCGGTCGCGTCTCGGGAGAAATCCATGTTGATCGCCGATCCCAAGCTCACGGTCGCGACAGCCGGACCGAAGCAGTCTCTGTCGATGTGAGGCGCGATTCCCTGTCCGGGCTGGTATTCGTTCACGATTGCCTGTTCGAAAGGCTGCTGAGCCTCGAGCAGCCGCTGCACGTCTTCGGATGCCGCGGTGTAGACCTTGGATGCGAGACTCGTCAGCCATGCGGGAAACGCACCGATGCGAGCTGACTCGTCAAGCCTGCGGTTCGAGTAGTCGTACTTGAATCCGAAGTGAAGCACCCGTCTGGAGAGGTCGGTAAGCCACTCGGAGGCGTCGATCTGCGCGAGAAAGTCTAGCTCCTCCGGCGCTGTCAAGAACTGCTCGTGGTACACGAGTCCGGTGGGAGCAACTGTTGTTTCCTCAGCGAGTAGCGATAGCTGCATGCTCATGCCCGCAAGACCCAGCGTTGCGCCTGCACCTTCCACAGGTCGGAATCTGGCTTCCACTGTACGCGCCCATCGCGGCTGCCGAGTGCCGGAAACTTCCGGGGAACTTGGACGCAGACGGGATCGGAGGTTCGCTGCAGTCCAGCCTCCTCGAGTTTCTCGCCAAGCGCGGGAAGCTTGGACTCGAGGCTGTAGGTGTTTCCTGCCGTGGTGTAGATCAACTCGATAGCGCGATTGACTTGGGTGACAGCTCGCTCGATCAGGGATGCCCACTGGTCAATGTCCAGCGACGACACAGTCTCTTGGTGTGACACGTAGCCGAACGTGAAGAGCACCCGATCTCCATCGGTGAAGTCGATGGTGTCGAGCGATTCGACATACTTCGCCGATCTGAAGTCGGCATCAAGGTGATCCAATACTTGCTCGCCAAGGCTTCGCATCATGGGATTTGGGTCGAAGGCCAAGTAATCGAGGCGTCTGTAGCTTCTTCCGGCCGAGGGCTTCGCCAAGGGCGATTGCGACCGTGGCCGCACCGGCCCCAATGTCGATCACGCGCAGGCGTTCGCCCTTCCGTGGCGGAACGTGGCGAGACTTCTTGTAGACCTCGCGGAATACGTCTGCGTGGCCTCGCTGGTAGTTGAAACAATCATGCAGCGCATATGCATCGGGAGCGTCGCTCGGCAGCTGCCCGTGGCGATCAGAAGAAGCGGCGTTCCGCTGCGCCTCGGGGATATCGAGCCATGGCCCCTGTATAACCGCCTCGAAGACACCGTTGTAGTCGACAGCCACCCGGATCCTCTCGCATCTTCGGCACACGTCTGCAGCTGCCCAGCCAAGCCGACAGCACACTTGGCCGAGATTGTCTCATGCGCGACCTTCATGCGGTCAAAGGACTCGCGTCAAGCGAAGTACTGCTTTAATTCCCATCGGTGGGGACTGCAGCATGGTACATACAACACTGGTTGTCTAGCCCGATTCGAAGAGCGGCCGTGAGGCTAGTTTCGGGCCGTCATGAGCCCGCCGCGTAATCCTCCGCCTGTCCAGGGAGCGCTGTCAGGGTTGCGCGTCGTGGATTTGACCGGCGATTCGGGCCGCTTCGCGACGAAGCTGCTGACCGAACTGGGCGCCGACGTGGTGCGGGTCGGCACTGGTTCGCCGGGTTTGCCGCTGGCTGATCGGGCTTCGGCCGCGCTCGGTGGCGTGGCCGATTGGTGGTACGACGGCGGCAAGCGCCGCTGCCGGTTGGACGTGAGCACTGCCGAGGGTCGCGACGCCTACCGGCGGCTGACCTCGGCAGCCGATCTGGTGATCGAAACCGAATGCCCCGGGCGGTTGGCCGAACTGGGCATCGACTACGCGGACTCGGCCGCCGAGAACCCAGCGCTGGTGCAAGTGTCGATCACGCCGTTCGGGCGCACGGGCCCGCGGGCGCAGTGGCTGGGCTCCGATCTGGTATCAGCCGCCATGGGCGGGATGATGGCGCTCACGGGCCTGGCTGACCGCCCGCTCAACGTGTGGGGCCGGCAGGCGTACAACTACGCGGGGTTCGTGGCGGCGACCTCATGCGTCGCGGCGGCGCTGTCGGCACGTTCGACGGGTCGGGGCGCGCACGTCGACCTGTCCATTCACGAGACGGTCACTGGCTCGATCGAGAACCTGTTCATGCAGTACTTCTTCGACGACGTGTTGCCCCTGCCCAAGGTGGCTCCCCGGCAGGGCGCTCTGCATTGGCTTGGTGCATACGACCTTGCCGAGTGTCGAGGCGGCGACGGCGGCTACGTCATGATCACGCCGACCCCGACACCCGATCTGCTGTTCGAATGGATGGTCGAGACCGGATTTGACGACGTGGCGCGGTGGGTCGGCGCGGACCCACCGGACGTGCTGATGGACGTGACCGAGGTCATGGATGCTGTCCGCCGCTGGATAGCGCCCCGTGACGCCCGCGAGGTGTGGTGGGAGGCGCAGGAGCGCCATGTCGCCTTCGGTGGCGTGCTGGATATTGCCGAGGTGTCCGCAAACCCGCAGTTTGCTTACCGGGAGTTCTTCGCCGAGGTCGCGGCGCCAGGGAGGACTGCTGCAAACGGCTCGCATGTGCCCGCAGGGGCAGCGACAGGCGGGGCGGGCCCGGTGCGCGTCCCGGGCCGTCTGGTGCGCTGGAGCGACGCCGGCAGGTCTGGATCGATCCCGCCGAGCCCGCCGGCCGCCCTCGACACGCCTCTCGATGAGATCTTGGCGTCATGGGCGGCGCCGGCGAGTGAGGCCCGCAATGGGGCCAGCCGCAGCCCGGTCAGTGCAGCGTTGAGTGAGGGCGCCAATGACCGGCGACCACTTGACGGGATACGGATCGCCGATTTCACCTGGGTGCTCGCCGGACCGTCTGCCACGAAGCTGCTCGGAGATCTGGGTGCCGACGTGATTCGCATTCAGAGCGAGGAGCGCTCCACGCTCGTCAACTCGCCCGACTTCCCCTACTACTTCGTGTGGAACCGCTCCAAGCGCAGCGCCACACTCGACATGAAGCATCCCGACGCGCTGGCTGCGGCCCGGCGGCTGATCGAGTCCTGCGACGTGCTGATCGAGAACTTCAGCGCCGGAGTGCTGGACGCGTGGGGTCTCGACTGGGAAACCGTCCACGAGTGGAACCCGCGACTCGTCTACGTGACGATGTCAGGCTGCGGCCACGACGGACCGTGGCGGCATGTCATCTCGTATGCGCCGACGGTGCACGCGGTGTGCGGCATCACGCACCTGACGAATTTCGCCGACCGCGGCGACGTCGGTCCGGGCTTCTCGCTCAATGACCACCTGGCGGGCTTTGCCGCAGCGGTCTCGACGGTCGGTGCGCTGTATGCCCGCGAACGCACCGGCAAGGGGCAGCGCATCGACATGGCGCAGCTCGAAGTGGGCACGTACGCGATCGGCGCGGCGATCATCCGCCAGTCGGCCGGCGTGTCGCCGCCCCGGCCCGAAGGCAACCGCGACGGCATTGCCGACCACGTGCCCAACGAGGTGTACGCGTGCAGTGACGGCTTCGTAGCGGTGACGGTGACCGAGCCGGCGCAGTGGCTGGGGCTCTCGGAGCTGTTGGCGGACCTCCGACTCGACGATCCGACGCTGTCCACCGAGCAAAGCCGTCGCGATCGCCGCACGGTCATCGACCAAGTGCTCGGTGAATGGGCAGCGGGGCGCACTGCTGTCGAGGCAGCCGATGCCTTGCAAACAGCGGGCGTTCCTGCGGGACCGGTGCAGAGCTCTCAGCAGCTGTTCGCCGACGATCCCCAGCACGCGGCTCGTGGCTTTTGGCAACCCGTGGACCATGCAGTGTTCGGCGAGCGCACCGTCGATGCCTTCGCCGGGCTGTGGAACGGCCAGCGTTGGTTCCCGCGCCATCTCAGTCCCGCCTACCTGGGCGAGCACAACTTCGACGTATGGGCGGATGCCGGCTATGCGCCCGAGGAGATCGCCGAGGGCATCGGCGACGGCTTGTTCCGTTGATCCAGTGCCCGGGCGGCAGGGCAGTGGATGCTCAGCTGGTGGCGATCTCCGCGATGAGCTCGAGCAGTGCGTCGGAAGTCTCGCGGTCCTGGGCGATCCGATCGTCAGTCCCGTAGGTGATCTTGCGGTCGATGCGTGTGCCTGAGTCGGTCACGGCTGCGATGTGTGCCCGGTCTTCGCCCCGTCGCGGCGGATCAGTCACAAGCGCAGCTGTGCACGAGATTCCGGCGAGTGGCCACGGCTCGGTTCCGGGCCTCGGTGTCGAGACGAGGTACTGCGCCCGGGCCAGGCAGCCGTCGGCCATCGCGAGCGCGGCCTCGTCGGACACATGCGGCTCGAGGTCGGAGCCCATCAGCTCGTAGAGCGATTTCACCGAATACGGGACGCCGGCCTCGAGGATCGTGCGCGAGCCGCCCGGAATCGTCAGCAGGTCGCTCAGCGCCAGCACGCCGCCGCCCGTCACCGAAAGCACGATCCGCAACTGCGAGTCGTGAATCGTCTGGATGGTTTGCAGCCGCTCGCCAGCGTTCATGTGTTCATTCCTCGCTGCGTCTCGCAACACCCAACTCAGGTGTTGATCTATCGGCCTCCCGCAGGAGGAACCGAGGTGGCCGAGTATTGCCGCGTCACGTGGCGCCGGCGCGACAGCGAACAATCGTTGTCACACCTCTTGGCGATGATAAGTGGAAACGCGGAGGATGTCCTCCGCTATTGCGGAGGTGAGGTATGCGAACATGCGAGCAAATGGTCTTGACCCTGACGGACGCCCCGCTTGCCAGTCCCGCTTACACCGGAATTGGGGACGAACGAGCGCTCTGCGCTGCTGCTTGGGCCCTGATTCGCGGCGGTGATCTCGCAGAGGTGAGTTGCGCGGAGTCCGAGCTCATTGAAGCTGCGGGTCAGTCGCTACCACCACGCGAGCTCGAAGACTTGGCGACTGCGATCCGGGCAGGAGACGATCCGTTGGGCGCGTCTTTCGCCAGGCTCCGCTCGACAGCGCAGCGCCGCAAGCTAGGCGCCACGTACACGCCTGCGGCGCTGGTCGGGCCCATGTCGGAATGGTTGGCTCACTTCAAGCGGGCAGCACGGGTAGTGGATCCCGGCGCTGGCTCTGCGAGGTTCCTCTGTGCGGTCGGCCGGTACTTGCCCGAGGCGCAACTCATGGCGGTTGAGATCGATCCGCTCGCAGCACTGACAGCCCGCGCAAATCTGACCGTGTTGGGCTTCGACGGGCGGTCGGTGGTGGACACCACTGACTATCGCGCGCTGCGATTGCCGTCAATTCCCAGCCCAACGGCATTTGTCGGCAACCCGCCCTACGTACGCCACCACGACATTGCGCCAGGGTGGAAATCCTGGTTGCGAGAGCGCTCTGCTGATCTAGGTCTGAAGGCGTCAGCGCTCGCGGGCTTGCATGTGCACTTCTTGCTGGCTACGGCGCATCTCGCCGAAACGGGCGACTTCGGCGTATTCGTTACTTCGTCCGAGTGGCTCGATGTTGGCTATGGACAGCTTGCGCGGGAGTTGTTCGCCGGGCCGTTGGGCGGTCTCTCAATTCACATCCTCGACGCGCGTACCCAAGCCTTCGCAGACGCCGTCACGACGGCGACCGTCATGGCGTTTGATGTCGGTGAGACACAGCAGCGGGTTCGGGTGCGCAAGATCACCGATACGGAAGACTTGCGGGGCTTGGCCGGAGGCGAGAGCTTCAGCCCCGGAGAATTGCGTGCGCAGCGCCGCTGGTCCGCGCTGCTGGAACCCCGTGTGTCCATTCCCAGTGGCTTTGTCGCGCTGGGCGATTTCTGCCGGGTGCACCGAGGGGCTGTCACCGGCGCAAATGCGACGTGGGTAACCAAGCAGGGCGACCCGCGGCTGCCCTCGTCGGTGCTGGTCCCCGCTGTGACGAAGGCCTCGGAGCTCTTCAACTCAGTGTCGGGCGTACTAGCCGGCTGCGGCGATCTGAGGGCGGTGATTGATCTGCCCGAGGACTTGGACATCCTTGACGCTGACGCCAAGGCGCTTGTGGAGCGGTTCTTGAGAGCGGCCCGCCGTGCGGGTGCTGCCAGTGGCTACATCGCTCGACACCGGAAACCATGGTGGTCCGTCAAGCTGCGCAGCCCGGCTCCGCTCCTTGCCACCTACATGGCGCGGCGGCCGCCTGCCTTCGTGCGCAACCTTGCGGCTGCAAGAAACCTCAACACCGTGCACGGCATCTATCCGATGGAATCGCTGTCAGAAGAGGCGCTGTGCAGCTTGACGAGGGTGCTTCGAGATCGAGCAACCCTGTCAGGCGGCCGCACCTACGCAGGAGGCCTGACAAAGTTCGAGCCATCCGAGATGGAGCGAATTATGGTGCCGCCTCCAGGACTGCTGGAGGCGGGCGAAACATGGGCATTCTTTGCATAGAGTCACCGGAGGCTGATGACAGCCGAGGTGCGTCGCAAAGGGGGCTGTCGATGGGCGAGCGAGAGCAGCAGCTTGTAATCCGAGACCGCCGTGCAGCGCTCACACCGTCCGACGGCCCGAGGACCGCTCCTCCGCCCGGGGGGCACATCGCCGCAGTTGACGTCTTCTGCGGAATCGGAGGCTTGTCCAGCGGTCTGGCTGCGGCGGGCATCGAAGTCGTAGCCGGCGTCGACCTCGATGGCTCCTGCCGGTTCCCCTTCGAGGCGAACGTGGCCGGAGCCCGGTTCATTGAGCGGGATGTTCGTGAGGTCACATCCGCGGAATTGTCCGATCTCTGGCCCGACGGCGCGGTAAGACTCTTGGCCGGATGCGCTCCGTGCCAGCCATTCTCGTCCTACCGCAAAGGAACGAGTTCTTCGAATGACAGTCGATGGGCACTCTTGCGGCAACTCGCACGATTGGTTGAAGAGACGCGCCCTGAACTTGTCACGACCGAGAACGTACCAAGGATTCGGGGCAAGTCTATATTCCAAGACTTCGCAATTCGGCTGCGCCGACTCGGCTATTCCATCGACTATCGGATATGCCCGTGCACGGAATACGGAATCGCCCAAACACGCCGACGTCTGGTTCTCGTGGGTTCCCTGCTGGGGCACGTCAATGTCCCCGACGGGGCGCAGCGTGACTGTCCGCCGAAGACGGTCGCTCAGGCGATAGGGCATCTTCCGCCGATCGAGGCAGGCACCGCTGACGAGGCCGACCCGATGCATCGCAGCCGCGCTCTGTCGCAGCTCAATCTGAGGCGTATTGCTGTTTCCAAGCCCGGCGGCACTTGGCATGACTGGCCAGAAGAATTGCGAGCCGCATGTCACCGGCGTACCACGGGAGCTGCGTTCAGGAACGTCTACGCCCGAATGCGCTGGGACAGGCCGTCTCCGACCGTCACGACTTACTTCCACAACTTTGGTGCCGGCCGTTTTGGCCATCCCGAGCAAGACCGAGCGATCTCGTTGCGCGAAGCTGCCATACTCCAAGGCTTCCCCGAGGACTACCAGTTCGTCTCGGTAGAGGGTGACGTACGTCTCACAACACTGGGCCGGCACATAGGCAACGCCGTGCCGCCGCCGCTTGCGGAAGCAATCGGCCGCGCTTTTGTGGCCAGCCTCAAGGAAGAGTGACCGCTATGAATAAGACACCACCGCTCACCATGACGATCGACATGGCCGTTCTGGAATCGCTTGGAATCAATCTGTACAGCAACGCAGCCGCTGTACTGACCGAACTGGTCGCGAACGCCTACGACGCGGACGCAACACTCGTCCGAATCGAATGGAAGAACGACGAATCCAGCGTAGTTGTAGCTGACGACGGCCATGGGATGACACGAGACGAACTCGACGACCGATTCCTCGTCACGGGATACCAAAAACGGCAGGTTGAAGGCTCTCATTCGGAGAAGTGGGAACGTCCGTTTATGGGTAGCAAAGGCATTGGGAAGTTGAGCATCTTCTCAATTGCTGATGAAGTGGTCGTCTACTCGAACAAGGGTAGCGTGAGCATTGGATGCACAATCATTGTTGATGATCTGAAAGAGCACATCAAACAGCAGAAGGTGTATAGCCCTCCTGAGGTTGATGTGCCGGCGGAGTATTTTGACTCCGGTACCACGATCATCATGAAGCGCTTGAAGAGCAAGCGTGTGTCCATTACGGCTGCTGCACTCCGTAAGCGACTTGCGCGCCGGTTTGATGTGCTCGACCAAACGCCGCGATCGGAAGGTGGTTTCAAGATCGAAATCGACGGTAGCCAACTCTCGCACGCCGATCGGCAAGACCTTCAACGGTTGGAATACATCTGGGAATTTGGCGAACTGCGCCTCCCAGCAAACGCTCTCCCAGCAGTCGTCAAGCGATTCGTATTGGAGGACTACAAAATTGACGGTCGAGATGACCGGGAAGTGCGTGGATGGATCGGGACGGCTCCTACGCCATCGGACTTGGTTGACAAAGATGGGGTGGGCTCGCTCAAGAACATCATGATCTTGGCGAGGAAGCGACCGATCCACGAGGGCATCATTGACAAGCTCGACTTTTCGAGAGTTTTTGCGAATTACGTTACGGGTCAAATTGAGGCCGATTTCTTAGATATTGACACCGAGGACGACATCGCGACGAGTGACCGCCAACGGCTCATCGAAGACGATTCGCGCGTCCAGGCTTTGCACGCGTTCTTGCGAGAAGCCTTCAAGAAAGCTTCGGATCAATGGAACGCGGAGAGGCCCAAGCGTAAAGCTAAGGATGCATTCGAACAGTTCCCGATCCTGAAGCAATGGCACGACGAATTGCCGCCGTGGCAACAGGAAGCCGCGCACAAGATCATTTCAACCATAGCTGCGCTTCCAATGGATTCCGAAAACGAGAGATCTCAAAGAGCATCCCTGTACAGGCATGGTGTGCTCGCTTTCGCTCGGATTGGATTGCGCGAGAACACACAGGAACTCGACAAGCTAGCAAGCGTGAACGCTGAAGAACTCCTTAGACTCCTCGGTGCCCAAGGCGAGTACGAGGCAAGCCTTTGGGTGGACATCCTACGCGGGCGTGTCGAATCCATTCGCCAATTAGAGAACCTTGCCGACGAAAACGATCTGGAGCGTGTGGTGCAGGAGCACCTCTTCGAAAATCTCTATCTCTTGGACCCTGCGTGGGAACGGGCAACCGAGGATATACACATGGAGGAAGATCTACGCAGGGTCGATCCTGGCATTTTAGCGACCGACGACGAAGACAACGAAATCAGAGGACGGCTCGACATCCGTTACCGGAAATCGGCGGGCTCGCATGTCATAATCGAATTGAAACGCAGCGGTCGTAATCTTACTGTCGAAGAGCTCGCGATGCAGGGTCAGAAATATTTTGATGGATTGACATCAATTCTCCAAGATCAGCGTCGAGGGGATGAGAAGGTTGAAGTTGTATTTGTGCTCGGATCTAACCCACGAGTCGTGCATAAGCATACTTTCCTAGACGACTCCGGCTATACCGGCAATGCGTTCATGTCGTTTGGAGGCCGCTTCGTATTGTACGAAGAACTCATTGCAAACGCCCGCGGCCAATACCGTTCATACTTGGAAAAGAGCAAAGAGGCCAACCAACTGGAACAGCTCCTGTCGTCGCTGGAAGAAGACACAGAATCGCCTCCAGAGTGATCGGCTCCTATAGTCAAACGTGAATTGAGTGCACTTGGCAGCATCAAGATGCGTCGCGATTCAGCAGGCACCTACGGTTGCTGTCACCGGGCAGATACTGTTCGCCCGATGACGGCGCATAGAGATCAGTCTCCGGGTGTGATGGCGGACCGGGCACAGCCCTTTCCAGGCGGCGAATCTCACGATTGCGGGTAAGGTCTGCTGATGCGCGGGGTGACGCGGCGGACAGCGGCGAGCGTACCTCGGGCGGTTCGGCGGTTGTGAGGCTGGAGGACGTCGGTACAGGCGCGCAGCTACGCGGCGTGGAGCCGGGCGCGCCCGTAGCGGTCGTAGCTGTCCAGTGGCATGGCACCCAGGCTCTGACGTTGACGTTCCGTCGTGCTGACGGCACGCTCGGGGAACGGGTGGTATTCCGCGCCGACGAGGCGACCCTGCGTCCGGTAGCCCCCGAAACCAGTGGGTCGTTCACTTTCGACGGTGACGGTCGGCTGTTCCGGCTGGCCGCTGAGGCCCGACGCATCCGCTTGGCGCACCTCTTTGACCCGTACTTGGCGCTGGACGCGAGCCGTGTGCGCCCGCTGCCGCACCAGATCGAGGCGGTGTACGGGGAGATGCTGCCGCGTCAGCCGTTGCGCTTCCTGCTTGCAGACGATCCTGGGGCTGGCAAGACCGTCATGGCGGGCCTGTACATGAAGGAACTGATGTTGCGTGGGGCGTTGGAGCGGGCACTGGTCGTGGTTCCCGGCAATCTGACAGCTCAGTGGCAGGAAGAGTTGAGGGACAAGTTCGATCTTCATTTCGATGTGGTGACGAAGGACGACCTCGACGCCATTGCGAGCGTGAACGTGTTCGAGCGCAAGCGGCTGCTGATCGCGCGTGTCGATCAGATCGCTCGACGCCGCGAAGAACTGGAGCCGTATTTGCGTCGCGCCGAGTGGGACTTGGTGGTGGTCGACGAAGCGCACCGAATGGCGGCGCACTTCTGGGGCGACGAGATTCGTAAGACACTCCGGTATCAGTTGGGTGAGCTCTTGGGCGCTACGTCGCAGCACCTGCTGTTGATGACAGCAACTCCGCACAACGGCAAGGAGGAAGACTTCCAGTTGTTCTGCGCGCTGCTAGACGGCGACCAGTTCGCGGGCCCGTTCCGCGACGGCGTGCACGCGACGGACCCTTCCGGTTTTATGCGCCGGATGGTGAAGGAACGGCTGCTGACCTTCGAGGGTCGGCCACTGTTTCCCGAGCGCCGTTCCTCGACGGTTCGGTATCGGCTGTCGGAGGCGGAGATGGCGTTGTACGACGAGGTGACGTCGTACGTCCGCGAGCAGATGAACGCGGCGGACAGGATTCGCGACAGCGGCGACGGTCGTCGGGGAAACACGGTGGGGTTCGCACTTACGGTGCTGCAGCGGCGCCTGGCATCGTCTCCCGAGGCGATCTATCAGTCGTTGCTTCGGCGTCGCGGTCGTCTGGAAGGCCGGATCGCCGAGGAGCGGCAAGCGGTGCGAGCGTCGCGGCTGGGGCTGTCGGGCCGCCAAGAGCGTCTGTCACGCCTGTTGGCCGCGGACGGCGGTGATTCGGCGGTGTTGGACCCCGATGCATACGACGAACTCGACGAGTCCGAGCAAGCCGAAGTCGACGCCGAAGTGGTCGATGCGGCCACCGCAGCGGTGACGATCGCGGAGCTGGAGGCCGAGGTCGGCACCTTGAGGCAATTGGAAGGGCTCGCGTTCCGGTTGCGTTCCGAGGGCACCGACACCAAGTGGGCCCAGTTGTCGCGCACGCTGAGCGACGCTCCCGAAATGCACTCCGCATCGGGAGAGCGGCGCAAGCTGATCGTGTTCACCGAGCATCGCGACACGCTGAACTACCTCGTGGACCGGTTGCGGACGTTCCTGGGTACCGACGAGGAGGTTGTGTTCATTTCTGGCGGCACGGGCCGTGACGAGCGCCGCCGCATCCAGCACCGGTTCATGCAAGACCCCGACGTGCTCGTGCTGGTGGCCACGGATGCCGCGGGCGAGGGCATCAACTTGCAGCAGGCTCACCTGGTGGTCAACTACGACCTGCCGTGGAACCCGAACCGGATCGAGCAGCGGTTCGGGCGGGTCCACCGGATCGGGCAGACCGAGGTGTGCCACATGTGGAACCTCGTGGCCGATGAGACCCGCGAGGCGCAGGTGTACGTGCGTCTGCTGGAGAAGATCGAGCAGATGCGTGAGACCTTCGACGGGCAGGTCTACGACGTGCTCGGAGAGGTGCTGTCGGGCCGGGAGCTGCGCGGCTTGCTGTTGGAGGCGATCCGGTACGGCGACCGCCCCGAAGTGCGCCGTCGTCTCGACGAGGTGATTGACGCCGACGTGCCGGCACGGGTGGCCGCAGCGATTACCGATCCGGTGCTGGCATCGGAGGTGATCGGCTACTCCGACCTGGATCGCATTCGGCGCGACATGGACGAAGCGGCGCTGCGGCGCATCCAGCCGCACTACGTGCGTGCGTTCTTCGAGGCGGCCTTCGGCGAGTTGGGCGGCGCGATGCGCGAGGTCGAGCCGGGCCGGTTTCAGATCCGACGAGTGCCCCTGTCGGTGCGTCAGCACAGCCGCACGGTGGCTGCGCAGGGTGCGCCTGCGCTGCTGGAGCGCTACACGCGTGTCACGTTCGACAAGGACCTGACCGAGGGCACCGGTGTGCCCGACGCCGACCTGCTGGCACCCGGTCATCCCCTGCTGGACGCCGTTGTGGACTTGACCTTGGAGAACCATCGCGACCAGATCCGTCGCGGTGCGGTGTTGGTGGACGACGCGGATGCGGGCACAGCGCCGAGGGTGATGGTGATGCTGGAGCACGAGGTGGCCGATTCCCGGCCCTCCGCGAAGGCACCGCACACGGTGGTGAGCCGCCGCTTCGAGTTCGCGGAGATTCCCGAGGCAGGCGAGCCGACAGCGAGTTCGCATGCCCGATACCTGGACTATCGCCCAGCGAGCGAGTCCGAGGCGGCAGCGGTAGCGCATCTGGTGGAGCACCAACGCTCTGCGGGCGCCAGCGCCGAGATGTTGGGGATGGACCACGCCATCAATGTGTCCGCACCCGAGCACCTGGCGTCCGTGCGAGCGCGCACCGTTTCACGGGTGGAACGCACGCGCGAGGCGGTGTATCGGCGGCTGACCAAAGAGATCAACTACTGGGACAACCGGGCAGCGCAACTGCAGCTCGATGTCGAGGCGGGCCGGGTGCCGAAGATGAACGCCGACACCGCACGCCGTCGCGCCGACGAGTACGCGGTTCGCCTGAAGACGCGACTCGCGGCGCTGGAACGCGAGCGGACCGTGAGCGCACTGCCGCCGAGGGTGGTGGGCGGCGCCTTCGTAGTGCCTGCGGGCCTTCTAGCGGAGCTCTTGCCGTCCGGGTCAGGGGCAGCCGAACAGGTCGTCGGCGACGAGCTGTCGAAGCGCGAGACCGAACGTCGCGCAATCGCCGCGGTGCTGGCCGCCGAACACGCCGCAGGCTGGGACGCGGTGGACCTCAACGACGAACGCTCCAACCATCCCGGTTTCGACATCCGGTCGAGCCAGACCGCAGGCGCGGTGACCAGCTACCGCTACCTGGAAGTCAAGGGCAGGGTGACCGGCGCGACGACAGTCACCGTCAGTCGCAACGAGATACTCACCAGTCTCAACGAGCCCGACCGCTGGATACTTGCGCTCGTAGAAGTCGTGCCGGACGGCGGCGAAAATGTGCGCTACTTGCCGGGGCCGCTCGACGTGAGTTCCAAGGACAACCTGTTCGAGGTCACCAGCGTGAACTTCAACTGGACCTCGTTGTGGGCACGCGGCCGTGAGCCATCGGATTTCACACAGCCAACCCCGGAGCGCAGCGCGTGAAGAAGAAGCTCATCGAAGTCGCCCTCCCTCTTGGTCCGATCAACACGGCTTCGGCCCGGGAGAAGTCCATACGTCACGGCCATCCGTCGACGCTGCATCTGTGGTGGGCCAGACGCCCGCTGGCGGCGTGCCGAGCCGTGTTGTTCGCCCAGCTTGTGGATGACCCTTCGGCGCATCCTGATCGGTTCCCCACAGCCGAGGACCAAGAGGAAGAACGCCAGCGTCTGTTCAAGATCATCGAAGACCTTGTGCAGTGGAAGAACTCGTCAAACGAGGAGGTACTTTCCACGGCCAGAGCGGAGATATCGAAGTCGTGCGATGGCGACATGCCCTCAGTGCTGGATCCGTTCGCCGGTGGCGGCAGCATCCCGCTGGAGGCCCAACGGCTGGGTCTTATCGCTCATGCCGGCGACCTCAATCCGGTCGCGGTGCTCATCAACAAGGCCCTGATTGAGATTCCCCCCAAGTTCGCTGGTCGCCAACCGATCTGCGAACGGCGTGGCACCTTGGCGGTTGAAGCCAACTACCCAGGAGCGACCGGGCTGGCTGAGGATGTGCGGCACTACGGCGGTGTGCTGCGCGACCTCGCGCATGACCGCCTCATCGGGCTGTACCCGACCGTGGAGATTCCCGGCGACGATGCCGCAACTGTTATTGCTTGGCTCTGGGCGCGGACGGTGCCGTGCAGCAACCCAGCGTGCGAGGCGCGGATGCCGCTGCTCAACTCCTTCGCCCTGTCACGGCGCAAGAACCGCGAGGCATGGCTGGCGCCCGAAGTTGACGCAGCGACGCAGCGAGTGCATTTCAGGGTCCGCCATGGCTCGGGCTGCCCCAAGCAGGGCACCGTCACCCGCCGCGGCGCAACGTGCCTGGTGTGCGGCACTTCGGTACCCCTCAAGGAGGTCCGCGAACAGGCCCAAGCGGGTGGCCTCGGCTCGCAGCTGGTGTGCATTGTGGCTGCGGGCGCTCGGGGTCGCTTCTATGTCGAAGCCTCCGAGGATCACCTTGAGGCCTCGCTAGTCCCGACGCCAGACGACGCGCCTGGCGGTGACCTACCGCACAACCCCCGCGCTGTGACGACGCCCAACTACGGCCTGCGGACATGGGCCGATCTGTTCACGCCTCGTCAGCTGACCACGATGTGCAAGTTCACGGCGCTGCTGCCGCAGGTTCGTGAGCAGGTGATTGCTGATGCCGTCGAGGCAGGGTTCGACGGCGATGTCCGTCGCCTCGACGAGGGCGGCGGCGGTCCGATTGCCTACGCCGATGCCGTGACTCACTACCTCGCTCTCGCACTCGGTCGTCTCGCAAACCGCACTTCCTCCCAGTGCTTCTGGGACCCTGGTGGTGAGAAGATTCAACAAGTCTTCGCCCGACCTGCGTTGCCGATGATCTGGGTGTACGCCGAGGGCAATCCGTTCTCGACATCGTCGGGCAACTTCTTGGGCCAGCTGGACTATCTGGTGGAAGTCCTGCGCCGGACGCCCGCGGCAATCGGCGGCACCGCACTTCAGCGAGATGCCCGCGATGTCAGTGTCAGCACGATCGGCTCTGTTGTCTGCACCGATCCGCCGTACTACGACAACATCCCGTACGCTGATCTCTCCGACTTCTTCTATATCTGGCTGAGACGGTGCCTCTCAGACATCCATCCCGACCTGTTTGGGACGCTCCAGGTTCCCAAGGAACAGGAACTGATCGCAGAACCGGCGCGCCATGACGGCTGGGACGCAGCCGCCGAGTACTTCGAGCGTGGCCTGCGCCAAGCGTTCCGCGCCATCGGGAGTGTTCACGACGACCGCTACCCCTACACCGTTTTCTACGCGTTCAAGCAGTCTGAGACTGACGCCTCCGGCACAGCATCGACCGGCTGGGAGACGATGCTGGAAGGGCTGTTGGAGAGCGGCGCGTCCATCGTGCGGACATGGCCGATTCGCACGGAGCAAACCTACGGACTTCGCGAAGTCGGACGGGCCTCGCTGGCCTCTTCGATCATCTTGGTGTGCCGCCGTCGGCCTGACGACGCGCCGGTCGTCAGCCGACGTGATTTTCTCACGGCGTTGCGACGGGAACTCCCCGAAGCGCTTGCTGAACTGCAGGCCGAGAACATCGCCCCCGTCGATCTGGCGCAGTCGTCGATCGGCCCAGGCATGGCGGTGTTCTCCCGCTATTCGAGGGTTGTCGAGGCGGACGGCAGCACCATGAGAGTCCGCGATGCGCTCGCCGAGATCAACCGCGCCCTTGACGCGGTGCTGGAAGAACAGGACGGCGAGTTAGACGCTGACACCCGCTGGGCGCTGGCGTGGTACGCCCAGCACGGCCACGAGACAGGTCCCGCCGGCGAGGCCGACACGCTGTGCAAGGCCAAGAACACCTCCATAGCGGGCCTCGTCGAGGCGGGCATCCTGTGGCAGAAGGGCAACGAGTGCCGCCTGCTCAGCGCCGACGAGCTCGACGAACACTGGGATCCCGTTACCGATCGCCGTCGGACCGTCTGGGAGACCACGCACCATCTGCGCCATGCCCTGATGACCGGCGGCGAGCAGGCCGCCGCCGCTCTCCTGCGGCGCGCCGGCGCAGGCGACGACGCCCCGCGCGACCTCGCGTACCGCCTCTTCCACATCTGCGAGCGCAAGAACGCACAAGCCGAGGCCCTCGCCTACAACGCCCTCGTCACCTCCTGGCCCGAACTCCTCCGTCAGGCCACAGGCCCCTCCGACCTCGCCCTTGACCTACGCTAGGCAGGGCCCGCTAAGCTGGCGCTCGGCTCATCCGCCGCCTGCTGCCGACGGTCGGCATGGGCGGATGCCAACGGTGCCTGCCGAGCCCCTTTCAGAGCCCCCTCCACCTTCGTCGACAGCGCCGGTATCACACGCCTCGCGTAGCCTGTGCAGCGAGCGGAGGGTCGTGTCCCTGTGGGCGAGCGGACTTGGCGCCCGCCGGCATGACCGCACCGCCATAGCGACGCAAACGAGGGGAGCACCCATGAGCTTCAGGCCTCCATTCGTTCCCGAGTTGCGCCGCGAAGAAGAATCACTGCATGACCGGGTCACCCGCTCCCGCAAACCCAGCGAGGACACCGCAGAACGAATTGGGCAGAATCACGCCGCCATGGAGCGCGACCACCGTAGGCAACGCCCCGAGAGCCAGAGAAGACCGGCGCATGGCGCGCGAATCGCCCTCGCCCTCAACCCTTCCCGTGTTCTATGACCGTGGGACTGTGCCGTCGGCCCAAATGCCGCACTCTCGCGCTGCGCGCATGTCATGTGCCCACTCTTACTCACCTCGATTCGATGGCCACAACGACATGCGTTTGCTAGCTCATAAAGCAACGACTGAGCAGTCGCCGCAACTCGCGGAGCGGGTGCCATGAGCACCGAGCGCGCTGCCTGGCGCATGCACTTCCGGCTCGCCTATGCCGAAAAGCAGGGCTCCGAATTCGAGAGTTTCGTACGAATCGTGTTGGAACTGGCTTTCCCCGGGGATTTTCTTCCCGTCGCAGCGGCGGGTTCCGAGGGTGATCGCAAGTGCGACGGCCTCTTGCCTTCTCAGCGACGCTTCTTCCAGGCCTACGCTCCCAAGCATTTCAATAAGCGTGACTTGTTAAAGAAGCTGGAAGATGACTACAACGGAGCGATTGAACACTGGGGAGGCCGGTTTGACACTTGGACATTTATCCACAATTCACGCGAAGGCTTGCCTCCCTACGCGCTCGCTTTTCTGCACAACGCTTCGGAGTCAAGTGATTCACACCACGTTTGTGAACCGTGGGGGTATGGCCCACTGATGCATCTGGTGATGGGTCTTTCAGATGAGGATCTTGCAGACCTGCTCGGCCCGCCCTTGAGGCCTGCAGATTTTCTGGTTATCGAAATCGCTGATATAGTACAGCTATTGAGCGCAATCGAGGACATCATTCCTGCCGAAATCGGTCAGATCAATCCCGTTCCACATGACAAGCTCGAACGCAATCAATTCGATCCCATTTCGCAAGACTATCTGCTTCAAGCAATGCGACACACGAACCAAGTTCGGCGCTATCTGGTGGAGCAGGTCGCGCGGCCGACATACCGAGATGACTTGGCGGCAAGATTTGCTTCCAAGTATCGATCGCTTAGGAACGTAGCATTTACACCTGATGAAGTCATCACTGAGCTACAAGCGTGGATCTTGCCTCCAGTGAGCAGTTTGAAAAGGCAAGCCGCGGCTGGGGCCACGATTGCATATTTCTTTGAGGAATGTGACATCTTCGAAAACCCCGAGGAGATGAAACAGTGATTCTACCCACAAAGGGAATCCACCCAGATCGAGCTTTGATCACAATTGGTGGCGATATTATAGATGCATTGCAGCAGCCTATGACGGTCTCAGGGCTGTGGGAAATTCTGCGCGAACGCCGGTCGACTATTGGTAAGAGAGAGGTCGGTTTTGATTGGTTCATCTTGACACTTGACATGCTGTATGCACTAGGAGTGGTGAAGCTCGGTAGCGACAATTTTCTGGTGCGGAATTCGAGATGATCCGATCTGTTGCGAGCAACGACACCCGTTTCAAGCAGTTAGAGTTCGGCAGCGGGCTCAATGTCGTATTGGCCGACCGGACGAGCGAGGCATCGGACCACCAAACTCGCAATGGCTCAGGTAAATCCAGCCTGATCCGACTGCTGCATTTTCTCTTCGGTGGTAATGCACCGAATTCGTCAGTGTTTCGACGGGAGCCGCTTCGTTCCTGCGTCTTCACTTCCGAGATCAACGTGGGTGACGAGAGCTTGTGGGTTTCACGGACCGGCATTCTGCCGAATAAGTTGTATGTATCGCAGCGCGTGCCGGGTCTGGCTTACACGGAAGAATCGATCTTCGGTGACAGCACGCCTGCCCCGAGACCAGACGGTGATGAGTTGGGTCTTGAGCAATGGAAGGAGCGACTTGGCTCATCGTGGTTCGGTCTTGACAAGGACTCTCCTACATATTCGCCAACAATGCGATCTCTGCTGTCGTATCTGAT
Source organism: Candidatus Poriferisodalis sp. (assembly GCF_965262965.1). Lineage (GTDB taxonomy): Bacteria > Actinomycetota > Acidimicrobiia > Acidimicrobiales > Poriferisodalaceae > Poriferisodalis. The sequence goes on from NZ_OZ253573.1 coordinate 3,174,908, forward strand.
CCGACGGCAGCATGACGACGGTTTTCAACGGGCATTTGATCACTCAAGGATGCAGCAGCCGTGGGACCGCCAAGTATGTATCTCGTATTTCTTGGACCTCGACTGGTCAATCGCTCGTGACGTCCAGTTGGTTCGCAAACAGGAGCAAGAACTTAAGGCACTGCAAAAGGCTGCAAGTAGCCCAGAATTTGGAAACGTTCTTGGTCGCTCAGCTGACTTGCGTTCCGAACTGATTGTCGCGCGGGACCGAGTTCGACGGTTGCACGCCGCGGTTCAACAGTTCCAAGTAGTCAACGAGTACGCAGAATTGGTGTCCGAAGCCGATCAACTGACGACCCGATTGCGCGACCTCCGAGATGAAGCCGCAATTGATCGCGACCTCATCCGGCAAATGGAAGAAATGTTGCTCGATGAGCAGCCTCCTGATGTCGGGCAGCTTGAGCGTATGTGGAGCCAAGTCAATGTTGTGCTGCCCGCGCACATTTACAATACCTATGACTCAGTTCACGAATTCCACAATTCTGTCCTACGAAATCGCCGGCTCTACCTGCAGCGCGAAACCGAGCTTGCGCGCGAACGAATGGAGTCGAGGCGAGTCGAGTCGGCGAGCTTGGAAAATCGCAGATCTGATCTCATGCGAGTCCTCGATTCAGGTGGGGCGTTAGAGGAATACGCCGCACTTCAGGCGGAGGTGTCTGGTGCACAAGCACAGGTTAAGCAGCTGGAAGTGCGGTTTGAACTCGCTCAGAAGATCGAGGGCGGAAAGGTACGGCTCGATAATCGCCGATCTGAGCTAGCGGTCAGGCTGATTGGGGATCACAATGATCGCCGCGAGCGATTGGATCTAGCGATTGCGCGGTTTGAAGAGTTCTCAAGCGAATTGTACGAAGAGCGGCACGGACTTCTCGTTGTTGATACATCGCGAAATGGTCCAACGTTTGATGTGAAGATCTCGAGCAAAGAAAGCGCCGGAATCCACAATATGCAGATTCTCTGCTTTGATTTTGTGGTGACAACGCTGCTCCAAGAGCGAAACATCGGTCCCGGATTCTTGGTGCATGACAGCCATATCTTTGATGGAGTGGACGAGCGTCAGATTGCAAGCTCGCTACAGTTGGGTGCGCGACTGGCTGAGGAATACGGATTTCAGTACATCGTCACCCTCAACAGCGACATGGTCCCGGACTTTCCGAGCGGATTCGACTTTGGCCCATTTGTGAACGAGGTGCGTCTGACCGACGCTATTGAGACCGGCGGTCTCTTCGGCTTCCAGTTCGATTGAAGGGGACGCACATAATGGCGGAAATGAGTAACCGGGCCCGGGTTGGGGATGCGTTTGGCATATTAGCGCAGTGTCTGAAGCCGTTCGTTGATCGGCACATGGCGCGTGGACCAAATGGAGGTGCTGATTGGGCGGCTCGTTTTGCAGCGACAGCGCGACCACCGGTCGGAGAGTATTCCGTTGACGACCCATTGTTTCTGTTGCGGGTGATTGCCGACTGTTGGCGGGGAACGTTTGAGCGCCAGTTGCCGAGAAGTGCGCGTAATATCGTGTTTACATTGCGCGACAAGCGGAATGACTGGGCGCACAACAAGCGCTTCCAGCTGCACGACACCCAATACACGCTCAGTGGGATCCTCACGCTCATAGAGGCTGTTGCGCCGGCGGAAGCACCCAAGGTGCAGGCAATGTTGTACGACCTGAACCGTATTCAGTACGAGCGTGCACAAACCCAGGACTCAGAGGAGAAGAAGGGCGCTGTGTTTAACGTGCTGGACTCGGCGCCGTCAGGTTTGAAGCCGTGGCGTGAGGTCATCCATCCTCACGATGACATTCACTCGGGACGGTTCAGCGTCGCCGAGTTCGCTGCTGATTTGGAGATGGTGCGCCAAGGCTTGGGCAGCGAGGAATACGCCGACCCCCGCCGCTTCTTCGAGCGCACGTATCTGACCGCGGGATTGCGCGATCTGCTGACTCTGGCTGTAAATCGAGTGAGCGGGCGCGGCGGACAACCAGTCATCAGCTGCCAGACCAACTTCGGCGGAGGGAAGACACACAGCCTCATTGCCCTCTACCACCTGATGTCGGGAATCGACCTGTCGCAGATGCCGCCCGAGCTCGCGGACCTCGTTCGTGAGGCGGGTGTCGACACCCTGCCCGAAGTGAACTGCGCAGTGGTGGTCGGCAACCGCTTCGGTGCCGGAGAGGTGCACACAAAACCCGATGGCACCAAGGTGAACACCATCTGGGGCGAGATTGCGTGGCAGCTCGGCGGCACGGCGGCGTACGAGCTTGTCGCCGAGAGCGACCGCAACCGTACGAACCCTGGTGAGGCCATCCGAGATGTGCTCACCGTGTGCTCGCCGTGTCTGGTCCTCATCGACGAGTGGGTGGCCTACGCCCGCGAGCTATACGAGCGGACCGACCTTCCCGGAGGCAGCTTCGACTCCCAGTTCAGCTTTGCGCAGACGCTCTCGGAAGCCACGAAGGCAACCGATGGGGCGCTGTTCGTGGTGTCCATACCTGCCTCCGAGGAGGCTGATGCCGATGATGAGAACTTCGCGGCATCGAGCTTGGAGGTAGGCGGAACTGCTGGACGTGAGGCGCTGAGGCGCCTGACCAACGTCACCAACCGGCTCGCGGAAACGTGGCAGCCAGCCAGCGGCGACGAGACCTACGAGATCGTGCGCCGACGGCTCTTCAAGCCGCTGGCCGACGATGCGAGCGTGCATCGGGACGAGGCAGCGGAAGCCCTCGGTCGGCTGTACCGATCTCAACGCGCCGACTTCCCTGCCGAGTGCTCCGAGATCGCCTACGTGGAGCGCATCAAGTCGGCCTATCCGATTCACCCCGAAGTGTTCGACCGTCTGTATCAGGACTGGTCCTCGATCGACCGATTTCAGCGCACCCGCGGCGTGTTGCGACTGATGGCCGCGACCATCGATTCGCTCTGGGCCAGCGACGATAAGTCCCCGCTGATACTGCCGTGCTCCATCCCCCTGGGCGATGACCGGGTTGTCAACGAGTTGGCTGGGAGGCTGGCTGATTACTGGCATCCGGTCATCGCCGCCGACGTGGACGGCCAGGAGTCGCACGCAGCCCGCATCGACCGAGCCACCCCGCACCTCGGTGCATTGCACGCCACCCGCCGGGTCGCTCGGACCATCTTCATCGGAGCGACGCCCAGAGTCGGCAGCCCGAATCAGGGACTGGAGATGCGTCGGGTGCGTCTGGGGGCCACCTTCGCCGGTGACCCGTCCGGGCCGATCTCCGACGCACTGAGCCGGCTCGCCGCCGAAGCGCCGTACCTGTATGTGGACCGCGACCGGTACTGGTTCGACCGGCAGCAAAACGTCACGCGTACTGCCCGGGATGAGATCGAGAATCTGCTCGAAGGAGACCGGTACGAGGTGCAGGTCGAGATCGTACGGAGGCTGCGCGAGCGCGGCGGCCGACGTGGAGAGCATTCCGACGCATTTGCCAGCGTTCATGTAGCCCCGGCAAGCGGAACCGATGTTGCCGACGAGCCGCGCGCGCGTTTGGTGGTGTTGGAGCCCGGGTCGACGCTGACGCTGAACTCTGACGACTCGCCTGCTCTGTCTGCGGCGCGGGAAATACTGGAGCAGCGAGGTGCCGGGCCTCGGCAGTACCGGAACATGCTGGTGTTCGCGGCTCCTGAGCAACGGGCCGCCGAGGCTCTGGAGCAGGCGGCGGCCGAGTACTTGGCCTGGGACGGAATCTGCGGCCGTCACGAAGAGCTGAACCTCGACGCGCAGCAGAAGAAGCTGGCAGAGACTCAGCGAGATCGATCGGACCAGACCGCCGGCTTGCGCATTGCCGAGGCGTACCGCTATCTCCTCGTGCCGCAGCAAGAAGAACCGCGAGGTCCGGTCACGCTCGAAGTGGTGAAACTCGACTCGGACAACTCCGTTGGCGAGCGGAGCGGCCGCAGGCGAACCAATGACCACCTACTCAGTGGAACTCCGCCTGTGGTGCGCATGGCCGAGAGCGCCGCCCGGAGGCTGGTGAATGACGGCGAGTTGGGCGTTCAGTTCCCTCCGGTGATCCTTCGCCAGGAGCTCGACGGCGTGCTGGCCTCGCGTTGGGCAGACGGCCATGTCGCGGTGTCAGTGCTCTGGGAGGACATGGCGCGGTACGTGTATCTGCCTCGCTTACGCGATCAAGACGTGCTGATGTCCACCGCAGCGAGCGGACCAGAAGGCTTCGCTTGGACGACCGAAGGATTCGCCACAGCCGTCTCCTACGACGACACGGCAAGTCGTTACTTGGGCCTAAGCACGCCTGGTGAGCGGGCAGAAGTCTTGACGCCATCGACGCTCATCGTCCGTCCCGACCTCGCGACCGCCCAGCAGCAGCGAGACCGCGAGGCAGTTGCCACGGACGGCACCGAACGCAGTGGTGGCGGAGTGGGCGTCACCGAAGATGGCGACGGCTCAGCGACCAGCGGCGACAGCCTTTTTCCGAGCGACGCGGATGGCGATGACGGTGAGTCTGGTATCTCGACGGATCCACCTCGGCCGACACTCAGTGTCTTTCGAGGTTCCATCGTTTTGGATCCCGAACGGCCCACGAGAGCATTCACGCAGGTGAGTGACGAGGTCCTCACCCACGTACTCAATCATCCTGACGCAGAGGTCGTTGTCCGTGTCGACGTCGAGGTCCGTAAGCCGGGCGGATTCACGAGTGACGTCATCCGCAACGTCAACGAGAACACGCGGGTCCTCGGCTTTGAAGAAGGCACCGGTTTCACTTCGGACTGACCGCGCCAGGCCTTCGAGCATGGCAGTCCGCTGGGCGTCTCCGATGGGTACTGAGACCGCGGACAAAGACCGATGAGTCAGCCGATAGCACCGGCGACGGCGAGCTCGACGATGCGGTCGTCGTCGTAGCCCAGGACGTTCCGCAGGACCAGGTCATTGTGCTCGCCCAGGCTGGGGCCCGAACGGGCCACGACGTGGGGTGACGCGCTGAGCTGCAGTTTGGGGGCCTCGACGATCATGCGGTCGTGCACCGGATGCTCGACGTCCATCCAATGCCCTCGATGGATGAGCTGCGGATCCGCGAAGCAGCCCAGTCCGTTCTGGTTGGCATGCGCCGGAACACCGACGGCCTGCAACGCAGCTTCGGCTGCAGCAGGGGTGCGCCCGGCGGCCCAGGCGGCAATAGCGGCGTCGATCTCGGTATTGCGGGCGAGTCGTCCAGCTGCGTTGAGGCCGCCGAGCTCGGGCGGCGCGGGTTGGCCGTCGGCCTCGAGCAGGCGGCACAGTGATTCCCACTGGTGCTCGGTCTCGCACACCACGGCAATCCACGGGTCCGGCGGTTCGAGCGGGTTGTCAGGGTCTGCGTCACCGGGGTCGCACGGGTACATCGCATGGGGGCACATGAACGCATCCGCGTTGCCCATGCGAGTCGCGGCAGCGCCGTTGACCGTGTTCTCGAGCACTTCGGTTGCCAGGAAGTGGACTGCCGCTTCGGCTTGTGCGAAGTCGAGGTGCTGGCCGCGGCCTTCAGGATCGGCATCACGAGCATCGAGCGCGGCCATCAGCAGCGGAACCATGTACTGCGGCGTGACGTAGTCGGTGTAGGCCAGGAACGGTCCTGCGGGGGCACGGTCGGGCCACCCGGTCATCTCGTAGAAGCCGGTGATGGCGCCAGCCAGGTTGCCGAAGCCGGCGAACGTGGCAAGCGGCCCGGTCTGGCCCATCAGGCTGGTGCTCAGCAGAATGAGACTCGGGTTGCGCTTCGAGAGCGTCTCCCACCCGATGCCCCAGTCGTCCAGCGTGCCGGGCGTATACGACTCCACGTAGATGTCCGCCCACTCGGTGAGATCGCAGAAGGCGTCGCGGCCTTCGGGGACATTCAGGTCCAGGGTCACGCCGAGCTTTCCCGCGTTGAGCGTTCCGTACTGGATCGACGCGTCAGGCCCCATGTCGCCGCGCAGCCCGCCGCCGCTGCCCCGAGCGGCATCGAAACGAGCCGGCCCTTCCACCTTGATGACGGTCGCGCCGAAATCGGCGAGCACCCGCGTGGTGAACGGCCCGGCATAGACCCAGCTGGTGTCGAGCACCTTGATGCCGTCGAGCGGCCGCGGCGCTGCGGGATCGCGGTTCGCATCACGCAGCGCCTGCGCGGCGTCCAGCAGCGCGGAGCGAGGCATCGTCCGCACCGCTTCGGTGTGGGCGCCGAGTTCGGGAGGTCCGCCCAGCGAGCGCAGCGGTGTGCGGCTGGGCTTGCACCACGCACCGGGGGTGACGACGCTGCCCCAGGCCGGATCGTCGATCGTGTCCCAGTAGCCGCGTTCGTTGAAGTGCTGGACTCCGGTCAGCTCCGCCGGGCTGTACACCGGCGCGAGCAGCAGTTCACGCTTCTGTGCCTCCGCGAACAGCTCGGCTCGTGTGTGCGAGCTGGTCAGGCAGGTGATCGCGGCCTTGGTCAACTCGAGCTGCGCTGGTGCGCTGTCGGGCTCGGTGAACAGGCGCATCCCGAAGTCGACCCAATCCAATGCTGCAAGCTCGTCGTCGCAGCAGCCTGCCTCGTGCACCCAGTCCATCAGCCGGGCAGTGAAGCGGCCGATTGTGTCACCGAAGAGCAGCGTGATCGAGACGTAGCCGTCCTGCGCCGGGTACACGAACTGCAGATGGAAGTTGAGTATCAGGATGCCGCCCGATGTCCGCCGCGCCGACGGGTACCCATTCGGCGCGTGGACATGTCCAGGAAACGCGATCTGCATCAGCGCCTGCTGTGCGGAGATGTCGACGTGCTGGCCATAGCCGCTGCGGTCACGTTGGCGCAGCGCGAGCGAGGTGCCGACCGCGGCATGCGATCCGGCGTGCAGCCAGCTCTGCGGCGCCGTGATGCGCAGCGGTGCCCGGTCGGTGTCGCCGGTAATGGCAGCGCTGCAAGCCGCCGCGGCAATGGTGAGATCTGACGCTGCCCATCGGGCCTTCGGGCCGGTGCTGCCAAAGGCGGTGACGGTGGTGTGCACGAGGCCTGGATTGACGGCGCGCAGCTCGTCGTAGTCGAGACCGAGGCCTGGATCAGGTGATTCGATCAGCGCGTCGGCGCCGGCCGCCAGCTCCAGCAGCTCGCTGCGGTCATCGATGACACAGCTCTGCGCACCGCGTCGCAGGTTCCACCATCCCAACGACGTGCCGTCGGGTCCTTGCTGGCGGTGGTCCCGCCCCCGGCCGTCGGGGCCTTCGATGAGGACCACGTCCGCGCCCAGCGAGCCAAGGATCGAGGTGCACATTGCGCCCCGGTGATCGGTGAGGTCCAGCACTCGATATGGCTTCAGCATCGCCGTGAAGCTAACGCCCGGTCCGGTCCCAGACCGACGACCCCGCACGCGTCGCGTTCGGGCATCGCTTCACAGGGGGCGGCTAGCGTGCCGCCGGTGACCATTCGAGGGAAGGCCTGCATCGCCGGGGTGTACGAGCATCCAGGGCGCGAACTGCCCGATCGGACGCTGCCGCAGATCCACGGCGAGGTGGCCGCAGGAGCGCTGGCCGATGCGGGGCTCTCGCTGGCAGATGTCGACGCGTACTACTCCGCAGGTGACGCTCCTGGCTTCGGTGCGCTGTCGATGGTGGAATACTTGGGCCTCGACTGCACCTACATCGACGACACCGAGACGGGCGGCTCGGCGTACCTGGTTCACGTCCAGCACGCTGCGGCCGCCATTGCCGCCCGACAGGTCAACGTTGCGCTCATCACGCTGGCGGGCAAACCCCGCACCGGCGGGGCAGGGCCAGGCGGCAGTGCCCGCTTCAGCTCTGCGCCCGAGGCGTCGTTCGAGAACCAGTTCGGCATGTCGGTGCCCGGCGGGTACGCACTGGCCGCGGCACGTCACATGCATGAGTTCGGCACGACGTCCGAGCAGCTCGCCGAAGTGAAGGTGGCCGCGTCCACGCACGCACAACACAACCCGAACGCGTTCCTTCAAGACGTTGTCACGGTGGACGAGGTGGTCTCGTCGCCGATGATCTCCGATCCGCTGCGCCGGCTGGACTGCTGCGTCATCACCGACGGCGGCGGAGCGCTGGTGCTGGTCTCCGAAGCTGTAGCGGCATCGCTTGATCGCCACTGCATTCCTGTGCTGGGCACGGGCACGTCGATCAAGCACACCTCGGGCGGGCGCATCGACCTCACCCACACCGGCGCGTCGCGCTCGGGCCCGCTGGCGTTCGCCGAGGCCGGCATCACCCCGGCCGACATCGACTACGTGTCCATCTACGACAGCTTCACCATCACTGTGCTGATCACCCTCGAAGATCTGGGCTTCGCCAAGAAGGGCCACGGCGGGCGCTTCGTGTCCGACGGCGCCCTGCAGTCACCGGGCGGCGTGCTGCCGTTCAACACCGATGGCGGCGGTCTGTGCAACAACCATCCGGCCAATCGCGGCGGCATGACCAAGGTGGTCGAAGCCGTGCGGCAGCTGCGCGGCGAGGCGCACGCTGCGGTGCAGGTGCCCGACTGCGAGCTGGCGTTGGCACACGGCACCGGCGGCAGCCTCGCGACACGCATGGCAAGCGCCACCGTCGTGATGGGCCGATCGCTGTGAGCCATATCGAAGTGAGCCAGATCGAAATGAGGTGGCCGCTGTGAGCGAGTTGGGACCGTCGGGCCTGCCGGTGCCGCCGCCGCACGCGAACCTCGAAACGCAGCGCTTCTGGGACGCGACGGCGCAGGGACGCTTGGAGCTGCCCCGCTGCGACGACTGTGACCACGTCGTGTGGTACCCGCGCGACCACTGCGACCAGTGCGGCTCGACGTCAGTGACCTGGTTCACCGCATCGGGGCGTGGCATCGTTTACAGCTGCACCGTCACCCGGCGGATCCCCGGCTCGTGGCGCAAGGCGACCCCGTTCGTGCTGGCCTACGTCGAGCTCGAAGAAGGCCCCCGCGTGGTGACCAACATCGTCGGCTGCGACCCCGACACGGTCCACATCGGCCAGGCCGTGCAGGCAGTCTTCGACCCCACTCCAGAAGGCCCCGCACTGCTCCGGTTCACCCCTGCCTGAGCCTGTCCAACGCCTCAGCGCTTCGGCTCAGACTTCGAGCATCAGCGTCACTGGACCGTCGTTCGTCAACTCGACTGCCATGTGGGCCCCGAATGAGCCGGTTGCAACCGTGGCGCCCAGGCGTCGCAACTCGGCGACCAGCTCGTCGATCAGCTCAGCGGCGAGGTCGGGAGCGGCCGCGGCGACGAACGACGGCCGCCGGCCTTTGCGCGTGTCGCCGTAGAGCGTGAATTGACTGACCACCAGCACTTCGCCGCTGGTGTCGGCCACTGACCGGTTCATCTGGCCGTTCTCGTCGGCGAAGATGCGCAGGTTCCAGATCTTGCCCGCAAGCTTGCGCGCCGTCTCCCGGCTGTCGTCGTGCGTTGCGCCCACCAGGCAGCACAGCCCGGCGCCGATCTCGCCGATGACCTCACCGTCGACGCGTACGCGGGCTTCAGAAGCCCGCTGAACCAGAGCTCGCACCCGCTCAGCGTAGGTTTCGACTGATCGCAGTCAGAGGCGCTCGATAGGCAACGCCGTCGAGGGCATCGGCTCCCGTCGTCACAGCCACTCTGCGCAATGCAGTGCTTACACTCACCACGGCCAAAGGCTCAGCATCGCAAACGCCCCCAATGGCGGCGGCGAGCACCCCCGAACCTGAAGCAGGCCAAGCGCTCTGAGCGGCGGAGCCGCCAGCAACGAAAAGAGAGTGCAATGCAGACACTCGGACTGGACCACGTAGCGGTCATCACTGGAGATTCGGACGCGCTGCAGCGGTTCTACATCGACATGTTCGGGGCCACGATCGAGTTTGACGGCGAGGAATACCCCGGCGGGCCTCGCATGACCGTGATCAACGTCGGACCCAGTACCGAGCTCAACGTGTTCGAGATCGAAGGCAACGACCAGGCCGAGCACCAGACGCCGATGTTCGGTCGCGGCCGACTTGATCACATCGGTCTTCGTGCCGCCGATCTTGACCAATTCGGCCACATCAGGCGGCAACTGATGGACGCTGGCGCCACCGACGGCACCGTCACGGACTTCGGGCGCAAACTCAGCCTGTTCTTCCGGGACCCTGACGCCATGGAGTGCGAAGTGCTCGTCCCCAACCCCGAGCCCGGCCGCCACCCTGTCGGCTCGCGTTCTGACCTGTTTGAGTAGTCGGACTCATCCGTCGCGGCGCAACGGGGCGTCGGCGAACGTGTGCCACAAGTATCAGAAAATGATCGCGTCGACTTCGATCTCGATGACGAGGTCGGGATGGATGAGCGCCGACACCTCGACGAGGGTCGAAGCAGGGCGGATGTCGCTGAAGACTTCCCCGTGGGCACGGACGAAGTCCTCGGTCATGGCGATGTCGGTCACGAACGACCTTGTCCGCACGACGTCACTCATCTGGGCACCCGCTTCGTTGAGCACACTCTCGATGAGCTCGAAGATCGCCTTCGCCTGCGCGTAGCAGTCGCCCGGGTGCGCCACGCCATCGGGTCCGAGCGTTGTGCTGCCCGAAACGGCGACATGGTTGCCCAGGCGCACCCCCCGCGAATAACCCGCGACGGCCTCAAGCGGCCCGCCGCTCGAGATGTTCTGCCTGTCGGCGCCGGAAACGTTGCTGTCGTTGTTCATGCCGACATTGTGGGGCGCGGCAGGCACGCCGTGCTGCGCTGTCAGGTGATGGCGCCGGCGATGACGAGTTCGGCGATCTTCTCGGCTTCATAACCGAGGATGCCTTCGAGCACTTCCATGTTGTGCTCGCCGAACATCGGACCGCCCCACAGCGGCCGGCCGGGAGTGCGCGACAGCTCGAAATTGCTGTCCTCCACCCAGGTATGGCCGTGCTTGGCGTGCGGTACCGACAAGAAGTGCTCGCGGGCGACGATCTGCGGGTCAGCCATGAGATCGGCAGCGTCGTTCACCCGGTGAGCTGGCACGCCGCACTGCTGCAGCGTCGCCTCGATGGCGGCTGCTTCTTGGGGCTCGGTCCACGTGGTGATCGCCGCGTCGATGGCGTCGCTGCGGGCTTGGCGACCTGCAACGTCCAGGGCCGCAACGTCAGCGCCTGCGCCAATCGCCGACAGAGCGTGCCCCAGATCGCTGTTCTCGCCGGCGGCCCCCACAAGCAGTCCGGCCAACGCGCCCCACTGCGCATCGGTCTCGCAGGCGATCGCGACCCAGCGGTCGTCGCCGGCCGCGGGATAGACGCTGTGGGGGCACATGTGGCGATCCGCGTTGCCGCTGCGACCAGCAGTGCGTCCGTTGATCTCCTCGTCGGCGAATTCGGTCGCCAGGAAGTGCAGCGCCCCCTCCATCTGGGAGAAATCGACGTGCTGTCCCCGGCCCGTGCGATCACGCTCGGCCAGCGCAGCCAGGATCAGCATCACGCCCAGCTTCGGCGAGATGTAGTCGGTATAGGCGGTGAACGGGCCCGCCGGGATGCGATCGGGCCAGCCGGTCACCGGATAGAACCCGGCGATTGCGGCCGCCATCGTGCCGAAGCCCGCGTACATGCGCATTGGCCCCGTCTGGCCCATGAGGCAACTGGAGAACATCACGAGATTGGGATTCACCTCGCGCAGCACGTCGTAGGTGAGGCCCCAATTCTCCATCGCCTTCGGCGAGAAGGACTCGGTGAGCACGTCGCACCACGCAACGAGGTCCAGGATCACCTCTCGGGCCTCGGGCAGCGACAAGTCGAGCGTCAGGTCCAGCTTCCCTGCGTTGATGGAGTGGAACTGCAGCGCGTTCTCCTGCCCGCCTTCCTCGCCGATGAACGGATGGACGCCGCGCAGCACGTCGGGGTGCAACTCGCTTTCCACCTTGACGACGGTTGCGCCGTAGTCAGCCAAAGTTCGGGTTGCACCGGGACCCGCCAGCGCCCACATGAAATCGAGGATCTTGACGTCTTCGAGGGGGCGGTTCATCGATCGCCCGGTGGGGATGAGCTCTGACCGGGGACGCGACGTGATCGCCGGTCCAGCCGTTCCATCGGCTGTCAGGTGCCGCACGGTGTGCTCGCCGAGACGCGGTGCGGCCGCAAGGTCTGCGAGCGGGTCGCCGGTCGTCTTGGCCATCGCGCCGCACAGTCGCACCGGCGCAGGGCCGCTGGCTCGGGGCGCCTCAACGTGCTGCCAGTAGTCGCGCACACCCAGGTGATCGAGAGCGAGCACATCGGCCGTCGTCGTGACGGGCGCGATCAGCAGGTTGTCCGACAGTGCCCGCTCCAGCAGTTCCGCCTTCGTCTTCGAGGCCGCGAACGCGGTCAGGCACTTGATGGCATGGTCGAACGTGTCCATCGACTCGCGGCCTTCGAAGATCGCCATGCCGAAGTCGACCCAGTCCTTGTCCCGCAGCTCGACGTCGCAGTAGCCCTCCTCGCAGACCCACGTCAGGAGCCGGCTCGTAAAGGGTGCGATCATCGGGCCGAACAGGAACGTGACGGTCACATGGCCGTCTGCGCACCCGTACACCCACGGGATGAGAAAGCCGCCCAGATTGACGGCTCCCGGAAGCCTCACCGGCACCTCGCCGCCGGTGAGCACGGCCATCATCTGGAACTGCGTGCAGTCAACGAACGACTGCTGGGCCGAGGTGTCCACGTGCTGGCCGAGCCCCGAGCTCTGACGCTCGTGAAGCGCCATGAGAATCGCGCCGGCGGTGTCGACCGCGGCGTTGTGCCAGGTCTGGGGTGAGCCGATGCGTACCGGTGCCCGGTCGCGGTCGCCCGTCAGCGACATCGTGCCGCTTGAGGCGGCGATCGTGAGGTCGGTTGCCGCCCAGCCGGTCTTCGGACCCGTTTGGCCGAACGGCGTGATCGAGGCGGTCACGAGCTGGGGATTGGCGGCACGCAGCGCATCGAGGTCGACGTCGAAGGCGTCGCAGGAGACGACCGCGTCGCAGTGGGCTGCCAGCTCGGCGATCTGAGCCGAGTTTTCGATGACCACCGAGTGCTTGCCTCGGTTGTAGACCAGAAACTCAATCGACCGCTCCGCGTCGACCACGTCGTCCACGTAGGGGCCCCGGTGGCGGGCGCGATGCCCGTCGGGCGGCTCGGCGAGCACGACCTCGGCGCCCAGCTGCGCCAGCAGCATCCCGGCCATGTGCCCGCGGTCGTCGGTCAGATCCAGAATGCGCAGCCCGTCCAGCACTTCGGAGTGTCTCCGTCCCGTCACGGCGCCGATGCGTCCGGCGCAAGTTCGCAAACTCTGCCAGACAAGTCCCGTAGGTGCCTATTTGTACGGGTACTCGCCGCCGACGAGCGCAGCGCCGAATGCAGCCGGTGTGTCGCCGCTGCGTACCCATGGCGTGTCACACGTCACCACTATTTTGCGGTCATGACATCCATTCACGGTGACGTACGTGACATCACGTCGTCAGCCGGGCCGCTGGCTGGCTCTCGTCCGGCGAGGCGCTGGCGCTGGTGCTGGTGCGCTGTCGTGGCGGCGATGGCTCTTGGGCTTTCGGCGTGCAGCAGCACTCCGATCCGCACACCGCAGTGATCACGTTCAGCGAGCCGTATGCCCCGTGGCAGACGCTGTTCGACTTGGTCCTGCCGGCACATGAACTGGGACCCGACACCGACATCGCCGACCAGTGGAATGACGAGATCACGATCTCTGGCGGACCGTGGATCCAGCACTCGTGGTCTTCCGAGCAGCAGATCCTTGTGCCGAATCACGACTACTGGGACGCGGATCGCGTCCCGCTGTTGGACGAGGTCGTCATGGCGCCTCGCGAAGACACCGACTCGGAGATCCTCGCACTGCAGACCGGCGAGGCGATGGCCGCCTTCCCGCAGCCGTTTCCGGGCGCCCGTGAGCGCATCACCGGCGATCTGACCTTCGCGGTCGGCGCAGGGACATCCATCGAGGGGCTCTGGATCAACCCGGACGCGCCGGATCGACGATTCGATGTCACTCGCAACGTGCGTCAAGCACTCGCGTACGCCCTCGACCGGGAGCGCATCGCGGACGTAGCACTCGGCTCGATCGTCCCGGACCCCGAAGTGCTGCAATGCACCGGCTGGAACCCCGGCTTCGGCGAGTGGTGCAACGACGACTTCGCGCGCTACCTCCCCGACGCCGCCAAGGTTGCTGAGCTGCTGGAAGCCGAAGGCTGGACCCGACCTGATCCTGACGGCCTGTGGGTGAATTCTGAAGGCGAAGAGCTCGTGCTTGCCTGGAACACCGTGGCCGGCAACAAGCGACGCGGAGGTGGATCCGGCTGCCCGGCTGGTCAAGGTCCATGAACTCGGGGCACTGCTTGCCGATGACATGCCCTGGATCCCGCTGTATGTGCTGCCGAACTTGCTGGCCTGGGATGCCACGGTTGTATCCGGCGCTGGTGCGTACGTGTCGAGTCCCTACGGCGGATTCTTCGACATGTATGACTGGACACTCAGCGGTGAATGAACCAGTGACGGCTTCGATTTCAGGCTGAGTTCGGCTCGTGGCTCGGTATGCGCTCCGACGGCTCGTCGTCACGCTGCCGATCCTGGCCGTGATCTCGCTGGGCGCGTTCTGGGCGGCAGACAACATCACGAAGCCGACGGCGGCCTTCGCTGTCAACCCGCGGATCTCGGCTGCCGACCGCGCCGCATACGTCGAGGCGCTGGGACTCGATTTGCCGTTCTGGACCCGCTACTTCCACTGGTTGGGCAACTTCGTGACCGGAGATCTCGGCACGTCGCTGGTGCAAAACGGAGCTGAGGTTTGGCTGCTCGTGCGAACAGCGTTGGCGAACACGCTGGTGCTCGTCGCTGTCGCGGTGACCTTGTCGTTGGCGGTGGGCATCGCGGTCGGAACGCTCGGGGCCGCGCGCCGCCGTTCGCTCATCGATATTGCCGCCACCACCACGTCGTATTTCGGTCTCTCGATCCCAGTGTTCTGGCTGGGCCTGATGCTGCAACTGTTCTTCGGGCTCTATCTTGCGAATTGGCTGGGCGTCGCGCCGCCGCTGCTGCCGACAGCGGGCATCTACTCGCCGGATCAAGAAGGGTTCGATCTGATCGACCGTGCGCGTCACCTCGCCGTGCCGACCATGGCCTTGTCCCTGCAACTGATCGCCGTCTACAGCCGCTACATGCGTGCGGGTCTGCTCGACGTGCTTGGCGCCGAGTACGTGCGCACGGCGTACGCCAAGGGTCTCTCAGAACGGGTGGTGGTGTTGCGTCACGGAGTGCGCAACGCCCTGATACCTGTGACGACCCAGGCCGCCCTGGGCATCGGCTTTCGGTAGTGGCTCTGGCGGTGCTCGTGCTCATCGCTGCTGCCGTCATCGGCGCGGATCTGATCGCGCCGTACCCGCCGAACGAACAGCACCTCGACGATCTCCTCGCCGGCCCGGGCCGCGAATACCTGCTCGGTACCGACACCCCGGGACGCGACACGCTCAGCCGCGTGCTCCACGGCGGGCGGATCTCCCTGCTGGTCGGTGTGTCGGTGGCGATTCTGGCGTCCGTGATGGGCACGCTTGTCGGCCTTGTCGCCGGGTACCGGGGCGGGTTTGTCGACGCCGCTTTGATACGCGTCACAGACACGCTGATCGCGCTGCCGCCCGAGCGATGGGTGCCGGGATTCCGCGCATCCTGTTTCGGCACTTGTTGCCGAACTTGGTGGGCGAGATCACCGTCGCTGTGTCGATCGCGGTGGCTGCGGCGATCTTGGGCGAGTCAGTTCTCAGCTTTCTCGGCTTGGGCATCAGTGCGGTGCATGGCGCCACGTGGGGGAACATGCTCGGAGGCAATGAGGGGCTCATGACCATCGCGCCATGGCTCGTGTGGGCCCCCGGTTTGGCGATCGTTTTCACTGCCCTGTCGGTCAACTACGTGGGCGACGGCGTGCGAGACGCCTTCGACGTGAAGGCCGAAGTACGAGATCACCCGAGCAGCGCGAGCGGGGCTGAGGGTGCGTCCGAGTGCTCGCACCGCTAGACACTGCCCTCGAAATCCACCACTTCGGCACTCTTGTGTGCTGAGGTGAGAATCCGATTCCCATGAGAAGAGGTACAGGACCGTGGCGAACAAGGCAGAGACCATCAAGGCGGTGGCCGCTCGGGCCGGTGTGACGGCTGGCGACGCAGAGAAGGCGCTGTCGGCGTTCTTCGATCTCGTTGCAGCGGAAGTGAAGGCTGGCGGCAAGGTGACGTGGCCCGGATTCGGCGCATTCTCGATGTCCGAGCGCGGTGCGCGTATGGGCCGCAACCCTCAGACCGGCGAGTCCATCGAGATCGGACCGAGCCGCTCGCTGAAGCTCTCGACTGCTGCTGCGATGAAGAAGCAGCTGATGGAGGGCTGAGTCAGCGCTCAGCTATACGGCGCCGTCTGCGGCGCCGCACTCCGAGACCGGCGCATCGTCGACATGCAGATGCACGATGTCAAGGCCATCACTGCGATGACTCCGTAGGTCGCGTCGTAGTGGCCTGTCCTGTCGGCGAGCCAACCGCTCGCCGCTGGACCGATGACCGACGCGGGGCCATAGAACATCGTCATCGTGCCGAGCACAGCCGCAAACGTGCGATCTGTGACGTGATCGCGCACGAACGTGGCGGTGAGCGACGGGTAGGCGAATGACGCGCCCCCGAAGACCACCACGGCGGCGACGATGATCACCGCATTGGGAACGCGCGCCGCCATCACGACCCCGGTGCATGTGCTGATGGCCATCACGGTCGCCATCGTGGCGGGCCGGCCTATCCGATCGCTGAGACGGCCGAACGCCAAAGCGCCGACCATCGAACCTGCTCCCATGCCGGAGAACACGAGCGTGGCGGCCAAGCGGTCGAAGCCGTGGTCGCGCTCAAGTGCCAGACCCAGGAAGTTTGCGAACGACGTCGTCGTATAGGCGAACGCCATGTACGCCACGACGGCCCGTTTCCAGCCCTGAATCTGCCGCAACGCTGCAAGTCCGCCGACGGCGGTGACCCGTTCGGTTCGGCCCGCCTTGACGAACAGCGTCAGCGCAACGAGCAGCAGTATCGAGATCGCTGCCTCGCCCAGCCACAGCGGCCGCCAGATCGCGTCGCTGCCAGCCACATTGCGCATCACCGCAGTTGCGAGGGGAACGCCGATGAATGCTGCGCCCATGGTGGCGGTGAGCACGCCGAGCGCTGCGCCTCGCCGAGCCGCGGGCACTCCCTCGCTGGCGATGACGGGAGCGGTGAGCCAGATGCCTCCGCCGCCGAGGCCCGCCAGTGCAGTTCCGATCACCAAGGCGAACGGAGACGACGCCGTTCCCACCACAGCGAGGCCGATTGTCGACGTGACGATGCCGGCCCGCAAGAGCGTGAACGGTTCGACGCGGCCCGCGCTGAACGTGACGATCACCACACCGGCGAAGTAGGCGCCCATGTTCGTCGAGCCGAGCGCGCCGACCAGCGTGTCGCTCAGCCCGAGTTCGGGGGCCATGGCGGGGAGCAGTACTCCGATGGTGGCCCGACCGAAGATGTGCGACACCACCCCGGAGAAGGCCACGAGCACGACGCGGCCCCAGCGCACACGGTCGAAGTCGACCGCGTCGCCGACCGCATCCGCAGCTGCCGCCGGGCCTAGCGCCGGCACGGGATCGCCGAATCCGGCTGCGGCGGGCGTGACCCTGAAGGCGTCGGGCAAGCGGCCCATCTGGCGAGTGGCTGGGGTCAGTGCCCCGGCGTGAACCTGACCCGCAGAACCGCCGGACCCCAGATCCCGTTCGAGAGCGGCTTCCATTCGACGTTGCCGTCGAGGCGAAGGTTCGGCATTCGACGGGCGATGGCCTTGAACGCCTCCTGCAGCTCTGCCCGGGCCAGGAAGGCTCCCAGGCAGTGATGGATGCCGCTGCCGAAGGTCATGTGGGGGGTGCCTGAACGGCGCGTGATGTCGAAGTCTGTGGGCTCGACGAACTTCTCGCCGTCGTAGTTGGCGCCCACAAGGCTCGGGAAGATGAAGGTGTTGGCCGGGAACTCGATGTCGCGGTAGGTGATCGGCTCGCTGGCGTAACGAGCGGTGCCGCGTATCGCACCGAGATACCGCATGACTTCTTCGACGGCACCAGGCGCCTGCGACAGGTCATCTGCGAGCAACCGCAACTGGTCGGGATGCTGTGCGAACAGCGCCACCGCGCACCCGAGCTGGTTGCGAGTCGTGTCGGTGCCCGCAAGCAGCAGTGAGTTGGCGAGCGACAGTAACTCCTCTGTCGACAGCCGATCGCCTGCTTCGGACACGGCGATGAGGTCGGACAGCAGGTCGTCACGCGGCGCCGCCCGGCGCTCGGCGATGAGCGCCGTCATGTAGGCCTCCATCTCGTTCTGCGCTGCGACGATGGCCGGACCGTCCCGGTGGAGGTTGCCGTTGAAGATGCGGAAGATGTCCGTCGCCAGGCGTCCGAACAGCTTCCAGTCCTCGCGAGGAGCACCCAGCATCTCGCAGATGATCGGAATCGGGTATGGCTCGCAGACTTGGCTCACGAACTCGGCGCTGCCCTGTGCGCACACGGGGTCGAGCAACTCGTCGATCACTTCGGCCATGAAGGGCCGCAGCCGCTCCGCCGATTTCGGTGTGAAAGCGGGCCCGACGAGGCGCCGGAGTCGGTGGTGCTCGTCACCCTCCATTGCCAAGATGTTGCGGCTGCTGCGCTGCCTGAAATCTGGGTCGTCGTAGCCCTGCATGTCCGCGATCAGTCCGATCGCGGAGTACCAGCGGCCGTCACGCAGCATGGCGGTTGCGTCGTCGTAGCGAGTGATGACGTAGCCGAGCGGAGTCCGCGCAATCCAGTTGCCGTTCTCGAGCAGACCGAGCGCCAACTGCCGCTGTTCCTCCCACGTCACCGGATCGAGCTCCAGTTCGGGCATCTCCACTTCGGCAACCGGCACGGCCATGGGCGCACCCTAACCAGACCTGCACCGGCCTCGGCTCGGGCACGCTGGGAGGCGCAGCCGTAGCATTCGCACGATGAATGGCGCAGGCACATCGGGTAATGGCACATCGGGCAATGGGGAATCAGGCAATGGCACGGTCTCGGCTGAGCAATACGGCAACGTGCTGCTCGTCAAGGTGGACGACGGCAAGGCGAACGCGTTCTCGGTACCGATGCTGGCCGCGCTGGACGCGCAGATCGATGCAGCCGAGGCCGACGACGGCATCGGTGCGGTGGTCATCGCCGGCAACCAACGGGCGTTCTTTGCAGGGTTCGACCTCAACGTGATCCGCGGCGGCGACCGTGCTGCGATGACCGATCTGGTGTCAGCGGGTGGCGCAATGGTGCGGCGGGCCTACGGCTCATCGGTACCCGTGGTGGCAGCGTGCACCGGACATGCCGTCGCAGCGGGAGCGTTGCTGCTGCTGGGCTGCGACCATCGCGTCGGCCCCGATGCGCCCGTCAAGATCGGGCTGAACGAAGTGGCAATTGCGCTGACGCTGCCGGACTGGGCCATGACGATTTCCACCGAACGCCTGTCCAGGCGTCACCTGCAGCGCTGCGTGGCGAACGCCCGCCTGCTGGACGGCGTGGGCGCTACCCAAGCCGGCTTCCTCGACGAGGCGGTGGCTCCGGATGCGGTCGTCGAACGGGCGCTCGAGGTAGCTGCGGAGCTGGCCGACACGCTCGACCCCCGTGCTTACGCCGGCACGGTGCGGGCGCTGCGAGGCGACGTACTTGCCGAGATGGACGCATCGGTCGAACGAGACCGCGCCTCGGGGGTGTGACAGACCGATGACGGTCGGCGAATAGGGGCTCAACGATGAAAGCAATCGTCTTCTCGGAGCACGGCGATATCGATGTGCTGTCGTATCGCGACATCGACACGCCCGAGCTGCAACCCGGCGAAGTACGGATCGCGGTGCGGGCCTGCTCGCTCAACTACCACGACGTGTTCACTCGCCGCGGCATGCCTGGGATCAAGGTGCCGCTACCCGGCATCCCGGGCTGTGATGCCGCAGGGCAGGTCGCCGAGCTCGGTCCGGGTGTCGAGGGATGGTCGGTGGGCGACCGGGTGCTCGCAGACCCGGTCCATTGGGACCGCGGGAGCGGCACGTTCTCCATGATCGGCGACACCCTGTGGGGCGCCTATGCCGAGTACGTCACCGTGAGCGACACGCAGCTGATCCCGCTGCCCGATGACGTTTCTTACGAGGATGCTTCGTGCCTGCCGGTGGCCTATGGCACTGCCCACCGGATGATGATCACCCGCGGCGAGGTCGGCCCGGACGACACCGTGTTGATCCTGGGCGCCAGTGGGGGAGTGGGCACCAGCGCGTTGCTGATCTCCAAGCTGCGGGGTGCGAGAGTGATCGCTGCAGCGGGCACCGACGAGAAGTGCCAGCGCCTTGTTGACCTGGGCGCCGACGAGACGATCAATTATGCCGAGGTCGACATTGCCCGCTATTGCCGCGAACAAACCGGCGGCCTGTTCGGTGGGGGCGGCTACGACGTGGTGGTCAATTTCACCGGTGGCGACACCTGGGCCCGTTCGCTGCGATGCGTGCGCCAGGGCGGGCGCCTCCTGACCTGCGGCGCTACCGCTGGCTACAACCCGCCGACTGACCTTCGATTCATCTGGACCGCCGAGATGGACATCCGAGGTTCCAACGGGTGGAAACGCGACGACCTTGACGAGTTGCTACGGATGGTGCAGTCGCACGAGCTGGTACCCGTCATTGATTCCCTGGTGCCGCTGCCCGATGGCGTCGAGGCGCACCGGGCCATGGAGGAGCGCCGCTTCTTCGGCAAGATTGTCATCACCGCTGACGCGCCGGTCTGAGCAGCATTGCAGTGACCTCCCTCGGGACGGCCGCGGACGTGGACGACATCGCTGTCATCGACTTCCGCTTCCGGCCCATTGGCGCTCGCAGCTGGACGCCGTCCGCGACCTACCACTACTTGGACCGGATGGGCCTTGAGCCTTGTCCCAGCTTCGTGCAGATCGTCGACGAGCATCCCGACCACTTCGTGGGTTTCGGCTCAGTCGAGCCCAGCGATGTCGACGAAGCGGTCAACGCGGTCGGGGAACTCGCTGCGCTGGGCATGCGGGGTGTCACGGTCGATCCGTCCACAGCGCCCCTCAGCCGCCGGTTCAACGACCGGGAGCTCTGCCCGATCTATGAAGAGGCGCAGCGCTTGGGACTCATCGTGTCGACGACCATGAGCTGCCTGCTGGGCCCGTACCAGGACGACTGCCGACCCGAGTACGTGGACCACGTCGCCACCGACTTCGGGGGCCTCACTGTGTCGATCCAGCACGGCGGCTGGCCGTACGTGCGTGAAGCGCTGGGCGTCGCTTACAGGCAGCCCAACGTCGTGATCGTGCCCGGCCAGTACGTCCACTACGGCTTTCCCGGTTCGGACGACTACGTGACCGCGCTGGCTCGCCAACTGCCCGACCAGATCCTGTTCGGGAGCGTCTACCCCAACTGCGGCCCCCTCACTGACCTGCGCCGCATCGTGGCCAGCTGGGACTTGCCGCCCCACATCGAGCGCCAGCTTGAACCGTGTCTCGGGAAAGGATGGCTGAAGCGATGACGGCGTATGCGGTGACATACCGTCGGGATGCCGATGATGACGCATGGCTCGTCGAGATCGAAGGCATGGCAGACGTGCACACGTTCTGTCGAACTCTTGACGAGGCGGCAACCAACGTTCGTGAAGCCATCGCCGTCACTGTCGACGACGACCCTTGGCAATTGGAACTCGACGAACACTTCGATGTTGCCAACGTCGATATCGACGAGCTGGCGAGACTTCGTGACCAGGCTCAAGAGCGGCAAGAAATCTATTTGGCCCAACAGTGAGTCGCCGGGTGATCTCGATTCCCAGCTGGCCAGGCAGGTCGTCGTCGATCACGACACATGCGTCGAGTCAGCCGCTGTCCGAAGTCTCTCAGCCCTCGGTGGCCTGACCTTGGACAATCCCGACGCCACCTCGAACGCAGCTGCGTACCGAACACTGTTCGTCACGTCGCTCGTTGGCTTCATGGTGGCGCTCGAGATCACCGTCATCGCGCTGGCTCGTGATGAGATCGCTCAAGCATTCCCAGACGCGTCAGCGGCCTCGCTGTCGTGGGTCATCACCGCCTACAACATCGGCGTCGCGTCGGTGCTGCTGCCAGCAGGCTGGATGGCTGATCGATTCGGCCGAAGAAGGATGTTCCTGTGGGGGCTGGCAATCTTCGCCGTCGGATCGCTGCTGTCAGGACTCGCAGCTTCGGCCGAGTTGCTGATAGCGGCTCGTGTGCTGCGGTCCCTGGGAGGGGCGCTGCAATTCCCGTCTGGCCTGGCACTGTTGCTGACGGCGTTTCCGATCGAGCGACGGCAGATGGCCATCGGCGTCGTCGGCCGACCCGCATCTCCCACCGAGTTCCTCGACGGGATGCGCTGGGTGTGGCTGTTGGCGCTTGTTCTGTTTGCCGCCCAAGCGTTGCTGTTCGTTACGGCCTATCCCCGGCGCGATGGCGTCCCCGTGGCCCGAACGCGTTCTAGCTGAGCGAGCGCGATAGCTATAGGGAGTAGGCGAAGTCGCGCAGCGCAGCCGCAGTGGAGGCGTACACCTCGGGCATTGCGCCGCGGAAGATGACGTCGCCTGCGTGGCACGTGCCGTTGATGGTCCGAGCCGTTGCCGTGTTCCCCGCAGCAGTCAGCTTTCGGTAGTACGTCAGTCCCTCATCGCGCAGCGGATCGAGCTCGTTGACCGAGATGACATGGGGAGGCATGCCCTCCAGCTCCTCGACGCTGACGTGCATCGGCCACGCCAGCGGATTGGTCGCATTCTCACCGGCGGGGTCGTACGCCTTGACGAGTGCGCCCATGTTCTCGCATCCCAGGAAGTACTGGTCGTTCTCGTGCAGCGACGGCAGGTCGGCGGGCGGATTCGCGTACATGCCCGAGATGTACGGGCACTGAGCGAACACGCCGTCGATGACGTCGAGATAGCCGTCGCGCTTGGCCTTGAGCGTGGTCGCCAGCGTCAGGTTCCCGCCGCCGGACTCGCCCGACACAGTGATCGTGGAAATGCCCAAGTCGGCCTTGTTGGCCGCGACCCACTCCAGCGCAGTGCCACAGTCGTTGAGGCCGGCCGGGAAGGGGTGGTTGCCAAGCGATCCGCCGCCGTTGCGGTACTCGACGCCTACGGCCACGAGGCCCAGCACGGCCAGCTCGTCGCGCCAGCGGCAGAAGTTGGCGTCGGCTGCTGTGAGGATCACCATGCCGCCGCCGTGAATGTGGAAGACGGCCGGGAGCGGTCCGGCCACGCCGGCGGGACGGTGGATGTACAGGCTGATCTCGTTGCCGTCGGGGCCCGTGATCGTGACGTCGTTTCGCTCGACACCCTCGATCGGCGCCAAGCCCTGGTACAGCATGTCAAACATCATCTGGAAGCCCGGCTCGCCCACGTTGCAGTAGTCGTAGATGCTCTCGAGGGGCGAGTCAGCGTTGACCGGCGTGGGCTCGCCATGACCGTCGAGGCCAAGCCCGACCATTGCGGCGACCATCCGGCGATCGGCTCGCGGGTCGGTGCCCAGCGTCATGTCCGGGTCGCCGAGTCGTCCCGGTCGATGTACTTGCGTCGCGCCCATGAGTGGTCCCCTCTCCGCCAGGTGGCACGTCGCCGCCCGGGTCGCGCCGACAGTAGCCCCGGGGCTTGTTGCTGCGCGTCGCGTCTAATCCAGCAACTGCCTGGCCGCTTCCCGGGCTTCATCAAGGGTTGCGACCATGTGCTCGTCAGGGACTTTGCGCAGAACGTTGAGCGATTCGAGCGTGGCGGCAGGCATGCCGTCAAGCGCCATGACAATGCACTGTGCGTCGCCGCCGGCAGCGGTGTCGATGAGCTGCTCGATGACGAGGGCGGCACTGTCGTCGATGTAGTCGGTCTCGGAGAAATCCAAGATCACGACTTCGTGGCCGACGATGTCGTCGCCGATCGTGCGGATGAGCTTGCTCGACGAGGCGACGGTGAAGCTGCCACGCAGCTTTACGATGCCAACACGTGCGGAGTAGGGGCCAATGCCGTGGATGTCGGGCGTCTGGCCGTGGAGGAAGATCTGGTCGAGGAGGGGCACCGAGACGACGCTGTCGAGCTGCAGCCGTTCCAGTTGGCGGGCGCCGATCATGCCGGCCACGATCAGCCCGACCGCCACCGCTGTGACCAAGTCGACGAAGACAGTGATGCTCAGCGTCGTGAGCATGATCAGCAGGTGCTCTCGCTGGACGCGCCCGACACGTGCCAGGAACCGCCAGTCGATGATCTGCCAACCGAGCACGGCCAGCATGCCCGCCAGGGCCGCATGGGGAACGAACTCGAGGTAGCGCGCAAGCCCCAGCACGATTGCCAGCAGCGCCAGAGCGCGTACAACCACCGAGACACGCGTCGTTGCCCCGAGCCGGATGTTCAGAACGGTCGTGACGAATGTCATGTGCCCCGGGAGCCCACCGGTGAGCCCGGCCGCGACATTCCCGGCTCCGAGGCTCATCAAGCCACGGTTGGCGTCGGTTTGCGTGCGGGTCTGAGCGTCGACGGCGAGCGAGGACAGCAGGCCGCGCACGGTGCTGAGCAATGCAATCGTCAGTGCCGGTACCAATGAACTCGCCAGGAAGTCGAACGCCAAGACCGGCTGCTGGAGCTCGGGCAGGCCTGTGGGGACATCAACGATGGTGGGCACGTCGCCCAGCCAGATGACGCTGAGCAGCGTGCCGCAGATGAGGCCTGCAACCGTCGGGGGAACAGAGCGCCGCAGTCTGCGCGGCCACGCAATCGCGATGACGAGCGTGACCACAGCGATCGCCAGCGCACTGGCGTTCAGGTCGCTCAGCGCGTCGGGCTAATCCCGGATCGCGGTGAGGGGTTTGGTGATCTTGACCGGTGCGCCCACGAACAGTCCGACGGCGATCGCGCCGTAGATGCCGCTGGCCGCCCCAAGTCCTGACACGACGCCGAAGGTCGCTGCGGGCGTGATCGTGATGGCCGCCGCGGCCAGCCCGTCGCTGACATCACCTCGAAGGGATTGCAGGTCGTAGCTCATATCGAAGCTGTCCGACCCCCCTCGAACGCCGACCAGATCGACGCTATTCGACGGGGTGTCTCGGCTATTCGTCTGCCGTGATGACCACGAGCAGTTCGCCGTTGTCGACCTGATCACCGACGGCAGCGCGCACCTCGCTCACTCCGCCGTCGGCCGGTGCGGCAATCTGGTGCTCCATCTTCATGGCTTCCATCACCACCAGCACCTGGCCAGCGCTCACCCGGTCTCCTTCGGAGACGTTGACCATCAGCACCTTGCCGGGCATCGGCGCGACCAGTCCGCCCTCAACAGCCTCGGCGTCCGGGTCGGGGAATCGAGACCGCTCCCGCAACGTCGCTGAACCGGTGAGCGGCCCGGTGACGTACCAGTTGTGACCCCGACGGCTGATCTGCCAGGTACCTCGCATCCCGCTGCCAGAGGAATTGAGCACAGTGACGTCGAGTTCGGCGTCGAATTGCTCGGCGGGGGGTGCGTCGGTCACCCCGCCGGCCATGTCGTCCACGATGGTGTGGATCTGGATCGAATGGGGCCGCACGACGAACTCGCTGGAGTCCGGCAGGCCCTCGTCGCCGTTGTCCCCGCCTCCGTCGTCGCCGTCGTCGGCCTCGCCGTCGCTCGGTTGGGGTTCGCCATCTTCCGGCGGCGCAAACGGAGCGTCGGTCCGCAGCGGCCCTACGCGCAGCCGGTAGCTGCGGTCCCGTTGACGCCGGTAGGCAACGCTCACATCGACATCGCCTGCCGCGGGATCAAGTGCCGTGAGCGGCAGCACTTCGTCGGGCATGACGCTGTTGCGGTACCCCGATGTCATGAAGCCCAGCGCAGTCGTTAGCTCACGATTGCGGGCCTGCGACACCAGCGCCACGGCTGACGCCGCTGCATGCAGGAACAGGCCGCGGCCGGGCGGTGAGGCGGTCGCAAGCCCTGTCCGGTCAATGAAATCAGTGGTGGTGTCGCCAGCCAGAAACTCGTCGCTGCGCAGCACCGCAGAGAGGAAATCGCGATTGGTGACAACGCCGCCCAACCGGGTGCGGTCGAGCGCTGATGCCAAGCCGAGCGCAGCCTCGGTACGCGTCGGTGCCGTCATGACCACCTTGGCGAGCATCGGATCGAACTCGGTGCCCACCACGGAACCCATCTCAATGCCTGAATCGAAGCGTGCCCCGGGCTCGCTTGCGGGCACCCACAGCTCGATAGTGCCGGTTGCGGGCAGGAATCCGTTTCTGGGATCCTCCGCGTACAGGCGGGCCTCGACGGCGTGGCCGTTGATCGCCAGGTCGGCCTGTTCGTAGCCCAGCGGCTCGCCGGCTGCGACGCGGATCTGCTCACGCACCAAGTCGAGACCGGTGATCTCCTCGGTGACCGGATGCTCGACTTGCAGACGGGTGTTGACCTCGAGAAACCAGAACTCAGCGTCGTCGCCGCTGCCTTCCAGCAGGAACTCCACGGTCCCAGCCGAGTGGTAGCCAATCGTGCTGATCGCCGCGACAGCAGCAGCACACATGCGCTCACGCAGCGCCGGTGTCACGGCCGGCGACGGTGCCTCTTCGATGACCTTTTGGTGGCGTCGCTGGATCGAACATTCCCGCTCGAAGCAGTGCACGACGTTTCCGTGCGTGTCACCCAGCACCTGGATCTCGACGTGGCGAGGCGCTGGCAGGTAGCGTTCCAGGAACACCGTGTCGTCGCCGAAGGCTCCCGCGGCTTCGCGTTGGGCCGCCGCCACAGCATCCGCGAGCGAACTCGCCGAGCCCACGATGCGCATGCCTTTGCCGCCGCCGCCAGCCGAAGCCTTGACCAGCAGGGGATAGCCGACGTCAGAAGCCGCAGCAGCTAGGTCGTCGGGGGACATGTTGTCGGTCACCGGGACCGACGGCAGCGTCGGGACGCCCGAAGCCACCATGGTCTCCTTGGCGGCCAGCTTGTCGCCCATCGCTGCAATGGCCGCAGGCGGCGGCCCCACCCAGATCAGCCCCGCTTCGATCACAGCCGTGGCGAAGTTGGCGTTCTCCGACAGGAAGCCGTAGCCCGGATGCACGGCATCGGCGCCGCTGCGCACAGCGGCAGCGATCACCTTGTCGATCGACAGGTACGACTCTGTCGCTGTTCGTCCGCCGAGCGGCACCGACAGGTCCGCGTCGGTGACAAACGGTGCGTCGGCGTCGCCGTCGGAATACACGGCGACCGTCGAGATGCCCATGGCGCTCGCGGTGCGGAAGACCCGGCGGGCTATCTCGCCGCGGTTGGCAACGAGCAGCCGTCGCAGCGGGCGTTGCTGTGTTGGAGTGTTCTCGCTCATCGCAGCCGCCCCTACATCCGGAAGACACCGAAGCCGTCGGCGCCGTTCACTTCGTTGTTGTGGCACGCCGACAGCGACATCGCCACCACGTCACGGGTGTCGCGCGGGTCGATGACCCCGTCGTCGGTCACTCGCCCGCTGGCGTAGGCGGCCAGTGACTTCAGCTCGTGGAAGTGCTCGACCTGCTCGGTGATCTTGCGGTCGGCGTCCTCGTCGAACTCGATGCCGCGCCGCATGGCTTGGCCGCGCCGCACGATCGACATCACACCGGCGATCTGCTTGGGTCCCATGATGGCGATCTTGGCGGTCGGCCACAGGTACGTGAAGCGGGTGTTGAACGCCCGGCCTGACATGCCGTAGTTTCCTGCCCCGTAGCTGTTGCCCAAGATCATGGTGATGTGGGGCACCATCGAGTTGGACACCGCGTTGATCATCTTCGAGCCGTTCTTGACGATGCCGCCCTGCTCGAAGTCCTTGCCCACCATGTAGCCGGTGATGTTCTGCAGGAACAGCAGCGGGATGTCCTGCTGGTTGCAGAGCTGGATGAACTGGGTGGCTTTCTCGGAGCTGTCGCTGAACAGCGGTCCGTTGTTGCCGATGATGCCGACGGGGAAGCCGTGTACGGAGGCCCAACCGCAGATGAGCGTGGTGCCGTACCGCGACTTGAACTCCTCGAAGCGGGAGCCGTCCGTGATGCGGGCGATGACCTCGCGGCAATCGATCATGGCTTGGAGGTCCCGCGGCATCAGCCCGAGCAGTTCCTCAGGGTCATGCATCGGGGGGTCCGCAGGCATCGTCGGGCCGGGACCGTGCTTGCGCCAGTTGAGATGGGCCACCACTTCCCGGCAGATGCGCAAGGCGTCCGCTTCGTCCTCGGCAAGGTAGTCGGCGAGGCCCGAGATCTCAGCGTGCATCTGCGCCCCGCCCAGTGTCTCGTCGTCGGAGTCCTCGCCGGTCGCCATTTTCACGAGCGGCGGCCCGCCCAGGAAGACCTTGGACTGGTTGCGGATGAAGATGTTGTAGTCGCTCATCCCGGGCTGGTAGGCGCCGCCGGCCGTCGAGCTGCCGAACACCACCGAGATCGACGGAATCTTCAGCTTCGACAGCTCGGTGACGTCGTAGAACAGCCGGCCGGATTCAGCGAAGTGGTTCTCTTGTTCGCGCATCTGGCGTTCGGGGTCGTCGTTGCCTCGCAGGTCGCCGCCGGCCGATTCGACGAACTGGATGTACGGCATCCGGTTGTCCCGGGAGATCTCGATGGCTCGCATGATCTTGCGGCCGGCGAACACCGTGATGGCGCCGCCCAGCACCGTCGGATCGTTGCCTTCGATCATGCACTCGACGCCGTTCACGACGCCGATGCCCATCACCAGCCCGCCGCCGACGGCGTAGTTGGAGCAGTAGCCGGCTAGCGAGCTGATCTCGTAGAACGGCGAGTCGCGGTCGACCAGCATCGAGATGCGTTCGCGGACCGGCATCTTGTCCCGGCTGCGCATGCGGGCCATCGCCCGCGGCCCGCCACCCGCTGCTGCCTGCTGGTGCAGCTCGTCGAGTTCGGCGAGCTGTTCGCGCATGTCTTTGCAGTTCTTGGCGAACCACTCAGAAGACGTGTCGATGTGTGATCGCAGTACCGGCATGTGACTCCCGTGTGTAGGCAATCAGCGCGAACGCAGACGCGAACCTTCGCAGTCTGCTTGACCGTTCCGGCCAATGCCTACTGCGCGGGCCGCGCTCTGCGATCTTGGGGCCGCCGCCGGTGCGACCTACCCTCGTCGCCGTGTCCCGCCAGAGCGCCTTCGTCGAAGATCGAGTTGCGTCGTACGCAGCAGCGCACTCGCTGCAGCCGACGGCGGTCCAGCGGGAGCTGATCGCCGAAACGGCAGCGCTCGGGCGAGTCGCGGGCATGCAGATCAGCCCACTGCAGGGCGCGTTCATGGGCGTGCTGACGACGGCGTTGCGCCCCCGGCTTGCTGTCGAGTTGGGCACGTTCACGGGCTACTCAGCACTGTGCGTTGCAAGTGCGCTCGAACCGGGTGCCGAGCTCATCTGCTGCGATGTGTCCGAGGAATGGACATCGGTCGCCCGCCGCTACTGGGAGCGAGCAGGCGTGACCGATCGCATCGACCTGCGCATCGGACCGGCGCTGGAAACGTTGCGTGCGTTGCCGACCGAACCCCAGATCGACTTGGCGTTCATCGACGCCGACAAATCCAGCTATGTCGACTACTACGAGGAGATCTTCGGCCGGCTGTCGCCGGGCGGCGTGATTCTCGTGGACAACGTGCTGTGGGGCGGAACGGTTGCCGATCCCGCCCGAGACGACGAAGGCACAGCAGCCATGCGGGCATTCAACGACCGTGTCGCAGCCGACGACCGGGCATGCAGCGTGATGCTCCCCATCGGCGACGGCCTGACGATGATCAGCTATCGTCCGGGCGCCTAGGTCGTCGGTTGGGTTCTGGATGTATTCACGCGCTGCAATTGGACATCGACAGCGGAGATTTCCGAGCGGCACTTGCTCTCATGGAACCGTCGTGCGCGACGGAGATCGCTCATCGAGGGCCGAGTTGGTGGCCGACATCAAACTCGAGTGCAGAAGCCTTGTCACTCGGCGTAGGTGTCACACCACGCTGCTACTACCGCGACGAGGCTGACGTCTTGAGAGGGCGGGTGAAATGAATGCGCAATTGGTGACGGGAGCGCTGGTCGAATTCACTAGTCAGCCAGGCACCTATGGGGTTATTGACGAGTTGAATGGCGCTGTAGCCACCGTGCGCTGGGACCCCGGCATCGACCTCAGCCCTATGGTGAATTGGAAGAGCGGCAGCCTCCGCCGCGTGGAGCTGCCATCGATGGTGGTGCGAATCGGGGCGGACGAACCCGGGCTCCTTCTAGAACCAATCGGCGATGAGCCACCGAAGTGGCGGGTCCAGTTCCTGAGTGGATTGCGAACGGTCCCCGAGGCAGCACTACGCCCGAACCAGAATCTTGACCCCGTAGCGAAGTTCAGGAACGGTCAGATCGGCTCGTACAAGAAGTTCCGGCTTGGACTGGTGACGCGTCACCACCGTCTCGCGCACCTCCACGACGACCTCGTGTCGCTCGGGCACACCCGGGTCGACGTCAAACCGCACCAAGTGGGCGTGGTGCATCGTGTCGTTACGAGTTACCCGCATCGCTTCTTGCTCTGCGATGAGGTCGGCCTCGGCAAGACGATAGAGGCCGGCATGATTCTGAAGGAGCTTCGTACCCGCGGAATCGTGAAACGTTGCCTCATCGTTGTTCCACCGAATCTCCGGCGCCAATGGCAGTTCGAACTCAAGACGAAGTTCAACGAGGTTTTCTCGATCCTCGATACAGACACGGTCCGTTACCTTGAGAAGACAGAGGGGTTTACCGACAACCCGTTCACTCGGTACGACAGCGTCCTAGTGTCCGACGCGTGGATAACCAGTAGCACGCGCTCCGAGCAGGTTCGGCTAGTCGACTGGGACCTGATCATCGTCGACGAGGCCCATCACGTCCGATCTACTCGTCATGGCAATGGAGTGAGCACAACACGGCTGTACCGCCTCGTGCGAGAGCTCGCAGATCCCGCCCACCTTGGGAAACGCTCGATCCTGTTCCTGACTGCGACACCGATGCAACTCCAGACGCACGAGCTGTACTCGCTGATTGAACTGCTCGATCCGGTCCTGTTTCCGAGCGAGCACCACTTCGAGGAGCACCGGCACGCGGCGCGGGGGCTGAGCCAACTCGTTGAGCAGCTCAGCGAGACGTATCCCATTCCTGGCGAGGACCCAGCGACGACGATCGAACGCATTTGCCGCTGGCTCGACTTACCCGAACACGAAGTCCGACAACGGCTCCAAGATTCGGACGACGGACGCATAGCGCTGTGCCGTGATCTATCGGACCGCCACCTCCTCTCGGAAATCCTCATCCGCAACCGCAAGAGTGTGGTCGGAGGCTTCATGCCTCGGCGCGCTTATCGCTGGGGAGTCAGACTCACCGATGAAGAACATTTGGCACTGAGTCTCGTTGAGGACTATGTCCAGAATGGATTCGCGCTCGCCGAATCGGCGCAGGAGAACGCCCATGCCTTCGTCATGGTGTTGTTCCAAAAACTGATGGCTAGCAGCATTCGCGCGCTCAGTCAGTCGCTGGCAGGTAGGCGCGATCGCCTCTTGGACAAGGCCGCTCCGGTACGCGCGTCGGCCGCCGAGCTCGAGCAGTTCTTCGAAGAGCACGAGGCTGCGGACGCGGTCGCGAAGGCGAACCTCCATGAAACAGAGGCTGCCGAGCTCGATGAGCTAGTGCAAGTGCTGACTGCACTTCCCATCGACTCGAAGGGCGAGGAATTCGTCCGGCGCATGACGATCCTCTTTGAAGAGGATCAAGAAACCAAAGTCCTCGTGTTTACTGAGTTCCGGGAGACTCAGAAGTACCTTGAGGAGCTGCTTGAGCGGGCAAGCCCGGCAGGGCATCAGATCGGGGTCAACGTCTTCCATGGACAGCTAAAGCCGCGGGCCAAGGATGACGCCGTGGAGGCATTCCGCTTGGGTAGCGGCGCACAGGTGTTGCTCTCGACAGAGGCGGGAGGGGAGGGCCGAAACTTTCAGTTCTGCCACTACTTGGTTAACTACGACCTGCCTTGGAACCCGATGCGCGTGGAACAACGCATCGGCCGTCTCGATCGCATCGGTCAGGAACACGTAGTCCGAGTATTCAATCTGTACGCCGAAGACACGGTGGAGGAACGGGTGCTCGATGTCCTTGATAGGCGCATCAACGCCTTTGAGGAAACAGTCGGGGGTCTCGACCCGATCCTTGGTGAAGCCGAGGACGACCTGCGCAAGATCCTGCGCCGGGGGCCCTCCGAACGCGACGCCGCGCTAGACGCTCTGGGACGTCGACTCGAGGATCAAGTCAAGAATGCCCGGCGGGCCGAAGCACAGCTTCGCGACTTCGTCATGGACGTAAAGAGTTACAGCCGGGAGATCGCCGAGCAGATTGCCGGGCGGGACCATGGACTGAGCCCGGCCGCGCAACAGGCGTTCATAGCCGCACTCCTCGCTGACGTGCGCACTTACATCAAGGCGCGCGGTGACGAGTTCGAGTTGACCTTCCACGACCCGTTTCGTGGTGACCACCTCCATGAATTCTTTGCCCTGAGCCCCAAGCGGTGGGCCGTCTTTCATCCGAGCGCGCTCCGCGACGTCGAGCATGTCGAGTTCTTCGCTTTCGGGCACCCCATCATCGAAGCAATCGTGAGCGATGTCTTGGAGGACAGCTACGAGGGAGCTACCGGGTCTTGGCAACTCGAGTCTGCCGACGACCTACCGGAGGGAATGGGCTGGCTCTTCGTGCATCAGGTCAACACTTCCGGAATCCAGCCCCGCTCGGACCTCGTGCCCGTATTTGTAGCCGACAACGGGCAGGTCAGCACCGAGGTCGGCTCTGCACTTGTAAGCCGCGGCGCCCTGTTCAGCCGTCGGGGAGAAGGCGATATCCCTCGAGATGAAATCTCGGTCGACAGCATTGAGAGAGCAGCTGCTGCGGCCGAGGCTCACGTTGACCGTCTCGCTGAAGAGCGCCAGACGGTTGTGACGGAGGAGGCGGACAGACGAGTCGACCGTGAGTGGGAACGGCTTCAAGCATGGTTTAGGCATCGGGAACGAGCAGCGGCCGACAAGCTCGCCAGCACTCGCGACACCCTCGACCGGCTTCGCGCGAGCACCGATGAAGGTGCGCGAAGAATCCTGCCAATTTGGGAGAAGAATCTTGCAGACGCGGAACGCATGGTGGAGCAGCTCTCCGTTGACCGAGCTCGGCGTACGTCGGAGCTCGAGAAGTATCGACGACCTGTCATTGACTATCAGCTCGTCTCGGTCGCCCGCATCGCAGCGCAGGCGAGCCCCGCCGCGCAAATCTCCAGATGAGCAAGGCACGGGTGCCAAAGTGAGGATCCAGTTGCAGGTTGTGCATACGCAGCGATGTGATCCGTGTAGAGACCAATGCCGCGAGGTCGGAGGTCAGCTACCCCGAGGGATGACAGATTCATGGTCCGACGGCAAGCCTGGAAGGCACCCACATGGCTGACACACGAATCGAGGCACAGCGAGACATCCGGGATGATCTCGTCGACACGCTCAGCCGCGAGCTGCTGGGCCCGTTCGATGGGCCCGACGAG
Organism: Candidatus Poriferisodalis sp.; assembly: GCF_965262965.1. Taxonomy (GTDB): domain Bacteria; phylum Actinomycetota; class Acidimicrobiia; order Acidimicrobiales; family Poriferisodalaceae; genus Poriferisodalis. The sequence continues at coordinate 3,208,402 of NZ_OZ253573.1, forward strand.
ACGTTGCGTCAGCGTCCTACTGGCAAGTACCTCGTAGGTCGGCTCGCCCCGGCAGGCACACAGGTCGGACAGGAAGAGGACGAGGGCACCGCCGACATCGGAGCGGGCGACGAGAACGCTGACGCGGGATATGCCTCACCGATCTCGATGGCCATGAACCCCTCGAGCATCGGTCTTTCCTTCACGATCGACTGCTCGATCCAAGAAATTGAAATCACTGCCTGTTGGGGCACCTACGCCGAACACAAGCGTGAGGTCGAGAGGAGGGATGGAGCTACCGTCGAGGCCGTCGAATGGGCCCGCACGGAGCACACTCACAGATTGACTATCGCAGTCGCCGACCCGGACCGGCTTGAGGTCGATGGCGGCGTGGAGATTCAATGGCTCTGCCGGACCCTGCCTGACGGAAAGCGCCGCGCTGTGTCGGTGTTTCTCGTCAACCGGGTCCGTTCCACGAATCCCGGCCGGCCAGACGACAGCGAGTGGCTGTTTCAGCCGACGCTGCTTGCACGTCATCCCGATGGTTTCGCGGTGTTCCAATCACGGTCCCTGAACGATGTTCTCGACTTCGACGCCTTGGACCCCGATCGCCGCGCGGACGAATTGCTCTTCCGCGAACGGCCCGAGTGCGCAGTTGGACACGGGTGCGCGGCCGATTGGGATGCGCAGGGTGGCGCCGGTGCCACCGAAGTGCGAACGACGGTTTTGCCGATTTACGAGCTGGCGAGGGTTGACCCCCGAGGGGGCGACGACCCCGGGCTCGACATGCGGAAGCTCGGTGGGAGCCATTCGGAAGGTTTGCCGGGCGATCAACTGGAGGAGTTGTTGTCCCCGCTCGCGGATGCTTACGGGAACTGGGTCGAAGGTCTGGCGAGCCGCGTCAATAGCCTCGATGCTCGTCTCCGGGAGCAAGCAGACGAGCACATTGACGGGTGTCGTCGAGTTCACCAACGTATCGAAGAGGGAATCCGACTACTTTGCCGCTCCGACGACGAGACATCACTGCTCGCCCGTAGGGCGTTTTGCTTCGCGAATCGGGCGATGGCTCTGCAACGAGCCCATTCCGCGGTAGCACTTCAACGCCGACGAGGGGAGGCGCCGGGCAGCCCCGATGACGTCCCCGCCACTTGGCGCCCGTTCCAGCTCGCATTCTTCCTGATGAACCTTCCGCCGCTCGTCGACCGAACGCATCCGCGCCGGAGAGCATGTGACCTGCTGTGGTTTCCGACCGGCGGTGGCAAGACGGAGGCGTATCTCGGATTGGCCGCATTCGTCCTTGCGCTTCGACGTATCCGCACACATCTTCCGGGCTATCGAGCCGACGGTGGCGTCGGTGTTCTCATGCGCTACACGCTTCGGCTGCTTACGGTGCAACAGTTCCAGCGCGCGACCGCTCTGGCTTGTGCATGTGAACTCCTCCGAGCGCAAGAGGGCGTGTGGGGCAGCGAGCCATTCTCGATAGGACTTTGGGTAGGCACGAGCGTCACTCCGAACCACTTCTCGAACAACGGGAGCAATTGGGACGACGGAGCGAAGGAGGCGCTGGACAAATGGCGCGACGACAAGAGAATTCGGGGCGGAACACCAGCTCAGTTGCTCAGTTGCCCGTGGTGCGGAGCGCAACTCGGTCCCCTTGAGTACTTCGCTGACGAATACGAGCAACGAGTTAAGATCTACTGCTCAGATGACAGCTGCGAATTCGCTCCCGCGAATGACTGGGGACTAGACGGGATTCCGGCCCACACAGTCGACGAGCAGGTCTACCGACACACCCCATCACTGATTATCGCCACAGTCGACAAGTTCGCTCAAATGGCGTGGAACGGCCGGGTCCAGTCGCTGTTCGGCCGAGTTCAGCGCCATTGCGAGCGTCACGGTTACATCTCGACCGGCGAGAAGCACCCTGCTAGTCGCCATAACGCCGACCATGGACGCGGGTGGCCGCAAGCCGAGATAGTTGATGTCGAGCCGTTTGAGCCACCCGATCTCGTCATCCAAGACGAACTCCACCTCATTTCGGGACCGCTCGGCACCCTCGTCGGCCTTTATGAGACGGCGGTGGACGGGCTGGCATCGGTGGAAGAGGAGGGACAGCGGTTCCCACCAAAGATTGTGGCATCAACGGCCACGATCCGTCGCGCTGATCGACAGGTCGGCTCCTTGTTTCACCGTTCCCTGATGATCTTCCCGCCTCTCGGGTTGGACTCCACCGATTCTTGGTTCGGTATGGAAGCTCAGCCTGAGCAGGATCCTGGCCGCCTGTACTTGGGAGTGTTCGCGCCCGGCAAGTCCGTCAAGACAGCCCTGGTTCGGGCCTACGCAACATTGCTGTCGAGGGCAAGACGGCTTCACGAGGGAGACCCCGAGGCCGGCGATGCCTACATGACGCTCATCGGCTACTTCAACAGCCTTAGGGAGCTTGGTGGCGCCGTCCGGCTGGCCGAGGATGACGTCCCCGGTCGGATTCGCGTACTCGCGTCCCAGTCGAAGGAGGAGTTCGCCAACCGACTCCTGTACGAGCGCCACGAGCTGACGAGCAACAAGACCGCCGATGAGGTCCCAGAAATCCTAGGTCGACTTGAGCGGCAATTCCCAGCGGGCACCCCACAGCGGGGCATGTACCCCGTCGACGTACTGTTCGCGAGCAACATGATCTCCGTCGGAGTCGACATCGACCGCTTAGGACTGATGGTTGTCAACGGTCAACCCAAGACGACAGCCGAGTACATACAGGCCACCAGCCGAGTCGGCCGTCAAACGCCGGGTCTAGTTGTAACGGTTTACAATTGGACACGTCCTCGCGACATCAGCCACTACGAGCGATTCCGCAGCTACCACGAAGGTCTGTACCGGCACGTGGAACCCGCCTCCGTCACGCCCTTTTCGTCGAGGGCACGCGACAAGGGCTTAGCCGGCGTTTTTGCCTCGCTCGTCCGCCAAGGCGATCCGGGCATGGCTCCCGAGAATGCGGCGGGCAATTTCGACCCCGCCAACAATTGGGTTCGGCAAGCCATCGACTTGGTATGTGATCGCGCCGCCCACATGATTGCTGCTGACGAAGCTGCAGAGACCAAAGCGGAGCTACTCGGGCTAGTCGACAAGTGGGTCGACAAGAAAGCGGACGGGGACTTACCGTGGTCGCGGCGGGGCCGCGGCGGAAGCCCTGCACCTGACAGCCGCTGGCTGATTGACCAACAGGAAGATGGCGACGGCCTCGGGGCGTTCGTGGCGCCCGGCTCGCTACGCGAGATCGAAAGCGAAGTGCATATTCATTTGCTCGACCGGAATGACGGCACCGCATGAGCTCTTCCTCGGCCCGTCACCCGAAGGTCGGCAAGTTGCGTCCGACCCAAATTGTTAGCCAACACGGTCCGGGGGCCATTGTCGATCTACCAGAGCTTTCCGTCGTGATTGCCGGGATTGACGAATGGAAGGTAAAGGGCAGCGATCGCATCATAGAACCCAGACTGGAAGCATTCCTGAAAGCCTCTAGTCTGTTTCGGCCTCCCCGCCCTAGTCCCGCTGCTTTTGGCGGTGTGCCGGCGTACGTATTTCCCGAGTGGCTCGTCTGCCCCGTCGGCAAGTGCCGATTGTTGGCGCCAAAAGAGAGTTTCCAGTGGGTCGGGCCGCCTGTCGGCGAGTTTCGCTGTCCCCGCGATGACCGCCACAGCGGCAAGACCAGAGTGTCGGCCTTCCCCGCTCGCTTCATGACCGCCTGCCCGAAGGGTCACTTGGACGACTTCCCATGGCACAGGTGGGTGCATGTTGAAGATGAAGGGCACTGCAGTGGTCCACTTCGATTGGACGATGAGGGGAGGTCGGGCAGCGTCAACGATCTCGTTGTCAGTTGCGAGCGCTGCGACGCAAACCGTCGCATGGGAGGCGTGTTTGAACGGGGCAAGCTCCAGGACTGCAGCGGTAGAAGGCCTTGGCTTGGGCCATCGGACTACGAGGCCGCCTGCGGGGAGGACCCACGGGTCGTCTTGCGCGGTGCATCCAACGCCTATTTCTCGGTAACCGCCTCAGCGCTGTCGATTCCGCCGTATTCGGACCCGATTCAGATGGCGATCGCGCCCTACTTGGACACGCTCGTCAAGCTCAGCACCGTTGACAGAATCGAACAGGCAGCAGAACTCGATCTCTTGGGCGACCTCCTGTTGAATTACAGTCCCGAAGAACTGCTGGCCGCCGCCCGCGGTGAGGTGACCGAGATCGAACGCCTCCGACCGGACGAGTACCGAGCATTCCTCGATCCGCCCGAGCCGGCCCAACCACCGCACGAGTTCGAAGTGCGCCGCATCGACACTCCATCGGGAACCGAAGCCGGCAAGCTCGCAACGGTACGAGCGGCGACGCGGCTACGCGAGGTGCGTGCCTTGCGGGGCTTCACCCGCATAGAGGCAGGTATCGACGTTGGTGACCTCGCGGACGTTGCCAAGCTCGACATCGACGTGGCTCCCTTGGGGCCTAAGAATGTGACGTGGCGACCCGCCGTGGAATTACGAGGAGAGGGCATCTTCCTATCCCTTGATGAGCAAGCGCTCAATCGTTGGGAGGAGAGGCCCGAGATCGCTTCCAGAGCGCGAGAGCTATCGGTCAAGTTTGACGAGCATCAAGCCGGCCGCTCCGACGACGCGACACAGTGGCGGCCATTCCCCGGAATGCGTTACATACTTCTCCACACTCTGGCGCACGCCCTAATTCGACGACTGTGCCTCGACGCGGGTTACTCCTCATCTGCACTGCGTGAGCGGATCTACAGCGCATCTGGGGATGACCCGATGGCAGGGCTACTCATCTATACAGCCAGTTCCGACTCAGAAGGGTCCCTCGGCGGTCTCGTCGACCAAGCGAAACCGGACCGGTTTGGAGCCGTGCTGGTCGAAGCGCTCCAGGACGCACAGTTGTGTGCGCAGGATCCCCTTTGTGGTGCTGACGAGCTCAGCGGTGCCGTAGGTCTGAACGGCGCTGCGTGCCACGCCTGCTTACTCCTCGCAGAAACGTCCTGTGAGGCCAGCAACCGGTTCCTCGACCGAGCGGTTCTCGTGGAGACGCTAGGGCGCTTCGGCCGATGGTACTTCCGTGGAGCCTGAATCGGCTGCTGCTGCGTTTGTCCTCGCCGAGCCAACCGAACGAACGAGGCAGCTGATTGATTTTCTCCAAGACGGTTTTGTCGACCCGACATCCAGTAGGGCACGCGTCGCGGAACACGTTGCACTCGGTGGGTCGTCGCTTGACAGGACAATGAGCCTGCTGCGCGCATGGCGCGAAGAGCCCAACGGTGATTCGCGCCTGTCGCGGGTATTGCGATCACTTCTTGAGGTCAAGCACTCCGTCGAGGAGAGCGCTACGCAAGCGGAGCTTGTATGGACCGGTCACAAGCCCCCGGGCTCGCCGTTGCGCAGTACTCCCCCAGTCATTGGTGAGATGCTCGACGCGGCGAAGTCGCACGTGATCCTGTTGTCATACTCGGTCTGGCTGGGCCACGCTCGAGTCCGCGCCGTTCTGGACCGATTGGTGGCGGCCCGTCGGCGTGGAGCCCAGGTCACGTTCGTTATCGACCGCAACTACGACCCCGATGGCTCGGGACCGGGTCACAATTACGGTGAGCTCCGGGCGAGATGGCCCGTGGAGGCGCTACGACCAGATGTGTATAGCTGGGGTGACGACGACGACCGGATTGCAAAGCTCCACGCCAAGGTGATCATCGTCGATCGGCGCGATCTCCTCGTCACGTCGGCAAACCTCACTGGCCACGGCATGAGCGGGAACCTGGAACTCGGCGCACGGCTCGTTGGCCGACCCGCACAACAGGCCCATGATCACGTCCTCCGCCTCATCACGAGCGGGGCCTTCGTTCGCGAGGATGTGTGGTGAACCACCGACAGAGAACCGATACGCCCTACAGTCCGGTCCCGATGGAAGTGTTGCCGCGAGTTCGGCGGGTCGACACCGTTCGAGGCCCCAGGATTTCGGTCGCGCCGCACCCGGCTGCAGCTGACTCTGTAGTTGCTGTCCAAGAGTGGGTCGCCTCCCGAGCGCTACAGCGCCCCCTAGCGGCGGATCTATTTTGTGGCGCTGGCGGCCTAAGTCTCGGTCTCACCGATGCGGGCTACGACGTCGTGGTCGGAGTGGACAGCGACACCGTGGCCCTTGAAACGTACGCGGGGCTTCACCCCGGCCTCACTCTCTGCCGAGACCTCAACGATCAAGATTCCGTTGCCGAGGTTGCTGCGACGATTTCGAAACTCGGCGTCGACCTCATCGCGGGTGGGCCGCCGTGCCAGCCTTTCTCCAAGGCTGGCGTGTCAAAGATTCGAAGCCTTGTTCGGACAGGAGTTCGACCGGAATACGACGTCCGGCGAGACTTGTGGCAGGCATTTCTGGGGGTTGTGCTTCGGGTGCAGCCCCGTGCGGTCTTGCTTGAGAATGTTCCCGACATGGCCACTTCCGCCGATACGGTCGTTGTCCGCAGTTTGGTCGGGGAGCTTGAGGCCAACGGCTATTCGGTCCACACGAGGCTGTTGCGTGCGCGTGATCACGGCGTGCCTCAGATTCGCCAGCGTTTTCTGCTGGTGGCACTGGCTGATGGACTCGGATTTCGGTGGCCTCCATCTCTACGCGATCCCGTGACGGTGCGCCAAGCCATTGGCGATTTGCCCGTCGTAGAGGGCGGCTGGCGGCCGCCCGAGGCGGCCGACGGGTTGCTGCCGTACAGAGCACCAACGAAGAGGTGCCAGTTCTTGCGGCGTGCCCGCAGAGGTACGAGCGGCGCCGATCGGTCGCGCGTTTACGACCACATCACGCGACCAGTGCGAGACGACGATCGATTGATCTTCGACTCGATGACGCCTGAGACGCGGTATTCCGACATTGATGATGCGTTGAAGCGATACCGCGATGACATCTTCGATGACAAGTACAAGCGACTCGACTGGCAGAAGCCGAGCCGAAGCGTCACCGCTCACATGGCAAGAGATGGCTATTGGTACATCCATCCCGATCAGCCTCGGACGCTCACTATCCGCGAGGCTGCGCGTCTGCAGACATTTCCGGACCGCGTTCGATTCGCGGGACCACCCTCGGCAGCGTTTCGTCAGATCGGAAACGCAGTTCCGCCGAGGCTTGCCGAGCGTGTAGGCCGGTCGATTCGACGGGCGCTCGAGGGATCTGTACCAGCGGCCGTCTCGTCAATGGAACTCGGTCAGAGTGTTGCGACTTGGTTCGAGAACAAGGAACGCCTCGTCGTGCCGTGGCTCGAGGCACCGACGATGTGGTCGGCGCTGCAGGCGCAGATGCTGTTGGGTCAAGCCCGCGGCAACGCGATTCAAGAAGCTTGGCCGCTGTGCCGGAAGCTAGATGGACCTGAACTCACGATCGAATCGCTCGATCGACTCACAGAATTGGCCTGCTCGATTGGCCGGGCGCACCGTGTTGACCTCGTCGTCGACCTCGCTCAGTGGTACATCGACAACCGAGATGGCCTGACGACCGCCAACTCGCTTGCGGATGGACCGGGCGTTACTCCTCGGATGGCTGCAGTGGCGGCGTTGGTTGACCCGAGCAGCGGTCCTACGCCGGTCGTTGTGAGCCAAGGTGCCCTGAGGGTGGCATCCCGCATTTTTGGATCGAATCCGGAACAGAGCCGTCCGGGAGGTAGTGGCCGGCTAGCGGTCACTCGGTTGCTCGGAGGTGCGGGCGGCTTCGGACCCGACGAGTCACGGACTGCGATGGCCGGAGTCATAGAACTCAGTGCGAGCCTTTGCACACCTAAGAACCCACGCTGCGGGGAGTGCCCGCTCGCGACTCACTGCGCGTGGGCCAAGAAGAACATGCGCTTACGCGGTAGCTGAGCTCATTCGTTATGTTCGACACCAACTGTGGGCAGGAGGCGATCCCTCCGTACATACCGAGGTGAGAGTTTTCGATCACGCAGATGGAGGCAATTCGAGCACTGCCTCACCTCCGATCGGCGACGGCCTGACGATGATCACGCGCCGCCAATAACATCCCCGCCGTGGCTGAATCGGGCGCCTGGCCCATCGAGACTCACATCCTCCATCGAGCCGACGCCGGTCGGAGCTACCAGCTCTGGGTCGCGCTGCCGATGGGCTACCGGGCCGACGCCGCCAACCCGTACCCGCTCGTGGTCTGCTGCGATGCGCCGTGGACCTTCGGCACTGCGGTGGACACCACCCGCATCCTGTCGATGTCACGGGAAACGCCCCGCTGCGTGGTCGCTGGCATTGCGCACGACACCACCGATATGCGCGAGATGCTCGACTTGCGAGCAATCGACTACACGGTGACCCCGGCCGAGGCCCCGCCGATGACCGGCATCCGTGCGCCTGCCGCCGACACGGGTGGGGCCGAGTCGTTTCGACAGTGGCTTGCCGGTGATGTGCTGCCGCTGCTGCGCGACCGCTACCACGTCGGCGAAACCACCTACGTGGGCCACTCGTTCACGGCGTTGTTCGGCCTGCACGTGCTGTTCAACGCACCCGACATGTTCGCCCGCTACCTGCTTGCGAGCCCGTCGGTGTGGTGGGACTACGAGGTCATGTTCCGCCTCGAAGCCGAGCACGCTGCGGCCGGCGGCGATCCGGACGTGAAGGTGTTCATGTCGATGGGGGAGAACGAGACCGACGAATACTCGCCCCAAGCCAAGTTCCACGACCAGTTCTCGGCCCGCGGCTACCGCAACATCGACCTCACCTGGCACGTCTTCCCCGGAGAGAATCACAACACCGTGGTCGGCCCGGCTGTCAGCCGAGGTCTCCGGGCGCTGTACGCCGACTGATCTCAGCTTCAAAATTCCAGATCCTCGGCGGCATCCCGAACGGCGGTGACCCGTCTTCGTTCCGCACCGATTGCGGGGGTGGGGCAGAATGGGCCCACTGGGGCAACGGGGAGGCCGTGACATGGCCATGACGGAGACACGCAAGGGACTTGGGCCGCTGGCGACGAACGGCAAGGTGCCGGTGTACGACGCGGATGCGCACATCGCCGAGCCGCCGTCGGTGTGGCAGGAATACGCCGATCCGAAGTTCCGCGACCAGATCATGCAGTGCCGGATCATGGACGACGGTACCGATGCCGCGTTCGCTGAAGGAAAGAAGCTGCGCAACGGCATCGCGCCGGCGTGCATCCCGCATGCGTACGGCACCAAAGTCACCTGGGATGACATTGTGCCGGGCAGCTACGACCCGGCCGCACGCCTGTCGGTGATGGACGACGAAGGTCTCGCCGCCGCGCTGATGTTTCCGTCGCTCATGCTGATCTCGGGCGACATCAACGATGCCGAGGTCGCCGTCGAGAACGCCCGGGCCTACAACCGCTGGATGACCGACTTCGTGTCGGAAGATCCGAACCGTCTCTTCGGCGTGGGCGTGTGCCCGCTGCAGTCAGTGGACGGCGCCGTGGCGGTCATCGAAGAGGTCGCGAACGCCGGTCTGACGGGGGTCACCTTCCGTCCGGAGCGCTACGGCGGCCTAGAGCTGTTCTCCCCGGACATGGATCGAGTGTGGTCCGCAGCCGAGCATCACGACCTGACGGTCGCTATCCACGGCAGTTTCGGCTCGGGAATGCCGAGCTTCGCCAAGACCCGCTACGAGAACCAGTTCTACGTCCACATGGTGTGCCATCCGTTCGAGCAGATGGCCTCGGTGATGGAGATGGTGGCTTCGGGCGTTCTCGACGACCATCCGATGCTGCGAGTGGGCTTCTTCGAGTCGGGCCTGGGCTGGCTGCCGTACTGGCTGGACCGTCTCGATGAGCACAAAGAAGCCATGGGCCATCTGGTGCCGAGGCTGAAGCGCGACCCCACCGAGATCTTCTCCGAGCAGTGCTTCGTGACCATGGAAGCCGGCGAAGGCGAGGCCTTCGAGCAGGTAGCGGCCATGGGCCTCGCGCACACGGTCGTGTGGGGTTCGGACTACCCCCACTACGACTGCACGTTCCCCGGCGCGCTCGCCGAGCTGAACGAGACCTTCGAAGGCTTCGACGACGAGGTCAGCAGCCTGCGAAACGAGGTCGTCTACACCAACGCACGCCGCTTCATGGGTTTGTCATAACCCCTTGACGGACGACCTCGCCGCGGAGCTGCCCCAGGTCAAACCGTGGGAGCAGCGCGCAAATGGCGTGCTGCCGCTTGCCGGTGGGTACGAGCGGTACTTCGACACCTTGGCTTGGATTCTGCAGCAGTGCCGCGATGACCGGCTGGATCAAGATGAACTACAGCAGCGCTACATGGCGGCTTACTCGCTGGATGCCTATGTGGCGTTAGTTCAGATCCAGGGGCTGCAGAAGTACGGCCTCTTAGAGAAGACTCCAGACCGCATCGCCCTCACCTCGCCCAGCGCTCGCTGGCTAGAAACGCGGCGCGCGGATTTCGTCGTCGGAACCATGCACGCGAACCTGAGGCTCGTCGGTGAGTTGATTCACGAGGTGCGACTACCGCGAACACGAAAGTCACTACTCAAGACTGCCAACGACAGATACGGCTTCGGATGGCAGAAGGACTCGCAGATCGCGTACCGACTCGGATGGTTGAGGTCCGCTGGCTTCGCACAGCAAAAGCCCGGCAATACGTACCAGGCAACCGACGCAGGACTTTCCTTTCTCGATCGAATCAAGCTGTACCGGCCCAACGAAGTGACGACGGTGAGTGTCGACGATCTTGGAGTGCCACCTCCCGCCCGGGATGGGGGCTCCGTTCACGAGGGCAATGGGACAGAAGGCGGAGAACTGCCGACGGATGAATCCCATCCAATCCGCCCCGAGCCGAAATCGCCCCGATCGTTGGCAACTGATATCGCTCAACGTTTGATCCAATGCGCGAACGATGGAGCTAGGCACAAGGAGTTCGAGGAAGCGGTGCGAGACGCCTTTGCGTTCTTGGGCTTCGAGGCACAACTGCTGTCGGGAGCGGGTCAAACAGACGTGTTGGTCAGCGGGGTTCGCCAGCCTGCCGACGGTGACGACCGCACAGCGAATCGTTGGCGATACAAAGCGGTCGTCGATGCGAAAGCGGTCAGTAAGGGCAAGCTCACATCTGGTCAGGTCACGTGGCCTGCGATCGAGAAGCATCGGAAGTTGCACCAAGCTGAGTATGCGCTCTTGGTCGGTCCGGAACCGAGTGGTCAGCTACTCGACTTCGCTACGAGCGCACGGATCGGCGTGCTTGCCGCCGAATTGCTCGCCGAACTTGTTGCCAGGCACGCCTTGGTGCCGCTACCGCTGCCCGAGTATCAAGCATTGTTCGCCGACGAGAATGACCAGCCTCGCGGCGGCACAGTAGATCTTGTGCCAATTGAGGCCGCTCGCGCCGAACATGAGCATCGGCGTGGCTTGCTCGTCGGTGCATGCCGAGCGGTGTCGAACGTGGCAGAGAGCGGTTCGGCGACGGCCACAGCTCAAGTCGTGCAATTCGCCCTGAGCCAGAACGGGATTGCATCACGGCTTGGGACGTCGACGCTGCTCTTGAACTGCTCGCGAACCCGTGGCTTGACGCGATCGGATTCCGTGGCGAGCATCCGAACAGGGACTACTTGCCGACGGCTGCCCCAAGGGTGGTGGCGGCACGGTTGCGATGGCTGGCTGACGCCTTCGACGAAGCGAGTGACGCTTCAGCCGAACCGTCCAGCTCCGGTTGACTTCACAAACTCGGCGTTATCGCAAGCCGTTCGACGGGCTGGCCGGTGACCTCTGCGATGAGTTCGAAGTCCTTGTCGACGTGCAGGACGGTCAGTCCCGCGAGTTCCGCCGATGCAGCGAGCAAGAGATCCGGTATCGACGGCGCACGATGATGACCAGCTCGCGCCAACGCCAGTTGCACTTCGACTGCCCGGTCCTCCGCTGCCGGTGTCAGATACTCGACAGGCATCATGCTGAGCGGAGGTTCATCAAACCGCCGACGAAGTTCTTCGGCTGAACGAGCCGCTACGCCGAGTTCCAGCCTCGTCGCAGTCGCGATCCGCACGAGTCCGCGCTGGACTCGCTTTGTCCACTCACTTGCGTCGATCGCGATTTCCAGCCGAACCAGCGCCGAAGTGTCTATAAGCCACTCGGTTACCGCCATGCGGAGGCGATGAATTCGGGGTCCTTGGCGTCGGCGCAGGTCTCCGCGAGCCTGCGAAAGGACTCCACCGTCACTTCAGGTGTACGTGCGCATTCGCGTTCGAGCATTCGACGCAGGTACTCGACTCGGGAAAGCTCAGCCCTGCTTGCGTTGGCATCGACGGCCGCGACAACATCGTCGGGAACGTCACGAATCAAGATGTCAGCCACGTTCGAACCTCTTCATCTGGACGATATCGTACGATATCTAAATCTCTCCGACCCGACAACCGGCTCTTCGCATTTTGGCGCGGAGTCGGGGGTGTCGTACCGGACTCGACAGTGTGTTCGGGCTGTTTATTGGGGGTGGGCCTCGGCTGGCGAGGTGTGGTGCAGGATCGTGTCGGGTTTGGCGGTGTGCTGTCGGTCGCTGGTCCCGCCGCGGCCGGGGGCGGTTCGCCGGTGCCAATGTGCAGCAATGTCGTACTATGAAAAGGTATGTAAAGTAATTGTAATGATCGGATTGGGTCGAGAACGTGTGTTTGTGACACTCTCCCCGTAGAGTGAACACATGTTCTCTCACGTGGAGCAGGCACTCGGGCACCTCACCTCCGCGCTTGACGCCGTCGACGCCGCCTCCAGCGATCAGCTGCGCCGCTCCCTGGCGCTGTCCAAGCAGCTGCGCAGCCGCGTCGAGCTGCTCGAGACCAAAGCCGCCGCGCTGGTCGCCCGCCGCGAGGACCACGGCGACGGCGGCGCAGGGCTGCTGAGCGAGCACAGCGGCCTGTCGCGCTCCGACGCCGCGCGCAACGTGCGCACTGGCGCCGAGCTTGCCTCGATCCCCGACGCGGACGAGGGTGTCGCGGCGGGCCAGATCAGCCTGGAGAACGCGGCCAGGCTCGCGCGCGCAGCGCGCAAGACCAGCCCCGGCGCAGTGCAACACGATCCTGGGCTGATCGGGCTCGCCAAGACTCTGCCAGCCGACGAGTTCGCCCATGCCGCTCGCCGCTGGGAAGCCCAGCATCAAGACGCCGCCGATCTCGCGGCGCAGCATCGCCGCAACCGCCGCAACCGTCATGTGCGCTTTTGGAACGGCGAGGACGGGTCGGTGCAGATGCGCGGCAGCTTCGACGCCGAAACCGGCGCCCGCATCCAGCAGCGGCTGCGCCGCCAAGCCGAACAACACCGCCGAGCCGACCGCCGCCGAGCCCAGCACCCCAACCGGGCCGCTGGCGGCGACAACAACGACAACGACAACGGCAACGGCAACGACAACGACAGCAACGGCAGCGGCGGCGGCGGTGCTGCTGGGCCCGCGACAGAGCAGCGCACCACAGACCAGCGCATGGCCGACGCGCTCGACACGCTCCTGGCCGCCGGCACAGCCGCACAATCCACTGGCACAACAGCACAATCCGCTGGCACAACAGCACAATCCGCTGGCACAACAGCACAACAGGGCGTTCGCACACCGCCAGCACAGACCGCTCGGCTCGCTGCTGGTCAGGTGCCGCCGCCTGGAACACCACAAGGCGTTCGCACACCCTCAGCACCGGCCGGACCAGCCGACCAGCGACCGGACACGAACCTCCCGCCGCAGCCGGACCTGCTGAGACCGCCCGACACTGACAGCCCACGACCGGGCCGACACGGCCACGCCGAAGGGATCGATCAGTCCGAGCCGGCGCTCTCGGCAGTGCCGCCGGCCGTGGGGCGTAAGGCCGCCGCGGAGATCATCGTGCGCGCCGACTTGGCCGCTTTGACTGATCAGCCCGGTGGGTTCGCAGAGATCTGCGGTGTCGGCCCGATTCCTCCCGGCGCCCTTGCGCGGCTGGCGTGCAACTCCGATGTGTGGGTGGAGATCTTCGGCGACACGCTCACCCCGCTGTATGAGACCGTCGCACAACGGGCGGCCACCGCCGCCCAGCGCCGCGCTCTGATCGCCCGCGACGGGTCCTGCATCGGCTGCGGCGCGCTGCCGCTCGAATGCGAAGCGCACCATGTCATCCCGTGGAAAAGCGGCGGCAAGACACACGTCGACAATCTCGTGCTGGTGTGCTGGTCCTGCCACGACCGCATCCACGACCACAACTGGCACGTAGTTCTGCGCGACGGCCGCTACCGGCTCATGCCCCCCGACCCTGCACAGCCACCGAACCCCGCCCGCTCACGCAAACCCAAACATCGCACCCCACACCAGCCAGCACCCGCCGACACCTCACAACTGCTGCTACTGCCCCCAGCCGCGCCGCCCGCTGTGACCACCGCCACACCGCACAGACCACCGGTACCGACCGCCGCCACACCGCACAGACCACCGGTACCGACCGCCGCCACACCGCACAGACCACCGGTACCGACCGCCGCCACACCGCACAGACCACCGGTACCGACCGCCGCCACACCGCACAGACCACCGGTACCGACCGCCGCCACACCGCACAGACCACCGGTACCGACCGCCGCCACACCGCACAGACCACCGGTACCGACCGCCGCCACACCGCACAGACCACCGGTACCGACCGCCGCCACACCACACAAATCACGGACCGCCACTACGCCACACGAGACACAGCCAGCAGCCTGAACACCGTCTGCAGGGTCCGCCGCCTCGCCGCCGCAACTGCCCCACACCCACGCCAAGTTCACACGAGACTCATTTGGAGCATTAGTGGATAGGCGCTGACCTGCGGAAACGCGTCTGACTGCGCAGGCTGGCTCAACCCTCTGACCAGCAGCTCTACAAGCCTGCCGGTTACGGCACCAGGCGCATGCCGAAAGCCGCTCCACCTATCCGCACGCCCTCTTGGCGGCCTGAGCACAGCAGCCACGGCCCTCAGCAACACCACGGCGAACGCAATCGATTCTCCTGGCGATCCGAACACCGCCGACGAAACAGCGACCGCAGGCGAGCGACCCGCCCGACCGACACCCGCACCCCACGCCAAAGCGCGAAACGCCCGACAACTCCCGCGCCGGACACGCACTGTCCTGTATTGCATCAGCATCGCGCGCGGCCCCAACACGCGAACTACCTGGCCAATCGATCGACAGACTCCCGGGTCGCAATCCGTTATGAATGCATGAGTGCTATCATGCAGTCATGCAGCAGATCACCTGGCGAGCAGACGAGGAACTCGTCGCTCGCATAAAGATGAGTGCCCAGGAACAGCGCATCTCGATGAACGAGTACCTCACCTGGATAGCGCAGGCGGCAACTGACCCCTCACTCTCATCGAACGCAATCGAGGAGATCAGATCGCGTCTCAGACTCGCTGGACTTCTCTCAGACTTTGAAGCTCGCGACACGGTTCGACCCGACGACGACGCGGTCGCCGCCGCCCGCCGACGAGCCGGTCAGGGAACACCGCTGTCTGAACTGGTTCGCGCCAATCGGTGACGGTATTCCTCGATTCATCCGCTCTCGTCAAGCGCTACGCCGACGAGCCGGAAAGCGACCTGGTGCAAGCCGTGTCGGAGCCGGTGCTCGCCAGCGACCTGGCTGCTGTGGAGGTCCCTGCCGCGTTATGGCGCAAGCATCGCGTCGGTGAAATCTCCGCAACCGACGCTCAGATCTTGTGCCGGCGATTCCTTACTGACATCTCCGCTTCTACCCAGGACAGCGACACCGTCCTCATCGAGGTAGGCGAAGACATCCTCCGCTCAGCAATCGACCTCGTAGCCCGTCACCCGCTTCGCGCCTACGACGCTGTGCAGCTTGCCTCGGCGCTGGCCGCATCTCGCCTCATCGGCAGATGTCCATTCGGCTGCTTTGATGAGCAGCTCACCGATGCCGCCGCCGTCGAAGGTCTCATGCTCCTGTGGTGAGTGCGCCCAAGTTCGCGGACCCCGTGTCAACTGCGTTCGGACCTCCGTTAGCTGCGGATATCGCACGATATTGCGACGTTCCAGGGCCGCGGCACCGACTATGACGGGGCGGGTCCGCTAGACATTTGCGCCATGGGACAGACGATCGAATTGACAGCTTCTGATGGTGTGACGTTGAGTGCTTACCGGGCTGAGCCTGCGGGTGCGCCGAAGGGCGGCGTCGTGGTGGTGCAGGAAATCTTCGGTGTGAACGACCACATTCGCAGCGTGGCTGACGGGTATGCCGCAGACGGCTACCTCGCGGTAGCGCCGGCGCTGTTCGACCGGGTGCGCTCGGGAGTCGAGCTGGGCTACAACGCCGAAGGCATCGATGTGGGCCGCAAGATTGCCTTTGACGACCTGACGATGGAACAGGTGATGGCTGACGTCTCGGCCGCAGCGGCCTGTGCCTCCGAAGGCGGCAAGGTGGGCGTCGTCGGGTACTGCTGGGGCGGGACAGTCTGCTACGTGGCGGCAGCCCGTCTGTCCGACCAGATCGCGGCAGCCTCCGGCTACTACGGCGGCCAGATTCTGCCGCACCTCGAAGAGCGGCCCGCCGCGCCGCTTCAGCTTCACTTCGGCTCGCAAGATCACGGCATCCCGCTGGAAAACGTGAATGCCATCGCTGAGCGCTGGCCCCACGTTGCCGTTCATGTCTATGACGGCGCCGATCACGGCTTCAACTGCGATGCCCGCGCCAGCTTCCACGCTGATGCCGCGGGCACCGCCAAACAGCGCACGCTCGCTCACTTTGCTGAGCACCTGAGCTAGCCCGGCCCTGCCGGAGGAATCTGAAGCGTCCGCAAGCGCTCCTGCCTGCGGATGTATCGGCGGGCGTGAACGCGCGTCGCCGAATTCCGCTGCGATGATGTCGCCGATGCGCAGCTTGGCGTCCGCACTTGTCATTGCGCTGGCGGCGACGGCGTGCAGCGCTGGTGGTGTCGAATCCACGGCCGCGACCACACACGCGCCCGTGGCGACAGTGGCGCCATTAGTCGCCAGCACCACGACGGCACCCACCACGACGGCACCCACCACGACGGCACCCACCACGACCGTCTCGCCGTCCGCGACCACGACGACGGCTGTAACAGCAATGACGTCGGCGGAAGCGGAAGCGCAGGCGGAAACCGAAACCGATGCGGACGCCACGTCGGACGTCGAGGCCGCGTCGGAGCCAACAACGCCGACACCGCTGTCTGGCGTCGGCGACAGCTTCTATCCGTGGCTGGGCAATGGCGGCTACGACGTCACGCACTACGACCTCGAATTCGATGTGAACCCGGTTGCCAACACCATCGACGCGGTGGCATCGCTGCGAGCGATCGCAACCGAGGAGTTGCTGGAGTTCAACCTGGACCTGTCGGGCCTCGAGGTGAGCACTGTCACCGTGAACGGCGCCGCTGCAGAGTTCTCTCGCTATGAATCCGAGCTCGTCATCCGACCTGCCGAACCGATCCCTGCCGGCATGAGGTTCGCCGCCGAGGTCGCCTATGCGGGCACGCCGGAGCGAATCGAGGATCCCGGAGTGCTGTTCGAACGGATCGGATGGTTCTCGGTCGACGAGGTGATCTTCACAGCGAGTGAGCCATCGGGTTCCATGTCGTGGTACCCGTCGAACAATCATCCCACCGACAAGGCGACGTTCACCATCCGCATCACGGTGCCCGAACGTTTCACAGCGGCATCGAACGGCCTGCTCACACACGAGGCCGTGGTTGACGGTCGCAGAACCGTCACGTGGGAATCCGACGACCCGATGGCGACGTATCTCGCAGCGGTCTACGTCGGCGAGTTCGAACGGCACGAGTATCGACTGCGCGACGATCTGCTCATCCGCGACTACATCGGGCGCTCGCTCAGCGACGCTGCGTCAACGTCGACTGTTGAGGCGTTGGCGATCACACCCGGTGCCGTCGAGTACTTCGAGCGTGTGCTCGGCCGGTATCCATTCGACGCCTACGGCACGATCGTGATGCCGTTCACGCTCGGCTTCGCCATGGAGAATCAGACGCTGTCGCTGCACGGCGATCAGACGCTCGACCCGCAGATCATCGCCCACGAGCTCGCTCACCAGTGGTTCGGCAACTCTGTGACGGTCGACGACTGGAGCGGCATCTGGCTGCACGAGGGTTTCGCCCACTACATGAGTTTCCTGTACCTGGCTGAGGTGCAAGGCAAGGATCTGGACGCTCTCATGGCTCGGGAGCTGGAGAGGGCGACGCTTGCGGGAGCAGTACCGCCGGGCGGCATCGCGGTGGCGCAGCTGTTCGACTTCAACTCGGTGTATCGGCGGGCGACGCTGACGCTGCACGCCCTGCACCGCCGCGTCGGCGACGACGTGTTCTTCGACATCTTGCGACGCCACTACGAATCATCAGCCGGGGGCACGACCAACACCGCCGAGTTCTTGGCCGTCGTGGAAGAACTGGCCGGTGCGGGCGCCGTGGGACTGGTCGGGGCGTGGCTCTACGACACCGACGTGCCGTCGACCTTGGGCGACCCTCCGCCCGTCAGCGAGATAACAGAATGACGCCGCGGTCTACCGCTGGGCCGCCTTCGGCGTTCAGCACGTCGAAGCGAACTGCTTCGGTGGCGTCTCCGAAGCCGGTCACTGGCGTCACGTCGTGAATCCGGACCGTGATCGTCGACGGCATGAGCACCATGGCGCGAAAACGGCAGACGATGCGGCGGACCCGGTTCGGGTCGCTCCCGGCAACTGCGTCGACGACGGCCGACACGCCGAGCGCCAGCGTGGCGGTACCGTGCAGGATGATCGCGGGCAGTCCCGCTTTCTCCGCAACTGCCGCGTCAGTATGGATTGGGTTCCAGATGCGAGCGCACTCTGTGTAGGCATGTGCCGCTCCGTGAGCCACGGGCACGGCGATCTCTGCCATCGGCTCGGCGGGCAGGTCGCCGAACTCGGGTTCAGCCGGCGCTTCGGCATCCGGGCGATCAGGGCCAGCGGTTGCGACATTGAGATACATGCCGCCTTGGTACGTCGTTGCCACGGGCTCGCCGTCGGCGTCGACGGTGTCGATCCGCATCGTCTGGAACGTGCCCGGCTTGCGCTGCTCGACCCCGGAATAGGTGAGGCTGGTGGTCAACCGGTCACCTGGTCGGATGAGACGGTGAATCGTCAGGTCGTGTGTTGCGTGCACTGAGCGCCGGATCTCGTCGGGTGTGATGCCCCAGCGGTCCGAGACCTCACGTCCCGACACGATGACCGGCCACTCGGGGCACACCACGAACATCGGGTGTGCCACCACGCCGTCATCGGCAAGCGTGTCGAAGTAGCAATCGTGGGTGTCGCCCAGCGACGCTGCGTAGGCCATCGTCCAGCGGGCGTCCACATCATGTGTGATCGGCCCGATGGTCTCTCCCACCATGTCTGTTGGTACCGGCATGGCGTCGAGCGTAGTAACCCAGTGTCAACCGCTCCACACGGCGCGGGGGAGTTGCTTTTCCTTGTCGACGAACGGCAGCGTGTCGACGATCGCCTCGTGCGATTGGCCGTCGTGGTCAACCAACAAGACCGTCTTGGCGTACCAGTCGTCGTCAAGCAACGGCCGGTCGAAGCGCGCATAGCCGACGCCCGTGTCCAGCGTGGGCGACCACGTGCCGATCGTGATGTGTCCAACCGGGCCATTCCCGTCGTGGATCTCCATTCCGGCGTCCGGTGCGGTGGTAGCGCACACCAGGCCGAACAAGAGCTGGCGGCGACTGGCCTCTTCCAGAGCGGTCTTGCCGATGAAGTCGGCCTTGTCGAGTCGGACAAACTGCCCAAGGCCTGCACCGAACGGCGTCAGATCCGGCTCGATGTCGCTCCCGTTGTCGAGGATCCCGGATTCGATGCGTCGAATCCCCATCGAAGATGACGAGCTGAACTCCAGTCCGAAGGGTTCGCCGCAGGCGAGCAAGTCGTCCCAGAGGGCCTCATGATCGGTCGGCGCCGGACCGCTATTGCAGTAGATCTCGATTCCCACCTCACCAGTCCACCCAGTGCGCGACACCCACAGTCGTTGGCCGCAGACGTCAAAGAACCCGGCACGGAAATACTTGAACTCGGCTGAGAGGCCACCACCGATCGCTGCATCAAGGACCTGAAGCGACTTCGGTCCCTGAATCTGTAGGACTCGTGACTTGGGATCCGAGACTTCGACGTCGAAGCCAATGGCGCTTGCGGTGAGCCAGCTCGTGAACTCGCCGTTCGCCATGACATACCAATAGCGATCCGGCCCGAGGCGCATGAGCACGCCATCCATCACGACGGTGCCGTCGTCACTGCACGCGATGCCGTAACGCGCGCGGCCATCCGCGAGCGTCTCAACCCTGCAGGTGAGGACCTTCTCGAGCAGCCTCACAGCGTCTGGGCCGCTGACCTCAAGCGGCTTCTCCGGAACGTCATACAACAGGACGCCCTCCCGCAGCTTCCAATACTGCGGAATGGGGTCTTCACCACGGCTGGCCTTGAGGGGATACAGCCGATTGCAGTAGACGCCGAAGATCGTCTGATCAGTGGCGTACCGGCTCGCAAAGGGCGATTGCTCGACCCGGTAGGAACTCAACTGCACGGTGTCGAACGACTCGATGTAGAAGTGTCGGCCCCTTGCCATCGATGCCCCCCGGTGCTGTACGAGCGCCGGGCTCATCAACACGACGCAATTCCGAGCGCGGCACGCTCGGTGGCTGGGGCTCAGACCATAATGTCCCTGTGTTCTCAGGTGGTGATGCGGCGAGGTCCCGCCGACTGGCAGTCGGCGGGATCGTCGGCCTCAGTAACCCCAAGGCGGGCGCCGCACGGCGGTGAGCACCTTCAGCATGCGCCGGCACAGCTCGCTTGGCTGCGATGGGCGGGTGCAGACGGTGTGTCCGTCGATCCGACGCCGACGTGCGATCCGCTGCCGACGGATCTCGGCATGATCGGGGATCGTCATTCGGGTCATGACTTCACTGTAGGTCTGACTGTGGCCGGAGCGTTCGCGGTATTCGCTATTTCTTGCATACATTTCTTGCGCGGTTCCCAAGTCGTCGCGCGGCGCGTTCGAAACGCCAGAATCACCGTGTGGCGAGACGGTTGAGCAGATGGAACGTGAGCGGTCTCAAGGGACTGCTGGACGCTGATGGATTCGCTGGGATACAGACGTGGAAGGCGACGCGCGGGTTCATTCGCATCGTGCTGTACCGAATGTTCCGGGTGCGTGCCAGAGGGCAGGAGCGGATGCGGGCCGACAGCGCGATGATCTATGCGCCGGTTCATCGCAGCCACCTCGACGGCCCGCTCATCGGGAGCCTTACTCATCGCCGGGTGCGCTATCTGGGCAAAGAGGAACTCTTCCGTCCCAAGCCGCTCGGTTGGTTCATGCGCTCGATCGGGACCTTCCCGGTGCGACGTGGCGAGGCTGATCTGGACGCAATGCGTTCAGCACTGCAATTGCTCCGCGACGGCGAGGCGATGCTGGTCTTTCCTGAAGGAACGCGGCAGCCCTCCGACGACATCGGCCCGATTTTTGACGGCACTGCGTGGCTTGCTGCCAAGTCGGGGGCACCGGTGCTGCCCGTGGGGGTCGCAGGCACACGCGAGGCCATGCCCAGCGGTGCGAAGTTTCCCAAACGAGCACAGGTGGCGATCGTGGTCGGCGAACCCCTGGCACCGCCGACAGGGACCGACGGCGGACGCGCCCGGCGAGCCGACATGACGGCGTGGACGCAGACGTTGCGAGTCGCGCTGGGCGACTGCCAGCAACGAGCACGGTCTCTGGCGAATGAGCCCGGCCGTAGGGGCACGCCGATGCGCAAGCTCGTGCCGTGATCGCACCCGATCACCGTTCACCGGTGTGGCCGAAGCCCGAGCCCGGAGCGTTGGCCGGTATCCGCATCTGCGATTTCACGGGGCAGCTCGCTGGTGCTGGTGCCACCAAGATCCTGGCCGCGCTCGGTGCGGAGGTGATCCGCATCGAAGACCCCGTGCGGCAGGGCCGTTGGGACATCCTGCGAGGCACCCAGCCGTTCGTCGGAGAGCACCGCGGCATCGAAGCCGGCGGCTCGTACAACAACCACAACGCAGGCAAGCTCGGCATCACCTTGAACCTGCGAGATGATCGGGCGAAAGAACTGCTCGCCGACCTTGTCGCAGTCAGCGACGCCGTCACCGAGAACTTTGCCGCCGGGGTGCTGGACCGATTGGGTTTCGGCTACGAGGCGCTGCGGGCCATCAAGCCCGACATCGTCTACGTCTCGAACAACGGATTCGGAGCCCACGGCCCGTACGCCAGCTTCCGGTCATGGGGACCGATAGCGCAGGCAGTATCCGGGCTCACGTTCCAGTCGGGACTGCCCGATCTGCCGCCCGCCGGATGGGGCTACTCGTTCATGGATCACACCGGCGCCTACTACATGGCCATCGCGATTGGCATGGCGCTGTATCACCGGCGGCGCACCGGCGAGGGCCAGTGGGTGGACCTTGCCTGCATCGAGGCGGCAGGCACGCTGCACGGCGCAGCCACGCTCGACTTCACGGTCAACGATCGGCCCGCACGGCGCGACCGGATGCCCAACAGCAACCGATCGCACTCGCCTGCGATGGCACCGCATGGCATCTGGGCGTGCAACGGCGAGAACGAGTGGGTGGCGATCGCCGTCCGCAACGAGGAGGACTGGCAGCGCTTCGCCGAGGTGGTCGACGAGCCGTGGACCCATGACGAGCGCTGGTCACGGCTGGCCGGTCGGCTGGCATACGAAGACGAACTGGAGCGCCTGGTGGGCACGTGGGCTGCGAACCGCGACAAGCACGACGCGACGCAGCTCTTGCTCGCCGCCGGTGTACCCGCCGCGCCGGTGCTGCGACCCAGTGAGCGCATTGACGGCGACCCCCGCACCTCCGACTGGGGGCTGTGGGTCACCGTGCCGCATCGCGATGTGGGCGATGCTCGCGTCGAGGGTTTGCCGGTCCGCCTTTCAGAAACCGACTGGGCGATCGGGCGCGGCGCACCGTGCCTCGGCGAGGACAACCGCTACGTGTTCGGCGAGGTGCTGGGCCGCAGCGACGACGAGATCGCAGCGCTGGCTGCCGACGGGGTCATCTGATGTTTTCGCTTGGCACCGCTGGACCGGTGAGCCCTCGGCCCCTGGACGGACTTCGGGTTATCGAGCTGACGTCGGAGCGTTGTGCCCTGGCCGGAAAGCTGCTGGCCGATATGGGCGCTGATGTGGTCGTGGTGGAGCCGCCCGGCGGATCACCGATGCGCGCCTACGAGCCATACGCCGACGAT
The DNA here is from genome assembly GCF_965262965.1 of Candidatus Poriferisodalis sp. GTDB lineage: Bacteria > Actinomycetota > Acidimicrobiia > Acidimicrobiales > Poriferisodalaceae > Poriferisodalis. Next base: position 3,231,600 of record NZ_OZ253573.1, read on the forward strand.
GTCGCAGACCCTGAAGGCGCCTTGTGGTGGTGGCATTACAACACCTCCAAGCGCTCCGTGGTCCTTGATTTCGACAGCGCGGACGGAGCGACCGATTTCAAGCAGCTGGCCTCAACTGCTGACGTGGTGCTCGAAGCCGAGCCGAAGGGACGTCTCGACGATCTCGGTCTGGACTGGCACCAGCTCGGTGGTGCTGCCGAGACCGAGCCAAACAAGCGGCTGGTCTGGGTCTCGATCACCCACAACGGGCGCGAGCGACTCGACCCGCCGGCCACCGACCTCACGGTGCTTGCCGAAGGAGGCCCCGTGTGGTCGTGCGGCTACGACGACCACACCATCGCGCCGGTTCGAGGCGGCGGGAATCAGGGCCTGCAAATGGCCTGTCACTACGCCGTCGCCACGCTGATGGCGGCGCTGTTGTGGCGTGAAGACTCGGGTCGGGGCCAGCTCATCGACGTGTCCATGCTCGCCGCCGCGAACGCGACCTGTGAGTTCGCGACTTACTGGTGGCTGAATCAGCAGGTGAACGTCCAGCGCCAGACGGGCCGCCACGCCCTTCCGAAGATCTCCGAGCCAACACAGGTGCGCTGCGTCGACGGGCGCTGGCTCAACACCGGTGTGCCGCCGCGCCGCGGACCGGAGTTCGCTGCGCTGGCCGGCTGGGTGGCCAAACTGGGTCTCGCCGACGAGTGCCCGTACACCGAACTGCTGTCATTGGGCGAGGACTACGAGCTGATCGACATCCTCCACCTCGATGCCGACCCGCTCGCCGCAGAAGTGTTCGGCGCCGGCCGCGACACGATCAACTTCTTGGCGGAGCGCCTGGGTGCGTACGAGCTGTTCGTCGGCCTGCAGACGCTCGGACTCGCCTGCGGAATCGTGTACTCGCCAGAGGAGATGCTCGTCGACGAGCACTTCGTGGCCCGCGGCTTCCCGGTGACCGTCGATCACGACGGCACGACCGTGACGTATCCGGGCGCGCCCTACAAGTTCTCGGCAACACCATGGCAAGTGGCGCGAGCCCCCCGCCTCGGAGAGCACCAAGACCTGCTCGCTGACTGAGCGTCGAGCCCGAGCTGGCTCAGTCTCAGCTGGCCCAGCCCCAGCCAACCCAACCTCGGCTATTCGTCGGGGTTGTGGAAGCGGGCCGCCTTGGCAAGCTCGCGCACCTCGGCACGCTCGTCGGGCGTCAGGCACTCGAAATCGGGCGCGTGCAGCTTGTCGGTCAGGGCCTCGATCTCTTCACGTGCTTCGGACAGGTCGCTGACATCGGGATACGGCCGCTCCCAGCCGAAGAACTCGGCATTCCACTCGCCTGCCGGACCCGACAGGATCGCCTCAAGCGGTCCCATGCCGAGCGCCTGAACCGCGACAGCGTGACGGCCGAAGCGCAGCTCGCGCATGACCTGGGCCATGAAGAAGCCGTGAGCCGGCCCCCCGGCGGGGGGCCGAGGCAGGTCGCGCCAGCCGACGAAGGTGGGAGCTCCCTGCGGAGCGGCCGAATCCACCACGCGCTCGAGCAGTTCGCCGAGCCGCCCAGCACCTTCCATGCCGACAAGCCGCTTGCTGCCGTACTCGGCGCAGATGTCGGCCCAGATCCGCGCTCCTTCGGACGGCTTCATGACCGCACGTCCTTGCGCCACCATCGAGCGCATCTTCTCCGGCGCCCAGAAGAACGCTGCGCCGATGACATTGTCGACAGGGCATTCGCCCAAAACGCCCAGCCGGCCGGTTGCATATGCGCCCATGCCCTCTGCCATGCCGCGTTGGGCAGCCTTTTCCAGCGTGGACGGGTCCATGAGCCAGTCCATGGCCAGCATTCCCACCGATCCCCGCATGCTGCGAGCAACTGCTGTGGTCTCCATGACACGTCCCTTCTGGGTCCGTCGCTGCGCCCGTCACATCGGACGCTGCATTGACAGCTCGGGTCGACCAGCAACCCGAACTCTGGGGCGCACAGTCTGTCGGATGACGCCGATGTGTGCAGCAGCGGCCTCGGCACGCTCGCAGTGCTGTGGCGTAGCCTCAGTGTCACCAGCATCGCTGGATCACCCGAGCGCGTACTAGAGGGCAGCTTCGGGAAGATCCGAAAGGGGAGCACACCATGCACGTCGGATACTCAGCTGTGTTTCAGAACCCGGAGAACGCACTCTCGGACCGTGAGGTTTGGGACCAGGAGATCCGCATGGTCGAGGAAGCCGAGGATCTCGGCTTCGACTCGATCTGGACAGTGGAGCATCACTTCACCGACTACACGATGTGCCCCGATCCGGTGCAGTTCCTGACCTGGGTCGCCGGACGCACCAACCTGCAGCTCGGCACTGCGGTGATCGTGCTGCCCTGGCACGACCCGATGCGCGTCGCTGAGCAAGTCACGATGCTCGACAACCTCTCGGGCGGACGCATGATCCTCGGCATCGGACGCGGCTTGGCCCGCGTCGAGTACGAGGGTTTCCGGGTGGACATGAACACCAGCCGTGAGCGCTTCTTGGAGTACGCCAAGATGCTCATCGACGGCCTTGACCAAGGCTATGTGGAGCACGACGGCGAGTTCGTGACCCAGCCCCGCCGTGACATTCGTCCCACTCCCGAGCACTCGTTCAAGGGCCGCACCTACGCCGCGGCCGTCTCACCCGAAGGCATGCCGCTGATGGCGCAGCTGGGCATCGGCCTGCTCGTGATCCCCCAGAAGCCATGGGAGATCGTCGAGTCCGACTTCGCCGCCTATCACGGCGAGTGGGCCAAGCACCACACGGCACCGCCGCCCCCCCCGCTGTCCGGCGGGTTCTGCTGGGTGGACACCAAAGCGGACCGTGCCGAAGAGAAGGCGATGGAGCACATCGGCAACTACTACGGCACCGTCATGAAGCACTACGAGTTCGGCCCCAAGCGACCGCACGAGGGCGTCAAGGGCTACGAGTTCTACGAGGGCATCTCGAAGTACATCGACCGCCACGGAGCCCGCGGCGCAGCCGAGGACTTCACTCGCCTCATGCCGTACGGGACGCCAGATCAGGTGCTCGAGAAGCTCCAGGTCATCAAGGACAAGATCGGCATGGCCGCCTTCTTCCCAAACCTGGCCTTCGCAGGCATGTCGTGGACCGAGGCGCGGCGCAACCGCGACCTGTTCGCCACCGAGGTGCTCCCCGTGGTCAAGGAATGGACGGCCCCACCGGTCGGCCTCGCCGCAACCGAGGCCGCAGCCGTCGCTGCCGCCTAGCAGAACGGCGGCGCATCTGGAACGCCCGGTCTGCGTGAGACCGTTGCTACGCCTCGCTCGGGGAATCCGAAAAAATCGAGATGCCCATCGCTCGGGCGACGTCATTCATACGACGGTCGTAGCTGGCAAGTTCCACGACTTGACCTGCATCGCCCAAGAAGGCACATGTCGCTAGATGCAAAGCGTCGAGCGTGCGCACCCTCGTCGGACCCGGAAAAGCTCCCAGCGCCCGAGCGAGAACTGGGTGAGCGAGTTCAACTAACCCCACTTGGCTGAGCAGCACCCGAGCATTTTCGCCGTGGGACTCGGCCAAGCCGCGACCGTGCAATTGGGTCCAGATTTCGTACTCGGTCAGCCGGCTGGACACGATCGTCTGCTGCCAGAGGGATTCGGGCGGCAGACGATCCTCGCTGAGCAGCTGCGCAAGCGCAACTGATGTGTCGAGGTAGATCATCGGTCGCCTCTGACCCCATCCAGGTCGCGGAGGATCTCGGTCAACGGTGCTACCGGCTGTGAGGGCGGCGGAGCTGTCGTCTGCACGAGCGGTGGCGTCAGCACTCCGGTGCGAACGAGGTCGGCCAGAAAGGCGTCGGCTACGAGCGGGCTCCTGGTCGCCCGCGGCGGTCCCATCTCGGCGACGACGCGGTCGCGGTCAGTCACCAAGATCGTCTCGCCGCCAGCCGCGAGACGTACGTATTCGCTGAGCCGGCTGTTCAGCACCTTGATGCCCACGGATCTCATGAACGCGAGCGTAGCCGCAGAAGTAGCTACAAGTAGCAACTTCTGCGTAGGCATCTCGAAGTGCGTCGACCGCCTCGCCGCCACCGAAGCGGCCGCCTAACAGAACGGCGGCGGGTCAGCGCCGGGCCTTGGACTCACGGATGCCGAGTCGGCGGCCGAGATCGGCAACAGAGACTCCCTGATCGCGCACGACCGTGCAGGGATAGACATATCTCAACTGTCAGAACTCTCTCTTGTCGATGTCGAGTTGTCTCAACATGGAGCGAAGCGTGACGGATTGCAGTTCGCCTGTCGACAACGTCGTGGCCTTGTCGCCCAATTGAACCTTGACATGGCTGCCCTTGCCGCGATCAGGCGTGTACTCAACCGTGAGTCAACGCTTGCGAGCGTAACGCCGCAGCCGGCGCAGGAATTCCCGGTCGGTCATTCGTCGCAATGCCAGTTCGGTGGCCTCGGCAGGGCAAGTGAATTTCTTGCGCTCGGTGCGCGCGGCGTACATCGGTCATGATGTGCGCCGCCGCGACGACCGAGCGCCGTGAACGGGGGCATTCAGATGAGATTCGGACTGATATCGGCGAACTTGATGGGCAACGTCGAGGGCGCTGCCGCGCTGGAGACCGCTCGGACCGTCGAGGAAGTCGGCTTCGACTCGCTGTGGGCGATCGAGCACGCAGTGGTGCCCAAGTCGTACTCGTCGACGTATCCGTACGACGAGGGCGGCAAGCTGTTCAAGGGAGCAAGCCAGCTCGACCATGCCGACCCGTTGATCTGGCTGGCATTCGCCGCAGCCGTCACCACACGGATCCGCCTGGCGACCGGCATTCTCATCCTGCCGCAGCGCAACCCGCTGATCCTGGCCAAAGAGATCGCCTCGCTCGACCGGCTCTGCGGCGGCCGTTTCGACTTCGGCATCGGCGTGGGATGGCTTCGCGAGGAATTCGAAGCGCTCGGCGTGCCGTTCGATCGCCGGGGTGCCCGCACCGACGAGTACCTCGCAGCGCTGCGGGTGCTCTGGACCGAAGAAGAAGCCGAGTTTCACGGCGAATTCGTGGACTTCGACCCCGTGTACTGCCAACCCAAGCCCATCCAGCAGCCGGTGCCGATACTGGTCGGCGGCCACAGCGACCGCGCTGCACGGCGAGCAGGTGACCTCGGCGACGTGTTCTTCCCCGCTGAACGGCCTACGGAGGTGCTCGAGGAGCTGTTCGAGTCGGTCCGCCGGTACGCGGAGGCGGCGGGACGAGACCCCGGAGATGTTGAGATGTGGACGACCGGCGGAACTGACCGAGCGCATCTCGACCAACTGGTCGAACTCGGTGTCAGCCAGGTGATGGTGCCGGGACGCCGTCCCGCCCAGCTCGGCGAGACGTACGGCCAGATTCTGGCTGACTATGCGGACGCCTGAGACCCCGACGACGCGCGCCACTGAACCGGATCCAAAGGAGACAAGCGATGCCTGAGTACGGCGACGGTGACGCGATCAGTCACGCGGAGCGAGTAGCCGACCTGGACGCACGCGCCGAAGTGATCCGGCGTGACATGGGCGGTGCTTCCAAGGTTCGGGCGATGGCAGCGGAAGGCGATCGCACGGTCCGCCAGCACATCGACGATTTCTGCGACGACGGCACGTTCCGCGAGCTCGGCACGTTCAGCCGATCGATCCGCCCCGAGATGCGCGACATCACACCTGGTGACGGCAAGATCGGCGGGCACGGCAACGTCGACGGGCGCCCTGTCGCGGTGTTCGGCGACGACATCACCGTGTTGCGCGGTTCGAGCTCCATCATCGGCACCCGCAAGGAGGAGCGCCTCTACGAGCGGGCGTTGGCGATGGGCATCCCCATCGTCCATTTCGGCGAGACCGGCGGCGGTCGCATTCCCGATCTCATGGGCTCCGAGGGCATCTCCGAGCCGGGCGGGATGTTCGACATGGCTCGTCGGCGCCACCGAGTGCCGATGGCAACGATGATCTGCGGCCAGTCGTTCGGCGGTTCGTCGTTCGTGTCGGCGCTCAGCGACTACGTCGTCATGGTGCGCGGGTCGTGCCTGGCGGTGACCTCGCCGAAGGTGTTCGAGATCGCCACCGGCGAGGTGATCTCGTTCGAGGACGTCGGCGGCGTGGACGTCCATGCCCGAATCACGGGGCAGATCGACTTCGGGGTCGATACTGACGAGGAGGCCTACACGGCGATCCGTCGATGGCTGTCGTTCATGCCGTCGAACGCGTGGGAGCCGGCGCCGCGCGCCGAGCCGCGTGGCATCGACGGCGCCGACCCCGAACTCGCCGCGATGGTGCCCGCACGCCGCACACGCGGCTACGACATGCGCCGGGTCGTTGGCCGCATCTGCGATCCCGAGTCGGTCTTTGAACTGCAGCCGGGCTACGCCCGCAACGTCGTGTGCGCGCTCGCACGGCTCGACGGGTACGCGGTCGGCGTCATCGCGAACAATCCGATGTTCCAGGCCGGAACGCTGGACCCGCAGGCTTGCCACAAGATCATCCGCATGGCCACCGTGTGCGACTCGTTCAACATCCCAATGGTGTTCCTTGTAGATGTCCCGGGTTTCATGGTCGGCAAGCGCGTCGAGCACGACCTGATGCTCCACTGGGGCATGCGCATGATGCACGCCCTGCAGAACGCGTCCACGCCGACGCTGACCGTGTGCCTTCGCAAGGCGTTCGGCTTGGCGTGGCAGGCGATGAATGGCTCCCGGATGCCCAGCCACGGTGTGTATTGCTGGCCCGGCGCCGAGATCGGCTTCATGGATCCGGAGGTGGGCGTCAACGTCGCATTCGGTTCGAAGCTGAGCCGCATCACCGACCCCGACGAGCGTGAGACGGAGCGCTTGCGGCTCGTAGCGGAGGTTGCCGAAGCCACGAATCCGTACGAAGCCGCGGGCACGATGCGTATCGACGAGATGATCGATCCTGCCGACACGCGCAAGGTCTTGATCGACGACCTTCGCATGCTGGCCAACCGCCCGGTGCCTCCGCCCGAGCAGCGAGCGCTCAGCTACTGGCCAAGCTGCTGACCAGCCGCGCCGAGGCGTTCTGCGTCGATTCGTCGGACAGCCAGCGCGCATGTTGCAGTGATCCGAGTGCCGGTGCGAACCCAGACGCGTTCGGGTTCGCACGAGGAGAGGATGAGTCTTGATCGATCTTGAGGGTGTCACCAAGCACTATCAAGTCGGACCGGTTTTGGTGACTGCTCTCGATGGCATCGATCTCCACGTCAAGGCAGGCGAGTTCGTCGTCGTGCTCGGTCCGTCAGGCAGCGGCAAGACCACAACGTTGAACATCATCGGGGCATTGGACACACCGTCGGCTGGCCAGGTGACCGTCGCAGGGCGTGACATCACCGCCTCGTCGCGCAGCGAGCTGTTTGCGCTGCGGCGCCAGACGGTGAGCTTCATCTTCCAGAGCTTCAATCTGTTCCCGGGTCTGACCGCGACGGAGAATGTCGAGTTCGGCACGGACGTCGCGGGCAAACGCGGGGTGGCGCAGCCTGAGGACGTGCTCGAGTCCGTGGGTCTGAGCCACCGGCTGGGGCACTTCCCGCACGAGCTTTCAGACGGCGAGCAGCAGCGCGTCGCGATTGCCCGTGCGCTCGCCACCGGCAACCCGGTCCTCCTGGCGGATGAGCCGACGGGCGAGCTGGACTTCAAGACCGCGCTGTCCGAACTGCACTGGTAGATCCGGCTACGCGACTGTGGTGCGCTCCAGCGGGAGCGTCCATGGGTCGGTGGGCAGTGCGGCTGGCTGGAACACCGCAGCAGTCGCTGGCAGTTCCTGCGCGGTTGCTATGGGCTCGATGCCGAGACTGTGCAAGAGCAGGTTGAGCACGTCAAGCGTTGTCTCGCCGAGCGCGCGGCGGTCGGCGAGCGTGATCGCGCCATCCCGTTTCGCCAGACGCTGGCCGCTTCGTCCCAGCACCATGGGGACGTGCGCGTACGCGGGAGCGTCGATGCCCAGCAGCCGGGCGAGATGGACCTGGCGTGGCGTCGACGGCAACAGATCGTCACCCCGAACGACCTCGGTAACGCCTTGGTCACCGTCGTCGACGACGACGGCGAGGTTGTACGCGGGTGTGCCGTCGCCGCGGCGCAGCACGAAGTCGTCGACTGTGCCAGAGAATGAGCCGAGTTGACGGTCGACCAGCGTCACTGATCGGCCCTCGAGTGCATCGTCGGGGTTGACGCGAACCCGCAGGGCGGCTGGGCGACCTGCCGATCGTCGATGGGCACGCTCGGCCGCCGTGAGCGCTCGGCAGGTCCCCGGATATGCCCCCTCGGGTGCGGGGCCGTGGGGCGCAGTCGCGGCTTCGGCAATCTCGCGCCGGGTGCAGAAGCACTCGTAGGTGAGCCCGCGACGTTCGAGGTCGGCGATCGCGTCCCGGTACAGCTCGCGCCTCTCGCTCTGGCGGATCGGCTCGCCGTCCCAGTCGAGACCCAGCGCGGCCACATCGCGCAGCTGCGAGTCGTAGAACTGCGGCCGGACTGCGTTGTCGAGATCCTCGAAGCGCCACCCGAAGTCGCCGTCGGCGCTGCGCGCGAACAGCCACGCGAGCAGCGCCGTTCGCAGGTTTCCCAAGTGCAGATCGCCGGTCGGGCTCGGGGCCCACCGGCCAGTTGTCGAGGGTTCGCTCAAGCGCTGCCCTCGGCGAGCGCCTTGATGCCTTCGATGCACCGCTTCATGTTGGCGAGGTGCTCGCTCTGGCGCCGCGAGATGATGCGAGGTTCCTTGTCGGGCATCGCTTCAACGGCGGCGGTGAGACCCGATGGGCCCGGTCCGAGACGGACGGTGTGGCGCAGCCGAGAGCGCTGACCGTGCAGGTGGTCGATCTCGTAACGCCAGCGAGCGCCGGCGGTGTCGTCGCTGTCCCCGGTGGCCCAGCCGAACAGCACGTTGGGCTCGCACTCGGTGACGGTCAGCTCCATGTCCCATTCGCCGATCGCCGGATGCCGGTTGTGACCGATGAACTTCGCACCAACAGCGGGCGAGTCGTAGCCGGGAGCCCACTCGGCCCCCACGAATTCCTCGGAGAAATTGGCGCCGACACTGATGTCACTGACGATTTCCCAGAGACGTTCGGGCGAGGCATCGATGTCCATCTCGAACGTGGCACCGGGTCCTTCGCCCATGGCGCGAGCCGTTGCTTCGTCCCCCCGGTGCTCCCAGGTGCGGCCCCAGCCGTCGATATAGGCGATCTCGTTGGCGCGCCGCCGCGCGACGGCCCCGAACTCAGTGCCCTTCGCGTAGGCCAGCGGCAGCAGCGCTACCGGGGTGACCCCATCGGGAATGCCCAGCAGTTCGCGCAGCTCGTCTTCTTTGTTGAGAATCGCAGTGGTCCACGCGGTGGCCATGCCGCGTGCACGAGCCGCGAGGCAGAAGCTCCACGCCGACTGCAGCACCGAGTCGAACAGCCCGGGCTTGCCGCTGTCGTCGTGCACACCCCACACGCACGGAATGACGATGACCGGAACCTCGCCGAGATGCTCGGCGAGATGCGAGGCGGATTTCATCACCTGTTCCATCGGATGGCCGGTGCCCGCTGTGGCATCGCGGCCACGTGCCATGAAGGTGCCCACAATCGACCCGTACATTTCGCCAATTGCCTGCCGCTGGGCAGGGTCGCGGACGAGCAGCCAACGCCGGCTGGCCTGGTTGCCGCCGCCGGGACCTTGCTCGGCGACGTCAATGCAGTCGAGCACGACGTCGTGGGGGACATCGCGTTCGAGGTCCAGCCGCAGCCGTACGGAGCGGGTGGTCGACAGCACGCCGTCCACCGACGGAAGGTCAACCCCGGCGGTGTCATAGCGGGCGGGTACATGGGGGTTCAGCTCTGGTGTCGGCATGGCCGCCATTATTACCTGCCTATCGTCGTGATACCGAGTCGAATCTCCGCAGCGCTGAGTTTTGGGCCGTCTTGGTTGACCGTCGTCGTACGATCACAGCGTGGCACGGCTGCCTTACCTGAGTTCTCGCCTGCAGGGCTACCAGTCGACGATCTTCGCCGAGATGTCTGCGCTGGCTGTGCGCACCGGGGCCATCAACCTGGGGCAGGGCTTTCCTGACGCCGACGGACCGACCGAAGTGCTTGAAGCAGCCGTGGCGGCGATTCGCAGCGGCACCGCGAACCAATACCCGCCGGGCATCGGCATTCCGGAACTTCGCCACGCCGTGGCCCGGCACCAATCCCGCTTCTGGGGCATGGACGTCGACCCGGACACCGAGATGCTGATCACGGCGGGAGCCAGCGAGGCATTGGCGGCCAGCATCCTGGCGCTGACCGAGGTGGGCGACGACGTGCTCACGTTCGAGCCCTGGTACGACCTCTACGGCGCAGTCATCTCCATGGCGGGAGCGGTGCGCAAGGTTGTCACCCTGCGCCCGCCCGACTACAGCTTCGATCCCGACGAGCTGGCGGCCGCGGTGACACAGCGCACGCGGCTACTGGTGCTCAACAGCCCGCACAACCCCACCGGCAAGGTGTTCAGCCGGGCCGAGTTGGAGGCCATCGCCGAGGTTGCCATCGAGCGAGACCTCATCGTGGTGACCGACGAGGTGTACGAGCACCTCGTGTTCGATGGCGAGCACATTCCGATCGCGACGCTGCCGGGCATGGCCGATCGCACTGTGACCATTTCGAGCGGCGGCAAGACATTCGCGGTGACGGGCTGGAAGATCGGCTGGGTCTGCGCCCGACCCGAGCTGGTGGCTGCCGTTCGTACCGCCAAGCAATGGCTGACCTACGTCAGCGGCGGACCGTTCCAGCACGCCATCGCCGCCGGACTCGACCTCGGCGACGACTACTTCAAGGCCCAGGCCGAGGACTTGCGTGCCAAACGGGACCGGCTGTCAGCAGGCCTGCGATCGACCGGCCTCGAAGTGTTCGAGCCGTCCGGTACGTACTTCATCACGGCCGACATACGCTCGATCGGTCACGAAGACGGCATCGAGTTCTGCTGGGGCCTTCCAGAGCGGATCGGCGTGGCCGCAGTGCCGAACGTGGTCATGTACGACAACGCCGCCGAAGGCCGTCACCTCGTCCGCTTCGCCTTCTGCAAGCAGCACGACGTCCTCGACGCAGCTATCGAACGCCTCAGAACGCTCTGACCGACCTGCACGATGGGTGTCTCGGTGTGGCACTGCACGCCGACCGTGACCGTGTCGAGCGGCGGCACCGCTCCGAGCTGCTTTGGTTGCGGGCGATCGTCGGCAACTGCGCCGGTACAGTCGAAAATGTGAACCGTCGCTACGCCGTGCTCGAGACTCACCGGGCAGCGATCCGCATCGCCGCGGAACGCGCCAAGGCGCGGTCGATATCGCTAATTGGCTCGGTGGCCCGAGACGAGGACACGGACCGGAGCGACTACGACTTCCTCGTCGAATTCGACGACGACGCTGACCTATTCGACATTGCAGGCCTGCAAGTGGACTCGACGGAATTGCTCGGCCAGCATGTCGACGTTGTTGATTCTTCGGCAGTGCGTGAGAGCCACCGGGGAATGTTCGAGGACGCAATACTTCTGTGACTCGCAGCGACGCCGAGCGTGTCCACGACATTCTCGATGCGTGCAACAAGCTGGTCGAGATTGCGGCGCTGGGCCGCGCGGAATTCGACCGAAGCTGGATTCTCCAGAGCGCCGCTGAGAGACAGCTTGAGATCATCGGCGAAGCGATCGTATGGCACTCCAGTCGTCATGACCGTGTCTTGCGACCGCTGGGATCCGCCGATGACGAGCAGCAACCACGGGAGCCGGCGTCTCGCGCCGTTCGTATAGCGCATGTTGGACGCAGTCCTTGACGACAACTTCGATTGCCTCCACTCGCTCTGACCTGATGCGCGGCCCTACTATGCGCGGCGGCTTGGCAACTGCTGATTCGCTTGCGAATCTCACCAGCGCCGGTCAAGGAGGTCTTGGGCAATCGTGGTTGCAGAGAACGATTGGAATGATCCCCGCAACGAGTTTCCCGCCGTCTTGTTCCGGCTCAGCCATCGGACGAAGAAGAAATACCGGAGCGGATATCGCGAAGGCGACGAGCAAGGCGACTGGCCGCAGAAGGTCGTCAACTCAATGCTCGGCTTGGCACCGGGATCACCGGCATGCGACGAGACACCTTGGTGTCAGTTTGGCCCTATTCGCTCGTCGACGACGAACGCGACCTCATCGAGCGAGCTATGCGAATCCTCGGCGAGGCGCTTCAGACGCGCTTGGTCCGCGAGTTCAGCCCTCGCGACATAGCGTGGCTTCGCCAGTCGCTACGCGATGAAGCAGCGGGTGAAGTAGCGCGGCGCGCGCTGGGTCAGTACCCAGAACAGTCTCGGGATCCCGCACTCTGGTTGAAGTTTGTTGAGGACAACTGGGCCCAGGTGCAGAGTTGCTTTCCATCATTCCGGCATTCCGGCTTCTTTCTCCAGTTGTTGCGCTTGAGGCACCAATGGGCCCATTTCGCATACCGAGAAGAAGTCACCGAGCACGAAGTCGACAATCTCAGGCGCTTGACCGGGCTATTGAACGGCATCGACTCGCAACGTGCCGCTAGCAACGTGGACTTCATTCGTCGAGTGCTGCGGACGCACGTAGGGCGTCGGGAGGCTGGTAGAGCAGCTTGAGCCGCTTGGCCGCGAGCCTTGTCGTGTTGTGCTGCTGTGAGGGTGGTTGTTATCAGGAGGGCTTGCTGGGCGAGTCGTAGCGCTGCTGGGCTTCTGCCTCGGGCACGCCCAGAAGTTCGCCGATGCGCTGCCATGAGACGCCGTCGGCGCGGGCGGCAGCCACCTTGGTTCGAAGCAGATCGTCAGGACTCTTGGGGTCGCCGGCGGCACAGCGGAGCCACCAGTCTGAGATTGGGCGGTGAACGGCCCGCTCGACATCGAAGCCTTCGAAGCGTCGCGCGACTTCGTCCCAATCGCCATTGTCGATGAGCTCGTCGATGGTGGGCCTCATCACCGAGCACCATTCCAGGGATGCCGCAGAAATCTCGGCCGAGCTGGCATTGCGTGGACAATTTCTGGGATCGGCTCCAGACGCCGAACGCCGAGTTCAATGGGTCGACCCGAGCGATCCCCTCCGATGATCATGGTCATGTCCTCAATCTCATGTGCATCAAAGGCGTTTCGATAGGCGTGAAGGATGTCGGCGTCGCTGATGCCGTGCTTGCGGGCGGCGGGTCGAATATGGGGTTCCACCTCACGCTACCTGTCGGCGCGAATCTGACAGCGACATCGACGATGAGCTGGCGGAGTCGGAGACACCCGCAGTCTCTACAACAGCCAATAGCTCCTTTCAAGTTATTTTATGAATTTTCAATACTTGAGTTGGCGCGTGGGGGTGGGAACAGGGCAACCGCGATTGCTGATCCAATCATGCCGCCGCCGGTGGACAGCACGAGATCGGCGACGGTGTCGTCGTAGGTGAGATCCAGTCCGCCGCCGGCGCCGGTTTCAGCCACGATCCACTCGGCTGCTTCCCAGCCCACGATGGCGAGTGCTCCCAGGCTGGCGCCGAGCAGCCAGGCATCGGCGCGCGACAGGCTGGTCCCGCCGCGGCGGTAGCGCCACGCATGGAACGCACCGACGAGCAGGATCCAGTTGAGCGTGTGCAGCACGTCATCGGTTGCTTCGAACGTGTCGTACACGTATGCCAGATTGCCGAGCGTGTCGATGAGAAAGGGCGCCACGATCAGCACATCCGCGGTTGCGGGGTAGGGCCTGAATCGTCCGCGCCATGCGAGCGGCACCACCACAGCCGAGAGCATGAACAGGGGGAATCGGAACAGCATCCCCTTGCCCTCGAGGTGGTCGAGGGGCACCGCGATCGCCACCACGAAGCACAGCGCCAGCGCAATCTTGAACGCCACCGCCACCGCCACGGCCCGGCGGCGGCTGTCCAACGCCGCCACTCCGGAGCTTGGGCTTGTCGCTTCGGTCACGATGCGGCGGCCCGGTTCAGGAACGGGCCCGAAGAGGGGCGATCACGCCCTCGGCGAACTCGTTCAGCATTGCCAGCTCCTGGTCTTGGGTGAAGTAGCCGACGTGGTGCCACAAGAAGAACTCGGTGACGCCGAACTCCTCGTGCAGCGAGGAGACATGATCGAGCTCCTGCTCGCGGCTGCCGCGCCACACGCGTCCCATCGGCACGACATAGGGCGGAGCGTTGTAGGCCCAGTTGAACAGCTCCTCGAATCCCGCGTACAAGTCGGCGCCTTCGGCCGGCGTGCGGCCCATCGTGAGATGACCGCCGATCGCCAGCGCATCGGCCGCTGTGGTATCACGCCCCGAGTTGTGAGCCTCTTCGAGATAGATGTCGAGCGCTGTGCCGATGAAGCTCTGCCGCTCGGGGGCGACGAAGCTGACCATCTTGCCGCCCTCTCGGGCCCAGAACTTCGACGTCTCCATGCTGTAGCTGAACGGTGCGTACACCGGCGGGTGCGGCTGCTGCAGCGGCCGGGGAACGATGCCGATCTCGCGCAACATCTTGTTCTCATCGACCGCAGTCGGGTCGAAGTCGTCGGTGGGTGGAAAGTGCCACTCCATCTCGGGCGGGGCCTGCCAGAATTCGCCTTGTATGGACACCTTCTCCTGGGTCCACAGCGACTTGACGAGGTGCCAGTTCTCATAGAGCGCCCGGCGGTTGCGCTGGTCCAGCTCTGACTTGTCGGATTCGGTGGACGTGATGCCCAAGTGCTGGCCGAAAGTGCCTGTCCAGCGGGGAGTGTTGCCCCGCGAGAACCCCACAAAGGTCCGCCCGCCGGTGAAGTGGTCGAGCATGGCGATGTTCTCGGCAAGCTGGATCGGATTCACAGCCGTGAGGTTCATGCCGAGCTGCCCGACGCGCATCCGCTCGGTGTGCTGGGCCACGAAGTAGTCCCAAAACAGCGGGTTGGTGGTGGTCTCGATGCCCTCCACCTGCAAGTGCTGCTCGGTCATCGCAAAACCGTCATAGCCCACCGACTCGGCGAACTGCATCTGAGTCCGCACATGGTCCATGAGGGTCTGCCAGCGCTCTGGCATCGATCCGGCGAGGCCGATCTGCTCGCCGCGACGGCGCATGTAGGGCACCACCAGGATCGTGAAGCGAAAGTCGGTCATCCGGATTGAGGGTCCTTTCGGCGCGCGGCGCTCGGCGGGAGCGGGCGCACAGACTGCAACACTAGGAAACTGACTGGCTCAGCAATCGCCCAGCTTGTCGACTGACCAACCCGGCACCACCCAATCGCGTAAGGAACCGCTACATGGCAAAGTTCGAACCCATTGCGGGACGGGGCCTTCATCCCATCGAGAACGCCCCGATCCCGGAAATTCGAGCCCTCCAGCTGGAGCGGCTGAAGTGGAGCTTGGCCCATGCCTATGCGCATGTGCCCACGTACCAGCAATTGTTCGACGAAGCGGGCGTGCATCCATCAGATCTGCACAGTCTCGAGGACTTGCATCGGTTCCCGTTCACCTCGAAGAAGGAGCTGCGAGACAACTATCCCTTCGGGATGTTCGCGGTGCCCCGATCCCAGGTGTTGCGGGTTCATGCCTCCTCGGGTACGACCGGCAAACCGACCGTCGTGGGTTACACCCAGTCGGACTTGGACATGTGGTCCCATGTCTTCCAACGTTCACTGATGGCGGCTGGTGTGCGGCCCGGCGATGTCGTCCATGTCGCGTACGGCTACGGCCTGTTCACGGGTGGGCTGGGCGCGCACTATGGCGCTGAGCAGTTCGGCTGCACGGTGGTGCCGGCGTCGGTGGGCCAGACGGCTCGACAAGTGCAGCTGCTCGTGGACTTCGACGCCGATGTGCTGTGTGCGACGCCGTCGTATGCCCTCGTGGTGGCCGACGAGTTCCGCAAGCAGGGCATCGACCCCGCGTCGACCTCGCTGAGGGTCGGCATCTTCGGCGCGGAGCCGTGGTCGGAGGCGATGCGGGCCGAGCTCGAGGACGTGTTCGGCATCGACGCCGTGGACATCTACGGCCTCTCGGAGGTCATCGGCGGCGGCGTGGCGAACGAGTGCGTCGAGACGAAGGACGGTCCGACGATCTGGGAGGACCACTTCTATCCCGAGATCGTCGACCCCGATTCGGGCGAGGTACTGCCCGAGGGCGAGACCGGCGAGCTGGTGTTCACGTCGCTGACCAAGGTTGCGATGCCGGTGATCCGGTATCGAACAAGGGACATCTGCTCATTGCAGCCCGGCACGGCTCGTTCCATGCGTCGCATGGGAAGGGTTGCTGCCCGCACCGACGACATGCTCATCATCCGCGGTGTCAACGTGTTTCCCAGCCAGTTCGAGGAACTGGTGTCGTCGAACCCCCACCTCACGCCGCACTTCGTGCTCGAGGTGCACCAGCGCGGCCGCCTCGAAGGCATCACTGCCGTCCTGGAACCGAAGCCCGATGCTGGCGATCACGAAGCGATCGCCACCGAATTCGCCAGCACCGTGCGCCAGCGCATCGGCATAGCCGTGGATGTGCGCACGGTGGCGCCGGAAACAATCGAGCGCTCCGCGGGCAAGGCGATGCGCGTGCGCGATCTTCGAGACTGACCGGCTTCAGCGCGAGTGCCGTTACGGCTCTACAACGGCTCGGTCCCCTCTTCGAGAACGGCCAAATAGCCCGAGTACACAAAGACGCGATTGCGACGTTGCCCGGTCACTTCGGAGACGATGCCGAGATCGCTGAGCCGCGTCAAAGCGTTGTTCACAGCGGGCCATGAGAGGCCGGCGAGATGGGCACTGGTTTCGACATTGAGAACAGGTCGTTGCATCAGTGTCGCGTGAACTCGCAGCGCCGAGCCCGCCGCCTTGCCCGTGTGCTGCTCGATGACGTTGCGATCGTCCCCCGCCATCGCTTCGAGGCGTTGCGTCGTGCTGAGCGCGGCTTCAGCCGTTGAACGGATGCCTTCTAGGAAGAACAGCAGCCACGCATGCCAGTCGCCCTCCAACCGCACTCGGTTCAGCATCTCGTAGTAATCCGACCGGTTCTGCTTGAGGTACAGACTCGGGTAGAACGCCAGCGTTGACAGCACATTGCGGTCAAGCAGCAGAAGCGTGATGAGCATGCGGCCGATGCGGCCGTTGCCGTCGAGGAAGGGGTGGATGGTTTCGAACTGCACGTGTGCGAGGCCGGCGCGCAGCAGTGGAGGGAGGCCGTCGTCCGCATGCAAGAACTTCTCCAGGTCGGAGATCGCCTTCTGCGCCTCAAGTGGCGGCGGCGGCACGAATGCTGCAGTGCCGGGCCGCTTTCCGCCGATCCAATTCTGAGAGGTGCGGAACTCGCCGGGGTGCTTGTCCGCGCCCCGCCCGGTGGACAACAGGATCCCATGAGCTTGTCGCAGCAGCCGATTGCAGAGCGGGAGACCTGACGGGTCCGTTATTTGTGCGGCAGCGTGCTCGATTGCGGCGACGTAGGTCGAGACTTCCATGACATCGTCGAGTGGCACGCCCGGCGCCGCATCGAGTTCGTGCTGCATGAGATCGGACAGCGATGACTGTGTCCCCTCGATCTGCGACGACAGCAAAGCTTCCTTGCGGATGTACGAGTAGATGAGCAGGTCCTTGTTGGGGAGGTAGCGGATCGCTCCGTCGAATCGGCCGAGCGCTCGACTTGCCTCGTCGAGCGCCGTGATCAGCGGCCCGTCGATCTGCAGCGGCGGGTCGGGTGGCAGCGGTGCAGGCACGAACGCCCGCACTTCCTCGCCGCCGACTGAGGTGATGACGTATTCGCCGGCCGGGCTGCGGAGTCGAGTTGTGGACATGCGATGCCCCTCTTGTTCGTCTGCGCTGGGACCCGTGCTGTGTGGCGCATCGTTGGCGCCGCACGGACTCAAACAACTCGCCCCTACGATAGCCAGTATTAAACGTTGAGGCTGAATGTTTGTTTGTGTGCGTATTTTTCTTGCGTTGTCAAACTGTGCGAGATAACGCAAACAGCTATAAAGCTTGAGGCCACAACATTGGATAAGACTGCGGTGACGGGAACGACATCCAAGCCCGTTTCGTGGGTTGCGCCCGTGCAGACACGTCACTTGACCTCGCTCATCCCTGTGTTGTGGGTGGTCAGGTCACGACGTGGACCCGTAGGTGTGCGTGACTTGCGAGGCCGCGCTGCTTTGCCGCGCGCTACGGTGCGGCGGCCGAACGACGCTTCGTCGTGCAGGCAGCTCTGAGCACGAGGCGTCGAAGGAGACAGTCATGAGCTTTGTGGAGATGCGGCGGTACCGGCTCAAGGTTGGGGCGGCGGATCGCTGGGTGAAGATCTACAAGGAGAAGGGCTACGAGGCGCAGCGCAAGTACCTCGGCGAGCCCGTTGGGTACTACACGATCGGCGTCGGTGATCTCAACGACATCATCCACATGTGGCGCTACGACACGCTCGAGGAGCGGGCGGCCAAGCGCAAGGCGCTGTTCGAGGATCCTCAGTGGCTGGAGTTCGTGGCCGAGATCGCGCCGCTGGTGGAGACGCAGGAGAATTCGATCCTGCACAGCATCCTCGACGACTGACGCCGAGATCCTTGGGGCCTGGCCCCGCCAGACTTGGCCGACTGCCGACAACCGGTTGACGGCCGGTTGGCAGACTCCTCATTCACGACCCGACGCGGGAGCGAACGCTGATGCCGAACAAGATGATGGATATCTGGTCTTCGGGAGCCGAGACGCTGGGCACTTGGCTCTCGATGGCTTCCAGCCATTCAGCCGAGATCGCCGGGCGCGCCGGCTTCGACTACGTCTGCGTGGACATGCAGCACGGCGTCGCCGACTACCGGGTTGCGGTGACGATGATGCAGGCCATCGAGATGGGCGGCGGCACGCCGATCGTGCGCGTGCCGTGGAATGAGCCCGGCATCATCGGCCGGGTGCTGGATGCAGGTGCCCGCGGGGTGGTCATTCCGATGGTCAACTCCGTCGCAGAGGCCCAAGCTGCGGTCACCGCCTGCAAGTACCCGCCGCTTGGCGCCCGCAGCTTCGGCCCGATACTCGTGGCGGCTCGCGCAGCCGCGGGCGAGAACTACTTCGAGGTGGCGAACGCCACCACGGCCTGCATCCCCATGATCGAGACCCGGCAGGCAGTCGAGGCGCTGGACGACATTCTGGCGATCGACGGCGTGGACGCGATCTACGTCGGCCCCGCCGACCTGTCGATCAGCTATGGCTATGGCCCCGGCTACACCGATGACCACGCCGACTACAAGGCGGCGCTGGAACATATCGCCGAGCGGTGCGCAGCCCATGGCGTTGTTGCCGGCATTCACTCGACGGCGGCGCTGTCGGCTGATCGCCGCGGCAAGGGCTTCCGGATGCAGACCATCGCTGGTGACGCTGCGGCACTCGGCCGCGGCATGGCCCGCGACCTGCGCACTGCCCGCGAGTCCGGCACCGGCGCCGCCGACTCTGGCGCCGATTCCAAGATCTACTGACACCTCGGGCGCTGCCCGTTCAACCTCCCCTGGGCGCCTTGGAATTCATTCCCGACTGAGTTGCATTCGGCGCGGTCTGCGAGATGGCGCGTCGGCGGGCGCCAAGAAGGGATCGGCTTCAGACCGGTCGAAGGTATGGATTCTGCTCGACCGTTCAGGTTCGATGAACGGGCTGGAAATCGCTGTCGTCAGGGGAGTGAACCGGTTCATCGCCGAACAGGCGGCTGAGCCTGGCAAGTGCAAGCTGACGATCGCTCAATTCGATTCGACTGATCCATTCGAAGTGCTCGTCGACGCAGTCTCGGTGCAAAAGGTCGAGCCGCACGCGCTGGAGCGGTACCAGCCACGAGGCCTGACACCGCTGTTCGACGCTGTCGGATCGTTGATCGGACGGGCCGACCGGCGGATGAAGCAGCGGAGCAAGGCCGACAAGAAGCCGGAAGATCAGACAGTCGTGATCGTGACCGATGGCTACGAGAATGCCAGCACTGACTACTCCGCCGCCGACATCCATCAGCTGATCAACGCCAGGCGCGAGCAGGGCTGGGCGTTCGTGTTCATGGGCGCCAACCAGGACTCCTACAACGAGAGCGCCCGCTTGGGGGTCGATCCGCGCAGCGTGCAGAACTACGAAGCGTCCGACGAGGGCGTGGACGAGGCCTTCGTCTCATTGAGCCGAGCTCAGCGAGAACGACGCTCGATGTCTCCCAGCGAGCGTTCCGTGCGCAGCGACGACTACTTCGGTGGCGTCCGCGAGGCCGAGGAAGCGATGCAGCGCCGCGGTCGGAGGGACTAACCCGTCCGGTCGAAACACGGGCCCGTCCGATCGTTGCGCCAGGCCGGCCCGGTCGCGGCTCGCAACGGCAAAGTACGCTCCGCGGCGGGGCCAGACCAGGAGGGGAACGTGGACGTCGACTATCCGATCATTTCCGCCGACTCGCATATCGCGGAGGCGCGTACTTGCTACACGGACTACATCGATCCGAAGTGGCGTGACGTGGCGCCGCACGTCGAGTGGACCGAAGAGCGTGGCGACGTGTACGTCATCGACGGCATGAAGCGCACCATCGACATGGGGCTCATTGCCGCGGCTGGCCAGAAGCCCGAGGAGCTGAAGCGGAACGCGACCTACGAGGAGTTGCCGCGCAGCAGCTACGACTCAACAACCCGCACCGCCGACCAAGATCGAGACGGTGTCTCAGCCGAGGTGATCTACCCGTCAGTCGGCATGGTGCTGTGCAACCACAAAGACCCTGACTACAAGAAGGCGGCGATGGACGCCTACAACCGGTGGATCACCGATTACTGCTCGGTGGACACCGACCGCCTGCTGGCGGTGGGGCAAACGGCGTTGCGCTCGGTGGAGGAAGCCATTGACGACATCGTTGCGATGTCAGAAGTCGGCATGCGCGGCGTCATGATGTCGGGCAATCCGCACACCGAGTTCGACTTCGACGACCCCCGCTGGGACCCGTTCTGGCAAGCCGCCGTCGACCTGGGCCTGCCGGTGTCGTGGCACATCCTCACGAGCCGCGGCCAAGGCCGGACACGCGGCCCGAAGGCCAACGCCTTCATGACCATCATCCGGGCCAACCAGGACATCATGGGCACGCTGGTATTCGGCGGCGTGTTCGAGCGCAACCCCGGGCTGCGGGTCGTCTGCGTGGAGGCCGACGCTGGCTGGGTGCCGCACTACATGTACCGGATGGATCACGCTTACAAGCGCCACCGTTTCTGGCTGCCGCCGGGACAGGAGCTCTCCAAGCTCCCCAGCGAGTACTTCAGCGAGCACATCTACACGACGTTCCAGGACGACTGGGTGGCGTTCAAGATGGTCAACGACGTCAACCACCGGCGGCTGCTGTGGGCGAACGATTTCCCGCACTCCGACAGCACCTGGCCGTGGAGCCAGGAACTGCTCGACGAACACTCAGCGCACCTCACGCCCTCCCAGACGCACGACATCCTTTGCAACAACAGCGCCGAGCTCTACGGCATCGACTTGTCGAGACTGCCTGTCGGCGGCGATCGCCTCGCAACAGCCGCTGCCGCCTGAGCGAAGCGCCTCAGAGGGCGTTAATCAGAGGGGTACGGTGGACAGCGTGCGCCGCGTGCGCACATCCTGCGAACGAGGAGCCCTCAGCAGCTATGCAGAGCCACGAAGTCGACTACGAAATCTTCGGCGACGACATGCAATTCGTCGAAGTCGAGCTAGACCCCGGCGAGACCGTCGTGGGCGAGGCTGGCGCGATGATGTTCATCGAGGAAGGCATCACGTTCGAGTCCGTGATGGGGGACGGATCCGAACCCGATTCGGGCATGTGGGGCAAGCTGAAAGGCGCCGGCAAGCGCGTCATCTCGGGCGAGTCGTTGTTCCTCACGCATTTCACCAACACCGGCGCTCGGGGCAAAGCCAGGGTGGGCTTCGCCGCCGGCTATCCGGGGAAGATCATCCCCGTCGACCTGGCGCAAATGGGAGGCGAGCTCATCGCCCAACGCGATGCCTTCCTGTGCGCGGCCCTCGGCACCAAGCTCGACATCGCTTGGCAGCGTGGCGTCGGCACAGGGCTGTTCGGTGGTGAGGGCTTCATTCTTCAGCGTCTCTCCGGCGACGGTATGGCCTTCTTGCACGCAGGCGGCTCGATCAAGGCCATCCAGCTGAACGATCAGACCATCCGGCTCGACACCGGCTGCCTCGTGGCGCTTCAGCCCCAGCTCAATTACACGATCGAACGGGCAGGCAATCTGAAGTCGATGTTCTTCGGCGGCGAAGGCCTGTTCCTCGCGACTGTGTCGGGCACCGGCTGGGTGTGGCTGCAGTCGCTGCCGTTCGAACGACTGGCGTCTCGGGTGCTCGCCAACGCAGCGGGACCGATGTCGGACGACTCACGCGGCTTGCTCTCGGGTCTGTTGGAGCGCAACTAACGCCGCACAGCGCTCTCACCGGCTGTCCGGTTCGTGTAGTCGCCATAGGGTCACGGCCATGCAGCTGATGTCGGGCCGTATCAACGTCGACGACCTTGCCGACGCGCAGGAGGCGTATCACTCACGCGGCTGGACAGACGGCCTGCCGGTGGTGCCCCCCACCGCCGACGCAGTGGCGGCTTGCTTGGAGTGGGCGATGCTGGCGCCGGACCACCTCATCGGCATCGAGCCCGTGAGAGCCCGAGCAATCACCGCAGAGAAGGCCGCCATCAACGCCGTGATGGCGGGCTGCCTGCCCCCGCACTTTCCGGTCGTGGTCACTGCGCTCACCGCCATGCTGGAGCCGGAATTCGGCCTCCACGGGCCAACGGCCTCCACCGGCGGCTGCGCCGTGCTGCTGATCGTGAACGGCCCCATCAGGCGCGAGCTGGCGATGGATGCCACCTTCAGCGTGCTCGGGGGAGCCGACCGGTCGCGAGCGGTCATCGGCCGGGCGGTGCGCCTCGTGCTGGCAAATGTGCTCGACGTGCGGCCGGGCGGCATCGACCGCTCGACGCTGGGCCACCCCGGCAAGCTCGGTTACTGCATCGCCGAGGACGAGGAAGCAACCGGATGGGTGTCGCTGGGCGACCAGCGGCTCGGAACCACGATCGCAGAGCGCGCCCAAGTGTCGTCGGTGACGGCGGTGGCCTCGATGGCGCCGCGCCAGATCATGAACGAGTGGACGACCGACCCGGCCGAGCTGTGCGAAACCATCGCCGCCGAGACCAGGGCCAACCAGCTCAACTACTCCATCTGGCCCGGCAACTACGTCGTCGTGGTGCCACCGCAGCTGCGGACTCACTTCGACAACGCGGGCTGGACAAAGGCCGACATCGCACAGTGCGTCTTCGAACGCGCTCGGGTGCGCCGCGGTGACTGGGCTGGCGTCGGCAAGGGTGCCGTCGTCAAGGACCGGGCCGATCGCGAGTACCCAGCGCTTGAAGCACCGCAGGACCTCCTCGTCGTCGCCGCGGGCGGACCGGCGGGCGGTTTTGCTGCGGTGATCCCGCCGTGGCTGGGCACCCGCAGCCGTGCCGCCACAGTTGCAGTCGGGGCATGCGTGGACTGCGAGATCCGCTAGAGGCCGAGCAATCATGCCGATCGACGAGCAGAAGCTCATCGGGTGTTCGGTACTGAAGCGAATGCGACAGGGCGTGACCGGCTGGGCCGCGTTCCGCGTCAGACTGGCGTCGTGAGCTCTATGGGCGTCCCAGGTGCCGAACATCGACCATTCGAGGGCTTGTTCACGGAGTTGCCGGCGAACTACCTAGCGTCACTCGAGGACTACCACCGGCTGGCGTTTGCGGTGCTCGGCGAAGCCCGGCGCATAGCCACGGATCGATTCGGTCTTCGCAGCCTGACCGAAGGGTTCGGAACACCGCTGTTCGAAGTGCAGATGGCTCGAGCGGGGGAGATGGAATGCCGTGTGTGGATCGTCGGCGATCAGCTCTTCGCAGACGAGGCCGGTACCCAGCGCAGTGCTCACATCACGACGCTGCGGGCGGCAGCTTCCTTCGTCGGGATCGAGCCGGGCACGCAAGCGCGTGAGCACGACAGTCCGGAGTTGGGCGACGTGGACCGATGGCTGTCGGTGAGCCCTGCGATGGGCCACCATCTGTCGCGTTGGTTCCGGCTCGGCAAGGCGGTACTGGAGGAGCTGTGCACAGCCCCTGGTGCCGTCAATGCCGACGAGGTGCAGCTGTGGCCCGGACACTTCGACATCGCCACGTCCATCGGCGATGCCGATGCAGGCACCCGCGCTACCTACGGCCTGTCGCCGGGAGATCCGACCCACACGCATCCTTACGTGTACGTCGGACCCTGGGCAGATGTGGACCGCTCGGATCCGTACTGGGGCGACCCGGCCTTCGGAGGCGCCTCGCTGCAGTACAGCCAGATCATCTCCGCAGCGGATCCTGCCGCTGCGGTCCTCGACTTCCTGATTGCCGGGTTCGAGCGCGTCAGCACTTGAGCCAGCCGTCCTGTCTGATCGGCTGCCCACTCGGCTGCGAACCCATGGCAGCATGTGTGCAATCAAGCGCTTGCGTCGTGCCAGGTCGCGCCGCCGCCGCCACACCCAAACAGCGCCGGGAGGTTGTCGTGGAATTGCTGAATCCGACCCACGAACAGAACGCTGCCGGCTTCGCCGCACCGGCCCGGTTGGCCACCTTGAAGGGCACGACCGTAGGCGTGATCTCCAACGGCAAGGAAAACACCCGGCCATTCTTCGATCACGTCGAACGGCTGCTGCGCGACCACCACGGCGTGGCAAAGGTCATCCGCCGCACCAAGACGAACTACAGCGCACCCGCGCAGCATGAGCTGCTGGCCGAGGCGCTGGGCTGGGACGCCGTGCTGGCCGGGGTGGGCGACTGAGGCAGCTGCTCGTCGTGCAGTCTGCACGACGCCGTTGCCGCCGAGCGGGCCGGGGTGCCCGCAGTCAGCGTGATGACAAGTGCCTTCGTCGATGCGGCTGAGCTGATGGCGCGCGTGCAAGGCGTGCCGAAGCACCCCTTCACGGTGATCGAGCATCCCCTCTCCAGCGCCGACGAAGCGGGGCTGGCTGCCCGTGCCGAGGTGGCCGTTGCGCAAGCCGTCGAGGTTCTCCTCGCCCGGTAGCGTCGCGCCGCAACTCCGCTCGCCCCGATCTGCCGGGCGCGCACGTCACTGGAGCAATTGGCCATGGTGCAACCCATTCCCGACGACTATCCCCGCATTTCGGTCGCGCTGAGCGTCGACGGCGGCGCCGACGCGATCGCCTTCTACACCGAGGTGCTCGGCATGGCCGAGCGCATGCGAATTCCTATGGGCGACAAGATCGGCCACTCCGAGCTGACACTTGGCGACTCGCTCATCATGGTTGCTGACGAGTTCCCCGAGATGGGGTTCGGCTCGCCAAAGCGCTTGGGCGGGACGCCGGTCAACATGAGCGTGTACGTCGAAGACGTCGATGCAACATTTGGGGCAGCGCTGGCCGCCGGGGCGACTGAAGTGCGACCCGTCGTCGATCAGTTCTACGGCGACCGCTCCGGCACGATCGAGGATCCGTGGGGCCATCACTGGCACATCGCGACCCACGTCGAGGACATCGACCCTGATGAGATGGCTCGACGGTCCGACGCCGCGATGGCCGAGATGTCAGGCGACTGACGGGCCCCAGATCGAGCTGAGCCCCGACGCGAGTTCCCGGCGCGATCTTGACCCGTCTTGCTGCGGGTGCATTCGTCGTGCAGATGATCTGGGCGTACTTCGACGTTCACGCCCCGAACGGCATCTGGCCACACATCTTCCCGGCAGGCGCAGGCTTCGGCGGCCACGGAGGCGAGGTGCCGCTGCTGTGGTTCGCCATCGCCGGGATCATCGGTGTCCTGGGTGCCCGTAAGTACAGCCTCGAGCGCAAGCTCCTCGGACGCGAACTGCTGTAGCCACTCCGCTGCGCCCCCTGTAGCTCGCACGGGCACCGCAGCGCGGGCCGCCCTGCTGCGGCAAGATGCTGCGGACTGCCACAGAAGGGACGCAGCACGTGACGACGACACACAACACTTCGCAGCCGTCGCACCGCATTGACGGGGCGACGACGGCCTCAACGCCGGGCGGCTGCGCGGACGAAGCAGCTCAGTTCGAGGAGATGGGCCTGTCGGCGGCCTGGTCGTTCGAGGCATCGCACGATCCGTTCCTGCCGCTGGCGCTGGCGTCGGAGCGCACCGAGACCATCGAGCTGGGTACAGCGATTGCTGTGGCCTTCGCCCGCAACCCGATGACCTGCGCTGTGACGGCATGGGACCTGCACCGGATGAGCGGCGGGAGATTCATCCTCGGCCTTGGCACGCAGATCAAGCCACACATCACCAAGCGATACAGCGAGCCCTGGTCACGCCCCGCCGAGCGGATGCGGGAGTACATCGAGGCGGTATGCGCCATCTGGCACACCTTCGAGACCGGCGAGCGGCTCAACCACCGCGGCGAGTTCTACACCCACACCCTCATGACGCCGTTCTTCAATCCGGGCCCGATCGACATGGATCCCCCGGCGATCTACGTCGCCGGCGTCGGCCCCCGCATGGTCGAGGTGATCGGCGCCGCCGCTGACGGCTTCTTCGTCCATCCCTTCCACACGGCGCAGTTCATGAACGACGTCACGCTGCCGGCGCTGGCTGCGGGTGCGACCTCCGCAGGGCGTGACATCGGCGATGTCACCGTTGCCTGCCTGACCATCGTCGCGATGGGGGAGAACGACGAGCAGATCGACAAGGCGCGTCGATCGGCGGCCGGGCAGCTTGCGTTCTACGGATCGACGCCTGCCTATGCGGGTACGCTCGACCACCACGGCTACGACGGGCTGCAGCCCCAGCTCAACACGCTGTCCAAGCAGGGCAATTGGCGAGAGATGACCGATCTCATCGACGATGATCTGCTCGATCTCGTCGTCGTGTCCGGCACCCCGTCGGAGGTGGGCAGCCAGATCGCGCAACGCAACACCTTCGCCGACCGCACGACGATGATGTTCTACGGCCCCACCCCGTCCAGCGAAGCAATCGCAGAGGCAGTCGCCGTCGCCAGCGCGTGATTCGGACGAGCGTTGACGCGTCGGCAAATTCCGTGCAGTACTCAGCACTAGCCAAAATTCTGGAACGTCCATGGTGTCTGTCCCGAGCGCAGTGCCCATAACGCACCTGCACAACGAGTATGACCTGACGTTTCGCCTCTTGGCCGATCCCACGGCATGGCGTGAACGCGTAGTTGAGAAGCTTGTCATCGACGATGCCGATGACGTTCGAGTCACATCCTCGTACCAGATCAGACTGCCGCTTCATCTAATACAAGCTTCGTGGCCGTCTTGCCGGTCGGGGGATCACGTCCGGTTGCTGTTGCCGTTGACGACTCGGCCTAAGGGCGTGCTCTTGGATGTGGATCTTCAAGGTGTTGCTGGCCAGCATTGCGCCTTGCTGCTTAAGCACCAGCTGGCTCGATTGCAGACTGAATATGTCGCGTGGGCGGCTGCCGAGCGGTGTGGAGATCATCGCCTTCTTGTTGCAGATCCACTGATCTACGCCATCAGTGCGTATAGCCCATCCATCTGGCAAGCGCACGCCACGCTGGGCAATCGGTGGGGTGAAAGGCGGATGGCCGAGTACCTGACGGACGGACTCGGTTTCGACGTCACCGAGGATGTAGTTCGCGACCTGCGCGCTGC
Organism: Candidatus Poriferisodalis sp.; assembly: GCF_965262965.1. Lineage (GTDB taxonomy): Bacteria > Actinomycetota > Acidimicrobiia > Acidimicrobiales > Poriferisodalaceae > Poriferisodalis. The sequence goes on from NZ_OZ253573.1 coordinate 3,259,127, forward strand.
TGCGCGACCGATCGAGGAACGAATCGGGGCTGCGTCACCAGTCCGGCGGACGAAGGACTCGGTCGCAAGAAACCTGTTGAGGTGTCTTCCCTTCACAGAATCGAGTCCAGAGGACATCGATGAAGTGTCCAGTTGGGTCGCCGACTTCGGGGAAATGGTCGACGCAGTTGACGACAAGACCAAACTCGAGATCGCGGGATACGGCCAACACTGGGACGTGATCGTCGACACGACTATTCCAGTGGATGTGCCGACGAAGATTCAGCTCTCGACCAAGCGACCATGGCACGATCCTGTTGCACAGCGATCCCAGTGGATTCGGGCACAACACACTGCGGCGCAGCGAGTGATGCTCGGTGACGCGCAGTCCGGGCACGCTGAGGTTCATCTCAACGATCATGGCGTCCGTTTGGCCGCGCGACCCCACCTTCGAGCGCCCGATGGTCGCAGGGTCAAGATCCCGACCGTTGACGCTGTCCGTTGGACTGACGACACGATCTCGGTGTACGCCGCTGGCGACGACGTGCCCGCCTTCTTGGACATGAGTGTCCGGATGGCCCTCCGGACACCGATGCGAGTCTTTCTTTGGTTGCTCGTCGGACTCGGAATATTCTCATTCGTACTGGCGTTCCTCGTCGACGTTGAGAACTTGTTCGCGGACGCACCGGCACTGCTCGTGGTTCCGATCGCTGGCTCCATCTTGTTATCGCGACCCGCGACGGGTGTTGCAGAGCGCCTGCAGCGCGTCTTGAGGGGAGCGATTGTTGCCGTCGTGCTACTCGTCTGCTGCGTCTTGGTGGCACGATGGGCAGTACGCGCGCTCGTATCGGATGAAGAACCGACTCAAGATGAGGAATCCGAGACTGTCGCTTGGAAGGACGCTGCTCGTGACACCCCTCTCTTATGATCGAATCTGATACACCGGTGCGCTCGAAGTGTGTCGGTCGCGAGACACCAAGATTCGTACATCGGTGAACGCACGCGAGGATCGAGGGGACGACGATGGCCAAGAATGGTGAACCGGGTCAAGGACGCGTCGGCGCCGTACGCAATCGTTCTCAGGTGCAAAACTCGCGTACCAATCTGTGGGTCAAGCGCGACCTTTCATCTGGGCGCTTCGTCAAGGCAAAGAAATCCGGTGGTTCATTCAAGGGAGTGCGGCGCGAGCGCTAACGGCCATCGACCTATCGCAGCCAGTACCGCGTGAACGAGCCAGCCGAGGTGCCACCCGGCCTGCGCCGGCGGGCCAATGGGACTCAGGCGTGCTGGTGGGGTGAAGGCCATGACGACTACGAGGCGTATCACGACATCGAGTGGGGCGTGCCCGTGGTTGACGACGTGCGTCTGTACGAGAAGATGTGCCTGGAGGGCTTTCAGTCCGGGCTCTCCTGGCTGACAATCCTGCGCAAGCGGGAGAACTTCCGAACGGTGTTTAGCGGGTTCGACTTCGAGGCGGTGACCAGTTTCGGCGATGCCGACATCCGGCGGCTGTTGGGCGATGCAGGCATCGTGAGGCACCGCGGCAAGATCGAGGCCACGATCAACAATGCCCGTGCGGCGCTCGACACCGTTGAGGCGCACGGCAGCCTCGCGGCCTTCTTCTGGTCCTTCGAGCCGAGCCTGGCCGAACGTCCCGCTGTTGTCGACCACGAAGCACTCATGTCGATGTCGTCGACACCGCACTCGACGGCACTCAGCAAGGCGCTCCGCAAGCTGGGCTGGCGGTTCGTCGGTCCCACCACGTGTTACGCCCTCATGCAGGCGTCAGGCATCGTCAACGATCACATCGAGGGCTGCCACCGCCGGCCTGTCATTGAGACCGCACGAGATGCGCTTTCGCGGCCGGTGGGCGCTGGGTTCGACTGAAAGCAGATGGCGATCACACCCTTGTCGAGCAAGCGTCGGCAAGCTCTACCGGTGGTTGCAAGTGAGTTGTGTGTAGGTGTCGTGTGCTGATTGCCAGTGGTGGAGTCGGCGGGGCATGTGGTTGAGTTTGTCCTCGATGACCGCAAGGCGCAGTTGTGCGATGTCGAGATTGGTGCCTTTGGGGAGCCATCAGCGCAGCAGTGCGTTGGTGTGCTCGTTGGTGGGTCGCTGCCACGGCGAGCGCGGCTCGCAGAACAACACCTCGATGCCGAGCGCTGCTTCGACGTCGGCCCAGCGGGCCATCTCGCGGCCTTGGTCCCAGGTGAGGGTGCGCACGAGCGCTGCGGGCTGACGGCCCAGCGCCGCGGTGACCGCGGCGGCGACGGCCGGCGCGCCGTAGCCGTCGGGCAGCGCCGCGGTGACCGCGTAGCGGCTGGTGCGCTCCACAATCGTGACCGCGGCGGTGAGGTTCGCTTTGCCGACGATGAGGTCGCGGTCCCAGTGGCCGGGCTGCGTGCGGTCCTCGACGTCGTCGGGCCGGTCGGCTATCGGCCGGTATTGCCCCAGCGGACTGGGCTTTTGGGCCTGCGCGACACTGCGCGGCCGACGGCGCCGGCAGCGCCGCGGCAGCTTCGCCCAGGAGCCCGCGGCCAGGCCGCTGCGCGCGTCGTTCGCGTAGCACGCCCGGTAGATGGTCTCCGCGCACACGCTCATACCCGCCTCGCGCAGGTCCGCCGCCGCGGCGTGCGGCGACCAGCGCAGCCTCAAGCGCTCATCGACCGCCGCGGCCAGCATCAGCCTCGCTGCCATACTCGACACCTCCATCGGTCGGCTGCATGTGTTGGCAACGGCCATCATGACCGTTCACTTGCAACCACCGATGGAGTTCGCCGTGGTTTATTGGGTGCTGTTGGTGAGTGTGCGTGCTTGGTGTCCGACTTTTTGGGCGGTCCGCCAGCGGTTCGGGCCGGCGATGCGGGTAATGCGGTCGCGGTCGGCGATTTTGGCGGCGGGCACCGCGGCTTGGCCGCCGATGACGTAGCCGCCATCTGCTGCTGCGGCCAGCCGTGTCGCTTGGCTGTGGGGCATGGGCGCTTCGCGTGCGCCGGCCAGTATCACGCAGTCGGTGCCGATGATCCCTGCCAGGGTGACTGCTGAGTAGATGTCGGATTGTGCCTTGGCATCCGAAGCCACCACGATGGGCGTGTCCCCGGAGCAGTCCGACGCCACCCACGGGTGTGCGCCGGCCAGGTGCAGCCCTGGCGCGCCGACGTCTGCGGGCAGCGGCGCCGGTTGGGCAGCAGACGCCTCCGCGGGAGTGCCTCCGGCCAGTCGGATCGCTTGATCGCCGACCTTCTGCGCAGTCGACCACCGGTTGCCGCCCCAGATTCGTGACATATCGCGGTCACCGAGCTTGGCGGGGGGCACTGCTGCTGGGCCGCCGACGACGTAGCCGCCGTGTGCTGCTGCGGCGAGCCGTGCGGCTTGGCTTTGGGGCATGGACGCTTCGCGGGCGCCGGCGAGCACTATGCAGTCCGTGCCGATGATCCCTGCCAGGGTGACTGCTGAGTAGATGTCCGACTGCGCGTCGGCGTCGGAGGCCACGATGATCGGCACGTCGCCGGAGCAGTCCGATGCCACCCACGGGTGTGCGCCGGCCAGGTGCAGCCCGGGCGCGTCGACGTCCGCGGGCACAGCGAAGAAGGCGACACGGTAGGTCTTGGTGCGGCTGGCGTCGGCGGAGGTCACCGTGACGGTGATCTGCGCGAGGCCGCCGAGCGCGACCTGGTGGCCGCCGTCGGCGTCGCTGTCGCCGGGCTTGATCTCGACATCGGCGCGGCGCTGTGTCGCTTCGGCGGTCACGACGGTCTCGGTCACGCCCTCGGCGACGGCGACATAGTCGGTGCGGTCGCGGTCGAACCCGCCGAAGTCGACGCCGCTGAGCCAGAGCGCGGCGAGGCGCGCGTCGATGGCGTCGGGCATGTTGTAGGTGTAGACGCGGCGGTCCCTGTCGTCGACCACGTACATGACGTCGCCGTCGGACCAGATCCCGCTAGGACTGCTGTTGCCGGCGCCGGAAAGCTCCCCGAACTCCTCACGAGGGACACGCTCGAGAAGCCGCGGCTCGCCGCTGTCGGCCTGCGCGGCGCTGACCGCGCCCGGCTGCGCGGGCACGACGGGCAGCCGGTAGGCGAACAGACGCTCGGCGCCATGATCGGAGACCCAGACAGTGACACCGTCGGACCACAGGTCGCGGGGATCGCTGTTGGCGCGGTCGAGCAGGTAGCGCGCGAGCAGATGCCCGCCCGCCAGGTCATAGGCGAAAAGCGCCCGCGCCCGGTCCAGCACCCACAAGGTCCCGCCGTCGGACCAGATGCCGCGCACATCGCCGTTGGCCTGATCCAACGCGATCTCGCGCTCGGCGAGGCGGTCGCCGCTGTCGAGATCGTAGGCGAAGACACGGTCCTGGCCGCTGTCGGACACCCAGACGGTCCCCGTCCGGGACCACAAGCCGCGAGGGGCGCGGTTCGCGTCGTCGAGCACGAACTCGCTCCCCTCGACCCGCTCGCCCGTGCCCAGGCCGTAGGCGTAGACCTCGCCGTCGCCGTCGCTGTCGGCGATCCAGAAAACGGCACCGTCGGACCACGAACCCGTCGGCCGGCCCTGACCGCCGTCGAGGCTCTCGATGTCATGTTCCACCGTCCACTCAAAATCCACAAGACTCGGCCTGGCCCTGCCGCCGCCGCCATCGGTGTCGGGCACCGGGAAGAACGGCACGCTGCGGGTGGGCGGGCTGGCGGCGGGCGGGCCGGTGCGGCCCGAGCCCGACGGCGACCAACCGCTGGGCGTCTCCCCGTTGAGAGCCCGCACCCGAACCTCGTAGGCCGTGCCGGCGGACAGGCCCGTGATCGTCGCCGACGTAGACGTCCCCGAATGCGACCACGACATGAACACACCGCTCGAACCCGCCCGATACTGGACGCCGTAGCCGACCAGCGCGGGTCCCCCGTCGCGGCCCGGCGCGCTCCAGCTCGCATCCAGGCTCGTCGTCGAGCCCGACGTCGCCGACACCGCCGGCGCGACAGGCCGCGACGGCGCCTCGGCCGCGTCGGTGAGGGCGATAGTGACCGCCACCGTGCCGCTGGCCGTGCCGTCCGAGACCTTGATCGTCACCGAATAGCTGTTCTTGATCTCGAAGTCATAATTCACGCCCGACTTCGTCTTGATACGCCGCGTCGCCGCATCGAAGCTGAACGAGCCGCGGTCCGCGCCCTCCATCGTGTAAGTCAGCGTGTCGCCCGAATCCGCGTCGGTCGCCGCCGGAACAGCCGCGCCCACATTCACGCCCGCCGCCGCGTTCTCCTCAACGCTGCGCGCCAGCGAAGAGGCCGAGAACACCGGCGCGCTGTTGGCGGGCGGCGCATTCGCGTAGCCCTTGAGCTCCATGGACAGCAGCAATACATGCGGACTTTCCCAATTGTTATCCGCAATAGCCCACGATAACCGTGTATCGGCGAGGGACCAGCCCGCCAGACCCGTCTGAGCGTTGCTGCTCGTAAAACTGAAGCTCGTGGTGGGTATTCCAGTGACGCCGTCGTTGACGGACACCCAGTAGACCGTGCTCGCCGAAAGGGTGGTGTTCGCCGGCACCGTGAAGGTGTTCACGGCGCCATCGGTGAGGGTGGCCGGGTTCGTGAGCAGAGCGACCTCATCGCCTGGTTGGTCACTGCGGTTGTTCTCCCGGATTTTGACCGCCGTCCCATGACCGAAAAATTGAAGTGCTGCATCGTTCAGATGAATGCGGACCTCAGACAGCGTGTATCCGCCGGTGTTGCTCCCAGTCGTGAAGCTCTGCGCCTGGAAATAATTGCTGAATCCTCCGCTAAGAGTCTGGCCGGCGTTCGACACCAGCGTCACCGTGGTCTGCGCCTGCGCCTGGGCCGGGGGCGTGGCCATAGCCAGCGTCGTGAGCAGCAGCAGGAACGCGGCCAGCGCACCCGTCGGCCGGCGCGGGCGGGCGCGGCCGTTGCGGATGGCGCGAGTCACCGCGAGACCGGCGTCCGCGAGCCGCCCAGCAGTCCGATCGGCTCGCGGATAGCGCTGCCAACGAGATGGGGGAGAGAGAGGCGGTCCCGCGCCGTCGAGCCGGCCCGCCCCCGGCTCTCATAGCGCGGACAAGACGAGTCGTTCACCGCTTGATTCACCGCAACATCTTCAGTCAAAGACCTCTGCATCAAAAAAGAAAGCTACCGCGGCAAACCAACCCCGGGCAACGACGGCAAGCTCTAGCGGTGGTCCCAGTCGCCAAGTCTTTGACGACCTGCGCGAGCCGATCCACGACGGTGTCGACTTCGGTACGAAGAGAAATAGTGTCGCCCGCAAATTCGAAGCCCACGCGGCTTCGTACATAAGGATCGCCTGCGAGACGCCCCAGGTTCGTGACCCTGCCGCGTTCAACTGCGTCCAAATGTGTGTGCCGGATGGTCGGAGGGCAGCTTCCGGCGCAGCCAATCCAAGATGACAAGCGCCTTGCTCGTCTGGGTGTTGGGGGTCCCCGCCACCGCAGCTCGAAATCGCTGCTTGGCCGTCGATCCCCAAGATACGGTTCCGACGCCCTCCAGTTCGCCGGAATGAGTTCGCTCGAGCCACAGCCTCGCTTCGCTGCGAGTCGCAACGACTGCACAGGTAACGGTCTCGGGCTGATTCCCCGAGCTCGCGGCTGCCGCGTTGAAATCGGGTGTCCGCACATCGTCGGGGAGGAGTGAAGGAGTCCGGAGGAGACGCAGCGTAGCTAGGCGTCGATTTCTGTCCAGCACCGTGTAGCGACCAGTGTCAGCCAGGTGATTCCACTTGTGCCCCGCCCTGCCGTTCAGGGCATCGGTGAAGCGGTGAGGTCGTGGTCAGGCAACCCGGCTCCCCTCAGGGGCTGATGCCAGCGTCCATGTGTCGAAGCTGTATGAGCCACACGCGAGCGGCCCGAGACATCGAACTCGGCGTGCGATTCTGCCTTTCGTGGCCCACGTCTTGTCGAAATCAATTTGGTCGTGACACTCAAGGTCTTTAGTTTCGGAGCTGGCACTTCCCGCTGTCGCATGCGCATGCATGAGCGCTCGCGAGGAGGGTCATGGACGGTCAGGTACTCGCTGTCAGACGGCACGTACCCTTGCGACCCGTGAACGCCGATGAGCTGCTGAGCCGGCTGGTGGCGCGCAGAGTGGCACAGGAGGTGCCGCCTGGCCCCGGCGCATCACGGACGGTCCGCTTCGGTCACCTCGAAGTCGCGATGGCATCCAAGGCCGGCGAGACATTCATGCGTGCCCGGTGGCGCGAACGGGTCGGCAATTCGGAGTTGGGATACCTGCTCGTCTTCGACGACTCGAAGACCGATGGGAGCGTCCTGGTACTCGGCCCACGCGCAGCGACTGAGCCATTTCGTTCAATGGATTGCGAAGGGCTTGCGTCCGCAATCGAACGGGCAGCGGCCATGCCGTCGCTGGAGGCGTCGCGTCACATCGCCACCGAAGTTGTGCGTCTCGCAGGCCGAGGTCTGCTGGTGTCGGGATTGCTTACCCGGCACATGCTCGAGCACCGCATTCTGGATGATCCAACGTTCGGCCTCTTCGCTGCCGAAGCGCTTCAAGACGTGCGCTGGGACGGCGATTGGCGCTCCGTGCCCGCCGGGCTCGGCTACGAGATCGAAACCCTCGAGCCGCGTGGGTACTTGCTTCGATTCGACGGCAGTCCCGTGGCCGTAGTGCATCCCAAGGCGGATCCGAGCGACTTCATGCGACTTGACGATGTCGGTCGCCCGCCTGAAGGCGTGTTGGCAACAGACTGCCGGTCACGAGGTGCTCGATACGGGCTGCTTGCCTGCCGGAATCGTTATCGCCTCTTTGACTGCGACCCTGCAGCCTCGACGGCGGAATGGCTGGACCTCGACGCTCAGTTGCTCGGCGACGAACGCCGCGCATACCTCGCACTGCTCGCCCCTCGCTACCTGGCTGAGGGTGGCTTCACCGAATTGCAGGATGAGGCTCAGTCGTTTGGCTCGGCACTGCGACGCCGACTCGACCGCACCATTCGCCACGATGCGTTACCCGCGCTGGCAGCCGGGCTTGAGCGTTGGGTGGCTCAGACTGGCGCTGACCTTGATGACGATGAATTCAGGCAGGAGCTTCAGCGCGCAGCACTCACCCTGCTGTTCAGGCTGCTGTTCGTGCTCTACGCCGAGAGCTCGCGCTACTTGCCGACTGATGACGCGACCTACCGTCGGCATTCGCTGGCCGAACTCGTGGCTGAAGCGCAACAGACACAAGACGATGTCAGCGACGCTTCGACCGGTCTGTGGTCCAGCTTCGGTACGCTGGTTCGAGCACTCCGCACTGGCAACCCGGCGTGGGGAGTGCCCGCCTACAACGGCGCTCTCTTCTCAAACAGAGATTTTGAGGGTGCAGCGCTCCTCGAGGAGATCGAACTCGACGACCGTTGCTTTGCCGAGGTATTGACAGCGGTCGGCATCGATGCAGAGACGGGCCGCGGCGTCGACTACTCCTCATTGGAGATCGCTCACATCGGTCACATCTACGAGACGCTGCTGAGTCTGCAGCTCACCGTGGCAGATCGTCCGCTGCGGTACGACCTCAGACAAGAGCGATACGTCGCCGCCGTCAACGACGAGCCTGAAATCGTCTCAGGATCGTTGTTGTGGCAAACCCACGAGGGCGGTCGCAAGTCCGGTGGCGTCTACTACACGCCGGTGCCGCTGGTGAAGCATCTAGTGCGCCAGGCGGTCCTGCCTGCATTCGAAAGTCACCTCGACGGGGTACGGCACGTTGCGAAGGACGACCCGGTCGCCGCAGCCAATCGACTGCTCGACTTCGCGGTGCTCGACCCTGCCTGCGGCAGCGCGCATTTCTTGGTCGAAGTCATCGACCTACTCGCCGAGAGCACGGTTACGTTCCTCGCCGAAACGCCGTTGCCGAAGATCCGAGAGTCGATCAATGGCCTGCGGTCCCAAGCGCGAGCGGGCGTCGAGGCCACCGACGCGGCCCTTTTGCGCAGGTTGCTGCTCAAGCACTGTGTGTACGGGACCGATGTGAGTCCAATGGGCGCTGAGATCGCCACATTGTCGCTGTGGCTCGCCACATTCGTCCCCGGACTGTCGCTGGCGTACTTGGGCCGCAACGTCGTCGTCGGGAATGCGCTCATTGGTGTCGCCTCAGCATCCAGTGTTGTGCCGGAGGGCACATTCCAAGAGCAGTCACTGCGAACGGCGCTGGCGGACGCCTCCGAGGCAGCGGAGCGAGTAGCTGAGATCGACGACCGCACACCCAGCGAAGTTGAGGCAAGCAAGGCTGCCGACGCCGAGACCGCGGTAGCAACCGCCGGCATGCGACGCCTATTCGACCTGTGGACGGCCGAGGGTTTCGAGGTTGTCGGCGCGCGGGAGGCGGCGGAGGTGTCGGGTTCCGATGTCATCGCTGGCACGATGGGCGATGACATTCGCAGCAAACTTGAAACAGCGACCCGGCTTGCAGCAGAGCACCGTTTCCTGCACTGGCCGCTGGAGTTTCCGCAGGTCTTCGCAGGCGAGCGCAGCGGCTTCGATGCTGTCGTAGGCAATCCGCCGTGGGAAGAAGTGACGGTTGAAGAACTTGCGTTCTATGGATTGCACTTGCCTGGGCTTCGAGGCCTCCCCAACCGCGAGCGACAAGCGGCGATCGACGAACTTCTCGATGATCGACCCGAACTCGCCAGCATGCTGGAAGAGGAGCGAGAGCGACTCGGTGTCGAGCGGGCCGCGCTGAAGGCAGGTGAGTACGTTTCGACAGGCGGCGACCCCGACCTCTACAAGTACTTCTGCCAGCGGTACCGCAATCTCGTCCGGGAGGGCGGGATGATCGGCGTGGTGTTGCCGAGGTCGGCGTTCGTGACGCAAGGTTCGGAGGGATTTCGCAACTGGCTCTATACCGAGATGACGGCTCGCCGAATCGACACATTGATTAATCGGCGGCTGTGGGCGTTTGAGACTCACCCGCAATTCGGCGTCGCACTCGTCACCGCCCAAAGCCAACGGCCGCCCGCTGGGCACATTGTTGCGATGCTCGGGATCGCGGATTCGAACGAGGCCTGGGCAGCTCAGGCTGCGTCATCGGGGTGCCTGTGGCGGTCGCATCGCTTGGCGACGGTTGGCTGACGCCGCGTCTGAGGTCGCAGGCCGAAGCTGACCTCTTGGCCAAGTTGCGCACGGGTTCGAGATTTCCCCTTGGTTCGGGCGGAAGATGGATGTGCTTCGGCGTAGCCGAGCTGCATGAGACCAAAGACAAGCCCCTTTGGCGAAGTGCCAGAGGGGGTCGACAGTTGTGGAAGGGCGAGAGCTTCGACCAGTACGAACCGCACGGCGCGGCGGCCCGCAAGTGCCCGGCCAGTGCTGCAGTGCTCAAGAAGATTCGCAAGCCCCGACCAGGCAGCGGTTCGCTCATCGCTGACCATGTCAAGTTGGCGGTGCGTCGAAGAGCGGTTCGTTCCGAACTCGAACGCGCCCGGCTGGCATTCCGCGATGTGTCGCGCTCCGACGACAGCAGGACTGCCCGCGCTTGCTTGGTTCCCCCTGAGGTCCTGCTGACCAACAAAGCGCCGTATATCGCATTCGTCGACGGCGACGAGATGACCCAAGCTGCCTGTCTCGGCATCATCAACAGCCTGCCCTTTGACTGGCAGGTGCGTCGCTACGTCGAGATCAACATGAATTTCTTTCTACTGGAGTCGCTGGTCGTACCCAATCTTGATGACGCCGCCTACTCGGCCGTTGCCAACGCTGCGGCTCGGCTCTCTGCGGTAGATGACCGCTTCGCACAATTCGCTACGGCCGTTGGTGTCGAATACGGCCCGTTGGCGGCCGACGAGCGCGAGCACCTGCGCATCGACATCGACGCGCGTGTCGCACGGGCGTGGCAACTCACCCATGACGACCTGGAGACGATTCTTGCCGACTTCACCACTGATGCTGTGGCGCCGGCCTACCGCGAGGCTCTTGTTGCGCGGCTGCTCGAACTGAGCTGAGACCGTGCCGTCCCGTCCTGACTTGCTCGACAACTTCGGAGACTCGACTCGCCACGCCGAAGCGCTCACATTCCTTCTCGACGACATCAGCGTCGATGACGGCCTGTCGGTGGCCACCGGATTTGTCAGTCTCGGCGGGCTCGCGCATCTCGCAACAGCAGTCGACGATGGCCGACAGGTGCGTCTATTGATCGGTGCCACTCCCGCGCCGGCGCTCGGAGCGCAGTTCCCCAACACGCTGTTCGAGACGACACTCGCCGGCCTGCGCCACGACCGGGACCTGGCTCGGTTCCCGCCCAGCAGGGCAGCGGCGCAGCTGGCCGCACTCGACACCTGGCTGGATGACGATCACGTCCAGGTCCGCCGCTACACAAAGCGCTTCCTGCACGGCAAGGCGTATCTCTTCGGTGATGCCGAGAATGCCCGGGCTGCGCTTGTCACTTCGGCGAATCTCACGCGTGCTGGCCTGTTCTCAAACCTCGAGCTCGGGCTCGTCGACTACAGCCCGAACGTCGCAGGCCGGGCTGTGTCGTGGTTCGATGCACTCTGGGAAGAAGCCGTCGACTTCAAGGCGGAGTTGCGGGAGCTGTTGTATCCCGACATCGGCCTCGTCAATCCTCGGACGGTGTACCTGCGGGCACTCGTGGAACTGCTCGGAGGGGAGACGGATGAACCTGAAAGCCCTTCGCCCGGTGCCATTGAGCTAGCCGCGTTCCAGCGGGACGGGTTCAACCGAGCGCTGCGCATACTCGAACGCCACCACGGCGTGATCTACGCCGACGGAGTCGGAACCGGAAAGACCGAGATCGGCCTTGCACTGGTCGAGGAATACGCCTTGCGCCGGGGCCTCCACGCGCTCGTCGTCACTCCGGCACAGCTTGTCGAGCACTGGCGCGGTCGGCTCACGCGGGCTCGTCTGCCTGCCGAGGTCGTCAGCTTCCACCAGCTGGCATCAGACGAACAACTCGCGACCTCAGGAACTGCGAACCCACAACTGCACCTCCACAGCGACAAGGACGCCTACCGATTGGTAGTCGTCGACGAGGGGCATGCGCTTCGTACTCCGGGGACCACTTGGTACCGTGCTATGTCGCGCTTGCTTGGCGGGGTTCAGAAGGATCTAGCGCTGTTGAGTGCCACACCCATCAACAACGGTCTGTGGGACCTATACCACTTGGTCATGACGTTCGCCCGTCATGACCGCGCGTTTGCAGCATGGGGGATTCCGTCGCTTCGGAATCTGTTCATCCGAGCTGGTGCCAACGAGCGAGACGCCGAGAATCTCGATCCTGACGTTCTGTTCGAGCTGGCCGATCTCGTCAGCGTGCGTCGAGACCGGCACTTCATTGAGCGGCACTACCCGGGTGCAACGTTTCCCGACGGGACACCTGTTGCATTCCCTGAACCAGAGCTGTCCACAGAGCGTTACGACCTCGATGCCGCATTCCCCGATCTTGTGCAGACCATCACCGACAGTCTCGGCCAGCTGACGATGGCCCGCTATCGGCCCAGCGCGTACCGACGCGATGACTCTGAGACCGGCCGAGAAGCGGTGCTCAGCGCACTGCTGCAATCGGCGGTACTCAAGCGATTCGAGTCGTGCTGGCATGCGTGCCTCTTGACCGTGCGTCGAATGCTCGCGGCTCATGACGTGTTCCTCGAAGCATGGGACAACGGATATGTCCTCAGCGGCGAGTCGCTCCGGCAGGCGACTCTGGCTGACCTCGACGAGTCGGGCCTCGCCGGTTGGCTCGACGACGAAATGGACGAATTCGTATCCGAGTCGACTGAGGATTTCCTGGAGTCGTACCGAGACTATGTCGCTGGCGACCGTGACGTGCTGGAAGCGTGTGCTGACGCACTCGACGCACTCGACGCAGCAGGAGATCCCAAGCTGGAACTGCTGAAGCGAGTGCTTCGCGAGGTGCCATCGGACAAGGTCGTCGTTTTCTCGACCTTCGCCGACACCGTCCGTTATCTCGACGAGCACTTGCCAGACGCCGCTGATGGGCGCGAACGCGTGACCGTGATCGGCGCCGAGACTGATCCCGATCAACGCACCGGGTTGCTGGCTCGCTTTTGCCCGGTGACCGTCATTCGCCCCGACTACGAGCCGCCCGACGGCGAAGTCGACTTGCTGCTGAGCAACGACGTGCTCTCGGAGGGGCAAAACCTCCAACAGGCGGCGGCGGTGGTCAGCTACGACATGCCGTGGAACCCCCAGCGCGTCGTACAGCGATACGGCCGGGTGGTTCGGCTGAAGAGCCCGCATGACACGGTGTCACTGGTGTCGATGCTCCCCGAACCTGGCGATCTCGAAATGATCCTTCGGCTCGAAGCGGCGATTCAGCGCAAGATTGTGGCAGCGCGACCTTACGGAATGGAGATTGAAGTCACCGACACGCAAGTGGAAGAGGAGATCCGCTCCTATGCCTTGCGTCTTGAGAGTGACGACGCAACCCTGCTAGATGAAGATGACCCGGCCGCTGAAGGCCAGGTGCTCAGCGGCGAACTGCTGCGGGCAGAGCTCCAGCGAGCGGCTGCTGAAGGCGAGATTGAGCGGCTGCTCAACCTGCCCTGGGGAATCGGTTCGCAGTTCGTGCAAGGCCCGGCGGTTCCATCAGTAGGCCCGTCGGGCGTCTTCTTCGCTTGCCGGACGCCCGATGGTCATAAACACTGGCGTTACGTCGCTGACGATGGGCAGATGTCCTCGGTCCCGGCGACCATTCTGCGCCGCATCGACCCGGGCTCTGCCCCTGGCGTTGACGCACCGGATCTTGATCTTGAATCAGCTTGGAGTGACGCAGTTCAGTCGATCATCGACGATCACAATGAAGGAGTCCAGGCGCTGCTTGAGGGTCGGTCGCTAGGACCCATTCAGCGGTGGGCACGGGGACTATTGGCGGATCCATCAGTTCCGCAGCCGCCGTCGGCGAACGAGGTCTTCGAGGCGCTGGCCGTCGAGCGCAGCACCGCCGTGCGAAGGGACCTCGGCGAAGTCAGGCGGACGCTGGACGATGGGTCGATCGACGGAGCCACAGCGGCCATTCGGATCTCCGAGGTTGTCGACTTCCACGGACTCTTGCCAGTCGAATTGCCGTCAACTTCCTCGGCCATCTCAGAAGATGACATCGGCGTTGTGTGTTGGATGGGCGTGCTCCCACCGCCGCGCTAGCCGCATCTCGAACCAGGTGCCGGTCAGTCCGGTCAGGCTCGCCGTCAGTCTGAACCGGGGGCGATGACGGTGTCCACCATCGACACGGTCATGCCCGTGACTCGTTCCGGCTGGCCGGCGAATACGGCCGCCCGCTCGGGCGACGCTGCGAATTCCTGGTAGGCGGCTTCGTAGTCGCCGGGGTGGCTGACTGCCCAGACGAGCTGATTGTTCTCACGGTCGGCATACATGAACTCGACCTTGAAACCAAACTTCGCCCGCACGGCGATGATGTCGGGGAACCACTCGAGTAACGAATCCATCTCGCCCTCGACGACGTCGTAGCGGCGCAGTTGTGTCGCCATGTCGGCTCCTTTCGCAAGCGGGGTGTCGCGTTCTTGGCCAGGACGGTTCGGGCCCGTTCGGCTGCGGCGCTGCCCACCGTACTGTCGAGATGACCATCACAACCCACTGACTGGTCGTCCGCGATTCGGGGACGCCAGCTACTAGCCGCTGTTGGGGTCGAGGGCGACGACGCCGCCCTCGGTGGCGAGGTGGGTCATCGCCACATCGTGGGCTTCCATCGGCAGATGGTCAAAGACCAGCTCGCGTGTGGCCACTCCGACACGGGGGCACTCGTCGGGCAGGCGCGCCAACAATCGGTCGTAGTAACCCACGCCGTGCCCCAGCCGCGTGCCACGCAAGTCGAACGCCACGCCCGGCACGAGCGCCAGCGAAATGTGCCGCGGCTGCAACTCGAAGGCGTCAGCGGTGGGCTGTGGGAAGCCGTGCCGATGCTGCTCCACGGCGCCCACCGCCGGATGCAAAGTCAATGGCCCGTCAGGCGGCGTCCGCGTCACGGCGAACCGCTGCCACCCGACCGCTTCGGCCAGACCGTCGAGCGACAGTTCGTGCGGCATTGCCCGGTAGAAGAGGATCAAACCTCCACTGGCTGCCGTTGGCCGCCCCGCAGCGGCCGAACGCTCGTCGAACTGTTCGATGAAGTCCTGCAGGCCTGCCACCACAGCCGTCGCCGAACGCTCGGACACCGGCTGCCGATGATGACGGATCCAGCGGCGCCAAGTGGCTTTCGAAGACCTCGTTCCCGGCCCACTGCTCATTGGACTGACGCTAGGTACATCGCGTTGTTGCAGCAACACCTCGGGACTGATTTTCCGAACGGCATCAGGTACGGGATCTACGCAAACATGCAGCGCAATCGATGGCCAGACACCGCTGCGCGTGGCCGTGGGCTCCGCGCCGTGGGTATCGGGGAAGTCACGCTTGCGCCGCTCTATGAACGGCCGCCTCGACCGCTGGCCATGGCGCGCTGGCTTCTCACTCAGTTCTTCTGGTGGCAGAACGGGTTGTGGATCGCTGCCGGCGTCGTGGCCTGGCTCTGGCTGACACCGTCGGTCGACCGTTTCGCGACGCCCGAAATCTGGGCAATCGGGTTGGTGTACCTGCGCAATGGCGGGCTCATGGTTGCGATCGTGGGGAGCCTGCACTGGCGGCTGTACATCCGTCGCAGCCAGGGCACCCAGCACAAGTACGACGAGCGCTGGCTGTCAGTCGGGCGACGACCGTTCCTGTTCCGCAATCAGACCCGCGACAACGTGTTCTGGTCGCTGGTCAGCGCGTGCGCCATCGCAACGCTGTACGAATCGCTGATGCTATGGCTGTACGCCAATGACCGCATCTGGACGGTGTCGGCGAGCGGCGGCCTCGCGAACGTCGCGTACACCGCAGCGCTGACGGTGGCGATGTTCCTGCTGATCCCCGCGAACCCGTACCTGATCACGTGAGCCTTCGTCTTTTTTGGGATTGGGGCTGCTGGGCTCGGCGGGGTTCATGTTAGGAGAAGGCCGCGGGCTTCGAAGTTGGCGTAGTTGGTGAAGCCGTGGGCTTTGCGGCGCAGGACCTGGAGCAGGTTGTTGGTGCGGTCGATGCGGCCGTTGGGGGGCCGCCCCGTTTGGTGCCAGGCGAGGATCTGGTTGTGCCAGGCGAGGAAGGTGTCGACGGTGTCGCTGAACTCGGGGATCAGCCCGGTGCGGTAGATGTCGGCGAACCGGTCGAGCGCGGCGAGGGCGCCTTCGCGGTCGTCGGCAAGGTAGAGGCCGTGCAGCTCGGCGAGCGCGTCCCAGGCTGCTTTGAGCCGCGGATGGGCGGCGAACAGCGCGTCGAGGCGGGACTGCTCGGCCGCGTCGAGCTTGTCGGGTCGGCGCATCAGCAAGAACCGCGCCCGGAACACTTCGGGGTCGAACGCGGGCACTGAGCCCTCGGGGCGGCGCTGCACGTCGCGGCGCACCGCGGTGAGCCCCGCCGCGAACCATCTGATCACGTGGAACCTGTCCAGCACATGGCGGGCATGGCCGAGCCGCACCTCGATCGCGGCCTTGTACGCCTTGGAGCCGTCGCACACCACGACCTTCACGGCTTTGCACCATCGGGGCCCTTGCGCGGCCAGAAACCCCGACAGCGCCTGGGCATCGCGGTGGGGCACCATGGCGAGCACCTCGCCGGCGTCGCCGTTCGCCAGCACCGTGACGTACCGGTGCCGTTCGCGGATCGAGGTCCCCTCCACCACCAGCACCCGGCACCTCTGCCGCCGCCGGCGGTCGGCGACCAGACCTGCCCAGGCCACCACCAGCGCGTTGACCAGCCTCCAGCTCAGCGCGTGGCGGCGAGCTGCGGCGTTGACCGTCATCGCCCGCGCGTCGGCCACCAGCCGGCGCGCCACCTCCAAGTCCCGGACCTCGCGGTCCCGGCGATCATGAACCTTCCCGCTCGGGGTCCCGCAATCAGAACAGCACGGGCGGCGCACCGTCGAACGCACCCGAACCACCAGCCGCTCAGGCGCGTCGACGACCACCCCCAGCACCTCAGTCCGCGGCAGCCACAGCCGCACCGACACAACATCACGCTTCATCGAGGCCCTCCAGGGTTCGGCGTCTCCAAACACCGATCCCCCCAGGGCCTCGACCCCTACAAACGGACCCTCAACCCACCCTCATCCCACAAAACGACGAAGGGCCGATCACGTTGACCGCCACCTACCTGCTGCTGTCGCCCGCTCCGTCGCACTCGGGATTCGACCGATATGTCGTGGCCGGCGGGCGCACCGTCGCCGGCGGCAACCGCTTTCACACGCTCCACCACCGGTTCTTCGACTGCAATTACGGCACGTCGCTGGTGCCCATGGACAAGTGGTTCGGTACCTTGCACGACGGCAGAGACGAGGCCACCGAACTGGTCAAAGAGCGCCGCCGGCCGGCAGCGCCCTAAGCGATCGTCTCGGGTTCGGTGGTGACCAGCAGCTCGGCCACCGACGCCGTGTTCGGCAGTCGCAGGATGGTCGCGACTGTGTGAGCGAGGTCGTCTGCCTGAATCATGATCGAAGGGTCGACGCCGAATTCTGCCGTCATGTCGGTCTGGACGTAGCCGGGGCAGACTGCGGTGCAACGGATCCCGTCACCGAAGGTCTCGTGGCGGACCGAATGGTGCAGCGACATCGCGGCGTGCTTGCTCATGGCGTACCCAGGGGCGAACGTGCCCCGAACCCGTTTGCCTGACATCGAGATCACGTTCACGATCCGACCTTCGCCGCTGCGACGCAGGTGCGGCAACGCAGCCCGGATCATGCGGAACGGGCCCTTCGCGTTGACCTCCCACAGCAGGTCGAGGGTTTCCTCGGTCAGCTCGTCGAGGGTGTCGGTCGAAGCGACGCCCGCGTTGTTGATGAGGCAGTCGATGCGGCCATGGTCGTCGAGCGTCTCGGCTGTCCAGCGATCGGCGCCGGCTCGGTCGGTCACCTCGTAGTGGTGCAGGCTCACCGCGGGAGTGCCGCTCGAATCGGTCCGATACGCCGCGGCCGACTCCTCGAGAGACGAGAGGTCGCGCGCCCCCAGCGACAGCGCCCAGCCGTCGGCGTGCAGCGCCGCGGCGAGTGCCGCGCCGATGCCCCGATTGGCTCCGCTGATCATCGCCACGGACCCGGTGATGTCTCGCATGTCGTGTGCCTTCTTTCGAACTCTGTCACGCCTCGTCAGGCGCCAATCCCGCCGTCATGACACCGCAGCGTCCCGGCGCGAATTGCCTGCTGCCTGTAGTTTTCGCAGGCGGTCTCCGTCAGGAGCTGACACCCGCAGGGAGGGTACGGGCGATGACACAGTCCATGTCGGCCCCGGGCGACCAGGCCGCCTACCTCCCCGGCTCGCCCGAGCGCGCCGAGCTGGCACGGCGCACGGTTCGGGTGCTGCAGGCCGGCGTCATTCCCGGCGGCTTGGCGATGACCGCGTCGTTCTCCGCCTCGACACTGCTCGCCCAGCAGATGACGGGCAGCGAGACGAAAGCCTCACTCGCAGCGGTGTGTCTCAGCATCGGCGGCACGCTCGCCGGCCTGCCGATCGCTGTGCTCATGGCACGTCACGGCCGCCGGATAGGGCTTCGTGCCGGCTACCTGACGGGCGCAATCGGCGCGACGCTGGCACTGCTCTCGGCCTTCGCCGGGCGCTACTCGATTCTCGTGATCGGCATGGTGCTCATCGGCACCGGCCAGGCAGCGAACCTAGCGTCTCGCTACGCCGGGGCAGACCTCGCGACCGACGAGAATCGAGCGAAGTCGATCAGCTTGGTGCTGTGGGCCAGCACGGTCGGCTCGGTGCTCGGGCCCACTGTTGCGCTCGGTGTCAAGGGCTTGCTCGCCGACAGCGACTCGCTTCGAGGCTTCGCATTGCCGTACGCGATGGCGCTGGTTCTGTTCGGAGTCGCTGCGTTCACGATCTCGAGTCGCCTGCGCCCCGACCCCTTGCATGTCGTGGCTGCCGACGCGGGTGCTGTGAGCGTCAAGCTGCCGAGCCTGTCCGAGGCCGGTCGAATCCTGGCGCACCCGGTTGCTTCGGTCGCGCTCATCGCAATGATGCTGTCCCAAGCCGTGATGGTGGGCATCATGACGGTGTCGCCGATTCACATGGCTCAAGGCGATCAGAACGAGCTGCTCATCGGCGTCATGCTGTCTCTGCACATTGCGGGCATGTTCGCCTTCTCGCCGTACGTCGGCTGGCTCGTTGACCGAATCGGCGGCCAGCCGGTCATTGTCATCGGAGCGATCGTGCTCGCGTTCGGTGCACAGACTGCCGCCAACACCGATGCTGCTCATGCCACTGGGCATCTGTCAGGTCTGTTCTTCGTGGGCATCGGCTGGAGTTGCTGCGTGGTGGCCGCAAGCTCGCTGCTCACCGTGTCGTTCTCGGTGGAGCGTCGCGTCAGCGTTCAGGCCACCGCCGATGTGCTGATGACTGCGCTCGGCGCGGCCGCCGGCGTGGGTTCTGGGCTCGCAGTCGAGCACCGCGACTACGGCGATCTGGCTCAATGGGGAACGATCGTGGCGTTGACGCTTGCGGTGGTTGCAGTAGTGGGGGTAGTACGGCGCATTCGAGTGAACGGCTGGCGCGTCAACGTCTGAACGAGCACTCCGCAGCGGCTTGGCTGGGGGTCGCTGAGAGGCCTCCGCGATGAGATCTCTGCGATGGGGCCTCCGCGACGGAGACCCCCCGATTCGGCGGTGTCAGAACAGCCCGTCGAGGCAGGCGGCGAGTTTCGAATCCACCGGCGGTGTCTCGGCGGCGATCCTGGACAGAAATGACACGGAGATCCGATCGTGCACCACGGCGCCCGTGTCGATCTCGATGGGCAGGTCGACGGCATCGCCCCAGTTCATCGCCACGCGGAATGCCTCGGTATTGTCCGGGTGAGGCTCGAGGTTGACTGAGGTGATCGACCGCGGCGGCTGGGTGCCGACCTCAGTGAAGCGCCACCCCTTCATCTCGGACACTTCGAGGTTCGGCACGTTCAAGTTGACGGCCCACACCTCTCGCTGATGGTCGGCCAGCAGGCCGCCCAGCACGACGCTCGCGATCTCGGCTGCCGAGTGCCACTTCTGGTCGGCGATGGCGTCCTCCCAGCCCTGCCCCTCGACACCGAAGCCGTCGACAGTCTGGCTGACCGCCAAACCCGGAATATTGCCGTTCCGGCCCGTCAGCACTGCGCCCACCGTGCCCGAGTGGTACACCGAGCGGCCCACGTTCGCGCCGGGATTGATGCCCGACACGACGAGGTCGACGGGTCCGAATGCTCCGAGGCGGGCAAACATCACACACAGCGCCGGTGCCCCCGAGACTGCCCAGGCATCGGCAATGCCTTCGAACCGGACCTTGTGCACCTGCGGATCCATGATGTGCAACGGCCCGATGGCAGCTCCGGCGCCCGAATACTCCGAATCGGGAGCCACGACCACGACATCGCCGTGTGCGGTCATGGCGCTGGCGAGCACGTGCAGGCCCTCGGACTCGATGCCGTCATCGTTGGTCACCAAGATCCGCACCGTGTCGAAGGTAGCGCCCAGGGGTGACATGTGGATGTATGGCCCGCAAACGGGTGTAGTCGCACGGCTGACACC
Organism: Candidatus Poriferisodalis sp.; assembly: GCF_965262965.1. Lineage (GTDB taxonomy): Bacteria > Actinomycetota > Acidimicrobiia > Acidimicrobiales > Poriferisodalaceae > Poriferisodalis. Next base: position 3,279,667 of record NZ_OZ253573.1, read on the forward strand.
CGGTTGACAGGCGGTTCACCACTGTGACGAGTCGAAGGCTGGGGCAAAAGGCTGGGGCCGAAGTCTCGGGGCGAAGTCCCCGGCAGCGCGCCGTGGCAAGCTGTTTCGCTGTGAAGGGATTGGCCGAGACTGGGTTGCCGAAGGCGTTGCCCGAAACCGGACACACATTGCGGGTCCTGCACACATCCGATGTTCACGTGGGTCATGTCCGGGGACCCCACGGGACGCACCGCGATGTCTGTCAGTGCTCTATTCACGCCTTGGTCGAGACCGCCGCGGCCCACGACGCCGACGTACTGCTGATCGCCGGCGACCTCTTCGACCACGCTCGGCTGAAGCGGTCCGACGTTGCGCACACGATGAATCTGCTCGGTGACCTCGACGCGTCGGTCGTGATCATCCCTGGCAACCACGACGTCCATGACGAGCGGACGTTGTGGGGTACCCACGCCGACCATGAGCATCGGCTCGAGGTCACCGGCGCCGGAGTGATCTTTCTCGACGATCCCGAAGGCGCGACCCTGCACTTCGATGAGCACGACCTGACCTTGTGGGGACGGGCGATGGACTCACACGATTCGGACTACCGGCCCCTCGCCGGTGTGCCGCTTCGTCCGGATAGAGGCTGGTTCATCGCCGCAGGGCATGGTCATTTCCAACGGACCGCAGACGACGCGCACCGATCGTCGCCGATCGCCGCCGAAGAGATCGAGGCAACTGGGGCTGACTACGTCGCGCTCGGCCACTGGCACGTGACCACCGACGTGTCCGTCGGCGAGGTCATCGCGTGGTACCCGGGCGCCCCGATGGGCATGCCCAGCAACGGCACCGCGTGCTTGGTGACGTTCGAGACCGGTGTCGGTGATCGCGGTCGCAGTGTGTCGGTCGACCACGTTGATGTGACGCCGCCGGGCGAGGGCTGCGCGGGCTGGTAGTCCTCATCGCCGCAGCGGCAGACCCGAGTGAGATGACTGGCGCGCCCTCGACGTCGGCACCGTCGAGGTCGCGCCGCGGTTACAGCTGGGCGGTGATGCGGTCGATACGCCGTTGGAGCGCCTCGCACTCTGCCATGTGACGCGACGCCGCGGACTTGGCAGATCCGTAGTCCTCAGCGACTTTGCGGGCGAGGTCTGGGTCTTCGTAGGTGGCCGAGTCGCCGAGGCGAGCTTGCAGCTCGGCGATACGGTGTTCCGCGGCTTCCCAGAGTCGCTCGGCTGCAGCCAATTCCCGGCGCAGATCGGCGGTTGCGTCGTGCGCGCTCTGGCGTTGGCGTGCTTCGTCCCGTCGTCGTTCCGCCGCCGATGATCGACTCGACGAAGGGCGCGACGCAGCGGTAGTCGCCGCGGATCGGCTCGTTTGTTCCCGAGGCCTTGTGGTTCCGCCGGCGGTGCGCTTCGGACCGAGACCGGGCGGCCGGAGCAGGTCCTCGTCGACGCCCGGATGCCACCCCGCGGTGCCGTCGCGCACCACCACGAGCGAGTCGGCGACGTTGCGGATCAGGTGCCGATCGTGCGTGACCAGCAGGACCGTCCCGGGATACACCGACAGCGCATCCTCGAGCAGGTCGCAGCTAGGGAGGTCGAGGTGGTTGGTCGGCTCGTCAAGCACGAGCAGGTTGACCGGATTTGCCATGGTGATGGCAAGCGCCAACCGGGTGCGCTCGCCCCCGGACAGCTCTGCCACCTTGCGGTCAGCGGCATCGCCGGCGAATCCGAAGCCGCCGAGCATGGTGCGCACATTGCGGCCCGGCTGGACGCCGACAGACGCTGTGAATTCTTCTACCACCGTGCGTCGAGGGTTCATCACCTCGGCGAGGTGCTGAGCGAATGTGGCCATGTCCACGTTGCGGCCGCGGTGCATCTCGCCGCCGACCACGTCCAACTCACCTTGCAGGACGCGCAGCAGCGTGGTCTTGCCCGCGCCATTCGGTCCGACAACGCCGATCTTGGTGCCACGTTCGATGACCAGATCGACGCCGGTCAGCACGGGCTCGTCCCCGTCGGGATAGCCGATCGCAGCGCCGATGAGTTCCATCACGACGCGTGACGAGCGGCGCGGTGTGCCGAATCCGAACCGAGCCGCGAGCTCCTTGCGGTCGGGAACTTCGATCTCTTCAAGTTTGTCGAGCGCCTTGATGCGGCTCTGGACCTGGCGTGCCTTGGTGGCCTTGTACCGGAAGCGTTCGATGAATCGCTCGGTGTGCGCCCGGCGCCGCGACTGTGCGGCGGCTGCCGCCTCCGCGGCCGCCAATCGTTCCTCTCGGGCGGCGACGAATTCGGCAAAGCCGCCGACATGCTCGTAGGCGCCGACGCCGTCCATCTCGATGACCCGGTTTGCCACGGCGTCGATGAAGTCGCGGTCGTGGCTGACGAACAGCAGCGCGCCCGCCCACGCGGCGAGCTGGTCCTCGAGCCAGGCCACCGAGTCGACGTCGAGGTGGTTGGTGGGCTCGTCAAGGAGGAGGATGTCGGGCGCTGAAAGCAGCAGACGCGCGAGCGCCACACGCATCCGCCATCCACCCGATAGCTGCCGGACTGGCCGATCCGCGTCCTCGGAAGCGAAGCCGAGTCCCGCCAGCACACGGTGCGCTTCGGCTTCGAAGCCGTACCCGCCGAGCTGGCGGAAGCGGGCTTCGAGTTCGCCGTACCGCGACACCACGTCATCGTGGTCAGAGGCATCGACGTCAGCCATCCGCTCGGAGAGCCGCCCCAGCTCGGCCGACATCTCGGTGAAGTCGCCGGCTCCTGCGAGCGTCGTTTCCAGCACAGTGCCGTCGCCTGCCTCGTCGAGCTCTTGGGGCAGGTAGCCAATCCGGGTGCCGCCGCGGACGTGCACCTGGCCTTCGTCGGGCTGGCCGACGCCTGCGAGGATTTCGAGCAGAGTCGTCTTCCCGATGCCGTTGCCGCCCACCAGCGCAATTCGGCGTCCCGCCTCGAGTTGCACGTCGACATCGCTGAACAGCCGTCGCGGCGGATACGACTTGGCGAGCGAGGAAGCCGACAGCACGATCGAAGAGTGTGCCGCCGAACCGGCCCGGCTGGCGCCTCAGTGTGTCAATCGAAGTGGGGCGCGACGTCGGACATGAAGGCGCGCAGCGCGTCGAGACGGCCCGCGACGCCGCCGCGAGCGACAGGGTCGAGCACCAAGTGTGTGACGCCGGTCTCGGCGACCTGCGCGACGCTGTCGATCATCTGCTCGATGCTGCCCGCGATCGACACGGCCGGTTTCATGACTGCCGCCGGGTCGAGGTAGTAGCGAAGCGACAGTGTGATCTCGCTGCGGTCGCGACCGGCGACGTCACATTCCTCGCCGACGGCCGCCCATCCGGCGCCAACTTCGTCCAGCGTCTCGAACGCCGCGTGGAAGCCGTGTCCGAACTGCGCCACTCTCCGGTAGGCGGCCGCCGAGTTGCCTCCCACCCACACCGGCACTGGGTCCTGCACTGGCTTCGGCTCGAACCCGACGGTTGGGAATGAATAGAACTCGCCGTCGTAGCTGGGGTCGTCCTCGCCGAACAACCTCTGGAACACCTCGAGTTGCTCGTCAGAGCGCTTGCCACGCCGGTCCCACGGCATTCCCAGCACCTCAGCCTCCTCGCGCATCCAGCCGACGCCGACACCCAGGATCAGCCGTCCGCCCGACAGCACGTCGATGGTGGCCAGCCGCTTGGCAGTCTCGACCGGCGGTCGGTACGGCAGGATCAGCACGCTGAAGCCCAAGCGCAGGTTCTGGGTCACCGCAGCAACGAACTGCAGCGTTCCGATCGGGTCGAGCCAGCCCGTCTTGGGCGGCGCTGGGAACGAGCCATCGTCACTGTACGGGTACTGCGAGACGAGCTCGGCGGGCCAGCAGACGTGGTCCGAAGCCCAGCCTGAGTCGAAACCCAGATCGTCGACGGCGGTCGAGAACTCGATAAGCGCATCACGCGTAGCGATGTGGCCCAGGTGCGGCAGTGTGACTCCCCATTCCATGGCGGTCACGCTAGGCGGGTTGGCCCAACAGTGCTGTGGGGCCGGAAATGCCCCCCGACTCGCCGGTCAGGCTGTCGCGATGGGCCGCGGCGTAGAGCCGCGCCACGAAAATGTCATGGGATCGTCGCGACTCACGCAAGATGGCCGCGCGTATCGCGATTACTCTCGCGGCACTGACGCGACGGCCTTGCTCTGGGGGACGAGGACGAATCGATGCCCCAAGGGGTCCTGTCGTGGAATGCAATCCACCTAGGAGGGATGGACTGATGCAACTTTCCAAGAACCGACTGCTTCGCCTATTGGCTTTGCTCTTCGCGTTCTCGCTTGTCGCGGCCGCATGCGGCGGAGGCGATGACGACGACGACGGCGCTGCCACTGAGGCCGACGCCGAAGAGGAGATGGTCGAAGACGAGGAGATGGCCGACGAAGAGGACATGGCCGACGAAGAGGAGGAGATGGCCGGCGACGAGCCAGAGGAAGAGGCCGGCGGTCTCAGCCAGGACGTCGTCGAGCAGGCGTCGCAAGAAGATGACGAGATGGTCGACGACGAGATGGACGACATGATGGAGTTCGATCGCTCCACCATCGACGGCATCTGGGAAGAGGCCGAGCACAATCGTGCGGTCATCATCGAGGAGCTGACCGCGAAGATCGAATCCGGCGAGTACGGCGTCGGAGACGACAAGATCCTGCGTGGCGCCGCGGGCTTCACCATTGACCTCAACGAGTGCCCAGGCGACTGGTCGAACACCGAGGGCATTACCGATGACGAGATCCGCATCGGCCAGACGGGCCCGCAGTCGGGCACGCTGGCGCTGTACGGCAACGCTCGCTTGGGCTGGCAGACGTATCTCGGGCACGTCAACTCCGTGGGCGGTATTGCCGGTCGCAATGTCGTGATGAAGTCCTATGACGATGCCTATGTCGCCGCGCAGACCATCGAGTTCGTGGACGAGCTGATCGAGAACGACAACGTCTTCTCGATCCACACGCTGGGATCGCCGAACACGCTGGCCGTGTACGACACGCTGAACGCAGAGTGCATCCCACAGCCGTTCGTGTGGACGGGTCACCCGGCCTGGGGCGACCCTGAAATTCACCCGTGGACAACCGGCAGCATCCTGTCGTACTCGACTGAAGCGGTGCTGTGGGGCAACTGGATCAAGGAGAACCTTGCCGACGAGCTTCCGGTGGTCGTTGCGGGCCTGATCATGGACAACGACTTCGGTCTTGCCTACGAGCTGGGCTTCGAGGAGTACGCCCACAACAATCCGGATGTGGTCAGCGAGTTCGTCCCCGTGCGGCACGATCCTGCGGCACCGACCATCACCAACGAGGTCACGACGATTTCGGCGAACAACCCGGACGTGTTCATCTCGATGACGGCAGGCAATGCCTGCCTGCTGGCGATTCAGGAAGTCGCGGCCTCGGGTCTGAAGGAGGAGCTGTCCGCAGCGTTCACACCGTCGGTCTGCAAGGCGCCAGCGAGCTGGATTTCCCCTGCGGGCGATGACGGCAACGGCTGGCTGATCGTCGGCGGCGGTGTCAAGGACACCACCGACCCGGTGCTGATCGAGAACGATGCGTTCATCCAGTTCGTCCGTGCGAGCTTGGAGGCGAACGATCTCGATCCTGACATCGCGATGTTCGGCAACGGCTACATGATCGGCTACCCGTACGTCGAGGCGCTGCGCATCGCCGCAGAGCTGCCGGGTGGCCTGACACGCACGAACTTCATGCTGGCGGTGCGATCGATCAATATCCACCATCCGATATTCCTCGACGGCATCACGTTCGCCATGAACGGCAACGCCGACGCCTTCCCGATCGAGGGCACGGACTTCAGTCAGTACGACTCGAGTTCTGCGTCCTGGGTCGTGTCGCTCGTCATCGACGTGAACGGCGCCTCAGGCAACTGTGCCTGGGACAAGGACAACGGCGGCTGCCGCTAGGCAGGCGCTGCAGGTAGGCCGAGCGCGGTCCCTGTGAGGGACGGCACGGCAAGCACTCACTGACTGCGGTGGGGCCGGTGCCAGACGGCACCGGCCCCCAGTCAGGGAGTCGACAAGCATCAGCCACGGAGAGGGCCGATGGGCGTGTGGCGCCCGTGGGCCCTCGTTCCGTTCCGAGCAGGCCGACGACGGCGGCCGCTCGTCGCGTTCTAGGGGTCGATGAGGACGCCGGGGTTCAGGATGCCGTTGGGGTCGAGGCGCTTCTTCGCGGCTCGGATGGCCTCGGCGAACAGCTCGGGGCGCTGGCGGTCGTAGGCGTTCGGCCGGTGCATGCGGCCCACCGCATGGTGGTGGGTGGAGGTTCCGCCCGCAGACACGAGCGCTTCGTTGGCGGCGTCCTTGACGGACTGCCACTGCTCGAGCTCGCCGCCCTGGGTGCCCATGCCTGACCACGTGTAGTACGGCGCAGGGCCGTCGGTGTACACGTGGGTGAACCGGCACGACAGCGAGTGGTGCTTGCCGAACACCTCAGCCAGCACAGCGCCTACCTTTTCACGCACAACGGCGTCGAATTCGGGCCACTGGTCCCAGGTGATCGCGGTCTCGAAGGTGTCGTTGATGAGGCCCAGCGAGGTCTCGACACCATTGCCGACGCCGATGAACGCATTGCGCCACGCCCCGACGGCGCCGCCGCGACCCGTGGGAGTTCCCGTGCCGTCGTCGATGTGGATCTCGTCGTCAGGAAGGTGCCCACCGCAGTTGCGTGCGATCTCGGCTGCTTGTGCGATGTTGTGGCGCTGGGTCAGCTCTGCTGACTCGAACGACACAATGACCAGCGCATTCTGGCCGTCCATTCCAGCAGCCCGGCTGGCCTCTGCAGGGTCGAGAATTCGCAGATTGGCGGGCCACAGCTTTGCCTGGACGAGGTGTCGGACGGCCTCATATCCGGCTTCCCATGACGGGAACGTGATTCCGGCGGTGGCCCGGAACGTGGGCCGCTTCTGGATTCGCATCCACGCCTCGGTGATGATCCCGTAGATGCCCTCCGAGCCGATCACCATGCGGTCGGGGCTGGGGCCCGCCCCCGACCCGGGCAGGCGGCGTGACTCCCACCAGCCCGAGGGTGTGATCATCCGTGCCGATTCCACGAACTCGTCGATGTGGGTGTGATTGGTGGCGTAGTGGCCGCCGGAGCGGGTGGCGATCCAACCGCCGAGGGTCGAGAAACGGAACGACTGCGGAAAGTGCCGCAACGTGTGCCCGCTGGGGCGCAGCTGGTCTTCGAGATGCGGTCCGAACACGCCGGCTTGGATGCGAGCCGCGCGCGACACGTCGTCGATCTCGAGCACTTGGTCCAGCTGATCGAGCGAGATGATGACCGTCGGCCCGCGATCCTGCGGCGGCGCGAGGCCCCAGACCACCGACGATCCGCCTCCGTACGGCACGGCGATGTAGCCGTTGGCATCGCACCAGTCCAGCGTGGCTTCCACCTCGGTCTCGTTGCGAGGGTGAGCCACGACGTCGGGCGGATTGGGGAAGTCGAGGTTGAAGGCCCGCACGCGCTCGGTGAAGTGGGCGCCGTAGGCGTAACGGGCCCGGTCGTAGGTGCTCGTTGAGCACCAGTCGGCGACCGAGTCCGGAATCGGGATGCGCGGGGCGCGCAGATCGGCGTCGTCCACTGACGGCACCGGCTTGGCCGTGATCTGCGTGCCGTACTCGGCGGACAGCTTCGCTGCCAGTGCCGCCCGATCAGCGTCGGTCGGTTCTTCGGATTCCAGGCACCACGCCCAGAAGGACTTGCGGTCTGCCATTTCCCATGCCTCCATGTGCGTGGTCGTCAACCTATGCGCACAGTGTCACAGCACACCGCGCCGCGACGCTCAATCGTCGGCGAGCAGCGCCCGGCTGATGACGAGCTTCTGGATCTCGCTGGTGCCCTCGCCGATGATCATGAGGGGAGCATCTCGGTAGTAGCGCTCCACCGGATATTCGGTGCTGTAGCCGTTGCCGCCGTGAATGCGCATGGCGTCCAACGCCAACTCGGCCGCGGTCTCCGAGGCGAACAGCTTGGCCATGCCCGCAGCGAGATCGACCCGCTCGCCGGCGTCAGCCTTGCGTGCGGCGTCATAGGTCATGAGCCGTGCCGCGTGAAGCTTGGTTGCCATTTCGGCGATCTTGAATGCGATGGCCTGGTGCTTGGCGATGGGCTTCCCGAAGGCCTCACGCTCCTTGGCGTAGGCCACCGCGGCGTCGTAGGCAGCCTGGGCGACGCCGACGCCGCGGGCGGCGACATTGATGCGGCCCAGCTCCAGCGCGGCGAGTGCCCAGCGAAGCCCGTTGCCGATGCCCCCGGCACCATCGGGACCATCGCCGCCAAGACCATCGCCTCCAAGAATCCGGTCAGCGGGCACTCGGTGGTCCACGTAGGACATCTCGACGGTCTCGATGCCGCGGTACCCGATCTTGTCGATCTTGCGGCTGACGGTGATGCCTCCCGAGGTCTTGCCGGGCGTCTTGTCCACCAGGAAGCAGGTGATGCCCGAGCTGCCGGACGCGTCGCCTTCGGGCACGCGCGCCAACAGCGCCACGATGCCAGCGCGCTCGCCGTTGGTGACCCACATCTTCGTGCCGTTGATGACGAACTCGTCACCGTCGCGGACGGCTCGGCAGCGCAGGGCGGCGGCGTCGGAGCCGCTGTCGGGTTCGGACAGCGAGAAACAGCCGCGCAGCTTGCCGGTGGCCATGCGCGGCAGCGAGCGGTCCTGCTGGTCTGCGGTGCCGAACCGCGAGATGAGCTTGGCGCAGATGAGGTGGCTGTTGACGATGCCTGCGAGCGACATCCAGCCCCGCGAGAGTTCCTCGATCACTCGTGCGTAGGTGAGGTGATCGAGGTCGAGTCCGCCGTGCGATTCACCGATGGTCGCGCCGAACAGACCGAACGCCTCCATCTGTTCGGCCATCTCGGTGGGGTACTCGTCGGCAAGCTCGAGCGCCGAGGATCCCGGCACGACAACGTCATCCACCCAGCGACGCAACGTGTCGATGATCTCGTCGGCGGTGTCGTCGACTGAGGGGTCATTCGGGACTTTGCTGGCACCCGTGTGCGTGGCATCGCTCATGCGTTGGCCTGACGTCGGTGTGGTGTTGCTTCTAACATGCGCGCCGACCCCCCAGCGGATGGAGTACATCGATGAAGATATCCATGGCAATTGGAGCTGGTGCGAGCTTGGATCCCAAGCGGCTGAGTCGGCATGTGGCCGATCTCGAAGCTGCCGGCGTCGACATGCTGTGGGGCGGCGAGATCTACGGCTTCGACCTGGTCTCCACCCTTGCGTACGTCGCGGCCAAGACCGAGCGCGTGCAGCTGATGACCGGCATCCTGCCGATCTACTCGCGCAGCCCAACCATCATCGCCCAGACGGCAATGACGATCGACACCCTCTCCGAAGGCCGCTTCATCCTCGGCCTCGGCACCTCGGGACCGCAGGTGATCGAAGGCTGGCACGGCGTGCCGTTCTCGAAGCCGCTCGGGCGCACCCGTGACGTGATCGAGATCTGCCGCAAGGTGTGGGCAGGCGACAAGGTTGTCCACGACGGTCGTGCCATCAGCCTGCCCCTGCCCGAGGGCGAGGGCAGCGGGCTGGGCAAGCCGCTCAAGCGCATTGGCAAGCCGTACCGCCAGGACATTCCGATTGCGGTGGCCTCGATCGGGCCGCGCAACGTCGAGCTGACCGCAGAGCTGGCCAACGTCTGGCAGCCGATCCACTTCCTGCCCGAGAAGTTCAACGACGTGTGGGGCGAGTCTCTAGAAACCGGCGGTTCCCGTCGGGCCGACGACCTCGGCGACCTGCAGATCGTGGCCGGCGGCACCGTGGCGCTTGGCGACGGCCCGATGGTCGATTCGGTGCGCACGGGCGTGCGGAACAACGTCGGCTTCTACGTGGGCGGCATGGGCGCACGCGACAAGAACTTCTACAACGACCTGTTCAAGCGCTACGGCTACGTGGAGGAGGCCGAGAAGATCCAAGACCTGTTCCTCACCGGAAAGCGCGACGAGGCGTTCGCCGCAGTGCCTGCCGACTACGTGGACCGTGCGAGCCTCACCGGCGATCCCGAGCGGGTAAAGGAGCGTGTAGAGGTGTACCGCTCGGTCGGCGTGAGCTATCTGGACATCGACATCCCGCCCGAAACCGAGAACCCCCTCGAGGTCATCTCCCAGATCAAGGCGTGGGCTGAATAGCCAGACCGCGCACATGGCAGTGGCCGACAGCAATCACACGAGCTCGGGGCGCGCCAGCGCTCGCGAGCGATTCTTAGCCGGAGCACAAGAGGTGGGGATGGCGCCGGAGATCCTGCGCTTTCCCGAAGGCACGCGCACGGCCGAGCAAGCGGCTGCTGCGGTGGGCTGCGAGCTGGGCCAGATCGTGAAGTCGCTGGTGTTCCTGTGCGACGGCGAGGCCGTGCTGGCGCTGACATCGGGTTCCAACCGTGTGGACACAGCACAGCTCGGGAGCGTGCTCGGCGGAAAGATCACGCGAGCCGACGCCGACGGGGTGCGAGCAGCCACCGGCTATGCGATCGGCGGCACGCCCCCATTCGGCCACGCTCGTCCGCTGCGGGCAGTGGCGGACCGGGCGTTGCTGGGGTACGACACCGTTTGGGCGGCGGCAGGGACCCCCGACACAGTGTTCGAGCTGACACCCGGTGAGCTCGTACGCGCCAGCGGAGCAGAGGTCAACGACTTCGCGGTTGGTTGACCCTCAACGGCGGCGCTGTTCCCGCTGGGCGGCGTTGTGGTTTGCCCTCAGGCGGGCCGTTCCGACTGCTCACGCAGCTCGCCCTCGATACGAAGATTCGGGATGATCCGGTCGAGCCAGCGCGGCAGCCACCAGTTGCGGGCGCCGAGCAACTCCATGGTGGAGGGCACGATGAGCATCCGAACCAGCGTCGCGTCGATGGCGATGGCCGTCGCGAGACCCATGCCGAACAGCTTGACAACCCGATTGTCCTCCAGCACGAAGCTGCCGAAGACCACCACCATGATCGCCGCTGCGGCAGTGATGACCCTGGCGGTGGCGGCGAGGCCGTCGGCGACGGAGTTGACCGGGTCGCCGGTGCGCTCGTACTCCTCCTTCATGCGCGACAGCAGGAAGACTTCGTAGTCCATCGACAGTCCGAACAGGACCGCGAAGAGCATCATCGGGATGAAGGGCTCGATCGGCGCCGCTTCGATCCCGAGCACGCCGCCGAACCAGCCCCACTGGAACACGGCCACCAGCACGCCGTAGGACGCTCCGATCGACAGCATGTTCATGACGACGGCCTTGAGCGGCACGATCAGCGAGCGGAATACTGCCATCAGCAGCAGGAACGACGCTCCCAGTACTGCTGCGAAGAAGATCAGCATGCGCTCGGCGAGGAAGTCGCTGAAGTCGATCTGGAACGCCACCGCGCCGCCGACCAGGGCGTCGACGCCGGTGTCGTCGAGCGTGGCGGGAATCACGTTGTCACGCAGTAAGTGCACCAGCGCCTCGGTGTCGGCGTCCTGGGGGCCGGTGGTCGGCTGAACCCGGATCAGCGCCGCCCCGCCGTCGGGGCTCGGCACCGCCGGAGACGCAAAGGCGACGCCGTCGGACTGGTTCAGCGCCACCGAGAGCCCGTTGAGCGCCCCGAGATCGCCAGGGGCGGTTGTCTCGGCCACGATGAACAACGGGCCGTTCGCACCTGGGCCGAATCCCTCGGCCAGCAGGTCATAGGCCTTGCGTGTGGTGGTGTCGGGCGGGTAGTTGCCTTCGTCGGAGAAGCCGAGTCGCAGGCCAAGCACTGGGGCCGCCAGCACGAGGAGCACCGCCGTGCCACCCAGAGCGAAAAACCACGGGCGTGCCTGGACCACCCGGCTGAGGCGGTACCACGCTGTGTCCCGCAGCGCCTTCGGCTGGCGGTGCCGCAGGATGCGTCGCAGCGGGTTGCGGGCACCGCCGAACGCTCCGGCGATCAGCACCGCAGCGGCCGCAGGAAGCGCGGCGACCAGGGGACGGATGCCGGTGCCGAGACCTAGCAGGGCGACTGCCACCAGCGCCGCGGCTGCGATGCCGCGGACCCTCGTGGTGGTCATGCGGTCGCCGACAAGGCCCAACACGGCGGGAAGCACGGTCATCGAGCCGACCATCACGATCGCGACCGTGACGGCCGCAGAAAGTCCGATGCCGGCCACGAACGGCAGGCCGATGAGCAGCAGGCCCAGCAGCGACACCACCACCGTTGCGCCGGCGAACACCACCGAGCGGCCCGCGGAGTCCAGCGCTGCACCCACGGCCTCGGGGGGCTCAAGCCCCCGGCTGACCCACTCCCGGAAGCGGTTGAGGATGATCAGCGCGTAGTCGATACCTACGCCGAGGCCGATCATGACCCCCAAGGTGGGCGCGAACTCGGGCACGGTCACGGTGTTGCTCAGCGCCGTGATGGCCAGCACGCCGATGCCGACCCCAACCAGTGCCGTGCCGACCGTCACGCCCATGGCAACCACCGAGCCGACGGCCGCAATCAGCACGAACACCGCGAACGCGAGTCCGATGGCCTCGGTTTCGGGTGGCTCCTGGCGGGCCAGCCAGGAACCGCCCATCTCGACTTCGACGCCGTCCATCGAGCGCAGTCCGCTGGCATCGATGAGGTCGATGATCTCAAGGCCCAGAGTTCCGGCTTCGTCCACGTTGAAGCTGCGGCTGAGCTCGACGTCGGCGTAGGCGTACTTGCCGGCGCCCGGCCCTTGAGTGGCGATTCGGCGGCCGCCGTCACGGTCGTAGGGCGAACCGACCGTCACCTCGTCAATGGCATCGACCGTGGCGAGCAGTTCGGTCATGGCCGACCGCACGGCTGGGTCGTTCACGCCGGCATCGGCCTTGAGCACGATGGTGCCGCTGATGTTGGAGCCGACGCTGCCGAAGTGGTCTTCGAGCACGTCGGCGCCCCGGCTGCTCTCGGAGTCGGGTGTCGAAAGCGACGCACCGTAGGAGGCGCCCAGGGTGCCGGCGAGCACGGCGGCAGCCACTGCGAAGATCAGCCACGCTCCGAGGACGCGCCACGCGTGCCGGAAACACCATTGGCCGAGAGCTGAGTACACGGTCGTAGTCCTTCTGCGAGTGTGGGCGTCGTCGCGCCCAGCAAGGCGACCAGTCATCGAGGATCGGTGCTCGGACGGGATCAGACGGCGAAGCTACTGTCCTGGCCCCGTGGCCCGTGCGCGCAAGATTTCCTCTCGCGTTGGGGACCCGTGGCATTGCTGTCACACCGAACGGCGACACTGTGCGTCGAGTCACCTGAGGAGTCGACGAATGTCACCAACAGCGAATGGATCAGAACGCGCAGTGCGGCGGCGGAAGACGAAGTACCTGCGAGCTGCGGTGGCCGCAATTGTGATGCTGGCGGCGCTGCCTTTCGCAGCGGAGCCGCTCGGCGCGCAGTCCGATGGCGCCGACGCCGTGCCGACGCTGATCTCTGCGGGTCCGGTGACATTGACGATCCTGCACAACAACGACGGCGAGTCGAAGCTGTTGCCGGATCCCGACTCGGGCTTTCCCGGGATAGCCCGCTTTGTGGCCCAGATGCGGGAGCTGCAGGCTGCTGCGGCCGGCGACGGCCCGGTGGTAACGCTGACCTCCGGCGACAACTTCTTGGCGTCGCTGGAACTGGGCGTGTCGCTCGACCGCGACGGGCCGATGTACGACTCGGTGGCACTCAGCGGCCTGTACGACGCGACGGCGCTCGGCAACCACGACTTCGACTTCGGGCCCGAGGTCACGGCGCGGTTCATCGAAGGCTTCAGCCCTCAGATCCCGTTCCTGAGCGCCAACATCGATGTCTCGGCCGAACCCGCCCTGGCCGCATTGGCTGAACGTAGTTTGGTCGCTCCATCGACGGTGATCGAGAGCGCCGATGAGCGCATCGGCGTGATCGGCGCGGTGACACCGTGGCTGCCCAATATCTCCAGTCCCCGCAACGTCGTCGTCAGCGCTGTGCTCCCGGCGGTGCAGGCCGAGGCTGACCGGTTGGCGTCCGAGGGCGTCAACAAGATCGTGCTCGTCAGCCACTTGCAGGACGTGGACGAAGAGGTCGCGCTGGTTGCCGAGCTCACCGGCGTGGATGTGGTGATTGCCGGAGGTGGCGACGATCTGCTGGCCAACCCCGGCGACACATGCCAGCCCGACGACGAGCCCGTGGCGCCATATCCCAAGTGGGTTGCCGATGCCGCTGGCGCGCAGGTGCCGGTGGTGACCGCGCCCGGCGGCTATCGCTGCATCGGCAAGCTGGTGGTGACCTTCGATGCAGACGGGAACGTCACCGCGGCGACTGGCTCCTCGATTGGGGTCGCGCTCGACCGCGAGCCTGACGCGACCATGCAGACCGAAGTGGTCGAACCGCTGACATCTCAGGTGGCGCTGGTCGACAGCGCCGAGATCGGCACCAGCGAGGTTGACCTTGAAGGCCGCAAGTCGGTGCTGCGTACCCAGTCGACGAACATCGGCAGTCTGATGGCCGACGCACTGCGCGTCCGGGGCGCGCAGCTGGCACCCGGATTCGGCGTAGCTGCGCCGCAGGTGGCTATCGGCAACGGCGGCGGGCTTCGCAACGACTCGGTCATCCCCGCCGGTCAAGTCAGCGTTGGCACCACTTGGGACATCGCCCCGTTCAACAACGTCCTCGTGACCGGCACGGTGTCGCGGGCCACGCTCGCTGAGCTGCTTGAACGAGCGCTCAGCGGACTGCCGGGCGCATCGGGCCAGTACCCGCATGTCTCGGGTATGACCGTCACCTACGACCCCGATGGAGTGGCCCAGGGAATCGACCGCGACGGCGACTGCGGGCTCATTGAGCCGACCGGCAGCCGCCTGCGTTCGGTCACGCTGGACGACGGCACGCAACTCGTGCGCGACGGTGACGTCGTGCCGGGAGCACCGATCGCGCTGGCGACCGTCGACTTTCTCGGCAATGGCGGAGACTGCTACCCGCTGGGCGACATCAACTTCACCCGCTTGGGCGTCACTTACCAGCAGGCGTTGGCCGACTACATCACCGAAGACCTCGGCGGTGTGATCAGCGCCGAGCAGTACCCCGTTGACGGCGGCAATCGCATTTCGGCGCTGGCCGCCGGCGGCGACGGCGAAGAAGAAGGCGAACAGGCTGAGGACGGGCAGGCTGAGGACGGGCAGGCTGAGGACGGGCAGAACGGCGACATCGTGCTCTACACAGTCCAGCTTGGCGACACGTTGCAGAAGATCGCGGCCGCGCACCTGGCTCACTCCAGCCACTGGCCTGTCATCTTCGAGGCCAACGAGGGCCGCGCCCAGTCCTACGGCGGCGCGTTGACCGATCCCGACCTCATCCTCGTCGGCTGGGTGCTGTACCTGCCGGAGCGCTGAGGCACCAGGGTTGCGTCGGCGGGCTCCCGTCAGGGCCGTAAGCGCAGTGCGGCGGGCGCCTGTGCGGCGTCCTGTGGCGCTGCCGCCGCATGAACTCCATTGGTGGGGTGCGCTGCTCGGCCGGTATATGCAATCTCTTCGGCCTCGATGACAACGGCCCGACCTGTCACCGATTCGAGCAGCGCGCTTCGCGCCTGGGCGGTGAAGAGCTCGACAGACGTGTCCTCGTCGGGTGGAACTCGCACGATCAGCCGCAAGGTGTCGGCGTCCTCGGTCGTGTGGCACTCGGTGCCGTCGGCGAGACGCACGCGCGTCACCACCTGACGATTGGAACGGTCCAAGCCGATTGCCACACGCAGCATCGCCGCCATCCAGCGCACTCTGTCCTGGTCGGCCGAGCTCAGAGATGCGAAGTCGGCGTGCTTCGACTTGGGAGCGCTCTTGCGGTGGTAGCGGGCGACTTGGGCGATGATCTCGATCTCGCGTTCGGTGAATCCGGTGAGATGCTCGCTGTTTCGGATGATGTAGTACCCGTGGCGGTGGTGAGCGCTGTGGGAGATGAAGATGCCCACGTTGTGCAGCAGTGACGCCGCTTCGAACAGCTCGCGGTCCTGGTCGTCGAGTTGATGCAGTCGACCCAGCTCGTCAAACAGCTCGAGCGCCAGATCGGTGATGTGCTCGGCGTGCCCGAGGTCTTCGTGGTAGCTGTTCGCCACGTACATGACGCCTGAGCGCCGAATATCCCCGAGGCGATGGAACGGATCCAGTTCTGGTGATGCGGCTCGTCGCAGCTGTTCGAACAAGATTCCTTCGCGCAAGGCGTAGTCGGAGACCTCCATGCGCTTGACGCCCAGCAACCTGCATGTCTCGGACAGCAGCAGCGCACCGCCCACGATGATGTCGGCGCGACGCTCCTCCAGACCATCGATCGACATGCGCTGCTGCGGAGTGTTTGCCGCAACGAGATCGGCTGTGAGCGAACGCAACTCGGTCTCATTGAACGAGAGGCGTCCGGTGCGGTTGTCGCGGTCGCCGCGCCGGATCGCGCACATGCGGGCCAGCGCGGTGATCGTCCCCGAGGAGCCGACCACCGTGGTGAATCCCAGCTCCGCGATCTCCGAGGGCAGGTGCCCGAGGAAGGACTCGATGTAGTGGCGGCACTCTCGAACCGTGCGCTTGCATGTTCGGCCCTCGGGGAAGAAGCGATCCGTCAACCTGATTGCGCCGAGCTTGAGGCTGCGCAGCAGCTGCGGCTCGGCACCTTCGCCCACAATGAACTCCGTCGAGCCGCCACCAATGTCGATGATGAGGTGACGCTCGTCGAAGACCGGCACCGCCCCCAGCACGCCCTGGTGAATCAGCCGCGCTTCCTCAATGCCGGACACAACTTCGATGTGAATGCCGGCTTCGTCACGCGCTCGTGTCACGAACTCGTGCCGGTTGGCGGCCTCGCGCACGGCGCTCGTAGCGACTGCGTTGATTGTGGTAGCGCCGGCGTGCGTGGCGATCCGGCGCATCCGGTCCAATGCGGCGATGCCGCGGTCGATAGCGGCAGGTTCAAGCCGCTTCATGTCCTCACCGCCCGAACCCAGCCGGACTGGCTCCCGCTCGCGCGTAAGCACCTCGAGGTGACCGTCGGGGTCAACAGAAGCGACCACGAGATGGAACGAATTGGTTCCGACGTCGATCGTCGCGATGACGCTCACGACCCCGAACGCTACGAGGCGTTGGGAGTCTCCGTGGGGCAGCGCGTCGGGCTGACGGCCAGACATCTCGGTGTGTCCTCGCCGTAGCGTTGCGGCCATGGCGACGCATTCGACCCAGATCGTGCCTCGATTCGGTGAGCTGGACCCCTACAACCACGTCAATCACGCGGTCTACGTGTCGTACTTCGAGGCTGCTCGTTGCGTGGCGCTCGAGGACGCCGGCATGGCGCTTCCGGACCTGTCCGACGAGAACGTTCAGATCGTGGTGACCAACCTCGAGGTGCGCTTTCGCGAGCCGGCGACTGCGCGTGACACGCTGCGAATCGAAACCGAAGTTGCCGAGCTGCGCCGAGCCAGTACGAAATGGAACCAGCGCATCATTCGCGAGGCCGACGACACCGTGCTCGTGCAGGCACAACTGACCGCGGCGGTCTGCGACAACGCCGGCAAGCCTCGTCGCCCGCCGCCCCACTTCATGTCACGTCTGGAGGCGCTGATCCCCGACGAGACGACGGGGGAGAGCCCGCCGCAGTATTGATTGCGACGGCGGGTTGGGGTGTGGTGCCGCTCAGACGACGGGGGAGAGACCGCCGTCGATGTTGATTGCGGTGCCGGTGACGTAGCTGGCGGCGTCGCTGGCCAGGAATAGGGCGAGGTTGGCGAACTCCTGGGCGTCGCCCATGCGGCCAGCGGGAATGCGGTCTCCGACCGCGGCCGTGAATTCATCGAATGTGGTGCCGGCTCCGTCGCGCTCCCAGCGCGTGCGCCACTGGTGAGTGACCAGCAGGCCGGTAATGAGCGCGTTCACGAGGACGCCGTCGGCGGCGAACTCCGAGGCGAGTGCTTTCGTCATTGCCAAGCCTGCCGCCCGGGTCGCGGCGGTCGGGCAGGTTTGCGCGCTTGCGGCCTTCGCTCCGATGTTCAGCGAGTTGATGATGCGACCCCAGCGGTGGGTGCGCATGTGGGGGAGGCACAAGCGGCACAGGCGTACAGCGGAGAAGAGCTTCAGATCGAAGTCGTTCTGCCAGTCGTCATCGTCGATGTCCAAGAAAGGCTTGGCGTTCGAGGTCCCGCTGTTGTTGACGAGGATGTCGATCGGCCCGCAGGCTTGCACCGCCTCGGCATAGGCCCGAGCGACCTCTGTGGCCTGACGGACGTCAGCCGAGATTGCCGCATGGTCGCCATGAGCGTTCGCAGCCTGCAGCGCTGACAGCGTCTCGTCGAGCACCTCGCGGTCACGTGCCACCACCGCAACTGATGCACCCGCTGCGGCGAATGTCTCTGCCATAGCGCGGCCAAGACCTCGGCTGCCGCCGGTGATGAGCGCTGTACGGCCATCGAGTCTCAATTCCATGCGCGCACCATATGTCCGGGCGCTGTCTCGCGCTTTGTCCGGACGCCGCATCGCGCTCTGACGGGGCGCTGTCTCGCGCTTTGTCCGGGCGCTGTTTTGCGCTCCGCCCTGCCCAGTGCGATCTCGTAGGCCGTGCGCGACGATGTGGGTATGCGGACGGGACTGGTGACCGGCAAGGGGCATTTCGAATTGCGGGAGGTCGACGAACCGACGCCTGGGCCCGGCGATGCGCTCGTAGAGATATCGCTCTGCGGGATCTGCGGGAGTGACGTGCACGCGTATGTCGAGGGCTGGCCCTACGCGCCAGGTATCTGCGGCCACGAGTGGGTCGGCACGATTGTCGCCGTGGGCTCCGACGTTCGTGTCGTCGGCACGGGCGACCGAGTGACGGGCGGGCTAGCTCCAGGCTGCGGTCGCTGCGCCGAGTGCCGGGCCGACCTCGCCGCCTACTGCTCGACGGCGCGCTCGTACTACATCGGTGCGAACGCGCCGGCCTCGGGTGGCTTCGCGCCGTTCATGGCAGCAAGTGCCGACCGGCTGGTGCGGGTGCCCGACGAGCTCACCGACGACGACGCTGCAGTGATCGAGCCCGTCTCGGTGGCGCTGCATGCTGTGCGCCGCAGCCGTATGCGTGCTGGCGATGTGGTGTGCGTCGTCGGCTGCGGCCCGATCGGCCTGCTCGTAGCGCAGTGTGCGCGTCTGGCGGGAGCGGGGCATGTGATCGCTGTCGAGCCCGACGCCGACCGACGCCGTCTTGCACTCGACACCGGTGCCGATGTCGCGGTCGAGCCCGGCGCACAGATGCGGGAGGCGGTGAACGAGGCGACGGGTGGCTTGCGGGCCGACATCGCCTTCGACTGTGCCGGCATCCCACAGACCATCGAGCAGTCGGTTGGCATGGTGCGTTACGGCGGCTCGGTCTGCATCGTCGGCGTGACCGGCAGCGACGCCACGATCCGCCCGAACCGCTGGCTGTTCAAGGAGATCTCAGTGGACACCTCGCTGGCGTTCACCCTCGACGAGATGCGTGCTGCGGCGGGCTTCATCGCCGACGGCCGCATCAGCGTCACTCCGCTCGTGAACGGTACGGTCACCCTCGACGAGCTGCCACAGACGATCGACGATCTCGCCACGAAGCGCAACCCCGCCGTCAAGCTGTTGGTCGACCCCACCGCTGGTTGATCTGGCCGCGCACCACGCGGTGCTCGGTCCAGGCGTGGGTCCGCCCGAGATTGCTAGCCCGACGGCGCGATCGGCGCGCAGGACACGAGCGTGTCGTGCATCGCTGACAGTCGGCGTGTTTCGGCCTCAGGGACGTCAGCGCCTGATCCGTACTTCCTGAGCACTTCGGCATAGTTCGGGGCACCGCCAGCAGCAAGCACGCGGTCAATCTCGGCGGCGGGAACTGCGACGTTGCGATCCGGATCGGGGCCGCCCACGATCTCGCCCCATTCGATCATGCAGTAGATGTCGAACAGATCAACCCCAAGCCGCTCCGCGGCAAGTCGCGCACGCACTGGCTGGTCCCCCGGGACGAGGTGTCGCATGGTCGGCGGCCTAGACATCGTGCCCTCCGTTCATTTCGAGAATGTCCGCGAGCTCGTTCCAGAGCTTATGCGTGATGATCAGGATCGCAGCCTCTGCAACCCGCTGCTCATGCGCGCTTCGAGCTGCCGCTTTTGCGTTGTCGAGTGCGTCCAACACAGCGAGCGTCTCGTCGCGATTCAGCTCGATGGCACCGGGCAACCGAACGAACGGCGCATCCGCAGACACCATTGAGACAGTAAATGGAAATAACATGAAAATCACTGTTATTTTCGCAACGGCCTGTCCACTTGGACACGAGAGCAACAGCCCGACAGCAGCCAAACTCCAGGCAAGACACGCGCCAGAAGCAGTGCGCTCACAGAGCACCTCGGCACTATCCGTACCCTCGGCGATGCGCGTACCCTGCGAGCACTTGGATCCTGTGGTCGAGTGTGGACAGCAGCGGCCCCATGACCCGCGGGGCGAGACAGAACAGGGGGCCGGATGACTTGGGAACGCGAGATTGCCGAGCTTCGGCGCCGCGAGGAGTTCGCCGAGGCGCTGGGCGGACCCGACAAGGTCGAACGCCAGCACTTTTTCGGCAAGATGACCGTGCGTGAGCGCATCGACGCCGTGGCCGACAAGGGTTCGTTCCACGAGATCGGCAAGACCGCCGGCGTGGCCGAATATGACGATCACGGCAACCTCGTCCACCTGACGCCGTCGAACTTCTTGTTCGGCGTGGCCCGCATCGACGACCGCCCCGTCATCCTGTCCGGCGACGACTTCACAGTGCGGGGCGGCTCGTCGGACGCCACCATCCCGGAGAAACGCAACGCAGCCGAGACCATGGCCTACGAGATGCGGCTGCCGCACATCCGGCTGGTGGACGGCATGGGCGGCGGCGGCTCGGTGAAATCCATCGAGATGGCCGGCCGCACGTACATCCCCGAGCTGCGCGGCTGGGACACCATCGTGAACCACCTCTCAGTGGCGCCGTCGGTGTCGCTGGCACTGGGCTCGGTTGCGGGCATCGGCGCGGCCCGGGTGGCCACGGCGCACTACTCGGTGATCGTGCGCGACACCGCGCAGATGATGATCGCCGGACCGGCCTTGGTGGAGCAGGCGTCACTGGGCGACCACGGCAAGGAAGAGCTGGGGCATGCCGACATTCACACTGCGAACGGCGCCATCGACGACGTGGTCGGCAGTGAAGCCGAGGCGTTCGAGCGCGCACGGCAATTCCTGTCGTACCTGCCTTCAAACGTCGACGAACTGCCTGAGCGGGCGCTCAGCGGCGACAGCGCGCAGCGCCGTGACTCAGAGCTGATCTCCATCGTGCCCCGCGAGCCGCGGCGGGTCTACAAGATGCGATCCATTATCGAATCGGTGTTCGATCAGGGCAGCTTCTTCGAGATCGGAAGCCGCTGGGGACGCTCGATCGTCACCGGCCTTGCTCGCCTCGACGGCTGGCCGGTGGCGGTGTTCGCTGAGGATCCCTACGTGTACGGAGGCGGCTGGACCGCCGATGGATGCCGCAAGCTGATCCGCCTGCTCGACACCGCCTCCACGTTCCATCTGCCGGTCGTGCACCTTGAGGATTGCCCAGGCTTTCTCATCGGCAAGGAGTCCGAGGAGAGCGGCACCATCCGGTTCGGATCGGCTGCGCTGGCGGCCCTCGGGCAGTTGACCGCTCCGTTCGCGTGCGTGGTGATCCGCAAGGCCTTCGGTGTCGCGGGCGCCGCCAACAACAAACCCGGCGCGCGCAGCTTCCGCTTCGCCTGGCCGTCGGGCGACTGGGGCTC
Organism: Candidatus Poriferisodalis sp.; assembly: GCF_965262965.1. Lineage (GTDB taxonomy): Bacteria > Actinomycetota > Acidimicrobiia > Acidimicrobiales > Poriferisodalaceae > Poriferisodalis. The sequence continues at coordinate 3,301,398 of NZ_OZ253573.1, forward strand.
GCTGCCGATCGAGGGCGGCATCGAAGTCGCTTACAAGCAGGACCTCGCCGACAGCGACACGCCCGACGAGCTCCTGGAGGACATACGCGAGCGGTTGAACCTGGTGCGCTCGCCGCATCGTTCGGCGGAGTTCTTCGAGGTCGAGGAGATCATCGACCCTCGCGACACCCGCCCGCTGCTGTGCGAATGGGCAGATCTGGCCCGCCGCTCGCTGCGGCCCGGGCCAAGTTCGTTTGGCTACAGGCCCTGAGCCATTGCGACCAGCCGCGTGGCAGACTCAGCGGCGAGCAACAGGGGAGCGCAACCATGGATCCCACCTACACCGAAGAGGCTGAGGACTACCGGGAGAAGATCCAGGCGTTCCTGGCCGAGCACTTGCCGCCCAACTGGGGCGGAATGGGCGATCTCTCCGAGGAGGCACGGGAGAAGTTCGTCGAGGAGTGGCGTGCGCTTCTGGCCGAGAACCAGTTGCTGGCCGTGTCGTGGCCGATCGAATTTGGGGGCGCCGGGCTCACCGAGGTGGAGCGTGTCGTGCTCGCCGAGGAGTTCTTGACCGCAGGCGTGCCGACGGGCGGCGACAACGACGGCTTCAGCATCACGATGGTGGGCAACGCCATCATCGAGTGCGGCACCGAAGAGCAAAAGCGCCACTTCCTGCCCAGGATCATCTCCGGCGAGCATCGTTGGTGTCAGGGCTACAGCGAGCCCGACAGCGGCTCGGATCTCGCCAACCTGGGCACCCGCGCAGTGCTCGACGGCGATGAGTGGGTCATCAACGGCCAGAAGATCTGGACCTCCAGCGGCCACACGGCCAACTGGATCTTCGTGCTGTGCCGGACGAACCCCACCGAGGCCAAGCACCGCGGCATCTCGTTCCTGCTGGTCCCGGTGGACCAACCCGGCGTCGAGATGCGCCCGATCATCAACATCAACAACCGCCACGACTTCAACGAGGTGTTCTTCACCGACGCCAAGACGGCGAAGGAGAGCGTGGTCGGTGACGTGAACGACGGCTGGCGGGTCGCAAACGTGCTCCTCGGTTTCGAACGCGGTCACGGCGCCACCACCGATGCGCTGCGGTTCCGCAACGAGCTGGACCGGGTGACTGCCGTTGCCGTCGAGCGGGGGGCCACTGAGAATCCGTTGGTGCGCCAGAAGCTCGCGCAGGCTCACGCCAAGGTCGAGATCATGAAGTGGATGGGCCAGCGCAACGTCACCAACGTGCTGGCGGGCAAGGCCCCCGGGCCGGAATCGTCGCTGCACAAGCTGCTGTGGAGCGAGTACCACCACTGGCTTACGGAGTTCTCGCTGGAGATTCTGGGCATGGAAGCCACTGCCCCCAGCGGTCATCCGGCGGTGAACGGCATCAACACCGACGCGGTCGGCGCAGAGTTCTCCTCGCTCTCATGGGTGCAGACCTTCATGGGCGCGAGGCCCGGCACCATCTACGCGGGCACGTCCGAGGTTCAGCGCAACATCGTGGGCGACCGAGTGCTCGGATTGCCGCGCGAGCCACGTGCCGACGGCGGGCCGTGGAACGAGATCGGCAAGAAATAGAGGGGCCACGACCCCATCTGCAATATCGAGGCGCGCACGCGCCAGCGTGCACGACTGAAAGGGACCAGGCATGGAACTGCGACTGGATGGCAAGACTGCGCTGGTGACCGGCGGCTCGGCCGGCATCGGCAAAGGCATCGCGAAGGCATTCGCCGACGCAGGCGCCAATGTGATGATCACGAGCCGCAAGGCCGACAAGTGCGAGGCCGCTGTTGCGGACATCGGCGGCGAGTGCGACTACATCGCCTCGCACATCGGCCATCTCGACCAGGCCGAGCGCGTGATGGGTGAGACCATCGAGCGCTACGGCTCGCTCGACATCCTGGTCAACAACGCAGCGACAAACCCCTGGGCCGGGCCGATGGTCGACTGCGATGTGCCGCGCCTGGACAAGACCTACGAGGTGAACCTGCGCGCACCGCTGCAGTGGACGCAAACGGCGTGGCAGATGTGGATGTCCGAACATGGCGGCTCGGTTATCAATATCGCTTCGGTGGGCGGCCACCACACGTCCCAAGCGTTGGGCGTCTATTGCATGTTCAAGGACGCCCTCATGCACATGACTCGGCAACTGGCTGCGGAGATCGGCCCCAAAGTCCGCGTGAACTGCATCGCTCCGGGATTGATTAGGACGGATTTTGCGCGGGTGCTCTGGGATGGGCCGCGCGGCAAGATGATCGCCGACCAGCTTCCGATGAGGCGTCTCGGCGAGCCGTCCGACATCGGCGAGGCGGCACTGTTCTTGTCCGCTGGCGCGACCTGGATCACCGGTCACATCATGGACATCGACGGCGGCGAGTGCGTCAAGATCGCCGGTGAGCTTCCACTCGAAGAGGGATAGTGATGGTCCCGACGCCCGCACGCCCGACGGCATCATCAAGGTGACCCAGCCCAGAAACAAGACGCCGCTGCACCCGAAGGGAGCGCGGATTCCGCTGCTGATTCTGGCGGCGTGGACCGTGGCGATCTGGTTGACCCGCATCGTCAACGTCGCTCAAGCTGGTGACCTCGGCTTCTGGGGAACGCTGTGGCGCGTGCTGGTTGCCTTCGTGTTCGTTGATCTCGGGGTTGCGACGCTGGCCTGGGCTGTCTCGGGAAAGTTCGGCCCGAGATGGTTCGTGATGCTGGCAACGCTGTCGGTGATCTATTGGCCCATCCGCACAGCGCAGCTCTGGGCCGACAGCACGCAGACCACAGGCTTCAAGCTGGTGCACACAGCGCTGATGCTCGTCACCATTGCGGCCGTGGCGCTCGCGGTCTGGGCGGTTCGCCGCGCTCGCCGGCTCCCGCCCGACGCTGCTCCTTCCTCAGCCTGAGCTTCAAGAAGTCTCAGCGAACGCAGGAAGCGTCGCGAGCCACGCTGCGACAGCGCGGGGGTCCTCCACCATGGCGTTGTGGCCGAGGCCGCTGAACACATGTGGAGCGGCAGCACCAGCCGCGTGCGGGTTCGTCGCAGCATCGGCCAGATCGTCGTGATGATCGGGCGCTACTAGCGGATCGAACTCACCCAGCGCCATCGCCAGCGGGCACTTCGCGGCGGGCAGCAAGCCCGTCATGTCGGGGGGGCCAACGCCGACGGTGGCGGGATCCTGGGTGGTTCTCCAGGGCGAATCTGCACCTACCGCGCCTGAGGCCGGATCGGCGACCACGCCAGCATCGATCGTTGCTGCGAGACGCGGGTCATCGGGTGCGAACACGCCAAAGAGCCCCGACAGCTTCATGAACCACTCGACGGCGCCGTCCCGGTCTTCGAACATGCGGGGCGGCCGCGCCGCCAAGCCGTCGACGCGAGACAGTTCTTCGTCGGACCAGCGCAGCTTCACGCCGACTGTCGCCACTTGTGTCGGCGGCGGTCCGAACCAGCCCGAGGCGAGCGCGAGCCCGACTGCTCCGCCCATGGAGTGACCCACGACGGCGTACGGACGCCCGCCGTAGTCACGTTGCAGCACCTCGGCCACGTCAGCTGCCATCGCCCCGAACGAGTAGTGGCCGCTCCACGGTGCGGCACCATGCCCTCGGAAGTCGGGTGCAAGAACAGCGGTGCCGCCAGCACCCAACAGCTCGGCCACGCCGTCCCACACATGGCAATTGGCGCCCAATCCATGCAGCAGCACCAACGTCACGCTGTCGCCCGACTGCCCGCTCATCGTGGCCGCTCGCCGTAGTCGCCGTGAGGCGCATCCCGCTCGGCGATGACCTGGCGGAAGCCCTTCGTCTCGAAGTCCTCCACCCAGCGGTACGCCTCCTCGGTATGCCGAGTGACACCGTCAAAGAACGTGCCGAGCAGTTGGCTGGTGCGCAGGCCCATGTTCTCGAACGCCTGGTTGATGAGCAGCTTGTTGAGCGCAAGCTGATTCGCTGGGATATGCGCGAGCTTGCGTGCAAATGCCTCGACACGGTCGCCGAGCTCTTCAGGCGGGTAGACGTAGGCGACGAGCCCGATGCGGTGCGCCGTCTCAGCGTCGATGGCGTCGCCCGACAGCAAGAACTGCTTGGCGTGCTCGAGGCCTAGCCGATACACCCACATCATCGTGGTGGGCGTGCCGTAGATGCGTGAGGGGGCATAGCCGATGTGCGCATCTGAGGCCATGAACAGCAGGTCACAGCACAGGATCATGTCGGTGGCCCCGCCGATTGCCCAGCCGTGGATCTGCCCGAGCACCGGCTTGGGGCATTCCCAGATCTTCATGAACCGCTTCACGTTGTGGCCCATGAACTGCCAGTCCCGGACAGGGTCCCAGGCACCCTCGCGAGGCTTCGGACCAGGAGCGCTGTATGGGCTGCCCCACGTGTCGTAGAACTCCTCTGAACTCGATTCTCCAGTGCTCGCTGCCACATTGCCGTGGCTGCCGCCACGGGTGCTGCCACCGCCCGGGTTGAGGTCATAGCCCGCGGTCAGCGTCGGGCCGTTGCCCTGGAGCACGATCGAGCGGACGTTTCTCGACGCCGTCGCCCGATCGATCCCGTCCGCCACCCCCGCAATGACGCCCTCGGTCAGCGTGTTCATGCGCTCGGGCCGGTTCAGGGTGATAAAAGCAACAGTGTCGGCCTCGGTGTACAGCACCACCGGCTCCGGGCCGGATCCCTCTGCGGCACCGCTGCCGGCAGTTCCCGTGTCCGCGTCCATGCCGCGGACGCTAGCTGTGCATGATGGGCTCACTCACATTTGCCTCTGACTCGGCTTCCTCCAGATTCCCAAGAAGATGACCTCCAATTCCTCAACAGGTGACTCATCGAGTCCTCAGGAGGCTCGATTTGAACCTTTGGCGCTCGTGGGCGGCACCATAGGATCGAACCGAATTCGGCCATCCCCGACCACGGGCCGATGCTGCGTTCAGCGTCCACTACGAGAGATTGAGCCACTGATGGACAACAAATCTCCGAACGAGGGTCATGAGCCGCCGCAATCGGACGTGTCTTCAGGCTCGGTGACGTTGGACTCCGTAGCAATTCGTGGATTCCGCTCGCTGGCCGACGTGGAGTTGGGCGGACTGGGCGGCGTAACGGTTCTCATCGGCGCGAATGGTTCGGGCAAGTCAAACTTCGTTCGCTTCTTTGAGATGTTGGGCTGGATGCTGCGGTCTCGTCGTCTCGAGCAGTTCGTCAACCAGTACGGCGGTGCCGACGATCAGTTGTTCATGGGGAACAAGGTGACACCGCGGATGGAGGCCGATATTCGCCTCAAGACGCAGAGCGGACTCAACGAGTACTCGATCTCACTTTCCTACGGTGCTCCCGATCGCTTCATCTTCAGCGATGAGCGCTGGCGATTCAGCGATCCCGACAAAGGGCTGGGGTTGGCTCCATGGAACTCGGCGGGAAGCGGTCACACCGAAGCGAGGATCGATGACGCCGCCAAGGGTCACATTTCGGATGTGAATCCGACGACGGCGCGTGTGGTCTGCAACCTGCTGAGGGACTGCCACACCTTCCAGTTTCATGACACGTCCCTAGGTGCCGCCATGAAGCGACCATGGGACATGAGCGACAACCGCTTGCTGCGCTCTGACGGCGGCAACTTGGCCGCTGTGCTTCTCCGACTCCTGGACGAATACCCGGATCACTACGAATGGGTCCAAGGCAACATCCGACGCATCCTGCCCAATTTTGATCAGTTCCTCATCGAGGAACGGCACGGAAAGGCGATCCTGCGGTGGCGCGCAACGGATTGGGACAAGACGTTCGGCGCCCATCTGACATCGGATGGGTCACTCAGATTCTTCGCGCTGGTCACGCTTCTCAACCTTCCGTCCGACATGCTGCCCAAGGTGATCGTCCTCGATGAGCCGGAACTTGGCTTGCACCCTGCGGCTGTATCCCTGATCGGGTCGATGATCGAATCGGTGTCCGATCAGTGCCAAGTCATCGTGGCTACTCAGTCGCCCCATCTCGTCGACGCCTTCGACCTCAGCGAGATTGTGGTGATGGAGCTGGAGAACTCCAAGACCGCGGTGCGCCGGTTGGACCGCAACGACTACCTGCGTTGGCTTGAAGAGAACTACACGACGGGAGAACTCTGGCAGATGAATCTGCTCGGCGGCCGCCCATGAGGCGCGTGGCAGTCGCCGTCGAAGGCGAAACCGAGGAAGAGTTCGTCAAGCAACTGTTGTCGCCGCATCTCAGCGAGCATGGTGTCTTGGTTGATCCAGTCAAGCCTGGGCGCCGTGGCGGCGACATCCACGTCGACCGGCTGGCGCCGCACATGGCAAGGCTGTCTTGGAGCTACGACGCGGTCACGTCGCTGGTGGATTTCTACGGCTTCCGTCACCGCCAGCCAGGCGAAACGGTGCAGGACCTTGAGGCACGAATTGAGATGGCAATCGGGACGCATCCCCGGAAAGAACCTCGCCTCGTTCCCCAGTTCGCCTACGTGCAGCAGTACGAGTTCGAAGCGCTGCTCTTCGCGGATCCGAACTCATTCAGCGTCCTGCCGAATTTGCCGAGGTCGGTGCTCACGATGCTCAGCGAGATTGCGGGCGGATTTCCGACACCGGAAGACATCAACGACAGCCCGACAACTGCTCCGAGCAAGAGAATCGAGCAGTGCGTCGCCGACTACAAGAAGCGATTCCACGGGCCCGCGATCGCGTTGAAGATTGGTCTGCCACGCATCCGCGCGGCATGCCCCCGCTTCGACGACTGGGTTTCCCGGCTCGAAGCCCTGTGAGGGAGCGTTGGCCAGCATCACGATTCGCTCTGATCGATCCCGTCCGCTACCCCCGCAATGACGCCCTCGGTCAGCGTGTTCATGCGCTCGGGCCGGTTCAGGGTGATGAAAGCAACAGTGTCGGCCTCGGTGTACAGCACCACCGGCTCCGCGTCGGATCCCTCTGCGTCACCGCTGCCGGCCGTTGGGGTGTCCGCGTCCATATCGCGGACGCTAGCTGCGCATGGCGCGCACACTCACTGCACAACCAACCCAACCGGCGCAGTTCGCGCCTCGTGCTCGGAGGCGTCTCGGTGGCCTAGGCGGTGCGGTGGCCAGCGATGGCCGGTTATTCCAGCGGGAATGGGAGTTGGAGCCACCAAGGGCGGTCGACGGGGTCGATGCGGGTCACCCACTTGACCCACCAGAAGCCCCGCCGTCCGGGTGCCACCAGTCGCACCGGGGCGCCGTGGCCGCGGCGCAGCGGCTTACCGCTGTAGCCGATGGCCAGGTACAGGTTGACGACGTCGCGAGCGGGGAACAGGCGGCTGTAGCCGGTCACCGATGTGACTTCCAGCGTGGGCGCGTCCACCGACCCCATCAGCTCGGCCAGCGGCACCGCGTCCCACGACTGGCGGCTCCACCACCCGCCGGTGCAGTCGAGGTCGGCCGCTTTGAGGCGTCCTGGTCGGCTGACGATATGCCACACCAACAGGGGGGCCAGCAGTGCGGCCAGCAGAACATGGGTCCACAGCGCCGACCAGTAGCCCACCCCGTGCCACAGCCCGGTGGCGTGGAGGACGCCGAGCAGTGAGCCAATTGCCAAGTCTCATCTCATGTCGATCTAGGTCAGCCACTGTATGGGCGATGGCCCTTCCGAACGGTTGGCAGCATCAGTTGAATCAACTGATGTAAGTGATGCTGCCAACTGGTAACGTCAGCGCATGAGGCGCGTCACGGTGACCATTCCTGACAATCTTGAGGCCGAACTGGATCGGTTCATCGCTCAGCAGCCGGCACTCCCGTCGGTGACTGCCGTGCTGCAAGCGAGCTTGGAGCAGTTTCTCGCGCAAGGCGGTGGACCTGGCCGCTCGACCCAGCTTGACCGAGTGTTGCGAAGCCGCCGGCACATCTCCGCGACCGCCCGAAAGTACGGAATCAGCGACATACGCATCTTCGGCTCGGTCGCTCGTGGCGAAGCGCGCCCCGACAGCGACATCGACATCCTCGTCTCAACGGGTCGCGGGACCGGGCTGTTCGATCTGGCTCGGCTGAGGATGGAGCTGGAGCAACTCCTTGAGGCTCCGGTGCATCTTGCGACCGACGGCGGCATGACCGATGCGCAGCGTGAAGCGGTCCTCGCTGAGGCCATCACACTGTGACCGACGCGGACCGGCATCGGTGGCAGCACATTCTGGAAGCGGCCGAGGCAGTTGCGCTCTATGCAGCAGTCGGCCACGATGAATTCAGACGCGATGCGATTCGCCAAGACGCGTGCGCCTACCGGCTGCTCGTCATCGGGGAGGCTGCCACGCGGCTCGCCTCAAGTCTCGGTTCAGCGTCCGATCTTGACGAACTCCGAGCAGCGGCCGACATGCGGAATTTCCTGATCCATGAGTACTGGAAGACCGATATCGACGTGCTCTGGCAAGCGGTCACCGAGGACATCCCGCGATTCGCCGCGAAGATCCGGTGCATCGTTGACGAGGCCTGACCAGTGACTCACTGATGTGGCGCCTTCGGACCTTGCGGCTTCGACATTGTGAATCCCTGGTCTGTGGGCTAAGTCGCCCACAGCGAATCGATGGGCACGATGAACAGGTGATCGCCGACTCTCCAATTCCCTGGTTCAGACCCCTCCAAATCCCCAGCAATCACCCCTCCAAATCCCTGGCAAAACAGCCTCCAAATCCCCAGTTCGAGTAGGCTGGAGACATGACGCAGCGTGTCGATCGACGGATTGCGCAGATCGTGAGGGATCGGCTCGCCGAGGAACCGGTGGTGGCGCTGCAGGGGCCGCGCACGGTGGGCAAGTCGACTCTCCTGGCCGAAGCCGCGGGCCGCCACGGGGTGCGCGTGATCGATCTCGATCAGCCTGCGATGCGTGACGCAGTGTCCGCCGATCCGGCGACGTTCGTGGCAGGCCCGTCGCCGGTGTGCATCGACGAGTTCCACAAGGCGCCGGTCGTGCTCGATGCCATAAAGGCCGAACTGAATCGTCAGCTTTCGGCTGGACGCTTCGTCATCACTGGCTCCACACGATTCGACGCGCTGCCGCTGGCTGCCCAAGCGCTGACTGGCCGCATCCATATCGTCGATGTGCTGCCGTTCTCGCAGGGCGAGATGGCCGGATTCACCGAGATCTTCTTGGAGACTGCGATGAGCGAGCCCGCGTCGCTCGTCTCGTCTCATCGTTCGCCGACGACTCGTTTCGACTACATAGCAAGAACCTGCATGGGCGGTCTTCCCCTCGCAGTGGCCCGCAGTGACGAGGCGCGCCGTCGCTGGTTCGACGACTACGTACGTGTGTCGCTGGTCCGCGATGTCACCGAGCTGGCCAAGGTCCGCCAAGGAGCGCTACTGCCCGCTCTGCTGCGACGTCTCGCAGGGCAGACGGCTCAAGTGCTGAATATGGCGAGTGCCGGCCGCGCAGTGGGGCTTGCTGCTGCAACGGCGGAGATGTACACGAAACTGCTTGAGGACCTGTTCCTCGTTCGCCGCCTGGAAGCCTGGGGTCGCACTCTGCGGGCGCGCGCCGCTGCCTCGCCGAAGGTGCATGTGCTTGACAGCGGCTTGGCGGCCCGGCTCATGGGTGTCACGCCGGAACGACTGGGCCGCCCCGATCCAGCTGCAATCACGGAGTTCGGCCATCTGTTCGAGACATTCGTGGTAGGCGAATTGCTCAAGCAGGCCTCGTGGGCCAGCGGGATCGCCTCGGTCGGCCATTGGCGCACCCACGACGGTCAAGAAGTCGACCTCGTCATCGAGCACAGCGACGGCGCGGTAACGGCGTTCGAGGTGAAGGCCGCAGCCCGTGTCGACCACCGCGATGCCCGAGGCTTGCGCGTACTACGCGACATCCTCGGCGAGGCGTTCAATGCGGGCTTCGTGCTGAACACCGGCGAGGTGACATACCGGCTCGACGACCGGATCATCGTCGCGCCCGCCGATCGCCTCTGGAGTGGTTGATCGCGTCGGTGTGCCAAGCAGAGAGGCGGCGGCGGGCATGGTCGACCTCGACAAATTGCATCCGTGGCGCCAAGGCGGCACCTATGCCGCTGATAGGCCCGAATCGAGTATCGACGAGGATTACCTGCGGCGCCACGTGTCAGCTGCGTTGAGCATCGCCCGGTTCGCTGCCGAGCGGTGCGCAACTGATGATTGCATTGCAATCACCCCGCTAGGTTCAGTCTGAGGGCAGAGAGCCACCGCCGGGGGGATCTGGAGCGATGGCAAGCATCACCATCCGCAACCTTGACGATCGGATCAAGGCGCGACTGCGCCTGCGTGCCGCCTGTGTTCAGCTAGACGACGATGTTCGTTCTGGACACGGACGTCGTCTCGGAGTTGATTCGTCCCATTCCCGAGATGTCGGTGGCCACGCGCCAAGTGGCCGATTTCGCCGGCATGGGCCTCGATATCGTGGATCCTTGGACTGTGCGCGGGGGCGGTGCCGCAGGGCGATGACGTCACGGATGCCATCCGGCTGTGGGTTTCGATTCCGCTGGTGGGACAAGGGACCGCGAAGCAACCGCCTGCTCGGCGGCACCGGCCAAACAGCCCTGCGGGTCACCTACCTGGAACAGACCGCAGCACGCGAGCCGAAGACCTGCCGCCTCACCCTGCTGAGCACCCACGCCGAGCGCCTGTTCGCTGTGGTCGGCCCCGGTGCAGAGCTGAGCGAGCGCACTCAACCGGCACAGCCGCGGCCGACGCCGGGGTAGCCAGCGTCCAATCTTCCCCGCCTTTCAGGACGCCTCGCGCTTGACTTGGAATGGCGGGGCCTTTCAATGTCAATGCAGCTTTCAGCCGGTCGCCGTTGCGCCCGACACGTAAGCCCCAGCAGAGCGCTGAGGTTCGCTGCAGCAGTGCGCAGCGCAGCCAGATGCGCACGCATCGCGCCCCGGCATGCTTGGCCCGAAAGCCGCTCAAGTAATAGTCATGAGGACAATTTCCTCGCGCGTGTCACACCCGCGCGCGAAGATGCATGTCGTGCAGATCGACTGGAACGAGCAGTGCGAGGCCGGTGCATCCGAACGGTGATGCTGACCAAGCCTCGTGCCAAGGCGATCGGAGGTGCACTGTGACCCGAACTCGGCCAGTTGGCCTGTCGCTGTGGGGAAAGTCGCACTCCCTCGACGAGCCGTACCCATTGGTATGCCACTTGTTGGACACAGCAGCGGCGGCGGAGGCGATCACGGCTCAGATGCTTCCGCGCAGCATGATCGAAGCCATCGCGCGTCACTTGGGCGCCTCGCCTGACGAGTGGGTTCAGGTAGCACGTGTGTTGGCCGGATGGCATGACATCGGGAAGGCCTCGTGCGGCTTTCAGAACTTCGACAAGGTGGCTTGCCCCGCCTGGGCACGCGGGCATCGGGACTCAAGCAGCGCTGGCAAGCATGATCGAATTGGGGCACTGCTGACTTGGGACCGACTCGATTCGATCCCGGTGCGCGCACGGGCGAGGGTCGCTCAGATCATCGGCGGACACCACGGTCTCGTACCGCTACTCAATGCTCAGGAGCTGTCTGCGTGGGGTGGAGCAGCGCAGACAGATCAGAGCCCGCCGCCGGAATTGGATCATGCCCGTCGCTGGCTTTGGGCAACACTCGATTCGGTGCTTGGCGAGATGCCGAGCCATCTCATTGCGACACCCGCTGCGTCGATGACGCTCGCCGTCGTGGTACTTGCTGACTGGATCGCATCATCCCACGACCTCATCAATGAGCATCAGAACGCACTTGACGCCGAAGGTTTCGACCCCGCCGGGCACTACAAGCGTGCACTGGCGCTGTCTGGCGACCATCTGCGAGCGACGGGGTTGGTTGCTCCCGGTATGTGGAAGCGACCAGTTCCAGCAGACCTCATCCACCGCGGCGAACCGAGCTGGACCGATCTGCAGTCAAGCGTCAGCGACGCGTTCCGTCCGACAGGTCCGGGAATCGTCGTGATCTGCGCTCCAACAGGCGAGGGCAAGACCGAGGCAGCATTGCTCGCTGCTTCCAAGCTCGCAGTCGCATCCGAACGGTATGGGATGTTCTTCGCCATGCCGACGGTTGCAACCGCGGAAGGGCTGTACAGCCGGTTGGAGCGATGCATGGAGCGGCTGATACCGGCCGGAGAGTCGCCAGCCCTCAGACGTGTCCACTCCCAAGCGCTGCTGACCGAGGGCGACGCACATGTCGCTGTGTCCGACGAATCTGCTGCAACGCGGGCGGCAGCAGCTTGGATGCAGGGGACGCGCAAGTCTCTGCTGGCTCCTTTCGGTGTCGGGACTATCGATCAGGTGCTGCTCGGGGCGCTGCGGTCCAAGCACTCTCCTTTGCGCATCCTTGGAGCCGCAACGGGCGTGCTGGTCATCGACGAGGCGCATTCGCTGGATCCCTACATGCGCAAGTTGCTCTGCAGGGCGCTGGAATGGCTCGCCGCACTCGCAACACCGGTTGTGGTGCTCTCGGCCACCATGCCTCACAAGCGGGTCGAGGAGCTATGCGTGGCCTATCAGGCTGGATGCGGTGCAGAGCGAGATACTGAGTTCGCTCTCGACGGTTACCCGTCTTGGCTCGCAAGTATTGCCCTAGGAGATTGCCCCTTTTCCGTTTCTAAACAACAACTGAAGCGGACTGGTGGCAATCATCTTAGGCAGCCGCCTGGAATGATTGTTGTAATCGTGCCTACTTTAACAAGGAGGAGAACGGCATGAATTCTAGAAAGCAAGCAAGCAACCCATCCGCAGTCAATCCCTCCGGAAGCAGGCGCTGGTTTAAACTGGCAAACGTTTTCAAGGTGGTGGTTGCGGTCTCGTTAATCGCAGGCACAGTTGTCGTCATACAGATGGCAGCCAGCGGTGGTGATCCAGGAGAACAAGTGGTTGTAGCGGAAAATCGGGACTCTCCGGAGCCTCCTGAGACCACCGTGCAACCAGACGAAGAGCGTTCAGCTGAAGCCAAGACAGACACCTCAGAAGTGATCGAAACAGTGCCGACAACTAGCACCGTGCCAGTCACTACTCAACCCGAGGATACCGGCTCCGAGACGGAGACCGTGACCGAGGAAGAGGAGGAGGTATCTGTCGAAGATCCTGAAGAAGGGAACAACGGCGAGACTTCCGAACCCGAGGAGACCGGCTCCGAGACGGAGACCGTGACCGAGGAAGAGGAGGAGGTATCTGTCGAAGATCCTGAAGAAGGGAACAACGGCGAGACTTCCGAACCCGAGGAGACCGGCTCCGAGACGGAGACCGTGACCGAGGAAGAGGAGGATACAACAGAGTTTGTGCTAGAAATTGGGGCTAGCCCTGTATGGGTGGCGGAAGAACTGGCAATTGAGGATTTTGCACTGGCATGCGGGTATGTTTATGGCCGCTCCGAGTGTGACGATTCTGAAGATTCTCAAATCTTAGTACAGATGATAGAAGAATTCTACGACGATAGGTGCGGAGATTTTGAGTTGGGGTATGGTTGCTCTCAACTATCCTCGTCAGAAATGGCAGCATTCAGCATCCTCAAAGCCTGTCCGCTAGGCTGGTCTATGAGACGGACGCAATTGGGTGTAGAAGGCATAGTAAACTCAAGATGCTATCATCCGGATCACGACCAATATTACAGAGATGGTGCACGGTCCGAGCCTGAAGAAGCAGATCCCCGAGGAGTGCGTAGCGACCATTGGATCAGTAATTCCTGGTAAAAGAGTGCCTCCCTAGATACTCTTTCAGGAACACGAAGGCTCTTGGTCACCCCGCCCCCTTCTCTCGGCAATTGTCGAGGGGAGGGAGCGGGGTGGCACAACATTAAAGTTAAACGTTAAGATTTAATGCGATTCATCCAAGCTTCAGTCAGTTATACTGCAACATATATTTGCGCCACGCTACCTCCCGCATTATTGGAATTAAGATATTTTAATTATTGCCTTGGATATATGCCACCTCTCCAGGGTGTTGTAATAAATATGATTAGGGCATACAATCCGTTCTCTAGATGGTAGAATTGTTGCTATATTATTGAGCGTAAGCACAAAAAGTAACACAAAAGATTGGACATGTAGGTGTATTTTAGAAAAAGGCGCTTGGGCAAATCTCGTCTATCGCAAATTGCCCGTCGAACTACAGCGGTCGGCATAGCGGGTGTTGCTATTCTAGGATTCACATATGCTGCCATTGGCATACTGGATACCGGCTCAACAGCGCATGCTACTATTACTAACGAAAACGAAGCTAAAGAAGGTATTAAGGGATGGACTCCGGATAATATAGACCAAGGTGAAAGTACGTGGGCTTCTAATCAAGAAGATATTAATGGCAACCCCATTCCCAATAACGGCTACGGTGAACTCGGTTCCCTGCAGGAAAGGACGAGTCCCTTCCTATTTATAAGCGGCGACGGTCAAGGAGGTGGGAGCTTTTATAATTTCCATAGGACTGAACTTTACCTCTCGTTATGGATTCCGAACACTAAAAACTTAAACTCATACCAGCTAAATACCTTCGACCTTTGTAATAAATCAGATTTTGATAGAAATATAAGCTACGGACACGCCAACTTAGATTTTAATATTGACGTGTGATCGCCCGGGCCCAGGGCAGCAGGGTGCTCCCCGCGCCAGCGGGGGTAGGCCATTGAAGTCGTGATCGTCGTAGTCGGTTCCGTCGTGCTCCCCGCGCCAGCGGGGGTAGGCCCAGGCGCACCCCGTCGACGTCGACTACGTAGTGGTGCTCCCCGCGCCAGCGGGGGTAGGCCGTAGTGGCCGTTCTGGTAGGCGATCTCGTTTCCGTGCTCCCCGCGCCAGCGGGGGTAGGCCCCCCAAGTAGGTCGTCCGCGTGAAGGTGTACTGGTGCTCCCCGCGCCAGCGGGGGTAGGCCCAAAACAGCGGGATGCCTGGCGCGGCGACCAGCGTGCTCCCCGCGCCAGCGGGGGTAGGCCCTCGGTCACGGATCCCGGCCGAGTCGCAGTGATGTGCTCCCCGCGCCAGCGGGGGTAGGCCTTCGTAGTCCGTGCTGCCCATTTCAGTGCAGTGGCAAGCTCTAGCGGTGGTTGCAAGTGAGTTGAGTGTAGATGTCGGCGGCTGATTGCCAGTGGTGGAGTCGGCGGGGCATGTGGTTGAGTTTGTCCTCGATGACCGAGAGCCGCAGCTGCGCGATGTCGAGGCTGGTGCCTTTGGGGAGCCATCGGCGCATGAGCGCGTTGGTCTGCTCGTTGGTGGGTCGCTGCCACGGCGAGCGCGGCTCGCAGAAGAACACCTCGATGCCGAGCGCTGCTTCGATGTCGGCCCGGCGGGCCTTCTCGCGGCCTTGGTCCCAGGTGAGGGTGCGCACCAGCCCGCCGGGCTGGCGGCCCAGCGCCGCGGTGACCGCGGCGGCGACCTGGGGCGCGCTGTAGCCGTCGGGCAGCGCGGCAGTCAAGCAGTAGCGGCTGGTGCGCTCGGCGAGGGTGACCGCGGCGGTGAGGTTCGCTTTGCCGACGATGAGGTCCCGGTCCCAGTGGCCGGGCTCTGTACGGTCCTCGACGTCGGCGGCCCGGTCGGCTATCGGCCGGTATTGCCCCAGCGGGCTGGGCTTTTGGGCCTGCGCGACGCTGCGCGGCCGACGGCGCCGGCAGCGCCGCGGCAGCTTGTCCCAGGAGCCGGCGGGCAGGCCGCTGCGCGCGTCGTTCGCGCAGCACGCCCGATAGATCGTCTCCGCGCACACGCTCATGCCCGCCTCGCGCAGGTCCGCCGCCGCTGCGTGCGGGGACCACCTCAGCTTCAAGCGCTCAGTGACCGCCGCGGCCAGCACCGGATCATCCGCCAGCTTGGAGACCCGAACGCGTCGCGCCCTCGCGCACGCCCACGCGTGCGCCGCGCGGGCGTCATAGCCCGCCCGCCCGCCGCAGCGGGCCAGCTTGCGATGCACCGTCGACGGATCACGGCCCAGCCGGGCCGCTGCGTCCGCGACGCTGCGGCCCGCCCCCAGCGACGACTCGATGAACACCCGCTCATCCAAACTCAGCCTCGCTGCCATACTCGACACCTCCATCGGTCGGCTGCATGTGTTGGCAACGGTCATCATGACCGTTCACTTGCAACCACCGATGGAGTTCGCCCCCCCTCTGTCAACGTGGTGTGAGACGGCTGATGGCCGTGAATCACTGAGCGCCGGGGTGCCGAAGGAAGATGACGGCGATGGCTCCGTTGCATGGCTCGATCGAGTCCGTACGTAGGTTGAGTGGGCATTCCTCACACTGGCCACGAGCGGTCACTCAGCGACATTAAGTGGTTCACTATTCGGTGCTGGGTACGGTCATTCCCGGAATCTGTGCACCCACAACGGCGGCACTTCACGCGCGCATCAGACCGTGTGTATGGGCGTTGGGAGATTCTGCTGGCACGCGTGGCACGCTGTGGATACAGATGCCCAACGATCCGGGGAGACGGCATGGGCAACGACTGGACCGGCACCGCAGACGTCAAAGAAATCGGGTCAACGTCGAACCTACGTTTGAATGCCCTCAGCGGATTCGCTGCCGTCGATGTCGAAACTGCGAATGAGCAACGCCGGAGCATCTGCGAAATAGCCGTCGTGACAGCGAACAGCGGGGGAGCGCTTCGGCGTCGATCTTGGCTGGCGCAGCCGCCAGCAAACCGGTACGAGAGGGCGAATATTGACGTACATGGCATCACTGCCGCTGATACGAACGCTGCTCCTCGATTCTCGGCGATATGGCCTCAGGTGCGGGACGAGATCGGTGAGCGGGGAATCGTGGCGCACAACGCCGAGTTCGACATCGATTGCATTGCCAAGACGCTGCGCCACTACAGGATCGACTGGGAGCCGTCGACGCATGCATGCACACTGCGGATCGCCGATTTGGTGCTTTCAGACCGTGTAGGGAAGTTCACTCTCGGAGCACTCTGCCGGGATCTCGGCATCGAAATCCCGAACGCGCACCGTGCTGCCAGCGACGCTGAAGCCGTCCTGCTGCTCGCCGCTGCACTGTATGACCGATCCGACGAACGGAGCTTCCAAGCCTTGGTTGTACGGTCCGACACTGGCTGGCGTGAGCGGCGCGAGGCATCCGTACGCCGGGCGATGTACGCGAGCACGGATCCAGCGACTGCAAGACAGATCGATTATTTGAGGCTCCTCTTGCAAGAGCGTCGTCAGACGATGAGTCTCGAAGGCATCACCAAGGGGGACGCGTCACGCGCGATCGACTCCCTCAAGACGGGTCGATCGCCAAATGACAGCCGCACCTAGGACCGCCCCGTTTCCGGTGGTGCAGCAACGCGGCGCCTTCGACGCTCGCGTGTGAGTCTCTTGGCCCGCATACGCGGGCACGGAGGTGACATTTTCCGGCTCTTCGCGGTTGTGTGGGATGACGGTGGTTTGAGGTTCCGTTTGTAGGGGGCGAGGCCCTGCTGGGATCGATGTTTGGAGACGTCGAACCCTGGAGGGCCTCGATGGCGAGTGATGTTGTGTTGGTGCGGCTGTGGCTGTCGCGCCTCAGGATGCTGGAGGTGGCGGTCGACGCGCCTGAGCGGCTGGCGGTGAGGGTCGCCGAAGGCTCCAACCATTGGGAGATTGATCGCCGGGCTGTGGCCCGGGCGGGATAACGGGATCTGCGCGAGCGACGGCGCTGCTGTTTCCTAAGCGCTGGTCGGGTGCTGATTCGGCCTTGCCGAGGTCTGCAGCCTCGACCGTGCCTTATCCGGGCGGCTCAAGAAGCGAGCGCACGCGCGACGGCGTTGACGATGCGTTCGGCTACATCGGCTGCTGCGCGGACATGAGTCGCGTTGAGCTTCCTGGAAGCAAAGTCCCCGTACTCTGCGAGCGCTCGATCCTGGCGGATCTCGTTCGCATCGACGAGGTCGCTCGTGGAAATGGACCCTGCCAATTCGCGCCTGGCGCAGTCAATCGTCAAGCGGTGGGCGCCTCCGCCACAGCGTACTCGGAGCCCGTTTGCCGACATGTGCCCAACCACGGCCTTGCGGATGGCGTCGTGGCATGCGGACATGGCGAGGGTTGTGTCGCTCTCAGCGAGTTTGCGCGCCGACGCGATGTGTCGTCGGGCGTCGTTGACGCGTTCGCCAGCCGCTCCCATGTTGGCCTTGACTCGTTCGATCCGGCGGGTCGCGATCGCTTCAGCGAGCCAGTCAGACGTCACGCTCGACTTCTAGCATGATCGGCGCCAGGGGCTGCTCTCGAATTTGAGCGACGAATGGTTCCGGCGAAGGGGAGTCCCAGCTCTCATGATCGATCACGATGGGGTTGACCTCTACCCGCAGATCCTCTTCGACGTCACGGCATGCCGCGCGAACCACCCGCAGCGGCGCGATGCCAATCACAGCGACATCGATGTCGTTGGGAAAGAGGCCGGGCTCGCCGACAAAGCGGCGTGCCCACGAGCCGTAGACAAACGCATCGTCCACATCCTCTACACCGGCCAGAGCGTCACCGAGACGTCCCAGCACGCCGACAGTTTGGAGCAGTATGGAGCGGAGTTCCGGGGCCCACGGCAGATCCCAATTGGGGCGGACGAGCCTGTTGCGGCCCAGCAGTCGGGTGACCAGGAGCCCGTGTTCTTCAAGGCGCGCCACTTCTCTGCTCGCCGTGGCTTGTGCCACGCGCGCCCGTTCGGCGATTGCCCCGACGGTGAGTTCGTCTCCCGTACCGGCGAAAAGAACCCCGAGTATCCGAAGCTGCTGGTCTGACCTGAAGAGCGGTGCCAGAGCCGGCGCTGACCTACTCACACTCTCGACCATAACATCGAGAATGTAGATATAGGTGAGTCGGCTGCATTCGCCTCGCCCGGCGGGGCCAGGCGAGGCGTCGGCCGGCAATGGGCAGCTATTCCAGCGGGAATGGGAGTTGGAGCCACCAAGGACGGTCGACGGGATCGATGCGGCTTACCCACTTGACCCACCAGAAGCCCCGCCGTCCAGGTGCCACCAGTCGCACCGGGGCGCCGTGGCCGCGGCGCAGCGGCTTACCGCTGTAGCCGACGGCCAGATACAGGTTGGCGACGTCGCGAGCGGGGAACAGGCGGCTGTAGCCGGTCAGCGATGTGACTTCCAGCGTGGGCGCGTCCACCGACGGCATCAGCTCGGCCAGCGGCACCGCGTCCCACGACTGGCGGCTCCACCACCCGCCGGTGCAGTCGAGGTCGGCCGTCACCGGCGTGGCTCGGGCCCCCAAGGTCTCGAGCGTCACCGGCTCGCCTGCGACAGTGAGGTCCCAGTCCGAAGCGGCCACTCGGGGCGACTGGTCGTTGAGCCACATGGTCGTTGGCATATCTGCCGGGTTGAACGAGGCGATCTCGTGTGAGCCGGTGAATCGCCGATTGTCGCCTACCGCCAGCTGCTGAATCCAATACACCGCGCCAGCGGCTGCCAGTGCGATGCCCCCGCCGATCAGTGCCCTGCGGTCGAGGTCGGTCGCTTTCGGGCGTCCTGGTCGGCTGACGATATGCCACACCAGCAAAGGGGCCAGCAGCGCGGCCAGCAGAACATGGGTCCACAGCGCCGACCAGTAGCCCACGCCGTGCCACAGCCCGGTGGCGTGGAGGACGCCGAGCACGACGGTGGCTGTTACCAGCGCTCCCAGCAGCATCGACAGCCACCGGGTAGCGCGGCGGCGCTTCAGCCCGGTGCGCACCGAGCCCCGGAGCTTGGCCGGGGCCAGCGCCAGCAAGCTCAGGCCGGCGAGGGCGTGCACGACCGTTAACCAGCGGGCCCAGCCGGTACCCACCGCCCAGGACGCCAGCCCAGTCCCGGCCGCCACTGTCGCCGCGACAGCCAGGAGCAGATCCACCCGTCGAGCAGTGAGCCAATCGCCAAGTCTCATCTCATGTCGATCTATATCGCGATCACCGAGGACATCCCGCGATTCGCCGTGAAGATCCGGCGCATCTTTGACGAGGCCCGGCCAGATCCTGACCCGAGCGTCCCAAATACTCCCCGCAAAGCGGTCTCTGGCCGACAGGGGCGACGGCGATTGACTCGCCGCCGCCCCCAAGTCGGTCTGGTGAGTGCGCGAGCGGCTACTCGCCGCCGGGAAGCAGCTCGACGGTGACTCGCTGCCAGCCGTCGCCCACGACATCGATGCCGGCCTCCCGCAGATTCGCCACCGCCTCTTCGGCGATATCGGTGCGGTAGGCGCCGTCGGTGGGAGCTGAAGCCAGAATGCCCTCGCTGGTGGCCACGTCAACGGTCTGTGCCCACAGATCAGGATCCATGATGCCCGCGCCCAATGGAGACGGCCAGATCAAAGCGCTGATCTCGTTCATCTGCCATGTCTGGTGCGACTCGCCCAGCGTCGAGACATTGTCGAGCACGATTTGCACGCACTCGGCGGGGTTGTCCCGGCAGTGGATCCAGCCGCGCAACGAGGCCTCAACGAACCGAACAGCCGCATCGCGGTAGGCCGGATCCTCGTCGAGGCGGTCGGCGTCGGCCCACAGAGCGTCCTGCAGCATCGCCGTGCCCACGTCATTCCAGTTGATGACGTTGAGATCTCCAGGCTGGAAGAGCTCGCCGGTGTCAGGGTTGACCGTCTCGAGCACTTGGGCGTACTCGTTGTAGATCATTGCCTGCGCTGCATCGATCTGTCCATCGATCAGAGCCAGCATGTCGAAGTTCTGCTGCACCAACTGGACGTCGGAATCCGGGTCGAGCCCGTTCTTGCGAAGTCCCGCCAGCAGCTCGAATTCGTTGCCGAATCCCCAGTTGCCAACCGTGCGGCCCTCGAGGTCACTAACCCCCGTGATGCCGGAGCCAACGAAGGACACCTGCAAAGTGGCGCTTCGCTGGAACACTTGGGCAATGTTGGTGATGTTGGCACCCTCTTCTCGCGGCACCAAACCTCTCGGCACCCACGAGACCGCGAATTCAGCAGCGCCTGAGTCCAGAACCGAGGCCGGAACGATGTCAACGCCACCCTCGAGAATCTCCACGTCGAGTCCGACGTCTTCGTAGAAGCCGAGCGCCTGGGCCGCGTAGTAGCCGGCGAACTGTGCCTGCGTGAACCACTGCAGCTGCAGCGACACTTCGGAAATGGGCTCGAATTCGGGCTCATCGGTTGCGTCATCGCTGCCGGTGCAGGCCGCGGCTAGTAGGCCTAGCGCCAGCAGCGGCACCATCAGCCGGATCAAATTTTTCTTAGCCTTCATATTTCCCCCCTATTAGGTTCCCAAATGGGATCTCACAAACAGCAATCGGTTCATGACGCCTTCCGCGCTGCGAAGTACCACGGCATGATCAGCCGTTCGAGCACCGCAGCAATCGCGTACAGGCCGATGCCCACCAGCGAGCCCGCCAGCACCGCGGCCCACGCGTCGTCGTAGCGGGTCAAACCCGCTGAGTTGGTGATGACGTTGCCGAGCGCGTCCTGGCGGCCGCCGAAGTACTCGGCCACGATGGCCGCGATCACCGCCAGCGACGTGGCCAGCTTCAGCGCAGTGAAGAAGTACGGCATGGCGTTCGGGATTCGCACTTCGCGCATGATCCTCCACTTGCCGGCGCCGTAGGACTCCATGAGCTCGATCTGGCTGGGTTCGGGCTGTCCGAGCCCTCTGGTTGTGTTGATGAACACCGGAAAGAAGACCAGCACGACCACGACGGCCTGGTTGGAGCGGGGCGACAGAATCCCGAACCAGGCGTTGAAGATGGGTGCCAGCGCGATGATCGGCACTGCGTTGACGGCAACAGCCAGCGGTGTGATCGTCTCGTTGGCCGAGCGGAAGGCTGTGACGAGCACGGCAGCCGTTGCTCCCGCCACGACCCCAGCGAGGAGTCCGGTGACGATGATGAAACCGGTGATGCCGGTGGCTGTCGCGATGGTTTCGAAGTTCTCGGCCACCGCACTGCCAATGCGCGAGGGCGGCGGGAGCACGAAGCCGTCAGGGTTCAGCACAGCCAGGAGTGCCTCCCAACCGGCGAACATGATCAGCGCGGCCACCACCGGCGGCAGCCACGAGCGAAGCAGCGCCCTTGCCGCGGTCACGATTCGTGACCTCCTCGCAGTGCGTTTCGCACCGCGGTCACGTTGGCGAAGTACGCCGGGTCGTCGCGGGTTGTCTCGCTGCGCTCCCCGAGGTCGGTGTCGATGACAGCGGAGATCCTCCCCGGCCGGGGCGACATCACCACCACCCTCGTGGACAGGAAAACCGCCTCGCTGATGGAGTGGGTCACGAAGATCACCGTGGTCTGTGTCTCGGTCCAGATCCGCAGCAGCTCGTTCTGCATGTGCTCGCGCGTCATCTCGTCGAGCGCGCCGAACGGTTCGTCCATCAACAGCAGCTTCGGATCGAACGACATCGCCCGAGCGATGGCGACGCGCTGCTGCATGCCGCCGGACAGCTCTGCGGGGTGGTGCCGGGCGAACTCGCCCAGCTTCACCAATTCGAGCATTTCGGCTGAGCGCTGCCGACGGTCGGCCGCCTTCCAGCCCATCAGCTCGAGCGGCAACTCGATGTTGCGCGACACGTTGCGCCAGTCGAACAGACCTGCCCTCTGGAACACCATCGAGTAGTCGCGGTCGAGGCGGGCACGGTCGGCCGGCTTGCCGTTGACATTGACCGACCCGTCGCTCACGTCGATCAGCGCAGCGATCAGCCGCAGCAGGGTGCTCTTGCCACAGCCGGACGGGCCGATCAGCGTGACGAACTCGCCCGAGCCGATCCGGAGATCGATGTCGGTGAGTGCGACGACCTCGTTGGGGCGCCCCGGGTTGAACACCTTGGAGACGTTCTCCACCTCGACGGCGGCCGTGGCGGCGTTCGCCGCGCCGTCGAGGTCGTTGCTCTCGCCCGCATCGCTCATGTGCCCGTCGCTCATGTGCCCGTCGCTCATGTGACAGCTTCCCGGCCCTTGCGTCCCACCAGCGCGTACTCGACGGATGAGATCACCGCGAAGACGAAGATCCCCAAAACCGCCGCACCGAGCACGGCCACATAGAGGCGCTCAGGTCCCGTCGTGTAGCGCTGGGCTTCCAGCAGCACCCGGCGGCCCAAACCGCCCCTCACCCCGGCAGAGATCTCGCCCACGATGGCGCCCACGACGCTGGCTGTGGCTGCGATCTTGAACGCAGCGAACAAGTAGGGCAGCGACGCCGGCAAGCGCAGCCGCCACAGCGTTTGGCCCCATCGTGCTGCGTAGGAGTCCATCAGCTCGAGGTTCTCGGGCCGGGGGGACTGCAGGCCTCGCAGGCCGTTGATCGTCACCGGGAAGAAGGTCAGGTAGGTAGCGATGACCGAAACCGACATCCAGTCCTGCCAATCGAAGGGCAGGAAGTCCAAGCTCTTGCGGCCCCAGATCACGATGATGGGCGCGATGGCGATCAGCGGGATGGTCTGGCTGGCGATGACGTGGGGCACGAACGCACGCTCCAAGCGCCCCGAGGTGGTGAGCACGATGGCGATGCCCAAGCCGACCAATACCCCGATGGTGAACCCCACCGCTGCCTCTCGCAGCGTGAAGGCGGCTTCGGTGGCGATGATTGTCCAGAAGGCTTGGCCGGTGCCCCTGGGCTCAGCGAAGATCCCCGCGACGATGTCCAGCATTGGGGGCATTTTCAGGTCGTTGGTCTCGGGCAGGAACGACCCGATCACAGGCCAACTGGACTGACCGTCGTCGATGGCTGTTCCCACCTTCTTGTAGGCGGTATAGGCAAGGCCCAGCAGGCACACGAACAGCGCCAGCACGATCACCTGCCGCACGGTTTGGCGGGCTCGGACGCGGCGGCGCTCGCGGGCCGCCTGCTGTCGAAGAAACTGGTCTCCGACGATCGGGTCGATCGTCGCCGGGGCAGCGGTGTCAGCTTGCACGACGCGCCGGTCAGGTTCCCAATGCCGGAATGATCTGTTGGCCGTAGGCGCTCAGTGTCTCGTCTTTGGCGTCGTGCATCAGGTAGATGGCGAACTGGTCAACGCCGAGATCACGCAGCTCGGCGAGCCGGGCGATGTGGCTGCTGGCGTCGCCGAGAATGCAGAACCGGTCGATCACGTCGTCGGGGACGAAGTCGGTGTGGATGTTGCCGGCCTTTCCGTGCTCGGCGTAGTCGTAGCCCTGGCGCCCGGAGATGTAGTCGGTGAGTGCTTGAGGCACCCCGCCGCCGGTGTCTCCGTAACGCTCGACGAGGTCGGCCACGTGGTTGCCGACCATGCCCCCGAACCACCGGCACTGGTCGCGCTGGTGGGCGAGGTCGTCGCCGACATAGGCAGGCGCGGCGACGCATATATAGAGATCGTCGGGATCGCGACCAGCCTCTGCCGCGGCCCGCCGGACGGCGGCGACGGTCCACTCGGTGATCTGTGGGTCGGCGAGCTGCAGGATGAAGCCATCGGCCTGCTCGCCGCAGAGCTGCAGCGCCCGCGGCCCGTAGGCGGCCATCCAGATGTCGAGCTGGCTGCCCGCCGACCACGGGAATTGCTGCCGGGTGCCGTTGTATTCCACCTCGCGGCCCTCGGCCAGGCCCTTGATGACCTTCATCGACTCGGCCAGAGTGGCGAGGCTGGTGGGGGTGTGCCCCAGCACCCGCATGGCCGAGTCGCCTCGGCCGATGCCGCATACCGTTCGATTGCCGAACATGTCGTTGAGCGTGGCGAACATCGAAGCGGTCACCGTCGGGTTCCGGGTGCCCGGGTTGGTGACCATCGGGCCGACGACCATGCGATTCGTGGCCGACAGCATCTGGCTGTAGATCACGTACGGCTCCTGCCACAGCACGTGACTGTCGAAGGTCCACCCGTAGGAGAAGCCCAAGGTCTCAGCCCGCCGGGCCAGGTCGATCACGCGCCACGCGGGGGGATCCGTTTGCAGAACAACGCCAAAGTCCATGTTCTCAATCCTCCGATCTGATCAGCGGGAATTACGTGTGGTCGAGCTGGGTCTTGGCGTCGCCTCCTACCGCAGGTATTGGCAGAGACCACGGGGCAGGTACTGCCCGTCGCCAGCGCGCCCCAGGTACTGGCCGTTGTCGATGATCCTGCGGCCCCGCGAATACACGGTGTCGACGTGGCCGGTCACCTCGACACCCTCGTACGCAGAGTGGTCGATGTTCATGTGATGGTTGTCCACGCTGATGGTCCACCGCTTGTCGGGGTCGTAGATCACGACGTCAGCGTCGGCACCTGCCGCGATGATCCCCTTGCGTGGGTACAGGCCCATCATGCGGGCCGGTGTGGTGGAGCACAGCTCGACCCAGCGAGCCAGGCCGATCTCGCCAGTGACCACGCCTTGGTAGATCATGTCCATGCGGTGCTCGACGCCGCCGATTCCGTTGGGAATCGCCCGGAAGTCGCCGAGACCCAGCTCCTTTTGCTCCTTCATGCAGAACGGGCAGTGGTCGGTGGACACGACGGCCAAGTCGTTGGTTCGCAGGCCCTTCCAAAGTGTGTCCTGGTGGCCTTCGGCCCGCGAGCGAATCGGTGTCGAGCACACATAGGCCGCGCCCTCGAAGCCGGGCCGGTTGAGGTGCTCCTCCAGGCTGAAGTGCAGGTACTGCGGGCAGGTCTCCGCGAACACGTTCATGCCGGCGTCGCGCGCCAAGGCCACCTGCTCGAGGGCCTCGGCCGCCGACAGGTGCACGATGTACAGCGGTGATGCCCCCACCTTGGCCAGCTGGATGGCCCGGTGGGTGGCCTCGGACTCCAGCTCGGGGCGTCGCACGTAGCCGTGGGTGACCGGTGCGGTCTCGCCCCGCTCGAAGGCCTGCGCGGCCAGAACGTCGATAGCCAGGCCGTTCTCCGCGTGCATCATGATCAGCCCGCCGTTGCCGGCGGCCTGCTGCATGGCCCGCAGGATCTGTCCGTCGTCCGCGAGGAACACTCCCGGATAGGCCATGAACAGCTTGAAGCTGGTGATGCCCTCGTTGACCAGCAGGTCCATTTCCTTGAGTGAGTCGTTGTCGACGCCGCCGATGATCATGTGGAAGCCGAAGTCGACGGCGCAGTTGCCTTCGGCCTTGGCCATCCAGGTGTCAAGGCACTCACGCACGTTCTCGCCGGTCTTTTGCACCGCGAAGTCGACGATGGTGGTGGTGCCGCCCCAGGCCGCGGCCCGCGAGCCCGTCTCGAAAGTGTCGGAGGCGTAGGTGCCTCCGAAGGGCAGCTCCATGTGGGTGTGCACGTCCACCCCGCCGGGCACCACCAGCCGTCCGTTGGCGTCGACCACTTCGGCGCCGTGCTCGGCCGCAACGGCGATATCGCTGCCTGGTTGCAGAACGGCCACGATCTGCTCGCCGTCTATGAGCACCTCAGCCGGATCTGCCCCGGTCGGGCTGACAACGGTGCCTCCGGTGATCAGCGTCGCCATCTTCGTGTCCCCCTGTGCGGCTAGCTCAGCGTTGTGGCGGTGTCGTAGGTGATCCGGATCTGGATCACCTGGGTCAGGGCGCCGTCAGCGGCCCGTAGGAGTCGGGGCGGCGGTCCCGGTAGAAGGCCCACTGGTTGCGGACCTCGTCGACCATCTCGAGGTCGAGGTCGCACACCACGAGCTCGTCCTTTTGGTCCGACGCGGCCTTGTCCACGATCTGGCCGCGCGGGTTGGCGAAGTACGACGTGCCGTAGAAGTCGTTGTCGCCGAGCGGCTCGACGCCGACCCGGTTGATGGCACCGACGTAGTACATGTTCGCCGCCGCAGCGGAGGTCTGCTCCAGCTGCCACAGGTAGGCGGACAGTCCACGGCTGGTGGCGGAGGGGTTGAACACGATCTCTGCTCCGGCGAGTCCGAGGGCCCGCCAGCCTTCGGGGAAATGGCGGTCGTAGCAGATGTACACGCCGACGGTGCCGACTGCGGTCTCAAATACGGGGTAGCCGAGGTTGCCGGGTCGGAAATAGAACTTCTCCCAGAACCCCTTGACCTGCGGGATGTGATTCTTGCGGTACTTGCCGAGATATGTCCCGTCGGCGTCGATCACGGCTGCGGTGTTGTACAGGAATCCGGCCTTCTCGCGCTCGTACATGGGCACGACCAGAACCATCTCGTGCTGGGCCGCGAGCTCACAGAAGCGCTTGGTGGTCGGGCCATCGGGGATGGCTTCCGCGTAGGAGTAGTACTCGGCGTCTTGCACCTGGCAGAAGTAGGGCCCGTAGAACAACTCTTGGAAGCACATCACCTTGGCGCCTGCGGCGGCCGCCTCGGCGACGTGCTTGTCGTGGAGCTCGATCATGGAGTCCTTGTCGCCCGTCCAGGCCACCTGGACGATTGCGGCGGTCACCGTTCGTGCCATGTGGTGCCTCCCTCGCTCGATCGCAGGACGTGTATCCGTGGTGAATGGAAAAAAGGCAGCATAGATCAGGGCGCAGAGGGGCTTGTCCCCCCGACGCGCACCGGCCCGGATGGGGCAGGATGTACCGATGTCCAAACGGCGCACCGCCTTCCGTGGTTGGAAGGTGGTGACCGCGGGAGGAATCACACAAGGCCTTCAGGCCGCCTTGGTGATGCACGCGATGGGCTCATACCTGGTCGAGCTCGAGAAGGAATTCGGCTGGAGCAAGACTGCCCTTTCAGGTGCGTTCGCCATGAACCGTGCCGAGACGGCGCTGCTGGGGCCCGCCCAAGGCTGGCTGCTCGATCGCTTCGGGCCTCGGGCCATTGCTCGAACCGGGGCCGTGTTCATGGCAATCGGCTTCGTCGCGTTCAGCCAGATCCAATCGCTGTGGCAGTTCTACGGCGCATTCCTGTTGCTGGCAATCGGAACCGGCTTCTGCGGTTTCTTGACCGTCACGGTCTCGATCGTGCGCTGGTTCGAGCGGCTGCGGGCACGAGCGCTGGCAATCGGCGGCATGGGCCTCGCCCTCGGCGGCATGGGCGTGCCGCTCGTGGTGCTGTCGTTCTCACGCTTCGGCTGGCGCACCACCGCGGCGGTGTCCGGTGTCGGGGGCGCCCTTGTGGCTTGGTGGCTTGCGAAGTACCTCGAAGGACGGCCCGAGGACTACGGCCAAGAGGTGGACGGCGGTGCCGTCGTTGTGGCCAATCGCCGCACGGTGCGCGCCGAGGGACTCTCCGACATCCACTTCACGGCCTCCGAGGCCGTGCGCACGCGTGCGTTCTGGATGATCTCGCTCGGGCACATGAGCGCGTTGCTGGTGGTCGGTGCCGTCATGGCCCACCTCCAGCTCTACCTGACGGCTGAACGGGGGTACTCGCTGCAGCGCGCCAGCTTCGTCGCTGCTGCACTGCCGCTGATGCAATTGGCCGGCATGGCCGTCGGAGGCTGGCTGGGCGACCGGGTCAACAAACGACTCATCGCGTCGATCGCCATGCTCGGACACTCTGCTGGCTTGCTGCTGTTGGCCTGGGCACCGAACTTGACGGTCATTGTGGCGTTCTTGTTGCTGCACGGGTTGGCGTGGGGGGCGCGAGGCCCACTCATGCAAGCGTTGCGTGCCGACTACTTCGGCTCGTCGTCGTTCGCGGCGATCATGGGAATCAGCTCGGTCATCGTGATGATGGGACCGGTCGTCGGCCCGCTGGCGGCCGGCTGGCTGGCGGACATGACCGGCAGCTATGCCTTCGGCTTTGTCGCACTCGCAATCTTGACGGGCATGGGAATGCTGTTCTTTGTGTTTGCCAAGCCGCCCGCTCCGCCGATCCGCCCGACGGGCGGCTCAGCGAGCATCGATTCTCCCCAGCGCCAGGTGGCAGGCTGAACCCGATGCCCGCAACAATCGACGCGCCAGGCGGTGCCGAAGTTGCCCCGGACCCGACGCCACTGTTCGACCCGCGCACGTATCTCGACGGCGTGCCCCATGACCTGATCGCAGAGCTGCGAGCGCACGCTCCGGTGGGGTGGATCGGTGAGCCCGAGCTGATGGGCTGGGAACCCGGACCTGGGTTTTGGGCGGTGCTCACCCACGAGCTGGTGAATCGGGTGCTCCGCGACGCAGCGACGTTCTCGTCGCACTTCGGCGGGACGCAGATCCGCGACCCGAAGACGGCCGAGATGCTCGCGTTCGTCCAGCGCATGATGCTGAACCAAGACCCGCCGCAGCACACGCGTCTGCGCCGGCTTCTCATGCGCTCGTTCACGCCGAGCGCTGTCGCCGAACTCGAGGCCACCATCTCGGATCGGGCCACGACGCTTGTGGACAATGTGGTGCACTTGGGCCGCGCCGACTTCGCGACCGACGTCTCCGCCGAGCTTCCGCTGCTGACGCTCGCGGACATCATGGGCGTCCCTACCGAAGACCGCATGCTGCTGTTCGACTGGTCGAATCGGGTCATCGGCTACCAGGACGCCGAGTACGCGGTTTCCGACGCATTCGAC
Source organism: Candidatus Poriferisodalis sp. (assembly GCF_965262965.1). Classification (GTDB taxonomy): domain Bacteria; phylum Actinomycetota; class Acidimicrobiia; order Acidimicrobiales; family Poriferisodalaceae; genus Poriferisodalis. The sequence continues at coordinate 3,330,560 of NZ_OZ253573.1, forward strand.
CCGGCTGCGGGAACCGAGATGGCGAAGCGCTCGCGTGAGGTGCGCGTCCGGATCCGACCCGGCGCGGACGGTCGTATGCCTGACCCTCGGTCGCGAGAGGGCCTGGCCGACATGTACTCGTACGCGCATGATCTCGCCGAGCACAAGCGTGCGAACCCCGGGTCCGACGTGGTGTCGATCCTGCTGGCCGCTCCCGATGACGAGGGCGGCATCACCAACGACGAGTTCGAGACGATGTTCTTCCTGTTCGCCGTAGCGGGCAACGAGACACTGCGCAACGGCATCCCGGGGGGCCTGTGGGCGCTGCTGCACCACCCTGACCAGATGGCAAGGCTCATCGCGGACCGTTCGCTGCTGCCGGGTGCAATCGAGGAGATGCTGCGGTTCATGCCGCCGGTGGTGCACTTCCGGCGCACCGCCACTCGCGACACCGAGCTCGGCGGGCGCGAGGTGCGAGCGGGCGACAAGGTGGTCGTGTTCCACGTCGCGGCGAATCGGGATCCGGCCGTCTTCGCGGATCCAGATAGATTCGACATCGAACGCAGCCCCAACGACCACTTGACTTTCGGCGCCGGACCGCACTTTTGTTTGGGAGCGCATCTTGCGAGGCGGCAGATGACCGCCATGTTCACTGAGGCGCTGTGGCGGCTGCCGAACCTGCGACTGGACCGCGATCCGGCTCGGCCGCCAGAGCGCCTGCTGTCGAACTTCCAGCACGGCTTCAAGCACCTGCCGGTGGTGTGGGACACAGACGGCCACACTGCGGAGGCGCAATGACCAGCGCGCACAGCGATGGCTGCACCATGAGCACCGACACGCTGGTCGCGCAGCCGCGAGCTGGCGGCGGTGTGCCGCCACTGCGTGTCGGTGTGACTCCTGACGTCAAGCTGTGGTCGCGCCCCTGGGCGGAGCGTCGCGAGATGGTCGAACTCGTCGCCGACGCCGGCATCGACACCATGTTCTTCGCCGATCACGTCAGCTTTCGGATCGGCCATGGCAACGACGGCATGGTCACCGCGGCCGCACTGGCAAACCTTCATCCAGACTTGGGCGTCTACCTCGGTGTGTACCTGCTGCCGTTGCGGCATCCGGTCCCCGTGGCACGTCAGCTTGCAAACCTGGCCGAGATGGCTCCGGGACGCATCAGCTTTGGCGTTGGCATCGGCGGAGACGACCGGCACGAGGTGGAGGTATGCGGAGTCGACCCTCGCACACGAGGCCGGCGCACCGACGAATCGCTCGACATCGTGCTGCGGCTGCTGCGCGGGGACACGGTGAGCCACGACGGCGAGTTCTTCTCGATTGACGCCGCTCGGATCGTGCCGATACCCGATCCGCCCATCCCGACCTATGTGGGCGGCAGATCCGATTCCGCCATCCGGCGAGCGGGTCGCTTCGCCGATGGTTGGCTCGGCATCTGGTGCACGATCGAGCATTACCAGGCGGCGCTGAAGCTCTACGCCGAGACGGCTGAGACCGAGCGGGCCGTCCCGGGTGGGGTCCCGGATGTGCCCGACCATGGCATCCAGTTGTGGGTCGGCATCGCCGATGACCGGGCGCAGGCGGCGAGCTGTGTCGGCCCCGAGCTCGAACGCTTCTATCGTGTGCCCTTCAAGGCCTTCGAGAAATACACGCCGTATGGCACCGTGGACGACATCGTGGACTTCTTCCAGCCATACCTCGAGGCGGGCTGCCGGCACGTGAACATGACCCCGTGCGGTCCCGACCCCAATGAGGCGATACTTGCGGCGGGGGAAGTGGCACGGCGCCTGCGGCAGGCAGATCCGCTGGCGGCGATGGCGGCTGCGCGACGGTGCCGCGGCCCGGAGCAGGGGAGCGACGCGCGATGAGCATGACAGCAGCTCAGGAGCTGATCGCATCAGGTGGTCTCGAAGCGCGGCCGCTTGCGGGCGCGCTCGGTGCCGAGTTGTGGGCCGCGGACGGCAGCCCGCTCAACCTCGCCGAGCTCGACTCCCACCCCGATGGGGGCAGGCTCAGTGCCGCAATCCGCGAGGCGCTGTGCACGTATCACGTGGTGGTCGTTCGGGACCAGCACATGACAGCTCCCGATGTCGCCCGATTCGGCCGGCGCTTCGGCGACTTGGAACGGCATCCGTACCTCGGAGGCACCGACGAGGCGCCGGACGTTGTGCCGGTCATCAAGGAGCCACACGAGACAGTCAACTTCGGCGGCGGATGGCACTCGGAGATGTCGTTCCTCGAGTGCCCGCCGATGGCGACCGCGCTGTACGCGGTGGAGGTGCCGCGCTTCGGCGGGGACACGTTGTTCGCGAACCAGCAGGCTGCTTACCGGGGTCTGTCGGACACCATGAAGGGCATTGCGGAGGGCCTGAGCGCGGTGCACTCCGCAGCGAGCCAATACGGGCGGGGCGGAGACTCGGATCGCCACGCCGGCCGCCGCAGCTCGATGGCAGTCGAAGTTTCTCAAGACGCGCATTCCACCGTGACCCATCCGGTGGTGCGCACTCATCCTGAGACTGCGGCGAAGGCGCTGTACGTCAACCGGCCCTTCACCGAGGCTCTGTGTGGCATGCGCCGACACGAATCCAAGGCGCTGCTCGACCTTTTGTTCGACCACTCAACCCACGAGCACTACACGTGCCGAGTGCGCTGGGAGCCGGGCACGCTCACCATGTGGGACAACCGCAGCGTTCAGCACTACGCGCTGAACGACTACCACGGCCAGCGGCGCCACATGTTGCGAGTGACGATCGCCGGGGACCGCCCGCGCTGACGAGCATCGGGAGCAGATGCCGATGAGACCATTGCAGGGCATTCGAGTGCTGGACATGAGTCGGGTGCTCGCGGGACCGTTCGCTGGCCGGATCCTCAGCGATCTGGGCGCCGACGTCGTCAAGGTGGAGCCTCCCGAGGGCGACGTGACGCGGCTGTGGGGCAAGAACCGGGCCGGGTTGGCGGGCTTCTACACCCAGCAGAATGTGGGTAAGCGCAATCTCTGCATCGATCTGCGCGCCGAGGGCGGCCCAGAGCTGGTCAAGCGACTTGCGGCGCAGGCCAACGTGCTGATCGAGAACTTCCGTCCCGGAGTGATGGAACGACAGGGGCTGTCGTTCGCCGAACTCTCCGAGGCGAACCCTGCGCTGGTGATGCTGTCGATCAGCGGCTTCGGGCACGGAGGCCCGGAATCGCACCGTGCTGCCTACGCGCCGATCCTTCATGCTGAGTCCGGTTGGCTCGCTCGTTCAGCCGAGGCCAACTCCGGGCCGGTCGAGGACTTGAATCTTGCGGTCGCGGACACCAACGCGTCACTGCACGGCGCGATCGGCATCCTCGCAGCGCTGCGAGTGGCCGAACAGACCGGCTGCGGCCAGCACGTCGACATCGCCATGCTGGACACCTTCTTGGCGACCGACGAGGGCAGCCACCTTGCGCTCGACGGGTTGCGCTACAAGCCGAACGGCGGCTTGGTGTGGCAGGGCACCGGTGGTCCCATCCTCACAGCGGGTGACTTCCGTTGGATCTGGAAGCAGCTCAGCGAGGTCCACGGCGTCGCTGACACGTCGCCGCCCGATGCCGACATCCCGACGAAACGGGCGTATCGCACTGACGCGATCAACGCGTTCTTGCGTTCGTTCGCGACCCGCGACGAAATGCTGGCAGCGCTCGACGCGGCGAACCTTGCGTGGGGTGACGTCAAGACCACCGCCGATGCCTACGACTCGCCGACTGCGCTGCACCGCGGTTCATCCGTCGAGATCGACGCGCGCGACGGCGGCACCCGTCGCGTCCCGCAGACGCCGTATCGCTTCAGCGGAACCACAGCGCAAACATCAGCGAAGTCCGGGGTCGCGCCCGACGCCATGGCGTCTCACCTTGGCGAGCACAACGCCACCGTTCTCGCTGAATGGCTCGGTTCGGGACGAGCCGAAGTCGACGCGCTTGGCCAAGCGGGAGTACTGCTCGAAGATGCACACGCGGCCCAGGCGCAGCGTCCTTGACCGAAACGGCGAACATCGGGCCCACGAGGGCTGTCGTGCGGGAGTCTCGACGCGATGCGGCGCGATGCTCAGCGGAGAGGTCCCAAGCCGTCGGCGACGCCCGCCTCGGGGTGCAGACGTGATGGAACCGAATCGTGGTTCCCGGCGTCTCTATTGGCAGGCAGTCTTAGCGGGGACCTCTGATGTCTGGCGTGCTCATCGCTTCAATTCCCATCCCATCGATGCCCAGCGCACTGATGCCCAGCGCACTGATGCCCAGCGCACTGATGCAGTTGCACAAGCAATACCGCCCCGCGCTGATCGGCACCAGACCGATGTCCAGTTCCGCTGACGACGCAGCGTCGTCGGACGCGCCCGCCGCCCACGCAGTGGTGGTTGCACGGTTCGACGACTTCTATGTCGCGCATCGCGATGAAATGGCGCGTGCGCTGGGACTGGCACTGCGCGATGCCGCGCTGGGCGCAGAGGCCGCTGACGAGGCATTCGCCCGGGCGTGCCAGCGCTGGGGGAGCGTCAGCACGTACTCGAGCCCGCAAGGGTGGGTCTACCGGGTCGGGCTGAACTGGGCCCGATCGTGGTTGCGTCGCGTTCAGCGCGAGCGCGAGCGGCGGCCGTTGCTTGCCCAGCCTCACGCTATTGAGGATCGGCCACGAGATCTGGACCTCGAGCACGCGCTGGAAAGCCTCAATGACGCGCACCGCGCGGTGATCGTGGCGCGCTTCTACCTCGACTGGTCCGTCGCGGAGACCGCGACGGCACTCGGCATCGCGTCCGGCACGGTCAAGAGCAGGCTCAGCCGCGGATTGGAGCAGTTGCGAGCGGTTCTGGAGGATTCGACGGCAGCGGGAGGTGAGGTTCGATGACCGCAGCGGACCGCCTTCGGAGCCATCTGCAGCAGACCGCAGCGTCCCTCCCTGCCGGGTCGGGCTCGCTGGGTGCGGTGCGCGCACGCGCCGCGCAGATGCAGCGGCGACGCAACGCCGTACGCGGCGGAGCAGGTGTATTCGCCCTCGTCGCTGTCGCGGCGATCGGCGTCGTCTCGCTCCAAGACCGAGGGGCGCAGGACTACGGCACTGAGGCCGACGCCGATATCGCCAGTGATGATTTCGCCGAGGAGATGCAAGACCCGCTCGGCGCCAGCGGCGACTTCGGCGAAACCGGCGACGATACGTTTGCGGCCGCGGACGACATGCCGGAATCGGCCATCGAGTTTGAGATGGCCGATGAGGCCGAAGAACCTCAAGTCGCTAGGGCGACCGAAGCTGAGACAGCGCCGCAGGACACCGAGGCTGGCGCGTCGCAAACGTCCGACGAGAGCCCCCGCGCAGATTCCGGTGGAAGCGGTGTCGTGTTTGCGGCGGCGGTGTCGGCGGTGGCGCCCCCCGACGAAGCCGAAGGCACGGCAATGCGCTATTCGTTCAGCGGCGCGCACGCTCTCGCCCAGTCTGCCGACGACTGGTACGCTTTCGACGGCTCGCAGTGGCAGTTGGTGGGATTGCCCGAGGACATCGAGGTGGTGGCGGTCGACCTGTCGGCGTCCGAGCGGATCGCGATCGTGGGCGTTGTGCGGCCGCTCGAATGCGCCATCGAGCACGTCGTCGGCGTGAAGACTGCCGAAGGCTGGAGCTTCACACGCATCGACGACGGCACACCGCCGATGGTGAGTTCAGAACTGCTGGACGCGCGGGTGTACCTCACGGATGCGGCCGTGGTGGTAGAGCGCACCGAGCGGCTCTGGCTGAATGACGCGTGCGCCGATGCGGGCGAATACGACGCGCCCACCGGCGCCGCCCCCGAGCTGGTGAACGACTTGCTCGGGCTAGACGAGTTGCAGCGACAGAGCTGGCTGGTGGCCGAGCTCGAACCGGACTTCGCTCAGCACTGGCCGCGAGTGGCCAGCGACGACGCGCCGGCGGCGGCACTGAAGCGTTCTGGGTTGCAGTGGACGCCGACGGAGGCACCCCTGTACACCGTCGAAGCGCGAGAACTCACCGCTGTGCGCCCGTCGACGGGCGATGCGATCGGCGTTGCACTGCACGAAACCACGATGTTGGAGGTCACGACGAGCGTCGAGGTGTCTGACGGGATGGCACTGCTGCGACGGGGCGATCAGACTTGGGAGGTCTGCCCGATCCCGGACGTGGAGGAGGCCCACGGCGAGATCGGCTGGGCTGGCGAAAACCTGGCCGTCGTCGTCGGCAAGCCCGAGCAGACGCTGTTCGTCGTGGAGCGCACTGAGTAGCAGCGTCGGGCAACTGTTTGCCACGATGGCAGACCGCCACGCCATCCACGTCGGCGACTTGGAGGCGGCCGAACTGCTGGAATGAGCACATGACACATGATCTAGGACTGTGGAGTGCGACCGAGCAGGCGGCAGCCATTGCTTCGGGGGAGCTGTCGAGCCGTGAACTCGTCAGCCACGTGATCGAGCGCATCGAGCGTCTCGACGGTGATGTCAACGCGGTGGTCACCCGCGATTTTGACGCTGCGCTCGAGCGTGCAACGGCCGCGGATACCGCTCAGGCCAGTGGCCAGACGCTCGGACCGTTGCACGGTGTCCCGTTCACGGCGAAGGACGCATTGATGACCGCAGGGATCCGCTCAACCGGCGGAGCGCGCGAGCTGGCTGACAATGTTCCCGATACAGATGCCGCCGTCGTGGCTGCTGCCCGCGCAGCCGGTGCGATCGTGATCGGCAAGACGAACCTGCCGCGCTGGTCGGCCGACAACCAGTCCTTCAATGACCTGTTCGGCACCACCGGCAATCCCTGGGATCTGACGAAGGTTCCCGGCGGTTCGTCGGGCGGTGCCGCCGCCGCGACGGCGATGGGCTTCACCGGTTTTGAAATCGGCACCGACATCGGAGGCTCGATCCGCTTCCCGGCCTCGTACAACGGCATTTGGGGTCACAAGCCGAGCTTCGGGCTGATCCCGACCACCGGCTACTTGGATCACGTACGCGGCGGCACCACCGAGTCCGACATCAACGTGTTCGGTCCGCTGACGCGCAGCTGCGACGATCTGGAGCTGCTGTTCGACGTGCTCCTGCGTCGTGAGACGCCGTGGGTGCCGCAGCTGCCGCCAGCGCCAGGCGACGTGGGGTCGATGCGGGTGGCTGCGTGGCTTGACGATCCGTACTGCGGTGTCGACGGCGACGTGTTGGAAGTGATGCACGCGGCGGTTGCGGCGCTTGAAGCGAACGGCGTGAGCGTCGATCGCGAAGCGAGGCCGGACATCGACCCATTGCCGGCGTGGGAGACCGGTCTGTGGCTGGTACGAGCGGCCATGACGCTTGCTGGCCGCGGCGAGGGACCGAACCATCGTGGTTGGCTGGAGCGCCACATCGCCCGCGAGGAGTGCCGCCGGAAGTGGGCGGAGTTCTTCACCCGCTACGACGCGATCCTCATGCCAGTGAGCTTCCACCCGCCGTTCGACCACATGCAGCAAGGCACCTTCGCCGAGCGCAGCATTCCTGCCAACGGCATCGAGCGGCCCTACATCGAGATGACGCGCTGGACGATCCTGACCGGCATGTCCTACCTGCCAGCAACGGTGCCGCCCCTGGGCCTCACGCCACAAGGCCTGCCCATCGGATTCCAGGTGGTCGGCCCCTACGGCGGCGATCGCACCACAATGGCGCTGGCCCGCCGCATCGGCGAGCTAACGGGCGGCTACCAGCCCCCGCCCCGTGCGCTGGGCTGAGCAGTTCAGCGCTGCGTCTTCTTCCTCGACGCTCGCGCTGGCCGATGTGGGGACGGATCCGTCAGCCGGAGTGCTCAGGAGGCGACGTTCGAGGCCACAGCCTCGACCTCGCCGATGGCTCTTGCTAGGTCGTCTCCGGCCAAGACCCCCGATCGTGCAGGCCCGTTGCTCGACAGGAAGAGGAACACCACCTCGGAGACGCGGCGTCCCGCCGATCGCTCAAGGCACCAGGCGTACGTGGCGCCTTGCAGGCGGTAGTCGTCGACCTTGCGCCGAATTGAGGCTTCGTCATCGACCCGGTCGGTCTTGTAGTCCACGACGACAAGACCTCCGTCCTCTCGCTCATAGAGCAGGTCGATGTAGCCCTCAATGACTGGGGCAGAATGGCTGCTCGCAAGCGTCTCGCGGCGATCGCTCGCGGAGTCGGACGGTGCCGCCGTATAGATCTCACGCCAATGGCGTCCTCGAATGGCTTCCGCAACCGTCGGGCTGTCGAGGGCACAGCGCACATACCGCTCGATGGCACGTTGCCGATCGGAAAGACCCTCAGCTGCTGCGGCGGCTTGGGCCAGCGGCGCCAAGTGATCGCCGCTCCGCAGATCGACGTCTTGGAGCACCGCGTGCACAGCCCGACCCAAGGACGTTCCGTAGCGCCCCCGAGAGCCGATCGCGTGTTCGACCCCGAGATGGTCGTCGGGACCGTCCTTGGCGAGTCCCGCCGCAAGATCGGTCGTGTCGGCATCGTCAAGAGGTTTCCCCTGCTGGGCACTGGCTCGGGCGATGGTGGTGGCGCTGAGCGAGGCCGCTGCTTTCGTGGATGCCAATGCCGCGTCAAGGCGGCTTCGCCATTCGGAGCGTTCGATCATCGGAACCGATTGCGCCGGACCGGAGGCGGGAGGCATGGCGTTGACGTCACTGGACCAATCGTCTGCCCACACTGCGTGATCCGCCACGTCCCCCGCAAGGATTGCTTCGCAGATGACCTGCGCGCTGGTGAGTCGATGCTCGTCGGGTCGGGACGCCCCGAGCGGTTTGCGGTGCAGCGAGACGACCAGATGGTCGCGGGCGCGGGTAGCACCCACGTACAGCAGGCGGATTCGCTCGTGGTGACCTGCCAGCTGCTCATCTGCAACCCAATCGTCGTAATCGGCGGTTTGGACCCCGCTGCGAAGTCGAATCGCGGGCGTTGACGCCGCTGACCCGAATCCGACCTCGGTGGAGTCGCGATGTGCTGTGGCAGTGTTCTGCAGGCCCGTCATGACGACGACCGGGAACTCCAGGCCTTTCGAGGCGTGAATCGTCATAACCCGGACCGCGTCGTCGTCGGACTCTGGCAGCACCGCTTCGGTCACCTTCGCGCCATCGGATGCTTGACGGCGCGCCCAACGCAGAAAGCTCCGCAAGCCGCTGTGCTGGCTCTCGGACCACGCGCGCGCTTGGTCCACGACGAACCGGAGTTGGCGCCATGTCTCGCGCGTCCGCGGCCCGGCGACTGCTTGCTCGAACACCCGGCGATCGCGTAGCAACCGGTCGGCAATGACAGCGGGCGATACCAACGAGTGGGCCTCGTGCAACTCGTGCAAGTGGGCGAGGCCATTGGCAACCGGATGATCGGGGCCGTCTGGGACACCCTGGGGACGAGGTGAGGAGTAGTTCCACCCGGTCGCGTGCTGCGCGTACTTGTACAGGTCGTCGTCGCCGCAGCCGTACAGAGGGGTGCGCAGCGCGCTCACGATCGCCAGATCGTCGGTCGGGTCGGCAATCGCCTGCAAGCACATCATCAAGTCGCGGACAATTGCACTGCGCCAAACAAACGAGGATGCTTCGAGTCGATACGGGATGCCCGCGTTCGACAAGCCCAGTTCCAATTCGTCGAGGCTCGTGCGCGTCGGGATCAGCACTGCGACGTCCTCAAACCGAGCTTGGCGAGTCTCGCGGGTGTGTGGGTCGGCAACGCTCCAGTGCCCCTCGACGACAGCCACGATCGCTCTGGCCACGTCAGCGGCTTCGGCGACGCGCACTTGGGCGGCCGAAGTGTCCTTGCTGTGCTCGTTGCGACCCAGCAAGGTGACCGGTGCCCCCTCCTCAGCAGCAGGGCGCCACGCACGCAGCGGCGCGTAGTCCGGCTGGCTGGACGGGTGCGGCACGATCATGACGCTGAACACGCCGTTGATCCAATCGATGATGGGCGCTGCGGTACGGAAATTGACGCTGAGCGATGTCTGCGCGCCGGTGAGAGTTCCGAATCGCTCACGAGCAGCCAGGTACAGGCCGATGTCGGCTCGCCGGAATCTGTAGATCGATTGCTTGGGATCGCCGACGAAAAAGAGCCGACCTGGCTCGGTCTCGACGTGGCGCCAGTCGCGTGGTGATTCGTCGACGTCAACCGAACACATCAGCGTTGCAAGCTCGACTTGGATCGGATCGGTGTCCTGGAATTCGTCCAGCAGCAGGCGCCGGTATCGCTGGCGGAGCGCGGTGCGCACCTCCGAGCGTTGCGGCGAGTCGCGCAGCAGCCACCGGGCCCACACCAGCAAGTCGTGAAACTCGAGCGTGCCACTCGAACGCCGCGTCTCGGCGGCGTCGAGTGTGAATGTGCGGATCTCTGTGGCGAGCTGCCCGATGGCGGCGTCCAGCACCTCGCGTGCCGCTTCACCGCGCGCCTCGTCGAGCTCTGCGAAGCCATCCCGGATCGACACCGCATCGGGCCAGTTGCCCTTGCTGCCGACATTGCCGACCCTCGGGATGCCTCCGGCTCCACTGGCGAGCAGCACGGCCAGACGCTCACGGTCGTTGCGCGCCGCATCGAGACGTGCGGTCCACGCTTCGAGCTGGCCGAATCGTGCCAGCAGCTTGTCGGTCGACTCGGTGCATTCGTTGCCGTGCAGGAGCAATCGTCGTGCGGCATCGACCAGGGATTCGACGGGGATCGACGGTGTCGCAGCAGCGACGGGCGTCCAGTTCAGGCGATCCCAGTTGTCATTGAAGTGCAGGGCCATCTGCCGCAGCGAGTCGATCCCCACGCCAGCGGCATCGACCATCTCGATGGCCCAGCGGCATCTGGAGTCTGACGACAGCAGCGAGTCGACGAAGGCGCTCCAACGCTCGTCAAATTGGACCTCGCTCGCGATGGGGTCGAGGGTCTCGAACGTCGGCGGCAGCCCGGCCTCGACGGGATGCTCGCCCAACAGGCGCCGAGCGAAGCTGTGCAGCGTCGAGATGGCAGCCCCGTCGAGTTCATCGAGCGCAGATTGGAGTCGTTCGACGCTGATGGCGTTGCCGTCCGAGGGGTTGTCGACGGCACGGGTGAGTTCGGCATGCAGCTCGGCTCGGATGCGATTGCGCAACTCGGCAGCTGCCTTCTCGGTAAACGTGATCGCTGCGATGTTCGAGAGCGGGACTGCTTCGGGACTTGTCACTAGCGACAACACCCGCTGGATCAGCGAGTTCGTCTTCCCCGTGCCTGCCCCAGCCTCCACGAACAAGGTGGTGCCCAATTCCTCCCGGACGCGATCCCGCTCGGCTTGGTCGGCCGGCAACGCCCCAGACTTGGCGGAGGCATTCATGGTGACCCGACGCCCTCGAGATGAGTGTGTTCCCCAGCCGCGTCGTCCGGCTCGGCCAGCTGAACGAACGCAGCGAGGGCCGGGTCGCTTCGCTTGGCAAGCCACTGCCGGCGAAGCTGTGCAGAGCCGAGCCCGTCTGGATCGCACGCTGGACAGTGCATGCCGCTGTGACGGCCGTCCGCAGCCGTGACGTATCCCGGAAAGATGCCCGCGTCGATTCCCTCCAGAATCGTCCGGACAACTTCGGCAAAGCGCTGCATCGCCCAGTCCGTCACATCGAAGCCCATCCACTGCCAGCCGCCTCGTACCGATGTGATGAACCAGTAAGCGGCGTGGGCGACGGAATCGGTGGGATCCGCGCCGTCGTCAAAGTGGTGTGCCGCGGCGAGTGCATAGACGCCGAGCTGCAGCTTCGTACCGCGCACGGTCGGATCATGCGGACTGGCACCCGAACGACTCGGCGGTGCGACTCCCCGAAAACTGCGGTGGGTGCCGGTCTTGTAGTCGATGACGACGAGCCGCCCGTCGGATTGCCGCTCGATCCGATCGATGGCGCCTCGGAAGTACACCTCGCGGCCGTCGCCGAGATCCCAGCGCACCGGAGGGGCAGAGTCATCGTCGAACCCGAAGCGATGCTCTGACGCGATGATCTGTCCGGCGGGTCCTGACCGCTCAAGGTCTCGCTGCACGAATTCGCCGAGATCCGCCAGCATCGTGGCGCGATCGAGTTCCCACAGCAGCTCGAGCCCGGTCAATCCTCGCCGCTCGAGATCGGACGCAAGTTCCGTGCCGATGCGCTCGAGTTCGCCCTGACCGGGCTGCATCGCCGATCGTCGGATGCCTTGGTCGGGTGATGCCCCCGCAAGCAGATCGGCGAGGAATCGGTCGATCGCGTCGTGCATCATCCGGCCGCGTTCGAAGGGGCTCAGCCGCACAATGGACTCGGGCTCCTCGATCTCGGTCACTCTCAGCAAGCGGTCGAACATGTACTGCCGAGGGCACCGCGCCCACTGTTCGATCCGCGTCGCAGAAAGGACACCTTCGGGTCCACCGGTTGGGACTGTGAAGCCGCTCAGGTTGCCGTCGAAACGTGTGAAGTGGGAACTGCGACGTGCCGCTGCAAGCTCGACTCCTCGCCGGAACGCGACATCTGCGTCGAACAGTGGGTGTTGATCGAACGTGGTGCCGTCGGCCCTGGCTGCGAGCAGGCTCGCAGAGTTGTATTCCTGGGCTGTCGCGGGGAACGGCGCGTTGCGCACGCTTCCGATCAATGACGCAACCTCGACGATGTCAGCGGCCTTACGGTCTCGCGCTGCCGCAGCGAGATCATCCCCATCGAGGTAGTCGCGGACCTTTCGTTGAGCTCCCGATGTGAGCTTGCGCGCGGTCGGCAACAGCCATCGTGACGGCACATTCTCGGCATTTCGTCGAAGATCGCCCCTCGGGAACAGCAGCGTGACGCGGCCGGAGGCACTCGAGAGTGCGGCGAGGAAATCGCGATGCTGTTCAGCGGTGTAGCTCCCGCTGTGCACCAGGGCGTTGCCGAGCAACTTGCGCTCTTCGTCAGCAACGAGTCCGTCGGTTCGCTGCCGCGTCGGAAACGTGCCTTCTGCCATCCCCAGCACGTACACGCGCTCGGTGACGAGATCGACCGCTCCGGCAATCTTGCCCACGAACACGCCGCGGCCCGTTGTTCCGCTCCGGCCATGGGGCTGGTCGAGTGCTCCCGCCAGGATCCGGGCCATGACGGACACGCTCGCTGCGTCCTTGACGGCGGCGAGGTCTCTGAGCTCGCCGATCACTCTGTCAATGCGTCCAGAAGCAGTCACCTCCCACTCGGGCCACCCTGCGGGGCGGGACTCCGCGGTGACGGTGCCGAGGTAGCGATCGATCAGGCCACCGAGCCAATTGCACAGATGCGGCCACTGCCTGAGGGCACGCCCCTCGTCGAGGTTGGCTGCGAGTTCTCGCATGAACGTTGAGAGGTCTTCGCAACGCCGCGCATCTTGTTCGAGCCGGTTGATTCTGGTTTCGGACGGATCGTCACTGGCGCGCTGGCGTTCGGCCTCGGCCTGCAGCTCTTCGCGATGCCGAGCCAGCCGGTGCTCCCAGTCGTCACCTTCGACGACGTGTGCCGCGCGCGCCAGGCGTTCCCATGAACCCACGGGCACGAGAGCCGAGTTCGCCGAACTGTTCCGCGATCGACCCAAACGTTGGATCGGCACATCGGCCAGCAGCTCGAAAACGTCCGACCGATGTAGGCGCCGCCCGAATGTTGTGATTGCCGCCATGCTTGCCAGGCCCAGGACGAGACGTCCGACCGCAGATTCGGCCAGCGTGCGCCCCGAGTTGCCGTGCGTCGTAACTCCGGCGGCCTCGAACTGCTCGGCCAGAATGCGTGCGTACGGCTCCGTTGGGCCGTGGAGCACGGCGATGCGACTTGGCGCAACGCCCTCGGCGAGGTCCGAGATCACCGAACGCACGACCGTCCGCACCTCGGTGTCTGCGTCGCTGACGCTGATGATGCGGTCAGCGGTCGTGGGGCTGATTTCGTGGTGGGGGAGGGTCACCCTGAGCCGTCCACACACGCCTTCGGCAATCTCATCGGCTCCCGACTCGCCCGTGACGCCGAGCACGATGTGGACATCGCGTACCGGCGCAATCGCCCTCAGCAGTGCCGCTTCGTGCCGCAACAGCCTTCGGGGGAGGTGAATAATGAGTGTTTCGAGACCATCGATGAGTGCTGCATCGTCAGCCGAAGCCGCTCCCGATGCGGCCGGATCTCGCCGAGCCAGGCGGGCTGCCTCGCGCAGCAGGTCGAATTCGTCGTACCAGTCGTCGGCGAGAATCCGGGAGGCGCGTTCGTGCAGGCGGACGACTTCGCTAGCCCGCGAAGACATTTGCTGCAGGTGTTCAAGCTGGTCGGCGCGCAGATCGCGCAGTTCTCGGTGCACACGCGCGAGCGCTGTTTGAGTAGCGGGGTGATCGGCGACGGCTGCGAACATGCCGGCGTCTTCGGCAAGCGCACGCCGGATGGCCCCATCGACGATGTGGTTGTTGACGGGGCGACGACCGCGTACGTGCATTGTCGGCGCCGCCAGCCGTTGCGCCAGTCCGAACATCGTGACCGCGGTGACCGCAGCTACGCCATCTCCGAAGTTCGACACGGGACCACCAGTCCCAGAGGCCAGTGCGCGCCGAAGCGCGACCCCCGCGTAGTTGGTCGGCACGACAACCGTCACTTCGGCGAAGGGATCGCGTGTCTTGGAATTTGCGATGAGGTCGGCGAGCAGCGCGAGCGCGGGACGACCGAACTCGACCGGGTGCACCCTGATGCGCGTCAACGTCGACCGGTTGGCTCCTGTGTCGGCGGGTGTCACGACGGACAACCTAGGACTGGGGTGTCACAGTCATGATGTTGGGGGCAGCGCTCGTCAAAGGCCCACGCGCTCGCGGGACCAGCCGCTCAGGTGCCCGCCAGCCGAGCCACCACGGGCGCCATCGCATCTACCTCGGGATCGTGGATCACGATGTAGCTGGCGCCGTACGCCTCGCGGTGATGATGCAGCTGCTCGCAGATGTCGTCCACCGTGCCGGCCAGCACCAGCGGTACCTCCCGGGCCTCTTCGAGCGTCAAGCCAAAGCCGGGCGCGAATTGCTCGAGAATGCTGTCGGCGTCTTCGGTGACCAGCGCCATGAACGTGTTGAGCTGGATCTCGATCTCGGTGAATCGCTCGCCCGCGGCATCGGCGATCCATTGGCGTCGCTCGGCGAACTTCTCTGCCACCGAGCTGCGCGCCGCGGCAGCTCCCACGGTGCCCTCCCGCAGGTTCGGGTTCAAGCTGATGATGTCGGCCAAGCGGGCTGCGGTGGACAGCACCCGCTTCCCACCGCCGCCGATGATGATCGGAGGCCCGCCGGGCGTGTGCGGCAGTGGCCGACCCACCATCCCCGAGATCTGGTAATGCTCGCCGTCGTAGTCGAACGGCTCGCCGAGCCACAGCCCCTTGATGACCTCGAGGGCTTCGGTCATCCGGTCGATGCGTACGCCAGGCCCCTCCAGCGCAATGCCCGACTGCTCGTAGTCCTCAGTCAGCCAGCCG
Organism: Candidatus Poriferisodalis sp.; assembly: GCF_965262965.1. GTDB lineage: Bacteria > Actinomycetota > Acidimicrobiia > Acidimicrobiales > Poriferisodalaceae > Poriferisodalis. The sequence continues at coordinate 3,345,911 of NZ_OZ253573.1, forward strand.
GCACCAATCCCGAACTCGGTGCGACCCTCGGCAAGCAAGTCGAGTGTGGCGAAGTCCTTCGCCAGCACCGCGGGATGGCGAAAGTCCGCAGCGAACACCAGCGTGCCGACCTTCAGCGTCGTGGTGATCTCCGCTGCGACGGCGGGATGCACGATCGGCGACCAGCTGTCCCAGAAATGGTCGTGGCAATACAAGGTGGAGTAGCCGAGATCCTCGACCCTGCGCGCCATCTCGCGGAACGCGGCCGTGCTCTCGGGTTTGCCGTACTGGACTGCGAATCTGAACGGATGCACGACGGCACCCTATGCGCCCCGCTGACGCAGACTCGTTGACGTCGGAGCCCCGTCGGGGCGCGAAAGCCCCGGTCGCCGGCTCGTGTCGACGGGGACTAGATCTGGGACTGCTGGGTCAAGTACGAGCGCTCGGCCAGGCTGTGCCACTCGGAGATGCCGTCGCGGAACTTTCGCCACGGCTCCAAGATGGCGGCAAACCGAGCATCCTCGGCTGCCACGCTGTCGAGCACGTTCTCCGTCTCTTCCTTGAACGCGGCCATGAGCTCGGCGGGGAATTCGCGAATGCTCGCGAATTCTTTCACCCGCTGCAGGTCGGCTTGGTTGCGCACGTCGTAGTCGGCGATCGTGTTGATGTTCGCCGACGCTGCAGCGATCTCGATTGCCGCCTGATACTCGGAGGGCAAATCGTTCCACAGCGACAGCGGGAACTGGACTTCCACCGCCGTGCCGGGCTCCCACCAGCCCGGGTGGTAGTAGAACAGATCGCCCACGAACTGGTCCAAGCCCAGGATCAAGTCGTCGGTAGGGCCGACGAACTCGGCGCCGTCGATGGCGCCCTGCTGGATCGCCGGCAGGATCTCACCGCCTGGGAGGGTGACCTGCTCGCCGCCCAGATTCTGCAGCACCCGGCCCGCGAGCCCGGGTATGCGCATCTTGAGGCCTTGCAAGTCGGCAACGGTGTTGAGCTCCTTGGTGAACCAGCCGCCCATCTGGCAGCCCGTGCCTCCGGCGGGGAAGGCGATGATGCCGTGCTCTTCCGCGTAGAACTCGTTGAGCAGCTGCGAGCCGCCACCCTTGTAGAGCCACGCATTCTGCTGGCGCTGGGTGAGGCCGAACGGAACCGCCGTGCCGAACTGCTGCACGGGGCTGAGGCCCACGTAGTAGTAGGACGCCGTGTGACCTGACTGCACGCCGACATCGCGCACGGTGGGCAGCACTTCGAGGCCGCCCACGATCTCGCCCGCCGGTCGAGGATTGATCTGGAACTTGCCACCGGTGAGCCGGCTGACCTCGTTGGCGAAGAACTGTGCGGAGCCGAACAGCGTCACAAGGGCGACTGGCCAGCTCGTGGCCATCTCCCACACGATTTCGGGTCCGTCCTGTGTGAGCGCTACAGACGTCGCTGGAGCATCAGATTCGCCTCCGCCCTGAGTTGTGGATGCGGCTGTGTCGCCGTCGTCTGACGTGCACGCGCCGAGCACCGCTGTGGCGGCGGCGAACCCTGCGACGCCCAGCCCGGTCTTGAGGAACGATCGTCTGTCGAAACTGCCGTCGCCTTCCGGCACTTCTGCAGCCTCGACGCCATCGTCTTGCTGAATGGTCACTTTGCCGTTCTCCCCCTTACCGACGGCATGCACCCGAGCGCACCCGTCGCTCGACACGAAATTAGCACGCGCACAGTTCCCCTCTCTACAGCTGGACGAGCGTCAGCCAAAGAACTCGAGGGACGTGTACGTGATGCCGGGAAAGAATCCGAGGATGACGAGCGCGATGGCTTGCAGTCCCATGAACGGGAACGCGCCTTTGTGGATGTCGGAAGTCTTCACCTCGGGCGGTGCCACGCTCTGGAGATAGAAGAGGGAGAAGCCCACGGGCGGCGAGATAAACGCCATATTCAGGTTGACGGCCATGAGCACCGCAAACCAAACCTTTTCGTCCTGGGTGAAGCCCAGCAAATCCATAGCGGGCACGAAGATCGGCACGACGATGAAGGTGATCTCGAGGAACTCGAGATTGATGCCCAACAGGAACACGGCGACCATCGCGACGAGGACGAAGCCCACCTTGCCGCCGCCGATCGAGGTCAGCCATTTCGACGTCTGATCGGAGCCGCCGAGTTGGAAGAACATGGCGCTGAAGAACGTCGAGCTGAACAGCAGCGTCATCACCAAGATGACGACGTTTGCAGTGGACTTGCCGGCTTCAATCGCAGCGGCCCGGCTCAGTCGCCACTTCGGTGTGATGTGCGTTGCGCCCTCGGCCAGGAGCAAGCGGTCGAAGAGCCAGTTCAGACCGGTTAGCGCCAGGGCCCCGAACACACCCACCGCCCCTGATTCCGACGGCGTGGCGATGCCTTGGAAGATGGACACCAGCACGCCAAGGATGAGCACCACGATGGGAACGATGGCGATGAGGACTTCGGCCGCCAGCATCCGTGTGCGCGACAGGATCGCCAAGCAGACGAAGAACGTGAACAATGCAGCGATGGCCGCCACACGCATGTTGGCCAGCAGCATGACGCAGCCGACCATGAATCCCAGCAGCGCCGCGATCTGGATTTTGCTCTTCAACGAGGGATTGCCAAGCAGCGTCCGCTCTTCGGGCGGCATCGCTGGCCCCATGTTCGGCTTCCACCACGACACGCCGAGCACGTACGCCACGTACAGCCCGCTCAGCAGCAGCCCCGGCAGCAACGCTCCTGCGAACAGGCCCAGGACGCCGACGCCGATCTGCTGCGCCAGCAGGATCAGCACGATGCTCGGAGGAAGCAGCTGCGCGAGAGTGCCCGACGCGATGATGGCACCTGTGGACAGCTTGTTGTCGTAGCCGAGCCGCACCATTGCGGGCAGCGACAGCAGGCCCATCACGATCACCGTGGCCGCCACCACGCCAGTGGCCGCTGCTAGCAGCGTGCCCACCAACACCACCGCAGCGGCTACGCCGCCCCGCAACGCGCCCATCAGCATCCCCACGGCGTTGAGCAGCCGTTCGGCCATGCCCGATCTCTCCAGGATCGCTCCCATCAGCACGAACAGCGGCACCGCGAGCAACGTCGAGTCGCTGATAGCACCGAACCAGCGCGCCGGCAGCGTGTTGAGCGTGGCGGGGTCGAACGTGCCCGTCATGTCGCCGAGAAATGCGAAGGCGAGCGCCGTCGAGGCGAAGGAGAACGCGACGTTGTAGCCAGTCAGGATCATGGCCATGAAGATGATGAACATCGCCATCGCCAAGAAGACGCCCATGTCCGAGCTGATGACGCCGAGAAGCTGACTCATCTGGCCGCTATTCGACTCGCAGAGGTGTTTCCAGCTCGACAATCTTGCCGCGCTTGTCGTCACCGATCATTACGAAGCCGGTCTTGATGACCTCGGCCAGAATCTGCATGCCAAAGAGCGCGAATGCGACGAGGAGCATCACCTTGATCGGCCCGACCGGCAGGCCGCCCGCGTCGACCGCGTCCTCCCAGGTCTCCCAGACACGCCAGCCGCTTGGCCAATCGCCGTTGAATCGGCGGCCCAGAGAGGTGGCCGCGTAGCCCTTGAGGATGCGGATTGCCATCACGACGAACGGCAGCAGCAACGCTGAGTGGATCACGAAATCGAGCGTCGCCTTGCGCTTGTTGCTGAAGTTCGCCCACCAGAAGTCGATGCGCGGGTTCACGCCTTCGCGGACGCCGTAGTTCATGCCGAGCAGGAACATCAAGCCGAATGACTGCCACGCCAGGCTCGTTGTCTCGCCGAAGAGAATGTCAGTCGCCACGAGGTCGTTGCCGTAGCGAGTGATGACGTTGAACAGCTGCAGGAAGAAGACCAGCCACGCGAGGATCCACGCCAATGTCTTGGTGCCCGAAGCGACCGATTCGATTCCGCGGCGCAAACGGTCGAGGCCGTTGTGCCACAAGCTTGCGGCGGCGGCGCCGATGAGCACCAGCCAGTTCCACCAGGCGAGATTGCCCACCCAGTACTCGGTGTACCAGAAGAGTCGCCCTGCGACGGCGAGCAGAATGGTGGCAGCAGCGACCCAACCAAGCGGGTGAACGCGGGTGAGCAGCGACCTCCGCGCAGGCGGGGAAACCACAGCGGAATCTGTCACGGCCCCCCTCTCCGACGTGCGCTGCCGGCTTCCCAAGCCGGCGAGTCACCATCCTGCCACCTAGCTTGTCGCCGTGTTGAACACTGCATCCGGATCCGCTCACCCGCAGCACGGCAGCTCCGATGCTTCAGGCGACTCGCTCCGACCAGCGGAAATGCCACCGGCGCTGTTCGTTCCGGTGCCCGGCGGAGTGCGCGCGACTGAGCTGACGCGCGGTCCGTGGGCCAATCAGGTGATGCACGGCGGGGCAATCTGCGGGCTGCTCGGCTGGGCGGTCGAAACCGAACTGCGGCGGCTCGGCAGCACCAGCCAGATCTGCAGTCGTCTCACCGTCGAGATTCTCTCGGGCATGCCGATGGCGCAGTACGCGGTGACGGCGCGCGCAGTGAAGCCGGGACGGCGCACCTCGGTGATCGAGGCAGAGCTGCGCGCTGTCGAGGCCCCCTCATCAGCAACCGAACCTCTCACAGGTGGTCGTCTGGTTGCGCGCGCCTCATCGCAGTGGCTCGCCCCCACGGTTCCCCTCACCGCCGCCGACGCTCACGAGACGTCGAGTGACGGCGCAGTGTTGCCGCCGATCCCGCTCGAACGCGCCGATCCGGGCGCGCACTCTGAGATCGAGTACCCGAGACCAGGCTTCAACGCAGATGGCGTCGATATTCGATTCGTCGACGGGTCAACGGAAGAACCCGGGCGCGGTCTGACATGGATCCGACTCGACCACGAGCTGATGGCCGGCGAGACGACTACACCGTTTGGCCGTATCGCGACCCTGTGCGATCTCGGCGCAGCCGTCGGCTGGGACTACTCGCCCAGCGGCGGCGCGTACATCAACACCGACGTCACACTGCAGCTGCTGCGCGAACCGGTCGGAGAGTGGATCCTGTTCGACTCCGCAACCGACCCCGCCCCCCACGGCCTCGCCTGCTGCCGTTCGGAGATTGCCGACCAGCAGGGCCTGCTGGGCTGGGTCTTGCAGAGCCAAGTCGAAGCACCGCCCGAGATGGGATTCCCCGGCGGGATGAACGTCGCAGTGGCGGCCCGGGAAGCCGCAGCAAGTGCCGGCTAGCCCGCGACCTCAGCCAGCAGATCGTCGATGACGTGGGCCATCTGGCTGTAGTCGGGGCGCTTCATCACGAACGCATCGGCGCCGAGGTCGTAGGCGCGGGCACGGTCTTCGGCGGCTTCGTCGGTGGTGAGCGCCACCATCATGACCTTGTCGAATTCTTCGCTGCCGCGAATTTCCGCGAGCAGATCGAAGCCGCTTACCACCGGCAGCTTCAGGTCGAACAGCACCAAATCGACCTCGGATGACCCGACCGTTCGCATGAACGCCAGCGCATTTGCGCCGTCGTGCGCCACCCGCACCTGGTTGCGCGTGCCGGCCTCGGCGAGCGCAAGCGTCAGCACATCAACGTCGTGCGCGTTCTCCTCAGCCAGCAGCACATGAACAGTGTCATCGGGACGGTGCAGCACCGAGGGCTCGAATGAGCCGGATCGCTCGACCGTCTGCGGCTCTGCCTGAATGAGCTCGACGGGCACGCCGAAGCGGCGGTGCAACCGATGCGGCAAGTCCAAGTGCAGCCATCGGCTGGCCCCGGCAGGCAACGTGCTCAAGATGATGAGGTCGGGACTGAGCCGGTCGATAGCGAGGTTGACGGCGACGACAGGGTGCGCGGGACCGACTTCGCCTGTGACCCTGGCGCCGATGTCGTCGAGCGACTCGAAGGCCTGGCTCAGGCGCCGACGCGCGCCCGCGAGCGCTCGTCCCGGATCGGGGCCGTTGGCACCGGTCGCGGGCACGACGATGTGAAAGCGGGTGTCAGGGTCCACCGCCAAGATGTGCTCGACCCGCTCATGCAGGTGAGACCCGATGAGGGTCTGGTTTGCCACGATGAGCACATGTCGCATCTCGGGCACCTCCTTGGGGTGAACCTCGGTATCCGAACTTAGTGAGCCTTCAGCAGGACCGGCAAGCGGCTGCGTTCCCCCGACCGATCTAGTCGCCCGGATTGTCGCGGACCGCGCCGTGCGCCAACAGGGCGTCGATCTCGCTGTCGGACATGCCTGCGGCCGCCAGCACTTCGCGGGTGTGGTCGCCCAGCTTGGGAGATGGCCCACGCGGACCGACGTCGGCGGTTGCGAACCGCATCGGGATCCCGACGCTGCGGTGGTCGCCGATGTCAGGGCTCGAAAGGGTGGGGAACAGGCCGAGCGCCTCGTCGATGCCGGCGACGATCTCTGGCATGTGGGCGAACCGGCAACGTATGTCGGCAAACCGCTCGTCTCCGAGCCAGTCGAGGCGCTTGATGACCCGGCACAGCAGCGGCCACGCACTGTCCTGGGGCATGTTGAGCACTACCCATTTGCCGTCCCCGCAGGGGTAGCGATTGGCGGTCGAAATGATCATGTTCTCCCGGGCGCGCTGGCGCAGCGGCGCCTTGTCCATCGCGGTGACCGTTGCAGCGTCAAGGCCAAAGCGCTCCTGACGGTGAATGAGCAGGTTGCACATGAACACGTCTGCGTCGGCGATCAGGCGATGGACCACGTCGCGCCCCACAGGCGAGCCCAAGTCCACTGCGATGGAGCGCTTGCCACGGTTGTCCACGTCGAACTGGAAGTCGTAGTCCTTGATCTCGGGCGGCAGCTTGGCGGGACGGCTGAAACCCCTTGCGGGATCGCCGTCGAGCGGTTCCACCTTGATGACGTCCGCGCCGAGGTCCGCCAGGATGGCCCTCGCTGACGGCGTGGCCATCCAGCTGTCCACCTCGATCACCTTCACATCGTCCAGCGGTGCTGCCACGGTTCCCTCCTCGACCCACACTCGGGCCCCAACAGCCTGACACCGCCGGGCCGTTCGCGCGGCGGGCCCACGGGGCCTGACGGAGGGGCTTGTCGACTCCGGGCGGCTCGGGCATCGGGGATTACGCTGCAGGGCCATGGATCTAGCAGGCAAAGTTGCGGTCGTCACTGGTGGAGCGAGCGGGATCGGCGAGGCGCTTGTCGAGCGATTTCACGCCGAAGGAGCGCGAGCACTTGTCGTGGTCGACCGGGACGAAGCGGGTGCGGCGACCGTGGCCGACAAGGTCGGCGGTACCGCCGTCGGGCTCGACGTCACCGACGAGGAGGCCATAAAGGCAGTTGTCGCGGACACCGTGGCTGCCCATGGTGCCCTTGACGTGTTTGTCTCGAACGCCGGCTACGTGACCCAGGGCGGGCTCGAAGTCGCCAACGACGAGATCCAGCGCATGTGGGAAGTCCACGTCATGTCGCACGTGTACGCGGCCCGGGCAGCCGTTCCCGTCATGGTGGGCAACGGCGGCGGCTACCTGCTGAACACTGCGTCGGCGGCGGGGCTGCTCACGCAGCTCGGCTCGCTGCAGTACGCCGTCACCAAGGCCGCTGCGGTGTCACTGGGCGAGTTCTTGTCGATCACCTATGGCGACAAGGGCATCGTGGTGTCGATGCTGTGCCCGCAGGCCGTCGAGACGAACATCTTGGCCAACAGTCCCGACCGCACGGGCAACGGGGACGGCGAACGCGGCACGCCAGGCGCAGCAGCGGGCGACGGCGTCTTGGCGCCATCCGAGCTGGCCCACACCGTCATCGAAGCAATGGCCGAAGAACGCTTCTTGGTGCTGCCGCATCCCGAGGTGCAGACCTACCGCGAGCGCAAGACCTCCGACATCGACCGGTGGCTGTCAGGCATGAGGCGCTTCCAGTCACGCCTGTTCGCCGACTCCGCCGCGACGCCAGCGGACTGGCTGCTCAGCTGAGCCCGTTGCGCCAGGCCGGCGCGCCACGAGGCGCGCTTCGTGGCGGCCGCCGAACCAGTCCTCGGCGAAACTGATCGGCTCCAGTCCCTCGCACAGGCCCGGAAGCTCGCCCCGCTCGACGAGGTATCGACGGCCTGGGCGCGGATTTCGCTGCAGATTGTCGACGGTTGCGACAACCACGAAGGCGATGCCGCCGGGCACCAGATAGCTCGCCAGCTCCGCCAGCAATGGCGGGTGGAAAAAGTTCGAGCACACCAGCGCGTGCCACCCGTCGCCCGAATGTGTCGACGGGACGCCCCCGGCCAGTTCGGACCGAACGGGCGGGGGATCGGTTTCGAGATCTGCCCGGACGGTGTGGAGCCGAATGTGACGCCCGGCGGCGGCGCGGTTGGCGATCCCGAGTGCCCGGCCGGAAATGTCGACGAGCGTCGTGGAGATGCCACGCTCGGCGAGCCACAGCGCAGTGCCTCCGGTGCCGCCCGCCAGATCCAGTGCCGTCCCGCAGTCCGCAAGCAATTCGAAATGAGCGGTCACAAGCTCGGAGGGCCGGCCGGGCTCGCTGACGTCGGCGTAGGCAGCGTCCCAACGCTGCGCGGCTGTGGCGTCGTCCATCCCGCAGGTCAGTCGCTGGCTCGAAGGCCTCGTGACCGGTAGCTGCGCACGTAGGCAGCCACCAGCAACAGCACCGCATAGAAGAAGTACTCCGATTTGACGAGACCACTCCAGCCGCCTTCGGTCACCCAGCCTTCGCGATCGACGAGCCATACAGGCAGCAGCACCAGGACTGCCGACGCTGGCACGGTTCGCAGCAGACCGCTGCCGCGGATGGCGGTGCTTGCGAACGCGATGGTCAGCGCGAACAGCTTGATCGACAGTTCTTCAGGGTATTGGGCCTGGTCGGTGAAATTGACGGGCACGACGAGCAATCCTCCGGCCATCCCGGCAAGCCCGCTGCTGAGGGCGACACCGGCCAGCCGCAGTCGGTACACCGAGACGCCGAACGCGGCGGCTGCGGTCGGTTCGTCGCGGGTTGCGACAATGGCGCGCCCGAACGGGCCCGACAGCAAGCGATGCAGCAGCCACATCGCGACGACCACCCAGATCACGACGTACCAGAACTCCCACACATGCTCGTCACGTGCGTCCACACCTGTCCAGGCGGGTGGAAGGAACTCGGCGTCGAGCGTCACGGGCAGTGGTCCGTCGATCTGGCGCAGCACGATCGGGAACGCGACGGCGGCCGACAGCGTCAGCAGCGCCAGGTAGGCCTTCGGCAGTCGAAGCGCTGGTACGGCCAGCAGCGCGCCGACAGCGCATCCGGCCACGAATCCGAAGAATGGCATGAGCGACGGTGGGAGGCCGAAGTCGTTGACCGCGTGCAGTGCCGCCACCGCGCCGCAGCCAGTCAGCGCGCCATGGCCGATCGACAGCAGCCCCAGACGATGGGTCAGCAGCCACAATCCGGCGAACGTCAGCGTGTACGCGGCGAGTTCTGTCACGTCGGTGACGAAGATCGGGGTTGCCAGCGTCGGCGTGGCTATTGCGAGCGTCGCTAGCGCCGCTAGCGACAGCCAGGTCAGAGTTCGTCGCGCCGTTCGCGGAAGGCGGCCGCCGAGAGCCCGCTGGGCCGTTGTTGGCTCATCGTGTCGAACGGCGGTGGGCGTGGGCGTGGCGCCCTCAGGGGCTTCGTGTTCGTCCGGTACCGATTCGGGGGATCTTGTACTGAGCGGCGGTGCGTCAAACGTGATCAGGGGATCTTGTGGGGTCGCTTCAGGCAGCGGTCCTGTGAGGCCAGGAATCGTGTGACTCGAGGGCCCGATGTCGAGATCGACAACCTGTTCGATGCGGAACACCAGAGGTTCTTCGCCGTGCGAGGGGGTGTCCGGCTCGTCGCCGAGGTCGGGGCCGCTGTCGAACTCGCTCATGTTCTCAGCCCGGTCCGGGGCGATCGTCGGCGCACTAGTCCGTTCGGACGAACGGCGAGCACGACAATCAGCACGGCCAGAGCCCACACGAGCGTGACCTGGCTGTCGATGAAGCCGACGTAGCCGGCCATCATGGTCTCGGCGAATGCAAACAGGTAGCCGCCGACGAGCGCCAGGCCTGGGCTCCGCAGGCCGCCCAGCGTGGCGGCGGCCAGTCCGAAGATCAGCAGCCGATCCATCATGGGCGGCCGAACGTTGATCACTCCGGCGACGAGGCCGCCGGCGACGGCGCCGAGACCGCCGGCGACGGCCCAGCCCACCATGACGATGCGCTCGACACGGATGCCAACGAGGGTCGCGCTGTCACGGTTCGACGTGATCGCCCGAAATGCCATGCCGATCTTCGTGGAGCGCTGGACAAGCGCGAGCAGCCCCAGCACAGCGAGCAGCGTCACCGTCAAGCCCACGGTGTCGAACCACAGCCGCGCACCGGCGATGTCGAAGCGGTCGGTGTGCTCCTGGGGGAACGGCGATCCCAAGAATCTGGTCCGGCCGCCGAAGTGCTTGGCGACGAATACAGCGACGAGCAGGTACAGCCCCAACGTCGCCCCGATCGTCGGCACCGGATCGCCGTGCATCGGGCGGATCACAGTGACCTCGAGCAGCGCGCCGAGGGCCGCTGACACCGCTACTGCTCCGACGACGGCCGCCCAGATGGGCCACGGCGTAGCGAACGGTGCCAGCCAGCCGGAGAAGGCGACCGCCGGATCAGGTCCAGCGGCGAACACGACGGCGATATAGGCCGACAGCATGGCCAGCTTGCCCTGCGCAAGGTTCAGCACGCCGGTCGATCGAAACACCATCGAGATCGCGACTGCCAACGCCGCGTAAGCGGAGCCGTTGGCGAACGAGTCGAACACCCGCTGTGCGAACAGAGCCACGGCTGCCGATTCTGGCACGAGACCGTCTGATGTCGAGATATCAGCTGCGGCTGCAAAGATGGGGGTGTGCAGAACAGATTCGATGGCGTGAGGTACCGCGCCGACGTGGTGATGGCGTGCGACGACGCCTTTTCAGTGACCTCCCAAGGTGCAGTGGACGTCGGCGCCGATGGGCGCATCGCCTGGGTCGGCGCGGCCGCCGATGCGCCCGTGACCGATGCGCCGGTGATCAATCTGGGCGGCCTGCTGATGCCGGGGCTCATCAACACACACGCGCACACGCCGATGACGCTGGTGCGAGGCGCCGGCGACGGCCTGCCGTTGATGGCGTGGCTGACCGACGTGATGTGGCCCCGCGAGGCCAAGCTGCGGCCCGACGACGTGTGGTGGGGAATGGCGCTGGGTTCGGTCGAGATGCTGCGCTCGGGCGTGACCACGACGTGCGAGATGTATGCCTACGAGCAGGCCGTCACCGATGCGGCCCGCGAGGCCGGCATCCGGCTGGTCATGTGCCCGGGCGTGATGTCGGTGGTACACGCCGATGAAGCGGGCGGCGTGGCCGGTCGCATCAACGACATCGCCCGCTTTCACGCTGCCGAACACGATCCCGATGGCCGCGTCACGGTCGGGTTTTCCCCGCACTCGGCGTACGACCTGGGCGTGGAGGCCTGCGCCGAGATCGCAGTTGCCGCCCGCGAGCGGGACGCGCTGTTGCACACTCATCTGGCCGAGACGCGCACCGAGGGCGATGAACTGTCCGCCGCTCACGGCGGTGCCAGCGTGCCGCAGCTCCTGGCTGATGCCGGCGTGCTGGAGGGCAGGGTGCTGGCAGCGCACAGCGTCTGGCTCGACGACGCCGACCTGGACATCTACAAGTCGACCGGCGTGGCCGTGGCGCACTGCCCTGTCAGCAACATGAAGCTGGGCTCGGGGGCGGCGCGGGTGCCCGAGATGCTCGAACGAGGCATCACGGTCTCGCTCGCCACCGACGGGCCGGGTTCCAACGACGACCTGGATCTGTGGGAGGAGGTCAAGATCGCCTCGCTGCTGGCACGGGTTACCTCGTTGGATCCCACCGTCATGGGAGCACAGCAGGTGATCTCGATGGCGACTCGCAGCGGCGCCGAGGCGCTGGGCCTGCACACCGGAGTGCTGGAACCGGGCCGCTGGGCCGACATGATCCGGCTGGACATCGACGATGTGGCGTTCGTGCCGGTGACCTCGCCGCAAGAGCTGATTGCGCATGTGGCGTGGTCCGGTTCCAGCCGCCACGTCACCGATGTCTGGGTGGGCGGCGAGCGTGTGGTTGCCGGGCGGATCTGCTTGACCGTCGACGAGGCACGCACCCGTTTCGAGGTGCAGCATCGAGCGCAGCGGCTAGCGCAAGAGTCAGGGACGTAAGCGCCATGAGCACGACCGGCGACACCGGCACCGCCAGCGAAGCAGCCCCCGAGCGTCCCCCGGTAGGGATCATCGCCGGGACGGGCTTCTACGAGCTGCCTGGCCTGACCGAAGCCGAGCATCGCATGGTGCAGACCGACTGGGGCGACGCCTTCGCGATGACCGGCCGGTGGCATGGACGGCGCATTGTGTTCGTGCCCCGTCATGGCGGTGACCACTCGATCCCGCCGTCCGCGATCAATTACCGGGCCAACATCGCTGCAATGCGCGACCTGGGCGCCACAGCTATCTTGGCCGTGGGTGTGGTGGGCTCGATGGTGCCCGAGCGCGGCACCGGATCGTTCCTGCTGCTCGACGACTACCTGGAGTTCACCACCGGCCGGGCCGGGACGTTTTTTGACCAGCCGGGCCAGGTCGTGCACACCGACATGACCACCCCGTACGACCCGGCGCTGCGCGCTGCGCTGGCAGCCGCGGCGCAGGCCGAGGGCATCGACGTGGCACCGAGCGCCACCTATGTCTGCACGAATGGACCGCGCTTCGAGACGCCCGCCGAGATCCGCATGTATGCCCAGATGGGCGGGAGCGTCGTGGGCATGACCGGTTACCCCGAAGTGGCGCTCGCCCGAGAGGCCGGCATCCCGTACGCCGCTGTGGCGGTCGTGGCCAACATGGCCGCAGGCATGTTTGACGGCGAGATCTCCCATGAAGAGGTGTCGGCTGCGCTTGAAGCCACCAAGGACCCGCTGTACGCCCTGCTGGGTCGCACGGTCTCAATGATCTAGCCATCCGACCGCGCCGGGTGGCTGGTATCCACCGGTGTGGCAGCATATGTGCATAGGTATTGACAAACCGATACGGGCGCGCACATGACCGATCCCATCAGCGATGCCACGTTTTCCGCCTTGGCGGACCAGACGCGCCGGACCATTCTCGGCCTGATCGGTGAACATGACGAACTCACCGTGGGGGAGATCGCCTCACGCTTCGATGGCGTCGGCCGCACCGCCGTCTCCTCGCACCTGCGGATCCTGCGTCTCGCGGGCCTGATCACCGAACGTCGCGACGGCCGCTACCGGCATTACTCGCTGACATCGACCCCCGCCGACACGGTCGTGGCCTTCCTTGCCTCGGTGTATCAGAACTCGCTGGAACAACTTGAAGCAGCCATCACAGAAGCGGTGGCGGCCGCCGGCAACACGGTCCAGCGAGAAGACGAGCTGGGCGCCTAGCTGTGCAGCCATGGCTGAACTCGTTCTGAGCAGCGAGTCGCGGCTGCAAGCGTGCCCCAGCGACTTGTTCGCCCTGTTCGGGACCGGCGACCCGTCTCTGGGTTGGTTGTTCGGATCGGAGGCCGAGGCGCTCAGGCCCGGCGCGCTGGTGCGTCTCAGCCTCCCCATCGGGGACCTGACGCGTGCACCTGGAACGGCGCGGATCCTGCGCTGCAAACCCGGGCGCCGGATCGATCTGGTGCACGAGTCACCTTGGGCTGGGCGCGTGGTGTGCCACCTCGATCCGCTCAGCGGCGGCGGCACCCGCCTGCGCATCCGCGTCACGATCGACGATCGCGAATTTCTGCGCCTCGGTGCCGACTTCGGACTCCTTTCCGACGCCGACGTTGACGCCTGGGGGGTTCCTCTCGGATTGCTCACGTCGTTGTCGGGAAGCGCTGGGATCCTCGGGCGCTCAACCGTGAACTGTGCACAGCTCGCAACCGACGAGATCAATGCCGACGGCGGGGTGATGGGCCGTGACGTGCGCCTCGTTGTCGCGGATGACGCCACCGATCCCGGCGTCGGCGCGATAGCGATGCGTCGCCTCTGCCGGGTGTCCGGCATGGCAGCCGTCGTCGGCATGCACTCTTCGGCCACCTACGCGGTCACCTCGCCGATGGCCATCGCCAACGGCATTCCCTACCTCTACACCCCGACCAGCGAGGCGACGGCCACGCATCCGCTCCTGATCCGCTTCGGTGAGCGACCGCAAGACCAGCTGCACTGTGCCCTGCCGCTGATGGCAAAGACGACGGGTGGAACCCGCTGGTTCCTGACCGGAAACGATTACTCGTGGCCACGGGCGATCGGCACTGCGGCACGGGAAGTCATCGAGCGCATGGGCGGCACGGTCACCGGCGAGGGCTACGTGCCGCTGGGCACCCAGGACTTCGCACCGGTGATATCTGCCATTGGTGAATGCGGCACTGACCACGTCGTGTCGAGCTTCGTCGGGCAGGACCACGTTCGCTTCGAGTGCGATTTCTCGGCATCTGGGTTGCGCGGGGCGACTCGCACGTTTGCCCCGCTGATGGATGATGCAGTCGTCGAGCACTTGGGCCCCTCAGGGGTGGGCATCTGGAATGCCCTTGGCTATTTCGTTGCCATGGACACCACCGAGAGCCATGCGTTCCTGCGCCGATACCAGGACTGCTTCGGTCAGTGCGCCCCACCCGTTTCCGCTGCAGCAGAAGGGGTGTACGAAGCCATCCACACGTGGGCCAGCGCGTGCCGGTCCGGTCGAGGCACCGAACCGAGCGCCCTGCTTGGAGGACTTCGCACGGCCGCTTTCCGCGGCCCGAGACGCTGCGGCCACGGCGGATCTCTGGAGTCGCTGTTGCTGGGGGAGGCGACGCCGTCGGGCATCAAGGTGCTGGACGAGCTTCCCGTCGCGACGTACTCCCGCTGACCGCATTTGCCTCTCGGTTGCAGAGTTCCGCGCTCAACGCTTGGCCAGCGACACGACAGACGGCACTTGACTCCGCCTTCCCCACAAGACAATATGTCAACAGATACTCACATATAGGGGGAGGGCCAAGTCATGGGAACGCCAGGGAGCCCATGGAAGCGGTCACTCGGGCAAACAGCGGTCATCTTGGTTGCTTTGTTCTCGATGATCGCCGCCGCATGCGGAACGAGCGACGACGAACCGGCGGCGGCGGAGCCGACAACGTCCGATGTCGTCGCCGCGCCGACTTCCGACGACGACACAGCCGATGAACCGGCGCCGGCGACGACCGAGGAGCCCGCGGCACCCGATGAGCCCCAAGCGCCATCAGGCGAGCCGGTGCGTATCGGGATCCTGTTCTCCAATAGCGGCCCGGCAGGCATCTTCGGTCCTCCGACGGCCAACATAGCGGAGCTCATCGAAGAGGACATCAATGCCGCCGGCGGCATCAATGGACGCCCTGTCGAGACATTCCTCGCGGACGACGCCACCGATCCAGCAATCGGTCGCCAGGCGATGGAGCGGCTCATCGAATCGGACGGGGTCGACGTCGTGCTCGGCACGCACTCCAGCGCCACACGTGAGGCGGCCAAACCGCTCGCTGAGGACGCCGGTGTGCTGTACATCTACGCGGCGCTGTACGAAGGCGGCGAGTGCTCGTCAGTGATGTTCAACACAGGTGAGGTTCCGAGCCAGCAGCTCGCGCCGGTCATCCCCTGGATGATGTCCGAGACGGGCGGCCGGACGTGGTTCCTGCTCGGCAACGACTACGTGTGGCCTCGGCGGAGCTTCGAGCTGGCACGCGAGTACATCGAGGCATCGGGCGGCGAGGTCGTGGGCGAGGAATACGTCCCGCTGGGAACGCAGGACTTCTCGTCGGTCGCTCAGCAGATTGCAGGCTCCGGTGCGGACCTGATCTTCCCGGCGCTCGTGGGCGGCGATGCGATCGCGTTCGAGACCCAGGCGGTGGACTTCGGCATCGGCCAGGACGCCATTCCGCGGTTGGCAAACATCTATGAGGAAAATGTCCTCGGTGCGATGGGGCCGTCGGTCACCGCTGGCATGCGCGTCACCATGGGCTACTTCAAAGAGGTGGACAATGCCGCAAACGCGGATTTTGTTCGCCGCTACTACGAGCGCTTCGGAGCCGCAGCGCCGCCGCATGCAACGTTCAGCTCCCACATCTACGACGCTGCCCTGCTCTATGCGGCAGCGGCGAATGCGGCAGGCTCGACTGACACCGCAGCGGTCGCCGCTGCACTCGAGGGCTTGACGCTCTCGACTCCGACTGGGGACATCAGCATCACTGACAGCCGTCACTTGGCACAGCCGATCTACGTGGCGGAGATCCAGTCCGACGGTTCCCAGCTGATAGTCAAATCGTTCCCGTCAGTCGAGCCGGACGAGACCTGCGATCCCTCGTAGCTGAGGCCGCGATCCGTTGGACGCGCTGACACTGGAACTGCTGAACGGTCTCAGCCTGTTCGCGACCCTCGCGATCGTCGCGCTCGGACTCGGCA
This sequence comes from Candidatus Poriferisodalis sp., assembly GCF_965262965.1. GTDB lineage: Bacteria > Actinomycetota > Acidimicrobiia > Acidimicrobiales > Poriferisodalaceae > Poriferisodalis. Next base: position 3,362,301 of record NZ_OZ253573.1, read on the forward strand.
TCGTCTTCGGACTGATGGGCATCATCAATCTCGCACACGGCGAGTTCGTGATGATCGGCGCGTACGTCTCCTACGTCGTACACGCCAATGACCTCAATCACTGGGTGTCGGTACCGCTGGCCGCGGCCGTCCTGTTCGTGCTGGGCGCGTTGATCGAACTCGTGCTGATCCGTCGAATCCACCGTCAGCCAGAGATCACGATCCTGGCCACCTTCGGCCTGTCGGTGTGCCTTCGACAGGTCGCTGAACTGGTCTTCACCAAGGACTTCCGGGGAGTACCCAACCCGGTGCCCGGCGCGACACGGGCCTTCGGCGTTCTGTTTCCCACCTATCGCTACCTTCTGATGGGAATCGCCGTCGTTGTCGTGGTGGCGACGCTGATTGCGTTCACCAGGTCGCGCTTCGGTTTGACCGTCCGAGCCATCGTTGCCGATCGAGATCTTGCCGAGGCATCCGGTATTCGGACCGGCATCGCCAACTTTTGCGCGTTCGGCATCGGCGCAGCGACCGCGGGGATCGCGGGCGCTCTGGTTGCCCCACTCGGTGCGATCGAGCCTCAGGCGGGGCTGCCGTATCTGCCCGGAGCCTTTCTCGTCGTCATCGTCGGCGGGTTCAACAAGCTGTGGGGTGTCGTCGTCGGCGCACTGACCGTCGCCGCCGTGCAGACCGGCGTCATCCACTTCTATGACGCGGTGTGGGCCCAGATCGCGTCGCTGGTCCTCGCCGTCGGGGTGCTCCAGTTCCGGCGACCCTCCGTGGAGAAAGCGCCCACATGAGCCGCGCACTCACGGTCGGCGCAATTTCTGCCGTTGCCGCAGTAGCGATGAGCGCGGCGCTTGGCGGGTTTCGGGCTGGGCAGCTCTCGCTGTTTCTGATCTTCGCTGCGCTCGCGGTGAGCCTCGACTTCGTGTGGGGGTACACGGGCATTCTCTCGCTGGGTCAGCTGCTGCCCTTCGGCATCGCCGCCTATACGGCGGCGAAGATCTCCACTGCTGCGCCGTCACTGAGCGTGCCTGCGCTCATTGTGGCGGCCATCGTCGGCGCCGTCGTCGCCGCAGGAGTGGGCGTGGCGATGCTCCGGCGACGCCCGACGGCAGTCGTCGTGGGCCTGCTGACGTTGGTGTTGTCCCTGACCCTGGAGCAGATCGCCGAGCAGTGGCGGGAGCTCACCGGTGGATTCAACGGCTTGACGGGCGTCGGGCGCATCGGCGCCTTCGGCACCCAGCTCCCGGACGCGGCGCAGGACATTCTGGTCTCGGTGCTCGCACTGGGGGCCATCACCGTTGTCGGAGTCCTGGTCAGCCGCCCGCTCGGTGCGGTGCTCGTCGGTATTCGTTCCAACGAACTTCGCATGGAGGCACTCGGTTACGACACGGTCCAGATCAAGATCTGGGCATTCACCGTCGGCGGCGCAGTCGCCGGCTTTGCCGGTGCGCTGTATGTGCATCGCACGAGCTTCGTGTCGCCTCAGATCTTCGGGTTCGCCCTTGCGACCAATGTGGTGCTGTGGACCCTCGTCGGGGGTCGAGGCACCATCGTGGGACCGGTGATTGGCGCATTGGCGATCAACTTCGCCTCAGCGACGCTGGCTGACGTCTGGCTGCAGTACTGGACGTTCGCCACCGGCGTGATCTTCGTGGCTGTCGTCGTGGTGATGCCCAATGGTCTCGTCCCGAGCTTGCAGCGGCTGTTCCGCTTGCCGACAGGTCGCCGCCGCCAACCCCGACTGATCCCGGCCGGCAGTCATGCGTTCACGACGAGTTCGTCGGTGCGACGGGTGGCAATCTTCGAGGCGTCCAAAGTCGAGAAGAACTTCGGGTTCTTCCGATTGCTCGACGGCGTCACGCTCACCATGGATGAGCCTGAGCTTCGATGCCTGATCGGACCCAACGGCGCCGGTAAGTCCACGCTCCTGGACATCCTCGGCGGCCAGCAGGGCTGCCAAGCCGGAACCGTTGCGGTGCTCGGTCGAGAGTGCACCGGTCGTCGTCCGTGGGAGTTTGCGCGACACGGCGTAAGCCGCAAGTTCCAGTCGCCGCAGCTCATCGACAGCCTCTCTGTGGCCACCAACATCGCCATCGCGGCATGGGGGGCGCGTTCATCTCCGTGGAGCCTCATCCGTAGGAGTTGGAACGCTCACGTCCCGCAGCCGGCGCTGGAGATTCTGAAACGAACCGGGCTCGACGGACGGCTCGAGACGCTCGCCGGCCAGCTCTCCCATGGAGACAAACAGTGGCTCGAGATAGCGATGGCGGCGACGGGAGAGTGCCGGCTCTTGCTTCTGGACGAACCCACGGCGGGCATGACCGTTGCCGAGAGCCTCGACGCAGCCGCGCTGCTGCGGGAACTGCACAGCGAGTATCGACTGCCGATCGTGATCGTCGAACACGACATGGCGTTCATCCGAGCCGTTGCAGACCGCGTCACTGTGCTTGCGCGCGGGGCGGTGCTGGCGGACGGAACCGTCACCGAGGTCGAAAGCAACCCTGAGGTGCAGGCCATCTATTCCGGGGTCGGCAGTTGATGCGCCTAGAAGCAGAGGGTCTGCGTTCAGGGCACGGAAATGTGCCAGTCCTGCACGGCGTCAGCTTCGGTGTGGCGGGCGGCGAAATCGTGGCGCTCGTCGGTCGGAACGGAGCTGGCAAGACCACTCTGGTCAAGACGATTGTGGGTCTGCTGCGGGCAACCGGCGGGCGGCTGACGCTTGACGGCGCGGAGATCACCCGGCTGCCACCGTCGGGTCGCGTCCGAGCGGGCTTGAGAGCAGCGTTTCAGGAACGACCGCTGTTCAGCCAGCTCTCCGTCGGCGACAACCTGCGACTGAACGGATACTCACCGTCCAGTCACGAAGAGGTGCTCGCCATGTTCGGGGCGTCACTGGCTGGGCGTGCAGCTCAGCGAGCCGGGACCCTGTCCGGCGGTGAACAGAAAATGCTCGCATCGGCCTCAGTGCTCGCATCGACCGCGCCCCTTGTGGTGATGGACGAGCCGACTGAAGGCTTGCAGCCCTCCAACGTGGAGTTGCTCGGCGATCGTCTCGACGCGGCTCGGAACTCGGGTCGAGGAATACTGCTCGTCGAACAGCACCTGGCGCTTGCAACTCGCATAGCTGATCGATTCATCGTGCTCGAAAAGGGCGAGATCGTCGACAGCGGTTCAGCGCGCGATCCCACGCTCGCCGACCGACTGGCCCAGCACCTCGCAATCTGACAGCAAAGGACGACAGCCATGACAGAACTGATTCAGATGAGCCTCGCCGAGGCGGCGGGAGCCGTGAGGGCTCGCGACGTGACCGCCGTCGAGTTGCTCGACGCATGCCTCACGAGGATCGAACAAACCGAGCCTGCGGTCAGTGCATTCGCTTCGATCCAAGCCGACGCCGCACGCACCACGGCTGAGCAGCTCGACCATGGCGAGATTCGAGGGCCGCTGCACGGCGTGCCCATCGCACTCAAGGACCTCTTCTTCACCGACGGGGTACCGACTGAAGCGAACTGCGAGGCCCTGCGGGGATTTGCGCCCGATCACGACGCAACTGTCGTCGGTCGCCTGCGAGACGCCGGCGCGGTAGTCGTCGGCAAGACGAACACCCATGAGCTTGCGTTCGGCGTCTCCTGCCCGACCTCGCACAACCCATGGAATACGCAGCGTTCGACGGGCGGTTCCTCCGGCGGCAGCGCTGCGAGCCTGGCGGCACGCCAGATGTTCGGCGCGCTCGGTACCGACACCGGCGGATCGGTCCGGATTCCGTCGAACTGCTGTGGCACGACCGGTCTCAAGACCACAAGCGGAGTGGTCCCGCGTGACGGCGTTCACTTGATCTCGTGGACCTACGACACCGTTGGACCTATGGCGCGAACGGCCCAAGACTGCCGGATCCTGCTCGAGGTCATCGCGGGCCACTCGCCGGGGGATCCGTTCTCGGTCAAGACTCCGCTGAGCGGTGAACGCGAGCCGGTTGGGCTCACGCTCGGTGTGCCGGACGACAGTTTCTTCGACGGTTTCGACACCGACCCGCACGTGCGGGAGGTGATGGACGAAGCGATCGAGGTGCTGGGCTCGCTGGTGGCGCGGGTGCAATCGGCACAGGTGCCGAACAACGCAGAGCACGCCGAGGCGGGCACAGCGATCGTCTTTGCCGAATCGGCGGCATTGCTCACGGGCCTGCGAGCCGAGCACAACGACCTGATCGGTGACGAGGTTCGGGGAATCCTCGAGGCCGGCGCCGCGATCGAGGGCACGGCTGTCGCGAGCGCCTTCGCCCAACGGGTGACGTTCGAGCGGGCCTACCTCGAGGTCTTCGATGACCAGAGCATCGATTTGATCATCGCCCCGGTCAATCCCAACCAAGTGCTCGAGCACGGCGCTGTCCAGCTCAACGGGGTGCCGCTCATTCCCGCGACGACACAATTCACGTTCCCGGTCAACGGAGCCGGACTCCCCGCCATCGCCCTGCCGGGAGGCTTTGCCCCGGATGGAATGCCCATCGGCTTCCAGCTCATCGGCCGGCCATTTGCCGAATGGACTCTCGCCGTGGTCGGCGAGGCGTTTCAGCAGCTGACCGACCATCACCTGCGCGCCCCGAGTCTGTAGCTCGGTGTGCGCCGGCGGACGCTGTGCCCCTGACTTGATTGGTGCCGAGGTGGTGTCCGAGCGGGACCGCATTCTCGCGGTCGAGCCTGCGTGGCGCAGGCGTAGCATTCGGATCGCGGCGACACGGCAGGGGAGGCGCTGATGCGCAGCTGGGACTCGATGGAGGATTTCGAAGCGTTCCTCAACGATGGCGGCTTGGTTGAGCCCGACGATGACATGCCCGATGCGTATCGCGAGGCGGTGTTCCGCTTCATTGAGCTGCACGCCAACAGCGAATACATGGGCGGACTGACCGAGCGTGACTGGATCGCCAAGGCTCCGGGGCTCACCAACAAGCTGACGGCGCTGGCCAAGACGCAGGACGAGATTGGGCACGCTCACCTGCTGTACATGGTGGCGGCGGACATGGGCCCCAAGACCCGCGACGAGATGACGACGGACTTGCTGGCGGGACGGACGACGTTTCACAATGTGTTCCACTACCGCGCCTATTCGTGGGGCGACCAGATCGCCATCGCCTACCTGGTGGACGCAGCGGCGCTGGCAAGCCAGCAGGCGGTCTTCAAGAACTGCAGCTACGGCCCCTACAAACGGATCCTGCGGCGAATCATCGCCGAGGAGGGGTTTCATATGCGCAACGGCGAGGAGCTATTGCTGAAGATGGCCAAGGGCACCCAGACCCAGCACGACATGATGCAGGAAGGTGTCGACCGGTGGTGGTGGCCGTCGGTGCAGCTGTTCGGTCCCGACACTCGGCGCGACGACGTGCTGTTGCGTTGGCACATCAAATCCGAGCGCAACGAGGTATTGCGGGACCGGTTCGTGCAGAAAATGGTGCCGCAGCTGACCGCTGCCGGATTCACGATTCCCGACCCGGACCTGCGACGCGATCCCGAGACCGGTCGCTGGATCAGCGGCGACATCGACTGGGCTGCGCTGAGCGCAACCATCGCCGGGCGTGGTCCCGACAGCGCCCGTCGCCTTGCGGACGCCCGCCATGCCTGGGACGGTGCAGCGTGGGTGCGCTCGGCGCTCGACGAGGCAGCGGCGGTGGCTGTGTGAACGGTCCGCGGATTGGCGATGCCAGTGTCGTAGCGGCGGTGCGTGATTCGGCCGCCATTGAGGCGGCGGTACGCGAGTCAGTGTCGCTCGTGTGCGACCCCGAATACCCAGAGGTGACCATCGCCGAGCTGGGGATTCTCGAACAGGTTTTGTTCAGCGACGACGGCTCGACTGTTCGCATCGAACTGGTACCGACCATGCTCGGCTGCCCAGCGCTCGACCTCATCGCTCGTGATGTGACTGCGGTGGCGCGCTCGGCGTGCGCCGGCGTCGACGTGGCGATCGAGGTGGAGTTCGTCGCTGATCCTGCGTGGACACCGGATCGCATCGCGCCCTCAGCCGTGGGTTTGCTGGCCCGTGAGTACTCGATTGCCGTTCGAAGCACCCGTACCGAAGCGACGTGCCCGATCTGCGGGAACGAAGCGCTGGAGCACCGCTCGGATTTCGGCCCGACACCGTGCCGCAGCGTCGAATGGTGCCCGAAATGCCGCAATCCGGTCGAAGTTGTCGGACGAGCCGACCTCCCGCTGCGCAAGGTGTCCGCATGAAGACCTACGAGGTGTTCCTCAAGCGCCCAGGCAAAGACCCGTTCGCGCACGTTGGGTCGCTGGACGCACCCGATGACGAACTGGCGCTGAGCTTCGCCCGCGACTGCTACGCGCGGCGGTCCGAAGGCGAGCAGATGTGGGTGGTAGCGCGGCAGGACCTGCTGGTTGCCGATCCCACCGAGCTGGCGATGGCTGATCGTGCCCATCGCCACAATGACGGAACCCTGCTGCGGAACTTGCGACAGGCGGGCGGTCCCGACGCGTGACGGCCGGGCGTTCGTGACGCACGTCAATCCCTCGGAGATGCCTGGCGCACGCGGACTGGTGCTGGCGCTCGCTGACGACGAGCTGTGCGTCGGACAGAACTTGGCCTGGTGGATTGCGGTGGGCCCGTTCCTCGAAGAGGACCTGGCGCTCACCTCGATCAGCCAGGACGAGCTAGGCCATGCCCGGGCGCTGTATGGGCTGTTGGGCGACGACGTCGACGTGCTGGCGTACGGGCGGGAGCCGCACGAGTACCGAAGTGCACACATCACCGAGCGTACGTGTCATGACTGGGCTGAGACCCTGGTTCGGCACTTCCTCTACGACACCGCCGAGTCGGTGCGGTGGAGCGCGCTGGCGGATTCGTCGTGGGAAGCCCTCGGTGCGGTCGCGCGCCGGGCGCTCGCTGAGGAGCGATCGCATCTGCGCCATGCCACCGGGCTGCTGACACGCTTGCTGCGCACCGAATCGGGCACCGCCAAGCTGCTGCCGCTGTTCGATCAGCTCGCGCCGATGGCCTGCGAGCTGTTCGATGCGGCCGACGGCGAGCAAGGGTGCGATCCCGCACTGGTCGAGGCGGGCGTCATGGCCCACGGTCGAGATGACCAGCGGGCCGAGTGGCGAGCGATTGTGGACGATGCACTCGCCGACGCCGGCTATCGGCTGCAGTGGACCGCCGTCGACGGCTCCGGTTCTGTGCCGTCGGGCCGTACCGGACGGCGTTCGCCCTACTTCGCCGCACTGCACGCCGAGATGATCGAGGTGCTCTCGATCGACCCATCAGCCACCTGGTAGCACCCGCCAATCGACCGCTGCGGTCGCAATCGCTGCGTGCCGTCGACGATCGCGGCGGCGGGAGTTCAGTGCGAGCCGACGCCGGGCCTGTCACAATCGCCGAGGCTTGAGCCCCGAGGACGTGCAACGGAGTCGATTCATGGCGCTACGAGGAACATCAGTCGTTCGGCGCGAGGACGAGCCGCTGCTGCGCGGCCGGGGACAGTTTGTCGCGAACCTCGACTGGGACGACATGGCGCACGCCTGTTATGTGACCTCGACGGTTCCCCATGCCGCCATCACCGGTCTCGATGTCAGCGAGGCTCGCAACGCTGCGGGTGTGGTGGATGTCTTCACAGCGGCTGATGTCGATCTCGGGCCATATCCGTCGCCAAGCCCGGCGTTCGACCCTGCCATTGTGCGCCCGATGCTGGCCGCCGACCGGGTGCGGTTCGTGGGCGAAGCCATCGCCGTCGTCGTGGCCGACACCGCGGCTGCGGCGATGGATGCGGCCGAGCTGGTCGTTGTCGACTACGAACCGCTGCCCGCACTCGTCGATCCGGAAGATGCGCTGGGCGCGCCGGCGCTGTTCGACGGGATGGCTGAGCCGAACGTTGTCGTCCGCATGTCGCTCGAGAGCGAACAGGCCGACTTCGACTCGTGCGAAGCGGTGGCCGAGGTCCGCACGGTCAACAACCGCATCGCGCCGTGCCCGCTGGAAACTCGTGTGGCCGCGAGCCGCTGGGCCGACGATGGGCGCCTGCACCACGTCAACGCCGGCCAAGGCCCCCACCCGGTTCGGGCAGGTCTGGCCAAGATCCTGGGACTGGACCGGGAACAGATGCGGGTGATCTCGCGCGATGTGGGCGGCAGCTTTGGTGCGAAGGCTCGACCGCATCCCGAGGAGGCCTTGTTGGGCTGGCTGGCGACGCGTGCCGGGCGGCCCGTGATGTGGGTGCCCTCACGCAGCGATGACATGGTCGGCCTCGTCCACGGGCGGGGACAGATCCAGTACTGCCGTATCGGAGGCGACCTGGACGGCCGCATCACGGCGTACCAGCTGCATGTGGTGCAGCAAGCGGGCGCCTACGGGAATATGGGTGCGGGCCTGCCGGGCAACGCCAAGGCGATGCTTGCCGGTTGCTACGACATCGACACGCTCGGCTTCACATCCGTGTCAGTGCTCACGAACACGACGCCGACTGGCCCTTACAGAGGTGCCGGGCGGCCCGAAGCGGCAGCCGCCATCGAGCGCGCCGTCGACGTGTTCGCTGCAGAGATCGGCATGGACCCCGCAGAGGTTCGACGCAAGAACTTCCGCCCGCCCGAGGCGTTCCCGCTCGAGACCCGTACCGGCATGCCCTATGACACCGGTGCCTACGAGGCCAGCCTCGATGCTGCACTCGAAGCGGCCGACTACAGCTCTTTGCGTACCGAGCAGGCCCGCCGGCGTGCCGAGGGCGACGACAAACTGCTCGGCATCGGTCTCGCGACCTATGTCGAGCGCACCGCAGGCATTGGACGGTCCGAGTACGGCGCCGTGGAGCTGGTGCTGGGCGGTCGCATCGTGGCCAGAACCGGATCGTCGCCCTACGGGCAAGGCCACCACACGTCGTGGGCGATGCTCATCTCGGACCGCACGGGTGTGCCGATGGAACGCATCGACGTCATCCACGGCGACACCGACGAGGTGCCCCGCGGCGAGGTGACCGGCGGCTCGCGCTCGGTGCAGTTGGCCGGGGCGGCCATCTGGGAAGCCTCCGCCACGCTGGTGGATCAAGCTCGTTCCGTGGCGGCCACGCTGCTGGAAGCCGATCCCGCCGACGTCACGCTCGATACCCACATCGGGGCGTTCCACGTCGTCGGCACTCCGGTGGTTTCGGTGGACTGGTCGGCGGTCGCCGAGTACCTCGCGTCGACCAGCGGCGAGGCGGGGCCGCGCCTGCTGCACGCAGAAGAGGTGTTCGACTCCGAAGCGCCCACGTTCCCCTTCGGCACGCACGTGGCCGTCGTGGAGGTCGACCGCCACACCGGTGAGGTAGAGCTGCGACAGCTCGTCGCCTGCGACGATGCCGGCACCATCCTGAATCCACTGTTGGCTGCCGGTCAGGTGCATGGCGGTCTGGCGCAAGGAGCGGCGCAGGCGCTGTTCGAGGAGTTCGTCTACGACGACGACGGCAACCCGCTGACCGGCAACTTCGCCGACTACTCGATCATCTCCGCTGCGGAGCTGCCGTTCTTCGACCGGGTGGTGCTTGAAACGCCGACGCACATCAACCCGCTCGGCGCCAAGGGCATCGGCGAGTCCGGCACCGTCGGCGCGACCCCGGCGGTCCAGAACGCCGTGGTCGACGCCGTTGCCCATCTCGGCATCCGCCACATCGACATGCCGCTCACCCCACAGCGCGTCTGGCAAGCCATCAGCGAAGCAAACACTGTCGCGGACTAGGGCTTTCGGTCTCGCATGACTGAAGAATGTCACGGAAACCGTGATACCGTGAATTCGTGAGAAATGTTACGGTAAGTCTCGACGACGAGACCGCCCGCTGGGCGAGGATCGAGGCGGCGCGTCACGACTCGAGCCTGTCTCGATTCGTCTGCGATGTACTTCGAGAACGGATGCAGGACCGTGGCCAGTACGAACGAGCAGCCGAGTCGTACTTGAGCCGAGAGTCCATGCCACTGAGAGAGGTCCACCAGCCCTACCCGACTCGCGACGAACTCCACAGCCGCTGAACGACGGTGCGTGTGTTCGTCGATACCAACGTGCTCGTGTACGCCCGAGATCCCTTTGAGCCTGACAAGCAAGCGCGCGCCCAAGACTGGATGCGATCGCTCTGGGCGTCCCGGACGGGACGTGTCAGCACCCAAGTGCTCAATGAGTACTACGTCACGGTGACTCGCAAGCTCCGCCCCGTCTTGCCCACGGTCCGAGCTCAAGCTGACGTGCGCGATCTGTACATGTGGCGACCTATTGCGATCGATGTCGATGTTCTCGGGGCCGCGTGGGAGATCGAGGAACGCTACGGACTGTCCTACTGGGATGCGCTCATCGTCGCCGCTGCGCAGATCGCGGGCTGCGACCGCCTGCTGACAGAGGACCTGTCTGACGGTCAGTCGCTTGGAGGCGTCATCGTCATGAACCCGTTCGCCCACACGCCGGACTCGCTGGTCTGATTGAGTCGGGCGCCTCCGGCTGAGCGTGGTGACACCGGGGCGGCACTGCAGAGCCCTCCAACCATCGCGCGCAATCGCGCGCCCCGAGCACCTTGGCCGTGTCGGTCGCCCGGGCCGGGTCGGTGCCACCGCCCGTTCCTCTGTCTAGCGATTGGGTGTGGCGCGGCGTCGCACACGACGGTCCTTCGGTACCGCGCACCACTAGCGTCAACGTCGATGAAGTGCTCGACGGGCGTCCAGATCAGATGGATTCCACGCGGCGAGAGATTCGGCTTCTGAGGCTTCGACGCGTCGCTGCAGCGGCGCTTGTCGTCGCGCTGTCAGCGGGCGCGTGCAGCCCCGGCACAGACGTGGTGCCCGAGCCCACCACTGCACCGTCGACCACCGTTGCTTCCGCAGAGCCCGACGCGCCGGCCCCGACGACTGCAGCGCTGCCGCCCGACGGCACAGCCACCCCTGCCGTCACCGTTGACACTGCGCCGCGCCGGGGCGGCACGCTCAAGGTGTTGCTGCCGGCGGATCCGACGCCGATCAGCGGCTGGACGCCGTGGGATCACGTGTGCGCGTGGTCGTGTCGCAACGTGGCAGATCATGTTCTCGAGACGCTGACGGTGATCCTGCCGGATGGCTCGATCGCGCCGTGGCTGGCCGAGTCCGTCACGCCGGACGCATCCCTGCAGCGATGGACGGTGAAGCTCCGCCCGAACATTGTCTTTAGCGACGGCGAACCCTTGGAGGCGCTCACGATCAAGACCGGCATCGACGACTACATCCGGTCCGGTCGTGCCAGCGGAGGTCATCTGCGTGATGCGCGCATCGCCTCGGTGGTCGTGGAGGACGAATCGACACTCGTGTTCGAGGTGAGCGAACCGAACGCCGGACTGCCGGCTTCACTTGCGGGCCCGGTCGGTCGGGTGTTCTCGGTGACAGCGGCCGAGGCCGACCCCGAGCTCTTCGCGCGTGCTCCTGTGGGAACTGGCCCGTTCGTGTTCCGGCGCTGGTCTGCGGGCGAGCCGGCGGTGCTGGAAGCGAACGAGAACTACTGGCGCCTGGCTGCGGACGGCCAAGCACTGCCACTCGTGGACGAGATCCAATTCATCGAGGTCACCCAAGAGCAGGAACGCCTCGGAACGTTGCTCGCGGGCCGCGGTGACATCCTCATGTCGAGATCCGCCGAGCTGGCGAATGCAGTCACCGCTGCGGAGGACGCTTCGGGTCGTTCGCTGCATGTCGTGCGGCGATTCGACGACAACGCTGGCGCCGTGCTGTTCAACGTGCTGCGTTCGCCGCTCGACGACGTGCGAGTGCGACGAGCGCTGGTGCTCGCCGCGGATCAGCAGCGGCTGCTGAGATCGCTCGGTCCCGACGTGGACTGGCTGGCAGCGACGCAATGGTGGGCGCCGGGCAGCATCTGGCATTCCGCTCGAGTCGCAGAGGCTTGGCCGAGCCACGACGCAGTGCGAGCTGCGGAGTTGCTCGCCGAGTACATCGAAGATCCAGAGCGTTCCGACGACGGAGATTCGGGAGCGGCGATACGGATCCGGGCTCTGTGCACCGACGATCTCGCACTCGCGCAGATGACAGCGGAACTCAAGCGACAGTGGGAAGCCACCGGTCTGGTCAATGTCGAGATCGAGACCGTGGCACGCACTGGGCTTATCAGCCGCGTGATGGGATCTGTGGCCGACAGCCCCTCGTTCAAGGGCGACTTCGCCGCAACGTGCTGGCGGGTCGGCGGCGAATCAGATCCGTCGGTGCTTCTGTCAGCCGCTGTCGGACCGGTGAGGACGACGCCGCTGAACGTGTCGAATCTGGCCGGCGAGCATCTGAGCGCGCTGGTGAGCCTGTCGAAGGCGACTGCAGGCGATGACGAACGTCGGCAGGCTGTCTCGCAGCTCATGCTTGAGCTCACGAACGAGCTTCCCCACCTGTATCTGGGCTATTCGGTGAGTGTCCTTGCAGCGACTTCGCAGGTCTCGGGCCTCGGTCGCCGAACGCTGCCCGACGGCCGCACCGTTGAGGGGCAGCGACTCGGTGTCGGCCGCTACGACGAGGTGTGGCTGACGCGTGAGTAAGGGCGAGGCTCGGGCGGGGTCGGCATTGACGATCGGACCCTCGCAGCTCGGTTGGCACCGGCGTCCCGGCCCACCGCCCGATATTGGTGTGGGATGCACCCTCAGCCGCGTCGCCGTCGAGCATCGCGGCGCCTATGAGTTGGTCGGCAACGCGGGCGAAGCGACCGGTGCGCTCGATGCCGCAACTCGCAACGCGGCGCAAACCTCGTTGGACTTCCCGACAGTCGGCGATTGGGTGGTCCGTTCGCTCGAACCGCAGCACGACCGCCGTGTCGTCATCACCGAGGTGCTGGAGCGCCAATCGCTGTTGTGCCGCCGCGCCGCGGGGCCGAGAGCCCGTCCCCAGCTTGTGGCGGCAAATGCCGACGTGCTGGCGGTCGTCACGGTGGCCGGAGCGACTGACCCCTCGGATCCGACCGACAGCGACAACGTTGGTCACCGGATTGAGTGGTACCTGGCCGCGGCCTACCGCGGCGGAGCCCGACCCGTCATCGTCGTGAACAAGATCGACAACGTGACGAGGTCTGACTTCGACGCGACGGTCGACGGCCTGCGTCGACGGCTCGGGTCGGCGGCATCCCAGATTCCGATTCTCGGCACCAGCGCGGTTAACGGTCGCGGTCTCGACGAACTAGCGCTGCTTGCACGCGATGGCTCGACCCTGGCGCTGAGCGGGCCGTCAGGGGTGGGCAAGTCGTCGATCGTCAACCGGCTTGCCGGCGCCGACGTAGTACCGGTCGCCCCGCTGAGTCCCGATGGCCGTGGCCGGCACACCACGGTGCGGCGCCAGCTCGTTCCCGTCGGCGGGCCGGGCGGGGGGACGCTCGTAGACACTCCGGGATTGCAGGATCTGATCCCTTGGGGTGGCGATTTGGGCCTGCAACGCGGGGCGGGCCCAGCAGACGCGCTCGCCGCGGTATTCGGCGAGATCGCTGCACTCGCGCAAAGCTGCCGCTTCACCGACTGCGCGCACACCGTCGAGCCGGACTGCGCCGTGACCGCTGCGGCGGCTGCCGGCGAGCTGGCAGCCGAGCGCCTGAGCACCTACCTCGAGCTCGTGACCGACATGGCAATTCCCGAGATGTTCGGATCTGAACGGGCGCCTCGCTGAAGCGCCGCAGCGACTCGCTCAGCGGCCCTTGAATTCGGGCCGGCGCTTGTTCATGAACGCGTCGACGCCTTCCTGGTAGTCCTCGCTGTCGAAGCAAGCCCGGATCATCGCCTCCACCTCGGTGAAGTCGCGCTGAGACTCTGGCTTCTGCCACTGCGTCAACGTCGTCTTCGCCGCCGCAATGGTGAGTGGTGCGTTCTGGCCGATCAGCTCGGTCCATTCGTCGACGGAAGCCTCCAGATGCGCCTTGGGCACGACCCGATTTACGAGGCCCATCGCCAGGGCCTCCTGCGCCCCGAATCGATCAGCCAGGAAGAAAATCCGTTTCGCAGCTGACGGTCCGACCAGGCGCATCAGCGTGCCGATACCTGCGGCGCCATAGCCGAGCCCCAAACGGGCGGCCGGGATCGTGAACTGGGCGTCCTCGGCTGCGACGCGCAGGTCTGCCGTCAGCGCCACCGCCAACCCGCCGCCGATGCAGTAGCCACCGATGGCGGCGATGAGCGGCTTGGACAAGCCCAAGAGCGCGGCGTGCGCCCGCGAGGTCGTGTCGTCGTAGCTGCGGTTGCCTTGCGCATCAGTACGGTGCTCGCCGAATTGGCTGATGTCGGCACCTGCCGCGAAGGCGCGCTCGCCCGCCCCGCGGATCACCACGACCCGGATGTCGTTGTCGTTCTCGAGTTCAGTGGCGGCAGCGGTGATGCCGTCCCACATCTGCGAGCTGATGGCGTTGTGCCGTTCAGGATGGTCGAGCACGATTCGCCCGACATGACCGTCACGTTCGAGATGCACCTGCCCACTCATGGCGAGCGACGCTACCGCGCGCGGACTGCGGGGGTCGGGGTGCAGGCCGACGGTGCGGCGCTCAGTCTTCGGGTGGTACCCAGCTGGCGTCGCGGCGCTCTCGGAAGGCGGCGATGCCCTCTGCGGCTTCGGGGCCCTGGAACAGCCGCTGACTGAGTTCTGCTGTCCACTCCCAGGCTTCGGCCCGTTGCATCTGCGGCACCCTTGTGACCAGTTGCTTCGTGTTGGCCAGCGCGTTGGGACCGCCCCGCACCAACCGCCGCAGCGTCGCCGCCACTTCGTCGTCGAGCTGCTCTCGGGGCACCGCACGGTTGATCAAACCGGCTGCCGCGGCACGCGGTGCGGGCACCCGCTCGCCTTCCAGGAACAGCTCGCTGGCATCAGCACGGCGCAGCTTCGGCAGGCAGACCACCGAGATCACCGCAGGCGCAACGCCGATGCGGACTTCGGTGAACCCGATGATGGCGTCGTCTGCCGCAATGGAGATGTCCATCGCCGCAGCCAGTCCCACGCCGCCGGCGGTGACGTGACCGGCCAGCCGGCCCACCACGGGCTTGTCGCAGGTCATGATCTTTTCGAGAATTTCCACGAAGTTGTAGCGAAGCGTCGGCTGAGGCACCCCGGGCTGGGCGGCCCGCAAGTCGGCGCCGGCGCAGAACGTGTTGCCGACATGGGTGAACAGCACGGCGCGCACTTCGGGATCGCCAAGCGCGGCCTCGAAGTGGTCGCCGATGGCGTTGACGATCTCAACGCTGAGCGCATTGCGGTAGTCGGGCCGGTTCAGGGTGATCGTCGCCACCCCGCCTGCCACCGAATAGAGCGCAGCGGCATCGGGGCCGTCGGTGGGTGTGCGGTCGTGTGCGTCTTGGTCGGACATCGCAGCGATGCTAGGCACCGAGCCCCTGGCTCACGGACTTTGGGGCGACTCCTAGGCTGCTCGAGATGACGTCACTCCTCGCACAGGCCCCCTCCGCCACTGATGCGGTGGATGCACTTCTGGAAGCCAGCCGCAGCACGCAGGTGTGCGGTACCGAGCCCAGCTGGATCTGCGAACGCCTGCTGGATTGGACGGGCAGCGAGGGGCTGGCGTCGGCGTCGGTATGGATCGTTGACAAGCCTCTAACGGTGCTGGTGATCCTGCTGCTCACCGTTGTCGCTCGCCGACTCATGCGGCGTGCCATCGACCACATGGTGGCGCGGATCGCCAGCGACAAGAAGAACGCAGCGCAAAATGAGGCCGCCCGCACCGCCGAAGCGGGCCGAGCGTGGGATCCCGACCGGCTCGCGGCCAAGATGAGTCAGCTGCGGGAGCGAACCGAGCGCGCCAGCCAACGGGCGAAGACCCTCGGGACGCTGTTCAAGAGCGTCGCAACCACAATCATCTGGGCCATTGCGCTCATGATGCTGCTCGGCGAGTTCGACGTGAATCTCGGCCCGCTCATCGCGGGCGCCGGCATCATTGGCGTCGCGGTCGGCTTTGGCGCCCAATCCCTCGTCCGAGACCTGCTGACGGGCGTCTTCATGCTGATCGAGGACCAGTACGGCGTTGGCGACGTGGTCGATCTCGGCGATGCGGTCGGCACCGTCGAGTCCGTGGGGTTGCGGACCACTCGGTTACGTGACATCTCCGGCACGGTTTGGCACGTGCCCAATGGAGCGATCGCCCGAGTCGGAAACATGTCGCAGCTGTGGGCTCGCGTGCCGCTCGACCTTGACGTGGCCTATGACACCGACCTCGACGAGGCAATGGCGATCATCAAGCGGGTTGCGGACCAGGTGTGGCACGAGCAGGGTGACAACACCACCGTGCTCGAAGAGCCCGCAGTGGCCGGCGTGCAAGCCTTCGGTGCCGACGCGGTCACCATCCGGGTCATGGTGAAGACCGAGCCCGCTGAACAGTGGGCCACGGCACGCCTGCTGCGCAAGCGCGTCAAGGATGCGTTCGACGAGGCCGGCATCGAGATCCCCTTCCCGCAGCGGACAATCTGGGTGCGCAACGGCGAGCCAGGCGAGACCGCGCCCGCAGCAGCGGCCGCATTCGTTCGTCCGGCGGTGCCAGCCTCAAGCGAGGCCGGGGGCACCGAATCCGACAGCGACGGCGGCGACGCAGATCTGTAGACCCCAACGAGCGGCGCTCGTCCGAGCAGTGCTCACCGCAGCGGTGCTGGGGCCCAGCTGGTCGGGACCGCCTTGCGTCAGTCTTCGTCGCCGAGCACGACGGCGACCTCGGGTCGGGCCACCGACCCGTCGGCGCGAAGCGAGAGATCGCCGATGCGACCGGCGTCGACGAGATCGTTGCGAGTGAGCTCCAGCAGCGCGATGTCAGCGGCCGAAGCGGTGACCGTGACGTGGTCGGCAGGCACCCGAAGACTCCGCTTCGCTTCGGTCTTGGCGCGGCGTACCTCGCTCAGAACTGCAGCAGTGACGGACAATGCGCCCGAGTGATCGCTCGAAGCGAGTGCTGTGAGGTCTTCGGCGCTCGGCCAACCCGCTGCGTGCACCGAGCCTGGCCGCCACCACGACCAGATCTCTTCGGTGACAAACGGCAGGAACGGAGCGAACAAGCGCAGCAGCACATCGAGCGCAACCGCCAGCGTGAGATGTGCGTCCGCTGCAGCCTGCGCGCCTTGACCTCCGTAGGCCCGACCCTTGGCCAGCTCGACGTAGTCGTCGGTGAAACGCCAGAAGAACTGCTCGGCGCGTTCGAGGGCTCGGGCATAGTCGAAGTTCTCGAATGCGTCGGTGGCAACGCGAACCAACTCGGCTAGCTCGGCCAGCAGCGCCGCGTCCAGCGTGTTGCGAACCGCGGTACCGCGATCGCCAGGGCTCGCTACGGCGTCCGGTGTGTCTCCGCCCGTCAGTGTCAGTGCGAACCGGGCCGCGTTCAACAGCTTGATCGCCAGGCGCCGCCCGATCTTCATCTGGCCCTCGTCGAAGGCGGTGTCGGTGCCGGGTCGTCCGTTGGCTGCCCAGTAACGAACTGCGTCGGCGCCGTAGGTGTCCAGCAGGTCCACCGGCGTCACCACATTGCCTTTGGACTTGGACATCTTCTTGCGGTCCGGGTCGAGGATCCAGCCCGATAGTGCGCAGTGCTTCCAGGGGGCGCAGTCGTGGCCGAGGTGACTGCGCACTGCAGTCGAGAACAGCCAGGTGCGGATGATGTCGTGACCTTGGGGGCGCATGTCCATGGGGTAGGTGCGCTCCCACAGGTCAGGATCCTCGCTCCACCCACACGCGATTTGTGGCGTCAGTGACGATGTTGCCCAAGTGTCCATCACATCGAGATCCCCGACGAAACCGCCGGGCTGGCCGCGCTGGGACTCGTCGTAGCCGGCAGGCACGTCGCTGTTCGGATAGACCGGCAGAGCACCGTCGTCGGGGACGAGCGGCCGCTCCCAGATCGGCTCGCCGGCGCCGTCGAGCGGGTACCACAGCGGGATCGGCACGCCGAAATAACGCTGGCGGCTGATCAGCCAGTCACCGTTCAGACCCTCGATCCAATTCGTATACCGGCCCTGCATGTAGGGCGGATGCCACGTCATTTCCGAGCCACGGGCGATCAGCGCGTCACGAAGCTCTTCGTCGCGTCCGCCGTTGCGGATGTACCACTGGCGACTGGTCACGATCTCGAGCGGCCGGTCGCCCTTCTCGAAGAACTTCACCGCGTGAGTGATGGGTCGTGGATCACCGATGAGCTCGCCCGCGTCGCGCAGCAGCTCAACGGTCGCGTTCCGGGCGCCTCCCACGGTGCGGCCTGCCAAGCGCTCATACGCGTCGCGCCCCGCAGGCGAGTCGATGCCCGGAGGCGGTTCCGCCGCAATGCGACCCCGGCGGTCCACGATCGCCCGCACGGGCAGGTTCAGCTCGCGCCACCACGTCACGTCGGTGGAGTCGCCGAAGGTGCAGATCATGGCGATGCCGGTGCCCTTTTCGGGCTCGGCCAGCTTGTGGGCAACCACTGGGACTTCCACTCCGAACAGTGGCGTCACCACGGTGGAGCCGAACAGCGGCTGGTAGCGCTCGTCGTCAGGGTGGGCCACCAGCGCTACGCACGCTGCCAGCAGCTCTGGCCGGGTCGTCTCGATCTCGACTGTGTCATTCGACGCTGGGCCATTCGACGCTGGGCCATTCGACGCTGGGCCATTTGGCGCTGGGCTCTTCGATGCTGCGCCGTTGGGGCCGACCTGTGGATTTGTGCGATGGAAAGCGATGCGGTGGTAGGCGCCGGGCCGCTCGCGGTCTTCCAGTTCGGCCTGGGCCACTGCGGTGCCGAAGGTGACGTCCCACAGCGACGGCGCTTCGATCTGGTACGCCTCGCCACGCTCGAGATTCTCCAGGAATGCACGCTGCGCGACTCGCTGGCAGCGTTCGTCGATCGTGGCGTATGTCATCGACCAGTCCACGCTCAGCCCGAGTTGGCGCCACAGTTGCTCAAAGGCTCGCTCGTCTTCAGCGGTGAGGACGTGGCACAGCTCGATGAAATTGCGCCGCGAGATCGCCAGTTCGCCCCGTGCCTCGACCGCCGCCGGATCGCCGCCGTCGGCCGGAGGCTCGAAGCTCTCGTCGTAGGGGAGCATGGGATCGCAGCGCACGCCGAAGTAGTTCTGCACGCGCCGCTCGGTCGGTAGGCCGTTGTCGTCCCAGCCCATCGGGTAGAAAACCTCGTCGCCGGCCATGCGCCGGTAGCGGGCGATGTTGTCGGTGTGGGTGTAGCTGAAGACGTGGCCCATGTGCAGCGAACCGCTGACGGTCGGCGGCGGCGTGTCGATGCTGAACACCTGCTCACGGGTGGCGGTGCGATCGAAGCGGTACACGCCGTCGGACTCCCAGCGCTGCGACCACTTCGCCTCGAGCCCGTCGACCGTGGGCTTGTCGGGCACCTGCGTCATGCGCGGCAAAGCTACCGGCGCGCTCGGGCGGTATCCGAGGCTGAGCGACCGCCACGCACGCGAGGTGGATCCCAAAAAAACAAAACTGTTACAGAATTGCCACAGAAGTGCAACGACGTTGACTAGGGTGAGTGATGGTTGCCGACTGCGGGGGCGGAAGGCAGCTGCAGCAAAGTACTGCCGACCAAAGGGGGTCGATAACCATGATGTCGACAATTTTGACGCTGATCATTCTGGGCATGGTGTTCCAGGGTGCGATGGTCGTCGTGGACAGTGTCCTTGACACGGTCAATGTAAACGACACGCTGAAGTCCATACCGATAATCGGTAGCAACCTGAATCTGATCTGGGCCTACTTGTTAGTACTGGTTTCGCAAGCCAACGACGGCGGAGCCTTGTTTGGGTACGGGGCCAGCTTCGAAGTGCTGTCACTCGGACGCTTCGGTATGGATGTGGCCACGGCCATCGCCATTGTTGCGTTCATCCCGGTTCGAGACGCTGCAATCAGCGCCTTGAAGCAGGGCATTGGAGGACGCGGCAACTAGCCAGCGTCATGAGCGGCGTCCGTGAGGGCGCCGAGCTATCGGCAACGAGCCGACGTAGGGGCACCCCTTCAGGGGGGTGCCTTATGCGTTGCCCTCTATGAGTTCGGAACGGCTGCTTGCTCGACGTGACCGCCACCCCGGCACGACGATGACGCCCTTGTCTCGCAAGCCGTCAATCTCGGCCGCGTCGTAGCCGAGTTCGCTGAGAACCTCGACCGCGTGCTCGCCCAGCAGCGGTGCGTGCCGGCGCAAGCGCGTCGGCGTCTCGGAATAGACAACCGGGTCAGCCACGTAGCGGTAGGACCCTTCGGTCGGATGCTCGGCGAGGCTCACCAGGCCGACTGCGGTGAGCTGGGGGTCCGTGTCGAGCTCGGCCAGGTCCATCACCACTGCGGCAGGTATCGAGTGCTCATCGCAGTAGGCAACCCACTCGGCCGTGGTTCGACGCTTCGAGAGCTCGCCCAGAATTCCGTACAGCGCATCGATGTTCGTGATCCGAGTGTTGTGATCGGCGAAGCGCGGATCGTCGGCGAGCTCGGGCTGGCCGGCGAATTCGAAAAACGCCCGGAATTGCGCGTCGGTGTAGGGCAGCAGACACACCCAGCCGTCCGCAGTCGGATACGGGCGTCGATACGGTGTCAGCAGCCGCTCATATCCGAATGGCCCTTCGGGCGGCTCGAACACGGCGCCGCGATAGTGCTCGACGAGGTTGAACGCCACCATCGTCTCGAACATGGGCACTTCGATGGCTTGAGCCACGCCGGTGCGCTCACGGTGAAACAGAGCAGCGAGGACCGCTTCGACGATGTGCAGCCCGGTCACCTTGTCGGCAATGACAGCAGGCACGAATCCGGGCTCGCCGTTGATTCGCGCGATCAGGTTTGACAAGCCCGAGGCCGCCTGGATGGCGTCGTCGTACGCTGGCTTGTCGCCGTAGGGGCCGTTGCTGGCGAAGCCGTTGGCGCGGCAGACGATGAGTTGCGGATGATCTGCGCGCAGCGTGTCGGCATCGAGGCCGAGGCGTGCGAGGGCAGCGGCGCGCATGTTCGAGATGAACACGTCTGCGGTCTCCAGCAGGCGCCGCATTGCATCGCGGCCTGCCGGCGACTTGAGATCCAATGCGAGCGAGCGCTTGTTGCGTTGGATGTTGAGGCTGAAGCCCGACATGCCTGCGGTGCGAGCGGGCAATCCATTGCGGGTGGAATCGCCAGCCAGCGACTCGATTCTGATGACGTCTGCGCCGTGATCGCCCAGCATCCGGCATGCCAGAGGACCCATCAGCACCGTCGTGAGATCCACGACGCGCACGCCGTCAAGCGCGCCGGCGGGGGCATCGGGCCCAGAAGCGTCTGTCATCCGAGAGGCGGATTGAGGTCGTTTCACTTGGCGCTCACGCTCCGGGTTCGGTGTCGGTGGTCTGAGCGCCGCGCGCAGCCAGTGCAGCAGCCTGGCGCTCTTCGCGCTCCGCGGCCTTGATTCCGTAGCTCATGACGATCGTCGGCGCCAGAAGCATCGAGCCCACGATGAGCGCCACGGCAATGAGTGTGCTGAGGGCCGGTGTGTAGGACGTGCGAACTCCGATCGCCCCCAGTACGAGGGCGCCGACGTAGAGGCCATATCCCGCCCGCTGCCCCCCACTGGCGATCCGTCGCAGTCGGGCGCGCCGAACAGCGACGTCGTCGTCGGCCTCGCGTCCAGCGCGATCGAGTCCTGCGTCGTGGGCCACGGTCTCATTATCGTGGCGAGAGCCCCTGACTGCCTCACGTCGGGCGACCGAGTCCTCGCCATACAGCGGGACCGGCTCGATCTCAGGCGGTGAAGAGTTGTTGCTCGTTGGCGCGAGCGGACTCCTCGCAAGCCGCTGATGGCTCGGCCGGTGTGTCCTGTTCCTCAGCGTGCCACGGCGCTGGGGCCGGCCACGACGCCGGTTCGACACGCGTTGCCCACGACGGTTGGAGTCGTCCCGATCCGGGCGTGTCGGAAACGCCGACGAGCGCCGGATTCTCCAGCGTGTTCTGGTGCATTTCGTGTACTGGCGCTCTCGCCACGCCCGAGCGTTGCTCGGGGATCGCCTCGTTGACCCGGGTACCGACATCGGCAGGCCACATGAGACGGAAGCAGACGTTCGCGAGTCCGACGGCGGTCACGAGATCGCCGAGAGTGATGACGTCGCGCAGGGGAGCCAGCGGGATCGTTCCACCCAGGAACGCAGCGATGGTGGTGTCGCCGTTCCACCGGCGGGCTGCACCGAGCAGCACTCGGTCAAGGCCGTCCGCGTCAACGATCCCGGCGGCGATCACGGCACCCTCACTGACGGGGAGATAACCGTTCAGCAGCAGCACGAACAGGTTGGCAGCAAGTCCGACTGCTACGACTCGCATGCCGACGAGATGTCGATTCAGCAAGCAGCCGGCGAGCAGGAGCGCCAGCGAGATGCCCAACGCGAAGCGGGCGGCGAGCATGTTGGTGTCCAGTCCGACGGCGACGGACAGAACAACACCGAGCGCGAGAACAGGCCAGTACGCGATCTGCAGGCGCCGGAGCCGGGCGACGATGTCCCGAGGAGTGCTGCCTGTGATGAGCGCTGCGGCCAAGCCGAGACCGAGTCCTGCGGCAGCGATGAGAACGATGAACAACACCGCGCACCAACAGTACAGATTGCCTCAGCCAGAATTGCGGATCTTCGCCAGGCAATGTCGAGGGTGCCCCGGACGAGCGGGCGCCAAGACCAGGTGGCTAGTTTTGCGTCGGCAATTGCGCGCACGACCCGCGTATTTGGGAGAGGCACGACTCGATGGACGTCCGAGCTGAACTGACCGCGACAGTGTGGAAAGTGGTCGCCGAGGTCGGCGCCGCGGTGTCTGCCGGCGACGAACTGGTCATCCTCGAGTCGATGAAGATGGAGATTCCCGTCGCCGCGCCCGAAGCCGGCACGTTGGCAGCGCTCAATGTGAATGAGGGCGACGCCATCTCAGAAGGCGACGTGCTCGCAGTCATCGAGACGTCCTGAACCTGGGTCGACCGACGGCACCGGCTGGGCGCCGGAACTCGCTGAAGCCAAGACACGCCCAACACAGGGCGCAGGTGACCCCGAGGCGGCGTCCGCCCCGAACTCAGCCGTAGCATTGGCGCGCCGTGGGTGCTGCTGTTGGCTTCGAGGGTGTCGTGGCCCTGTTGGACCGTTTCCCAGCACTGGCGGGCGTCGACCTCAGCGTCTGCGCCGGTGAGGTCGTCGGGATCGCGGGACCCAACGGTGCCGGCAAGACGACGCTGCTTCGAGCCTGCGCCGGGCTGGTGCCGCTGCGAGCCAAACGGGCCGAAGTTCTCGGCTTCGACCTCTTGGCAGATCGACGCGCCGTGCGGCGCCACGTCGGGTTGCTCGGGCACCGAGCGCCGCTGTACGGCGATCTGAGAGTCGCTGATCAGCTGCGTCATTGCGCAGCGCTCCTCGATGCTGACGCGAGCGAGGTTTCGAGTGCGGCGGAACGATTCGGCTTGGGCGGACGGCTGGAGTCGGTGGCAATCCGGCGGCTGTCGGAGGGTCAGCAGCGACGTGTGGCGCTGGCGTGCCTGACCATTGCACGTCCTCGACTGTGGCTGCTGGACGAGCCCCATGCCGGATTGGACGCGTCAAGCCGGGCCGCGTTGGACGAGTTGCTCGCAGGAGCCGCAGCGGCGGGTGCAACGGTGATGCTGGCAACCCACGAGACCGGTCGTGCCGCCGTGGCCACCTCGCGTCAAGTGACCTTGGTCGGCGGGCGCGTCGCGGCGGGCGGCGGAGTGCGCGATGAGACTGATTCGTCCGATGTGGCGTGAGGCCTGGCTGATCTGCCGCAAGGACCTCATGATCGAACGGAGGGCGCGGATCACGCTGGGGCAGATCGTGCCGACGGTGCTGCTCATCCTTGTGGTTTTCGCGTTCGCCTTCGACGCGAACGTGTCACTGCTGGGCGCGGGCGCGGGGGGTCTGTACTGGGTGGCGTTGCTCTTCGGCGGCGTGCTCGGTGCCAAGCGCAGCTTCGACATCGAGGCGGAAGGCGGGAATCTGGACGCCTTGCGCATGGGTGGCCTCGAACCTGGTGCGGTCCTGTGGGGGAAGGCTGCGGCGCTCGCTGCACAACTCGCCGTCATCGGGGCGGCGACCGTCGCAGGGCTGCTGATTCTCTATTCGGTGACCGTTGACGACTGGTTGCTGCTGGTGGTAGCGGCAGTGACGGGAACGGGGGCGTTCGCGGTGTGCGCGACTGTCTACGGCGCCATGACGGTAGGACTGCGGTCCGCCGATACCCTGCTCCCGCTGCTGCTGATCCCGGTAGCGGCACCGGTGCTCTTGGCCGGGACCCGAGCGTTCGACGTAGCGCTCGGAAACAGCGCCGACCAAGGCTGGAGCTGGACTGCACTGCTCGCAGTGGTGCTCGTCACCTATATCGCAGTTGGCTGGGCCGCCGCGGGTCCGCTGCTGGAGGACGCCTGAGCTATGCCTGCCACGGCTGCTGAGCCCGACCTTCGCCCGTCGAATCCCAGCCCGTTGCCGGCTGCGGGTGCCGCAATGACGGGAAGTGTTGCCACCAGAGTGCTCGGTGTCATCGCCGTTGCCGCCGCAGCCGTCATGGCCCTGCTGGCGTTGTGGATCTCGCCGCCCGATGTCGTGCAAGGCGATGCCGTCAGGCTGATGTATGTGCACGTGCCCTCGATCTGGGTCGCATACGCCTCGTTCGTGGTGACCGCCGCGGCGAGCGCACGCTTGCTGTGGCGAAGTCGAGCAGCTTCGCCGTCGAGTGGCTCGGCGACAGCGATGCGCCGCTTAGACCGCATCGCTGGTGCCGCCGCAGAACTCGGCGTGCTGTTCACCGCGCTGACGCTGTTGACGGGCTCGCTGTGGGGAAACGTGACGTGGGGCACCTATTGGCAGTGGGATGCACGTCTGACAACCACGGTCTTGCTCTTCGTGACCTATCTCGGCTACCTCGCCTTGCGTCGGTTGCCTTCCGAACCCCGCATGCGAGCGCGCCGGGCCGCTGTGATGGCGCTGATCGCCACCGTGAACCTGCCGATCGTGCACTTCTCGGTGGACTGGTGGCGCACCCTGCACCAAGAACCCAGCCTGAGCGTCGGCCGTCGCCCCGAAATCACCGGAGAGATGCTTTGGACGCTCATGTACTCGTGGGCGGCCGTCACCGTGATTGCTCTGTGGCTCGGTGTGCACCGCTTCCGGGTGCTCCGCCTAGAAGAACTGGCTGAAGAGGAAGCCATCGCCCACCTGCTCGAAGAACGACGCGTCGAGCAGGCAGTCGGACCCCCGACGACGATCAGGCAGGCGCGCGATGACTGACGTCGGCACCATCGCGAGCGCCTACGGCCTGACACTCGTCACGATCGCGGGGTACGCCGCATGGGTACTCCGCCGCGGACGGTCTCTCGGTCACAGCCTCAATATTGGCCTCGGGGCTGAGACAAACGATCGAGGACCCGCCCCGGACTCGCCTACTGAGTCGAACCCCGATCCCGCGCAACCATGACCGACTTGGAGCCGCGCCACCCGCTCGACGACGACGACCGTGCTGGGGCACGTCAATCCCTCGGACGCCGACGCAAACGGGTCGTCGCGATCGCCGTGGCAGCCCTGCTCGTCGTCGGTGGACTGGTCGCGATAGCGGGTCTGCGCAACGCCACGCTGTTCTTCCGCAACGCCGATGAGGCGATCGCCCAGCGAACGGATCTCGCGGAGCGCCGATTCCGGTTGCAAGGCCGGGTGGTGCCATCGTCGGTGGCTTCGGACGCCGGCGTCACGGTCTTCGATGTCGTGCACAACTGCGCAGCGGTGTCGGTGCGCCATACGGCCGACCCGCCGGCGCTGTTCGAGTCGCCGTGGATCCCCGTCGTGCTCGAGGGCCGCTGGGTCGCAGCAGAGACGGTGACGGTCGCAGGCCGCGACACGCACTACTTCGCCAGCGACAACATGCTGATCAAGCACACCAACGAGTACGCGGACGCCAACGCGGAGCGCATCCCGGATCTCAATGAGCCGCCCGAAGGGTTTCTCGACGACTGCGCATTCGAGGTGCCCCGCCTGTGACCGCCCTGGCGGGCACGTTCGGCGTCGTCATCGGCGGAGTCAGCGCGCTCGGCGGAGTCACAACATTGGCTATCGCCGCGGCGCGGCGCCAGCCTGAACGCGCTCGAATGGCGCTGGCGTGGATCGCAGCGATGAGCGCCGGTTGCCTGCTGGCTGTCGTCGCAATGGAAACCGCCATCGTGGCCGACGACTTCTCCGTGGCGTACGTCGCCCGCAACTCCACGATCGCCACGCCGCTTATCTACAAGTTCGCGACGCTGTGGGGGGCGCTGGAAGGGTCCATCCTGCTGTGGGCGCTCGTGCTGTGCGGCTACGTCGGTGCCGCTGCGTGGCGCTTCCGCCACCGGACTGCCGAGCCGACCGTGGCCTGGGCGCTGCTGGTCATGCTCGCCGTGTGCGTGTTCTTCTTCGCATTGCTGGCCGGACCGGCGAATCCGTTCGCCACCCTCGCTGAGCCCCCCGCAGACGGCGGTGGCCTCAACCCGCTGCTGCGCAACCACCCGCTGATGGCGATCCATCCCGTCATGCTCTACCTGGGATACGTCGGTTTCACGGTGCCCTTCGGATTCGCAGTGGCAGCGCTGATAACCGGACGCCTCGACAGTCGATGGCTCGCTGACATGCGTCGCTGGGTGCTTGTGGCGTGGGGGTGTCTCGGCATCGGGATCCTGCTGGGTGCGTGGTGGTCCTATGAGGTCCTGGGCTGGGGCGGCTATTGGGCGTGGGACCCGGTGGAGAACGCGTCGCTGTTGCCGTGGCTCGTCGCCACCGCGTTCGTTCACTCGCTCATCACCCAGCAGCGCCGTTCGATGCTGCGGGTGTGGAACCTCTCGCTGCTGATCGCGACGTTTGCCCTGACCATCTTCGGCACATTCCTGACCCGCTCGGGCGTGCTCGAATCGGTCCACGAGTTCAGCGAGTCGACGCTCGGTCCGCTGCTGCTGGGCTTCTTCGCAGTGATTGTCGGCACCGGCGTGGTGCTCATTGCGTGGAGAGGCGAGACGCTGCGCAAGCCGGCCAGCCTGGGCTCGGTCTGGTCGCGGGAAGGGTCGTTCCTGGGCAACAACCTGGTGTTCGCGGTCGCCGCATTCGTCGTCCTGCTTGGCACCGTGTTCCCGCTGCTCGCCGAAGCCGTGTGGAACGACCGGCTCGCGGTAGGCAGGCCGTACTTCGACCGGATGCTCGCGCCGGTCGGCTTGGCGCTGCTCGCGCTGATGGGACTGTCTCCGGCGCTCAATTGGCGCAGCACCCCAGCCGAACTGCGGTCACGGCGCCTGCTCGTACCTGCGGGTGCGGGCGCAGCAACGATGGCCATCTCGGTGTGGGCTGGCGCGCATGGTTTCTGGCAGGTGCTGGCGCTGGGCCTCGGCGGATTTGCCATCGGCAGTGCGGGCCGGCTGCTGTGGCTCGGCGCGCGGCGCAACGGCTGGCGCGGGCTCCTCGGGCGCACCGGCGGCGGGATGATCGCGCACATCGGCGTGGGCATCATCGCCTTCGGCTTCATTGCCTCGGGCGCATTCGACTCCGAAGGCGAGTTCACCCTGTCGCCGGGCGAGTCGGGCGTGGTGGCCGGGCACGCAGTCACCTACGTCGGCATGACCGATGGGCTCGAGAGCGGCAACCGCGTTGTCCGTGTGCGTGTCGAGGTGGAAGGTCGCGGCACCTTCGAGCCGGCGGTGACCCGCTTCGCCGAATTCGGCCAGCCGATCTCGACGCCGTCGGTGGCGACGAGCCTCATCGACGACGTCTACCTGTCGCTGACGGCGATCCCCGACGTCGGCAGCGACGAGGTGGCACTGCGCGTGCTCATCAAGCCGCTCGTGGCATGGATGTGGCTGGGAGGCGCGGTGCTGGCACTCGGCATCGCAGCAGCCCTGCTGCCGAACCGATTCGGGGCCAGAGATCGCGTTCGACGCAGTGGCGGGCACCGAGCCGATTTCCCCAGCGCGCACGCCGATGCCACTGCGGACGCGATTGCACCCGACGGCGGGGACCCGACCCGCTCGGCGGCGCAGGACTCGGTGCCGTGAGCCCAAGAGCCGACGACAGCTCGACGCACGAGTCCGCGTTGGGCAGCGACGCAGTGAGCGGCGGCGCCCGCCGGCGTCCGAATGCGGCACGCGTCGCCGCGGTGCTGGTGGGCTTGGCCGCAGCGTCACTCATCGCCGTGCTTGCAACCCGCGACTCTGACGACGGCAGCATCCGTGCCGCCAGCCCGCTCATCGGAGAACTGGTGCCGCATCTGCGCGGCGAGTTGATCTGGCCGCCTGCCGCGGCCGAGGGCGACCGCCCGCTGCCCGGTGTGCAGATCGGCGCAGACGGTGTCGCACGCTTCGACATCGATGCCACACCGCGGCGCTGGGTCCTCGTCAACTTTTTCGCTTCGTGGTGCGTGCCGTGTGTGCGAGAGCATCCTGCGCTTGCGGAGTGGATCGAGCGACATCAACACGATGGGGCGCTCGTTGCAGTTCCCTTCGGTGACCGCACCGCGGACGCACTCACCTTCTATGAACGTCTCGGTGGTGACTGGCCCGTCGTCGACGACCCTGATGCCCGATGGGCGGTCGCGTTCGGCGTGCTGCGACCGCCGGAGTCGTTTCTCGTGACGCCCGACGGGATTGTCGCCGCTCGGTGGCAGGGACAGATCACTGCCGACGATCCTGACTCTGTCATAGCGGCGCTCGTGGCTCAATGGAACGCCGACGCAGACCCGACAGGGTCGACGCGGTGACTGAATCTGGCCAGGCTGCGCCCGCATCGACGGCAGCGCCCACGCGCCAGTCACCCACAGTACGCCGCATCGGGTGGCTCATTGTGGTGGTCGTCGCTGTCGTCGCAGCAGTGCTCGCGACGACGACAACGCAACCCCCGGCGACTTCTGCGCAACGGGCCTACGAGCTGAAAGAAGCCACGTTGTGCCCGGTGTGCGACGGCCAGAGCGTGCTCGAGTCGAACGCACCCGTCGCAGCGGCAATGCGCACCCAGATCGACGTCTGGGTTGATGAGGGGCGAAGCGACATCGAGATTCGAGCAGAGCTCGCCGATGTGTACGGCAAGGACGTGAATGCTCTCCCGCCCGGCGACGGAGCCGGAACAGTGGTCTGGGCGTTGCCGGTCGTGGTGTTCGCCGCTGCCGCAGCTGGTCTGTGGGCGGCGACGCGCCTCTGGAGACGCCGAGCGTCGGCCGTCGATGACGTCACTTCCAGTGAAGCTGAGATCGAGAACGATGCTGGCGATGCTTCGAAGAGCGTTGATGCCGGAACCGGTCGGCTGACGGGTCGGCTTCGACGAGCCTCGGTCATCACAGTCAGTGCGCTCATCGTGATTGGCGCTGCGGCGGGTCTTCTCGTCGCCCGCTCAACGGGCCTTCGGTTGCCCGGCGAGACGATCTCCGGTGAGATCGATCGCTCGGCTCGCTCCCTGCTCGTTGATGCGCAACGTCAATTCGCGGCGAATCAGGTCGCCCAAGCGCGCGCCACGCTCAACGAGATCTTCCGCATCGACCGGGATCTGCGCGGTGCGCTGCTGCTTTCGTCTCGTCTTCACTCGGCCGAGGGCGACGTGTTGGCGGCGCTGACCGATCTCGACCGGATCCTCGCTGCGGATCCACTGGATACCGAAGCGTTGGCACTTCGCGGCTGGCTATTGGTTCGAGTGCCCGACCCGGAGCTCATCGCCATCGGCATCGCCACGCTCGACGCGGCCGTGGCGCTCGACCCCGCCGAGTTCGATCCATGGGTCTTTCGTGGTTATGCCGCCCGGTACATCGAGAACGATCTCGCGGCCGCAATCAGGCATTACCGGGTCGCGCTTGACCGCAATCCGCCGCCTGCGATGGTCGCCCAGCTCGAGAGCGCAATTTCTGAGATGGAAGCCGAACCCGAGACCGGGCTGCGCCCCACAGACGCAGACGGGTAGCGAACGGGCCGTAGCGAATTGGCCGATCTCGCCAGCGACGATGACGCCAGTAGCGTGCGACACGGGCCCCGCGAACAGATGAACCATCGCCGCGCCACCCAGTCACCGCCATTGAGGGAACTCTGTGAACAAGGCCGATAAGCAGCTCGCCGCAGTCGTGGCCGAGGTCACCGACCCAGAGCTGCGCCGCCCGTTGGGACAGATGGGCATGCTGCGAGGAGCTGCGGTGGCCGGGCGCGCAGCGCAGGTGCTGGTCGCCTTGCCGTCAAGAGACTGGCCTGCCGCCGGCCACCTCGAAGACGCTGTCGCCACCGCAGCGTGTGGCATCGCGGGCATCGAGACCGCTGTCGTGGAATTCACGGTGATGAACGAGGCCGAGCAGACCGCGCTGCGTGCTCAGCTGATCGGAGATCCGGCCGCGACTGCGGGCACCCACGAAGGACACGGCCATGCCGAGGGACGTGCCGTTCCGTTCGCGCAGGCCGGGAACAAGACCCGGGTGCTGCTCGTCGCAAGCGGCAAGGGTGGCGTCGGCAAGTCCAGCGTTACGGTGAATATTGCCGTTGCCCTAGCGCAGCGCGGCATCCGAACAGCGGTGATCGACGCTGACGTGTGGGGCTTCTCGATCCCGCGGATGCTCGGCGTGGCCCGTCCGCCCACGGTGATCGACCAGATGGTGGTACCCACCGAGGCGTACGGCGTGCGCTGCATGTCCATGGGCTTTTTCGCCCGTGAAGACCAGCCCGTCATCTGGCGCGGCCCAATGCTGCACAAAGCGCTCGAGCAGTTCCTCACAGATGTCTTCTGGGACGATCCCGACTGCCTGCTCATCGACCTGCCGCCGGGGACCGGTGACATCTCGCTCTCGCTGGCGCAGTTCTTGCCCCGCTCGGAGCTGCTGGTGGTGACCACGCCCCAGCCCGCTGCGCAGAAAGTTGCCCAGCGAGCGGCACACATGGCGTCACGCGTCAACCTGCAGGTGCGCGCGGTCATAGAGAACATGAGCTGGTTCTGCGGCGACGACGGAAAGCGATACGAGCTGTTCGGCGCCGGCGGCGGACAGGCCCTGGCCGACGAGCTCGACGTGCCGTTGCTGGGACAGGTCCCGCTGGTGCAGCAGCTGCGCTCGGGTGGTGATGTGGGCAAGCCCATCACCGCCGAATACCCCGACAGCGAAGCCGCCGGCATCTTCCGCGAAATGGCCCGTCTGCTGTGCGAGGAGCACCTCCCCACCCGGCGCTACAACGAGGGACTGAAGCTGCTGTGAGCGCCGTCGGCACAGCGCCGCCGATTTCCTCGTTGGACGAGGTCCGCTTCGACAACCGCTTCACGGCCGCGCTTCCGGCCGATCCCGACACCGTCAACCACCGCCGGCAGGTGATGGAAGCCTGCTACTCGCGGGTTGCTCCCACCCCGGCGCCCAGGCCGCAGCTGCTTGCGCACAGCGCCGAGATGTTCGACCTGCTGGGGTTCGATCCCGCCCTGGTGAACGATCCACAGTTCGCCGCTGTCTTCGCCGGCAGCACGCTGCTCGAAGGCATGGACCCGCACGCCCATTGCTATGGCGGTCATCAATTCGGCTCGTGGGCCGGTCAGCTCGGTGACGGCAGGGCGATTGCGCTCGGCGAAGTGGTCGACCGCGCCGGCCAGCACCAAACCCTGCAACTGAAGGGCGCCGGGCCGACCCCGTATTCCCGCACGGCTGACGGTCTGGCGGTGTTGCGCAGCTCGGTACGCGAGTTCCTGTGCAGCGAAGCCATGGCGCACCTCGGCGTGCCCACCACCCGGGCGCTCAGCCTCGTGGGAACTGGTGACTCGGTCATGAGGGACATGCTCTATGACGGCAACCCGGCGCTTGAGCCGGGAGCGGTCGTGTGCCGCGTGGCGCCCTCGTTCGTGCGCTTCGGCAACTTCCAAATCTTCGCCTCCCGGGGCGATGTCGAGACGCTGCGCACACTGACGGACTTCGTCATTGACGCCGACTTTGCCCACTTTTCAGCCGAGCCCACACCCGATCGATATGTGCGGATGTTCGACGAGGTCGTGCGAAGCACGGCCGACATGGTGTGCGAGTGGCTGCGCGTCGGCTTCGTCCACGGCGTGATGAACACC
Source organism: Candidatus Poriferisodalis sp. (assembly GCF_965262965.1). Lineage (GTDB taxonomy): Bacteria > Actinomycetota > Acidimicrobiia > Acidimicrobiales > Poriferisodalaceae > Poriferisodalis. Next base: position 3,394,249 of record NZ_OZ253573.1, read on the forward strand.
GACAACATGTCGATTCTGGGCCTCACCATCGATTACGGCCCCTACGGATGGGTTGACGACTACGACCCCGATTGGACCCCCAACACCACCGACGCGGCCCACCGCCGCTACCGGTTCGGCACTCAGCCGCAGGTAGCGCAGTGGAATCTCATGCAGCTCGCCAATGCGCTGTACCCGTTGGCGGGCGAGGCGGATGGGTTGCAGGCGGCGCTCGACGCCTACGTGCCGTACTTCCAGAAACAGTGGACGGCCATGATGGCCGCCAAGCTCGGACTGCCCGGGCTTGACACCGACGCCGACCGCGAGCTGGCCACCGGGGTGCTCGAGGTGCTGCGGCTCGTCGAAACCGACATGACGGTGTTCTGGCGACGCCTCGCCACGGTGGCAACCGCCGAGGGCATCGACCCGGCTGAACGCATCACCCCGTTGGCCGACGCCTACTACCGGCCCACCGAGGTGACCGACGAACATCGCTCAGCCACGAGCGAGTTCATCGAGAGCTACGTGGCCCGGCTGCGGGCGCTGGGCATCGCCGACCGGGCCAGGGCCGAAGCCATGAACCGGGTCAATCCCAAGTACGTGCTCCGCAACTACCTAGCCCAGCTGGCGATCGACAGCGCCACCGAGGGCCGCCCCGAAGCGATTGGCGAGCTGCTCGACGTGATGCGCCGCCCCTACGACGAACAGCCCGACCGGGAGTCCTACGCGGCACTTCGGCCCGACTGGGCGCGCACCCGGGTCGGTTGCAGCCAGCTCTCCTGCAGCTCCTAGCACCCTGATCGCTAGGCCCCTTGGTGGTCTAAATCCGCTGGTCAGAGCTAGTTTCTGGACGTACGTGAAACGTTCGTTTTTCTAGCGCGGCCGCGAGCGCCTGTCAAGTCAATCTGCTACGCGAATTCAGCCGGAATACCGAACAGCGCGCGATAGCCGCAAGCCCGCATAGCCGCTGGAGAACTCGCGTCCCGGCGTCGTGCACGCGCGCGACCAGCCGAGGACCTGTGTCGTGTCTGTTCCTGTCCGATCCGGGTGTGCGCAAAACGAACGATTCACGACCGTGCCGGCCGCTGGGGCGGCATCAGTTGCATCGGTCCCCCCTTTCGGCTGGCGCGGCTGTGAATCGCACACACGCCAACCCGCCCGGAAGGAAACGCCATGTTCGAGATGCTCGGCATCTCCAAGAGAACCGCAGCAGCGCTCGCAGCGATGGTCGTGCTGCTGCCATTGCTCGTGTTCGTAGACCCGTCGCCCAGCGCAGCGCACGAACAGACCACGCAGCGCTGCGACTATGACCCGATATCGGGCCAGAGCTACAACTGTCGGAACGTGCCCGTCAGCCACGTTCACCCGCCGAACCACTACTCCCCGCCGCCCGACACATCGCCGTCCACAACAGCGGCACCGCCCCCGACCACCGCGGCGCCTCCGCCCACAACAGCGGCACCGCCCCCGACCACAGCCGCGCCTCTGCCGAATCACTATTCTCCGCCGCCCGACACCTCACCGCGACCGACAACCCCGCCGCCGAATCACTATTCCCCGCCGCCCGACACCTCACCGCGGCCCACGACCCCGCCGCCGAACCACTACTCCCCGCCGCCCGACACGTCACCCCGGCCGACAACTCCGCCCACCACGACAGTGCCGCCCACCACGCAGCCGCCCCAGTGCCATTGGCCGAACCACAGCCACGGCAGCACCTGCCACGCGCACAATCTCACGCCTCCGTGCGGAGTCGGCACCTGGGCGCCCCATTCCGGCCACAGCCCCGTCACGAGCCCGCCGTGCCCCACCACGCCGCCCAACGGCGGCGAGGACGGCGATGGCGGCGAGTGCGCGCCGACGTCGTACAGGCCGGGCGGGAGCGGCCCGACCGTCCGCGACGCCGAGGCCCACCGTCACGCCATGGGCACGCAGCGCAACCGCAACGGGGCCACCATGTCGGCCTGCCACCCCGTCGCCCAGTCGCACTGCAACGAGGACTGGCACGAGCATGTCCACGGCTCGCAGAACTGCCACCAGACTTACCGGCGGCTGAGTTCGTCGCTCTCGGACCAATGGCACCACTGCACCAACGGCCAGCACGAGCACGAGCACAACTCGGGCCAATGCCACCACAAGGACGAAGTGCACTGCGAGGACGGCCAGCACATCCACGAGCTCACCGGACGCAACGGGAACCAGGTCGACGGGGATCTCCACAGGTCATGCCACGACTTCGGAGACCACCCGTGGATTCACGAGGAATGCGGTGAGGGCAACCACAACCACCGTGGTCGGATGTTTCCCGAAATACGCGGGTGCCACAACGAGGACACCCAGCACAACAGCGGCGAACTGACTCGCACCGATGAGTTGCTCTTTTGGGGCACGGGCGAAGCCGTCTGCTTTCCGGCCGGGGGTGCTGTCGTCAAGGCGGCGAAGATCGTCGCCAAGGGCGCTTCCTGGCTGAAGAAGATCCTCGCCAGCCAAAGCGCTCAGGGCACCATCGAGATCGGCGCAAACATCGGCTGCGGCGCGCTGTGGGACAGACTCGTTATAGAGGAGGCGCGACAGCACGAGGCCAACAAGAAGGAGGATCACAACGACCTCGACGACAGCGACACCGGCGACGCCAACAGCGAGCCCGAGCCGGCCACGACTCAAGCGCTGCCGAGGCCGCCCACGACAGAACGCCCGCCAGCACCCACGACGATGACAACTGAAGTGCCGCCGGCGTACTGCTCAGCATTCGAGAGCTTCGGCCGCTACACGTCCGGCGGTGAGCCGATCGGGGAGGTCGTTCTCCACCGGGAGGACGGCAGCACAGTCTCCTACCAAGGCTCGCGGTCGTGGGTGGAGGCCACATGCCAGCAAGCCCTCGGCCAATGAAAGAACCGAAGTCACCAATCGACCGGAGGCCCCTGCATGGAGCGCAGCGAACTATCGTGAACCCATGACCGCGGCCAAGCAGAACCCGGAGCGGGCAATCAAGCGTGGCCGCTCCGAGCGGCTCCGGTCGGTTGTGTTTGTCACAGCGGCGTTCGGCGTCGTGGCCCTCTGGCAAGACCGAACGGTACTTGCCGCGACGCTGCCAGGACTGATCTTTAGTGCGGTGTTCTTGGCCACGGTCGCCGTTTATGTCAGCCGCGACGGCCGCGAGCGCTTGACGGGCCTGCTCGCCCCCGTGCCGGTGCTGGCCGTGGGCTTGCCGTCCCTGCGGTTGCTGTCTCCCGGCTGGACGTTGGCGGCGGTCCTCGCTGTCATGGCAGCCTTTGTCGCGGCGTTCGTCGGGTGGCAGAGGCGCCGTACCCCGGCGAGGCACGTGCCGCAGACCGCTACGGTGCCCCTAGCGCCCGTGAAGCCTTTGGAGGCACCTGTCGCGGGCCACTGCCACTGGTGCGGGCTTCGCGCCGCTGCCGTGATCTGCGGTGGCCGCTCCGATGGCGGCCCGTGCGAGACGGCCGAGGCTGCAGCCAGCGATCTTGCCGCTACGCGCTAGTGCTGTGTCCGCAAACGTTTGCGCGCTTTGGTCATGCGGCTGCTTTGGTGGGTCTGCCCCAGCGGTGTTGTTTTTCGGCTCGGGTTCTGGCTCGTTCGCGTCGTTGGGCTGCGAGCAGTTCGGGTGAGCGTTTGTTGGCGTTGCGCCAGCGCAGGTAGGCGTGCAGCGCGCGGGTGAGCACGGTGTGGTTGGGGTGGTCGGAGTTGTTGAGCACGAACTCGCGCAGCGGCCCGAAGTGCGCTTCGATGGGGTTCGCCCATGAGCTGTAGGTGGGGGTGAAGCACAGCTCGACTTTGTTGCGCTTGGCTCATTTGCGAATGTCGGTGCGGTTGTGGGCGGACAGGTTGTCCAAGATCACATAGACCCGCTCGCCGTCAGGGCGCCGGGCGCGGATGGTCTTGAGCGCTGCGAGGGTGTTGGCTGCGGACTTGCGGTGCCGCACGACGCCCCACAGCTCGTCGTCGCCGACGCTGTAGCAGCCGTGGAACTGGCGCACGCCGTGGAGCTTGTTGTAGTTCGCGCGCAGCCGCTGGGGACGCGACCGCGGCGCCCAGCACGCCCCGCCGGTCGGGCGAATGGCCAGCGGCCCGAACTCGTCGAACGCGAACACCCGGTCCGGGTGCTCGTCGGTCACATGCTCGATGCGGTCCAGCTTCGCGTCGCGGTCGGGGTCGTTGGACTCCTTCCAGGTCTTGGTGCGCCCGAACGTGATGCCTGACTCGGTGAGGATCTCGTGCAGCCGCTGCCGGCCGACGCGCACCACCCGGGTCGGGTTGTCGGCCAGATACGCCGCGAGCTTGCGGACGCTCCACCGCGTGAACGGCTGGCCCAGCTTCTTTGGGCGGGTGCGGGCCGTCTCGACGATGAACGCATCATCGTCAGTCGTGATCCGGCGACCACGGCCACCCGCCCACTGAGGGACCCGACGACGCCATCCCCGACTCGTTGAACCTGTGGATCATCTCGCGCACCCGATCAGGCGACGTCGCCGCCAACTGCGCGATCACCGCCACCGAGTTCCCGCCCGCCGACGCATGGACCACCACCCCACGCCGCCATCGCACATGAGACCCCGGCGACTTGCCGGCGCCGCGACGCACGATCCGCTGCAACGCCTGGCCTTCTTCATGGGTCAACCGACGGACCCGAACACGCTCACTCATACCCCCGTCCAAACCACAAACCACACCCCGCCACGCGGACACCAACCCGACGAACGTTTGCGGACACAGCACTAGCCCTGATTATTCATGAGAATTCTGTTGGTCGTATTTTCGGTGTGCTTTGCGCCCGGTTTGGTGGTGTGGGGCTGTTGGGGCGTCGGCGGGAGCGTCGCAGGGGAGCCGATGGCCCCGGTTGTGGCGCTCAGGCGGCGCTGGGCGGCGCTGGGGGCGTGGCGGGGCTGTCCCGCCGGGGGCAGGCGTCGCGCGGGACCGGTTGGCTGGGGGGTCAGCGGGGGTGGGCGATGGCGAGGAGCGCTTTGGCGCCGGGGTGCTGTTCGGGCAGGCGCAAAAGGACGCGTCTGGCGGTGCGGCACACGAGCGCGGGGAGGTGCCACAGCTCCCAGCGGAGCCGTTTGGGGGCCGCGCGGCGCAGCGCCCCGGTGAGGCAGGCGTTCTGGAACCAGCCGAGGGGCGCGAGGCCGATGATGCACATGGCGGCCCAGGCGCTGTTCGCGTGCCAGTCGGTGAACGGCATGCGCGTCAGGCCGCTGTGGTTGAGCCGGCACACGGCGTTCTCGACGTCGGCGTGGCTGCGCATCAGCCGATCCGGTTGCACGGCGCTGCGGGGCTGGTCGGTCAGGAATCCCCAGTATCGGAAGTTCTCGCTGGGGAACAGGCTGCGCTGCGCTCCGGGGTGGCGCGGCTCGCGGCGCACGATCAGCCGGGTGCGGCCGGGCCAGCCCGACAGGTCCGCGAGGTCGGTGAGGTCGGTGACCTGAGCACCGCGCCGCTTGCGCTGGGCGGGCCGCTTTGGGGCGTTGTGCCAGCGGTCCGGGTCGCCGCGGCCGCCGCGGATCGCTGCTTGGACGCCCGGAGCCGACCGAGCTGACACCGCATAGCCGATGTTGCGGTCCCGCAGTGCCGCGGCGAGTCTGGGCGAGCAGCCCGCGGCGTCGATGCGCACCACCAGCGGGCGTTCCACGACGCTGTCGTCGTCGCCTTCGCGGCGGCCCACGGCGTCGGGCTCGGGCAGCGTCGCCACAGCGGCGTCGATCACCTCGAGGTGATCGGCGATGTCGTTCGCGGCGGCGTTGCCGGGCCGCTGCTTGATCCACAGAGGCTCCCCGTCCGCAGTGGAGCACACCATCGGATGGAACCCGAACCCGCCCTTGTAATGCGGCGCAGCTCCCGCCTTGTTCTCCGAGTGGACCTCCACCAGCGTCGAGTCGACATCGACCACCAGCGGCGCGCTGCGGTCACGGTCGGCCCACAACAGCTCGCGCACCGCTGCGGCCGCGCCCAAAAGCGCCGCGGCGCCGCCCTCGCCCAGGCCCGTGAGGGTGCGGTACAGCGTCGAGTCCGACGCCACGTCGCCGAACAGCTCCCGCTGAGCACGCAGATGCTCGATGTCGGTGCACGCCTCCCCGCCGCCGGCCAGCATCAACAACGCATGGACCAGCACCGCGCCCCGGTCATGAACCGGGGCCCGCTCGCCGCGTGGGGGCACCGCGGCCGACAGCGCCTCGGTCAGCCCGACCCGGTCCGCGAACCCGCCCAAAGCGAACAACCCCACACCACACGATCCCCGCCGCCTGCCAGACGCGCGTTTGTGACACTGCTAAGTTTCACCTCGGAGATGCCCCCCCTGAACTCGCGGATGCGTTCATCACAGACACACATCGTCGCAGGTCAGAGGGGCCTTTCCGCGGACCCAGACAACCCAGTCCGCCCGACTCGTGAATAATCAGGGCTAGCAGTGGCGGTGCCTGTGCGTGCTGAGCTACCGAGCGTGCTCGGCGCACTTGACGTAACCGCCGCCTCAGCGCATACGCAGGAGACATGCACCTACTACACCGAGACGGTGTACCCGAACGGCCGCAACGGACCAGGCGCTTATCAAGAAACTCGACGACGCTGCCACAGTGTCTCGCACTCGCATTTCTGGCGCAATGCAGTTCTCGCCGCTACTGGAGGGGTGCTCTGCGGCAGCCTGTCAGCGGCGGCCGGACTCGGTAGCGGAGGGACAGCAGCCGTGCCGGTCGCGATAGCGTGCGGTTCAGCCATGTACGCGTCGATCGCTTCCACCAACTAGGAGGTGTGATGAACTTTCATCCCGATTTCCGGAGCAATCGAGAGCGATGGACTATGGCGATGGTCTCCAGTTTCTCTGGCGTAGGGATTGCCGTCACCTACGACGTGTTCGAATACTCGCTGGTTTGGCTCGTCGCCCTTACGGCGGTCGGGTGCGTCTCGGGTTCCCTCAGCTGGCTTGCGTGGAAGCGTTGGGGCCGCGTTGCGGTTCCACTGAAGTCATCCGACGCGTGAGTCGCTGGGCGCTACCTAGCGGTGCTGCTGTGCTGCTGGGTGTTCTGGTCGTCGCCTGCTCGTCGGCTGGCCCGGATTCGAGGGTATGCGAGCGGGCGGCGTTGGACCAAGCGGCTGCCGAGCAACGCTGGGGACAGCTGCTTGAGGAGCATGCGTACGCTGACGAGACGCTTGCCGAATCGACTTCTGCGAAGGTTGTCGCGGCCCACGATGAGTCGGCTGAATTCCTGACGGGCGCACGCGTCGACATGATTCTCGCGGAGGCTGAAACCCGTCGGCAGTGCGGCTGAGGCAGCTGCCGAGCTCAGCTATCGCGTTGCTCGGCGGTGTGCCGCTGGGCGTTGGCCTCGGCTTGGCGGTCGAGTTCGGCGGTGCGTAGCAGCGCCTTGACGCTCGCGGCGTGCCAGGTGATCTTGCCGGTGGCGGTGCGGATTCCGGATTCGGTGAGAGCTGTAGCGATCGTTCGCAGGCTCTCACCGCCGGAACGCATCGCCACGGCGAGTTCTTTGGCCTCTTGAGGTTGCAGGCTTGGGCGTCCGAGTCGTTTGCCTCGGCTGCGTGCGACGGCGAGGGCTGCGGTAGTGCGTTCGCTGATGAGTTCACGCTCGAGCTCGTTGAACGCACCGAGCACCGTGCGCAGGAATGAGCTGACAGCCAGATCGGAGTTGATTGGGACATCGAGTCCGACGAATTCCCAGTCTCCGTCGGCAGCGAGGTCCAGCAATGTTTGCAGGTCACGTACTGATCGAACGAAACGGTCGAGGCGGGCCGCTGCGATCACATCTGCCTCACCGGCATTCAGCCGTGTAAGCGCTGTCGCGAGTTGTCGGCGCTTCTGGGGCTCGATGGTGGCCGAGACCGCATCGTCGGTGTAGGTATCAACGATGTGCCAGCCCCGCTCGGCCGCGGCGGCCCGAACGGCGCGGTGCTGTGCTTCGGTGCCCAGCCCGGAGGCTGCCTGGGCGCCCGTGGACACGCGGGCATAGGAGATGACTCGTTTCGATTCAGATACGTACATTCGTTCATACATCGAGCACAGTGTAGCGGCTACAAACGAGTGTTTCAACAACGAATGTTCGCTCGTTGGGCGGTGAACTCGACGATTGTGTAGGGACAGCCGTCAGCGAGTACGTCGGCGCGACATTGCCGCAAGCATTCGCTGTGGTCTGGCGAACTGACTGAAACCGGCCGGTAACCTGCCGCCATGGACATCCGTATCGGCATCACTCACGGCGGCCGCGAACTCAGTGTTGAAGTCGATGACGATGCTGCCGAGAGCACAGTCGAAGCCCTCGAAGGCGCTGTCAGCGGCGGCGCTTCGGTGCTCTGGCTGACCGACCGCAACGGACGCCGCGTCGGTGTGCCGATTGACAAGCTCGCCTTCGTCGAGCTCGGTCCCGCCGGCGACCGGCGCATTGGCTTTGCCGCAGACTGATCCACGACCGGGGCTCCACCCGTGATCCCCGACGACACACCGCGGGAGCACTTACGACGGCTGATGTCGTGGTGGTCGCTGCTTGCCGATCTGTCGTTTTCTGATCTGCTGCTGTTCGTGCCTGGTCGGGTCGCGTCGCTCGGGGATCTCGCCGAGGGTCTTGTGGAATTCCCGCAGCGCGCAGCCGCGGACGCGGCAGCGGGGCGTCGGAGTTCCGACGCGGAACTGTCGGTCATCGGTCAGATTCGCCCCACGACGGGCCGCACCTTGTACCGCGACGACCACGTCGGCCTTTGTGTGGCCGCCAGCGAGCGGCCCCTTGTCGCGGAGGCCTTCAGCCGCGGGGTCATCGTGACGGGCGAGGGTCTGCGGGTGCCGGGTGACCGGCGTGCCCGCATCACTGCGGTGCCGGTGAGGTTCGACGGCGTCTCCATCGCGGTCATGAGCAGCGAGGTGACGCCGCGCTTTATCGACATTCGTGACCCGGGCGAGCTGGAGAGGACCTATATCGCGACCTTCGGCCGCCTCGCCAAGATGGTCGCCGCGGGTGATTTCCCTAATCGCGGGGCTGACATCGAGAACGAGGAGGCGCCGCGCGTCGGCGATGGCTTGTTCCTCACCGACGAGACGACCCGCATCGGATTCGCGTCGCCGAACGCAGTCAGCGCACTGCATCGGGTCGGTGTCGGGGGCAATGTTCAGGGGCGGCGCGTGCGCGACCTGGACCTCGGACCCGACATCGTGGGACGCGCGATCAGCGGGGGTATTCCTGTCGTCACTGAATTCGAGCATCAGGCAGTGACGGTGCAGATGCAGGCGCTGCCGTTGACCGACGCGCCCGTTCGCAACGCTCTCGTGCTGCTGCGCGACGTCACCGAACTGCGCCGACGCGACCGGCTGCTGATCTCCAAGGACGCAACCATCCGGGAGATCCATCACCGGGTGACGAACAATCTTCAGACGGTCTCGTCGTTGTTGCGCATCCAAGCCCGACGGCTCGAGTCACGGGAGGCGAATCGGGCTCTGGAAGAGGCGGTCAGGCGCATACGTGCAATTGCCTTGGTGCACCAGACGCTCTCGAGCGAGACCACCGACGACGTCGACTTTTGCGATGTCGCCAAGACGCTGACCGAGACGATGCGCCAGAGCATCACGTTTCCCGAGCGCCCTATCGAGTTCAGCGTGACCTGTGAGGCAGGCATGCTGCCGTCCCAAACGGCGACGACGCTGGCCGTAATCCTCAATGAATTGCTTCAGAACGCGGTGGACCATGCCTTCCCGCAGCTGTGGGAACTCGACGACCGAGAGTTCGCCGCTGTGCCGAGTCTGGAAGACAATCCCATCGGCAGGGTCGAGGTCGATATCACTCGGCCGACGCCGGACGTGGTCTCAATGGCGGTGCGAGACGACGGCGTGGGAATCAAGGCCGACTACGACCCTGAGCGATCCGGCGGGCTCGGAACCTCGATCGTGCGGGCATTGTGTGGCACTGATCTCGGTGGCATCTATGACGTGAGACGGCGCGACCCCGGGCCGGGCTCTCTAGCGCTGGTCCAGATTCCGCTGCGCACGATGACGTGAGCCGGATCGCTGCGCGCTAGGAGGCAGCGGCTCGGGGACCGCGCGAACGAGCGCGCTCACGGCGAAGCTGACGTCGTTCCTCTTCGGAGCGACCGCCCCACACTCCTGAAGCTTGATTCGTCGTGAGCGCGAAGTCCAAACAGGGTTCAGTCACCTCGCACTGGCCACAGACGGCCTTCGCCGCCTCGACACGGTCAACCGCAGCGCTGCTGGCGCCGACGGGGAAGAACAGCTGGGGATCCAGGTTGCGGCACTCGGCCTCCTGTCGCCATCGGCCAGTGTCTCGCAACAGTTCTCCTTGTGCGATCACCGAGCCTCCTTTGTGCCGAGCGGATGCGACGTTGCCATACCACCGGGGCGCCGGGGAAGACTAGTGATGGCCCCGAGGTGGGCCAACCGGGGTGACAAGTCGCAACGCGTCCGGCTCCCACTCGATTCGAAGCTCGTCGACGGCACCGAGGTGGTCGCCGTCGAGTTGGTGTTCGAACGGCCGGCTGCCCGACACCGTCACGGTGCGCACATCGTCGGCGCGATGAACCACTGAGGGGTCAATGCTGTCGAGGCTGCCACTCGATCGAAACACGGCACTGAGCACTTCCAACGCATCCGGGCCACGAAGCGACCGCAGCGCGATCACCGACAGCCCCGTCGCCAAGGTGGCTGCTGGAGCGATCCGTATGGGTCTGCTGCCGAGATAGGTGTACGGGTCGGTGTTCAATACCACCACGAAGAAACAGCCGTCTGTGGGTGCTGCGCTCGGCGTTCCCCCGAGCAGCGTCATCGTTGCGTTGGCCCGGTCGTAGCGCCGCAGCCAGGTGTGTGCACCGGCGAGCAGGAACAGCGGGTGTCCCAGGTAGCGCTTCAGGGTCGGATGGCGCTCGACTTGCTCGACGATGGCGGCGTCGAGACCCATCCCGCAGTGGAACAAGAAGTAACGGCCATTCGTGCGGCCAAGTCCGACGTGGTCGACGTTGCCGACATCGAGGGCTTCGAGGACGGACTGAGTCGCGTCGAGCGGGTTGTCGGGAGTGCCGATCGTGCGCGCGAACACGTTCGTCGAGCCGCCAGGCAGCGCGGCCAATGAGCAGTCGGTGCCGGCGATCCCGTTCGCCGCCTCGTTCAGCGTTCCGTCGCCGCCGAGTACGACGACGACTTCGGTGCCGGTCATCGCGGCGCCCCGCGCCAAGCGCGCTGCATGGCCTCGACGATTCGTGAACGCGACCTCGGTGTCATGCCGCTGCGACAGCGCTGTGTGGATTTGTACCCGCGTGCGTGCTGTCGTCGACGACGCGGAGTCGTTGACCAGCAGCAAGACACGCACGTCGCCAGTCTCACCGGTCAATGGTCACTTGCGGTGTGGCAACGAGAATGTGAGTCGGCGGACTTCCGGCCGATGCGAGCTTGCGAGCGCCATCAGACAACTGGTGTGGCAACGAGAACGTGAGTCGGCAGACTTCCGAGTCATGAAGGTCGTTGTGTGCGTCAAGCAGATCCCTGATCCGGCGGTTCCAGGCCAACTAGATCCCGAAACCGGGACGCTTCGGCGCGACGACAAGCTGATTCTGGACGAGTCCGACTCGTACGGCGTCGAGATGGCGCTGCAGCTCGTCGAGGCAGCAGGCGGTGGCGAGGTCTCGCTCGTGTCGATGGCACCGCGTGCGGAGACGAGCGGGCTGCGAACCGCACTTGCGATGGGCGCCGACGCCGCCGTGCTCATCAGTGACGATGCGCTTGCAGGCAGCGATGCGCTCGGCACGGCCAAGGCGCTCGGCGCCGCTATCGGCGGTCTGGATGCCGACTTGGTTCTGGCCGGCACCGAGTCGAGCGATGGCTACACCGGCACGGTGCCCGAGATGGTTGCCGGCGTGCTCGGTCTGCCGTCGGTGACGTTCGCGAAGCACATCGAGATCGCCGACGGCATCGCCAAGGTGCAGCGACAGACCGAGGCCGGGTACGACCAGGTCGAGTGTGCGCTGCCGGTGGTGGTCTCGGTCACCGCCGGTGTCGTCGAGCCCCGCTACCCGTCGTTCAAGGGAATCATGGCGGCCAAGAAGAAGCCGGTCGACCACAAGGATCTCGCGGGGCTGGGCCTCGAAGCATCCGCCGTCGGTGCAGACGGTTCCCGCCAGGAAACGGTCAGCGTGACCGATGCACCCGAGCGTGAAGCCGGCGAGATCGTCACTGACGAAGGCGATGCGCACAACAACATCGTCGAGTTCCTCACCGAGCTCAAGGTCATCTGAGCGCGGCGAACCGAGACAAACGCCCGAGCCCCGCGAGCACGCTCGCCACTATCACTACAGGAACGACACACAATGACGCTTGCAACGATTCTGCTCTTTGCCGAAGGTGACGTTGACGGTCCCTCTGGCCTCACGCTGGAACTGGCCAGAAAGGCTCGGACCTTGGCCGACACCGTGGATGCCTTTGTGCCGGCGCACGGCGAGGCGATGGCCGCCGAGCTGGGCACGCATGGCGTTTCCACGGTGTACGCGCTCGCGGGGCTCGGCGAACGCCTGGTCGGCGTCCACGCTGGGGCCGCGCTGGCTGCCCACGTCGAAGCCACCGCCCCGGACGCCGTGTTCTTCGGACAGACGGCCGACGGCCGCGATACCGCTGGCCGACTCGCGGTGCTGCTCGACCGTCCCGTGGTCACCAACAATGTGGGCGCTGAGGTTTCCGACGACGTCCTCGTCGTGGAGGAACCGATCTTCGGCGGCACGCAGGACATGTTCACTGCGTACCGCGCACCTGCTCCCGCGTTGGCGCTGTTCCGCCCCAAGAGCTTCGAGGCGCAGGCGTGCGGCGGCGATGCCGCCGCTGTCGAGATGGTGGCTGCCGTCGATCCGGGAGACGCCGGGCGAGCCGTGATCACTGGTCGCCACGCAGAGCAGCGTTCGGGCCCGCAACTCGACGACGCCGCTGTGGTGGTGTCAGGCGGCCGCGGGTTGGGGCAGCCGGAGGCCTACTCGATGGTCGACGAGCTGGCCAGCTTGCTGGGTGCCGCTTCTGGTGCCTCTCGCGCCATCGTGGATGCCGGCTGGGTGCCCTACGCCAAGCAGGTCGGCCAGACCGGCAAGGTCGTGAAGCCGAACGTCTACATCGCCTGCGGCATCTCAGGTGCCACGCAGCATCTCGTGGGCATGAAGGGCTCCAAGAACATCGTGGCCATCAACAAAGACCCTGAGGCACCGATCTTCGGCGTGGCCGATCTGGGCATCGTCGGCGACGTGCACAAGGTCATGCCCGCCTTGATCGAAACGCTCAAGTCCCGCTGATCAGGCCGCGCTCCCAAGTATCGGGACAGCTCATCTAGACGAGGGGCCAGGGCCACCGGCGGCTGCCGTCGTCGGACGGGAAATGCCCGAACTCGCTGAGCCATTCGGCCCGTTGGGCGAGCGCGTCCATCTCCTGGGGGCGCAGCCATTCGGCCAGCTCCGCCGACGGCGATGCGGCGGCGGTGACCGCTGCTGCGAGTTCTTCGCCGAACGGTTGGCCTCCGAAGTCCCAGATGACAGTGCGCAGCTTGAAGTCCTCGGCGAAGCAGAGGCCTTGGTCGATGCCGTAGATCGGCCCCCATCTTGAGGCGAGGCAGTGTCCTGACTTGCGGTCGGTGTTGTTTGCAAGAAAGTCGAAGGCGCAGATTCTCTGCAGGTCAGCGTGGTGTTCGTCCTCTTTGACCAAGGTGAAGTAGTGCTGCTCGAAGTGCGCGTCGATGAAGAGCTGAACTGAGCCCACGCCGAAAGGTCCCTCGCGTTCGACGGTTGCCGGAATGATGTTCCAGCCGAGTGCGCGCGACAGCTCGAAGGCCGCAATCTCGCGGCGGTAGAGCCCAGATGGGAAATCCCACAGCGGGCGCTCGCCGCGTTCTGGTTTGTAGATGGCCGCGGTGGGTGTCTCTCGATGATCGATGCGGATGAGAAACGTCGCGTTGCTGCTGTAGGGCATGCGACCGAGGACTTCGATCTCGCCGCTGCGCAGCACGCTTTGCGCGTCTGCGTCCGGCGCGTCCCAGATGACTGGCAGCTCGAGCTTCGAGCCGTGCTCGTCGGTGGGAAGCAGATGATGCGGAGCCATGTCGTGCTGGGCCGAGTCGCTCAGGAAGCGGGCGGTCGATGTCCGTTGCGCATGCCGAAGTCGCGGCCGTCTTCTACGAGCAGCATCGCCTGAGTCGTAAACCCCAGAGCCATGCCGTAGTCGAGATGAAACCGGGCTCGGCCCCCTGAGCGCTCAGGGTCGTCGGGTTCGGTCGCCGATTCTGCGTCGTCATCGTCGTCGCTGTCGTCAATCTCGCGAGCGATGACGACGATCACCTTGGCGTCGGAGTCCAATCCGGTCGCGAGGCGCCCGACCGTCCAGGCGGCCGTCACCGGTTCGTGCAGGCTGCCGACGTCCTCTGCAGGGCCGTCGAAGCCCTCGCGCTCGAGCAACTCCGACAGTAAATTCGCCAGCGCCCAGACCTGGCCCTTCTCGAGCTTGAGCGACACCACATGGCCCGAGCCGTTGGCCTGCAGGAAGAAGATTCGCTGCCCCGGCGGCCCGACAGTCCCGGCCACAAACGTGTCGGGATTGCGCAGGTCGAAGTCATCAGCCATGTCTGTGGTTCCTCCCGAGGGCGCTGCGGGCACTGATTCTGGGACGACTGTGCTGTGCGACACTGGGCCCATCCATGCGGGACCCATTCATGCGGGCGCAAGTGCGGAGAGGTCGTCGGTGCTGTTGGTGGCTAGCACCACCGGTCCGTCGTTTGTGTACAGGATCGCAGTCACCGAGCAGGGAGACACCACGATCCGCTGGAACAAGTCCAGATGAGTTCCCATCGCGTCGGCCACCAAAGCGCGGATCGGATCGGCATGGCTGACCGCCACGACGGTGTGGCCGCGATGTCGCGCAGCCAAGTCGGCCGCAGCGTTGCAGATACGCGTCTGCATCTGGCGGAACGACTCGCCGTCGGGGAAGCGAAAGCCGCTGGGGTAACGCTGCACGGTCGACCAAGCAGCGAGCTTGCGGAGCTGAGCGAGCTTGCGTCCGGTCCAGCGGCCCATGTCGAGTTCGTTCAGGCCATCGTGGGTCGCCGGCGTGCGGCCCACTGCCTTGGCGATGGGTGCGGCGGTCTCCTGCGCGCGTTCGAGCGGGCTTGCATACACAGCTGCGGGGCGCCGACCGGTCGCGGCGATGCGTTCGGCCACTCGTTGCGCTTGCTTCGCTCCGGCCTCCGAGAGGTGCACTCCGGATCGGCGGCCGTAGAGCTCGACGCCGGTCGTCGGTGTCAGCCCGTGCCGCACCAGAAGCAGCAGTGTCGGTCGGGTTCGGGCAGCCATCGGGTGGACGGTAGCCGTCAGCGCCACCCGACCCGCTGAACCAGCGTCGGTCACCGATGACCGCACGCGTCCGCTGGTGGCACAATCGCACCGATGAATGCAGCCCAGCGTGTCGGAGGCAACGACCGAGACGGTGGGGTTCGCCGCGAGGCCCTTCGCGTGCTGAGCGACGAGGTCGCGCAGTGTCGGCTCTGTCCCCGGCTCGTGGCTTGGCGCGAAGAAACGGCGACTGTCAAACGAGCGGCATTCGCGGATGAGGACTATTGGGGACGCGGTGTGCCCGGCTTCGGCGATCCGGCGGGCGCGGTTGTGCTGGTTGGCCTTGCTCCGGCCGCACACGGCGCGAACCGGACCGGACGGATGTTCACCGGAGACCGATCCGGCGATTTCTTGTACTCAGCGCTCCACCGTTGCGGTTTCGCCAATCAGCCAACGTCAGTTCGTGCTGGCGACGGCCTGGCGTTGCGCGACGCCTACATCACCGCTGCAGTTCGATGCGCGCCGCCGGCCAACAAGCCGACGCCCGCCGAACGAGATACCTGCCGGCCCTTCCTCGAGCGCGAGCTTGCATTGCTGAGCAACGCCCGCGTTGCGGTGGCATTGGGCGCCTTCGCCTATGGGGTGTTGTGCGGGTTCGCTGGCATACGACCGCGTCCCCGTTTCGGCCACGGCACAACCGTCAAGGCGCCGTCACTTGGCTCCATCTCCCACATCGTGTGTTCGTTCCATCCCAGCCAGCAGAACACGTTCACCGGTCGGCTCACACCCGAGATGGCCGATACGGTGCTGCTTCATGCTCGCCGGCTGGCGAATCTGCCGCCCGCCTGAGGGCTTCCGGCGCATCGGCGCCCGTGTCTCGAACGCAGGCGCTCGTTGGGCCGCGGTGCTGCTGCTGGCCACGGGAAGCTTGGCGTGCTCGCTGAACGTCGCCGAAGTGCAGCCTGAGCTCACTGGCGACGCCACCGTGGACTCCGACGTGCCGCTTGGCAACCCGGGCACGCTAGTGCCGCCCACCCCCTCTGGCGTCGACGAGCCCGAAGTGCTTGCGATCGAACCGCTCATTGCCTTCATGGACGCTTGTGTTGCCGACGCCGGCTTGATCGGCCCGTGTCATTGCGCAGCGGGGCGCATTGAGCAGGGTTTCGACATCGTTGACCTGGAGATCTTCGAGGACCGAATGTCGGGAGCGCTCGAATTCTCTGCGGAGATTGCAGCGTCGCTGGTCGACTGCCGTGAGGCGGACCCACCGCCGGAATGGGCCCAGCAGCTTCGAGAGGCGTACCTGGCCGAATGCACGACGGGCTCTGATCGTCTCCGAGATCTGTGCGCTTGCTCACTGGCTCGGGCGCAGGACGTCGTGCCGGCTCACCGGCTCGGCGACTTCTTGGAGAGCAACGAGGTAGTGCCCGACGTGGTCGATTTCATCAACCTTTGCTTGTAGGCAATCGCGGATTGCCGGCGACCGGCGCTGCCTGTCGGTGATCGGCTCGGCCCGCCGACAACCGGCGCTGCCCGTCGGCGAACGGCGCAGCGTGCAGGCGACCGGACGCGGGTCAGATCGAGCCGAGACCCACAGCGGGTCCGTCCCGACCGGTCGGGGCTACTTCTTGGTGGGCTCGGGCAGCAGCGCCGGAGGATTCCAGGCGAAGTCCGGCCAGCGTGCCCGCGACTTCTCGCTGAGCTTGTGCATAAGCGCAATCGCGCCCGGGTCGTCGTCGCCGGGCCGCCCGATCAGCGAGCCGTCGGCGAGCATCTTCATGACGATCTCGCGGCCGATATCGGTGCGGACGATGGTGAGGGTCCAGTCGCTGTACTTGCCGATGCCGCCAGTGGAGATGTCAGCGTGCTCGGCGGCGAAATCAGGGCAGAGATTGCAGCCCTCGCGGGTCCAGGCGTGGCATTCCTTCAGGTTGATCTCGTAGTAGCCGCCGTCGTGCGTCCAGATCTGGAAGACGCCTTTGATGTTGGTCTTGCGGATGAGGTGCCGGTCGAGTCCGTACTTCTGCTCGAACAGCTCTTCGAAGATGGCCTCGTCGAATGACTTCGAGCACAGCAGCCCGATGTTCAGAGCGAACCGGTTGCCGACCTTGCCGACCTTGCGGGACTTGGCGACCGGCACGATCGAACTCTGGCAGCTCATGCCGACCAGGGCAATTTTCTGAGCGCCGTGTTCGATTGCCTCGCCGTAGGCGAGCGTGTTGGCCGAGTACGTGTAGCGGCTTCCGGCGCCTCGCAGCACGTCGTCTCGGTTGAAGGCCACGCCCGGCGAGGCGGTCCACTGGTTGCCGTCGCCCTCGCCCACGTAGGACGTCAACGCGGCGTCGATGTAACCGTGATCGAGAGCCCAGATGAGAATGGCCGAGACCAAGCCGCCGTCCTGGCCGATCTCGTGGACGTAGTCGTCCGAAGCCCGGGTGAGGATTATGTCCTTGAAGACGCCCGATGGCTCGTCGGCCGAGCGATGCCGGCCGAACATGAAGTCGTCGGCCTCGTGCTCCCAGGTGCGAAATCGGGGGCAGGCCCGGGTACAGCTGGTGCAGCCCTTCTGGCCGTGACCGCAGTCGTCGAGGCCGAGCTCCTCTTCAAGGTGATAGGGCGTGAAACCGCCCTGGATGTGCTCGTAGCCGATGACTTCGTGAGGGCACGAGATCACGCAGCCCGCACAGCCGGTGCACAGACCGGTGGTGATGACTTCGTCGAACAGCTCCTTCCACTGGAACGTCCAACGCGCGGGTGCCGCGCCGTCAGCCGGCGGTGCCTCGGTCGTTGCCATGGGCACAGACTATGACAGCGATCAGCGCGCCACCCCGAAGCGGCGGGATCGCGCGGTCCCCGCTTCGCGAACTCGCCGTGAGACCGAACGGTGGCGGTCGCTGTGGTCCTGCCGAACGGCAGCCCTAGGGTTCGGCCCCATGAATGAGGGCGAACTGCTGGCGCTTCTGGCGCAGGGACGGGTGGCATCGCTGGCGACGATTCGCTCGGACGGCCGCGTGGACTTGGTGCCGTGCACCTATGCATTCGAAGACGACGTCGTCGTTACTGCGGTTGACCACAAGCCCAAGACCACGATGGACCTCAAGCGGCTCGACAACGTTCGACGGTTCCCCGAGGTCACGCTGCTGGTCGAGCACTACGACGACGCCGACTGGGAGCGTCTGTGGTGGGTCCGCATTCGTGGCCGGGCGGTTGTGCACACCGAGGGAGCGCAGCACCGTCACGCGATCGAGCTGCTGTGCGCGCGGTACCCGCAGTACGCCGCTCAGCCTCCGAACGGTGCCGCCATCGTCATCCAGCGAACCGAGCTCACGGGCTGGTCAGCAGTCACCTGACACAGTCTGACTGACGCTCCCGGCCGGCGATTCTGCGGCGACATCCTTCAGCGCAATCCCTGGGCGAAGCGCCCCGACCGGCATTGGATGTCTCGCGACATCACAAAGCGCCCTCGGCAGGATTCGAACCTGCGCACATGGCTCCGGAGGCCAATGCTCTATCCCCTGAGCTACGAGGGCTGAAGGTCCGGGCTGAGCTCGAATGTCCGGACTCAATGTCCGGCAAAGCTACCGACCGCTGCGAGTGTGCGGCGTGCTTTGCGGGTGATTCCCGCGTCGGCCCCCTGCGGGCTCACTCGCGGCTGAGGTCGTAAGTGAGTTCGTAGGTGTTGCGGGGTCCGCGGCACAACGCGGCCCCGCTGTCGTGGAGTTCGTGGTGGCAGCGCCCGCACAGCAGTGCGAGGTTGTCGATGTCGGTCCGTCCGCGGTGTGGCGCCTGCCACGGGATGATGTGGTGGGCTTCGCACCAGCTGGGTGCCATGGCGCACAGGACGCAGTGGCGATCGCGAGCGACGAGGGCGCGCCATTGGGCGTCGGTGACGGTGCGTACGCGGCGTCCGTGCCAGAGTGGCTGGCCGTCGCCATCGAAGACGACCCCGAAGATGTCCGCGCCGCAGGCGAGCCGTTCGAGTTCGCGCCGGGGAATCGGCCCAACGCCCGGAATCTCGCACCGTGCCCACTCATCGCCACAGATCGCTGCGGCGTCGGCGACGACGATGATCTGGTTCCGTCGCTTGAGGCGCTTCATGCCGGCGTCGTGCGAATCCTGGGCCACCGGGACCACGCTGTCGGCCGGATTGTGGGAGAGGTGCTCGCGGGCCAGCGCCGGGCGATACATCCTCGGCTCGTCTGCGTAGAACGCAGCAACTTCGGGCCAGGTCCGATCGGCGTCCTCGTCGATGGCGCGTCGGCTCGCGCCGTGGGCATCAAGGTTGATCAGCGCAACCAGCGCATCGACACGGCATTGGGAGTAGTCGCGCGGCTCGGGCGAATCGGGCCGCAAGTCGCTGCGGTCGGCGTCGTTGAACCGCTGAGCGAGATCATCGATCAACGCGCGGAACGCCGCTCCGGTGGCAGGGTCGCCAACGCGGTGGCCTTGAGCATGCCCTCGGCGGTCTGACTTATCGTCAAGCTCCGCAAGGCCCGCTGGCGGCGGTACAGCTCTTCGCCGTTCATGCCCGCACGCTGCTTGCGCACCCAGTCGCCGACAGCGCGCCGGGTCCGCTCGACCAGAGACATCGACGCTGTGTCCAGCAGGGGTGCCGACGAGTCCACCGCAGCGGCGCCCACAATGGCTGCGCCGCCGATGAGCGCATCAGCGTGCTCAGCAGTAATGCGACCCTTGCGGAGCGCATCGGCGACATTGGGCATCTCGGTGAGAGAACGAGCGCGTTCAGCGGCCCGCTTGGCGTTGGCGAGCGAACAGCCGGACTGCTGGCGCAGAACCCCGGCGGCGTCGTTGCCGAAATCATCCAGATGGTCGATCTCAGCCGCGAGGCGCGCCTCGCATGCGTCAACAGCGGCTCGAAGTCGCGACAGCGCGCCGAGATCGCCCACGGTGGCGAACGGGGACACCCCATCGGGCCCAGCGCGGCGGGAAGCGGTGGACGAACGCCCGGGTCGGGTTGACCCCGCCGCGGCGGCTTCCGAGCCACTCAAATCATCTTGGAATACATCATTCAGATAGAGAACACTCATAACTGATTCACCTCCCTTTGAATTTATCGACAGTATATCAGCGTATGCAAACAAATGTTTGTATTTCGACCCGGTACCAAGGCGACGCTGGAATGCAGCCGCCTGCAACCGCACGCCTCCCCAGAGATCTACGGCTTTGACGGCGACGACTTGGCGGCGCTGAGATTCAGCCGTCTGTTACCGCACGTCCCCCCTCGACCACGCTGTGCAGCGGCCGGGCGAGTCGTTGGTCTGAAGTGATCGAGCGGCTGGCTGTGCCTACTACGACGAAGGCCACAGTGATGGCGACAGCGCCCAGCAGAAGGAACATCACGATCATCTGTGCAGCCACCGCATCGAGCGGATCGGCGCCGGCGAGGATCATTCCCGTCATGGCGCCCGGCAGCGCCACGAGACCGACCACGCTCGTACGTTCGATCTGGGGAATGAGTGCGGTGCGAATTGCAGTGCGCACCTGAGGACGGAGAGCGGCCGGGCCTTCGAAGCCCAAGGCCAACATGGCCTCGATCTGACCGCGCTCGTCGGACAGCAACTCCTCGAAGCGGGAGGCCGCAGCGACCGTGGCAGGCAGAGAATTGCCGAGCAGGATGCCAGACACCGGCACCAGTGCCGTGGGCGTGAGGTCGAACACGCCCATGCCGAACGTGACGGCGAGGCACACCGCAAGCGGCACCAAGATCGCTGCGGCCACGAGCGGGATCGGGGGTTGGAACGGAGCCAGCCTCCGTGCGCGCCGCCGCACGACCCCGGTTGCGAGCACGACCATGGCCCCAACCCACAGCCACGACCACACGAGCGGGGCTGTGGGCCGGAGCACCACGATGAGCACGCTTCCGACTGCCAGCAACTGCACTGCTGCCCGTGCCGCGGCAATCACCACGCCGCGCGTCAGCCCGAGGCGAAGCCACATGGACAAGGCGACGACGGCGACCACCAGCGTCAGACTCGCGGCGACGTTGATCCACGTCAGGTCGAGATCCACAGCGCGAGGTTGTCACGCCGCCGGAGCGCGAGATAGTCACACGGCCGAATGTGCGGGGACACCCCGTGCGGCGAATTGCGCCGCGCCGAGAGCCGGTGCGATGCAGGCTCGAACATCGTCGGTGCCGGCGAGAACACAGCGCCGCAATGCGGCTGTTTGGCCGCAATTGACCCCGGGATCAGCGTCGGGCAGGGGTAGCTTCGCAACGGTGATGGAGCAGGCGCTGACCGGCGCGATCGCAGGTGCCCTTGCGGGTCTTGGCATCGATGCCGACGTGACGCGTCTCCGTTTGGAACGCCCATCGCGAGCCGGTCACGGCGACTGGTCGTCGAACGCAGCCATGGTGTACGCCAAGGCGGCCAAGATGGCGCCGCGCGAGCTGGCTGAACGAATCACCGCAGAGCTCGGGAGCGCGAGCGTGCCGCACCTCGAACGCGCCGAGGTCGCCGGCCCTGGATTCGTCAACGTGCACCTGTCGCCGTTGTGGCTGCACGAGGTGCTGGCAACCGTGCTGCGTGAAGGGGCGCAGCGATACGCGTGCCCCGACATCGGCAACGGGCAGACCGTGAACCTCGAGTTTGTGTCGGCCAATCCGACGGGACCGTTGCATGCCGGCGGCGGTCGCTGGGGAGCTTTCGGCGACAGCCTCGCTCGCCTCTTCCGTCGCTGCGGCTACGAGACCGTCACCGAGTACTACGTGAACGACCTTGGCGTGCAAGTGCAGTTGTTTGGCCAGTCGCTGGTGGCACGCATGACCGGCGAACCCGTCCCGAACGATGGCTATCACGGCCAATATGTCGCTGATTTCGGCGACGACTTCCATCAGGGCAGGTACCTCGAAGAGTGGGCTGATGAGTTGGCGGTAGTGCTGCGAAAGGCAGGTGACATTGAGCCTGCTGAAGCCTTGGAGGCCATCGCCCGTTCCCAAGGGAGTTGGCCCATGCCCGGGCTACTGCCGCCAGGGGTCCGGCTCGCTGCTCAGTGGGGCATGAGGCGTGCGCTGCGCGATGTTCGTGAATCGCTTGAGGCGATGAACGTCAGCTTCGACCATTGGCAGTACGAAACCAAGGTCGTCGAGCCCGATCCCGGCGACTTAGCGATCCCCATGGCAGGTGTCCTTGAGCTGCTGAGAGATCGTGGAGCGACATACGAGCAGGACGGGGCTGTCTGGCTGCGCACCAGTGAGTTCGGCGACGACAAGGACCGAGTGCTGATCCGGAGCAATGGCGAGCCGACCTACTTCCTGCCCGACATCGCCTATCACCACGCCAAGTTCAGCCGCGATGGCCGGGACATCGACCGGGTCATCGACGTGCTCGGTGCCGACCACCATGGCTACGTGGCGCGTATGGCCGCTGCCATGCGTATGTTGGGGCACCAACCTGAATCCGATAAGCCTGCGTTCTACGAAACCATCGTGGGCCAGAACGTGACGCTGATGCGCGACGGCCAGGTCATCGAACTGTCCAAGCGCACCGGAACCATGGTCGAAGTGCGAGAGCTGATCGACGCTGTGGGCCCTGACGTGGCGCGCTTTGCGTTCTTGCTTCAGTCCATCGACACGCGCCAGACCATCGACATCGACCTTCTCTGCGCCCAGGCCACCGAAAACCCCGTGTTCTACGTGCAGTACGCGCACGCCAGGATCGCATCGGTGCAGCGCAAGGCGAGCGCCGAGGGCGTCGAGAGCGCGCCGGCCGACAATATCGATCTCGCGCTTCTGGTGAGCGAGCGCGAGATCGCCCTGATGCGGGCGCTGGAGGTACTGCCGTCCGTAGTTGAGCTGGCGCAGCGGGAGCGGGCGCCCCACAAGGTCTCCACCTGGGTCCGCGACCTCGCGGCCGCGTTTCACGGCTTCTACCACGACTGCCCGATCCTGCGAAGCGACGTGTCGCCGCAGCAGCGCGACGCTCGGCTGTGCCTGACCGAGGGCACGCGCATCGGCTTGGCCATCGGTTTGGACCTGCTCGGCGTCAACGCGCCCGAGCAGATGTGAGCAGACCGTGAGGTGGTTGCTGTGAGCTCTGCAACGCCAGGGACGCCCGAGACCGGCAGCGGGGTGCCCGCCGATGATCCGAGCGGTCCGATCCCGTTCCGGCTCCTGCCCGACACCGCCGACGTATCGCCCGAAGGGCACCTCACCATCGGCGGGTGCGACACCGTCGAGCTGGCGGCGGAGTTCGGCACGCCGCTGTTCGTGTACGACGAGGCGCACCTGCGCGCCCGCTGCGCGCAAGCAGTGGCGGCGTTCGATGGGGGAGTGGCCTACGCCGGCAAGGCATTCCTGTGCGCGGCCATGGCCCGCCTGGTGGTCGCCGAAGGCATGCACATAGATGTGGCCAGCATCGGTGAGCTTGAGACCGTGTTGCGGGCCTTCGGCGGCGACAGCGTTGCGTCGCGCGTCGTCATGCACGGCAACAACAAGTCCGCTGCCGAGACCGACCGTGCGCGCCAAACCAGGGTCGGACGCATCGTGGTGGATTCATTCGATGAGCTCGACCTCCTCGACGAATTGCATCGAGCCGACGGACGGGCGCCCAGAGTGCTCTTGCGAGTGACACCGGATGTCCGAGCGGAAACCCACGACTACATCTCGACCGGCCAGGCCGACTCGAAGTTCGGCTTCGGCATCGCGGCAGGTGACGCCGAGGCGGCGGTTGAGCGAGCCTCCGAGGCGTCGTCGGTCGAACTGATCGGCATCCACTGCCACATCGGCAGCCAGGTCTTTCGGGTCGAAAGCCTCGCTCAGGCTCTCGGTGTCGTCGCTCGATTTGCCGCGGAGGCGTTCGAGGGACACTCGCAGCAACTGCGCGAGCTGTCGATCGGCGGCGGTCTCGGCGTGGCGTACGTCGAATCCGAGACCGCGCCCAGCATCAGCGAGTGGGGGAATGCGCTCACTGAACAGTGGCAGAAGCTCTGTGGCCAGTACGGCTTGACGGCCCGATTGACGGCCGAGCCGGGCCGGGCCATCGCTGCGGGCGCAGCGGTGACGCTCTACACGGTGGGCGCTCGAAAGGAAGTGCCGGGCGTGCGCACCTATGCGGCCGTCGATGGCGGCTACGGGGACAACCCGCGGCCGATGCTTTACGGCAGCGACTACACCGCGTTCGCGCCCGCACGAGTCAAAGACCCACGGCCCGACCGGGTGCGGCTCGTGGGCAAGCACTGCGAGTCGGGCGACGTCATCGTGCGCTCGGCGCCGGTGCCCGCGGGACTCGCTGCGGGCGACCTGGTGGCGACGCCCGTGACGGGGGCGTACGGCTATTCGATGGGCGCCCCGTACAACCGCATCGGCCGCCCGGCGGTTGTCTTTGTCGCCGACGGCACAGCGCAGCTGGTGATTCGCCGCGAAACCGTCGACGACATGCTCGCGCTCGACATCGGCTGACAAGCCAGATTTGCTGGTAGCGGCCTTCGAATTGAAATAACACTGCTGGGGCGTTGCCGCAGTGCCGGTACCGTTTCGGCCGTGTCACAGCCCATTTCGACTTCAGGCGCCCAGTCAGCCGCGGGCGCTGACGTGACGCACCGTGTCCGCGTCGGCATTCTGGGCTGCGGCAACGTTGGGGGATCGCTTGCCGCATTGCTGCAGCGCGACGCTGACCATCTGGTGGAGCGCACGTCGCTGCGGTTCGAGGTCACCCGGGTCGCGGTGCGAAACCTCAGTGCGGAACGCATCGTCGAGCTGCCCAGCGGCGTGCTCACTCGCGACAGCGAAGAGCTGGTGACCGCCGACGACGTGGACGTGGTCGTGGAAGCGATGGGCGGCATCGAGCCGGCGCGCCACCTCGTGGCCGCGGCTCTCGACGCAGGCAAGCCCGTCGTGACGGCCAACAAGGAGCTCATCGCGAATGTCGGTGAGGAGCTTTTTGCCGCAGCTGCGGCCAGCGGCGTGGACTTGACGTTCGAGGCGGCCGTAGCGGGCGGGGTCCCGCTTATCGGCGTGCTTCGCAACTCGCTCGTCGGCGAGCGCATCACCCGGGTGATGGGCATCGTGAACGGGACGACCAACTACATCCTCACCCGGATGACCGAGGACGGGGCCGACTACGCGGACGTTCTCGGCGAGGCGCAGCGTCTGGGCTACGCCGAGGCCGATCCGACCGCAGATGTCGAGGGATTCGATGCCGGAGCCAAGGCGGCGATCCTGGCGATGACCGCATTCGGCGCCAAAGTCGTGGCCGGCGACGTCTACGCCGAGGGCATCAGCGGCATCGGCAAGGGTGACATAGCAGCGGCAGCCCGGATGGGCCATGTCATCAAGCTGCTCGCGGTGGCTGAGCGCCAGAACGGCGAGATCGCTGTGCGAGTGCATCCGGCGATGGTGCCCATCGACCATCCGCTGGCCTCGGTGCGTGACGCCTTCAACGCCGTGTTCCTCGAAGGCGAGGCTGTCGAAGATCTCATGCTCTATGGAAGGGGCGCTGGTGGCTTCCCGACCGCCAGCGCCATGCTGGGCGACCTCATCACGGTGTCGCAGAATCTGCGCCGGGGCGTCTGCGATGGCTTCGGCCCGCTGGCCGCGGCGCGACTGCGGCCAATCGACGAGACCCACACCGCGTATCACCTGCAGTTCGACGTCACCGACAAGCCCGGCGTGCTCGCCGCGGTGGCCGGTGTCTTCGGCCAGCACGGGGTGTCAATCCGCTCGGTCGAGCAGACCACTCGGGATGGTGCCACCGACGGCATCGCGCACTTGGAGTTCATTACCCACCGCGCTCGCGAAGCCGACGTGGCTTCCACGCTGCGCGAGGTGCGCAACCTCGACGCCGTGCGTCACATCGGCAATGCGATCCGCGTGATCGGCCAGTAGCCGACGGATTTGACTGGCCTGAGCGTGCGTTACCTCAGCACCCGGGGCGACGCCCCGATCCTGGAATTCGGCGATGTGCTGCTCGAGGGCCTCGCCTCCGACGGCGGGTTGTATGTGCCCGACGGACTGCCGGCGATCAGCGCGAACGATCTGGCTGATTTTGCTGAACTCGAGTATCACGAGGTGGCAGCACGGGTGCTGGCCCCATTTGTGGCACCGTCACTCAGTGTCGATGACCTGGCCGCCCTGACCCTCGACGCGTACTCCACCTTCACCCATCCCGACGTGGTGCCGACCAGCAGGTTGGCCGCGGGAGAACACCTCGTGGAGCTGTACTGGGGACCGACGTTGTCATTCAAGGATGTGGCGCTGCAGCTGCTGGGCCGTCTGTTCGAGCACGAGCTCACCCGGCGCAGCACGACCATGACGATCGTGGGCGCCACCTCAGGAGACACCGGCTCGGCGGCTATCGAGGCGTGTCGCGATCGTGAGGGCATCGAGTTAGTGATGCTGCATCCGGCCGGCCGGGTCACCGAGATCCAGCGGCGCCAGATGACCACGGTGGACAGCCCAAACATCCACAACGTGGCCATCGACGGCACCTTCGACGATTGCCAGGACTTGGTGAAGGCCCTGTTTGCAGACCGACCGTTGCGCGAGCGGATGCGGCTCGGCGCGGTGAACAGCATCAACTGGGCCCGCGTGGCAGCGCAGACCGTCTATTACGTGACCGCCGCGGTGAAGCTGGGCGCACCCGAGCGGGCCGTGTCGTTCTGCGTTCCGACTGGCAATTTCGGCAACGTTCTTGCTGGGGATGTGGCTCGCCGCATGGGCGTGCCGATCGACCGGCTCGTGGTCGCCACGAACCACAACGACATCCTGGCGCGCACCCACCGCACCGGTGACATGTCCATCAGCGAGGTGCAGCCCTCCACGAGCCCGGCCATGGACATCGGAGTGTCGAGCAACTTCGAGCGGCTGCTGTTCGAGTTGGGCGGTCGCCGCGGCGCCGCACTCGCAGCCGACATGGCCCGCTTCCGAGCAGAAGATTCCTTGGTGCTGGCGCCCGAAGTGCTGGCTGGCTTGCGGGCGGGCTTCGATGCCGGCTCCGCGAGCGAGACAGAGGTGGCGGCCACGATTGCTGCCGTCGACGAGGCTGACGGCCGGCTCATCGACCCTCACACGGCGGTCGCACTGACGGTGGCACGCCGCGACGCTCCGCCCGGCGGATGGACCACTCCCATCGCCGTCATGTCCACGGCCCATCCCGCCAAATTCGGCGAGGCCGTAGTCGAAGCCACAGGCCGCCAACCCGAGCTGCCGCCGGCACTCGCCGCCCTTGCCGATCGAGACGAGTACCTCACAGCGCTTCCTAACGACCTCGCCGCCCTCCGCGACTTCGTCACTGCCCGCTGCACCCGCTAAGACGAAGCCGACCCAGCGGCCGTTCCCGGTTTCGGACGGTGACACCGGCAGCACCTCGGTGATCAGCATCAAGATGTTGATGCCATGATGTCATCAGATGCGAACTGTTATCACTCTGCCGGACCAGGTTCATGCTCGGGCGAAGCAGCGTGCGGCCGAACTTGGCATCAGTTTTGCCGAGTTCACGCGGCGCCTCCTTGAGAAGGAGTTGGACGCTCCGGAACCTCAAGGAGATCTCGAGTCGATCTGCGGCATGGTGCAAGGCACGCCCTTCGACATGGTGCGTGACGGCCACAGCATCATCGGGACAGCGGTCGCGGCAGAACTGGCCGAACGCTCTGGTTGAGGTATGGAGTTCAGCTTCGTCGACACCTCGGCCTGGGTCGCTCTGGCGGATAGCGCGGCAGCGTCGCACGGGCGCGTGGCTGATGTGCTGCGGGAGCGTCAGGGCCGCCTGCTGACGACCGATCACGTGCTGCAGGAAACGTGGACTGTCATGCGATACCGACACGATGCCGGGGCTGCCGAGACGTCGGTCAATGCCATCCGAGGCGGCATCGCCCGGGTCGAGGTCTCATTGCTGGCTGACCTCGAGGTAGCAGCCGCGATCGGTGTTGCGTTCGGCGACCAAGACTTCTCGCTATCGGATCGCATCAGCTGGGCGGTGATGGAGCGCCTCGGAATCGGCGAAGCGGTTTCGCTGGATCGCGATTTCCGCATCTACCGGTTCGGTCCCAGACGGCGCCGAGCTCTCGACGTCGTGCCGTGACCTCGCTCCCGGGGTCGGCACCGACGCAAGCGCTGCCTTCTACGAAGAGTTGACTGGGTTGTGATGTCTACGCAGGACTCGGACGGGGCGCGGACGCCGAGCAGGGTTGTCGCAGCCACGGCCTTCGGGGTGCTGGTGGCGGCTGGGGCCATGCTGGTGCTGGCCATCAGCGTCGGACCCGCAAACGGTGATGTCAGTGAAGAGACCACGGAGGAGGCTCCCGTCGAGGACCCCGAAGGATCCAACTTCGAACGGCGTCTCCCGGTCCCACGCGGCGAGTTCACTGCCGTTGAGTCGCTGGAAATCGAAAACTGCGCCCTCTGGATTGACCAATCGGCAGTGTGTTGGCAACAGTCCTTCTGAGTAACTTCAACAAGCGGTTGTCCGACAGATCGTCCGCAACACTCGGTAGCAGTCCCGGGCGGGTGGCGGTAGCGTCAGCGTTGATCGACGGTTCCCCAGTGCAGGGCTCGCTCGGGCGTCACCGGACCGGATCGCTGGGTCGGGCATTGGAGTCCGGCACAGGCAACGCAGTGTCACATCGCGGGCCGGGCGGCGTCGCGAGAGCGGGCCAGAACCTCTGAGGTAGCAATGTCGGAAATGCCGGATCGTGCCTTGCTGGAGTCCAAGGAGCGCGATGAGCTGCTCCAGATCGCCGCTGCGCTCGGGATCGAGGTGGTGCCGCGTGCCCGCAAGAACACGATCATCAGCGCCATCCTTGCGCCGGACGGTGCAAGCAGTACCGGCGCAGATGCGGTGGAGGAGCCGGCCGCAGCCGAATCGGTGGCCGAAGCCGAGACTCCTGTGGTCACCACACGAACCCGCACACCGGCACGGCCGACCGACGCTCGCCCGTCAACCCGAGTTGACTCCGCAGCGGCAGAGCCATCCGCCGAAGAAGTGCCGGGCCCGCCCGAGGCAGACGACAGCGACGCGCAGCCGGGCGATGAGGGACCCGGACCGGACGCACCGGTGGCGGAGGAAGGCAACCGTCGCAGCCGTCGCCGCGGGCGCCCACGTGACGACGGATCGCTTGCCGGCGAGACCGTTCACTGCGATGGTCTGTTGGATCTGCGCGATGAGGGCTACGGCTTCTTGCGCACCAACGGGCCGCTGCCGTCCGCCGACGACGTCTATGTCGCCGCCCGGCAGGTGCGCCAATACGACCTGCGTCGAGGCGACCGCATCACCGGCGTGAGCCGGCCGGCTGCCCGCAGCGAGCGCAATCCTGCACTGCTGCGGCTTGACACGCTCAACGGCGAACCGCCGTCCGACGAGCCGGATCGCCCGCTCTTTGAGGGCCTGACACCCGTGTTGCCGACCGATGCGTTGCTGCTGGCCGAATCGCGCTCTGACAACCCCCTCGCGATTGTCGACGAGCACGCGCCCATCGGACTCGGCAGCCGCGGCTTGCTGGCCGCGACGGGAACACGGTCGGCTTCATCTCTGCTCAGCGCACTTGCGGGTGCCATCGGGGATCGCCATCCTGACGTGCACCTGATCGTCCTGCTGATCGAGGAACGACCCGAAGACGCCACCGAACTGACGCGACGCCTCGAGACCTCCGGAGAGGTCTTGGCCTCCACCTTTGACCGGCCACCTGAAGAGCACCTCGCCACCGCAGAACTCACTCTCGAGCGCACCAAGCGCATGGCCGAGGCCGGCGCAGACGTGGTGATCCTCTTCGACGGTCTGACGCGGCTGGCTCGTGCGTACGCCGCGAGCGGCAACGGGCGGAATCAACCTGGGGACGCACTGGGTGCGGCCATTGCCTCGACGCTGCGGTTCTTCGGCGGGGCACGGAACCTGGAGGAGGCCGGTTCGATCACGATGATCGCCACGGCACGCACTTCGACCGGAAACCCAACGGACGACTTGGTGGCAGCACGCCTTCGCGAAGCTGCCAATGCCGAGATCGCGCTCGCGGACGGCTTCCCGGCAGCAGAAGCGGTCCGTTCTGGAGGCATCGAACTCGACGGCGAGCAGAGCTACAGCCTGGGCGATCATCGCTGATTCGAGTCCCGACCCGTGTGTGATGACCGCCGCCGGGGTCACGGTCATTGCGGCGTGGTTGGAATCATCATGCCGCTGCCGCCACACTGGTCGCTCCTCACAGCTCCAGCACAGCGGCGAGGCACCCCAGCGACCGGCCTGATGCCGCGGAGAACACCATGAAGAGCGACATACACCCCACCTACCGGCCCGTGGTGTTCCGTGACGCAGGCGCCGACTTTGCCTTCCTCACCCAGTCCACGATCGACACGAATGACACGATCGAGTGGACCGACGGGAATACCTACCCGCTGGCCAACGTCGAGCTGTCCAGCGCGAGTCATCCGTTCTTCACCGGACAGATGAAAATCGTCGACACCGCCGGTCGCGTCGAGCGCTTCGAGCGCCGCTACGGCCGTCGCGGCAAGCGCAGCTAGTCCGCGCTGGCTGACCCGCAGCAACGTCACCGATTCGGCATTCGCGCCGATCGGCTCACCCAGTGCAGGGCACCAGTCGTGGCACTTGATTCAGACCGCATTCACGCACTGCACGCGGCGAAACTGCGGGCGCTCTCGCGTGCGGTGCTCGATGTCGAGCTTGCTGATGTCGCTGGCACCGACGACGGGGCACTTGCTGTCGCCGAGGGGCCGAATTCGAGTGTGGTGTGCCTCGCTCAGGAGCGTCCCGAGCGCGCACTCGGCGGGGCCCTCGCTTTGGCACTGCGGTCGCGCCGTGCAGCCGTGCATGTCTTCGCCGATGAGTGCAGCGACGTGCTGGCACGACGAGCGATGTGCTTCTTGGCGCCGCCGATCATCTGGCAGATCGATGGGGCGTCGGCCACAGTTGCTGCGCCGGCGCTGCGGCCCGTCGAGCCCGCGCCGCCGCGTGTGCCCGAACTCGTGGCCGTGCTGAGTGCCGCTGGTGTCGATGTCGCGGTCGAGCACGGCGTGATCACCGGAGAGGTGGAAGGCCTCGAAGTGGCGCGCATCGTTGCTGACGCCGTTGCCGACGCTGCGCTCGTCGCCGAATTGCAGGAGTCGTCCGATGCAGGTGCCGAATCCGATGAGCCGCCGGCTGTATCCCGAGAGCAGGGATCGGCGTGGAAGATCGAAGTGGGGGTGGGCGCGCATGACCGAGAGGCCTTCTCGATGCTGCACGCTCACGAGCCCACGCCTGAGGCCGTCGCACGCGTCGCCGGAGTCGTTCGTGCTCATCGCGCGCCGGGCGCATCGCCGCATCCGTTGAACCGGCTCGCGTCGGCTCGCTGGCTTCGCGCGCTCCTGCTTCGCCAGCCTGAACTCGTCGGTGCACGGCACCTGGGTCCGGCGTCGCCGCCGGTGCCGCGCGGCGGTCCCAAAGATCCGTCCCCGGCAGTTGCCTACGGCGTGCGAGCCGACGGCAGCCGCGTGGTCGTGGTCGCGTCAGTCGGCATCGACGTGAACCTTGTGCCGTTCGGTGCCGACGCCCGGGCATTCCTCGACCCTGATGCCGACCTCGTCCTGGCACTTCCCGAACGTGATGCGCACGACGTCATCTCTGCAATGGCCGCGCTGCTCGAGCGGCCGGCTGAGATCGCCCCGATCGACAATGGATGGCGCACCGGCGCAGCCGGCAGCCGTGCCGCCGAGCGCAGTTAGCCTGAGCGCGTGGCGGCCTCCCTCGACTTCCTGGGGCTCGAATCACTGGAAGCCGAGCGGGCAGAACTTGAGCGACGCCTCGGCGAAGGCATCGCGGGCGGAGATCGCGCGCTGTTCGCCGATCTCGGGCGTCGCCTTGCGCGCCTCGGCGAGATCATCGACGTCGCCCACGCCGTTCAGAGTGCGTACGACGATGCCGAAGCGGCACGCGAGCTCCTCGATGCCAGTGCCGGCGACGAAGCCGAGGAAGTTGCAACGATGCTGGCGACTGCATCGCAGCGGGCGGCTGAGCTGGAAGAGCAATTGAAGCTGCTTCTGCTGCCGACCGATCCCAACGATGCGCGCGACGTCATCGTCGAGATCCAGGGCGCGGAAGGCGGCGAAGAGGCGAACATCTGGGCACGTGACCTTTTCGAGATGTACAGGGCGTACGTGTCCGCACACTCCGGGTGGGCCTTCGAGCTTCTCGGCAGCCAGGACAGCGACATGGGCGGGTTCACCAATGTGACATTCGCGGTGCGCGGCCCCGGCGTGTGGAGAGCTCTCAAGTTCGAGGGCGGTCCGCACCGGGTCCAGCGGGTGCCGGTCACCGAGTCGCAGGGCCGGGTCCATACGTCGTCTGCCACCGTCAGCGTGCTGCCCGAGGCCGAGGATGTGGACGTGGAAATCGACCAGTCGGATCTGGTGATCGACACGTTTCGCTCGTCAGGTCCCGGGGGTCAGTCAGTCAACACCACGGACTCGGCTGTGCGCATCACCCACACGCCCACCGGCCTCGTCGTCTCGATGCAGGACGAGAAGAGCCAGATCCAGAACCGGGCCAAGGCGATGCGGGTACTGCGGTCTCGCTTATTGCAGCTCCAGCAAGAGGCACAGGCGGCGGACCAGGCGGCGCATAAGCGCGACCAGGTCAAAGGCGGAGGGCGTTCGGAGAAGATCCGCACCTACAACTACAAGGAGAGCCGGGTCACTGATCATCGCATCGGCCTGACGATGTACAAGCTCGATCGTGTGCTGGCCGGCGAGTTGGACGAGTTCATTGAAGCTCTCCAGCTCTCCGAACGCGAGGAACTCCTCGCTGCGAGTACGGGGGGCGCCGGGGCCTGACGCCGCGGCCGCAAATCGGAGCACCCCTCGATGCCGGACGACGAAGAGGCGCTGACGCTGGGGCAGCTGTACGCGAGCGTGCGCTCGAGGCTGGTGGACGCCGGTGTGCCCGAACCGGACTCGAGCGCCCGCCACATTGCTGCGACCGCTGCGGGTTGCGGAGCTGCGGACGTCGTTGCGGCGCCGAGGACTCCGATGACGGTGCGCATGGTCGCGCACGCCGATGCGATGGCGGCCCGGCGGAAAGCTGGCGAGCCGTTGCAGTACGTACTGGGCAGATGGGGTTTCCGCAAGCTCGATCTGGCGACCGATCGTCGGGCACTGATCCCTCGTCCCGAGACCGAAACCGTCGCTGGCATCGCCGTCGAATGGCTGGCAGCGCAGGTGCGCAGCGGGCGATTGCGAACGCCCATCGTCGCTGACCTGGGAACCGGTTGTGGCGCCATCGCTCTGTCGGTCGCGTACGAAGTTCCCGGCGCCCGCGTCTTCGCGACCGACAGCTCGCCCGATGCGCTCGCGCTGACGGGGGAGAACATGGCTGGCGTGGGCTGGGCTGCTGCACGGGTCTCGCTGCACCACGGCGACTGGTTCGACGCGCTGGTCGACGTTCCGGCGCCCACTTCGGTATCCCCCGCTCTCAGCGGAGCGCTTGCGGGCCATTCCGACGGCACCGAACCTCCGAGCCCGTCGGGCAGCCAGGAACTACGCGAACGGCTCGATGTCATCGTCGCCAATCCGCCATATGTCGCCGACGACGAGGAATTGCCCGACGAAGTCGCCGACTGGGAGCCGCACGACGCTCTGTACGCGGGCGTCGATGGGCTGGCGGATTTGCGCAGGATCCTTCATGAGGCGAGAGGATGGCTCGCGCCCGGCGGGCTGCTGGTGCTTGAGTGCGCTCCGCACCAGGCAGCTGACCTTGCAGCGGCGGCCGATGCCCGCGGCTACGAGGCCGTGCGCATCGAGCGGGATCTCGCAGGCCGTGACCGAGCGCTCGTCGCGCAGCGACCCCTCGACGAACCGGGGTCGGCAGTGATCGACACGGCGATGTCGTCATTGCGAAACGGCGGTTTTGTCGTGGCACCCACGGACACCCTCTGCGGCGTCCTGGCCCGCTACGCCAACAGCGAGGCCGTGGCCGCTGTGTGTTCCGCCAAGGAGCGACCGCCGACCGAGCCGATGCCGATCCTGGTGTCGGGCCTCACGCAGGCTGGCGACCTTGTCGAGTTGTCTCGTGGCGCGCGCCGCCTGGCCAGCCGGCACTGGCCCGGCGGCCTTACCTTGGTGGCACAGCGCCGCGGAGGGCCCGATCCGCTCCACGGCCTCTCCACACTGGGCGTGCGAGCGCCGGCACTTGGCTGGCTGCGCTGGCTCATCGACGAGACCGGGCCGCTCACCGGAACCAGCGCCAACCGGCACGGCGCGGCCACACCCGCCGATGCCCAGCAAGCGGCGGAGAGCCTCGCTGTGGCGCCGGCGGCAGTTATCGCGGGTCACGCCGCGGGAGGAACCGCCTCGACGGTGGTCGACGTGACGGGAGCTGAGCCCGTCGTCTTGCGTGAGGGAGCAGTTCCCGCCGAGCTGCTGACGCTTGCCGTCGAAGCAGAACACTGAGTTGTCGAACGACTGGGCTGTCGAACGACAGGTCGACATCGCCGTCTTGGGACTCAAGAAGTCGGCGCAGACCCCCCAACCCGCCGTCTGTAAAGGTGGAGTCGATGAGAGACTGACGCCGTGAAAATTGACGCGCCCGCGACCATCGCTGTCGCTGCTGACCATGCCGGTTGGGAATTGAAGGATCGCCTCGCAGAGCATCTGCGCGCGAACGGTTACGAAGTGATCGATCTGGGCACCAACGGTCCAGAATCGGTCGACTATCCCGACTTCGGGGAAGCGGTCGGTTCTGCTGTCGCCGCGGGGACCGCTGCGCTCGGTGTCGCTGTGTGCGGCAGCGGCCTCGGGATCGCAATGGCGGCCGGCAAGGTCGCGGGCATCCGCGCCGCCACTGTGTACGACGAGACCTCAGCGAGGCTGGCGCGCAAGCACAACGACGCCAACGTCATCTGCCTCGGGGCGCGCCTCATCGAGCCCGAACGCGCCAGCGCCGCGGTGGATGCGTTTCTCGGGGCGTCCTTCGAAGGCGGGCGCCATGTGCCACGAGTTCACAAGATCGGAGCGATCGCCGAGCGGGGCGACGGTACGGCTCGCCGTATTGGCCCGACCCATCCGCGCTCGACGACTTGGGCTCCCAAGAACGATCCTGACATCGACGCCGTCCTGAGCGCCGAGCTTGAGCGCCAGATGACGACGGTGCAGCTCATCGCGTCAGAGAATTTCGCCTCGCCGGCGGTCATGGCCGCGACCGGCAGCGTGCTCACCAACAAGTACAGCGAGGGCTACCCCCGCCGCCGTTACTACGGCGGCAACGTGAACGCGGACACCTCCGAGCAGCTCGCCATCGACCGCGTGAAGGCGCTCTTCGGTGCCGAGCACGCAAACGTGCAGCCGCACTCAGGATCACAGGCCAACGCTGCGGTGTACCTGGCGCTGCTCGACACCGGCGACACGGTGATGGGCATGAGCCTTGACCAGGGCGGTCACCTGACGCACGGCTCGCCCGTGAACGCCAGCGGTCGCCTGTACAACTTCGTCAGCTACGGCCTCACCCACAGCGACGAGCGGATCGACTACGAAGCGATGGCCGACCTGGCCCGTGAGCATCGTCCCAAGCTGATCGTGGCGGGCGCCACGGCCTATCCCCGTCGTATCGACCCGGTGCCGTTTCGCGAGGTCTGCGACGAGATCGGCGCAGTGTTCATGTTCGACGCCGCGCACATCGCCGGGCTGATCGTGGGCGGCGTGCACATCAACCCGGTGCCGTATGCGGACATCGTCACCTTCACCACGCACAAGACCATGCGCGGCCCACGTGGCGGAACGATTCTGTGCACTCAGGAATACGCCAAGCGCATCGACTCGGCAGTGTTCCCGGGCAGCCAAGGCGGTCCGCTCGACCACGCGGTCGCGGCCAAGGCAGTCGGCTTTGCCGAGGCCGCGCGCCCGGAGTTCGCCCACTATCAGGCCCGAATCGTCTCCAACGCAGCAGCGCTCGCTGACGCGCTCGGCAGCCACGGCTTCCGGCTGGTCTCCGGTGGTACCGACAACCACTTGCTGCTCATCGACCTGCGCACCTTCGACGCCGACCTGACCGGCAAGGTGGCGCAAGAAGCTCTCGACGCAGCGGGCATCACGCTGAACCGCAACTCGATACCCGACGATCCCCGTTCGCCGTTCGTGACCAGCGGCCTGCGGATGGGCACCCCATCGGTCACCACCCAAGGCATGGGACCGGCCGAGATGGCCAAGATCGCCGAGTTCACAGCACGGGTTCTGCGAGCCCCAGACGACGAGGACGTCATCGCCCAGGTGCGCGCTGAAGTCGCCGAACTCTGCGCCGCCTTCCCCCCGTACGACCGCTGAGCACTGACGTCTTCTGAAGCTCGGGCTATTCAAGGCCGACCGAGAAGGCCTACTGGGCATATATCGCTATTTCTTGGCCACCTTCGGCACCCAAAACTGCTGGTCAGGGGCAGTTTTGGCTGTACCTGAAACGTTCGTATCGTACACAGCCCGAAGTGCTCGGTCAAGCCGCTTTCTGAGGTGGTTCTCCTGTGGGGTGCTGCTGGGATGCTTCGGTGTCGCTGCTGCGGTCTTGTTGGGCCTGCCGGTGTGCTCGGGCGTTGGCGTGGGCTTTGTTGTCGAGTTCGATGGTGCGCAGCAGGGACGCGACAGATGAGCGGTGATTCGCCCTGGGTTTTGCGCAGGCTCCAGAGATTGGAGCAAGCATGGGAGCCATGAGCACAGAAGCGAGGGCGGCGGCGTCGCGGCGGTATTCGCCTGAGCAGAAGCAGCACGCGGTGAGGATGGTGCTGGCGTTGCGCTAGGAGCTGGGCGCTTCGGCGGGCACGATCACCAGGGTGGCCCGGCAGCTGGGCTATGGCGTGGAGTCGGTGCGCAAGTGGGTGGCCCGGGCCGAGATCGACGCGGGTGCCCGTGTGGGGCTGACCTCGGCTGAGAGCGAGGATCTGCGGCGGTTGCGTCAGGAGAACCGTGAGCTGCGTCGGGCGAATGAGATCTTGCAGCGGGCGGCGACTTTTTTCGGGTAAGGGGCTCGACCGCCGACAGCGATGACCGTCGAGTTCGTCGACGCGAATCGTGCCGAGTTCGGAGTCGAGCCCGTCTGCGCCGCGTTGCAGGTGGCTCCGTCCACGTATTGGTCCGCGAAGCGCCGCCCGCCGTTTGAGCGGTCGAAGCGCGACGCCGCGATGATGCCGCTGCTGTTGGCGCTGTGGCAGGCGAACTATTCGGTGTACGGGGCGCGCAAGCTGTGGATCGCGGCCCGCCGCGCCGGGCACGACATCGGCCGCGGCCAAGTCGCCCGCCTCATGGGGCGGCTGGGTATCCGGGGCGTCAAGCGGACAAAGAAGGTGCGCACCACCCGGCCGGACCCCGAAGCGGCCCGCCCACCCGACCTCGTCGAGCGGGACTTCACCGCCGATGCCCCGAACCGGCTGTGGGTCGCCGATCTGGCCCACGTCGCCACCTGGTCCGGCGTCGCCTATGTGTGCTTCATCACCGACGCCCACAGCCGCCGCATCGTGGGCTGGCGGGCCGCGCCGAACATGGGCACCCAGATGGTGCTCGACGCATTGGAGATGGCCCGCTGGAGCCGCGGCGTCCGCCTCGAAGGGCTCGTCGCTCACGCCGATGCCGGCGCCCAGTTCACCAGCATCCGATACGGCGAGCGCCTCGACGAGATCGGCGCTGTCCCCTCGATCGGATCGGTCGGGGACTCATATGACAACGCCCTGGCCGAGGCCGTGAACGCGCTCTACAAGACCGAGCTGATCCGCGGCCCCGCACAAGGCCCGTGGCGCACGATCGACGACGTCGAGCTCGCCACCCTGGGCTGGATGCACTGGTGGAACACCGGCCGCATCCACCGCTACCTCGACGACCTCAGCCCCGACCAATTCGAAGCCGCGTACGCTGCCCGAAACACCGACCACCACAGGACAGAAAACCAAAACAACCAGCCTGCGCAAAACCCAGGGCGAATCAGATGTGGCGACCTTTGCAGAGTGGGGTCTGGCGTGAGCTTGCGAAGCGTCTTGGAGTCAGGGTGAGCTTGCGAAGCGTCTTGGAGTCAGGGTGAGCTTGCGCTATGCGTGGGCGTTCCTGACCCGGCTTCCGGGTGGCGCGCATCCGCCGACCGAGCGCGACCTGGGCCGCAGCGTCCCATGGTTCCCACTGGTCGGAGCCGTCGTCGGCGCTTTGAGCGGCGGTGTGTTCTGGGCTGTCTGGCAGCCGCTCGGTGCCCCGCTTGCAGCAATCCTGGCGATTGCTGCGGCAGCGCTCATCACTGGTGCATTTCACGAGGACGGCTTGGCTGACACGGCAGATGCGCTCGGCGGGACGACGCCGGAGCGGCGGCGCGAGATCATGAAGGACTCCCGCTTGGGGACCTTCGGCACGCTGGCGCTGGTGCTGGTGACATTGATGCAGATCTTCGCGGTCATGCCGCTGCCATCGCGCGATGCGGTGATTGCACTCGCCCTTGCCCATGGCATCGGTCGTGCTCTGGCCGTCACGGCGATGGCCTCGGTTCCCGCCGCCGCGGGCACGGGTCTGGGCCACACCTACACCACGCATCTGCGCGGAGCACCGTGCGCCATCTCGTTGCTGGCCAGCTACGGCGTCGCCTTCGCTCTCGGCCCTGTGGGCGTGTTCGCTGTAGGTGCTGCGACCGGCGGGGCACTGCTCGTCGGACTGATTGCCTACCGCAGGTTTGGCGGCATCACCGGCGATGCCCTAGGCGCGATCACTCAGATCAGCCAGACGGCCGCGCTGGTGGCGGTGTCGAGGCTCCTCGACGATTTCGGCTGGTTCTGGCGATAGCACTGCCTCGAGCACCGCGCGCGTAGCGTGACTGCCACATGCCGGACTTCTACGAGCAGCCGATCCTCAACTCGCCGTACGAGGTGCCCACGAGCCATTGGCACCTTGACGACGAACGCCAGCCCACAGGCGATGTGCTGGAAGGCCGTCGGCCCGCCTCGTTCATTTCCCCGATACCCGCCCCGCGCAAGCGTGGAACGAAGGGAGCCAAGGCGGACAAATCGACACAGCAGGCTTTGGTGTTCGACGAGCAAGCGGAATCCCTAGCTGACGACGGCCAGCAGTACGACCTGTCGGAACTCATCAACACAATCCGCGGTGAGGTCGCCAAGTGGCGGACGGAACCCGAGGAGCGACGTTGGCATGTCACCGCGGAGACAGCACGGCTTCTCAAGCACTGGCGGCACTTCGAATTTCCTGGCATCCGGCCGTTCTTCTGCCAAGTGGAAGCGGTCGAGACGGTTATCTGGCTCGCCGAGGTCGCTCCGAACACGGCTGTGGGACGTCGCCTACGCGACCGGATCGCGGCTGCGAGCGAGCAGGCCAATCCTGGCGTTGCTCGGCTTGCGCTGAAGATGGCGACCGGCTCGGGCAAGACGACGGTGATGGCCATGCTCATCGCTTGGCAGACCATCAACGCCGTGCGGCGCCCCCAAAGCCAGAGATTTACCCGCGGCTTCCTCGTGGTCACCCCCGGCATTCCCATCCGGGACCGGCTCCGCGTACTGCAGCCCAATGACCCTGACAGCTACTACCGCAGCCGTGATCTGGTCCCAGCCGACATGGCGAGCGAATTGGGCAAGGCGAGGATCGTCATTACGAACTATCACGCCTTCATGCGGCGCGAGACGATGAGTCTTGCGAAGGGCAGCCGGGCGCTGCTGCAAGGCCATGGACCTGAGATCGACTCACGCGAGACCGAAGGTCAGATGCTCCAACGGGTGATGCCCGAGTTGATGGGTACCAAGGGTGTGATGGTGCTGAACGACGAGGCGCACCACTGCTACCGGGAGAAGCCGGGCTCGGCCGACGAGTCAGATGAAGCCGACTTGACGGGCGATGCCCGCAAAGAAGCCGAAGACAATGCTGAGGCCGCCCGCGTCTGGATGACCGGCATCGAGGCTGTGCAGCGCAGGCTGGGGCTGAAGCGGGTGATCGACCTATCAGCGACGCCGTTCTTTCTCAGCGGCTCGGGCTACGCCGAGGGCACTCTGTTCGGCTGGGTTGCCAGCGATTTCTCGCTGTTGGACGCCATTGAGTGCGGCATCGTCAAGCTGCCGAGAGTGCCTGTGGCCGACAACATCCCGGGCAACGTGATGCCCACCTATCGCGAGCTATGGAAGCACATCGGCAAGAAGATGCCCAAGAAGGGCTTGAAGGCTGTCGGGAAGCTCGATCCTGAGGCGGCGTTGCCAGTTGAGCTGAAGTCTGCCCTGGAAGCGCTGTACGGACACTACGAGCAGGTATTCGAGCAGTGGGCGGCACATGACGACATCGAGGTCCCGCCGTGCTTCATCGTGGTGTGCAACAACACGGCCACGTCGAAAGTTGTCTATGACTACATCTCCGGTTACCGCCGCGCGCTGCCAGACGGCACGGGTTCATTCCACAACGGTCGGCTGGAGCTGTTCCGCAACTTTGACGCTCAGGGCAATGCGCTCGCTCGGCCCCGAACCCTGCTGATCGACAGCCGGCAGCTCGAATCAGGCGATGCCCTCGACCCGAACTTCCGCGAGGCGGCGTCGGACGAGATCGAGCGATTCCGGCGCGAGATCATCGAACGCGGCGGCAACAGCGGGGAGGCACAAAACCTCAGCGATCAAGACCTGCTCCGCGAGGTGATGAACACGGTCGGGAAGCCGGGCCGTCTTGGTGGCGACACCAGGTGCGTGGTGTCCGTGGCGATGCTGACAGAGGGGTGGGATGCCAACACCGTCACGCATGTCTTGGGCGTGAGGGCTTTCGGCACGCAGCTCCTGTGCGAGCAGGTGGTGGGCCGTGCCCTGCGCCGCCAGTCGTACGACCTCAACGAGCACGGTCTGTTCGAAACCGAATACGCCGACGTCTTCGGTGTGCCATTCGACTTCACCGCCGAGCCCGTCGTGGTGAAACCCAAGCCGCCCAAGTCGACGGTCCAAGTACACGCCGTGCGCCCAGAGCGAAATGGTTGCGAGATCCGCTTCCCGCGGGTCGCCGGCTACCGGGTCGAGCTGCCCGACGATCGGCTGGACGCGCACTTCACCGACGACTCGACGTTGCGGCTGACCCCTGAGCTGGTCGGTCCGACGCGCACGCGCAACGAAGGGATCATCGGCGAGGGCATCAACCTCGACCTCGCCGACACCGGTGGCACGCGTCGCTCCACGGTTGTCTATTACCTCACCCGGTACCTGCTTCACACCAAGTGGTGCGACCACGACGGGCAGCCCCGGCTGCATCTCTTCGGGCAGCTCAAGCGCATCACCGAGCGCTGGCTCGACGAGCACTGTGTGTGTGAGGGCGGCACATCGCTTGGCCATCTGCTCTACCTCACGCTTGCTGACCAAGCGTGCGAGCGCATCACCACAGCCATTGTCGAAGCCGAGCGGGCTGTTGGCGGCAACGTGACGGCGGTGCTGGACTCGTTCTCGCCCGTGGGAACTACCCGCGATGTCAGCTTCACCACCTCCAAGCAGTTGAGGTGGCGCACGCGCGCTGATCGCTGTCACGTCAACTGGGCAGTGTGCGACAGCGAATGGGAGCGCGAATTCTGCGTCGTCGTCGAGGCCAATCCCCATGTCTGGGCATATGTCAAGAACGCCGGCATGGGCTTCGAGGTACCGTATCGGACGGGGGGTGAGAACCGCATTTACGTGCCCGACTTTGTGCTCCTAGTGGACGACGGTCGCGGCCGCGACGACCCGTTGCATCTCGTGGTTGAAATCAAGGGCTTCCGCCGTGAGGACGCCAAGGACAAAGCCAGCACCATGCGCACCTACTGGGTACCGGGTGTCAATCACCTCGGCGGCTACGGCCGCTGGCAGTTTGTAGAGTTCAGAAACAACTGGGAGTTCAGGAAAGACCTCGAGACCGCCATTTCCCAGGCCCGCCGCCAAGCGCAGGCTTTTCGCTCAGGTGATCCAGTACTTGACAACCGTGACTCTGTCTTGGCTGCGCTGCGTGAACTCAAGCCGCAGCTCCAGCGAGAGTTTGGTGTCTCGAGTCTCAAGCTGTTCGGATCTTATGCTCGAGACGAAGCGCAGCTCACCAGCGACATTGATCTCATTGTCGAGTATGACCCCGAGCCTGTTGGGTGGGACCATTTCGGGGCCGAGGTATACCTTGAGGACACCTTGGGCCGCAGCGTTGACATGGCAGTCGAGAAGAACTTGCGTGACCATGTACGGCCGAATGCAGAGCGGGATGCCATAGATGTTTAACTGCACGCAACCCGAGGAATGGCTACCGCATATGCGTCACATGCTTGACGCG
Organism: Candidatus Poriferisodalis sp.; assembly: GCF_965262965.1. GTDB lineage: Bacteria > Actinomycetota > Acidimicrobiia > Acidimicrobiales > Poriferisodalaceae > Poriferisodalis. The sequence continues at coordinate 3,436,733 of NZ_OZ253573.1, forward strand.
GGTGAGGCTGCTCTCGAACACGTAGGCGACTTGACGAGAGACGAGTTCATTGCAGACGCGAAGAGCTTCGATGCGGCAATCCGGCAGATCACAATCATCGGAGAAGCCGCTAACCGACTCCCTCCACATGTGCGCGACGAAGTCACTGATATTCCGTGGACTAAGATTCGCGGTGCGCGCAATGTCCTGATACATCAATACGATGATGTGATCCCGGAAACAGTATGGAGCACGGCGAGCGACTCCGTGCCGCAGCTAGTGTCGGTGCTGAAGCGAATTCTGTCGCAGCATGAGGGACGTTGACCATTGGCACGCACAAAGAAGCCAAAAGAGGTGGAGAATCTCACCCACGAAGAATCCTCCAGGCTGAACATCCCGACGGCCGAGTATCAAACGCAGGCTTCAAACGATGCAGTGGCAGCGGTCCGAGTGGCATACGAGCGGCTCAATCGAGACCTCGATCCGCAGCTAGTGTGGCGTGGCAAGGACATCGCCGACTGGTCTGATCTGGTAGTTCAGGCACCGCCGCTGTTCATCCAAGAGAAGATCCAGCCCAAGGCACTCGTAGAAGATCTGCGACGACTCAGCCAGCGGCGCAGCATTGAGCAAGCGGCATCCGAAGCAGGGTTCCAGATCGAGCTGTTCTCCGATTTCAACGGGCTTCCGAGTACCGATGTGAGGACCGAGTTCTATCGGCACCAAATGAACTGGTCGAACCGTATGATCCTCGGCGACAGTCTGCAGGTGATGGCCAGTCTCGCGGAGAGCGAAGGACTGCGTGGCCAAGTGCAGTGCATCTACATCGATCCGCCATACGGCATCAAATTCAACTCGAACTTTCAATGGTCGACCACAAGTCGCGACGTACGAGATGGCAAGGCCGACCACATCACTCGCGAACCGGAACAGGTACGAGCCTTCAGAGACACTTGGCGCGACGGCATTCACAGTTATCTGACTTATCTCCGAGATCGCTTAACAGTTGCCCGCGATCTTCTGACCGAAAGTGGTTCCATCTTTGTCCAAATTGGTGATGAGAACGTTCATCGCGTGCGGACCTTGATGGACGAAGTGTTCGGGGCCAGCGCTTTCATCGCCCAAGTGACTTTCCGCGTAAAGAGTCCCCTGGGTAACTCTGAGCTGGCCCGAACTTCGAACTTTATTCTGTGGTACGCGAGGAATTCCGACTCCGTCAAGTTTCGAGAACTCCGTGCATTGAAGCAACTTGACGAGCATTCTGAGTTCTCGTTGGTGCAATTGTCAGATGGCCGCGTAGCCTCACGCGCGAAGCTAAATCCGGCGGAACTCACGGACTCTGTTCGTTACTTGACTGCTCAAAATCTGGGCTCATCTGGCTATACAGATTCCTGTATGTTCGACTTCTCCATTGAGGGAAGAACTTTCAGCCACCCTCGGGGAAAAAGTTGGAAGACGAATGAGTCTGGGATGCGTCGCCTCTTATACGCTGATCGCCTCCACCCGCTGAATCGGAGCCTGAGGTGGCGCTACTACCTTGATGATGCGCCAGGCGAAGCAATTACTGATGTTTGGCAGGACACGTTTGCCGCGTACGACAAGACGTACGTTGTTCAAACGGCCACGTCGGTAATCGAGCGCTGTCTGTTGATGACCACGGACCCCGGCGATCTGGTACTCGATCCGACGTGCGGGGCAGGTACTGCGGCGTACGTGGCAGAGCAGTGGGGCAGACGATGGATCACCATTGACACTTCGCGGGTTGCATTGGCCTTGGCACGGGCGCGGCTCATGGGGGCTCGCTATCCGCACTACCTGCTGTCTGACAGTCCAGAAGGGCGACAGAAGGAAGCCGATCTCGGCCATGCCCAGTCGTCTGATGCGTTGACGTACGGAGATGTGAGGCAGGGGTTCGTCTACGAACGCGTCCCGCACATCACGCTGCGGTCGATTGCCAACAACGCCGAGCTCGACGTCATCTACGAACAACGTCAACCCGCGGTAGAGGCTGCTCTCGCGGACCTCAATTCGTTGCTGCGTGCCAGTCCACCGGTGCCGTTTGAGGTGGAGCTCGGCGGCCGGAAGGGCCAGCGGATTTGCTTCGCCTCGCCAGCAGACGCCACGGTCTCGCTGCCGTCGGGTGAGGAGGCACCTGCGAGCGGCCTGCTCGAATGGGAGGTTCCACGCGAGCGGCCCGGCGACTGGCCGGCCGATGCCGCCGAGCCGCACGAACGGTTCTGGCAGGCTCGCCTTGACCGGCAGCAGGCAATGGACGAGTCCATCGCCGCGAAGGCCGACTTCGAAGACCTCTACGACAAGCCGTACGAGGACAGCTCGAAGGTGCGGGTCGCCGGACCATTCACCGTCGAGAGCATCTCGCCGCATCGCTACCTGGGTCTCGGCGCCGATGACGAACTGATCGATCCAGTCGCCGAGGCACGGAGCAACGGCGAGGCGCCGCAGGACTTTGTCTCGCTCATCCTCGACAATTTGCGGACGGCGGGTGTGCAGCAGGCACACAAGGCAGACCGCATCGACTTCACTTCACTCCAACCGTGGCCCGGCGATTACGTCTGTGCGGCGGGTGCCTACACCGAGGCGTCGGCTACCTCGCCGACCGGCTCGCCCGAAAACGGGCAACCCGCACCTGATGCGGCTGCTGCACAGGCCGAAACGCGAACGGCCGCGATCTTCGTCGGTCCGGAGTTTGGCACCGTCACGCGCCCCGAACTCGTGGCAGCCTCCCGGGAAGCCACCGAGGCTGGTTTTGACGTGCTGATCGCCTGCGCGTTCAACTACGACGCACAGGCGTCCGCGTTCATCAAATCGGGGCCGTTGCCCGTGCTGAAGGCCAGGATGAACGCCGACCTGCACATGGCGAGCGAGCTCAAGAGCACCGGCAGCGGCAACCTGTTCGTGATCTTCGGCGAACCCGACATCGAGCTGTTGCAAGCGCCCGCAACCGATGACGGCGCTGAGCAGTTCTGCGTGAAGCTGAAAGGGATCGACGTGTTCGATCCGACGACCGGCGATGTGCGCAGCGACGAACCCGACTCCATCGCCTGCTGGTTCGTCGACACCGACTACGACCACGAGAGCTTCTTCGTGCGTCACGCCTACTTCCTCGGCAGCAAAGATCCCTACGAAACGCTCAAGAGGACCTTGCGCGCCGAGATCGACGAGGACGCCTGGGCCAGTCTCCACAGCGACATCTCACGACCGTTCCCAGCACCCGAGTCGGGTCACATCGCTGTGAAGGTCATCAATCACCTAGGCGACGAAGTCATGAAGGTGTTTCGCCTTCCGAGCGCCGCCTAGGAGCCTGCTGAGCAAGCCGTTTGTGGGCGTGTCAGATGGTGTTTGTGTCGGGCGTGATTTGGCGGTCCGGTGGGCGGTTGTGTGCGGTGCGGGGTGGTTGCGGGTGTGGCGGTGGCCGTTCGGGGCCGTGTGTGTCGGGTTGATTCGCCCTGGGTTTTGCGCAGGCTGGTTGTTTTGGTTTTCTGTCCTGTGGTGGTCGGTGTTTCGGGCAGCGTACGCGGCTTCGAATTGGTCGGGGCTGAGGTCGTCGAGGTAGCGGTGGATGCGGCCGGTGTTCCACCAGTGCACCCAGCCCAGGGTGGCGAGCTCGACGTCGTCGATCGTGCGCCACGGGCCTTGTGCGGGGCCGCGGATCAGCTCGGTCTTGTAGAGCGCGTTCACGGCCTCGGCCAGGGCGTTGTCATATGAGTCCCCGACCGATCCGATCGAGGGGACAGCGCCGATCTCGTCGAGGCGCTCGCCGTATCGGATGCTGGTGAACTGGGCGCCGGCATCCGCGTGAGCGACGAGCCCTTCGAGGCGGACGCCGCGCGTCCAGCGGGCCATCTCCACAGCGTCGAGCACCATCTGGGTGCCCATGTTCGACGCGGCCCGCCAGCCCACGATGCGGCGGCTGTGGGCGTCGGTGATGAAGCACACATAGGCGACGCCGGACCAGGTGGCGACGTGGGCCAGATCGGCGACCCACAGCCGGTTCGGGGCATCGGCGGTGAAGTCCCGCTCGACGAGGTCGGGTGGGCGGGCCGCTTCGGGGTCCGGCCGGGTGGTGCGCACCTTCTTTGTCCGCTTGACGCCCCGGATACCCAGCCGCCCCATGAGGCGGGCGACTTGGCCGCGGCCGATGTCGTGCCCGGCGCGGCGGGCCGCGATCCACAGCTTGCGCGCCCCGTACACCGAATAGTTCGCCTGCCACAGCGCCAACAGCAGCGGCATCATCGCGGCGTCGCGCTTCGACCGCTCAAACGGCGGGCGGCGCTTCGCGGACCAATACGTGGACGGAGCCACCTGCAACGCAGCGCAGACGGGCTCGACTCCGAACTCGGCACGATTCGCGTCGACGAACTCGACGGTCATCGCTGTCGGCGGTCGAGCCCCTTACCCGAAAAAAGTCGCCGCCCGCTGCAAGATCTCATTCGCCCGACGCAGCTCACGGTTCTCCTGACGCAACCGCCGCAGCTCCTCGCTCTCAGCCGAGGTCAGCCCCACACGGGCACCCGCGTCGATCTCGGCCCGGGCCACCCACTTGCGCACCGACTCCACGCCATAGCCCAGCTGCCGGGCCACCCTGGTGATCGTGCCCGCCGAAGCGCCCAGCTCCTAGCGCAACGCCAGCACCATCCTCACCGCGTGCTGCTTCTGCTCAGGCGAATACCGCCGCGACGCCGCCGCCCTCGCTTCTGTGCTCATGGCTCCCATGCTTGCTCCAATCTCTGGAGCCTGCGCAAAACCCAGGGTGAACCAGTCGGCCCCGTCGATGAATCGACTTCGTTGGTGGGTGGTGTCGTGGTCCGTCTACACCGATACCTACACCACGACTACGGAAGGCGACATTCTGATCGCGACCAATCTCCGTCAGCATCGGTTCCTCAAGCCGTCCTAGGTGTCGAGTGGCAGCCTCGAGGATGCGGAGTGGAGGGTCGATGTCATCGCATCGGCCGAAGCCGGCGGCTTCGAGCCCTGGACCAGTCAGCGTGTGACTGCCGACGGCAGTGGGCAAGGGAGCGCTGCTGGTGGCAGTACCAGACGCGGCCCAAAGAGACGCACGACTCGCAGCCGCTCGCGAGGATCTACGTCGGTAGTCGTCCGGTGCACCGCTTGCCGCGCTGGGACACCCTCTCGGGATGCCAAGGGCATGATGCAGTTGTAGCTGAGCACCGCTTGGCGTGGTGATGTGCCGGCTGAGGCCGTAGATTTCTGGCGGCTTCGCCAGTGCCCAGTGTTTGGCCTCCCTTTTGGACCAGGTGCGGGCCGGCGTGCTGAAACCCCCGCATACCTCGGAGGCGATGAGCACTCATGCGATCGCACGCGGCGCGCGAACGGACGCGAGCAGCCCGAAGCGGCAACGGCAGCGAAGACGGCCTCGCGAAGGCCGTTGAGATCGTTCTGACGCCAGTGATCTTCGCAGCGGCAGGATTCGGCCTCGACCGCTGGCTCGATACCGGTCCGTGGCTGGCGTTGAGCTTCGGCTTGGTCGCCTTCGTGCTCAAGCTGCTGATCGAGTGGTACCGGTACTCCGAGCGGATGTCCAAACTTGAGTCTGATCTGGCCGAACAGCGCCCGACGCAGCGGCGCGGCATTGATCGAGCCGAGCCGGCCGCGGTCAGCCTGCCGGTTGGCGTTGTGCTGGACAATGAGCCGTCGGAGCACGGCGCGTGACGGCATCGGGCCCGGCGGAGGGCGGAACGGCGGCGCGATCAGCCAGTGAGGATGCGCCTGAGCGCGCCATCGCCGTCGACATCGCGCGCCGCAGCTTGTACGTCAGCCCCGTGTGGGTGGCCGCGTGCGGCCTCGTATGGGGCGTCGGCGGTGCGGCCTCTGCGGCGTACGGGATCGTGCTCGTCGTAGTCAACCTTCTTGCCGCAGCAGCGATCATGACGTGGGCGGTACGCATCTCGCCCGTGGCCTTGATGGCGGCGAGCCTCGGGGGCTTCGTCGGCCGCCTCGCCGTGCTCTTCGGAGCGGTCGTCGCGGTCAGCGGACTGAGCCTGTTCGAGCCGGTTCCGCTCGGCATCACTATCGGAGTCAGCCATCTCGGTCTGCTCGTGTGGGAGATGCGGTATGTTTCCCTGCGGCTCGCAGCCCCAGGCCTCGATCTGCAACGTCCCGGCAAGGAGAAGAAGTGAACCTGCTAGCGCTTACTTTCCCGGACATTGGGCACCTCTTGGAGTGGCCAAACGTCCTGCCGGGTCTCGATGACTCCGTGTTCGCGCTGAACAAGGTCGGCATCATCTACATCTTTGCGCTCGTGGCTCCGGTCGCGATTTTCTTCATGGCCAAGCGCCGCTACGCGCAGGCAGAGGTCGTCACCGCCCCCCGCGGGGTCCAGACAGTGGCGGAGACCTCGGTGGAGTTCATCCGCGAGAACATCATCATGCAGACCATCGGGCCCGACGGCCTGCGCTACCTGCCGTTCCTGGCGACGCTGTTCTTCTTCATCCTGTTCTCGAACATCACCGAGGTGTTCCCGTTCATCCACTTCCCGGCCAACGCCCGCATGGCGATGCCCGTTGTCCTCGCGGTGCTCGTCTGGGTGGTATTCAACGCCGTCGGCATCAAGAACCACGGCTTCTTCGGCTATCTGAAGAACGTTGTCGTGCCGCCCGGTGTGCCAAAGGCGCTGCTGCCGCTCGTGGCGCTCATCGAGTTTGTTTCGACCTTCTTCGTCCGTCCGTTCTCGCTGGCTGTGCGGCTCTTTGCAAACATGCTTGCCGGGCACTTGCTGCTCGTCACGTTCGGTGTGCTCACCGCTGCGCTGTGGGACACGAGTCTGCTGGCCACCATCGTGTGGGCACCGTTCGTGGTGCTCATCGGCCTGACCGGCTTCGAGATTCTCGTCGCTTTCCTGCAGGCGTTCATCTTCACGATCCTCACTGCCGTCTACATCGGCGGCGCTCTGCATCCCGAGCACTAGGCCCGCCCAGCCCATCACCCCTTCGACTCACGGTCGCACGGCGTCCCGGCGCTTCGGCCCCTGCCCCAATATCCCGTACAACACAGGAGACACGAGTAATGGAATTGCTCGCACAAGCAGCGGACAACGCACTCGACGGATTGAAGGCGCTCGGCGCTGGCCTCGGCTACGGCCTTGCGGCCATCGGCCCCGGCGTCGGCATCGGTCTGGTCGTCGGCAATGCAATCACCGCGATGGCGCGCCAGCCCGAATCAGCGGGCATGGTCCGTACGACCATGTTCTTGGGCATCGCGTTCACTGAGGCCTTGGCCCTCATCGGTTTCGTGGTGTTCATCCTCCTCAACTTCGCGTAGGAGGAACCCATGAACGCCACTCTGAGCAATATGGCAACGGGCCTGCTAGCGGCGACCGAGGAGGGCGAGGCCGCCTCCAACCCGATCATCCCCGAATGGAATGAGGTGATCTGGGGTTCGGCGGCGTTCGTCATCCTGTTCCTCGTCATGTGGAAGCTGGCCCTGCCGCCGATCCGGCGGGCAATGGAGGCTCGTACCGAGCGCATCCAGGGCGACCTCGACGGCGCAGCAACCGCCCGTTCTGAGGCCGAGGATCTGCGCACGCAGTACGACGTCCGGCTGGCCGAGGCCAACGCCGAGGCCGCTCGGATCATCGAGGAGGCCCGAGCGGCTGCCGAGACGGTCCGCCAGGAGCGTCTGGCGGCGATCGAGCCAGAGATCGCCGAGCGTCGTGCTCAGGCTGAGGCCGATATCACCGCCGCCCGGGCACGCGCGATGGCTGAAGTCCGCGCCGACATCACGTCGATCGCCGTTGGTGCTGCCGAGCAGGTGGTGATGGCCAGCATCGACGAGGCCGCTCACGCCCGGTTGATCGAGAACTACATCGAGCGGGTGGGGAACTGATCGTCCCGCGCATCGCCCTCACGGCGCAGCCCATCACCGCCAGGCGTGTTCCGGCGGAATGGGCGGGGCAGCGCCCGGTGCGGGCCAGGACAGGAGTTGAACAGATGATCAGGATCAACCGATGAGCCAGCGAACCGATGGCTACGCGAGTGCAGTCGTGGCCATCGCGCAGGCCGAAGACGCGCTTGAGCGCGTGCCCAACGAGCTGTCCGCAGTCGGCCGCGCTGTCGCTGAGAACGAGGAACTGCGCAGCGTGCTGTCCGACCGCTCGGTCCCGGCATCACGCCGCATCGGCATCATCGAGGACTTGTTGGCGGCCCAGGCGTCGCCGGTCACGCTCAACGTGGTGGCGATGCTGGTCGGTGCTGGCCGTGGCGGCCAACTCGACACCGTCGCCGACGAGGTGCTCGAACTCGCCGCCGCAACGCGGGGTGAGGTGGTGGCCGAGGTCCGCTCGGCCGTCGCGCTCACCGACTCCCAGATCGAGCGGCTCGCCGGCGCCCTGCGCCAGGCCAGCGGCCGCAACGTGACCGTCCATGTCGTAGTGGATCCCGAAATTGTCGGAGGACTGTCCGCCCAGATCGGCGACACCGTCTTCGACGGCTCGGTCCGCACCCGGCTCGACAAGATGAAGGAGCGCCTGTCGTGACCGACTTGAGCTTTGATACCGCTGGCATCGCTTTGGCGATTCGCCAGAACCTCGAGGGCTTCGATCCGTCGATCGAGTCCGGCACTGTCGGCCGGATCCTCGAGGTCGGCGACGGCATCGCCCGCGTCTCGGGACTGCCGGGCTGTTCGGTGAACGAGATCCTGGAGTTCGCCAGCGGAGACGTCGGTCTCGCACTGAACCTCGACGAAGATTCCATCGGTGCAGTTGTGCTCGGCAGCGTGGAGTCGATCGAAGAGGGCCAGGCTGTGAAGGCAACTGGCCGCATCCTGTCGATGCCCGTCGGCGACGCAGTGCTGGGCCGCGTCGTGAACGCACTCGGCGAGCCCATCGATGGCCTCGGCGAGATCACCGGCGCAATCGAGCGCCGCATGGAGATCCAGGCGCCTGGCGTGATGGGTCGCAAGCCGGTGCACGAGCCGCTGCAGACCGGCATCAAGGCCATCGACTCGATGACTCCGGTCGGTCGAGGCCAGCGCGAGCTCATTATCGGCGACCGCAAGACCGGCAAGACGTCGATTGCCGTCGACACCATCCTCAACCAGGCCGGCCTCGGTGTGAAGTGCATCTACGTGGCGATCGGGCAGAAAGGCTCGACGGTTGCGCAGGTGGTCAACACGCTGCGCGAGCGCGGCGCCATGGAATACACCGTGGTGGTCGCCGCACCTGCCGCAGATGCCGCGCCTTTCAAATACCTGGCTCCCTACGCAGGCTGCGCGATGGGCCAGCACTGGATGGAGAACGGCGACCACGCACTCATCATCTACGACGACCTCTCCAAGCAGGCCGAGGCGTACCGCCAGATGTCGCTGTTGCTGCGCCGTCCGCCAGGGCGCGAGGCCTACCCGGGCGACGTGTTCTACCTGCACAGCCGTCTGCTCGAGCGTGCCGCCAAGCTGTCCGACGTCAACGGCGCCGGATCGCTGACAGCGCTGCCGATCATCGAGACAAAGGCCGGCGACGTGTCGGCGTACATCCCGACCAACGTGATCTCCATCACCGACGGTCAGATCTACCTTCAGGACGATCTGTTCAAGTCCGGCGTTCGTCCCGCGGTGGACGTGGGCATCTCGGTGTCGCGGGTGGGCTCTGCTGCGCAGACCAAGGCCATGAAGAGCGTGGCCGGCACCCTCAAGATCGACTTGGCCCAGTTCCGTGACCTGGAGGCGTTCGCCACCTTCGGCTCCGAGCTCGACGCCGTGTCTGCGGCCCAGTTGGGCCGTGGCTACCGGCTCGTCGAGCTGCTCAAGCAGGGGCTCAACTCGCCCATGCCCGTCGAGGAGCAAGTGGTGGTCATCTACGCGGGCACCAACGGCTACGTGGACGGCGTCCCCGTTGAGGACGTGAACCGCTACGAGACCGAGCTGCTGGCGTACATGAGCACCCGCCACAGCGCCTTGCTGGACGACATCCGTTCAACCGGCGCGCTTGACGAGGCGGCGCTCCAAGCGGCTGTGGAGGCATTCGGCGCCCAGTTCGTGACGTCGGACGCCGCCGGCAGCCAAGACGCAGCCGACGCCGCGGAGAGCTGATCCGCTATGGCAAGCGGTCAGGAGCGCATTCTTCGGCGTCGCATCAAGTCGATCGAGGCCACCAAGAAGATCACGCGCGCCATGGAGCTGATCGCGGCATCACGCATCGTGCGGGCGCAGACCCGGGTGCGCGCTGCACGGCCGTACAGCGAGAAGGTGACCGCGGTCATTGCGAATCTGGCGTCTGCGGGTGGCGAGGCCGATCACCCGCTCCTGCGCGAGCCGATCGATGTCGCCAAAGTGGCCTACGTCGTCATTGCTGCGGATCGTGGACTGTGCGGCGGTTACAACAACAACGTCCTGCGAGCCGCTGAGCGTGCCATCGCGGCTGACGCCGCTGAGGGCCGTGACTACGAGCTGGTGCTGTCGGGCCGCAAGGCCCAGGGCTATTTCCGGTTCCGCGACTACCGCATCGCCGCCGGCTTCGAAGGCTTCAGCGACCAGCCGAGCTACTCCGATGCCCAGCGGATCGCTGGGGTGGCCACGGCACTCTTCGAAAGCGGCGAGTGCGGCCAGGTGAAGCTGGCCTACACCCAGTTCCACTCCATGGGCGTCCAAGAAGTGTCGATCGCGCCGTTCATGCCGCTGGACTCCGGCGATTTCTCCGGCGACGACGGCGCTGATGAATCTCACAGCGCCGGTGCAGCCGGTGGCTACGAATTCGAGCCCGAGCCAGCGGTGATTCTCGAGCGCCTCCTGCCGCGCTACGCCGAGGCCCGTCTGTTCGCAGCGTTGCTCGAGGCCTCGGCCTCCGAACACGCGGCCCGTCAGCGAGCCATGAAGGCCGCAACCGACAACGCCGAAGATCTGAAGACCAACCTGACCCGCGTGATGAACCGCGCCCGCCAAGACGCCATCACCACTGAGATCATGGAGATCGTCGGCGGTGCCGAGGCGCTCTCTCAGACCGGCGGCGAAGTCGACCTTCTGTCCGACACCATCGAAGCCCGCACTGCGAATCTGTTCCGCGCACGCCAATAGCCCAATCGAGCCCCTCGGCGGGTTGAGGAGACACATCAATGACTCTGACTGAAGCAAGCACAGCCGACCAGACGACCGATCTCGCCGATGGACGCGTCGTGGCCATCGCCGGGCCGGTCATCGATGCGGAGTTCCCGACGGGGGCGCTCCCCGAGATCAACACCGCTGTCGAGATGCATGTCGAGCTCGAAGGCGCACCCGTCACCATCACCGGCGAGGTGGCCCAGCAGATCGGCGACAACCGGGTGCGCATCGTCTCGATGAAGGCCACCGACGGATTGACCCGAGGCATGACGGTGACGAACACCGGCCAGGGCATCAGCGTGCCGGTCGGCGACGGCGTGCTCGGCCACATCTTCAACGTGCTCGGCGAGCCGCTCGACGGTGCCGATCTGAGCGAAGGCATCGCGGATCGGTGGGAGATCCACCGCCCCGCGCCGGCCTTCGACACGCTCGAGCCGAAGGCGACGATGTTCGAGTCCGGCATCAAGGTCATCGACCTGCTTGAGCCGTACGTGGAGGGCGGAAAGATTGGCCTCTTCGGCGGTGCCGGCGTGGGCAAGACGGTGCTCATCACCGAGATGATCAACCGTGTCGCCTCCCAGCACGGCGGTGTGTCGGTCTTCGCTGGAGTAGGGGAGCGCACCCGCGAGGGCACCGACCTCTATCTGGAGATGGCGGAGTCCGGTGTGCTCGAAAAGACAGCGCTGGTCTTCGGCCAGATGGACGAGCCGCCGGGCGTGCGGTTGCGCGTCGCGCTTTCGGCGCTGACGATGGCCGAGTACTTCCGCGACGTGCAGGGCCAGGAAGTGCTGCTGTTCGTTGACAACATCTTCCGTTTCGTGCAGGCCGGCTCGGAGGTGTCCACGCTGCTGGGCCGCATGCCCTCCGCGGTGGGCTACCAGCCCAACCTCGCCGACGAGATGGGCGAGCTGCAGGAGCGCATCACCTCGACCTCGGGTCACTCGATCACATCGCTGCAGGCCGTGTACGTGCCGGCGGACGACTACACCGACCCCGCGCCGTTCACCACGTTCACCCACCTCGACGCCACCACCGAGCTGAGCCGCCAGATCGCCTCGCTGGGCATTTACCCCGCCGTGGACCCGCTGGCGTCGACGTCAACAATCCTCAGCCCCGAGGTTGTCGGCGACCGGCACTATGCCGTTGCACGGCGCACCCAGGAGATCCTCCAGCGCTACAAGGAGCTGCAGGACATCATCGCCATCCTGGGTCTCGACGAGCTGTCCGAGGAGGACCGCATTACCGTCAATCGTGCCCGCAAGATCCAGCGCTTCTTGAGCCAGCCGTTCTTCGTGGCCGAGGTCTTCACCGGCCTGCCGGGCGTCTTCGTGCCGATCGCGGAGACCATCGAATCGTTCGAGATGCTGTGCAACGGCGAGCTGGACAGCCTTCCCGAGCAGGCGTTCCTCAACGTCGGCAACGCCGAGGCTGCAATGGCCAAGGCTCGGGACTTCGAGCAGTCCTAATAGATCCGGCCGCGGGCGCAGGGAGGCACACGAGATGCAAGTTGAGCTGGTCTCACCCGAAGCGGTGCTGTTCAGTGGCGAGTGCACTCAGGTCGTCACGCGCACCGTCGACGGTGACATCGCCTTTCTGGACCACCATGCCGCGTTCATCGGGGGGCTTGACATCGGCCAGACCCAGTTGTGGGCCAGCGACGGCATCGTGACGCTGGCGATCAACCGCGGCTTCGTCGAGGTCAGCAACAACGTCGTGACGATCCTCAGCGATGCTGCCTATGCGGCTGACGAGATCGATGTCGCGGCGGCGCAGGCTGACCTCGCCGCAGCCCAAGCGGCCGTCAACGCCGATGGCGACGACGAAGACGCCAAGGCCGCGCTGGCTTGGGCGCAGACGCGCATCGCCGTCGCGGAAGCTGCGTAAACACAGCGCAGCTGCCTGAATACAGCGGAGCTGCGTAGTCACAGAGCGACGTATCGGCGCGTAGATCGCGTCTGCAAGCATGAGAGTCCCGTGCATACGACCAGGAGGGCTCGTCATGATCGCGATTCCTGAGCAATTCGTCCTGAACACGTTCATGTTCCTCGTCTGGGGATCGCTGATCATGTGGATGGCGGCCGGCTTCACGATGCTGGAAGCCGGTGCAGTCCGCAGCAAGAACGCGTCGATGATCTGCTTGAAGAACGTCGGCATCTATTCGATCGCGGGGCTCGCGTTCTACTTCATCGGGTACAACCTGATGTACGTCGACGTGGGCGACCTGTTCGGGTCGTTCACGCTGCTCTACGGACCGAGTGCCGATGAACTCGCGCTGCTCGACGGCGACGTCGGCGCGGCCGCTGCGGTGGCCGACAACGGCCACGCGGTCATGTCGGACTGATTCTTCCAGATGGTGTTCGTTGCCACGGCGGCATCGGTCGTGTCGGGCGCGATTGCCGAGCGCATCAAGATGTGGTCGTTCTTCGGGTTCACCGTGGTACTGACGGCGTTCATCTATCCGATCGTGGGCGCGTGGACCTGGGGAGGCGGCTGGCTCGCTGAGCGGGGCTTCCAAGACTTCGCCGGATCGACCATCGTGCACAGCACGGGCGGCTGGGCGGCACTGGCCGGGGTGCTGGTGGTGGGCCCCCGGCTGGGTAAGTACCGCTCCGACGGCACGGTCAAGCCGACGCCGCCGTCGAACGTCCTCGTCGTGACGCTGGGCGTGTTCATCCTGTGGTTCGGCTGGTTCGGTTTCAACGGCGGGTCGCAGCTGGCTCTGGGCAGCGTGTTCGATGCAGTCGCCATGAGCAATGTGCTCGTCAACACGAATCTGGCGGCAGCTGCAGGCGTGGTAGCGGCACTTGCGGTGTCTCGCTCGTTGCTTGGCCGGGTCGACCTCTTCGCTGGGCTCAACGGAGCCATCGCCGGACTGGTGTCCATCACAGCGGGTCCGGACATCACCGAGCAGTGGTGGGCGGTCATCATCGGCGCCATCGGCGGCATTCTGTGCACGGCCGCCATCAAGGCGCTGGAACTGCTGAAGGTAGACGACGTCGTGGGTGCGATTCCCGCTCACCTTGTCTGCGGCATCTGGGGGACGCTGGCAACGTCGATCGCTGCGGGCGCTCAGTTCCACATCCAGCTGCTGGGCGTGCTCGCGGTCGGGGCCTTCGTGTTCATCACATCGTTCATCGTCTGGAAGGCCATGGACCTCACCGTCGGTTTGCGAGTGTCGACCACGGTGGAACAGCTCGGCCAGGACACCGGCGAGCTCGGTATCGAGGCGTACCCCGAGTTCGTGCTCATGCCGGAGAACTTCGACGAGTAGACGCCGGCCTCAGCCGGTCAGCGGGCGGAGATCGGTCAGGCCCTCGACGCCTCGGTAGTAGCAACCTGGGCGGGCTGCTCCACTGGCGTCACGAGTGTGGCAAGCGCCGCCTGCATCGCGACGCACCCGGTACAGCAGCGAGTTCTGCTCGCAGTTCACACGCACGTCCACGAGCGACAGCGTGTCGCCCGACGTGGCGCCCTTGTGCCAGATCTCGTTTCGGGAGGTGGAGTACAGCACGGCGCTGCACCGCTCGAGGGTCAGCCGCAGTGCTTCTTGGTTGGCATAGCCGATGAACAGGACGTCGCCGGTGTCCGCGTCTTGGAGGACGACCGGAACCACCTGATGGCCGTCGCGGCCGATCTGGTTGACCTTGCCGAAGTCGATCTGGGCGATCGTGCCTTCTTCGAGGTCGTCAAGAGCTGGTTCTGATCGGGCTGATGTCGACATAGATCAGGTGAAATCTACGGCTGCGTAGGCGCTGAGCTTGTCGATGTCGTGGGTGGCTTCGATACGGCGCACCGTGCCGCTGCGCGAGCGCATCACCAATGAGTCGGTGGTGGCGCGGTGTGCAGTGAACTTGACGCCATGCAACAGCTCGCCGTCGGTGATGCCGGTAGCGGCGAAGAAGACATCGTCGGACTGCACTAGATCGTCGATGTGCAGCACGCGTTCGAGTTCGAACCCTGCAGCCACGGCCGCCTGGCGCTCGTGGTCGTTGCGAGGCCACAGACGGCCCTGCAGCTCGCCGCCGAGGCACTTGAGCGCAGCCGCGGAGATGATGCCTTCGGGCGTGCCGCCGATGCCAAAGAGCACATCAGTGGTGTCGCTGGCGGCCGCCGAGATGGCGCCGGCAACGTCGCCGTCGGGAATGAGCCGGATGCGCGCACCGGTATCGCGGATCTCGGCAATGAGCTCGGAGTGGCGGTCGCGGTCGAGGACCACCGCGGTGAGGTCTCGCAGGCCCTGGCCGGTCGCCTCGGCGATGGCGCGCAGGTTCTCCGTCGGCGTCCGGTTGAGGTCCACCACGCCCTTGGCGTCGCGCCCTACCGCAATCTTCTCCATGTACACGCACGGGCCGGGATCGAGCATCGTCCCACGCGGCGAGACGGCGATGACCGAGATGGCGTTCCCGCGTCCCAGCGAGGTCAGCGTGGTGCCGTCGATCGGATCGACCGCCACGTCCGTCAGCGCCCCGGCTCCGTCGCCGATCAGCTCGCCGTTGAACAGCATCGGCGCTTCGTCCTTCTCGCCCTCGCCGATGACCACGATGCCGTCCATGGGCACCGTGCTCAGCACGACTCGCATCGCGTCAACTGCGGCGCCGTCGGCGCCGTCCTTGTTACCGCGGCCCATCCAGCGAGATGCCGCCATGGCAGCGGCTTCGGTCGTGCGCACGAGCTCGAGCGCAAGGTTGCGGTCGGGAGTTCGTCTCGTGGGATCGGTGAGATCCGGGTTGCCTCGGCTGGCTTGACCTCGATCGGCGTGCGGTCTGCGGTTCTGGCTCATCGCAGCCGACCCTAGATGACCAGTTCCGTCGACGGGGTTGGCCCCGCAGGCTTGCTGGGCCGCCCAGTAGCTTCGATCGGGTGAACGGCGGTGGGACGGACTCGAAACAGGCCGACCTGGCCGTCGTCGGTGCCGGAATCATCGGATTGGCGACTGCACACCGCTACATCCGCGAGCACACCGGGTGTCGCGTCGTGGTGCTCGAAGCCGAAGCCCGGCCCGCGATGCATCAGACCGGCCGCAACTCCGGCGTGCTGCACTCGGGGATCTACTACCGGTCAGGATCATCGAAGGCCGGGCTGGCGGTTGCGGGCCGCAGCTCGATGGTCGAGTTCTGCCGTGAGCGGGACATCGCCCACGAGGTGTGCGGCAAGGTCATCGTGGCCGTCGACAGTTCCGAACAAGATCGACTGGCTGTGCTGGCGGAGCGGGCGGTTCTCAACGGCGTCAAAGCCGAGCTCATCGACGCCCGCCGCCTGGCCGAGCTGGAGCCGCACTGTGCCGGCGTGGAGGCGCTGCACATCCCTGAAACCGGCATCGCGGACTACGGCGCGGTCTGCGCTGCGCTCATCGCCGAAATCGAGTCTGCGGGTGGGGAGGTGCGGACCACCGCAGCAGTCGTCGCGCTGAGCGAGCAGTCCGGGGGCGTGCGGATCACTACGACGGCTGGTGACGTGGAAGCTTCATGGCTCGTCAACTGCGCCGGGCTGCGCTGCGATCAAGTGGCAGAGCTGGCGGGCGCAGCCTGCGGCTTCCGGATTGTCCCGTTCCGCGGCGAGTACTACGAGTTGGTGGCGGAGCGCGCGCATCTGGTAAACAACCTCATCTATCCCGTGCCGGATCCCAGCTTCCCGTTCTTGGGGGTGCATCTCACGCGGATGATCGACGGCACAATTCACGCTGGTCCGAACGCCGTCTTGGCGCTGGCCCGCGAGGGCTACGGCTGGAGCGACATCAGCCGCGCCCAGCTGCGCGAGCACCTCACCAACCGCGGACTATGGCGCCTCGCACGGCGGCACTGGCGAGCCGGGGCAGGCGAAGTGTGGCGCTCGCTCAACCCCGCAGCATTCACTCGCGCGCTCCAGCGGCTGGTGCCCGCGATCGAGCCCAAGGACTTGGCGCGCTCGGAGGCGGGTGTGCGTGCTCAGGCCATGGACGCCAATGGCGAGCTGGCCGACGACTTCGCTGTCACCACCGCAGGCCGCAGCACGCACGTGCTGAATGCGCCGAGCCCGGCGGCCACGTCCAGTCTGGAAATAGCCAAGATGATCGTCTCACGCATCGGCGCTTGAACTCCCTGTCAATCCTGCGGCTGTCCATCGTTGCGTGCTGTCCGGGAACTATCCGTCGAGGCCCTCGAGCCATTCGCGGACTGCGTCGATGATGAAGCGACGCGCTGCGACCGTGTTGGGATCGTGCCGGGCACCCTCGACGAATCGCATCGTGACCGGTGCGGGAATCTGTTCAGCGTGGAACGTCAGCTCGTCTGGCGTGGCGAACGGATCACGGGTTCCTGAGACGAACAGGCACGGCACCGTGATCTGGCCGAAGTGAGCACTACGGAGACGGTCGGGTCGATCAGGCGGATGCAACGGGTAGCTGAGGAGCACGAGACCGGCAGCGGGAGCACCGGCAGCGACTGCCATGGAACAGACGCGACCACCGAAGGATCTGCCGCCGAGCGCCATGCTTGCCGGCGGCACATCGAGTTCGGCGGCGATCTGGGGCAGCTCACAGAGCAGCTCGTCGACCACGCTCTCCGCGCGGGGCGGCGCTCGCCGACCGGCCCGACGGTAGGCGAAGTCGTGCCGCCTCACCGGCATCCGGTCGGCCAAGGCTGTCTCGATGTCGACGAGCGTGCGGTGGTCCGCGCCGCCGCCGGCACCCGGTGTCAGCACGAGTGCTTCGGCACGACTCATCGCGGCCTCATCAGGTTCCGACCTTTCACGTACCGGCATGGGGCGACCACGGACCGTCGGGGTCCACGGCAGCGTCGGCCGGGTGCAGCTCTTCGAGTTCGTGGCCGCTGCGTTCGGCCAGCCACAGCACGGCAATGCCCGCCGCGATCAGCGGCCCGATCCACAACAGCGCGATGACCTCGCCGAAGCTGCCCCACGCAGTGCGCAGCCGGCCCGCGAGAAGCACGCCGCCAGCTGCGCCGACGACGCCCATGGCTCCGGTCAAGGTCGCAGCGCGTGCTCGCACGGCGGTCGGAAACAGCTCTGCGCGATACACCCCAAGGGAGGGCAGCAGTCCTGCCGACAGCATCGCCCCGGCGAGGCCCAGCAGCCACAGCGCTGAGCCCGACACATTGAACATGGCGACGAGGCAGCCCAAGCCTGCGACCGAGGCGATCGCCAAGATCATTCGCCGGCCCCGGGAGTCAGCGAGCCGGCCGGCCGCATAGACGGCAAGACCAGCGGGTGTCGCCGTGCCCAGCACGAACAGCGATACCAGCGCTGCGCTGAAGCCATGCTCGTCGCGCAGGTACTCGTTGCGGAACCAGTCAATGGGGCCCAGAAACAGGCCGAATGCCAAGTAGATGCTGCCGAGGAGCGCAATCGGACGCCAATAGCCGCTCAGTTGGACGTCACGGCTGCGGCGTTCGAAGCGGCGGCTCTCAGGCAGCCTTCGAAGCAGCGGTCGGGCGCCAAGCAATGCGACGAGCGGAAGGCCGAACAACAGGCGCCATGCCCACGTGGCCAGATCGGAGAGCGGCTGCAGCCAGACGACTACGCCAGCGCCGAGCGCAGCTGACATCGCGAGCACCGACAGGCACCACGCCCGGCAGCCCGCTGGCATCTCCTCAAGCGCCATCACGACGATCGTGGCGCCGAGTGCTGCATTGGCTGTGCGACCAACCAGCAGGAATGCACCCAGCCACACGATGTTCGGTGCCAACGCTGCGAGCGCGGCGGCCCCAATGCCGGCTGCCATGGCGCCGGCCACGACGCGGCGCCGGCCGTGGCGATCGGCGAGCACCGACACCCCGATCGCGAGCAGCGTTCCGATGCGCACCACCGCTCCGAGTATTCCCTGAGCGGTCTGATCGACCCCGAACTCGTCCGCGGCGTAGGTGTGAAGCTCTGAAGGCGCATTCGCCAGGTAGCCGCTCAGCATCGCCGCGGCGGCGAGCATGGCCAAGATCGTTGCCGAGCGTGCGCTGAGACGCTGAGGTGGAGCCCACAGCGGTTGCCGGCCGTCACCCGTGCGCCCGGTGCGCATGGCGCGCCGGACTGCGACGTTGATTGCCGGACCGAACCACGGCACGGCCAGCCGCCATTCGACTGTCTCGGTGACACGAGACCGCGACGCCGCGCCTGCCGCAGTCTCGTCTGGGGCAGGCTCGTTCGTCGGCGAGAGCTGCACGTGACGCGAGTAGCTGGTGAACGGTCCCTCCGCCAATACGAAGCGGTGGCTGCGGTCGCTGGTCGAGCCTGATGCCTCGAGCACGATGTCGTCTCGAGGGCGCAGCAGGTCGGCGACCTCATCGGGATCGGCGACGAACGTACGCACTTGGCGGGTCACAGCGGCGGGCCTAGCACACGGACGGGCACGCCATCTGCATGGGCGATCTGACCCGTAGCACCGCAAACGTGCTCAGTGGTGGTATCGCTAGGGCGATGAACGAGCCCGACTCCGGCGAGCGCGACACGATCGTGGCACGGCGCAGCAGCGCCCTGGACGGAGAAGTCCGCATCGGCGGGGCCAAGAACAGCGTGCTCAAGCTCATGGCCGCCTGCCTCGGGGCCGAAGGCCGTCACGTGCTGGCAAACGTGCCCGCTATTTCTGACGTCTCGCTCATGTGCGAGCTGCTTGAAGCGATGGGCGTGATTGTCACCCGCGACGATCATCGCCTCATTCTCGACGTGCCCGCTGAACTCCATACCGAAGCTCCGTACCACCTTGTCGAGCGGATGCGCGCTTCGATCGTGGTGCTCGGACCGCTACTGGCTCGGTTCGGAACTGCGCGTGTCGCGTTGCCCGGCGGAGACGACTTCGGCCCGCGCCCGATCGACATGCACCTGCGGGCCCTCGAGAGTCTCGGCGCGGTGTTCAGCACCGAACATGGCGACATCTCCGCGCGGGCCGACACGCTGACTGGCGCCGATGTCGTGCTCGAGTACCCCTCGGTCGGCGCGACAGAAAATGTCCTGATGGCGGCGGTGCGCGCCAAGGGACGCACCCACATTCACAACGCGGCGAGAGAGCCTGAGATCGGCGACCTGGCGGGTTTTCTCAATGCGATGGGGGCAAAGGTCGGCTGGGCGGGGGACCGGCTGCGCATCGACGGTGTCGAGCGCCTGCATCCGATCCGCTCCGATTCGGGCTATCGGGTCATCGCCGACCGTATCGAGGCGTCGACGTACCTCGCAGCGGTGGGCATGTGCGGCGGTTCGGTGTTCTTGCGCGGCGCCGTCGCCGACCACATGACGATGCTGATTCGCAAGCTCACCGAGATGGGAATGCACATCGCTCCCGACGCAGCGGGAGTGCAGGCGACGGCCACGGGCCGGCTCGTTGCCGCTGACATCTCCACATTGCCGTACCCGGGGCTCGCGACGGACTACAAGCCGTTCCTGGTCGCAATGCTCACGATGGCTTCCGGTGTCGCCATCGTGACCGAGAACATCTTCACCGGCCGGTTCCGGTACATCGACGAGTTGCGTCGCATGGGTGCTGACATTCGCACGGAGGGCCACCATGCGGTGATCCGCGGCGCCGAGCACCTGTCGGGGGCGCCAGTGCGTTCCCATGACATTCGTGCCGGAGCCGCACTTGTCGTGGCCGGGCTGGCAGCTGAGGGCCAAACCGAGGTTGCGGGCGCGTCGCACATCGACCGCGGTTACGAGGATCTGGTCGGCAAGCTGGTCGGCATCGGCGCCACGGTGTCTCGCAGCTGAGCGTGCCGCGATCAGCGAGGTTCGCTACCGTCAGCGCGCCGATGACCCTGCCAGACGAAATTGACGGTCTGCTCGAGGCCGCACGCGGCGGGCATCGTCGCGCCCTCGCCCGGGTGATGTCCTACGTCGAACGCGGTGGCTCGCTGGCGCGCGAACTTGGCGCACTGACGTTCGCCCTTTCTGGCAAGGCCCACACCGTCGGCATCACGGGCGCACCTGGGTCAGGAAAGTCCACACTCAACTCCGCAGTCGTCGCGATTGCCCGCGAGCAAGGGGAGCGATTGGCTGTGTTGGCCATCGATCCGTCGTCGCCGTTCAGCGGTGGCGCGATCCTCGGCGATCGGGTGCGCATGGCCGACCACACCTTCGACGAGGGTGTGTACATACGCTCGATGGCCACTCGCGGGCACTTGGGCGGCCTGACGCTTGCAACCCCGCTGGCGGTACGGGTGCTGGACGCACTGGGTTGGCCGTGGGTCGTGATCGAAACGGTCGGTGTGGGCCAGGTCGAGACCGAGATCGTGGGCGCGGCTGACACGACTGTGGTGGTGGTGAACCCAGGCTGGGGCGATTCGGTTCAGGCCAACAAGGCGGGCCTCATGGAGATCGCCGACATCTTCGTGGTGAACAAAGCGGACCGGCCCGGCACGTCGGAAACCTGCAGGGACATCCGCCAGATGTTGGACCTCTCTGCGCCGGGCGACTGGGACCCTCCGATCCTCACCGCCGTCGGCACTACCGGCGAAGGCGCCACGGAGCTATGGGACGCAGTGTGCGCCCACCGCGACCACTGCACCGCCACGGGCGAGCTCACCGTCCGCCGGGCTGCGCGTGTCGAGAACGAATTTGCCGAGGTGCTGCGGGCCAGCATCGATGCCCGCGTCGCTGCAATCACCGACGGCGACACTGCCGCAAACGTGCATGACCGTCTCGCTCGCCGCGAGATCGATCCATATGCCGCCGCCGAACTGCTGCTCGACGACATCGGTGAGTGACTTGACAAGTTCTGCGCGCGGGACCGAATCGGACGCTCAGTCGAGTTCGCCGCGGGCGAGGGCGAAGACTGCCCCGCGTTCGCTCGGATTGAGATTGCGGTCGAGGAGTCGCAGATCCGCCGCAGCTCGAACGCGGGCCAGGATCTCGTCCCGGCCGAATTCCTTGAGGAATGCCCGGGCGAAGCGCGTTCGGAACGCGTTGATCACTGCCCGGGCGGCCGCGTGGTTGTCCGGCGCGCCGGTACGCAGCCGGACGTAGGTCGAGGCGGCGTCGAAGGCGCAGTCGCCCGCGGCTGCGTTCGACCAGTCGATGACGACCGGTCCGTTGTCGGTGAGCTTGACGTTGTCGGGCTGCAGGTCCAGATGCACGACCGACTTTCCGTCGCTGACTTTCACCCAGCCCGCCGGAGCCGGCACCTCGCCGAGTGCACGGTGCAGCCGGGCCAGACCCTTGGCGTGGCGAATCATCAGCCATGGCTTTGCGGCGAGTTCGTCGAGCATCGTCGGACCTGACAGGCGCGCCATCACCACAGAGTTGTCGTCGGGTCGGTCGATGACCTCGGGCGCGGGAAAGCCGTACGCCCGTACGTGCTGCATCGCTTCTGCCTCGTGGCTCATGTCGCGCCCGCGCAGGCTGACCCGGATCACGTACGGCCCGTAGGCACGCACTTCGGAGTCGCGCCCCATCCCGAGCAGGGGACCCGGTTCGTGGCCGGTCGGGCCCTGCTGGCGTTCGAGGATTCGTGCCCGCAGCGTGCGCAGGTTCCGTCGCCAGAAGCGCTTAAGCACCATCGCGGCGGGCTGGCGTCCGACCCGTGAGCCGAAGTACCAGGGCAATGTCAGATCCTCGCTCCAGGTGAAACGTGTGCCCTCCTCGATGGGCGCGAGGGTGAACCGTCCGCCGCCGCGTACGACGCCTTTGTGCGCGACGCCGAGCGCGTGCGGCGGATCCCATTCGACGATCTCCATGCGATCTGTCGTCCGCAATGGTCCAACCTTGGTGACGCAGTCGTAGGTGGTGCCGACACCTTGCGTCGCAGGGGAGACGAACGTGATCGAGCTGGCGTCGGCCATCCACTCGACGTTGCTGGCCACGTCGGCGACGTAGTCCCAGACCTCTTGGGGCGGAGCCGGGATGTCGATGGAGACCTCAATGCCCATGGTGTCGGCTGCCCTGTCGGTACTGGTCGAGACTGCTGGCGCGGCCTGGTTGGACGAGGTCCACCGGCAGGTGCGCGCCGTGCGGCCACATCGCCGCAACGCTCGGCAAGTGTGGCACCAGTCGGCGGGACTGTCACATCGGCTCACGCGCTCGACTGTCAATCAGTGCCGCTGCCACGTGCTAGGAGGCAGGTTCGGCCAGTCGCTCGGCCATCAATTCCGCGAGCTCGCGATAGAGGGGCGCAGCCGACGAATTTCGTCGCCAGATCAGCACCAAGCGTCGACAGGGGTTGACGTCACTGAAGGGACGGACAACGATGCCTGCCCCTTCGCGCGCCTCGATCGGCGCGGCACTCGAGGGCAGCAGGGTCACACCCATCGATGCCGCCACCATCTGGCAGATCGTCGCGAGGCTCGTGCCACCGGTATCGCCATCGGATCTCGCGCCGGCTGCACGGCAGACCTCAAGAGCCTGACCGCGAAGACCATGGCCGTCGTCGAGGAGCAGCATCGTCTCGCCGGCGAGATCGTCCATCGTCACCGTCGTCTTCTGCGCCAGACGATGGTCGGTCGCCATCGCCAACAGAAATGGATCCTCCAGCACGATCCGATGCTCGAGCGCGTCGTCGGGGACGGGGAGAGCGAGCAAACCCAGATCGATACTGGCTGACATCAGCGCTGCGGTCAGCTCGGTTGTCCGGATCTCATCGAGAAGGGTCTGCACTGCTGGGTGGCGATCGCGCACAGCGGGCAGCACACGTGCAAGCAGGTATGGAGCGACTGTCGGGATAGCGGCGAATCGCAGCGGGCCGATGAGGTCGGTCGCCGTGCTGCGCCCCCATTGCATCATCTCGTCTGTGCTGTGCAGTATTGACCGGGCCCGATTCGCGAGTTCGCGTCCCGCGGCGGTCATGACGATGCCGCGCCCCACACGCTCGGTCACGGCGACGCCGAGGTGGCGTTCGAGTTGACGGATCTGGGTGCTCAGCGTGGGCTGGGAGACGTAGCACGCCGCGGCCGCCCGCCCGATGTGACCGTGGGCACCGAGAGCCACGAGGTACTCAAGCTGGCGAATTGTCGGCCGATTGGCGGGGGGAATCGCTGCGCGAACGCCGGACGTGGAATTCATGGGCGCCGACCAGCCCGCGCACAGCCGAGACTGCCGGCACCCGGCTGCTCGATCATCGTTCGGTTCGGTCGGGGCTCGCGGTGTGACTGTTCTGATGGTCGGTGACGGGGGCCCCCCGGCTCGGTGGTGGGCGGATGTCTCATGTAACTGCTTCTCGCTGACTGTTGTCGGTGTCGGTCCCCGATGTCATTGTCCCGCGGCCGACCGCAACCGTGACCGCGCCAGGGGCAAGAAACAATCCGTTTGTTGCGGTGTTGTCCATAGGCCGGGACTATGAAATGAATCCGGGCCGCTCGGATGAGCGGCCGGCGGGAGCGACGACCTCGTGGCCGTAACCTCGCGGCGTGGCCCCTCCCAGCACGGCTGCCGAGCAGCGCCCGGCGTATCTGGACTGCGCCGCGTCGACACCGATGCGACCGTGCGCGGTCGACGCCATGATGCCCTATCTCGAAATGCAGTTCGCGAACCCGTCGGGCGCGCACCGCATGGCCCGAGCGTCACGTGCGGCGATTGACGACGCGCGCGAGATCGCTGCGAGCGCGGTCGGGTTCGATCCTCACGGCATCGTGTTCACGAGCGGCGGGACTGAGGCCGACAATTTGGCAGTTCGGGGCGTCGCCGCAGCGACCGGCACCTCGGCGTTGTGCCCAGCCACTGAGCACCACGCAGTCCTGCATCCCGTCGAGGCGCTGGGCGGGCGCACCGTTCGCGTCCACGCTGACGGCCAGGTCGATCTGGTCCATCTCAAAGCCCAGCTTGGGCCCGACGCCGGTCCAGCGGTCGGGCTCGTGTCGGTGATGCTGGTCAACAATGAATCGGGTGTCATCGCAGACCTCGACGCCGTGGCCGAAGTTGTGCACGCCGATGCACCCGGCGCACTGCTGCACACTGATGCTGTTCAAGGCGTCAACTGGACCGAAGTGCCCGAAGCAGCCCGGTCCGCGGATCTGCTGTCGCTGAGCGCGCACAAGTTCGGAGGCCCCAAGGGCGTCGGGCTGCTGGCCTTGCGCCATGGCGTGTCCGTCGCCGCGCAAGTGCTCGGTGGGGGTCAGGAGGCGGAGCGACGAAGCGGCACACACAACACAGCGGGAATCGTCGCGCTGGGTGCCGCGCTGGCTGAGCTGACGGCGAATCGGACGGCGGACAACAAGCGGATCGGCGCACTCCGAGACCGCCTCGCCGATGGGCTTACCGGGGCGATCGAAGGATGCGTTGAGACGGTGCCCCGCACGCAACGTGCTGCTGGCATCTGCCAGCTGCTCATCAGCGGCATCGAGACCGAGGCGTTGCTGGTGCTGCTCGACCGGTACGACGTCATGGCGTCCGCAGCCGCCTCGTGTGCGTCCGGCGCCATGGAGCCCAGTCATGTGCTGGCCGCGATGGGCGTTGAGCGCACCGCCGCCGCGGGCTCGTTGCGATTGTCCCTGGGCTGGTGCACGCAGGCGTGGGAGATCGACCGGGCCATCGAGGCGATTCCGCCCTGCGTGGAGCAGCTGCGGTGAGCCGAGTCCTTGTCGCGATGTCCGGGGGAGTGGACAGCTCTGTCGCGGCCGCACTGTGCCAGCGTGAAGGCCACGAGGTGGTGGGCGTCACCCTCAAGCTGTGGGGCGGGCCGCAGGATCAGGGCTGCTGCGCCGTGTCCGATGTCGACGACGCGCGTCGGGTGTGCCAGCAGCTGGGCATCGACCACTTCGTCTTCAACTACGCCGCAGAATTCGAACGTGATGTCGTCGAGCCCTACGTGGACGCTCACCGGAGCGGTGTGACGCCCAACCCGTGCATTGCCTGCAATCGGCATGTGAAGTTCGACGTGCTGGCGGATCGCACCCGGCGATTGGGGTTCGAGCGCCTCGTCACCGGTCACCACGTCCGCGTCGTCGAGCGGGATGGCAGCCGACGGCTGCGGCGGGGTGCCGATGACGCCAAGGACCAGTCCTACGTGCTGTACATGCTGTCGAGCGCTGATCTGGCTGACCTGTGGTTCCCGGTCGGCGACTACCGCAAGGACGAGCTGCGAATGCTCGCAGCCGAGCTGGGCCTGCGGACCGCAGACAAGCCCGACAGCCAGGACGTGTGCTTCATCACGGCGGCGTCGGGACGGTCCAGGTTTCTGGCTGAGCGCATGGAACTGCACCCCGCAGATCTGGTTGACACCGCGGGTAGGCCCGTGGGCACCGCACCCGCCGTTGAGCTCGTGACGGTGGGGCAGCGCAAGGGTTTGGATCTTGGCGGCGCACCGGGTCGGCGATATGCCATCGACGTGGACGTGGCTGACCGCCGTGTCATAGTCGGCACAGCGGGCGAGCTCACAGCGGCGGGTGTGGCGCTTGTCGACCATCGCTGGTCGGAAGTTCCGCACACCGGCGCCGTTGGGGCGCAAACCAGCGCACACGGACAGGCCCTGCCCGCCCGTCTCGACACCGACGGCCAGCTTCACTGGGAGACACCTCAACGACGCGTGGCAGCGGGCCAAGCTGTCGTGTTCTACGCAAACGATGAAGTCGTGGGCGGCGCGACTGCTGCCCGCCAGCCCGTATGAGCCAACCCGGAGACGATGCGCCCGTCCCGTGGGCGCTGCGCAAAGGTGTCTCGACAGCGATCACGCTTGGCGTCCTCGTCGCGGCCGCGGGCGTCGTGCTCGCTGTGTGGCTGAGCCGTGGTGGAGAGGCCTCGCAGTCCTATCCCAGCGGCCTGCAGGAAGTGGCGCCGGTGCCAGGCGCTCAAGTGCCGCGCCAGAGCCCCATCGGCGCCCGGCTCGACGCCGGTTGGAAGCCGACGCTCGTGATTGGGGGGACCACGATTCCCGCTCACCAGCTCGATGCTGGCACGACGCAGCTCGGCGAGTACTTCTTCGCCCCGGGACCAGGCAAGGTGATCGAGGAGCTGCGCAGCGGTCAGACATGCGCCCGCGTGACTGCAACCCCGGTCATCGATGTCGAAGCAGCTGACCTCATCTTCGAGTGGTGCTTCAGCACGTTTTGACCCAGCGGTGCACGGGGGTCAGCCTCACCGAAGACGCAGCTCATGCCTCGCGCGGCGAGCGGCGCTCGAGTTGCATGAATCAGCACCGAGTTACTGGCTGGCCTGATGTATCGCTGTCGCGATCGGCGCTCCTGCTCAAGCAGTCCGCGACGATGTCACACCTCGCCAGTACTGTCCGGGTCCATGCCGACGGTCGCCGAGTTCTTCGCGGGCATCGGCCTCGTGCGTGCCGGTGTTGAAGCCGCTGGCTTCGATGTGGTGTGGGCCAATGACATCTCGCCCCTCAAGCACGCCGTCTATGCGACCAACTTTGATGCCGACGACTATCGCTTGTGCGACGTGCGAGACGTACGCGGCAGCGAACTGCCGGCTGTCGATGTAGCGACGGCCAGCTTTCCGTGCATTGATCTTTCGCTTGCGGGTCACCGGCGTGGCTTGGCTGGGGAGCAGTCCGGCCTGTTCTTCGAATTCACCCGAGTGCTCACCGAGATGGGACAACGCAAACCTCGCGCCGTGCTCATCGAGAATGTGCCTTCGTTCATGTCGTCGCGAGGCGGGAGCGACTTGCGTGGCGCGCTCAAGGTACTCAATGAACTGGGATACGCCTGCGATCTGTCCGTCGTCGATTCGCGTTGGTTCGTGCCGCAGTCCAGGAGCCGCCTGTTCGTGCTGGGCGTGCGCGGCGCCCTCGTCCCGTCGGCTGCGCTCCCCCCGTCAAGGGTGCGAGCTGAGCCCCGCGAGGCTGCGGGGTATCCGGACGCCCTCCGCCCGCCAGCGCTGCGGCGATTTCTCGCCGCGAATAGCGATCTCGCGTTGGCCGCGTTGACGGATGGACAGCCTCCGCCGGTGCTGAGCCGGTTGTCCGATGTGGTGGAGCGCCTCGCAGAAGACGACGAACGATGGTGGCGCGGCCAACGCGAGGCAGCATTCAATGCGACGTTGCCCGAACGCCACCGGGCGCGTCTCGCCGAACTCGCCGCGCAGGGCGGTACGGCATGGCGAACGGCATACCGACGGACGCGTGGAGGCAAGGCGGTCTGGGAAATTCGTCCCGACGAGATCGCCGGCTGCCTCCGCACAGCGCGGGGCGGCTCGTCGCGCCAAGCGCTTGTTGAATTCCGCGAGGGTCGCCACCGGGCGCGATGGATGACAGCGCGCGAATACGGGCGCCTCCAAGGTGTCCCCGACGACTTCGGCATCTCAGCAGTGTCGGAGGCTCAGGCACTCTTCGGCTTCGGGGACGCAGTGACCGTCCCGGCTGTCAAGTGGCTCGCGCGGAACTTCCTGAAGCCGGCACTTTCTGAGGTGCCAGTCGCTGACGCGTTCGCCGCGTGACTCCTGAAGAGATCACGTCGCAACTCGATGGAGCCATCGACGACTGGTACGAAAGTCAACGGACCGCGGCGGGCGTCAACCGCAACGTGATGGCTGTCGGCCTCATCATGTGTGAGCACATGGCTACCCACTTTCCACTCGAAGAGGCGCGCTGGTTCACGGGCACTCAAGTGAGCCTGCTCGGGGGTCCCCGCATCAGCAGGATTCTCGGCCGACATGGTGAACATCGGCAGTTCGCAAGCGAAGGTGGCCGAACCAGTCGCGGCAGCCAGGAACTCGCCCGCAGCTTTCAGGATGCGGTCAATGCTTCCCCAGCCGCCAGTGAGTTCGCAGGCGCGGGCGATGATGCAAGCGCGGACGTGATTGGTGTGCTCCAAGCGGCGATGGTTGAGCGCATCCAAATGGACTTCTTCGACCGCCAGCGCCTACGCATTGAATATCGCAGACACGAGCCGACTCGTGCGGTTATCCAGCAGATGCTTGATGAGGCGGGCAATCGCGGCGGCAACGCGACGGGAGCTGTTGCTCAGCACCTCGTCGGTGCGGCGCTGTGCCTGCGGCATCCTGCCACGGAGATCGAGAACCACTCTTATACGACGGCAGACGAGCAAACCGGCCGCTCCGGCGATTTCGTCGTCAATGAGGCTGCCCTCCATGTCACGACAGCGCCAGGGGAAGCGCTGATGCGCAAATGCGCCCGCAACCTCGCACATGACGTTTTCCCCATTGTGCTGACACTTCGAGAAAAGACCGCGGCAGCGGAGGGGTTGGCCGGCAATTTCCAGATTGCCGACCTGTTGATCGTTAAGGGCATCGTCGAATTCGTCGCGGATGGCGTCGATGAGGCCGCCGAGTATCGACCTGGTCAGGTCGCAAGCCGATTGCGAGACTTGCTGGAGCTATACAACTCGCGTGTCGCTTCGGTCGAGCCTGACCCATCACTGAAAGTGGAGATTCCAAACAACCTCGGCTGAGGCCGTGATGACTCTCGCGCGACCGAGTCGATGTCCGCGGCTGATCACGAAGTCGAGTCTCCGAATGATCCAGTTGCGAGCAGGGCGCGCAGGCCATCGTCGTCAAGGATCGGTACGTTCAGTTCAATGGCGCGGTCCAGCTTGGCTTGACCAGCGCGCGCCCCGGCAACAAGTGCGAATGTGCTCTTGTTGACGCTGCCCGGGGTCTTGCCGCCTCGAGCTGTGATCGCGGCTTTGGCTTCATCGCGGCTGAGGTGCCAGTTGTCCAGATTGCCTGTCAGGACCACCGACTTTCCGGCGAGCACCTGCGGGGCATCGAGTTCGCCCTCTACCCGGTCGAAGCGCACACCCGCCTCACGTAACCGCTCCACCAACGCAGCATTGACTGTGTCGGCAAAGAACCCGCTGACACTGGCGGCGATGATCGGCCCGATCCCGTCGATGGCTGCGAGTTCCTCGTCGCTTGCGGCCACGATCTTGCCCAGCGAACCAAACCGCCGCGCTAGCAGTTCGGACGCTGTCGGTCCCAAGTGCTCCACCCCTAGCCCGATCAGCAGCCGTGGCAGAGTGACGTCCCGAGCAGCGTCGATCTCTGCCACGAGGCTCTCGGCTGATTTCTCGGCGAAGCGCGTGAGGTCAATGAGCTGGTCGTGTCGCAAAGCGAACAGTGCGGCGGGATCGCGGACCAAGCCTTGTTGGAACAACGCGATGACGGTCTGCTCGCCAAGTCCCTCGATGTCGAGCGCGCTGCGGCCTACGAAGTGGCCGATGCCTTGGATGACGCGTGCCGGGCAGGTGCGATTGGTGCAGTAGGTGTTGGCGTCGCCTTCTTGCCGCACCAAAGGATGGCCGCATGACGGGCACTGCGTGGGGAACCGCCACGGCTGCGAGTCGTCGGACCGCCGCTTCTCGGCCGGACCCACTACCTCAGGGATAACGTCGCCAGCTTTGCGCACGATCACCGTGTCGCCCGGGCGCACGTCCTTGGCGGCGACTTGGTCTTCGTTGTGCAGCGTGGCCAGCCTCACTTCAGAACCGTCCACCAGCACCGGCTTCATGCGGGCGAATGGTGTGGCCCGGCCTGTACGCCCGATTGACACCTCAATGTCCTCCAGCAGCGTCACCTGCTCCTCGGGCGGGAACTTGAAGGCAATGGCCCAGCGAGGCACTCTGCTGGTCTCGCCCAGCGCCTGACGCAAGGTCAGGTCCTCCAGCTTGATGACCACGCCGTCGATCTCGTAGTCGGGGCTATGGCGGGCGGCCTGCCACTCTCGGCAGTGCGTCACCACCTTGTCGATGCTCTCGAAGGTGGTGATGTGGGGATTGACGGGCAGGCCGAGAGCCGCAAAGTAAGCGAACAGCTCGGTTGCGTTGGTCAGCTCCGGACCGCCGACCATTTCACCACGGTCGTAGCTCCAAAAAGACAGGTTGCGCGTGGCGGTGACGCTGGGGTCCTTTTGTCGCAGGCTGCCGGCGGCGGTATTGCGGGGATTGCGGTAACCCGGGAACTGATTGTGGGCGGCGGCCACCTTGCTCTGCGGGTCGCGTTCCCATGCTTCCGCGATACCGCGTGCAACCTGTTTGGCGGTCGGCCTGCTGGCGATGAACTCGTCGCGCTTTGTCGCCTGGGCGCGGTTCAGCGTTTCGAATTCCGAGATGCGCATATACACCTCGCCGCGTACCTCCAGCACCTCGGGCGCATCACCTTCGAGCTGCGAGGGAATGGCAGCGATGGTCCGGACATTGGCCGTCACGTCCTCGCCCGTGCGCCCATTGCCACGCGTGGCGGCATTCACCAGCCGACCGTTCGCATAGCGCAGCGAGATAGCCAAGCCGTCGAACTTCAACTCGCACACGAAGCGCAGCGGAGGCGCTGCGGGCGCCGCTTCTCCGCTACCGGGCGTCTCGTCGCCAGTGTCGGTCTCCGAGGGACCGGATGTCGGATGTGCGTATGGGTCTGGTGAAGTGTCGGCGATGCCGAACAGCGGTAGTTCGCCGGCATCGACGTCGTCGGTGTCGGAGGCGTGAGCGGAGGCCACGCCGCGCTGTACGCGACGATGCCAGGCAACCAGCTCGGCGGCATCCATGGCGTTGTCCAAGGACATCATGGGGATGGCGTGAACAACTTCGCTGAATCGTGCCGACATCTCCGCACCCACGCGATGTGTGGGCGATTTCGGATCTGCCGCGTTGGGGTACCGCTCTTCAAGCTCAGCGAGCTCGCGCTTGAGCGCGTCGTATTCTCCATCGGGCACCGTCGGTGCATCGTCTCGGTAGTACTCGACGTCATAGCGGCTGAGCAGGCTGGCCAAGTGACGCATGCGGCCAAGATCGAGCTGCATGTCGGGGTTAGCGGTGGCGTCGCCGGCCTCGCCCACTCGGTCACTGCTGTCATCCAACATCGCACTGCTGAGAGTACCGAGACGCTGAGACACAGATCGCTGTGTCTGCGGCGTCGAACGGCGAGACTCACGCCGTGGGAGCAACGCTTCGCGCGCACCCGACGCTGTGGCTGTTCCGGCTGCTGTGGCTCATCGCTCCATGGAGTGTGGGCGCAGCCGCGTCCACGGCGCTGTCGGCATGTGAGTCCACGTCGGCGCGTCTGGTGAGCATCGAGCTGTGGGCCGCATGGGCGCTGGTGCTCACTGCGTCGCTCGTTAGACGACCCTGGGCACTGACGGTCGTGCGCGTGTGCGCGCCAGCGGCGATCGCCATTGCCGTCGGCTCGGTATGGGCCGCGGCGGCATGGGGAGTCGCACTGTCCGCTTCCGCAGCGGCAACGGCGATCGCAGGCGCTGTCGTGGCGGCGGCGGTCGCGCTCATGCCTGAAACGGGCAACGCCTACGTGGACGGTCTCAGCTACGGCAACGAGCGACGGATGCTTCTGCGAGTGCCCTTCTTCGTTGGCATGGCAGCGGTGCCGCCCGTGTGGGCGGCAGTCGTCGCGGGCACCGGAGGGCCGTTGGTGCTGTGGGCCATCGGCGCGTGGGCGTGGGCAATCGCAACGACGCCAATCGGGTTCGTTGCAGCCGTATTCGGGACTCGGGCGCTGCACCAGCTCGCCCGCCGTTGGGTCGTGTTCGTGCCGAACGGCTTCGTGCTGCACGACCGCATGGCCGCCCATCAGCCCTTCCTGCTGCGACGCGCCGACATCGCGGCGCTCGGCCCCGCGCCTGCCGACATCGATCTCGACGCCCCGAACCTCCTGGATCTCAGCGGCAACGCGCTCGGTCCGGTGTTGGTGGTCGAGCTGAACGGCGACGTCGAAGTCGTGCCGCGCACCAGGGGCGTGGCCGAGGTCGTGCTGGTCTCTCGGGTGCTGTTTTGCCCCACCCGTCCCGGCGAGATGCTGGCCGAGGCCGCACGCCGACGCATCGTGCGCTGAGGCTTGCGCCGTTGCCGCCGCGCACATTCTCCGCGGACGGGCGCAGCGTTACCCTGCCGCATGCATGAGCGAGTCGACCCCAAGCGAGCCGGCAGAGACGGTAGTTGAAGCGCCGAATAAGGCACCGGATGGGGCATCGGCTGAAGCGATCAGCACAGAACAGGTCTCGTACGTCGCGCGGCTCGCCCGTATCGAGCTGACGCAACCCGAGATCGAGCACTTCACGAGCCACTTGGCGCGTGTGCTCTCCCATGCCCGCGAGCTCGAGGATCTCGATCTCAGCGATGTGGCTCCCCTCGCGCATCCGTACCCGCTGCGCAACGTCTTCCGTGATGACGTCGTGGGTGGTGTCGCGGATCGGGACGAAGTGCTGGCCCAGGCTCCGGCTGCAGAGCACGGCCAGTTCGCTGTGCCTCCGGTGCTCGGCGGAGCATCATGACCTCGTCTGTGGGGATCGTGAGCGAAACGGGGCCTGAATTGCCCGGTTCGGCGGGTTCTCGATGACCACAGCTGCAGCCATCGCGAATGACGTTCGATCCGGCACCCGGCGGGCTGTCGACGTCGTCGAGGGGCACCTGAGCCAGATCGAAGCCCACGACAGCAACGTGGCGGCGTTCAATGCCGTCACCGCTGACGAGGCGCGGGCTGCCGCCGCGGCGGTCGATGCCATGGTCGCAGACGGCCGCGATCCCGGTCCGCTGGCAGGTGTGCCTGTCGCCTACAAGGACAACCTGTGCACTCGCGGGATCGCGACCACCTGCTCGTCGCGCATGCTCGAGGGCTGGCTGCCGCCATACGACGCCACCGTCGTGACCGCCATGGCATCTGCGGGTGCCGTCATGGTCGGCAAGACGAACCTGGACGAGTTCGCCATGGGCAGCTCGACCGAGAACTCAGCGTTCGGGCCGACACGCAATCCCTACGACCTCGCCCGGGTGCCCGGCGGCTCCAGCGGGGGCTCCGCGGCTGCAGTCGCAGCTGGGTTCGCGCCGCTGGCGCTGGGTTCGGACACGGGCGGTTCCATCCGTCAGCCCGCAGCGCTGTGCGGTGCCGTGGGCATCAAGCCCACCTACGGGCGCGTCAGCCGGTACGGCTTGGTGGCGTTTGCGAGTTCATTCGACCAGATCGGCCCGATTGCTGGCGATGTGGCCGACGCGGCGCTGGCTCTGGGTGTCATCAGCGGCCACGACCCTGCCGACAGCACATCGGTTCCGGCGGAGGTTCCCGACTTCGGCGCAGCGCTACGCGAAGGCGTCGAGGGTTTGCGCGTCGGCGTGATCGGTGAACTGGCCGGAGGGAGCTCGAACGGTTCGCTCGGCGGTATGGATCCGGAGGTCATCGAGCGGCTGCACGAGGCGGCGGACGCACTGGCTGACGCCGGCGCTCGGGTCGGGCGCGCCTCGGTCCCGGCCGTCACCTACGGACTCACGGCCTACTACCTCATCGCTCCCGCCGAAGCATCGAGCAATCTGGCGCGTTACGACGGCACTCGCTACGGCTTGCGCGTCGCCGGTGCCGATGCCGAGGAGATGAACCGTCTGACCCGGCGAGCCGGTTTCGGCTCGGAAGTCAAGGCGCGCATCATGCTCGGCACGTTCGCGCTCAGCGCCGGCTACTACGACGCCTACTACGGAAAGGCGCAGCGAGTCCGCATGCTCACGCGGCGCGATTTCGACGCTGCGTATACCGATTTTGACGTGCTGCTCTCGCCTACCTCGCCGTGTGTGGCATTCCCGTTCGGCGAGCGCTCGGATCCGATGACCATGTACCGGTGCGACACCTGCACCATCCCGTCCAACCTGAGCGGTGATCCGGCGATGTCGGTGCCGTTCGGCACCGGGGCTGCGGACTTGCCCGTCGGTGTGCAGGTCCTGGCTCCGGCAATGTGCGAGGCGAGAATGCTCACTGTCGCCGCCGCGCTCGAGCGTGTGGCCCCCCCGCTGCGGCCACCTCGTCTTGGGGCCGGGGAGGAATCGTGATGGCGGGCGGCGACTGGGAGACCGTCATCGGGCTTGAGGTTCACGTCGAGCTCGCGACGGTCACCAAGCTGTTCTCGGCAGCGCCGAGCCGGTTCGGCGACGAGCCCAACACCAACGTGACGCCGGTCTGCCTGGGATTGCCCGGCTCGCTGCCGGTCCTGAATCGCCGTGCCGTCGAGTTGGCGATGTCGGTCGGGCTCGCACTCAACTGCGAGATCCGGCCGTCGATCTTCCACCGCAAGAACTACTTCTATCCCGACATGCCGAAGGACTACCAGGTCAGCCAGTACGACCAGCCGATCTGCGCCGATGGCTGGCTGGATGTGCCCGGCGAAGCCAGGGTGGGGATCGAACGTGCCCATCTCGAGGAAGACGCCGGCAAGACGACGCACATCGGCGGTGCTGACGGCCGCATTCATGGCGCGGTCGGCGCACTCGTGGACTACAACCGCGCCGGCACGCCGCTGCTTGAGATCGTGTCGCGGCCAGACATTCGCTCGGCAGCACAGGCCAGCGCGTACGTCGAGGAGCTGCGTGCGATCCTGCTGGTGCTCGCAGCGTCCGATGCTCGCCTCGAAGAGGGCTCGATGCGCGTCGATGCGAACATCAGCGTGCGCCCAACCGGCGGGCAGGAACTGCGAACCCGCTGCGAGGTCAAGAATCTCAACTCGCTGCGGTCGCTGCGCAACGCCATCGACTTCGAAGTGCGGCGACACATCGGGCTCTACGAAGCAGGCGATGCTCCGGTTCAGGAAACGCGTCACTGGGCCGAAGACGGGCGCACGCACTCGCTGCGGTCCAAAGAAGAAGCCGACGACTACCGCTACTTCCCTGAACCGGATCTGGTTCCGCTCGTGCCCGACGACGCGTGGATCGAGCGGGTGCGCGCCTGCCTGCCTGAACTGCCCGCCGCTCAGCGGTCACGTCTGGATGCCTTGGGCGCCGATCCTGGCGATGCCCAGGTGGTCGTGAGCCGGGGCCTCGCCTCGCTCGTGCTCGGCGCAGTCGAACTCGGTGCCGACGCAGGGCGCACCGTCACCCACGCCGTCCAGAACCTCGCGCTCGACGGCGCCGAGCTGCTCGAGCCACAACAGCTCGCGTCGCTCGTCGCCATGGAGACCTCCGGACAGCTGACTGCCACGCAGGCCAAGAACGTTCTCGCGCAGATGTGCGGGCGGGCGGGCGGCCCAGCGGCCGGCCCGGCGACCATCGCAGCCGAATTGGGCTTCGAGGCAATGGAATCGGGCGAGCTTGAGTCGCTCGTCGATCAAGCCATCGCCGAGAATCCGCAGGCGTGGCAGAAGTACTGCTCAGGCCAGGCCAAAGTGGCGGGCGTGTTCGTGGGCGCCGTCATGAAGGCCACCCGGGGCCAAGCCGACGGCAAGGCCGTCAACCAGATCCTCGCCCAGCGCCGCAACGCTTGAGACTCGGTTGACAAGAGCGGAGTACTCGCCAAGAGCAGCCGTATGATCGCGCGCGGGACCGTTGACGCGAGGATGGCGATGACCAAGAGCGAACCCGATGTCGTCGCCGATGCGCTGCGCCTGCCGTCGGGAGCGCACTTCGTACGATGCGCCCTACAGGTCAATCCCCACAACTACAGCGGGACCCATCGCGGCCAAGCGAGCGAAGGCAATCCTGCCGATTACGCGTCAGCACTCATCGCTAAGGCCAAAGAACTCGGCATAGGCGTGCTTGCCATAACCGACCACAACAGCGTCGCGGAGGTGCCGACGGTCCATGATGCTGCCGTCGGGTCAGGAATTGTCGTGCTGCCGGGTTTTGAGTTGGAGTCTGCGGAAGGCATACACGTGCTGTGCATCTACCCAGCCAGCACCGAGATGGAGAAGCTGGGTCGTTATCTCGGCGAATTTGGAATCCGCGACCCGCGGCCTTCGTCCCGGCCAAGCACGAAACACTTCGAATTGCTTTTGCAAGCGGTGCACGCGCAGGGTGGAGTGGCAATTGCCGCCCATGTCAGCGGGAGGAAGGGACTGTTTCAGGCCTTGGAAGGACAGGCAAGGGTAGCGGCGTGGCGGAATGAGCACCTACTCGCGGTGCAGATTCCAGGCCGGGTCGATGATCTCCCCGGAGACTTTCCTCGCATTGTGTGCAACAAGAACGTCGAGTATGCCCGCGAACGTCCCGCTGGCCGAGCGCTCGCAGTTGCGGTCGTGAACGCCAAGGACATTGTGCAACCTGACGATCTTGAGAATCCGGCAGCTACCTGCTGGATTAAGATGTCCGACCCATGGGACGTCGAAGGCTTGCGACAAGCATTCCTTGACCCGGATTCACGCATACGGCTGCACAGCGACGGTCAACCCGAAGAGCACTCTGAATTGTTGGCGCTCGCGTGGCAAGGCGGCGGATTCCTCGACGGCGGCGCGATTCACTTCAATCCGAACCTCAACGTGCTCATCGGGGGACGCGGAACCGGTAAGTCCACTGCGATCGAGAGCATCCGCTACGTCTTGGGACTAGAACCGGTCGGTGATGAGGCACGAAACGCCCATCAAGAGATCGTGCGTCACGTTTTGCGCAATGGCACCAAGGTCTCGCTTGAAGTGCGTTCATTGAATCCTTCTGAGCGGATCTACCGCATCGAACGGACCGTGCCGAATCCGCCGATCATTCGTGACACAAGCGGCCAAGTATCAAAACTCCGTCCCGCCGACGTACTGCCGCGCGTCGAGGTCTACGGTCAGCACGAGATTTCAGAACTCACGCGAAGCCGCGAGAAACTGACTCAACTGTTGCATCGATTCGTGCGAGCTGACGCTGACATCAGTCAGCGCAAGGCAAGCGTGCTGCGTGGTTTGCGGAAGGCACGAGAGTCCATCGTCGAGACAACGGGGGAGCTTGCGCAGATCGATGAGAACCTCGCAGCTCTGCCCCAACTGGAAGAAACTCTGGTGCGCTTCCAAGAGGCGGGTCTCGAAGAACGTCTTCGGGATCAGAGCCTGCTGGTCCGTGAGGCACAGATCGTCGACTCAATTCCGGAGCGATTGGGGTCATTTCGCAATGTCCTCGCGACTCTGCGGCAGGAACTCCCTGTTGACCAGGCGTTCGTCTCACAACGGGCGTTGGCCGACTTGCCAGGCGGACCGATCTTGCACGATGTCAACCAGGTACTCGAAGAGCTCAACAGCGCACTCGAAACCGCAGCACGGCAACTCGAGGAAGCGTTGGTGCAGGCGGAGCAGCACATTGACGCGATCACATCGCGGTGGTTTGATCA
Source organism: Candidatus Poriferisodalis sp. (assembly GCF_965262965.1). Taxonomy (GTDB): domain Bacteria; phylum Actinomycetota; class Acidimicrobiia; order Acidimicrobiales; family Poriferisodalaceae; genus Poriferisodalis. The sequence continues at coordinate 3,474,644 of NZ_OZ253573.1, forward strand.
CAAGGCTGAAATCGATGCGCAGTATCAGTCGATTCTGCGGGAGTTGCAGAAGTCTGCTGTTGACGGGGAAGAGTTCATTCGTTTGCGTCGCAACATCGAGAGCTTGCGACCGCTCGAGGAAAGACGCAACGTACTCGTGCGTCTGCAGGCGAACCAACGCCAGCAGAGGCGCGACCTGCTCGCTGAGTGGGAAGATCTCAAAGCCGTCCAGTTCCGCGAACTCGACGGTGCCGCCAAGCAGGTGAACTCGCAGCTGAAGGGTCTAGTTCAAGTCAAGGTCACAGCGGCGGGTGATCGGGCGCCGCTTTTCGAATTGCTGAGGAACGAAATAGGGGGCCGGCTGGCGGAGGCGCTCGAACGGTTAGAGGTAACGCCGCAGCTGTCGCTACGTGAGTTAGCGGACCGATGCCGGGAGGGCGCGACGACGCTGGCTCGGGAGTACGGCCTGAAAGGAGCACAGGCCGAAAATCTTGCCAGCGCGGCCGAGGGCACGTTGATGAAGATCGAGGAATTGGAATTGCCGTCAACCACCGATCTGCTCCTAAACACAGCCAGCGGCGCGATAGAACCCTCGTGGCACGGGCTCGACCAGCTGTCGAAAGGTCAGAAGGCCACTGCGGTTCTGCTTCTGCTTCTGCTGGAATCCGATGCGCCGCTGATCATCGACCAGCCCGAGGATGACCTCGATAACCGCTTTATCAGTGAAGTAGTCGTCGAGCGCATGCGTGATAACAAGCGGCGACGCCAATTCGTGTTCTCCACGCACAATGCCAATATTCCTGTCTTGGGCGACGCCGAGCTGATCCTGGGCCTCGACGCATTGGGTGAAGCCGAGGGCGGCAAGGCGTTCATTGCGTCACAGCGCATGGGGTCGATCGATACACCGGCAGTCCGCATATTGGTCGAAGAAGTCTTGGAAGGCGGCAAAGATGCATTCGAAAAGCGGCGTCGCAAGTACGGCTTCTGACGGCGCATCATGAATCGCACCGACCTGCTGCAGATGGTGGCTGCTGGTGAGAATTCCCGCATTGAGTTCAAGCGCGACGACGTACAACCTGCCAAGCTGGCTGCCAGGATTGCGGGGCTGCTCAACCTCGACGGCGGTCATGTCTTGCTCGGCGTCGAAGACGATGGCTCACTCAGCGGACTCACCCGGCCACCCAAGGACGCCGAAGTGTGGGTGATGCAGGTCGCGCGTGACCACCTGCAACCGTCGGTGATCCCGGTGTGGGAGGTACTCGATGCACAAGCCGGTGCGGTCATCGGCGTTATTGCGCTACCTTCCAATGCCCCCGACAAGCCGTACAAGGTCAGGCAAGGCTCAACTTGGGTTACCAAAGTTCGGGTCGGCACGACGACGCGCGACGCCACGCGCGAGGAAGAGCAGCGCCTGTACCAGCAGTCGGGCGGATTTCACTACGGGCTAAAACCTGTAGCGGGCAGCTCTCCTAGAGACTTGGACCATCGGCGGCTTCGGGACTACTTCAGTCGGATTCGGGGTGACCAAGGTCTGCCCGCAACGGACTCGCCCGAGTGGCGTCAGCTGCTGTGCAATCTCGAACTTGCTGTCGAACTCGGTGATGCGGTGTTTGCGACTGTGGACGGGATGCTGCTTTTTGGCGCGAACGCGCGACGTTTTGTACCTCAATCTGGCGTACGCGCAGTCCGATTCGGAGGTCGGGAACCGGATTATGCATCACGCGCCGACGAGGACATCAAGGGCGCGTTGGTCCCGCTCGTCGCCGCTGACGGCTCCGTGGTCGAAACGGGGATCGTGGAACGTGTCATCGACTTCGTTCATCGCGCGACCGACGTCCAAGCGTCGTTGGTCGGCGGTCGTCGCGTGCAGCGTCGGGACTATCCGGACCAAGCCCTGCGAGAGATCATCGTTAACGCCCTCGTCCATCGGGACTACAGCATCAGTGGGACCGATGTCCTGCTTTCCATCTTTGATGACCGTTTGGAGATCCAGAGTCCAGGCAGGCTGCCCAATTCGGTGTCCGTGGACGGCATCCGCTCGGGAGCTCGGTACGCGCGTAACCAACTACTGGTCAGCTTCATGCGCGACTATGGCTACGTCGAAGCCTTGGGCATGGGCATCCGCCGCAAAGCGATTCCGAGCATGGCGGAACACAACGGCACCGAGCCCGATTTCATCGAAGAAGAGCACCGTTTCACCGTGCGTCTCCGGAAATAAGCCCTGGCGCTCAAGCCTCGCCGGTTCGCAGCCAGGCGTTGCCTCGGAATCGCATCCACTGCGGCGCGACGCGCAGGCACATGAACACGATCAGTGCAGCCCACAGCCAGCCGATCCCCAGATCGGCCCAGCGGACGGCCCCGCCGATGATCGCGAACGCCACGGCGGCAGCGGCCATCGCTCGTGCCAGGAATGCAAGGTCGCCTGCGCCGATGAATATGCCGTCGAAGGCGAACGCGGCGGCATTGACCGGCTGCATCACGGCGACGAACAGCAGCACGAACGCGCCGAGGGAAACCACCTCAGGATCTGTGCTGAAGATTGACGCGAGGGGACTGCGCAACAGCACCAGCAGTGCGCCGAACACCACGCTGAGCTGGAGGCTCATGCCGATCATTCGAACGCTGGCGGCCCGTGCAATAGCGGGCCGTCCCGCGCCCAGCTCCTTCGCAACCATTGCTTGGCCGGCGATCGCAACGGCATCGAGAGCGAGGGCGAGCAGTGCCCAGATCTCGGCTCCGATCTGGTGCGAGGCGACCTCGGTGGTGCCGATCCGCGAGGCCAGCACCGCAGCCATCACGAACGCGCCCCGCAAGGCGCTTGTGCGTACGAACATTTGCAAGCCGACCCGCGCATAGCGCCGCGCAGCGGCCGCCACGAGACGCAGCGAGACACCCGCTGAACGCGTCCGCTTGCGTACCGCTAGTGCGAAGACCGCGGCCGCGCCCCACTGGGCGATAACCGTCGACCATGCGGACCCGGCGATGCTCATGTCGAGTTCGAACACGAGCACGAGTTCGATGACCAGATTGCCCACTGCGGACGCGACTGCCACCAGCAGCGGCGTGACGGTGTCCTGAGTGCCGCGTAGATAGCCAGTCGCGGCCATGGCCAGCAGCAGGGGAGTGAAGCCGATGAGGCTGATGCGCAGGTACGTGAGTGCATGGGCTGCGACCTGCTCAGTCGGGTCGAACAGCCCGACCAGCCAATCCGATCCGGCCCACAGCCCGACGCTGACGACGATTCCAAATGCCCCGGCCAGCCACATGCCCGCGATGCCCTGCTCTGCGGCCCGCTGCGGCGAGCCTGCGCCGACGAGCCGGCCGACGAGGCCGGTTGTTCCATACGCCAGGAAAATGAGTGCAGCGTGGGCGCTCAGCAGGATTGCGGTCGCGATCGCGAGTCCAGCCAGTTCGGGTGTGCCGAGCCGCCCCACGATGGCGGTGTCGGTGACCACATAGAGCGGTTCGGCAATCAGCGCGCCGAACGCCGGCACAGCGAGCAGCATGATCTCGCGGTCGTGAACGGTTCGCCGGAACACGGTCAGCTTCGCTTGATGCTCGCAGCTGACGTCATCAGCCGTCGAGTCGGAACACGCCGAGCTCGATGTCGATGAGGTAGAGCTCGCCATCTGCGTCGGCGGCAATTCCGACAGGACGCGGCGTACTCACCCCGAGATGCCAGATGACGTCGGGTACTAGGCCACTGTTCACTGAAGCCGCAAAGACGCCAGCGCCGCAGAGATCGGTGAACACGTAACGGCCCGTCAACCAGTCCAATCGGCTCCCGCGATAGACGTGGCCCCCGATGACAGCGCACAGCCCGCGCCCATGTCGATACTCGAGATCGGGCACACGGTGGTTCGACACATCGGGTCCGACGAAGCGCCGGCTGCCCTCCCAAGCGTTCCAGCCCAAGTTCGCTCCGCCCTCGGACGGACCGAGCACCGTGACTTCCTCCACGCACTGCTGGCCCACGTCAGCGATCCACAGATCACCCGTCATCGAGTCGAATGACATGCTGAACGAGTTGCGTGCACCGTAGGCCCAGATACGCGGATCGCTGCCGGCCCCGAGGTCCGGATTGCCCCCGGCGGCGCTCAGCTGCCATTCGTCGGTTGCATCGCTTTGGGCTGTGTCCACCTCGAAACGCAGCACTGCACCCAGCGGCGTCGCAACGTTCTGGCCGTGATGGCGGGGATCACCCAGTCCGCCGCCGTCGCCGAACGATACGTACAGCAACCCGTCAGGTCCGAAGACCAAGGCGCCCCCGTTGTGCTGCGCGGAGGGCTGTTCAAGCCGCAGCATGTCGGTCGGCCCGCCCTCCAGCGCGTTGTCGTCGGGGGTCGGCGTCAGCACGGTCAGAACGCTCGCGCCGGTGCGGTCGGTGCGATTGATCCACAGCCGCCCGCGGGGTCCCAGCGTCATGCCCACAAGGCCCTGGTCGTGCTCAGCCGCGGTATTGGAGGAGAAGTCGGCCGCTGGCTCAGCGGCGAGCCTGGCCGCGGCGCCGACGGCGTCGCTCGCGGTCTCACCACCCCAGAAGCGCCAGATCCTGCCCCGGCGATCGCCCACGAAGCCGCTGCCGGAGCCATCGGAGTCGAACACCATCGCAGTCGGCTCGGCGAGTTCCAGGAACGGTGTGAGTGTCACGCTGCGGCCTGGAGCGGCTTCGCCGAGCGGTACTGCGCCGAGTTTGGTGAGGCCCCGGGGGCATGGTGTGTTCGACGCGACGTACTCGGGCGTCTGCGTCAGAGGCAGCGTCGTGCCCGGCGGCTCTGCTGGCGAGGACCCTGCGGTGCTCCCGCCGCTTCGGGAGACATCGATGTCGATCGAACTGCAGCCGGCGGTCACGATGAGGAGCCCACAGCTGATGACAACAGTCAGCCACCGCCAGCGCACTCGGCCAATCTACGTGCGAGCTGCGTCCCGGCGGCTTGGCATTCTGGGCGCGCTTGGGGCCCGGGCGCGGGCAAGACAGGTTGCCGCTGGGGGACGCGCCCGACAGAATGAACGGGTGAGCACGCGAGCACGCCAGCCTGCTGGTCGAATCAGTCGCACCGTTCTCGTACTGTTTTAGGCGAGTTCGCCTTATTGCGCTCGCCTCGCCTCCCGCCCGGGGGGCTTTTTTGTTGCCAACAAACGTTCACCACTCAGCCCACCCACGATCCAGAGTTCGCTCGACAACCCAAGCCGACCGCGACGAGCTGGCCGCCGCCCGGCGACCGCCGCCCGACAAGCACCCGACCGACCCCACAGGAGAACCGCAATGGAACTCACCGGCGCTCAGGCGCTCATGCGAAGCCTGGAGATGAGCGGTGTCGAGGTGATGTTCGGTCTGCCCGGCGGCGCAATCCTGCCCGTCTACGACCCGGTGCTGGACTCGTCGATCCGCCACGTCCTGGTCCGCCACGAGCAGGGCGCGGGCCACATGGCCCAGGGATACGCGCAGGTGACCGGCAAGCCGGGCGTCGCCATGGTGACGAGCGGCCCCGCGGCAACCAACATCGTGACGCCGTTGTGCGACGCCTTCATGGACTCGGTGCCGCTGGTGGTGGTGACCGGCCAGGTGGCGATGTCGGCGATCGGATCGGATGCCTTCCAGGAGTGCGACACCACCGGCATCACCATGGGGGTCACCAAGCACAACTACCTCGTGACCGACCCAGCCGACATTCCCCGCATCGTCGCGGAGGCATTTCACATCGCAACCACGGGACGACCCGGGCCGGTGCTCATCGACCTGCCGAAGGATGTCAGCAACCTGCCGATGAACTGGTACTGGCCCGACAGCGTGGACCTTCCCGGCTACCGGCCGCGCAGCGCTGTGGACCCTGATGCGATCGCTCGCGCCGCCGATCTGATCCGCAGAGCCGAGCGGCCCGTCATCTACGCCGGCGGGGGACTGCTGAAGGCCCGAGCAGCAGAGGCACTGCGCACCTTCGCGGAGATGTGCGATATCCACGTCGTGACGACGCTCATGGCGCGGGGCGTCTTCCCCGATCGCCATCCGCTGTGCTTGGGCATGCCGGGCATGCATGGCAACTACACGGCCGTGACGGCGCTGCAACGGGCCGATCTGCTCATCAATCTCGGTGCTCGCTTCGACGACCGGGTGACGGGCAATCCTGCGCACTTCGCTCCCGAGGCCAAGGTCATCCACGTCGACATCGACCCCGCCGAACACGGCAAGGTGCGGGTGCCCGAAGTGGCTGTCGCGGGCGATGCTCGAGTGGCGGTCGAGGCATTGATCGAGGCGCTGCGGTCTCCCGAAGGGGGCATTGGACCCAGCGACGCCACCGCCGGCCTGGCGGACAGTTCGGCGTGGAAGTCGACGATCTCGGGTTGGCAGGAACAGCATCCTCTGCAATACGACCAGCCGTCGAGCGGATACCCGCTCAAGCCGCAGTACGTCGTGGAACAGTTACGTGACAACACGCCCGACGACACGATCGTCGTGGCCGGCGTCGGCCAGCATCAGATGTGGGCGAGCCAGTTCTGGAAGTTCGATTACCCCTACACATGGGTGAACTCGGGCGGTCTTGGCACCATGGGCTTCGCAGTGCCGGCGGCGATCGGCGCCAAGGTGGGCCAGCCCGATCGCACGGTGTGGGCCATCGACGGCGACGGTTGCTTCCAGATGACCGCGCAAGAGCTGATCTCGGCGAGCGCTGAGGACATCCCCGTCAAGGTGGCAATCCTGAACAATGCGTACCTAGGCATGGTGCGTCAGTGGCAGGAGCTCTTCTATGCCGAGCGCTACAGCCAAGTGTACCTCAGCGCCGACCATCCCGACTACGTCGGCTGGGCCGAAGCCATGGGCTGCACCGGAATCCGCGTGGAGTCAGCCGAGGAAGTCGCTCCGGCCATCGCCAAGGCGAATTCGATCAACGATCGTCCCGTCGTCATCGACTTCCGGGTGGACTCCGACGAGAAGGTGTACCCGATGGTGCCCGCCGGCGGTTCCAACGACGACATCATCCTCGGGCCCGAGGGCGACGCCGACGCTGTTCTCAAGGGTTCAGCGCCGTCATGAGCGGCGCGCCAGATCCTGATCTGCACATCTTTGCCGCGATCGTCGAGAACAAGTTCGGCGTGCTGGCACGCATTGCCGGGCTCTTCAGCCGCCGCGGGTTCAACATCTTCTCTCTCGCCGTGGCGCCCACCAATGATCCGGGCTACAGCCGCATCACGATCGTGGTCGACGTGCACAACACCGATGTCGACCAGATCGCCAAACAGCTCGACAAGCTCATCAACGTCATCCACATCAGCGAATTGCAGCCTGCTCACTCGATCGAACGCGAGCTGATGCTGGCCCGTGTCGGAGCCCACGATCGTGCTGCGGTGGAGCGCGTGGTTGAGCCGTGGGGCGGTGAGGTGCTCGACGAGAGTGCCGCGGAATTGATCGTCAGCGTCGATGCCCACCCTGACGACATCGACCGCTGCGAGGCTGAGCTGGCGCAGTTCGGCATCCGAGTCCTGCAGCGCACTGGCCGCATCGCATTGCGCGAGCTCAGCGAGCAGGCACCCGAGGTCGCTCTCGCCGACTGAGCAGTTCCCGCAGAGTCCCGCCGAGACGCCGCTGTCGGCATACTCCAACCCTCACAAGTGACAGATCCACAGGAGCGCAACGATGCCCGCCACCATCTACTACGAGGACGATGCCGATCTGGGCCAGCTGGCCGGGCGCACCGTGGCCGTCATGGGCTACGGGTCCCAGGGACACGCCCACGCCCTGAACCTGCGCGACAGCGGCGTCGACGTTGTCGTGGGGTTGCGCGCCGGCTCGTCGTCGCGTCCGAAGGCCACAGCTGAAGGCTTGCGGGTCGCCGATGTGGCGGACGCTGCTGCCGAGGCCGACATCATCATGATGGCGCTGCCCGACACCGATCAGGCGGCAATCTACGAAGCCTCGATTGCGCCGAACCTGACCGCCGGCAACGCGATCGCGTTCTCGCACGGTTTCAACATTCACTTCGGCCAAATCAGCCCGCCCGACGAGGTGGACGTGTGGATGATCGCTCCGAAAGGGCCCGGCCACAATGTGCGACGCACCTACGTCGAGGGCGGCGGCGTGCCGGCACTGGTGGCCGTGCATCAGGACGCCAGCGGCAATGCGACTGCTGATGCGCTCGCGTACGCGAAGGGCATCGGCGGCACGCGTGGCGGCGTGCTGACGACGACCTTCGCCGAGGAGACCGAAACCGACCTGTTCGGCGAGCAGGTGGTGCTGTGCGGCGGGCTCACCGAGTTGATCCGAGCCGGATATGAGACGCTCGTCGAGGCCGGATACCAGCCCGAGTCGGCGTACTTCGAGACACTGCACGAGGTGAAGCTGATCGTGGACTTCATCTACGAAGCCGGCATCTCGGGCATGCGTTATTCGATCTCGACCACCGCCGAGTACGGCGACATGACGCGTGGCTCACGCATCATCACCGATGAGACCCGCGCCGAGATGAAGCGCATCCTCGCGGAGATCCAGGACGGCAGCTTCGCTCAGGAATGGATCGACGAGAATCGCAATGGCCTGCCCAACTATCGCCGCATGGTCGAAGAGGGCAAACAGCACCCCATCGAGCAGGTCGGTGCGGAGCTGCGAGCGATGATGCCGTGGATCACCGCCGGTCGCCAGGACGTCACCGCCGCATCCGGAGGCGAGGTGTCCTGATCGGCCTGATTGCCGACACGGCGGCGGCTGGCATCTGAGCCAGCACTGCATCGAATATGACGGCTTCGCTCGTTCTCGGGTCTGCGGCCGGTTCGGCGCCGGTGACGGTGTGGCGCAGTGGCAGACTCGGAGTGTGGTTGAAGTCGTCGTGACGCCAGTGAGGGCGCCGTCCGCGGGCGACCTGCTGGTGGCGACGCCGCGCCTCGTCGACGCCAACTTCGACCGAACCGTCGTGTATGTGATCGAGCATCAGGAGGCGGGCACGCTCGGCGTGGTCATCAATCGCCTCTCCGAGATCGCCTGTGCGGAGGCGGTGCCGCGGTGGGCGTCTCGATTCGATGACGACGCAGCCGTCGGCCTTGGCGGGCCGGTGGAACCGCAGGGCCTGCTGGCGCTCGGCACGACCACCGATGCCGATGCGGGCAAAGCGTCGCGAGCGGCGGTCTCGGATCTGCATCCGTCGGAGATCGCAGGAGCATTCCGGGCGGTAGCACGGGGCGTCGGTCTGGTGGACTTGACCGCAGATCCCGACGATCTCGACGAAGACGTGGGGGCCGTGCGCCTCTACGGCGGCCACGCGGGGTGGGGTCCAAGCCAGTTGCAGGGCGAGCTGGTTCAGGGCTGCTGGTGGGTCTTCGCTTCTGCAGCGGGCGATCTCACTGCGAACGCAACCAGCCTGTGGCACGACGTGCTGGCCCGTCAACGCCCGCCCGCCCGCCTGCTGGCCGGCTACCCCGACGATCCGGCGCTGAATTAGCACCTCCGCACTGACACGACGCGTGTGTTTGGCTGCGGCAGGCTCGGCTGAGCGTCTCGCTACGCCACTGCTAGTTTCGCAACCGAGTCTGCGGATCGCTGCGGGAACCACGGAGGCTGATCATGAGCGACATGAACGAACCCCCGATGCCCGACGACAATCGGCGCACGGGGTGGGCCGAATTGGGTCTCGGCGGCACCGTGCAGTTGGCCAATCCAGGTCTTCGCCTCGGTGCGCGAGTCCTGGACGTGATCATCGGCGGCATTCTCGGAGTGATCGTGTTCTTCGTGGTGGCCGCGGCCAGCTTCGATAACGGCACCTCTGGGTTCTCGACGGGCACCACTGTTGTGACGCTGATCTTGGGACTTCTCGTTGGTATCGCGTACGAGGTTTGGCCGACGGCCCTGTGGGGACAGACCCTCGGCAAGCGAATTGTGGGCATCAAGGTTGTTCACGCTATGACCGGAGAGGCGCCGGGCTGGGGAAAGGCGATGGGTCGCTGGGCCGTGCCCGCCCTGCCGTCTGTGATTCCGTTTGTTCAGTTCATCGGCTGGATTTTTACGCTGCTGTGCTACGTGAGCTTGACATGGGATCGCGTCCACCAGGGCTGGCACGACAAGGCGGCGGGCACGCTGGTCATCCGGCTCCGGTGAAGGTTTGCTATCTCATCGGCACCCGCTAGCCGACGGGATCCAGCCAGACCTTTCCGCTGCGCTCAAGGTCTTACAAGCGCTCGACGACGTAGTCGATGCAGGCTGTGAGGGCCTCGGCGTCGGAGGGCTCGATCGCGGGAAACGCGGCGATGCGCAGCTGGTTGCGGCCGAGCTTGCGGTAGCCCTCGGTGTCCACGATGTCATTGGCGCGAAGCGTCGCAGCGATGTCGTCAGCACTGACACCCTCGAAGTCGACGGTGCACACGACGGGGGAACGCATCGCGGCATCGGTGACGAACGGCGCGGCGAAGTCACGTTCTGCGGCCCAGCTGTACACGGCGCCGCTGGATGCCGCCGAGCGGGACGCAGCCCAGCCGAGGCCGCCGCCGTCGAGCATCCACTCGGCGGTTTCGAGCGTCAGCAGGATCGTGGCCAGCGCTGGCGTGTTGTAGGTCTGATCTTGGCGGGAGTTCGTGACGGCAATAGCGAGGTCGAGCGTCGCGGGCTTGTACCGGCCGGAGGCGTCGATCCGCTCGATCCGTTCGATCGCAGCCGGTGAGCACAGCGCGATCCACAGCCCGCCGTCAGCGGCAAATGCCTTCTGCGGAGCGAAGTAATAGCAGTCGACATCGGCTGGATCCCACGTCATCGCACCGGCTGCAGAGGTGGCATCGACCATGACGAGCGCCGGCGCCTCACCCTGCCGTGGCGGACCCAGCTGTGGTTGCGTGAGCGGCATCGCCACGCCGGTCGAGGTCTCGTTGTGCGTCAGCGCGTACGTGTCGATCTCAGCCGGGCTTGCTGACTCCGGCACGGGGTGGCTGCCGTAGGCCGACGTGATCACCCACGGATCCTCCAGATGCGGTGCGGCAGCGGTGACGGCCGAGAATTTCTCGGAGAATTCGCCGAAGGTCAGGTGTTGGGCCCGGCGCTCGATGAGCGAGAAGGCGGCGGCGTCCCAGAAGCCCGTGCTGCCGCCATTGCCCAGCACCACCTCCCATCCATCGCCGAGACCGAACAGCTCAGCCATTGCGGCCCGCAGCCGACCCACCACTGAACGCACACCGCTGCGGCGGTGCGATGTACCCATGTAGTCGATCGCGCGCGCCGCGAGTGCCTTGACGGCTTCGGGACGGACCTTGGACGGTCCCGAGCCGAAGCGGCCATCTGCCGGCCGCAGTTCTGCGGGAATCGAAATTGACGAGGGAGACACAGACATCGGCTGCCACTATTGCGCCCGGCACTACTGCCGACAACCACATTTTCTTGACAATTTGCCGATACGTGGGTCTGTGGGGCTTGCGGCGCGGCCCACGCGCGTCGGAATGCGCGGCTCGGCGGCGAGACTGTCGGGCGCTCACGGCTGCGCAGAGAAGTCGAACGAGCAAGACAGCACCAGCAGGACAGGAGTCGCCTCATGCCCACCTCACGAGGGTCCAGCCGAGCATCGGGCGGCAACCGGGTTTCGAAAGCGTTGGCAGGCATCGCCCCGTCGGCGACTCTGGCAGTTGACGCCAAGGCAAAGGCACTTCGGGCTGCAGGCCAGAACGTGATCGGATTCGGCGCCGGCGAGCCTGACTTCCCGACGCCCGAACACATCGTGGACGCGGCGGTAGCCGCGTGCCGCGACTCGGCGAACCACCGCTACTCGCCGGCTGGCGGTCAGCCCGCGCTCAAATCCGCCCTTGCCGCCAAGACCAAGCGAGACAGCGGTCTCGACTGGGACGCCAGCCAATTCCTGGTCACCAATGGCGGCAAGCAGGCTGTCTACAACACCATGGCCGCGCTGGTGGATCCGGGTGACGAGGTACTGCTGCCGGCGCCGTACTGGACGACGTATCCCGAAGCGATCCGAGTCTTCGGCGGCGTCCCAGTTGACGTGTTCGCCGGCATCGAGTCAGGTTTCCGGGTCAGCGTCGAACAGCTTGAGGCGGCGCGGACCGACCGCACCAAGGCGCTGCTGTTCGTATCGCCGTCGAACCCGACCGGCGCCGTGTACCCCCGTGACGAGATTGTTGCGATCGGTGAGTGGGCGATCGAGCACGGATTGTGGGTAATCACCGATGAGATCTATGAGCACCTCATCTACGGCGATGCAGAGCATCACTCGCTGCCAGTGCTGGTCCCCGAGATCGCCGACCGGTGCGTCGTGCTCAACGGCGTGGCCAAGACCTACGCCATGACGGGCTGGCGGGTCGGATGGATGGCCGGGCCGGCTGACGTGATCGCTGCGGCCACCAACCTCCAGAGCCACGCCACCTCCAACGTCTGCAACGTGGCGCAGGCGGCCGCCTTGGCTGCCGTCTCCGGCGATCTCACCGCTGTCGCCAAGATGAGGGCTGCGTTTGATGTGCGGCGTCAGCGCATCACCGATGCGCTCAACGCCATTGAGGGCGTGGAGTGTCCCGAACCCGAAGGCGCGTTCTACGCGTTCCCGAACATGGAGGGGCTGCTCGGGCGTCGTTACGGAGGCACAGAGGTCACGAACACGTTGGATTTGGCCGCAGCCGTTCTTGAGCATGCCAAGGTGGCATTCGTGCCCGGCGAAGCGTTCGGTGCCCCCGGCTACGCGCGGTTCTCCTTCGCCTTGGGGCTCGACGATCTGGCCGAAGGCATCAGCCGCATCGCAGATCTGGTTGCGTGACATGGCACGAGTCCTGGTCGCCGAGAAACTGGCTGATGCTGGCCTGGACATGCTGCGTGGAGCCGGCCACGCCGTCGATGTTCGCACCGGGCTCAGCACCGACGAACTGCGCGCCGCCATTGCCGGGGCGCAGGCGCTGGTCGTTCGCTCGGCAACGCAGGTAGATGCTGACCTCCTCGCGGCAGGTGATGCTCTCGTCGTCGTGGGGCGTGCCGGAGTAGGCCTCGACAACGTCGACGTCCCTGCTGCAACCGAGCGCGGTGTGCTCGTCTGCAATGCGCCGTCGAGCAATGTCGTGTCGGCTGCGGAGATGACCGTTGCACTCATGCTGGCGCTGGCTCGGAACATCCCGCAGGCTCACCAAGCGCTCTCGAATGGCCGGTGGGAACGCAGCCGCTGGGGCGGCATGGAGATCTATCGCAAGACGATCGGGATCCTGGGTCTCGGTCGCGTCGGCCGCTTGGTGTCGCAGCGGATCGCCCCATTCGATGTTGCGCTCATCGCCTACGACCCATATGTGAGCCCGGAATCCGCTCGAGCGGCAGGGGTCGACATGGTGACTCTCGAAGAGTTGTTTGAGCGCTCGGACATCATCACGTTGCATATGCCGCGAACGCCCGAGACGGCGGGGCTGCTGGGCGCCGAGAACCTGGCCAAGTGCCGCCCGCACGCCTTGATCGTGAACACCGCTCGGGGCGGCATTCTCGATGAGGCCGCTGCCGCCGCGGCACTCGACGCAGGCCGGTTGGGTGGCATCGCGCTCGATGTCTATGAGACCGAACCGATGACGGAGTCGCCGTTGTTCGGTCGGCCAGATGTCGTGGCGACGCCGCACTTGGGCGCCAGCACTGCCGAAGCGCAGGATCGAGCCAGCATACAGATTGCCGAGCAGATCAACCTCGCGCTCGCCGGCGACCCGGTGCCCTACGCCGTCAACGGCGCGCTGAGGTCCTGATACCGCCGTCGGCATCGAGCCGAGATCGGTTCTTGTTCAGAAACAGCTGAGTTCTAGCGCTGTTGCTTGTGGCCGTCTGAGAGGACTTTGCCGTAGATCTTCTCGTTGGCGCCGGAGGTGCTGAAGCCCGTGTTGCCGCGCGTCGCGTGCATTGCTTCCCGCACGCGACGCGCGGCCGCCTTGCGGGGATCCGGAGCCTGCGGTTGCTTCTTCGTATGCGCGAGCACAGCAAGGAAGTGGCTGAGGCTCTTCGCGGCGCTGCCGATGTGCTTCAGAGCATTGCGGAACATCTCGACTCCTCAACGGGTCAGATCCGGTTGAGTCCACCCTACATCGCGCCGGAATCCGGCCATCCGCCAAGCATTCGGCCTGGCTGGTCTCAGCGCTGGACGGCGGCTGCGGCTGCGGCTGCGTCGGGGTGATGCAGGTAGCGCTCGGGGATCTCGAACCCGAAGATGCGTGCGGAGTTGAGGCCGAGGATCTTGGCCCGCTCACCGTCATCGAGGTGGCTCATCGTGCGCTCGATCGCTTGGGCGGAATACGGCCAGGAGCCCTCGTGGTGCGGGAAGTCGTTCGCCCACAGGAAGTTGTCGATCAGACCGTGCTCGCGGGCAAGATCGAGGCCGGCGGCGTCCTCCTGGAAGCTCGCGAAGCCCTGGCGCTTGTAGTACTCGCTGGGCAACAGCTCGAGCTTTGGCCGGACCCACATGTGGTGCTTGAGATACGCCTCGTCCATGGCACCCAGCATCCATGGCGCCCAGCCGATACCGGCCTCGATGGCACCGAAGCGCAGGTTCGGGTGCCGCTCTGCGACGCCTGAGGCGCAGATGTTGACGAGCGGTTCCATTGTCGGCGCCAGCGAATGCACGGCGTAGTTGATGACGGCCCCTCCCTGACTGCGAGCGGTGCGCGGATCGCGACCTGTAGAGACATGGAACGTGACTGGCAGATCGACATCGTCGATGCAGTCCCACAGGGGTTCGAACTCACGCAAGTTGTAGTTGGGGTCGTCGACATCGGGCGGGCCGAAGACCGGCTTGGCTGGCAGGCTCAGGCCCTTGAATCCGAGTGCCGCGCATCGCTGGATCTCGGCAATTGCCTTGTCCAGCGCGGCGGGAGCAATGCACGCCATCGGGGCGAGCCGATCGTTGAAATCGGCGAACTCCTCCCAGGCCCACTCGTTGTAGGCCTGGCACATCGCATGGCTGAAATCGGCGTCGGGCGTGGCCCAGATGGTCAGGCCCTTGTTCGGGAACAGGACCTCTGCGTCGCAGCCGTCCAGTGCCAGGTCACGCACGCGTGCTTCGGGGTCGCGACCCGACTGGTTGCGTAGCTTCTCGTGTCCCTCAAATGGCTTGGTCCAGTTCAGCTTGGCCGGCCGGAAGCCCTCTGCGGTCTGGAAGAACTGGGGGTCCTGCTTCGCGTCGCCGGTCGAACTGGCGTCAGTTGAACCGGTGTCGTTCGCATCTTCGTCCGTGCGACCGTGCGGCTTCGTGACCTTGTTGATGGCGACGGTGGGCAGACGGTGGTGGTACATGGGGTCGATTCGGTCGCGCAGGAAGGTCACCGGCTCCTGCACGTGGCCATCCGCCGAGCACATGAAGAACTTGTCTTCAGCATCCGGTCGAGCCGACCGGAGCCAGCCATCATTGCCTGGCGTCTCCAATCGCCACACATTGTTGAGGTCAGGTTCGGGGATCGTTACGGCCATGTCAGCACTCCGGGGCTGGGAATCGCGGGGACAGCAGCAGCGACACCGACTGCGCGCCCGACGAGTTTGGCATGCAACGACCCTGGATCACCTAGCCGCGAATTTCAATCGTGTCCCGCCATCTGCCCACCAAGCCAGTCGCGCGGCAGCGAGCCCTTGCGAGCAATGACGCTGATTGCCCAGCGGCGGGGCGGCTCGCCCGAATCCAATAAGTAAGGGGCCATCGAGGTACGGGTGCCGACGGCCTCGATCACCCAATCGGCGACAGCACTTGCAGCTTCGTGAGGGCCATCGCTATCAGTAACCCGCACGAGTCCCTTGAGGCGGGCGACTCCGTCGGGCAATTGGTCCAGCAGATCGCGAATGCGAGCGCTGGGCACGGGTTCGTGCAGCGTGACAGTCTGCGACTCGAAGAGGTCCTCTGCGTGCTCATGCGCGTGGCCAACGGCTGCACCCCCGGGTGCTCGTGGCCCCTTCAGCATGGAAGTCTCGGGATCCGTCCCCTCGAGCGCTTCCGCTGACGTGTCGAACAACACTGCAGTCGGCACCGCTGCATGTCGTGCTCGCACCAGGGCCGCTCCCGGGGCGACAGCTCGCAGCCAGTTGCACAATTCGTCGGCGTCATCGGCGCTCGCCAGAAGGTCGACCTTGTTGAGCACCAGCAAGTCAGCCGCAGCAAGCTGCTGCTGCACGGTGTCGGCCACCCAGCGGTCATTGGCCTGCCGCCGCACCTGCTCAGCGTCTGCCATCACCACTACGGCGTCGAGCCTCAGTCCGGGGGTGTGGCCATAGGCGGCGATCTGGGCAGGGTCGGCGACACCGCTTGCCTCGATGAGCAATCGCTCGGGCGGCGTTTCCGCTGACCGGACTGTCTGCAGCGCCGCGGCAAACCCGTCGGCGAGGCTGCAGCAGATGCAGCCGTTGGCGAGCGTCAGCTTGTCGCCCTCGGCTGCTGCGATGAGGTCCTCGTCGATCGAGATCTCGCCGAAGTCGTTGACGATCACTGCGATGCGCTCGTCCGACGTCCGCAGCACATGATTCACCAGCGTCGTCTTGCCGGCGCCGAGGTAGCCACCGATGACGGTCACTGCGATCCGCTTCTCGCTCATCACCCTGGCCTCAGATCGAGCATCCCGGCCTCGTGCTAGGCCGCGCTGACTCGAGCCGGCTGTGGCACGCCGCCCAGCACTGTGCCCCACACGCCAATATCACGCAGCGCCATGGGGTCGACACTGAGCGGATCGTCCTCGAGCACTGCGAAGTCGGCCAGCTTTCCGGCTTCGATGCTGCCGACCTCTGAATCCAGCTTGAGCTGCCGTGCCGCCTCGATGGTGATCGCACGTAGCGCCTCTGGCACCCCGATGCGCTCGTGCGGTCCGAGCACCTCGCCCGAAGCCGTCACCCGATTGACCGCGCACCATGCGGTGTGCAGGTGTCCCAGCGGCGTGATGGGCGAGTCAGAGTGGATCGAGAAGCTCACTCCTTCAGCCAGAGCGGTGCCGCAGGCATCCATGCGGGCCGCTCGCTCGGGCCCCACGGTCGCGTCACGGTGCTGGTCACCCCAGTAATAGATGTGGTTCGAGAAGATGTTGGCGCACATGCCGAGCGCTGCCATCCGGCGGTATTGGGCAGGCGTCGTGAGCTGGCAGTGCTGAACCGTGTGACGGTGATCCCAGCGGGGATGGCGCTCGAGCACCTGCTCGACTGCGTCGATGAACACCTCCGAGGCCTCGTCGCCGTTGCAGTGGCAGTGCACCGTCAGGCCTGCTCGGTGGTATGCCTCGAGCAGATCGGCCATCTGGTCGGGCGGGGTCAGCCACTGCCCGTTTCCGACGTGTCCCGGAGGCGGCTTGTAGTAGTGCGGCCAGCTGATCCGGGCTGTGAAGCCCTGGATCGAGCCGTCCAGGATCAGCTTGACGATGCCAAAGCGCAGCTTCGACGTCTGCTCTTGCTTCAGACGTGCTCCCAGCTCAGCCAACTCGTCCGTGTCGGCGGGCGCCCCGAAGAAATTGGACAGTGCCACCATCACACGCGCCGGGTATTCGGGATCGCTGGTCACCTTCTGCCAGTTGCCCAGTTGATCTGGGTCCCACAGCTGTGTCGTGCCGAGATCGGTCAGCAGCGTGTGCCCGGCGTTGCGAGCCTCGTTGGCGTAGCGCCAGCGGGCTTGTTCGGTCCGGTTTGCGGCCATCATCTCGACGAACGCCTCACCGGCCAGCATCATTCCCGCGGGTTCGTGCAGCTCTCCGTTCGCAAGTCCGTCACCGCCGCGGGCCACGCCCGGGCTCGTCGAGGAATCGTCGATGCCACAGCGCTCCATGAGGGCGGAGTTGACAGTGGCCAGGTGGCCACTGGCGTGCAGCACCAGCGTCGCCACGTCGCCGGTCACCGTGTCGAGATGCCGTGCCACCAACCGTTCGCCCGTGAAGTAGATGGGGTCGAGGCCCCAGGCCAAGAATGTCTCGGTGTCGGCATCGAGTTCAGCACGCGCCTGTCGGAGGCGTTCGAGCACGTCGTCAATGGATTTGCAGCCTGGCCACAGGCGGCCTTGCGGATCCCGCCGGTCGAAGAAGCCCACATAGGTGAAGCTCCACAGGCCGCCCGACATGACGTGGCAGTGCGCTTCAATGAATCCCGGCATGAGCACGTGTTCGCAGAATCGATCGTCGACGCGATGCGTGCCCCATGACGCCAGATCCTGCGCGCTGCCCACACCCAGGATGCGCTCGCCCGAAACCGCGACAGCGTCGCCGTCTGGAAATGCAGGGTTCATCGTGATGACCCGACGGGCCGGGTAGATCACGAACGGTTCCAATGCGCCAGAGTCTCCGGACGCGAGTGCGTTCATCAGTCGTCTTCCTCTCGTGCCACGCTGTGCTCGTTGTTCGTGGCTTGCGCCACGAAGTGCTCAATGTTCGTGGCTTGCGCCACGAAGTGCTCAATGTTCGTGGCTTGCGCCACGAAGTGGCCGGGCTCGATCTCGGTGAGCACGACTGGCTCGGGTGCAGTGCCGGCTTCGAACACCGGACTCGGGATCTCGTCGGTGCGCACCGACCGATCAG
Source organism: Candidatus Poriferisodalis sp. (assembly GCF_965262965.1). Taxonomy (GTDB): domain Bacteria; phylum Actinomycetota; class Acidimicrobiia; order Acidimicrobiales; family Poriferisodalaceae; genus Poriferisodalis. The sequence continues at coordinate 3,493,076 of NZ_OZ253573.1, forward strand.
CGCGGCGCTGGCGCGGATCGGCGATCGGCACGGCCTCCAGCAGCCGTTGGGTGTACGAGTGCGTCGGATTCTCGAAGATCGCCTGCCGTGACCCGAGCTCAACGATCTGTCCGAGATACATCACGCCCACCCGATGCGCGATGCGCTCGACCACGGCGAGGTCGTGGCTGATGAACAGGTATGACAAGCCCAGTTCTTCCTGCAGGTCCATCATCAAGTTGATGACTTGGGCCTGAATCGAGACGTCCAGTGCCGAGACGGCCTCGTCAGCGATCACGAGTTCAGGTCGCAGCGCCAACGCACGGGCGATGCAGATCCGCTGGCGCTGACCGCCCGAGAACTGGTGCGGGTACTGCGACATGTCGTCGGGGGACATCCCCACGCGCCGAAGCAGTGACGCCACGACATCGTCGATGTTACGGCGCGGCACAGCCCGATGAATCTCAAGCGGCTCGCCGATGGCTTTGCCGATGGGTCGACGCGGGTCCAGGCTGGCGAACGGATCCTGGAAGACGATCTGCACCTTGCGCCGATGCGGGCGCAGCTCGCGTGGCCCCAGACCGGTGATATCGGTGCCGTCGAGGCGGATCGTGCCGCTCGTGGGGTCAAGCAGCCGGATGATGAGGTACGCAAGCGTGGATTTTCCGCAGCCGCTTTCTCCCACAATCGCCAGGGTCTCGCCGCGGCCGACCTGAAGGCTGACTTGCTCGACGGCATGGACACGCGCTTTGCCAGGAGCCGGGAAGTGCTTGGTCAGCGCCTCAACTTCGACGATCGGCGTTGCGGGAGCCGGGGTGCTCATGCGTCCACAACCGGGTCCGACGTCGCGGCAGCGACTGGTTCGGGGTCGCCGAATTCGCCCGTGTCGAGCAATTCGAATCGACGGGGCTCGCTCTCGCCGGTCATTGAGCCAAGGCGCGGCACCGCCGCGAGGAGGGAGCGTGTATAGATCTCCTGCGGCCGCTCGAAGACATCGTGGACTTCACCGCTTTCGACTACCCGCGACGCTTGCATGACGACCACCTCGTCGGCGATCTCGGCGACGACACCCATGTCGTGAGTGATGATGAGCACTGCGGCACCTGTCTCGCGCTGCATCTCTGCCATCAGCGCCAGGATCTGCGCCTGGATCGTCACATCGAGCGCTGTTGTCGGCTCGTCGGCGATGAGGATTGCCGGATCGCATGCGAGCGCCATTGCGATCATCACCCGTTGGCGCATCCCGCCTGACATCTCGTGGGGGTACTGGTCGATCCGGCGCGTGGCGTCGGGAATCCGGACGCGATCGAGCATTTCGAGGGTTCGCTGCCGGGCCTGGGCACGATTCATGCCACGGTGGAGGCGCAACGCCTCGCTGATCTGGCTGCCGACGGTGTAGACGGGGTTGAGGCTCGTCAGCGGTTCCTGGAAGATCATCGAGATCCGGTCTCCACGGATGGAGCGCATCTGCTGCTCTGCGAGCTTCAGCAGATCGACGACCTGTCCATCGTCGTGCCTGAACAGCACCTCCCCGCTGTCGATGGTGGCTCTCGTCCCGATCTCGATGAGCCGCATGATCGACAAAGCAGTCACCGACTTGCCCGAACCCGATTCGCCGACCACAGCGAGCGTCCCGCCGCCGTGGAGATCGAACCCGACATCGTTCACCGCGGTGAACGCGTCGAAGCGGACAGTGAGTCCCCGAACCGAGAGCCTCGGCGCATCATTCGCGGTACCGGTCGCCATGGGGGCCGTACGGACCTCGTTCACGGCTCAGCGCCCCCGCAGTTTGGGGTTGTAGGCGTCCTGCAGGCCGTCGCCGATGAGGCTGAAGCTCAGCACTGTGACGAAGATTGCCAAGCCGGGAAACGTCACAGACCACCACGCAGTGAGGAAGTTGCCACGGTTCAACCCGATCATGAGTCCCCAGCTGCTGCTGTTCGGATCGCCCAGACCCAAGAATGCCAAACCTGCTTCGAACAGGATCGCCGTGCCCATGATGAGGGTTGCCGAGACGATCAGTGGCGGCAGTGCATTGGGGAAGACCACCCGGCGCATGATGCGCCAGTCGTTCGCGCCGAGTGCCCGGGCAGCGCGCACGAATTCCAGGTCCCGCAGCCGCAAGAACTCGGCGCGGGTGATTCGCGCGATGCCCGGCCACGCGACCACGCCGATCGCGAACGCGATGGTCCACTTCGACGGCTTGAACAAAGCGACCAGCACCATCGCGAACAGCAATGCGGGCAGCACCTGGAAGAACTCGGTGAAGCGCATGAGGGCGCTGTCGAGCCATCCGCCGTAGTAGCCAGCGAACGCTCCGATGCTCACTCCGATGATGACGACCATTGCGGCTGCCATAGCGGCGACCGTCAAGCTGGTGGTGCCGCCGGACACCACGCCTGCGAGCACGTCACGACCCAGGTAGTCGGTGCCGAGACGGGCCTCGGCTATCTCGCCAGGGGCCTGAAGCGGCCTCGCGATGATGTCCTTGGGATCCTGGTCGTACAAGCTCGGGCCCGCGACCGTCATGAAAACCATGCCGAGGAGCAGCACGACTCCCGCAACCGCCGCCTTGTTCCGCACGAAGAGCCGCAACGTCTCCCGAGCGGGCAGGGCGACGGCACCCGCTCCCATCTCGAGCGCCATCGGTGCAGCGGGGTCAGCCGGCGTCGACATCTCAGACACGGGAACGCTCACGAAGTCGGATGCGTGGATCGATGACGGTGTAGAGCAAGTCGGTCGCCAGGTTGGCGGCGATGACCATGACCGACGACACGAGCAGCACTCCCAGCAAGACAGATGTGTCCCGCCGCAGGATCGAGTCGAACGCGAGCCGGCCGAGGCCTGGCCAGTTGAACACCGTCTCAACCAGCAGCGCACCCGAGAGCAGTGCGCCGAACTGCAAGCCGACCACGGTCACCACGGGGATGATCGCATTGCGCAGCGCATGCTTGTACACGACGCTCGACTCGCTTAGCCCCTTGGCCCGAGCAGTTCGCACGTAGTCCGACTCGAGCACTTCGAGCATCGACGCCCGCGACAGTCGGCTGTACTGCGCTAGGTAGATGAGGCCTAGCGTCAGCGCCGGCAGTACCAAGTGCTCGGCCACGTCCGCGATGTTCCCCACCACACCGGGGGTGTAGCTCACGTCGTGCCATCCCTGCACCGGCAGGAGATTCCATGCCGATGCGAACAGGATCACCAGCATGATGCCGGTCCAGAACACCGGCATCGAGAAACCCACCAATGCCAGCACGGTGGCGCTGTGACTGAGCGCGCTCTCCGGACGGCGAGCAGTGAACACGCCCACCAACGTTCCAGCGACGACGGCGAAGGTCAGTGCGGTACCGACCAGCAGCACCGTCGGCCACAACCGATTGGCGATCAGCGAGCTGACGGATTGATTGAAGAAGTACGACTCGCCCAGGTCGCCGGTTGCTACCCGGCCGATGTAGGAGCCGAGTTGCACGATGACGGGGCGGTCGAGTCCGTACCGGGCGCGGATCTCCTCTAGCAGCTCAGGATCGCCGGCCCCGCTCTCGCCCACGATGACCGTGGCCGGATCGCCAGGCGTGATGTGGATGAGCAGGAAATTGAGCGCGACCACAGCCAGGATCAGCCCAAGCGCCTGGGCGATCCTGGCTGCGATCGATCTCAGCATTGGTACGTGCCGGACTCCCCGAGCCGCGCCGGTCGGCCGCTCGCGGTCGCCGTCACCAGCACAAGCCTGGAGCGCAGCGGCGGGCCTACTGGTCCAACCAGACCGTGTGCATGGGGGACATCTGCCCCCAGACGTTGTTGGTCGGCGGATTCATCACGGACGGGTTGTACGCCTGCCAGAACGGCGGAGTGGTCAAGAAGTAGATCGGAACCTCTTCTGCCACGATGTCTTGGAACTCCGCGTAGAGCGCCGCGCGTGCGTCGGCGTCCAATTCCTGGCCGGCTGCGGCGAGGATACGATCGACATCGGCATTGGAGTATCCGGTGTTGTTCGTCCAGATGACGCCGACCCGGTTGTCGCTGAGATACGTGCGGTGCACGCCGATCACTGGATCGCCCCAGTTCCAGACATTGTTGATGGTCATCTGGAACTCGCCTGCGGCCACGCGCTGCGCCCACGTCGGGAAGTCAGGCGACACGCTCAGCTCGGTCTCGATGCCCGCCTCTTCAAGCGCCTGCACCACGTACTCCGCGTAGATCACCTGCGTCGGCGGGATGTAGTCGATGGTGAGCTGCAGCTCACCAGGGCCGTATCCGGCCTCGGCCAGCAGTGCCTTCGCCTTGTCGATGTCCTTGTCGTAGTGGTTCACGTTGGTGTTGTGGAACGGGCTCGCGGCGACGATGCCCGTCGGTGCGGGGAACGTGAGCCCCTGGTCGATGACCTCGGCGAGGAAGTCCCGGTCGATCGCGTACGCAATCGCCTGGCGCACCCGTTTGTCCGACAGTGCCGGATCGTTCACGTTCATTTCCATCCACTGGACCTGGCCGATGGCCTCGTGACCCTTGGAGCTGACCTCGACATCAGGGTTTTCCATCAGGCGCAAGATGTTGGCTGACGGCCCCAGCGTGGACGCAAGGTGGGTGGTGCCGTTCTCGAGACCCAGCACGATGGCAGTCGGATCGGGCGTTATTTCCATCACGATCTCGTCGAGGCACGGCGTGCCCTCGATGAAGAAGTCGTCGAAACGCTCCATCCGGATGATGGTGCCCGGCTCGTAGTCGGCCAGGCGGAACGGGCCCGAGCCCACGAAGTCCTCGGTGTTGCGCGGGTGGGTCTTGGGGTCCTGGCCGTCATCGAAGATGTGCTTGGGGATGATCGGCAGCAGACCGGGCGACATCGCCAGCAGGATCGCCGGGTGCGGCTGGCTGAGGTTGATGACGGCGGTGTGCGCATCGGGGGTGTCCACGCTTGTCACCGGTGCATACATGGGCTTGAACGGGTGGTTGGCCTGCACGGTCAGGATCGAGAAGGCCACATCAGCCGAGGTGATCGGCATGCCGTCGTGGAAGACGGCATCTTCGACGAGATGCAGCGTCACCGCGAGGCCGTCCTCTGAGATCTCCCAGCTCTGCGCCAAGTAGGGCATGGGGTTGTACTCGTCGTCGTACAGCAGCGGGCTCGCATTGAGCTGCGTGCCGGGCACAGCGGTCGCGTAACCCGATTGCACCGTTCCGTTCAGATGTCTCGGAACCTGCGTGGTGCCGATAATGAGCGTCCCGCCGACATTCGCTCCGTCGTTGCACGGTCCGTGGGCCGCAGCCATGTCGTCGTCGGCCATGTCGTCGTCGGCCATTTCGTCGTCCGCATCGCCGACGGTCTCAGTTGCCGAGTCTGAATCCGTTGTCTGTGTGCCATCGGTCGTCGGAGCGTCATCGTCGCTGGCGCAAGATGCTGCGATCAACGCGAATACCGCGAGCAACGCGACCAGTAGCCGGCCGATATGGCGGCTCGGGCCGCGTGTCGTTGTGGTCCCCATAGGGCTGTTTTCCTCCCTGAGCGCACCCGATATCAAGACGACGACGGGTGCCATTGTCGGCAAAGTCCCAAAGGACTTGCGGTACCGTAACCGATATCGTCACCGCCGGTTTGGGGTGACGTTCGTAGTCCCCCGTGTGCGGCACTGCGGTGTCAGAGAGGTGGTCGGCCGATGAAGGTCCACTGGTTCTTGCCAACCGGAGGCGACTCGCGCGACGTGCTGCCCGATGAACCGGGCGCGCATTGGCGGTCGCCGTCGATGGACTATCTCGCGCAGATAGCGACCGCGTGCGATCAGCTCGGCTACGAGGGGATGCTCACGCCGTGCGGGACGATGTGCGAGGACGCCTGGCTCTCCACCATCGCCCTGGCGCCGCTGACGCGCCGCATCAAATTCCTGGTGGCGTTCAGGCCCGGGTTCCTCTCGCCCACGCTTGCCGCGCAGATGGCTTCCACCTACCAGCGGCTCACCGGCGGCCGATTGCTGCTCAACATCGTGACCGGAGCAGAGCCGCGCGAGCTGAATCGCTTCGGCGACTGGCTCGACAAGGACACTCGCTATGCCCGGACGGGCGAGTTCCTGCAGATCGTGCGCGAGGCGTGGAGCGGGGACCCGTTCGACTTCGACGGCGACTTCTACAAGGTCGCCGGCGCAACGACCCGCGATGTTCCCGATCCGGTGCCGCCCGTGTACTTCGGCGGAGCTTCGCCCGCCGCTGAGCGCATCGCCGCCTCCCACGTCGACGTGTATCTCGCCTGGGGCGAACCGCCGGACATGGTGACCGAACGACTGGGTCGCATGCGGGCGCTGGCGGCCGAACAGGGACGCACCCTGCGATTCGGCATTCGGTTTCACGTCATCACCCGACCTGATGCAGCCGATGCGTGGGCCGTGGCCGATGACATGCTCGCCCACATGAGTCCCGAGGCGATCGCTTCGGCCCAAGCCGACTTCGCCACCACCATGTCCGAGGGCCAGCGCCGGATGGCGCAACTGCACTCAGAGCAGGGCGGCCGACTCGAGATCCATCCCAATGTCTGGGCGGGCATCGGGTTGGTTCGGGGAGGCGCTGGCACCGCACTTGTGGGCAGCTACGCCGAAGTTGCCGACCGCATCGCCGAGTATCACGCACTTGGCTTTGACGAGTTCATCCTTTCGGGCTACCCGCATCTCGAAGAGGCCTACTGGTTCGGCGAGGGCGTCATGCCGATCCTGCGCGAACGGGGTCTGCTGGAGCCGCTGCGGACGGGTTCGAGCGACGCGCTCGTCTCGTCGTTCCGCTGAGCATTCGGTGCCAGAGCACGTGTCCCCGCCATTGCGATTGGGCTTGCTGCGCTGCGACGATCCCGCTCCCGAATTGAGATCGATCTGCGGTACCTATTCCGACATGTTCGCCGGCGTGATTGCGCGGGTCGATCCGAACGTGCAGATGGACACCTTCAGCATTCCTGATGGCGAGTGGCCAGACGACCTCGACGTCTACGACGGCTGGATGACTACGGGCACGCGAGCTTCTGTGTACGACGACGTGCCGTGGATTGCCCGGTTCGTCGACTTCGTGAGGCAGTTGCACGCTGAGCGTCGAAAGATGTTCGGTGTCTGTTTCGGTCACCAGATGATCGCCCACGCTCTCGGCGGAACGGTACAACGCGCGCCACACGGCTGGACGGTCGGTGCGAACGTCTGGAAACTCCATGAGCACCGCAGCTGGATGGATCCGCCATCGGATGAGATCCGCCTCATTCACAGCCATCAAGACCAGGTGCTGTCGCTCCCACCCGACGGCGTCGTGCTCGCGGGTGCAGATCGCTGCCCGATTGCGATGCTGGCGGTGGGGGAGCACCTGGTTGGCTTGCAGGGCCACCCGGAATTCCAGCCCGAGTTCGTCGGACCGCTGTACGAGAGCCGCACCGAGCTGTTAGGCGCTGAAACCGTGGCCGAAGCGAAGGCCAGCCTGGCCACCCCTTGCAATCAGGAGCTCGCAGCAACCTGGATGCTGCGCTTCTTCGCCGGCTAACCCGCTCCTCCAGCTTCTACAGCGCGAGCCCCTGCTCCTCGTCGGCGCATTCATGGCTGGGGGGGCGAGAACTCGTACACGACATTGCGCAGCGACGCCTCGGCATTGCCCGGGCCGAGGCTCTGGACGATGGTCATCTTTGCCGGACCGCAGTCTCCGAACCCGTCGCAGCTGAGCGTCCCGATGAGCCCGTCGAACCCGGTCACCTGGTGGAGGTGCTGGCGCACTGCGGCCCGGTCGATCACCAGGGCGCCGTCGTCAAGCCATGACGCCGCCAGCACAGCGTCGAGCAGCAGCGTGGCCGCATCATAGGAGTGAGCCCAGAACGCCCGAACCGGGGGTTCGCCGGTTTCATCGATGAACCGCTGCATCACCTGGTCGGCGGTTCGCCCCGTGGCTTGATTGGCATTGCCGCCATAGCGCAGATCAGGACCGGCGACAAAGATGCCCTCGTTCTCCTCCAGCTCGAGGAACGGCACGTTGAGCACCGTGTCGGCCGCAACCAAGATGATCTCTCCCAGAGCGTCCGACGCTCGGACCTGCGAGACCGCGTAGTCGGCCAGCGGACGGGTGACCGGCAAGAACAGCGCGTCCGGGGCGCCATCGGCGAACTCGGCGAGCACGCTCGTGAGATCCGTGGCGTCCTGATCGACCTCGACAAAGCCGGTAACGCGACCCCCGACACGCTCGAAGGCGTTGCGGAACGCCTCGGCCAAACCCTTGGTGTATGCGTCGCCGTGATGGATGACGGCCACACGCCCGGCACCGTGCGCATCGCGGAGGAAGCTCGCCACCGCCTCGCCTTGATACAGGTCGTTCTGAGCCGTGCGGAAGTACCCCGGACGGTAGAACTCGTTGGGATTGCCTGCCAGATCGGAGGTCAGGGCGGGCGAGGAGTTCGACGGAGAGATCATCGTCAGACCCGCGTCGGAGAGCACCGGCGAAGCGCCCGTAGCAGCTGCTGAGCACGACGTTCCCACCACACCGACAATGGCCGGGTCGGCGATCACCGTGCGTGCCGCCTGCTGGCCGCCCTCAGGGGTGCATTGCTCGTCGAGGCCGGTCACCTCCACTGTGACGCCTTGGATCGTGCCGTAGTCCTCGACGGCGAATACAGAGGCTTGGTGGTAGGTGGTCAGGCCATGGCTGACAGGTCCGCTGAGGCGCGTCATGGTCCGTATCTGAATGGCGTCGCCGCGCTCAACCCGCACCACACCTAGCGAGCCATCGCCGATGGGGTCGTGTGCTTCGCTGCTCGAATCGCCACACCCTGCGCCGAGCAGGGCGACAACAGCCAGCAGGGTCGCACCGAATGCAGCCGGACGAGACCACAACGGATCGAGCAGCGACCGACGGCTGCTGGACGGCTTTCCCGTTCACATCAGTCTCCCAACAGTTCAGTCTCCTAACAGTACGGTGAGCCGGTGCCGGGCATCGACTCACCAGGGTTCCAGGGCCATATGTCTGAAACGCATCCGACGACTCCCGGCGAAGTCGAGTTGGCGGAATTCGGATTGTTCGACCCCTCCGCACAGCAGTGCCCGCACGCGTACTACGCCGAGATGCGAGCGTCGGCGCCGGTCTTTGCTGCCGGCGCCGGAGGACCTCCGCTGTACCTCATCACGAGGTATGACGACGTGCTCGAGGTGGTGCGGGATCACGAGACGTTCTCGTCCCGATTCGATGTCGGCGGGCGGGGCAACTCTGAGCTCGCACGTCGTACCAGGGAGCTCTACGAGGCTGAAGGCGGCTACGACCGCGTCGGCACGATGCTCACGGCGGATCCTCCCGACCACACCCGGTTCCGCCGCCTCGTCAGCAAGGCGTTCACGCCCAAAGTCATCAACGACCTTGAGCCAGCGATTCGTGAGATCACGACGACGCTCATCGATGAGATGCTCGCCGCGGTCGCCCCCGGCGACCCGATCGACTTCGTTGAGGCGTTCGCAGTACCGCTGCCGGTGGCGGTCATCGCCCGAGCGCTCAACGTTCGCGATGACCGCTTGGCCGACTTCAAGCGTTGGAGCGACGCCTCCATTGCCGGTATCGGCACGAACATCTCCGTCGAGGAACGCTTGGACGCCGAGCGAGAGGTGATCAAGTTCCAGAAGTACTTCGCCGCACAGCTCGAACAGCGCCGGACCGAGCCCGCCGACGACCTCCTGACGAATCTGCTGAACGCCCGCATTGACCGCCACGAGGGTGACCACAACCCTCAGGGCGGCGAAGCCCTATCGACAGCGCCGCTGGAGATGTCAGAGATGCTCAGCATCATCGAGCAGCTGCTGGTCGCCGGCAATGAGACCACCACCAAGATGCTCACCGAGATGATGCGGCTGCTGGGGGAGCACCACACCGAGTGGGATGCGCTACGAGCAGACGCGTCTCGAGCGAAGGCCGTCGTCGAAGAGACGCTGCGAATGTCGACACCGACGCAGGGGATGTTCCGCGTCGTGACGAAAGACACTCAAGTGGCCGGCGTCGAGCTCCCTGCCGGCTCGCACGTCGTGGTGATGTTCACCTCGGCGAACCGTGACGAATCGGCGTTCGACGACGCTGAATCGTTCTGCCCCATGCGCAAGGGCGTGATGAACCACCTCGCGTTCGGCCGCGGTATCCATTTCTGTCTGGGATCTGCACTGGCACGCCTGGAAGGGCGCGTCGCGGCGGAGGAACTCTCGACAAGGCTGGCGTCGGTGAAGCTCTCAGGCTCGAACGACTTCGAGTACCACCCCAGCTTCTTGCTGCGGGGCTTGAAGCGACTCGATGTCGAGATGCGGCCTGCCTGAGCCGATGCGCAACTACGTGGTCGGCATCCAATCGGGCCGGCCCGTCTCGTAGCCGTCGATCGCGTCCACGCTGCGCATAGTGATGCCGATGTCGTCAAGACCTTCGAGGAAGCGCTCCCGGGTGGCGTCGTCCATCGGGAACGGCTCCTCGATGCCCACCGCCGGCACGCTCAGCATCCGGCGTTCGACATCGACGGTCACGGACAGGTCGGGATCCTCAGCCAGGGCCGAGCGCAGTCTCGTGGCCGTCTCGTCGGATACCTGAACCGGCACCAGGCCGTTCTTTGTGGAGTTGTTGCGGAAGATGTCGCCGAACCGAGGCGACACCACTGCCACGAACCCGTAGTCCATGAGCGCCCACACGGCGTGCTCTCGCGACGAGCCCGTGCCGAAGTTGGATCCCGCCACCAGGATTGATGCGCCGGCGTATCGCTCGTCATTGAGCACGAAGTCGCGCTCGTCTCGCCACTCGCTGAACAGCCCCTTGCCGAAGCCGGTGCGTTCGACCCGCTTCAACCAATCGCTGGGAATGATCTGGTCGGTGTCCACGTCCGAGCGATCGAGCGGGACTGCCCGGCCTTCGTGCACGCGTACTGGCTCCATGTTTGTGCCCTCTTCGGTGTGGGTGTGGCTGTAACAGTTGAATCAGCTGTGCTCAGCCGAGATCTTCGGGCGTGGCGAATGAACCCGCAATCGCAGTCGCCGCAGCGACTTCGGGGGAGCACAAGTGAGTCCGCCCGCCTCGCCCTTGGCGTCCCTCGAAATTCCTGTTCGAGGTCGAAGCCGATCGCTCGCCGGGCGACAGCTTGTCGGGATTCATGGCCAGGCACATCGAACAGCCCGGCTCCCGCCAGTCGAAGCCGGCCTCGGTGAACACCGCGTCCAGACCCTCGGCTTCGGCTTGGGCCTTCACGGCGAATGAGCCTGGAACGACCAGCGTCCGCACACCGTCGGCCACCTTGCGCCCGCGGGCAACTGCTGCAGCCGCTCGCAAGTCCTCGATCCGCGAATTCGTGCAGCTTCCAATGAAGACGGTGTCCACCTTCACGTCGGACAACCGCACGCCCGCCTCGAGACCCATGTAGTCAAGGGCTCGCTGCGCAGTCGCGGCGTCGACGGGGTCGTCGAAGTCAGCGGGCCCCGGAACCGCAGCATCGATGGGAATGACGTGAGCGGGGTTCGTGCCCCAGGTGACGTGGGGCCGCAGCGCGGAGGCGTCAATCGCCACCGATTTGTCGAATGTCGCCCTCTCGTCGGTGGCCAGCGAGCGCCAGTCCGAGACGGCGGCGGCCCAATCGGCGCCTGATGGCGCCCCGGGTCGGCCTCGCAAGTACTCAAAGGTGGTGTCGTCGGGGGCGATGAGACCAGCCTTGGCGCCGGCTTCGATGGACATATTGCACACCGTCATCCGGCCCTCCATCGACAGTGCCCGGATGGCCTCGCCGCGGTACTCGATGACGTGCCCGATGCCGCCGCCGGTGCCGATCTGTCCGATGATGGCGAGCACAATGTCCTTGCCGGTCACGCCGGCAGGCGCCGCCCCGGTGACCCGTACTTCCATGGTGGCGGGACGCGTCTGGGGCAGCGTCTGGCTGGCCAGCACGTGCTCGACCTCAGATGTCCCGATGCCGAACGCCAGCGCGCCGAAGGCACCGTGCGTCGAAGTGTGGCTGTCCCCGCACACCACGGTCATGCCCGGCAGCGTCAGGCCGCGTTCCGGCCCGATGACATGGACAATGCCCTGACCAGGGTCGCCCATCGGATACAGCGTGATGCCGAATTCGTCGCAGTTGGTCCGCAGCACCTCGACCTGTTTGGCCGAGATCGGATCGGCGATCGGCAGGTGCAGATCTGCAGTCGGGACGTTGTGGTCCTCGGTCGCCACGGTGAGGTCCGGGCGCCGCACGGTTCGCCCGGATATGCGCAGGCCCTCGAACGCCTGCGGCGAGGTCACCTCGTGCACGAGGTGAAGGTCGATATAGAGAAGGTCGGGCAGTCCGTCGCCAGCGCGTACGAGGTGGCGGTCCCAGACTTTCTGGCTGAGCGTTCGCGGCCCGACCGCTGGGCCTTGCGGCGTACTGGTGTTGGTCACCCCATCACTATGGACCCTGCACATGCCCTCTGCCAACGGCAACGGCGGCAGCGTTGGAACAGCCGACGTCGACGCTGCCCGCATTCAGGCGGCGATCAGGACTCGATGGCGACGATCTCGATGCTGAGCGTGTTGCCGTTGGCTTCATAGCTGACGGTCTGACCGGCTTGCGCGCCTTCGAGGGCTTGACCCATCGGCGAGCCGGGCGAGACGATATCCATGCCGGGCCGGCGCTCCTCGATGGAACCGAACAGGTACTGCTCAACGATGTCGTCGCCCTCGAAGCGGATCGAAATCACGTTTCCGGGAGCGACCACTCCGTTGCAGGGCACCTCGATGATCTCGCAGTTCTCCAAGATGGAGGTCAGGTGCATGATGCGGCCCGCCATCTTTCCCTGCTCTTCCTTGGCGGCGTGGTAGTCGCCGTTCTCCGACAGGTCGCCCAGCAGGCGAGCGGTCTCGATCTGTGTGGCGATGTCGATGCGGCCTCGACCGGCCAAATCGGTGAGCTCGGCGCTGAGGCGATCATGGGCCTCGCGTGAGATTCGATGGGTCTGGGGCACCTGCGTGAGGTTACCGAGGGCTTCTCGGGGCACACTCATCCGACAGAAATGGCCTACAAGGGCCTCGGCGGGCGTCGAAGAAGCAGCTGATGTCCGGGAAAGGGAATGAGACAGTGACCCATCGCATCGCAGTCATCGGGGGAGACGGCATTGGGCCTGAGGTCATTTCCGTTGCGCTCGATGTCATCACTGCCGCCGGCGCCGATATCTCGACGACCGATTTCGATCTGGGCGGTCAGCGCTACCTCCGCGACGGCACGGTGCTCGACGACGACACGCTCGATGAGCTGCGCGCCTATGACGCGATCTTGCTGGGCGCAGTCGGCACGCCTGAGGTACCACCCGGCGTCATCGAGCGAGGCCTGCTGCTGAAGGCCCGCTTTTCGCTGGATCTCTATGTGAACCTTCGTCCGTTCACCCTGCCCGACGGACACAGTTTCACGGTCATTCGCGAGAACACTGAGGGCGCATATGCGGGCGAGGGAGGCTTCCTTCGCAAGGGCACCCCACACGAGATTGCGACGCAGGGCTCGGTCAACACCCGCATGGGCGCTGAACGCGTCATCCGCTACGGCTTCGAGCTGGCTCGCCAGCGCGAGCGGCGTCACCTCACGCTGGTTCACAAGACCAACGTGCTGACGTTCTCGGGTGACCTGTGGGAGCGCACGTTCAACGAGGTCGCCGTCGAGTATCCAGATGTCGGCACGGCGTACAACCACGTCGATGCTGCATGCATCCACTTCGTGGAAGATCCGCACCGCTACGAGGTGATCGTCACCGACAACCTGTTCGGCGACATTCTCACCGACTTGGGCGGGGCAATCTCAGGTGGCATCGGATTGGCGGCTTCGGCCAATCTCAACCCGGACCGAACGTCGCCTTCGCTGTTCGAGCCCGTCCATGGCTCGGCTCCTGACATCGCCGGTCAAGGTCTGGCGAACCCCACTGCAGCTGTTCTCTCGGCCGTGCTCATGCTCGAGTTCTTGGGCGAGGCCGAGTGTGCTGCACGAGTTCGAGCTGCCTGTGAGGCCGCCGTCTCGCACGACGAGGTGCCCGACATCGGCACCGACGAGATCGCCAAGGCCATCCACGCTGGCCTGACGGACGGGTGAGCGCGATGGCTGTACACGACAACTCTCCCGAACCCGGTGACGCACCGCCCCTCGACCGCGAAGGCGTGCGGCATCCGGCGTGGCCCGAGCGGGTGGAGATCTTCGACACAACGCTGCGCGACGGGGTGCAGTTCGAAGGCATTTCCGTTTCGCCCGACGACAAGTTGAAGGTTGCCCGCCAGCTGGACTCGATGGGAATTCACTGGATCGAAGGCGGCTGGCCCGGATCGAACCCCAAGGACGAGGCCTTCTTTGAGCGTGCGGCCACCGAACTTGAGCTCCAGCACGCCACGCTGGTGGCGTTTGGTTCGACGCGGCGGCCTCGCGGTCGCGTTGACGACGACCAGACGCTCAGCTCGCTGCTTGGCGCCGGCACCTCCACGGTGTGCATCGTCGGCAAGTCGTGGGACTATCACGTCACCGAAGCGCTCCGGCAGCCGCTGTCGGAGGGCATCGCCATGGTGGGTGACTCGGTGGAGTTCCTCAAGAGGGAAGGGCTGCGTGTCTTCTTCGACGCAGAGCACTTTTTCGACGGATACAAGCGGAATCCCGAATTCGCCCTCGGGGTGTTGGAGGCCGCGGCGGTCAACGGCGCTGACTGTCTGGTGCTGTGCGACACCAACGGCGGCTCGCTGCCGCACGAGGTGGAAGCGATCGTGGGTGACGTGGTGCGGCACTTCGACGGGGTGCAGATCGGCATGCACACCCAGAACGACACCGGCTGCGCGGTGGCCAACGCCGTTGCGGGTGTTGTTGCCGGAGCGACGCACGTCCAGGGCACCGTCAACGGCTACGGCGAGCGAACGGGAAATTGCGACAACACCGTGCTGGTGCCCAACCTCACGCTCAAAATGGGTATCGAGACGGTGTCTCGCGATTGCTTGGCGCGCTTCACCTCAGTGGCGCACCACGTCGCCGAGCTCGTGAACATGCCTCCTCAGAATCAGCAGCCGTACGTCGGCGCGTCGGCCTTCGCGCACAAGGCAGGGCTGCACACCAGCGCCATCGCCCGCCGCCCCGACAGCTACGAGCACGTCGATCCTGCTGCTGTGGGCAACAGCACGCGGTTCCTGCTCGGTGACCTGTCAGGCCGCGCGTCGGTGGAGTTGAAGGCGGGCGAGCTGGGCATCGAGATCGACCGCGCCGATATGGCCGGCGTGGTCGATGAGCTGAAGCGGCTCGAGCACGCCGGCTACCACTTCGAAGTCGCCGACGCATCGCTGGAGATGCTCCTGCGGAGGGCTGCGGGCCAGACGTTCGACTACTTCAATGTCGAGTCGTTCCGGGTCTTGGTTGAACGGGGTCGCGAAGCCGAGTTCGACACCGAGGCGACGCTGCGGATCGTGGTCGCGGGCGAGCGTCGCGTCACGGTTGGCGAGGGCGACGGACCCGTGAACGCCCTCGACAATGCCTTTCGACGAGCGGTCGGGGACGTCTATCCCGAGCTGGCAAACGTCCGGCTGACCGATTACAAGGTGCGAGTGCTGGATGCAGATCGGGGAACCGAAGCCGTGACGCGGGTGCTGATCGACTCCACTGACGGCGAATCGACGTGGACCACCATCGGTGTCTCGGAGAACATCATCGAGGCATCCTGGCTGGCATTGCGCGATTCGATGATCTATGCCCTAGCGCGCAAGCGCCAATGACCGCCACCGCGTGCAAGCGCCAGTGACCGCCACAGCGCGCGGGCGCCAGTGACCGGCGTTCGCGTCGGCGTCGTTTCCTAGACTGCGCTGCGATGGCTGCGCCGCGCCACGTTCGTGTTCATCCGCTGGACGAAGTTCGCGCGTACGCCTCTCCGGAGGTCACGCCGCGTCGTTGGGTCGCTGCGCGGCCGGGCGATCTCGATGCAGGACAGCCGATCGGGGCCCTTCGTGGGCACCCGGGACCGGATCAGGGATACGCCTACGGGCTCGTGCACCTGTTCGATGAACGCGTGCTGCTCGTCGAAGGCGAAGATCGGCGCGATGTCGACGCTGGCTGCGTTGCAGTCGCCCTCAAGCGAGCATCGATCTTCGGTCGAGCGCCTGTCGTGCACGATCTGGAAACGGCCTACACGGCCTTCGGCTACTTCGATGATCAACCGCCCGCAGAGCTGGTGACGCGGCGCGAGAGCCTGTTCGAAGGGGCTGCTGAAGCGCACCACTACAACGAAGTACGAAGGCTCGTCGCCTGCGTGGCGTCCGAGGTGCTCGCGTTGACGCCGGCCGAGATTGCCCAGCGCTACCGGTCCGATCCGCTCTCATTGACTCGGGACCCCGATGGCTGAGCACCGAGTTCGCGAGCGTGACGCCCGCTCCGTCCGGCGTCGGTTGATCGGACACGTGCACGTGAAGTCGGAGGCGGCGTTGGGGATCGGCGTGAGGAGACACTGATGGTGATGAGCAGCACAACTTCCAGTACGCACACCGATCGAGAGCTGCTGCGCCTGCATCGCCGAGCCTGCACCGACTTCGCCGCGCGGATGCGTCTGCCGGCGTGGGAACACCTGACCATGCCGCTGGCGCACCCCTTGGGCGACCACACCATCGCCGATCTGCTCGAGCGCGTCGCCAACAGCAACATGGCCGCCGCAGCTGAGATGAGCGGACAGCCTGCTCCGCCGTCCATCGAGTTGGCACGACCTGCGGCCAGGTTCGGATTGGGTCTCGGCAGCACCTCCGCGAAGCGACCCGACCCGACGCAGCCCGTCGTGGAGAGCATTCGCACGGTGCTCGCAGTCGCTGCGAGCCTCGATGCGGGAGCAGGCTTCAGCCCGCGACTGCGTGAGCTGCTGTGGACGCGAGTCGTCGAGCTGACCGTTCTCGGCTACGACCTGCAGCAGGCGATCAGCGCCGGTGCCGGACTCGACGAATTGCTGGTGGATCGTGTGCTTGCAGCAGCGCCGGCCGTGTGGACGTGGCCGGGACTCGATGCGCTCGAAGTGGACCTGTCCACGCCGCCACTGCAACGCTTGCTCGCACTCGCGGGCAGGCCCGTCGGCCGCTGGGTCGATCCGTCAGACCCGAACTGCCGTACCGGCCAGTGCTGAGGGGCCGTCCGCGGCTGCGCTTCGCTCCGGCTCCAACCGGCCTCCCCCATCTGGGTACCGCGCGCACTGCTTTGTACAACTGGCTGTACGCCCGGCACTGCGGCGGCGAGATGCTCCTGCGCATCGAGGACACCAACACCGAACTTGCAACCGCGGATCATGTCTCGGAGATCTTCGAGATGCTTGATTGGCTGGGACTCGACTTCGACGGCGAGCCGATCTATCAGAGCCGTCGAAACGATCTGTACGACGCTGCCGTCGAGCGCTGGCTGGACGAGGGACGTGCTTACCACGACGAGGGCGCCGTGCGTTTCTCAGTGCCGGATGAAGGCGTCACAGCTTTCGATGACGTCGTTCGAGGGCGCGTCGAGTTTCCGAACGCCGCCATCGAGGATTTCGTGGTGCGACGCAGCGATGGCCGCGCGACGTTTTTTGTGGCCAATGCAGTCGACGACCTCGACCTGGGCATCACGCACGTGGTGCGCGGCGAGGACCTGCTCAATACGACGCCGAAGGTGGTACTGCTGCGCGCTGCGCTGGGATCGGCCGACGTGCCGGCATTCGCTCACTTGCCGCTCATCGTGAACAGCCAGCGTCGCAAGCTTTCCAAGCGGCGGGACGACGTCTCATTGACGAGCTACCGCGACCGGGGCGTTCTGCCCTCCGCCATGGCGAATTATCTCGCCCTGCTGGGGTGGGGGCCGCCGGACGGAATCGAGGTTCGACCGCTCGCCGAGATCGTCGAGCTGTTCGATCTCGCAGACGTGAACGCCGCCGCCGCCATGTTCGACATGGACAAGCTCACGGCCATGAACGGCGAGTACTTGCGGGCGCTCGACGATGCTGGATTCGCCGCGGCGATCGAACCGTGGGTGAGTGCTGAATCGTGGGGAGTTGACGTTGACCAAGAGTCATTGAGTGCGGTTGCACCCCTGATACGAGAGCGAACGCGCGTGTTGTCGGATGCCCCGGATCGCATCGCGTTCCTGTTCTGCGAGCCTGAGATCGATCCCGACGACTGGCGCAAGACCACGGCGCCGCCTGCGGCCCAGATTCTCGACGCGGCCGTCGCTGCGTTTGCCGAAGTGCCGTGGACTGCTGACGCATTGCACGCTCTGTTGCGCGAGATCGGTGAGACCTTCAGCCTCAAGCTGGGCAAGGCGCAGGCTCCAGTGCGCGTCGCTGTCACCGGACGCGCCGTGGGTCCACCGCTGTTCGAGTCGCTCGCGCTGCTCGGACGCGACGCGACGTTGGCGCGGCTGCGCGCAGCGCGGGATCGGCTTGGCGACTGACCAGAGAAATCCGGCTTCCCGGCTCCCATGCCCGCCGGTAGCCTTCTTGGCGCCCTCGGGGATGGTGTAATTGGCAACACAACTGGTTCTGGTCCAGTCATTGGGGGTTCAAGTCCTCCTCCCCGAACCCTCCCGGCGGCGCTTGTGCGACAACCGTCGTGCGATGTTTGCGCTCAGATTTCGGTGAGTTCTCCACGTTGCTCGCCCGGTTTGCACGCCCGGCGTGTTTGTGACCTACCATCACCCGCTGATATTGGCGGGGAGGGGCTGAGCCGGAACCTCGCCCGGAGGAACTGACCTGATAACTTGCCTGCGGCCGGTCATCTGACCGGCGCCGACCGTGAGGGGGTTCAACGCGTGGCGTTGCTCGAAGTCTCAGACATCTCCGTGCAGTTCGGCGGCATCCGTGCGCTCGACGATTTGTCCTTCACGCTCGACGAGGGGCAGATTCTCGGACTCATCGGGCCGAACGGTGCGGGCAAGACCACGTTGTTCAACGTGGTCAGTCGGATCTACGACCCGACGACTGGCTCGATCACCTTCGACGGGCATGATCTGCTCGCAATGTCGGCGCACCGGATCAGTCGCGTCGGTCTGTACCGGACATTCCAGAACCTGGCGCTGTGGCGCGGAATGACCGTCATCGAAAACGTGATGGTGGGTGATCACACGAACACCAAGGCCAATTTCTTCACTGCTGCGTTCAGGCTGAACACCCGCAACGAGGAAAAGGCGCTGCGCCGGCGGGCTTGGGACATTCTCGAGGAGCTCGGCCTCGAGGAATATGCCTACCTCCCCGCCGCAGGTCTGCCATTCGGCACGCTGAAGCGGATCGAACTTGCCCGGGCACTCATCTCGAACCCGCGCCTCATCATGCTCGACGAGCCAGCGTCGGGCCTCACACACCAAGAGGTCGATTCGCTCGCACAAGACATCAAGGACATTCGCGACCGGCACAAGCTGTCGGTCCTGCTGGTTGAGCACCACATGCGCATGGTGCTCAACATCAGCGAGCACCTCGTCGTGCTCAACTTCGGCCGCAAGATCGCTGACGGTCCCCCCGATGTCGTGCGCAACGACCCGGAGGTCATCGAGGCGTACCTGGGGAGTTCTTCATGACAGAGATGATGCTGAAGGCCGTGGATCTCCACGCGCGCTACGGCGCGGTGGAGGTCCTTCGTGGCCTCAACTTCGAGGTGCCCCACGGCAACGTCGTCGTGATTCTCGGCGCCAACGGCGCCGGCAAGACCACGACGCTGCGGGCGCTGTGCAACATGTGCACAACTTCCGGCACGATCACAATGGAAGGAACCGACATCACCCGTGCCCATACGGCCGACATCGTGCGGCGAGGCGTCGCACACGTGCCTCAGGGTCGAGGCACGTTCGCTGAGCTGTCGGTCATGGACAACCTGAAGGTCGGTGCGTACACCCGCAGGGACAACGAGGTCTCGGCCGATGTCGACCGTTGGTTCGAGATCTTCCCCCGGCTCGAAGAACGCCGAGACCAGATGGCGGGCTCGCTCTCCGGCGGTGAGCAGCAGATGCTCGCGGTGGCCCGGGCGTTGATGTGCCGGCCCCGGCTGCTGCTGCTCGACGAGCCGTCCCTGGGTCTCGCGCCGCTCATCATCGAGGACTTGTTCGAGCGGTTCACACAGCTCAACAAGGAAACCGGGCTGACGATGCTCGTCGTCGAGCAGAATGCCAATTTGGCACTGGACATGGCCGACTACGGCTACGTGATCGAGAGCGGCGAGATCGCTCTGCATGGACCGGCTGACCATCTCAAGAACGATCCTGCTGTGCAGGAAGCGTACTTGGGCGCGTGATCCGAAGGGACTGGGGCAGAAAGTGAACTGGAACTTCGAGATCCTCCCGGATTTCATCTTCAACGGACTGCGTGACGGCGCCGTGTATGCGGCGGTGGCGCTGGCGTTGGTGCTGATTTTCAAGGCGACGACGCTGATCAACTTCGCGACCGGCGAGTTGGCGATGCTCGGTGCGTTCTTCGTCTATGTGCTGAACGTCGAGCAGGGCCTGTGGCTCTGGTTGTCGATCCTCATAGCGATGGGGGTGAGCGCAATCATCGGCGCAGCCGTCGAGCGGGCACTCGTGCGACCGTTCGACCCCGACGACCACTTGCCAGTGGTGCTCATCACGCTCGGTTTGTTCTTGCTCATCAACGCTGTTGCCGGAGACATCTGGAACTACCAGGTGCGCCGTGTGAACGATCCGTTCGGCGCGTTCCCTGGCTGGGTGCCGAACGGCAGCGAGCTGAAGAAGAGCAGTGACGGCATGCTCTCTTGTGTCGAGGTTGACGGGTCGCTGCAGGAGGTCGCAGCCGGAACCGTCGATGCAGAGACCTGTGACTTGGTCGGACGCACATTCTGGGAAGTCCTCGGTGCCCGCCTGCACTATCGAACCATCGGCATCTGGGCTTCGCTGGCGGTTGCGCTGGTGGCGCTCGCCCTGATCCTGGGCAAGACCAAGGCAGGCCTCGCATTCCGGGCGGTGTCGTCGAATGCAGAGTCCGCACGGCTGGTCGGCGTCAACACCGGGCGCACACTCGGCTTCGGCTGGGCGCTGGCGTCGGTGTTCGGCACCTTGGGCGCCGCGCTGGTCTCGCCTGCACTCGGCGGTGTCAACCCGAACATGATGCTGGCCATCCTGATCTACGCGTTGGCCGGAGCGGCTCTTGGCGGCCTCGACAGCCTCGGGGGAGCCATCGTCGGTGGCTTGGCAGTCGGCTTAGTCAAGTCGGTATTGGTTTCTTGGTTCGGCGTGGTCGTGCTCGGTCAGGCCTATTTCTCGATCTTGCAGTTGGCCATGGCGTTCCTGCTGATCTTGATCGTGTTGTTGTTCCGTCCCGCGGGTCTCTTCGGAACCCGCCGTATCGAGCGCGTCTAGCTCAACGACCCGAAGGGGAGTTGCATACTCATGAGTTCACCATTGCTCATCGTTGAGAAGGGCGGCAAGCAGCACCGTCAGTGGCGGTTCTTGGGCTGGGGCTATGCCGTAGCCCTCGCCGTGCTGGTTCCGCTGGTGCTCCAGCCGTTCGAGATCGGCAAGATGAATCGCGCCCTCGTGCTGATGGTCGCTGTGCTGGCCGTCAACCTTGTCGTGGGCTTCAACGGCATGCTCGCGCTGGGCCACTCGGCCTTCATGGGCATCGGTGCCTTCGTCACCGCATCCATGGTCCAAGACGAACTCTGGGACTACTGGATGGTCATCCCGGTCGCCGTCATCGTGGGGTTCGCTATCGGCATCGTCGTCGGCTTGCCGGCCTTGCGGGTCAAGGGCTTGTACTTGGCCTTGGTCACGATCGCCCAGGCGGCGGTGTTCCCCACGTTGGTGAACATCGACGAGCTTGGCATTGCCCGTCGAACTGGCGGCCCCAATGGGCGAGATGTCATCGAGGAGGTCGACCGGCCGGGCTTCATGGAGTGGCTGCCAGGTGTTGACGGCGCCCGCGGCGCCAACGCCTACCGGTACTGGATCCTGCTGCTCATGGTGGTAGTCGTCTTGGCCCTCGTGCGCAACATCATGAGCAGTCGGCCCGGCCGAGCTGTGCTCGCAATCCGTGACAATGAGGCTGGTGCCGCCGTCTACGGCGTCAACCTGCCGATGTACAAAACCGTCAATTTCGCGCTGAGTGCGTCGTTGGGCTCGCTGGCGGGTCTCATGTGGTGCCTCGACAAAGGCTTCGTGGCCGGCCAGGACTTCACCTTCTTGCTCGCAGTCGATCTGATCATCGGATTGGTCATCGGCGGCGTCGGCACGCTGCAGGGTTCCGTCTTCGGAGGCTTGTTCGTGGTGTGGGTGCGCGACCTCACCAAGCGCATCTCCATCCCGCTGGGCTTTTACAACCTCGACGGTGACGGCCCGTTGTCCGCGGCCATTTTCGGCTTGATCCTCATCCTGTTCACATTCTTCGCTCCGGGCGGCATCGCCTCGATGATCACCGCAATCCAGAAGAAGATCATCCAGGTCGTTCCCCTGACACCCGATGACGAGCCCGTCTCGCCGATGGCGGGATTCGATCCCGGCCCGGAATCGAACCGCTCGATGTGGGCTATGCGCTTCGCTGTGGCGGGACCTGTGCTCCTGATCGCCGGCTGGGTGCTGATGAACATGGACAACCTGATTGTCGGCACGTTGGCGTTCGGGTTGAGGTTCGCAATCGTTGTGCTCGCGCCGGTCGTCGTATTCGTCTCGATGAACGAGCTGCGCGCGGTCAAAGCCGGTTTGCGTGGCGACAATGCAGACAAGGTGGCATCACAGGCCAAGATCGCCGGAGTGCTCGGCGTGCTGGGCTTCGCCTACGTCCAGACGTTCGCTTTGAACATCGCGCTTCGCGCGCACCACGTCAGCCACCTGGCCCGTGAAGCAGTGACGCTCAACCGCGACGGTAATGAAATCCAGGCCATTCCCGCAGTTACCGAGGCGCTCAAGTCACAAGATTTCAAAGGCTCGGCTGGTGATTTCTGTGCGACGTTCCCAACAGGCGAGGTCGCCAACTTGGACGTGGCGACGTTGTGCGACGTTTCCCAACCGGCTATTAACGCCTCTGAGACATCTGTCGGCTACTGGCTTGTCGGCTGGCCGACCCAGAGTGTGCTCGCAATGGTGCTGAGCGTCATCGCCATCGTGGCGATCGTTGTCATCGGGCTGAAGTTCTTCGTGTTCTCCGACCCGACCGAAGACGCCGAAGCGTCGAGCGAGACTGCAAGCGTCGGCGCGTCGTCGGACTAGCCGCACCGCGACGATCAGCCGCTACGTGCTCCGAACGCAGCGGCTCCCGGCCGCAGGCGATGAGAGAGGCTGAGCGGCTGAAATGGACATGGTTCTGCTGCTCCAGCGAGTCTTCGATGCTCTGTTCAACAGCGCCATCTACTCATCACTCGCACTGGCGCTGGTCATCATCTTCCGCTCGACCGGGCTGCTCAACTTTGCACAGGGCGAGATGGCCACATTCTCGGCGTACGTCGCTTTCGTCCTCCTCAGCGGTGCCGCACCAGGGGTCACCGGGGGCGGACTCGCATCTTGGATCGGGGCGCCGCTGGTAACACCGTTCGCGATCGTCGGCGCCATCATCTTCGGCGTCGCAGCGGGCGCAGCTACCGAACGGGTGCTCATCCGGCCACTACGAAGCGCGCCCGAGTTAGCCCTGGTCAACGTCACGATCGGCATCTTGCTGGCGCTGAATTCGCTGATGGGGCAGTGGTGGGGTACGGGACCGAGGGTTTTCCCTCCGATCTTCCCCTCCGGCGCCGATGACCACTTCGCGATCGGCGGCGCGCGACTCCGCTTCTCGACGGTGGGCGCATGGATGATCTTGATCGTTCTGCTCGTGCTGTTGGCGCTGCTGCTGCAGCGGACGCGGGCGGGTTTGGCATTTCGTGCAGTTTCGATCGACCCCGTCTCTGCGGAACTGAACGGGATTCGAGTGGGTCCCACGTTGATGTACGGCTGGGCGCTTGCAGCGGGGCTGGGCGCGATTGCTGCCAACATCAGCGCAAACTCGGTGCTGCTCGAGCCAACGATGATGGTGCGAGTACTCGTGTATGCCTTCGCTGCCGCAACTCTCGGTGGGCTGGACTCTCCCAAGGGCGCACTGATCGGTGGCGTGGTCATCGGCTTGAGTCAGACGCTGATCCCCGCGTATGTCCCGTTCATCGGGTTCGAGCTGAGCGTGCTTCCGGCAATGCTGGCGATGGTTGCGGTGCTCATCGTGCGGCCTGCGGGTCTGTTCGGTACGCAGCGAATCGAGCGGGTGTGAGCGACGACGACTGGCCGTCGCCGCTGCCGCGCCCCGATGACGACGAGGTCGCGGGCGCCGATGCCAGCGTCTTCTCGGTGTTTGCACCGCAAGCCGAGACACCCGCAGGGCCTACCCCCGAAGCTGTTGAGGCGACTTCGGAAGCCATCTCTGTTCCGCCGCCCACGGGGTCGCCAACCGGATCTGCGCTCGCCGCGACAGCGGAGGCTCGGGTCCGCGCAACATCGCCTTCTGGCACTGCGCGCCTTCGTCGTGCCGGTCCACTGACGTGGATCGGAGCCATCCTGCTCCTCGCTTGGCTCGTGGCCGTGCCGTTCATGAGCACCGTGACCGAACTGCGGCAAAACACGCAGCTCGTCGTCATGGTGCTTGCTGTGCTCGGTGTGAACATCGCGACGGGATACGGCGGCATGATCAGCCTGGGCCACGGTGTCTTCGTCGCGCTCGGCTCGTTCGGCGCCGCATATGCAGCGGACGACCTTTCGTTGCCGTGGATCGTGTCCATCGTGGCGGGCGTGGCGGTGGCAGGAGTTGCAGGCGGTGTGATCGGCTTGCCGGCACTGCGCATCAAGGGGATTCACCTCGCGCTTGTCACCATGGGCCTCGCGATCGTGTTCCAGCCGCTCGCCAAGCGATTTCCTGCATTCACGGGTGGCGTCAGCGGTCGAGCAGTGGGTGCCGAGTTGGTGGCGCCGGAGTGGTTCGGCACGAGCCGGTGGGCCGAAGGCCTATATCGCTACCTCGTCTGTGTGGCGGTGGTGGCGCTCGCCATGTGGCTGACGTACAACATCATCAACAGCCGGCCGGGCAGGGCCATGCGTGCGCTGCGTGACAACGACACAGCAGCGGCCGTGTATGGCGTCAACTTGGTAGCGACAAGAGTCACGACATTTGCCGTCAGCGCCTCGTTGGCTGGCCTCGCCGGCGCCCTCAGCATCATCCTCGTGCCGTTCACCTCGCAGGAGTCGTTCCCGTTCCAAGAGTCGCTGGTGCTGTACGCCATGGCTGTGCTGGGCGGCCTTGGTTCGCTGTGGGGGTCCGTGCTTGGCGTGGCGATTCGCGAGGTGTTCTCCTGGCTTGGCGAGCTCGGCGGCGGGATCAGCGGCCTCGGTCCTGTCAGCGAATTCCTGAGCTTGCTCGATGAAGAGCAATTCGTTTTTGGCGTCGTTCTGATCGCGTTGACGTTCGTCTTCCCTCGGGGCCTCATCGGGCTCTTCAGACGGCGTCGTCGGGCTCCTGAGTGAGCGCAGCCTGCAATTCTGAAATCGTTTCGAAACTGACATCCCGCACTCTGGTATGCGGCCCGTACCTGTGAACTAGCTTGTGTACTTGCCGGCGCGAGTGACTCTTGGAGGAGCCACCAGCCGGCTTCATGCCATTAGAGGGGAAAACACCATGGCTAAACATCGAATGTGGCGCTTGCTGGCGTTGCTGTTCGCATTTTCACTCGTCGCCGCTGCGTGCGGTGGGGGCGATGATGACGCGGACGGTGCCGGCGAGACCGAGACTGAGACCACCGCCGCGGCAAGCGAAGACGAGGCGATGGAAGAGGACGAAGACGAGGGTGCCACTGGTGCTCTCGGCGGTGCCGCTGCCGAGGAGGACATCGAGGCGGCTGTTGCCGGCGAGACCGAAGAAGAGGAGATGACCGAAGACGAGATGGCCGAAGACGAGATGGCCGAGGAGGAGATGATGATTGATCGCTCCACCCTCGAAGGCATCTTCGACGAGGCCGCTGCTCGCCGCGCCAAGGCTGTTGCAACGCTGACCGAGAAGATCGAGGCCGGTGAGTACGGCGTCGGCGACGACGGCATCCTGCGCGGCCCTGAGGGCTTCGAGATCGACATGAACGCGTGTCCCGCCGACTGGTCGGACACCTCGGGCATCACCGACTCGCAGATTCGCATCGGCCACACCACGGCTCAGTCGGGCAACCTCGCTGCGTACGGCAACATCGCCTACGGCTGGGAGAACTACTTCAACTGGATCAACGAGAACGACCCGATCACGGTCGACGGCTCGGCGCGTGACCTGACGCTGATCGTCAAGGACGACGCCTACGTGGCCGCTCAGACGATCGAGTTCGTGGACGAGCTGATCGAGGCCGAGAATGTCTTCTCGATCCTGACCTTGGGCTCGCCCAACACCCTCGCGGTGTACGACAAGATCAATGCCGAGTGCATCCCGCACCCGTTCGTGATGACCGGCCACCCCGCTTGGGGCGACCCCGTCAACCACCCGTGGACCACCATCATGCAGATGTCGTACTCGACCGAGTCGATCCTGTGGGGTGCTTGGATCAAGGAGAACCTGGCTGATCTGCTGCCGGTGAAGGTTGCCGGCCTCGTGATGGACAACGACTTCGGTCTGGCCTACGAGCTCGGCTTCGAGGAGTGGGCAGGTGCCAACCCCGACGTGGTGAGCGAGTACCTGCCGGTGCGTCACGACCCGGCTGCGCCGACGCTGACCAACGAGGTGACGACCATCTTGGCGTTCGAGCCTGATGTGTTCATTTCGATGACGGCGGGCAACCCGTGCTTGCTGGCCATCCAGGAAGCCGGTCAGAGCGGCCTGTACGACGACATCAACGCCAAGGGCGGCGCGCTGTTCACGCCGTCGGTGTGCAAGGGCATCGAGGCCTACATGAAGCCGGCTGGTGAATTCGCCGATAACTGGTGGATCATCGGCGGCGGGTCGAAGGACTCCACCGATCCGAAGTTCGTCGATGAGCCGTTCATGTCGTTCGTGAACGCCAACCTCGAAGCGGGTGGCTTGGACTCAAAGGTGTCGCTGTACGCCATCGGCTATACCTACGGCTATCCGTACGGCGAGGCGCTGCGCATTGCGGCTGATCTTCCGGGCGGTCTGAACCGAACGAACTTCATCCTGGCGGTGCGTTCGATCGACGTCTACCACCCGATGCTTCTCGACGGCATCATCACCCAGCTCAACGGCAACGCTGATGCGTACTTCGTCGAGGGTTCGGACTTCAGCCAGTTCGACGCCACCGTGCAGACTTGGAACCAGGTCGGTGACGTCGTGGACGTCAATGGCAAGTCTACGAACTGCGCTTGGGACAAGGACGACGGCGGCTGCCGCTAGGCACACGCCGTATCTGACGGATACCAGCTGACCTTCGGGTCGGCACAACAGGGCCGGCGGGCTGTAGCCCGCCGGCCCTCTCGCGCTTGATGCAGAATTGATGAACTGTTACGATGCCCCGAGTTCATCTCTGGTCACCGAGGTTTGGAAGAGTCTGATGCGCAAAGTACTTGTCGCGGTCGTTGTGACCCTGTCCTGCCTGTTCTTCCTGCCGCTCACTCCCGCGGCTGCTGTGTCAGACGGGGGGGGGTAGCCGACCCTTCCACCCCGGCCTTCTCGACTGAGACCTCAACGACTAAGTCCACATCCTCGACGGAGAGCGAAGCGCCGACAAGTACTCCCATTGAAGCGACACGCGTCACTGCTGCCGCGACCCGCGACACAGTTACCCCGACGACATCTACATACGTCGCGAGCCCTTTCTGTATCGAAGGGTTTGATCTCGTCGAACAAAGTGACCCCGTTGCGTTGCCAGCGCGATGCGAGAAGCGTGAAGTCGTAGATGCTGATACCGATTGCTCAGCTCATGGCACTTCCGTCATGGTGTCAGCCAGCGGTCGGCGCTGTACAACGAATGCGGAGCACACTGCGCACCCGACGTCCGTTAGTTGCCCGACAGGCGGGGATTGGACGCTGACGGCGGGCCAATGCCAAAGAACGGTTCAGGTCGAGGAGACGCGCACAACGGTGGATGAGGTGCAGTACGAAGTCACTGAGACTGTTCGTGTTGCTCCGTTCACCGGCCAAGTCCGAATCGAGCCCTACACCGAGACTGTTCGTGTTGCTCCGTTCACCGGCCAAGTCCGAATTCGGCCGTATACGGAAAGAGTCCGGGTAGCGCCATACAACACGAGGGTGCGGGTTGCTCCATACACCGAACAGGTGCGTGTAGCACCGTTAACAGAGCGTGTCAGGGTGGCTCCATTTACCGAGTCGGTTCGTGTCGCCCCGTTCACGGAAACGGTTACCCAAACGTACACAAGACGCGAACGATATTGCGCCCAATATGACGTTGAATTTGGATCTGGATGTATCCGATGGGCATACCGAAATGTAACAGAAACTGTTACGGAAACTGTCGATGCCTACAACTACGAAACGCGCGATGTCTACAACTACGAGACTCAAGCTGTCTACAACTACGAGACACGTGATGTCTACAACTATGAATGGCATGACGTCTACAATTACGAGACTCGCGATGTGTTCAACTACGAAACCGTCGATGCCTACAATTACGAGACTCGCGATGTGTTCAACTACGAAACCGTCGATGCCTACAACTACGAGACTCGCGATGTGTTCAACTACGAAACCGTCGATGCCTACAACTACGAACCGCAAACCCGATGGGAGTGTTGTCGTTCAGTTATCAGGCTCTACGCAACCAAGCTGGGACGTCGGGTTCGGATTGGAGTGACGGGTTGAGTTTGGCATGGTTGGCGGCCGGCGGCGAGCAGTATGCGGAGCCGGTAGTTGCGGAGGTTGCGGAAGCCGCGTGCTGAGCGTTTGACGTGGTTGATGCGGGCGTTGGCTGCTTCGGTTCGTGCGTTGCTGGTGCGGGTGCGCACGGCGGTTGCGATCTCGGTGTGCCAGCGGCGCAGCGTGCGGGCCAGGGTGGCGAGCTCGGGCGGGGCGCTGGGGTGCTCGCACCAGGCGATCGCTTCGTTGAGATGCTGTTGCGCGTCGAGGGGATCGTCGGCGCGGAAGATGTCGCGGACGTGTTCTTTGGCGACCCAGCACTCGCGGATCTCGTCGGTGGGGTCGGCTGCGTCGAGCGCGGCGAGCATCTTGTCCCACCCGGCGGCGTCGAGCCGTTCGGCGCCGGTGAGCAGCAGCTTGCGAGCATGGTAGAGCGGGTCGCGTTTGCGGCCTCGGTGCCCGGTGGTCTCGTTGTGGACGCGTCGGCGGGCGCCGTCGAGCGCCTGGTTCGCGAGGCGCACGATCCCGAACGCGTCGGCTGCGATCTTCACGCTGTCGCTCAGGTGCGTGTCGCGGCGTGCGCGTGTGATGCCGCTGCGGTAGCCCTCGTGGGGGTCACAGCACACGACCTCGATGGCCGCTAGCCACCCGGCGGGCTGCTGTTCGAGCCATCTGTGCAGGTCAGCGGCGTTGCGGCCGTCGAAGATGTCGATGACCTGCCCGGTGGCCGCATCGACAGCGGCGGACACATAGCGGCGACGCGCCAGCCGCGACGCTGAGCGCATCACGGTCTCGTCGAGCCCCAGCCGAGCCACCGGCCCCACCCGACCGGGATCGCCGACGACCTGGCATGCCCAAGCAGCGACCGCGGACCACACCGTGGCCCACGCCACCCCCAGCCGGCGAGCCGTCGACGCCACACTGCCTTCCACCGCTTCCAGGCGAGCGGCGGCCCACTGCTCAGCCCGGCAAGTCAGGACCCGCCGCGGCGCGGCCAGCTCGCACTCCTCAGTCCACGTGCGCGTCTCGCACCCCGCGTTCGGGCACCACCAGATGCGCTTGCGCCACCGCACCTCGCACACCCCGCCATCGCGACCCGGCGCGTCGCGCAGCCGCACCTCCCGACGGCCCTTCGAACGCGCCCGCACACCGCACGCCCCACACAAAACTCTCTGCGCGTCGGGGGTCTGCACCCACAGCACGGTCTCGCCGCCATCGACACGAACCCGCGTGATCTCCACGCAATCCGCGCCCAGCAACACCACAGAACTAGCTTCAACCACCAGGGGCCTCCCGAGTCTTGGACTGTTCAACGAGTCACAAGAATCGGCGAGGCCCCTCCCTCAACGGTGGACCCTCACATCACCCAAGTCCCAGCTTCGATGAGAAGAGCCAGTTATCATTGAAGAAACGGTGCTCGTAGACCAAGTCGAAACTCAGGATCCGATACGCACTTGTCCGGCCACATATGCACTGGACACGAACACCAACCACTGCAAGCGGCCGGCAGGTACTGACTTGGGCCCCGGCACCCCGGTATGTGACGGCATCACATGGACGCTAAACAGTAGCGACAATACCTGCAGCAGGATTCTGCCAGGCGTTGTGCGCTACTCGTGCAACAACGGAGACACCGAAGTCACGCCAGCGACGACTCCGGTGACCTGCTCAACGTATATTTGTCCAGTGGGCTACGAGCTTGACACGGCGCTTCAAACGCCAACGTGTTTCCAGTTGAGCTGCGCCGAAGGCTATGACCTCGACACAGCTACTCAACCTCACAGTTGTTTTCTGTACACATGCCCCGCCCAACATGAGTTGGATACTGCCGAGAGCCCTCCGCTCTGCGTGCCCCCGGTTCCACCGGAGTTACGGTGTGTGGATGCGGAATCTGGCATCATTACGGCCATTACTCCCGGGCAACTCTGCACGCCGTGCGGTGCCGGGTTCGTCAGAGCCCTGCGCTCGCAGGCAGACGAAGGCGACGCAATGGAATGCGTCCCCGACTGTGGAGATGGCGAAGTGGAGAATGCAGACGGTAGTGGGTGTAATCAGATCCCTTGCACCCCAGATAGCGGAGGCAATGCGCGAACCCACGCGCCCAACGGCGACTGCGTCACGCCGTGCGACGACACACAAACGATGACGTACATCGGAGGCTGCACTGTACGGAGCGGTAATGACCTACCGGACGAGTACCAAGCTCATATTGGTAGCGTCCTAGTATCCACGATGTGTGAACTTGTCGAGTCATCTCGAGTTGGGGCGACTCCTCTGGAAGATGTCGGGCGAGGCTGGTATGCGGTAACCATTGATGCCGCACTTGAGACAATAGCAATCTCTTGTGTCCCCGGTGTGACTGAATTCTGGTCGCGCATCCTCGAAGGTGAGATCGACTTCAGGACCGTTGTTGAGACTACTGGTGAAGTGGTGGTTGACACGCTTTGTGGCTTGGCGTCACGTGGAATCATACGCGCTGCTAGAGTAGGGTCATCCTTGACACCGGCGGGATTAGCAATTAATGGTGTTGTGCTTATAACCTGCCTTCCTGCGGGACAGGAGGCAGTTAGCTATGTAATCGACGAATTGTGGTCGCCCGAAGGCGACTGCACTGTGGTTTATCCGCCACCTAGTCCTTTGCTGTTGACTGGTATTGGGGCGGCGCCATACTACGACTGCTCCGGCAATCCCAATACGCCTCCTGCATTGTTTGCCAGCTTCTCCGACGTTCCTTCGACACACAATGGCTCCTCATCCTTGCTGACATTTAGGTTGCATTTCAGCGAGGAGTTTCCCCTTAGCTACGTCACATTGCGCGATCATGCATTCGTCGTGGCCGGTGGTACCGTCACAGGTGCGCGACGCGTGGGGGATGGTATTAACACCAATTGGGAGATTACGGTCAGGCCAGCTTCAGATGGAGCGGTAACTATCGCGTTGCCAGCTGCGACAGATTGTGCTGATGAAGCTGCCATTTGTACCGAGGACGGAAGAACGGCGTTCTTTGAACTGGAAGTCACGATCGAGGGACCCCAAGGATAGCGTTAGGAGTCGCGCCCCACTAGTTGTATCGGCGTTCCGGGATGCCGCTCGACATCGACCAATTGATGTATGCTTTCGGCAATTCACGCTCGTCAGTCGGTGAGGAAGCGAATGGGCCTGGTCTTCACCGCGGAGGCGGGTTGCTGCAACGCCCAGATCTCTCGGCTGTGCTTAAGCAAAGTTGGTCTTTCCTTGTCTAACAGTTCGCCAGCTTCAGGTCGTGAGCGAAGACGACGCACATCCCGTTCTCAAGAGAGGCCGGTATCAACGGCATCTCGGCTTCGCAAATCCGGCACGGGACTGTCGCTCATCGGCTTCATTGCTATGGCCTCATTCTGGCGACGGTTGTATCCACGGGTGCAGGACGCACTCGGGCTGACGAACTCGCGGTTCATCTTGCTGTGCATCGTCGTTTCCGCAACACTCGCGGGAATTGTCATTGTGGCGAAGTTGGTCGGCAATAGGGGTACGGATTAGTCGCTGTCGACGATGGCCTTGACGCCTTCTACGACGCGCTGCATGTTGGCTCGCAGGGTTTCCCGGCGCCGGTTCAGCACGCGCTGCTCCTTGGCAGGATCGCGCAGCGCCATCGGCACGGTGCCGTTGTTCTCCTGACCGATCAGCATCGAGAAGCGCAGTCGGCTGCCGCCGCCTTGCTCGGCGAGGTCGAAGCGCCAGACCGCACCGGGGTTCTCGGTGTCGGTGACCCTCCACTCGAATGCCGTGCGTTCTTCCCATGCGGTGACGATGCAGTCGGTCTCCCAGTCGAATACGTCGGGGATGGAGTTGCGGCCCTTGAAGGTCGAACCAACGCTTGGCGGGCCGTCGGAGGTCCATTCGGCGCCGAGGAACTCCTCGGAGAACTGGGCGGGCATGTCGATGTCGGAGATGACGTTCCAGACGGCCCGGGGCCGGGCGTCGGTATCGATCTCAGCCACGACACCCTGCCCGTCGGCAACGCGGGCGGTGCCGTCGTCACTCGGCCGCTGACGTGTGAAGCCCCACTGGTCGAAGTAGGTGACCTCGCTTGCCGGCCTGCGGGGCGCGGGCGAGAAGTCGGTGCCCTTGGTGTAGGCCACCGGGAAGCACACCAGCGTCGTGAGGCCTGGCGGCATCCCGAGCAGCTCGGCCACCTCTTCGGACTTGTTGTTGAGCATGGTCGCGTAGGCGGTGCCAAGACCGCGGGAGCGCAGCGCCAAGTTGAAGCTCCACGCGGAGGGGATGGCGCTGTCGAACAGTCCGGGCCGGCCGCTGTCGTCGTGAATGCCCCAGATGGCCAGCATCACGAGCGCGGGGGCCTTCGCATAGTTCTCGACGAGGTAGGCGCTGGAGCTGACGATGTGTTCTTTGGGGTGACCGGTGCCGTCGAGACGCCCGCGGGCGTTGATGAAGATGGTTCCGACTTCTGCGTAGAGCTCCCCGAGCTGGTTCTTGAGCTCTTGGTCGCGGATCACGATCCAGCGACGGCTTGCGTCGTTGCCGCCCGTGGGTGCTTGTTCGGCGAGATCGATGCATTCGAAGATGAGTTCGTCGCTGACCCAGCGATCGAGGTCGAGTCGTTTGCGCACCGCTCGCGTCGTCGTGAGCAGGCGGTCCACCTGATCGAGATCGAATCCAGCTTCTGAGATGCGTTCACCCATGGCGGTACGTTAGGTCGCTGCGGCCCATCGGTGCCCAGCCCTACGTCGGCTGATGCACGCGTATCGGGGCGTCTGTTACGAGGAGAATTCAGTGCAGTTGACCGACGAGCAGAGCCAGATTCGCGATGTCGCCCGCGCCTTTGCTCAGCGGGAGATCGCGCCGCACGCTGCCGACTGGGATCGGGCCGGCGGCGCACCTCGGGAGCTGTACCGCCAGATGGCCGACGTCGGCTTGATGGGTGTGATGATCGACCCCTGCTGGGGTGGCTCGGGCGCGGACTTCGTGTCCTACGCACTCGCCATGGAGGAAATTTCGGCCGCCGACGGCGGGATCAGCAACATGATGGCGGCGAACAACTCACCGGTTGCCATGGCCATCCAGAACTCAGGCTCGGAGCAGCACAAACGCGAGTACCTCACCAAGCTGACGAGCGGGGAGTGGCTGGGCTGTTTTCATCTGACTGAGCCGCACACAGGCTCGAATGCGGCGGCGATCCGGACGCGAGCCGTGCGCGATGGTGACGAGTACGTGCTCAACGGCCACAAGGCCTTCATCACCGGTGGCTCGACGGCGGACGTGGCGATGATCGTGGCCGTGACCGATCCCGACGCGGGCAAGCGGGGCATCACGACGTTCATCACACCGACCGACAACCCCGGCTACCGGGTGATCGGCACCGAATCCAAGCTCGGCCACCGCACCAACGACACCTGCCAGGTTGTCTTCGAGGACATGCGGGTGCCGGCTTCCGATGTGCTCGGCGAGACCGGCCGGGGACTCGGCATCGCACTGGCGAACCTGTCGCTCGGCCGCATCGGCGTGGCGGCGCAGGCCACCGGTGGAGCGCGCGCGGCAATGGCGGCGGCCCATAGTTACGCGCGCGAGCGCGAGGCGTTCGGCAAGCCCATCTTCGAGCACCAGGCGATCTCGTTCACGCTCGCCGAGATGGCCACCCAGATCGAGGCTGCTCGGCAGCTCTACCTGCACGCAGCCCAGATGCGCGACCAAGGCCTCGAATGTGCTCGGGAGGCGTCGATGGCCAAGCTCTTCGCCTCGGAGATGGCCGAGCGGGTTGCGTCGAAGGCCATCCAGATTCACGGCGGATACGGCTTCCTCAACGACTATCCCGTTGAGAAGATCTACCGCGACGTGCGGGTGTACCAGATCTACGAAGGCACCTCCGAAGTCCAGAAGATGCTGATCAGCCGCATGCTCGACGGGATGGACTTGTAGCCGGCCGAACTGGTTTCCGTTGCTTGATGTTGTGCAATGGGCGGCTGCGCGTCGTCAGGGGCCGAGTGTGGTGAGGGGTGCTACCCGGACACCGTCGGCGCGGGTGTAGGCGTAGCCGACGGCAGTGATGACGACGAGTCCAGCGAGCTGGTTGGCGCGCTCGACTGCGACCTTGTCTCGCAGCTGATTGAGTGATCGGGCAGCGGTGTCGATCGCCTCGCTGCCGCCCAGCTTGACTTCGACGGCCAGCCAAGTGCCATCGGGCATTTCGACAATCGCATCGGCTTCGAGACCGGCAGCGTCGCGCATGTGCAAGACGCGTCCGTCGTGGCGCTGAGCGAGCACGCGAAGATCTCTGACGACGAGCGATTCGAACAGAAGGCCCAGTGTGGCCGGGTCGCTGAGCAGCCGCTCGGGGTTCGCGCCGAGGGCTGCTGCTGCCAGCGATGGGTCAGCGAGGTGCCACTTTGGGGATTTCCGAAGCGGTGCCCGAGATCGCATCCTGACCGACCATGCCGGTTGTTCCTCGACGACGAAGAGCCGCCGCAGCGCATCGAGGTAGGCACGAACGGTGTGGCGATGCAGAGCGTCCGGTTCGACGTCGGCGGCGAGTGTCCCAGCGCGGGCTTCTGTCCCGATGTTTCGCGCCAGTGAGAGCACAAGTAGCTCGACGCGATGCGGATCATGCGCCGCAGCGCCGTCAAGCCTTCTGATGTCGGTGCGTGCGACTTCCGACAGGTAGTTGCGCAGATTCTGCTGGATCTCATCGAGCGGCAGGTCAAGCTGACCGGGCCATCCGCCCCGGCACGTCAAGCCGGCGATGTCGGACAGACTCACATTTGGCGGGCCGCCATTTGCCGGCTCGCCATGCAGGAGTCCGGCCAGGGACACCTCGCCGGTCGAATCCGACGACTCGTAGAGCGACATCGGACGCATCCGGATCCTCCGCACTCTCCCTGCACCGGTATGGCGGGTGATGTCGTCGGCTGGCTGGGCGGAGCCGGCAAGTATGAACAGTCCCCGCTCTGCGGCGGCATCGCAGGCGTGGCGGACGTGATTCCACAGCGTCGGCATGAACTGCCATTCGTCGAGCAGGCGTGGCGAGTCACCTCGTAGGAGTATGGATGGGTCCACTGCGCCGATGGTCCGCGCGTCGAGATCGGTGTCGAGACGCAGGGCGCTGCGGGCGAATCGCAGACCGGTCCAGGTCTTGCCGCAGGCACGAGGGCCCTCGAGCACGACAAATCCGGATGAACTCAGGGCCCGAGTGACTTCGGCGTCCACGATCCGCGGCGTATAGCCATCTGGCGTGAGTGCTGTCTCAGCAGTGGACGTCATCGGAAGCACTCGTGTTGTTCACTTTGATAGTTGCTGAATATACAGTTTGTGAACAATCCAATATACGGATTGTGGTATGGCCACAAGACAGCGCAACACAATCGCACCCGCGCCGCAACTCCAACCTCGACGATGAGCGTGTGCTACTCGATGCCGAGTTGGCGGCCGCCTCGCCAGGCGTCGGCTACATCGCCCATGCGGGCGTAGGCGACGCCGAGATCGGTCATCTGTTCGATCCAGCGCTCCATCTCGTACAGACGTCCGCCTCGGCCGATGGCCTGGGGATGGAACGTGACCGTGCACACACCGTGTTGGACTTCGTTCACCATCCACTTCACATCCGAGAGGAACGTGTCGAACATCGTGCCGGGGTTCTCGAGCCCGGTCAGGATCGTGTTCTTGAACGTGACGAACTCCAGATGGACGTAGTCGTCGAGGTGCCAGCTGAATGGGAGCTCGACGAGATCGATCTGGTCCCCGAATTCCATCGGTCCGTCGGTGGGGAATTGGTCACCGGTGCGCAGCCAGTACGGCGCGTAGTCGTGCCCCATCAGCGACGAGTCGTAGCTGAGGCCGTATTCACCCAGGAGGTCCAGCGTCCACGGGTTGATGTCGCCCGACGGCGCGCGGTATCCCTTCGGGGGCGAGCCGGTGAGCGACTCGATCTGGGCGAAGGTGCGCTCGAGAATTGCCCGCTCCTCATCTTCGCTCAGGCGCGGGTTGTATTCGTGGGCGTAGCCGTGCAGCCCGATCTCGCAACCGGCGTCGACGACCATCCGGGCGGCATCCGGATACGTGTCGATGGAATGGCCCGGGATGAAGAAGGTGCTGGGGATCTCGTGCTTCGCCAGCAGTTTCAGGATGCGCGGCACGGCGACGGCGCCGAATTCGCCACGGGAGATCGGCGTGGGTGTCGTTTGGCGGCGGGCGATCCACAGTGACGGTCCGTCGAAGTCGAAGGTCAGGCAGACGTAGCCCTTCGGGTTGTCCGGAATCATCTCGGAGCCTGGTTGGGTGGTCATCTTGTCTGCCCCCTTCGGTGCGCAGTGCGGGCGGGTCGCAGTGTCTCCGACCGGTGCCCCGGTGCCGTTTTAGTCCACCAGGCCCGACCCTGCGCTGCGGGGCACCAACCGTAGTATCGGCGGACTATGCGAACGCTGATCTGCGCGTTGGTCGCCACGAGTGTGCTGGCGGCGGCATGTTCAACCGGTTCCGGCGAGACGCAGTCTGACGTCGACGACACCACTCCTGAGGCTCCGGCGACAACGACGACCGGATCGGCGGCCGGCACCGACGCTGCGGTCGAGGTCGAAACCGAGGTCGACGTCGAGGACGACGCGGCTCCGGGCACCGCGGAGCCCACACCGACGACAGAGCCGTTCTTTCCCCGTACCGACGACGGCCGACCATTTCTCGAGCTGTCTCTGGAGGAGAAGATCGACGAGTTCCTCAACCTGCCCAACACGACATTCGCCGCAAACATCGCAGCCGAGATGGGCGGGACGGGGGACGAGCGGTGGGTTCCGTGGATTCTGGACGTGATGCGCTTCGGCGGCACCCGGGACGTCACGCTGCAGGCGATGGGAGCGCTCGAGACGCTGACCGGGGTGGAGAGTTCCGAGGACTTCACTACCGACTACGTCCGTTACGGCTCATGGTCGCGCAGCCAGGCGATTGACCCCGGAGACGACTACGAGGACTGGAAGGGGGTTCTTTACGCGTATGTGGATTTTCGGTACGAGGACCTGCTGGCACAGGTCACTGACCGCGTCACGCTTGCTGCGATCCAGTGGGGCGGTGTCCGGCGCGGCGGGATTCCCGAGCTGAACAACCCGGACCGGCTCACACCGGCACAGGCCGACTTCATGACGCCCGAAGAGTTGGTCCTTGGCGTCGTGATCGATACCGAAGCGGTCGCGTACCCGGTGCGTTTCCTGGCCCGCCACGAGCTGGCGAACGACGTCGTCGGCGAGGTGCCAGTGGCGCTCGGCTACTGCACGCTGTGCCTCACCGCGCTGATGTTCGACCGGCGCCTGCCCGATGGCCGAGTGCTGACGTTCCAGACATCTGGCCTGCTGATGGACTCCAACAAGATCATGATCGACAACGAGACCGAGAGCTTGTGGAACCACCTGTCAGGCACCGCGTTCGCCGGGCCGCTGGCGGGCACCCGGCTCGAACAGTTCCCCGTCGCCACCGCGCGCTGGGAGGACTGGATTGGCGACCACCCCGACACCGCGACGCTCGACACACCCCCGCCGACGTACTTCCCCGAGATGCCCGAGCGTCCGCCGATCGCGTACGACTACACGCCGGGTGCCGCCTACAGGACGTATTACTCGGTCTCCGAGCTGTGGTTCCCGACGTTCGAGACTCCCGACTGGTTCGACCTAAAAGAAGAGGTGGTGACCATCGACCGCAACGGCAACTCGCTGGCGCTGAGCCTTCCCGAGCTGGGCCAAGCCGGACCGTTCGTGTACGTGCTGGGCGGCGAGCCGCTGGTGATCGTGCCGAACCAGGGCGGCGCTCGGGTCTACAGCGCTGCGGGGACCGAGGGCGTGCAGGCAGACGCATGGCGTCACGAGGCTCCCGTCGAGCTCGCTCCCGACGGCGTCCTGCATGACCAACTGCTCGTCACGGGTCTCGACAGACACTCCGGTTTGGACATTGCGCTGCCGCGCATCGTGTCATCGCAGTCGTTCTGGTTTGCCTGGTATGGCCTGCATCCCGACACTGAGATCTGGCCGCCCGTCGACGCCAGCTAGGGCGGCCAGCTCGGGGCGACGCTCATCGGGTCGTCGGTATGCTGGCCGCTCGCTCAGCGGCACGACACGCCGCCGTTGCCCCCATCGTCTAGCGGCCAAGGACACCACCCTCTCAAGGTGGCGGCACGGGTTCGAATCCCGTTGGGGGTGCATTTGTTCGGAGGGTAGTCGTGGACTTGTCGGTGGTCACCCGGCAGCGACATCCCGACTTCTTGGACCTGGCGTGGGATCGGCCCCTGAAGGACTGGGACGATCTCACAGATCGGCTCGTTCAGGTCCGCCGAGGGCGAAGCCGCCACGTCGTTCGCATGGTCGGTTACGACGAGCGGGTGTACGCGCTCAAGGAGACTCAGTACAGCCTGGCGCAGCACGAGTACCGGGTGTTGCGTCACCTCGAGGACGAGCGGCTGCCGGCGGTGCGGGCGGTGGGCGTCGTGACCGGTCGGCGCGCCAGCGACGGCACCGATCTCGACGCTGTGCTGGTGACGCGCTACTTGGACTACTCGCTGCCCTACCAACACGTGTTTCGCACGACATCGGCGGCCCTGCTGCGCGATCGTCTGCTCGATGCCGCGGTGGTGCTGCTGTCGCGGCTTCATCTCGAAGGCATCTTCTGGGGCGACATCTCGCTCGCCAACTTGCTGTTCCGGCGCGACGCCGGCGCACTCATGGCGTATCTCGTTGACGCGGAGACGGCCGAGTGCCAGCCACAGCTGAGCGACGCGCGGCGCGAACACGACCTGGAAATGGGCGTTGAGAACATTGCGGGAGGCCTGTACGACGCCATCAGCGGCGGACTGCTCGAAGACCGAATTGATCTCCTCGAGGTCGCTGGGGAGCTCGTCGATCGGTACCGGCGGCTGTGGACCGAGCTCACCCGCGAGGACGTTGTGTCCTCAGATGAGCGCTGGCGGATCAACGCGCGAATCGAGCGGCTCAATGAGTTGGGCTTCGATGTGGAAGAACTCTCCATCGTGCGATCTGCCGACGGAACCCGGTTGCGGATCCGCCCGATCGTGGTCGAAGAAGGGCACGCGCACCTGCGCCTGCGGCGGCTCACGGGTCTTGAGGTGCAAGAGAACCAAGCCCGGACCTTGCTCAACGCGCTCGACGCATACGGGCTGGTGCTCGAACGCGAAGCGGGCCGGCCGCTGCCCGAAGCAGTCAAGGCCTACCGCTGGCTGTCGAGCCGAGGGTTGGCCAGCAGTCCCGTGGCGAGTTCCTCGCTCGTCGGCTACACCGGTCGACGCCTCGATGAGTCCGGAGATAGAACGGTCCTATGAACGATGTCGAGCGTTTGCCGACACAGCGCTGCCGCTGATCGCCTCTGATGTCGACCGAGCGCACGGCCGAATCGTCATCGGATTGGCACCGCCATCTGCCGTCCCGGCACAGCGCTGCCGATGTTGATCTGGCTGCCGGCGAGACCTTGCCGGCGGTGTGGCTGAATCGCTGGACGACCGACCCGCAACGCACCGTGATCTGCGATCCGCACGAAGGCTGGCTCGACGGCGCGCAGCTGCTGAAACGTTCCCAAGAGATCGCTGCACGGCTGGCGGCTGGCGGCGTCGAGCCCGGTGATCGGGTGCTCATGAGCGGGCCGAGTTCGGCGCGTCTCGTCGCAGCGCACGCGGCGCTGCTGGCCATGGGCGCAGTCGTCGTCCCGCTCAATGGCGCCTATCGAGCCTCCGAGGTGGAAGGCGTGGTCGCGGACTGTCGTCCACGCGCTGCGCTCATCGAGGGCTCTGTGGGCGCTGGCGTGCCGCAGGAGTGGTCGCAGTGGATCCATGACGCCGATTCGTCGGTGATGGTGGCCGCCTTTGATGCCGCAGGTCTGCGGGTGGGTGCAGCCACAGCGCCCGACGACGGACTCCTGGCGCAGTGCGCGCAGCGCCGAGGCAGCGATCCCGCACTGATCGGGTACACCTCGGGCACGACAGGGCAGCCCAAAGGGGCGGTGCTGAGCCACGCCAATCTGCTGGCCTCGGTGCGAGCGCTGGAGCTGGCGTGGCGGTGGACGCCCGACGACGTGCTGGTGTTGGCGTTGCCGCTTTTCCACATGCACGGCCTCGGTGTCGGGCTCCATGGAACGCTCACCGTCGGCGCCCGAGCAGTGCTGATTCCCGAGTTCGAGCCCGATACCGTCTTCGACGCCATCGATGCTCACGATGCGACGCTGTTCTTCGGGGTGCCGACCATGTATTCGCGTCTCGTCGCCTCGTCGCGGGCAGCGGAGCTGTCGGCGTTGCGGCTGTGTGTGTCGGGCTCGGCGCCGATGCCAGCAGAGCTGCACGACGCAGTTCGCCGCGCCAGCGCGCAGCACGTCGTCGAGCGCTACGGAATGACCGAGACTGTGATGCTGGTGTCGAACCCGCACGATGGGCAACGTCGAGCGGGCACGGTGGGGATTCCATTGCCAGGCGTCGAACTGCGACTCGACCGCAGCGAATCCGAGCGGCAGGCGAGTGACGAGACGGGGGTCTCCACCCAGCCGTCGGCGTCGGCGCGAGAGATCCTGGTGCGTGGACCGAACGTGTTCGGCGGGTACTGGGAGCGGCCCGAGGCGAACGCCGAGTCCTTCGAAGACGGCTGGTTCCGCACTGGCGACTTGGGCAGCCTCGATGCGGACGGCTACCTGCGGATCGTCGGGCGCGCAAAGGAGCTCATCATCAGCGGTGGCTTCAACGTGTACCCCCGCGAGGTCGAGGAAGTCATCGCCGAGCACCCGGACGTCACCGAGTGCGCGGTTGGAGGAGAGCCCGACCCCGAGTGGGGCGAGGTGGTGGTTGCGTACGTGGTTGCCGAGCGAGACTTCGACGACGACGAGCTGAAGGACTTCGTGGGTGAGCGCCTGGCGTTCTACAAGCGGCCCCGCCGCACGCACCGGAGAGCGGCGCTTCCCCGAAATGCCCTCGGAAAGCTGCAACGCCACGAGCTCGGCTGAAGGGGTCGCTTGCGGGCTGCGCATCTGACACCCTTGTAGACGCCATGTTTCAGCTTCATGCGGTACAGCGAGCTGCTGCGCTCCCACATCGCTACATCGCACCCGACAGCCTCGACGAAGCCATGGATCTGCTGGCGACCCACGGTGCTGCCGCACGCCTGATCGCAGGCGGCACGGATCTGATGCTGGAGATCGCTCGTGGGGTCCGCACCGGCGTCGACGTGCTGGTGGATCTCTCAGGGCTCCATGGGTTCGATCAGATCACCTACGACAATGGCCGAGTGACGATCGGTCCGCTCGTCACGCACGCCGATGTCATCGAGTCGGCTCCGATGCTGGCGGCCGGCTTGCCGCTCGCGCAGGCCTGCTTGGAAGTGGGCTCGCCGCCGCTGCGAAACCGGGCGACAGTGGTCGGCAACATCGTCACGGCCAGTCCCGCCAACGACACCATCTCCGCGCTGGTGGCCCTCGCCGCCGATGTGACGATCGCATCGGCACGGGGCGAACGCGCAGTGCGGATCGAGGACTTCATTGCCGGATTCCGCCAGACAGTCCTCGAGCCTGACGAGATCGTCACATCGGTGTCCTTCGACGCTCTCGATGGGCCGCGGGCCGACGCCATCGCGGACCGGCGGGGTGTGTTCGTCAAGCTGGGCCTTCGACGGGCGCAAGCGATTTCTGTTGTGCACGCCGCGGTCGTCGTCGACGTGGCGGCGGATGGGACGACGGCCGACCTCGTCGTCGCGCTCGGCAGCGTCGCGGCGACCATCGTGACCGTGCCCGAGGCTGCCGACGCAGCCCGCGGTCGAGATCTGGCCGAGGCGTCGGCGGACATTGTCGACGCAGCGAGACGGACGGCGACACCGATCGACGACATCCGCGGCAGCGCCGAGTACCGATCGCACACTGTCGGCGTCGTGGTCGAGCGTGCCATCGCCGCACTTGCGAACGGCACGCAGGCGCAGCGTTGGCCCCTCCGGCCACCGAGGCTGATGGTGACCATGGGTGGTGAGCACGCCCCGCCGCCGGTGCGAGTCACGATTTCCGAGCCGGCCGACGTCATCACCGCGACGGTCAACGGGCTCAGCCGCAGTGCCGCAGGTGCGTCGGGCAAGACATTGATGGACTGGCTGCGCGACGACCTCGCGCTGACGGGTACCAAGGAGGGCTGTGCCGAAGGAGAATGCGGCGCATGCACTGTGCACCTCGACGGCGCGGCCGTCTTCTCGTGCCTAGTGCCCGCAGGCCGTGCGGCTGGGGCCAGCATCACCACGGTGGAGGGGATTGCGTCGCCTGACGGCAATCTGCATCCGTTCCAGCAGGCGATGGTGGATACCGGTGGCGCTCAGTGCGGGTTCTGCACACCGGGCTTCGTGGTCAGCGCGGCCGCGCTGCTCGACGAGGTGGATGAACCGACACCGTCCCAGATCCAGATCGGCCTGTCCGGGAATCTTTGCCGCTGCACCGGTTACTGCTCGATCATCGAGGCAGTCTCGGTGGCTGCGGCGGCGGCCAGTGCCAATGAGGCGCCACAGGAGGCGCCATGAGGGGTGCCATGGGGGCGCCGCCCGGGTCACCGGGCGCAGCGATCGAGCTGGAGATGCCCGATCAAGCCTCGGGCGGACTCGGAGCGTCACCTCCGCGAGCTGACGGCCCTGCGAAGGTTGCGGGCACCGCCGGCTATCCGGCGGACCGGATTCCCGCAGACGCGCTCTGGGCGTTCGTGGTGTTCACCGATCAGCCGCACGCGAGGCTGACGCACCTGGATCTCGGAGCGGCCGAGCGCTCGCCGGGTGTCGTCGCCGTGCTCGGCGCCGCCGATGTTCCGTGCAACGAATACGGGCTGACGAAGTTCGACCAGCCAGTCTTCGTCGGTCTCTCACACAGCGGAGCCAGCTCGGTCCCGTGCGATGTGTCGCGCTGGGAGGCCGACCACCTGGCGCTCGTCATCGCCGAGAACCTCACCCAGGCCCGGGCCGCCGCGAGCCTCATCGAAGCCGAGTGGGAGCCGCTGGGTGTCGTTGCAGATCTCGATGCGGCGCTCGCGGCCGACGCACCGCTCGTGCACGGCTACGAGGGAATCGGATCGAATCTGTACGAGTCGATGCGCACCCGTAAGGGCGAC
Source organism: Candidatus Poriferisodalis sp. (assembly GCF_965262965.1). Classification (GTDB taxonomy): domain Bacteria; phylum Actinomycetota; class Acidimicrobiia; order Acidimicrobiales; family Poriferisodalaceae; genus Poriferisodalis. The sequence continues at coordinate 3,536,822 of NZ_OZ253573.1, forward strand.
CTCGAAACGGGCTGGGCTGCGGCTGCGGTCACTGTCGAAGCGACGTACGAAGTGCCGTACCAGGAGCACGCATTTCTTCAGCCTGAAGCAGGCACGTCGTGGATTGACGCCGACGGCACCGTCAACGTCGAGATCGCCGGGCAGTGGGTGCATGAGGACCGCGAACAGATCGCGCACGCACTGGCGCTGCGGAAAGAACGAATTCGGGTGCGATATCCGGCCATCGGCGGCGCGTTCGGCGGCCGGGAGGACATGTCGCTGCAGATCATCCTGGCGCTTGGGGCGTACCGCCTCGCCGAGCGAGGCATCGAGCGGACCGTGGCGATGCAGTGGTCGCGCGAGGAGTCGATCGTCGGCCACCACAAACGCCACCGGGGGCGTATCTGGGCGCGCTGGGGAGCCGATCGCAACGGCAAGATCACCGCAGTGCAGGCGGAGGCGTGGCTCGACGCGGGGGCCTACAACTACACCTCGAACAAGGTGATGGGAAACCTGCACCTCGGCCTCGGCGGGCCGTACGAGCTGGCGAACGCTGCCATCGACACACACGTCGTGTACACCAACGCCACGCCGGGCGGCGCATTTCGGGGCTTCGGCGCGCCGCAGGCTGCCTTTGCCGTTGAATGCCAGGTGAACAAGCTGGCCGAAGCGCTGGGCATGGATCCCATCGACATCCGCCGCATCAACACCCTGCGGGAGGGCTCGCCGAGCATTGCCCACACGCCGATGCCAGCGGGCGTGACCATGCCCGAGGTGATCGAGGCGTGCGCCCACGCCGCAGCTTTGCCGGCGAGCCCCAGCGACGCCGACCCCGACGGCGATTCTGACGCCGACGGCGCAGAGCTGTTCAGCCCGTTCGGTTCGCTGCCCGCGCGACCGTCGTCGTTGCGGCGCGGGCGGGGCTTCGCCTGCGCGTTCAAGAACGTCGGGTTCTCCCTCGGCTTCCCCGAGCGCTGCGAGGCCACGATCGTCCTGCACGGCGAGCCCGGTGACGACACACCCTCGGGGGCCGAGCTCGCGCACGCCGGCGCAGACGTGGGTCAGGGCGCGCACACCGCCTTCCTGCAGATGGCTGCCGAGGCGACCGGTGTGGACCCGGCGTCGGTGGTGGGGCGATTCAGCGACACCGGAACGTCGGGAGACTCGGGCTCGGCTTCCGCGTCGCGCATGACCTGGATGGCCGGCAATTCGATCCTGGGGGCAGCCGAGGAAGCCGAGAAGGCGTGGCGCGAGGGGGATCGGCCGGCGATCGGGCATTTTCGCTTCATCCCGCCGCCGACGACCGAACTGGACCCCGAGACCGGCGAGGGCACTCCCAACTTCACCTACGGCTATGTCGCGCAGCATGTCGAGTTGACGGTCGACATCGACACCGGCCACATCCGCATCGATCGGGTGATCACCGCCAACGATGTGGGACGGGCCATCAACCCCCGTTTCGTGGTCGGCCAGATCGAGGGCGCCGTGGCCCAGGCGCACGGCCATGTGCTCAGCGAGCACCTGCGCGCCAAGGATGGCCGGCTGCTCAACCCCCGCTTCAGCACCTACCTGATTCCCGGAATCGGTGACATCCCGGTGACGACGCAGAGCGTGGTGCTCGAACTTGCCGACCCGCTCGGGCCGTTCGGGGCCCGCGGCATGGCCGAGATGGGGGTGATCCCGTATGCGCCTGCCGTGGCGGCAGCGCTGGCCGAAGCGACCGGCGTGTGGATGGACAGCTTCCCCCTGACCCCCGAGCGGGTGTGGGCGGCACTGAGCGACGCGCAGGCGGCCGCAGGAAACCTTCCCGGACGCCGCTGACGTCGCTCCTACACTCCAACCGTGGCAGCTGGCTCGGGTGCGCAGCGACCGGACGCGACCGAACGCGTCATGGAACTGATGATGTACCTGCTGGCGCGAGATGTGCCCAAGACCCGCGCAGAAATCTGGCGCGACACCGGCCTCTACGCACCGGACGGCACCGCAGATCGCCTGTTGCGCCAGAGCGCCCGTGCCACGTTCGAACGGGACAAGGCGGTGATTCGCAATCTGGGCGTGCGCATCACCGAGTCCATGGAGCACGACGGCGCCACGTCGTACACGATCCGCCGCCGCGACTACTTCCTGCCCGATCTGAGCTTGACGCCCGAAGAGCAAGTCGCGCTGCAGTTCGCAGCCGCACACGTCGACATCGGCGAGACCTGGGATCTGGAGGCGGTCGCCAAGCTGACCAACGCAGCTGACGGTGCCGTAGCCCACGCGGTCGCCGCTTCGAGCGCGTCTGCGGGCGTCGAGCTCGACACCGCGTCAGCGGCAGATGCGCAAGCCCGGGCACTGTTGCCGACGTTGGCTGCCGCTGCGGCCGACCGGGCCGAAGTCCGATTCCGGTATTCGGGCCGTGACCGGAAGGTGTCGCCGCTGGGCCTGCTGGGCAGGTCGCCGCACTGGTATCTGGCGGCGCTCGAAGGCGACGTCGCCAAGACGTTCCGGGTAGATCGCATGGAAGGCGGTGTCACCGTCGGCGAGCCAGGCGCGTTCACCGAGCGCGCCGACATCGACGTTGCGGGCCTGCTGCCGTCCGATCCCATGCAGATCGATGTCGGCGACGACTTCGTTGCCCGGGTGCGCATCGACAACGTCGTGGCCCAGCAGCCGACTGCGGAACGGGGCGAGATCGTCGCACGTGACGACGACGGATCAGTGACGCTGGAAATCGCCGTCCGCAATCGCACGGCGTTTCGCACGTGGCTGCTGGACATGGGCCGTCATGCGGTGGTGCTCGAGCCGCCCGAGCTGGTGAGCGACATCGTCGACTGGTTGTCCGCACTCGCAGGCGGGGAACCATCGTGAGCGGCGTCAGTACCTCGACCAAGGTGCAACGCCTGCTGGCCATTGTTCCCTGGGTGGTCGAACGCGGCGGTGCCACCATCGCCGAGATCGCTGAACGGTTCGAGATGAGCGCTTCTGCGGTGTACGACCTGCTGGCCGCGGCGATGTGCTATGAGGTGGTCGGCGCCGGCATGCACGACAACTTGGGCATTGTCGTGTTCGGCAGCGAGGACCTGAACGGCGAGCCAGGCGGTCGTCCCCAAGGCGGGGCCGCCCATGGCGAGGCCTGGGTGCATGTCGAGCCTGGTGCGATGCTGGATCGGGCGCTGAATCTGTCGGTGCCCCAAGCATTCGGCATCCTCGTGGCTGGGCAATCGGCGCTCTCGCTGCGCGGCGCCGACCGCAGCGGCGCGTTGGCGACCGCACTCGACAAGCTGAGCGCGGCCTACGGCGAGCGCGTCCGCGTCTCGATCGAGCTGGAACGCCCCCGGTGCCTCGATGTGCTCAATGCGGCGCTCGCTGCGGGCACGACGGTGCGTATCCGCTATTACACGCCCAACGCTGACGAGGGGTCGCAGCGGCGAGTGGACCCACTGGCGGTCGCGCTCCATGACGGGCACTGGTACGTGCGCGGCTGGTGCCATCTCCGCACCGATCTTCGGTCGTTCCGGGCGGATCGCATCGAGGAGTGCACCGACACCGGCGAGGTCCATGGTCGCCCGCCCGAGGCGCCGAACGCCGGGTTTGTGGCACACGCGGAAGCCGATGGCGCCACCGACGTCGTGCTGTCGATTCCCCAGGACGACCTGTGGCGTGTCGAGGCGTACCCGTCACGTTCGGTTCGCCCCGACGGCGGCCGGTGCACCGTCACCTACGCCATTCGCAGCGTCCGGGTTCTCCAGCAGATGCTGCTGCGCCTCGGAGCGCAGACCCGCATCGTCAACGCGGCCGATCTGCCCCCAGGGCTCGCCGAAGCGGGCCCCAGCGCGGCAACCTCGGTCCTGGAGCTCTACACGTCGTAGAGCTGGGCTTGAACCAGTGCTCCAGCCTCAGTCGACGAGGTCGACCGCCAGGCCGTAGTGGTCGGAAGCAACGACGCCGTCGACGGGCTCGGTGCCGATGATCTGTATTGCCTTCACGTTGCCGAGCGGAACCGGCCGGGGAGCCGAGACGAAGACGTAGTCGATGCGGCGGTTCGGCCACATCGCCTGGGTGAGGTAGGGATTGGTGCCGCACCACGTATGGCCCGGGCCGTCGCCGGCTTGCGTCCAGGCGTCGTTGAAGACGAGATCGGGAACCGGCGGCGGCCGCTCGCCGGTCAGCAGCCGGATCTCGTCGGAGCTGGGGATCGCGTTGAAGTCGCCGGCGAGGACGACCGGGAAGCCGTCAGGGTCGTGTTCGGCGGCAGCCAACTCACACAGCGTCCGCACTTGTCCTTGGCGGACTTCGCTCAGCGGGAACCGGTGCTCGAGGTGCGTGCAGATGACAGGCACCTCGCCCACCTGTGAATCGGGGTGAGCGATGCGCGCCACGACAGCGCTGCGATGACCGGACTGGTCGCCGACGGCCAGCGAATGCGAGTTCGAGCTCAGGATCGGCGTGCGGCTGAAAATGGCGTTTCCGAACGACAGCCCGCGGCGGCCAAAGCGCGGATGGTGCGCGACCTCCATGGCGAGTGCGCTCGCGACGACGTCGGCTTGGTTCTCGCCGTCTCGTTCGGCCCAGACTTCCTGGCAGCACACGATGTCGGGTTCCAGAGCTTCGAGCGTGGCGATGATGGCGTCGTGGCGGGCGCGCCAGTTGTCGCCGAAGCGCCACCACAGATTCCAGGTCACGACACGCACGGCGTCACCGTAACGGTCGTGCGGTTCGGCGGCCTGAAGAACGTATCTTCTGCTGCAATGCAGACCGATCAGCTCTACTTGCGAGACGCCTATCAGACCACCGCCGAAGCGACCGTCGTCGCGGTGCGTGACGACGGAGCGGTGGCACTGGACCGGACGGTCTTCTACGCCACCGGCGGAGGGCAGCCGCACGACGTCGGCACGCTCGCGGACTCATCGGGCAACGAATGGCAGGTGGTCGAGGTGCGCAAGCAGGGCGACCTCGTGTGGCACAGCCTCGCATTTGACGATGGCGTCGAGCCGCCGACGAACGGGCAGCCCGTCACGGGCACGATCGACTGGGGCCGACGCTTGCGGCTGATGCGGACCCACACGGCGCTGCACATCCTGTGCGGGGTCATCTGGAACGAGTGGGGTGTGCTGGTGACCGGCGGGAACATGGAGCCGCTGAGCGCCCGCATGGACTTCGAGTTCAGTCCGCTGCCCGAAGGGTTTGCCGCTGGTGTCACCGATCTGGTGAACGCCGAGATCGCGGCTGACCGTCCGATCGAAGTCAGTTTTCTCGGTCGAGCGGCGGCGCTGGCTGATCCCGAGCTGATCCGCACGAAGGTGAACCTGATTCCCGAGTCGGTGACCGACATCCGGGTGGTGGACATCGTGGGGCTGGATCGCCAAGCTGACGGTGGCACGCATGTGGCTTCGACGGGCGCGGTGGGGCGATTCGAGATCACCAAGACGGAGTCGAAGGGGAGGGGAAACAAGCGCGTGCGGGTGGTCTTGCACGACGCCTGAGTGACGCTGCGCGGTGGCTGTCCGGGGTGGGTCCTGTCACCGAACACCCCGCAGTCCTCGCAAGCTGCGGCTGCGGGGGCCCCGTTCGGTGCCACCCACCCCTTGTCGCCTGTTTGACGAGCGCTCTTGGTGGGCGCGCGTTTGTTCCGGTACCTTGTGAGAAATGACTCCTCGGGAGGCATTGGGCGGAACGCGCGTCCTCACGCCGTCTGCTCGCCGGACTGTGACGTCGCGATTTGGTGCTTCCCGGCGCGAAGGGCACGACGCTTCGGCGTTTTACGCGCGGTTCACTCCGCCAGTGTTGTCTGATGACGACACAGTGGCGCGGGGACCCGAGTTTGATCGCGGTTTGAGCGAACGCTTGGGCGACGGTTGCATTTGCGCCGACGCCCGGCAGATGGCTGTTCTTCCAGATGCCTGCGTGGCGTTGGTGGTCACTTCGCCGCCGTACTTCGTCGGCAAGGCGTACGAGGACGCGCTGGCTGCCGGGACTGACGACCGCATCCCGACGAGTTACTTCGACTACCTCGACATGCTGCGGGAGGTGTTCGCCGAGTGCGTGCGGGTGCTGGAGCCGGGTGGGCGCATCGCGGTGAACGTAACGAATCTGGGGCGCAAGCCGTATCGCAGCCTTTCGGGGGACGTGGCGCGCATCTTCGAAGAGCTGGGCCTGCTGTTGCGCGGCGAGATCGTGTGGCAGAAGAGCAAGGGGTCGAGCGGGTCGTGTGCGTGGGGGTCGTTCCGCAGCCCGTCGAATCCGACGCTGCGCGATACCACCGAGCGCATCATCGTGGCGAGCAAGGGGCGCTTCGACCGAGCGCGGTCGGCGTCCCAGCGTGAAGCCGAAGGGCTGCCGTGCCGAAGCAGCCTGTCCACGGACGAATTCATGGAAGCCACGCTCGACGTGTGGGACATGGGGCCCGAGAGTGCACAGCGAGTGCGGCATCCTGCTCCGTTCCCGCTGGAGCTGCCGCGCCGTCTGATCGATCTCTACACCTACGAAGGCGACTTGGTGCTGGATCCGTTCATGGGCTCGGGCACGACGCTGGTGGCTGGCGTGTTGTGCGGCCGGATGGCAGTCGGCTACGACCTCGATCCCGACTACGTGGACTTGGCGCGCTCCCGTGTTGCGAGTGCTCATGTGGCGTGGAAGCAACGCCAGCGTCCTGCCGAGCAGCCACCACTGTTCGACACGAGCGTGTCGACCTCCGATTCGAGCACATCGGCAGGTGCGATTGCTGATGCGATGACTGCGGACAGCTTTGTGCGGCATGCCGTCGAGGCCGGGCGCAAAGCGCATGACATCGCTGCGGATCTGCTGGAGCACTGCGGTTTCGAAATTCTGCGCAGTCCGGCCAAGGTGCGCGGCGGGGGAGTGCAGTTCAGTTTCCTGCTTGCTGATCAGGCTGGAAGCGAGTGGTGGGCCGACGTGGCTGGCGCATTCACGACCGTGCGCCCGGGACTGCTGCGGGCCGACACGTTGTGGAAGGCACTCGGTCGAGCGTCGGTGCTCGCAGCGGCCGATCCGGACGCGAAGCTGCTGCTGCTGACGCCGCACCTGCCTCGCGCGGCCGGCGAGGGCGACCGTGCGCTGCGGATGCTGGGTGCGTGGACGATCTTCGATGCGGTCGAGATGTTTGATGACGCCGCGGCGAGCAGGCTCCGGCACTACGCCACAGGTGTGGCGGATCGCCCGCTGCCTGGCTTCTGGGACGACACCGAGATCGACGCCTCGCTGTCCTGACGTCGGCGATCGGCTTCCGTCGAGGGAGCAGGCGCTGGCTCAGAGGTCGCTGATGCGCTTGAACAGCTCGGCCGATGCAAGCCCGGCCGGCTCGCCGCTGGCCGCCGCCACGGCGTCGACCCAATCGGCGAAACGCTGCACTTGTTCGGGGTCGTCGGGATCGGCGATGTTGTGCGTGGTGACGAACTGGCTGTGATGGCACATCAGTGCGGCGGTCTTCGTCGCCGTCCAGCCGTCGACGTTCTCTGCGTGGTCGGGTTCGTCAGCCTCGAACAACAGCAGCTCGTCGGGCCGGTGGGGTGGCAGTCCCTGCTCGGGGAAGAAGAACGGATCGCGGGCGGCCACGACGCCCTCGACGACAAGGTGTCCGCCATGTCGGTGGTCGGGGTGCAGCCGGTATCGCTTCCACGGATCATGGCCGAGCACCACCGCGGGTCGCAGCTCGCGGATAACTCGGGCGACTTGCGCACGGGTCGCCCCGTCGCTGGCGAGTTCGCCGTCGACGTGTCCGCCGAAGCGCACCTCGCCGGTGGCGCCGAGCGCAGCCGCGGCGGCACGCTGCTCCTGCTGGCGGGTACGGACTAGGGCGGCTTGATCGCAGTCGGGATCCCAGGTGCCTTTGGAGCCGTCGGTGCAGATGAAGTGGTGCACAACGGCGCCGGCCGCGGCCCATTTGGCGAGCGTGGCGCCACAGTCGAATTCGGCATCGTCGGGATGTGCAGCGATCACCAGAGCCGAGGCCGGAGTTGGCAGATCCACGCTGAATTCTCGAGAGTCAGCCATTGCGGCCCGTTCGGTCGGCGGCGGCATCGAGCCGGTTGAGGGCGTCGAGATCGTCTGGTGTGTCGATGTCCCATTCGAGCGCCGGCACCCTGCACACCCGCAGGTCCAAGCCGCGACGCAGGGCCTCCTCGCAGTGGGCCGCGAACGAGCCGGGGCCGTAGTGGAATTCGAACCCTGTGCCCAGCGGCAGGCTGAGCACGTTCGTGCCGTCGAGGTGTCGGTCGGGAACGATGGTGACGGTGCCGGCCTCGGCCAGCCCGTCCAACGTCTCGGCTCGGGGCAGGTCGGCGTGTGCGATCACCACATGGGTGGGTGCGGCGGCGTCACCACCGGCGGCGCCGCGTCTTCCCAGAAGTCGCTGTGTGGCCTCGGTGACAGACGGGTTGAGTCCTTTGGCGTCCACGCGCAACACGCCGACGCCGACATCTTGCGCCCACTGGGCCACCTCGTCGTTGTCGCAGACGATCCAGGTCGGCAACGGTCCTGCGGCGCGAACCACTCGCTCGGCCATGGTGCGGGCCAGATCCCACCGCTCGGCCTCGCTGAGCCGCTCTGCCAGCCGCTCCTTGGCGTGCTCGAAGCCCTTCACCGGGAGGAGCACCGTCGGTGTGATGTGTCGCACAGCAGCCACCCGCGGGGAGTGTACGAGCGCGACGCAGCGTGCTCTTTGATGTGGCCGGCCCGCGGCCAGGCGCTGCCGACCGGCGCCGGTTGGGGAACAGGCGCCACAGGCTGCTAGGACAACGACGTGATCTTGCGATTCCGCCCGAAGCGCCCGCAGTGGCGGCCTCCCGATCCGACCGAGCCGCCCGAAGGCTGGGTCCAACCGTGGTGGGCTGAGCGCCAGCGCGATCCCAATTCGACCGCCTACGCGCCGCAGCGCAGCCACTACAGGCGGCAGGTCGGCGATGAAGAGTTCACGGCCAGCGTTCTCACCAACACGATTGGCCGCACCTGGACCCTGATCGGGCTCCCAGAAAGCGGCGAGCGGACCGCTGTGGACCCTCGCGGAATGGTCATGCCCGGCGTCGGACGCTGGTCGATCGACTGGTGGGTACGGGCGGGCGACGAGTGGATCTTCCCGTCGCGTTCGGCGAACGTGCGTCAGCGCCTGATCGACAGCATGCCGGTGGTCGAGACATTGCTGAGGGTCGGTGGCGGCGACGTGATCCATCGAGTCGCCGCTGCCCGCGCTGGGAGCTCGGTCGGCGACGCGCTCGAGGCCGTCGTCGTCGAGATCACGAATGGCACGGCGGGCCCGATCGCCGTGGCGCTCGCCGCCCGCCCGTTCGGTCTGAGCGCCAGCGAGCAGCACGTCGGCGGCGACGGATTCAACAACGGGGGACGCATCACCGCCCTCGAAGTGGACGCACAGACGCTCACCGTCTCCTCAGGGTGGGAGCGCACAGTGTTGTTCGACCGGCTTCCAGGCGATGTCGTCAGCGGCGCCGGCGGCACCGACTGTGCCGACAAGCTCATCGCCGCAGCCGAGGCATCAACGAGCGCGCCAACGGCCGACGTGAGCGTCGCCATTCGCGGCGCAGCCGCCGAGGTGCAGGCCGATGACGCAGTGGGTTCGGCGCGCGAGCAGTCGGTGTCGGTGGAATGCGAGGGGGGCCTCGCCAACGCCGCGGCGGTGTTCCCTTTGGTGGCCGGTTCGACGCTGCGCATGGCGATGCTGTCTCGGGCGGCGCGCACGGTGCGGGTTGCCGACGCTGTGATGCCGCCCGCAGCGGATGCGTTCGCCACGCTGCCTCCCGCCGAGCGGGTCGCCAATGGCTGGCGTCTTCGCATCGACGCTGCGACGCGTCTGGTGTTGCCCTCGGGTCGACTGGCCGAGGCCGCGCTTGCGACACGTGCGTCGCTGCTGCTGGGAACCCGCGCCATCGATGAGCGGTCGGGCACGAGGGGCACAAAGGGCACGATGCTCACGCTGCCGCCGGAGATCGAGGACCAAGCCGAGGGCGACGACCTGGTGCAGCTGCTCGGAATGGTCGAGTCCGGCGACTCCGATGCCATCCGAGACCTGGCGATCTGGCAGGCCCAAACCCAGGATGGGAAGGGCTGCACAACCAGTCTCGGTCTGCCGGTGACGGGCTCGACATCGATTCTCGCGGAGCATCTTCTGTCGCTGCACCCAGACCCGGCCCTGGCCGAGGCGCTGGGGGAGTTCGCCACGTCGGCCGCACGCTGGCTGCTGACACAAGATGGCCGCACCGAGGCGCCATGGGCGATTCGAGAAGGCCTGCGCGCTGACTACCGCATGTTGCGACGCTTGAAGGCTGATCGTGCTGCTCGTGAGCTTCGCAGCGCCGCAATGTCGCTGCCCCAGCAATGCCGAGTCGATCCTGGCGTTCCGGCAAGCGCTGAACGGTTCTATCTCGACAGCTGGGGGCGACTGCGGTGGGAAACGCTCGCCGACGCGCCGAACGCTCTCGACGAGGACCGACGCCTTCGGTGGGAACAGTGCGACGGAGCGCTGTGGGTTCACGCCGCGGTGCCCTGGGCGCCAACCCCGCCATTCGTGATGCCCGAAGCACCCGATCTGGAGCCCGCGCAGCTTGTCGTCGATGCCGATGGTTCGCGCGGCTGCGACATGATGGCGACCGCGCTGCTGGCGTTTGCGGAGGCGCGTCCAGCACCGGCTCGGGCATACCGACGACTGGATGCGATGGTGTCGGTGGCGTCGTCGACCCTGAACTGGCCGACGTTCATGCATCCACAGCTGCACACGGGCACCGACGGCGCAGGTCACGATTTGCGCGTCGGGGGCCTGTTCGTGCGCACGCTGTTGCGCTTGTTGGCGGATGTGCCCGACGATGGCGGCCACCATGCGGCAGGCGGCCATCCATCGCTGCGGATTGCGGCCCATTGGCCGGCGTCATGGCTCGGCCAGCCTGTCGAGGTGCACGATGTGCCGACCCGCATCGGCAAGGTGTCGTGGGCCATTCGATGGCACGGTGAGCGTCCGGCGCTGCTGTGGGACGTGGTGCCGCACGATCCCGCCGGCGCCGCCCCGTCGATGACTGTTCCGGGCCTGGATCCGGCGTTCGCCGCTACGGAATGGAGCGGTGAGGCGCTGCTCGCGCCTGTCCCGGCGCCCGCCGAGTGATCGGTGGCGGGACGCATCCGAAGTGAGTTTCAGACTGCTGAGCGCAATCGAAGCCCTCGAATGCGCCCGAAATCGCCGTGATTGCGAGTCACGAGCCCGAGGCGATGCTCAAGAGCGGTCGCGGCAATCAGGGCATCGGGCAGCCGCACACCCGATTCACGGCGAATCCGGCCGGCTCGCTCGGCCACGGCGCGGTCCACTGCGAGTTCGCGCCATGGCGAGAGCAGTTCAGACACAAAGGCTGTCGCAGTCGTTCCCGCGAAGAGCTCGGCTCGCGTGACCACCGAGTAGTGGAGGCGGTGCCGACTTGGCTGCAGCTCGCGTGCTCCTCGCAGATGGTCGATGAAGATGTCGGTGTCGACAAGCAGATCAGCCACGCTGCCATTCGTCTCTCGACGGGACCTCAATGTCGGTCACCTGGCCGAATGTACGCGCGAGAGTGTCGACGGCATCGGGGGAATATGAGGACAGGTAGGCGTCGAGCGCCCTCCGTACGACTTCAGCCAGTGTGACGCCTTCGACATCAGCGAGTTCGTCGATGCGGCGACGCTGCTCTTCGGTGAGGTAGACCTGCGTTCGAGTCGCCGACATACAGCACTATATACAGCACGAGGGCTCGTCGCCCCGGCGTGCTGGGGCCGATCCGCCGTTGACGCCGGTGGTGGTTGGCGTTTCGGCATTCCGTCGCCACGAGTTCGGCAGGGAACTAGGTTCGACGGGGTGAGGCAGGGGGCGCATGGGGGTGCCCGGCCGAGCCTCGCAGTCGAGCGGCGATGCTGGGAGGCGGGCGAGGCAACGGTCGTCGGCGTTGACGAAGTCGGCCGCGGCGCGTGGGCCGGGCCGCTGACGGTCGGTGCTGTCGTGATCGGCACGAGCGGGCGCGTCAACGGCATCCGGGACTCCAAGGAGCTTCGACCCGCGATTCGCGAGCAGCTCTTCGAACGCATTGACGGCTGGGCGCGGGCGTGGTCGGTCGGCCACGCCACCTCGGCCGAGTGCGACGAACTGGGCATGTCCGAAGCGTTGCGGCTCGCAACACGCCGAGCCCTCGATGCGCTCGACGCTGAGCCCGACCGTGTGCTGGTCGACGGCAAGTGGAATTTCGTCGACTGGCGTCCCAGCACTGCGATCACCCAAGGCGACCGGCGCTGCTTGTCGATCGCAGCGGCGTCGATCATGGCGAAGGTGGTACGCGACCGGATCATGGCGGGGTTGGCGGCCGACTTCGTGCCCTACGGATTTGAGTCGAACAAGGGCTACCCGGCCCCTGTGCACCGTGCGGCGTTGGCGACGCACGGCCCGTGCGCGCTCCACCGCCTCAGTTGGTCCTTCGCCGATGGGCTGCCCAATGCTGAGCCGGTGCCGAGCGCCGCGCACCGCGACGCACCCAGCGCGCTGGCCGCTTACGCTCGGGCGATGTCGGGTGAGGACACGACGCTGTTCTGACCGTCGCTTCCCATTGGGCGCCGCAGCGCACCGATGATCCAGTTCGTCATCGCTCATCGCGCACGCGAGTGCCCCAGCCGGCACAACGAGACCCACCGCCACCGCTGTCGTGCCCGCTCAACGGCCGCTTGCGACCGCTCACCCCTCGGACATCGAGATAGTACTCATCTAAGTATGATTGACATTGATAATGTGTCGTCTGTGGTCGATGGGCACCTCAGCTCGTTGCCCGGTCCTAGGAGAGGGTTCGCCATGAGAAAGTGGTTGCGTATTGGGGGGGGGAGGGGTAGCGCTGCTCCTGTTTGCGGTTGCGACGGTCGCCGGGCCCGCAGCGGCGGCGCCGGATGACGTGGTCGTCTTTAACAGTCTCAATTTTCGGGCCGCGGTTGATGAGGCGTTGGGCCGGGGCACCGATTCTCTAGCTGACATCACTGAGGGCGACATGGCGACCCTTACCCGCCTCGATGCCCGTAATAGGGGCATCGGAAGTATCGGTGGCATTTACGCCGCCACCGATCTCACATACTTGAATCTGAGCGGAAACAGCCTTGAATCCAACGACCTCTCACCGCTTGCAAGCCTTACTGCGCTCCCATATTTGGATTTGAGCGGCAACAATCTGTCTGGTACGAACACGATCAACTTGTCCGCCCTGACGTCGCTCAAGAATCTGTACTTGCAGGACAACAGGATCGACGACATTAACTTGGGATCCCTGACAGCGCTTGAACGTCTGGACTTGAGCAACAACAGCATCGACGGCAACGCTCTCAACGTGTCCGCCCTCACCCGCCTTAAGTGGCTGGATGTGAGCGACAACACGATCAGCTCGCTCAATCTCATCGACGACCTCGACTACCTCGAGAAGTTCCTCGGGGAGAACAACGAATTTGACGGCGACTTCGATCTGCCCAGTGGCATCACCGTTCAGCAAGCCATAGATGCCGATGTATCCGGCTATCTTTACGTCTATCTGAGCGGCAACGACGATCTCGACGAGGTCGACAACCAGAGATCGCGCCCAGGCAACGTCGCCAAATACAAGTTGTTCCTAGCCGACCCCATCGCCTGGCCCCTTCATGACTCAGGCATCTGGTCAGGCCAGACTGCTGGCAGCACGCTGTTCCGCGACAGCGACGGAAATCGGATTTACAACGGCGAGATTATCGCTGGCTCAGCCGAGGTCACTAAGGGCGAATCGAGAGTCGGCGGCGCCTAAGCAGGCCCGACCGGCGCAGCCACATCGCAGCGCTTCGGCTCGGCCGCTGATCTGGTGCGCCGTGGGCCGCGGCCGTGATCCTCAGTCGGGGGTTGGGGCCGAGTGCGGTTCGGCCCCGGTGGGCACGCTCGCGGTGATGTCTGCGGTGTGGGCCCGATCCGGGAGGGCACCGAGCCCCAGCGAGGAGGGAAGCTCTTGTTTCGCAAGTTGACAGCATCCGCTGTCGTCGTGGTGATCATCATGGCCGCTGCGTGCAGCGGCGACGATGGCCGCGCGGGCGATGGCACCCAGACGTCGGCGGCGACCGCTGAGACGGCGACGCCGGTCGCTGCCGCGCCGGGAATGTCGCGAGCCGACGTCGAGGCGATCGTCGAGTCCGCAATCGAGGCCCTTGCCGAGCCGCGACCGGCGCTCACCGTGGCTGACGCCGAGCCGACAGCGCGAGGCGACGTGACAGCGTCGCCGCTGAAGTTCGCACCTGCTAAGAGCGTTAGCGGATTGGGCGGTTGTGGGGTTGCCAGCGGTTGCGGTGGTCGATGAGTTTGATGGTGATGATCAAGGCGACGGCGAGGGCGAGTTGGGCGAGGCGGTGCTCGGGTTTGCGGTCGGTGTTTCGTCGAAGCTGGCCGTAGTTGGACAGCCATGAGTTGGTGCGCTCGACGCGCCAGCGCAGCCCCAGCGGCGCTGTGACCGGTTCTGCGGGGCCGTCGTGGCCGGGTCTGCGTTTGGGGGGCCGCACCAGATCGCAGATGCCCGCCGCGGCGGCTGACCGGTCGACGCGGGCGCCCCAGTAGCCGCGGTCGAGGTGCAAGGTCTCGGTGTCGTGATGCAGCCCCCGCCGTTCGATCTCGGCCACGGTCGGGTCGAACAGCATGATGTCGTTGCGGTTCGCGCCCGCGGCGGCCCACCCGAGCGGGATCCCCGCCCCGTCGATCGCGATCGACCACTTCCAGCCTGATTTGCGCCGGTCAACGGGGCTTTTGCCGGTCCCTTCCCCACCGCAGGGAGCTTTGTGGGTGGACCCGTCGATGCACACGTCATCGAGGTCGAGACCCACGATCCGGTCATAGGCGGCGATCGCTTCGGCCGCGATCCGCTCGAACACGCCCGCAGCGACCCACTCGTCGCGGCGCGACCGCAGCGTCGTGTCCGACACCTGCCATCCCAGCAGCGCCTCCGCGCACTGCCACGAGCAGCCCGTGGCCAGCCGCACCAGGATCCCCCAAAAGCACAGCCGGTCCGATATCCGGGGCCGATGCCCCCTGCCAAGGTCACGAACCGGCCGCACCGGCAGCATCGGCTCCACCGCCGCCCAGATCACATCCACCACCTCAGGCTCCAAAGCGCGCATGATGAAACCGGCCTCCACGGGTTGTCTTGTTCGGACAACCCGACCAATACACCGGGGAACCAGCCAACCCGTGGATGGCCAATCCGCGCGGCCTCTAAGTACACGAAGTTTTTCGGCTCTTCGCGTTTTAGAGGTTCAGCCGCCAGCTCATCGTCGACGAGGCCGACGTTGAGCACGGCTGGAACGGGCTGATGGTGCACTTCGGCGAGTTGCAGTGCTACTGCCGCAGCGTGCTGAGGTTCCGCCCCATCGAGCATCCGCACCCGAGCTTCCAGTGCTTGCGTTCGAGCGTCTGGCTCTCGAACCACGAGGTCGTTGCCAGAGCCAGGGTGACTCGAGGAACGGCGACTCTCGCCGGCCGTGTCACTGACTCGGGCAAGATCCGGCGCGACGCACCGTCGGACGAGGCGAATCTGGTCGTTGCCTCGTGATGCACAACCGTCGCCGCAACGCTGACTTCCGGATACCGCCGCTGAGCGACGGATGGGACGTGCAGGTCTATTACGAAGGCCGGTACTCCTACGAAGGATGGCATTGGGTGGGCACGCCGCACGATCAGAGGGAGACCACCCGCCGCTCACGATCACGTCGTGGTTTCCGCAGCGAAGCCGAAGCAATCCTCAGCGCCGCACGCGCCGGCGCCAAGTGCGTGGAACGGCGCCTCCATGGCGGTGATGGGCTCAGCTTGGAGCGCGACTCTGTGGGAGCCGCAAGAGTCGTTGCCGTCGGGATCGGATTGACCACGGCAAGCCAATGAGCCGACAGGACAACGGCGGCAGTGCCAGGTGCCCCGCCGCTCAGGCTCGCGGGGTGTGAAGCACAACCCCGATCCGATGCTGCCGGGTCTCGCGGAGCACCTCCCGCCTGACGAGCCGCCGGCACGTCAGGAACTGCGGTGCCCGTACCACGGCCCGCAGATGGCATCCCCCGGCGACACGTGCGGCCGCCAGCGAAGGGTCGTGCCGGTCGACGGGCGCGGCTATCTGCGTCTGCCCATCCCGGCCGATGCTGACTGGGACACGGCCGAAGGCCCCAGCGGCTGGCGACAGATGCAAGAAGCGCACCTGCCGCTGGATTTTGCCCGCTGCGGGCTCATGCTCACTGCCGAGAAGAACGAACTCTGGTCGCGGGTCTGGGTCGCGGCTGTCGCGCTGGCACGACCCGGCTGATCGACCTCTGCCGATGCGCAGTTGGGCGAGCCTGGAGGCATGCCGCTTTGCAATACTTTGAAACCCAAAATGCGCAATCAGTAAGTCTCAAACGCTTTGAAGTATCGAAGGCGATACCGCGGCACCTGCTCGCAGGACAGGTTGCACTGCCGCTTGCAACTTGCATGATCGGCGTCGGCCCGCTGGGGTGAAGCGAGCGGGTGCAGGGGGCCTCAGGCGGATGCGGAGGTCCGCTGTGCGACACTTGGCCTTCCAGCGAGCATCCTCTGTGGCGCCTGCCGCACTGAGGCTCGCATCACGATGATCGGCGCATGAGCGACAGCGGCCCTCCGAAGCCTCAGAGACGGCGGGGCCGAGATCTTGACTGCGTAGTCCAAGCTGGTCCGTGCAGCCATTGCGGCTGGCTCGGGAAACGCCACCGGTTCAACCTCGGCGACTCCCAAGGAGCCCTCGAGGCACGCACCGCAGCGGGACGCGAACGAGCCGAGCACCGTTGTGCAGAAGCCCCGGCAGATTCGTGAATCGATCCCCAGCCCCGGCCCAGGGCGAGGCGCGTGAGCCCATTTGTCGTCCAGGTGCAAGCTCCTACTCTCGGCCCTACCCAGAACATCCGCTCGTGAGAGGACAGTCATGTCGACGATTGAGATTGGGCAACGCTCGGAAATCAGTTGGCTCGCGGACAAGATCTGTCCTGATCCATCGGCTGCCCAGAAGTGCGAGATCCACGGTGGCGGCGAATGTGACGAGAATTTCGTCCAGTTGGGACCGCCGGCGCTCGGGGAGATACACATTCTGGTCGGGCGTCGTGGCTCATGGGGATGGGAGCCTGGGGCTGATCTCGACCATTCCCAGATCGTCCGACTGATCGAAAAGCTGACCGAAGCAAGAGCCCAACTCGAGCAAGAAGCCGAAGGCACCGTCGCCGTAGCGGCGCTGGCGGCTGAGTCTGCCGGTGGCCCAACAGTGGCGGACGCGCCCGCCGTCTCACCCACGCTCAACACTCCCGGCTGCGATTACTGCGCCGATCTGGTGCTGTACGGCGGTGATGAGAGCTGTCCGAAGTGCGGAACGTCAGGACCGCTGAACATCTGAGCTGATCGGATACCGAGTTCGGCATTCTCCCCTTCGCCGACTGAATGAGAGGTGCCCGCATGGCACGCAGATCCAGCAACGCCACCGCAGTGCGGTGCAGCCACAAGGTGGGAGGCGGTTCACGTCAATGCGAGAACACAACCACCGACCCGTCGGGGCTCTGCTATGCGCACTCGGCGGGCGGCGGCGAATCTGCGGAGGGGCAGGCAGCCCGGTCAGCAACGGCGACCCGGACGGCCCTGGCCGCTGCGCAGAGCGAGACATCACAGTTGGATGAGGCAGCCCAGGCCGAGGTTGAATGCCACAATCTGGTCGAGTCGGAGAATGACACGTACCTCCTTGAGATCGTGGCTGCACGCGACCTGCCGGAGTTCGACGTCCAGGCCGGCGACCAAGGCGGCCTTGTCGAGCCGGGTTGCATCGTCTCGACCGACAGTTGGGTGGACGAGAACAGCCGCGTGCTCAACGACAGCAAGGTGCTCAACGGCAGCCTCGTCGCCAACGGCAGCGAAGTGCGTTCCGGGAGCACCATGGACGGGTCGCGGCTGGAGCGCGGCAGCACTCTCGCCGGCCGCAGCACGATGATCGACAGCCAAGCATCAGGCGCTTGCGAGATCAGAAGCGGCAGCACCGTCGAAGCGAGCGAGCTGATGAACGAATGCCGTGTCGTCGCCGGGTCGACAGTCGAAAAGTGCAATCTCAACCATCACTGCCTTATCGAGGCCAGCACAGCCCGGGGCAGCATCCTTTCCGACGACACCCAGATCACCGGGGGCAGCACTTTCGACAACAGCCTCGGACGCACCAGCGAGGTCCGCGACGGCAGCGTCGTGATCGAGAAGTGCATTCTCATGGACCGAGCGAAAGTCCTCCGAGGCAGCAAGGTTTCAGGGGAGAGCACCGTGCGTCAATTCGCCACGCTGTCCGACGGCGCCGAGATGCGCAACAAGAGCTGCTTGGACGGGGCCTGCGATGTCGGCAACGGCACCATCTTGGACAACACCGAGGTCAGGCGCAGGGTCAGCTTGCAGCACGGCGAAGAGATCAAAGATTCCGTGATCACCGAATCCGAAGTGAGCGGCTGGCACACAACACGGGCCCGGCCTCGGCCCGCTTCGATGGCATAGGGGCAGGGCTCGGGAATCGGTTGTCATACTCGGCTGGATGTCGCAGCGGACAGCGCCGTGAGTGGCGAGGCCGAGATGTCGCCCAAGAAACTGATCGAGACCTTGGGCGAAAACCTCCTCTATGCGGCGGTGTACGCGGGCACGTTGCTCCAGTACCCGCCTCCGAGCCTGGGAGGAGACGACGATGTGTGCCTGGGAGATGACGACCAGTGGCCGTTCGTTGTGGCTTCGACAGTCGCCGAGCGGGCTGTGCAGGACTGGCGAACGTCCCGCTCTCGGGCGAACCAGCCGCCGACCGCTCCCGACGAAGACCCGGACCTAACCAGCACATAACCGCCGCTTGATCCAGGCCACGCATGCCCGTGGCTCTCATCAATGGCCGCCGGGAGCCACTCGGTTTCTTGTTGGCGGGCGGCCCGTGCGACCTCGACGCGGCGGTCGCTCAAAGATCTGATCGGCGTAGAGCGACTCGAAACGAGCCGCTGCCATTCGCCGGTCGGCCTGCCACGCCGCCAGATGCTCTCTGCACACCCAGTCGGCCGCGCCGCCGAGGTTCCGTTCATCGCAGTCGCCGAACCGGCAGACGTGACGGACACAGAATCGGTGGCGCGTTGTCAGGTCAGTGAGACCGGTGGGGAAGACGGGCAGATCACAGTTCGCTTCGGTGCAGCGGCGCACTCCCGTCGGTCGCGAGTCTCGTCGCGAGTCCGCCATCACACCGGCGGTTCGACTTCGCCGGGACGCACATTCACGAAATCGGTCAGCTCGGCTGCAAGTGCGATGTGGCCATCTTCGTACACGATCGCAACGGCGGGCCGGCTGGTGTCGACCGAGGTGACCAGGACTCGGCGGCGGTCATCCTCGGTGGGTGCCCGGCAGATCATCACGACAGAGGCCAACGACTTCTGGGGTCTCATCGCGCTCCGCTCTCAGACATCAACTGCTCCCGTCGGAAGTCGAGAGGATTGCCACCGGTTCACCTGGTGGGCACACATCACGCCGCTGGCGTTCACTCAGTGAAGCTGCAATTGCGGCGAGCGGCCTCGTAGGTCGAGTGGCGCTGAGCCACTCCGTCGCTCGGCAGGACTGTGACGACGTACCAGGACGGCTTGTCGGCTGCGACAAGCACAGTCGTCGGCGATTTGAGCCTGGGTTGTTGTTGCCATGAAGCCATCATCCCGGCCACGCCGGCGCGCCGATCTGGGTTGCCAGGTGATGGCGGTTCTTACATTCGGCCCGTGCCGGAATCGCCTGCCAAACCCGAACCGTGTGCCGCATGCGGCAGCACCACCTCGCGGCGCCAACGCTTCGCCTTGGACAGCGGCCCGGAGGCTTGGATGTGCATGGGAGACGATGCTGTGCGCGAATGCCGGCGCATCACGAAAGAACGTGGGCTCCCGACTTACGGGCCCGAGGACTGGCCGGCGGACGCCTTGGATTCCTCGATCCCCACCAGATGCGGCAGGGCCACGATTTCCGTCGTGCGTCTGGCGGAGCTGCGAGCAAAGCACACCATCGAGGACTTGCGCGTGGCGGCGACTGCCCTCGGAGTCATCGCAGACAACCGTGCCGAACGCTTCCAACTGAGACTGCCTGAGACTCCGCTCAGCTGCCAGATTCTCGATTGCCTGCGAGGAGAGCAGCCCCGCGTGGCGATGCTCGCAGTCCTCGTTTACGACGAAGGCGATTGGCCTCCGCTGGGGACGCTCACAGATGCGGTGGATCGGCTGCAGCAGACAATGACGCACCGGTCACTCTCGATGCGTCTGCGACAAACGGCGTTCAGGCTGCGAGGACTCGTCGCCAACGAGACAGCAGCGACTGGGATCAACACCGCATGAGCCGGCTCAACGCACCGCTTGTCAACCAAATCGTGGTCGGCCGCTTCAAGGCGCTCCGTTTCACACACGACACCGAGGCGTTGGCCGTGGCAGCGACCGTGCTCGGCAACGTGGTCGACGAGCGGGAGCGCTCATCCGACGGCGCCATCGAAGGGCGGGTTTTCGGCCGCATCATGGATCTCGGAGCGAACGAGGTGCCTCAGGTCGCGATGTTGGCAATGCTCGCTCTCGCGCCGCAGCACAGACGATGGCCGTCGGCAGGAATTCTGGTGGACGAGATCGGAACGCTGCAGGACCAAATGGATCCCACCGAACTGTCCGAACTGATGCGCAACGCGGCCACGAAGCTACGCGACGAAGCGGGCATCAAGACCGCCGCCGAGGTGTCGCAATGAAGGTGATCACCCTGCCGCAGCCGCACGTCTTCCTCATTGCCGGTGGGCACAAGACCCGAGAGGCATGCTCAGTGCCGGCGCCGCAGGAAATGCGAGGTGCACGCTTCGGCATTCACGCCGGAGTGCGCAAGCCAACAATCGCTGAGCTCTGTCGAATCATGGGTCACGCACCAGGCATTTGCTGCTCGCTCAGCGACCTGGAAGCCCTGCGGCGCGAAATGGCCTACGGCGCCGTTGTGGCGACGGCCCGGCTTCGCGGCTGCGTGCAAGTGCTCGAGCGCCAGGACGAAGCCCATGCCCGGGAGCCGCACTTCTACAACGAGGTGATCTGCGGATCGATCACCGGCCAGCCCACCGATGCGCTGGTGCAGTTCAACACCGACGGCCTCGGCGACTACTCGGTCGGCCGTTGGGTGTGGCTGCTCGAGGACATCGAACCGCTAGATGAGCCGGTCCCGGCCCGCGGCAAGCCGCGCATCTGGGATTGGGAACCGCCACACATCGACGCCGATGCGAGAAGCCGACAAGGAGAGGGCGAATGAAGCGCAAGTACAAGGTCTGGATCGCAGTAGCAGCAGTCGTGATCGTGGTCGGAGGTCCTCTGTTCGGGATCTTCGCCCCTCGACTTTGGGCTGAACCGGCCGGCCGGACAGAGCAAATCGTCGCCGTGAACCGTGGGAATTACCGCACCACGGCGTATGAGCTGTTCTACGACCTCGACGAGCAGATCGAAGCGCTCGACGTCAAGTTGCAGGTGTATCCAGCCGAGCCCGACGACATGAATTCTCGAGAGCGAACAGAGTGCCGAGGGCTGCTGCTCAAACGCGCAACTCTCGTAGCTGACTACAACGCATCTGCTCGACAGGAACTGACGGTGGGGCAATGGCGATCCGAGGATCTGCCGCACTCCCTTCCGCAAGACAATCCCCGCGAGTGCTAGGAGGCACCTATGTGGAAGAAAATCATCGGGATTGCAGTTGTTTCTCTGCTGCTGGTCACAGGATGCGGCTTCGCAGAGACAACCCCCGAGAAGGAATCGCGCAAGGTCCAGGAAGACACGCTCACCCGAGCGTTTGATGTCGTACCTGCACAGCCGCCTGATCGCTTCCCGGCACGTAACGCGATCAACACGTCAATGGCAGAAACCGCCCGTCAAGGCGAGTGGTACACCTACTCGCTGAACTTTGACGGCACGCCCATTTTCTACGTCGTGAGCGAGTTCGCACCTATGTCGCTGTGCGATTCGATCAGCGCCACTGATCAAACGATCACTCACCGTGAGTCGATTGCCGTACGTCGCGCACCATCGCTGGACGGCATCTATCGGGGTGGCTCGGACTGCCGCACGTTCCAAGTGATGACAACCAACGGCAACTACATCCGCTTCAACCCGGGCAACACGCCGTGGATTTCCACTCGGCAGCCGCTGAGACTTGAGACGGATGTGCTGCAGTTGGACTTCGACGCCGAGTAAATCGCCAACAACCAGGATCGGAGGCGCCAGAGATGTCTGTCGCTCTGCTGCCGCACCCCAGTCGCCAGGAATCTGCCACTTCGTTCACGGGCAACATCGCTGCATGGAGGGCGCTCCGCAATTACATGGGCGTGGTCGCCCCTGAGATGCATGGCCGCATCTGTGTCCCGTGGCGGGAACCGAGCGGATTCTTCGACGACGAACGTGAGATACCCGATACCTACGAGCCTGAGAACGACGAGTCCCGTCTGAGTTCGTGGGGCATGAACGACGGGCTCGGGCTCAACATCGATGACTGCAAGACGCTCGCCGAGGCCATCACCGCAGATCTGGACCATGGCCGCACGGCACTGCGCTTCAACGACGACAGCGAAGGCAAATGGATGGTGGCCTACATCACAGAGTTCCGTGACTTCCTGCAGAAATGCGGCGGCTTCCGCATCTTCTGATCCTGAGCCCTGCAAACGAGAACGCACCGTCTTGCCCACTCCCCCGCCGGCGAACATCTCGGGCACCGAGCCCGCAGACGACAACGGCGATCCCGCCCAGCTCGAAACCTGATCGGCAGCACCAAGAACATGGCCATCACCTGGCGGGCGCACGAGCTGGTGCCCGCTGGCTCATTTCTACTCTCGCTGGCGTGAAGTGGTCCGACGGCAGCTACAACCAGCTTCCAGAGGCTGAAGTTGTGATCGACGTGGAGCAGATCGCGATCAATGAGAAGGCGAAGCTGGCAATGGCGGCAATCCGAGAAATCGAAGCAGCGAACCTGCCGCCGCTGCCCAAAGAGGTCGTCGACCACGGAATGTGCAGAGGGCTCCCCTCGGAGTGGTTCTTCGGGGAACGAGGCTCAAACCACTACGGGCTCGGCCGAGCGGTCTGCGCGACCTGCCCAGTTGCCGACGCATGCCGAGACTGGGCTCGAGCACAGCCGAAAAGCCTCATCGGGCTCTGGGGCGGCGAGAGCCAGCGAGAACGTCGGCAGCAGCGCTCCGCTGGAATCCGCTCCGAGCGAGAGTCTGATGGGCCAGCCCGGTCGATGGCGCTGGCTTCGTGAAGGCGCTCACCCTCCCCCAGCCGCACGCATCACTCGTCATCGCCGGCACACAGTGGTTCATCAACCTGCCCTGGCGTGCTTCACGCGACGTGTGGGGACAGCGCATTCTGATCCACGCCGGTTCCAACCCTGCTTTGCTCCCACACCAGATCCGCGGCGCCCTGCTGCGCGCCTGCCTCGATACGTTCGGGCCCTTCGGGTCGCACACCCCTGAATGGCCACCCGTGCCCTACGGCGCCGTGATCGGGTCGGTGAAGCTCAAGTGGTGCGCGGAGATCGTCTCAATGCGGCACGGATCCGTCGCGACAGTGGACCGCGGCGGGAACAAAGCACTGACCGAAGTTCGACTGCCAGCGTTTACCGAACGTCCGCCTCAAGGATGGCTCTGGAGTGTCAATCAGCCCGAGGCCCTGGCGGAACCCTTCGAGGCACGTGGGCGCAGAGGACTTTGGGAATGCGCAGCCCTGCCGTACCTCGACGACCGGCCGAAGATCACATAATCGATGCTGAGCTCCCGAGCCAGGTGCGCGCAGGCTCATGATGCTGTGCGCATGATCGACTGCCGCCACTGGGAGGATTGACAGCGATGTCCGACAACACCATCACCGTGGTGGGCAATTTGACCCGCGACCCCGAGCTCCGCTTCATGAAGACCGGGCGTGCCCGTGCAGTGCTCGGCATCGCTGTGAACCGACGGTGGCAGAACCGCCAGACCAACGACTGGGAAGAACAAGTCAGCTTCTTCAACGTCGTTTGCTGGGCCGATCTCGCCGAGCACGTCAGCGAGTCGGTGGCAAAAGGCAATCGCGTCGTCGTCACCGGCCGGCTCGAGCAACGCAGTTGGGAAACCCCTGACGGTGAGCAGCGACACGTCGTGGAGATCGTTGCTGATGAAGTCTCGCCGTCGCTGCGCTGGGCCACCGCGGAAATCACGCGCATCGATCGCAAGAACGGCGGCCGCGGCGGCCGGAGCGAGCCGCATTAGCCGCCACCGCATCCAAACGGCGGCGGCATACCGGCGGGCAACTGCAGTATCCGTAGGTACTCTCTTGCAATTCAGGAGGGTGCTGTGAAGCACGCGGAAGTTGAAGTCGACCAGTTGGATCTTGACGTTCGCAACCCGCGGCACGGCCAAGTCATGAGCCAGGAAGCGGCACTCAGGTCGCTCATCCGCGACCAAGCACGAACGAATGACAGCCTGCTCGTGAATCTCGCTCTCGACATTCACCGCAACGGGCTCAGCCCGGCGCTGCGATTCATCGTCATGGAGAACCCTGACGAGCGTTACGCGGTGCTTGATGGGAACCGAAGACTCGCCGCGCTGCGCTTGCTTCAGCAACCCGATCTACTGCCACCGGGGCCAGGGGCAAGCGAATTCGCCGAACTGGTGAGCGGGCCTGGGAAGCAACCTGATCGGGTTGCGTGCTACGTCGTTCCTGCACGCGCTGACGCTGACGATTGGCTGGAGCGAACCCACACTGGACAAGCTGACGGCAGAGGCACCGTGCAGTGGGCACCGGCTGCCCAGCATCGTTGGCGTCCGGTTGGGCGACCGACCCAAACGTCGAGAGCTATCGACGTCTTGGACTGGCTCAAGCGCCACGCCGTCGATGAAGAGGAGGTTCAGGACAACATCGGCTACGTCGAGCGCAACGCCACAACGAATCTCGGCCGGCTGGTCCAGACAACCATCGTGCGAGATCTTGTCGGCTTCCATTTCGAGGGACGCGAGATCGTTCCTGATGCGCCAGAAGCGGACCTGGTGCGACGTCTCAACGTCGTCGTCGCCGATCTCGCCTCGGGGCGAGCCGTAACGGACATCGCTCGCAAGGAAGATCGTGAGCAGTACATCCGCGATCTGTTGGGAGCCGACCTGCACGGCCAACAGCCCGAACCCCCACAGACATCACTTCTCGAAGACGATGAGACCGACGAGGCCACTTCGAGCACTGCTGAGCAACAGGGCAGGGCCGAGCGCGGCGAACCCTCAAGCGGCGGCGAGGAACAAGACAGCGGCTCGAGCCAAGATGCCGAGTCACGCCCACCTGATCGCCGGCCTATGCCTCGCCTGTTCCGGGATGTAACAGTCGACGGGTTGCATGCGCGGACACAGACCATCTTCTGGGAGCTGAGGAATCTCGACCTCTCGAAGTTCCCGAACGCGGCGGCAGTTCTGCTGCGCAGCGCCATCGAACTCAGCGTCTACGAGCACCTCGACGCCATCGGTCGCACACCGTCACCCGACACAGAGCTCGCCAAGCGGATTCTAAGATCCATCAACGCGCTCAAGGACGGCACTGCCGGGGGCAGACGCTTCGAGAGCATCCTCACTGACTTGGATAAGCAGTACAGCCTCGTGTCGGCCCGGAACCTGAACCAGTACGTGCACAACATCAACAACACGCCGCTCCCGCGCGACCTCGAGACAATCTCGGTCAACTACAGCCCCCTCATCGAAGGCATATCGGCAGCGATCAAAGCTCGACAGGCAAACTGAGCGGCGTGGCGTTCTTGAGCCCGTTGCGATACCCAGGAGGCAAGGGCCTCCTGCTCAAGTTCGCTGAGGCGATCCTGCGCCAGAACGTGCCATCGGATGCCACCTATGTGGAGCCATTCGCCGGTGGAGCCGGCGTCGCTCTCGGGCTCTTGCAGGCAGATGCGGTGGAACATGTGGTCATCGGCGATGCAGACCGACGTATCGCTGCTTTCTGGCGAGCCGCAACTGATCACAGCGATTCGCTCATTGAACGCGTGGAACACTGCGAAGTGACGATCGAAACCTGGCACGAGCAGGCACGAATCGTCCGCGAGGGCTCCGAAGATGAGGTGGAGCTGGGCTTCGCGACCTTCTTTCTGAACCGCACCAATCACTCGGGCATCATCGATGCCCGACCCATCGGCGGACTGAACCAAGACGGACCGTGGCCATTGGACTGCCGCTTCAACAAGAAGAACCTGGTGAAACGCCTCGGCTTGGTCAGCGACCTCGCGGACAAGATCGAAGTCCGACATGGCGATGGGGCGAATCTCGTGACACAGATCACGGCCGATCCCGACGTGCCGCTGTTCATCTACGCCGACCCGCCCTACCTCACCAAATCGGACGACCTGTATCTAGACACGATGACGTACACCCGCCACCGGGACCTTGCAGCAGCACTGCGGACGAGCAACTGCTGCTGGATGGTCAGCTACGACGTCGACGACCGAGTGGCCAACGAGTTGTATCCGCATTCGCCGATTTTGCGCTTCGATCTTCGACACAGCGCCCGGCGATCCCATGTAGGGCGTGAACTCATGGCGTTCTCAGCAGCGTGTGCTGTAGGTGAAGCGCGATCACTGTTGCGAGATCCCACTTGGGTCCGCGAGGCAACATCTCTGCCTGCCGAAGCCGTGTAACGAATCGATCAGCGGTTCACGCTGCGGGAAGCGCTCTCACGGAGAGGCGCCGTGTCGAACACCGTGAAGCGATCTGCTTGCCCGACGAGGGCGCACAGATCATCGAGTGAATCGCACACCGCCACATTCGTGCGATCGCCGACAATCACGAATCGAGCAGTGCCGACTTCCAGGAACGAGAGCTGCTCTCCGACGATGTTGACTTGTCGGCCGGCATCGGCGAAATGGCGCAACGAGGCGAGCCTGAGCACATCGTCGAGGCAGTAGCAGCGTGTGCCGCCACGACCAGCGCCGGCGGCGAGGGCCGGTGTGACCCAGCCTTGGCGCGCCCAATGATCAAGACGCCGGTACGAGATCGAGGCAAGCTCAGTGGCTTGGTGCGCCGTGAACGGCTGGTCGTCGACTGCGACTCTGCGGATCGCGTGGAGGCGGGCCCGGAGCTCGGGCTGCAGCAAACCTGGGCCGACAGTTCTCAGCACCGCATCGAGATCGTCATGGGCGGCGGCGAGCTCATCCATGTCGCACGCATCGGCAATGGCGCGGACGTGCTCTCCGGCTGCCGTGCCGTACATGTCCATCCATTCCTGACCCATCGGGCAGGAAGTGGCGAAGCAGGACACGACCCCGATGTGCAACACGCTGAGCACAACAGTCGGCGGAGCATCGGACACAAGCCAGGCCGCCGACGTCGGCTGTGGCAACCGTTCGGCATCGAACAGGCCGGCTTCGCGCCACGACTTGGCGCTTTCCGGCATCTGGGACCAGTCGATCATCGGCCTGCCTGTGGCCTCTGTCTGTGTCACATGGTGATCGTTCTCACACGACATGGCGGCTCAGACCAAAGACGCCAGGTGTCGCGACATCGCCCTCATCATCTCAGGCCCTGCTGAGACTCTCTCAGGTGTCCAGGCGACCACTGCCGTGACCCCAGCTAGCCGGTCACGGCCCGGGGTCGGTCGGATGACTGACCTCGCCATCGAGGCGTCCTTACATTCCACACCGATGTCCCGAACGAAGATGCCCGCGCTGGTTGCTGCCGTTCTTCTGCTCCTTGTTGCATGCGCCGCTGCTGGCCCAGAGCCAGAGCCAGTGACAGCCACAGCGACAACGACGGCGCAGACGGCAAGCGCCACTTCGCGGGCAGCCCCGGAGACTGTGGTGCCGACTTCACCCGGCCCGACAACCACTGAGCGCTTGCACACCACCGGCCCGGCAGCAGACGATGAGATTGCCGATAGGGCCGCTGCGGGCCAATGCCTCGACTTGGCGGACGTCGAGGATCAGCGTGAATGCTTCAGCGACCTCGGGCGGATGATCGGAGAAACCTCCGCTGGCGTCGCTGCGGAGGTGATGGTGTCCATGTGCCTGCCTGCCTGCGCCGAGGAGCTTCATCAGCTCATGCGTCAACGGGCTCGTGGAACAGCAGTTTGCCGGGCCGGCCGACGCGGTCAAGGCAGTGGCCGTGTGCCACGCCACCAGCGGCGACATCTACGACCAATGTTGGATTGCTGTCATTGAACAGGCAGCGCAGATACTCACCCTCCCGGAGGACTTCTCTGCGCTGTGCAACGCGATCACACGAGGCGGCTACGAAGCTCGATGCGGTGCCGGCGAGTCAGTCGCAATTGGCATCGAGGACGGCGCCAGCCAACCGAGTGAGGATGCGAACACCCCCGAGCATCTTGTGCTCAGCATCGACGGCATGGTTGAGAGATGCACCCAGGAGTCAGAACTGGACCAGCGGCGGTGCCTCGCGGAGCTCGGCCGTCACATCAACGCGCAGATGGCAGGGACAAGCGCAGCCGGGCTTGTGGAGGCATGCGGCAGCGCCCCTGAGGACCTGCTCGGCCATTGCATTTACGGCCTGGTGCTGGACGCGTTTTCGTCCGCTGCCGATGCAGGGCAAGCCGTCGCCATCTGCGAAGCGGCTCCGGAAGGAGCGCACGATCAGTGCTGGATCGCTGTGATCCAGCAAGGCATCGAAGCCTCCTCCTTCGTTCCGTTGAGCCTCACGGATCTGTGCGAGATGGTGGCCGAAGGAGCCCTCAAGGACCGTTGCATTGCCGAGATAGAACCACGTGATTTCCCCGTTCCGGTGCCCACGATGCCTGAGCCGCCGCCCACGACGACCATCGTGTTGCCTTAGCCGGACCGCAGCGCATTTTGTGGGCTGCCTTGAGCCCCCTCCTCGTAGGTTCCCGCCGACTCATCCGAGCCAAGGGACCGCAGTGAGCAAACGTATTTCTGGGCGGGTGTGTGCCCGCGGGCCGATCCGCTGGGCCGCAGTGTTCGCAGTGTTCGCGATGCTGGTGATCTCATGCACCGGTCAGCGCTCGGCGGTCATCTCGCCGTCACCTTCCACCACGGAAATCAGCGGATATGGCCTCGAGGACGAACACGCACGCGAGGGCGAACAGGAACACGAAGAGGTCGTCGCATTACCAGAAGATGAGCGCAACGGTGAGGTGCATGTGCATGAGGACGGATTCGCGCACACTCACGGCGCTGGCGCGCCGAGAGAATGGGTCGCCACCTACACCGCTGCGGGAGAGTTCGAACCCGAACGTCTCGACATCCTCGCCGGCGACACCGTGACATGGGTGAACGAGTCCGAGCGGGGAGTGTGGCCGGCTTCGAACATCCACCCCACGCACGAGATCCTGCCCGAGTTCGATTCGCTTCGCGAAATCCCGCCCGGGGAGTCCTGGTCGTTCACGTTCGCCGAACACGGCTACTGGCGGTATCACAACCACAGCGACGGGGCCGAAGCCGGCCTGGTCGTTGTCACAGGAACGCCTGTGGGTGATCTGGCACCACTAGACATGGAAGTCGAGATAATCAACTTCCCTGTACCTCTCGCCGCCGGCGGCGAGCAAATAATGACCGACTCGAGCGCGTTGTACGACTATGTGGTCCGATATGGGCCAGCGGCTGCGGTGGCAGACCTGAAAGCCACGGAGCTTCGGACCGGGCGTGATTGTCACAACGCCGCGCACGAGGTCGGACAGGTCGCGTTCGAGGAGTTTGGCCCCGCCGCGTTCGTCATCGCTGGGCACGACTGCCAAGCAGGAGCGCTTCACGGAGCCATCGAGGCGCTGTTCGCAGAGCGCGGCACTTCACAACTCGCCACTGACGTGGCAGCGGTTTGCTCCGCTTCGGAGGACTCGTTCGTCATGCACCAGTGCCTGCACGGAGTCGGGCACGGGATCATGGCATGGACGACCTACGAGCTCCACGAAGCGCTCGAGCTGTGCGATGTCCTCCCGGGCCAATGGAACAGCGAGTCCTGCTACTCGGGCGTGTTCATGGAGAACGTCGTCGGCGGCCTTAGCGGACTGATGGGGCACGAGACTGCGTACTTGCGGCTCGACGACCCGCACTTCCCGTGCGATGTAGTGGAGCCCCAGTACGTACCGGGCTGCTACTTCTACCAGACCTCGCACATGACGACCATCTACGGCGGCAACATGCAACTGGTCGCCGCTGCGTGCGCCGAAGCCCCTACACACGCCCAGTACCGCTGCTTCGCTTCGTACGGGCGAGACGTCGGCGCAGCGACCCACAAGATGCCTGAACGGGCTGTGGGAATGTGCGGCTACGCACCCGAGCTCTACCGTTCCTACTGCGTCAACGGCGCAGTGCAAGATCGGTTCTGGTCGCCTTCGGGATCTGACGATGCAATCGCATTGTGCGCCGTGACCGGCACCGAGACAGCCGTCGGCTGCTGGGACACAATCATCGAGCGCGCCGAGTTCGTGCTCATCGACATCGAGGCACGCACCGGCTTCTGCGCCAAAATCCCAGACGAAGACGCCCGCGCCAGATGTGAACGACTGCTGCTGCCAGCCGGCGACGGCTCCTAGATCGACAACCCACGCGTCGCCGGCACGAGGTGATCAAGATGTCATGGTCGTTGAGATTGATGAAGCTCGTCGCTGCTGTCGGGTTGGTGATCGGCCTAGGGGCTTGCTCGTCCGCCGGCGATGCGCCCCAGGTCGAGTCGATCAGCTCGACTCTTGACGCCGAAGACCAACATGCCCATCAGCCGGCTGACGACGGGCGCACTGGCCATGACCACAACGCAACCAGGGAGGCTGCAGGAGACCCGTCGGTCTCCCTTGAGGTGCTGGTTGACCCCATGAGCGGCTGGAACCTCCACGTGACTGTGGACGGTTTCCGGCTGGCGCCGGAGCGGGCATCCACTGGACACGTCGACGGCGAAGGGCACATGCACTTGTACGTTGACGGCAATAAGGTCGGCCGTCTCTACGGGCTCTGGCATCACATTGGGCATCTCAAGCCGGGCGATCACGAAGTGCGCATCGAGCTCTCATCGAATGATCACGCGACCTTGACCCGCGACGGGGAAGCCATCTCAGCAGCCGTCGTGGTGTCCGTCGATGAGGCAACAGAATCTCCTCCCCCGCCTTCTGCTGATGGTGGCGCGAGGCCGGGCGAAAAACCGCACGTCCATGAGGACGGTTCCGCCCACACCCATGGCGCTGGCGCACCGAAGGAATGGGTTGTGACGTACTCCTCGGATGGCTTGTTCGTGCCCGAGCGCCTAGAGATCGTCACAGGGGACACGGTGACTTTCGTGAACGAGTCCGGCTACGGGGTGTGGCCCGCCTCGAACATCCACCCGTCGCACGCGATCTACCCGACGTTCGACCCTCTGGGCGACATTCCGTCTGGGGAATCGTGGTCCTTCAGGTTCACTCGGAATGGCACATGGCGCTACCACAACCACAGCCTCGCGTCGGAGACTGGTGTGATCGTTTCCTCGGGCGCTCCCGAGGAGGCACTGACACCGCTGGAGTTGGGTGCAGAGGTCCCGGAATTTCCTGAGCCGCCTTCGGGCACGAATCCTGTGGCGATCCTCAACGACTTGGACTCGCTTGAACTCTTCGTGTCGCTGTACGGGCCCGACGTAGCAGTGCACGCATTGCGCGAAGCGACAGAACTAACAGGGATCAGATGCCACGACATGGCACACCAAGCCGGTCGCGTGAGTTACCAGCTATTCGGGGCAGCGGCTTTCGCGATCACACCGCACGAGTGCGATTCGGGTGCAATCCATGGCGTGCTCGAGGCGCTGTTCGCTGAACGTGGCACCGCCCATCTGGAGGCAGACATGCGAACGGTGTGCAGAGGCATGAACTGGTACCGGGCCAACGACTGTTACCACGGTGTCGGCCACGGGATCATGGCATGGTCCGGCTACGAGCTGCACGAGTCATTGAGCATCTGCGACGTGCTCGACGAACAAGACAGGGAGCCATGCTACGCGGGAGTGTTCATGGAGAATGGCGTAGCCGGCGCCACCGGCTTGTCTGACCATCAGTCGGAGTACGTCAGCGTCGTGGATCCGCATTATCCGTGCAATGAGGTCGCTCGGCGCTACGTGCGTGCTTGCTACGACTGGCAGCCCTCGAATCTGCTGCTGCACATGAAGCTCACCGCGGACGATCTGGTTGAGTTCTGCGTGAGTGGTCTGATGGGCGAGGTGCGTGGATTGTGCGTTCGGTCATGGGCGTCGTTTCGTGCCAACTCCAATGAGCTGTGGTCCGACACCGCGGGATTGGCCGCCCTGTGCGAGAACGAACTCCTGACGGAGGGTGATCGCTACGACTGCATCGACGGCGTGTATATGTCCCGCTTCTCCGAGACCGCTTCCGCCTCAGTGATGACAGGCTTCTGCTCCTCCGTGGACGGCAATGAACTCCTGGGTCGTGACTTGGCCGACTGGTGCTGGGCAGGGCTGCTGCGCCTAGCGCCCCTCGTGCTCGACGAACCTGTCGATCTTGACGTGTTCTGCGAATCAATCACCGGTCCCGACCGCCGCGCCGAGTGCGCTGCCGTCCTGGCCCAGCGCTAGACGATCTCCCCATCAGATCAATCGAAGCCATCAGAGAGACTGCAAGCCGATCACGGCGATTGCTCTGAGGGAGCGTCCGAAGAGCCGGTGTGCATATTCAAGATCACGGCTGAACACCGGAGGCATCAGATGAGCAACGAGTCGCATTCACACTGGACGCTTAGATACGCTGCGGGCGCTGTTGTGCTGGCGGTGACGCTGGGCGCGTGCTCTGCCTCGAGCAACGGCAGCCCGCAACCCCCGACCGATCCGGTGCCCTCCGAGTCAGCGCCTGCCGTCACGGAGCGATCGCCGGTAACTACGACAACATCGACGGCAGTCAGTTCGCCGGCAGCGACGACACCAACGGACACCACCCTGCCTCGTGTCGCCCAGCTGCCAGATGAGATCCCCGTCACGGTCGAGCCGTCAGGGAACGCCAAGACGAGCAACGGCAACTGACCTGCTGCTGGTCGACTACACCTGGCAATCCACGCCAGGGAGTGCCACACCCCGTTGGGAGAATGAGTCCAACCGGAAAAGGGAACACAATGCCCCAGCAAGCCCGAAACAACCGAGCAAACCACCCCGCCAACCGCGCTCTTGCGGCGATGGCCGCAGCCGTGCTGCTGTCAGTCGTGCCGCTAGTTGCTCACGCCGGGGCTGCGCCTGATGATCTTGCGTCCGTCCAAGTCGTGCGCTACGGCGGCGCTGATCGCTATGCGACGTCGTTGGGGATTGCTGAGGCGTTCGCCGCCGAAGCGGACGGATCTTTGGACACCGTGGTGATGGTGTCGGGTGTGCATTGGACTGACGCTGTAGTGGCTGCGTCGGTGGCGGGCCGTTTCGACGCGCCGGTGCTGATGACCCCGCCGGATCGGCTGCTCGGCGACACGCTCGTGTGGCTGTCCAACGTCGGCGTCGAGCGCGTTGTCGTGGTCAGCGCTGACCCGCCTGACCGTGATCCGACGGTCAGCGCTGATGTCACTGATGCGCTCCGGCTCGGCGGCTTCGACGTGGAGCGGGTGTCGGGCAACGACCAGTACCGCACCGGCGTGGCCGCAGCGCAGAGGCTGGGCGGGGCAGGCGGACTCGCCCGTTTCGGTCCGACCGCGATCATCGCATCGGGCGAAGTGTTCGCCGATGCGCTTGTCGCCGGCCCGCTTGCCGCCAAGAACAGACTGCCGCTGTTGCTCACACCCAAGATGGGGCTGCATCCCGACGTTTCTGAGTATCTGACCGACGCGGGCGTCAAGCGTGTCGTGTTGATGGGCGGCACTGCTGCGCTGTCCGCTGACGTCCAGAGCGGCATCGAAGCGCTGGGCATCATCGTGGACCGCATGGCCGGAGCCACCCGGTTCGAGACCGCCACGAAGTTCGCCGCCTATGCCGCCCGTCACGGCGGCGACTGCTGGGCCGACGATGAGGTCGGGCTGGCTCGAGCGTTCCTGCCGTTCGACTCGTTCAGCGCCGCTCCGCTGCTCGCCCAACTGTGCGCCCCAGCGGTGCTCACCGACCCGGCTGCGATCCCCGACACGACCACTGAGTTCCTCAACGAAGCCCGTCAAGGTCACGAGCGGATCACGCTGCGGGTGTTCGGCGGCGACGCCGCCGTGTCCCAGGACGCCATCGACACCTATCTCGATGCGACCGAGCCGACAGCCGACGGCAACTACAAAAACCGTTCAGAGAACTCAGTTCTGCCCGCGACCGACCGGTACTTCATCGACCACGACGAAGCCGCGGCACTGTTCCCGGACTGCAACCCTGCCCCGGACTACAACGAGAACACGCTTCGCATTCTTCGCGAACTGCAAGAGCGCTACGCGGGCTTCGACACCGAGATCACCACCGGCCCGTTCGGAAGCACGACCATCGACTTCACCACTGGCTGGTGGACCGACGACACGCTCCTGTTCGTCTACGGCCCGACCTACCCCGAGATCAACGTCGAGTGGGCCAAAGCCAACGTCACGATGTGGGCGTGGAACCAGATCGGGTTCGGCTGGCGCCATGCATATGTCGCAATACCCGGGCAGAAGTTAGTGTCTGCTGACGGCAGTTTCCGAGGCGTCTACGAGCGCATCGTGCTCGACGGCTACGACGAATCCGTCAGCGCCCAGGAGTTCGTGCATCATCTCGGCGCTCATCGGGCACGCCGCGTCGACATCGACAACGACAAGGCGTGGATCGCTGACGGCGGGCTACTGCTGTGGGGTTGGGCTCTGTTCATGCACGCCTTCCCGCCGGTGGATCGTGAGCCTGCCGCGTGGGGGATGCACACCCTGCTGACGACTCGCCATCCGTCGTGTGTGGCCCGTGAGACTCTGAAACTCTGCGACGCACCGTTCTCCGCTGCCACGTCGCCGCATCTGCGCAACGACGAGCACGCCTCGCCGCTGGGGATCGCGCTGTGGAACCTTGTGTGCGGGGAGCACCCGCAGACCTAACGGGACTGTTCAGCAGAGCCTTCCGCAATGGGGCCGGTTGCGGAAGGCTCGACGCTAGGCACCGACAGGCTCAGCGGGGATGCCGACTCGTTCCTCGATGCGAGCCACCCGTTCCCTGACTCTGGGCTCCATCCATGGCGTAGCCGCTCGGCTGCGCCCTCAACCGGAGGCCAGGTTCCGAACGTTCTTGCGATTCCGAACGCGCTGGATGTGCCCCAGTACCCGCCTCCACAAAGACGGTATTCCGAAGTCGAATATCAGCCCGCGGCTGACGTCAGCACTCGGGAAGAGCGCTTCTTTCTCATTGGGCGACGCTTTCAGGTCCACGAAATTCACCGTAACACCGTAACCAAAATGGCTGCGACCACGTAGACGACCAAGAGTGTGAGGGCTGCTTGGGCGCCAACCAAGCGTTGCGTCCAACGCACGATGCGCTCGTTGTGATTGAAGTGCCCCAGGAACGCACCTACGAGGTGGCGTTGCAGGCGCGGCAGTGCGTTGACGGTGCCAGGGAAATCCGTCAGCACGTCGAACTCGGCGATTTCTCTCCAGTGTCTCGCAGCGGTGTGAGTCTTGATCCAGAAAACGCCGTTGACGAGCGCGGCCACCACGAAGACAACAGCAATGAATGCCAACCATCCCGACTGCAGGCCCATAGCAGTCTCCGTGTCGGCCCCCTCCGACCGGAATGCGGGAGCGACGGAAACGGCGGTCACGAAGATTGCCGTCATGGCGAGGAACCCAGCGACGATCATCTGGGATTGCCGCTGGGCACTAACAAGGCGGGCATCCTGCTTGTTGCGGATCTCCCGGACCTCAGTGAGGACTTGCCCCCACGCGAGAGCCGCATCGCTGTCAGTTGGGCCGTTTGACACGGCACATCTCGCTGATCTGGTCTGAAATCAGAGCAACGATCACGATCTCAGTTTCCCAGCCCGACCCCATGTGCCTCAACCTAACGGTCTTCACCTGGTCGCTGATCGGCAGGCCCTTGGGGTGCGGCGAACGGGCCGATGCCCATATTCGACGGTATGTCTCTACGTCGGAGGTCTCCGATGGATGCCATTGCCGAAAACCCCGTCGACAACACGACCCGCTGGCGTTTTGTCGTCGCGGCGCTGTTCGTCATAGCTGGCGCGGCCGTAGCAGCGGTCTTGCTGGACAGCGAACCGGCTGCAGCGCACGATCCGACGTGCGGACTCTGGGGATGCCAACACACCGACCATCCCCCGCCGCCACCACCACCTCCGCCACCGCCTTGTCAGCCATGGCCCAACTGCAACCGGAACCCCCCACCTCCACCACCACCACCTCCACCACCACCACCTCCGCCACCGTCTTGTCAGCCATGGCCCAACTGCAACCAAAACCCCCCACCTCCACCACCACCACCTCCACCACCTCCGCCACCGTCTTGTCAGCCATGGCCCAACTGCAACCAAAACCCCCCACCTCCACCACCGTCTTGTCAGCCATGGCCCAACTGCAACCAAAACCCCCCACCTCCACCACCACCACCGCCACCACCTCCGCCACCGTCTTGTCAGCCATGGCCCAACTGCAACCAAAACCCCCCACCGCCACCACCGCCCCCGCCTCCGCAATGCCCTGTCGGGACGACCGGCACCCCGCCGAACTGCGCACCTGTCGAAGACGACGATCTGGACCAAGACGACGACGACGAAGACGTCGATGACCGGCCGACGTACAGCCCTGATGACACGGCGTCGGGCCGTTGCGGAGGCAGCGATGTCGAGGAGACCGGCTCGAACGGCAACACGGTCTGCCGCCCTTTGACCGATGAGGAACTCGAGGACGACGACGGCAACGCCAGGGTGCAGTGCATCCAGCGCGACGGCGAGTTGCACACCACGACATTCCTTGCGGTGGACCCGCCGGGCTGCCCGGGGGGCAGCGTGGGTGCCGACACGAGCATCACGGACCCGTTCTGGCAGGACGTGTGGGACGACAGGTGCGCCGCGGAAGGCGCCAACAACTGGGATCAGGGCCTCAACGACGGAGCTGGTGGATGCTCGGGCTTGATCGATGACAACGGCGACAGCCAGCACCCGTGCTTCGACGGCGAGTCGTGGGTCATCGTCGACACTGACACCGAGGGCTGCGGTGCATCGCAATGCCCTGTGCCGGGCGATCTCGGAAACTTCATTTCCGGCACTAACGGCATGTGGGACGAGGCGACTCAGACATGCGGCGGTGGCGGTGGATCAACTACCCCGGGGAACAGCGACACTCCAGGAGGCACGGTCGACACAGAGTTGTGCCACGACAACGTTTACCGGCCTGCTGGCACCTGCCCGCCGCCGCCCCCGGACTACACGCCGACGCCGACTGAGCCACGTCCGGGCAATCTGCTGGCTTGCCGTGCGAGCTCGACGGTGCGCCTCTCGTGGTCTGCGGTGACGGTCGCCAACCCGCAGACCGGCTTCGATCTGGACGGCTGGGAGATCGAATGGGGAATTCAAGGCTCAGCGTCGACCACCACGGCCTCGCTGGCCAAGACCGCACGTTCCTACAGCCGAGTGCTGTCTACTTCGAACGCTTGGACGATCACCCTGACGCCGATGCTGGACTCTGGCAGCGTCGGGTCGCATTCCTCGTCGATTGACATTCCGTCCGGCGATCCGCCCTCCGGGCAGTGCCCGGCGCCGCCGCCGTTGCCGATCCCGACAGTGATGGCGTGCCGCTCGACGAACGGCATTGAGGTCACATGGACGACCCCGCCCGGCACCGGCGTGGGCACCGGCTGGGTCATCGACGTGAACGAATGGACCGGCTCGGTCGGGCATTACACCTCCTACAGCATCACCAGTTCAAACGCGTTGCCATGGGCAGACCGAGCAGTGACGCTCCCTGTGCCTGCCGGGCAGGCATACCTGCTCACTGTCGTGGCATACGACGCAGGCCCGCCGGCCCGCTGGGGCTCCTATTCCACGTTGTCGGATGACACCGCTGCCGATCAGCCCGAAGCCGGCTGCGGCCCGCCGCCACCGCCTGCCGTGCCTGGGGGGCTGCCCGATCCGGCACCGGCCCTTGCATGCCTCGCGACGCAGTTCACTGGCCGCTTTACGAGCTGGGCTGACTCGGCGCCGGCGAACTGGGAACGCGAAGCCGAGTACGAGGCCGAGTATCTGGACACGTCGAGTGTGTGGCGGTCGATGCCGGTGACGGTGGACACCACCGGTGAGTTGATCTTCGCCGGGCCCGCCGACTCGGGCAACGCTGTCGATGTCCGTGTCCGTGGCCGTGGCCGCCATCGTGAGCAAGTCGGTGGCGTGTGGAGCCCGTGGTCCTCGTGGGGGTCGTGGAGCGGCTGGCACTCGCACAGCACGCCGACATGCCCAGTGGGGGCGCCAAGCCCGCCGACCGTGCCGGCAGCACCAACCCTGACGCTCGCATGCACGGCCACGCAATTCAGCAGCCGGTTCACGAGCTGGGCCGACGGAGCACCGACCGGTTGGGACCGCGAAGCGGAGTACGAGGCCGGATACCGACGCAACGGCACCACCGGACCGTGGACCGCAACGCCTGTGACGACCCACTCGAGCGGCGACCTGATCTTCACCGGGCCATCCGATGCCGGCCACGAGATCGAAGTGCGAGTCCGTGGCCGCGGCCGGCACCGTGAGCAAGTCAGCGGCACATGGAGTGCATGGTCGTCATGGTCCGGCTGGAGCGGTTGGCACACCGACAACACCTCGCCGTGCCCGGTGCCGGCACCAGCAACACCACCGGTGTTGCCTGCCCCGACGCTGACGCTGACCTGCGGGCCGACTCAGTTCACCGGAATGTTCACCGGCTGGGCAGACAGC
Organism: Candidatus Poriferisodalis sp.; assembly: GCF_965262965.1. GTDB lineage: Bacteria > Actinomycetota > Acidimicrobiia > Acidimicrobiales > Poriferisodalaceae > Poriferisodalis. The sequence goes on from NZ_OZ253573.1 coordinate 3,575,612, forward strand.
GCGCTGGCGAATTGGAATCGCCAGCACGAATATGTGGCTGAGTACCGCCGCGCGGGTACGAGCGGTGCTTGGACCTCAGCGACTGTGACGGTCCTGCCCGCTAATCAGGTGCGCATCTCAGGCCCGGCCGATCCCGGCCACGCCATCGACGTGCAGGTGCGCGGCCGTGGCCGTCACCAGCAGCAGATCAACAGCACATGGTCCGCTTGGTCATCTTGGGGAACGTGGAGCGGCTGGCATCCCTTCACCACGAGCTCTTGCCCGCATCCGCCGCCGCCGACTCCGCAAGCACCGACGACGACCATCGTGTGTGATCCGCCCACTGGGACGATCACCGGCTTCGTCGTGCGGGTCGACTCTCAGCCGCCATTGCTGCTGGGCGGTCCCTACGAGTGGCGGTACACGGTCACGTGGCTGGACGGCTATGTCCAACTGTCGACCGCAGTGTCGAAGAGCAGAACGCTCGCTGTGGGTGCCACATCAGCAACGCTCACGCTCACCATTGACGTGTCAGCCCACTCAGATGTGCTGAGCATCAGAGTGGAAGCCCAAGCACGACGGACCACCCCGGGCGCACCGTGGAGCACACCGTCGCCGCAGAGCGCCCCCGGCTACGACAGTTCTTGCGACGGGCGGGTCGACCTGCACGGCACCGCAAGCTGAGAGCCATGCATCTCGGCATTCTTTGAACCATGCCTCAATCCATCGACTCATATGCCAAGGGCGACGGCACGCTCGTCCGCAAGCACACGCGAGATGGGCCGGCTCGAGCCAGCGCTTCTGCTGACGCCACACGCCGCCGGACCGCGCGTGCTGCGGCGATGGCTGCGGACGAGCAGCATGTCGCTGGTTTGCACCAGTCGCCGTCGCTGGGCAGTCGCGACGAGACCGCTGATGTCGCGTTCGCCGCGGTGAGCGGAGCTGCAAAAACGGCGCTGAGCACCCCCGACGCCACCCTTCGCGAAGCCGGCTACGCAGCCGGGGGTGTCCCCGGCGCGCCCGCTCTCACCGTCGACAAGATCGTTGATGCTGTCGGAGAGGCACGCGGCGAGCTCGGCGGCGTCGGGGAGCTGTCGCCCGATGAGGCCAGCGAGGTCCGCAGCGGCGTCGAGGGGTTCATCCCGGCCGACACCGAAGACGCACTGCGGCGGGTCGACAGCGCGTACGACCGGATCGACACCGAGATGTCGCAAGTGACGGGCTCGCCCTACGTCGACGAATTCATCAGCGAGACCGAAGCGGCCGTGGAGGCCGCTGCTGGCAGTGTCCTCACACGAGCAGCATCTCGCCAGTTCGTCGCCGACGCCACAGCCGATTGGCCGCTCTAGGACCGTGGGACGAACCTCGAGATTCTTGGCATGATCGTCATGCTTTGCAAGATTCGTTCAGCGACAACCAGAACGCCGCGAGACCAGATGCGTCCCTCAACACGAGAGTCTCTAGCACCGAGTGATTCATGTAGGCACGACTGCTCTCGTGCCAGAGGGCTCTGACGGGTTCTAGCTGGTCTGATATCTCGCGAGCGATGTCGCGAACAGAGCGGCCCGCCTCATCGAGTTCCCAGAGTTCGTTCTCGGTGATCTCACCTGCTGCCAGCGCGCCCCATCGAACATCCTCATAGGCGGCCGTCAACGCCCAGCCTTGCGACGCAAGTGCGATGCTGTCACTCTCGGATTCGGCAATGTCCAGCTTCGCCAGTTGATATTGCTGCACGCCTGCCAGCACATCTGCAGGGACCGTGCTGCTTAGCACGCGGTCTCTTCCTTCGTGCAATCTCTGCAGTGCCGCAGATGCGACAGGCTCCAATTCGATTATGAGCAGGCGGATGCTCTCGAGTTCCTCCACCAGCTCGTCGAAACTCCGCTGTTCGAGCGGATCGTCCCCTGCATCATCTCCGCTGGGCACGGTTGGCGGCGACACCCTGATTGCCCCCGATTGGACGATCCTCGGCACCCGCATCAAGGTCCCTGAGCTGCTCGTGCTCGAGGGCTACGGCTACTCGGTGCCGGGCCATCCATGCATTCCGAGGCGAAAGAGCCTCCACGAGATGCTCAAGGCCGCCGTCAACGAGTTCAACGACGAGCTCGACGAGCTGGCGCACGGCTTCCTGGACTTCTGCCGTACCCGCGATTCGGCCGTCGAGACCTGGCGCCTGCCTGGCTGTGAAGGCGGCTGCCAAGCCTGCGCGCATCTCCGGGCGCACTGGAAGGAGGATCCCGAGCTGGTCGACGACCTGCCAGTGGCGTTGCCGGACTGTGATCGCAACTGGTGGCTGTTCGTGCCAGAAGGCACAACGACAACGGTGGCCTCGAGCGATCCGAGCAAGCGCAGCGTCAAGATCACGGCGCTGCCGTGGACTGATTTCGCGTATTGAGACGACCCTCCAACAGAAACGCAGTCACATGACCGATCCGCCGAAATTCCACTTCTGGCGTGATGCCACCCCGCGCAGCAGGCATGTCATCTGGGTTCTTCCCGCCGTCCTCGTCATCGGAGGATGGGTGAGAAATCCCGAATTCGGCCCGACGGACGCAGTGGCGTTGACGGTCTTGGGAGCAATCACTGCGTTGGCAGGTTTCTGGATCATGCAGCATCTCAGGCGCGAAGTCTTGACCGGATCCATGAGCGGCGAGTGGATATACGGCCATGGGCCGGACGGTGACGAGACGATCACAGTGACGCATCGTTATGAAGTCACAGCCCATCCATTTCGATGCCCTTGTGACCTGTTCCACAGCGAATCTGAAGCCGAGAGGGCTGGCTATGTGCACAACGGCCAGACAAAGCAACTAGATGGTTTCGGCTGGTCCGGCTATCCGTTTGTGCGAGTGAGAGTGCCTGGGGAGAACCGTCATCTCCCCCAAGGAGAGTTGTGATCAGCAGCGACTGGGCTGAACGGAAGATCAACGTGAAGCTCGAACAGCAAGCAAGCGCACAGCGTGCCGAGGTCGCGCCCAATGGCTGACCAGACGCTTCGTTGGAAGCGGATCGAGCCGGGCCGCTACGAGACCGCTGATCGCCGTTACTTGGTGCGGAAGAACACAAGCTGGCCTGTATGGCACGCGGTGTTCGCCCCGGCAAGCCGAGACCAGGAAGAGATCGGCACGTTCCACTCGATGCAGGCGGCCAAAGATGCCGCCCAGCGACATGCGACTCTTGGGAGATGATGCTCGATGCCTGATCGATCCACCGAAACGGACAATCGAACCGACGAGAACGCCGGCGCGAAGGTGTTTGGTGATCAGCGGGCGGCGCTGCTCGAGGTGGGCGTCGAGCTGAAGCCACACGCTTCGCTTCGGCCTCTAATGACGATTGGTGATGACTCCAGAAAGGTCATCATCGTGCTGCTCACCGAACCAGACGAAGGGCCGGCCATCGCCGAGCTGGCACCGTGGCTCGAGGCATCCTCGAACCTCATCGAGCACATGGAAGGACAGCCGTCGTGAAAGCGATCACGCTGAGACAGGCAGACCAATAGGCAAGGTTGGTCTCGCTAGAGCACGGACCGATGGCCGCCGTTGTGCCCTTTCGGCAAGACGCACCGCTTCCTGGCGCGTGGCATCTTGGCGGCGCAGACGGCACTCTCTTGCGATCCGGCATCCGTGACAGAGCGGCTCAGCATTGATTTGCTGAGCGAGACTTCGTGCGACAGCGAATCGTCGTGCTGCCTGTCGAGCTCGAGCTGATGCAAACGGTGCGCGCGCTGCTCCACGTCCCACTCAAGCTGTCCATTGTCCTGCGCGATCTCCCATAACTCCGGGGTGATCGCTGCATCGCATTGCCGTGCAAGATGTGCCACCAGAGTCAGATCTTGACGGATTGCCGCTGCCCGATCTTGGTCGCTGACGATGGTCGGGGCAACCAGGTCGCCGCTCTCGAACACCGCCTCATCGAGCGCGCTCGTGAACTCCCCCAGGGCTCGCGCTGGCTGTTTCGATCGCCTGTTGGGCTGGGTCTTCGCCCAGTTGATGTGAGACTTGAGCACATAGAGCTCGGCTAGTCGGGGGATGTTCTGCACCTCTTTGCCCACTCGCGCCAAGTCGTACAGGTCACGAACCAACGGGCGGGACTGCCAACGGCTGAGTTTCTCAGCGATGTTCTCATCGAGGTGCATCAATGGGATCCGCTGATCCATGTCGAAGGAGTAGGCCTGCTGCAGAGGCGTCTTGATCGGGAGCAGCTCTTGTTTCGGCAAGATGACGGGCCGTTCCGAGAAGTCCATCTTGGCTTTGAGCACTCCGTCGAGCAGTGGTGTCTCGATGGCTAGCCCATGGTGCTCGCGTCGCTCAGTGACAGCGAACGCGAAGTCGTCCGTGGGCATCTTGGCCGCGACATCGGCGATCAACTCAACGGCATCGTCAGAGCTGTCCGAGGCGACGTTGAAGTCCAAGTCGTACGAGAATCGTCCGAGATGCCCGATCCGGAACTTGCGCAACGCAGTACCGCCCTTGAAGTGCATCCCGCAGAGATCGAACACCTCTTCTTTGCGCAAGTGGTGGAGCAGATAGTCGAAGGCGACATCCAGCACAGCTGCGGATCGGATGTTGCTCGACGACTTGGCTTTGGGGTACGCCCGCTCGATGGCTCTCCGAAGATCAGCGGCAGCCATCTGAGATCCCTACAGACGTGCAGTCCACCAAGTGGGCAGCACGTAGTCCATGACTTCGAACTCGGGCACCCAGCGTGGCGGCAGGCCAAACCGCTCGTCCATAGCCCGGCGTTGGCCGAACTGATACGGGCCATGTCCTGTGGCGGGTGCTTGCGCTGCGATCTCTGCAGCCAGCTCGGGCGAATCGCTCTCGTTCACAAGGTGCGCTGTCTTCATCCACACCGAACGTTTCCGCCCGTACAACTCGGTGACGAGCATCTCTGTGTCGACAGAAGATGCCAACTCCCAAAGCCAATCAGAGATCCCGTCCCAGGAGAACTGCGCTGGTCGAGCTGCCATGAACACGAGGAGAGTCTCGGGCTGCCAAGCAGGCAAGCCATGCACCTCATCTAGCGAGAGATTCGGGTCCCATCGGCACACTCGGTACTCGTCGAGCGAACGCGGAAGGCGCATCTCACTCGGAGCACCGATCGTCGGGGCTGTGGGTCGACGGAGCCATCCGTGCACTTGTGCAGCCGACTTCCCCGCGATGCACACGCCGCTCTCCTGGTGCGTCAGGAGCCATGCACGCAACTCGCGGAACTCCCCCATGTGCAGAGGCGAGAGAGTCGGAGTGAACGACCACACACCGCGAGTCCGCAGCGGCGACAACCAGCCCTTGCGCCGCAGCGTCCGCGCGACGTCTTCCGCCGGCCGTCCTTGCGCGCGAGCGCTCAACTGGTCAAGCCCGACGATCTCGGAATGGCGGGTGTGCAGGTCGTTCACCACAGAAATCAAGTCGACTGGGGGCGCGAAAGCACCCGGGAAGTCGATCAAGTCCGGGTGGAGCTCAACTGCCGCCATGCAGTGAGCCTACCATTGTTGATCTATACACGGAGCAGTCACACGAACAGATGGGTGAAGATAACCGCAGTTAGAGGCCGCGCGGATTGGCCATCCACGGGTTGGCTGGTTCCCCGGTGTATTGGTCGGGTTGTCCGAACAAGACAACCCGTGGAGGCCGGTTTCATCATGCGCGCTTTGGAGCCTGAGGTGGTGGATGTGATCTGGGCGGCGGTGGAGCCGATGCTGCCGGTGCGGCCGGTTCGTGACCTTGGCAGGGGGCATCGGCCCCGGATATCGGACCGGCTGTGCTTTTGGGGGATCCTGGTGCGGCTGGCCACGGGCTGCTCGTGGCAGTGCGCGGAGGCGCTGCTGGGATGGCAGGTGTCGGACACGACGCTGCGGTCGCGCCGCGACGAGTGGGTCGCTGCGGGCGTGTTCGAGCGGATCGCGGCCGAAGCGATCGCCGCCTATGACCGGATCGTGGGTCTCGACCTCGATGACGTGTGCATCGACGGGTCCACCCACAAAGCTCCCTGCGGTGGGGAAGGGACCGGCAAAAGCCCCGTGGACAGGCGAAAACTCGGCTGGAAGTGGTCGATCGCGATCGACGGGGCGGGGATCGCGGTCGGGTGGGCCGCCGCGGGCGCGAACCGCAACGACATCATGCTGTTCGACCCGACCGTGGCCGAGATCGAACGGCGGGGGCTGCATCACGACACCGAGACCTTGCACCTCGACCGCGGCTACTGGGGCGCCCGCGTCGACCGGTCAGCCGCCGCGGCGGGCATCTGCGATCTGGTGCGGCCCCCCAAACGCAGACCCGGCCACGACGGCCCCGCAGAACCGGTCACAGCGCCGCTGGGGCTGCGCTGGCGCGTCGAGCGAACCAACTCATGGCTGTCCAACTACGGCCAACTGCGACGAAACACCGACCGCAAACCCGAGCACCGCCTCGCCCAACTCGCCCTCGCCGTCGCCTTGATCATCACCATCAAACTCATCGACCACCGCAACCGCTGGCAACCCCACAACCGCCCAATCCGCTAACGCTCTTAGGGTGGAGTGAGGGTGTTGAGGAGTGTCCAGTCGGGTTTGCCGGCGTAGAGGAGTGCTCGGATTCGGTAGTGCCCGAAGTTGGTGAGACCGGACGCGTTGCGTTTGATGAGCTTGGCGAGATTGTTCGCTGCCTCGGTGGGTCCGTTGGTGACGCGTGAGAGGTGCCAGTTGGCGATCTGGGTGCGCCAGCGTCCAAGGGTGCGGCCGAGCCTGTTCATCTCCGGGGACCAGGCGGGATCGCGCAGATCGAGGGCGAGCGCGTCGAGGGCTCGTCGGGCGAGGCGGTGGCTGGGGATCTGGTAGGTCTGGCGCAGGGTCTCTTTGGCGTGCCAGGCGTCTCGCAGCTCACCGCGGGGATCGCCGGCTGCGAGCAGGCCGCGCAGCTTCGCGTCGCTGTCTGTGCTGAGGCGTTCGTGGGCCATGGTGAGCAGCTTGCGGACCCGGTACAGCGGGCCGTTTTTGGTGCCCCGACCGCCGAGGGTGTCGTTCTGGACGCGGCGGCGCACCTCGTCGACCATCTGGTTGCCCAAGCGCACGACGTGGAACGGGTCCGCGACCTGGCGTGCGTGCGCCAGCGCGGTGTCGAACGCCTTGCGGTACGGACCTGACAGGTCCATCACCGCCCAGCGGACCGCCCGGCGCCACTGCGGCGTGCTTGCCCCCAGCCATTTGATCGCCGGATTGGCTGTGCGGCCTGCGACGATGTCGAGCAGGATCCCGCGGCGGGCGTCCACGATCGTGGTGCCCCACCGTTTGCGCCGGTACTTGCCGTGGCGCCACATCAAGATCTCGTCGAGCCCCAGCGCGGTGACGCCGTCGATGCGGCCGCGGTCAGCGGCGAGCAGCGCTGTTCCCCAGCGCCGCACCCGACGCGTCGCCCGGCGCGCCGCCCGCGACGTCAAACGCGCCCGCGGCGGCGCTATCTCTGGCGACTGCTCAGTAAACGTCCCCACCGCGCAGTCCCCATTCGGGCACCGCCAGCGGCGCTTTGCCAACACCAGCCGCACCGGCCGCCCGAACGCCCCCAGGTCCACCAGCTCCACACGCCTGACGCCGCTCGACCACACCTGCCCGCCGCAGGACCCGCACACCGGTCGCGGCGAACGAAGCCGCACCAGGACCCTCAACGGCCGGCCCGGCTCGTCGCCCACCGACACCACTTCCACATCGGCGCCGAGTCCGACCAGCAGCTCATTGACACGCGTAGGGTCGCTCTCCACGGGGATCCTCCAGGACTCGGCGGCATAGACACCTCCGATTCTGGGGGATCCCCCGCGTTCACACCGGGACCCTCACACCACCAACTCCACCCTCAAACGCGAAGAGCCAGTTTTTCGTGGACAGCGCGATCGGCCGCTATGAAAGGACCGGGCTCGAAGCCACGTTGGGCTATTACAACGACCTCGGCAGCGTCGACGGCCAGTGGTACGTGTTCATCATTGATTCCGACGGCGAATTGATCGGCCACTATGACCAAGAACGGCGCGGGCTGAACCTGAACGACTGGGTCGGAACCGACATCAACGGCTTCAAGTTCGGCCCCGAGATGCTGTCCGCAGACAAGACCGGCAAATGGGTTCCCTACGTCTACAACAACCCTGCGCGTGGAACTCTCAGCGACGACAGCTCGTTCGAGCTCAAGAACGCCTGGGTGGTCCGTCACGACGGGCTGCTGTTCGGCTCGGGTTGGTACATCGACGCCGAGCAGTTCCTGCCAGCTCTCATCGCCGACGCTGTCGAGCACTTCCGCGCGGGCGGCCTCGAAGCGATCCTCGCCTTCTACAACGATCCCCAAGGCATCTCGGCGGGTCTGATACCGACGGTGGAGTACTACAACAGCACCAACACGCTCGACGGCTACTTCTCGGGGTTCATCGCTGCCCCGGACGGCGAGATCGTGAGCCACTTCGATCCCGCGGTCATCGGAACCGACATCGAGGACCTGCTCGGACCCGCAGTGCGCAACGCCACCCCCGACGGAACCTGGATCACCGCAGATGACAACGACCCCGCAGCACACGGCCCGCACACCATGCGCATCTGGGTCGCCGACATCGACGGAACCCTCATCGGCGGCGGCTGGTACACCAACCCCGCCCGCTGAAACCCACGCCCACAAGCTCCGCTGCCCATACCAAGCAAGCGGCTAAAAGCGTTCCGGCGGGGATCTCATACTTCTTGGTCTGGATTTTGGGAAGCAAAAACGCGAGATGCCTGTAATAATACGGCTGTGAGCATCGAGACAAGCAATACTGGCCCTTCCGCCCTGCTGAACTTCCGAGCCGAGAATGTCCGGTCGTTTCGAGACGAATTCGAACTCTCGTTGGTGTCGACGCCAATGGCCGAAGCTCCGTACGTACGCGATATTCCGTGGCGCGAAGCAGGCGCACCGGAGCGTGTCCTGCCCGCAGCCGGTGTCTTCGGCGCCAATGCCTCTGGCAAGAGCAATGTGCTCGAAGCAATGGACGACATGCGCCAATATGTCTTGCGTTCGTTTCGCTCAGGTGAGCCTGGTGGCCGCATTCCTCGGTGGCCATTCCGACTCGACGAGCAATCGGTCGATCGGCCCTCGGGATACGAGGTCGACTTTGTGCTCTCTGGTGTGCGTCACGAGTACGGATTTACACTCGAGGACGAACGGGTAGTCGAGGAGTGGGCATACCGCCGTCCCAAGGGTCGGGCGGCGATGATGTTCCACCGGAAGGGCGACACTGTCGATTTTGGAGCTATAGACAAGGCCCGCAGCCGCGCAGCACGTGACCTGTTGCGCTCGAATGCGCTCTACCTCTCGACTGCGGCCGCCGCTGGGCATCCACAGCTCACGCCGCTACGCCAATGGTTCGCGGGCAACATGCGCTATGCCCAGGCTGCGACGCGTCCGTTGCGGCAAGTGCTGACGGCGAAGATGCTTGACGATGATCGCCATCGCGGTGCCGTCTTGAGCCTGCTTTGGGCAGCGGATCTAGGCATCGCCGATGCGAAGAAACACTTGCCTGATCCCGCAATGAGAGACGGCCTACAGCGCGCCGCACGCGTACTCATCGGAGCAGAGGAAGAGCCAGCGGACGAGGAGAGCATCGAGCTTGACGAATTGGCGATTGTCCATCTGACGCATAGTGGGTCTGATGGGGAAGTCGAGTTCGAAGCTGGCGAGGAATCGCTTGGGACACTCGTGTGGTTCGGCTTGGTCGGGCCTGTACTGCAATCGCTGGAGGCGGGTTCGGTGCTGCTGGCAGATGAGTTGGACGCAAGTTTGCATCCTGACTTGGTTCAGCGACTTGTCCGCCTGTTCCAAGATCCGCAGACCAACCCCAATCTTGCGCAACTCGTATTCAACAGTCACGACCCGGCGCTCATGGGCGATGGCACGGCCGAACGCCTGCTTGGTCGTGATCAGATTTGGTTCAGTGAGAAGTTGAACGACGGCAGCACACGTCTGTACCCCTTGGCCGAACTCGGACCTCGCAAGAATGAAGCAGTCGCGAAGCGCTACGAAGAAGGTCGCTATGGCGCCCGGCCAATCATTATGGACGGTGGATTCGTCGACGCTGCCGAGCAAGTTGCGGTGACGACGTCTTGAAGCGGCGACAGTCGATAGGAGATCGGCGAAGCGGACAGTCGGGCTCAGCCCGAGCGAGACTCAGGGAGATTCTCGTCTTCACGGAGGGCCGAGCAACCGAACCGGACTACGTCAACTATTGGTTTCGGAAGCACCGAGATCAGGTCGACATTGTCATTGACGATTTCCATGGCACGCCACTCCGCCTCGTTGAGGAAGCCATCAAGGAGCGCAAGATTGACCTGAGCGAAGAGAAGCGCGGTCGCGGTTCCGCCCGCGACGAATACTGGTGCGTATTCGATCGCGACGAACATCAAGACTTCGAGGAAGCAATCGCTAGGGCGAAAACCAGCGAAATAGGCGTTGCATTCTCGAATCCTTGTATCGAGTTGTGGTTCATGCTCCATTTCAAGGATCGAACCGCGTCGATCCACCGGCACGATGCACAAGATGAATCCAAGCGCTTGCTGACGTGTGGCAAGCACTTGACGTATCAGGCTCTTGCGGCGCTTGATGCTTCGTTCGGCGATGCGAAATCGAGAGCGGTGCAACTGGATCGCAAGCACCTCGGGGACGGGTCACCGCCGAGATCAAACCCGAGCACCAACTTGTGGGAGTTCGTCGAACGGATCACCGACGGCAACTGACAGCGGCGATGGCGGCCGACGCCCAGGCGTTTTCGGTGCCGGACACCACGCTGTTCGCGTCGGCTCTCTTGGGCGCCGGACCGGCCTGAAACCGGAGGCGTTGGCTGCTAGAAGATGTCTGCTTCAGAGAGGGTTGACCGATGAGCCAGAGTCACGATCCGAACGCCGAACAGCGCGAGTTCTGGCGTGCCGCAGCTGTGTGGGTCGATCAGCAGGAACGTCTCGACGCACAGCTGGCCCACATCGGCGTGGCGGCGATGGACGCTGTGGACGGGTTGCCTTCGGCGGCGCGAGTGCTCGATGTCGGTTGCGGGTGCGGCCAGACGTCACTGCAGTGGAGCGAACGAGTCAGCGGTTCGGTGCTGGGCGTCGACATCAGCGAGCCCCTCGTCGAGGTGGCTCGCCGGCGTGCCGCCGAGCACTCCGCGGCGTATCCCGAGGCGGCTCCGATCAGCTTCGCCGTCGCCGACGCCCAGACGGCCGATATCGCTGGGCTGGCAACGGAGTCCGCTGCCGACAACGGCAGCTTCGCCGGCTTCGATGTGGTCTTTTCCCGTCTGGGTGTGATGTTCTTCGCCGACTCGGTGGCAGCGTTCGTGAACCTGCGGTCGGCGACACGGCCCGGCGGCCAGCTCTCGTTCGTCTGCTGGCAGAGGGCGCGGAACAACCCATGGCTGGTCTCGGTCAACAAGGCAGTGCTCGGCATTGTGGAGATGCCGTCGAGTGACGGCCCGGCCGTCGATCCGTTTGCCTTTGCCGACCCTGACCATGTGCAGGGCATTCTCGGCGCCGCCGGCTGGTCCGACATCGCCATCGAGCCGCACGACACCGAGTTGGTCTTCAGCGGAGGAGGCACCCTCGAAGAGACCGTCGACTTCGCGATGGACCTAGGAATTGCCCGTCGCGCCCTGGCCGGACATCCGCCCGAGGTTCACGCCCAGGTCCGCGACGCCGTCACTGCTGTGTTGGCACCACGGGAAACCCCCGCTGGAGTCGTCTTTCCGGCGGCCACCTGGATCGCTACCGCCCGCAACTGACGCCCGGCAGAGCTGTCTCGTACGCGAACGAGGCAGCACACGAGGTCGACGTGTGTCTTGACATCCATAATTTGTAAGGTAAGATTACTAACAATATGGCCGAACGAACGCCGTCGGGGGGTCTGCGACTGCTGAGCGGGCAGCGGATCGCCGACGCGATGTTCGACGCGCACCCGCGGCAGATGTCTCGCGCTGGCATCGCCCGAGCCACCGGATTGTCCAAGCCGACGGTGTCGGCCCTCATGGCAGACATGGCGGCGGCGGGATTGGTCCGTGTCGCCGCGGAGGGTCTTCGAACCGGGTCGATCGGGAGGCCGGCGGCAATCTATGAACTCGTTCCGACTGCACGACACGTGCTCGCTGCCGACATTGGCGCCACCAAGATGCTGGTCGGCGTCGGAGATCTGTTCGGCAACCTCGTCGCCGAGCGAGAAATAGAGACGGCGCCGGATGCCCCCACGGCGTTCGAGCGCCTAGGGCGCGCTGTCTCGACGATGCTCGACGCTGTTGGCGAGCCCTGCAGCGCCGTTTGTGTCGGTGTTCCGGGCATCTACCGAAGCGACGGCGACTGCGTCGAGCAGGCATTGAATCTGCCGGGATTCGATGGGTTCGCGCCACGCGCATGGCTCGCCGGGCAACTCGGACTTCCCGCCGATCGAGTCCATGTCGACAACGACGTGAACCTCGCAGCGCTCGGCGAGCTCTCGCATCTGGAGGACGGCCAGCCCGGCGGCGATTTCGCCGCGATCTCGATCGGCACCGGCATCGGTGCGGCGATGGTCGTCGACGGCGGACTGTATCGGGGCGGTACCGGGTCGGCAGGCGAATTGGGCTCTCTTCTGCTGCAGCACCCAGAAGCCGGAGAATCACCCGTCACGCTCGAAGACATGGCCTCAGCGCCGTCGATTCGCAAGCTCTTCGGCCGAGCGATCGAAGACGGCTACCGCAGTGGACTCGCTCCCAGCTCGGACGTTCCAGAAATCTTGGCAGCCGCGCAGGCGGGCGATGCCGCCGCAAGCCACGTCCTGCGCCGAGTTGCGGAGTCGATGGCGCTCGCAGTTTCGCACCTCTGTCTGATTGCGGATCCGACTCGAGTCGTGTTCGGGGGCGGCGTCGGTGTCAATGCAGTCTTCGTGGATGCGGTGCGAGAACGACTCGAACGCCTCGTCTCAGTTCCTCCCGAGTTGGCTGCGTCGAGGCTGGGACGCCGGGCGACACTCGCAGGGGCCGTCTCGATGAGCCTGCGGATCGTGCACCAGACCCTGGTGTCAGAAGCCTTGGGAGACCAGCGCACATGAGTGGTTCCGCCGCGCTCGTAGCCGACGCGGTGGACCCTGACGCGGTCGTCGAGCTTGTGCGCCAAGCCGTCCGCATCCCGAGTGTCACCCCCAATGAATCCGAGGTCGCTCGCTGGGCGCTGGGCCGTCTCAACGAATCAAGAGCATTCCACGCCGCAGAGCTGGTCGAATGCGCACCCGGCCGACCGAACGTGTACGCAAGCGCCGGAGGAACCAGCGGTCGGTCGCTCCTGCTGGCCGGCCATCTCGACACGGTTGCCGTTGACGACTGGGTGCAGCACTGGGACGGCACCGAGCGAGCAGATCCGTTCGAGCCGTGCGTCATCGACAACGAAATCTGGGGACGAGGCGCCGCGGACCAGAAGTCGGGCATTTGCGCGATCATCGAAGCGCTTCGGGCATTCGGCAGGGTCGGGATGCAGCCGGCCGGGGCGGTTTCCACCTGGTTCGTCTGCGACGAAGAGTCCGGACAGCCGGGCTCGGGTGTGTCGCTCGGAATGCGCACTGCGGCAAGCAGCAGTTCAAAGGGCGCAGCCGATTTCGCCATCTATACCGAGCCGACAACATCGGCCATCTACACCGCGCAGATGGGATTTCTCATCGCCGACATCGTCTGTACCGGCAGGTCCGCGTACTTCGGACGACCCGAACTCGGCGTCGATGCACTCAAGGCCGGCCATAGCTTGCTCAGCCGCTTGTGGGAGCTCTCCGACGAGCTGCGTGCAACGGTGCCGGCCCATGAGCTGCTCGGGGAAGCCTTCCTGCTGGTCACGTCGGCGTCCTCGGGCGGCAACATCGCCGTGCCGGGTCGCTTCGACTTGTCGCTGATTCGCAAGATCAACCCTGGCGAGAGCCTCGACGCGGCCGCTGAACAGATTCGCAGCGTTGTGGCCGAGGTCGCGGCTGAGCATTCCGTGGAGTGCAGCGTGGACTTCAGCGCGCCCCGGGATCACGCCGTCGGCGGCACGCCCGATGAGGTCCCGGCCGACCATCCGGGAGTGGCCGCTCTGGCGGGTTCGATCGCCGCGGTGACCGGCGAGCAGGCCCGCATCGAGGGCGCGCCCTACTGGTCGGAAAAGCCATTCCTGCGGGACTTGGGCATCCCCGGCGTCTACTTCGCTCCCGGAGACATCTCCCACTGCCACACACCGTTCGAGCGAGTCGCCATCGATGAGCTGGTGACCGCAACCCGCACCCTCGCGCACTTCATTGCCGAATGGTGCGGTGTCGAGGACTCATAAGCCGGACCCGAAGGAGGGACCCATGAGAATCAAGACAGCAAGAAGAAAGACCAAGTCCCCTGTGCGCAAGCCAAGCCGACTACCGCTGCTGTTGTTGACGGTGCTCGCACTGTTCGCTGCTGCTTGCACCGGCACCGACGACGATGCGGACGGCGACGCCGCCCCGCTGACCACTGCTCCCGCCGTCGAAGTAGACGCCGCCGACGGCATGGCCGACGATGACATGGCTGATGACGACATGGCCGACGACGACATGGCCGACGACGGAGCCATGGCTCCGGTGACTCAGGGCCCCGGTGGCGAAGAAGCGGTTCCGTCCAGCGAGATCTCGCTCAGCGATGACGAGATCGCCCAGGTCCAGGCAGGTGGCTACACGGCTGCTCTGCTGTGGCACACCGCAGGCGCGTTCACCGACGCAGTGAGTCAAGGTGCCCGCGATGCCTTCGCGGAACTCGGAATCGAAGTGATCGCCGAGACCAACGCCTCCTTCGACGCAGCTCAGCAGGCGAACGACGTCGAGACGGTCATGGCGCAGAATCCCGACATCATCATCAGCTTGGCGATCGGACCCGACGCGGGCGCGGAAGCCTTCCGTCCTGCGGTGGATGCCGGTGTGCAGCTGGTGTTTCTGTCGAACGTTCCGCAGGGATACGTCCACGGCGTGGACTATGTCGGCATCGTGACCGATGACCTCGCGGCCATGGGCATCACCGCAGCCAACCTGCTTGGCGAGGCGCTCGGAGGCGAAGGCGAAGTGGGGTTCATCTTCCACGACGCTGCCTACTACGTCACCAACCAACGGGATCAGGCATTCAAGTCGTGGATCGAGATCAACTATCCGGGCATCGAGATCGTTGCCGAGCAGGGACTTGCTGATCCGGCCGCAGCTGAGGAGATCGCTGCAGCGCTGCTCACGCGCCACCCCGATCTCGACGGCATCTATGCGCCATGGTCCGCTGGCCCTGCCGACGGCGTGCTGGCGGCACTTCGAGCTGCGGGAGCATCTGATGTTGCTGTGGTGACGATGGATCTCGACACCAACGTGTCGCTCGATCTCGTCGAGGGGGGCAACATCGTCGGCATCGCTGCCGATGAGGCGTACAACCTCGGCCGCACCATGGCGCTCGAGGGCGCCTACGGCCTGTTGGGCAAGGCGGCTCCGGCATTCGTCGTGGTGCCCGCCATCGGCGTGACAGCTGACAACATCGTGGACGCCTATCGTCAGTCCTTGGCCGCGGAACCCCCGAAAGAGGTTCTGGACGCCCTCGGCAACTGACGCAGACTCGTCCTTTCGGGGGCGAGCTGAGGAACCCATCGTGACGCAGGACTTCGGCGCCCCGGACCGGTCAACTCCTCCCTGGGGTCTGGGGCGGCTTCGATCCGGTCGCTGGGACTCGGGATCGCGCTGGTATGTCGTCTACGGGGCGGCAGCGCTCATCTTCGCAGTCTTCGCGGTGACGTTGTACGACGATGGGTTCCTCAGCGCGTCCAACCTGCTCAATATCGGTCGGCAGGCAGCACCGATTGCGGTCATGGCAGTGGGGATGACGTTCGCGCTCGCGGCCGCTGAAATAGATCTGTCCGTCGGCTCGGTTGCGGCGCTGTCGTCTCTGGTGGCTGCTGAAGCGGTGGGCGGGTACGGATTCTTCGTCGGAGCGGTGGCTGCTGTTGCCGTCGGCGCGGCAATCGGGCTGGTCAACGGCCTGATCGCCGTGAAGGTGCGGATTCCGTCGTTTCTGGTCACGTTGGGGATGCTCGGGATCGTCAGCGGTGTTGCACGCAACATGAACAACTTGCAGTCGCTGCCGATACGCAACGACACGTTCTCGGCGGTCTTCGGTGCGGGCTCGGCGGGTCCGGTGTCCTCGCTGCTCATCTGGACGGCGGTCGTCGGCCTCGTCGGGCATCTGGCGCTGCATCAGCTCCGCTGGGGACGCCATGTCCTGTCTGTCGGAGCCGACCGCGCTGCGGCATCGGCGGTGGGCATCCGCGTGGACCGCATTCGCATCGCGGCCTTGGTGACGAGCGCCTCAGCGGCTGCATTCGCCGGCGTGCTGCTGGCGGGCCGCCTGGCGATCGGACGCCACGACCTCGGCGAGAACTTGCTGCTCACCGTGATCGCCGCCGTCGTCATCGGGGGGACCAATCTGTTCGGCGGACGCGCATCTGTTGCAGGGGCGATCATGGGCTCGGTCGTCATGGCCATGCTCAACAACGGCCTGATCCTGATGGGTCTGCGAGTCGCGGATCAGCTGATCGCCCGCGGCGTGATCATCATCCTGGCCGTCGCGCTGAGCATGCGCGAGCAGCGAGAGAGCTGAAGAAATGTTCCTTCGATCCCTGCTGGACCGCAACCCCGGATTCGTGCGGGCCGCGGTGGAACTGCACCAAGCGGGAGAGATTCCGCCGAACAGCTATGTGCTGGACCTCGATGCCATCGAGGCGAACGCACGAGTGCTGTGCACGCGGGCCCGAACGCTCGGCCTCACCGTGTACGCGATGACCAAGCAGATAGGCCGGGCCCCGGGCGCGCTGGCGGCCATGGCAGCCGGCGGCGTCGATGGCTTCGTGGCGGTCGACATGGCGTGCGCGCGCCCCATCGTTCGCAACGGGCATCGGCTCGGCCACGTCGGTCATCTGGTGCAGGTTGCGCGCGCCGAAGCTGTCGAAGCTGCTGCCATGGCGCCCGACTACTGGACGGTCTTCTCTGCGAACAAGGCGGCAGAGGCCGCCGCAGCCGCAAGCGCCAGCGGTCGATCTCAGCGACTCATGCTGCGTGTCTTCGATCCAGGTGACACGTTCTATCCCGGTCACGAGGGAGGCGTGCCACTCGACGACCTCCGCTCGGCTCTCGACATCATCGCAGCGCTCGACGGGGCCGAGTTCGCCGGACTCACTACGTTTCCGGCAATGCTCTTCGATGAGCAGCGAGGCAGCGTCGGTGTCACTCGAAACGTCGAGACGCTGGCGCGCGCGGCTGAGCTCGTTCGACGGCACCCGGCGTGCCCCGCGCAGCTCGAGATCAACCTGCCGGGGACGACGTCCACCGACGTCCTCGGGCTGCTCGCCGAGTCCGGGGCCACGCAGGTCGAGCCTGGCCACGGCCTCACCGCCACCACGCCGCTGCACGCGCTTCGGGATCTGCCCGAGCAGCCCGGGGTCCTGTACCTGAGCGAGGTGGCCCACATTCATCAAGGCGTGCCGCTCTGCTTCGGTGGCGGCCTGTACGTCGATCCGGTGTTCGGCGACTACGAGGTCAGCGCGGTGATCGCGCACGACGCTGCGGAGATCTCGACGTCCCCCGTGCCGGTGGACATGCCCGACCCGGCGGCGATCGACTACTACGCCCGACTCCATCGGGGGTCTGGCCGCGTCGTGTCGGAAGGCGCGACCGTGGTCTTCGGCTTCAGAATCCAGGCCTTCGTGACCAGGGCGCTCGTGACCGGGCTGTCGGGAGTGTCGCGGGGCGAGCCTCGGGTGGTCGGGGTGTGGAACGGTTTTGGCGATCCAGGCGGAGCGGGTTCGACGTGACCGCTGTCACCGCATTGGAAGCCACAGGCATCGGCAAGTCGTTTCGCGCCGTGCGGGCGCTCGACGATGTCGCACTGAGCTTGCACTACGGCGAGGTGACCGCGCTGCTCGGAGACAACGGAGCCGGCAAGTCGACTTTGGTGAAGTGCCTTGCGGGGGTGTACCGGCCTGATGCAGGGACGATCCTCGTCAATGGAGCCAAGCACGAGATCGGTTCGCCCGAGGGGGCAAGGGCACTGGGCATCGAAACGGTGCACCAGACGCTGGCGGTGATCGATCCGCTTGATGTCGTCGAGAACTTGTTCCTCAACCGCGAGCACACTCGTGGGGGACGGTTCGGGTCGTGGCTCGGAGTGCTCGACAAGAGGCGCATGCGGGCCGAGGCAGCGGAGATTCTGGGTCGCCTCGACATCCGCCTTCCGTCGTTGCGGCGGCCGTTGAGCGCACTGTCGGGCGGTCAGCGTCAAGCGGTCGCGATCGGGCGGGCTGCCGCGTGGGGCCAGCAGATCGTGTTGCTCGACGAGCCCGCTGCCGCATTGGGTGTCGAGCAGGCCGCACGCGTGCTGGATCTGATTCGCGCACTGCGCAGTGCCGGCGTGGCCGTCTTGCTCATCACCCACAACATGGACAGAGTCATGGCCGTGTGCGACCGGGCAGTGGTGCTGCGCCGAGGGCGCACAGCAGCGGAGGTCGATGTCAGCTCGGTGACCAAGGACGACCTTGTCGCGTACATCACCGGTGCCCGCAGCGGGGGTCCCCCGACATGATCCACGACCCGAGCATCCGCAGGGAATCGGACGCTGGCGATGGGCACGATCCCAGATCCGGCCACGCTGCGCTCGACGACCGATCGCTGCAGGTCGGCATCGACGTCGGCGGAACGAGCATCAAGGGAGCGGTCGTGGATCTCGCCGTGGGAGAGCCGTCGGGACCCGTCCTGACCGAAGCCACGCCCCCGACGGCGACGCCGCACGACGTCATCGCGGCAATCGGCCGCATCACCTCGGCTGTCGGATGGACTGGACCGGTGGGCGTCGCTCTGCCGGGTGTGATCGATGGTCTGTCGCTGCGACACGCTCCGAACTTGGATGCGTCCTGGGAGGACGCGGACGCGCTGGCCTGCTTGCGTGCCCCGTCCGGAGCGAACGCGGTGTTGATCAATGACGCCGACGCAGCTGGCCTCGCGGAGCTTCGATACGGCGAAGCCCCGCTCAGGGTGACCGGGCTGACCATCGTGCTGACCTTCGGGACCGGCGTCGGCAGCGCACTGCTGCACAACGGCAGCCTCATCGCGAATTCAGAGCTCGGCGGCCTGATCGTCGGCGGTGCCTGCTTCGAAGACGTGGCGTCCGGACGCGCGATCTCCACAGACGGGCTCACGCCGAGTCAGTGGGCGCAGCGGGCACAGCCGTTCTTCGAGATGATCGAGGCGGTGCTGCACCCGTCGTGCTGGGTCGTCGGCGGTGGACTCAGCAATGACTTCGACCGATTCGTCTCCGAGCTCGAGCTGTCCAAGCCGATCTCGGTCGCTCATCGAGGCATGCATGCGGGCATCGTCGGTGCCGCAGTCGCAGCCACGGTGGGTTTGGGGGCCGGTGAGGTGCCCCGCAGCGATGACGATGGCGTCGGCGTGCCGATCACACAATGAGGATCATCGTCGCTGAGGATCGAGAGGCTGCCTCAGAATGCGCAGCGGACATTGTCGAACGCTTTGTGCGGAGTCAGCGACGAGCAAGCCTTGGGGTTGCAACCGGGAGCACGACCGAGGCGCTGTATGCCGAGTTGGCTCGACGCCACCAACAAGGGGGTCTCAGTTTCGCCGGCGTTGACGTGTACCTGCTTGATGAGTACGCGGGCCTCGATCCTGACGATCCGTGCCGCTATTGCAGCGTCGTGCAGCGGGCGCTGGCCCGCCAGGTCGACCTGCGCCGCGATGCAGTCCACTGCCCCGATCCTGACGCGCCCGATCTCGAAGGCGAGTGCTGTCGCTACGAGCACTTGGTTCGGAGTGCACCTATCGGCCTGCAGATCCTGGGCATCGGGTCCAACGGCCACATCGCCTTCAACGAACCAGGTTCTTCGTTTGACAGCGTCACTCGCATCGTGCCCCTCAGTGAGCAGACCCGCTCCGACAATGCGGGCTTCTTTGGCGACGGCCGTCCCGTTCCTGAGCTTGCCATCACGCAGGGGATCTCCACCATCCTTGCGGCGGCCGAACTGTTGCTGCTCGCGTGCGGCGACCGCAAGGCCGCAGCCGTGGCCCAGGCCGTCAGCGGACCCGTGTGCGAAGCGGTCCCCGCTTCAGCTCTGCAACTCCACCCAAGCGCGACCGTCATCCTCGACCCGGACGCCGCATCCCGCCTCTAGCGAACGCTCGCCGACCGGGTCCTCACCGTCGGGGAACCGATCGGCTCCGAACTGAGTCTGATTTCACAAAGAACGCCTGCTCGGGTTGAAGTTCATTGGCTGATTCATCGAATTGTTCGAACCAACTGCCGAAGACATTCCGGCAGAGCCGACAGAACCAGCGCGACGCAGGCGCAAATCGCAGCAAACACGGTGGGCCACAAGGAGGTCAGACCATGGCGAACGCCGCGCTCATCGAGCGTGATCTCACCTTGCCCGACAACGAGATGGTTGCGCAGGCAGCGGATGCTGTGCGGGCACTTGAGGATTTCTTGAAGCGACATCGCGACCTTGCGACTAGCTCTGTGACGTTCGCACCCGGCGACGATGCTGCCCTGCAAATACCCGGAGCCGCGCTCGAGATGCTGATCGACGTGCTGGCGCACATGGCCGTCGGTGACGCGGTCGGCATCGCACCTGTTCACCCCGAGCTGACCGTCCCGCAGGCGGCGGACCTGATGGACGTGCCGCGCAGGTACCTCGAGAAGCTCCTCGACGACCGCAAGTTGCCATACCGCAGAGTCGGCAAGGCCCGTCGTGTGCTGCTTTGCGTCGTGGCTGACTACCAGCGACGCGAAGCTGCCCTCCTCCGCCGGCTCACCGACGAGCTCGCAGCCGAGGCCCGCCGCCTCCGCCTCGACTACTGAAATCGGTCGACGGCGGCCACAGCCTGGCGACGAGCTGACCGAGCGCATCGCTCTCGATCCGCACGCCGACGATCGTCTACCTGCGTCAAGGCAGCGAGGTGTACCGCTCTACTGGCGCAGTCACTCCGTCATCGGCACAAGAGACGCTCCAGACCTACGCGTAACCCCGCTCCGGATAGCCCGGCCTCGCGACCCGGCGCGGCTTCAGTGATGCGTTTACGGGTCAGTGGTCGCGGCGTGTCGCCCGGGGTGGGGGACTTCAACGAGCTGGAGTTCGCTGATGGCCGTGAAGTCGTCCGGATTGGCGGTGTACAGCGGCAGCCCGTGAGCGATCGCTGTTGCAGCGATGAGAGCGTCATAGGCGCGTGAGGTGGCCTTACGGCCGGCGGCGCGCAAGTCGGCGGCGACGCGGCCAAATGCACGCGCAGCGACCCCGTCGAAGGGGAGCGGTTCGAAATCTGATTCGGCCTGTTGGACGTGCGCCTGGCGACGGCTTCGTTCGGTTTCGTCGGATGTCGCCAACGGGCCGGCGGAGAGCTCGGCAAGAGTGATCGTCGTGATCACCGGTTCAGCAGGCAGCACGGCAGGATCCGTGATTTGGGGCAGCAGGATCACGGTGCTTGTGTCGAGCACCCCCCGGCCATCGCTCACAGCGACGGGTCCGCGAGTTGATCGATGTCGCGGCGGAGCGCGTCAGGATCGACTCGCGGCAAATGTCGCCAGCGCTCGAGAAGTGTCGCCCCATCGAGTCCCCGGCGGGGCAGCGGTCGCAGCTCGGCCACGGGTCGCCCCGACCGAGTCACGGTGAGCCGTTCACCTGCCTGAACCCTCGTCACCACATCACCTCCATGATTGCGAAGTTCGCGGATCGTGACCTCATCCATACCGTAACGTATCACTGGTGAGACATACGGCGGCGTGGGTTGGGTCGGGACCGTCGCGAGGTAGTCAACCTAGATCTGTGCTCGATCAATGTGAATTGATTTTGAACGCACAAGCATGACCGCAGCGAACTCCCGAGTGACGTGCCCGACCTCCGGCAGCAGAACCCAGCTGAACCACCGTGCTTGACAGCCGCCTACCACGTCGGGTTGGTGCGGGCGGCAAGGCGCGCAGCCGATTGGGCCAGTGCCTCGTCCTGCGCCCTGGCGAAGGTACGCAGCGACAAGCTCGGCGGACAAACCCCCGCCGCATACGCTGAACAACACAAACGACAACACCCATGACAACTGGACCGACAATCAGGTCCCTGTCACCACCTCGACTCGGGCACGGCCGAAGGACCGAACTGTGCTCGACGTGCAGTCCACACAGCGGCGCAAAGAAAAGGACCCCGTGAGGTCCGGGGTCCAGAAGCCTGGGACACACGATTGCATTCGGCCGAGGCCTACTAATCGGATCCGTCAGACACCCGTTATGCTATTGCGCCAAAGCGGTCGCCGCAAGCTGTGGCGTCAGAACACGACTATGTGATTGGGCCACCTGCGGCCCCTGTGAGTGCGTCTGCGCCCGAGCGTTTGCAAGAGCGTGGCTCCGACACCGGTGTCCAAGAGTTGCATCGCGTCGTCGCCCTCGACGGCAAAGTGCTCAACAAGAGCCTGGAGTTGCAGGGGCATCGTGGTCCGTTGTGTCATGGGATGGCGCATCTTGGCCTTGTCGATGCTCGCCGTGTAAGTGATGCAGTCAAGTTCGGCGATGATCTTGAAGACTTCCTGGACCAGCGCCTGGTTCCGTTGCCGCCGCCATTCATTGGGCCGGATGGCCCGAGTCGTCAAGGAACAGCATGCGGGTGGCGCGTGGGGGTTTCATCTGGTGCTTCCCCCACTGGCAGAGCAGGAGGATCGAGCGGCATCGTTGCCGTCATTTCGACGGTAGTGCCGTTCAGATTCGGCAGGCATGTGGATTCCTAGTTGTGCTGCTCGACCAGCGATCCCGAGAAGCGCAGCCGAAGCGGTCCGCGCCCGATCTTCGACGGGATGCACGAACCGACCGCACGAAGCGGTGGTGCAACGAGTGGTCATCGTGGGAGCGGGACCTTCATGCGGGATGCGGCTGTAGGGGCCTGTTGCCGCCGATCGGCCAGCGGATTGCAGCCGCTTGTGGCACTCCAGCTGGAGCTCGTCGGGCAAGTCGAAGTGATCGCCGCCCGCCGGAGTCTGACGAATCCGCTCAAGCACGCGCGGCGTCAGTTGCAGTTGCCGTCGCTGCCGACGTCGCGGTGGCTGTAGCACAAGGGTGTGGCCGCAACGCTTCGCAGCGTGTAGGGGCCTGCGTCGGTATTGATGTCGCCGTCGGTGAGGGCGGCGATCCAGTCTCCGGTGGTCTCAGCGGTGATCCACAAGCGATAGCCGCGTACTGCGTCATCGGGCTGGCCGACCACATCGACAGTGAGTTCGGCCAAGGCTTCAAACGCACTCGTCGGGGACGTGAATCTGATTCGTGACGGTGGTTCGTCGGAGGCGAATTCGGCGGCGACCTGTTGGGCGAGTTCGGTCATGGTCGGTGCCGACGGGGTGGGGCCGATGGCACCCAAGACTTGTGCGGTCACATCGAGCCGGGTGTCGGGCGACAGGGGGGCGAGATAGTTGCTGCTGGCCCATCCGGTGACCGGGCCGGCTTGTATCTCGTGCCAAGTGCTGGTGCGCAGGTCGCGTGTGCGACCTGTGGCCGTTACACCCACGACGTCCAGCGTCGCAATTGTCTCGGTGGCTTCGGGACTTCCGACCAGGATCGACTGCTCGCCACTGGCCGAGTTTGCGATGCTCAGCGTGAGTGTGGCGACGACATTGCCGTTGGGCACGTCGCGGACGTTGAGGAAATCGTCGTGGCTGACGCCGACAACGCCGAGTTGCGTGCCCGTCGCTGGTCCGACTGCCGACGGCGTGCCGGGAAGCGGTGCCGTCGTGGCCGGTGTCGCCGCAGCCGTCGAGGGCGGTTCGGCAGGTGGCGGCGGCGTGCCGGGGGCGATTTCATCCGGTGCGTTCGCAGCCGGACGGGCGGCCGTCGTGCTTGGTGCCTCGATGGCAACAGAAGCGGTTGTCGGCGGGGCGACCTCGGTGGATGGCGAGGTCACTTGATCGTCGGTGGCACCCAACGCGACGAAGAGCGACAGCACCGATAACACCAGCGCTGTGAACGCCATCGCAGCGACGAATCTGTTTGTCATAGCTGCGGCCATCCCTCTAACGCGGTCATGAGCCCCCGGTATACCGCGGCTTGGTCTCGCCGTGGTGACGGTGACTCCTGTGGGTGGACGGATGCTGATGCGTGGTGTTCAGCCTTCGGCAGGCGGCGGCGCGCTTCCTTCTGCTCTTGGTATCGACTTGATACCATTCGTCTCATGGCGATGACACTGAGGCTCACCGAGGAAGAGCAAGACGCATTGCGGCGGCGAGCGGTTCTTGATGGCACCTCCATGCAAGAAGCAGCCCGGCGAGCGGTGCGCGAGTACGTCACCAAGGCCGAGCACCGGGACCGCGTCGCCTCGGCAGCAGATCTCGTCATGGAGCGTCATGGCGACGCACTCAGGCGCCTGGGCGAGTGAATCAGGGCTTTGAGTACCTCGACACCGAGGATCTCGTCGAGCTGGCGCGCCGGCTGCTCGGCGATCCGCCGCCGATTCGCGATATCGGCCTCCTTGGGGCGGCAGCGGCGCGACCGCAGGCCTCCGCGTTCGGCGAAGACGCCTACCCCGACATCTGGTCCAAGGCGGCGGCATTGCTGCACTCGGTGGTCAACAACCATCCGCTGGTCGATGGCAACAAGCGTCTCGGCTGGCTTGCCACGGCCATCTTCTTGGAACTCAACGACGCCAGCGTGAGCGCCGCCACCAACGACGACGTCTACGTCCTCGTCATGAGCGTTGCATCGAGCGACATCGGCGTGGAGGACATCGCAGCAGCGCTACGTGCCATGGGTGCGCGTGTGTAGCCGGTAGGTCTCTTCGAGGTTGAGCCACAGTTGGGTCGATGTGCCGAGAGCTACGGAGAGCGCTTGCGCCAGATCCGGCGTGATCTCAATCTGGGCCTCAACGATCTCCGAAACGACACGAGACGGTCGGCCCATCATCCCGGCCAGTTGTGCAACCGTCCAGCCACGCTCGGTGAGCTCGTCACGCAGATGCTCACCCGGCGGAAACGCCTCTGCAGGAATAAGTTTCGATGGCATGGTGGCCCCCCCAACTACTGACAGCTAATCGTCTTGACAAGGATCACGGTCGGTCCGCAACCACGAGTCCCGGCAGGACGACGTGAGGTGTCGTTGATCGGGACATGCCGAGTGACGCTTCCGCCGGCCAGTGCGAGATCGTACGATGACCACTGGTGTGGGTTGGTGATCATTGTCCGGGGACTCAATGACTGACTACTTGGCCCCCGAGCAGTTGGCCCGCCGCGATATCGACGAGCAGCTGGAAGCCTGCGGCTGGGTGGTGCAGGATTACACGAGCGCAGCGGTGGCTGCCGCTCAGGGTGTTGCAGTCCGTGAAGTCCCGACCGCGGCCGGTCCCGCGGACTATGTCCTCTACGTCGACAGCCAGGCGGTCGGCGTCATCGAGGCGAAGAAGGTCGGGACAAGCCTCAAGGGGGTCGAGCCGCAGACCCGGAAGTACCAGGCTGCCTATCCGAACGAACTCCCAGCATTCAACGTCGATGGCGTGCTGCCGTTCGGCTACGAGTCCACGGGCACCGAGACTCAATTCACGTGCGGGCTCGACCCAGTTCCGACGAGCAGGCGGGTCTACACGTTCCACCGCCCCGAAACCCTGGCGCGCTGGCACGAGGACCATGTCGAAGGTCGCGCTCCTGGATTGCGGGCCGGTGTGCGGTTGCTTCCCGAACTTGACACCGATGCGACGCGCCTGTGGCCTGCGCAAGCCGAAGCCATCCGCAATCTCGAGCAGTCATTTTGCGAGAACCGCTTGCGGGCCCTGATACAGATGGCCACAGGTTCGGGCAAGACCTTCACGGCTGCCAATGCCTGTTATCGCCTGGTGCACCACGCTGGTGCCCGGCGCATTCTCTTCCTCGTCGATCGGGCCAACCTTGGCCGCCAAGCCCTGCAGGAGTTCCACCGCTTCAGGGTCCCCGGCAGCGGTCGCAAGTTCACCGAGCTGTACAACGTCCGGCATCTCACGTCGTCGCAGCTGGACATGGCCAACGAGTCAGCAGCAAAGGTTCACATCTGCACCATTCAGCGGCTGTACTCGATTCTGCGTGGTGACGAGGGCGGCGGCCACGACGTGGATCTCGACGAGCAGAGCGGCTTCGACACTGAACCGCCCGAGCGAGTTGACGTCGCCTACAACCCCGCCGTTCCCATCGAGTCCTATGACGTGATCATCGTCGACGAGTGTCACCGCTCCATCTACGGCGTGTGGCGGCAGGTGCTCGAGTACTTCGATGCGTTCTTGGTGGGGCTCACGGCGACGCCCGGCATCCAGACGGTCGGCTTCTTCGAGCAGAACCTGGTGATGCGGTATACGCACGAGCACGCCGTAGCGGAGAGGGTCAACGCCGAGTTTGATGTTTTCCGCATTCGCACCGAGATCACCGAGTCGGGCGGCACGGTGCCTGCGGAGTTCGTCACCAAGTTCCGCGACCGTGAGACCCGTGCGGTCAGTCTCAAGAAGGTCGACACCGACATCGACTACGACGCCGCTCAACTCGACAAGCGTGTGGTGGCGCCCGATCAGATCCGCACCGTCGTGCGCACGCTGCGCGATTCGCTGCCCGAGATGTTCCCCAAACGGGTGCGTCGAGACGATGGCCTGCTCGAGCACATTCCCAAGACACTGATCTTCGCGAAGGACGACAGTCACGCTGACGACATCGTGAAGATCGTTCGGGAAGAGTTCGGTCTCGGCAACGAAGGGGCAGTGAAGATCACCTACCGCTCGGGTGAGGGCGGCAACAAGCCCGAGGATCTGCTGCAGAAGTTCCGTACGAGCTACGAGACGCGCATTGCGGTGACGGTGGACATGATCGCCACTGGCACCGACGTGAAGCCGATCGAGTGCGTGGTGTTCATGCGCCTGGTGCGCAGCCGCAACTTCTTCGAACAGATGAAGGGGCGTGGCGTACGGGTGATGGAACGTGACCCGTTGCGGGCAGTCACGCCCGATGCCGAAGCCAAGGATCGTTTCGTGATCGTGGACGCCGTGGGCGTCACCGAGCTCGATCTGCATGACACCGTGCCGCTGGAGCGCAAGCGCGGCGTGAGCTTCGACCGGCTGCTGAACCTGATCGGCATCGGCTCGGCCGATCCCGATGTGGTGTCGTCGGCAGCGTCGCGCCTCGCCCGCCTCGATCGCCGCATGACAGCCGAAGACCGGGCCGAGGTGGAAGAGGTGGCAGGCACCTCGCTGGCCGATCTTGTGCATCGCATGATCGACGCACTCGATCCCGACCGTCAGTACGCGGCGGCTTCTGAGGATGCAGGCATCGAGGAGCCCACGTCCGAACAGGTAACTGCCGCCGGTGAGAAGTTGATTCGAGAGGCCGTGCTTCCGCTCACCAGCAACGCCGCTCTGCGTCAGAAGCTGATCGATGTGCGCCGCAGCTACGAGCAGGTGATCGACACGGCATCAAAGGACCAGGTGATCTCAGGCGAGTTCTCTCTCGAAGCAACGGATCGGGCCCGGTCGCAGGTCGAGTCGTGGCACCAGTTCATCGAAGACCACCGGGACGAGATCACGGCGCTGGAGGTGCTGTACAGCCAGCCCTACGGCAGCGGCCTCACCTACGGTCAGATCAAGGAGCTGGCTAACGCGATCGAAAAGCCGCCGCATCACTGGACCCCAGAATCGCTGTGGCAGGCCTACGAGGCGCTCGACAAGTCGAAGGTGCGAGGCTCAGCCCACCGCGTGAACACCGACTTGGTGAGCCTGGTCCGCTATGCGCTCGGAGAAGCCGACGAGCTGGTCGCCTTCCCCGATCTGGTGAACGACCGCTTCGAGGCGTGGCTGCTGCAGCAGGCGAACGCAGGCCGAACGTTCACCCCAGATCAAGCCAAGTTCCTGGAGCTCATCAAGGACCGAATCGCCACCAACCTCGGCATCGAACCCACCGAATTGATGGCACCACCCTTCAGCACCCAAGGCGGCCTCGGCAAAGCCCGCCAGCTCTTCGGCGACGAGCTTGACGCCCTGCTCGACGAACTCGCCACTGCCCTCGCCGCGTGACCGGTCGTCAGCGATGATCGGTGCGAGTGATGCCCGAGGCTGACCGGGTTCATGGTCGCCCTCGCCGCATAGTCGGCTGGCAAGGGCGTCCGAGGTGCGTCGCCCCGCGAGGGGCGAAAATCGCTTGGAGCCGATCAGCAGGCCAGAGCTAGTCTGGAGCTGTCGGAGCGAGCGGCGTGAGGTGATGACCGTGGCAGTTCGCAGCGCACCAGATACCGAACCTGAAGAGACGGCCCGCCGTGGCCACGAGATTTACGAGCGTGACATCAAGCCGGCCCTTGCCGAAGACCAGCACGGCCGCTACGTGGCCGTCGACGTCGACAGCGGGTGTTGGGTAATCGCCGACACCTTCCTCGGGGCCACCGACGATTTGTACGAGCGGCACCCTGATTCATGTGACGTCTGGTTGCTGCGCATCGGTTATCGGGCTGCGTTCAACCTCGGAGGCCGCCCGCTGCGGAGTTCTGAGTGACCGAAGGCCGCGTCAATGCCCGCCAGCTCTTGGGCGACGAGCTTGACGCCCTGCTCGACGAACTCACCACGGCCCTCGCCGCGTGATCGCCCGGCAAGGGCGTTTGGGGCGCGTCGCCGCTCGCGGGCCGAAAACCGCTTGAAGTCGATCGACTGGCCAGAGTTAGGCTGAAGTGGTCGGCGCGAGCGACGTGAGGTGATGGCCTTGGCAGTTCGGAGGCGGAGTGCGCGTGAGGAAACGGCTCGTCGCGGCGAAGAGATCTACGAGCGCGACATCGAACCGACCCTCGCTGAAGACCAGCACGGCCGCGTCGTCGCCATCGACGTCGACAGCGGCGACTGGGCCATCGCCGACGAGGTGCTCCAAGCCGCGGCCGATCTGAGAGTGCAGCGTCCTGAGGCAAACGATGTGTGGCTGCTGCGGGTGGGCTACCGCGCGCTGCACAGCTTCGGCGGGCAACGGTTGCGGTCGCCCTCATGATCGAGGGCACCGTCAACACCGGCCTCGAAGCGATCATCACTCTGGCCGTTTCAGGTACCGCCGAACGGAGCAGCCGGGTGGATGCTCTCATCGACACTGGTTACGGCGGCGATATCACCCTTCCTTCTGATGTGGTGAACGACCTCGGACTGATGCGGGTCGGCAGCACGAAGCTGATGTTGGCAAACGGCAACGAGGAGGTCTTCGACACCTTTGTCGCAAGCGTCGACTGGTCGGGCAGCGAACGAGGCGTCGCGGTGCATGAGACCGAGTCGGTGCCACTGATCGGCATGCAGATGCTTGAGGGTCAGCGATTGCAGGTGGATGTGGAGCGCGACGGACGCGTCCTCATCGAGACTCTTCGCGGATGACCCACGAGCTGCCCCCCGGCTGGGAACTGACAACGCTTGGCGAACTCACCACGGCCCTCGCCGCGTGAGCGACAATCTCCCGCCGGGCTGGAAATTGACGCAGCTGCACGATCTCGCAGCCTCTGAGCCTCGGGCGATCACAGATGGGCCCTTTGGCTCCAACTTAAAGACGGCTCACTACACATCTGACGGTCCCCGGGTCGTTCGCTTGCAGAACATTGGAGATGGGGTCTTTAGGCGGGGAGATGCTCACATTTCGCAAGAGCACTACGAGGCCTTGATTCAGCACGCCGTCCAAGCAGGCGACTTGGTCGTCGCATCGCTCGGTGAAGTGCTTCCGCGTGCCTGTTTGGTGCCCGATTGGATACCGCCTGCGATTGTGAAGGCTGACTGCATTCGCGTGCGCCTCCACTCCGACGTGAACCCGGCGTATGTCAATTTTGCCCTACAACTGCCGCGGCTCAGGCGGGAAACCGCCGCCGACATCAAAGGTGTTGGAAGACCGCGCCTTGGCTTGCTGAGAATCAAGCAGCTCCCAATACCGCTCGCGCCTCGGGCGGAGCAGGACCGCATCGTCGCCGCCATCGAAGAGCACTTCTCCCGCCTCGATGCCGTTGAGTCGACGTTGAAACGTGAGCTGAGATCCATCGCTGCGCTGAGATGGTCGCTCTTGACGGATGCCTTCAAAGTGGACGGAACGCTCCCTCGCAACTGGCAACGCAAGGAGATCGGCGAGGTCGCGGAGGTGCAACTTGGCCGTCAGCGATCACCGCAACACCACGCTGGCCCGCAGATGCGGCCGTACCTCCGTGCTGCCAACGTCACTTGGACCGGTCTCAAGCTTGACGACGTCAAGCAGATGAACTTCGATGAGGACGATTTCGAGACCTACCGTCTTCATCCAGGCGATCTGCTGTTGAACGAAGCGTCAGGCAGCCCTAACGAGGTCGGCAAGCCCGCGGTGTGGTGGGGTGAGATCGAAGACTGCTGCTTCCAGAACACGTTGCTGCGCCTCCAAGCTCGCGATGTCGACCCGGACTACCTGTACTGGTACTGCTACATGGCGGCCTTGACGGGACGCTTCGGCGAGGCCGGTCGCGGCGTCAATATCCGACATCTCGGCAAACGGGGCCTCGCTCGATTTCCCATTGCTGTCGCGCCTCCGTCCGAGCAGAAGGACATTGTCACTCGACTCCAGGAGCAGTTCCAGCAGTCGTCGGAATGTGAGACCTCAGTTCGTCAAGCACAGGAGCGGGCGCGTGCCCTCCGTTGTTCGATACTGGCAAAGGCATTCAACGGCCAGCTCGTCCCTCAGGACCCGGATGATGGGCCAGCCGATGTCCTGTTGCGCCGCCTCTCAAGGGAGAAAAGCACCCGTTCGAAGCGAGAGCGCGCGGCTGCGTAGCGACCGTTCCGCGGGAATTGGAGCGGGCTCTATTCCTCTGCGAGTCGGCGGAGAATATTCGCGAGCAGGATCACCGAGTCGGCAGCGATCCCGGCATTCCTCCGCGTCGGCTCACCTTGGTGCTTGATGGCTTGGGCGAGCTCGATGGCCGCCCGGGCGACCTTTCTGATCTCCGCATTTGCAGAACCTGGTGCGGCACGTTCTACGAACTTGCCGAGTCGGACCTTCGTGTTCGCGACTGGAGGGACTTGCTCGCCTTCCGCGAGGTGGGCTTCTGGATCGAACACGACCTCGCTGAGTCGTTCGAGCACCGCGACACAATCGTTTCCGACATTGCGGTAGTCCTGAGCGCTGCGAGCGGCATGGAAGTGTCGTCGGAGTTCGTTGATCTCGGTGTCGACGCGGTTCCATCCCGTGCCCGGATGGCTGGTGATCGGCCTGGCGAGGACTGACCCGAGTTCATCGTCCTCAAGCTGCGCCAGTTCGAGATGTACCGGCTCGAAGAACTCATTCAATATGTCGCGCCGAGCCTGCCAACTGCCACGAGCGTCGTTGGCCACCCAATGGGTCCGAAACGTGCGATAGTCGCTAAACGGCAATTCGAGGATGATGCCCAGGCGCTTCAACAGTTGCCGACTCGTTCTCAAAATGAGCCGAATGCCCTGCTCATCGGTGCGCTGCGCATCGTCCGTGCCGTAAGCCTCAAGCTCGTCATGCGCCAGCCGCAGCAACGCGACGGCGACCTCCACATCGGATCGGTCGCTGTACGTACCAGCGCGTACACGCTCCAGAAGTTCGCTGTGGAGCACGCGCTGATCTGAGAAGAAGTCGTCGTCGAAGAAGTCCTCTGGGGTCATAAGCCGCATCCTGCCTATTCCGAGGCGCTATCCCCACGCCCTGCGGGAGGCGCTGTAGCGCAGCAGTCTCTGTCTCAAATTGCACCGTGTCCACGAGAAGAGGTATTCCACCCGCTTGGCTGCCCTGCTTGTCGTATTGGGCTCAATCGCGGTTGGGGTCGCCTCAGACATACTGAGGTGATGTCAGGGAGGGGCAGGAGGCGACGGACGCCGGCAAGGCGCGAAGAAGCTCGTCAAGGTGATTCGCGTGACCAAGCTGAGCCCGGCGCGTCCGAGCCGTCCGACGCCGGAAGGGGTCAGGATGCGGCTGAGTGGGCAGAGACACGGTACGGAGCCACGTCGGGTCGCGGATTCCACTTCCAGGACGCCGTGGGGGCATGGCTGGCAGCAAGAATCGCGTCGGGCACAATCGCCGAGACATCACTGGTTCCCGAGGGTCGCGAAGACATGTGGCTTGACGGGCCGGCTCAGTGTCTCGTGCAGGCCAAGTCCCGCAGGCCGGACCTCGGGGAGTTCCCCGCTAGCACGGCCGCGCAACATGTCGTCGATGCGTGGCAGCGGCAGGCAGCGCGTCTCCGCGATGGGTCGAGACTCGTGGTCGTTTTGGAGACAGGCGTTCAGGGCGAGGACCGCCTGGACGATATGGATCGTTCACTTGACGTGGCCTTGAGCGCTGACTCCAAATTCCTGACCGCGGTGACGAGAAGAGCTACGAGTACGGGATTCAGCTCCAACGAAGTCGACTCCTTCGTGCAGTGCACAGCGGTGGTTGGACTCACGCTCGGGGAAATCACCTCGGAGGCTCTATCGCGCTTGAGCGAGTGCGTGGACTTGCCAGCCGCGGCGCTCGAAATGGTGCTGTGTCGTCTTCGCAATTTGGTGGCCGACGCTGCGGACGACAATGCCAATCCCATCTATTCCCAGCGTCGGATCCTCGACCGCTCGGGGCTCGTCGCCGAAATTCAGAACGCTGTGCAGCTCATTGATGTCGGAGCACTCGAAGCTGCGTTGGAGAGCGGCAGCTGTGAGGCTTTCGCTTACGACGCATCGGCACTTGCTGACGACAGGTTCTTCGAAGGCGTGTCGGTTCAACCGTTCCATGTCGCCGCGGGTCTGGTGACTCCACGCCCAGATGCCGTCGAGGAAGTGGTCGCCGGTCTTGGCGCCTACTCAGTTGTAGTGATCCATGGCCCGTCCGGTGTTGGAAAGAGTGCCGTTCTATGGACACTGCCCAGAGAGCTGCCACATGTGCTGTGGTTCCGCGTGCATCGGCTGTCCGGGGCCGACGTATCCGACCTCGTGACGCTCGTCGGCGCGTATCGAGCATCGGCAGAATCGCCGGTGGGCTTCTTGGTGGATGCCGCCGGGACCGAGAACTTCGACGGATGGTCTCAACTGCGTGCGCGCACGGTCGCGAAGCCGGGGGTCCTGTTGGTTGCAACGGCTCGCAACGAGGATCTCATCACCATCCCGGCGCTAGCTGACTGCGCGCAAGTGGATGTGAGACTCAACGAGACGACGGCCGCGGCGATCTTCGAGGGGTTGTCACGCCGAGGAACAACCGAGTTCGGCGATTGGCGTGAGGCCTACGAGCAATGCGATGGTCTGACATTGGAGTTCACGCACCTGCTGACCCGAGGCGAGCGTCTTGCGGCAGTCATCGGCGACCAAGTCGATCAACGCATCAAAGAGCGTCGGGACGACGAACTGGACGTCTTGCGAGCAGTGTCGGTGGCGGACCGCTGGTCGGTCTCACTTCCGTTGCCCGATCTCGTCCAGACATGTGGCCTGTCAGAGGCGGACATGAGCACGGCACTGGCGCGGCTCCAGGAAGAACACCTCATCATTGAGCGAGAAGGTGTCGTCAGCGGCATGCACCAACTGCGATCAACAGCGATCTGCGAGGCCGTGCACGCCCATCCGCCTCCGGAATTGCGGCAGACCGTCGAGCGCGTGATTCCGTCAGTTCCAAATTCGCAGCTTCATGGTTTCGTCGCCAGCTTGCTACGTGACGAGCCCGAATTGCTCCAAGTCTTGATCGAGACAGCCCAGCGCGAAGAGCTATCGGCAGATCGCATGGCCGCCTACCTCCACGGAGTACGACTTGCTGACTATCGCGCTCGAGCCGCCGCGTGGAGGGAGTTGGTCGAAGAGCGAGGCGTGCTTCCTTCGACCTGGATGGTTCTTTTCTCGTTTACGACAGCCGGCTTGGCAATCCCGGATTCGCTTCCGGCCGAGTTGCGTTCGGCACAAAGGGCGATGGAAGAGGTACCGGGACCCCAGCGACGAGACGAATTCATCTCGGCCATGGGGACCGACCGCATCGCCGAACTCGTCGTCTCGACTGGGGATCTCCGGTCTGCCGCCAGTCTCCTGGGTGTCTGCATTCAGACGGTCGAGTCCGTGGATGAAGCGATGTGTCTCGCCCTCGACGCATCAAGCCCCATCGTCGATGCACTTCGGGCGTCAAGGGTCGAATCGCTCGCGGCCTTCTTCACCACGACACACGAGCTCGCACCGGGCTTCTCTCGCGAGGCGATCGAATTGCTCGGCGGCCGAGAGGCGATGCTGCAGCGGATACGTGCAGCGGACCCATGGATTGTCGAGCTCCAGCTTGACGAGACACCTGAGGCAACTAATGCAGTAGGTCGTTTCCTGCACATCTCTGACACAGAGCAGGATGATCCGGACGAAGCCGCTCATGCGATCTCACGACGCCTATGGAGCCTCGTCCCCGGCATTGATGGTGTCGAAGTTCGGGCAGTCCTGCCAGGGGGAGGGCCACATCGCATTGGCGGCTACGAGCGGGGAGTCAGCCAGCTTCTGCGCGAATCCCACTTGAGCGAACATGCGACCGCTTGGAACCGGGCGCGTGTTCAAGTGATCCGGACGTTGCTCGGTGTCAACGACTCGCATCGCCTTCGGGTGCTGCTTCCGCTGCTTGAAGAGGCAAACCGGCTTGCGCATCAGGTCGGTATCCAGCTCGTCAAACACTTACCAGGACTGCCTGACCTGTCGGAATTTCGCCCACGAATCGAAGCGCTGCACTCCTCGGGCACGCAGATCAAGCCACCGATTCGAGGCGCAGGAGTTGGAGAGCCGGGAATTCTCGATCGTCCGAACGCGCTCGAGAACGACAATCCAGTGGCGCTGATCACTGATCTGACCGGCAACATCGTTCCGCGGATCACACAGCCGGGTCAGTACCGCAGTCTCGTCGCCTATATCCGAGAGTCGGTCGTTGAGAGGCATCTCGAGGGCTGCAAGAACGAACCCTGGCCGCTCGTCGGTGTCGACAGGTACCCCGGCTGCCTTGACGAGATGCGCGAAACCCTGCTGGACATCGCGGTAGTCCTCGAAGTACTTGCCCGCAGCGAATCAGAACCGGCAGCGATACGTAGTTCTGCGCTGTCGGGAAGCCAGGACGAGACGCTGCGACGAGCGGCCGAATGGTGTCGTCGACGACATGCGAAGGAGGCCAAGCGGCGTCGCTCCGAGATTCAGACGGCTTGCCGAGAGACCGGGCTTGACGTGACCGTTCTTCCGAACTGGCATGAGGATGGCCCCCTGCGCGAATTCGCGATCACCGTTGAGTTGCCCTCGCTGCTGCAGTGGCCTGAAGCGGCAGAAATGCTCGTGCAGGCACTGGATGTTGATCAACCTGCCGATGAGACGTACTTGCTCGTTCCGACGCGCATTCATCGGGCGATTCCGGGACTCGCCATAAAGAAGATCTCCGAATGCTGGCCGTCACCGGATGTCGGCCCATGGGCTGACGACCTCGGTGCACCCCATTCGAGCCGTATCTTCGACGCGTTTACATCAGCACACATCGCCCTCCAGACGATTTCCGGTGTCGGGTATCTCCCAGTTCAACAGCGAGATGACCCGCTTGTACGCGCCACCTCAGACGCCGCTCTTGACCGCTTCAATTCGGCCAGAAGTGAGACCGCTGAATGCCCCCCAGGCCCCGTACGTGATGCCTTGTTGGAGGCGCTTGATGACTTGGCTGGCCAAGTAGAGGCAGAACAGGATGGCGCAGCATCTGGCCCGAGTCTTGCCGAGAGGATCACAAACGGACTTGCCACCGGGGACGTCTCTCAGGAGTTGGCGGCCTTGCAGATCGCCAGACTCATCGCCCAGGAGTGGGACATCGACCCTCAGGCAGCCGACGAGTCACTTCGGGAGCTACTCGATCGGGAACCTGGACAGACCTGAACGGCTTTCTGCTACTGCCGAAGTTGGCCGTGTGCAGTCAAGTGTCGGGCGGGCAGGCCGCGTTGCATGCGCCCGTCGGCCTTCGCCACGCGGCGATCATTCGCGGATGTGAGCCCTTCGGTGCGACCGTCCAGCAGCGCCGCGAGTACGCGTCCATGCATCTCGGTGAAGCGGGGCGGCACGGCCTCGCCGATCATCGCTCGTACGGCCGTTGGGCCCCAGTCGTTCAGCGCCGTTCCCCAATCGAAGTCATCGGGAATCGTCTGGAGATGAGCGCATTCCAAGGGGCTCAGGACGCGGTTCTCGACTGGATGAATGGTGTTGTCCGAGCCGACGTGTCCGCTTGCCGTGGTGATGGTCGGCGCCGGTGCATCGGGTCGCATTCGGGAGTAACTCGACCGGCGGAAACCTCGGACGAGGCGAAAGCTGCCGTCTGTTTCGCAGACCACAGGCCTTAGAAGCGGGTTGCCACAGGTGGCGCACACGGCGTCATCTGCACCTACTGGGGAATCGCAGCGGGCTTCGCACACCGCCGTATCCCAAGCACGCCCGCCAGAACTGGGCGGAATCGCAGCAACCATGCGGTATTGATGATTGGAGCCCCACACCGGCACGGTGTGCATCGGCTGCGACGGGTCGCGCGCAGCGACCTCACTCTTGGCGTCAAGTGGCTTCGCGCCCAGTTGTGACAGCGCATCTTCGAGGGATGTCCAGTTTCCGTCCTCAGCGGAGGCGGTCGGCATCGGGTAGGGGACACACTCTGATTGGGCAAGCGCAGCGACGGCTGGCTCATCACTCCGAATGAACGTCATGACGGCCCGCACCCGGCGTTGCGGAACGCCGTAGTCGGCCAAGTCGGTCAAGAACGGGTAACACTCGTAGCGCGGATCGAGCAAGTCCCGTAGCAGCACAGCAGCCGAGATCGGCTCGTCGTTCCGAGGATCGAGCACCAGCCGCGAGAGAAAGGCGGCGACGTTCTCGACCACAACGATTCGTGGTCGAAGTCTGTTCGCGACTTGGGCAATCACTTCGACGAGCAAGTTGCGACCGTCACGACTGCCCGCTTCGGCGTCTTCCTCGCGACCTCGGCCGCCTCGCGCCGTGCTCATTCCCTGACACGGCGGGCACGCCGAGAGCAGCGCTGGCCGCTCCGGACCTGCGTCACTACGGAACGACGCAATGACCTCGCGCCAGGTGAACCGAAGATCGCCTGGCACCCCGCATGCGTGCTTGTGATTCGCCAGCGCTACTGCCAAGCGGCGCTGCTCGATCTCCGCCATGACCCTGAAGGAGAAGCCTGCCTTCGCGTAACCGACATCCCCGGCTCCACAGTTGGAGAAGAGGCTCACCGCGCTCGGCGTTGCAGAATTCATCTCATGCGCCTTCGCCGTTAGGCGATCCGGGTTCACTGGCAGAGTGCAGCGACGCTTCGCGCGCTTCCAAGAAGTCGGCATTGGATCGTCTCGTCTTCGCCAACAAGTTGAACCAAGTCGAGTGAACCACAGTGCCCTCGTCGATATAGCGCCGGAGCAAGTCGGCTTGCATGTTGTCGGCAAGATCAATTTGGTCAACGATCAAGTGGAATATGCAGCCGCGGGCCCAGTGGTCGGTCAAGGCTTGCTCCTGCTCCCGCATGGAAGCGAAGACCGTGACGTAGTGGTAGAAGCGGGTGAAGTCTTCTCTCTTGAGTCCCGCGTGCGGCCGCTTGATCTCGATGCAATGGAGTTGGCCCGAAGTCTCCATCATGACGAAGTCGGGGCGGCGACGAAAATCCTCCGCAGGCAGCTCCAAGTCGCTTGGCCAACGCTCTTGAATCAGCGTGGCATATCGGTCAGCGAAAGTTCTCAGCGTTTGGTTGTCCGAGATGACTTCCCACTCTGGATTGATCAGCCAGGGCGCGCTGCGCAGGATCTCCTGCAGTCTTGATTCGTCAACCGGCTCCGAACGATTTCGCTCAAGGGCGGCTGTGAGACTCGAAATGGCTTCGATCCGACCCCTTGCTACCTGCGCATATGAGGCGAGTGCGGCAACCTCTGTACGTCGGAATAGCTCTACGAGCCGATCCAGCGCGTCAGAGTTGCCACCCGTCAGCTGTGCGAGATCGGCAAAACTCTCGACGAGCAGGTGATGAGGAGCGACAGACAGTACGAATTGGACGAGACGTTCCAGGTATTCCGAGTCGTTGAGCTTCTCCTCGGATACGGACCTACCAAGCATCGTGGTGAGTTCGACGGCAGAATCGACGAGTTCGTCGTCGTTGAATGTGCTTCGCGCTCTCGATTCGACTCTTGACCTCTCGAGAACGCGCGTGGCCATCGACTGCTCGTGCACCGGAATGGCCGACCGGGCAACTTCCTTCACCAACTGCTGGCCGTACAGCTTGAGTGCTTCGCCTTCTTCGGAGTTCCAGAGGATGTCTTGCCGGTCTGTCCTGATGAGGTCGTCGTGGTCGTCGACATCGAGCCAGTCGGCCACTACCTCGCCCACGAGGTACGACCGGATGACGAACTCGCCGCTATAGCCGGAACTCTGTTCGAAGTCCCGGGTCGTGGCAACGATCTTGTTCCTCGCGTAGATGCGGACACCGACGTCTTCGTCGTTCTTGTAGGCACTCTTGGCCTTCGCAACCCAGCCGCTCACCGCCAATTCCCTGTCTCCGCACGGCACGGGGCGATCGTCCAGACGAATTCGTGTTTGCTCGTCAACCTCGATCTCGAATGGCGGCAGGGGTTGTGCCCCGAAGAGACGTTCCCTGAGGTTCAGTACCGCAATCTCGAAGTCAGTCGTGCCGCGGAACACGCGCGCAAGCTGGCGGAGGAACACTTCCGCAGGGGGAACCCGCTTTGGGAGGAACTGCCGCAGCGTCACCTTGGTGCCGCTGGTTTCTCGCCATGTCCGGTCGAATTCACCGGACGTCAGCGGGGCGGCGCCCGGCTCGTCCTTGATGATCTCGTCGTAATCCATGACGAAATGGCTCACCTGGTACTTGCCATCGATGCGTTCGCCGCCCGCCGAGAGAATCTCGATCTGGCGGCAGATGCCGAATGGTGCAAGCTTCCCGATTCCTTTGCGGCCCATCACTGGTCTGTCGAATCGAGGCGATCTCGGCCCGTTCACCGAGCGCGTCCGGCGATCGCTGCCGACATCGAGGAACAAGAGCTGCGCCTCTCCGGGACTCATTCCGTGACCGTCGTCTTCGACCACGATGTCCCACGGTTGACCGTCGATGTCGGCGTTGTCGAGCTGAGTGCCCATCGGCAGGCTCACCGTCACCTGAGTCGCGTCAGCGTCGTAGCTGTTGGCGATCAACTCGGCTACGACAGCCGACGCACGGTCGTAGAGCCTGACACCGAGCTTGTCGATCGTGAGCCGAGAGACGTTGAGCCTGTAGCCGGCTTCGTTCTCGCCCTGACTCATCAGTCGCACTCCCAAACGCCAAGCCTCGGCTGCGCGGCTACTGCCGGGTCGAAGCTACTGCCTGGCCCCGCTGTGACCAGTGGAGTTTCGTGTGGGTCGGCAATCTTCGGCAGGTCAGCACTTGGCCGCTCAGGCTCACGCGAGCGAGCGGTACGACATGAGTGAGGGAAGCCTTCATGTCGCCATTTTGTGTGACAGGTTCCGGTGCTGCAGCAGTCGAGTCACGACACGCATGCCGGTTCGCATGAGGTGCTCGCGCTGTCCACGGGTGTGGCTTTCGCAAACTCGCCCTTTCGGACAAGTCGCACACATCGAACTGTATGATGTGTGCGACATGTCACTACAATCGCTCAGTCGGCGGCCCTTGACGGCATCGGCACGTGATCAAGAGTTCTTCATCCCAGGTCCAGAGCTGGATCAGTTACGGGGGGCCGTGCGTCTGGGCTTGAACGTCTACATCGGCGGTGGACCGGGTTCGGGCAAGACCACGCTGCTGCGCCGCATCGAGCACGAGTTCGAGGGCACTGCCGTCTTCGTCAGGGCCGAGCCGTCATCTTCGGCGACGGCATTGCTCGAAGAGATTGCCGACGCGATTCGGCATCCGTTCAACGTCTACGCGTCGGAACGGACCTCCGGCACCGAACTTGATGTGCGGCTCCTCGAGGCCACGCTCAGCGTTGCAATTGACAGCTGGGACGACGGGTCGGGACCGCCCTCGGTGGTGCTCGTTGACGGGGCCGTTCACGAACACTTGCAGGTGCTCTTCGGCCGCTACAGAGATGCGCTGTGGGAACTGCCTTTGACGTGGATTGTCGCTAGCAGGCGCGCGAACCCACCTCGCCCGGCCGATGCATTCTTTGACCGTTCCGTCCAACTTGAACCCTGGTCCGAAGGTCGCATTCGGCGTCTCATCGAGACGCGCATGCCTGATTGGCCTGCCGAGTGGTGCGCGGACGTTGCTGCCATCTTGGGGCCGGCAACGCCGACACAAGCGCTCTTGGACCTGCAGTCGCTCGCACTGGGCGGGGACCAGACGGCGCTGATCGCCGCGTTGGCAGACGACCGGTCACGGGTCGCAGAGCTGCCCGATCGGTTGCGCAAGTTCTATTTGGCCCTCTGTCAGGCGGGGCCGACGCATGCCGGGGACGAGTGGCTGCTGGAGGCAGTGGGCGTCACCAGGCCGAGAGTCGTGCACTGGCTCAAGGAACTCGAGGCGCTCGGACTCGTAGAGGCTGAGCGGGATGGTCGACGGATGAACTACACCGCCCGCCGCTTCTCCTACTTGTCGAAGCTGCTCGGAAATCAGGCGGCCGGTCGAGCCGCTTCCGACCAAGATGCGGTCCGCAGTGTGGTCGAAGCATCTCGCGCAGTTGCTGAGGTCGACCCATTCTGAAGGGCGCCAAGCACATGAGCCTGTCGTTGGAAGTGCTCGCCGACGCGTATGCATTCGAGAGCAGTCCGAGGCGCATGGACCTGGGCGTGCTCCACGTTCCGTTCGACGAGCTGACTGACGGCGCCGAGACCGAGGCTCGGCTGGATGCGTCGATTCGACGACGCGAGCCCGTCGCCCTGATCGGAGCGAGCGGCTGCGGCAAGTCGAGCGTCATTGCCCACGTACTGGGTCCCACGGTGGAAGGGGTGGTGCCGGTGTATGTCCCGGTGGCTGCTGCGCCGGCCCAGACCGCTGACACTGCGGACCACCTGGCCGACCACCTGCTGACGACGTTTTCTCGGCTCGCTGAACCCATTGCCGGACTAGTCGAGCGGGACTTGGCGCGATCGACCACCACAACGACTCGGGTACGCCGTGGTCGAGCGGGTTTCGCAGGCCGATGGCTCGGTGCCGATGTCGCCGGTGAGGTTCGGCACCAAACGCAGACCGAGCGAAACGCCACGCTCGCCGACAAGACCGACGCTCTGGTCCAGGTGCTCGCGATCGTCGCTGACGGGCACCTTGTGCCCGTGATCGTGTTCGACGACACAGATCGGTGGCTCAGCAACGAGAACGCCCAGTTGGTAACCAACTTCTTCGCAGAGGGAGTGCGGTGGCTCCTGGAGTTGCCTGCAGCACTTGTCGTCGCGGTGCATCCCCACTACTTCGAGGTCACGTCGCAGGCCGAACTGCTGTGCTATCTCGACACGCGCATCAACATTCCCCGATTGGAGTCGGCAACTGCTGTCGATGCAATCCTGCGGAGGCGGATCGACAGGATTGTCGGCGCTCCGAATCCGAACTTGACTGATGTCCTTGCCTCGGATGCATCCGCTGCGGTTCTTGCGGTGTATCGAGAGTCCGGTTCGCTCCGGCGGGCGCTCCAGGTTTGCCACACGGCTCTGCACGACGCTCTCAGCGACGGCGTTGAACAGATCAGCGCTCGACATGTCGTTGCCGCTGCAAGTGCCGGATGAGTCGCGTATGGACGAGTTGCACCAATTGGCACACCAAACCCCAGAAGCGACAGAAACCGAGGCCAATGCCAGCGAGCCTCGTTTGGGACTACTGCAAAGCTGCCACGAGGCGCTCGCGTCGTTCGTGCCGGACATAGGCGAGGCGCTGGGGGGCGGAAGTTGGCCGCGGCGGGCGTGCCTGCTGTGCAGGCGCTCGGGAGTTCCCGTGTCCACCTCGTCGAGCCACGACATCGCCCGCACACCGGCACTCGGTCCGTCTCCGGTCACCAACCACAGGATGCGCGCCGGTGCCTGAAGCCCCGGTCGCCTCGCCATGTAGTAGGCGTTCTCTCTCGCTGTGGCGACCTCCTCCTAACATGAACCCCACCGAGCCCAGAAGCCCCGATCCCAAAAAAAGACGAAGGCTCGGTTTTTCTTGCGCCGGCGGGTCGGTGAGCGCAGGCCAGACTCAAAGAGCTGAATCCCTTCCAGCGGGCGCACCGCTCACGTCGCCGTTCAGCGCGACTCCACCACGTCGCTGTCTCAACTCTCTCGTCGGGATCGAGTTCCACCCGCGTCGCCATCATCCACCCCGAAACGAATATGCCCCGCCATTCCCGGAGAACCGGGAATGCGGGGAGCAGTGCCCAGACTGTAGCGCAAGCGACCACAAAGTCGTCCGCGACCTGCTCAATCCGACTCTCGGGATGTGTTCGCTCAAGTCGGTGCCGTCGATGGAGACCGCGAAGCAGCGGTCGCTCATGCCGCGGAAACGGCCAGTTCGACAGTCACCATGTCATCGGCGTCAAATGAGAGTTGCCTCGGAGCTTCCGGTTCCTCGATTGAGTCGAGGTCGATGATCTGGTGGTTCGGGTCGGAACTCGAGTATTCGACTCTCGCGGCGTAGCGTGAGCCGATGCCCGCTCAGGATCCGAAGGCGATGGTGCAGAAGCTGTGGGACTTCTGCGACGTGCTTCGCGACGACGGTTTGTCCTACGGCGACTATCTCGAACAGCTCACGTACCTGCTGTTTCTGAAGATGGCCGATGAGCAGTACGTGATGCTCAGCGGCGACCGGATCGTCCCCGTCGAGCACGATTGGCAGTCGCTGCTGAGCCTCTCGGGAGCGGAACTCGAAGCTCACTACAGCAATGCGCTGGCGGCACTGGGCACGAGCGAGGACATGCTCGGCGTGGTCTTCCACAAGGCCCGCAACCGCATCCAGACGCCGGCCAAGCTGGAGCAGCTCATCAAGGAGTTCATCGATCAGCACGAGTGGATGAGCTACGACGCCGACCTCAAGGGCGACGCGTATGAGGGGCTGATCGAGAAGACCGCCCAGGAGGGCGCCAGGGGAGCGGGCCAGTACTTCACGCCCCGGGCACTCATCAACGCCATCGTCGATGTGATGGCGCCCGAGCCTGACGACCGCGTCTGCGACCCCGCCTGCGGCACCGGCGGGTTCTTCCTGGGCGCATACCGG
This sequence comes from Candidatus Poriferisodalis sp., assembly GCF_965262965.1. Taxonomy (GTDB): domain Bacteria; phylum Actinomycetota; class Acidimicrobiia; order Acidimicrobiales; family Poriferisodalaceae; genus Poriferisodalis. The sequence continues at coordinate 3,618,739 of NZ_OZ253573.1, forward strand.
TCGATCGTCGAGCGGTTCCCGCACCTGGAACCCGACCAGGTCGCTCACCTGCGCTCGGGTGCGTTCACCGGTTGGGAGATTGCCGACCTGCCTGCCCGTCTGTGCGCCATGAACATGCTGCTGCACGGCATCGAGAGCCCCGAGTCCGACTCGCCGATCGTTGTGGACGACGCTCTGCGGGACCCTCCCGGCAAGCCCTTCGACATGGTGCTGACCAACCCGCCGTTCGGCCGGTCGTCTTCGGACAGCTACGAGCGGGAGGACTTCTGGGCGACCACCCGCAACAAGCAGCTCAACTTCGTCCAGCATGTGGTGAGCCTGCTGAAGATCGGTGGGGATGCGGCAGTGGTGGTGCCCGACAACGTGCTGTTCGAGGCGGGCGCTGGCGAGACGATCCGCCGCCGGTTGCTGCACGACTGCGATGTCCACACCCTGCTGCGGCTGCCGACCGGGATCTTCTACGCCCAAGGCGTGAAGGCCAACGTGCTGTTCTTCCGCCGCCGCGAGGGCGCCGAGGACCCGTGGACCCGAGAGTTGTGGGTGTACGACCTGCGCACCAACAAGCACTTCACGCTCAAGCAGAACCCGCTCACGAGAGCCGACCTGGACGACTTCGTCGCCTGCTACTGGGCCGACGCCCGCCACCAGCGTAAGGAATCTGAGCGGTTCAAACGCTATGCCTACGACGAGCTGATCGCCCGCGACAAGATCAGCCTCGACCTGTTCTGGCTCCGAGACGAGAGTCTCGAGGACGCCGACAACCTGCCGCCCCCAGACGTCCTCGCCGCCGAGATAGCCGAAGACCTCGAAGCCGCCCTCGCCGAGATCCAAGCTCTGGCCGAGTCCCTCGCCGCCGCATCCGAATCCGGTTGAGCCAACCGTCCCTGTTGGCTGTCGTGGATCCGATTGGCGAGGCAGAGCTTGTCGCCGGCGGCAGAACCGTCGTACTCTCGTGGACGATTCTTGTCACACCCCTAGTGCACGCTGACGTTCGTGCAACCGCCGACAGGTCGCTGTCTTGAGCGACGCACACGTCGACTTACCGTCCGACCGTCTATCTGCCGAAGGGAAGCGATCATGAGCGACCGCACCGGCATCGAGTGGACTGAGGCGACGTGGAATCCCACCACAGGCTGTGACCGCACGTCTGTGGGCTGCGACAACTGTTACGCGCTCACGCTGGCGAAGCGCCTGAAGGCGATGGGCAACCCTCGCTACCAGCGCGACGGTGACCCGTCCTTGAGCGGACCAGGCTTCGGCCTGACCCTGCATCACGACCTGCTTGACCGGCCGCGGCATTGGCGCAGGCCCCGCTTGATATTCGTGAACTCGATGAGCGACTTGTTTCATCCCGATGTGCCACTGGATTTCATCCAGAAGGTGTTCGAGGTGATGGCCGACACTCCGCAGCACACCTACCAAGTGCTCACGAAGCGGTCGAAGCGGCTTGCAGCTGTCGCAGGCGATCTGGAATGGCCTTCGAACGTCTGGATGGGCGTCACGGTTGAGACGCCCCGCTACGCCTTCCGCATCGACCATCTGCGCTCGGTAGGCGCTGCGGTGCGTTTCATTAGCGCCGAACCGCTCTTGGAGGCGCTGCCGAGTCTTGACCTGACTGACATTCACTGGCTCATTGCCGGAGGCGAGAGTGGTCCCGGTGCACGTCAGATCGAAGAAGAATGGGCAATGGACCTGCGAGACCAGTGCGCCGATGCTGAGGTCGCGTTCTTTTTCAAGCAGTGGGGTGGTCGCACGCCCAAGGCCCGCGGCCGCGAACTCCAAGGCCTGACCTACGACGAAATGCCCGGTGTCGCCGTAGGGATTTCAACTGTTCGATAACCATCAGCTTATCTCAGGCACTCCCATGTTATCGTGACTACGACGGTCTCTTAAGTGCGGGGTTGTGATGGATACGTTGTTTGCGATAAGCGATGATGAACTCGATCAGTTGGAAGCTGAGGTCAACACCTTCAAAGTTGTGCCCAGGCCTCGGGACACGATCACCGAGCTTCGCGAGTACCACGGGTGGACCCTCAACAAACTTGAAGTGCTTGAGAACTACTTCGTGCTATATCGAAGAGTTGCCGGCGGCGGCACATATATCGACGCGTTTGCCGGAACAGGGCGCGGTACATCTATTCGAAACGGCGAACAACGTGTGCGAGACGGCAGCGCATTAATCGCAGCGAAAAGTGGTGCATTTTCTCAGTTGCACTTGTGCGAGAAAGACTCTGACAGTATTGATCAGCTTGACGGTTCTGTGGCAACGCTCACTGAACGCCAAATCGATCGAATCAACATACACAACGGTGACTGCAATCGGATCATTCCAGGCTTGATCGACTCTGAACGGCTCGACTCTGAACGCCCGTGCTTTGCCTTGCTTGACCAAGACTCCACTCAGCTAACCTGGGAAACAATCGAGAAGCTCGCTCATTGGAAAGCCTATGAGCCTCCGCCTGAAGGACAGGGCCGGCCCAAGAGGTGCAAGGTTGAGTTGTGGATCCTCTTCAACTCGCACCAAGTTGTAAATCGAATCTGGCCAAGTGACCGAGAGAAGCATCCAATGCCGCTTGGAGTGGATGCACTAGACAGGATGTTTGGACAACGCTCGGTCTGGTTTGATCTATGGGAAGCCGGAGCGTCAACTGATGCGCTCGTCGAGCGATACAAGGAACGTCTCTACGACCTTGGTTATCAGTATGTGATTCCGCAGTTGATCAAGGATCCTGCAACGGGTCGTCCGCAGTATTTTATGTACCATGCGACTGACCACCCAAGCGCTATCTCGTTGATGAGGTGGGCCAAGCGCAACGCGGATGGCTACGAGAACGTTCAGCTCCCCGGCTTCGAGATCTAATTGTAGAAACGATCGGGTGCTTCAGTTGACTTAATCATGTCTAATGAATTTGCAGACTCAGGACGCATGGTCGCCTTTATAGAAGAGGCAGAAACTGCGATCATGCTCCTGGACGAAGGCATGCGAATTGTCGAGTCCTGGGATGGCGGATTCGATCGGCGTGTCGTGGCTTTACATTTATTGGCACAGGGCTACGAACGGTTTCTAAAATTGACGCTTGCGCTTGCGCAACTACGACAGAGCGGTCAGCTCCCATCAGCGCGCGAGGCACAACGCTGGGGGCATGGATTGCTGAAGCTCCTGGACATGACACTGGACGAGTTTGAGAAGGATCCCAGTTTTGTAAATCGTGCCGCTGTTCGTGATGACATCGCATGCTTGCGATTCGAAGGCCGAGCCCGGCAACAGTTGGGCGTTTTGGATGAGTTTGCTTCTGGTGGCCGATATCACAGTCTCGATGTAATGCTTGATGGCCACTCGCAGACCGAATCACCGGTCGATCAGTGGTCGGCGCTAGAGACCTCATTGTTTAGGGAGGACAAAGAATGGACACGACTGATGGAAGAGGATTTCGCAGGTTTCGGGCCACGTTGGTACCCACATCTGGCAGCCGTGCAGACACAGCACTTGCAGCGGACAGCGCGCACGCTCGCCCGAGCTTGGACCCTCGGACCCGCCCGTGACGAGGGCAAACGGCTAACCGGTGTCGTCCGCCGTTTCCTTTTCCTCACCGATGAGGACCTCGTCGCCTGCCCGCCTCGCTAACTGGAAGGATCCAACCGGCTGAGGGTGGTGTCAAAGAGTGTTTCTTGTTCCGCAACGCCTCCAGGCCGAGGCGCGGCAGGGGATTTGTCGTCAAGCAGGGTGCTGAGAGTGTTCATATCAGATACCGGCACGGCACCGCGCCGTTCGAGACCCTCGTTGCCCGGCCCTTCGCCGAGTCCTCGCCAGACCGCGACCCGGCCGAATTGGCACTCGAGCGCCTCAGTTGCGCCCGTCCAGGTGCCGCCTGAGCCCTTGTCGCTCGCGACCACAAGCGTGACTGCGGCCTGGGAATAGATGAGCTTGTTGCGTCCCATTGCGTTGCCGGCACTGAAGCTGGCGTCGGGGCTGTAAGGCGCGCACATGACGGCTCGTCCATCATGGATCGCTGCGCGGACATCGGCGTTGCGGAGTTTGCGTGACAGCGAGTCCGCCAGCACACCGACAACTGCGCCTCCCGAATCCAGTGCCGCATTCATTGCGAGCTGATCGACACCTCGAGCCCCGCCCGAAACGAGAGGAATGTCGCGAACTACTGCGCACTTGGCGGCCTCGATGGCGACCTCGGCGCCGGTCGGACTCACGTCGCGGCTGCCCACGACACCGAGTCCGGCGGTGTCGAGCAGTTCGATCGCACCCGCCGCGTAGAGCAAAGGCGGCGCCTTGGCCCTGAGGCGCTCGGGCCAGCGTGTCGGGTAGTGCTGGTCGAACGGGGTGAGCGTTCGGATACCCGACTGCTCTAGTCGCTCCAACTCGAACGCGAGTGCCGTGGCTCGGCCCATCAGACCACCGATGCGCTGGGCGAAGTCGCCGCTGAAATCGTGCGCCGCTGCGAGATCGTCGGCACTCATTCCGAGCAGACAACTCGGTCCGGTGCCCAAGCGAGCTGACAGCTTCCAGAACTCCGATGCCTTCAGCGGCCGCACTCCGTCAGCGCACAGCCGGCTGACGAGAGCGATCGTCGCCAGAGCGTCGTCTCCTCGCCTCACCCGGCCGCCCTCTCGGATGTCTCGGACAAAGCAAACGGGAACACACGACCCGCTCCGGCGGTTCGCAGCTGCGCTCCTACGACTGTCAGCGTCCAACGGGAATCGACCACATCGTCGACTAGGAGCACCGCGCCTTCGGGCACCGGGCCGCTGATGCTGAACGCCCCGTCAACGTTGCGGAACTGCTGATGGCTGTTCCGCATCGACTTCTGTGGCTGCGTGTCGCGAACCTGCACGACCGCATCGTGACACGGCAGCACGAGCGCGGCCGCGAGCCGGGCGGCGAAATCGGAAACGAGTGTGGGGTAACGGCGCGATGGCACGAACGTGACCCAGGTCGGCGCGGGTTCGGGCCGCCACCGGTCGCTGATGAGCTCTGCGACAGCATCCACCAAGCGGTCGTCGAATCGGCCGTCCGACTGCTTGCCCTTGCGCACCAAGTTGCCCCAGCCGCCGTCACCCCATCGCGAAAGCGCTCGACCGTCTGCAAGCCGAAGATCGGCCGGAATCGACTTTCTGTCCGCCCACTGCTTACGGGGCCCGATCACCATGGCCTCGCTGCGCAAGAACTCCACTGCGGCTTGCACCTCGGATGGATCGAACGTCAGCGCCATGGTGTCGCCGGTGCAGTTGTCGCAGAAGCCGCACGGCTCGCTTGCCGGATCGTCGAGATGCTGCCTCAGGAGCTGCATTCGGCACTGGTCGGTGTCGATGTACTGGCGTACCAATTCGAGTTCGGCACAGCGCAACGCAGTGACTGCTTCGACTTTGTCGTGATCGAAGTTCCAAGGTTGCAACGTCCGTTGCCACCGGCTGCCGACGCGTTCGATTGCGCCATCCACTTCCAGATTCTTCAGGAGATTCTCGAGACGCTTGTTGCCGACGTTCACCTCCGGCAGTAGGTCGTTGAGCCGCATCGGCTCGTGGCGTTCTTCCAGCAGACCGACGACGTGCTCAGCGAGCCGGGGGTTGGGAAACGACGTCTCGATGAAATAGTTCTGAATGTCGACGTCTTCGGTACCCCGCAACACGATGCCCCACGACTCCGGCACTCCCCGGCCCGCCCGTCCGACCTGCTGGTAGTAAGCGACCGGCGATCCCGGCGACTGGTAGTGGATCACGAACGACAGGTCTGGCTTGTCGAAACCCATGCCCAACGCGGAGGTCGCGACAACAGCCTTGACCGAATTGCCGAGGAGTGCCTGTTCGATCTCTGGCCGCCGGGACGACTCGGTCCCACCGCTGTAGGCCACAGCATCAATGCCCTCGCAGATCAGCCAGCCCGCGACGCGTTCGGTGTCTCGAATGGTGGAGCAGTACACGATGCCGGTGCCCGGCAGCTTCGCCAGCGTCGCCGCCAGCCATGTCAGACGCTCCGGTGGCGACAGGATCGTCAGGGCATGCAATCGCAGACCGTTCCTGCCGAGCGGCCCGCGCACTGTCTCGAACTCTGACCCGAGTTGCGAAATGACATCGGCGACGACCCGGTCGTTGGCCGTTGCGGTGCAGCACAGCACCGGAATCCCCGCTGGGAGCAGATCGAGCACGCGAACTAGCCGTCGGTAGTCGGGCCGGAAGTCGTGGCCCCAGTCGGAGATGCAATGGGCCTCGTCGACGACCAGCAGACCGCATCGCGCAGCTATGACCGGAAGCACATCGCTGCGGAAGTCACGGTTCGCCAACCGTTCCGGAGAGATCAGCACGACGTCCGCTTCATCGGCTTCGATCTGTGCGATCACGACGTTCCATTCGTCGCGGTTGGAGCTGTTGATGGTGACGGCGCGTATGCCGAGGCGTTCTGCCGCCTCGATCTGATTGCGCATCAATGCGAGCAGCGGCGATACCAGCAGCGTCGGGCCGAAGCCTGCGCTGCGCATCAGCCGGGTCGCGATGAAATAGACCGCACTCTTGCCCCAGCCGGTTCGCTGCACCAGCAGGACTCGCCCACGCTCCGCGGCCAACCGACGGATCACGCCGAGCTGTCCGTCGCGGAATTCGGCCTGTGAGTCTCCGGTCAGCTTGCGAAGCAGGCCGAGCGCATCTATGGCAAGGGAGGAATCACTCATCTTGCCCGGTCCAATGTCGTCAGTGCATCTGGGGCTTCGGGAATCGGCACAACGCGGCTCACACGGGTCTCACACGGTCAGGGTTCTGATCAATCAAGCGTGGCGGGTACGACGGCTAGGTGCTCGGCTACTGCGCCGTCGTGGAGGCGGCGATCCCATACCGCAACCACGAGGTCAGCGGCGTCGAACACCAGCGCACTCGCCAGATGGACTGCATCGGCCCCGCGCAGCCTGTGGCGTCGCGCAAGCTGGCCAGCGGACTGTTCGACTCGCTCGCTGAGCTCGACTGGCTGGACGCTTGCCCACAGCTGTTGCCAGCGCTGCTCGCAGTCCGCGACTTCCAACTCGTTGAGGTCGCCCCGCCGGCCAGCGGCGGCGAGCGCAGCGGAGACTTCGGCGAACGCCAGCCTGCTGGACACGGCTGCGTCGCATCCGTCCCAGATCGCCTCTGCGATCTTGCTGCCGGCTTCATCGACGATCAGCTTCACCAGCGCGCTGGCGTCGAAGTAGGCGATGGCCACCGCTCAGCGTCGCTGATCGCTCACCAGATCCGACAAGGGTGAGCGAGGACGAGGACGCTGCTGTCCAGTTGCCTGGGGTCGGTCGCCTCGCGCAGGCCGTGAGATCACTCCTTGCGCAGTCAGTCGTTCGATGGTTGGAGCCGAGTCGATACCCGAGAGCCTTGCGACAGGAACGCCTCGTTCCGTGATGACCACCTCTGCGCCAGAGCGGGCGCAGTCCAGCCAGTGGCGCAACCTGGCTCGGAACTCCGTCGCTGCAACGTTCATATTCAGACCGTACCAGTGGAGCCGCTTTGTACAAATCGAATTTTGTGTTCTGTACAGATCACTCCTCACTGAAGCAATTGCCGACTGAGGTGCTGACGTAGCCGTCAACCATGACGTAACCAGTTGGAGTCGCCGACGCCGACGGCCGGTTCACGGCCGTCATCTCCCACACCGACCCCGGCACCCCCAACTGGCTCGACACCACACCGTGCTTTCAGTAAACGATGTCAAGCGCGTAGCGGAGCGCTTGGTCAAGTTGCGCCCGCTTGACGTCACCGAGTCGGCCGACCGGTGCGGCGTCGAGACGGGCAATTGGCACGGTGACGACGTTGTCGCAGCTGATGGCGCACGCCTTCGGTAGCCCCTCGTCGGTCCCGACGTCCACCTCAGAGCGAATTCCTCGAACGGTGCGCGTGATCGGAGCACAGGTGACTGCAGTCAGTACGGAAACTGCGGCGCCTCTCGTCAGCACGCACAAAGGTCGTCGTCCGCCAGGTTCTCCGAGATCGCCCCAGTAGATCTCGTTGCGAGCTACCACGGTGGCGTTGTCCCAGCCGCCAGCCGCGCCGCTGCTTGGGCGAACGCTGGATCCTGCGGCTGGCGGCGATACGCAGCAATGAGCTCGGCATCAGCAGCGGCCAGATCGGTGGCTTCGATGACAGCGCGCGCGCCGCGACGAAGCAATGCGGACCTGCTCGTTCCCTCAGCGTCGGCGATCGCCGCCAGACGTTCGATCAGTTCGTCATCGAGCTGAACCAGGACTTCACGTCGGGCCATAATCATATGGTATGGCATACGGTCTGATCTCGGCGAACTACTATCGGAACCGGCCACGCCGTCAACGTAACGACGTCAGCCAGAGCCACACCAACAGATTTCTTCAGGTCGACTTGCTGACCGATCTGTCGAAGCGGTCGGCTGAACCGGGATCAGTCGGCGAACGTGTCGACTAGGTGCTGGTTGCGGTCTATGAAGCGTTGGTGCTTGTCGGCTTCGTCAGGGGCGCCGAAGACGGTCCGCTCGACGCCGAGTTCTTGGTACAGCTCCAGCTTCTCTTCGGCCGGCCGGCTGAAGCAGTACATCGAGATCGGGATGGCGTCCGGATCTCGCCCGTAGGACTCCACTGCCCGCGCAGCGCCTCGATGGTCTCTCGCATGGCCCCATATCCCTGCGGCCACGGCACCGGCGACACGTTGGACAGCTCCTCACGGTTCCAGCCCACGCCCACGCCGAACAGGAACCGCCCGTCGGACACCTCGTCCAGCGTCGCCACGCTCTTGGCCAGGTCCAGTACCTCGTGCTCGAGCAGTAGGCACACACCGGTCACCAGCTTGATCCGCGACGTCACCGCAGCGGCTGCTCCCAGCGAAGTGAACGGGTCGCGCATATGCCAGTACAGCCGAGGCAGCTCAATGCCAGCAGGGTGCGGGGTCTGCCGGCTGGCCGGAATGTGGCTGTGCTCGCCCACCCACAGCGAGTCGTAGCCCCGCTGCTCTGCTTCCAGCGCCATGTCGGTGGTTCGCTGGCCGTAGTCGCTGTTCGGTGTTGCCAATCCGATCTTCATGTGTCCCCGCCGTTGGTTCGATGTGCCCCGCGGCCCCGTCAGCGGCCGAACCTAGTGCGCCGTCCACGACGCCAGGGGGGGCTTGCTCGGGCCAGCTCGAGGGCATCGAATCCACCCCAGCCACACCAACGAGACAGGCCCTATGGCCGTCTTCGGCTCGGTTTGGCGAGCGGCGTCACTCACCAGCGTTGACATGCTTGCGGCGATGCAGCGACACAGCCTCGCTTTCGTGCGTCCACACGGTTGCATCGCCGGTCAGCGGGCCGGCCACGGCCGTCTCGAATTGCGTGGCGAGGAGCGGAAGGCCGAAGATCGTGGTCTGAAAGTTCTGCACGGCTCGCCCGGTATCGCAGACCACCAGCACCGGAAGCGGTTGCCCCTGCCATGCGCTCTTGCGATACGGGCCCAGCTTGCGATGCACCTCGGTCGGCGTCGAAGCAGAGCGCTCGTACTCGAGGCAGTACGGACCCGCCCCGAAAGGCCCCTCGGCCACGAGGACGACGAGATCAGGCTTGACCTGGGTGATGTCGGGCAGGTTGACCTCGGCCCTCCAACCCGCGAACACCTGCGCTTGTTCGCTCGCGAACTGTTCGACGAGCCGCCCGCGAGACTGCACAGCGTCGAGGCGCGCATTCCCGGGAATTGCGCTATCGCCATGAAGGTCCGGTACGCCGTCGGACCGTTGATCGCAGCCAAGTCCTTGTTTCGGGATTGCCAGCGCTGCATTCGCTCAGGGGTGCCGACGGCTCCACCGTCTGCCCCGGATCCTCGTAGAAGACTCGGTTGGCGATCCGGAAGTAGCGGTCGTGCTCGTGGGTATAGGTGTCGAGTCCCCAAAAGCGATGTTCCTGCTTTCGCCGCAGAATCCGTTCGGTCGCATGCAGTCCCACGTAGGTGAACGTGACCCAGATTGGCGAGCCGTAGCGAGCCACAGCGTGGTAGAAGCCGCCGCGTCGCATCAGGCGGAAGTCCGTCACGCGCTCGCTGGCATCCATCGGAACGCCGTCGGCCGGCCAGGCCATCTGGTCGACTCGCATGCGATCCGGTACACGGCCTCCAACATGGCGAGTCGACGCAGGCACATCCGAAGGCCGCGGGCGATGGCCGTCCACCAGTGAGATCAGCTGCCGACGGAGCTGCCGCGTTCCCAAGTCCAAGATCGGTACAAGGTTCGCGACGCTAGCGAGCGGCATCCGCCCGATGATTCGCAGCAGACGCTGCTGTTCTTCGTCCGTTCCGGTCATTTCTTGCCGGAATGCCCGTCTGACTCGACGGGTTTTCGCGAGGGAAAAGACGGCCGAGCGGCCCTGCTGCGCTAGATCACTCGGAGCGCTGGGTGCCGACCTTCAGCTCGCGGAAGGGGCTGGTGGTGTCGATGCCCGGCTCTTTCGGCAGGCCCAGTACTCGCTCGCCCACGATGTTGCGCATGACCTCGTCAGAGCCGCCGGCGATCCGCATCGCGGGGAAGCCCAGCACGTAGCCGGCCCACGAGAACGTGCCCCATTCGCCGGTGTCGGCCACCAGCCGCAATTCGAGCGTGTCGCTCACGAAGTCGCACATGGCGCCCATCTGGCGGATGAGGCCCATCTTGGCGAGCGACATCTCCGGCCCGGGCGTGCGGCCGGCGTGCAGGCCGTCCATGGTGCGCTGGTTCGACCACGACAGCACCTTGCCGTAGGTGTAGACGTTCATCAGCTTCTGGCGGGTGAGCGCATCGTCGTCCACCCCGAAATGCTGTGCCATCGCAGCCAGCTTCGTGAAGCCGCCCGCGCCGCCGGCACCGCCGCCGCCGATGGAGGCCCGCTCGTTCATGAGCGTGGTCAGCGCCACGCCCCAGCCCTGGTTCACGTCGCCGAGACGGTGGCTGTCGAGCACCCGGACATCGTTGAAATAGACCTCGTTGAAGTTGGCCCCGCCGGTCATCTGGCGCAGCGGCCGCACATCCACGCCCGGCGCGTCCATGTCCACGATGAACCCGGTCAGACCCTGGTGCTTGGGCAGGTCGAAGTCGGTGCGGGCGATGACCTCGCCCACATCGGAATAGTGCGCACCCGACGTCCACACCTTCTGGCCGTTGAGGATCCACTCTTCGCCGTCGCGGTCGGCACGCATCTGCAGGCTGGCGAGGTCTGAACCGGCGCCTGGCTCGGAGAACAGCTGGCACCCGACCACGTCGGCCCGGTACATCCTCGGCAGCAGCTCAGAGGACACCTCGGGGTTGGCGTGCGCCAGGATCGTGGGCGCCACCATGCCCAGGCCGATACCGAAGAAGCCGCCGTCGGGCGTGTCGAACTGGCCTTCGAGCTGCATCCACAGTCGTTCGAACTTGCGGGGCAGCCCGCTCCCGCCCAGCTCGGAGGGACCGGTGATCCAGCCATAGCCGGCGTCGAACTTCTTGGCCCGCCACTCTTTGGCAGCGGCCAGATCTTGCCGCTCGGCTTCCCGGTCGACCTCTTCGAAGAGAGCGGCGTTGTCAGGGCCCTGGCCCCAGACGAATTCCCGCCGTTCGGTCTTGCGCTTGGCGTTGGCCTCGAGGAACTCTGTCGCCTCGGCGACGAACTGCTCTTCGGTGATCTCGGGGGCATCGGTGTCGACAGCGGCCATGTCAGTCTCCTGCGCGGTGGCATGGGGGGTGCGAGCAGCCTCAAGCTACTGCCCGGTTGGTGCAGCCGTCTCAGGTCTCGCAGATGCCGCTTGCGTCGTGAACAGACTCGTTTGGGTGGTCCGCTGGTTTGCTTCGAGAGGCTCGCTACGCTCGTCAGCCATGGGTCAGCCCGTTCGAGTAGCAGAGCGAACCTCGGCCGCCCGCCCGGGCACCGTGCGATTCGAGACCAACCGGCCGCTGACGGGTGCAGGGCACCGCTACTACAGCAGCGCTGCGGATGCAGTGAGCGCCGAAGATCCCGCCGACATGCTGGCGTGGCGCCTGTTCCAGCGCGGCGGCGTCGACCACGTGCACGTCTACAGCAACGTCGCCACCGTCGAGATCTCCCGCGGTCACACCTCTGAAGGCATCACCGAGCTCATCGAAGAGCTGTTCGCCCACTACAGGTAGCTCGCTATCGGTAGCGATCAGCACAGTCGATAGCTCGCTATCGGCAGCGACAAGCCCGGCCGCGAGCAACGATCGAGGGCTACCGTTGCGCCCATGACTGAAGATGAGTTTCGTACCGAGCTTGCGGCGCGTGGCTATGGCGAGCCGCGGAGTTTCGCGTTCGCGCCCGACACCGACGGGGAGTTCCACAGCCACGAGTTCTCGGCGATGGTGATGGTCACCGAAGGCGAGTTTCGTCTTGGGCTCGAAGACGAGACCCGAGTCTTCGAAGCAGGGGATTGGTGCGAGGTTGCGGCGGGCACAGTGCACGCTGAGCAGGCGGGTCCCGCTGGTGCCACCTTGCTGGCGGGAACGAAGTAGCTGCGTCGGACCTCACGACAGGAGCCGCTGACAGGGTCCCAGCTAGAGGGTCCCAGCAGAAACGATTGTTCGCTAGTCTGTCGCGATGGCGGCAGAGCTGGTGCAGCTGTATGACACAGTCGGCCCTCGTGGGGTCGGCGCATTAGACACAGCGCGCACTGTTGCGCCGATCACCCGCAGTGACGAACGGCTGCTGCCGGTTGCCGACGAGTTCGCCCCGCTGCTGGCACAACCGGGGATCGTCCGCGGGTCGGTGCTGGCCACACAAGGGCCGGGCGCGCTGACCCTGGCGACGGCTCTTGCCGCGGAGGCTTCGCGTGCTGGGGGATGGACGGCAGCGGTGGGTCTGGGACGCATGGGCATCTCGGCCGTGGCAGAGCGAGGAGCCTCGCTGGACCGATGGGCGTTCGTGGACCACCCCGGCGATGCCACCGCCGAAGTGCTGAACGCCTTGATCGGCAGCGTCGATGTGATCCTGCTCGCCGGCAGCGTGCGGATGGCAGCCGCTCACAGCCGGCGCCTGCGAGCCCGTCTGCGAGAACGAGGGACTGCGGTGATCGAGGTCGCCGAGCCGGGCCCTGCCCGCCAGCATCATGGCAACGCGTTCAGCCCAGATGTGACCGTGGCTGTGGAGCGAGCAGCTTGGACCGGCCTCGGGCAGGGCCACGGACGGATCCGAGCTCGGCGCGCTGAGGTGGTCGCAGCGGGCCGGGGCGCGGCGTCGCTGCCGCGACGAGCCGTCCTGTGGCTGCCGGACTCCGACGGCCGCATCACTCCCGTCCGCGGCGCGATCAGCACAGTGGGCTTCGATCGGCCCGCTCCGGTCGACCTCAGTCAGGCTGGCGTCGACCCCACAGATCCCAGTGTGACCTTCCTGCCGCAACGTCGTGCGGGATAGCGCTGTGTCTGATGGCACCATCTCCAACAGCGCTGTCGAGGACAGACCGCTGCGGATGCTGGCGGTGGAGATCGCGCACTGGTCCGTAACCGCTGCAGGGATCGATCCGACAACTCCCGCAGCGGTGGTGTTCGCCGGACGGGTGACTGCCGTCACGCCCGCAGCCTCTGCGGCAGGGGTGATGACAGGGATGCGCCGCCGGCAGGCCCAGTCCCAGTGCCCTGCGGTGGAGGCGATCGAGCGCGACCTCGATCTCGATGCCCGCCGTTTCGCTCCCGTGGTCGCAGCATTGGAGGAACTGACGCCGAGAGTCGAGGTGCTGGCACCCGGTTGCTGCGTCTTCGGCACCCGAGCCCCATCGCGCTATTACGGCGGCGACGAGGCATTGGCCGAATTGGTGGCACGAACCGTCACCCGGGCGTTGGCCTCGGACGTCTTGGAAGTGTCGCTTGCTGGGACACCTGCAGCGATGCCGGAGATCCGCGTCGGCATCGCTGACGGCCTGTTCGCGGCCGGCCTTGCAGCCCGCGTCGCGCCGGGGGGAGTGCTGGTGGTGCCTGCGTCCGCAAGTGCGGGGTTCCTGAGCCAGCTGTCGTTGCACGCCCTGACAGAACCGTTCTCACCGCTGGCAGGCACAGCCGGCCCTCGTGGGGTCGGCGCATCGAGCACAGCCGGCGAGGAACTGGTCGATGTGCTGAAGCGGCTGGGTCTGCGCACCTTGGGCGACGTGGCGGCGCTGCGGTCAGCCGACCTTGCGGGCAGGTTCGGCACGCAAGGCGAATGGGCGCATCGGCTGGCCAGCGGAGGCGACCCTCGTGTGAGCCAGCCCGGTGTCGCTGCGCCGGATCTCTGCGTCGATGCGGAGATCGACCCGCCTGCGGACCGCGTCGACACGGTGGCTTTCACAGCGAAGTCCCTGGCCGACCGTCTCGACGCCGATCTGGCCCGATGTGGCCACGCGCTGGTTTGCGTGCAGGTCAGCATCGAAACCGAGAACAGTGAGACCAGCAATCGGTTCTGGCGCCATGGGTTCCGCTTCAGCCCTGCCGATGTGACTGACCGTGTGAGGTGGCAGCTCGACGGATGGCGCCAGGATCGAAACCGTCCCAGCGGCCGTATCTCGTTCATCCGGCTGGCAGTGGCGCAGACAGCTCCCGATGAGGGCCGCCAGCTCGGGTTCTGGGGTGGTCAGACCGAGACTGACGAGCGGGCTGAGCGAGCCTTGGGCCGGGTGCAGACGCTGGTGGGCTTCGATGGGGTCACGGTTGGCCGTCTGGGCTCCGGCCGTCGCTTCGCCGATCTCGAGCAGCGCCTGCCTTTCGGAACTGCCGGTGCATCCAATCCAGCTGGCAGCCCCGCCAGCCCGACCAGCCCCGCCTCGCCGATGCCTCCGTGGCCGGGACGGCTGGGCGCGCCAGTCCCTGCTCTCGTGCTGTTTGAGCCCGAGCCGCTCGTGGTGCTCGACGCTGACGGCGAGCCGGTCGGCGTGAGCGGCCGGGGAGAAGCCAACGCGCCTCCTGCCGAACTGCGGCGTGCCAATGGACGCATCAGCCGGATCACGGCATGGGCAGGGCCGTGGCTGCTCGACGAGCGTTGGTGGGTCCGGGGGGCACGCCGCCGCCAAGCCCGGTTCCAACTTGTCCTCGACGACGGCACTGCCCACCTCTGCGCTGTCGAAGGCGGCCGCTGGCAACGCGAAGCCACCTACGACTGAGCGCGGCGGTCAGTTGCCGTTGGTGGACCAGTGCCAAGGTTCGCTGGGAAGGTTGAACAGGCCATAGGTCTTTGCGTTGGCCTTCAGCCACCGGAACGCTGTCGAGTTGCGGCTGCCGATCGAGCGGCCGTTGTGCTGGAAATCGATGGCGAGGCCGCGCTCGTGCATGGATAGGCCGGGACGGGCAGTCGGCGGGCGGCACTGGTAGGACGGTCGCTTGTAGATCGCCCACTCGTTCGTTCCGCAGTGCGCCCGTCGCAGCGCGATCTGCGAGGCGGCACTGCGGTACCCACCGCCGGCGAGCCGGATTCCGTCGCGGGCAGCGTGCTCGAGCAGGTCTTGCACCTTGTTGGCGATCGACTCGTGGACCCGGATGCCGCCGACCCACGCCAGCTCGCTGGCCGCGACATTGTTGCTGTTGGGCTGGCCGGCGGTCCCCCTTCGCAGGCGCTCCAGACGGTCCTGCTCTTCTCGGCGCTTGCGTTCTTCTTCCTCACGTAGCCGCTTCTGCTCGGCGGAGATGCGCTTGTGCTCGGTGATGACTCCTGTGACGCGCTGCGCGGTCGCAGCGACCTCTTCGGCGGCGGCTGCGTCCCACTCCGCGAGCGCGGCCTGCTCGTACAGAAGGTTCTCGAGCTGGTATTCGAGCTCCTCGAGCAGCTCTTCTTCCTTCTCGACGACATCGAGCAGATCCTCAAGCGCCGTCTCGGATTCCTGCCTGCGAATGTCCCGCAGCTCTTCGGCACGCCGGAACTCGCGCACGGCCAGCTCAGCGTCAACCGTCAAGGCACGCAGCTGATCTGCAGTGGTGTTCAAATCACCCAGCGCAGCGCCGATGAGCACTCTGATTCGGGCGGCCTCGTAGACATCGCCAGTGCGAACGAGCCCGTAGGACCCCTCCACCGATGCGTCGTAGCCGATGTAGTTCTGCACGATCAGCTCGATGACGCGCCGGCCGAGTTCGCCGTGCTGCTCGTCGAGCGACAGCGTCCGCTGCACGGCTGCCTGCACTGCTGCTTCGGCAGCGTTCAGTGCCAGCTCGGCATCTTCGAGATCGTCGCGCTGATCGTTGACCAGCACTTTGAGCTGGTCATAGGCCGTGAGCACCTCGTTGACGTCGACCTGCGCTAGATCGACCTCGCCGATCTTGGCCAGCAGTGCCGCTTGGGCTTCGTCGCGGATGCGTTTCTTCTCGGCGAGCTGCGCCTCAAGCTTCTTCTGCTGACGCTCCAGCTCTTCCTTGCGCTGCTCCAGCTCTTTGCTGGACGGTGTGGACTGCGCACCGGTGCCCGCGATGGGCAGCACGCTGGCAACGACGGCGAACGCAATGGCCATCAGCATGTACTGGGGTGATCGGGGCCGTGAGCCTCGCAATCGGGGCGTCCTTGCTGAAGCCGGCCCTGCGAGCGGCTTCGTCGTCGATGTGCGGCCGCCGTCGGTGACGGCACGACCTTGCGCCCAAGGTACCGATGGGCAACGCCGAGTGGGTGTCGCCCCCGGCCGCCGCGGCTAGCTGCCGGGGACGACGGTCTCGTCGACGACGGGATTCGAGAGCACGCCGATACCGGGAATCTCGAATTCGACCCGGTCGCCGGGAATGAGCCACTTCGGCGGATCGTGCGAACCGCCGGTTCCTTCCGGCGAGCCCGTCGCGATGATGTCGCCGGGTTCGAGCGGCATCACCTTGGACAGGTATGAGATCACCTCGGCCACAGAGAAGATCATCTCGCCGACGCTGGCACGCTGACGCTCCTCGCCGTTGACTCGGCAGATCACTTCCAGTGACGCCGGGTCCTCGATCTCGTCAGCCGTGCAGATCCACGGTCCCATCGAGCCCGATCGGTAGAAGTTCTTGCCGGCTGCGACGCTGTGCCGCTGCCAATTCCGCACCGATCCGTCGTTGAGAACGGTGTAGCCGCCGACATGGCTCAGCGCGTCGTCGAGCGAAATGTGGCGACCGGCTCGGCCGATCACCACAGCGAGTTCGACCTCGTAGTCGAGCTGTTCGGACACGACTGGTCGCACAATCGCCTCGCCGTCGGCCACGAGCGTGCCCGGCGGCTTGTTGAAGTACACCGGTTGCGGCGGCGCCTGTACGACGCCGCCGAGGGGATATTTCTTGTGGTAGTTCGCTCCGGCGCACAGCATGCGTGCGCCAGGGTCTGCGGGAATCGCCAAACCGATGTCATCCCAGGAGTGGTCGGCAGGGCCGTGCCCAAGTTCGGCGAGTGCGGCCGGCGCGGCCAGCGCGTCGGCGACGGCATGTCCGAGTGTCGCGATCGGGCGACCGGTGCCGGCGGGATCGCGTCCACCAAGCTCAATGACGCCGGCGGACCCTGCCAGCCCGATGCGGGTCGGCGGGTCGTCACCGTGGTGGTGAACATCGGCACCAGTGCGGAATCGGAGCAGTCTCACGAGCCGTCAACGTATACCGACGGCCCAGCGCGGGGTGCGCCCGATGTCGATGGCCAAGTGTCGACGACCCAGAGACTGGGTGTACCCAAGCTTCAGTCTGTCGTGGTGACCCGCAGCGGCTCGCCTCCGGCGTGACGGATCGTCGTCTCGAGTGCGCCAAGATCATTGCCGCTCACCCGGCCGTTCCATGGCGGGCCGATGCCGGCCTCGTCCATAACTGGCTCGAGGGCGACTGCCACCCGCGGGTTGTCGGTGCGCAGCGTCAGCGTGGCATTGGTGCCGCGCTGCCAGCTCGCCACCACTTCGGCTCGGCGGAACGTGATGTCGGCCAGGATCAAGCCGTGAGCGGTCGCTGCGAGCACCCGGCGGACGTTGAAGAGCAGCTGGTGCGCGACGACGGCGAGCACCACCGCAAGCCAGCCCACGCCCCACGACAGCGCCATCCCCGCACCCAGTGCGAACACGACGACTCGCACCGCCATGATCCGGCGGTGCAGGCGGTCGGTCTCTGAGTCTTCGACCACGACGGCGCTTCGGACTTCCACATTCACGTTGCCCAGCAGCTCGACGGCCCGTGCGAGGGCCCGGTCGGCTGGCGTCATGAGCCCGTATCCGTGGGCCCCGTATCCGTGGGCCCCGTATCCGTGGGCCCCGTATCCGTGGGCCCCGGCAACTGTTCGGGCAAGTCGATCAAGCCATCCGCTTCGGAGATCTGCTCGGCCACGGCCAACAGCAGGCTCTCGGCGCCGTGCGCGGCGATGAGCTGTGTGCCCAGCGGCAGGCCATCGGGGTCGTGGGCGGTCGGGAGGGAGATAGCGGGCTGGCCGCTGACGTTGGCCTGGTCCACGAAACCGATGAGTGAGCGAAGACGTCGCGCCCCTTCTGCGGGATCCGAGAGGTAGCCGAGCGGTGGGGTCACATCACCGAGCACCGGCGTGAGCAGCAAGTCGAAGCCCGACGACGCCGGATCTGCGTGCGCCCCGGGCTGACGCCAGAACGACATCACCCCGCGACGCCACCGCGCGAGACCTTCCAGCGCGCTGACGTACGCGGCGGCGGGCAGTGATCTTCCGAGCTCGGCCGACCACCAGTTGGCTGGCTCGATGTCCTCGGGCGTCATCGGGCGGCCGAGACGCTCCACCCAGCCGTCCATCTCCGCAGCCATGCCCACTGTGCGCACGACGATGGCGTGATCGGTGAGCTCGTCGCTGTACCAGCCGTGTGGGCACGTGTCGGTCTCGACGTGGTGACCCAGCTCGGTCAGCAACGCCGCCGCTTGCTCGACGGCGTGACGCACCGGCTCGGTGGCTCGGGCTCCCGCCGCTCCCACAGCAGCACCCACCGACACCGCGATGCGCAACGGCCGCAATGAGCGGGCGGCCTCGATCGAGTCGGCGAACGACACCCCGGGCGCGAGCGGGGGAGCGACGTACGGATCTCCCGGCGCCGGGCGGCCGATCACGTCGAGGCACTGTGCCGCGTCGCGCACAGATCGCGTGAGCATGCCGTCGACTGCGAAGCCCCCTCGATGCTCGCCCAAGCGTGGCGCGGTCGAAACCCGGCCACGGCTCGGCTTCAGTCCCACCAGGCCGCATGCCGCGGCCGGCACTCGGATCGACCCGCCGCCGTCGTTGCCGTGGGCGACGGGCACGATGCCGGCTGCGACGGCCGCCGCGGATCCGCCGCTGGATCCGCCCGGTGATCGCGACACATCCCACGGATTCGATGTCGCGCCATAGGCCGCTGGCTCGGTGGTGATGGTGGTGCCGAATTCGGGAGTGTTCGTACGACCGATCGAGACCATGCCCGCGCCGCGCAGCAACCGGTACAGGTGACTGTCCTGAGTGCCACGCCACTCCAGCTCGACCAGGAACCGCGCTCCGGCGTGATGGAACTCGCCCGCTTGCTCGCAGCCGAGGTCCTTGACGGCAATCGGCACGCCGTCGAACGGCGCATCGGCGACAGGCCCGTCGTGCGTTCGTCGGGCTCGGCGGTCCGACCAGCGCGCAGCCGCCTTCCCAGCTTCGGCCATCGCAGCTTCAGGGCGTTGGTGAAGCACGGCATTGAGTGATGGATTCAGGCGAGCCAGCCGATCGAGCGCGTCCTGCACAGCCTCGATCGGATTTGCGTCTCCGGCCGCGAACGCTTCGGTGAGTGCCGTTGCGTCCTTGTCGCGGCCGCGCGCTGCCATCTCTCAGCGTGCTCTCAGCTGGGCGATGCGCCGGCCCACACCGGCGGCACCCGCCCGGACCACGGCTCGGCCCGCTCGATCTGACCGGCGAGCGACAGCAGCATCTCCTCGCTTGCGTGCGGCCCCACGAACTGCACGCCCACGGGCAGGCCGTCAGGCGTCCAGTGCAGCGGCACCGACATCGCCGGCTGCCCGCCCACGTTCCACTGCGGGGTGAACTGAAGCAGGTCGTTCAGCCGGCCGCGGCCGGTCTCGGGATTGCGCAGCTCTCCCAGGCGGGGAGACGGTTCGGTCATCACCGGTGACACCAGGACGTCGTGGCTGCTCCACCATGCTGCGACGCGGCGGGTCCAGGCGTGACACCACTCCACCGCCGCCACGTACTGCGATCCGGTCACTTCACGGCCAATCTGCATGAGCGCCCACGTGTCGCCCTCGGTGTCCGCCCGAGACATCGGGCGGCCCAGCGCTGCTTCAAACGCACCTAGGCCCACCAGGTTGCAAACGGCCACAATCGTGCGGAAGTTGTCGAAGAAGTTCTCGTCGAAGAGCGCGTCGGGCACCGAGTGCTCGACATGGTGCCCGAGACCTTCAAGCATGCGCCCCGCGTTGTCCACTGCGAGAGCGCATTCGGGGTCCACCGGCCCCCAGTCCGAATGCATGCACACCCCGATTCGCAACGCGCCCGGATCACGCCCGACTGCGGACTCGAAGGTCCCCGACGGCGGCGGCGCCCAGTAGGGGTCCCCCGGCCACGGGATGGCGATGCCGTCGAGCACGCGGGCGCTGTCGCGCACGCTGCGACTGACGACGCCGTCCACGCTGAACCCCGCCCAGCCGTCTCCCGAATCGGGTCCCAGCGACACTCGCCCCCGGTTCGGCTTCAGCCCGAACAGCCCGCAATTCGACGCCGGCACGCGGATCGAGCCACCGCCGTCGTTGGCGTGGGCGACCGGCACGATCCCAGCGGCGACCGCAGCGGCCGAGCCGCCGCTGGAGCCGCCGGTCGAGTGCCCCGTGTTCCAGGGGTTGGCGGTCGGCCCATAGGCGAGCGGCTCGGTGGTGATCGTCAGGCCGAATTCGGGCGTGTTGGTTCGTCCGAAGTTCACCAGGCCCAGCTCAGCGAACATCGTGGCCAGATGGGTTGTGGTCGTCGCAAGGTTCCCTGCCGCCTTCAACGCAGCGTTGCCGGCGTGGTATGGCTGGCCCTCGGTTGCGCAGGTGAGGTCCTTGGTCAGGAAGGGAACGCCCGCCAGCGGCGCGGTGCCAGTGCCGGCGCCAGCGCCACGGGCCGCATCGAGTTGCTCGGCGGTCTGGCGTGCGCTGTTGTCCAGCCGGCAGATGATGGCGTTGAGCTCGGGATTGAGCCGTTCGGCTCTCGCCAGCGCGGCATCGAGCAACTCGACAGCTGATGCCGCACCCGATGCGAACATCTCGGCGGTTGTGACGCCGTCCGCGACGTCGCTGTGGGATGTTGGTTGCGAACTCGCAGCAGTCATGCGGGCAACGTACTGCGCTTCGGAGATCGAGTCCGCTGTCGAGTGGTCCGGCGCACATGACAGAACTTTTGTTCGCTAATGTGACGGCGTGGGTTTTTCGAATCCGGGGATCTCTTGGCGCGAGCTAGAGCGGCGGCTGTCGGACCGGCCGCCGCTGCCCGGTCATGGCAAGGGGGTCGGGCTCAACGGCGCTCGTGGGGATGCAACCCCGCAGAGCACCGGGCGCCCGCCGCCCGAAGCGCGCCGGCTTGCGGTGCCGTATGCAGAGCTGCACACCCACTCGCACTTCAGCTTCCTGGACGGAGCGTCATCTCCGTCCGAACTGGTGGACGAAGCGGTGCGGCTCGGGCTGGACGCGCTGGCGCTGACCGATCACAACGGGTTCTACGGCGTGGTGCGCTTCGCGGAGGCTGCTGCGAGAGCCGGACTGCCGACGGTGTTCGGCACTGAATTGACGCTCGGCGCGTATGGCGTCGACGGATTGACGCTCGGTGCTCACAGCGTCGACGGATTGGCGCTCGACATGCGCCCGCGCAACGCGAAGCGCAAGCAGCGAGTGCATCCCGAGCGCACCGGATGCGCCGATCCTGCGGGGTCTCACGTTGTGGTGCTGGCACGCTCGCCGCGCGGCTACGCCTCGTTGGGCGAGCTGATCTCAACAGCCCAGATGGCGGGTCGAAAGCATGCGCCGCGCCTTGGAACCGACGAGTTCCTGGCTGCGGTGGCCGAGCATCGTGACGAATGGGCGATCCTGACCGGGCACCGCAAGGGCGCCGTCTGCGCTGCGCTGGCTGGCCGGGGACCACGCGCGGCGGCTGCACAGCTCGATCTGCTCATTGAAGCGGCAGGTCGCCAGAACGTGTTCGTCGAGCTGTGGGACCACGGCGACCCGCTCGACAGCGAGCGCAACGACGCGCTGGGCGAGCTTGCTGTGCGGGCAGGCGTCGAGCCGATCTGCACCAACGGCGTCCACTACGCCGCTCCGGCGGGGCGGCGACTGGCCACTGCGGTGGCCGCAGTTCGTGCCCGGCGCAGCCTCGACGAGCTGGACGGCTGGCTGCCACCCGCAGCGGGAGCGCACTTGCGGTCCGGAGCCGAGCAGGCTCGCCGGTTCGCCCGCTGGCCAAGCGTGGTGGCTGCCGCCGCGCAGCTCGGCCGCGACTGCGCATTCGACCTGTCGCTGGTTGCGCCCAACTTGGCGCCGTACCGGTGTCCCGGCGGGCACGACGAGATGTCGTACTTGCGGCATCTTGTGTCCCAAGGGGCGCTGTGGCGCTACGGCTCCCCGGAGGCCGAGCGGGTACCGGGCGCGTGGGCGCAGATCCGCCACGAGCTCGACCTCATCGAACAGCTCGGCTTTGCGGGCTACTTCCTGGTCGTGTCCGACATCGTGTCGTTCTGCGGAAGCCGCGACATCTACTGCCAGGGCCGCGGCTCGGCCTCGAACTCGGCGGTCTGCTACGCGCTGGGCATCACCAACGTCGATTCGGTTGCGCTGGGGCTGTTGTTCGAGCGCTTCCTGTCGCCTGAGCGCGATGGGCCCCCCGACATCGACGTCGACATCGAGAGCCGTCGCCGCGAGGAGGTGATCCAGTACGTGTACGAGCGCTACGGCCGCGCCCACACGGCGCAGGTCGCGAACGTCATCACGTACCGGGCGCGTTCGGCAGTACGCGACATGGCCCGTGCGCTGGGATGGGAGCCCGGCCAAGCTGACGCCTGGTCGAAGTCGCTGGATCGATACGGCTCGTTGCCCGAGACAGCAGCAGCCGCCAGCGGCACGACCGCCCGCCCGCAGTCCGCCCGCCCACAAGAACGCAAGCGGGCCCGTGACTGGCGCGATGCTGGGCCCGAGCCCGTTCCTGACAAGCCCAGCCGTGCTGAACACGGCCACATCGAATCCAGCATTCCCGACGACGTGCTCGAACTTGCTGTGGCGCTCGAGGGGGCGCCCCGTCACCTGGGCATCCACTCGGGCGGCATGGTCATCTGCGACCGGCCGGTGACGCAGGTCTGTCCCACCGAGTGGGCGACCATGGCCGATCGCTCGGTGCTGCAGTGGGACAAGGACGACTGTGCGGCGATCGGGCTCGTGAAGTTCGATCTGCTGGGGCTGGGGATGCTGTCGGCCCTGCACTACGCCGTCGATTTGATCGCCGACACGTACGGCGTCGACGTGGACCTCGGGACGCTCCCGCAACAGGACGAGGTCTACGACATGCTCTGCCGTGCCGACAGCATCGGCGTGTTCCAGGTGGAGTCACGCGCCCAGATGGCCACCCTGCCGCGGCTGCGCCCCCGCTGCTTCTACGACCTCGTGGTCGAGGTGGCTCTCATCCGTCCCGGACCCATCCAGGGCGGCTCGGTGCATCCCTACATCCGGCGGCGCAACGGCACCGAGCCGGTCACGTACCTGCATCCCTTGCTCGAGAAGTCCCTCGCCAAGACGCTGGGTGTTCCGCTGTTCCAGGAACAGCTCATGCAGATGGCCATCGACGCTGCCGGCTTCACCCCCGCTGAGTCCGACGAGCTGCGACAGGCCATGGGATCGAAGCGCTCACGTGAGCGGATGGGGCGCCTGCGCGAGCGGCTCTTCAGGGGCATGGCCGAGCGGGGGCTGGTCGGCGACGTGGCCGAGCGGGTCTGGGACAAGATGGTCGCCTTCGCCGACTACGGCTTTCCCGAGAGCCATTCGGTGTCGTTCGCACACCTCGTGTATGCCTCGGCGTGGATCAAGCTGCACTACCCCGCAGCGTTCTGCGCGGCGCTGCTGAACGCCCAGCCGATGGGGTTCTATTCGCCGCACTCGCTGTGCCAGGACGCCCGTCGCCATGGCGTGGAGGTGCGCACGCCGTGCATCAATGCATCCTCAGACGTCGCCACGCTGGAACCCTGTCCAGTTTCAGGTGGCCCAGTTTCAGGTGGCCCAGCTTCCACTGGCGCGGTGGCAGTGCGGCTGGGGCTGTCATCGGTGCGCGGGCTCGGTGACGATCAGGCTCGCCAGATCGCCGACGCAGGACCTTTCGCCAGCATGGAAGATCTGTGCCGCCGGACCGATGTCGGGCTGGCCGCCCTTGAAGCGCTGGCCACCGCTGGAGCGTTCGACTGCTTCGGGCTGTCGCGGCGCGAAGCCCTGTGGTCGGCGGGCGCGGTGGCCCAGTCGCGCCCCGGCCGGCTGGCGGGCATCGTCACGGGTGCCGCAGCGCCGCAACTGGGGATCGCCTCCGAGACCGAGATCGCTGCTGCGGACCTGTGGGCGACGGGGGTCTCTCCCGATGGCCACCCCACCCGGTTCTTGCGCTCAGAGTTGGCTGAAGCAGGCGTGCGCACTGCGGCTGAGCTGCTGTCGTGTCCCGCGGGCAGGGTGCGCGTGGCCGGCCTGGTGACGCATCGCCAGCGCCCCATGACAGCAGGGGAGACGACGTTCTTGAGCCTCGAGGACGAGACAGGCCTCATCAACGTGGTGGTGTCGCGAGGATGCTGGATCCGGTACCGCTCAGTATTGCGAGATGTGCCCGCGCTGGTGGTGTCAGGCCGCCTCGAACGCCATGACGGCGCAGTCAATGTGATCGCAGAGAAGTTCGATGAGCTGAGCGTCGCCGCCTCGCTGGCCAGCCGCGACTTCCGTTAGCTGTGATAACCGGGGAGATAGTTGCGCCGAGGCATATCGGACTGATGCAGGCACAAGAGTCGACAATTTTGCTATCCGATCGTCTGAGCTACGCCCCTACAGTGACGAAGACATGTGGGCCGTGCTTGAAACTCCCGAATACCAGCAATGGCGCGACTCCCTCTCCGATCAGGACAAGGCGCGTCTCTTGCGCTTGCAGCAGCGTCTCGCCACGGACGGACCGCAGCTCGGCCGACCGCATGTTGACTCAGTATCTGGCTCGAAGCACTCCAACATGAAGGAGTTGCGTCCCTCCCCGACGCTCCGAGGATTCTTCGCCTTCGATTCCGAGCGGAGGGCGATTCTGCTTTGCGGAGGCGACAAGGCAGGTGCCGGCAACCGCTCCTGGTACAAGAAGATGATCCGCCGAGCCGATGCCCTGTTCGACAGACATGCGGCCTCGGAGTAAAGGACCGGATCGATGCAGCGTCACAAAACGGCTCTCGGCGCTAGCGTGAACGTGATGGCATTGTTTCGCCGACGCCAACCGCTTGACCTTCGCCCCACGGCGGAATGGAACGAGAGGTTTATTCGAGAGCATCCCAATGCCGACCAGTTGCTTGCGGAGGCAGATGACTACCTCGCCCAACGCGAAGCGGAATATCAGCGGGAATTGGAGAGTCAAGCTGAGGCCGAAGCGGCGCTGTTAGAGAAACGGGCACGCAAAGCGATTGCCATGTCAGTGAAATCGCCTGTCGGCACACGTACGTGCGGAGCCATCACGGAGCGCGGGAAGCCATGCACGCAGATTGTTGCAGCCGGTACGAAGAAATGCGCAGCTGGCCACGTTCAGCGCTGATAGCAGCAGTTTCCAACGACTAACGCGCGTCGGATAGCTCAACCCAGCGGGCGACCGAAGGGCAGCGTGTCCTGCCAGGTTCGCAAGAAGGCTTCGGCCCGGTAGCAGGCAGCCATGAAGGGACCGTCCGCGTGGCCGGCCGTCTCGGACATGACTGCGTTGACGGTGTCCGCGGTCGCCATGCGCAAATCGTTGTGGGTTAACTGGGGATCGGCCCACCAGCCGAGTGCTGGGCCCACAGCGGCCACAAAATCTGCAGCGACCGGGGTGCCGGCGGCACGAAGCACCGCCAGTGCTTTTGAGGACACCGCCGCGGCAGAGAAGGCGACCACCGGGGTTGCTCCGGCCATTGACGCGCCGTCGCCAGACATCGCGGCCGGCTTGGAACCGCAGAACAGGACATCCATGTCGGCCTTCCACACAGTCCAAGGCTTTTGGGGCTCGCCGTCACCCGACAGCGTCGCCACGCTCATGTCGCCGTCGGCCAGCCATGCCTCTGCCAGCGCGACAGGGTCGATCTCGCCGTTCGCGCAGCCCTTGGCGGTGGCGACACGGGCAATCGTTGCGCCTGCTGCCGCGGCCTCGCGGGCGATGCCAAGCCCCGCTGCCCCCATGCCCTCGATCGCAATCCGCTTGCCATCGAGGCCGCCGACCAGCGCCGAAGCTGCGGTGGCGGCCCCGACGCCGATGAGCTCGTCGTTGAACGAGATGCCGTCGCGGTCGTCGTTGCCGATCTGGTTGCGCTGATCGTGGGTCAGCACCGGTGCCAGCAGTTCACGGTCCAGACGCAGGCCCGGGCTGGTCGAGAGCCTGCCGCTCGTGATGTCGTCACCCAGCTCTGACGCCAGCGCTTCGACGGCAGCAGCGGCATCGGCGGGATCGGATTTCAGGCCGATGCTCGCTCCGCTGCGCTGTTGCTCCACAGTGGCGAATACGTAGGTGAGGTGCCGCACCAGCATCGTGGCGTTGCCGGGAATGAGGCGTGCGCCAAGCCGGGTCTCTCCGACGTAGTGCTGCGCGTCGGGCAAGTCATAGATGACGAAGCCGGGTGTCGATTCGAGCTGTCGGGTCTCCACGTGCCAAGTCTGCCACCCGCCGTCTCGGAGCCAGTGGGCCAGATGTCTAGCCTTCGGCTGTGCGTCGAATCCTGATCGGCTTGTGCGCGGCGGTGCTCGTTGCTGCCTGCGGCGGAGGGGCAGCATCGTCACCGCAGGAGGCGCTGGCTGCGACACAGGCGTCCCCTGTCGACCCTCCGGCCTCCGACGCGCCGGCCACCTCGGCGGCGAACGCGCCAGCCACATCGGCACCAGCCACGTCGCCGGGTCCGACGCAAGTGTCCGGCACGGCGCTGCCGCCGTTCGAGCAACTAGAAGACGACCCCGCCGTCGGTCGCACGCCGCCGGTCGTGATCGGCACCGACCTGCTCACCGGCGAAGCGGTGCGCATCGAGGCACAAGGCCGCCCAGTGGTCATCGCGTTCTATGCGCACTGGTGCCCGCACTGCCAGGCCGAAGTTGACGAGCTCACCGAATGGCTCGAGACGAATGAGCTGCCTGCGGGCGTCGTCTTCGCCGCGGTGTCCGTCCTCGAGGATCCAGTCCGAGACAACCACCCGCCGAAGACGTGGCTGGCTGAGCAGGGATGGCGGCATCCGGTCGTTGCGGACACGCCATCATCGGACGTTGTCGCTGCCTTCGGCCTGCAATCGGTGCCGTTCCTCGTCGCCGTGAAGCCGGATAACACCGTCGCGCTTCGCTGGGCCGGCAACCTCGGCTCCGACCAGCTCGTCGGGCTGTTCGAGTCTCTGCTCGCCCCGGGCTCCTAGACCCGTCAGCAGAGCACTTCCACGCAGAACTCGCGTCGGAAGGCCCAGGGGTGCCACCCTTGGCGTATGGCCGAGGGCGACACCGCTCCGCGGCGCGCACGGACGCGCCCCCGCGGCGCTCGGTCGCGCCGAGCGACCGGTGGTCGCCGGGCCGGGCCAGTGCGCGGCACCACACCTCGGTCGGTGGCCAGCCTCCGAGCGCGCGAACGTCGACCGCCCCGGATCTCCCAGGCACGTCGGTGGCGCCGCGAGGGCGTTCGGCTGATTCGCAGAGCTGGAGCGATTCGGCGCTTCAGCCTGCTGCGGGGCCTGCTCGGCCCAGACGTCACCGGAGCACGCCAGAGCCTCACCGCGCTCGCGGTCAGCAGCGTGACTGCAACCGGAGCGGGGGTATTGCTCGCAGCGGTCACCGGCACGCTCGAGCGGCTGCCCGGACTGCTCGTGCTCGTGCCGGCCGCGATCGGCATGCGCGGGAACATCTTCGGTGCTCTGGGCAGCCGGCTCGCCACCACCATCCATGCGGGCACGTTCCGCGTGACGGCGCGCCGCGACACGATCGTGGGCCAGAACATCATCGCGGCAGCCGTTTTGTCACTGGTGACTGCTGTCGTGCTCGGCGTCATGACCAAGGTGTTGGCACCCGTGTTCGGGTTGAGATCGGTCGTCAGCCTCGCTGAGCTCATCGTGGTGTCAGTCGTCGGGTCGGTGGTCGCGTCTGCTGTGGTGCTCGTGGTCACCTTGGCGCTTGCGGCCAGCACGACTCGACGCGGCTGGGACCTCGACAACGTCAACGCGCCGCTCATATCAGCCGTGGGCGACGTCGTCACCTTGCCGGCACTGTTCCTGGCCAGCTATCTCGTGGGCATCGCCGTGGCGACACCGCTCATCGCGATCGCGAGCGTCGTGGCATCCGCCGCCGCGCTCGGGTGGTCATGGCGGTCGGGAATGGAACAGCTCTGGTCGATCCTGCGCGAATCCATGCCAGTGCTGGTCGGCACCGGCATCGTGCTCATCGTCGCCGGTGTCGTCATCGAGCACCGCCTCGACGACTTTGCTGAACGGCGGGCCGTGCTCATCCTGGTGCCCGCATGCCTCGCCGCCGCCGGCGCCATCGGCGGGATCCTGTCGAGCCGGCTGTCCAGCAAGCTGCACCTCGGCGTCATCGAGCCGCGGGCGCTGCCGCAGCGCGGGGCACGCCTGGATATCGTGTTCGGCTTCACGCTGACGGTCCCTGTGTTCGTGCTGAACGGCGTGCTGGCGCACGGGTTCGCTGAGCTGTTCTCGCTGTCGTCGCCGGGATTCGTGCGATTGGTTGCCATTTCGCTGATCGGCGGACTGCTCGCGACGGCCTTGGCGGGTGTCATCGCCTATTACGGCACCGTCGTCGCGACGCGGATCGGCGTCGATCCCGATACCTACGGCATTCCGTTGGTCACCAGCACCGTCGACCTCGCGGGCGCAGCATCGCTCGTGCTGGCCGTGAACTGGGTGGGCCTGCAATGAGCGCCCATTCGGTGTTCGCCAGTCGTGCCAGCAATGTCTTGCGATCCGCCGCGTCGGCTGTGCCTACGCTGGGCCCAGCGGCGCACTCCTCACCACTTCTCCACGACCCCAAACCGACGAAGGGAGCCCGTCGCGCCGCCCGCTGACGAGCTGACATGAGATCAGACCCCGACGACAAACCCCGCAATCTGAAGTTCATGCTGGCGGAGGCCAAAGACGCCTCCGAGCTCATGGTCGACCTGGCGTATGCCGCGCTCTACTTCGACGACGAGGGCATGGCCGACGCGGTGCTGGCTCTCGAAGAGGACATGTCCGACCTTGTCCACGAGATGCGGTCGCTCGCGATGCTCGCTGTTCGCCACCCTCGGGAGGTCGACGGCATGAGCTCGGTGCTCCAGGTCGTGTCCTCCATCGAGCAGATCGCGAATGCTGCGGTGGACATCTCCAAGATCGTGCTGCGAAACCTCGGCATTCCCCAAGCGCTCGTCGTGGACCTCGCACAGGCGGCAGAGGTCTCGCACCGACTCGTCGTCGCTGGCGGCAGCCACCTCGCGAACCGCCCCTTGCGAGACATGGAACTGCCGGTCGCCGTCGGCATGCGCGTCGTGGCGATCCAACGCAGCCGCCATTGGCTCACCGACGTCCGCGGCGACAGCATCGTCGAGCCGGGCGACGTGCTGTTCATGCGCGGCGACCCCGCCGGAATCGTGCGGCTGCGCGAGCTGGCCGCGATGGCGCGCTGGACACCGCCCTCGCCCGACACCGCGCCCGTGCTCAGCGATCTCGACCGAGCGGTCGACACCTTGGTCGAGATGAAGAACCTCTCCGAGACGGCAATCGGCCTTGCGTACTCGGCGCTGGTGCTGAACGACCTTTCGCTGGCCCGTGAGGTCCGCTCGATGCAGGAACGCCTCGACGGCATGAAGGCCTCCATGCAGACATGGGTCTTGCGCGCCGCTGCGGACATCGCGCAGGATCCCGACGCCGACCCGGCGGGCTTGCGCGGGTTGCTGCACTTGGCCGAGGCTGCCGAGGACATCGGCGACCAGGCCCGCAACATCGTGTCGCTCGTGCTCGACGAGGAGGACGTGCATCCCGTGCTGGCCCTCGCGCTCGGCGACACCGACGATGTGGTGGTGCAGGTGCCGGTTGGGCCCGGATCGCAAGCCGATGACGCGACGCTGGGCTCGCTCGGCCTCGCAATCGATCCCGGCTACCACGTACTGGCCATTCGCCGGGCCGCAAGCTACATCTACAACCCTCGCAGAACTGTGCGCCTGTGGGTGGGGGACGAGCTGCTGGCGTCGGGCCCCGAAGAAGGCCGCGACCGTCTCGCTGCGATCTGCGGCTACGAGATGGACATCGACGAAGAGACCGGCCAGGTCGAGCTGACGCCGATAGCTTGACCGCCGATGTCTGAGCAGTTGTCGATCTTGGCGGTGCATGCGCACCCCGACGACGAGGCGTCCAAGGGTGCCGGCACGGTGCGTCGCTATGCCGATGACGGCATTCGAACCACGCTGGTGTGCTGCACCGGCGGCGAGGAAGGCGAGATCCTGAACCCGGCCATGGATCGTGCCGAGGTGGTGGCGAACCTCGCCGAGGTCCGGCGCGCCGAACTGGACGCGTCCGCGGCGGCCATCGGGTACGACGAGGTCGTCATGCTCGGCTACCGCGATTCGGGCATGCCCGACACCGAGCCGAATGCCCACCCCGACGCCTTCGCCAACGCCTCCCTCGACGAGGCGGTGGCCCGGCTGGTGACCGTGATCCGGCGCGTGCGCCCGCAGGTGATCCTCACGTACCCGCTGGTGCAGTCGCGCTATCCGCATCCGGACCATCTGCAGGTCACTGCGATCTGCATTCCCGCGTTCGCCCACGCGGGTGAGCCGTCGTGGCGGCCCGAGTGCGGCCTGGCGTTCACGCCGATGAAGATGTACGCGCCGGTGTGGTCGCACAAGCGCATGAGCCTCATTCACCAGGCCTTCTTGGACCTCGGCCTCGAATCGCCGTTTGACGAGAAGTGGCTGGGGCGGCCCAGCCGCGACGACCGCATCACCGCAGTCGTCGAGGTCAACAACTCGGTGCGTCGCAAGGCGCTGCTGGCCCATGCCACCCAGGTCGATCCGAATTCGCCGTTCTGGTTCGGATTGCCCGACGACGTCGCCGACGCCGTGCATCCGTACGAGGAGTACATGCTGCTCGAGTCGCGCATTTCCACCGGGCCGATGGAGCACGACTTGTTCGCGGGTCTGAGGTCGTGACGTTCCTGGACGAGGAGTTCCTGGCGGCATGGTGCGCGGCCGGCCACGAGCCGCTCGCCAGCGCGTCGGGCACGGTGGTCATCAAGACCAGCGGCGGCCCCGACGGAAAGGCCAGCGCGAGCCTCGAATTCTCCGACGGAGTGCTTCGAGGCGCAGCGCCGGGCACCAAGCGAGGAGCCGATCTCGCACTCGAAGTGCCTTGGCAACTTGCGTTCGACACCGTGCACGGCACCGCCGATCCCGCCGAGCACTACATGTTGGGCGACCTCAAGGTCTCAGGTGACATGGCGTTGTGGCTGGAATTGCTTCCGGCGTGGCGCGCAGCGGGCACGCTCGGCGCCCCGCCCGCTGCCTGATTGCTGCGCGGCCGCTGCGGTATCACTGCGGGACCGGCCCCGCCGGACCGCGACGGGACTGCCGCGAGATCGTTCAGCGGGATGTGGCCCGTTGCAGCTGGCGCAGCTCGCGGTAGCCGATCATGGTGATGCCGCTGCGCTCGATGTGAGTCCGAAGCTCGGCGTTGCCGCACAGGTGCATCAGATCTTCCACTCGCGACCCCCAGTCGGCGGTCAGCGATCGCAGCTCGGGCAGGTCGGCTGCGGGTTGCAGTTGCAACTCGGTGACGCCGGGCTCCAGAGAATCCAGCAGCTGCTCGATGCGCCGGTACCGGCCTGAGTGGCCCGGAGCGATGCGCACCATGCGATCAGGCGTCACGACGCCTTCGGCGGCGACGAGCTCGGCGGCAGGAAAGCCGAGCTGCGGTTGTGCGCTGGTGTCGATGAGTCGCAGCGGCAGTCCGAACTCGGCCGCCAATTCGAGATACACGTCGAAGAACTCGGGCCGCACGCTCAGCACGTCGAGATGACTGTCGAGATGCGTGACGTCGAAGCCCCACAAGATCGCCCGCTCGATTTGCGCCCGGCACTCGCGCCGTACCTCGTCGAGGTCGGCGTGGTCCCAGACGTCGGTGACCGTGCCCGGCATCCCGCCGTTGCCGTCGAGCAGCGACGGCGCGTAAGTGATCGGACCCCACCGGTACAGCTCGAATTCGGCGTTCAGCGTGAGCGCAACACCGACGTCCTCACCCCGGAACCTTGCCGCTGCCTCCCGAGACCATGGGCACGGCACAAGCAGCGTCGCCGTGGTCGCCAGGCCGTCGCGCAGCGCTGCGTACGCACCTTCGTTCATGGCATGGCAGCCGCCGAGTCCGGCCGCGCTGATGATCAGCAGCCTGTCGTCAGGGCGGTATCCGAGCTGCCGCACCAGTGGTGCCACGCCGACAAGCTAACCGGCGCCGCCGATTTGGCGGTCCGGTCCTCCGCAGTCGGTCCAGATACCCCGGCCTGCGGCACGCGCATCGGACTGGGCCGCGTCGAGAACCGCGCGATGCTGCGTGTTCGGCTCGAAGTGCATCGTGCCCGCATAGCCGTCCAGCACCAGGTAGCGGTTCACGAACAGCCCGTCGGAGGCTCGGTAGACGTACGCCAGCAGCCGGTCGTAGCGGTCGTACAGCTCGGCGTCGCGCTGCAGCAGCACCTCTGTCCCCGGCGGCAGCAGCTGGCGGGTGCGCACCGTCGCAGCATCACCCCCGCACTCCGCGGGCAGGTAGCCGCCGGTCTTTTCGGGAGTGTCGATGCCGATGAGCCGTACCGGGGCCCGGTTGCCGCTGATGTCGACGTCGATCGTGTCGCCGTCGACCACGCTCAGCACGACCGCGTTGGCTTCAAGCACCGGCGACCCGGTGACTGCCCCGGCAGCCGCGCCGGTGGCCTCGGCATCTCGCTCATCCGGCGAGGGCCGGGCTGGCTCGTCGGGCACCGCCTCGCCAGGCATCGCTTCGCCAGGCATCGTCTCGTGAGCACGGGACGCATCGGAACCCGCCGAATTCTCCGCGGGGAGCTCTTCATCGGGAGTGCCGAAGTACTGCCAGCCGCCCCACGCAAGAGCAAGGGCCCCCGCTAGCCCGCCGACTCGGCGCCAGCGCGTTCGATGTGCCCTCGATCGGGCGCCGACGGTGCGGCCCACTGCAACGTCGTCTGTGTCAGGGCTGTTGTTCAGAGGCGCTCGATGATCGTGCCGGTGCCCAGGCCGCCGCCGCAGCACATCGTCACCAGGCCGATATTGCGATCGGCACGGTGCAACTCGTGGACCGCCTTGGTGACCAGGATGGAGCCGGTGCCGCCCAGCGGGTGACCGAGCGCGATGGCGCCGCCGTTGGGGTTGACACCGTCGGGGTCAGGGTTCATCTCGCGCTGCCAAGCGAGCACCACCGATGCGAAGGCCTCGTTGATCTCCACGATGTCGATGTCGGACATCTGCATGCCGTTGCGCTCGAGCAGGTAGCTGGTGGCCTCGATCGGGCCGGTGAGCATCAGCACCGGGTCGCTGCCCACCAGGCAGGTGTCCACGATGCGGGCGAGCGGCGCCAGGCCGAGCTCGGCGGCTCGCGAGCTGCGCATGAGCATGACTGCGCCGGCGCCGTCGCTGATCTGCGACGAGGCACCAGCGGTGTGCACGCCGCCCTCAAGCACCGGCTTCAAGCCTGCAAGCCCTTCGACGGTGGTGGGCCGGATGCCGCCGTCACGCGTCACATGGCGAACTTCGCCGGTCGGCTTGCCCTCGTCGTCCAGTGCAGGTGCGTCGATGTGGACAATCTGGGTGGCGAAGCGATCTTCTTCCCAGGCACGTGCGGCGTTGTCCTGGCTCCGCAGGCCGAAGGCATCGCACTCTTGGCGGCTGATCGACCATTTCTCGGCCATCAGTTCAGCGCCCTGGAACTGCGTCGTGTACTCGTAGTGCTCCTTGTAGCGAGCCGTTGCTGTGCGCTGGCCCTTCTTGTAGCTGGACCCCATCGGGTTGCGTGTCATTGACTCGACACCGCA
This sequence comes from Candidatus Poriferisodalis sp., assembly GCF_965262965.1. Lineage (GTDB taxonomy): Bacteria > Actinomycetota > Acidimicrobiia > Acidimicrobiales > Poriferisodalaceae > Poriferisodalis. The sequence continues at coordinate 3,652,843 of NZ_OZ253573.1, forward strand.
GCCGATGGCCGAGTCGACCACGCCGCTGGCCACGAGGCCGTAGGCCAGCGTGATGGCCTGCTGGCTCGATCCGCACTGGGCATCAACGGTCGTGGATGCAACCGACAGCGGGAATCCGGCGCCGAGCCACGCATTGCGGGCGATGTTGGCCGTCTGCTCGCCGGCTTGGCTGACGCAGCCGCCGACGACCTGGCCGATCGAGCCCGGGTCGACCTCGGTGCGCTCCATCAGCGACGTCAGCACATCGCTGAGCAGGTCCGACGGGTGGATGCCGCTGAGGTCACCGCTACGGCGGCCGACGGGGGAGCGGACAGCGTCGACGATGACGATGTCGTCGCCTGATTGCTGGGCCCTGGACTGATGGGACGATGATGCGCTGCTCATGTGCGGCACTGTACTTGTGTTGCCCCTGCCGCGACTTGGGTAATCGCGCCGATCATTGCAAGGCGTCCGAGCGGCTCAGGCGGCGTCGAGGTCGATGCCTGGAGGCCGAGGAACCTCCGCCAGCACGGCACGAGCCTGTGCCACGCCACGAAGGCCCATCTGCCGGGTCGCCCGATTCAGCCGGTGGCCCTTTCGACCCGACGACACCAGCCGGAGGTGGTTTCCGAGTTCAAGCTGTTCTGTCATGTGCCCAGTGTGATGAGGGGGTGTTACACGAATGCCCGACACCCGCGCGCTGGGTCCTCAACAAGAGGATCGTTGTTTGGAGGCGCAACTAGCCTGCGCGCCGTGACTGACAATCGACATGACTGGTGCTACGGCATCACGGTTCCCTTCGGGGAGCCGTTGCACGCGCAGGCCGACCTCTACCGCGAGTTCGCCGATCTGGGATACACCGAATTCTGGAGCTCGGAAGCTGACGGCACCGACGGCTTCACGCCGCTGGTGCTGGCCTCGCAATGGGTACCCGACGTGCGCCTCGGCATTGCCATCATCCCGGCGTTCACTCGGGGCCCGGCGCTGCTGGCCCAACAGACGGCTGCCATCTGCGAGGCCGCTCCGGGTCGCTTCGCCATGGGAATCGGCGCCTCGTCCAACGTCATCGTCGAACGCTGGAACGGCATCGCGTTCGACGAGCCGTTCAAGCGCACCCGCGACACAGCCCGCTTCCTGCGCCAGGCGCTGACCGGTGAGAAAGTGACCGAGACCTACGACACCTTCGAGATTCAGGGCTTCCGCTTGGGCCGCCCGCCCGAGATCCAGCCGCCGATCCTGCTGGCCGCCCTGCGCCCGGGCATGCTCGGGCTGGCGGGTGCCGAGGGCGACGGCGCAATCATCAACTGGCTGTCCGCCGATGACGTTGCCACCGTGCGGCCTTATGTCGACGAGGGCGGCGAGGGCAAGGAAGTGGTGGCACGCATCTTCGTGTGTCCCAATCCCGATGCCGACGTCGTGCGGGCAGGCTTCCGGCGAGCGATCGCTGCGTATCTGAACGTGCCCGTGTACGCGGAATTCCACCGCTGGCTCGGCCGGGGAGAGTTGCTTGCCGCCATGTGGGAACGCTGGGCCGAGGGCGACCGCAAGGGCGCACTCGACGTGATCGACGACAGCGTCGTGGACGATCTGCTGGTGCACGGTTCACCGCAGGAGTGCCGCGAGCACATCGACCGCTACCACGCCAACGGCGTCGACATATCGGCCATTTCGATCATGCCCTTTGGCGGCATCGACCCTATTCAGGCCGCCCGCGACCTCTCACCAGCAGCTCGGCGCTAGGCCGGCCGGCGCACTGCGGGGCCGCGTAGTCTCCCGAGCACGAAGCGGTTCGACACGAGGAGCAATCATGGACCTGTCAACGATCACCTACGAGGTGCGAAACGGCGTCGCGCATGTGCGGTTCAACCGTCCCGAGGGCGCAAATGCGGTGAACCCGCAGTTCTCACGCGAGCTGCGGGCCGTGATGCTCGAGACCGAGTGGGATGACGCGGTGAAGGCCGTGTCGGTCACTGCGGAGGGCAGGGTGTTCTGCGCAGGCGGCGACCTGAAGGAATTCCATGCCGCCGGTGACGGGCTGCCCAAGCTGGCGAGCGACATGCTCGTCGACTTCCACGGGGCCATCTACAAGATGAACCGGGTGCCCAAGCCGTTCGTGGCCGGTGTGAGCGGAGCCGCCGGCGGTGCGGGCATGTCCATCGTGAGCGCCTTCGACTTGGTGGTGGCAGGCGAGTCGTCCCGCTTCACGATGGCCTACACACGCGCCGGTGTTACCCCCGACGGCACATCCACCTATTTCCTCGCCCGCCACATCGGCGTCCGCCGGATGCTCGACCTGACGCTCACGAACCGCACGCTCAGCGCCGCCGAGGCCGAGCAGTGGGGCCTCGTGAACCGTGTGGTGCCCGACGACGAGGTCGATTCGGCAACCGCTGAGCTAGCTCAGTCGCTCGCTGACGGCCCTGCATGGGCGCTCGGGCACGCCAAGCGGATCGTGTATGAGGGCTTCGATACGCCACTGGAGCAGGCCGGCGAGGTGGAGGGCACCATGATCACCGCCGCGATGCGCACACACGATGGGCGCGAAGGCATCGCAGCGTTCGTGGAGCGGCGACCGCCGAACTTCATCGGCAGCTGAGCGCAGGGGCGCCTCAACAACGCACTAGGTTACTGCTGTCGGCATCGCCACGGCCTCGAAGAATGCCGCGCGCAAACACCGCGCCGCGCGCCGCCGCGCACTAGACAAGGCAGTGGCAGCACTGCTTTGGTGCATGAGGAGCTCACGCCATGCCCCGCGAGGAGATAACCCCCGAGTCATTCCCGTGGCTGGATACGAGTCGCTACTCGTTCTCACCGGGCATCGAGGCAGCAGGAGCCGCATGGTTGGCGGGTCACACAGCGGGCGAGTTCGACATCGAGTCGGGTCGCATCGTTGTGCGCGGCGACGGGGCGGCACAGGCCGGGGTGTGCTGGGCAAAGATCGAATCGGTCCTCGATGCGGCGGGCCGCGATGTCGGGGATTGTTCCGAAGTCACCGAGTATGTGACGGTCGCAGGGTCGCCTGACCGCGATGCAATCGCAGCACAGCGACCGCACGGCCTCGGAGGCGCAGTCGGCGGCGCTCGGATGTCGACGTTCGTCGTCGAATCGCTGGTGCGGCCCGATGCGCTCGTCGAGGTCGAGGTGGTGGCAGGCCTCGCGAACGGCCTCGTGCGCGTCCCGCAGGTGCTCCCGCTCGACGAGGACGGCGAGGTCGTGCTGCCGGGCGACTTTGCCGGCCAGTGCGAATGGGTGCTCGAAGAGGCCGGTCGGCGCCTCGAACCGCATGGTTTCGATCTCAGCCATGTCGTACGGGTGATCCAGCAGACCACCGCGGCGACTCGACGCCAGTACAACGAAGGTGCAGCGGCTCGCCGGCGCTTGCTCGGCCCGCAATTCCCGTCATCGACCGGTCTGTTGATGCCCGAGCTTCCGCATCCCGACGTGCTTGTCGCCTTGGACGTCTGGGCGTCGTCGGAGCCCAAATCGGTCGTGCCGTACCTCCAAGATGCCTACGCCTCGCTCACCTTCAGCCCGGCTGTCGCGGCTGGGGGGCTGTTGTTCATCTCCGGCACGACGGCGTTCGACCTTTCGAGCGGCGAAACAGTCGCCGAGGGCGACATCGGCGGCCAGGCCGAATTCGTGTACGGCGAGATCGGCAAGATCTGCGAGATGGCGGGCACCTCGCTCGACAACCTCGTCAAGACGGTGGAGTACGTGACTCCAGACGGCGTCGAGAACTATCGCGATGTCGGAGCGGTTCGCCAGAACGCACTTGGCCGTCCGTTCCCTGTCTCCACGGGCGTCGTGGTCTCCGGCTTGCTCAGCCGCCGGTGGCTGATCGAGGTAGAGGCCGTCGCCGTCATTCCGTGATGGGCCAAACCGATGAGCCAGACCGCACGGTTCGGTTCGCGGGTGTGTCGTGAGCAGTCTTCTCACTGACGGCGTGCGGGCAGCGCTCGGCACCGTGGTCTCGTACACCGCGCCCGAGCCGCTGAGCCGGGCGTCGATCCGGTATTTCGCCACTGCGATCGGAGCCGATCCCGACCGCTGGCGCGACGAAGCCCCGCCCACGCTCATCTGCGAGACAGCGCAGCTGACGGGCCGATCCGCGCCGGACGGAAGCTTCTACCTAGGCCACACCTGGGAACTGCCGCTGCCGGTGCCGTGCGCCATGTTCCGGGGCGGCAACGACTACCGCTTCTGGCGGGCGGCGCGACCGGACGACGTGATCCACACCACTTGGCGTCTCACCAATGCCGTTGAACGGCAGGACAGCGCGGGCGATCCCTTGCTGTTCGTCACTGCCGAGGCGGCCTACCGCGCCGGAGGTGCCGCCGACGAGGGAGATCTCATCGCCACCAACACCGAGACGATGATCTACCGCCCGCGTGACCGTGCCGAGACGGCGCAGGTGTCCGCCGACAGGCCTGGCTCCGGCTCCGATCCGACGGATACCGAAGATGCCTCAGAAGCTGCCGCGCAGGAGGCCGGGCTCGGCATCGCCCCGCAAGCGACCGTCGAGCGACCAGCCGTCGAGCGACCAGCCGTCGGGACCAACCTTGCGCCGCTGGTGCGGCGCATTGGATTGCCCGACATGGTCGCCTATGGCGCTGCCACGTGGGACTGGCACCGGCTCCACTACGACCCTGCGTTTGCGCAACGGGCAGGCGCCGCGGCACCGCTGGTGGACGGCCAGATGCTCGGTGCTCTGCTTGGGGAACAGGTGCTCCGCTTCGCTGGATCACACGCTCGCTTGGCGCGCCTTGTGTACCGCAATCGCGCTCCGGTCCTGGCCGGGCAGACGGTTGTCTGCTCAGGCACGGTCGCAACTGCCGATGACGCCGGCTTCAGCGTCGATCTGTCTGTGTCGGTAGGCGACAACGCCGTCGTAGCACCCGCATTCGCTCAACTGGTCTGGTGAGGGCCGCCGTAACCTTGTGACAGGAGCCGTCTCCAAAGGAGCGCTCGGGTGACGATCAGCGACGACGAGCTTCGTATGCGGTTACGGCTCGGTGAGGATTCCTTGTGGGAGTTCAAGGAGTTCAGGTTCCGCGAAGATCGGCCCGTGTCTCCGAGTCGTGACGACCTCGCCAATGAGATCGGCGCGTTTGCGAACGCGCACGGCGGCACGCTCCTGTTGGGCGTGACGGACGACGGGACCGTACAAGGCATGACGCGGTCACAACTTCAGCGCGTTGATGCGTTGGTGGTTGAAGTGTGCCGAAACTCCATCGAGCCCCCGCTCGAAGTCGAAGTTCACAAGATGGAACTGGATGGCGCCGCCTTCGTTGTTGTGGAAGTTCCCGCCGGCCCGGCACAGCATCAGAGCAAGGGCCTCAGCTTTGTGCGCGTTGGCGGCTCCAAGCAGCAGATGACTGGCGACGAACGCTTGCGGCTGGCGCAGCGTCGGTCGCAGGCTCGATACATGTGGTTCGACGAGCAACCGGTCGAGGGTTCCGGATTTGCGAGCCTCCAGCCCGAGCTATGGGAGCCATTGGTGAGTGCGCGCAATGCGGCTGACCCTGTACAAGCGCTCGTGAAGCTGGGAGTCCTATCCGAAGACGCCGACGGTGTCATGCGGGCGACCGTGGCGGGAGTGCTGCTGTGCTGCACCGCCCCCCACGAGCGGTTGTCGCAAGCACGCATCACCGCAACCCGTTACGAGGGCACATCGAGGTCGTCCGCGCAGGCTGACAGCCGCGAAATCATCGGTCCACTGAATGTGCAGATCGCCGATGCCATGGCATTCGTGCGCAGGCACAACCGCGTCGCGGCGCGCAAGACTCCCGCGCGTGTCGACGTTCCTGAGTACAGCGCCGCAGCGGTTTTCGAAGCGGTCGTCAACGCAGTTGTGCACCGTGACTACTCGATCGCAACGAGCGCGATTCGGCTCATGATGTTCGACGACCGCCTCGTGATTTACTCGCCAGGCTCGCTGCCGAACAACCTCACGCTCGACAGCATGGACTCACGGCAGATGGATCGAAATCCGACGATTGCCTCAATCATTCAGAGGATCGAGGTCGGAGATATCCATGGTGCCCAAGAGCGTCGTTACTTCGTTGAACGGCGCGGTGACGGTGTGCCCACTATCCGCAACGAAACCTGGGCGACCAGCGGCAAACAGGCCACGTACCGCCTCGTCGATGACACGGACCTTGAGCTGACGATTCCTGCGGCTCGGTTGGAGCGGACCGCTGCGTCAGCGGTGGTGACGGTCTACGGCGACGCGGTGCCGCTGCATGGTGTGGAGATCCTGACACTGTTTCCGAATAGGACGTGGAAGCGATCCGTTACCGACCGTTACGGCGAAGCTGTGCTCGACCTGTACGCGACGCACCTGCCAATGACGGTCTTCGCCGCTGGTGCGGGCTGTGCCGCAGGCCGCGTGGAGCGCTGGGTGCCCGCTGATGGCGCGTTGAGTATGGAATTGGACAGTCACGCGGACGGCGGATCGGTGATCTTCGAAGAGTCGTCCGGGCACGTCCCCGGTCTGATCGGTCGCCTAAATCCGATTCTGGACTCAATTGGACGCACGTACATCTACGCCTCGAACATTGCGGTCGAACACGGCAAGCAGCAACCGGTTCATCTTGCCCTCGGCGAGCCGCTCGACATGGTCGATGCCGATGGCAACCGGTTTGAGGTCACCGTCGTGGACATCGTCGGCCGATCCGCACTCCTCGAGTATCGACGCGCCCAAACTGCCTGAACCAGCCGTTCACGCTGGCCTGCACGACCCGACCTGAGCGGAAACAGCGACCTAGCATCGGGCGCCGCAGAACCAGCAGTGATCCGGACGAAGGGGGCAGGGCGTGGACTTCACCATGAGCGATGAGCAGGCGCTGATCGTGGACACGGTCCGGCGGTTCGTGGAGGCCGAGATCCTGCCGCTTGAGGCCGAACTGGACCCCGACGCCGGCGAGCTGGCGCCCGACGACGCCGCACGCCTGACCCAGATGACCCGTGACATGGGCTTCTACGGCCTCGACATCCCCGCCGAATACGGCGGGCCGGGCCTCGACACCACGACACGGGCGCTGATGGCCATTGAGATGTCCAAGCACCGCGCCGGGCTCTACAACCCGTGCTACGGCGTCTTCGGGGGAGCCGGGCTGGCCCAGCTCTACGAGGCGACCGACGCCCAGAAGGAACGCTGGTTGTATCCAACGCTGCGCGGCGAGAAGATGGGGTGCTTCGCCCTGACCGAGCCGTCGGGCGGCTCCGACCCTGGCCGGGCGATCCACACCCGGGGGTTCAAGGACGGCGATGAGTGGGTGCTCAACGGCTCGAAGCTGTTTATCTCGGGTGCCGACAAGGCCGACTACGCCCTGCTGTTCGCCCGCACCTCCGATGATCCTGGCCGCAACGGTGTGACAGCGTTCATCGTGGACACCGACACGCCGGGCTTCTACGTACGGCGAGTGGTGCACACGCTGCGCGCCACCCGCTACGCGACCGAGCTCGAGTTTGTGGACATGCGCGTGCCCGAAGACCAGGTGCTCGGGGAGGTGAATGGCGGTTTCGCCATCGCCAATGACCGGCTCAGTCGCCAGCGCATCCCGTATGCGGCGGGCTGTCTGGGGCCGGCGATCATGGCGCAGGAGATGGCGATCGAGTGGGCCCGAAGCCGAGAGACGTTCGGTTCGCTTCTCGCTGAGAAGCAGGCCGTCCAGTGGATGATCGTGGACAACGAGATCGACATCCGCCACGGCCGCTGGTGCGTGCTCGAAGCCGCCCAGAAGGCTGACCGGGGCGAGCGGTTCCGCACCGAGGCGGCCATGGCCAAGCTGGTGGCCTCCGAGGCTGCGGGTCGGGTCGTCGACCGCTGCATCCAGATCCATGGAGGCATCGGCGTCACCAAGGACCTGCCGCTGGAGCGCTGGTACCGCGAGCTGCGCATCCGCCGCATCGGCGAGGGCCCCAGCGAGGTGCAGCGACTGATCATGGCCCGCGACATCCTCGGCGGCAGCTTCAAGTGACGGGGGAGAGCCCCCGTGCGCTGCCGCTCGACGGCATCACGGTGCTCGATCTCGGGCAGATCTACCAGGGCCCGTACGCCGGGTTCCTGCTGGCGATGTCGGGGGCCAGGGTCATCAAGGTGGAGCCCGTGCGCGGGGAGGCGCTGCGGTCGCGTCTCCATTCGCTGCCCTATGCCATGCTCAATTCTGCCAAGGAGGCCGTTTCGCTCAATCTCAAGTCGCCTCGTGGCCGCGGGTTGTTCCTGCAGCTCGCAACGGCCGCCGACGCGGTCCTGTGCAACTTCGCTCCGGGCGTGCCCGAACGGCTGGGCATCGACGCCCCCACCCTGTGGGAGACCAACCCGCGGCTCGTGTTCGCGCAGGCCAGCGGCTATGGCCTCGACGGACCGGATTCGCAGCGAACAGCCATGGACCTGACCGTGCAGGCACACATGGGCTCGATGAGCATCACCGGCTTTCCCGATCAGCCTCCGACCAAAGCCGGCGCTGCGTTCGTGGACTTCCTGGGCGGATCGCATCTGTACGGGGCGGTGGTGACGGCGCTGTTCGAGGCGCAACGCACCGGCGTGGGCCGCATGGTGTCGACCTCGATGGCCGAGGCCGCCTACTTCACGCTCACAACCTCGCTGCAGTCCTGGCATTTGCGCGGCACGTCTGAGCGAACCGGAAATCGCAATGCCGCGATGAGCGTGGCGCCCTCGAACGTGTACTCGTGCAGCGACGGGCACATCGCCCTCATCGCCGCAGCCGACCGTCACTGGCGCTCGGTGCTCGAAGTGATCGGACGAGCGGATCTGGTTGGCGATGAGCGCTACCGCCGCAATGGGGACCGAGCAGCTCGTATCGACGAAGTGGATGAGCTGGTGTCGAGTTGGACGTCGAAGCGGACCCGGGCAGAAGTGGCTGCGGCATTCTCCAGCGCTGGGGTGCCTACCGCCGAGGTCCGGGACCTGCCCGAGATCGTGCATGACGACCACCTGAACGAGCGCGGCTTCCTACAGTGGACTGAGCACGACGGACTCGGTGAGATCCCGCTGCCGCACAGCCCGCTGCGTTGGCACGATTCCGAGATGCGGTCCCTCACCGAGAGCCGATCGGTCGGCGCCGACAACGAAGCGGTGTACAGCGAGTTCTGCGGTCTCGACGCTGACGATCTGGCGGCGCTGGCCGCTGACGGCGTGATCTGACCGGCGCAGGGCTGGCCACCGCCTAGAGCCTGAGCGGATGGGCGGCGACGCCCGGCAGCACAGACGGCCTGGACTTTGCGCAGAAATGCCGCCACAGACGGCAAATTTGCACACAGAAGGCGTAACAGCAACTTTCCGAGACGTCACCTATCCGGGTGGCCCCATAGTTGACCAGCACCTATCTGACCAGCCCAGCGGCGCACCTCAGGCAGGACTGAGACGGCCGACTCGCTGCGCCTGATCCCGCTGGGGCTCGGGCAATTCGCGGTGGTCGGCGAGGTGCAGCATCAGCAGTTCGTCCCAGCGGCTGCGGTAGTTCGACGTGAACTCGCACCGGAATTGGGAGGCAGCGGGGCCGAACTGCTCCATTTCATGCCGGAGCGCGGACTGCATGCCGAACAGCTCACGGGCACCGGCGAAGCCGACCGACAGCACCGTGCCACCCGCATCGGCCACGTGGTACACACCGAGTTGCGAAGGCAGCGCTTCGATCGCCTCGTCGTCGAGACGTTGCCACGGCTTGTCGAGTCGGATTCCCATAGTTGCTCCCTGCCTGGCCGGCTCGATGCTTGCCAGTTGCCCGTCCGCTGCCCGATCGCTGCGTGGCTTGCCAGATGCCTGCCAGTTGCCCGCCCGCTAGGCCGCGGCCGCCGGTACGTGGGCAGCCGTGCCCATCAGGTCCTCGAAGTTCAGCCGGAAGAAGCGTTCTTGGACATCGGCAGGCAGGTGCTGCACTTCGCGGTCGAAGCGTCGGAGCGGGTTGCGGCCGCCCTCCACGTGGGGGAAATCGGAGCTGAACATGCAGATCTCGGGATCTGAGTTCTCGATGATCCAGCCGGTGGGTTCGGTGGGGTAGGGCGTGACCCGCACTTGGCGCCGGACGTACTCCGACGGGCGCAGGCTGAGCTTGCCCAAGCGCTGCTCGTGCCGTTCGAAGGCGTCGAACGCAGCCTCGAGCTGACGCAAGAAGCCGGGCAGCCACACCGCTCCCAGCTCGATCACGCCGATCTTCAACGCAGGAAATCGCTCCAACACCCCGTCGAAGATCAGCATGGACAGCGCTTGGAGCGGGGCGGCGCAGATCGCCATGTACGACACGGAGCGGAAGTTCTCTCCGCCGCCATGGAAGTCAGGCTCGGGCGGCAGGCCGTTGTTGCGATGCTGCGGCGGCATCACCAGTTCGGGAATGCCGACATGCATCACGACCGGGATGCCGGCTTCTTGGGCCGCAGCCCACACCGGGTCGAAGCCCACGTGGCTGTGGGCGTGGAGCTTGGGCATCCGGTTCGGGATGAGGAGTGCCGCTGCGCCGTCGTCGATGGTCTGGCGGGCGTGCGGGCCCGCATGGGAGATCGATTGCAGCGGCACCGAGCACACCGGGAGCAGGCGCGGATCGCCTGAGCAGAACGCGATCTGCGCACGGTTCGCCGCCGTTGCGGTGGCGTAGGTGAGATCGGGTTCGGCTTGGTGCTCCATCTCTTCGATGAGCGTGTTCGGCATGGAGGGGAAGATGAGTTGGCTGGAGAACCCCAGATCGTCGAGCGCTTGGGAACGATCGGCGGGATCCCAGGCGCCGGGCGCCAGGTAGTTCTTGCGCAGCATCACCTCGTCGGCGGCCCCGGCGCGGAATTCAGGGTCGGCCTGGCGAGAGCGGGCCTTCTCGATGTCGGTGAGCGCCTTTTCGTTGTCGCCGATGGAGAAGTGGTCGAGCGCGTAGCGGACAACCTCGGCCGAGGCGAATGGCTCCAGCCACTCCGGGGGCTCCATGGTGTGGGCGTCAGCGTCGTGGATGATCCTGTCCTCGACGTAGGCCATGGCAGTTCCCCCTGATTCCCCTGCGGCGCGCTCGACGTTATCTGGCCGCCCGCCGTCGCTTCCGGGTACGGACCGGCTGCGATCGGGCGGTCGTTGGCGGCGTGTGAGGTCAGGCCGCGCCCGGCTGGCGCGCGCTCAGTTCTTGTGGAGTTCGGGGTTGATGCCTTCCCAGCGGGAGGGGTCGGCGACGCGCATCTCGATTGCGCCCGTCGTGCTGTTGCGGATGAGCAGCATGCCTGAGCGGCCTGAGATGTCTCGGCCCTTCACGACTGAGCCGTCGGGAAGCGTGATGCGGCTGCCCGCTGTGACGTACAGGCCAGCCTCAACCGTGCAGTAGTCGCCGAGCGCGATGCCGATGCCCGAGTTGGCGCCCAGCAGGCAGTGCTCGCCCACCGACACGATCTCCTTGCCGCCGCCCGACAGCGTGCCCATGGTGGACGCGCTGCCGCCGAGGTCCGAGTGCGCCCCCACGACCACGCCGGCAGAGATGCGCCCCTCGACCATGGCGGGGCCGAGCGTGCCGGCGTTGAAATTGACAAAGCCTTCGTGCATGACGGTGGTGCCGTCGGCGAGATGGGCACCCAGCCGCACCCGATCGGCGTCGGCGATGCGAACTCCCGACGGGATGACGTAGTCCACCATGCGCGGAATCTTGTCGACCGCGGTGACCGTGACGGGCTGGCCGACACTGGCGGCGGCCGTGCGAAGTGCGTCGACTCGATCGGGCAGTACGGGTCCGGCGCTGGTCCACGCGCAGTTGGTGAGCAGGCCGAACAGCCCGTCTAGGTTCGCTTCGTGCGGCCGGATCTCGCGGCGGCTCAGCAGGTGCAGGCGCAGGTAGGCATCGGTGAGGTCGGCGGGCGGAACGGCAAGGTCGTCGATGGTGACGGTCACGGTCTCGCCGACGTTGACGCCGAGTTCAACCGCCAGGCATGACCGGGCCGGCGGCGCATCGGCGCTGGCTCCTGCAGGGAACCAGGCGTCAAGCCGCGTACCCGATGCGACATCCAGATAGCTGTGTCCAACGGCGCTGATGCTGCCCGAGTTGCTCATGGGCGCATCCTGCCATCGCAAGCCGCAAACCCGTCGCCCGCGGCTTCCCGTTTCAGTCGCACGGACCGCGATCTTCGAAGTTTGGCGTGCACATATGCTCGGCTCGGTGGGTCGTCAGCAACATGTGAGGGCAGTGAGGCACCTGCCGACGTTGTCGATAGCGGCTCTCGCCTTCTGGGCCCTCGTGGGCTGTGGCGGCAGTCGCAACCGCAGGCCCGCACGTCCTCGCGCTGGTGTCGTCATTCGTGTTCTTAGACCTCAAGGCACTCCTGTTGGATCGTGGCCTGATTTCAGCCGGAACGCGTGCCAGCAGCATCTTGATCGAGGGCGATGAGCTCGGCGTCACGCTGCACGACTGGTCTTGGGTGGACGACTCGGATCCCGGACGTTCGCCGCAGGGGCCCGAAGCTGAGCTGATCTTCACCATCGATGAACTTGATCTGTCGGCTGAGCAGCGCTCGATCCGTCATTGATTGGAGGTCGGGTCAGCAACACAGCACTGGAACCCGATGGCACCGCGTGGCTGATCAGTACTGGGTGGATTCAATCGGTCGTCGCAACACCGGCCTGTTGGAGTGAGAGGAGGTGTTCGTTGAGGGCTTCGGCTGGGGTTTGCCAGTTGAGGGTTTTGCGGGGTCGGGTGTAGAGGGCGTGAGCGACAAACGATGACACGGGACACAGCCGATCTCGAACCGGTACTCGGCCGTTGCTCGTGGACTACGTGATCGCTCTGGCACATCGATTCGACCGGCCACCAAGCAACTCCAGCGCCAGCAGCACCGAATTCCCAGCCTCTACGCCCGGAACGAATCGCTGGTTTGTCGCCCGCGTGCGGTGAGTCGGAGCGGTTGGCGCTGAGTTGGAAAAATCGGTGTTACATGTAACGCAGGGCGGCTAGCGTGCGATCCATGGCACGGGCACGAGACACGTCTTCGGTTACAGATCGCGTCGGCAAGCACCGCAAGCGGCTTCGCGATCAAGGCTCTCGACCGATCCAGCTGTGGGTGCCCGACACTCGTCGCCCCGAATTCGCCGAGGAGGCGCGACGGCAGTCGGAAGCCATTGCAGGCAGCGAGCACGCTGCCGACGATCAGGCGTTTATCGACGCATTGTCTGATCCGGACGAATGAGACGCGGGGACATCTGGACTACTGCAGGCAGCCGCGGCTACATGGGCAAGCCGCGTCCAGCCGTGATCATCCAGGACGACCGCTTCGATGCGACGGACTCGGTGACAATTTGCGCGTTCACGACCGACCCGACTCCTGCGCCTTTGATGCGGCTGCCCGTCGAACCCGATGCCGACAACGGCCTAGACCGACGTTCCAGCCTGATGGTTGACAAGATCACGACAGTGTCCCGCTCCCGCCTCTGCGAGCGCATCGGCAGTCTCGCTGAACGCGATATGACGAGACTCGGGCGCGCACTCGTTGTCTTCGTCGGTCTCGCTGGCAACAGCTCCCAAAAGGAATAGGACGACGTCAAGGCGGCTGCTCTTCGTGCTCGTGGGAGCCGTCGTGCTTTCGAGCTTGGCGGGCTGTGGCCGCGGCGAGTCCGGAGATCGCAGCGGTGCGAACGGCGAGGCGACTTCCGGCGAAGAATTCGCGCCGGCCGCTTCCGACGTGCGCACCACTCAGCCCGCCGACGATGCTCCGTCGGCACTTGCTAAGGCCGCTGGGGACAGCTCGGACACACCGCGACCGAGGCAGCCGAGACGCCCCCCGACTCGGAGTGGCTGAGCGACAGTTGGGTGTTCACGTCCGGGGACCGCATGGTGATAGCTACACAGAGCCAGCTCGAGTCGGGTCTTGCGAATCCTGCGCGCTTCGAGGTACGCGTCAGGCTGTACGCCGGCGACGGCCCCTCGCTCAGCCAGGTGGCTGAGTATGAGGACTGGATCGCAGCCGGGGCGGCAACACAAGGCGGCTTTGCGCTCGTGCTGCGCAACGTCGACAGCGACACGCGGCTGCTGACGTCGTCCGACGGTCTCGTCTGGAGCGCCGAGGTGTTGCAGAAATCGTCCGCAGACGAGACCCCGGTTGACTATGCGGTGGACGCTGACGGCGCCGTTTGGGCAGAAGGCCTGATTGGGGGAGGGGCGCACATCACCCGCTATCGACCCGGCGAGGCGCCCGCCGAACTGGCGTACTTCGAGGGTGGCGACGTACTGCGAGGCATGACCATCGGAGCTGCGGGCTTTGCAACCCGGGCTTTGATTTTCACGGTCACCGACAGTGGAGAACTTCGATCCGGTGCTGGTGAGCTAGTGGGATCCCACTGAGGGCAGTGACGAACCGGAGGTGTTGGTTCGTCGTGCGCACCGGGTGTTCATTGCCCGGGTGCCCTGACCCCCTGGCGGCGGGTTCCGATAGTTTCGGGGCATGAAGACACCTTTGTGCGAGACGCTGGGCTGCGACGTGCCGATCGTGGCGTTCACCCATTGCCGGGACGTGGTGGCGGCAGTGACCAAGGCGGGCGGCTTCGGCGTGCTCGGCGCAGCGGGGCACACGCCCGAACAGCTCGACATCGACATGGCCTGGATCGTCGACGAGGTGGGTGGCCGCCCCTTCGGCGTGGACATCATCGTGCCGGCGAAATACGAGGGCAAGACCGAGGGCGAGCTGTCGGTGAAGGACCTCAAGGCGATGATCCCGCCGCAGCATCGCCAATTCCTTGACGACATGATGGAGCGCTACGACGTGCCGCCGTTGCCCGCTGATGACACGCCGGGCGCAATCGCCGGCGACTCCGAGCCGCCGATGACCTACGCCCAGGCGGTGCCGCTCATGGACGTGGCGTTCTCGTATCCGATCAAGCTGGCCGTGAACGCACTCGGACCGCCACCGCCGGACATGATCGAGCGGGCACACGAGGACGGCGTGCTCGTCGGTGCGCTGGCCGGCAAGAAGGTGCACGCCGAGCGGCACGTGGCGGCCGGCGTCGACATCGTCATCGCACAGGGCCACGAGGCCGGTGGCCACACCGGCGACATCGCCACGATGGTGCTGGTGCCCGAGGTGGTCGACGCCATTGCCCCGGTGCCCGTTCTCGCAGCGGGCGGCATCGGCAACGGCCGCCAGGTCGCTGCAGCACTCGCACTCGGCGCACAGGGCGTGTGGTGCGGCTCGGTATGGCTCACCACCCAAGAGGCCGAGACGCACCCGATCGTGAAGGAGAAGTTCCTGGCCGCAGGATCGTCCGACACGCTGCGGTCGCGCTCTCGCACCGGCAAGCCAGCCCGCCAGCTTCGCTCGGCGTGGACCGACGAATGGGAAGGCGAGAATTCACCGGGAACGCTGCCCATGCCCCTGCAACCGATGCTCATCGGCGCAGCCAGCCGCCGAATTGACCGGGCAGCCATGAACCCCTCCAACAAGGGCGCCGTCGAGCTGGCGAACTACTTCGTCGGCCAGGTGGTCGGGCAGCTCAACGAGTCCATTTCGGCCACGCGGGTCGTGGAAGAGATGATCAGCGAGTACCTCGACGTGATGGATCGCTTCGAGCAGCTCAACTCCTAGCTCGCAGCCGCGTACGAAAGGAACAGCCATGGAGACCATGCAGGGACGCGTCGCGGTGGTGACGGGATCGGCGTCGGGAATCGGCAAAGCGCTGGCGCTGAGCTTTGCTGACGAAGGTGCCAATGTCGTGCTGGCCGACATCGAAGAGGGCCCGCTGCGCGATGCGGAAGCCGAGGTTGCTGCCCACGGCGTCGAGGCGCTGGGCGTCGTCACCGACGTCACCAGCTCCGATTCGGTCGGCGCACTGGCACAGGCAACCCTCGACCGCTTCGGCGCGGTGCACATGGTGTGCAACAACGCCGGCGTCGGCGGGGGAGGGCTGATCCGCAACCAGCAGCTTGTGGACTGGAAGTGGGTTGTCGACGTGTGCCTGTGGGGTGTGATCAATGGCATCCACCACTTCTTGCCGCACCTGATCGAGGCTGAGGAATCCCACGTGATGAGCACCGCGTCGGTGGCAGGGCTCATGGCGGTGCCGGGCCTCGGCCCGTACAACGCCGCCAAGTACGGCGTCGTGGCGATCATGGAGACGCTGCACCTAGAGATGCAGCGAGACCACAACGCGGATGTCGGCGTGTCTGTGCTGTGCCCCGGCGTGGTTCGCACCAACATCGCCACGGCGCAGCGGAACCGCCCTGAAGAACTGCGTCGTCAGCGCCGAGAGCGTCCCGCAGGTGAGGCTCGTACCGAGACGGCCGACGCCCGCCGCCGCAACGCCAACATCGCAGCGGCGCTCGAGCGCGGCATGGACCCGGCAAACGTCGCCGCCAAGGTGATCGAGGCCATGTACGAGCGTCGTTTCTGGGTGCTGTCGCATCCCGAGCTGCTCGCAGACGTCAATCATCGCAATCAGCAGCTCGCCGACCTTGAGAACCCCACCCTGCGGTCGAGCTTCACCGACGGCGAGCAGTAGCGCCGGCCGCGGTCGCTCGGCGAAATCCGAGCGCCGTCGCAGTCGCCGGACTGCGCATTCGGTCAGTGTCAGTGGGAGTTCTGCGGCGCGAGCTCGGTTTGTTCTGAGTCGGCGGCCGAATCGCTAGCGGAGCTGCGCAGCGCCCTGATGACGCCGGTGACCAGCAGGGTCACCAGCAGCATGACCACGGTTGCGAGCGCCATGGTGGCGCCTGCCGCGGTGCCATGGTGATAGCTGACGAGCAGGCCGATGATCGCTGCGACAGCGCCAAGGCCGACGGCGGTCATCATGATGCGCGGCACGCGTCGCACCAGCAGGCTCGCAGTTGCGGCGGGGGCGACCAAGAACGCAAACACCAGCAGGCTGCCGACTGCCTCGAACGACGAGACGATGGCGATAGCGAGCAGCGTCAGCAGCGCAGCGTGCGCCAGCCTGGGCCGCATTCCGGCGAGCCGAGCTTGGGCCTCGTCGAATGTCGTTACGAACAGGGCCCGGTGCAGGACCACTGTTGCGCCGACCGAGATCGCGGCGGCGATGGCCTGACGGCGGAGATCTCCACCGTCGATACCGGTGATCGACCCGAACAAGAATCGCGTCAGATCGCCCGAGTAAGCACCGGCGCCGCTGGACATGATCACCACTGCGAGCGCCAGGAAACCGACGAAGAGCACGCCGATGGAGGTGTCTTCGGACAGCGGCGAGAAGTTGCGGATCAGGTTGATGCCGCCCACGATGAGCAGCGCAGCCGCCAATGCACCGAGCGTGGTGCTGAAGCCGATGATGTACGCGAGCGCGATGCCGGGCAGCACGCCGTGCGCGAACGCGTCACCCAACAAGGTCATGCCGCGCAGCACGACCCATGTCCCCACGACCGACGTGGTCAGCACCGCGAGCAGCGCGGCCCACAGCGCCCGTTGCATGAAGACGTTGTTCGTGAATGGCTCAATCCACCACGCGATCGGGTCGGTCAGGAACTCCACGTCGCTCCCCGTGGCTGCATTGCGGCGCTCAGCCGTCCGACGCCAGCGCAGCCACGACGGTCTCGGCGTTCGTCACCAGCAGTTCGATGTAGGTGCCGTTGGGGCTGCCAGCGGGTCCGAGCCCGTCGGTGACCAGGACGACGACTTCGACGTCGCCGACTTGGCTGGCCAGCGAATCGACAGTTGCGGAGGTGTGGGCCATCTCGCCGAAGATCGCCGTCACGCCTTCTCGCTCGATGATCTCGGCGAGTTCTTCGAGGTGGGCGATACTGGCCTCGGCGGCCGAGGTCGCTGCGGGGAGCACCGTGCCCACTACCCGGAAGCCGTAGCGGTCTGCGAAGTAGCTCAACGAGTCGTGGTTGGTGACCAGCACCCGTTGCTGCGGCGCCAAGCCAGCCACAATGTCGACGATCTGGGCGTGGGCAGTCTCGAGTTCGGTGGTGTAGCTCGCCAGGCAGGCTTCGATGTCGGATTCGGCGATGGCTGTGGCGTCGGCGATCGCGACGGCGAGCGCCTCGAGGGTTCCCAAGACGCGGACCGGATCGAACCAGAAGTGGGGGTCGGCGCCCGCGGCGTGGTCGTGTTCGTCTGCCTCGTCCTCGGGGTGGTCCCCGGCGTCTTCGGGTTCCCCGGCGTCATCGGCGGCGGTGATCGCATCGAGATGGTCGCCGACGCGGAAAACCGGTGTTCCCGATTCCTCGACGGCTTCGAGTGTGTCAAGCAATGACGCCTCGAGCCCGAGGCCGTTCGCCACGACGAGGCCGGCGTTGGCCACCGTCGCGCGGTCGGCCAGCGACGGTTCGTAGGTGTGCGGATCGGTACCTGGAGGCGTCAGGGTCACGACATTCACGACGCCGCCGCAGGCGATGTTCTGGGTTACATCGGCCCAGATGTCGGTGGTTGCAACGATGGTCGGCAGGTCTGCGCCGGGGCCGTCGCCTGAGTCGTCGCCGTTGCTGCTGGCACAGGCAGTTGGCAGCACAACAGCAAGGGCCACAAGCGTCAACAGCAGGCGTGGCCGGCGAGTTCGCCAGCGATGGCTCCGATGCGGCTCGATTCGAGGCGAGCGGAACGCTGCACTGCCGGAATTCCGCACGGTCGGGAATATACTGGGACTCATTCTCATCTGCAAAGAGCTGGCCCGGCCGGATCCGACCGGTTCGTGTCGCCGCAGGACGCATCCGCAGAAAAGGCGGCGCTGACGTGTTCACACTCGACGACGTCACAGTGTCGTTCGGCAGCCGCTCAGTGCTCGACATCGACTCGATGAGATTCGACTCCGGAGCCGCAGTGGCGTTGATGGGCTCGAATGGTTCGGGCAAGACCACGCTGCTGCGCCTGCTCGGCGGCTTGCTGTCGCCCACCTCCGGCACCGTTCGCAAGGACTATGACGTCACGGTCGGCTACGTCAGCCAGCACCACCACCCGCATGCGTTCATGCCGATGACCGTCAGCGAAGTGCTCATGATCGGCAGGTTCCGCGAGCGGGGACTGCTGGGGAGGATGCGCAAACAGGACAGGGACGCGATGGACATCGCCGCCGAGCGCCTCAAGGTGGCAGACCTGCGCAAGCGCTCGTTCGGTCAGCTCTCGGGCGGGCAGCGCCAGCGGGTTCTCATCGCGGCGGCGCTGGCGTCGCAATCGGACTGCCTTCTGCTCGACGAGCCGATCACCGGTCTGGACATCCCCAGCCAGGACATCGTCCTCGAAGTCGTCGACGCCGAGCGCATGCGCAACAAGCTCGTCGTGCTGTCGACGCACCATCTCAGCGAGGCGCGTCTGTGCGAACGGATTGTGCTGCTCAAAGGCGCCGTGATCGCAGACGGCAGGCCCGAAGAGGTGCTCAACGAGGAGAATATGGCCGCCGCGTTCGGAGCCAATGCAGTGACCCGGCTGGAGTTCGGCGAGGGTGACGACACGTCGTCGCTGCTGGTCCTCGAAGAACAGGGTCCGATGCGCGACTCCGATTTCGGCCTCGCCAGCCACATCGCCGAGGAATCGGAGCGGTTGCTCGGGCCGCGGACGCGGCCGTGACGAAGCAGTCCGCGGACGCGGCCGTGACGGAGCAGTCCGCGGACGCGGCCGTGACGGAGCAGTCCGCGGACGCGGCCGTGGCGAGAGATCTCGGCGAATTGCACGACAGCGTTGCGGCGCGACTGCGAGAAGCCGATCAGCGTTACACCGACGGCCGGCGGCAACTCATAGAGGCGCTGGCCGCGGCCGCGAGGCCGGTGCGGTTGCCCGATATCGAGTCGATGGCACCCGACTTGGCGCGCAGCACGGCGTATCGAAATCTCGAGGCGCTCGAGCGCTGCGGCGTGGTGCATCGGCTCGAGACCGGGGGCGATCGTGCGTATTTCGAGCTGGCCGAGTCGCTGCTGGGTCATCACCATCACCTGATCTGCGTGGCCTGCGGCGCGATCTCCGACATCGAACTCGACGCCAGTTTCGAAACACGCATCGACGAAGCGCTCGCGACTGCCGCGAGCGGGTCGGGCTTTACACCATTGCGCCACAATCTGGACCTCTACGGACGGTGTGCCGACTGTGAAGCGGCCCGCTGAGTCTGGCGGCATGACCGAGGGTGCGCCCGGCCATTCGGCACACCTGCCATAGGCTGAGCCGCATCTCACAGCAGCATCATCACGACTTGCGCGAGGTGTCGCGTCGGCGGTTGAAGGTCGCGTTCGTTCTGACGATCACGATCGTGGCTGCCGAGGTCGTCGGCGCTGTGGTGTCCGGGAGCCTGACGTTGGCGGCCGACGCCGGCCACGCCTTCACTGATACCGCCGCGATCGGACTCGCGTTGGCGGCCACATGGGTCGCTGGGCGTCCGGCGTCGATGAAGCGCACCTTCGGTTTCGAGCGTGCCGAGGTGCTCGCGGCAGCGGCCAATGCGCTGTTGTTGTGGGCGGTCGCAGCGTGGATCGGCTGGGCAGCCATTGGGCGCTTCATCGATGGGTTCGGCGGAGAGCCTGTCGAAGTCGCCGCGGGCTGGGTGCTGCTTGTCGGCGGCATCGGCCTGCTGGTCAACATCGCGGCGGCGTTCCTGTTGCGCGGCTCTTCAGCCCACAGCCTCAATGTGGAGGCGGCGTTCCGGCACGTGCTGGCGGACCTCATGGTCTCGGTCGCCGTGATGGTCTCCGCCGCAGTGATTCTGATCTTCGGCTGGTGGTGGGTCGATCCGGCGATCAGCGTCCTGATCGCCGTGCTCATCGTGCTGAGCTCATGGAAGCTGGCCGCCTCGGTGTTCGAAGTGCTGATCGACGGCGTGCCCAGAGATGTCGACCTCGAAGCCCTGTGCGCCGATATGGAACGCGTTCCCGGCGTCACCGTGATGCACGACATCCACGTCTGGGCCGTTACTTCCGGCTATGTCTCGATGAGCGCCCACGTGCTCACCGATCCGGACCACGACGCCGACCACAACGAGGTTCTGGGCGAGCTGCGGCGGATCGCGAAAGACCGCCACGGCATCTCACACGTCACCCTGCAGTTGGAGACGTCTGAGGATGCCTGCACCGAAGATCACCACCTGGACCGCCAGCGGACCTAGCAGGCCCCACGTTCGGGCAGGCTGCGCCGGATCTCAGACGGCGGCGCGCCTCGTTTCGCGCCGAGCCCACAGTTGGCAGGCGAGGGCGAGCACGCCGTAGACGAAGTAGCTCACGCCGATCGGCATCACGTCGCCGTCGATCGCTCGATCGGTGATGGCGGCGAGCACTGCGCCGACCCCTGTCGTGCAGAAACCCACGACCGCTGCGGCCGTGCCAGCCATCGCGCCCATCGGTTCGAGCGCCAGGCTGATGGCCACCGGAAAGAACCCGATGAACGAGGCGTTTGCGAGGCTGAAGAGCAGGATCCACACTCCGATCCTGGGCAGTCCGCTCGCTGCCGCAGTGGCCGCGAGCAACGCGCCCGATGTGACCACAAGCGCGACGCCAGATCTGAGTGCGAGCGGACCTGCTTCGACCCGGCGCAGCATCCGGTTGGTCATGACCGACACGCCCGCGGCGATCGTGCTCATCGTCGAGAAGTAGGGAACGAACCAGCTGGGCCGGCTGTACACGTCGACGAAGATCAGTTCGGAACTGGCCAGGAACGAGAAGAACGCGCCGAATCCGAACGTGACCGCCAGCGTGTACCCGAGGGTCGTGCGGTTGGCGATCACGCTGCGAAAGCCGGCGACCGTGTTGCCGACGGTCAGCGGCCGGCGATTCTCCTCAGCGAGCGTCTCGGGCAGCCGTAGCGACCACAGCGCCAGCACACCTGCGCTCACGGCGCCGAAGACCATGACGTAGCGCCACGATCCCAGAGCCACGAGGCCCTTGCCGAGGATCGGTGCGAGGATCGGCCCAAGGAAGAAAGCGGTCTGGATGAGCGTCATCGCCCGGGCCATGGCCGTGCCGCTGAAGCGGTCGCGCACGATTGCCTGGGTGAGTGTGCGCGGACCTGCGGCGGCAAAGCCCCACACGAACCGGCTGGCCAGCAGCACCTCTAGCGATGGCGCCAGTGCTCCCACCACGGCGGCCGCCGCATAGAGCCCCAAGCTGACGAACAACAGCGGCTTGCGACCGATGGCGTCGGCCAGCGGACCGTAGAAAAGGGTGCCCACTGCCATGCCAGCGAAGAACAGGGTGAGTGTGAGCGAGAGGCGAGTGGAATCAGAGTCGAGCCCGAAGGCGGGTCGCATCTGCTCGAATGCGGGCAGCAGCGTGTCGATGGCGATCGCCGCCATGGCGCTCGCGAGTGCCATGAGCAGGATGAACTCGCGCTCGCCGACGCTGCCGCGCGACCGCGGGGTTTCGGCTGGAGCGCCGGAGGACGATGGCGTCGAGCTCAGGCGCGAGCCTGCTCGTCAGTGACGATCGGGGGTTCGGTTGACCAGGGGAAGTTAATCCAGCGGTCGGTGTGGCGCCAAACCCAGTCGCAGTCGACCGTGGACCACGGCTTCTCGTACAGAACGGCGGTGCGGACGCTGCGCACCCGCGGCAGGCAGAAGTCGTAGACCATCTTGAGGGTGTGGCCGGTGTCGGCCACGTCGTCGGCGATGAGGATGTCCGAGTCGCGGTGGTCGACGAGATCGGGCGTGGGCGGCAGCATGATCGGCACTTCGAGACGCTCGTCGACGCCGGTGTAGTACTCGCAGTTCATGACGTAGATGTTCTTGACCGACAGCACGTAGCCCAGCGACCCAGCGCAGAACAAACCGCCCCGGGCAATAGCCAAGATCATCTCGGGCCGGTAGCCGTCGTCGGCAATCGCCTGCGCCAGCTCGCGCACGGCCACCCCGTACCCGCGCCAGTCCATCACTTCCCGCTCTTCCGCGTCCGTCGCCTCGCTCACGCGCCCTCCCAGGCTGTCGCCACTGTCGTGTCCGCACGCTAGGCGCGCTCCGCCCACGCATACACGACTGAGCCATCCCGTACACACCCAGAGGCAGGCATACGCTGTCGAACGTGTCGGACAGTGGCCGGGAACTTCGAGTACCCCGCACAAGCGACGACTGCGTCGCCGTACGGAACTGCCGTTGGCACGAGCGCGAACGCTTTCGGAGTCCGGCTCGTTAGATGGCTGAATCGCACCGCAGCATCACTGAAGAGGAGTTGAGCGCGCGCCTGTCGGATGAGCTTCAGTCGCTCGGACGGGCAGGGTTGTCGGAGGACGAGGCGTTCCTGGTTGCCGTCAGGCGGCTGGCTCTGAGTGATCCGGAGGTTCGGTCGTTCGCGAGAGAGCATTTCGCCGGACTGTGGGATGATTCCGAGCCCGAATCCTCAACGGAAGTCGCTGAATCTGAGATCGCAGTTGCATCACTAGCCCCCGACGGCGTGGTACCCGCTCGTCGAGGTCGCGGCCGGCAAGACATCTGGGTCATGGCTTGTTTTGCGGTCGCAGCTGCGGTAGCAGTCAGGGTCCCAGTGTTGTTCGGCTTGGAACTCGGTGACGGCGAAGACGGCAGCTTCTACGGCCGCAACCTGGGAGTGCTGGTGCTGCCCGCCCTGGCCGGATGGTTCGCCTGGCGTCAGCGCCCCCCGAGATGGGTCTATGTGGTGCTCGCAGGGGTGTTCGGGGCAACCACCGTGGTCATGAACTCATACCCGTTCAGCTCAGACCGAGGCACCCCGGTGACCGAGGTGCTTGCGGTGTTCCACCTGTTGGTGCTGCTCTGGCTTGTCGTCGGGCTCGCCTATCTCGGCAAAGACTGGCGCTCGCCAAGCCGCAGGAACGACTACGTGCGCTTCAGCGGCGAGTGGGTCGTGTACTACGTCTTGATCGCATTGGGCGGCGGCGTGTTCTTGGGACTGGCCGCTGGCGCATTCATAGCGATCGGCTTCTATCCCGGCACGGCCCTCCAGTGGGCAGCCACCGCTGGCGCTGCTGGAGCGGTGGTTGTCACTGCGTGGCTCGTCGAAGTGTGGCAGGGCGCGGTCTCGAGGATCTCGTCGATGCTGGCGTTCATCTTCACGCCGCTGTTCGCGGTGATGCTGGTCGTGTTCCTGATCGCCCTGCCGGCCAGCGGTCAGAGCATCCAAGGCGATCGCGAGGTCCTCATCACGTTCAACGTGATCCTCGGGCTCGTCGTCGGCCTGCTGTTGTTCTCCGCCGCCGCTCGGCGCGCTGATGCCCGGTTAGGCCTGTTCGACGCCGCTTCGGGAGTGCTCGCGGCGGCGGGGCTTGCCACCAACGTGATCACGTTCATCGCCATTCTCGGGCGGATTGCGGACTATGGATGGAGCCCAAATCGAACCGCCATCGCTGGCGTCAATGCCATCTTGTTGGTGAATCTGGCCGGAAGCGTGTGGCTGTACATCGCGCTGTGGCGCCGGCAGCGATCGTTCGCCGACATCGTGCGCTGGCAGACGGCCCACTTCGGCGTCTACGCCGCATGGGCGGCAGTGGTCGTAGTGGCCTTCCCGCCGATCTTCGACTTCGCGTAAGCCGCGTCGGTTCACCTGAGCTTGTGTGCGCGTCGTCCTGTCGTGCTGGTGCCGTGGCCATCTCGGCTGTGACCCAGTAGACGAGCGAGGCGACCACATGCGCTTGGTACAAGGCCGCCCCCAATGCTGGCGCTACGGTCGCTTGGGTGAGTTCTTCAACACCCGAACGGTCAGCGCGTTTGGACCCGATACCGGGAATCTTGGAGATACTCGACCGTGCTGCGATGACGGGCACCAACAAGCTCGGGCTGTTGCTCACACTCATCGATCTGGCACCCGCACTCGAAGGCGATGCGCCAAGCGTCACTCAGACTCGGATTGCACAGCGCTACCTGGAGATTCACTGGGAGCACGCCCGCCCGTACCCCTACGGCGGCAGAACAGTCACTCTGCGTCAGAGCTCGGCACGCAAGAGGCGCAGCGACGGCACCGTCGCCGATGACACAACTGTCATGCAGGAGATCCATGGGCTCAGGGAGCTGCTGGAATGCGGTGACTGTGGCGATCTCCGGGAAAAGCCACTCGAGATCGTCGAGCGAAGGTTGGACGGCACCGACCTGCAATCCGAATGGAAGGAGGCGTACGAAACGGCGCTCGCAAAGGTCCGAGCAAACCTGTTGAGAAATCCGGTACGACTGCTTCAGCGACTTCCGGGAGACCCCGAACCGTTCTTGTATGACGTGACAAGTGACAAGTCAGCGCTCACATTTCTTCCAGGTGTTGCTCGGAGCCTCACACGATTCGCAGGTGTGCTCCGTCCGTTGATTGAGTTCAGATTCGCCCAGGCGGTCATGAGGATCAACCGCGAGACGCTCCAGTTGCCGATCGACGATGTCTATTCCCACCTGTTCGGCCGCGACCGAATCATGCCGTCGCCGAAGATGCGTCAGGGTCTCGTCGAGATCCAACGGGGACAATGCATCTTTACGGACATTCGGTTGCCAAAGGCCGGCGGTTCCTTGGACCATGTGGTGCCATGGTCACGGGCACGTCTATCTCAAATAGAGAACTTTGTCATGACCACGCCGAGCGTCAACAGCAGCAAGTCTGACTCGCTACTCGCACCCGCTGCGATGGAGCGATGGTTCCAGCACATCGACACGAATTCCGGGGAACTCCAAGAGTGTGCTGACGAGCACGGTTGGCTGACAGATTTTGACAGTGTCCGTCGCGTGGCGCTCCACATCTATAGGGCACTCGACGCGTCGACCGGCGTCTGGGACTTCGAGTACGGAATTCAGCTACTCGGAGTCGACGGCAAACGCGCGGTGCTCGAACTACTCAGTAGCCCCGCATCGTCGACCTGATGATGGCGGGCTGGCAGTAGTTGCCCTGTTCGTCGGCCGCCTCGCATGCCTGGCCTGACGTACCCGCCCGGGGAGATCGTCTCCTTGTGCGGTAGCTACTGTGGCGCCGTCGCCGGACTGGCAACGGCAAGACCCCAGAAGTGAGGAAACCCATGGAACTAGGCGAAGCAGCACTCACGTCGATGACGACTCGGTATTACACCGACGACCCGGTGTCCGATGAGACGCTGGAGCAGGCGTTCGACTATGCCCGACACGCACCCCAGGGCGGCAACCGCCAGCCGGTGCGGTTCATCGTCGTGCGAGATGACGACAAGAAGCGGCAACTGCAGGAGTGGTACCTGGAACCGTGGAAGGCGTACCTGGGGCTGGCTCGTTCCGGCGACATCGAGATTGTCGGAGACAAGGCGAAGCGCCTGCTCGACAGCGCCGACTACTTCGCCGAGCACTTCGCAGAGGTGCCGGCCATCGTCGTGGCATGCGGCTACATCGACGGGGTGCATCCCACCGACACCGAGCTGGGCCGCCTGAGCATCGTGGGCGGCGGCTCGATCTACCCCGCAGTGCAGAACTTCCTGCTCGGCTGCCGCGAGGCCGGCCTTGGCACGGCGCTCACCACGCTGCTGTGCATGTACGAGCCGCAGGTCGCCGAGATGCTGAACATCCCCGAGGGCGTGGCCACCGCAGCTCACATCGCCGTCGGCTACCGGTCCACGCCGTTCCCCCGCAAGCTCGACCGCCTGCCGCTCTCAGAGGTCGTCTTCAACGAGACCTGGGGTGACTCCACCTACTAGCCCGTTCCCCAGCAGCCTCGTGTGCCGCCAGCGCGAAAATCACTAGAAATAGGTGAAACGGCGCATTAGGACTGGCACATGCCACGCGCCAATGCACTAGCCGCAAGTAGTGTTTCCTTACTTCTTGAAAATGGTAAGGAAACCGACATGCAAATCATGGCGCGGGTTACCTCCAAGGGGCAGGTGACCATTCCCAAGAGAGTCCGCGACGCGCTGGGAATCAATCCGGGCGATGCCGTGTTGTTCAGGATCGAGTCTGAACGGGCGGTCATGCAGCGCATCCCCGATCTCATCGAACTCGCAGGAAGCGTGGAGGTACCCCCGGAGAAGCGCGACATACCGTGGGAAGAAGTGCTTGCACAGGCCCATGAAGCCTGGGCACGCGAGGCAATGGATATCGACGAGTCGTGACGGCGTTCGTCGACACCAACGTCCTCGTTCGTCAGCTCACAGGGAGCCCGCCTGAGTCCGCAGCCGCATCTGCACGGCTGCTGGCCTCTGGAGAGACACTGCTGCTGCCGGATTTGATTCTGGCCGAAACGATCTTTGTGCTCCAGTCGTTCTATGCAATGCCGCGTGCACGCGTGGCCGAGTTGACTCGAGGTGTGTTGGCCACGGGTGCGCTTCAGGTAGAAGATCCCGCGGTGCTGTTTCGCTCCATCGAGATCTACGAGACATACCGTCTGGCATTCGCAGATGCCTACCTCGTGGCTTCGGCAGAGGAATCCGGCATTGGCAGAATTGCTTCATTCGATCGCGGTATCGACCGGGTGCCCACCGTCGAGCGAGTCGAGCCGTAGAACCCAACCGAGTCGAGACACGAGACAACAGCGCCGTCGGTCGATGGGCGGGCCAGTGGAAGCTCTAGCGTTCTCGTCGGCCGGCGACGAGACGCGCATTGGGGCCCGAGAAGGGGAGTGCGACATGGCGATGACCGACCAGCAGCGGCGGGAAGCAGCTGCGGCGTTGCTGCATGCCGAGAACACCCGCGAGTGGATCGATCCGATCACCGACACCTACCCGGGTGCCGACAACGAAGACGCCTACGCCATCGGCCAGTACGTTACCGACGCCAAAGTCGCGGCCGGTCGGGTCATCAAGGGTTACAAGGTGGGCCTCACATCAAAGGCCATGCGTTCGACCTCCGGCGCCACCGAGCCCGACTACGGAACGCTGTTCGACGACTGGTTCCTTGACGAGGGCTCCGTCGTGCCCGCGTCGATCCTGAATGTGCCGCTGGTGGAGATCGAGATCGTCTTCGTGCTCAAGTCCGACCTCGGCGGCCCGGACACCAACGCCATCGACGTGATGCGCGCCACCGACTTCATCCTGCCCGCCATCGAGGTGGTGGACCGGCGTTACAACCGCCGCAGCACCCAGGCCGGCGTGGTCGACAGCATCGCCGACGCTGCCTCGTGCGGTTTCATCATCGTGGGCGGTCGCCCGACCGAGCTCACCGACATCGACATCCGGCACATCGGCGGCGCGCTGTACCTCAACGGCGACCTCGAAGAGTCCGGCACCGCGGCGGCCGTCATGGGCAACCCGCTCAACTCGGTGGCCTGGCTGGCTCGCAAGCTCGACGAGTTCGGCGTCACGATGTCAGCCGGTCACGCGATCTTGTCGGGCTCGTTCATCCGAGCCCGAACGATCCGCCCCGGCGACGCCGTCGTCGCCGACTTCGGCCCCCTCGGCCAGATCAGCTTCGGAGTAGGGCAGCCCGAAGCCTGAGACTCAGCGGCTTCGGAGAACCCGAAGCCCGAGGCTCGCCAGCTCAGTCCTCGACGTAGGCCATGAAGTCGCAGGAGATCTTGACGGGCCCGCTGCCTTCCACCTTCATGTTGTAACGGGACGGCCGCGAGTCCGGGTCGGGAAAGCGCTCTACCCACGGCCCGTTCAGCGCCGGGCGTGACGCCGCAGGATCGGTGACGTAGAACGTCATCTTCGCCATGTCGTCCCAGGTGGCACCGGCGCCGGTGAGCATCTGACCCACATGTGTGAACAGGTTGTCGATCTGCTCCTCCAGGCTGTCGGGGACATCCCGCGACCCTGGATTGGTGGGCGGTGTGATGCTGGACACCACCAGCGGTCCGATCCGCGTCGCAGCGGGAATCGGGTTTGCGTGTTGGAAGCTCTCGATCTCAATCGACTTGCGTGCCATGGTTGCTTGCTCCTCGGTACTGGTTGCTTGGTCTGGCGGCCGGCTTAAGCGCCTTGGACGACGACCATCTGAAATTCGGCGGCACCAGCCCGGACATCGCGGGCGTGGCGGTACTTCTCGGAGTCGTAGAACTCCTTCGCCGAGTCCATGTCGGGGAATTCCAATACGACGAGGCGCCGGTTCTCCTCGGGGCCCTCGAGGGTCACCGACTCGCCCCCGCGCACGATGAATTTCCCGCCGCACTCGGCGACAGCGGCCGGCGACAGCGCCTTGTATTTCTCGTACTGGTCCGGATCGGTGACGTTGACCCGCGTGATGACGTATGCAGCCACGATGTTCCTTTCGGTGCAGGTGCCGGACTTGCTCTGAAACCGGGTCGTCGCGTTGTCTGCTAACTGACCGAGTTCAGAATGGCGTCACGGCCGTGCTTGAACCCGGCGCTCTCCGGTGTGTGGTTGAGCGCAAGCTCGGACTCGACTTCGCCGGCGATGCGGGAATGCCACATCTTGCGCGGCTGGGACATGTCGAACGGCACGCCTTGATGCATGAGGCGACGGTTGTCCCAGATCACGGCCTCGCCCTCGGTCCACGCGTGCTGGTAGATGCGGGGCAGCTGGCAGGCCTCGCGGTTGAGCCGGTCCAGCAGGGCCACAGACTCGTCCGGGTCCATGCCGACAATGTCATGAGCGTGCCGGCCGATCAGCAGATTGGGTCGCCCGGTGTCGGGGTGATACTTCACCAACGGCCGGACCGAGATGTCCAAGTCGTGGTAGCCGTACATGCCGTAGGTGCCGTCGTCCTTTATCTCCGGCAGCAAGCCCGCCCGGCCCTGGCTGTAGTAGAGCGAATGGTGCGTTTCCAGTGTGTGCACCAGCTCGCGGTCTTCGTCGGACAGGACCTCGTAGGCCGCCCGCATGTCGGCCCAGCCGGTGTCGGCGCCGCCTTTGGGCACCAGCTCGGCAGTGAACACAGCGCCCTTGGCCTGCAGCGGCATGTAGGTGCTGTCGTGATGCCAGCCCCAGTTGCCCTTGAGCGACTTGACCAATTCGTCGGCGGGTTCGTAGTGGACCTTGCCGTCCTTGCCGACGTTCGAGATGGGTGCCGCGTTGAATTCCAGATTGCCGAATCGTCGGGCAAACGCGTCCTGCTCGTCATTGGTCAGGAACTGACCCGAGAAGATCAGCAGTGCGTATTCCAACCACGTTTCGTGCAGTGCTGAGAAGGTGGCGTCGTCGATGGAGCGGAGCTCGATGTCGTGCACCCACGCTGCGAACGTGGCATCGACGGGTTCGATGTTGAGCGTGACAGCCGTCATGGCCGGATCGTACCACCGGGCCCAAAGTGGCTTCAGGGTGGCGACGGCGGGTGGCGACTCTGTCACCGCAGTCGACGGCGCGTCGACAATCTGGCGAGCGCGCAGCGGGCAGGCAAGACTCAGCCAGGGTGGCAACGCCCAGCAATACTCGAAGGAGCAGTCCATGGATGATCTCGCGTCGAGCAGTGGCTCGGCCGACCGGGGCACGGTTGTCGAGCGCATCGAGACGCTGTCGTGCGACGCGGCGTGGCGGAACTACTACTTCTTGAAGATCACCACCGCTGACGGCGTGGTCGGCTGGGCCGAATATGACGAGGGCTTCTCCTCACCCGGCCTCACCACTGCCATCGAAGCGCTGGCACCGCTGGTCATCGGCCGATCAGTCTTTGATCACGAGCCCATCTACCAGTACCTCTTTGCCCGTACCCGCCAGGCGGCCAGCGGCATCATCGGCGAGGCCATCGGTGCCATCGAAAACGCGCTGCTCGACGCCAAGGCCCGCACCCTGGGCGTGCCCTGCTACGAACTGCTCGGCGGCAAGGTGCGCGACCGCATCCGCGTGTACTGGTCGCATTGCGGGACCTGGCGCATCAACCTCCCTCACATCTACGGCAAGCGCATCACCGACCTCGACGGAGTTCGAGCGCTCGGAGCCGAAGTAGCCGAACGAGGCTTCACGGCGCTCAAGACCAACATCTTCCGCCACACGCCCGACGGGCTGCGGGGCTGGCTGCCGGGATTCGGCACGCCGTTCGCCCCCGAGCTGAACGTGTCACGTCAGCTCATCGGCGAGATCCGAGCGAACCTTCAGGCATTCCGGGACGGCGCCGGCGACGACATGGACATCCTGGTTGACCTGAACTGGAACGCCCGCACCGAGGGCTACGCCCGCATAGTGCGCGAACTGGCCGACTTCGGGCTCTTCTGGATCGAGATCGACTCCGACCATCCCGATGCCATGGCGCACATTCGCTCGAAAGCCGGTTGCACGATCAGCGGGGGAGAGTCGCTGTTCGGCGTGCGCGAGCTGTACCCGTACCTGGTTGCCGGATCGCTCGACGTGCCGATCATCGACGGCATCTGGAACGGCTTCTGGCAGTCCTCCAAGATGGCCGCGATGGCCGACGGCATGGGCCACAGCGTCGCCCCG
Organism: Candidatus Poriferisodalis sp.; assembly: GCF_965262965.1. Taxonomy (GTDB): domain Bacteria; phylum Actinomycetota; class Acidimicrobiia; order Acidimicrobiales; family Poriferisodalaceae; genus Poriferisodalis. The sequence goes on from NZ_OZ253573.1 coordinate 3,683,935, forward strand.
CACAACTTCTACGGGCACCTCGCCACCATGATGAACGCCCACTGGGCAGCGGCCACTCCCAACATCATCATCATGGAGACCGACATCGACCGGATCGCCTGGGACGACGAGATCGTGACCGTCGCGCCGAACTACGTCGACGGCCACCTCGTGCTCGGCGATGCGCCCGGCTGGGGCACCGAACCAATCGAAGAGGCGCTCGCGGCCCACCCGCCACGGCTCAGCAGCCTCCGCGAGCGCCGCCCCCCGGCGGGCGATGACTGAGGACGCGGCACCAACGACCGGCAACGCACCACAGGTCTTCCGATTCCGGTTTGCTGACGGCGCGCCGCGCCGAACGTCGAGTGTGGGCTCACCTCACGCGGGAGAGGCCATCCGGCCGCGCGTCGAGCGCATCGCGCCCGCGCGCCCCACGCCGGCGTCGAGCCCACAACCTGAGACGCTGAGCGCCGAGCGCGTCTTACGTCGAGCCCGCCTGGCGCTCGCAACCGGCTCGTTGGCGTTCGTGCTCGGCACCGTCAACGTCACGGTGACGAACGTTGCGTTCCCCGACATCGTGCGGGCCTTCCCCGGTGTTTCAGGGGCAGTCACGGGCTGGATCGTGAGCGGCTACGCGCTCGCGTTTTCTTCCACGATCATCGTCGGTGGCCGGCTCGCGGATCGCTACGGCCGACTGGTGGTGTTCCGAATCGGCGTGCTGGGCCTGTTCGTGTCGTCGATCGCGGCGGGGCTTGCACCTGGCATCGAGTTGCTCTTGTTGGCCCGGGTGGTGCAGGGACTGTGCGGAGCGCTGACCGTGCCCTCCTCACTTGCGCTCGTGCTGCCGCAGTTTCCTGCGGCGCGCCAAGCCAGCGTCATCGGCGTCTGGGCTTCGGCGGGCATGGCGGCGTCGGGCTTGGCACCTGGCATGGCCGCCGGCATCCTCGAGATCGCCAACTGGCGCTGGGTGTACCTCACAATTGCGCCGATCGCCGCGCTCGCGTTCTTGGGCTCGCTGTGGTTTCTCCAAGAGACGGCCAAGCCCGATCGCAGCCGGCCCTTGGACTTGCTGGGCGTCGCGATGGGGAGTGTCTCGGTGTTCCTGATCGTGCTGGCAACCCTGCAGGGCCGCCACTGGGGATGGGGATCGGTCAACACGCTCGCGTGCTTCATCTGCGCCGCTGTGCTGCTGCCGCTGTTCCTGTGGCGCTCGGCCAGACACGACGAGCCGCTCTTCGATCCGCGGCTCTTTCGAGTCCGCAGCTTCGCCGTCGCCAACTTGGCAGTGTCTCTGGCGATGGTCGGAGCCTTTACGAGCTGGTTCCTGTGGCCGCAGTACCTGGTGGGGGTCTGGGACTACAGCCTTTGGGCCGTTGGCCTGGCGTTCACCCCGGCGCCGATCATCTCGGCGGTCATGGCGGTGCTCGGCGGCCGCTGGGCCGACAAGCACGGATTTCGGGGGATGATGGCCCTGGCGTCGTTCATCGCCACCTGCGGCCATCTCTGGCTGCTGTTCTTCCTGGACGAAAACGTGCGCTTCTGGTTTTCGTTCTTCCCGGCGACCGTGTTCTTCGGCCTGGGCATGGGCTTGCTGGCCAGCCACCTGAACTCCGCAGCACTCGCGGATATCAAGCCGGCCGCCATCGCGACGGCGAACGGCGTACATCAATCGCTGCGGTACAGCGTCGGGGGCATCGGCGTCGCTGTGGCCATCGCGGTGCTGGGCGGCACTCACGAGGTGCACCTCTACAACTGGCTGTGGCTGCTGCTCGGTGGCCTGCAAGCACTCTGCATACCGCTCATGGGACTTGCCTACCCCCGCAAGCGCCTGGCAGCGGCCTGAACGCTGCCGCGCGCCGGTTCCAGCACCGGTGGCTACAGCAACTCGTACACCTCGTAGACGAGCCCGCCCTCGGGAAATGAGCCGATGCCGACGGCCTGGATGGAATTCAGCCAGGCGTAGTCGCCGTCGAGGTAGGTGAAGGGAGGCTCTTCAGAGACGGGCGCCGGCGTCGGGAACCAGGGTGAGGTAAGCGGCATGTGCGGGCCGCACGTTGGCGAAATCCCGATGATTGAGGGTGGCGATTCGAGTTACGCCGAGCCGTTCCGCGACCGCCACGATGGCAGCGTCGACAAAACCGAGATTCAAATTCTCGTAGTTCTCCACGAGTTCAACGGTACGCAGCTAGTCCGCCGGCAGTAGGTCCACGATCTCGAACGCACCGTCGATCACGGCATCGAGGAAGTCAACCTCATCCTTGGTGCCCAGGCGGCTGCGGAGCATCCAACATGTCTCCGCAACTACCGGCGCTGGCACCATGAGACGCTCTTCACAGCGCAGGAGGCGGGCGCACGCGACGTAGTGTCGCTCGCCTTGGCTGCGCGCTTCGAACAGCACACTCGTATCGACGACCAACATGTCGGGCTAGTCGAGGCCGGCTGAGCGCCCCGTCGATCGAGCGCGACGACCAGCGAAGTCCTCTCTGATCGCTTGATGCTCCTTCAGAAGATCGTCGGCCAACTCCTTGCGGGCGCGATGTATATCGAACGACTCGCGGACAGGACCGTCCGCGCCGCCGATATAGGTCTCGAGAGCCCGCCGGCGGTCTGAGCGCTCGACGAGTGCGCAGATGAGCGCGGCGACAGTGACACCCCGCTCATCCGCCCGTTCGGCAAGAACCGCGGCCACATCGTCAGGGAGGTGCACAGCCATCACCATGTGGTGAAGCGTACCCATTGCCCCGAAGCGGTACGAATGAGATTCGGAATTGTGTACTTCCGCGGCTACAGCAGCTCGTACACCTCGTAGACGAGCCCGCCCTCGGGAAACGACCCGATGCCGATCGCCTGAATCTTGTTCAGCCAGGCGTAGTCGCCGTCCATCGACGTCTGGAACGTCGGCGCGGAGCGGGGTGTGCCGTCCTCGACGATCTTGCCCTGGTACTCCATCAAGATGTCGGTGCCGTCGTCGGTGCGGATGGAAATGCGCACGTCGAGATGCATGGTTCCGTCAGCCCAGCGGTACAGCCAGTCTCCCGACGGGCCGAGGATCGTGCCATTGATGCGTTCGCCGGTGACGGTGCCGCTGTCGACCGAGGCGATCATGCGGCTGCCGAAGGGACCGCCCTTGATGCGGGTTGCGCTGGACAGGTCGGCATCGATCGCCATGCTGAACAGGTGCCGTACTGGCAGTGAGGTCTCTGGCATCGGTGTGCTCCTTGCTTGTCGAATTGGGGTTGTCGGTTGAGAAATGGATGATGCGGCGGCAGCAACCGCCTCGAGTTACCGAGCTACATCGTGAAGCGCAGATTCCGGGCGGCATGCGCCCCAATCTGCTCATCGCCAGACCAGCTCACCAGACCAGCAGAAATGGGCACCTCAGGGTCGATGCGACCGCAGGTGAGATCCATGAACGCCATCGAGTCGCAATGCAGGGTGACGGTCGGATCGTCGACGTGGTCGACCTCGCGGGCCCGGCCCTCTACCTGCACGTAGATGTCGCGCTCGACGGCGCCGGTGATCTCGAACCGCATCGAGGCGTCGTCGGGGAGGCCGACCCGCTTGCCGGCGATGTAGCCAATCGACAGATGCACCTCGTTCAGTGCCATCTCGGCGGCGGGACCGCCGTTGTCGGTCGGCATCCCCAGCGGGGTGCGGCAATCGCGCTCGTGCATCCAGTGGTCGAATTCCCGGATCGACATGAAGCGGCCGTAGGTGCCCGGGCCCACCGGGGTGATCGACCCCCGGTCGAAGACCTCGTCGTCGAGCGCCTCGAGCTGTGCGGCGCGCCCGTCCCATACCTCGGCTGCCAGCGTCGTCAGCTCCGGTCCGCCCATGGCCATGGCCGCTGAGACGTAAGCAGCAATGTCGCCGAACGGAGGCGGTGTCTCGACGGACTCCGGCAGCCAGCTCGACAGCGCCTGTTCCACCGAGACCTGGTGGGCCAGCACACCATGGACCGTCCAGTCCGGGCAGTGCGACTGCACCTGCCACTGGTCGCCTTCGAGCGACCCGTAGAACTCTTTGCAGCTCGCCCAGCACGCCTTGAGGTTGTCGATGATGAGTTGTGGCTGGCTCATGAGGTCTGTCCCGTTGTGTGTTGTCAGTGCTGTGACTGGTTGTCGTCGCAAGAGTTGCTGTCGAGGGCGTCGCCGGGCCGCTCAGCCGGTCTCGGCTCGGATGCGCTCGTGGATCTCGCCCAGCCGCTCGATCATGGCATCCACCGAGCGGGCACCGGCTTGGAAGATCGCCGTGACGTTGACCGAGGCCCAGTCGAATCCCATCGCGGCAACGATTGCGGCTCGCTCGCCGATTGCATCGAGGTCACCGTAGAAGCCCTTGTCGGCGTCGGAGCGTGGTGGCGGGGCCAGCATCAGCTGCATGCCGACGGATGCGGGGTCGCGGCCGAAATCCTCCTCGGCTCGGCGGCGGATCTCGGCCATGCACTCCAGCGCTCGCTCGTCGCTGACGCCCGACGCCATCCACCCGTCACCCTTCTGGGCGGTGCGGCGCAGTGCAGCGGGGCTGTCACCGCCGATCCACAGGGGGATCCCGGCTCCCTGCGGCGACACGGGCTCCATGCCCATGTCATGGCTGTTGTAGTGCTCGCCGGAAAACTCGATGCGACCGCCTGCCCAGTAGGCCCGCATGAGGTCGATCGCCTCGTCCATGCGCTTGCCGCGGGTTCCGAAGTCCTCCTCGAGTGCGTCGTACTCGGAGTCCTGCCAGCCCACACCGATGCCGAGGCGCACCCGCCCACCCGACAACGTGTCCAACGTTGAGATCTGCTTGGCCACGAGCACAGGCTGGCGTTGCGGCAGCACCAGCACTTCGGTTGACAGCAACACGCGCTCGGTAACGGCCGCCACGTTCGCGAGCAGCATGAGCGCTTCGAGAATCGGCATGTGGGCCGGATAGATCGTGTAACGGCCTTCGCCCGGATGGCCCATCACGACATGGTCGAATGCGGCGATCTCGTCGTAGCCCAAGTCCTCGATGGCCTTCGCCAGGTCGAGCACCCGCTGGGGTCCTTCGCGGAAGGCGATGGACGGGAAGTCGACGGCGATCTTCATGCGTGGAGCTCCTCCGGCCAGGGCCCTGTGCTCAATCGGGCCTGTGCTCAATCGGATGCAGTGGGCAGGCGGACCCTAGCTGTCGCCGGCATGAGCAGTCTTCCGTCCGAGGTGTGCTCGGCGATCTCCAATTCGACGACGCCCGACTCCGAATCCACGGACGTGACCGTGCCCGAATACACCAGTTCCTCGCCTGCGAGCCCGCTGGCGCGGTTCTGCCAGGTGACGCCGAGCAGGCGCGCTCGTGGCCCGGCCCAGTCCGTCACGTACTGCGTGAGCCACGCCCCTTGCAGCGGACCATGCACAATGATGTCCTCATGCCCTTCGAAGCGGGCATATTCGCGGTCGTAGTGGATGCGATGCGGGTTGTGGCTCGCCGCGCTGTAGAGAAACAGCTGCGCCTCGTCGGGGAACTTGTGCATGGTCGCAAGTTCGTCTCCGACGCTGAGGTCGGCGAGACGGGGTGCTGATGCGCGGTCGCTGTCGAGTGCGCTCATCGTCGGGTCCTTTCGTGTTGGATCATCCGGCGATCCGTGTTGGTCGGGTCATCTGGCGATGCCGATCATGCGGGAACGGGCGACTTCGTCGCCGAGCTGGTTGACAAAGGTGGTCTCGCGCACATGCAGGACGAAGGGCCCCTTGCGGCCTTGCTTCTGGTCAAGCGCGGCAAGTCGAGTCGTGGCGGTGATCTCGTCGCCGATGCAGACCGGCTCCGCGAAGTCCCATTCCTCACCGCCGAACATCACCCGGTCGACGAGCAGCCGCACGCGGGTGCCATCGGGGTACAGGCCATCTGTGCGCAGGTCCGTCGCGGTTTTGGGCTGCACCACCGCATGGATGACGTAAGTGGGTGGCGCCACCAGCGTCCGGTACCCGCCAGCCTGGGCTGCCACCTCGTCGAAGTAGATCGGATTCTCATCACCAACGGCGAAGGCGTAACGCTGCGCCTCCCGCCGGTCGATGACCACGGTGACCGGCCCCGACAGCACTTCTCCTACGCGAGCCAGCGACTCGGCCGGAATCAGCGATTCGCTCATCTTGCTGACACTAGGTCGCCCGCATGTCGTATCGCCCCGCTGCCCAGCCGGCTCGGGCCGCTGCGCATGGGCTCGGCAGCATCCCAAGTAGCGTTCGGTTTGCAGGGCTTCACGGTCGAAGAACCGACGAACACGGCTTACCGTGAGGCGCCGAGGCGCAGCAGGAGGAGCCAGCGTGGCGTTGTGGTCGAGGAAGCTGGAGATACCGGACGCCGAGGGGGCGCTGCGAGGGCGCAGCCAGACGATGCCCGTGGCCCCGGCGCACGCCGTGCTCGGAACGCCGATGGCGCCGCCATTTCCCGAGGGGTTCGGGCACCTCGTGGTCGGCATGGGCTGCTTCTGGGGCGCCGAGCGCATCTTCTGGCAGCTGCCCGGCGTCTACACCACAGCCGTGGGCTACGCCGGAGGCGCCACCCCGAATCCCAGCTACGAAGAGGTGTGCTCGGGCCGCACCGGCCACACCGAAGCCGTGCTCGCCGTGTTTGACCCGGCCATCACCAGCTATGAGGCCATGCTGAAGGCGTTCTGGGAAGGCCATGACCCCACACAGGGCATGCGGCAGGGCAATGACATCGGCACGCAGTACCGATCGGGCATCTACGTGGCGGACGAAGACGAGCTGGCACTGGCCACCTCGTCGCGGGACATGTTCCAGGCGGTGCTCGACCGTGCCGGACTGGGCCGCATCACTACCGAGATCTGCTTGGCCGGGCCCTTGTACTACGCCGAGGACTATCACCAGCAGTACCTGCAGAAGGTCCCGTGGGGCTACTGCGGCTTGGGCAGCACTGGTCAGACCTGCCCGGTTGGGGTTGCAACCGCCGACTGAGCGGCCGAGCGATTGAGCGGCCGATCGCCCGAAAGACCGTCAATCGAACGCGTTGGCGAACGCCTCCATCGTCTCGTCGGCCACAGCGCGCCTGTCCTCACCCCATGGAAGCGGCATCAGAACCGGGTGCTCGACGCCGGCATCGACATAGGTCCTGGCGAACTCACCGATCTCTGCCGGCGAACCGATGAAGTCGATCGCCTGGATCATCTCGTTCGAGATCGCCGCCAGCGCGCCCTCGCGATCCCGCTCGGACTGGCGAGCGCGTGCCTCGTCCACTTCGTCGCCGAAGCCAGCCGCACGAAAGGCGTTGGCGTAGCCGTCGGCCATCGCGTAGTTGAGCAAGTCGCGCTGGGCCGAACGCGCCGAGCGTTCCAGGTCGCCTGCGGCAGCGTGCACATAGCAGATGATCTGTGCATCGCCGCCGGCGCGTACCTCCGAGACGACGGCGGGAATGTGCGAGGCCGGCAGGTAGTTGAGTAGCACGCCGTCCGCCACCTCTCCCGCCAGCCGCAGCATCTGCGGGTTCAGCGCAGCCAGGACGATCTTCGGGCGGCGTTCGCCAAGTCGCATTCCTAACCGGAATCGCCGAACCTGCCAGAAATCCCCCTCGAATGTGACTGGCTCCCCGCGCAGGCACTCGCGCAGCAGCGCTACGTACTCACGCATCATCGCGATGGGCCGATCCGTCGGCGACTCACCGTGCTGGCGGAGGATGCCGGGTGCCGATACACCCAGGCCGACGAGCACGTCGCGATCGTCGCTGAGCGATTGCAGCGTTACGGCCGTCATGGCCACGAGCGTCGGGGCGCGCAGCTGCACCGGAATGATGCCGGTGGCCAGGTCGAGACCCGGGGCGGCGTGCGCGACGGCGCCGAGCATGGAGAAAGCGTCGGTTCCGGTGGCTTCGACCGTCCAGATTGATGAGTAGCCCTGGGCTTGCGCGCACTGGGCGATGTCGACGATGGCAGCCGGACCCAGCACTCCCAGGCTGCCGAACGTCACCCCCAGGGGCGGTCGCCCTCGTGGTGCAGTCGTGCTCATGGCGGCGCACCGTACCCGTGGTGGCCCATCGAGTCACAGCGCTCTCAGTGAGGTTGGCTGCGAGTCGCCCCCGATTCGACACTGCGTTCAGCGTTGTGTGAAGGTTCGGTGAACTGACGGTGCCGAGCGACGTGCGCGGGATAGGGTGAGCGACACAGCCAGCCGCGCAGGCTCTGTCTGCGTTGGGCAACGGGAGGAAGCGAATATGACCGAGACCGCGGAACCGATTCGCACCGCCGAGCCCCAGATCATCGCCGACGCACTTCAGGTCATCGACAGTGCGCTGGGCGGCTTCTTGCATCGTGAGCTGGTGTCGTCGGGTGAGATCACCGATGTGCTGCTCGACGTCCGCACGCTGTTGCGCCGCAGCGATGATGCGGTGGGCCTCGCGGTAGCCAGCACCAAGAGCGACGGCGCCGTAGCGCGAGCCTGATCCCGGGCGCGATCAGCGCCGCATCAGATACAGACGCGATCAGCGCCGCATCAGATACAGACGCGATCAGCGCCGCATCAGGCGGCTGGCGATGCGACCGAAGATCTCGCCGACCAACGCGCCTGCGATCACATCGCTCGCGTGGTGCAGCCGCACGTGAATGCGTGAGACCGCCACGATCGTGGCCAGGACTCGGTAGAACGGCCCGAGCCGCGAGCCGCGTGACAGCACCGCCGCCGCGCAAAATGCTGCAGACGCATGGCCCGAGGGAAAGCTCGAGGTGATCGGCTGCCGCAGCGGGTGCCGGGTCGGATTCTCTGCCGCGGTACCCGGGCGGCGCCGCGCGAACAGGCGCTTGACGCCCTGGTTCACGACGAGCGATTCGAGCGCCATCAGCGCACTGAACCGGAATGCGTCCGAGACTTGACGACGCGGGGACAGCGCCCGCGCGGCGCCCAGCACGTGCCACAGCTGGCTGAACTCGCCGACGCTTGAAGCGCCGTACATGATCCGGTCCACGATCGCTTGCCCGCGCAGCGCATCCCACCAGCGATCCACCGTCGCGTCGAATCGCGCGCTCGGTCCCGAAGCGGCACCGAGCGTGTCCCCGGGCGCGCTCTGGGGATCAGCGGCGACGTTGTCGTCGTCAAGCGGCACCGTCATCGGGACTGCCTCCACGTCGTCATTGTTGACGTCATCCTGATCCCGGGCCGTTGCCCGGCTCCGAGGTGGTCGTCGGCAACAGCGGGGGCAGCTGTGGATCGGTGGCCGGCGCGATCGTGAGGGCCGGACCGGCGGAGGGGTCCGGCGGCGGCGGGATCAGGATGGTCTGGCCGACGAAAATCTTGGTCGGGTCGGCGATGTTGTTGACCCGCACCAAGTCGTTCAGGTGAATGCCGTGGCGATCGGCGATGCGAATCAGCGTGTCGCCCCGCACCACCGTGTACGGCGTGAGCGCTATCGGGTCCTCGGTCGTGGTCGTCGCCTCTGTCGCCAACCGGGGCGTGGTCGATGCCGCCGGTGGGGTATCGGACCTGCCCAAGTCGAATTGGCACCCGCCGGACAGTCCGGCGGCGGCGAGGACGATCGCCATGGCGCTCAGCCCTGCGCCTCGGCGGCGGGCTGCATCGAGGTCACTGGGTCCATGCCGCCCATGCGGCGACGCCTCGGCCATGTCACCTCGCTGACATCATTGGGAGGAATCGCCGCCGACCACGGTCGGCGGGATGACGAGCTGCTCGCCGATTCGCAGGAGCGTGTCTTCCTTGCCGTTCTCCTCCATCAGCGCCTGCACGGTCACGCCGAAGCCCAATGCGATCTTTCCGAGCGTGTCCCCGGGCTGCACGACGTAAATGCGGCGCTGCGGCGGCGGCGGTGCGATCGTCGTCGTGGTGAGCTGCGGGCGAAGTGTGGTCAGCACCGGCAGTGTGGTCGGAATCGGCTCCGCGGCAGGGTCCGAGCCACAGCCGGCGAGTCCCACGCCCGCCGCGAGTGCGGCGGCCGCGAGAGCGGGAGCCCACAGCACGCGCCAAGCATCACGCTTCGGCAAAGCGACCGGAGTCATCGCAGCGGAATTTAGTTCGCCCCGTGGAAGCAGCATGAGCGCCCTGTGACCGTGTGGAATGCCATCCCCCCGACGAGTGCGCGGCGATTCGGGAGCAATCAGGCAGTTGACAGAGCAGCGGTGGGCAGCTGGGCGGGCCAGTTCGACGGATCCAGGCGTGCCGCGTGATCCGGCATCCGGAATGGCTGTGGCTCGTCGTCGGTGACGGTCATGATCTCAACCCCGTCAGCAGTCACAACCAAGGTGTGTTCGAATTGCGCGGTGCGCTTGCGGTCCACAGTGGTCGCGGTCCAGCCATCGCGCCACAGCCGTGCCCGAGGCGTCCCCAGCGTGATCATCGGTTCCACGGTGAAGGTCATGCCTTCGACGAGCTCAGTGCGGGCACCGGGATCGAAGTAGTGGGGAATGTTCGGAAGGCGATGGAAGATCTGCCCGATGCCATGACCCACGAATTCGCGCACGACTCCGAAGCCCGCTGCGGTGGCGTGGGTCTCGATGGCACGGCCGATGTCACACACTCTGGCCCCCGGCCGTACCGCAGCGATGCCGTGATACATGGCCTCTCGGGTCACTGACACGAGACGGCGGGACTCGTCGTCGACGTCGCCCACCGCAAAGGTCTCGGAGTGATCTCCGTGGACGCCTCCGACGAAGATCGTCACGTCACAATTCACGATGTCGCCGTCGCGCAGCGGGCGGTCATCAGGGATGCCGTGGCAAATGACCTCGTTCACCGAGGTGCACAGCGACTTGGGAAAGCCGTTGTAGTTGAGGGGGCTCGGGTAGCCGCCCTCGGCGAGACACGTCTCGTGGCAGACCTCGTCGAGATAGTCGCTGGTGACGCCAGGCGCGATTTCCGCCGCCACCGCAGCGAGCACTCGTCGCGCTGCCGAGCCGGCGAGCCGCATCGCATCGATGGTGCGGAGGTCCGACGGTTCGACGGCGTCGGGTGCCGGCGACGATCGCCCGCTCAGTGCATACGGCGGCAGACCGATGCCGACGGGAACCGTGCGGCGAGGCGAGACGTGGCCTGCGGCAACCGGCTCGAAGCCCGCCGACCGTGATCGCGCAGCCGGCACGCGTCGCTTGCGCTTGCCCATCGCCCCGAAGCTACCCGTGTGCCTGCGGCCATCCGCTCAGCCCCACAGAGCGGGTGCGGTCAGCCGTCGCGATCCTCAAGCTGCTCGCCGAGCTCGCTCAGCACTTCGTCGTTGTGCTCGCCGAGCTTGGGCGCCCGGCGGTAGATGCCCGGCGGCGTCGCGCTCATGCGAATCGGCGGAGCGATCTGCACGATCGGCCGTCCCACCGGCTGCTCGACCGCGACCAGCATGTCGCGTGCCGCCACATGGGGATCTTCGAAAAGATCGGCGGGATGGTTCACCGGTCCGCAGGGAACCTTGCCGCCGATTGCTTCGAGAATCTCCGCGTTGGTGCGCTCGGCGGACCACGACGACAGCGCCTCTTCGATCTGTTCACGATGGTGAAACCGCGCCCGCAGAGTCGCCGTCTCGGGAGCGTGCGCCCATTCGGGGCGCCCGATGGCGACCGCGAGTTCGCGCCAGTGGTTGTCGGTGGGCGCGCCGATGGCGATCGCGCCGTCGACAGTGTCGTAGATGTCGAACGGCACGATGTAGGGATTGCGATTGCCGTTCGGGGGAGTGTCGGGTTGACCGAGCACGCTGTAGCGGGTCACGCCCACCTCCGACAGCGCCATGACGGCATCCACCATCGCCACGTCCACGAACTGACCTTCGCCGGTGCGCTGGGCGTGAAAAAGGGCCGCGAGCACGCCCATCGCGCCGATCGTGCCGGGGTACACGTCGCCGATGTACGGCCCGATGACATGCCGGTCGTCGGGGCTGCCGCCGTTCGCTGACACCACGCCGGACATGGCCTGCGCGACGACGTCGTAGGCAGGCCAGTCGACATAGGGGCTCGCGCCTGATCGGGGGTCCCCGAAGCCCCGGATGGCGCCATACACCAGTCGCGGGTTTCGCTCGTGCAGAACCTCCCACCCGACGCCGAGAGCGTCCATCACCCCGGCTCGCATGTTCTCGACGAGTGCGTCCGCGGTTTCGATGAGCTGCATGAATCGCTCACGGTCGTCGTCATTGGTGAGGTCGAGCTTGACTCCGCGCTTGTTGCGGTTGTAGTTGGCGAAGCCTGCGCCGTAGTTGCGCTCGGTGTCCTCGCGGGTGAACGGCGCCATGCGCCGTGCCAGTTCACCGCGTGGCGGCTCGACCTTGATGACGTCAGCGCCCAGATCGGCCAGCATCATGGTCGACCAAGGTCCCGCGAGTGCGTGGGTGCAGTCGATGATGCGCACGCCGGCCAGCGGTCCCGTCGGCCCAGTCGCCATCGGGCTGACGCGCTCGTGCGCGGTCAGGTGCTCGCTGTCGGGTTGATCCAGCTTCGGCATGTTGTCGGCTCTTTGGGTCGTGTGCTCAGGCGAAGTTGGGGCGCCGCTTCTCAACGATGGCGGCGTGCCCCTCGCGCACGTCGGCACCGGTGAATCCCAGCATCTCGAGCGCAGCGGATGTGTCGAAGATCGGTCCGGCCATGCGCATCCAGTTGTTGAGGCTGTACTTGGTCCAGCGGATGGCGCTCTGGCTTCCCCGAGCCAGCCTCCGCGCAACGTCGAAGGCCTCGGTGACGACAGCGTCATCGTCGACGGCTTTGCTCACGAGGCCCATCTGGTCAGCTTCCTCGCCGTTCATGGCGTCGCACGTCAGCAGGTAGTACTTCGACTTGGCCATCCCGCACAGGATTGGCCACACGATCGCGGCGTGGTCGCCGGCCGCCACACCGAGCTTGGTGTGCCCGTCGAGGATTCGGGCGCTGCGTCCGGCGATCGAGATGTCTGCCATGAGCGCGGCCGCGAGGCCGGCGCCGACCGCCACGCCCTCGATTGCCGACACGATGATCTTCGAGCAGTTGATCATGTTGTAGACGATGTCGCGCGCCTCTCGGAGCGCGTTCTGGCGTACCTCGAAGTCGTCCATGATCGTCTGGATCATGTCGAGGTCCCCGCCTGCGGAGAACGTGCCGTTCGCGCCGCGAATGACGGCCACACGGGTGTCAGGGTCGGTGTCGACCGCTTTCCAGACGTCGGCCAACGCCAGGTGTTTGGGGGCGTCGACGGAGTTCAGTCGACCTGGTGTGTCGATGACGATTTCCAGCACTCCGTCATCGTCGGGGCCGCTGATGGAGAGCGCGGAAAACGGGGCATAGCGGTCACTCATGGCGCCCGAAGCTAGCTGCCCGGCGCGGCAGTCGCCCGGGCGTGTGGTCCCGGTGCACTGAGCAGCCGGTAGGCCGCTTCGATTTCGCCGGCTGGTGCGAAGAGGCGCTCCCACGGATGCAGCAGCCGATCCCGTCCATAGCGGGGAATGACATGCACGTGGAAGTGGAACTGCGTCTGGTCGGCGGCGGCGCCGTTGTTGTTGAGCAGGTTCAGCCCCGCTGGCTCCAGCCGCTCGCGCACCAGCCCCGCGACGCGGCGCACCGCTTGCATCATCTGCGCAGCATCGTCGTCGGTGAGGTCCCAGACGTCTGTGACATGGTGGCGGGGGATCACCAGGCAATGCCCGACGGTCATCGGCAGGCGGTCCATGAACGCGACCGCGTGCTCATCTTCGTAGAAGCGAAGTGCCGGGGTGTTCCCGGCCGCGATCGAGCAGAACGTGCACCCGGGCACTGGTTCTGGGCGAAGTGGGTCGGGGCGAACGGCGTCCGGGTGCGCCGGGCCCACGTGTGCCGGGTAGTTGCGAGGCAGATCCGACGCGGGCACGTGCAGCAGTAATCCGAGTGGTTGCCGGTTACTGGTACCGCAGCTCGACGTGGTCGATCACGTGATCGTGGCCCTTGGCCAGCACCAGGTCGGCCCGAACGCGAGTCGGGAGGATGTTCTCTTGCAGGTTCACCAAGTTGATCGAACGCCAGATGGTGCGTGCCACCGCGTCTGCGGCACTCTCGGGCAGCGAGGCGAACTGGGTGAAATAGGCGCTCTGCTCGCGGAACACGGTCTTGCGAAGCTGCTGGAAGCGCTCGACATACCACCGTTCGAGGTCCTCGGCTGCGGCATCCACATAAATCGTGAAGTCGAAGAAGTCCGAGACAAAGGGCGTGTTGGCTGGCGGGCCGGTCTGAAGCACGTTCAGTCCCTCGACGATGAGGATGTCCGGCTGGCGGATGGTCCGGACCTCGTCGGTGACGTCGTACAGGCTGTGCGAGTACACGGGTGCGTTGACGTCCGCTTCGCCGCTGCAGACTCGTTGGAGGAATTCACGCAGGTCGGCGCGGCGGTACGACTCTGGAAAGCCTTTGCGTCCCAGCAGGCCCCGCGTCGTCAGCTCCGCGTTTGGCATCAGGAAGCCGTCGGTGGTCACGAGATCCACTGCCGGATGCTCGGGCCACGCAGCGAGCACAGCTTGGAGGATGCGCGCCGTCGTGCTCTTTCCGGCCGAGACGCTGCCGCCGATGCCGATCAGGAACGGCCGCGGCGGCAGCACCCTTCCGAAGAAGCTCTCGGTGGCATCGCGCAGCCGACGGCGCCCTGCCACGCGCAGGTTGAGCAGGCGTGACAGCGGCAGGTAGATGTCGCGAACCATGTCGAGCGTGATGGGCTCGACGAGCCCGGCAAGCTCTTCGAGATCGGCTTCGGTGAGCGACAGCGGCGTGGCGTCTCGCAGCTTGGCCCACTGCTCGCGGGTGAATCGACTTTGCTGCTCATCAATCGTCGGCCCATCCGATTCTGGCTCTTTCACTCGCCTAGCTTGGCGAGGTCGCGGCCGCAGGCGCAACTGCGGGCGTCGCATCGGCGTACGCGCCTCGTGGTTGGGCCATGCCGCGATGCCATCTGCGAGGGGTCGCCACGGCCGCTCGGGGATAGTCCTCGAACATCCAGCGCGCGAACTGGCGGCGTGTCCACACTGACACGTTGACCGCACCCAGAGCGATTTCGGCAAGCCGTTCGTGCCCGAGCACGCGGCTGAGCGCTCGCGCGAGCCCGTGATCTGCGATGAACTCCGATTGCGCACCGCGTGTGTAACGGGCGGCGACGCTGTGTGGCGGTCCGCCTCGTGCAATCGCGTGTGCCGCCATGCGCCCCATCTGAAGTGCCTGGCCAATGCCTTCGCCGGTCAGCGGATCGGCTGCTGCTGCTGCGTCGCCGACAAGCAGCGCGCGCCCGCGCGCGAATTCGATCTCCCCGAGACGCGCGGGAATCGGCCACGCGCGCGCCGGCCCCTCCGCGACGCCCGCACCGAGGACCTCGCGGATGTGCGGCCGTTCGGCGAGGCCCTTCCATATGCCGGCGATCTCGCTGCCGGCCAGCGTGCCCCCGCCAGCGCGCGGTACGCCGAAGCCAAAGTTGACGCGTCCGTCGCCAAGCGGGAATGACCAGGCGTAGCCAGGCAGCAGATCGGGCTCGAACCACACCCACAACGTGCGCGCCGCTGTTCGGGGCGCGGTGCGGTAGCCGCGGAAGGCGTGCCAGTCGCCTCGGTAGCGCGGCGGGCTGATGCCGAGCACCTTGCGGACCCCGGAGTAGACCCCGTCCGCAGCGATGACGAACCGGGCCGCCACGCGGGTGCCATCGCTGAGCACGGCGACCTTTGCATTCGGCCGCCGCTCGGCTTCGTCAAAGCCGGCGAACGCGACGCCCAGTCGCAGATCGGCTCCGGCCGCCGCAGCCAACTCCATGAGCGCTGCATCGAGTTCGCTGCGCCGGCACGCGGCCGCGAACTGGCCGGCGCCTACGGGCAACGGCAGCCGAACGAGTCGACCGCGGGGCGTTCTCACGGCGGCAGCGTCGACCGTCATCCAGGAATCCAGGGCCTGTGGTGCGAGGCTCAGGCTCTCCAGCTCGCGCAACGCGAGCGCTGTGAGGCCGTCGCCGCAGCACTTGTCGCGACCGGCGACAGCCCGGTCCACGAGTGTCACATCGAGGCCTGCCCGGCGTGCCCAGATGGCAGCGGACGTGCCAGCGGGACCTGCGCCCACCACCAGGACGTCCACGGTTGTCATGGCTTCAGGAAGCCTCCGGCTCGGCGGTCTCTTCGATGCCCGCATCGCCGGGTTCTTGCTCTTCGCCGTCAGCGGCATCTTCGGGGCCGGTGCCATCAGACGGCTCGCCCCCGCCCGCCTCATCGCCGTTCTCGCCCGCCTCATCGCCGTTCTCGCCTTCGGGGGAAGTCTCGTCAGCCAGCTCGGTCAGGTCCACTCCGATGCACGGGTCATCGGGATATCGCTCCAGTTCAGAATCTCGCTCGTCGGGCTGCTCGGCGCACTCCGGAGCCGGGCACTCGACGATGGAGCCGTCCGCACGCTCGCTGTCGTGCTCGACAAGTTCGGATTCTTCGGCCTCCTGCGACGGTTCTGTCCCCGCCAGCAGCGGGTCGACGCACTGGCGCGGCACCGAGCGCGAACCGTCGCAATTGCGCCCTTGCTCTGGTCGGTAGCGGGCGGTGAAGGTGTCGATGTCTATGGAGCCGTCGGAGAACACGCGTGTGAGCTGCGTGCGGACCCGTCGGCAGAAGTCCGGCATCGTCTCGACTGGCTCGCCGATGGTGACCTCGACATTTCGCGTGGAGTAGATCTCGACCGTGATGGATGTATTGGTGTAGGTCGGCCAGATGAGCACGCCATGCGGGGTCGGGTTCGTGAACCGCAAATCGGGCTTGGGATACGAGATCGTCGGGTCCAGCCCGAACGGGTAACGGCTGAGGTAGAGCGAGTGTGTCTGGTACTCGTCGATGGTCATCCCGGCGCGGATCAGCGAGTTGAAGATGGTGGTGGCGAACTGGGAGACGCCGCCGCCGATGTCGTCGACCAGCACGCCCTTGTCGATGAAGCCGCCTTCCACGAAGCCCTTCTCCTCGGTGCGCTTGCCCACATGACGATTGAGCGAGAGGCTCTCGCCGGGCTCAACGACGACACCGCGTACGAGGTCGGCGAAGAGGTGGATGTTCGACACTCGGCCTTGACAGCACGCATGGCGTGTCGTGAACGTGGCCACAAGCTCGACCATGCCGAGCGACTCCAGGTATGCCTGCTCCTCGCGGCTCACCGCGGGACGCGACGGCGCAGCCACCGGCTCGGCGAGGCGTTGCCGCAGTGCTTCGGTCACCACCGTTGCGACGTCATCGCTGCAGCACGCCCGGCCGCCGTTGCTTGCGACAACTGTCGGGACTCCGTTGACGACCTCCATGGCTGCTGTGACGAACGGTGACGACGCCGGAGCGAAGAGATCTTCGAAGTAGGGGCCGACTGCACGGTCGTCGAATGTGATTGCAGGAGGTGTCGCGTGCGCGTCCAGTGCCAGCCATCCGGCGATCGTGTCGAGGGTCAAGGTGTGGCTCTGGTCGGCGTAGAAGGCGGTCAGCGTGTGGCCGTACCTCGCTTGCGCCTCGTTGACGGCAACTTGCAGTTCGTCGGTGTAACTGAGCGGTTCGGTTTGGCTGAGGCGTGCGGTGATCTCGATGCGCGCCAGCGAACGGGAGATGCCCTCGAGCACCTCGTCGACGACGGCATCCGCGTCGAGGGCTCGTCCCGGCCCCCCCAAGTCGACCGCCAAGGTGTCGTTGACCACAACGACGGATGGGGGAGTGACTGTCACGCCGAGCTCGCTCGCGCTCGCGAGCACCGCGCGCGCCGCTGATCGGTCGACGCTGTAACGGCGCTCGGTGAATTGCGGATCGGCCGACAGAGGTTCCCATGACTCCGGTGATGTGTCGGTGGCGCGCCGCTCCTGGACTGCCGCGAAGGTGGCAGTGGTTTCGAGAGCGATCCCGAGGTCGGCGACGGTCAGGGTGGCTTCGCCGATTTCGGTGCGCAGGATGACCTGCGTCGCGGCCAGATCGGACCCAAGCGTGGCGATCCGAAGATGCAATGCATTCCGGCTGACCGCCGAATTCGATGCGGCCGACTGATTGTTCGGCGGCTGAGTGGTCTGCGTCGGTGCGGCACCGTCGATGCGAGCCGGTGCTTCGCTCGATGCCGGCGCGGCAGGCACCGGCTCGTCGGAAGAGTTCATGACTGCGAGCACGACGGTCGCAAGAACTGACGCAACGAGAATCGCCGCGGCAGTGATGAGCGACCAGCGGGGGGCCCAAGTCGGCCATTGCACGGGGGTTGAGCGTACGTGTCGGCCGGCGCATCGGCGTGGCAGGACAGATACCTGTTGCGCCATCGGGGCCACGGAGCGATTTCGGCGCCGCTAGTGCACGGCCGCCAGCTGTCGTGCGATACTCCGGGGCCGTCGGCACCGCACCGAAGTGCCGCAGCTACGGCGCCATCGGGGCGGCCGCAGCCGATTGACGGGAAGGGATCTAGGACGCCATGAGCAAGCTGTGCGAAGGTCGAGTTGTCATCGTCACGGGAGGTGCCCGGGGGATCGGGCGTGAGCATTGCCTGATGCTGGCCGAGCATGGGGCAAAGGTGGTCTGCAACGACCTCGGCGGAGCTCGCGATGGAACGGGTTCTGACGCTGGCCCTGCCGACGAGGTAGTGGCCGAGATCGCGGCGATGGGCGGGGAGGCGATTGCCAACGGCGACGACGTCTCGGACTGGGAAGGAGCGCAGCGGCTCGTCAACCAGGCCATCGAAACGTTCGGCGATCTCCACGGTGTCGTGAACAACGCCGGAATCCTGCGCGATCGGATGCTGGTGAACATGACCGAGGCAGAGTGGGATGCGGTCATCAAGGTCCACCTCAAGGGAACCTTCGCGCCGGCTCGCTGGGCCAGTGCCTACTGGCGCGAGAAGGTCAAGCAAGGCGAACAGGTCAACGCCTCCATCGTCAACACGACCTCGGTTTCGGGCATCTACGGGAACCCGGGTCAGACCAACTACGGGGCTGCCAAGATGGGCATCGCCGCCTTCACGATCATTGCGGCGCGTGAGCTGGGGCGGTACGGCATCCGTGTCAATGCGGTGGCACCCGGCGCGCTGACTCGCATGACCGAGGATCTGGGCATGGGCGAGGCAACCGAAGAGCAGCAGGCGATGATGCACCCGAGGTTCGTCGCACCCATCGTGACGTGGCTCTGCTCCGAAGAGGCGGCCGGCGTGTCAGGTCGAGTCTTCGAAGCCTCCGGGCACATGCTCGCTGTGGCCAACGGCTGGCATCGGGGACCGAGCATCGACGCCGTCGACGACCCGACCCGCATCGGCGAGGCGGCGCGCCAACTGGTGCGAGATGCACAGCTCAACAGCGGCATGGACGGCCGTCCGTCCGACGGCGGCGTGGCTGACTGAGCCGACTCGGCCAACAAGAATCATCACCAAAGATCAACCGAGATCACACCAAGATCCCAGCGCAGGAGGAGATCGAACATGGGAATCAATCCGGATGCGGTCGGAGCGACCGGCAAACCGACCACTCGGTCGTGGACATTCCGCGACTCACTGCTGTACGCGGTGGGCATCGGCGCGGGAGCGGAGGATCCCTTCGCCTCGGAGCTCGAGTTCACCACCCACAATTCGAAGGAGATTGAGCACCGGGCCTTCCCGACGCAGGGCGTCGTGATCGGCTTCGGGGCCGGTGGTGCCATGGCCCATGCCGGCGATCTCGACTGGGGCAAGCTGCTGCACGGCAGCCAGGGCATCACCGTGCACCGGCCGATCCCCACCGAGGGCAGCGTCGAGATCACCGACCGCATTGCCGGGATGTGGGACAAGGGCGAAGGCCGCAATGCGATCATCGACACCGAGGCCGCCGCGGTCGACACCGACAGCGGCGACGTGCTTTTTGAGTTGCGCAGCTCGGTGGTCATCCGCGGTTCGGGCGGCTTCGGCGGCGGAGCGGGAAGCACCGGTGTCATGGTCACTGCACCCGACACCGATCCCGACTACGAGGTCGTGTATCAGACCCGTTCGGATCAGGCGCTCACCTACCGCCTGAGCGGTGACTACAACCCGCTGCACAGCGATCCGTGGTTCGCCACAGAGCTCGCTGGCTTCCCCAAGCCGATCCTGCACGGGCTGTGCACCTACGGCTTCACCGGCCGCGCGTTGCTGCACACTCTCTGCGAGGGTGATCCGGCGCGGTTCCACTCGATGGACTCGCGGTTCTCCTCGCCGGTCTTCCCGGGCGACGAGCTCACGATCCGCGTGTGGGACGACGGTGACGGGCGGGCCATCTACCGCACGATCGCGCAGCGGGGCACCGACGAAGAGCGCGTCGTCATCGACAACGGCCTGTGCATCTACAACTAGCGGTCTGACACCTCTGGGGGCCTCGGTAGGCCAGGGGCCGCCAGGGCCTCCGCGACGACAGCTCAGAACAGCTTCAGGGCGTCGCTCGTGATGCTGCGCAGCTCGTCGTAGTCGAGCACGACGCAGCGGATGCCGCGATCGGCCGCGAGCACCCGGGCCTGGGGCTTGATCTCCTGTGCGGCGAAGACGCCGTTCACGGGTGTCAAGCGAGCATCCCGATTCAGGTATTCGAGGTACCGGCAAAGTTGCTCCACGCCGTCAATCTCGCCGCGGCGCTTGATCTCGACCGCCACCGTGGCGCCGTGCGCATCCCGGCACAGCAGGTCGACCGGACCGATGTCGGTGGGGTACTCGCGTCGCACCAGGACCGTGCCGTCAGCGAGCGCCTCGGGATGCGCAGCCACGAGCTCCTGCAGATGGGCCTCAACGCCGTCCTTGTCGAGCCCGGGATCCGAGCCGAGCTCATGTGTCGTATCGCTGTAGACCTCAACGAGGACGATCTCCAAGCGCTCGCCCTTGTCATTGGTGACGCGCCAGCGGTCGGGCTCGCACACCAGCCGGTTAGGAGCGTTCATCCAGTTGAGAGGCTTGAAGGCGCCCCCGTCGGCGTGGATCGCCACGCAGCCGTCGGCCTTGACCATGATGAGCCGAATGGCTTCGGGCAGGTGCGCGTCGAGCCGGCCCGAGTACTCGACCGTGCAGCGCGCGATGAGAAGGCGCACTGGGTCAGGCGGCCTCAGTCAGCTCGTAGACAGAAGTGAGCTTGGGCTGGCCATGATCGTCGAGCACACGTGCGCGACCGCTCTCGACGAGATGCAGCATGTGCGCGTAGACGGAATTGGCTGCCGGGTACCACAACCGCTTGTCGTATCCCTCGTACATCTCGGGCACGAAGTCCGCGATCTGGCAAGGGCCCGAACGCAGGTATTCGATGATCCTTCGCTCGCGTTCGGTGCGATGTGCGATGAACGAGCGCACGTACGCCGCGGGTTCCGGAATCGGCGGCCCATGTGTCGGCCAGTACGTCTCGTGGTCGAACTCGAGCAGCTTTCCCAGCGAGGCCATGTAGTCCTGCATCGAGCCGTCGGGCGGCCCGACGACGCTGGTGGCCCACCCCATGACGTGGTCGCCCGAGAACAACGACTTTTCCTCGACCAGCTCGTAGCAGAGGTGATTGGAGCAATGCCCCGGGGTGTGCACTGCACGCAGCGTCCAGCCGTCACCTGACACGATGTCACCGTCGACGAGGGCCACGTCCGGGACGAAGTCGGTGTCGGCGCCTTCCCGCTTGAGCTCGTCGGGCAGGGCGTCGTATTCCGCCCGGTACTTCTGCTGTTCGGCCGCGCTGATGTACGCGGAGAAGTTGACCTTGTCGTCGGGGTCGTCGGGCCCGACAGCGCCGTGGGGCCCGAAGCCGTAGCTCAGTGCCCCCGTGGCCGCCGTCAGGTCCTTCGTCAGCGGCGAGTGATCACTGTGGGTGTGCGTTACGAGGACAGCGCCGACCGTTTCGTCGGGACCGATCGCCGAGAGCAGGTCGTCGAGGTGACTCGGCAGCGGCGGACCAGCGTCGATGACGGCCACTTCGCCGTGACCGACGATGTAGGTACCCGTGCCTCGGTAGGTGAACGGTGTCGGGTTCGCACAGATCACGCGCCGGATGAGCGGCGTCACTTCGATGGACGCGCCGTAATCGAACTCTCCGAGGTCCCGGTAGTGCTGGATGGTCACCGACATCGGGCGATTCCTTCCGAGTCGCGGACTTGATCGCAATGCGGTGAGGCGCAGCGCGGATAGGTAAGGGTATGCGCGCGAGACTGATTCGGGCCGGGGAATCTTGATCCACCGAAGACCGGTTCGCACACGAGCCGGTCCCAACGAGGGCATGGGGGCGTAGCATCTCAGCACGGCTTGGCCGGGCAGCCACCACGAGGGGGAGGCGGCTGCCCGGCCCGCTCCGTTCTGCGGGCCCAAGCGGCGTGCGAGCGAAGCAATTGACCGCAGGACTCACGCGGCTTCACCGTGCAGGCCGCGTCGTGTCCGTGCTGTGGGGCAAGCGAGTGGTTGGCCGGGACTCGGCGGCGCGCGAGGCTGTTCCGCGCGTTACTCGAGACTCGAGTTCGCGCATGGGAGGGCAGATGCCGGGACAATCGACAGCGCACAGCGGCTACTTCGTCAGCACCAAGCCGTCGGATCGCTTCCCGTTGTGGACACGCGCCAATGTCGGTGAGGTCTTTCCTGACCCCGTGAAGATGAGCACGTTCGATTTTGCGTTTCAGAACGACGATGGCATTCGCATGTCGGAGTTGGCGTTCCGGGACGCCTATGTGGCCATCGGAGCGTTCACCCACGACGAGTTTGACCCTGATGAGTGCGTGTTCTTGGGCGTGTTCGGCGGGTACACGTACCTGAACGCCGCAGTTGGGCGCATCTTCGGGGTTCGCGCACCCGAGATCGATGTAGAAACCGTCGACCGCAATTTCTTCGGCGAGCAGCCGGGCATACCGCCCTACGAGTCGCATCCCGACGACGAGAATTCCGAGGCATCCCAGCGCATCGCCGAGACGTTCCTCTACCTGTTCACCGCGCCGGCGCTGCCTGACGTCTTCGACGACGAGCAGCAGCTTGCGCAGATGCGCGCGAGCCGGGCCGACTTCGAACAGATGGGCGACCATGAGATCGCGGAATGGATCATGGAGCACCTCGAACGCGGATTCACCGGAGGCACGGGTTTTCGCGAGCTGTTCGCAACCCATTTGC
This sequence comes from Candidatus Poriferisodalis sp., assembly GCF_965262965.1. Lineage (GTDB taxonomy): Bacteria > Actinomycetota > Acidimicrobiia > Acidimicrobiales > Poriferisodalaceae > Poriferisodalis. Next base: position 3,706,868 of record NZ_OZ253573.1, read on the forward strand.
GGGTGTCATTCTTGGCGGCAGTCCCCTTGGGAGTGCTCGAGCAGGTCTGCACTGCGGTAGGTCGGCCCGAAGACACGCTCAAGCTGGTGGCCGGCTACGGGGATGTCGCGTCCGCTGCGCCGTCGGATGCGATGTGGCGACTCGGCCGCCAGGTTGCGGCATCGAGCGAGTTGACAGCGCTGTTCAATGACGGCCCCGTCGGCCTGTCGGCGCGATTGGGTGCAGCCGCCGATGCGTCGGGAAGCGACGCGGCAGCGTTCAGTGAGGCCTTCGAGCAGTTTGTGTACGACTTCGGCTCGCGTGGACCCAATGAGTGGGAGATCAGCTGCCCGACGTGGGAAACGGATCCGGACATCGCACTCGCGGCCATCGACCGCATGCGCCTCGCGCCGCCCGACGCAGATCCCGAGCAGCGACGCGCCGGACTCACCTCACAGCGCGAGGCATTGAGCTCAGCGATGTCGCAAGCGCTGGCTGGCAACCCGGAGGCGCAGATGCAGTTCGAGCTGGCACAGGGCGCTGCCGCGGTGTACCTGCCTGGCCGTGAGCGCACGAAGACCAACTGCGTCCGTTTCGTCAATGAGACACGCGTGGCTTCGCGAGTGCTGGGCCGGCGCCTCATCGATCGCGGCGCCATCTCGCAGATGACCGACACTTCGATGCTGCGGTTCAGCGAATTGCACGAGCTGATCGACGACCCGACCGGATGGTCCGAGGTCATCGCCGAGCGGCAGGCGGTGTACGACGATGCAGTCTCGCGTCAGGAGCCATTCGTCATCGTCGGCGAAGCCCCGCCGATGCACGAATGGCCACGTCGCGATGAGATCGAGCTGGCGGCGCTCAGCGCCGGCGACACGCTCGGCGGATTGCCGGGCTGCCCTGGCATTGCACGCGGTCGCGCCCGGATCGTCCTCGACAGCACCGACCCCACCGCGCTCGAACCTGGCGACGTGCTGGTTGCGCCCCTCACCGATCCGTCGTGGACGCCGCTGTTCGTCGGTGCGTCAGCCGTCGTCGTCGACGTCGGCGCGGCGCTCAGTCACTCGATCATCGTGAGCCGTGAGCTGGGCCTTCCCTGCGTGGTCTCTGCCACAGGGGCAACGGGTCGGATTCCCGACGGGGCGCTCATCGAGGTGAACGGCGACACCGGCACGATCACTGTGCTCGAGGTGTGACGCGAGGTGCGTCACGTGCTTGAGGTGTCGCAGCGTCTCAGCGGTCGGGCCATCGGGCGGCCCGGCGCTCGCTGAGCGCGCGGACGCCTTCTACGTAGTCCGGGCTGGGGATCATGTCGGACAGCAAGCGATCGGACTCTGCTACCGCCGTGCCGACATCGCGGTGCTGGTCGAGATAGATCTGCCGTTTGGTCACCGACAGCGAGCTGGGAGCGACTCGGGCGACCATGTCGTGCGCGTAGTTGTTGACATGGTCCATGAGCAACTCGGCGTCCATGATCTCATTCCACAGTCCCCAGCCCTGCGTCTGCGAGGCCAAGAGCTTGCGGCTCGACAGCAGCAGGTCGTTCGACCGCGTGATGCCGACCAGCCGGGGAAGCACCCATGACAGGCCGAACTCTGCCGGCAGCCCGAGGGGCCCGTGGGCGGTGGTCAGCTTCGCATCGGCGGCAGCGAAGCGCAGGTCGCAGTAGCAGGCAAGGACCAATCCGGCACCGGCTGCGGCACCGTTGACCGCTGCGATGGTGATGACCTCCAACGCCATCATGAATGCGAAGTTCTGGTTGAACTCCGGCGCCACGCCGTAGCCCGGCATGGCCAGATCGGGTGGTGTTCCGGCGTCGTAGCCGCCCTTGTCGCTGTGACCTTGGAGTGCCGCGGTATCGGCGCCGACGCAGAAGTCCCGTCCCTCGCCGGTGATGATGACTGCTCGGACCGCCGGGTCCGCCTCGGCTTGTTCGAGCAGCCAGCGGAATTCGGTGTGCATCCGGCCGGTCCACGCATTGCGGCGATGCGGCCGAGACAGCGTGAGGGTCGCAACCGGGGGGTCCACGGAGTACTTCGTCGCCGTCAATTCCATGTCAGACATCAGGCCTCGCCTTCAATCACCTTTCGCAGCGCTTCGAGGGAATCGGCTGCGAACTCACGACGGCAGATGAGAACGTCGGGGAGCCAGGGATCGGCGAAGTTGTATTCCAGATCGGAGCCGTCACAGCGGCTGGCGTGCAGGCCCGCCGCCCGCGCCACAGCGACCGGCGCGCAATTGTCCCATTCGTATTGTCCGCCCGAGTGGGCGTAGATGTCAGCCATCCCCAGCACCACCGCCATCGCCTTTGCACCGGCGGAGCCCAATGTCATCAGCTCGGCGTCGAGCGCCTGGGCCACGATGATCGCGGCCGCAGGGGGTCGGGAACGGCTCACGACCATGCGCGGACGGCCGCCTGATGCGGCGGGCAATGACGGCTCCGGGTCGGTGCACAGTGTTTGGCCCACAGCGGGCAGCGCCACGGCGCCAGCCGTCGGAATGCCGCCCTCGACCAGCGCGACATGCACGGCCCAGTCGCTGCGGCCGGGCTCGGAGTACTCGCGTGTCCCGTCCAGCGGGTCGACGATCCAAACCCGCTCTGCTGACAGCCGACCGTGATCGTCGCGGCCCTCTTCGGACAGGATTGCGTCACCGGGCCGTGCTTCGCTCAGGCGGTTCATGATGAGGCGGTGCGCCTCCATGTCGCCGGTGTCGCGGACTTCCCACGTCCCCGCGCCCGCGTTGAACATGCGCTCGCGGATCTCGACCAGCATGGCCCCGGCTTCGGTGGCCACGCTCGCGGCGAGAGCGTGGTCGCAGGGGTGGGCCATCAAGCCAGTCTGCCCGTCGGGCGCCGCTTCGCCCACGATCATCGTGTGCGAGGTCTGGTTCACTCCGACATTGGGCAGTTTTCGGGAGATTCTGCGTAACGTGATCGTATTCATGAGCGGACCGGGTGACCGACCGGTGCGAGTACCATTCGCGGCGGATGGCGCGATTGTGGCAAGTTCGCCGCGGCTGACGTCTTGACGCTCATTGACTTCTTGGGAAGGGAAGCATTCTTATGACCAGACGTACTGTGCTGCGCTTCGGCGGCGCGCTCTTGGCACTCGGCCTGTTCGCGGCAGCCTGCGGTTCCGGCGACGACGAGGCCGCCACCCCCGGCGATACCGAGCCGGCCGTGACCACCGAGGCTGAAGAGCCCAGCACCAGCGTGGCGCTCACTCAAGACGCCGACCTGCTGAATGAAGTCATTTCGCGGGGCACCCTCAACTGCGGCGTCAGCGGATCCGCAGTTGCCTTCTCAGAGACCCAGCCTGATGGCAGTACCACCGGCTTCGACGCCGACTACTGCCGTGCAGTCGCCGCTGCGATCCTCGGAGACGCGAACGACGTCAACTTCGTGCCGCTGACCGCGGCCGAGCGCTTCAGCGCTGTGGAGTCGGGCGAGGTCGACCTGCTGGTGCGCAACACCACCTGGACGCAGAGCCGGGACTCCGACCTAGTGCTCGACTTCGGGCCGACCACCTATTACGACGGCCAGCAGGTCATGGCTCGCGTGAGCGACGGCTTTTCGGGCTCCTCGTCAGTCGCTGATCTGAGGGGGGCCACGGTATGCACCAACGCCGGCACGACCACTGAGAAGAATATCGCTGATGCGGCTGATGCAGCTGGCATCGAGATCACGCTGACGACGTTCGAGGACTTCGACATTGTCACCGAGAACTTCATCAGCGGCGCGTGCGATGCGGTCACCACCGACGGCTCGGCGCTCGTCGGCCGCAAGGTGAAACAAGAAGGCGATCAGGAGTGGGCGATCTTCCCGCCGACGCCGATCTCCAAGGAGCCACTCGGCCCGGTGTACGCGCAGAACCAGTCCACGTTCGGCGATGTCGTCAACTGGACCGTGTACGCCATGATCATCGCCGACGAGAAGGGCATCACGTCGGAGAACATCGACTCGATGTTGAGCGGCGGGAACCTCGACGCTGAGGCCGTTCGCATGCTTGGCGGAGAGGGCGAGCTGCAGACCAAGATGGGTCTGACCGCAGATGCCTTCTACAACGTGATCAGCCAGGTCGGGAACTACGACGAGGTCTACACCCGCAATCTCGGCCCGGTGGGTCTGAGCCGTGACGGCTCGGCCAACGCCCGCTGGACCGCAGGCGGTCTCATCTACGCGCCACCTGCTCGCTAGTCGAGCCGCTGCCGGCTGGCGAGTTCGTCGAGTCGGCAGCTGATCGATCGACCACTGTCGTATGGCCCCCGGTCCACACGGATCGGGGGCCATTGCGCGTCTGGGCATCGCAAAGCTCGAGTGGCGCGAACTGGTCGCGTAAGGTGACCCTCGGTGAGCGACCCTCGAACTGCAGCGGGCGACGAATCACTGCGGACACTGGGCTCCCGGCCGCCCTTTTACCGAGACGCCACTGTCGTGCGCTGGATCGCACAGGTGGGGGCGCTGGCGCTCGTGCTGGGAGCGCTGTGGTTCCTGGCCGCCGAAGCGGGCGACAGTCTGCGAGCGAGCGGCGCCCAGATCGACTTCGACTTCATCTCTGAACACATCGGCATCAAGGTCGGTTCGGGCATCGACACCAGTCCCGACACAGGCGGCAGAGCGCTGTTCGTCGGCATGGTGAACACGATTCGCATGGCGGCCGCAGGCATCGCGCTTGCGTCGGTCATCGGTGTGCTCGTTGGCCTCGCGCGCCTGTCGTCCAACTGGCCGGTGCGGCGGCTGGCAGGCATGTACGTCGAGAGCCTGCGCAATATCCCGCTGCTGGTGCAGATTCTCGTGTATGCGGCGGTGCTGACGGCGCTGCCGAACGTCTCATTCGGGATGGGCCCCATCCCGGGGTGGGTGCACCTGTCGAACAAGGGACTCTCGGTGCCTCGGGTGTTCGTGGCCGACGGCTTCTATCAGTGGGCCGTCATCTTGGTGATCGGCGCTGTGGTTGCCCGCATCGTGTTCCGGCGACTCGCCACCAGGCGAGAGATGACCGGCGAGCAAACCCAGGCAGGTGCCTGGGCCACGGGAACGATTGCCGCGTTTGCGATTGTGGGCTGGTTCGTCCATCCGATCTTCGGATGGCTCGGCTCGCCGATTCGCAGCCTCTCCGACGCAGTGGGGAAGATCCCCCAAGGCGTCGTGCAGCTCGCTGCTGCGGTGATCGCCGCTGCGGTCGCTGTGTGGTGGATTCGGAAGTTCCTGGCCAGCCGCCGCACGCCCGCCGGCCTCACACGGCTCACCGACGACGATTGGTTCCGGATGATCTTCGCCGTGATCACGGCCGGCATCGTCGTGTTTCTGTTCGCCGTGCTGTGGCCCGGGCTGTCGAGTTGGATTGTCAACTCTTCAAGCGATGGACTGGGGGTGCTGGCGGACAAGTTCGGCAACGGACGCACCGGTCAGCCCATCGATGCCATGCGCCCCGACATCGTGCAGCCGGGCCATTTCGCCAACTACGGGCCAGCAGGACTGAACCTCTCCACGGGTTTCGCCGCCGTGTACTTCGGCGTCGTGTTCTATACCTCGACGTTCATCGCCGAGATCGTTCGAGGCGGCATCCTGGCGGTGCCGAAGGGGCAAAACGAAGCTGCTGAGGCGTTGGGCCTGCGGCGCTCAACCACGTTGCGCCGGGTGATCCTGCCGCAGGCGCTGCGAGTCATCCTTCCGCCAGTGGGGAATCAGTACCTGAACCTCACCAAGAACACGTCGCTGGCCATTGCGGTCGGCTACAGCGATCTCGTCCAGATCGGGCAGACCGTCTACAACCAGACCGGAAAGACACTGCAGGTGGTGGCGGTGTGGATGCTGTTCTACCTGGCGTGCTCGCTGACGATCTCAGTGGTCGTGAACTTCTTCAACATCCGGCTGCGGATCGTGGAGCGCTGAGGTGACCGATCCGATGCTCCCGGGCGGCACCACGGTCGTCGTCGCCGAGCCCATGACCTCGGCCAGCCCACCCGATCGACCCAGCCTGCCGCCGGGCCGCTGGGTGCGCGAGAACCTGTTCCCAAACAAGCGAAACGCAGTGCTGACGGTGCTGGCGGTGCTGCTGGCGCTCTTCGCCTATCGCGGACTCCTGAACTTCGTGTTCAGCGAGCAGCGTTCGTGGCCTGCGGTGCGCACCAACTTGCGACTGCTGTTCACTCACGCGTATCCCGAGGAGCAGTACATGCGCGTGTGGGTGTCGGTCGGCACCGTCATGGTGCTGGCGGGACTCAGCATCGGGATATGGGCCCGCTGGGGCGGCGTGTCGATCAAGCGCCTGACGGGTTGGCTCATGTCTGCGGGCGCGTTCATCGCGGCCGGGATCCTGCTGCGCGAACCCAGCGTGCTCACTCATGCCGACGGCTCGTTTCAGCGCGATGCCGCCGACGATCGGTTGCGCGAATCGTTCGCCGCCGCAATGGCGGATCGCTGGACGTGGTGGTTGCTCGCCGTCGTGCTGATCGGTGCCGGGCTTGCCCTGTGGACGTCTCGTGACGACTTGGCGCGCCGCACCACATTCGTGCCGACGACAAGTCTGCTCTTCGCCCTCGTCGGCATCATCATCGGGTCGACGTGGGTCGTGCGGTACGGTCACTACGCCTTCAAGGAAGGCGAGTTCATCGCAGAGCCAGGGCGCACCGTGGCGCTCACGACAAAACTCCCGTGGACCGTGATGTGGCTCTTGCTCGTGGGCTGCTTCGCGATCGGGCGCATCGCCCGGGCACAGGTCCTGGCAAACGCACCCGACGACGAGGGCGACCCGGAACTGCCTCGCGAGGCACTGGGCCGGACGCGAGCGGCGGTGAACTTGGCATGGTTGGTCAGCCCGTTCGTTCTGTACTGGGTGGTGCTGCGCGATCCCGACATCGACTACGCCCACGTGTACTCCACGATCTTGCCGATGGCGCTGGCGTTCGCCGTGCTCGGCTCCGCGGTGCTGTGGTGGCTCACACGCCCGAATGCCGGCGAGGTCGGCCGGTTGGCGGCGATCGGACTGCTCCTGCTTGCAGCGTTCCACTGGGTCGCGGCGTTCTTCGGCTGGTATTCGATGCTGCAGGTCGGACGCATCGGATTCTTGCTGCTGGCCATGGCGGGACTGCTGGCACCCAACTTCGCCGGTGTCGAGGCGCAGCGGCGGCGGCTCGTCGGCGCCTGGGCGGTGACGGTAACGCTCGTGTTCTACGGAGCCACGGTGATCAACACGCCCTCGACGATTTCGACGCCGACGGGCGCGATCGTGGGCGGGTTCAGCGTGACGCTGTTCGTTGCGGTGCTCACGATCATGCTGTCGTTCCCGCTCGGGGTGGTGCTGGCGTTGGCGAGGACGTCTCGGCAGCCGATCTTCCGGGTTCTGGCCACCAGCTATATCGAGATCGTTCGCGGCATCCCGCTGATTACGGTGCTGATCTTCTTCTCGATCGTCCTGCCGTTGTTCCTCCCGCCCGGCATGGAACTGGGCGAGCTTGCGGCGGCCATCACCGGATACACCCTGTTCTCGGCCGCGTATTTGGCCGAGAACGTGCGCGGTGGCCTGCAATCGATCCGCCGGGGGCAGTACGAGGCGGCCGACGCCGTCGGTCTCACGACCACTCAGCGCACGGGCTTCATCGTGCTGCCTCAGGCGCTGCGCGTGTCGATCCCGCCATTGGTCGGCCAGGTCATCGCCACGTTCAAAGAGACGTCGCTGCTCGCGATCATCGGACTGTTCGACTTCCTGCGCCTTGCCAACTCGGTGATCCCCAACCAGACGCAGTTCCTCGGCGTGCGTCGAGAAGGCCTGCTGTTCGTATCAGCGGTGTATTGGGTCGTCGCATTCTCCATGTCGAAGTACAGCCAGCGGCTCGAGCGCCGGGTCGGACTGGGTCAGCGATGAGGCCCCGACAGTGAGATCGGCATCTACAAGACTGGCTTCTATGAGAACGGCGAGGTACCGCACATGAGTCCGCCACCACCACCTGTTGGCCGTATGCACGGGGACGCCACGGTCGCTGTGTCCGACGAGCTCGCGGCGCGCGACGACATGATCGTGTGCCGCGACGTGGACAAGTGGTTCGGCGACTTCCAGGCACTGACCGGGATTAGCGCGACCATCAAGGAACGCGAGATCGTGGTGGTGCTGGGGCCGTCGGGCTCAGGCAAGAGCACCTGGATCCGCTGCATCAACCGGCTCGAGGCCCATCAGAGCGGCCAGATCCTCGTCGACGGCATCGAGCTGACCAACGATCTGCGCAACATCGAGAAGATCCGCTCCGAGGTCGGGATGGTCTTCCAGCAGTTCAACCTGTTCCCGCACCTGACCGTGCTGGACAACATCACGCTCGCCCCGATGTGGGTCCGCAAGAAATCCCGGCCCGAGGCCGAAGAGCTGGCGCTGTCGCTGCTCGAACGGGTCGGCATCCCCGAACAGGCCCAGAAGTTCCCAGGCCAGCTCTCAGGCGGTCAGCAGCAGCGCGTGGCGATCGCCCGAGCCCTCGCGATGGAGCCCCGCGTGATGCTCTTTGACGAGCCGACCTCCGCGCTCGACCCCGAGATGATCAAAGAAGTGCTCGACGTGATGGAAGGGCTGGCGCGCTCAGGCATGACCATGATGGTGGTGACGCACGAAATGGGCTTCGCCCGCGAAGTCGCCGACCGGATCATCTTCATGGAGGACGGTGAGATCGTCGAAGTCGGCACGCCCGAGCATTTCTTCACCGACCCGGCCGAAGAGCGAACCAAGCTGTTCTTGAGCCAGGTGATCTGAACCGGCTGACGGCCAGCAGGCCGCCGACCACCGATTGGATGCCTCTCAGCCGTTGGGCTCTCCGTACGGGCTGTCGGCCTGCTCGTAGCAGTCAGGGTGATAGTGCTCGACGCGGTCCCAGCGATTCTTCACGTACACGTTGCAGATGATCTGCTCGGCTCGGATGCGGGCGCGGAACTTGATCAGCTCGTCGCACACGGCGCAATACGCGGAATTACCGGCATCGACAGTCCGGGTGACTGCCCGACTCTTCCAGCGCTTGCGGGGCGTTGCGGTCTTCGCTGCCATTGTCGAATCTGACGCCGACGTCGTCGTGTCCGTGGCCATAGCGAGGGACCCTAGCGAACGCTCGCGCGCAGCTGGTGGATTTTCGCGCGCAACGTGCGAAAATCTGGTACTACTCGCGCGACCTTGGACCAGAAAACGCGCGCAACGCGCGAACAGCGGACAAGCACCGATCGGGTCGCACGGCGGTCCAGATAGCGTGCGCCCCCGTGCAAGCGGGCAGGATTCGCGCGGTCCTCTTCGATTTCGGCGGTGTCATCACCGAGAGCCCATTCGAGTCGTTCAACCGCTACGAGGAGCGTCTCGGCATCCCGAGCGACACGATTCGCCAGATCAACGCCACCAACCCCGACGACAACGCCTGGGCCCAGTTGGAACGCAGCGAGATCAGCGTCGAAACCTTCGCCGCGCTGTTCGAGGCCGAGGCCGCCGAGATCGGCTACTCGGTCTCGGGAGCGGAGGTGCTCGCGTGCCTCAGCGGTGGCCTGCGCCCGCAGATGGTCCGGGCGCTCGAGATTCTTGCTGAGCGGCTGCCGATCGGCTGCATCACCAACAACGTGCGGGCGGGACATGGCGCTGGGATGGCGCGTGACGCGGCCACAGCCGCCGCGATAGCCGAGGTGATGAAGCTGTTCGGCGTGGTGATCGAGTCGTCCGTCGTCGGGTTGCGCAAGCCCGATCCGCGGATCTACGAGCTCGCCTGCGCTGAATTGGGCATCGACCCGGCCCGGACGGCCTATCTCGATGACCTCGGCATCAACTGCAAGCCCGCAGCTGCGATGGGGATGGCGGCGATCAAGGTGATAGATCCCGACGAGGCACTGCGAGAACTGGAAGCGCTCGTGGGCTTGCGCCTGCGCTGATGTCCCGCTGACGTCATGGCCGCTGAGTTCATCTACACGCTGCGAAAGGCGGGACGCTTCTACCCGCCGGACCGCGAGGTGCTACGCGATGTGACGCTCGCGTTCTTGGGTGGCGCCAAGATCGGAGTCATCGGGCACAACGGCTCGGGAAAGTCGTCCCTGCTGCGGATCATGGCCGGTCTCGACGACGGCTACACCGGCGAGGCACGACTCGCCTTGGGGGCCGCGGTTGGCCTGCTGCCTCAGGAGCCAGAGCTGGACGCCTCGATGAACGTCGAAGGCAACGTGATGTCGGGCGTCGCGGCGACTGCGGCGCTGCTCGCACAATACGAAGCAGTTCTTGCCGGCTGGAGCGATCCCGACGCCGACTTCGATGCGCTCGGGACCCAGCAGGCCGAACTGGAGGACCGCATCGCCTCGGCGGGAGCGTGGGACCTCGAGCGACAGGTGGCCATCGCCATGGACGCGCTCCGGCTGCCGCCACCCGATGCCGATGTGACGACGTTGTCGGGCGGGGAGCGGCGCCGCGTGGCGCTGTGCCGGCTGCTGTTGTCGCATCCGGATCTGCTGCTGCTCGACGAGCCGACCAACCATCTCGACGCCGAGTCAGTGGCCTGGCTGGAGCGATTCCTGGCGGACTATTCGGGCACGGTGGTGGCGATCACCCACGACCGCTACTTCCTGGACAACGTGGCCGGCTGGATTCTCGAGATCGACCACGGGCGCACGATGCCGTTCGAGGGCAACTACAGCGCGTGGCTGGAGCGCAAGGCGGCGCGGATGGCTGCTGAGCGGAGCGAATCTGATGCCCGGGCACGCACGCTGGCACGTGAACTGGAATGGGTTCGAATGTCGCCGCGGGCTCGCCAGGCGAAGAGCAGGGCACGCGTCAACGCCTACGAGGAACTCTTGGCCGCGCATCGAGACACCGCTACCGAGCAGCGGCGCGCTGACGCGCTGCAGATCACCATTCCGATGTCGCGTCGGCTGGGCTCGTTGGTCATCGAAGCAAACGGGCTGTCGAAGGCATTCGGGGACAAGCTGCTGTTCGATGACTTGTCGTTCAGCTTGCCGCCCGGCGGCATCGTTGGCGTCATCGGCGCGAACGGCGCGGGCAAGACGACGCTGTTTCGGATGCTTGTCGGCGACGAGGTGCCCGACGCGGGATCGATCACCGTGGGCGAGACGACCGACATTGCCTACGTGGACCAGTCGCGGGCCCGGTTGGACGACAGCCGCACCGTGTACACCGAGATCACCGACGGCCACGACACGCTCCGCATCGACGGCGTCGGCGGTGCCCGCGAGGTGAACGGCCGAGCGTTCGTGGCGTCGTTCAATTTCACCGGTTCGGACCAGCAGAAGCGTGTGGGCGAGCTCGCAGGCGGCGAGCGCAATCGGGTGCATCTGGCACGCACGCTGACGTCGGGCTGCAACGTGCTGATGCTCGACGAGCCCACCAACGACCTCGACGTGGACACGCTGCGATCGCTCGAAGACGCGCTGGAGTCCTTCGGAGGGTGCGCCGTGGTCATCAGCCACGACCGCTGGTTCCTGGACCGGATCGCCACGCATGTGCTGGCCTTCGAGGGCGACAGCGTGGTGCGTTGGTTCGAGGGCAACTTCAGCGACTACGAGGCCTTCCGCAAGCGCGAGCTGGGCGCCGCCGCCCCGCCGACCGGCCGCGGCTCGGCCGCGGCGCATCCCAGGCGCATCACCTACAAGCCGCTCGCTCGTTGAGCCCCGACGTCGGCGCCGTGGCCATTAGCGTCCCCGAGGTGCGGATCGCGACCTGGAACGTGAACAGCCTCAATGCCCGGCTGGAGCGGGTTGACGAGTGGCTGGACTATGCCGAGCCCGACGTGCTGCTGTTGCAAGAGACCAAGATGGCCGACGAGCAGTTCCCGCACTTGCACTTCGAGGCGCAGGGCTATGCGTCGGTGCATCACGGCGAGGGGCGCTGGAACGGCGTGGCGATCCTGTCGAGCGTGGGGATTGAGGATCCGATTGCGGGCTTTGCTGACGGGCGCGAGCCGGACCCCGATGCCCGGATCGTTTCAGCCCGGTGCGCAGGCGTCACGGTGAGCTCGGTGTACGTGCCCAACGGCCGGGCCGTCGACCACGATCACTACCGCTACAAGCTGGACTGGCTCGGGCGCCTGCGCGCACACTTGGAGGCCACGTGCGATCCAGCCGAGCCCGTTCTGGTCGGCGGCGACTTCAACGTGTGCCTTGATGATCGGGATGTGTGGGATCCGGACAATCCCGAGCCGCGGACCCACGTCACCGAGCGAGAACGGGCCGCGGTGCAAGCCGTGTGCGACTGGGGGCTGGCGGACATCTTCCGCGAGCACTACGGCGCTGCGGGCTTGTACAGCTGGTGGGACTACCGCGACGGCGCGTTCTACAAACGCCACGGCCTGCGCATCGACCTGTTGCTGGGCACGGTGCCGGTGGTCGATACGACCCGGTTCTGCCTCATCGACCGCAACGCCCGCAAGGGCACCAAGCCTTCGGACCACACGCCGGTGTTCGTCGACCTCGACTAACGATCCAACGCAGCGCGCGCCGCTGCGAGGTGGGCAGCGGCGTCCTGGGGGCCGAGCGGCGGCGGCTCGGCGGTCGCATGCTCGATGAGTGCCAGCCACCGCGAGGGCTCGCGATTGCGGCGGTCGGTCCGTGGCCGGTGCCGCGCCCAGGTGAAGTGCAGCGCGTGGGTGGCTCGCGACACGGCGACATAGAAGAGCCGACGTTCTTCGGGATCGTCGTGACGCAGCGGTACCAATCCGTCCTCGGCGCCCGCGATGACGACATAGCGCCATTCGAGGCCCTTCGCAGCGTGAAACGTTGCAAGTGTCACAGCACCGCCGGGGCGGGTGAAGCGATCGATGCCGAACAGATCGCCGGTGAGCTCGCGGTCGCGCCCTGACAGCAGACCGATCCAGGTGGCAAAGCTGCGACCGTCCGCACCCAGTGGGGCATTGCGGCGGCCTACGGCGCTTGCCTGCTCGTCCAGGTAGACCGCAGCGAGGTCCAGCAGTCGCAACTCCGTCTGATCGCTCGAAGCGCTGTCGGAAGACCGCGGCCGGCTGCTGGCTTCCTGGCGTAGCTCGGCGACGACCGAAGCGAAGTCCGCTCCCGAAGCGCGGAGCCGGTCGAGCAGTTCGCGCACCTCCGGCAGCTGCCCGAAGGAGCCTCGCTGGCCGCCGATTCGATGTGGGATGCCCGCCGAGCCCAGAGCTGCGGCGACATCGTGCAGCTGCGCGTTCGTGCGCGCCAGCACACCGAACGAGCCCCATCGCTTGTTCTGCGCGGTGATCCAGCGGGCGATGCCGTCGGCCTCGGCCGCCTCGTCGTCGTATGCCGTCACCGTGGGCGCCGGACCGATTTCGTGCGGGCGTGCGGGCTGTTGGTCGTGTCCACCTCGTTGAGACTGTGCTGGGGTTGCTGGCTCGCTGGGGGACATGACGGCGGATGCCGCGGCGACGAGCAACGGATGGCTGCGGTAGTTGAGGTCGAGATGCACCACTTCAGCACCGTCGAAACGGCGACCGAACTCAGCGATGTAGCTGCTGTCTGCGCCGTTCCACCCATAGATGGCCTGATCGGTGTCGCCGACGACGCAGATGTCGCAGGCGCCGTCGCGCACGGCGGAGGTCCCGCCCAGCCAAGCCACCAGCAGGTTCCATTGCAGCCGGTTCAGGTCCTGGAATTCGTCGACGAAGAAGTGACGGTGCAGCCAGCGTCGGGCGTTCGCGAAGTGCTCGTCGGAGTGCATCAGGCGTGTGCACTCGATGAGCAGGTCGTCGAAGTCCAGCATTCGTCGGCGCGTCTTGGTGCGCTCGTAGTGCGAGTACAGCTCCGCTGTGGCCTCGGCGCCAGATCCCACTCGTCTGGGGCCGGGACCGTCGCGGTACTCGGCGGCTGAGAGATCGCTCGCCTTCGCCCAGTCGATCTCGCGCAAAGCGACCGCCACGGTCACTGGCGGTCGGGCTCCAAACCTGTCGCGCAGATGCTCTGCGAGCTCACCGCTGAGAGCGGCACGGCTCGGCAGGACCTTGCGCACGGATCGCCCGCGGTCGATGTCGTATTGGCGCAGTTGTGCCAATGCAATGGAATGAAAGGTGCCGACCGGGCCGGTGCCGTCGACGCCCAAGTCCCGAAGCCGGGAACGCAACTCGTGCGCAGCTCGCCGCGTAAAGGTGACGGCCACCGCATGCCGTGCTTGGATCGACTCGTCGTCGACTCGCCGAGCGATCCGATGCGTGAGCACTCGGGTCTTGCCGCTCCCTGGTCCCGCCACCACCAAGAGGGCGCTCGCCTCCGAATCCACCGCAGCGCGCTGCGCTGCGTCGAGCCGGCTGGCTGACGAGTCCACGGGAGCGAACCTAGACCGTCGTTACCCTGCCGTCGGTGCGCATCGTGAGCCTCGTTCCGAGTGTCACCGAGACGCTGGCGACCTGGGGTACCGACCCGATCGCGTGCACCCGCTTCTGTGAGCGGCCCGATTTGCCACACGTGGGTGGCACCAAGAATCCCGACGTCGAAGCGATCGTCGCGCTGGGGCCGGACCTTGTCGTGACCGATCGCGAGGAGAACCGCAGGCAGGACTATGACGCGCTGGTCGCGGCAGGTCTCAACGTGGAGGCTCTGCATATTGCGGCGCTCGGCGACGTAGAGCCCGAACTGGGCCGCTTGGCGCAACGGATCGGTGTGGCCTGGACTCCTGAACCGCTGCCCAAGCCAGCCGACTTGCGGGGCCCAGCGGCGCTGGTCGGAAATGTTCGCGTCTTCGTGCCGATCTGGCGCCGGCCGTACATGACCATCGGCGCGCGGACGTACGGCGCCTCGCTGCTCCGCTATTGCGGTGTCGAGGTGGCCTTCGCTGACCGCGACGCCTACCCGACCCTTTCCGATGCCGACCTCTCGGCCGGGCACTTTGAGGTGATCCTCGCCCCAACCGAGCCGTATCCGTGGCATCTGCGGCATGTGGACGAGTTGTCGCAGTACGCACCGACCCACCTCGTCGGCGGACAGGATCTGTTCTGGTGGGGAACCCGCACGCCAGCGGCGGTCGTTCGAGTGGCCCGTACGATCCGCAGAGCGCTGGAGCAGACAACGCCCTGACAGCGCCCAGATCGAGAGTGCGAAGTAGCGTTGCCCCGACGTGACGAGGGGGGACCAGACATGGGCACAGGACCGCTGGCGGGGACCAGGGTGATCGAGATGCAGGGGATCGGGCCGGCGCCCTTTTGCGGGATGATGCTCTCGGATATGGGCGCGGAGGTCATCCGGGTGGATCGAGCCGGAAACGTGCGGGACCACGATGTCGACGTTCCGCCCATCGACGTGCTGGCTCGCGGTCGATCTTCGATCGGGCTCGACCTGAAGAATCCCGACGGCGCCGAGGCGTTGCTGCGCCTTGTCGAGCATGCCGACGCGCTGATCGAAGGATTCCGTCCGGGCGTGATGGAACGCTTGGGGATCGGCCCCGAAGAGTGCCTCGCCCGCAATCGGGGACTCGTCTATGGCCGGATGACCGGCTGGGGTCAGGAAGGTCCGTATCACCTGGGCGCGGGGCACGACATCAACTACATCGCGCTGGCTGGCGCGCTCGAACCGATCGGACGGGCGGGCGAGCCACCGATAGCGCCGCTCAACCTCGTGGGCGACTTTGGCGGCGGCGGAATGCTGCTCGCGTTCGGCGTGGCCTGCGGCCTGTTCGAAGCGCAGCGTTCCGGCGAGGGACAGGTCATCGACGCAGCCATGGTCGACGGCGCCGCCACGCTGATGGCGATGTTCCATTCGATGCGTGCGCTGGGTGTGTGGAACGACGAGCGCGGCACGAACCTGCTCGATACCGGCAGCCACTTCTACGACGTGTACCAATGCGCTGACGGCAACTACATCTCGGTCGGGTCGATCGAACCGCAGTTCTACGCAGAGCTGGTGAGGCTGACCGGGCTCGACGACGACGCTGAGTTCGCCAAGCAGAATTCCCGCAGCAGCTGGCCCCATCTCAAGGATCGCATCGCCGAGGTTTTCAGAGCCAAGACCCGCGACGAATGGTGCGAGATCATGGAC
The DNA here is from genome assembly GCF_965262965.1 of Candidatus Poriferisodalis sp. Taxonomy (GTDB): domain Bacteria; phylum Actinomycetota; class Acidimicrobiia; order Acidimicrobiales; family Poriferisodalaceae; genus Poriferisodalis. The sequence goes on from NZ_OZ253573.1 coordinate 3,722,817, forward strand.
GCCACCGACGTGTGCTTCGCCCCAGTGCTGACGCTCGAAGAGGCGCCCCAGCATCCGCACAATGTGCATCGCAATACGTTCTGCGAAGTAGCCGGGGTTACCCAGCCCAGCCCGTCACCGCGCTTTGGACGGACCGTCGAATCGGTCCAGGGCCCGCCAGCGCATCCAGGCCAGCACACCGACGACGTGCTCGCCATAGCCGGCTACGACGCTGACGACATCGTCAAGTTGCGCGACACCGGTGCCGTCGCCTGAGGTGAGCGACGAGCCTCGAGACGCCGACGACGCTCGCTCCAGTGAGCCGGCCGGTCCTCCGCCGGGACTGGACCGCAAGCTCGTCCCGCTCTACACCGAAGCCGCTGCGGTGGCCGACGTGTCGCCCGCGAGCGCGTGCGCCCTCGCCCGGCTGCTGCTGCGCAGCCTGATCCAGGCCCAGGGCCTGCGAGGCCGACACCTGGTGCGCGACATCGGCGAGCTGGTGTCTGCGGGCGCTCCGGTGGGCCTGCTGCGAGCGCTCGATGTGATGAAGCTCAGCGACATCGAGGCCCGCCGCCCCGGCGAGCTCAACTTGGCCAACGGCCATGGCGACGCGCAGAACCTGTTGATGTTCATCCATCTCTTCACGCAACACGTCTCGCCGCGTCAGCGGTGAGACCATCAAACGCAGTCGCCGCCGCGGCGGTGATCTCCTCCCAGCGAGCCGAGATGCATGTCCGCTGAGTTCTGGAAATCGCTTCACGTCGTGCTGGGCTGGGCGCTCGTGATCTCGAACGGTGTTGCAGGCCTGTGGTCGCTCGCCGCCGTCCGCTGGCACCACATGCGACACAGCAGCTTGTGGTGGCTCCTTGGTGCCGCGTGGGTGCTGGTCTTCGTCCAGCTCACCGTCGGCGTTGTCGTCATCGGGGTCGCCGAAGTCGAAGCGCCTGCATTCCATGTGTTCTACGGAGTCTGCTGCGCCGTGGCGGTCGCGTTCGTGTACGCCTACCGGCAGCAACTCTCGCATCGCCGCTATGAGCTGTTCGGATTCGGCGCCCTGTTCATCATGGGACTCGCCATCCGCGCCATGTTCTTGGGCAGCTGAGCGCACACAGTTCTTGGAGCGCCACCGAATGGAACTTCGAGTCATGGGACGTGCGATCCCTTGGCGACTCGTCGCCGAGTGGTCGGGCATCGGCAGCCGGTCCTCGACCATGGCCGGTGTAGCTCATGCGGTCGTCCGTGCGGTGAGCCACTCGTCGTTCAGAATCCTCTAGAGAGAGTCGTTTGCCATCCCCCCTCGTGTCACACCGACGGTCTACCGTTCGATCATCATGTTCTTGGATGAACCGACGCCTGCGACGAGGCTTCGCGTCGCCAGCTTCTTTGCTGGCATCGGAGGTTTCGACCTTGGATTTGAGCGCGCTGGCTTGGAAACAGTGTGGCAGTGCGAAATAAAGGATTTCTGTCTTGAAATCTTGGAACAACATTGGCCACATGTAGAGCGAGCCCGAGACATTCGCGAAGTGGAGCCATATGAAATCGCAGATGCCGACGTTTGGGCCGGAGGATTCCCTTGTCAAGATGTCAGCCTCGCCAGAATGGGACCGAGAGCGGGTCTCGCAGGAAACCAGTCTGGACTCTTCTATGCATTTGCCGACCTTATTGAGTCGTGTCGCCCCAAAGCTCTCGTCATCGAGAACGTTGCGGCACTCCTATCTTCCAACCAAGGAAGAGATTTTGCAGTCGTCGTACGGACGTTGGCCGAACTCGGGTATGGCATCGCGTGGCGGGTTCTTGACAGTCGATACTTCGGCATCCCCCAGTCACGCTCTCGAGTCTTCATTATCGGATATCTTGGAGGAGCCGAACGTGCCGGAGCAGTACTTTTTGAGCCCGAATGCCGCGACCGGGATTCTGAGACGCGCCGATCGAATGGACAGAAAACTGTTTCCCCCTTTAAGATCTGCGTTGGAGATGCTAGCAAAGGGTTCGTCAAGAAATTAGCGCACTGTCTGTATGCTGAGTCAGCTAGACATACAGGAACTGATTGGTCTCGCAACTACGTCTCATACCCTCAGGGCTGGGTAAGACGACTTACGCCACTGGAGACCGAACGTCTACAGGGATTTCCGGACAACTGGACTGTGCCCAAGCGAAGGCAACACAACCTACAGGCTCTAGATAGCGCCCGCTACCACGCTTGCGGAAATGCAGTGTCAGTGCCGGTTGCCGAATGGCTCGGCCGTCGCATAAGACGTGTGCTGGGACCCGAATTGGTAGACTTCTAAGAAACACTTTGATTCAGGTGAGAAGCGTTAGGTCGATACCCGCGTAGAACCTCTCAATGAACACCGGATTTGGCCGGTGTTCTACTAGGCTCGGTAAGAGTTCGTGGGGAATTTCTCCGACTACTGATGCGATGCGATCCCGCTCGCGAGTCCCTATCCGCTCCAATAGAACCGTGCCTTCAACGTAGTACTTGCCACCCTTGTGTCGAATGGCCAACAGCATCTGGTCGAAGGCCCAATGGTGAAGCTTGCACAAGCAAACGCCGTTATCTACTCGGTCAAGGTCAAAGTGACGCCATGGCAATATGTGCGCAGCGTCCACTCCTGAACCAATTGTCCCATCACCTGGTAGCCGCAAGCTACAGAATGCGCACGTGTCGTCCCATACTCTGCGCACTTCCTTGGAGAAGCGAGCTCCAGAAGACCCGCGAATATTGCTTAGCCTCATTTCACCTGCCCTCTGAATGCGCATGGGAATGTCGTCAAGGGCAAGTTGATCGAGCGTTATCGGAATAGCAGAGGATATTCCATCACCATCATCTGTTCCAAGAATCAAGTTGCGCACATAGTTCCTGCCGCGACTAATGAGAGCAATCTCAACGCTATCAAGCCAGCGGAAGATTCTGCTTGTCGTCTTGATCGCTTCGACACTGGCTGGTCCCAGTTCAAGTGCTAGACGGTGTTGATCAAGCAGTTCGACAATACGGTTGGGAAGATCGGGTAACTCGTTGTCGAGTACCAATTGGTGCAATTGCTCAACCACAGCCCAACGTTGGTCAAACCAAACAGTCTGTTCGGCGATCTCATTCTTGATCGACACGTAGGTCGGGGACGCCACGATCGCGCGGTCTCTGTCGTCAAACTGTATATCGGGTCCGAGCCCAATCTTCGTAAGCAGATAGCCCTGTTTGCACATTACAGGAATCGAGTCGGCAAGATTTTCTGCATCTCTTCGCGGCCTCAATAGCAATAAGGCGCCCATCTGGCGCCCTACTTGAGGTGTGTTTGAGTTAGCTCGCTGCCTCCGAAGCCTGGGCTTTTCACTTTCGCCTGACCGCACGAGGAGATTACTTGGGTGGATCTCGAAACCATGAAGCTTCCAAGACAATGTCCAGCCGTCGAGTTCTCTTGCGCTGAGGGTACCGTGATGACCCACCAGCTCATATTCGCCTCGCCCTCCTGAAGTTCTGAATCCGATATGCACTGAGCCGTTCCATCAGAGTGATTGTGAGTTGCCGAGAAATGTCGGCGCAAGGTTACGTTCGTCAGTAGCTATGTATCTCTACACAGCAAGGTAGTTGATCCCATCGACATCACGTCGCGTGCGGCGCACACGACCAATTGTCCGCGCCCAAGATGGCTAGAGCGACTTTGGAACCTCGGCAATCGAGCCGTGGCGGTCGCGATTGCGTACGCCTACCGGCAGCAACTCTCGCATCGCCGCTATGAGCTGTTCGGATTCGGCGCCCTGTTCATCATGGGACTCGCCATCCGCGCCATGTTCTTGGGTAGCTGAGCGCCGCGGAGATCGACTGCCCGCCGACCGTAGGTCTGGCGGCGGCCTCAGACGCCGAGGCGTTCTTCGAGCTGGTCGAGCTGACGGCGCATCTCGGGCGGGAGGCGATCACCGAGGGTGTTGTAGTGGGCTTCGATCATGTCGATTTCGGCTCGCCAGTCGTCCTCGTCGACGGTGGTCAACGAAACGATCTGCTCGTCGGTCAAGTCGAGGCCGGTGGTGTCGAGCGCCTTGGGCGGCGGGACCAGGCCGATTGCGGTCGGCACCGCCTCGCCGTGGCCAGCGACCCGTTCGATGACCCACTTGAGCACGCGGGAGTTCTCGCCGAAGCCGGGCCAGATGAACTTGCCGTTGTCGTCCTTGCGGAACCAGTTGACGTAGAACAGCTTCGGCAGATGCGTGTTGGGCTTCGCGCCGATGTCCAGCCAGTGCTGGAAGTAGTCGCCGAAGTTGTAGCCGCAGAACGGCAGCATCGCGAAGGGATCACGACGGACCTCGCCGATGGCTCCCGCAGCGGCGGCCGTCTTTTCCGACGACATCACTGAGCCCAGGAACACGCCGTGTTCCCAACTGAGCGCTTCGGTCACCAGCGGCACCGTGGTCGCTCGTCGGCCGCCGAACAGGATCGCTGAGATCGGCACGCCGGCTGGGTCTTCCCATTCGGTCGCGATGGTCGGGCACTGTGCTGCGGGAGCGGTGAAGCGGGCGTTGGGGTGCGCGGCGGGAGTGCCGGCGTCGGGGCTCCATGCATTGCCTCGCCAGTCGGTGAGTCCCTCGGGGGGCGTATCGCTGAGGCCTTCCCACCACACGTCGCCGTCGGAGGTCTGGGCGACGTTGGTGAAAACGCAGTTGCCCCACATGGTGGCCAGCGCGCTCGGGTTGGTGTCGTCGCCGGTGCCCGGCGCCACGCCGAAGATGCCGGCTTCGGGGTTGATGGCATGCAGCCGGCCGTCGGAGCCGAACTTCATCCATGCGATGTCGTCGCCGATGGTCTCGACCTTCCAGCCGGGCAGGGTCGGGATCATCATCGCCATGTTCGTCTTGCCGCAAGCCGACGGGAACGCAGCGGCCACGTAGACCGTTTCGCCGCCCGGGGGAGTGACGCCCACGATCAGCATGTGCTCGGCCAGCCAGCCCTGGTCACGGGCCATCGTCGATGCGATTCGCAGCGCGAAGCACTTCTTGCCCAGCAGCGCGTTTCCGCCGTAGCCCGAGCCGTAGGACCAGATCTCTCGGGTCTCCGGGAAATGGACGATGTACTTGCGTTCGGCATCGCACGGCCACGGCACGTCGTCCTCACCGGGCTCGAGCGGCGCGCCCAGCGAATGCACGCACGGCACGAACTCTCCGTCGCCGAGAACGTCGAGCGTGGCCTGGCCCATGCGGGTCATGATCCGCATCGACACCGCCACGTAGGGCGAGTCGGTCAGCTGGACGCCGATGTGGGCGATGTGCGATCCCAGCGGACCCATCGAGAAGGGCACCACGTACATGGTCCGGCCTCGCATGGAGCCCGCGAACAGTTCGCTCAACTCGGCCCGCATCTCGTCGGGCGCCCGCCAGTTGTTGTTGGGGCCTGCGTCCACCTCGCGCTCGCAGCAGATGAACGTGCGGTCCTCTACCCGGGCCACATCGCCCGGATCCGAGCGGGCCAGGAAGCTGTTCGGCCTGGTCTGGGGATCGAGCGGGATCAGCGTGCCCGACTCGACCATGAGGCCGCAGAGCCGCTCGTACTCGGATTCGGACCCGTCGCACCAAACGACGTTGTCGGGGCGCATGACGCCAGCCCAGCGGTCGACCCATTCGAGCAGTTGGCGGTTGGTGGTTGGGGGCAATGTGACCTCCGGGTCGGTCTTCCTACTCGCTCGCGCTTCGCAGTTGCTGCACTCGTCCGCGCTCCGGAGCCGGCCGACTTCGTGGTCGGCCGCGGATCACGTGGTGCTCCCCCCGGCGGTGATCCATTCCGGTGTTCCCAAGTCGACCTCTGAACCCAGGCGAAGTCTGGTTGCCAGCCCCTGATCGTCGAGGTCGAAGATGACTCGCTGGCCCTGCCTCACCATCCGGAAGATGGAACCCTCCAAGGCATCAGGGGCCAGCTCGTGCTCGGCGCGTGCGACATCGTCAGTGACCACGCCGACTTTGGATGCAGGGTCGTACGACTTGATGACGCCTTGCATTCGCGCCTCCGTTGGCTGGGAGTCTGCGCGGACGCCGAAGCAGCCGTCACAGCGTCCCGAAAGCTACCAACCGTGCACAGCGGGCGCGCTGTAACTTCGACGGTCATGAGCGAGGAGGTGTCTGCGGAACGGCTGCCGAAGCACGCGCTGGACACCGGCCATGTTGTGGCTGCCGTGCGCGCCTACGGCGAGGCGTTGCAGCGGCACCGCACGACGATCGACAGACTCAACGTGTATCCGGTGCCAGATGGCGACACCGGCACCAACATGGCCCTGACGCTGGCCTCGGTGGCCTCCGAATTGGAACCCGTTGCCGACGCCGGGCGCTCCGAGGTCTGCCGGGCAATTTCGCACGGCGCGCTCATGGGCGCGCGCGGCAACAGCGGGGTCATCGTCAGCCAGCTGCTGCGCGGCCTTGCCGCCACGTTGGCTCCCGATATCCCCGACGACGGCTCAGGCGACGACGGCTCAGGCCTCGCCGAGCCGATGATCGACGCTTGGCGGCTGGCCGAAGGACTCATGGCGGCGAGCACGGCCGCAGACAGCGCAGTGATGAGACCTGTCGAAGGCACCATTCTCAGCGTCGCTCGGGCTTGCGCACACGCGGCGCGCGCCGCAGTCGCTAACGATTCGTCGCAGGGCGGAGCGGCACAGCTGGTGGCCATGCTCGAGACAGCCCGGTACGCGGGGCAGGTTGCCCTTGAGCGCACGCCGCAGCAGCTGCCGGTGCTCGCGTCTGCCGGAGTGGTGGACGCGGGCGCAGCGGGTTACCTGCTGCTGCTCGATGCGCTCCTCAATGTCGTCGACGGCAGGCCCCTGCCCGAGCGAGTCGAACTGCCCGCCGATGTCGCCGCAGTGATCGCGCACGGCAACGCCGGCACATCGCTGCCCGACGCCGGAGTGGACCCATTGGCGCAGCGCCGCGACGAGCTGCACAGCCATCTCGGAGACGAGGCCCACGACCCTTCCGGCACCCGCTACGAAGTCATGTTCCTGCTGGCGGCGCACGACGAGCGGATCGACGCCTTCAAGGCCGCCTGGGACGCGATGGGCGACTCGATCGTGATGGTCGGCGGCGACGGCCTGTGGAATTGCCACATCCACACCGACGACATCGGCATTGTCATCGAAGCCGGCATCGACGCTGGACGGCCCCACCGCATCCAGATCACCGATCTGCACGAACAGGTCGCGGGTCTGGGCGGCCACGCTGAGCACTCGGCGCCCGTCGCTGGGGCCGCCGCGCCGTCTGGCCCCGATACCCCGGATCGTCCCGTTGTCGGTTGCGCCGTCGTCGTCGTGTCGCCGTCACCGGGCCTCGACGAGCTGTTCGCCTCGATGGGCGCCCAAGAACTCGTCACCGGCGGCCAAACCATGAATCCCTCAACCGCCGAGCTGCTTGCGGCAGTCGAGGCCGCACCGTCGCAGCAGGTCGTCGTGTTGCCAAACAACTCCAACATCGTCCCGGTGGCCCACCAGGTCGGCGCCCACACCGACAAAGAGGTCGCCGTGGTGCCCACGAAATCGGTGCCCGCGGGCCTCGCCTCGCTCATCGGCTACGACCCCGATGCCGACGCTGGGCTCAACGCTGTCGCGATGAGCGACGGCGCGGAGGCGGTGACTGCGGGCGAGGTGACCCGCGCAGTACGCGACACCGAAGGCCCGGAGGGGCACATCTCCGCAGGCGAGTGGATCGGTCTCGATGCCGAGGGCATCGTGGCGGCGGGCGATACAGCCGTCAGCGCGGCAACCGGGCTGCTCGACCGCCTGCTGCGGCCGTCCCACGAGATCCTCACAGTCATCGAGGGCGCCGACGCCCAGACCGCCGACACCGATGCAGTGCTGTGTTGGCTCACCGCCCAATGGCCCGACGTCGAAATCGAGCGCCATGTCGGCGGCCAGGACCACTATCCCTACCTGTTCGGCATCGAATGAGTCCTCGCCGCCGCCAGCGGGCCGCGGGCGGGCGCGGGGGAGGACCTGCATCACGGCGGCTGCCGCGTTGAATTCGCCGCTGACGCTGCGCGAGCTGGACGCGATCGACGTATCGCGCCTCAACGGTGTCGGTGCGCAGCGACGAGCAGCGCTTGCCGGCGTCGACGTCGAGACAGTGTTGGACCTGCTCACCTACTATCCCCGCCGGTACGTGGACCGCACGGCGCAGGCGCCGATCAGCGGCGCTGCCGTCGGTGCCGAGATCACCGTCGTCGCCGAGGTCTTGTCGGTGACCAGCCGTCGGATGCGCGGGGGCCGCCCGCTCGTCACCGCCGAGGTCGGCGATGCAAGCGGCTCGATGAGTGCTGTGTTCTTCAACCAGGCGTGGCGCGAGCGTCAGCTGACCGAAGGCCGAACCGTGGCGATGTTCGGCAAGGTCGACAGCTACCGAGGTCGCAAGCAGATGACCAACCCTGTCGTCGACCTGCTGGGCGACCGCACGGGCAAGATCGTCCCCGTCTACCCCCAGTCGGAAACAGCAGGCATCGCCACTTGGGACATCGCGAGCTGGGTGGCCGAAGCGCGGCGTCGCTGTGCCCCCCGTGGCATAGCGGACCCGTTGCCGAGCGACGTCCGGACGCGCCTGGGACTCATCACCCGAGCACAGGCGCTCGACGACATCCACGAACCCCCGTCGATGGCGGCGCGCGCCGCCGCCCGCAACCGGCTCGTGTTCGACGAGCTGCTGCGGGTACAGCTGGTGTTGCGAGGCCAGCGCCTTGCTCGCGAAGCCCACGAGCTCGGCATTGCTCACGAGCCGTCGGGGCTGTTGGTCACCGCATTCGGCGAGCGCTTGGCGTTCGGCCTGACTGATGCCCAGCAACGAGCCATCACCGACATCGACGTCGATGTCGGCAGGGGGCGTCCGATGCACCGTCTGCTGCAGGGCGATGTCGGCTCGGGCAAGACGCTGGTTGCTTTGCACGGGTTGCTGGTCGCCGTGCAGAACGGTCACCAAGGAGCGCTCATGGCGCCCACCGAGGTGCTCGCCGAACAGCACTACCTGGCAGTGCGGGATCTGCTTTCCGGGCTTGCGGTGCCCGACCCGTCGCGGCTGGGCGGTACCAGGCCGCTGACCCTGCGACTGCTCCGGGGTGGCCACTCGGCCACGGAGCGCCGCGAGATGCTGGTGGAGATCGCGACCGGCGCAGCAGACATCGTCGTGGGCACCCACGCCCTGCTGGAGGAGTCGGTGGAGTTCAACTCGCTCAGCGTGGTCGTTATCGACGAGCAGCATCGGTTCGGAGTCGCCCAGCGCGCCCGGCTGCGCGAACACGGACGCTCCGACGGACGGATGCCGCACCTGCTGGTCATGACCGCGACGCCGATACCGCGCACCGCCGCCATGACCGTGTACGGCGACCTCGACGTTTCTGTGCTCGATGAACTGCCACCTGGGCGGACGCCGATTGCGACCGAGTGGGTACGCGGCCCGCTGGCCGCCGAGGCGATGTGGACCGAAGTTCGTGCCGAGATCGAATCCGGCCACCAGGCCTACGTGGTGTGCCCGCTCATCGCCGAGAGCGAGAGCCTCGACGCTCGTTCCGCCGAGCAGATGCACGACGAGCTGGCCGCAGGAGCCCTGGCGGGCCTGCGCGTCGGCTTGCTGCATGGGCGGCTGGCCTCGGCCGACAAGGAAGACACGATGACGCGCTTCCGAGCGGGAGCCCTCGACGCGCTGGTGGCGACCACGGTCATCGAGGTCGGCATTGATGTGCCCAACGCGACTGTGATGGTGGTGCTGTCAGCGGACCGCTTCGGCATTGCACAGTTGCACCAGCTGCGAGGCCGCGTCGGACGCAGCAGCCACGCCTCCGACTGCTTCCTGGTGAGCGACGAGGACCCCACGCCGATCGCCGAGGCGCGGCTGGCTGCTCTCGAGGCCTCGACCGACGGTTTCGCGTTGGCCGAGAGAGATCTCGAGCTGCGAGGCGAGGGCACGCTGTTCGACGAGCGACAGTCGGGTCGCAGCGACTTGAAGCTGGCGTCGCTGGCCCGCGACCTCGAATGGGTCCAGGCGGCCCGGGACGTCGCCATGGACCTCGTCAAATCCGAAGGCGATCTGGTTGCATTGCCTGGCCTCGCCGACGAGATCGATTGGTTTGCGAGCCGCCGAGACCCCGACTTCCTCCAGCGGAGCTAGCGGTCTCGTCGCACGCCGTCGCGCAGCAGCGCAGTGCCGCGCAGCAACACAGTGACGACGGGAGTGCCGTACCGGCGGACCCGGTACGTCTGCCAACGCGGCCCGGTGATCTCACGGTCGGATTCGCAGACGACCACATCGCTGTCTGCTGACCCGAGCAGCTCTGCCCAGCCATCAAACAGGTATGGCGGATCTGCGAACACGAGGTCGAACTGCGCGCCGCCAGCGCCGCTGTCACCCGTCAGATACCGAATCGCGTCCGAGCGCACGACCGTGGCGAGCTCGGCGACGCCCAGCGTGGTGAGGTTCGTCGAGATGGCTTCGTGCGCGGACGGACCCGAGTCGACGAACGTCGCATGTGTCGCACCCCGTGACAGCGCCTCGATGCCGAGAGCGCCTGTTCCGGCGAACAGATCCAGCACCGTGGCGCCCTCGGGCAGTTGCAGGCTCGCCAGCATGTTGAAGATGGCCTCACGTGCGCGATCCGACGTCGGCCGGATCCCGTCCGCTGCCGCGAGTCGACGCCCGCCCAGTGCTCCGCCGACGACCCGCATGGCGTCACCGTAGGCCCGGTGCGACACTGGGCCTGTGTCCAACGCACCCGCCGAACGACCCAACCCAGGTTTCGTGGACGCGCCCGCCGAGATCATCTGCGTGGACTGCGGCGGACGCTGCGGCCTCCTGAGCTTTCCCGAGCCGGATTGGGGCTTCTGCGCCGGTGATGTCGCCGCCTACCGCTGTAGCGACTGCGGTGACCGCTGGGACATCGTCCTCGAGGAATCGGACTCGACCGAATAGCGTCCGTCGCCGCACTCCAGCGGCCTTCGTGGGGGTCCCTCGATTTGCAGCGCCGGCGCGGTACGGTCGCCGCACTGGACGCGGCTCGATCCGGAGGGGCCTTTCTCGGTGGTCATGGCGATGTATCCAGGCTCGTTCGATCCTGTTCACAACGGACACCTCGATGTCATTGGCGCTGCATCGCGGCTGTTCAACAGCGTCGTCGTGGCGGCAATGCGCAACCCTTCGAAGTCGACACCAATGTTCACCGACGGCGAACGCGTCGCAATGATCGTGGAGTCCACCGCGCACTTCGGCAATGTCACAGTTGTCGAATTCGGCGAACTGGTTGTCGATCTGGCGCAGCGGCTCGGTGCCGACGTCATCGTGAAGGGGCTCCGCAGCCAGACTGACTTCGAGACCGAACTCCGGATGGCGCACATGAACCACTCCGTCACCGGCATCGAGACGGTCTTCGTGCCGCCTCGGTCTAAACATCTGTTCATCGCTTCGAACTTCATCCGCGAGATCACGAAGTTCGGTGGCGATTGTTCCCACCTCGTTCCGCCTCCGGTGGCGCAACGGTTGGCCGCACGCACATCTGGGGAGCGCAACGCATGAGCATGTCGGACTCTGATCTCCAAGCGCCTCCGCAGCCCCACAAGCCGCAGCTGTACCCGCCGCTCGGTGCGCACGTGGCGCAAACCGAGGAACATTCCCACGAGGTTGTGGCCCCGCCGATGGGGGGTGGAGCAAGGGCGCTGGCACCTCGCCCGCCCTCGGTCACCGCCGAAGAGTTCATCCGAGAGGCAATGGACATCATCGACTTGGCCCGGCCGATGCCCTTGTCGACGTCAGTGATGATCAACCGCGACGAGGTCATGACGCTGCTCGAATCCGCGCTCGCCGCGGTGCCCGACGAGACGCGTCAGGCCCGCTGGCTGCTTCGCGAGCGTGATGAGGTGCTGGCTCAGGCACGCGTCGACGCCAACCTCGTCATCGACGAGGCGCGCGGCCGAGTCGCCCAGATGGTGCAGCGCACCGAGGTGGTGCGCAGCGCCGAACGCCGTGCGCGTCAGTTGCTCGACGACGCCCAGATCCAGACGCGCCGCCGCCGCCATGAAGTCGACGAGTACTGCGAGCGCCAGCTGGCGCAGTTCGCGAGCGCGGTCGATCAGGTCCAGATCGCCGTGCAGGCAGCGCGGCGCAAGCTGGGCAAGCGTGTCGCCACGCCCATCACTGCGACCGCGCCGGGCGCCTCCACTGCTGCTATACGCACCCATTCCGCAACCGACGACGCTGACCAGCACACGCATCCCGAGGTGTTCGACCAGGATCAGGCGTGACCCGCAGGGACCCGCAGCGGTCCCTGTCCGTTCCGGTGCGCCTGGTCGGCGACGGGCAGTTCGAATGGTCGGCGGTGGTGCCAGCGTCCGACTTGACGCCCGATTACCACGCGGATTCACTGCGCATTGCCGACGTCGAGGTGCCGCCGGGCACCGATGTCTGTGTCGATGTGACCCTCGAACGAATCAGCGGCGGGCTGTCGGTCGCAGGTGAGGTCGCTGCGGCCTGGCGAGGCCCCTGTGCACGCTGCTGGATCACGCTCGACGGCGAGGCCAGAGCCCATGTGCGCGAAGTGTTCACTGTGACGCCGTCGGAGGGCGAGCAGTACCTGCTGGACCCCGAGCTAGTGAATCTGGTGCCGATGGTTCGCGAGGCGGTCCTGCTGGAGCTGCCGATCGAAGTGGTGCCGTGCCCACATGCTGAGCCATGCCCCAACCTGCCCGACGAGCTGGTGCAATCACCCGACGAGTCCCCCCACGGCTCGACAGAAGCTGCTGATCCTCGCTGGGCAGCACTGGACATCTTGCGCGACCGGCGCTGATTCCAGCGTCCCGGAGGCGTCGGCACGCCAGAACACTCTCGGTAGGCTGTCCCGCTCGCGGCCCCGCGGCGGCTCCTGTTCTTGCCGCTCGGGTGACGGAGTCGCCGTCATCGCTCGAGGAGTCCAGCTGTGGCAGTCCCCAAGAAGAAGACGTCGAAGAGCAAGACGCGCTCGCGGCGCGCCGCGGCTTGGCGCCTCTGTGAAGCCCCTCGCAGCGTGTGCCCACGCTGCAACTCGGCCAAGCTGCCGCATCGCGTCTGCGGCCAATGCGGCTGGTACGCCGGCCGCCAGGCGCTCGACATCGCCTGAGATCCGAAGCAGCACTCGTGGGCAAGCCCATCGCCGTCGATGCCATGGGCGGAGACGATGCGCCCACGGCCGTCGTTCTGGGCGCGCTCGACGCCATGAGCGAAGGACTCGAGGTGGTGCTCGTGGGGCGCCCCGACGAGATCGCAGCTGCAGGCGGAGCTTCCTTCGACATCATCGAAGCCACCGAGGTCATCGACATGTCCGAGGAGCCGGGTCGTGCGGTTCGGACCAAGAAGGACTCGTCGATTTCCCGTGCGGTCAACGCTGTGCGAGACGGCCAGGCATCCGCTGTGGTGAGTGCCGGCAACACCGGTGCGATGGCCGCGACGGCGCTGCTCCGGCTTCGCCGTCTGCCGGGCGTCTCGCGACCGGCACTCGCCGCAGCACTTCCCCTGCCCGGGACCACCCCACGGGTGCTGCTTGATTCGGGAGCGATGGCCGACTGCAACGCTGCGTGGCTGCACCAGTTCGCTCGGATGGGTTCGGTCTACGCGCGCACGCGCTTCGGCGTCGAGCGGCCCAGCATCGGGCTGTTGTCGATCGGCGAAGAGCCCGAGAAGGGCAGCGCGCTGGTCAAGCAGACCCACAAGCTGCTTGAGGCCGACACCGAGATCAACTTCTTCGGCAACGTCGAGGGCCGTGACCTCCTCGACGGCCCCGTCGACGTGATTGTGACGGACGGCTTCACCGGCAATGTCGTTCTCAAGTCGCTCGAAGGCACGGCGTCGTTCTTCGTACGGCTGATTCTGGACCGCCTCGCGGGCGGCGGTCCCGCCGGTTCCGAAGCCTTGCGCATGCTGGCCCCGCTGGCCGACGAACTCAGTCCCGACAGCGTCGGAGGGGCCATGTTGCTTGGCGTTCGAGGGGTATGCATCATCGCGCACGGCTCTTCCAGCCCCCGGGCCATCACCAGCGCCATCCGTGTCGCGCATCGCATGGTCGAAGCCGATCTGGTGGGTGAATTGTCCGCCGTGAGTCACCCGGCGCCCCAGGGCCCAAGCGGCCCGTGAGCGCAGCGAACGAGAGCGGGAGACGCGGACCCGTGAGCGCAGCCTTTTCCGAAGCCTCTCCGGATGGGCACCGCTAGGCTGACTCCGATCGACGCCGCGGTGGCGTCGGATTGTCGAACTCGGCAGGAGAAGCCGTGCCCGCCGAAACCCATGTACGCCAGAATCCGCCCGAGCGCGATGAGGTATTCGACCTCATCCGAAACCAGCTCGCCGACATTCTCGAGCTCGAGCCCTCCCAAGTCGCCGAGTCAGCGTCGTTCGTGGACGATCTCGGCGCGGATTCTCTGGCACTGATCGAACTGGTTGAAGGCCTTGAGGAGGAGCTTTCGGATCGGACGGTCGGCTTCCGCATCGAGGATGAGGATCTCGAAGATCTCAAGACCGTGCGCGATGCCATCGACTACGTGATGGCACGCGTCGGCTGACGTGGACAACGCTGTCGCCGAACGCGAGAGCCTTTCCGAACGCGTGGGACATCGCTTTGCCTGTCCCGAGCTGCTGACCGAAGCCCTCTCACATCGCAGCTGGTGCCACGAGCACGGCAGCATTCCCAATGAACGCCTGGAGTTCCTCGGCGACGCGGTGCTCGGTCTGTGTGTCTGCGATCACGCGATGCGGAACTGGCCACGCCTGTGCCCCGGCGAGCTGAGCGCTGTGCGTGCTGCGGTCGTCAACGCCGAGAGCTTGGCCGAAGCGGCCCGCGAGTGCGGGCTTGGAGCAGCGCTTCTGCTCGGGCGCGGCGAGGCCGGCACCGGCGGAGCCGACAAGGACTCAATCTTGGCCGGCGCTTTCGAAGCAGTTCTGGGCGCGGCGTATCTCGACGCTGGACTCGATGCCGCGCGCGGTGTCGTCGACCGATTGCTCGGCCCGCTGATCGCCCTCGAGGCCACGCAACCCGGCGCCGGTGAGGCCAAGACGCGGCTGCAGGAACTCGTCGCACGCCAATTCACCGTCGAGCCTTCCTACCGAGTGTCCAGCTCAGGTCCCGCGCACCGACCGAGCTTCGTCGCCGAGGCTCTCGTAGGTTCGGAGATCTGGGGCCGCGGCGAGGGCTCCTCCAAGCGCCTTGCGCAGCGACGGGCCGCCGAGGCTGCGTATGCCCGCATGACCGAGACGTCAACCCAGCAACAATCCATTCCCGAGGAGCCCGCACATGGCTGAGCTGCCAGAGATCGAGATCGCCAGACGCGACCTCGACAAGGAGATCACCGGGCGTCGCATCAAGATGGTCGACGTCCCCGGCACGAAAAAGACGCTGCCGGCGATGCGATCGAAGCAGCAGTTCGCTGACCTGTTGGTGGGCAAGAAGGTCGAGTCGGTGACGCGCGACGGCGCGCTCCTGCTGTTCGACCTGGGCGATGACGCGGTGATGGTGGTTCACCTGGGCGCAACGGGCTCGTTCCGCCGGGTCACCGCCCGCACGCCGGCGATCCAGCACACCAAGGTCGTACTTGGCTTCACCACCGGAGGCCAACTGCGGGTCCTCGACTCGGGTTCGGAGGTGACGATGCGCGTGATCGCGAAGTCCCGCTACCTGAAGCTGTATCCCGAACAGGCCGACTTGGGGTTCGACCCGGTGGACATGCCGATGCCGTGGACTGAATTCGCCCTCAGGCTCAAGGGGCGCGCCGACTGCATTCGCGACCTGTTGCTGGACATGTCGTTTGTCGTCGGATTCGGCCCGATGTACGCCGACGAGGTGCTGCACGCAGCTCGGCTCGGGCACCAGCGCATGGCACGAGAGCTGAACACCCAGGAGATTCGCCGGCTGTACCGCGCCATTGTCGAGACGATCCACAACTCGATCAAGTATCGGGGAGCCTCATTTGACGGTTATCTCGATGTCTTCGGCAAGGCCGGCGGATTCGATTCGTACCTCGAGGTGTACGGGCGCGGTGGAGAACGCTGTCGCAACGGGCGAGGCGATGTACTCACGACGGTCATTCGAGGCGTGACGCATCACTACTGCGACTATCAGGTGTAATCGATCAAGCGTTCGGCGTTCCTGCTGCTGTATCAATTGACTCGCTCCCGCCCTGTATTGATTGACTCGCTCCCGCTGCTGTATCAATTGACTCGCTCCCGCCCTGTATTGATTGACCTGCTGACGCTCTCGTGTTCCTCCGCTCACTGACCCTGTCCGGCTTCAAGTCGTTCGCAGACACCACCACGCTCGAATTCGAGCCTGGAGTCACTGTGGTGGTCGGCCCCAACGGCAGCGGCAAGTCGAACGTGGTCGACGCCATCGCCTGGGTGCTGGGCGCGCAGGGTCCGCGCACGCTGCGTGGCCAGAAGATGGACGACGTGGTCTTCGCGGGCACCGACCGGCGCGTTGCGCTCGGGAGGGCGCAGGTCACGCTCGTGATCGACAATGAGTCGCAGACGCTGCCGACGCAAACAGCCGAGGTGGCCATCACCCGCACGCTGTTCCGCTCGGGCGAATCCGAGTACGCCGTCAACGGGACGCCGTGGCGGCTGCTGGATCTCCAAGAACTGCTCAACGACGCCGGAGTCGGTCGGCAGCAGCACATCCTCGTGGCGCAGGGACAGATCGAACACGTGCTTGCCGCCCGGCCCGAAGAACGACGCGCGCTCATCGAGGAAGCCGCAGGCGTGCTGAAGTTCCGCCGACGCAAAGAGCGCGCCGAACGACGACTCGAAGGCACCGAGGCCAACGTGACGCGTCTCGTCGATCTCCAACGCGAGCTGCGGCGTCAGCTGCGGCCCTTGGAGAAGCAGGCGCAGGCCGCCCGACGGCACCGCGAGCTGAGCTCCGAGATCGCAGACCTGCGACTGCACATTGCCGGACGGGAGCTGACCGGTCACCGTGCAGCGCTGGGCGCGTCCGAGGCTCGCCGGGGCGAACTTGGCGCGCTGGCCATCGCAGTTTCCGAATCGATCGCCGCCCTCGAGGCCGCGATCGACGCCTCGCAGGCTCAAATGGCGAGTGCGAACGCCGAACCTTCCGATCGGCTGTCGCGTGTCGCGTCAATGTCCGAACGTGCCCGTGGCCTCATCGGGCAGGTGTACGAGCGGATGCGCTTCGTGGAGCGAGATACTGGCGCGCTCCTCGCATCTGACGTCGTCGCCACGCTCACCGACGAGCACGAGCGCATCACCGCCGAGCTCGCCGAACTCGCCTCGGCCGATGTCCCCGAAGGCGAATCTGAATCGACCACGCCGCGGTCGGACGACCTGACTGATGAGACCGGCCAAGCCGCTGTGTCTGGTGGCATCGGCCAAGCCGATGCTGCTCTCGCTGCGGCGGCCGCTGAGCTGGCGGTGGCGGCAGAGACGCTGGCAGACGCCGACACCGAGCGGCGGAAGGCTTTGGGGGAATTGCAGCGCTGGATCGGCCGGTCCGAAGCCCTGTCAACAGCACTGCGAGCGGCCCGCGAGAACTCCGGTATCACCGAATTGGAGACGATCGACGGGATGCTGGGCGTGCTCGTCGATCTCATTGACATCGACGAGGGATGGGAATCGGCGACCGAAGCCGCCTCGGACGCCGCGTTGGGGACCGTGGTCGTACGCGATGATGCGGCGGCCGCGGCGGCGCTGTCACGTCTGGCAGCCAGCGAGACATCCGGCGCTGTGGTCGCACTCGCGGATCCCGCATCCACTGGCGCCCCGCGGCTTCGGGGCGATGCCGCTCGGGGCCCGGGCGACGGCGAACCAGTGCGTGCCCACGTGCGAGCCTCCTGTGTGGGGCCTGCGTGGGTCGTCGATGGTGTGAACGCACTTCTGGATTCGGCCATCGGCTCGGCGGTCTGTGTCGTCGGCGACTGGGCCGTTGCGTTCGACCGGGCGCTGGCCGAGCGCGACACCGTGTTCGTGACTGACCGCGGCGATCGCTTCGGGCCCCGACGCTGGCGTATCGGCACCGCCGGCCCGGCCGCCGCCGCCGCAGCGCTCGAAGAAGCTCGCGCTCGCATCGTCGATCTGACCCGCACCAGTGACGATGCCGAGCATGCCTGGAACGAGGCCAAGGAGGCACACGAGATCGCAGCTGGCGAGCACACACAGCGTCTGCGAGATGCCGAGACGGCGCGGCGCCGAGCCGCAACGGCGCAAGCCCGCCGCGTCGCACACGCACAAGCACGCGACGCCCGTGCTGTGGCACGTCGGAAGCGCCGCAGCACCCTCGAGCAGCGTCGCGCCGTGATCGAGCATCGACTGGCTGGGCACGACGCCTCTCGATCGGTCGTCGCGGCGCGGTTGGCGCGTTCGGAAGCCATGCTCGCCGCGTTGGATCGGCTGTCGCTGCTGCTCACCGAGCGTCGTCAACGTCTCGACGCAGAGGCCAAGCGACTGCGGGCGCGTCAGTCCGCGCGTGTCGAACTGATCGGCCGCCTCGCCGATCGGCTTGACGCGCACCGCCGAGAGCGCGACGCCGCAATCGAGCGTCGCGAGGCGCTGCGTTCGGAGCTTGCCGTGCTGGACGTCTCCGACGCCGAACGACGCACGAAGGGCGAGGCGATCATCGAGATGCTGCGCACCGACCTCGGAGCCGACGCTGAGGCTGCGCTCGGGGCGCCCCTGCCAGTGCTGCCCGACGGCGTCACTGCCGCAGCGCACCTACGGGCGCTCCGGTCTGAGTTGAGCCGGCTCGGACCAGTCAACCCTCTCGCTCTGTCCGAGTTCGAATCAGCCTCGGAGCGCTACGAGTTCGTCGCCGGACAGCTTGCCGACGTGCGCAACGGCCGCCGCGAGCTGCACAAAGTGATCCGAGCCATTGACGCCGAGATCGTGGCGACGTTCCAGGGCGCGTTCGCCGACGTGGCGCAGAACTTCGCCGTGTTGTTCGGGACGCTGTTCCCGGGCGGCACCGGCACGCTCACCCTCACTGAGCCGCAAGAGCCCCTCACGACCGGCGTGGAGCTCGATGTTCGGCCTGCGGGCAAGCGCGTCGGACGGCTTTCGCTGCTGTCAGGTGGCGAACGCTCGTTGGTGGCACTGGCGTACTTGTTCGCAGTTTTCCGGAGCCGGCCCTCGCCGTTCTACGTGCTCGACGAGGTCGAAGCAGCACTCGACGACGTGAATCTGCAACGATTCCTGGATCTCGTCGCGGAGTTCCGCCGCGAGGCCCAGCTCATTGTCGTGAGTCATCAACGACGCACGATGGAAGCTGCCGACGTGCTGTACGGCGTTTCGATGCCGCCGGGTGGCTCCAGCGTCGTCGTGTCGGAACGACCGGAGCGAGCGGCGGCGCTGATCGGCGACTGACGGGCCCCCAGATCCTCTGCCCGAGCGGCGAGCCGGCGACAGAGCGTCGGTAGCCTGCCCGCCAGTGAGCACGATGGACCTGCTTGTCATCATCTTCATCTTCCTTGCCGTGATGGTGCTTCTGGCCGCCGTGCCCTTCGTTCACCGGTCCGTGCAGCGGCGTGGCGGTGTCAGGCTGGCCCGCGCTCGCGGCGACATCGCGACCAGGCCTGCGTACGGGCGTCCCAGAGCCGCATCTGCACCTGCACCTGCACCCGCACCCGCACCCGCCGACCTCGCGCCAGCAGGTGCGCCGTCGATCGAACCCGAGCCAGCCACCTACTCGACTGGCCTGGCTGCTTCACGCCATTCGTTGCGTGAACGGCTGTCGGCGATCCGAGGACGAAAGGCCGACGACGACGCTTGGGAGCGGATGGAAGAGGCTCTGCTCGGTGCAGATGTCGGCGTCGCAACCACCATGGCGACGCTGGACCGTTTGCGGGCCACATCTGTCGAGCACGGCATCACCGACGGCGACGCGCTCGTCGAATCGCTCGGCGCTCAGATGCGGGCCGCACTGGGCGCAGAGCGATCATTGCAAGCCACCGCACCCGACCGGCCTGACGCTACGCCGGTCTGGCTCTTTGTCGGTGTGAACGGCGTCGGCAAGACCACCACGATCGGCAAGGTCGGCCACAGGCTCGCTGCACAGCAGCGCCAGGTGGTTATGGCTGCGGGCGACACCTTTCGAGCCGCAGCGACCGAGCAGCTGGGTGCCTGGGCCACCCGCTGTGGTGCCGAGCTGATCTCGGGCAGCCCCGGAGCTGATCCAAGCTCGGTCGTGCACGACGCAGTCGCTGCGGCCGCAGCGCGCGGCGCCGACATCGTGCTCGCCGACACCGCCGGCAGGCTGGCGAACCGCAAGAACCTCATGGACGAACTCACCAAGGTCCGCCGCGTCGCCGACCGCGACCCTGGCGCTGTCGCCGAGACACTGCTCGTCATCGACGCCACGACCGGCCAGAACGGGCTGAGTCAAGCGCGAGCATTCGCGGAATCCACCGATGTCACCGGCGTCGTGCTCACCAAGCTGGACGGCTCGGCGAAAGGCGGCATCGTGTTCGCCATCGAGGCCGAACTCGGCCTGCCCGTCAAGCTCGTCGGCCTGGGTGAGGGCGCGGCCGATCTGGTCGACTTCGACCCCGATGACTACGTCGACGCGCTGCTCACGTCGCCGACATGAGCGACTCCAGTGCCTCGACTGATTTGACAGGATTTCTCCTGCCATGTTCGACGCGCTGACAGACCGCCTCTCAGGGACGCTGTCGCGCATGCGTGGCCGTGGCCGCGTGCGCCCGGGCGATGTCGACGAGGCAATGGCCGAGATCCGGCTGGCGTTGCTCGAAGCCGACGTCAACGTGCGCGTGGTGCGCCGCTTCATTGAGCGAGTCACCGAACGCTGCATCGGCAGCGAAGTCACGGAAAGCCTGACGCCGGGCCAGGAAGTCGTCAAGATCGTCAATGACGAGCTTGTGGCGATTCTGGGTGGGACTCCGTTGCGGGTCCAGTTCGCCTCCAAGCCGCCGACTGTCCTGTTGCTTGCAGGGCTGCAGGGCTCGGGCAAGACGACGGCCTCGGCAAAGCTCGCGCAGTGGTGCAAGTCCCAGGGTCGCAACCCTCTGCTCGTCGGCGCCGACCTCCAGCGTCCCGCTGCGGTCGAGCAACTGCGGACGCTGGCTGGCGGGATCGACGTGGAGGTGTGGAGCGAGCCCGGCGATCCGGTCGCATGTGCTGCTGGTGGCCTCGCCCATGCACGCCGCACCGGTCGTGACGTACTGATAGTGGACACCGCCGGCCGCCTGGCAGTAGATGCCGAGCTGATGACCGAGGTCGCGCGCATCTCCGACGCCGTCGAGCCGGACTACACCTTCCTGGTGGTCGACTCGATGGTCGGCCAGGACGCCGTGGCGACCGCTGAGGCCTTCCATGCCACCTTGGAAGTCGACGGAATCATCCTCACCAAGCTCGACGGCGACGCCCGTGGCGGCGCGGCGCTGTCGGTCGCCGAGGTGGTCGGTCGGCCCGTCGCGTTCGCCTCGGTCGGAGAGAAAGTCGACGACTTCGAGCAATTCCACCCAGACCGCATGGCGAGCCGGATTCTTGGCATGGGCGATGTCCTCACGCTCATCGAGAAAGCCGAGCAGGTCTACGAGCAAGCCGAAGCCGAGGCGGCCGCGCAGCGACTGGCCGACGGGACCTTCACCCTCGACGACTTTGTCGACCAGCTGAGGCAGCTCCGAAAGATGGGCAACCTCCAAAGCATCGTGGGAATGATGCCGGGCATCGGCTCCCAGCTGCGTGATGCTGAAATCGACGACGACAAGATCTCCACTGCAGAGGCCATCGTGCTGTCAATGACACCCGGCGAGCGGGCGTCTCCGGAGATCGTCGATGCCTCGCGCCGTTCTCGTATCGCAGCCGGAAGCGGGACATCGTCGTCGCAGGTCAGCAACCTGTTGAAGCAGTTCACCCAGATGCGCAAGATGATGGGTGCGATGATGGGCCTGGGTTCAAAGCGCCGGGGCTCCGCTCGAAAAGCCGCCAAGAACAAGCCGCGCAAGGCCGCAAAGGGCAAGTCCGGTCGTTCGGGGGGCGGTCTGAGTGGAAGTTCTCGTACCGGCGGCGGCCGTGTCTCGCCGAAAGGCTCGCCGTCGCTGGGCAAGATCGACACGAAGTTCCCGGGCGGAGAGATCGACTGGGAATCGCTGGACCTGAAACTG
This sequence comes from Candidatus Poriferisodalis sp., assembly GCF_965262965.1. GTDB lineage: Bacteria > Actinomycetota > Acidimicrobiia > Acidimicrobiales > Poriferisodalaceae > Poriferisodalis. The sequence continues at coordinate 3,744,884 of NZ_OZ253573.1, forward strand.
CCCGGCCGCTGAGCGGCGCCGCGGGGCGCCAGCCAAGCGTCCCGTTAGGCTTTCGTGTCGGCGCGGTGCCCGGGCTGCGGGCAGATCATTCTTCGCCCCCGAAACCGCCAGCCGTCGCTCTGTACTCGAATCACCCCCGACGCGAATCAGACTTCATTCGCATCAAACCGGACACCTGGGAGCACCATGGCTGTACGTCTGCGCCTCAAGCGCATGGGCAAGAAGAAGCAGCCGAGCTATCGCGTCGTCGCGGTGGACAGCCGCAAGCCCCGCGACGGCCGCGTGCTGGAGATCATCGGTACCTACGACCCGCGTCAAGAGCCGTCCGCTGTCTCGATCGTCAATGATCGGGCCGTGCACTGGCTTCGCCACGGTGCCCAGCCGTCCGAGACGGTGTCCAAGCTCTTGACCATCACGGGCGCATGGGACGAGTTCCGGGCGCAAGGCGTGCCGGAGACTGCTGCTGCGGCCGAAGCGCCGCCAGAAGCACCTGAGCCACCGCCCGAGCCGGATTTGGTGCTCGACGAAGCCCCCGCCGACGAAGAGGACTCCCAGTGACGGACGTGGCAGATGCACCCGCTCCCGCCGAGCCGACCACCGCAGAAGAGGTGCTCCTGTACCTCATCGCCCAACTCGTCGAACATCCAGATCAAGTCGAGGTCGAGATCGCCGAGTCGGGCTCCAAGCTGAGCTTGACGGCGACAGTGAGCTCTGAGGACATCGGCCGGGTCATCGGCAAGCGAGGACGCGTCGCGAACGCCATACGCACGCTGGTGCGCGCCGCCGCACATCGCGATGGCGTCCAGGTCGAAGTCGATTTCAGGGACTGACGCCCGCCCGCCGCAGGGCCTGCTGGAGATCGCACGCATCGGCCGCGCCCATGGAGTGCGCGGTGAAGTTGCGGTGCATCCAGTCACCAACCGCGATGAGCGTTTTGCCGTCGGCTCGGTGCTTGTCACCGCGAGCGGCGAAAGGGCAGTGACGCGCTCGCGTCGCGACGGCACGCGGTGGCTGCTCGGGCTCGACGGCGTCGCCGACCGGGACGCGGCGACCGAGCTCGCCGGCACCACGTTGTACGCCACTCCGCTCGACGATCCCGACGAGCTGTGGGTTCACGAGCTGTGCGGCAGCACCGTCGTCGACCAGCACGGGAATGCCGCCGGAGTCGTCACGAACGTCGTGGCTAATCCGGCCGCGGACTTGCTCGAACTGGACACCGGTCACCTGGTGCCGCTGACGTTCGTCGTGAGCACTGAGCCAGGCACAGTGCACGTGGAGGTACCGGACGGATTGTTCGAGCTTGTCGATGGCTGAGGTGGAGGTTCCCGACGGCCCGGATTCGGGAATGCGCATCGATCTGTTCACGATCTTTCCTGATGAACTCAACGTCATGTGCGACTTGAGCGTGCTGGGTCGAGCTCGCCGCGCGAGCCTGCTGGACCTGCGATGCCACGACCTGCGGATGGCCGCAACGGGCGCGCATCGCAGCGTCGACGATGCGCCGTTCGGTGGCGGACCGGGCATGATCCTTGCGCCCGAACCGGTGTTCGCGGCTGTGGAGATGGTCGACCCGCCGCGCCCTCTGTTGCTGCTGGACGCTGGAGGGCATCGATTCGACCAGGCAACCGCTGCAGAGCTGGCAGCGGGGGGCGGCTTCAGTCTGCTGTGTGGGCGCTACGAAGGTGTCGACGAGCGCATTCGCGTCGCGCTTGTCGACGGATCGCTGTCGGTGGGCGACGTCGTGCTTGCCGGAGGCGAATTCGCCGCCATGGTTGTCGTCGAGGCCGTTGCCCGGCTCGTGCCTGGCGTGCTCGGCAACGCCGACTCCAGCACAGACGAGAGCTTCGCCAGCGGCTTGCTGGAATACCCGCATTGGACCCGCCCCGCATCGTTTCGAGATCTCGACGTCCCCGAGGTGCTCCGCAGCGGTCACCATGAGCGCGTCGCTCGATGGCGGCGCGCCATGGCGCTGGTGCGCACGGCCCGGGAACGTCCCGATCTGCTCGCGGCCCGGGGGCTCGACGACAACGACCAAGCGTTGCTTGATGAGTTTGGACTGTCGATGTCCGACAGCGGAGTTCCTGGGAGTTCTCGCCGGTAGCCTCGCCGGACGTCCTGTTCGCCGGACCGCCCAATTGTCAGGTCGCAGACCCCAGGAGCCGGACTGCCATGCAGAGCACCGATCTTGTCGACCAGCCTCGTCTGCGCGACGACCACCCCGAATTCAGCCCCGGAGACACGGTGCGCGTCCATGTACGCGTCGTCGAGGGCAATCGACAGCGGACCCAGGTCTTCGAGGGGTACGTCATCGCACGGCAATCCACCGGCATCAGTGAAACGTTCACCGTTCGCAAGCTCAGCTTCGGTGTCGGCGTCGAGCGGACCTTCCCGCTGCACGCGCCGACAATCGCCAAGATCGAGCGCGTGGCCGTCGGCGACGTTCGTCGGGCGAAGCTGTACTACCTGCGCGACCGCGTCGGCAAAGCAGCGCGCATCAAAGAGAAGCGCTTCTAAACCGCTCGCCGACCAGCCGCTCTGCAACGCTGCGAGCGCGTGACTGCCGGCCGCCAAGCCCTGGGCCGCTTCGGCGAGGACCGCGCTGCGCGCTGGTACGTCGAGCGCGGCTATCGAGTTCTTGAGCGCAATTGGCGTTGCGCCGAGGGCGAACTCGATCTCATCGTCACCGACGGCACCGATCTGGTCGTCTGCGAGGTGAAGACCAGATCGACCGACAGCTTCGGCACCGGCTTCGAGGCGATCACCCCTCGCAAGCAGCAGCGGGTGCGACGTCTGGCCGCACAGTACCTGCGCGAGGGCCCCGGCTGGGCCGGGCCGGTGCGCTTCGATGCTGTCTCCGTCGTCGCTGGCAAGGTCGAAGTGATTCAGGGGGCATTCTGAGCCCAAGTCGCCGGACGCTGCCGCGTGAGTCCTTGCCGCGCTGTCAGCCGCGCGGTCGGCGCCGGTCGCGTGCCTGCCAGCAGCTCCAATGCCAGTGACGGCGCAGGTCAGGGGCCTCGGTGGGCACCGCCACGATATGACCGACGCCGGCGTCGATGTCGTTGGCACAGCCGCCGCAGACGTAGCGCTTGCGAGCCTCGTAGGGCTGCACGCGGCGGACTTCGTAACCCGGGACCTCTTCGTCATCTCGCATCTGGGTCAGCCCCACAGTGCCCACACCAGCAACGCCAATGCGACCGAGGTGGCCGCCGCCACGAGCACGTAATCGACCCGCGTGGTGCGGTGCTTGCGATACGGGTCGTAGCCCACGCCTGCAGTATCGCCCGAGAGACAGACCGCGCGGAACCGCAGCGAACGAGAGCGGGGGACAAATGGCTTCGCCACACAGGCCGACAACTGTCACCTCACGCGCGTTGCGCAACACCGCGCACCCCGCGCAAGAAAGTTGCTTGGAGTCCGCGAGCACGCCGCCTACGGTCCCGCTGTACCGCAGCGCCTCGGCCCCTTCGTTGAGCGGGACCTCGGCGACGCATGCTGCGGCACTTCGATCGTCGCCCCTAGCGGGCATCCCCAGTGATCCCCGGGCTGCACCGTCGGGTGCCGTTGTCCCGGATCTGTCGAAGGAATCCCCATGCTGGCTACTGCTACTTCAGCGACCCTCGTCGGGGTCAACGGTCACGTCGTCACGGTTGAGGTACACCTGTCCAACGGTTTGCCCTCGTTCACCATCGTCGGTCTCCCTGACGCCGCGTGTCGTGAGGCTCGCGATCGCGTGCGTGCAGCCGTGATGACGGCTGGGCTCGAGTGGCCCAAGCATCGCGTCACGGTGAATCTGGCTCCTTCGGGGCTGCGCAAGGGCGGCGCGGCGCTCGATCTTGCGATGGCTGCCGGTGTGCTGGCGGTCACCGAACAGGTGCCGTCGTCATCCCTGCGAGGCAGAGCATTCCTGGGGGAGCTGGGCCTCGACGGCGCAATTCGGCCTGTGGTCGGCGCGCTTCCGCTGGTAGATGCGCTCAGCGACCGCGTGGTGATCGTGCCGCGAGAGGCGTATCACGTTGCGGTCGCAGCGGGCTCCAAGGAGGTCTATGCGGTCGAAACACTGGGCCAGCTGGCTTCGGTGCTCGCCGGCAAGACGCCATGGCCCGATCCGCCACCGGACCCTCCGCCTCAGCGCCGAGTGTGCGGACCGGACCTCCGCGATGTCGTCGGCCAGCCCCAGGCACGACGGGCCATCGAGGTCGCAGCCGCGGGAGGACACCACCTTTTGATGCTGGGTCCGCCCGGTGCAGGCAAAACGATGCTGGCGCGGCGACTTGTCGGCCTGCTGCCCGATCTCGGCCGCGAATTCGCCCTGGCGGCGACTCGGGTGCAATCCGCGGCGGGACTCCCGTTGCCCACGGGTCTGGCGACGAGTCCGATACTTCGCAACCCGCATCACACCGCGACAATGGCTGCGCTCATTGGCGGGGGATCGGCGGCAATCCGTCCGGGGGAGATCTCGCTCGCACATCGAGGCGTGCTGTTTCTCGACGAACTCGGAGAGTTCGCACCGAGCGTGCTCGACGCCCTGCGCCAACCGCTCGAAGAAGGTGTCGTGCGCGTCAGTCGGGCTGCGGGGGCCTGCGAATTTCCTGCCCGCTTTCTGCTGGTCGCGGCGATGAACCCCTGCCCGTGCGGCCAAGCCGGACGGCCCGGCAGTTGCCGTTGCTCAGATCACGCCCGCCAACGCTATGCACGGCGCCTGTCGGGCCCGCTGCTGGACCGCTTCGATCTGCGTGTCATGGTGCAGCGGCCCGAGCCCGATGCGCTGCTCAACGGCGCGCGGGGTGAACCGACATCAGCGGTCGCGGCCCGCGTGGCCGCAGCGCGCGCTCGCGCGACGGCTCGCGGAATCGAGACGAACGCCGAGCTCACAGGCACGCAATTGGAGGGTCACACACGGCTGACTGACGGAGCGCGAGAAGTGTTACGCGAGCGCCTGCAGCGGGGTCTGCTCAGCGGCCGGGGGATGCACCGCGTTCGCTGCGTCGCGCTCACCCTGTGCGATCTCGCCGGCGACGAACCGATCATCGACGAGTCCCGGTTGGCCGAGGCGCTCAACCTCCGAGCCAATACCGGCAAGCTGCTCGGAACAGCGGCAGCCCAGTGATGGGGCCCAGTGGCGGCTCGACAGTGACGGCAACGGGATCTGCTGTGGCGGAGCGGGCCGAGCTCGGCGCGTTGCTGGAACTGTGCTCACTGCCGCATGTCGGCCCTGCCCGAATGCGTGCACTGCTTGACGGTGCCAGTGCACAAGAAGCCATCGCGAAGCTCTGCCGCGGGCGCTCTGATTCGCTCGGAGCCCTGCTGGTGTGCCCGGGAGTGACCGGGGTGCTCGTGGGGTCCTGGCGTGCAGCGCTGGCCGCAGCACACGAGCGAGCAGCGAGCAACGGTTGTCCAGTTGGCGTCGATCGCCTCGCAGCACATGAGCAGGCGGGCGTGTGGCTGGAAATACCGACCGGCGGAGAAACTGGAGAAGTCTGGAAGGTGGATCCCGAACCGCCAGCACTGCTGTTCGGGCGCGGCACGCAGCTTTATGCCGCGACGAGACGGGTCGGCATCGTCGGCACCCGCCGGTGCAGCGCCTACGGCCGCACCGTCGCGCAGCAGCTTGGGGAGGGTCTCGCCGAGGCTGGGGTGACCGTCGTGTCGGGTCTCGCCTCAGGGATCGACGGCATCGCGCAGCGAGCGGCATTGGACGCGGGCGGTCTGGTCATCGGTGTCGTCGGCAGTGGCCTCGATCACGTCTACCCGGCCTCGAACCGATCGCTGTGGGTCGACATCGCACAGCGCGGCACGCTGCTCAGCGAATACCCCCTCGGCACGCCAGCGCTGCGGTGGCGCTTTCCGGCCAGGAACCGCATCGTCGCGGCACTGTGCGATGTGCTGGTGGTGGTCGAGTCCGCCGAGTCTGGCGGTTCGCTCTACACCGTCGACGCCGCCGCGGAACGAGGCCGACCTGTCATGGCGGTTCCGGGGCCCATTACCAGCGATGTCTCGATGGGCACGAACCGTCTCTTGGCCGAGGGCTGTCCACCCGTGTGCGACGTCGGGGACATCTTGCTGGCGCTGGGATGGAGCGAACTCGAATCGGCGCCGAGTGGAGCGTTGTTCGAACTGCCGATGCCCGAATCGCCGCTCGACCGCACAGTTCTTGACGAACTCGGTCCGGCCTCACGTACGGCCGATGAACTCGTGCTGTGCACCGGTGCCGGCCTGGCGGAGGTGGCGGCGTCGCTCGGGCGCTTGGAGCTGTCGGGCTGGGCGGCCGAGACAGCTGGATGGTGGGAGCGCACGCGATGACCTCAGCCGTGATCCGGCCTCTGAATCCGCCCGGTCGTGGCCCAACGCATCGGTACTGTGGATCTGGTGGTCCAAGCGCCCCCCGAGTGGCGGATCTCCGAATTTGTGCTGTCGCTGACGGCGGCGTCCGACGCCACCAAGCGGGCGTACCGCACCGACCTGAGCCAGTTCGCGCAGTGGGCCGCCCGCGGCGGAATCGATCGTCCCGACGACGTCGATCGGCGCTGGCTGCGGCGCTTTGTGTCACACCTGTCCGTACGCGGGTTGTCTCGGCGCTCAGTCGCACGCAAGGCGTCTGCACTGCGGCGCTACTTCGCCTGGCTGCAGCGCGACGGCGCGATCAGTGTCGACCCCACCATCGGTCTCGCGGCACCAGCCGGCTCGGGCAGGCTTCCGCGAGTTCTGTCGGTGGGCGAGATGTCCGAAATGCTCGGAGACGGGTCGGTGCCCGACGGCGCCGTGGCGTTGCGCGACCTGTTGGTGCTGGAGCTCCTGTACGGCAGCGGACTGCGCGTCGCCGAACTCTGTGGCCTGGACCGCGACGCGTTCAGGTCCCCGAACACCCACATCGACGTGGTCGGCAAGGGATCGAAGCATCGGCGCATCCCGCTCAGCGAGCCAGCCACGAAGCTGTTCGAGGCTTGGTGCAGCGGCGGCAGCGACGATTTCGACGAGGCGAAGCTGGCCCGTCCCGCCGACCGCGACAACGCAGCGCTGCTGGTGAACCTGCGGGGCAAGCGACTGGGTCCACGCGACGTTCAGCGGATCCTCGACCGTCACGCCGCGACGCCGACTCATCCGCACGCGCTGCGCCACACCTATGCGACGCACTTGCTCGACGGTGGCGCCGACTTGCGCGTCGTGCAGGAACTGCTGGGTCACGAGCGGCTCAGCACCACGCAGATCTACACGAGGGTGAGCCGCGAGCGCCTGCGCGAGGTGTACGACTCGGCACATCCTCGGGCCTGAGTGGGTCCTCGCATGCTTGCCCACGGTTACGGCGCGGCGTAACGGGCACGATCATTGCGCTGACGGTCGCCGTGGGTGTGAGCACGGGCGCGGTGCTCGCGGCCGCAGTGCCCGCAGCGGCGCAGTCTGCACCAGGGGTGCGGCCCGTCAACTACGTGTGGCCAGTCGCGGGAACGGTCATTGATCCGTTCCGACCGCCTTCGCATCCATACGGGCCCGGCAACCGCGGTCTGGAGATCGCGACGCAGCCCGGTTCGTTCTACCGGGCGGCAGCGGAGGGTGTTGTGAGCTTCGCTGGGCCGGTCGGAGGACGGCTGCACCTCACCGTCACCCATCCTGACGGGCTGCGTGTCTCGTATTCGGGAGTCGCCAGTATCCGAATCAGGCGCGGCGCTCGAGTCCGCCAGGGCGAAGTGCTCGGCACGACCGGCGACCGGCTGCACGTCGGCGTGCGCCGCGGCGAGGTCTACGTCGACCCCGCTGCCGTCTTCGGCGACGACGGATCGGCGACAGTCGGTCATCGGCGGCCCGCAGCGAGATTGGTACCGACGGGCGTGTCGGTGTATCGCCTGCAACTGCGCTGGTTACACTCCGGCGCTGGCATCGCGGCGCTGTGAGGCTTGCTCTCGGGCGCTTCGGCCAGCCAAAACCCCAATGCGCGAGTTGCGCCAGTACCACTGGCGGAATAAGCGCCCGATCAGCTGAGGCGACCCCACGGTCGTCGCTGCGAAGCAGCGGCGTCGTCCCCAGCGCAGCACCGCGAACCGTGGGGAGGAGCAACCATGTCCGCTGTCGTGACAATGACCGATCTGCTCACCGCCGGTGTCCATTTCGGTCATCAGACCCGCCGTTGGAATCCCAAGATGGAGCGCTTCCTGTGGGGAGAGCGCAACGGCATCTACATCATCGACTTGCGTCAAACGCTCGGTTTGCTCGAGAACGCCTACGGCTACGTGCGTGACACGGTGGCGGGCGGCGGCACCATCCTCTTCGTCGGCACCAAGCGTCAGGCTCAGCACCCGATTCAGCACCACGCCAATGCCTGTGGCATGCCCTATGTCAATCAGCGGTGGCTGGGCGGCATGCTCACGAATTTCCGCACGATCCGCGGCCGTGTCACCAAGATGCTCGAGTACGAACGGATGCGCGCCGTCGGCGACTTCGAGAACATGCCGAAGAAGGAAGCGCTGCTGCACACCCGTGAGCTGACCAAGCTGCAACGGAACCTCAACGGCATCCGGAACATGGACAAGCTGCCCGACGCCGTGTTCGTGCTCGACACGCCGAAGGAGCACATCGCAGTCGCAGAAGCGGTCCGGCTGAAACTGCCGGTCGTCGCCGTTGCCGACTCGAATTCCGATCCCGATCCGATCTCCTATGTCATCCCGGGCAACGACGACGCGATCCGCTCGACGGAACTGCTGTGCCGTGTCGTGGCCGACGCCGTTCGCGAGGGCAAGTTCATGGCAGAGCGCAGCGGTGTCGCGGCGCCGGCTCCCTCGGAGCGCACACCCGAACAAGAAGCTCGCATCGCCGCCCAGCAGGCCGAAGCGCAGCGCTCCGCCATGGCTGAAGCAGCTGCCAGGGAAGCTCGCATCGCAGCCGATCAGGCGGCCAAGGCGGCGGCGGCAGCCGCGGTGCCTGACATGCGGACAGGGGGCGGTGCCGCCGACCTCGACGTTGCCGACCTCGACGTTGCCGACCTCGACGCGGTCGCCGAGCCTGATGCAGCGACGCTCGAGGCTGCGACCGTTCCTGGATCGGAAACTGAGGCATCCGACGACCCGTCGCGCTGAGCGCGCAACGCTCGGCAGGCATCACTGAGCAGCTCAGTACTCAACATCTCAAGACTCAACAGCTCACACGAACGACACGGGACAAGGAGTTAGCTGACATGGCTGCGTTCACCGCCAAGGACGTCCAAGCTCTGCGCCGCGCCACTGGCGCCGGGATGATGGACGCCAAGAATGCTCTACAGCGCTGCGACGGCGACGCCGATGCAGCCGCAACGTGGCTGCGCGAGAACGGCATCGCGAAGTCCGCTTCTCGCTCGGATCGCGACAACAGCGAGGGCGTTGTCGTGGCGCAGGTGGCTGCGTCGGCGAACGGCGCAGTCGGCGCGATTGTCGAACTTCGCTGCGAGACCGATTTCGTGGCCAAATCCGACGGCTTCCAGTCGATGGCCGATCAGCTGCTGAGCACGGTGCTCACCGCCGGAGCCGATGCGATTGCCGAGCACTCCGCTGCGCTGGACGACCTGAAGATCACGCTCAAGGAGAACATTGCCGTCGGCAAGATAGAGCGCTTCGAAACGCCTGCCGGATCGAGCCTCGACGCGTACGTGCACCAGCAGAACGGCCGAGGCGTCAACGCCGTGCTCGTCGAGCTTGACGGCGGCACGTCCGAGATCGCACACGACGTCGCGTTGCACATCGCCAGCAATCGGCCAACCTACATCCGGCGATCGGATGTGCCCGATGAGGTGCTCAACGCGGAACGGGCAACGCTCGAAGCCATCAGCCGCAACGAGGGCAAGCCCGAGGCTGCGCTTGCCAAGATCGTCGAAGGTCGCCTGACGGGCTACCTGCGCGAGCACGCGCTGATGGAGCAGAAATTCGTGAAGGACGAGAAGCGGACCATCGCGGATCTCATCGGATCTGCAGATGTCACGCGCTTCGCCCAGGTCGAGATCGGCCGCTGAGCCCGTGGAGTCCGCGGCTGCATCGCAAGAGCCGCAGAGGCCCCGTCGTTGGCAAGGTTCGGTGCCCCTGAAGCGGGTCGTCCTCAAGCTGTCGGGCGAGGCGCTCGCTGACGCGGGTGGCAACAATGTCGATGCAGGCGTCGTCGATCGGCTTGCTTCGGAGATCGCCGATGTGTGGAGCTCGCTCAAGATTGACATCGCCGTCGTCGTGGGCGGCGGGAACATCTGGCGTGGCATGTCGGGTTCTCGCGGCGGCATGGACCGCGCTCAGTCCGACTACATGGGAATGCTCGCGACTGTCATCAATGCACTTGCACTCCAAGACGCCCTCGAGCGGCGCGACGTGCCGACCCGAGTTATGACTGCCATTGACATGGCACAGATCGCCGAGCCGTACATCCGACGCCGTGCTGTTCGCCACCTCGAGAAGGGCCGTGTGGTCATCTTCGCAGCTGGCACCGGCAACCCGTTCTTCACCACCGACACTGCCGCGGCGCTGCGCGCCGCCGAGGTCGACGCCGACGTCGTGCTGAAGGGCACCCATTCGGGCGTCGACGGCGTGTACACCGCGGATCCCCAGGTTGACCCTGATGCTCGACTGCTGAGCGAGGTGACATTCCTCGAGGTCCTGTCGAGGGAATTGGCGGTGATGGACTCTGCCGCGATTGCCGTGTGCAAGGACAACGCGACCCCCATCGTCGTGTTCGACTTGATGACACCGGGCAATTTCCGTGCCGTCGTCGAGGGGGAGGCGCTCGGTACGCTGGTCAGGTGAGCGAATTCGCCGCTGAGATCTGTGGGGATGCTCGCCAGAGGATGCGCAGCGCCCTCGAGCACGCCCGTTCCAGCTTCGCCACAGTGCGCACCGGTCGAGCGACCCCGGCGCTCGTCGAGAAGCTTCAAGTCGACTACTACGGTGCTTCTGTCCCGTTGCAGCAGCTTGCCGGATTCTCTGTCCCCGAGGCCAGGATGCTTGTCATCCAGCCGTTCGACCGAGGCGCTCTCGACGCGATCTCCAAGGCGGTCATGGAGTCGGACCTCGGTATCAACCCGTCCAGCGACGGCCATGTACTGCGTCTGGTCTTCCCGCCGCTAACCGAGGAACGACGCCGCGATCTGGTACGTGTGGTGAAGCAAATGGCTGAGGACGGGCGCGTCGCCGTGCGCAATCTGCGTCGCAGCGCTCGTCACGATCTCGATACGCTCGAGAAGGAGAAGGAGATCTCCGCCGACCAGAAGAAGAGCTTCGAAAGTGAGCTCGACGGCTCAACCGCCAAATTCGTCGGAGACATCGACCGGGCGTTGGACGTCAAGGAGCAGGAACTCCTCGAGGTGTGACCGAGCAGGTGTGGAAGGTAGATGTCCGATAGCAGCGAGCATCCACCGCAGCATCGGGGCGACAGCCCTCGCGATCCTGCCGATGAGCAGGATCCGCTGGGTGCTACTCGACCCCTCGTGAGCTTCGAGACCGATGAGTCCGCGATGCCGGCGGAACCCTCTGAGTCTGATGAAACCCTGCAGCCTCGCGGCGGCTCCCGGCTCTTTCCCCAACTCCCGGATGATCCACGCCTTGCCGGAGAAGCAACATCGACATCCGCCGATGCCGACCAGCCCGGCTATGAGCCGCTGTTCGAGCCTGCCGACGCTGCACCGCCGCAGATTCCCCGAGCCGAACAGGGTGCACCGGCCTCTGCGACCTCCGGCGAAGTACCGGAGTATCTCCAGCCTGGGCCGTCGGACCCGACGGTCGCGTCGGTCCCCGTGCCAGCGGCGATTGCGACCGAGGCCGCTGCTTCGGAGGCTCCCCCCGCTGCGGAAGGCGCATCTACCGAGGCTGATCGCTTCGCCCAATGGGCTCGGCTCGATGCGTCTGCGTCACATTGGCGTGAGGGGAGCCAGGACTACGAGGAGCGTGGAGTCGTGAGCGACGAGGCTCGAACGGTGCTGCACGGCGGTGCCCCCGAAGCTGGCCGCAGCGGCCGTAACTTGCCGGCGGCGATCGCCGTCGGTGCCGTACTCGCGACGCTGTTCTTCGGCGCGCTGCGACTCGGCGAGGTTGCAACGGTCGCGCTCGTTGTGATCGTGCTGGTGCTGGCCGCAGCCGAGTTTTACCGGGCGGCTCGTCCGCTGGGATACCGGCCTGCGACCTTGGTCGGTCTCGCCGGTGTCGGCGGACTGACGATTGCGGTACACCTGCGAGGTGTCGAGGCGTACCCGATCGTGCTCGCAGTCGCAGCAGTGACCATGTTCTGCTGGTTTCTCATCGGCGTCGAGCGCGACCATCCGACCGCGAACCTTGCGATTTCCGCGCTCGGCCTGCTCTGGGTCGGCGGACTGGGCTCGTTCGCGGCGCTCATGCTGCGCGAGCCGAACGGTGACTCGATGCTCATCGGGGCAGTGATCGGCACCGTGGTCTACGACGTTGGCGGTTTCGTCATCGGACGGACAACGGGCCAGAGCCGCCTCTCCCCTCGCATCAGCCCGAACAAGACGCACGAGGGCCTCATCGGCGGCATCGTGCTGTCCGCGATCGTCACCACGCTGGTGCTCAACCGTTTCCCGGGGGTGTTCCCCTGGACGGACAACACGCTCGATGCGCTGTGGCTGAGCCTGGCCGTCGCGCTGGCTGCGCCGCTCGGTGATCTCTCGCAATCCCTTGTCAAGCGCGATGTGGCGGTCAAGGACATGGGCAGCCTCCTGCCAGGGCACGGCGGGGTCTTCGACCGCTTCGACGCGCTGCTGTTCGCCCTTCCCGCGGCGTACTTCGTCGGCACGTACGTGGTCTAGGCCCATGGAGGCGACGACCGTCGCAGTTCTGGGCTCGACGGGATCGATCGGCACCCAGACACTCGACGTCCTGCGCGCTGAGCCGGACCGATTCCGCGCGATCGCCTTCGCGGCGCACAGCTCGGTCGACGGCCTGGCCGCACAGGTCGCCGAGTTCAGGCCGACTGCGGTCGGCATCGGGGACGCGACACTCGCCGCAGAGCTGACTTCGAAGGTGCCCGCAGGGACCGAAGTGCTGGCCGGCGCGGACGCGTTCGCCGAACTGGCGACGCGCGCAGACGTCGCGGTGAATGGCGTCGTGGGTTTTGCGGGGCTCGGCGTGACGCTCGCGGCGCTGTCGGCGGGTCGTCGGCTTGCGCTGGCGAACAAGGAGAGCCTCATCGCGGCGGGTCCGCTCGTGCGCCCGCTGCGCTCAGTGCCCGGCGCCGAGCTCATCCCGGTCGACAGTGAGCACAGTGCGGTGCATCAGTGTCTTGCGGGCCACTCGACAGCGGCGCACAGGCTGATCCTCACCGGCAGCGGCGGTCCGTTCCGCGGGCGCACTGGCGCCGAACTCTCCCGCGTCGCGATGACCGAGGCGCTCGCTCATCCCACCTGGTCGATGGGCCCCAAGATCACCGTCGACTCCTCGACGCTCATGAACAAGGGTCTCGAAGTCATCGAGGCCCACGAGCTCTTCGGCGTGAGCTACGACCGCATCGACGTGGTGATCCAGCCGCAGTCGGTGATCCACTCCATGGTCACGTTCGCCGACGGCAGCACCATCGCGCAGATGTCGCTGCCCGACATGCGCCTGCCGATCGGCTACGCCCTTGCCTATCCCGACCGGATCGAAACCGCGTTCGGGGCCGTCGATTGGTCCTGCCTGGGACATCTCGATTTCGAGCTTCCCGACACGGCGAGCTTTCGGTGCTTGGACCTCGCCTATGCGGCGGGCCGCGCGGGGGGCACCGTGCCGGCGTGGCTGAATGCCGCGAACGAACAGGCCGTGGCAGCGTTCTTGGACGACCGGCTGCGGTGGCATCAGATCCCCGACGTGATCGAGCACGTCCTCTCCCAACACGACGGAGGAGCAGCCAGCTCCGTCCCCGCAGTCATCGCCGCGGATCGCACGGCGCGCCGCCTTGCCGTCGCAGCGACGAAGGCGATGAGCCGGTGAAGGGTCACTCCGAGGGACCGCAGACACGCCGGCTGCGGCCGTTGCTGGGCACCGGTGTGCTGATCGTCGCCCTCGCGGCGCTGGCGGCGGCGGCATGGCGCTATCCGCTCGTGGTCGTAGCAGCCTGCGCGCTCGCAGGCATTCTGTTCATGCACGAGCTGGGTCACTATCTGGCAGCGCGTTCTGTTGGCATGAAGGTGACGGAGTTCTACCTGGGCTTCGGTCCGAGGCTGTGGAGCGCCAAACGCGGCGAGACCGCCTACGGGTTACGGGTCTTGCCGTTGGGCGCCTACGTGCGCATCATCGGGATGTCACGTACAGATCGGGTTGATCCCGGCGACGAAGACCGCGCCTATCGCGTGAAGTCGTATCCGCGTCGCATGCTCGTCGTCTCGGCGGGTTCGCTCATGCACTTCGCCCTTGCGATCGCGGCCTTCTTGGCGCTGCACGCCTGGCTCGGCGCGCCCGACTACGACGGCGGCCGTTGGCAGGTTGCCGAAGTCATCGCGTCACGCGACGGCATCGAGCTACCGGCTGCGGCTGCAGGCATCGCCGTGGGTGATCGCATCGTGGCTGTCGACGGCGAAGCGACGCTCAACTGGGACGACTTCGTGGCTGAGGTGCAGTCGCATCCCGGCGAGAGCGTTCTGCTCGACGTTGAACGCGATGGCGCTCTCGTGGTCACCGGCGTCACGCTGGCGGCCGATCCCGGCTCGGGCGGCGGTCTGCTGGGAGTTCGAGCAGAACGTTCAATCGTCTACGAGACGGTCGGCCTGCCGACGGCGGCAGTCCGCGCCGTATCGGACTTCGGTCGCTCCGTGTTCGACTCGGTGTACGGAATCTGGTCGCTGTTCGCCAACCTAGGCGGCGTGGCGGATCGCATTATCTCGCCGCCAGGCGACCCGTCTGCGGGCGATGATCTCCGCACTCGCCCGCTGTCGGTCGTCGGCATTGTGGATCTCGCGTCGGACGATGCACTCGGTTGGCCTGAGCGCGTTGCGATGTTCGCCCTCGTCAACGTCTTTCTGGGTGTGTTCAACCTGTTGCCGGTTCCGCCCTTCGATGGCGGCCACGTCGCCATCGCCACCTATGAACGTTGGCGCGAACGCGCTGGGCGAGGCCGTTATCTCAGCGATCCGCGGGCGCTCGACCCGGTCGTGGCCGTCGTCGTGACAGCGCTGATGCTGTTGGCTGTGGGCTTGCTGTATCTCGATATCGCCAATCCCGTCGACCTGTGACGCCGCGCGCACGATGACCACCGACCCTTCGATCGACGGAACCGGCAGCCACTACGAGCGGCGTCGTACGCGGCAGGTTCGCGTCGGCGCAGTCGCCGTCGGCGGCGGGGCACCGATCTCTGTGCAGTCGATGACGACCACCAAGACGGCAGACGTCGACGCCACGCTCGCTCAGATCTATGCGCTGGCTGGCGCCGGCGCCGACATCGTGCGCTGCACTGCGAACGATCTCGCTGCAGTGGAGGGGCTCGCCCACATTGTGCCTCGCTCTCCTGTGCCGCTAGTGGCCGACATTCACTTTCAGTACCGCCTTGCGCTCGCGGCGCTCGATGCAGGCGTCGCGTGCCTGCGTCTGAATCCCGGCAACATTCGCAAACCGGATCAGATACGGGCTGTGGCGTCGGAGGCCGGGGATCGGGGAGTGCCGATCCGCATCGGTGTCAACGGCGGTTCGCTCGATCCCGACATTGAGGCCCGCTACGGCATGACGCCGACCGCACTGGTGGAATCCGCGAAACGCGAGCTCGGCTACTTCGAGCAAGTGGGTTTCGACGATGTGAAGATCTCCGTGAAGGCCAGCAACGTGAGGCTCATGGTCGAGTCGTACCGGCTGCTGGCCGACACGGTCGACTTTCCCCTCCATCTGGGCGTTACCGAAGCAGGGCCGCCGCCGGCCGGGCTGGTCAAGTCCACTGCCGGCATAGCGACGCTGCTCAACGAGGGAATCGGCGACACGATCCGCTTCAGCCTCACGGCCGATCCGGTTCAGGAGGCCGTCGCGGGGCGTCAACTGCTCGAGTCCCTCGGACTGCGCGAGCGCACCAGCACCGACCTCGTTGCATGTCCCTCCTGCGGCCGTGCGGAGGTCGACGTCATCGCCGTCGCCCAGGCTGCTCAGGAAGCCTTCAGCGGACTGGACCTGCCGGTTCAGCTTGCGGTGATGGGTTGCGTCGTCAATGGACCAGGCGAGGCCAAGGGCGCTGACCTGGGGATTGCCGCGGGTCGCTCGCGAGGCCATTTGTTCGTGAAGGGGCAAGTGGTCGCTGTGGTGCCCGAGGACCGGATGGTCGACGAACTTGTGACGTGGGCAAAGATCGTCGTGGCTGACGGCGTGGACGCGGCGCTCGGGCGGGCCGAGGATGGCGCGGCAGCCGCGGCCGAGGCGGACCGAGCGGCACTGGCATTCGCGCATGGCGATGACGTCAATGACACCGCCGAGCGGGTGTCGCTGATCCGTCGCCGCTGAGGCGCGGCTGCCCGCGGTCTGGACCCGAAACAGCACTGGTAGTCTGCGATGTCGCAGGACAGCTTCGGCTGGTCGTGGGCTCTGCGCGCGCGTATCACGCCGGTGTCGCAGGCAAAGCCCCGAAAATGGCCGGCGCGACGCGGACAGGGAGGTAGCGATGATTGACACCGCTGCGGCCTCGCGCGCCCCGGTGGGTCCCGATGCTGGCGCACGGCCTGGCAGGATCGCTCAGCTTGCCGGGACCCTCGCGACCGACGCCGGTTGCGTGCTCTACGACGTGGCTTGGCGAGGGGAGACTCTCGTCGTACTGGCGTCGGGAACGGGCGGAGACTCGGTCGATGTCGATGCGCTGAGCCGCCTGAGTCGCAAGCTGTCCACCGCACTGGACGAAGCGGACCTGATCGAGTCCCGCTACGTGCTCGAAGTTTCGAGTCCCGGCCTCGAGCGCAAGCTGGTGCATCCCGAGCACTTCGCTGGTGCGCTCGGCGAGCAAGTGGTGATCCGAACCGAGCCCGGCGAGCGGCCGCGACGGCGGATCGTCGGCGAGGTGCTCGCAGCAGACGAGCACGGCGTGACCGTTCGCCCCGACGAGGTGTCCAGCGGCGAAGCGGGCGACGGCGGCGGAGCCGAGGCGGGCGAGCCGCTCGTGGTGCCGTTCAGCGAGATCTCCAAAGCTCGCACGGCGTTCGACTGGGGCCCCGCGCCCCGGCACAATCGGAGTGCCGGCGCGCCTGGTCGCGGCAATGCAGGCCGCGCACCGAAAGAAAGGCAGGGGCGATGAACAGCCCGGAGATCATGGAGGCGCTCCAGGCGCTGGCCGCCGAGAAAGGCATGAGCACCGAGGTGCTGCTCGAGGCTGTTGCGAACGGTCTCGAATCGGCGTACAAGCGCCGTGACGGCGCAGCCGAGCAGGCGTACGTCATCATCGACGAGTCGTTCAACATCACCGTGTACGCGCAGGAAGTCGACGAAGACGGCAACGTGCTGCGCGAGTGGGACGACACCCCTGACGACTTGGGCCGCATAGTGGCCCAGACCGTCCGCCAGGTGCTCAACCAGCGGATCCGCGAAGTCGAACGCGACATGAAGTACGACGAGTACGCCGGGCGCGAGGGCGACATCGTCACGGGCATCATCCAGCAGAACGACGCCCGCTACACGCTCCTCGATCTGGGACGTGTCGAGGCTCTGCTGCCGCAGTCCGAGCAAGTGCCCTACGAGCGTCCCGAGCCCAACAGCCGGCTCAAGGCGTACATCGTCGAAGTGCGCAAGACCGCAAAGGGTCCCCAGATCGTCGTGTCGCGCACGCACCCGGGACTCATTCGCGAGCTGTTCAAGCTGGAGGTTCCTGAGATCTCAGACGGCGTTGTCGAGCTGAGGGCCTGTGCGCGCGAGCCCGGGCATCGCACCAAGATCGCCGTGTGGTCCAACGACCCCAACATCGACCCGGTCGGCGCCTGTGTGGGAGCGCGCGGCAGCCGTGTGCGTCAGGTCGTCAACGAACTGCGGGGCGAGAAAATCGACATCGTCCCCTTCTCGGACGATCTGCATGACTTCGTGGCCAAGGCGCTGTCCCCGGCGCGGGTGCGCGAGGTCCGCTTCCACTCCGAGCAGGGCGTGGCTGAGGTCATCGTTCCCGACCACCAGCTCTCGCTGGCGATCGGTCGCGAGGGCCAAAACGCTCGCCTGGCGGCTCGGCTGACGGGATGGCGCATCGACATCAAGAGCGAGACGCAGATCGCAGATGAAGAGGCCGGCTTCGCGGGCCAGGACTGGGCCGAGGGTGAGTGGGTCACCGATCCCGATTCGGGCGAGCAGACGTGGGTGCCCGCTGACGGCAGCGAGGCGATCACTGCGGGTCAGTGGTCCGAGGCCGCCACCGAGCAGCAGGAGACCGCGACCGGCGCGGCGCCCGAGCACACAGCCACTCCAGCGCCTGATGGCCCCGCAGAGGCTCCTGCCGACGCCAGTACCCTTCGAGCCGGCTCGACGCCGACGACGTGACGCTCGCACACGTCGACGCGTCCTTGACCTCACCCGCCATCGAGCACTTCAGCCACCCACAGAAAGATCGACCGCTTGCCGAAGAAAGTACGCGTTCACGAGCTCTCCAAAGAGCTGGGCATGTCGCTCACCGCGGTGCTCGACGTCTGCGAGACGTTGGGCATTGGGGTGAAGACCCATTCGTCCAGCATGGAGGACGCTCAAGCTGACCGCGTCCGCCGCAAGGCCCAGCGCGAAGGGCTGATCCGCGACGAACCGCCACCCGATCCGCGCAAAGCCCGCAAGGCGCCGGCGACGGCGGCCCCCGCTCCCGAGCGCGAGCCCAAAGCACAGCCCGACGCAGCACCTTCACCGGTGCCAACCCCAAAGTGTGCAACCCCTCCGCCCGCCGCTGCGGTTGCCGAGCCAAGGGCACCCGAGCCAAGGGCGCCTGAGCCAAGGGCGCCCGAGCGTCTCGCGGCGCGCGTGCCCACCGAGCCGCCGAGTCCCGTACCGACGCCACCAGCAGCCCCGCCGCCCGCACCCCGGACCGATGCAGTGCAGCCCGCGGCGCAAGCCACACCCGCCGAGGTCGCTCCGACTACTCCTCCTGGCTTGCCACCGCCTGGTTTGCCGCCGCCACGACGGCTCGTCACCTCGAGCGGCCAAGAGTCCGCTCGGCCTATCGCGCCGCCTCAACGTCCTGCCGCGCGCACCGAAGAGCCCGCAGCGCCTCCGCGCCTCGCACCTGTCGAGATGCCCAGTCCGGCGGCGGCGCCATCTCGTTTGCCGGCCCCCCCGCTGTCCACCGAGGGCAAGCCGATTCCCCCCCCGCCGCTGGCCCCTCGTTCGGGCACCGGCAAGCCGATCCCGCCCCCGCCCGGCCCGCCTCGCGCTGCTGCACGGTCCGGTTCGCCGTACCGCACGGGTCCTCCAGGCGGATTCCGTCGTCCCGTAGGCGCCGGTGGCGGCCGCCCGCCGGGGGCAGGGCCAGGCGGGTCTCGCCCAGCTACGGGAGTTCCCGCAGGGCCCGGTGGACGGCCATCGGGACCTCCGGGGGCGCGTCCAGGCGGACCGCGCGGTGTACCGCCGCGTGGCCGAGGTCGTCCTCGTCGGCGTCGACGTCGCCAGCGCGAAGAGCTGCAGCCGCAGCAGCTCACGGCCTACACGCCCGTCGATGCCCCGGTGCCCGACGGCGAGATCATCATCGAGCGTGGCTCGACTGCTCAAGATGTTGCGACACGTCTGAATCGCTCCGCGGCCGACGTGGTGCGGTTCCTGCTGCAGCAGGGCGAGATGGTGACGGCTACGCAGTCGCTCAGCGACGACATGGTCGAGCTGTTCGCAGCCGAGCTCGATGCCGAGGTGCGCATCACCGAACCGGGAGCCGAGCAGGAGCAAGAACTGCTGCGAGCCCTCGAGGTGGATCTCATCGAAGGCGACGGCCTGACTCGCCCGCCCATCGTCACCGTCATGGGCCATGTCGATCACGGCAAGACGCTTCTGCTCGACAGGATCCGCTCGGCAAACGTCGTCGACGGCGAAGCCGGCGGCATTACCCAGCACATCGGCGCCTACCAAACCGATCGAGGCGACCATCGGATCACCTTCATCGACACGCCGGGTCACGAGGCATTCACGGCGATGCGTGCTCGCGGAGCACAGGCAACCGACGTCGTCGTGCTGGTTGTCGCGGCCGACGACGGCGTCATGCCCCAGACCGCAGAGGCCATCGACCACGCTCGCGCCGCTGACGTTCCCATCATTGTGGCCATCAACAAGATGGACCGGCCTGGAGCAGACGTCGACCGCGTTCGGGCACAGCTGGCCGAGCGTGGCCTGGTGCCCGAGTCCTATGGCGGCGACATCATCACGGTCCCCATGTCGGCGATGACCGGCGAAGGCGTCGACGACCTGCTCGATCAGATCCTGCTGGTCTCCGAGCTGGAGGAGCTCACCGCGGACCCATCCGGTCGCGCAGTCGGCATTGTGCTCGAAGCCCACCTCGACCGCGGTCGAGGCCCGGTGGCCACCGTCCTCGTCCAGCACGGCACGCTGCGAGTCGGCGAGCCGATGGTTGCGGGCGCTGCCTGGGGTCGGGTGCGTGCGATGACCGACGACAGAGGCAACCCGGTGAATGAGGTGGGTCCGTCCGCGCCGGTACAGGTGCTCGGGCTCGGTGAGGTGGCGCGTGCAGGCGATCTGTTCGTTGTCGCTCCCGACGAGAAGACCGCTGGCAAGGTGGCAGAGACGCGCGAGCATTGGCAACGGCAGGCGAGCCTTGCCGGAACCGCAGGCGGCAGCAGCGGAGGAGCGAAGCTCGAGGACATCTTCAAGCAGGTGCAAGCCGGCGAGACCGCCTCGCTCAATCTGGTGCTCAAGGCCGATGTCCACGGTTCGCTCGAAGCCGTGACCGACAGCTTGCGCAAGCTCGAACGCGACGACGTGAAGCTGACGTTCGTCAGCCGCGGTGTTGGCGGGATCAACGAGAACGATGTGCAGCTCGCGGCAGCCTCTGAGGCCACAATCATCGGATTCAACGTTCGTCCCGATCGCAACGCACGTCAGACCGCTGAAACCGAAGGGGTCGAGCTGCGTCTGTACGAGATCATCTACGACCTCATCGCAGATGTGCAGAACGCCATGATCGGCATGCTCGAACCCGAGTTCGAAGAGATCGTCTCGGGCGAGGCTCAGGTACGTCAGGTCTTTCGCATCGCGGGGGTTGGGCCGGTCGCCGGGTGCGTCGTCGAGCACGGCAGCGTGACCCGCGGATCGAAGGTCCGTTTCCTGCGTGAAGGCACGATCATCTGGAAGGGTTCGGTCAAATCGCTGCGTCACTTCCAGGACGACGTGGCCGAGGTAAATGCCGGCATGGAGTGCGGCATCGGCCTCAGCGACTTCTCGGACTTGAAGGAAGGCGACGTGATCGAGACCTACACCGAACGCGAGATCGCCCGCGTGGCCTGACGGGACGTAGCGCTATGGCACGTGCACGCCGCCGGCGCTCGATGCCGAATACCCATCGATTCGAGCGGACCGACCGCGTCGCCCAGCTCGTCCGCAGTGTTGTGGCGTCGGAGATGGAGCGTCTTGACGAGGCCTTTGGCGGTGTCGTGGTCACCGGCGTGGACGTGGACCGCGAGCTGATGGCCGCAGTGGTGTACTACGACGTGCGCGACGCGGATCAAGCCGACGCGGTCGCTGCGTCGTTCTCGCAGCACCAGCACCGGTTCCAGCGATCGCTCGGCGACCAAGCCAGCATGCGGCGCACACCGGCCCTGCGATTCCGCCGCGACATGTCGATCGTCGCCGCACACCGGATCGAGGAACTGCTCGCCGGCTTGTCCGGTGAGCAGGTTCAGGGGCAGGTTGGCGGCTTGTCCGGCGAATACGAACCCGACGAGCGCTGATGGCGCGACGCCGTCCGCCGACCACGCACGGCACGGTGATCGTGGACAAGCCAGCGGGGCCGACCTCCCACGACATCGTCGGGATATTGCGGCGGCGATTTGGGGAGCGACGCATCGGCCACGCAGGCACCCTTGATCCATCCGCAACCGGCGTACTCGTCGTCGGCGTCGGCCATGCCACCCGCTTGCTTCGGTTCGCGACGGCCGGCAGGAAGCACTACGAGTGCGAGATCGTGTTCGGCGTCGCAACAAGCACGCTCGACGATGATGGGGCCCGCGTCGCGACATGGACAATGGGCATCTCTCCCGAAGATGTCGCAACGGCTGCCACCCGCTTTGTCGGCACCATCTCCCAGCTGCCGCCGATGGTGTCGGCGGTGCGCGTCGGCGGGCGACGGCTCCACGAGATTGCACGCGCCGGCGAGACAGCCGATCGGTCGCCGCGAGAGGTGCGGGTGAACGAATTCGATGTGACACCCACCGACGATCCGCTCGTCTATACGGCGACGGTGGAGTGCTCGGCGGGCACGTTCGTGAGATCGCTCGGAGCGGATCTGGGCACCGCGCTGGGCGGCGGGGCTCACATCCGATCGCTGCGGCGAACTCGCAGCGGATCATTCACCGCTGCCGAAGCGGCACCGCCATCGGAAGCCGAGTTGCTCGGCATGGACGAACTGGTGCGAGACCTGCACCAGATTGCATTGACCTCGACGGAAGTGGGTGCGGCGCGCGGCGGGGCGCACCTTGCACCGTCTCGCTACGACGGGGACGGGCCGTGGGCTCTCGCCGATGCCCACGGCACGCTCGTGGCTGTCCATGAGCGAGCGGGCGGCAGAATGAAGGCCACAGTGCTCGCCGGGTAGCGTGGCGACCATGGAGGTCATTCGCGACTTGGACTGGTGCCCGGTGCTCGAGCACGGCAGCGTCGTGACGGTAGGGGAGTACGACGGTGTCCATCGTGGCCACCGAACCGTGATCTCCGAGATGCACCGCATGGCTGCCGAGCAAGGCCGCGCAACGGCAGTGGTGACGTTCGACCGGCACCCCGCGACGGTGGTGCGCCCCACCTCGGCACCGCTGTTGCTGTGCGACCTCGACCACAAACTGGAACTGCTGGCCGACACCGGTGTCGACTTCACGCTCGTCATCAAGTTCGACGAGGCCCAAGCAGCGGTGCCCGCCGAGCAGTTCGCACAGGATGTGCTCGTCAACTGCCTGTCGGCGCGCGCTGTTGTGGTGGGCGCCGACTTCCACTTCGGACGGGGCCGCCGAGGCAATATCGAAACGCTCCGCCAGGTGGGCGTCGACCACGGCTACGACGTGGTCGGGCTGCCGCTGGTGAAGCAGATGACAGGCGACGGGGATGTGATCTCGTCCACGTCGATCCGTTCTGCGCTCGCCGCAGGCGATGTCGAGCGTGCGCATCGGCTGCTCGGACGTCCCTTTGAAGTGCGCGGCACAGTCACCGTCGGCGACCGCCGCGGGCGCCAGATCGGCGTGCCTACGGCAAATCTGCCGACAACGTCAGACCTGCAGATTCCTTCGGACGGTGTCTATGCGGCGTGGTACCAGCGGCCTGACGGGTTGCAGTATCCCGCAGCGGTCAACATCGGTCGCCGGCCGACGTTCTACGACTTCGCGGAGCGGTCGCTCATCGAGGCGCACCTGATCGGCTTCCGTGGCGATCTCTACGGCGAGACTGCGAAGCTCCGTTTCGTCCGGCGCCTCCGAGCCGAACGGCGATTCGACGGCATTGACGAGCTGAGAGTCCAGCTCCGTCGCGACATCGAAGACGCTGCCAAGTGCCTCGAGGCCTAGCGGCACGCTCGCGCTGGTAGCCTGCACGACCGACAAGAGACATATCAACACGGCTGGGCCGAACCAGCCTCGTCGCGGAAGCGGGCAATCCACCCCCACGCGACGCCACCACGAAGGAAATACAACAACGGCATGAGCGTCAAGTCCGCACGTCCGCCGGCCGAGCAGTTTGACGAGCATCGTCATCACGCCGCCGACACCGGATCGCCTGAGGTGCAGGTTGCGCAATTGAGCGCACGCATCGAGCACCTCACCGAACATCTCAAGACCCACAGCAAGGATCATCACAGCCGCCGAGGGCTGCTCAAGCTCGTCGGACGTCGGCGCAGGTTGCTCAACTACCTGATCGCCAATGACGTCGAGCGTTACCGAGCTTTGATCGCAAAGCTCGGGCTCCGGCGCTGACACACGTACCCGGCGGCCCTCGCGGCCGGTGCCCAGTGCGTCGCAGTCCGAGCTCGAAGAGCCGACCGGCGCCGCGGGTGCATCTCGGGGACACGCAGTCCTGACACACCGAATCTCCAAAACCCCACCGGCGGGAAGGTCCCGCCTACACCACAGGAGCAAATATGGCTGAAGCCATCACGGTCACCGGTCCCATAGCGGGCACCGACAAGACCATCACCTTCGAGACTGGCGTGCTTGCCGGCCTCGCAAACGGGGCGGTCACGTCCCGCATCGGCGACACGCAAGTGCTCGTCACCGCAACGGCGTCAAGCCGTCCACGCGAGGGCGCGTCGTTCTTCCCGCTCACCGTCGACATCGAGGAGCGCATGTATGCGGTGGGCCGGATACCCGGTTCGTTCTTCCGGCGAGAGGGGCGTGCGTCCGACGATGCGATCCTGACGTGCCGGCTGATTGACCGCCCGCTGCGACCCAACTTCCCCAGCGATTACCGCCACGACACCCACGTGGTGGGCACGATTCTCGGCGCTGACCACGTCAACCAATACGACATTGTCGCGCTGAACGGTGCGTCGGCGGCCCTGTGGCTGAGCGGCATCCCGTTCGAGTGCCCGCTCGCCGGCGTGCGGATCGCCTACTCCACCGACGGCGAATGGATCCCGTTCGCCACCCACGAAGAGTCCGAGGCCGCCACGTTCGAGATGGTCGTGGCCGGTCGCCAGATCTCCAACGGCGACATCGCCGTGATGATGGTCGAGGCCGGCGGCACCGAGAAGTCCTTCTCGTACTACGCCGAGGGCGCACCGAAGGTCACCGAGGAAGTGCTCGCGAGCGGACTCGAGGCCTCCAAGCAGTGGATCGACGACATCATCGAGATGCAGAAGTCGCTGCGCCGCTTGGTCGAAGAAGCCTCCGGCCCAATCCAGCAAATGGAGTACACCTCCACCAAGGACTGCTCCGACGAGGTGCTCGATCGCGTGCGCGAAGTCGCCGTCGATCGCATGCGTGAAGTGATGGCAATCGCCGACAAGGCCGAGCGCGAGGCCGCACAATCGGTGACCAGCACCGCCGTGATTGATGAAGTTGCCGCAGAATTCGCAGACCTCGACGGCGCCAAGGACCAGATCCGTGAGGCGGTCAGGTCGCTGTCGAAGGAGATCGTGCGCGAGCGCATCGTGGCGGACGGGTTCCGCATCGACGGGCGGTCAACCGATGAGGTTCGGCCGCTCTCGTCGGTCGCGGGCTACCTCGGGCGCACCGCTCATGGATCGGGCCTGTTCCAGCGCGGTGAGACCCAGGTGCTGAATGTCACCACGCTGGGCATGTCCCGGATGGAGCAGATCGTCGACACCCTGAACCCTCAGGACCGACGCCGCTTCATGCACCACTACAACTTCCCGCCGTACTCCACCGGCGAAGCCGGATTCATGCGTGGACCCAAGCGGCGCGAGATCGGGCACGGCGCACTCGCTGAGCGTGCCATCTTCCCGGTCGTCCCGTCCAAGGAAGACTTCCCGTACACCATCCGGCTGGTATCCGACGTGCTCAGCTCCAACGGGTCCACCTCGATGGGTTCGGTGTGCGCATCGTCGCTGTCGCTCATGGACGCCGGCGTGCCGATCATCGATCACGTCGCCGGTGTGGCCATGGGCCTCGTGTATGCCGACGGTCAATACGTGACGCTCACTGACATCCTGGGCGCCGAAGACGCATTCGGCGACATGGACTTCAAGATTGCGGGCACGCAAGACGCCATCACAGCGCTCCAGCTCGACACCAAGATCGAAGGCATTCCCGCCGAGGTGCTGACCCAGGCGCTGGGCCAGGCCCGACAGGCTCGCCTGCAGATCCTCGAGGTCATGCGCGCAGCGATTGCCGAGCCGCGGCCCGACGTCGGCGAGATGGCGCCGAAGATAACCAGCTTCCAGATCCCGATCGACAAGATCGCTGAGGTCATCGGCCCGCGCGGCAAGGTCATCAATTCCATCCAGGAAGAGACCGGCGCCGACATCAATGTGGACGATGACGGCACGGTCGGCACCGTGAGCATCGGCGCTACTGACCGTGAGGTCGTGGCAGAGGCCGAGCGGCAGATCCGGCTCATTGTCAACCCGCCGACGCCCGACGTGGGAGCCACCTACGAGGGTCGCGTGGTGAACATCACCAAGTTCGGCGCCTTTGTGAACGTGCTGCCCGGCACCGACGGCTTGCTGCACATCTCCAAGCTCGGCGGCAAACGCCGGCTGAGCTCGGTCGACGAGGTGCTCGAACTCGGTGACGTGATCAGCGTGATCGTCGAGGAGATCGACCCCAACGGCAAGATCAGCCTCTCGCCCGCAGACCCCTCCCAGGTCGGCGACGACGGCTCTGGCGGCGACGACAGCTCTGGCTCCGATGCGCCGCGTCGCGAACGCGGTCGCAGCTCAGACAACGGTGCTCGCCGGACGCGCACAGCCAGGCCCGCAGCAGAAGCTGCCGCGGGTGGCGGAACCGCTACAGCAGTGGCCGATTCGACTGCGGAGGCATCAGGCGGCGGCGTCTCGACTGCGACAGTGCGCGAGGACGTGTCCTTCGGCGAGCACTTCGAGCAGGTCGCTCGTGACGTCTACGGCGATCTGGGCCCTGAGGCCGAGCAAACAGGCCGGGGATCCGGCCGCCGCCGCGGCCGCCGCTAGGCACAGAGAAGCTTCGCTAGCTTCTTCGGTGTGAGAGTTCTGGTCTTCGGCGCGGGCGGCCGCATGGGTGCCACGGTGTGCGAGGCGGTCGCCGACGATCCAGATCTGGAACTTGTGGCCGGAGTTGACCCTGGGGCGGCGGGCCGCCGCGATGCCACTGACAGCATCGTGATCGAGGTGAGCACCGACACCGTCGACGCTGCGGTGGTCGATGTCGCCATCGACTTCACCGTCGCCGCCGCGGCGCGGGACAACATCGCGTGGTGCGCGGCGAACGGCGTGCATGCCCTCGTCGGCACCAGCGGGCTCGACCCCGACGACTTTGAGCGATGCCGTGCCGAGTTCACAGCCAGCAACTGCCTCATTGCGCCGAACTTCGCCATCGGCGCGGTGCTCATGATGCGGTTCGCCGAAATCGCTGCGCCATTCTTCCCGACCGCAGAGGTCATCGAACTGCACCACGACAACAAGGTCGATGCCCCATCTGGCACCGCAATGGCGACCGTGCGCAAGATGGCCGAGGCGTCCGACGATTGGGCTCCCGATCCCACACGCGACGAGGTGCTGCCCGGTGCCCGTGGCGGCAAGGGCACTGCGCAGATCCCCGTGCACTCAGTCCGCTTGCGGGGCCTCGTGGCGCATCAGGAAGTTCTGCTGGGCACGGCGGGGGAGACGCTCACCATTCGCCACGACAGCTTGGACCGCGTCTCGTTCATGCCTGGCGTGCTGCTCGCCGCCAAGACAGTTGCCGACCACCCCGGCGTGACGATCGGCCTCGACGCATACCTGGGCCTCTAGCGGAGTTTCCCTGCTGAGGCCGCCGAAATGCCGGCCGTCGGCGACACGCGGAGTCGCAGGCCGAGTGCCTCGATGACCTTCAACACGGTGGTCAAGCCGGGATTGCCGTTGATCGACAGCGACTTGTACAGGCTCTCGCGCCCAAGGCCCGACGCTGCAGCGATCTCGGTCATTCCTGCAGAGCGCGCAATGTCGCCAAGGACGGCCGCTACCAACTGCGGCTCACCTGCTCCGAGCGCAGCGTCCAGATATGCCACGGCATCTTCCGTACTGGTGAGGTGATCTGCCGGGTCCCAAGGTCGGGTTGTCGTCCGTTCCATCTCGTCACTCACGCTGGCCCCTAGAGGCTCGCCGCCAGCCTGCGAGCTCGCGCGATGTCGCGCTCGGATCTGCCTGTCTCGAAGGCTGGCGAACCATCGCGCGTAGTCATCAGTCTGGCGAATCTCGATCTCGATGCGGGGACGCTATCGGACAGAATGTATCCCAAGAGATACGTTTTGGCGCGGGTTCGGCAGCCGAGACACCGCGAACGGTTACAGCGGGATTGCGTCCTTGAATAGCCCGCGATGGCTGTCTTGCACCGCCGAGGAATCGACGATGTCTACTGCCGTTGATTGTTCGATGTCTTTGAAGGCGGTCATTTGCGCACGAGTCACGTAGTGATCTTGGCGGCGATTCGGGCACCAGCGGGCGAGCACTTGGACTGCGCCACATCCATATCCGGTACGCCTCGAAGCGGCAGCAACGAGGCACGCAGAATCAGGAGACGCATCAGGCGGCACCAGAGAATCGGTGAGGGGACATGACTCAGTCATCTTCGGCGGGTCGCAACGCCATCCACCACTTCGTGTTGGTCACCGAGGGGTGCGACCTGCTTGACGACGCCAACCTCGAAGCGCTCTACGAGGCGGGCTGCACCGACGCCAGCATCGGCCGCCGCACCGTGGAGTTCGACCGCGAGTCCCCCACTCGATGGGATGCCATTCAGCAGGCGATACGGGATGTGAGCGCGGTCGCCGCACTTCGGGTTGTGGATGTCCGCGACAGCATGGACGCCGTGCCCACAGAGCCGACCGCGCCCGCCTTCACGTAGCCGTCACGCCGTCGCGTTAGGCGCTGCGGCGGACGTAGGTGACTGCACGATCACGGTCATGCCCTCAATCGAGGCGTCTCTCAGTCACGCGGGGAGGTAGCCACTCCCAGAATCTCTACGAGGGATCCGTAGAGACGCCTGAGTGTCGCCGTGTGTATCGATGCGAGCAGCGGCAACGCCTCGCGAGACGGCGCCCGTGCCGTCAACTCAAGCACACGACTGGCGATTGCGCGTTTGGAAGGGCGATTCACCCCGCGGTCGGCGGTAACCTCCTGTTTTGATTAAGAGGGTCTTTGAATCAAGGTGATGCGATGAGCCAAGCAGTGAACGACTCGATTTATTCTCGCTATGAGGGCCGAGGGCAGACCGGCTCGACGGCGTGAGACTCCCCCCTCCCCCCCCCCCCCCCCCCCCCCCCGGCTCTCGTCGTCGGCGCCGTCGGCGAGCCGGTCGGGCTGCGGGACGGCTCGACGGCGCCGTTGTCGCGGTGACTTCGGCCGTCCGCGACGGCCGCGTCCGGCTGCGTCGGCCGATGCGTGCGCTGGCTGTGTTCGTGCTGCTGGTCACGGCGCTGGCTGTGGCCACGCCCCTGTCCCAGGCGCAGACGCCGACGCCGGTGAAGCTGGTGTCGAACGCCGGCCAGGCTCGTACTGGATCCAGCAGCAGCGCTTTCCTAGCGCAGAGCTTCACGACGGGGGCCACCACCGGCGGGTACACGCTGTCCGATGTCCGCATTTATGTCAACAGTTTTCAAAGAACGGGTTGGTCGACGGCGGTCAAGATCCGGGAGAACAACGCCAGCAACCAGCCGGGCGATGTGGTCGCCACGCTCGCGAACGCCAGCCTCACCTCCGGCCGCGTGAACATCTTCACGGCGCCGGCGAACACTACCCTTTCGGCGTCGACGGTCTACTGGGTGTACGTCAACGACGGCGTCACTGGACAACGAACGAACTACAGTCAAACGATCAGCAACGCTCAGACGGGCCTGACGGGCTGGACCATCGCCGATACACGGTTAGCGAGGACTGACGAGAGCAGCTCTTGGAATCGGCCGGAGGGCGGGAAGCTATCCATGCAGATCCAGGGCTACGCGACCAGCCCGCCCGCCACCACCACGACGACGACCACCACCGCGCCGGTCAACAGGGCGCCGGTGTTCGCGGCTGCTTCGTTGACGCGCAGTGTGGCGGAGAACACCGCGGCGAACACGAATGTGGGGGCGGTGGTTCCTGCGGCGACCGACGCAGACTCGGGCGACACGTTGACGTATTCGATGGTGGGCGCCGACAGCGCCTCGTTCAGCTTCGACGCGGCGACGCGACAGATCAAGACCAAGTCGGGTGTGTCTTATGACTTTGAGACCAAGAGCAGTTATTCGGTGACGATCAGGGTCTCTGACGGGACGGCCAGCGACATGTTGGCGGTCACTATCAACTTGACTGATGTGGCTGAGGCGCCGGCGGCGCCGGCGGCGCCGGCGGTGTCGGCGACGTCGGGTTCGACGACGAGCCTGAACGTGGCCTGGACCGCGCCGGCCCGCAACGGGGGCCCCGCGCTGACCGGCTATGAGGTGCAGTACCGCATCGGTTCCAGCGGCTCGTTCAGGTCGTGGTCGCATTCGGGCACGTCCACCTCAGCAACGATCACCGGGCTGATCGCCGATATCGGCTATCAAGTGCAGGTACGCGCCCTCAATGGGGAGACCCCCAGCGCATGGTCGCCCTCTGGTAACGGCGTCACCCATGCCAACAGGGTGCCGGTGTTCGCGGCTGCTTCGTTGACGCGCAGTGTTGCGGAGAACACCGCGGCGAACACGAATGTGGGGGCGGTGGTTCCCGCGGCGACCGACGCAGACTCGGGTGACACGTTGACTTATTCGATGGTGGGCGTTGACAGCGCCTCGTTCAGCTTCGATGCGGCGACGCGGCGTATCAAGACGAAGTCGGGTGTGTCTTATGACTTCGAGACCAAGACGAGTTATTCGGTGACGATCAGGGTCTCCGACGGCACGGCCATCGACACGGTGGCGGTCACTATCACCTTGTCTGATGTGGCTGAGCAGCCGGCGCGGCCGGCGGCGCCGTCGGTGTCGGCTACGTCGGGTTCGACGACGAGTGTGGACGTGGCCTGGACCGCGCCGGGCCGTAACGGGGGCCCCGCGCTGACCGGCTACAGCGTCCAGTATCGGGCTGGTTCGAGCGGTGTGTTCAGGGCTTGGTCGCATTCGGGCACGTCGGTGTCTGCGACGATCACCGGGCTGACCGCGAATACCAGCTATCAAGTGCAGGTACGGGCTCTCAACGGGGAGACGCCCAGTGCATGGTCGCCGTCGGGTACGGGCCGCACCAACTCGCCTGCCAACAGTGCGCCGGTGTTCGCGGCTGCTTCGTTGACGCGCAGTCTCGCGGAGAACACCGCCGCGAACACGAATGTGGGGGCGGTGGTTCCCGCGGCGACCGACGCGGACGGTGACACGTTGACGTATTCGATGGAGGGCGGGGACAGCGTCTCGTTCACGTTCGATGCGGCGACGCGGCAGATCAAGACCAGGTCGGGTGTGTCTTATGACTTCGAGAGCAACACGACCATCTTCTCGGTGACGATCAAGGCTTCCGACGGCACCGCCAGCGACACGGTGACGGTCACTATCACCTTGACTGATGTGGCTGAGCAGCCCGCGAGACCGGCGGCGCCGTCGGTGTCGGCTACGTCGGGTTCGACGACGAGTGTGGACGTGGCCTGGGGTGCGCCGGACCGCAACGGAGGACCCGCGCTGACCGGCTACAGCGTTCAGTATCGGGCTGGTTCGAGCGGTGTGTTCAGGTCGTGGTCGCATTCGGGTACGTCGGTGTCGGCGACGATCACCGGGCTGACCGCGAATACCAGCTATCAAGTGCAGGTACGGGCTCTCAACGGGGAGACGCCCAGTGCATGGTCGCCGTCGGGCACGGGCCGCACCAACACGCCTGCCAACAGTGCGCCGGTGTTCGCGGCTGCTTCGTTGACGCGCAGTGTGGCGGAGAACACCGCCGCTAACACGAATGTGGGGGCGGCGGTTCCCGCGGCGACCGACGCCGACAGCGGCGACACGTTGACGTATTCGATGGAGGGCGCCGACTCCGCCTCGTTCAGCTTCGATGCGGCGACCCGGCGTATCAAGACCAGGTCGGGCGTGGTCTATGACTTTGAGACCAAGACGAGCTATTCGGTGACGATCAAGGCTTCCGACGGCACCGCCAGCGACACGGTGACGGTCACCATCACCTTGACTGATGTGGCCGAGCAGCCCGCGACACCGGCTGCGCCGACGGTGTCGGCTACGTCGGGTTCGACGACGAGTGTGGACGTGGCCTGGACCGCGCCGGACCGCAACGGAGGACCCGTACTGACCGGCTACAGCGTCCAGTACCGGGCCGGTTCGAGCGGTGTGTTCAGGGCCTGGTCGCATTCGGGTACGTCGGTGTCTGCGACGATCACCGGGCTGACCGCCAACACCGGCTATCAGGTGCAGATACGGGCCCTCAACGGGGAGACGCCCAGTGGATGGTCGCCGTCGGGCACGGGCCGCACCAACTCGCCGACCAACAGTGCGCCGGTGTTCGCGGCTGCTTCGTTGACGCGCAGTGTGGCGGAGAACACCGCCGCTAACACGAATGTGGGGGCGGTGGTTCCCGCGGCGACCGACGCCGACAGCGGCGACACGTTGACGTATTCGATGGAGGGCGCCGACTCCGCCTCGTTCAGCTTCGATGCGGCGACCCGGCGTATCAAGACCAGGTCGGGCGTGGTCTATGACTTTGAGACCAAGACGAGTTATTCGGTGACGATCAAGGCTTCCGACGGCACGGCCAGCGACACGGTGCCGGTCACTATCAACTTGACTGACGTGGCTGAGCAGCCGGCGACACCGGCTGCGCCGACGGTGTCGGCGACGTCGGGGTCGACGACGAGCCTGAACGTGGCCTGGAGCGCGCCGGGCCGCGACGGGGGACCCGCGCTGGTCGGCTACGGCGTGCAGTACCGGGTGGGCTCCGCCGGTGTGTTCAGGTCGTGGTCGCATTCGGGCACGTCGGTGTCGGCGACGATCACGGGGCTGAGCGCCGGCACCGGCTATGAGGTGCAGATACGGGCCCTCAACGGGGACACGCCCAGCGGATGGTCGCCGTCGGGCTCGGGCCGCACCAGCGCGCCCGCCAACAACTCGCCCGCCGGCAGCGCGCCTGCCGGCAGGTCGCCCGCCGGCAGGGCGCCTGCCGGGGGCGTGCCGTATTTCCCGCCCGACGTCTATGTCGGCGGCGGCGGGCCCGGTCCGAGCACTGTGGACTATGAGTGGACGGTGAGCCACGACATCGAGGGCCTCGACGGGGGCCATGACGAGCCGACGGGCTCGTGGTCCGACGGGGTCACTTTGTGGATCGTCGACGACGGCTCCGGCGCGGACAACGAGGTGTACGCCTATGGCCTGGCCATGGGCGAGCGGGTCGAGGGGAGCGAGTTCGTGCTCGACGACGCGAACCGCGCCCCTCGCGGCTTGTGGTCCCGGACGGGGATTGCCTGGGTGTCCGACAGCGGCCGGGACCGTGTCTTTGTCTATGACCTCGACAGCGGCGACCGCCTCGCCGAGCGCGAGATCGCGTTGGATCAGGCCAACGGCGATGTCCGCGGCATCTGGTCCGACGGCGGGACCTTGTGGGTGCTCGACCGCGCGCGGGCGCTTTTCGCCTACGACCTGTCGAGCGGGCAGCTGCTCGCGCACCACCTGCTCGACCGCGCCAACAGCGACCCCCGCGACCTGTGGTCCGACGGTGTCACTGTCTGGGTCTCCGATCATGGCGCCGAGCGTCTGTTCGCCTACCGGCTGCCCGTCGTGCCCGCGCAGCCGGGCGCGGTCAGCGCCGCGCAGGCCGACAGCGGCGAGCCGCGGCCGCTCGAGCGTGTCCCTCGTGAGGAGTTCGGGGAGCTTTCCGGCGCCGGCAACAGCAGTCCTAGCGGGATCTGGTCCGACGGCGACGTCATGTACGTCGTCGACGACAGGGACCGCCGCGTCTACACCTACAACATGCCCGACGCCATCGACGCGCGCCTCGCCGCGCTCTGGCTCAGCGGCGTCGACTTCGGCGGGTTCGACCGCGACCGCACCGGCTATGTCGCCGTCGCCGGGCAGGGCGCGACCGAGACCGTCGTGACCGCCGAAGCGACACAGCGCCGCGCCGATGTCGAGATCAAGCCCGGCGACAGCGACGCCGCCGACGGCCACCAGGTCGCGCTCGGCGGCCTCGCGGCGATCACCGTCACGGTGACCTCCGCCGACGCCAGCCGCACCAAGACCTACCGTGTCGCCTTCTTCGCTGTGCCCGCGGACGTCGACGCGCCCGGGCTGCACCTCGCCGGCGCACACCCGTGGGTGGCATCGGACTGCTCCGGCGACGTGCCGATCATCGTGGCCTCCGACGCCGACGCGCAGTCGGACATCTATTCGGCGGTGACCCTGGCGGGGATCATCGGCACGGACTGTGTGGTGCTCGCCGGCGCACGCGAAGCGTCCATGCCCCAAAGCCAGGCCGCGCGGCTCGCCGCAGCAGCACACGGCGGCTATGTCGTCGGCGGCGAAGCAGCGGTGCCCCCCGCCAAGCTCGCCGACCGCGATATGTCACGAATCTGGGGCGACAACCGATGGACGACCGCCCAAAAAATCGCCGACCAAGCAACCCGGCCGGCCCCAGGCACTCCCGCGGAGACACCCGCTGCCCAACCCGCGCCCCTGCCCGCGGACGTCGGCGCGCCCGGGCTGCACCTGGCCGGCGCACACCCATGGGTGGCATCGGACTGCTCCGGCGACGTGCCGATCATCGTCGCCTCCGACGCCATGGCACAATCCGACATCTACTCAGCAGTCACCCTCGCACGCATCATCGGCACCGACTGCGTGATACTGGCCGGCGCACGCGAAGCGGCCATGCCCCACAGCCAAGCGACACGGCTGGCCGCAGCAGCACCACACGGCGGCTACGTCATCGGCGGCCCAACAGCAGTGCCCGCCGCCAAAATCGCCGACCGCCACAACATCACCCGCATCGCCGGCCCGAACCGCTGGCAAACCGCCCAAAAAGTCGGACACCAAGCACGCACACTCACCAACAGCACCCAATAAACCGCCGTGACGGCCGGGCAGGATTACTCCTGTGCGCTGCGGTCCGGTTCTTCGTTCGGGTTCCGCCGGTTCCGGCACTACCGGATCCGATCACTCCTCTGCGCCGGCAAACCCGACTGGACACTCCTCGACACCATCACACCCCACTGAAATCCGAAGAGCCGCATATCAGCGGAAGCTCGAAGTAGCCAACTGGGAAGGCCTTGCGTCCGCTCACGCCCTAGTTCTTCGAGCTTGCCCCAATGTCTGTCTTCCCGAGTTCTTGCCGTACTTCCTCCGAGCTGATCAGTTCCATGGCCGCGCGCTCGACATTTCTGTCGGTTCGCTGTCTCCCACGATCAACTGGAAGACACACGCCTCCGAGATCTTTCTGTTTCCAGACAAGACCATCCAGGAAGAGATCTCAACAGCGATGGAAGGGTTCGAGAACTACATCAACGCGCTTACGCACGCCATCGAATCGGTTCGGACGCTCGAGGGGGCAATTGTGGACGAGGTGAGCCGTGAGGGCTCTCCATCCACGCTTGGCGAGTTGGTCTCGAATGGCGGAATCCAGATTGGGCCATTCGGCAGCCAGCTGCATGCGCACGAGTACGTCGATGAAGGTCTTCCAGTCGTGATGCCAGCCGACCTCACAGCGGATGGGCTGCGGTACGACCGTCTGCGAAGGATCACTGAACAGACGGCCGAGCGACTCGCGAAACACCGCGTTCGCACAGGGGACATCCTGCTTCCCCGCCGCGGTGACCTGAACAAGCGAGCTCTCATCAACGAACATGAAGCAGTGTGGCTGTGTGGGACGGGTTCCGTCCGCGTTCGCCTCGATGATCTTGGCGATGCGCCGCTCGTCGTTCGGCTTCTGCGTTGAGCGCTGCATTGAATGCTGCGCCCATGTCAGCGTCGTGCATGCATAAGCACGCTGAACGAGCTGCTGGAGACCCCAAGTGGCCTTTGACGAAGCGAACACTGTGGAGGCGATGGTTCTCGAACGCATGACCAAGCCCGGTTGGACGTACATCCATGGTCCGTCCCTCGAGCGGTCGATATCCGACGTCCTGCTCGAGTCCGTGCTTGCGGGTGCACTGGTGCGGTTGAACCCCGACATCGCTGCTCAACCCGAACGCGCCGACGAGGTCATCTACAAGCTTCGAGCCGTCATCAGCGGCGTCCTCGGTGGTGGGCTCGTTGGGGCAAACGAGGAGTTCATGTCCTGGGTTCGGGGCGAGCGCAGTATGCCGTTCGGTCCGAACAACGAGCACGTCACCAGCAAGCTCCGGCGGCATGAACAGCTTGGTAACCCAGCGGTCGTGATCGTCGCTGACAGAATCGACCTCGACACGCAAATCTCCGGCACATTCAACGCCGCTGACGTTTCCAACTTGGTCACGGCTGACAGCGGGCAGGAGCTGCACAACCTGCTCGCCCGTGATGCTCGCAAGGTCATCATCACCACGATCCACAAGTTTGCCGAGGCCGACGGCGTGCTGAACGAGCGAGACAACATCATCGTTCTCGTCGACGAGGCACATCGAACGCACGAAGTTGACCTTGGTCGGCAGATGAGGACCGCGATGCCGAAGTGCTTGCAGTGGTTCGAAGGCGTTGACCGCAGTGACTTCAGCTGAGAGGGCTTGCTGGCTGCACAGGAGTGCTTGCCTGACACGAACCGACAAGACCAGTTCGCCGAGGACTTCAGCGCGTAGTGGACATTGGATTTGACCGATATTCGGAATGAGCGCGGCGGCAGCGATTTGCGCAGGCTCAGCCGAGCAGGATCACTGCCGTGGAGATGGCGGGGCGGCGTCTTGTTCGGTTGCCGACGAAGCGTCCCGCAGCCCGGCGCGCCACGCGCTCGATG
Organism: Candidatus Poriferisodalis sp.; assembly: GCF_965262965.1. Taxonomy (GTDB): domain Bacteria; phylum Actinomycetota; class Acidimicrobiia; order Acidimicrobiales; family Poriferisodalaceae; genus Poriferisodalis. Next base: position 3,781,481 of record NZ_OZ253573.1, read on the forward strand.
TCGACTGCGTCCGTCTTCGACCCTGATGCCTTGGCGGCTCGCTCCACAGCCTTGGCAACTTCGTCGCCCAGGGCGTCCACGACGTCGGCGTGCTCGTCGGTGTCGATCCACCCGCGAGACGCGACGTCAGGTGACGCCGCGAGATGTCCTCGCTTGTCGAGCACGATCGTCACATGCACGAATCCTGCTGTGAGAGCCAAGCGCTCGCCGATGACCTCGGCGTCGGGATCGTCGAGCGCGCCATCCACGTAGTGATACGGAGCCGGGACACCTCGACCCACCGACAGGTTGCCGTCCCGCAGTACTACCTGCGCGCCGTCGGTCAGCGTCAGCACTCGATGGTCCCGCATGCCGACCTCGCGGGCAAGCTGGGAATGGCGGGCGAGCATGTGGTACTCGCCCTCGATGGGCACGAACCATCGCGGGCGGCACGCCTCGTGAAGCTGTCGCAGCTCGTCGCGTTGGGCGTGGCCAGAAGTGTGGACCAGTTCGTGGCCGTCGTGGATCACTTCGGCGCCGTGCTTCGCAAGGCTCGACACGGTTCGGAAGACGGAGCGTTCATTGCCCGGAATGGGATGGCTCGACAGCACCACGGTGTCGTGTGGCCCGAGGTGGATCTCGGAGTGCGTGTCCGCAGCGATGCGCGAGAGCGCAGCGTTCGGCTCGCCTTGGCTGCCGGTGCACACGATGCATACCTGCGATGGATCGAAGCCGTCGAGCTGTTCGGCGGTGCGCAGCGCTGGCTCGGGAAGGTCCAGCACGCCCAGCTCGCGTGCGATGCGAACGTTGTTCACCATCGAGCGGCCCACCGGCACGACGAAGCGGCCCTCGTCGATTGCGGCATCGCAGATCTGCTGGACGCGGTGGAGATGGCTGGCGAAGCAGCTCACGATGAGCCGCCGGTCGGAGCGCTCGGCGAAGAGCCGCCGCAGCGTGGTGCCGATCTCGGTCTCCGAGGCGCTGCGCCCCGGGCGGTCGGCGTTGGTGGAGTCGGCCATCAGCAGAGCAATGCCCTCGTCACCCAGCTCTCGCAGCCGCGCCAAGTCGGTCAGACGACCGTCGACGGGGGCCTCGTCGATCTTGAAGTCCCCCGTGTGTACGAGCGCACCGGCGGGCGTGTGCAGCACGATGCACAGGCTCTGAGGGACCGAGTGCGTGATCGGCAGTGCCTCGACGTCGAAAGGGCCGATCCGCCGCCGTTCGCCGTCGCCCAAGACATGAAACGAGGTGCGGTCGCCCAGGCGTGCCTCGGTCACCTTGTGCTTGGCAAGCGCCATCGACAACGCCGAGCCGTACAGCGGGACCTCGATGTTGCGCAGGAAGTGGGGCACTCCGCCCAAGTGATCCTCATGTCCGTGCGTCACTACCAATCCGACAACGTCGCTGGCACGAGAGTTCAGCCAGTCCATGTCGGGCAGGACCTGCCGCACACCGGGCATCAGCGCTGGATCAGGAAACATGACCCCGAAGTCGATGACCAGGAGCTTCCCGTTGACCTCGACGACAGTGCAGTTCCGCCCGACGTCGCCGAGCCCGCCCAGGAATGTGACCGTGACGGGCCCCTTGGCCCGGGCGGCGCTCAAGTCTGCTTCAGTCGGGCGTAGACCTCGCGGGCGCGATCTTCCAGACCTTCGGGTGTGGGGCCCATCGGCAGGCGCGGTTCTCCGACCGGCAGGCCCAGCGTGCGCAGCATCGCTTTGGTCGGCACCGGGTTCGGCGCCGCGTCGCCTGTCTCGTAGTCGAAGCTCTCGAGCAGCGTGGCGTTGATCTCCCGGGCCTTGGTCACGTCGCCCGCCTCCCAAGCGTCGAACATCGCGACGTGCTCGCCGGCCGACCAGTGCGCTGCCACGCTGATCACGCCGACGGCCCCGACGGCCAGCAGCGGCAGCGTGAACCCGTCGTCACCGCTGTAGACCTCGAAGCCCTCCGGTGCCTGCGCGATGACCGTGGCGGTCTCGCCGGGATTCCCGGCGGCGTCCTTCACGGCCACGATGTTGGGGATCTGCGCCAGCTCCAGCAGCGTCGGGGTGTTGATCTTGCGCCCCGTGCGGACCGGAATGTCGTACATGATGACCGGCAGGTCCGTGGACTCGGCCACGGCAGCAAAGTGCGCTGCGATGCCTGCCTGCGAGGGCCGGTTGTAATAGGGCGTCACTGCCAAGATGCCGTCGGCACCCAGCTCGGCGGCCTTGCGGGTCTGGCTCACTGAATGCGCTGTGTCGTTGGTGGTGGTGCCGGCCACCACCGGGACGGTGACCGCCTCGGCGACGGCGCGCCAGAGCTCCCAGTCCTCCTCGTCGGTGATGGTGGGTGCCTCACCGGTGGTGCCGGTAATGACGAGGCCCTCGGCGCCCTCCGATACAAGCCAGCGTGCCAACGTCACGCCTGCGTCCACATCCAGCGAACCATCTGCCGCGAACGGCGTCACCATCGCCGGAACCACTCGTCCGAATCGCGCGCTCATCGGTTCGAGACTACTGCTGCGCCCCCGATGGCCTGCGCCTGTATCGGCAGACCGTCAGGGCCAGAAAATCCCTGTGAGTTCGCGGGCGGCGTTGCCTACGTTCGCGAGTAGGCGGATCGCCTTGGAGCTGGGTACAAAACCGGACTCGGCGCTCCAGGCGATCCGCCACTCGAAGCTGCTGCAGCAACCTCTGCAAATGAAGCTAACACCGGGGCGAAGCGAGCTTCAACGCGGTTTCGGCATGGTGGATTGTCGTGGCGGGTCCGGCCTCAGACACTGCCTTCTTCGGCGCGGTTGATGCCGAGCGTGGCCAGCAAGTCCTCGTGCAGCTCGAACCAGATCGTGTGGTAGCTCGGCATCATCGGCTTGGTGAGGTAGTCGAGGTCGCCTGCCTGCAGCTTGCTCAAAGCCTCAGCGAACCGGGGCGCATAGTTCTCATAGCGAGCCATCACGCTGTTGAGCGCTTCCAGCACTCCCGCCAACTCGCCGTGCAGCGTCTCCAGCCGCTCGATGATCGCTGCGTCGTAGTCGGCGTCGCTGTGATCATTGAGCCGCCCGCCGTCGCCGGGTCCCGCATCGGCCGCTGCCCGATGATCGGCGGGCCACACCTGCCAGTCGGTGCACAGCTGCAGCATCTTGGGGTTCAGCGCCCCGAACTCCCGGTAGGCCGCGGTGACGGGCTCCCGAGCGCCGGCGGCATCCAGCTCGTCAGCCAATGCTGCTTCCCCGTCGTCGCGACCAGTCGGCGTCAGGATGAACTTCGGAACGCCGCCGACCTCGCGGAACATGCAATGCCCGGCCGCATCCAGCTCAGCGAGCAGCCACTCGGTCTCGTCGGGTTCGAGCCCGTGGATCGCGGCAACGTCATCGATCTCGCCGAGGCCCTTGAGGCGCAACGCCAGCCACACGAGCAGGCGTGGCTCGGAGCGATGAGGCTGAGCTGGATCAACGTCGACGTCGCTCACGCTGGCGTCACTCCACAACGAGATCCGCGAAGCGGTCCCGGAGGGTCTTCTTGGAGAACTTGCCCGTCGAGGTCTTCGGAACCTCGGCGATGATCTGGGTGGCGCTGGGCAGCCACCACCGCGCCATCCGCGGCGTCAGGTACTCGATGAGCTCGTCGTGGGTGATCGTCTCGCCTTCTACGGGCACGACGCAGGCCATCGGCCGTTCCATCCAACGTTCCGATGCCACCGCGACCACCGCAGCCTCGGCCACCTTTGGATGGCTCATGATCTCGTTCTCCACCTCGGCCGAGCTGATCCACTCGCCGCCTGACTTGATGAGGTCCTTGGTGCGGTCCACGAGCCGGATATAGCCGTTCGGATCACAGGTGGCGACATCGCCGGTGCGCAGCCAGCCATCGTCGGTGAACGAGTCGGCGGCGTCGGGTCGGTTGTAGTACGAGCCGGTCACATATGGGCCGCGTACCTGCAGCTCACCGGACGCCTCGCCGTCGTGGGGCAACTCGTTGGTGGTGTCGGGCTCGCAGATGCGGAACTCAACAGTCGGCAGGACCGTTCCCACCGTCGTGCGCAGATCGGCCTTTGCATCGTCGTCGAGGCCTTGCTGGCCCGAACGGATATGGGCGAGTGAGCACAGCGGGCTGGTCTCGGTCATGCCCCATGCCTGCAGGATCGGCAGCCCGACCACCGCCCGGTACCCCTCCGACAGCGCCTTGGGCACCGCCGAACCGCCGCACGGGATCGCGCGCAGGCTCGACACATCGCGCCCTTCGAGCTCGCCGAGCACGCCCATCCAGATCGTCGGCACACCGGCCGCAACGGTGACCCGTTCGGTTTCGATGAGCTCTGCCAGCGGCTTGGGTGCGAGGTTCGGACCGGGATTGACCAGCTTGGCCCCCGCTGCGACTGCCGCATGGCTCAAACCCCAGGCGTTGGCGTGGAACATCGGCACGACCGGCAGAATCACATCGCTCTCGCAGACGCCAGCCGAATCGACCAGCATCGCAGCCAGGGTGTGGATATAGGTGGAGCGGTGGCTGTAGACCACGCCCTTGGGCTCGCCCGTGGTGCCGCTCGTGTAACACATCGACGCCGCCTGGCGTTCGTCGGCGACCCGGAAGCCCGATGGGGTCGCAGCGGCCAGCAGTTCCTCGTAGTCGACAACGCGGGGATCGTCAGGAATCTCAGGAGCTGCATCGCCGCCGCCCGAGTCGTCCATGACGACCACATGGCGCACCGTCGTCATCTCGTCCACCAGTGGCCACAGCATCGGCAGCAGCGACCGGTCTGCGAAGACCACTTCGTCTTCGGCATGGTTCGCGATGTACGTGACCTGTTCGGCGAACAGCCGGATGTTGAGCGTGTGCAGCACCCGGCCCGAGCACGGCGCAGCGAAGTACAGCTCGAGGTGACGGTCGGTATTCCACGCGAACGTGGCCACTCGGCCCTCGGCGGAGATGCCGAGGTCGTCAAGCGCACCGCCGAGGCGCCGGGTTCGTTCGGCCCAGCGCCCGTAGTTGGTGCGCTCGATGCCGGTTGCGGTGGCGGTCACGATCTCCTTGTCCGCGAACAGCGTCTCGGCGCGTTCAACGAAAGGGTCCAAGGTGAGCGGCTGGTCCATCATCGTCGAGTCCATGACGCCGCAGGCTAGAGGGCATAACCAAGGGCTTCGCGGGCATGCAGGTGTGGTGTCGGCTTAGGTGCGTAACCTCGGCCGAGGTGGTTGACGACGGCCGGGACGATTCAACGACGACCGATGCCGTCGACGCCGAGGCGGCATCGGTCGGTGATGCGATCTCCGACGCGGATCGGCGGCGGATGCAGCTGCTGGCAGCTCTACCCGTGGGCTTCGCCCTGGCGGCCTACGCCGGACAGATCTTGTTTGCGGCTCTCATTGCGCGAGCGCCTCTGCTGCTCTTGTCGCTCAATGCGACCGACCCGATCCTGCTCGGGGTGGCCCACCAGGCCCCGCTGTGGGCCTTCATGACCATCGGGGTAACCCGGCTGTTCATCACCGACCCGTTCCTGTACCGGTTGGGCTACGACTACGGGCCCAATGCCAAGGCCTATCTGGCGGCCGAGCTCGGTCCCCGCAACCGCATCATCAGGGCCATGGACTGGCTGGAGCGCTGGTTTCCCCGCGTGGGCTGGCTGCTGCTGTTCGCCATTCCCGGCTACCCGATGTGCTTGCTGTCGGGAATTGCGCGGATGCGCCAACTGCCGTTCGTGGTGGTGAACTTGGCGGGCACCGTCACTCGCCTGGCGCTCGTGTGGTGGGTTGCAGACCTGTTCTCAGGGCCGCTCGGCACCGTCATCGACTTCATCAATCGCTATTCGATCCCGTTCACCGTCGCGATGTTCGTGCTGGTTGTGGTGCAGACCGCACGCAACCAGCACCGAGCCGCGAACGCCGAGCGCGCTCGCGCCAGGCGTGAACACGAAGCAGCCGAGCAGCGCCGTCTCGAACCCGGCCCCGAGTCTGTCGAGGCCGAAGCAGACAAATCCTGACGACCTCCAGACTCCGACTGGCTACGGTGCGAACTCGCAGATCACATTCGTGCGATACTGGCGTCACGAATGACAGCAATGTGATTTGCACGGCGCACCCTGAACGATTCGGGGCAGTCGAGATGAACGGAGGGGGAGCAGACATGCCGAATACAGTGGGCGGTAGCCACGGCACGAGGACACAGCACGGATCCGTTTTCGAGACGATCATGGCCGACCCTCAGTCGCGCCACGCGTACTACAACACCACCCGTGGAGTACTCGCAGGAGATCCCGATCAGTCCGAAACGACAGATCTCCGCAACGATTTGCGCGCTCGCTCCGTCGCGCATCTGTTCTCTCCCGATCGAGCGCTTCCACAACCTGTCTTCTACTCTGCGGGAACTATCAGTATTGGTGCGGACGAGATCTCTGCTGCGACACGCAATCTTGTTAAGTAGCGGACGAGGTCTCCACGACGGCTCCACCGTTGTGCACCAACGTAGGTCTGTTCACCGATGCCGAAGCCGTCCGTAGCACTGATTTGTGCACCGTCGGGCACGAAGTTGTCGACCATCGCGCGCAACTCAGCCGAACCCGACCATCCAGAAGCAGTGCAGGATCTTGAGGAACGGCTCTGTTTGGACTACCGGGGGCACCCGAGCCACAGAGAGCTGGGTCTACAGCAGGATGAAGTACCTTCCATGTGGCACGTCGTTCGTCGGCCTCGCGAAGAGCTGTACAACGCTTGGAAGAAGGCCCTTCAGGAGTGCCTCGAAATCTGCGCCGACCAGCATGACGCTCAGGCACGTCTGCTATTCATGCACTTGAGTTGGTATCAGCCGGACACGACGCAGTACTTCTCGTCGGTCTCGGTGAGCCACCTGAAGGCCAGCGCCGAGAGTTCCGGGTGTCAGATTCGCCACGTCGTGATCCTGATCGACGACATCTACGACATGTACACGAGGCTGCAGGGACCAAACGACATCTACAAGTTGGAAACGATTGCGGCCCGGGCTGATCGGCTTCATGGATTGCACCGCAGGCCCGAATCAGATGCTGCGAGCCGACGGCATTCGAAGCTAGAGGCCGTCGAGAGCGCACTCGCCCAGTTGATCTCGTGGCGGCAGCACGAAATCCTGCAGGCGGAGGACATCGCTCGTGAGTTGGGCGCGCACTTCACGGTCATCGGTGTCAAGCATTCACGGCAAGCGTTCGAGTGCTTGGTGCGATCAGATGTGCCGTACAACACCTACCTGTCACATCGAATCTCCGAAGGCAGGGTCTCCATAGGTCCAGCCCGTCCTCGGTACTCTCGCAAAGGTGAGTGCGAAGGGCGCTGCCGGGGACGAAGGCTCGAACGATGCGTCGAAGTCTTCGACGCGGGGAGATTCGGGTAGCGGGCTGTCCCGGGTAGTCCGCAATGCCCTCAGCGGCCGGTCTCGCGAAATCGTGGCGCTGTCGCTGTTCGCACTCGCCGTGATCTGCGCGCTGGGCCTGCTCGGCGACCGCGCGGGCGTCGTGGGCCGGCTCCTCGAGAGCGCGCTCGCCGTGCTGCTCGGTGTATTCCGCTATGCGGTGCCGATCCTGCTGATCTGGATCGGGGTGGCTCTGGCACGCATGACCGCCTCAGAGCGCAGCGGCCGTGTCGCGTTCGGGTTGAGCTTGCTGACGGTCGCATTCGCCGCAGCGGCGCACCTGTCGGGGTCCGCGGACGGCTTCGGACCCGAGCTCGAGGACTTGCGCAGCAGCGGGGGAGTGCTCGGCGCTGTCGTGGCCGAGCCGCTTCGACGTCTCATCGACGACCCCGCAACGTGGGCCGTGCTGCTGCTGGTGATGCTGTTTGCCGTCATGATCGTCGGCAACGTCGGCCTCGGTCAGGTCCTGCGTTGGATGTGGACCGGCGTCACAGCGCTCGGCCGGACGCTGAGCGGCTCGGTGTCGAAAGGTGCCCGGAGCCTGCAGCGCGTCGGCACCGAACCCGAGCCGCCGTCATTCGATGCGCAGCAGTACGACTTGGACGCGCCCGATAGCGATCAGATGCCCGGAGGCGAGCTGCCTGCCGGTGAAGAGGGCCCGATTCCAGGTCTGGATCCGACTGTGTCCGAGCCTGACGAAGCATCCTTCGACCCGTCGCCGCCGTCATTTGTCGAACCTCCCGGCGGAGACGTCGTACCCCCACCTGCGCCGGCTGCGCGCGCGGCAGCGCGGGGCGCCGGAGCCGGTGGCCAGCGTCCGCGCTGGAAGCTGCCCAAGCAGTCGGTGCTCAAGCGCAGCGGCAACCAGCAGTTCGACAAGGCACATCTGTCGGCAGGAGCCGCAGCGCTGGTGGCTGCGCTCGCGAGCCATGGCGTGGAAACGCAGGTGACCGGCTGGGAGCCGGGCCCTACGGTCACGCGTTTCGAGCTGAAGCTGGGTCCGGGCGTGAAGGTGTCCCGCGTCACCGCTTTGCACAAGGACATCGCGTATGCCATGGCGGCCGCCGATGTCCGCATCCTGGCGCCGATCCCCGGCCGTTCAGCGATCGGCATCGAGGTTCCCAACTCCGACCGCCACCTCGTTGCGCTGGGCGACATCCTGTCTTCCAAGGCGGCAGCCGAGGCGATGCACCCGCTCGAAGTGGCGATGGGCAAGGACATCTCGGGGCGCGAGGTGATGCTCAACCTGGCCACCATGCCCCACGTGCTGATCGCAGGCGCTACCGGCTCGGGCAAGTCGTCGTGCATCAACTCGATCATTTCCTCGCTGTTGATGCGGTCCACACCCGACAAGGTGCGGATGATCCTCGTCGACCCCAAGCGGGTCGAGCTAGGTCAGTACGACGGACTGCCGCACCTGCTGACCGCAGTGGTGACTGAGCCCCGCAAGGCTGCAAATGCCCTGGCATGGGCCGTGAGGGAAATGGAGCGTCGCTACGACGTGCTGTCCGAGACCGGCTTCCGTGACATCACCGGCTACAACGCTGCCGTGCTCGGCGGAGCGCTGCACAGCGACGAGAGCGAGTTGCTCGGCAACGATCAGCCGCACGAATCGATGCCGTTCATCGTGGTGGTCGTCGACGAGCTGAACGACCTGATGATGGTGGCGGCCCGTGACGTCGAAGACTCCATCACCCGTCTGGCTCAGATGGCCCGAGCCGTCGGAGTCCACCTCGTGGTCGCCACTCAGCGTCCGAGCGTGAACGTCATAACCGGCGTGATCAAGGCCAACATTCCCAGCCGGCTGGCCTTCGCAGTGTCCAGCCTGGCCGACAGTCGGGTCATCCTGGACCAGCCCGGCGCCGAGCGGCTGGTCGGCCAAGGCGACATGCTGCTGCTCGCTGCCAACTCCAGCACCCCGCGCCGCATTCAGGGCAGTTGGGTGAGCGAATCCGAGATTGCGCAGGTGGTCGCCCATTGGCGCCGTCAGGCACCCGAAGTCAGCTATGTCGAAGGCGTCGAGGGCACCGAAGCGTCGGAGGGTGCGGCAGGCCTTCCGGGCGGCACCACAGGCGACACCGGCGACGACGAATTGCTGCGGCAGGCGATGGTCATCGTGGTGGAGACCCAACTCGGCTCTACCTCCATGCTGCAGCGCAAGCTGAAGATCGGCTTTGCCCGTGCCGGCCGGATCATGGACCTGCTCGAGCAGCGAGGCGTTGTGGGTCCCTCGCACGGCTCCAAGGCCCGCGAGGTGATGATGACGCCCGAGGAGCTAGCGGGCGCGCTGGGAGAGTGACACCGGCTGGCTCGGCTCCGGGGGGAATCCGCTTCCCCCAGCGGCTGCCGGATGAGAGAATGCCGAGACGGCATCGCGTCTATCGCCTCGACCACCGTCGCCGAAACAATGGCATGACACAATGAAAGTGATTGAAATAAAATGAAAACAATCACTCAGCCCTCTGTGACTACGTTGCTCACTGCCGAGGAACTGTTGCGTCTAGACGCCCAAGGCGTGCGCGGCGAACTGGTCAGGGGGGTGTTCTGCAAGATGGCGCCTGCTGGATATCGGCACGGGATGGTCGCTATGCGTCTGGGCGCACGACTGGTTGACCATGCCGAGGCTCGCGGTCTCGGGACCGTCATCGGCACCGATGCCGGCATCTTGCTCGAGCGCAATCCCGACACCGTGCGCGAGCCAGACATTGCCTTTACCTCCGCGGAGCGATTGCCGTTTGGCACAGAACCCAACGGCTACTCAGGCGTCGTGCCCGACCTAGCAGTCGAGGTGGCATTGCCGAACGATCGTCCGAGCGAGCTCGCAGAGCGCGCCGCCATGTGGCTCAGTTATGGCGTTGGCTTGGTGTGGGTCATCTATCCGGAGTCACGGTCTGCGCAAATCCACCGTCCCGATCAGCCCGTCGAATTGCTTTCAAGCGACTCAACTCTCGATGGTCACAACGTGCTGCCCGGCTTCACATGTCCGCTCGCCAAGGTCTTCGCTCCATAGCCGTCAACGGCCAGGTTCAGCAGACGGTCGAGCAGCCCGGCGATACCGGAGTAGGCATCCAATGGTTGATTGAGAGTCCAGGCATACAGCTGGGTGCCGCTTCAAGCTCAGATGCCGACGCGGATTTGCAGGTTGCGAGGGCCGCGTACCTGCACGCCGCCCCATTCCACGCCGCCGCGGCCGACATCGGCCGCGAGTTCGAACTTGGGGAACCGGGTCAGCCATTCTTCGATGGCGACCCTGAGCTCCATGCGCGCCAGATTTGAGCCCAGGCAACGGTGGATGCCCAGCCCGAAGGCGAAGTGCCGGTTCTCGGCCCGGTCGATGATGACCTCATCGGGACGGTCGAACTTGGACGGATCGCGATTGCCAGCGCCGAACGGCAGCAGCACCTTGTCGCCATGGGCGACGGGGCAGCCGCCGATTTCTGCATCGTCGGTGGCAGTGAACCGGGCCATCGTCACCGGCGCGTAGGCCCGCAGGAACTCCTCGATGGCGGTGGGAATGAGCTCGGGTTCGGCCACCAGGCGTTCACGGTCCTCAGGGTGCATGGCAAGGTGCATCAAGCTGGCCGAGATCGAGCTCCACGTGGTGTCGATGCCGGCCAACAGCAGCAGGAAGCTGGCGCCGGTGATGTGGTGGTTGGCCAGCGGGTCGCCGTTAGGCAGTCGCATGTCCAGCAGCTTTGACGGCAAGTCGTCTGCCCGTTCCTGCCTCCGCTGGTCGGTGAGCTCGCCGAAGTACTGGAGCACTTCACGTGTGGCGTCAGCGCGCCGATCGAACTCGTCGCCCTTGGACTGCAGCACGTCGACGGCCCAGCGGGTGAACTTCGGCTCGTCGGACTCGGGCAGCCCCAGGATGCGGGCGATGACCCGCACAGGAATGTGCTTGGAGTAGGTGTCGGCCGCGTCGGTGACACCGGAACGTCCTTGGTCCACCCCGGTTTCGGCGACGATGGCATCGAGGCGCTCGCGAGCAATGCTGCGGGTGACCTCCACCATCTCTTCGACGGCCGTGGGCCCGAAGAACGGCAGCAGCAGCCGTCGGGCGTCGGTATGGAACGGCGGGTCTGAGGTGATCGGCGGAGCCGTCAGCAGCCCGACGCCTTCGGGCGTGGGCGCCACAGCGATGTCACGGGAGCTGAAGTTCTCGGTGTCGTAGGCGATTGCGGCGATGTCGTCCCAGGTAGTGGGCATCCAGTGCCCGCCGTTGTGGCTGCTGTGAGCTACCGGGCACTCTGGGCGCAGCTCATCCCAGACGTCGGCAGCACCTTGGATGTACTCGTCGCTGTAGACGTCGAAGTCGCGCCCTGCCGAAGAGCTGTCAATGTCAGTGGTCGTGCTCATGGCGGCTCCCTTGAGTCCCTGCGGGCGCGTTCCGAGGCACCCCCCAGCGTAGGCGACGGGTTCTACGCTGCGCCGTAGCAGCGAAGCCTGTTCGCCGGACCCGAGGAGGGCACATGTCAGGACATGCAGCAGTCGAGGCAGCCCAGCTCAGCGAGGTGGCACCGGGTGTGTACAGCTACGTGCAGCCTGACGGCACCTGGTTCATCAACAACATGGGGTTCGTCGTGGGCTCCGAGGGCGTCGTGTCCATCGACGCCACCTCCACCGAGCGCCGCACCCGCGCCTACCTCGACGCCATCGCCTTGGTGACGCCGAACCCGGTGACGATCCTCGTCAACACGCATCATCACGCCGACCACACCCACGGCAACTACCTGTTCGATGACGCAACAGTCGTGTCGCACACGGCCTGCCGGGAGGTGATGGTGGCGGCGGGCATTCCTGACTACAGCGCAGCATTTCCCGGTGTGGAGTGGGGGGATCTGCGGTTCCGGGCCCCCGATGTCACGTTCGAGGGCTCGACGGTGCTGCACCTCGACGATCGCCGTATCGAGCTGTCGGACCTTGGCTACGTGGCTCACACGAACGGTGACCTCCTGGCGTGGCTGCCCGACTGCAGGGTGCTGTTCTGCGGTGACCTGATCTTCCACGGGGGCACGCCGTTTGCCCTGTTCGGGTCAGTGTCGGGGACGCTGGACGCCCTCGATGTGATCGAGAGCTACGGGGCCGAGGTGATCGTGCCGGGCCACGGACCGCATTTCGGCGGCGGCGACATTGAGCAGGTCCTCGGTGAGCAGCGCTCGTACCTGCGCTTCGTGCAGGACCGCGCGGCTGAGGGGATCGCAGCCGGACGCTCACCGCTGGAGCAGGCTCAAGCAAGCGACCTCGGGCCCCATGCCCGCTACACCGATCCCGAACGGCTCGCGGGCAACCTTCACGTGGCCTACCGAGAAGCCGCGCCCGACAGCTACGAATTCCCCGGCATCGAACGGGCGATCATGGACATGGTCGCCTACAACGGCGGCGCCTTGCCGCGTTGTTTGGCCTAAGAATCGCCGCCGGCAGAAGGCGACCCATCGGACACGTCGCCTACAACGGCGGCGCCTTGCCGCGTTGTTTGGCCTAAAAGGGGAGCTTCAAGCCGGGGCGGGGCCAGTCGCCGACGGCGAGGCGGCCGCTGCCGGACAGGGTGACGTACGCCGTGCGCATGTCGTCGCCGCCAAAGCAGATGTTGGTGGTCGCCGCATCGTCGGTGGGAGCGAACTCCAGTTCTTCGCCGTCGCGCGTGAACGTGCTGATGCCCCCGGTGAGAATCGTCGCGACGCTCACGTTGCCCTCTGCATCCATGGCCAGCGAGTCGAAGTACTTGCGCCCCTCGGGCCGTGCGAGGAACCAGCCCCGTGACGGCACGCCGGCGGCTACCTTGCCCGGCCCTTCGAGATCGAAGGCGAACATGGCGCCCTGGAAGGTCTCAGCCACGTACACGCGGTCTTCCTCTGGCGATATGCCGACGCCGTTGGGCCCGTCCATCGGAAACGCGATCTCTTCGATGTGGCTGCCGTCGGCCTTGGCGTAGTAAAGCCCGCCGCGGTCGCGGTCACGCTCGCGAGTCTTGCCGTGATCGGTGAACCAGAAGCCGCCGGTGGAGTCGAACATGATGTCGTTCGGCCCCTTGAGCGACACGCCGTTGACGTCGGCGTACAGGATGTCCACCTCGCCGGTGGAGAGATCGATCCGCTCGATCCGCCCGGTGGTGTAGTCCTTCGCTGACTCGCCGGGGACGGTGCGGCCGCGGATCGTGATCCACTCGAAGCCGCCGTTGTTGCACACGTACAGCGCACCGTCGGGACCCAGCGCAGCACCGTTCGGCCCGCCGCCGGGCGTGGCCAGGATGTCTTTGCGACCGTCAGCGACGTCGATACGGGTGATCGTGCCACGCCCGATCTCGACGACGGCCACTGAGCCGTCGGGAAGCACCACCGGTCCCTCCGGGAAGATCAGCCCATCGGTGATGGTCTCGAAATGGTCCGGTCCGAAAAAGCTCATGGCCGCCGACGCTACTGCGGCGGTGTCACCAGTTTCCATTGACCAGGCGCTCGATGCGGGTACTGGTGGCAAGCCAGCGCGACGCTTTCCCAGTGCCTTGCTTCAATTCGACGACCGCCACGGCGCAGGACAACAGCTCCTGAGCATCCCGCACCAGTTCCATCACGCATTCGTGTCCCCGCAGGAACGGCGAGCAGGTGCCCGAGTTGAGGTGGATCCCTAGGTCCAGGAAGCCTCGTCAACGGTTTCGAGATCTGCGAGGGCGCGATCAATCTCGTCGGCTTGAGCCGGCGTCCAGCTGCCGATCAGATGGTCGAGCGATGTGCTGACCGTGTCGGCTGGCTGACTGTCCTCAGGCAAGAACTCTTCGCCAAGGGTTGGCGTCGATGCCGGGGTAGCGGCGTTCGAGGGCGTCAACCAGTTCGGGGGTCCAGTAGGGGTGGCCGGGCAGCGGGGCGCCGAACAGGGCCAGCTCTTCGGGAGTGCAGGTAGCTGCGAACGAGATCCACGGCTTTCCAACCGTGACCGGCTGCACGTTGTCGTAGCCCATCCAGTCGGCACCTGCCGGCTTGAACGAAGCGCTCATCAGAAAGCGGCTGCCGCCGGGTCTCGTCAGGTCGACCCCTCGGTGCCACACGTCGGGCCGGTAGGCCAAGAACGAACCGCGTGCGCCAGCGGCGGAGAAGTGCTCGCCTGCCGGCGGGCCGTCGTAGGGCCGTGACGAGTCAGTCGGGCCTCCGGCAATCTCGGTCGGCGCGACGTCGGGTTCGACGTCGCTCAGGTACAGGAACCCCTCCAGGTTCCACCAGCCAGGCTCGAGGCGGTCGGGCACGACGTTGTGATTGCGGTCCTGGTGGAAGGGCTGCTCGTAATTGGTGACGCCGGTGTACTTGCCCCAGATGCGGGCCTGGTAGATGCAGATGTCGTCGATGCCCATTGCCAGTCGAGCGAACGCCGTGACGCTGGGGTGTACCTGCAGCCGGTTCAGCCGCGGCGAGGCATAGGGGAACAGGATGTGCCCGAGGAACTGCTTGGGGCGGAACGCGGCGCCTTCAGCTTCGGCGGGGGGAAACTTGTGACCTTGGTCGAAGCTGCTGCCGATGAATCGGTCTCGCACAGCGGGGTCGTCAGCGTGGAACTCATCAGGGTGCGGGTACAGGTCCCACAGTTCCTCCACCGCATGATCGATGTCCACGGTCGGCACGAGCCCGTCCACGAGCACCCAGCCGTGCTCTTGCCAGTGCTGCGCCGCCGCTTCGAGGTCGGTGAGCCCCAGGTCAGTGATCCCCAGACCAGCCGCGGTGTCAGTCGTGCTCACGACCTCAGCCGGCTCCTTGCGCGTCGTCGACGGTGATGCAGGTGCCCGACACGAAATCTGACAGCGGCGACACCAGGTACAGCAGCGTCGAGTCGAGCTGTGAAGCTTTGCCCAGGCGTCGGCGGGGGAACATCTTGGTGATGTCACCCATGCGTTCGAGCATGCCGTCCATCATCTCGCTCTCGAACGCGCCCGGGGCGATCGCGTTGACATTCACGTTGTAACGGGCGAACTCCTGCGCCAGCACTTCGGTCATGCGCACCACGGCACCCTTGGTGATCGCGTACATCGAGGTCCCGATCGGCGCCCTGAATGCGGCTCCAGAGGAGATGTTGACGATCCGGCCTGGCAGTTCGGCTGCGATCAAGCGACGTGTCACCTCGCAGCAGAGATGGAACAGCGAGGTGAGGTTCGTGGCGATCATCTCGTCCACGAAGGCTGGGTCCATCTTGAGCGCCAGGCGAGCGTCGGGCTTGCCGGCGTTGTTGACGAGAATCTGCACCGGGCCGAGCTGTTCTTCGGCGGTGGCGACAGCCCCGAACAGCGCCTCGGTGTCGGTGACGTCGAGTGGGATGGGCAGCACTGTTGCGCCGTCGGCCTCCAACTCAGCCGCCAACGCGTTCAGCCGCTCGACACGCCGGCCGCAGATGGCAACGCTGGCACCGCATGAAGCAAGCACAGTGGCAAAGCGCATTCCCAGTCCTGAGGTGGTGCCGGTGACGAGCGCCGTCTGGCCGCTGAGGTCAATTGACCACTGCGGTGCCAAGCTGGCCGCGGACTCGGTGTCGGCGTCGTCGGTCATGGCATTCCCCCTGCGCTGCGGGACGGGCAACGTGCGGTCCGCAGCGTATTAGGCCGCCGCTGGCTCGCTCACGGACAGGCCTCGCGGCCCTGGGCACCACGAACGCAGCAGTCCAGCGCCCCTAGCCTTCCTTGGGTGAGGGGATCGGATCGGGTTGCGCCGCCGGCCCGCAGCGCGCCGGGACCGCCGGCCCGCGGCGGCGCCGTGTTCGTCGTGTCGCCTGCCATCGGTCGAGCAGACGGATTGCCGGACCCTCCCAACGGCGCAATCTCCCCCGCGCAATCTGCAACTGTCGACGCGCTAGCACCCGTCCGCCCCACCAGCGCCGCGCTGCCGCTCGTCATCATGGGCCTTGTCGTCATCTCTTGGGGCATGGGTACGCCGTTCGCGAAGCTGCTCAGCGCACCCCCGATGGTCAGCGCTTTCATTCGCTTCGGGATGTCGACGCCGTTCCTGCTGGCGTTGTTGGCTCTGCGCGGCCGCTGGCTGTCTCGCCGGGTGTTCTGGCAGACAGCGCTGCCGGGCCTGTCGTTCGGCATCAACATGGTGTTCGTCTTCGCTGCCGTGCAGGAAGTCACGATCTCGGTGATGTCGGTGATGATGGCGCTGCAGCCCGCCATGCTTCTCGCCGTCGTGGGCCGCCTGTTCGGCGACCGGGTGAGCTTTCGCCAGATCGTGTTCACCTTGGTGGGAGTTCTCGGCGTCGTGGGCGTGATTGCCGGAGCCGGCGGAGAGTTCCGCGCCAGCGCGTTCGGGCTGTTCTTGACGACGATGTCGGTGCTGACGTTCAGCGTCTATTTCGTGCTGACCCGGGTCGCTCGCTCGGCAAGCGATGTCGATCCCATCGAATGGATGGCGGGCATCAACTTCTGGTCGCTGGTGGCCGCGATCCCGCCCACGCTGCTGTTGGTCAGCCCGGCCCAATTTGCCGAGTTCGGGGGTTTGGATTGGCTGTGGATCGTCATCGTGGCCTTCGTGACCGGGGTGTTCGGCCATGTGCTGATGACGTGGTGCCACGGTCACCTCGAGGTGGCCCGCTCATCGCTGTACGTGCTCGCCATGCACCTGGTGGCGGTCGGTCTGGCGTGGGTGATGCACGGCGAGCCGGTGACGCCCCTTCAGTTCGCGGCCGGCTTCGTGGTGCTCGTCTCGGTAGCGATGGTGATTCGCACCCCAGCCGGACCGCGGCGGCGAGCACTTGCCGCCACGAGTCACTGACAGCGGCCCGGCGGGGGACACACCACTGAGTACGCTCGCCACAGAGCGCTGCACTCAGCCGAGGCGCGGCATTCCGAACATCTGCCTCTCACATAGGAGCGTCGCGATGGGTCGCCTGTCGAATACCTGGCATCTCACGAAGGTCTCGTGGTCGCTGCTGAAGAAGGACCGCGAGTTGCTGTGGCTTCCGGTCATCAGCGGGCTGGTCATCGTCGCCCTGCTGCTTGTGTTCCTTGTGGCCTCACTGACCACTGGCGGCATCGAAGTTGACGAGGGATCGGAAGGATTCGGCGGCATTGCCATCGTGCTCGGCGTCGTGTTCACCTTTGCAGCGACCGGCACCGGGGTGTTCTTCGAGGGAGCGCTTGTCGCGGGTGCCTACGACCGCATGACCGGCGGCGATCCGACCGTGCGCAGCGCAATCGGCAAGGCCACAGCGCGGCTGCCCAGCCTGCTCGGCTGGGCAATCGTTTCTGCGACCGTAGGAATGCTGCTGCGCGCGCTCGAAGAGAGACTGCCGTGGCTGGCCCGCATCCTCCTGTGGTTCGTCGAGGCAGCGTGGGCGATCGCTACCTACCTCGTCGTACCCGCCATCATGATCGACGACTATCGGCCGATCGCGAGCATCAAGCACTCGGCGTCGCTGGTTCGCAAGACCTGGGGCGAGAACATCATCTCGTCGGCCGGTTTCGGTTTGCTCGGGATCTTGCTGATGCTGCCGGCGATCCTGATCGGCGTCGTCATCGCAGCGATCGTGCCTGGATTCATCGGCATCGTGATTGGCGGCGCAATCGGAATAGCGGGTGTCGTGGCCGTCCTTGTCGTCGTCAGCGCCCTCAGCATCTACTTCAAGACGGCGCTGTACGTGTACGCCACCGACGGGAGCGTGCTCGGCGGCTTCGACGGCGACCAGATGCGCAACACGTTCCGGGCGAAGCACCGACGCTGACGAACGCCGGGGTCAGTTTGTGACCTCATAGGTCGAGGCGAACACAGCGAGCTCGTCGCCGATACGTACGTCACCAGTGCTCCACGACAGCACTAGCTCGGTGACGCCGACAGCGGCGTACTCGGCAACCAGTTCAGGCGTGAGGCCGTCGCGTTCGAGCCGCACTGAGACCTCAGAGGGAATGCCCGGCCGACCGGCCGTGTTCACCGCCGGCAGGCTGCCCACGCCCAGCCCTACAACCAGACGGCCGCCGCTCAATCTGTGTCAAGCAAGGGCGGTAAACGCCTGGTCGGCGATGTCGCAGGTACGATTGATGTCCTCGTCGTTGTGCGCGAGCGACACGAAGTTGTTGTGGTAGCTGAGCAGGTAGGCGCCCCGCTGTACGCACTCGGAGATCCAGCGGGCGTGAAAGCGCGAGCCTCCGTCTCCGATGATGCGCAGATACGGCATCGACACAACGCCGGTGATCCGCAGGTCGTGGCCGTGCGCCGCGGCCACGTCGGCCAAGCCCTTGCCGAGCCGTTCGCCGATCTCAGTGATGACGGTCGCAGCGTCTGTGGCCTCGAGTTCTTCGAGCGTCGCCAGCGCGGCGGCCATCGGCGCTGCGTTGAAGAATTGTGTGCCCGTGTAGAACGTGTCGCCGGCAGCCTGCTTCAGCGCATCGCTGCCTGCCAGCGCAGCGATCGGGTGGCCGTTGCCGAGCGCTTTGCCGAAGCACATCAGATCGGGCGTGAATCCGTACGCGGTGTGCGAGCCGGCGAGGTCGATTCGGAAACCGGAACGGACGTCGTCGGCGATGATCACAATTCCGGCTGCGCGGCAGGCCTGCTCAACTTCGGCCCAGTAGCCGTCGTCGGGCAGCACGTTGTCGGCGAAGACCGGGTGGTGGTACGGCGACGAGATGAAGCAGGCGATGTCGTCAGGGTGTCCGGCGATCGCTTCTCGTATCGCGGCGGCGTCGTTCCACGGCACTTCGAGGACGAGGGCCTGATCCTGCGCGACGGTGCCTGAATTGCCGGGCGTCTGCATCCACGGCGCCGAGCCGTGATAGCCACCTTGGATCTTCAGAATCCGCTTGCGGCCGGTGGCAGCGCGGGCGACCATCACCGCCAACCCCGTCGAGTCAGCGCCGTTCTTGCCGAACAGTGCCCAATCTGCACCGTCGACCATGTCGACGAGTCGTTCGGCGAGATCGATCAGAACGGGTGCGGCGATGCTGACCGTATTGCCCTGTGCCATTTGCCGGGCGGCCGCCTTTTCAACTTTCGGGTGGTTGTAACCCAGGATCATGGGTCCGTAGGCGCACATCCAGTCGATGTAGGTATTGCCATCGACGTCGGTGAAGTGAGCCCCGGAGCTCGATGAGAAGAACACCGGTCCGGCACCTTGCGCCGCCGGCCCGTAGTGCCCGTACACGCCATTCGGTATCACCGCCTGCGCACGTTCATACAGCGCTCGAGATCTCAGAGTCGCCAGTGGTTCGCTCATGACTTGCCCCCTGTGAACACGGTGAGAGCCTGACATACCGGATTCCGGAACGCAGCCGCCGCGCCAGGTTGTTGATCCGGGTTCAGTCCTTCGCATACGTGGCGATGAGCGAACGTGCAATCCGGTCGGGCCGATCAGCTCGTCCAGGCCTGACCGAACATGTCGCGGTAGGCCATGTCGGCCGGTGGCAGTCGAGTTATCGGGCCGTTGCCCTTGCCGACCGGGTACCCGATCGGCACCATCGCGACCGTGGCCCATCCGTCGGGTATTTGCAGCAACGACTTCACCTCGTCCTCGCGGAAACAGTGCAGTGTCGTGAGGGTGCAACCCAGCCCCTCTGCCGCGCACGCCAGCATCAGGTTCTGCACTGCCGGGTACACCGAGCCGCCGCCGACCATGCTGATCCGATCCAAATTGGCGTCGGTGATCGCCATCATCTTTGGGTTGGCGCAGAACAGCAGGATCGCTGGGGCTTCATGCAGGTGTTCGGCGAGGTAGTCGCCCGCAGCTATGACCCGCTTCCACTTGGCGACTTCGTCGGAGCGGAGGCCTTCGAGCCGCTTCATGAATCCGCCGGTGTACTTCGCCCACTCTGGCCCGTAGACGTCGGACAATCCTTGTTTGACGGCCGGGTCGGTAGCGACGACCACTCGCCATGGTTGCTGGTTGCCGCCAGTTGGGGCCCAGCATGCCGCCTGCAGGACCCGTTCAAGGACATCGGGGGGAATCGGGTCGGTGCGAAGACGGCGCACGGCCCGCAGCGTGCTCATCGTCCGATAGAGATCCGCTGAAGCTGTCTGCGTCGATGCGAGTGACATGGTCACCGTCCTTTGAGGTGTGGTCAACGTAGTTTGGCAAGCCAGGTCCGAACGGCGAGACGTCGAGAGTCGTCTTGCGCTGGTGGGCGTTACTATCCGGCGATGGGAGCGCTTGACGACTACACCGTGCTGGACTTGGCCGTGTTGGTGCAGGGTCCGCAAGCTGCGGCCACCCTGCACGACATGGGAGCGTCGGTCATCAAGGTCGAGCTGCCGGGTATGGGTGACCTGGGGCGGGTCATCCCCGTTGCCGCGGACGATCTCCGAAGCCCGTACTACCAAGCGTGCAACCGAGGGAAGCGGTCGGTCACCCTCGACCTTCGCACCCCAGGCGGGAAGAGCACCATTGAGCGGCTCGTCGAGGCAACTGACGTTCTGATTCACAACTTCGTGCCTGGGACCATGGAGGCCTGGGGTCTGTCATACGAGCACCTGTCAGCCATCAATCCCCGGCTCGTGTACGCCGCCGGTTCGAGCTTCGGGCCTATCGGCCCCAAGTCCGCCCGCGAAGGGGCTGACATGACCGGTCAGGCCGAAGGCGGGCTCATGTTTGCGACCCGGATCGATGGCAGCCCTCCGATCATCAACGGGGCAGTCATCTCCGACCACGTCGGCTGCCAGAACATGGTCGCCGGCATTCTGGCCGCGTTGCTCCATCGGGAAAAGACCGGGAGGGGGCAACGGATCGACGTGTCGCTCGTCGGTGGCATGATCTACGCCCAGGCGTCGGAGATCACCTACACCCTGTTGACCGGCCGCAACCCGGAGCGCAACCATTCGGGCCACGCCATTGTCCCGACCCTGCTCCACACCGTCGAGGCGGCCGACGGCTGGATCCACCTGCTCAGCGGCACCGGACCCCAATGGCCCGATTTCGCCCGGTTACTCGACCGGCCCGATCTTGCCGAAGACGAGCGGTTCCTGGCCCTCATGCTGAGCGCCGATGCCAGGGCCGAGTTAGTGGCCATCATCGACGAGGTGTTCCCGACCAGGACCCTCGGTGAGTGGGAGGCGACGCTCGACGCGGCCGGGGTTCGCTACGGGCTGGTCCGCGACTACGAGACGATCGTCGCCGATGAGTCGATGTACGACAACGGCTACCTGCAACGGGTGGAAGGGGCCGACGCCAGCCGTGTGGTGATCGGCACCCCGATCCGCATGTCAGCCACCCCGCTCGAACCTGGTGCCGTCGCGCCAGAACTCGGTCAGCACACCGAAGAGGTCTTGCTCGAGCACGGCTACACGTGGGATGACATTGAAGCACTCCGCGAGCAGGGCGCCTTCGGCTGAGCGTGTCCGTTCAGTCCTTTGCGTAAGTGGCGACCAGCGAACGCGCAATCCGGTCGGTCTGGATCTCGGTGCTGCCGTCCACGTAGTTCGCAATGCGTGCGCCGGCCAGGTGATGGCCCCACGGGTACGTACTGCGCAGGCCTTCCGCACCCATGGCCTGGATGCACGCCGCAATGTCGGCTTCGGCGGTCTCGGTGGCGAATTTCTTGGCGTGCGCGGCGGGCAGGATCGCCCCCGAAGCGTCGCCGGTGCGAAGCGATTCGGAGACCGCATCGATGGCCCGGTCCGTCAGCAGCCGGGCCGCCTCGAGGCGGTTCTGCACGCCGGCGAGTTTCCATGCGAGCCCCTGGTGCTCGATGATCGGCCGTCCGAAGGCCTGACGCTGGGCGCCATAGCGAACTGCGCCCGCGAGCGTCGCCTCGACCATGGCGCAGCACATTGCGGCCACATAGGTCCGGGCCCCGTTAATGCCCGACAGGGCGGTTACGAAGGCTTGCCCGGGCGGCGCAATGACATCGTCGGACGGGGCGAAATAGCCGTCGAGCAGGAAACCCCCCGTGCCGATGAGGTGGCCGCCGGCGAGTTCGTAGGGCGGCAGTCGTTCGAATCCGGGCTGCGTGCCGTCCACCAGGAATGACGCCATGCCGCGGCCGCGCGAACCAGGTTCAGTCTGCACGTAACAGAAGATGACGTCGGAGTGAGCGGCGTTGGTGATCCAGGCCTTGGCCCCGTCGAGGCGCCAGCCGCCCTCGACAGGCGTCGCTGTGGTGGCGATATTGGCGAAGTCGCTTCCCGCGCCGGGCTCCGTCAGCGCCGAGGAGCCAAAACGGCGGCCCGCCATGAGATCGGCCAGGTAGCGCTCACGGTGGGTATCGCTACCGAACTGTGCCACTCGTGAGGCCACGTTTGCGGTGTTGACGAGGCTGAATGCGAACGGCATCGACACGGCGCTCAGCACTTCGACGATGCGGCACTTCTGGGCAAAGCTCATCCCGAGGCCGCCGAGCGCTGTGGGAACCTCCATCGCCAGCAGACCGAGCCTCGACGCTTCCCGCAAAGCTTCGGGCGCCATCCGCTTCTCGCCCTCCCAGCGAGACACATTCGGTGCCACGACCGTGTCGCGGAACTGCGCGACCTCGCCCACGAAGCCTTCGAATGACGCAGCGTCCATGCCGCTGGCTGGATCGTCGAAGTTGCCAGGCTCAGGATGCGAGGCGTCAGGGCCCGAGGTGTCAGCGTCGGCGGCGGTCATCGCGGGGACGGTAGCAGCGGCCATCGCGGCCGAGTCCGCTGCCGTTGGGGGCGAACCCGGAGCCGTTACGCACCGCCGACCTACGCTTCGCCATGTGCTGGGGGTTCCGAGTGTCGCCGACGCCTTCGCCGCGCAGCCCCTGGGCGAGGTGCTCAACCACACTCTCGACACCCTGCATCACGGTCCGACAGCCGCAGTCGCCGCGGTGGTGCGAGCCAACGGTGCCAGCCCCGAGATGCTTTTCATCGAGCGGGCAACCCGTGACGGCGACCCGTGGTCCGGCCACATGGCATTCCCGGGGGGCCGCACCGAGCCCGACGATGACGACACGTTCAACACTGCCGTTCGAGAGAGCCGCGAAGAAATCGGATTCGACATCACTGCGCACGCCGGGGTTCGCTGGCTCGGTCGCCTTGACGATCTCGAAGGCAGCCCACGCTGGTCGAACTCGGGGCTGCGCGTGACCCCGCATGTGTGCTGGCTGGAAGGTGAGCGTCCGCCGCTGACGTTGAACTACGAGGTGGCCGATGCCTTGTGGGTGCCCGCGGCGGAGCTGGCCGATCCCCAGAACCACATCGACTACTACTACCCGCCTCGTCCCGATATGCACTTCCCCGGTATCGAGGTCGCGCATGGCCGGGTGATCTGGGGCCTCACGCTGCGGATGCTGCAGGACCTCTTCACTCGGGTCGGCCATCGGTTGCCGATCGATCTCAGCCCGGCCCGCTGACCAGCCCGGCGATGCGGTCAGTGCGGGGCTGCCGCCGGTCGCGGCGGGCGAGATACCTGCGGCCTTCGCGCGTGCGCTGTGTGGACTCGAGGACACCGGCTGTCGCTAACAGGGCCCGCGCGGCCTTCGCGCGTGCGCTGTGTGGACGTTCAGGTGTTCGACCGCTAACGGCGGCCACAGGATGAGATTGAAATAACTTGAAAACTCATAGATAGCTAGAAAACGTTATGTAATACATCTGTAACAGTTCTGAAGGTACGAAGACGTTCGTACGGGGTTCGTTACCCGTAGAATGAACGTATGTTCTCTCAGGTGCGACAGGCGCTCGACTCGCTCGCAGCAGCGCTCGACGGCGTCGACGCGGCGTCTACTGGGGAGCTGCGCGACGCGCTGGGGCTGGCCAAGCCGCTGCGCGCCAAGCTCGAGACGCTGGAAACAGCCATGGCGTCTCAGATCGCGCGGCGCGAGCGCCACGGCGACGGCGGTGCCGGAGTGCTGCACCAGATCGCCGCAGTCCCGCGCTCGGACGCTGCGCGCAACGTCCGCACCGCCGCCGAGCTCGAGCAGTTGCCCGCTGCCCAATCTGCGCTGACCCAAGGCGAGATGTCCATGGCGAACGCCGCCCGTTTGGCCCGAGCAGCGCGTGACACCAGCCCCGAAGCGGTGCAGGGCGATGCTGATCTCGTGAACCTGGCCAAAACGCTGCCGCCCGACGAGTTCGCCCACGCTTCCAAGCGCTGGACCGCACAGCACCAGAGCGCCGCAGACCTCGCCGAGCGGCATCGCCGCAACCGGCGCAACCGCAATGTGCGCTTCTGGAACGGCGAAGACGGGACCGTGCAGATGCGCGGCGCGTTCGACGCCGAGATGGGCGCCCGCATCCAGGCCCGCATCCGTGACGAAGCCGAACGCCTCCGCCAAGCCGACCGCCGCTTGATGCGCACCCGCCCGGCCGCGAACACCGACGACTCAGCCCTCTGCGATGCAGCACGCAGCAGTTCGACAGGCCACCGCGCAGTGCGCACCCGCGATCAACGCATGGCCGACGCGCTCGACCGCATCCTCACGCACGCCGCCCCGACGCCCGCCACGGCCCGCGACACAGCCTCCGGCGACACCGCTGCTGGCGACACGATGCCCGGAAGCACCGAATCCGGCGCTGGCCACGCAGCCTCGAACGGTACTGCCGTATCCGGTGGCGCAGGCTCGGTGGGGCACAGGGGACCATCCACGGAGATCATCGTGCGAGCCGACCTCGGGGACCTGCTCGACGAGTGCGGCGGGATGGGCGAGATCGCCGGTGCAGGCCCAGTCCCCGCCAGCGTGATCGACCGGCTCAGCTGCAACGCCGACATCTCGGTCGTGCTGTTCGGCAAACAGCTCACACCCCTCTATGAGGCCGTCGCCGGGCGGGCTCCCACCGCGGCGCAGCGCCGTGCCCTGATCGCCCGCGACGGCGCATGCATTGGCTGCGGCGCAGTGCCCGGCGAATGCGAAGCGCACCACATCGTCCCGTGGAAACGCGGCGGCCCGACGCAGGTCGACAACCTCGTGCTGGTGTGTTGGTCCTGCCACGACCGCATCCACGACCACAACTGGCAGGTCGTCGTCCGCGACGGCCGTTACCAGCTGGTGCCCCCCGACGCCTCGTCGCCGCCCAACCCTGCACCCTCCCGTAAACCCGCCCTGTTCGCCTAGTACATGCCACCGCAGCACGGCTGGTGCCTCCCGACGCCTCGTCGCTGCCCAACCTCTCGCTGTCCCGTAAACCCGCCCTGTTCGCCTAGTGCATGCCACCGCAGCGCGGCTGGTGCCTCCCGACGCCTCGTCGCTGCGCAACCTCTCGCTGTCCCGCAGACTCGCCCCATCCTGCTCGGGCAGCAGCGATGCGCCGGCGCATGTCATGTTCGTTAGGGTCCGCACACCGCTGGCCTGTGGGCCGGGGTCGATAGCCGAGCGTCAGGACTTGGAGTGGGGGAGATGTTGATGAGTGCTGATTTCGAGTTGGAGTTGCTGAGTTCGGGATGGGGGCTGATCGAAGGTCCCCGGGTTGACGAGCACGACAACTTCTATTTCTCTGACGTTCCTAACGGCGGCGTGCGCCGGCGGAGGCCCGACGGCGAGATTGAGGTCGTGGTGCCCAAGCGCCGGGGCGTGGGCGGCATGGTGCTGCACGCCGACGGTGGTGTGGTGGTGAGCGGCCGCAACATCCAGCACGTCACCGACGCTGGCTCGGAGGTGTTGTTCGCCCCCGATGTCGCCGGCTTCAACGACATGCACACCGATGCGCAGGGCCGTGTCTATGTCGGCGCGCTGCGCCGCAACCCGTTCGATGAGTCATCTGCCGACGTGCCCGGCGAGCTGTACCGCATCAACCTCGACGGCTCGGCCGAGGTGGTCTACGGCGAGGTGCGGCTCACCAACGGCATCGGTTTCTCTCCCGACGGCACCCGGCTCTACCACTCCGACAGCATCCCGGGCCGTGTGTGGGTGTCCGACGTCGACGGCGACGTTGTGTCGAACCGGCGCGAGTTCGTGCGCGAGCGCCAGGTGCCCGACGGCTTGGCGGTGGATGTCGAGGGCGGCGTGTGGGTTGCACTGGCCGAAGGCGGCCGGGTACAGCGCTACACGCCCGACGGCGAGCCCGACGTTGCCGTGCCGGTTCCCGACCAGTTCGTCACCAGCGTCTGCTTTGGCGGCGCCGACATGCGCGATCTCTACGTCGTGACCGGCGGCGGCACGGACGACGGCGGCTGCATCTTCCGCACCCGTGCGCCGGTGAGCGGCGTACCGACCCCTCTTGCGCAGGTGCGCCCGAGTTTGTGAAACCGAGTCAGTGAGCCCGAGTTTGTGAAACCGAGTCAGTGAGCCCGAGTCAATGTCGAGTCAGATGAGCCGAGTCCTGTGAGCAACATCTTTCGGTGGTCATACGGTGCGCACGACGCACCTGTGCTGCTGTGCCTGCACGGCATCGGCTCGTGCGCTGATGCGTTCTTGGGCCAGCGGCCTCTCGCCGAGCGGCTCGCAATGCGGCTGGTGGCTTGGGACGCTCCCGGCTACCGCTATTCGGCTGATCCCGATGACGCCCCCGGTATCGACGGCTGGGCTGATGCGGCTGGGGAGCTGATTGCCGCTGAGTCAGACGACCCGGTCGCCGTACTCGGCGTCTCGTGGGGCGGCGTCACTGCGACGCGCCTCGTCCTGCGGCATTCGGAGCTGGTCTCCTCGCTCATGCTGGCCGACTCCAGTGCCGGCGCCGGCACCAAGCCCGAACAGGCGGAGGCCATGCGAGCGCGGGCGGCGGACTTCGTCGACCTCGGCGCCGAAGGCTTCGCCGCAGCACGTGCGCAGCGACTCGTCAGCCCTGACGCATCCGACGAGCTTCGGTCTCATGTTGTCGACATGATGATTCCTTCGATACGCATGCCCTGCTACCAGTGGGCGTGCGACTCGATGGCCGAGTCCAATCACTACCCGGACCTTGGTCGCATCGCGGCGCCGACGCTGGTGGTGGTGGGGGAGCACGACGAGGTCACGCCGCCACGGGCATCCCAGCGACTTGCCGAGGGGATTCCGGATGCTCGCTATGTGGAGGTCGCTGCCGCCGGCCACCTCGCCAACCAGGAACAGCCCGACGCGTTCAACGACGCCATCGCCGAGTTCATCGAGGACGTGACCGGCTGAACGCTCGGCATGAAGCGGTCGATCGAAGCGGTCGATCGTCGCGGTTGATCGAAGCGGTTGATCGAAGCGATTGATCGCAGGGGTGATTCAGCGAGGGGGCAGCCGGATGCCGCCGTCGACGCGGATCACCTCTCCGTTCATGTACGGGTTGGTGATGCACTCCATCACCATGAATGCGAGTTCCTCGCCGTAGCCGAGCCGCTTCGGAAACAGCACGCTCTGGCCGAGGTGCGCCTTGAACTGGTCGGACTGCTCGCCCTCGCCGTAGATCGGCGTGTCGATGAGGCCCGGCGCGATGGTGTTGACACGGATGCCGGTGGCCGACAGGTCGCGGGCGATCGGCAGCGTCATTCCGACGACCCCGCCTTTGGAGGCCGAGTACGCGGCCTGGCCGATCTGTCCGTCGAACGCGGCGACCGAGGCCATGTTCACGACCGCGCCACGGGAGCCGTCGTCATCGACCGGCTCGGTCTTGGCCATTGCCGAGGCGGCTTGGGCCAGCATGTTGAACGTGCCGATCAGATTCACGTTGATGACGAAGCTGAACTGACTGAGGTCCATCGCGACGTTTTTGCGGTCAATGGTGCGGCCCGCGCGTCCGAGGCCGGCTGAGTTCACTAGGGCCCGCAGCGGACCCATCTCCGACGCGGCATCCACCGCGGCCCCAGCGTCGTCGATGCTGGTCACGTCACAGCGCACGAACAGGCCGCCGACCTCCGAAGCCACCGCGGCACCGAGATCTTCCTGCAGGTCGGCGATGACAACGTGTGCGCCCGCGTCGGCGAGCTGGCGTGCGCTGGCTTCGCCGATGCCGGACGCTCCGCCGGTCACGATGGCTGAGGCTCCGTTGAGGTTCATTCGCGGCATCTGGACGCCCTCCTGATTGCGAGCGAGCGATGTGCGCGGCCGGGGGTTTCAGACCGCGGGACGCGCCGACGTTAGCCGTCGCAACCACAGCTGCGGTAGGGCAGTGGGGCACGGCGAGGCGGGGCGTTTCTTCCTCGGACACTGTCGATGAAGACCGGTAGCGTCAACGTTCGCTATGTCCGATTCGGCCTCCGAGATCGCGGCCCGTCGGAACTCGGCCGCTGCATCAGACTCCCGTACTGCGCAGACGGCGACACCCCAGGCGGCCTCATCCGGCGTCATCCACAACGGCATCGCAGAGCCTGAGCCGGAAGGTCATATGAACAGCCCCGTTCCACCTGTGCCGGCCGGGGGAGGCGGCTCAGCGCGAGGCCGGTCAGACACGTTCGCCTCGCTTCGGGTGCCTGCATTCCGCGCCCTGTGGTGGAGCGGGATCTTCTCCTTCATGAGCATCCAGATGCAGTTCCTGCTGCGAAGCCTGCTCGCGTGGGACCTGACCGAGCGGGAAGGCGCGCTCGGACTTGTGTACTTCTGCTTCGGCCTGGCGCTGCTGGTGTCGACCCCGCTCGGCGGCGTTGCGGCTGACCGGCTGTCCAAGCGCAGCCTCATGCTGGTGGGCCAGCTCGTCCTGACCCTGACTGCTATCGGCATGGGCGCCGCAATCGCGACCGGGGTCATCCGCTTCTGGATGCTGTTGATATCGGGCGGCCTGCAAGGGCTGATGTTCGGGTTGATCGGACCGGCGCGCATCTCAATGACCACTGATCTCGTTGGCCGCGAGAGGGTGGGCAATGCGATCACGCTTTCGTCGCTGTCACTGAGCGGGAGTCGGATCTTCGCTCCCTCGCTCGCGAGCCTGCTGGCCGCAATTGCGTTCTTCGGCTTGGCCGGCGCCTATTTCGTCTCTGCCGCCGTCGCCACCGTGAGTTTCATCTTGCTGCTGCCGCTCCCCGACACCGGCACCGCCGTGAGCCGTGCGGCGGCGGCGGCTGGCTCCGCTGCCCCGGTAAGCGTGGCGCGACGAAATCCGCTGCGGGACATTGCTGAGGGCGTCAGGTACGCCAGCGCGCGACGAAACCTGCGCCGTTCGATTCTGATCTCGACGGCAGTCATCATGTTCGGCTTCAACTACATCGCATTCATGCCGGCATTGGTCGAAGATGTCTTCGGTCGCAGCGAGATCTTCGTCGGCCTGCTCACCACTGCGACTGCATTGGGTGCCGTCCCAGCAGCCGCGTTCTTGGCGTCACGGGCTGACTCGTCTGCTGCGGGCTCGATGCTGATCGGCTTGGGCTTTCTGTTCGGCCTGACCGTCGCCGGATTGGGCGGAGCCCCGACGATCTGGGTTGCCATGCTGATAGCGGTCGGCGTCGGCGCTGCGGCCACGGGGTTCATGTCGCTGGGCCAGACCTTGGTGATGCGCTTCAGCGACGATGCCCACCAGGGACGCATGCAGTCGCTCGTGCAGCTCTCCTTCGCCGGCTTCGGCCTCGCGGCATTGCCTGTGGGCGTGTTCATGGAGTGGGTCGGTCAGCGCTGGGGCTTGGCGACCATGGGTGCCGCGGTGACCGTCTCGATGCTGACTTACGTGCTGACGGCGCCCCGAACCGGGCGCAGCGAGGTCGCTTGAGCCGTCAATCGGAAAACTCGGACTCGGAAACCTCGGCGACAATGGACGTCTCGGACAGGCTCGTGCGAATGTCGGTGTCGGCGACAGCGGGGATGTCGGGGCACCAGAGCGACATCGCGGCCTCCAGCGTCCGCTTCACCACGACGGCAACTTCTGGCGCGTCGGCCTCGTCGCATTCGATGACAACGCTGTCGTGGACGGTCTGCACCGCCGCTGCTGTCGGGAACTCGGCCAGCGCTTCACGGAGGCGTCCGTAGGCGTCCAGCATCACATCTGCAACACCGCCCTGTATGGGGGCGTTGCGGTAGGCATTGGCCATCTGGCCGACTCGGGTGTGCAGGGCCCGGTTCAGCAGAAACGCCTGATCGGCATCGCCCATTGATGTCCCGACGTCTTCGACGACGGCGCGCCGGAGGTACCGCTGCTCGAGCAGTTTCTCGACAGCGGGCCGCAGCGGGGCGCCGGACGGAGCCACTGGCGGTGCCAGCTCGAAGCGGGCCAGCGCGCAGCGCCATACTTCGCTCGGGCGGGGCTTCGCCGAGCAGCCCACGACCGCGGCGGCTTCGCCGAGCACCCAGTCGACGGAGAAGGTGAACTGCTGGCGGCGTCCCGCGGGCGTGCGCGAAGCGAACGACAGCGGCGAGCCGTCGCGCCGGACGACCACGGTCGCCGGGAACGACAGCGCCCATGCCACTTCGGCGACATCGACATCGGCGTGTCCCAGCAGGTGGGCGTCGCCGATGCCGTGGCGCGGCGCGACTGACTGCTCGTCCCGCAGCATCTGGTCGTGGACTTCTTCGGCGCTGTGGTGACGCCGTTGGCCAGCGCGCAACGCCCGCCGGGCGCCGTCGGTGCGGGGCCATAGCGCCCCGAGGCGCAGCGTCAGCGGCCAGTCAGCGTCCAGCTCAGTCGCCGCAAAGTGCCCAATGAAGCGGTCGCGTTCGTCGACCCAACCGGCGATGCCCCGATAGGTGCTGAGGTATGCCGCAATGAGCCCGTCGGCTTCGTCGCGACTGGTGGGGACTCCGGCGTCGGTCAGGCCGCGCGACAGGCCTGCACCTCGTTGGCCGTACAGGATCCCGAAGTTGATGCGCTTGGCTTTCGTGCGGAACTCTTCATAGCGGGGTCGGTCGAGCGCGGCGAGACCGGCGGGCCCGCCCATCTGCACGCCGAACATGCGCTCGGCGGTTGCGGTGTGGATGTCGAGACCTTCCTCGAATGCTGTACGCAGGCCGTCGTCGCCAGCGAGCTGGGTTGCGAAGCGCAGCTCGGCTTGGCTCAGGTCGGAATAGACGAACACGCGCCCAGGCCCCGGTGCCATGAATGGCTTCAGGCGGGGCGTGAAGTTCTGCGCGTTCGGATTTCGGCTGGCCAGACGACCGGTGTTGGTGCCGACCACCTGCAGGTATTCGGGATGCAGCCGGCCGTCGGGCCCCAGGTGCTCGCGCATTGCACGCCCGTATGTGCCCAGCGTCTTGGAAAGGTCGCGGTAGGTGAGCAGCGCAGTGCAGATCTCGCCGCCGATGCCCGCCAGCACAGAAGCGCCGAGCGAATCAGTGGGTGCGAGCTGACGAGCGCGGCCGTCGGCCGCGAGGGTCCATGCCTGGACCCTGTCCGGCGCGAACCGGTTGAGCACGTCACGGGCATGGTGCTCGCTGTCGGGATTCCAGCTGGGCTCGAGTCCGGCGCCGAACAGTTCGGCCTGGCCGCCGCCGGTCAACTCCGCCAGGCGCGTCAGCACCTCATAACGGCGGACCTCCAGACCCGACAACTCGGCATCCCAGCCGTCGGCATCGAACGGCAAGCCAGCGCGTTCCATGCGATCGAGGAAGGGTCTCGCTGACTGCTCCAGCCGGCACACCTCGTCGAGACCTGCGGCGCTCAGCAGCACGCGCAACCGATCAGACACCCACAAGGTTTCGACGGCGTCTGCCGCTGCATACTCGATCTGCACGTCGCTCAGCGGCCCGTTAGCGGAGTACGAGAGCTGGGTGGTGGCCTTGCCTTCGACGCTGAGCCCGAGATATCGCTCGGCGGCCCACGCCAGTCCGTGAAAGAAGCTGAACCCAGTGAGGCCCTGATGCAGCAAGGCATCTGCGAGCTGCGCGTCCCACCAGCGCAGGGACCCGACCCGGGCACCGGCTGCACGCGCCGGCTCGACCAGATTGGTGTCGATCACGCGGTCATCGAAGGTGGCGTTCCACGCATCGGCGGCAATATCTGGCGTTCGCAGCGACTCGTCGAGGGCGACGGCGAGCTCGGTGAGGTCGTGCTGGGCGACATCGACCACCCAGCTGCGCTCGCTGCCGTCCACTGCACGCGTGGCGGCTGAGATCACCCGCAGCGACGGAACGCGGCCGCGGGTGCCTGTTGCAGACGTCTCGTAGACCGTCTCAGTGTCAATGGCGCGGGCCACTGAGGACGCAAGCGCATCGGCGAAGGCATCGAGTTCGGCTGGACCGACGAATTCGAGCGCCACATCACCGGGTTGCGCTCGCGGAGCCGGCCGCGGGTCCAGCCGCCTTGTCTCCGCTGCGACGTCGGTGTCCACGTTCGAACCCTACGACCACCCTGTGACGCCAGCGGCGTCCGACATGAACGAACGAGTGCCGGTGCGACGGCGGCAGCGACGCCGGCTAGCGCGGGTACGAAATGTCGATGAAGTCGTCTGGCGAGCCGCTGCCGGCTGCCGTCTCGGCCTCGATCAGCTCGTGCAGCCGAGTTGCCACCGGGCCGACCTTGCCGTCCCCGATCGGGGCGCCGTCCCACTCCACCACCGGGAAGACGTGGGTGTCGCCACCCGACATGATGAGCTCGACTCCTGTTCGTGACTCGTCGGCGCGCAGCCGTCGCTGCTCCACACCGGTGAGCAGTCCTTCGGGCACCAGCGTGCTGCGCGCAAGGTCCAGCAGGCGCCGCATGGTGGTGCCGTGAAGGATGCCCTCAAACGGGGGAGTGACGAGGACACCGGCGCGGCTGATGCTGCAGACGTTGAGCACGCAGGCCTCTGCGATGTAGCCGTCGTCGTCGACGATGATCCCGAAGGTGCCGCCGCCGTCGGCTGCCTCGAGGTGAGTCAGGACGTTGAGCAGATAGTTGTTCGACTTGATCTGCGCCAGCAGCGGAGGCTTCATCGGAGTGTCCCGTACCGTCGTCTCGCGGAAGCCATCCCGCATCGGATCGAAGCCTCCGGAGCCGAAGCTCATCGGGTCGAGCACGACGCAGTAGAAGCAGGGTTCTTCGCACTCGGCGGGCATGAACGAGAACCCGCCGGGGCCGGCTGTCAGCCAATAGCGGACGATGCCGTTCCTTGCGCCTGACGATGCCGCGGTGTCGGCGACCATCTGGATCAATTCGTCGCGAGACCACGGGACTTCGAGGCGGGCTCCCGTTGCGCTCGCAAGCAACCGATCGATGTGGATGCCGAGCCGGTACAGACGGCCGTTCACCAGTGAGCAGGTGTCGAAGACACCGTGTCCACGGTGGACCATGTGATCGTCGAGCGGCACCGTCATGAGCGCGGGATCGGTGACGACCCCGCCTAGGTACGAACTGAACATGGCGTAGCAACCGCGCTTGCCCTCACGCTTGGCGGTCATCCGCTCGATGGCGTCGGCGGCGCTCAGGATCCGTTGAGCCGGGCGCAATCTCGCGCTCGTCTCGCTAGGCGTGGCGGTGTCGCCGTCCCCCGAGACCGTCCGCAGCGCCACGTGCCGATACTACGTGGGCTGGATTGCTCGGCTCTGGGAACTCCCGGCGCTTGCTCCGCCGGGCACCGTCGCCGCAACGGGGTCGCCTAGCCTCGCATGCCAATGGGGGCGCCGGAGGGGGACGAGGCAGCCCCGACATTCGGGCCGACGGCGCTGGTGACGCCGGCCAATCTCGTGACGGTGGCTCGCATCGCCGCTTCGCCGGTGTTCATCGTGATGATCGTGGCGTGGGGCGCGCGGTGGAGCACTTTCGCAGTCGGCTTCGCAATCGCGATGACCGACTACCTCGACGGCTGGCTGGCCCGACGCCAGGGTCAGACCCGCGCCGGCGCCTTCCTGGATCCACTGGCAGACAAGGTTCTGGTGCTGGGCGGCATGGCCGCGCTGGTGTGGAACGAGCAGTTCGACGTGCTGCCCGTCGCGCTCATCGCACTGCGGGAGCTGGTGATCAGCGCGTACCGCTCACGAGCCGGTCGTCGGGGCGTCACGGTGCCGGCCACGAAGCTCGCCAAGTGGAAGACCTTCGTGCAGCTGTGGGCGATCGGCTTCGCCGTCATGCCGCCGCTGGCTTCCGATGCCCACTGGATCGCGACCCTCACGCTGTGGGTGGCGGTGGCGTTGACACTGCAGACCGGCTGGTCATACCTACGCGCGGCGCGCAATATCGCCGCGGACCAGCTTGGCGGCGACGACGGCTCGTGATGCCAAGCAGATCCTCCGATGGCGCCGGCAGCGAGCCCCAGCGCTGGGGGCGACTCATCTAGGGTCAGCCGGTGTGAGAACCGAGATCATCGCCGTCGGCACCGAGCTGCTGCTCGGCCAGATCGTCGACACAAACTCTTCCTGGATGGGGGAGCAGCTGGCACTCGCCGGGATCGACAGCCACTACCAGACCAAGGTTGGCGACAACTGGAATCGCATCGAGGACGCGTTTCGACTGGCCTTGGACCGCAGCGACGCGGTGATCGTGTGCGGCGGGCTCGGACCGACACAGGACGACATCACGCGCGAAGTGCTCGCATCGGTGATGGGCGTCGAGCTGGTGCTTGACGAGGCGATCGCCGAGCGCATACGGGGGATGTTCGCGAGCCGAAGCCGCGCCATGCCCGAGAACAACCTGCGCCAGGCCATGGTGCCCGTCGGCGCACGCCCGATACCGCAGCAGCCGGGCACAGCACCGGGACTGATCGCGCCGATCCGTTGGGTGCGCGGCGTCGGCGCCGTCACTGCCGACGACAATGCGGGCAGTGGCGAGGTGCTCGAACGGGTCGTGTATGTCGTGCCGGGCGTCCCCTACGAGATGCGGGAGATGGTGTCGGGCACGGTGTTGGGCGACATTCAGCGGCTCGCTGGAGTCACCGCCACCATCGAGAGTCGGGTGTTGCGCACCTGGGGACAAAGCGAATCTGGTCTCGCCGAGATGCTCGCTGGACGCATCGATGAGCTGGACGAGGTCGGCAATCCCACGCTGGCGTTCTTGGCCAGCGGCATCGAGGGCATCAAGGTGCGCATCACGGCGAAGGGCGCTGATTCGCACGATGCCTGGCGCCTGATCGATGCCGAGCAGGCCGAGCTCGAGTTGTTGCTGGGAGATTTGGTCTTCGCGTACGACGACGACACGATGGAAACAACGGTGCTCGCCGAGCTCGCTCGCAACGGCCTCACTCTCGGCGTCGCCGAGACGATCACCGGTGGCCGGATGTCCAATCGGTTGTCCTCAGCAGAAGCGGCGATGCGGGCCGGCACCGCACCAGGAGCCGCGAAGGTCGGCGATCCGGGGCTGGCTGGTACGTCCGACAACGGCGGCGACCATGCTTCGGCGACCGACGAGACAGATCGCATCTTCAACGGCGGAATCGTGGCGCGGTCGGCCCACATGGCCGACTACCTGCTGCACGCCGGCTCGGCGCAAGTGTCTCCGTTGGGAGACGGACTCGTGCCGCCAGTCGCATCCGCGGCCGGCGCAGAGGCGCTGGCGCGCGCAGCACGGAATCGCACGGGTGCAAGTGTCGGGCTGGCCGTTACCGCAGTGGAGGACCGCGGGTCGGCGACTGAGGCGCACCCATTCGGCACTGCGTTTCTGGCAATTTCGATAGCGACGCACGCGGGCGATGGTGCCAGTCCTGACGTTGCTCACCGTGAGGCATCTGACGAGGTGCGCCTGCCCGGCGATCGCGAGCGTCTCGCCGATTACAGCGCCATCTCTGCGTTGAACCTGCTGCGACTCATCTTGCAGGGGCGTCGCTAGCGAAATCGGGTCCGTTCCGGCGCCAACGACCTCGCGATCCGGCGCGCACGCGTGACGGGCTGGCAGGCTGTCGCGATGCGATTCGGATTCTGGACGAAGAACAGCCAGTCCTACGAGGACATTCTCGAGTGCTGCGCGCACGCGGAGGCAACGGGATGGGACGGCCTGTGGTTCGCCGACCACTTCATGCCCAACGAAGAGAATGTCGACCAGCCCATCCAAGAGGCTTGGTCGATCCTGGCGGCATTGGCGGCAGCGGTGCCGCGGGTGCGTCTCGGCCCGCTGGTGGCCGGCAACACCTACAGGAATCCGGCACTGACGGCCAAGATCGCCGCCACCATCGACCACATCTCGGGCGGACGGGTCGTACTCGGCATCGGCGCCGGCTGGCAGGAGAACGAGCACGAGGCCTACGGCTTCGACTTCGGCTCGCTGCGCAGCCGCATGGATCGCTTCGACGAGGCCGTCGAGATCATCAGCTCGCTGCTGGGGAGCCATCGGACTGACTTCGCCGGCGATTACTACGCCATCGCGGAGGCACCGCTTGACCCGAAACCGGTCCAGGAGCCGATCTCCCTGCTGATCGGCGGGGGCGGCCGCCGCCGCACGCTTCGCACGACTGCCCGTTGGGCGACCGAGTGGAACTACTGGGGCATGCCCGACGACATTGCTGAGCTCTGCGAGGTGCTTGACGGGCACTGCGAGGACATCGGTCGTGACCCTGCCGAGATCAGTCGCTCGGCCTGCGCTTTGCTGTTCATCAGCGAGGACTCCGCATCGCTGGACCGCTTCCGCGGTCGCGACATGGGGCGAGCCACCATCGTCGGCACACCTGCGGAAGTGAGCGACGTCGTCGAGCAGTACCGCGAGGTCGGCGTGGACGAGCTGATCATCCCCGACTTCACCTTCGGACCGATGGACGCGAAGAAGCACTCGATGGACCTGTTCATCAATGAGGTTGCGCCCAACTTCCGTTGAGCGCATCGGCACGGCGGGTGAGAGCGTCACTAGGACAGGCAACGAGAGGGGAACGCAGTGAACATCGGGTTGTTTCAGATCAACATGGGAGCGCTGGGCGACGCGCCCGGGTCCGAGGGCGCCGGGCGCATTGCCGTGGCCGCCGAGGCAGCGGGCTTCGAGTCGGTGTGGACGGGCGAGCACGTGGTGCTGCCCGACCCGCAGGTTCCTCCTTCGCCGCTGCCGCCCCTGCACCCGATGCTGGATCCAGCCGTGGCGCTCGCGTACGTCGCCGCGGTGACCACCGAGATCAAGCTGGGCACGGGCATCATCATCGTCCCGCAGCGAAATCCACTGGTGCTCGCGAAGGAGCTCGCCAGCGTGGACGTGCTCTCGGGCGGTCGCCTGCTGTTCGGTGTCGGCGTCGGCTACCTGGGGCCAGAGTTCGATGCGCTTGGCATCCCGATGGCGGACCGTGCCCGTCGCACAGAGGAGTACATCGAGGCGATGCGGGCCATCTGGTCGATGGACTCACCGGCCTACAAGGGCAAGTTCGTCGAGTTCGCCGGAGTGCAAGCCCGCCCACGGCCGACCCAGCAGCCCGGCCCACCGGTGGTGATGGGCGGGCACACCGCGCCCGCATTCCGTCGCTCGGTCACGATGAGCGAGGGCTGGTACGGCTTCGCGCTCGACTACGACGCCACGCAACGATGCCTCGACGGACTCGCCGAGGCCGCGGCCCGCTACGACCGCCCCGAGAGCCTGGGTCGCCTCGAGATCACCGTCACACCGCGCGTGCGGCCGACGCCGGAGATGGCCGAGCGCTTCGCGGAGATGGGCGTCGATCGCCTGGTGCTGTTGCCCAACGGCCAGAACACCGACGAGATCGCCGCATTCGTCGACCACATCGGCACCACGCTGCTGAACTGACCGCGGTGGTTCGCCAACAGGGTCCCGCAGAACGCTGGCGAGTCTCCCCAGGCGCGCGCCGGTTTGCTAGCCGCGATTGGGAACGTTGGGGCGGCGGATAGGCGGTCCGGCTGAGATCACGCCGTCGGCTTCGAGGGCATCGAGGGCGGCTTCGTCGAGATCGGCCAGATCGGCGAGGACGGCGCGGTTGTGTTGGCCTCGTGCACCGACGACTGTTGCGTGGGCAGCCCCGGCTTCGGCATCGGCGAAGCGCCATGACGACTGGGGCACGGTGATGGGCGTCGCCGCTTCGCCGGCAGCCACATCGACGAACGCGCCGCGTTCAGCGGCCCACTCGGTCTCAGCGAGTTCTGCGACTGTGCGGACCTCGGCGGCCATCACCGACTTGATCCCAAGCGCAGCTTCTACCGCCTCGGCGCTGTCGAATTGGCTCACCCACTCGCCGAAGGTTGCCTCGAGCTCGGCGCGGTGATGTATCCGATCCTCGATGCGCGCGTAGCGGGGATCGGTTCGCAGTTCCTGTCGGCCCAGAGCCTTGACCATCGCCTTGAAGCCGAAGTTGGCGGTCAAGTCGAGTGTCACGGTGACAGACCTGCCGTTGGTCAGCGGGTAGACCGCCGCCCAGTTCTGCCCGGCCTTGAAGCCGATCTGGGGGTCCTGACCGGTGAGGTCGGTGGCGGCCAGGTCGTTGCACATCAGCGTGCTCTCCGCCATGGACACCTCGACGGCCTGGCCGCGGCCAGTGCGATGCCGCATGTGCAGCGCAGCCAGCACTGCGCCCAGCGCATGCAGCCCGGTGTAGGTGTCGGCGTGGGACATCGGGTCGTTGCGGTACGGCTCGCCGCCGCGTCGCCTCGACACCATCTCGGTGACGCCCGCTTCAGCGTGCAGGATCGATGCAAACGCGCCCCGATCGCTCCGACTGTTGCCGTGTCCCCAGCCTGAGACGGAGGCGACGATGATGCCGGGGTTGACCCCGCAGAGCACGTCGTAGCCGAGGCCGAGCCGCTCGAGCACGCCCGGCCGGTAGTTCTCCAGCACGACGTCGGCCTTGCGCACCATTGTGAGCAGCACGTCGCGACCCGCCGCCGTCGTCAGGTCCATCGAGACGCATTCCTTGCCGGCGTTGAAGTGCGCGAAGTAGGCCGAGAAACCGTCGACGTGCGGCACCACGAAGCGGGTCAGGTCGGCATCGGGCGGCTCCACTTTCACCACGCGTGCGCCGAGATCGGCGAGCAGCCGGCCTGCGATCGGCCCGGCGACAGCGCGCGTCAGATCCAAGACGAGGATGTCTTCCAGAGGTGTCGGCACGGCGCTTGACGTTACGCCTTCGCGGGTGCGTCTATCCGACTTCGGTACGCACCTTCGGCGGTCGCTGGGATCGGCCTCCAAACCGAGGGTGGCACCAGGTCTGCCGGGAGCGCTCGTCGAGGCCGATGGGCGGAGGGGGTGACGCTGACAGCGGCTTGTGCGGTTACCGGAGCCTCGGGGGGTCCGTTGCGTGGCACCGAGGGCTCGAACGGCTCCGTGGGCGGGGGCAAGGGCACAGGGTCACGCGGCATCGGCAGCATGGACAGTGCCCCGGCCAGCGCGACGACGGTCACCACCGCTATGGGGATCGTCGAGCCACCGGCGTACTCCGAGAGATAGCCCATCGTCGTCGGCCCGATCAAGGCGCCGGCGCCGAAGAAAATGAACATGACGCCCATCACGCTGCCGATGCCGACTACGCCGAACAGGTGCGCCGTCACATCGCCCATCAGCGCCACAAAGCCGCCGTACGCGACTCCAAGCACCACCGCGAACGCCATGAGCTGCCAGTAGCGATCGCCGGCGAACAGCCAGATCGCGTACGCCACGGGCAGTGTGCCGTATGCAAACTTCATCAGCCGCACCGAGCCCACGGCGCGGGCGACAGAGGTCAACAGCAACCGCCCCACGATGCTCGAGAAGCCGATCGCCGAGACGAGTCGGCCTGCGGCGAATGCGTCGATCCCATCGGCTGTCGCGAAGCGGATCACCATCGCGAGCGACCCGATCAGCGGTATCGAGAACAGCACTGCTCCCACAGCGAGATGGCGAAACGCCTTGGTTCGCAGCACGCGCTGCACGTGCGCCTTGGGGTTGATGTGTGCCGACACCGGCACGGGCCGCACCATCACTGCGCATACGGCGAACACCACCAGTGACGCCAACGCCAAGTAGCGGAAGCTGGGCCGCCACCCGAAGTTCTCGATCAGCCACTGTGCAACGGGAACCAGCAGCGCTGTCCCGAGGCCCGGCCCAGAGGCCACGACTCCCTGCGAGATCGCCCGCAGCCGCACGAACGAGGCGGCCGCTGTCGCCATCAGCGGTGCCACGAACAGCCCCGAGCCGAAGCCGCAGCCGAGTCCGTAGAAGATGTAGCCCTGCCAAATTGCCGAGGCAGCCGACGTGAGCGCGAGTCCGCCGAAGAACAGCACGCCGCCGGCGATCAACAACGGGCGCGGTCCCACCCGATGCAGCAGCGGGCCGGACAAGATGCCGGTGCCGAAGAACAGGAATGTGGCGATGCCGATCATCAGCGCCGTCGGGCCGTTGCCGGTGCCGAACTCAGCGGACATCGCCGCCATGAACGCGCCGAAGGTGTAGATCGTGCCAAATGCCATGCCGGTGGCAAGCGACGCGCCGATAGCGACCCACCAGGCGCGCGCCGAATCTTGGTACTTGGCGGCATCTTCAACGCTGGAGAGGCCAGCGAGTCCACGACCGCTGCTGCTTGCAGCTGTCGCGGCGTTGACGGCACCGTTGCCGTGCGCAGCGACAGCGTCGTTCACGGGCCGAAGGGACTCGCGATCCACAACGAGGCCGATAGAGGCCGGAATCATCGGAGTCGGCCGAACGTCCATTCGGCGCCAGCATATGGACCCAGGCCCCTCGAAACCTGTGTGGTTCCCGCCGCCGGTAGTCACCTTCGGCGGCGCTGAGATGCTTGCGTCGGCGGGGGCACCCCGCGACGGCAGGGTGTCAGTCGGTGCTGATCTCGGCCACCAGTTCGGCGACCCGCATTTCGCCGTCGCGTGTCTGCCCGCCGAGGGCCAGGAACTGCTCCATTGCGGGCCGAGCCTCGGGCGTGCGCATGAGCCGCTGGAACAGGTACTGCTCTTCGAACAGTCCCTCGCGCAGCGGCATTTCGTCGGCGGCATTGGTCGCCTGTTTGGCGAGCGCCACCGCTTGGGGCGGGAACTTCGCGATGCGGTGGGCCAGCTCGTTCACGAACGGCCGCAGCTCGTCGGCGGGGAGCGCCCGGTTCAGGTATCCCCACTGCTCGGCCGTGCGCGCGTCGAGGTCGACCCCGCCCAGGATCACCTCCATCGCCCGGCCGCGTCCG
Source organism: Candidatus Poriferisodalis sp. (assembly GCF_965262965.1). Classification (GTDB taxonomy): domain Bacteria; phylum Actinomycetota; class Acidimicrobiia; order Acidimicrobiales; family Poriferisodalaceae; genus Poriferisodalis. The sequence goes on from NZ_OZ253573.1 coordinate 3,822,478, forward strand.
ACGAGTCGCGGCAGACGCTGAGTGCCGGTTCCGCCGGGCAGGATGCCGATCGGGACCTCCATCTGGTTGATGACGGTGCGATCGAGGGCTCCGAAGCGCATGTCGCACGACATCGACAGCTCGCTGCCGCCGCCGCCGACCCGTCCTCCGATCTCGACGATGGTGGCCTTGGGCATCGTTCGGTAGCGCTCGCACATGGCGTGGAAGCCCCTGAGCTCTGTCGGGCGCTCCGCGGTCCCTTCGGTAGGAAAGCCGAGGATCGCCTCCACGTCGAAGTGGGCAATGAAGAAATCGGGATTGTCGCTGCGCAGCACGACGACCCGGACCGAGTCGTCATCGGCCACGTGCGCGCTGAACTTCGCCAGCTCACGAAATAGGGGCGGCGTCATCACGTTGATCGGCGGGGCGTCGATGGTGGCGAAGACGACGCCGGCGTCGCGCTCGATGCGCAGCAGCTCGAAGTCGTCGTCGCTCAATGGGGGTCTGGGCGCGTTGGTGCTCATCGCAGCAGCGTGCCACGCGCATGTGACGCGGTGACGCCTGCCGCCTGTGCCGGGCCTCGTTCGGGCTTTTTCGGGCATCCGAACGGCCGCTCGTGCCTTGACACGAACTGATGTTCGAACTACATTGCTGTCATTCGGCGTGCAGGCGGGCCGAAGCGTGAAGATCACACCGAAAGCGTGACGGGTGTCACGGCTTCCAAGGGAGTTCGACCCACAGAAAACGACCCGAAAGTTGTCACACCCCGCTCCTACGGTGCCTCACAGACGGCATCGCACACCGGGTGCGGCCGACGGGTGTCCTAGGAGGACGACATGGACAAGCACGACGCGGAACGAGAACGAGCACTGGACATGACGCTCACGCAGATTCGTCGCCAATTCGGCGACGGATCAGTGATGAAGATGGGCGATAAGCACCACATGAAGGTCGAGGCGATCTCGTCCGGCAGCCTCGCCATCGACCTGGCGCTGGGCATCGGCGGCTTTCCCCGCGGCCGCGTGGTGGAGGTGTACGGGCCTGAGGCGTCGGGCAAGTCGACGCTGGCCATGCATCTTGTCGCCGAAGCGCAGCGCACCGGGGGCATCTGCGCCTACGTCGATGCCGAGCACGCCATGGATCCGCTGTACGCAAAGAACATCGGCGTCGACGTGGACGAACTGCTGATCTCCCAGCCCGACACCGGCGAGCAGGCGCTCGAGATCACCGACATGCTGATCCGCTCGGGCGCGATCGACGTAGTGGTGATCGACTCGGTGGCCGCGCTCACCCCTCGTGCCGAGATCGAGGGCGAGATGGGCGACCACCATGTCGGCCTGCAGGCGCGTCTCATGTCCCAGGCACTGCGCAAGCTCACCGCCAACCTCAGCAGGACCAAGACGATCTGCGTGTTCATCAATCAGCTGCGAGAGAAGATCGGCGTGATGTTCGGCAGCCCTGAGACCACGTCGGGTGGTCGGGCACTGAAGTTCTACTCAACGGTGCGCATCGACATCCGCCGCATCGAGGCCATCAAGATCGAAGGCGAAGTCGTGGGCGGACGCACACGCGTCAAGATCGTCAAGAACAAGGTGGCGCCGCCGTTCCGCCAAGCTGAGTTCGACATCATGTACGGACATGGCATCAGCCGCGAGGGCTCGCTGCTCGACGTGGGCGTCGAGCACGGCATCGTGAAGAAGTCCGGGGCTTGGTACACCTACGAAGGCGAGCAACTTGGCCAGGGCCGCGAGAACGCCAAGAAGTTCTTGATCGCGAACCCAGAAATCACCGTCGAGATCGACGGCCGGATCCGCTCGACGCTCGGCATCGGGGTCGACGCTGAGCCCGCCGACAGCGATGCCGACGTGCTCGACCGCCTTGACGAAGTGCAGGCGGAGCGAGCTGAGGGTGCCAGCGTCGACTGAGCAAATCGGCACGTTCCTACAGGGGTTGACTAGTCTCGCAACCTACGGATGAGTGATTCGATGCTCTTGTATTCAAGTGCTGCAATAACGCGTGCTGTGCCGGGCATGCAAGTACGAGCACAAGGACGATATTCGTGGGGCAACCAGGCGGGTGCAGACGGTGCAAGTTCGTTCGTGCCGTCACCGCGGTTGGGATAGCGGCCCTTCTTGCAACGTTCGCCCAGCCAGCCAGCGCACTCGCATCTGCCCCTGAGATTCGTCGAGCAAGCGGATCGTCGGTTTACGAGATCGCCGCGAAGGTTGCTGGGGTCACATGCGACTCGAAGGTCGGCTCGCACAGCATCGCACTCGCCTCCGGTGAGAATTGGCCCGACGCGCTCGCCGGATCAGCGCTAGATCGACCACTACTGCTGACCACACAGGCATTCCTGCCTGCGCCGACACGTGCGTACCTAGATCCGTGCCGAGATCATCCCAAGGCGAAAGTAATCATCTTGGGAGGCCAGGCGGCGGTGTCCACTACCGTCGAACAGGATCTCCGCGACATGGGATTCCGGGTCGATCGGATTGCCGGCGCCGATCGCTACGAGACAGCACATCGGGTTGCCCGGCTGTTCGCGCGTAACGAACTCCCGACTGTATACCTGGCATCAGGCAAGAACTATGCCGATGCCGTTGCCGCTGCGCCGAGCGTGAGCCGCGAGACGCCGCTCATCTTGACGGCACCCGGTTCTCTGCACGTTCAGGCGCGGCAATTCCTGACTGCGGAAGACCGGTCAATCGGGGGTGTGACCATTCTTGGCGGGAATGCAGCCGTTTCCGAGACCGTTGAAGACGAAATTCGCTCGCTAGGTCTCGTGACTCGCCGCATCGCCGGTGCCGACCGGTACGAAACGGCGGCATTGATTGCTCGTGAATCGTTTGGAGTACCAGGTTGTCATCCAGTCCGCGATGTCGCAGTTGCGAGTGGCACTTCTCCTTACGGCGGGCTCGCGGCTTCGGCTGTTCGCGGGCCGTGCCAGCCGCTGCTGCTGGCGCCGAAGGCAAGTCACGACGTTCCGGCATCTTTGGTGTCTTTCGGGAAGGCATGGAGACTCTCGGTCGGAGACTTGGCAAACGCATTCGTCACCGGTATCGGATCGGTGAACCAGGTGCCAGATAAGGCGCTCGCAGCCGTGGCGACAGGTTCCCCACCCGAGCCAACATCGGAGATTGACAGCGACGGCCAGCACGGCGCTGCCGATTGGGAGCAGCTCGCAGCATCGGTAGTGCAGGTGGTGTGCCTAAACGCTGCGGGTACCCCGCAGAGCCACGGCTCCGGCTTTGTCGCCGGAAATGGACGGCAAGTTGTCACGAATCACCACGTCGTCGTCAATGACCGTCATCGCGTATGTTCGGGCATCAACGTCCGCGTTGGCGGCACGTTCAGCACTGCTCCGATTCGTTCGGTCAATGCAACCGTCGTGCGCTCGACCCGAGGCCGCGACCTCGCGTTGCTGTCATTGGATTCTTCGGGAGCGCCACTTCCAGCGCTTGATATCGCCGCAGTCACACCAAAGGCGGGTGACGCGATCACGGTGTTGGGCTACCCAGGCGTCGGCGGAGACACCCTGACGCTGACCACGGGCCGCTACTCGGGCACGACCCGCGTCGACGGGCGGGAGTGGATCAAGACCGATGCCCAGATCGCGCCAGGCAGCAGCGGAGGCCCGGCTTTCGACGCGCAGGGTCGCCTCGTCGGCGTGCCCACGGCGGTCAATCCGATCACGTTCTCCGATGCAGCGGACATCGTCGGAACGCTCGGCCTGCTGGTGCCCGCTGCCGATGTGGCCTTACTGCTCGACGGCACGCTGGGCGGCGCGGTCGAGGCTGATGCAATCGGCGACGGTGAATGGCTCCGCGACTTCACAACGAACGGTCGTGATCCTTACGTCGCCCTGCTGGCAGAAGCCCAGGACCACTCGATGACGGGTCTCTATGCCGATGTGGAGCCCGGGCTATTTGTCTTTTGCAATGACTACGTGGAGATCGATTTTTGGTGGCCTGTGACTCAGGGCTGGGGCCAAGGGCCCTATATCGCCGGGCAGATCGACTATCGAAATCGCGACAGGAACGGCCGAGTGCCGGTGGGCTACCGCATCGGCGGTGAACATAGCGAATTCCAGGTCGACCTATGGTGGCCGACCATCGACAACAAGGGCTTCATCTCTGGGGATCGCGGCGCCCATTTCGTATCAACCCTGCTCGCGGGCTCAGGTTCCCTGGTGCTCGGCTGGACCAACTTCGACGACACCGCCGAGATCATCGTGTTCCCGTCGATGGACGGCTTCTCCAGCGCTTACGAACATCTCGAAATGCACTGCAACTGAGGCAGTCGGCGCACGCGAACTCGTTGGCCCTGGAAGTGACTGCGGGCATCAACTCGAGCGGCTCCGCGCCGCATGGCGGCGTTGCCCTAGCCTGATCCGGTCATTGACAAACGGGGCGATTCGGTCTCGGATCGGGGAGCGACGGGTGGCGCAGAAGACCGACAAGCCGCAGAACGTCTTCAACTTCGACTACTCCCGCGACGCCGACGGGCGTCCGCCGCAGTCGTACTACGACGACATCAAGGAACGGTTTGCCCAAGAGCGCGACCTGCGGCTGGGCTACCGGCCGCCAGGGACACAGCTCTACACCTCAGACTTGACTGGAGAGCTTGCTCAGTACGCGGAGGATCCCTACGCCGCCGAGCGGATCGAGCGCCCGCCGGTGCACGATGACGTCGAAGTTCTGTTCATCGGCGGCGGTTTCTCGGCGCTGCTGACGTCGGCCCGGCTCCGCCAGAAGGGCGTCGAGAGCATTCGCATCGTCGAGCGCGGTGCCGATGTCGGGGGCACCTGGTACTGGAACCGCTACCCCGGCGTGGCGTGCGATGTCGTCTCCTACGACTACTTGCCACTGCTCGACGAGACCGGCTATGTGCCGTCTCGGCACTACGCGACCGGCGACGAGATCTTCGAGTACTGCCGGATGATCGCCCGCAAGTACAGCCTCTACGACCTGGCGATGTTCCAGACCACCGTCACCTCGACCGTCTGGGACGGCGACGCAGAAGTGTGGCGCATCCGCACCGACCGAGGCGACGAGATCAGCGCTCAATTCGTCATCTGCGCCAATGGCACGCTTGCCAAGCCGAAGTTGGCTGTGATCAACGGACTCGAGGACTTCGCCGGCCACTCGTTTCACACGTCGCGGTGGGATTACGACTACACCGGCGTCAACCTCGAATGTCTCCGCGACAAGCGGGTGGGCATCATCGGCACGGGCGCGACCGCGGTCCAGGCCATCCCGCAGCTAGGGGAGATGGCCAAAGAGCTCTATGTCTTCCAGCGCACACCCTCGTCGATCGACATCCGCGACGACTGGGAGACCGATCCCGAATGGGCCACAAAGCTCAAGCCCGGCTGGCAGGCGCGCCGGCGAGAGCGCGCTATGGCGGGGCCGCGCCTGAGCGAGCAACAAAGGGCGCGCCGGGCGGCCATGCCGCGCGAGGAGAAGATCCGACGCCAGGAGAACGCCAACATCGACGCGATGATGCGCATCCATCGACGTATCGACGAGGTCGTGGAAGACCCTGACATGGCCGAGGCGCTCAAGCCTTGGTACATGCTCATGTGCAAGCGGCCCTGCTTTCACAACGACTACCTGCCGACGTTCAACCGTGCGAACGTGCATCTGGTCGACACCAAAGGCAAGGGCATCACCCAGATCACCGAGGCGGGGCCGCTCTTCGACGGTGTCCAGTACGAGGTGGACCTGCTCATCTATGCCACGGGCTTCGAAGTGCAGCAGACCGGCATCTACAACCAGATTGTGGGCGAGAGCGGCCTCGAGCTGAACGATAAGTACTCAAACGGCATCCGCACGCTGCTGGGGATCCACTCCGCCGGCTATCCGAACCTGTTCGTCATGGGCGGCTACCAGGCGTTCTTTGCGTTCAACCTGACCGACGTGCTCAACAGCCAAGGCGAGCACATTGCAGAGTGCATCGATTTTGTGCGCAGCAACGACCTTCGGTCCATCGACTGCCTGCCCGACGCCGAGGAGTGGTGGGTGCAGCAAGTGATCGCGAATCGACACAAGACCACCCGCAACCGCGATTGCACTCCCGGCTACTACAACTTCGAGGGTGCCGAGAATCGCCGCCAGGACGGCAACTTCAACGGCAATATCAACCAGTACCTGGGTTTCATGTCGCACGCTCGCGACAACATGTCGGAGAACTTCGCCTTCACCCACCGTTGACGGCGTTTCTTGCTGACTGTTGCTCCCGAGCGCGCCCGTAGCCTTGACGGCGTGGAGGACAGCGGCAGCGGCGCCAAGCGCAGTTACTTCGTGCGCACCTACGGGTGCCAGATGAATGAGCACGATTCCGAGCGCATCGCTGGGTTGCTCGAATCCGACGACATGGTCCAAGCGCCGTCGATGGCCGAAGCGGACGTGATCGTGCTGAACACCTGCTGCATCCGCGAGAACGCCGACAACAAGCTCTACGGCCAGCTGGGAAATCTCAAGCGACTCAAGGACGAGCGGCCCGACGTGCAGATCGCCGTCGCAGGGTGCCTGGCTCAAAAGGACCAGGAACTCGTGCGTCAGCGGGCTCCGCACGTCGATGTCGTCTTCGGCACCCACAACGTCGCCAGCGCCGCCGATCTCCTCGCAAAGGCTCGGATCTCAGGTCCGGTGACTGAGATCTTGGCGGAGTCCGACGAATTCCCTTCCGCACTGCCGGTTCGGCGCGACGCACAGCACGCGGCGTGGGTCACCATCCAGATCGGCTGCGACAACAGCTGCGCGTTCTGCATCGTGCCGTCGGTGCGCGGACGAGAGATCTCCCGGCCATTCGGCGAGTTGCTCGCCGAGGTGCACTCGCTGGCCGCCGATGGCGTCACCGAAGTGACCCTGCTGGGCCAGAACGTCAACAGCTACGGCCGCGATCTGGCGCTTGCGATGCGCCGCACCGACACCGCAGGCCCAGACGATGCGGCCTGGCGAGCCGGCGACGCCTGGGCGAGCGGCCGCCGCTCGGCTCGGCCGCTGTTCGCCGACCTGTTGCGGGCTGTGGGCGACGTCGACGGCATCGAGCGAGTGCGATTCACCAGTCCGCACCCCAAGGACCTGCGCGCTGATGTCATTGCGGCCATGGCGCAGACGCCGGCCGTGTGCGAGCACCTGCACCTGCCGCTGCAATCGGGCAGCGACGATGTGCTGGCTGCAATGCATCGCGGCTACACCGCTTCCCGCTACATGGAGAAGCTGGCTGCGGCCCGCACCGCCGTGGATGACCTGGCCGTCAGCACCGACATCATCGTGGGCTTCCCCGGCGAGACCGAGGCCGATTTTGCTGCGACGCTCGAAGTTGCGGCGGAGGTTCGCTACGACAGCGCCTTCACGTTCGTGTTCTCGCCCCGACCCGGCACCGAGGCCGCAGAGTCAGCCGACCGTTTCGTTCCCTCAGTCGTCACGGCCGAGCGCATGGAGCGCCTGCGCGCCGTCATCGAACGATCAGCGCGGCTGGGAAACGAGTCCCGCATCGGCCGTATCGAGGAGGTCGTCGTCGAGGGTCCGTCCAAGCGCGACCCGACGATGCTCACCGGCCGCACCCGCCAGAACCGCCTCGTCCATTTTGCGTCGCCAGAAGCGTTGCGAGCAGGTGCCTACGCCCGCGTGCGGGTGCGCCGCGCCGCCACGTTTCACCTCATCGGCGAGTTGGTCGAGGTCACCGCAGCGGCACGACATCGCACTCGCATCCCTGTCGCAGCCCTCTGAGGTCGGCGCGATGGGCGGCGAAGCTGTCCCGCTGCCGCTGGCAATCGTCGGCCCGACGGCCTCCGGCAAGTCGGCCCTCGCTCTCGAACTGGCGCGGCGACAACGCGATTGCGACACGGCGACGAGTTCCGTCGAGTTGCTGTCCGCCGACTCGATGCAGGTTTACCGGCGCATGGACATCGGCACAGCCAAGCCGAGCGCCGCTGAACAGGCCGAGACCCGGCACCACCTCATCGATCTTGTCGAGCCATCCGAACGCTTCACCGTCGTCGACTACGCGTCTGCCTTCGAGACCGCAATGGCTGACATCACGGCCCGAGGCGCTACGCCGATGTTGGTCGGCGGAACAGGTCTGTACCTCCGGGCTGTCGTCGACGGTCTGAGGCCGCCGCCGGAATTCGCTGAGATCGCCGCCGAGCTCGAAGCCGAGGCCACAGCCTTCGGACCCGGTGACGGGGCAACTGCACTGCACGCGCGGCTTGCCGGGCTCGACCCGCTTGCCGCGTCGCGAATGGAAGCGACCAATCAGCGGCGCATCGTGCGGGCACTGTCGGTCTGCCTGGGCACCGGGCTGCCGTTCTCGTCATTCGGGCCGGGCTTGTCGACCTACGCGCCAGCTCCGTACCGCTTTGTGGGCATTGAGATCGACCGAGACGAGCTAGACGAACGCATCGAGCAGCGCTACCGACACCAGCTCGAGGCCGGCTTTGTCGATGAAGTCCACGGTCTCGCCGGAGCGGACCTGTCCCGTACCGCTTCCCAGGCACTCGGCTACAAGGAGCTGCTCGCGCACGTGACGTGGGAATGCTCGCTCGACGAGGCGATCGAACTCGCTGTCGCTCGCACTCGTCGCTTCGCCCGCCGCCAGCAGCGGTGGTTTTCCCGTGATCCCCGAATCACGTGGATTCCCGCTGGCGACGTATCGGAGATGGCTGACCGAATAGGCCAACTTCAGCCTTGGTGAGTTCGATCAAGACTTGAGCTTCAAGTACAACTTGAATGTTTAGCGGAGTCGGGATTCCACCATGTCGAGGGTGTCGTCAGTCAGCACAGCGGCGACGCGTACAAAGCCCGCAGCGTCGGCACCGTAGAACTCGCCAGGCGACACGAGGATGCCGACCTCTGCCAGCAGCAGTCGCGTGAATGCCCATGCGTCACGATCGGGAGCGGAAGCCCACAGGTAGAAACCGCCACCGGGCATGTCCGGCTCGGGGCCGAAGCGGCCCACGATACGAGCGAGCCGTTCGAGACGTGATCGGTAGCGATGGCGTTGCACCTCGACATGGGCGTGATCGGCGAGAGCGGCAACGGCGGCTGCCTGGGCGGGCCCAGGCACCATGAAGCCCGCGTGTTTGCGGATTTCTCTCAGGTAGTGCACCAAATCGGGATCACCCGCGTAGAACCCGACTCGTACCCCGGCCAGATTGGAGCGCTTGGACAGCGAGTGCACCGCCACGACGCCCTCGACATCGGCGCGCACAGCGGAGCCATCAGACTGACCGTCGAGACCCGGTGCAGCCGGCGACAGGATCGTGCGCGGCGGACCGTCCCAGGTGAACTCGGCATAGCACTCGTCGCTGAAGACCGGAACGCCCCGCTCGCGTCCCCACTGCGCGGCAGCGGTGAGGTCGTCGAGTCCGCCCGCCGGGTTGCCGGGAGTGTTGACCCACAGCACCAGCGCCCGCTCGGCATCGTCGTCGGAGATCGCATCCAGCTGGATCGACCATTGCTCATCGGCTGGCACGGCAACCGCCCGGCAGCCGGCCAGCTCGGCGCCCATCGCATAGCTCGGGTAGCTGACGGCGGGGTACAGCACCGTGTCGCGCCCGGGTCGTCGCAGTCGCAGCCACTGAGGCAGCCCGGCCACAAACTCCTTTGAGCCGATCGTCGCCGCAATCTCGGTCGCCGGATCGACCTGCACGCCGAGACGTCGCTCGCACCACAGCGCGGCGGACTCGCGAAATTCGGGGGTACCGATCGACGGGGGATAGCCCCGCTCGGTGTCCGAGCCGCCCAACGCGGCGAGCACTGCGGGGTGGGACGGGTCTATCGGTGTCCCGATTGACAGGTCCACCAATCCGCCGGAATGTCGATCCGCCAGCGGCTTCAGCTCGTCGAGTCGGTCATATGGATACGGCGGCGGGACGAACCCGCTGCCATCTCGGCCATTCACCGCACCATCATCGCTTACCCGGCCAGATGCGCGTGTGTCACAGTGGCGAGCGATCCGCATATGGGCAGATTGGGAACAGCGAAACGACGCCCATACCGACTCCGAGGACGAGGCGACCAACCTAGGCGCAGGTGTCGACAGTGGCGTGTCGCGTCATCTGACCTTGTGGCTGCAGCAGGGCCTGCTGGGGGCCTACCTCGTCGTGATCCCGCCGAAGGTTCTGTCTGAAATCCACCGCATTGCGATGGCCGAGCACCGCGACGGCAGGGTCAACAGCAGTTGGACCGAGGTCCCAACGTCACGAATCCTGGTGGCGTGGTGGCTGGCGTTCGCCTACGCCACCGTTGCCGGGGGCATCAGCAGATCCGTCATCGAAGGCGAGGGCGTCATTCCTCGGGGCAGCCGTGTCGCGACCGTGCAGACGGCCTGTGCGTGGTCAGCGAGCGCAAACTTCGTCCAGGTCGCCACCGCTGCGTTGGCCATCGTGTTCGTACGACAGGTCGGCAGTCGACTGCAATCAGATGTCCGTCTCGGCCGGTTCAGTCAGGGCCGATAGACGTCGCGGCGATGGCCGACACGGACTACCTGGACCACCAAGCGGTCGTCAACGACTTCATAGACGATGCGGTAGTCACCGACTCGGACCCGGTAGACGGAGTCCTCGTCGGCGAGAGCGACGCAGCCCGGGGGACGGGGCTCGTCGGCGAGCAGGTCCACCGCTACGCGAACGCGCAATTGCTCTCGGCGTGGCAGGCGCGCGATCGATTTCACGGCTCGGCGTGCGATCTCGACCTTGTATTGGCTCACCCAAGTCCCAGCTCGGCCTTGACCTCGTCCCAAGGCACGTAGTCGTCTTCGGCGCGTGCGGCGTCGAGCTCACGGCGGTCCTGCTGATCGTCCGCGCTGTCGACGAGTCGGTCGAAAGCCTCCGGGCCCAAGATCACTGCCACCCTGCGGCCACGCCGTGTCACCGTGACCGGCTCGCCCGACCGACGGGAGTCCTCGATCACTTCGGCCAGCCGATTTCGTACCTCGCTGACTGCAACCTCTGTCATGTACGAATCGTACATATGAAAGGTCACTTCAGTGGAGCGTCTTCTCGTTCCGAGCCCAGCGTCACGAATTCTGCGAACACGCTGCGCGAAACATCGTCCAAACGTGCGTGGACGACGGTGCCGTTGTCGTCGTGCGTCTCCGAGAGAACTTCGCCTTCGCGGTGCACTGCTGCGAGCGCGTCGCCGCGCGCGTAGGGAATTCGCAGTTCGGTGACCTCGGTGAGGTGCCTGAGCCGGTCCCCGACAGCCAGCAATAGCTCCTCAACGCCGTTGCCGCTGTTCGCCGAGATCGCATGCGAGCCCTCGTAGTGCTCGAGCAGTTGCCGCACCGTTGCGTCGTCGACCTCGTCGCATTTGTTGAACGAGATGAGTTCGTCGACATCGCCGGCACCGATCTCTCGCAGCACCGCGCGGACAACGTCGATGTGCATCTCGGGTTCGGCAGCCGATGCGTCCACCAGATGCAGCAGCAGGTCGGCTTCAGCGACCTCCTCAAGCGTGGACATGAATGCCTCCACCAGCGAGGTCGGCAGCTTCTTGATGAACCCGACCGTGTCGGTGACCAGCACCGTCTCGCCGCCAGGCAGCGGCAGCCGCCGGGTGGTGGCGTCGAGCGTGGCGAACAGTCGGTCTTCGATGAGGACGTCGGCTCCAGTCAGGGACCGCAGCAGAGTGGATTTGCCCGCATTCGTGTAGCCCACGATCGCCACGGTGTGGTAGCGGGACCGCCGCCGCGATTTTCGCTGGTTCAGCCGGGTCCGCCGCAGACCGCGCAAGTCCTTCTCCAGCCGAGCAAGGCGCCGCTGGATCCGCCGGCGATCAACTTCAAGCTTGGTCTCGCCCGGTCCCCGGGTGCCGATCCCGCCGGCCTGCTGGGACAGCTGCCGCCCCCGGCCCCGTAGGCGCGGCAGCCGGTAGCGCAGCTGGGCAAGCTCCACCTGCGCCTTGCCTTCGAGCGTCGTGGCGTTCTGAGCGAAGATGTCGAGGATGACCGCGGTGCGGTCCAGCGCCGTGCGCCCCAGGATCCGCTCCAGGTTGAACTGCTGCGCCGGGCTCAGCTCGTCGTCGAACACCACGGTGTCGGCATCGTGTTCGACCGAGGCATCCAGAATCTCATCCGCCTTGCCGCGCCCGACAAACGTCGCGGGATCGGGCGCATCCCGACGCTGCACGATGCGGTCCACCGAGTCCGCCCCGGCGGTGTCCACCAGTCGCTCAAGTTCGTCAAGGTTGGCATCAACCTCGTCGCTCGTCCGCTCCGCCAACTGCACCCCCACAAGCACGATCTGCTCCCGAAACGCCCGATCAATAAGCCCAGACTCAGCGCCCCCAAACTCCCCAAAACCCCCCCGATGGCTCTCGTCCGACGGCCCCGCCGGCCTTTCAGAATCCGCCATCAAGCATCCAACCACGGCCCGCGCAACGGCCACTCAATGTCGGCGACATGCTCGACGAAGAGCTGCAGTTGGGGGTGTCCCGTGAGTCCCGCCTGCGCGACAGTCGCGCTACCGCCGGGCATGATCACCTCGGTCCAAGCGTCATGTCTTACGAGGCCCCATTCACGCGCTCGAATTGCGGCCACGACCGCTCCAGTCCCGCAAGCGTCGGTCACTCCAGCACCGCGCTCAAATACGCGCATGCCGAGGCTGGAGGACGGCGTGCCTTCCGCGTGGCATTCATCTACGAGTGGCCAAACGAACTCCACATTGATGCCGTCTGAGAAGTAAGCCTGATACTGCGAACCGAGTTCACGCACATCCGCTTCGTCGAGGCGATGGCTCGTGGCGATGACCAAGTGCGGGTTTCCCACATCGCCTGTGGCTCGAGGCGATTCGCCAAAGCGTTGTGTTATGAGGTCATTCAAAGCTGGGACGATGTCCGGTTCTGGAACGACGATGGGCATATCGACGTCGACATTCTCGTCATGTGGCTGGATCAAGCCGTCGTCGGTCTCATAGAACGCATGTCGCCACGAGACCGTTCTCGGACCAGCATCGGTCTCGACAGCAATGTCGAGGTGCGCTACCTGCGGCTGCCCTATGGCTTGAGCCCACGGATCTCGGGAGCGAGCGAGTGCGTTCGCCAGACAAGCGGAACCGTTCCCACTGACTTCGGCCCGGGAGCCATCGGAGTTGTAGAGAACCATCTGGACTCGGGCCTTGCCGTGTAGGAAGGGATCGCCGCCAACTGCGCTCTCGCTTGACGTCGGCTCGGAAAAGGATGCGTCGATTCCGAGCAACAAGCCATCGGCTCCCACACCGGTTCGCCGGTTGCAGATTTCCTTCGCCAGATCGGACCAGCGGAGGGGCCGCGCGTCAAAGGCGGCCTTCTCCTTGCCGCTCAACAGAGCGATGAGAAAGTCGTTGCCAAGGCCGTGGTGCTTGGTGAGCTGCAACGTCTCCACCGCTCCATTCTCACACCTCGCCGCTCCAAAGCACGTACGAAATTCACCGAAGCACCCACCCCGCCTACTCAGTAGCGACGCGCTTGCCAAACCCCTTGAAAGTGTCACCAATCGAAGTAGCCACCGAAGCCAGCTTGGATCGCCCATCACCGAGCCGCGGCGCAATGTCCGTCAGCCCGTCAACCGTCCAGCGCCCATCCGCAGCGATGATGTCGTCGTTCGACAGCGACCAACCTTGGTACAGCCCCACCTCGTTGCCGCCGACGTGGAACACGCCGCCGGTGAACGGGCAGCTCTCCATGCCGAGGTACGCCACGAGCGGGCTGATGTTGGCCGGGTCGTACAGGTCGAACTTGGCCGGATCGTCCGGTGCGCGCACCACCTCTTCGAGGCCCGGCGTCTGCAGGGTGAGCCGCGTGCGCGCGATCGGCGCTAGGCAGTTCACCCGCACGCCGTAGCGGGCCAGCTCGCCGGCAGCGACGAGCGTCATCGCAGCGATGCCGGCCTTGGCGCCCGAGTAGTTGAGCTGGCCGAGATTGCCGAGCATGGCGCCCGAGGCGGTGTTGATGACCGAGCCGCTGACTTCCTTGCCGGCCTTGGACTGCTCGCGCCAGTAGGCGGCGGCCCAGCGGGTGGGGCAGAAATGCCCTTTCATGTGGACGTCGACGACCGCGTCCCATTCGGGCTCGGTCATGTTGACCACAACTCGGTCGCGCAGGATGCCGGCATTGTTCACGAGCACGTGCAGGTCGCCGAAGGCTTCGACGGCCTGGTTCACCATGCGCTGAGCGCCCTCCCAGTCGGTGACGTTGTCACCGTTGGCGACAGCCTCACCGCCCATGGCTTCGATCTCAGCGACAACTTCGTCGGCGGGACCCTGGTCGGCTCCGGTTCCGTCGGCGGTGCCGCCGAGGTCGTTGACGACGATCTTCGCCCCTTCGGAGGCCATCAGCAGCGCGTGTTCGCGCCCGATGCCGCGGCCTGCGCCGGTGATGAGGACGACACGTCCGTCGAGTGCACCCATGTTGATCTCCCGTTTGGTCATGAGCCCATCGACGGGGTGTCCCCGCACGGGCCGCACAAGGTTGGCACAAGTCAGCGCCCGAAACGCAATGAAGCCGCTCGTGCACTGCAGCGAGCGGCTTTGCGAGAGCGGATGACCGGGGTCGAACCGGCGACCTCAACCTTGGCAAGGTTGCGCTCTAACCAACTGAGCTACATCCGCGCGAGCCGATAACTGTAGCGAGCACACCGGTCGCAGGGGCGATGGATGTACCGGGTGATCGCGACGATGAGCGGCCGGCTGCGCGGGCTCAGAGGCGCTCCATGCTGGGGCCGTTGGCGTCGGTCTCTCCCCAGAAATATCGTCGGGCATCTCGAGTGTCTGGGGTTCGATTTCGGCCACGTCGCCGAAGCTGCTTGCGGAGTGTGACGAGCTAGCTGTCGGCGGGACGCAGATCGATTCGCAGGGTGAGGATGCCGTCTTCGAGCGTCGCGGTGGCGTCGCCGAGCATGGCGTAGTCCATGAAATCGCGTTCGGCCTGCTCGATGAAGAGGCGCCGCTCTTCGCCGCCGACGGCGGGCAGATTGCGCTTGCGCACCGCTTCGGCACGCTCGGCGAAGCGCTCGATCAACGCTTGGGGGTCGAAGTTGTCGCTCATGGGCTCTCGGCAAGGTTGCCACATTCGAGCGCCGGCTCGTCGCACGCGTCCGAAGCAGCAAACGCGCCCGCCGGAGACGTCCGGCGCAGATAAACGACGAAGCCGCCAGCCGATGCAATCGCCATCAACCCTGCCAGCACCACCAGAACCCACCACACCGCCAAACCAGAACTCACGGCTTCGGACGGCACGGACGTATGCGCATCGGCCAGCAGCAGACCGTTGAGGACGCCGGTCAACGTGCGGTCCCTCCGTGCGGAGCGTCGCTCTTGTAGATGTCGTCGATGAATTCGCCCATCGGCGGCCCGGTCTGGTCCGGCTCGGTGAGGAAGCCGTCGTGGCCGTTGTCGCTGTCGATGTCCACGTGTTCAACCCGCAGGTTCCCTCGTCGGCGCAACGATTCCACGATCTGGATCTGCTGCGGTCGCGGGTACAGGAAATCGGTGCGGACGCTCATCACCATCGTCGGTGCCACGACGCGGGCCAGCGCAGGTTCGATGCCGCCGCGGCCCCGGCCGATGTCGTGGAGATCCATGAGCTTGTTCAGCACCAGATACGTGTTGGCATCGAAGCGGGGGATGAACTTCGCGCCTTGGTAGTCGAGATAGCTCTCGACGTCGAAGTGATGGTTGAGCCGCAGCGGCAGCAGCGGTTCCTCGCTGTGTCGGGCAAAGCGTCGATCGAACTCGTCGGTGGAGCGGTAGTGGATCATGGCGATTCGGCGGGCGTTGGCCAGTCCCCTGTGGGGACCGTCGCCCATGGCGGCGTCGTAGTAGTGACCGTCGCGGAAATTCGGGTCATCCAGAATCGCCTGGCGGCCGACCTGGCTCCAGGCGATTTGCTGCGCGGACGCAGCGGCGTTCGAGGCGATCACAACCAGCGACCGGACCCGCGCCGGGTAGGTGACACCCCACTCCAGCACAGCCATACCGCCCATCGAGCCGCCCACCACCGACAACCACCGGTCGACGCCCAAGTGTCGGCCGAGCGCCCACTGCGAGCGAACGATGTCGCGGTTGGTGACGACCGGAAAGTCCGGTCCATAGCGCTGCTGGCCGGCGGCGGGATTGACTGACGACGGCCCGGTGCTGCCCTGGCAGCCGCCCAGCACGTTGGCGCACACGACGAAGTAGCGGTTGGTGTCGAGCGGCCGACCGGGGCCGATGAAGTCGTTCCACCAGCCCCCGGTGGCCTGCGACGGAGGGTGCGCGGACCCGTGCGCGTGCGCATCGCCGGTCAGCGCATGGCACACGAGCACAGCGTTCGAGGCGGTGGCATCCAGTGCGCCCCACGTCTCGTATGCCAGCACTGCGCCGTGCAGCACGCCGCCGCCTTCGAGGGTGAACGGTCGGTCTGGGGACAGTTCGAAGAACCTGCGATCGCCCGCGCCGAGGCCCGGATGCCATGCACCCGAGGCGGGCAGCAGTCGTGCTGCTGCCGCTTGATCGTTCACAGCGCGGTCGCGCCCCGCACGGTCCACATCAGCGCCTTCGTCCCTGTGCCTGCTTCTCCGTGGCCTGCTTCTCCGTGGCCTGCTTCTCCGCGGCCCACTTCTCCGTGGTATGGCAAGGGTACCTGTCGGTCCTGAATCGTCCCAGTCGGATTTACCGGGCTCGGCCCGGCTTGTGCCGTGCAGCTCGCAGTGTCTCAGCGACCGGCGTTGTCGCTGCTTGCAGCGAAGGAGGAGAGGTCGTCGAGCCGGTCGTCGTTGGAGAAGACTTCGTGCAGCGGCAACTTGAGTGCCAAGCGACGCTGCAGCTGGCGAACCTCGAGTTCCTCGTCCCACAGGAACATCGTCACGGCGGTGCCGCTGCGACCGGCGCGTGCGGTGCGGCCAGAGCGGTGCAGATAGGTCTTGTGCTCGGCGGGCACGTTGTAATGCACCACGGCGTCGACTTCGTCGATGTGCAGGCCGCGGGCGGCGACGTCGGTGGCCACGAGCGCGGAGAGCTTGCCTTTCATGAAGTCCGCAAGCGCTCGCTCTCGTTTGACTTGGGGCAGATCGCCGTGAATGGCACCGGCCTTGACGCCCTCGTCGCGCAGGTCCCCGCAGAGCCGGTCGGCGCCGCGCTTGGTTCGCGTGAACAGCAGTGTCCGGCCGTTGGCATCGATGATGCGCGCAGCCACCCGGACCCGGTCCATCTTGTGGACGGACAGGAACAAGTGGCTCATCTCCGCGACAGTGATCTCTCGTTCTTCGACTTCGTGGAAGACGGGGTCGTGGAGATAGCGCTTGACGAGCGTGTCGACCACGCCGTCGAGCGTGGCCGAGAACAGCAGCGTCTGGTGCCGGCCGTCGATGTGCCGCAGCACCCATTCGACCTGGGGCAGGAAGCCCATGTCGGCCATGCGGTCGGCCTCGTCGACGACGACCCGCTGGATGCCGCCAACGTCGACGGCGCCTCGCTCGATGAGGTCGATGAGCCGGCCGGGCGTGGCGATGATGACATCCATGCCGGCGCCCAGCAGTTCTATCTGGCGCTCGATGTTGGTGCCGCCGTAGGTGGCAATCGACCGGATGTCCATGGCCTTTGCAAGCGGCTCGACGACTGCGGCGATCTGGTTCGCCAGCTCTCGTGTCGGCGTCAGCATGAGCGTGGTCGGTCGGCCGTCCGCAGAGCGCGGTGTGAGCGCGAGCGTCGGCAAGCCGAACGCCAGCGTCTTGCCGGAGCCGGTCTTGGCCTTGCCGCACACGTCTCGACCGGCGAGAGCTTCGGCGATGGTCAGTTCTTGGATGGCGAATGGTTCGGTGATGCCTTGATCAGCCAAGGTGTCGCACATGGACTCGGGAACGCCGAGTTCAAAAAAAGTTGTCACGGATATCTTTCAGAGGGCGTGACCCGCGAAGTGCGCACGTCGCGACGATTCGTGCGACAACGCTGGGCAGTGAGGCCACGCGGCGAACTGCCTTGGCGGACGAGTGTACGGCGGGCGACCCAGCGCACGTCGGACGGTACCCTCACCCAATCTCGGGCGGAGTGGCCGAGTGGTTAGGCAGCGGCCTGCAAAGCCGTGTACGCCGGTTCGAATCCGGTCTCCGCCTCGGCTGTGCACTGCACCCGCAGTGCTACCGTTTGAAACCCTTTCGGGCGATTGGCGCAGTTGGTTAGCGCGCTTGCATGACACGCAAGAGGTCACAGGTTCGAATCCTGTATCGCCCACGCCGGGCTTGTTGGGTCTGTCAAAATCTGACAGTCCCTAATCAGGGCTAGCGGTCCGCTCCGCCGTCGTCGCAGTTGCTTCCCAACATAGTGAATCACCCCGATCGCCGGCACGAACCCCCGCCGACACGCACCCAGTGGCATCCGGGGGCGTCCGCGGCGCACCGGCACGTTGTCCGGTGCGCAGGACATCCAGCAGGGGTGGACTGCTGTGAGCGGGCTGGCGCGCTGACCCTCTCGCGATGAGATTCTCCCGTAGCCGACCGCCCAAGCCGGTTCCCGTACCTGAAGAAGGCACGCTTGCGTCCCCGGGTCTGCGCCCCATGGTGCGCCGTCGGTCAGCGATCATCGCAGCAGTCGTGTGCGTGCTCGCGGGCTTCGGCTTGGGCAGCACCGCAGCGAGAAACAACCTCGCAGCGTCGGAAGCGACGGACGCAGAAGGTTTCATTGAGATCGACATGACCCAAGCCCAAGCCGATGCGTGTGAGGACGCCGTCTATGCGCTCAGCCTCTACACGGGCTGGATCGCAGGGAATTTAGGTGGCACAGGAACGGATTTTGACGAGTTGACACGACTCGTTGTGGACGAAGCGGCACGCAACAGCCCTGAAGGAGCTGTGCGGTTGAGGGAGTCGCTGGACAACGTGATCGTTTACTGCGAGTTAACGACGAAAGAAGGACGAGAGGTCACATTGCGTGGTCGAATAGCAGAATGATCGGCGAGCGTTGTTTGTCTCGCAGGTGACAGAAGCTCAGTCTCCAACCAGTGTAAACGTCGATGGCGGGGTCGGTCCGGTCGAGGCGGCGCAGCCGGCTCTCGATCTTGTCGTCGCTGGTGAGCTGGCCGCGGATCTCGGCGGGGAGCTTGGAGATCTGGTCCGCGACGTGGTGCAAACCCAGCGTGCGGGCCGCTACCAGGGCTCGGCGGTGCTCGAGCACCGCCTCGATCTCGGCTGCCAGCGGGTCATAGACCTCCAGGGTCTGGACCGGCCCCAGCGTCGGCTCGGCCAACAGCGCCCGGGCCGAGGCGACCGCGTCGACAGCGTCGGTCTTTTCCAGCCGCCGCGAACGGCGCTGAGCTGCCGAGCGCGACGCGGGGACCTCGCGGGCGTCGAACCCCGCCGCGCACAACGCGATGGCGACATGGGCTCCCCACTTGGCTGATCCCTCCACGCCGACCTGGCGGACGCCCGCAGCGTCAAGCAGTTCTATCGCTGTGACATAACCAGCCGCTGTGTTGTCGAAGGTCTCATGGGTGATCTCGACGCCGTGGGGGTCGACGATCCCGACGGTGAAGGTGTCCTGGTGGGGGTCGATTCCCCCGACTGGCGGTGTCATGGGGTGCTCCTGCTGGAAGTGATGTTCCGGTGGGTCCGGGAACGGCAGGGGCGCTTCGCCGCAACCGAGTCGAGACAGTCAGGCTCCCTTCAAGACAGGAGCGCTCCCGCCGGCCCCACACTCGACGCGACAGGTCACACAACAGGCACAAGGCCAATATTTTGTGGAGTCACCGTCGAGCATGGAACCGGACCGTAACCCCCTGGCATGAGGGCCCCGGCAAACCCAACAGTGACACTCGGATGTTTTGTGTAACCGGCCGTGATCGTGTTCGTCGGATGTGGTCGGCGATCCGGTCGCCGTAGTGGACGGTGAGTGTGTTCAAGATGGTTTTCCAGCCGTTGGTCTAGCCGACCGGGTTGGTTCGGTTCTTGTGTTTGGCGGTGGCGACAAGGTAGAGGATTTTCATTGCTGCCTGTTCGTTGGGGAAGTGTCCTCGGTGGCGCACGGCCCTGCGGAATCTGGCGTTGAGGCTCTCGATCGCGTTGGTTGTGCAGACGACCCGGCGCAGCTCGGCGGGGAACGCCAGGAACGGCACGAACTCGTCCCAGCTGTTCGGCCCTTCGTCTTTTGTTGGGATGAGGGTGGGTTGAGGGTCCGTTCGTAAGGGTCGAGGCCCTGGGGGGATCGGTGTTTGCGACGCCGAACCTTGGAGGGCCTCGATGGCGAGTGATGTTGTGTCGGTGCGGCTGTGGCTGTGGCGCATCAAAGTGGAGGGGGTCGTCGTCGACGCGCCCGAGCGGCTGGTGGTGCGGGTGTGCTCGACGGTTCGCCGCCCCGGATGCCCCGATTGGGGGACCCCGGGCGGGAGGGTTCATGACCGCGGTGACAACAAGATCCGCGACTTGGAGGTGTCGGGGCGGCCGGTGACGCTGGTGTGGGATCGCCGGCGACGGCAGAGGTGCCGGGTGCTGCTGGTCGATGAGACCTCGATCCGCAAGCGGCACCGCTACGTGACGGTGATCGTCAACGGCGACACCGGCGAGGTGCTCGCCATGGTGGCCCACCGCGATGCCCAGGCGCTGTCGGGGTTTTTGGCCGCGCAAGGGCCCCGATGGTGCAAAGCCGTGAAGGTCGTGGTGTGCGACGGCTCGGCGGCGTACAAGGCCGCGATCGAGGTGCGGCTCGGCCACGTCCGCCATGTGCTGGACCGGTTCCACGTCATCAGACGGTTCGCGGCGGGGCTCACCGCGGTGCGCCGCGACATCCAGCGCCGACCCGAGGGCTCAGTGCCCGCGTTCGACCGCGACGTGTCCAGGCCCGGGTTCTTGCTGATGCGCCGACCCGACAAGCTCGACCCGGCCGACCACAAACGGCTCGACAAGCTGTTCGCTGCCCACCCCAGGCTGCGCACCGCGTGGGAAGCGCTCGCCGAGCTGCACAACCTGTACCTCGCCGACGACAGCAAGGGCGCGCTCGAGGCGCTGGACAGGTTCGCGGACATCTACCGCACCGCGCAGATCCCAGAGTTCAGCGACACCGTCGACACCTTCCTCGCATGGCACGACCAGATCCTCGACTGGCACCACAACGGGCGGCCCAGCAACGGCCGCATCGACCGAACAAACAACCTGCCCCAGGTCCTGCGCCGCAAAACCCACGGCTTCACCAACTACACCAACTTCGAAGCCCGCGGACTCCTCCTAACACGAACACCGCCGAGCCCAGCAGCCCGAATCCCAAAAAAAGACGAAGGCTCCGAAAACTGGGCCGCGAGTGGTGGACCCCTTCCATCGAAATATCCAATAATTCGTCTTATTACTGCTGAGAGGTTCGACGAATCCGGAGCTGGCGTCCTACAGTCGCGTCGTGGCAGCTGAATTGGTGGATCGTGATCAGATCCCGCTCGAAGCACTTGACTCTGCGTACGCCGCGATCATGCGTGAGATCGTGGCCACTGGCGTGGCCCCGCACTACGCCGAACTGGCGCAGACATTAGGCGTCGAACCGATGCGTGCTAAGGCGGTGATCGCGCGCATCATCGACCTCACGCCTGGCTGGCTGCATCCGGGCACCGACTGGATCGCGTCGTTCCCGCCGTTCAACAATCAGCCCACCCAGTACCGCGTGAGCGTCGACGGTGAGCAGCGATGGTTTGCACAGTGCGGCTTCGAAGCGTTGGCCGTTCGTTGGCTGTTCCCCGGCAAGACCGTCACGGTCGAGGCGCCATGCCTAGTCGGCGACGAGCCGCTGCGAATTGAGATGCGAGACGAGGAGATTCTGTCGATCGAGCCGGCCACCATGGTTGGCTACACCCGCAGCCAGGTCGGCGGGGACGCAGCCAACCGGCCCTTCCGCTGAGCGGGCATGAACCTCTTCCGGTCGGAAGAGCACGCCCGCCGATGGGAAGAGTTCGAGCCGAAGATGGCCGCCATGCTGCACCCCGTGCAGTGGTGGGCCGACACCTTCGCAACGCCGATGTTTCGCGCCCGCGCGCGAAGCGACTTCATCAGCTGGGTGAGCGGCGATGAGGGCGCGACGGCATTCGCTGCGCTGCGAGAGCGCCTGACCCCGCCACGTCCCGATGTCCAGGCAACGGTCGCCGCAGTGACTGCGCTGAGCCAGGTCGACGTGTCGGTGATCGATGGGGCGTCACCGGACGACCGCACCGTCGAGCAGCACCTCATGCGGGCATGGCCCGCCGCGGTGCCCATCGACGAAGTGCGCCAGTGGCGGCACACGGCCGCCGCCATGATTGTGGCGATCCCGTCGGATCCGCCCCCCGATGTCGACGCTGCGATGTGGATCGACACCCGGCGCTCGGCCGTGCGAGATGTCCAGGCAGCCGATGGCTGGCTCAAGCGCGCCGAGCCCGGGGCCGGCGACCCACGCTTGACCGAGCGACTCCGACAGATGGGCTGGCAGGGCGAACTTCCCGACCAGCCAGCATGGACGGCGATGGAGCAAGCGGCGCGTGCCATCTTGCAGTGCCGCCGCCTCTCGCTGCTTATCTGACCCAACGCTGCAGGGACGACTCGCCCGCCGGCACCGGCTCGCCTCCTAGCCGGCCAGCTTCAGCACCGCGTTGAGGGTCGCTTGCGCTCCTGTGACTGCGTGCTCGGGCAGGATCGACTCGGCCTCGTTGTGCGACAGGCCGTCGGCACAGGGAATGAAGAGCATCCCGGCGGGGGCGACCTGTGAGACATAGCAGGCGTCGTGGCCAGCCCCTGAGGTGATGTCGACCGGATCAAATCCCGTTGCCACTGCGCCTGCACGCAGCGCCTCGGTCACGGTCGGGTCGAAGACGATCGGCGGCGAATACCAGATTGGGGTGATCTGCGGGTGGGGGAGCGAACGCCCGCTTTCGGGCTGGAGGCCGAACGCCGGGCCGTCGGCGAAGGCCAGCAGCTCGTCGTGCATTGCCTCCAGCTCCGTGGCGTCGGGATGCCGCAGGTCAACCGTGAGGGTGACCGAGCCCACCACGGTGTTGCGCGAGCCGGTGCCAACCGCAAGCGTGCCCACCGTTGCGCGGCCCGCTGGCGCCCGACGACCCGCGATCTCATCGGCCTCGCACACGAGTCGGGCCGCAGCCAACATTGCATCGCGACGGTGCTCCATCGGCGTGCTGCCGGCATGTGCTGAGCGGCCTTCGATGTTGACGTCGTACCAGCGGATGCCCTGCACCCCGGTCACCGCACCGAGCGTCACGTCGGCTGCCTCCAGGATCGGGCCTTGCTCGATGTGCGGCTCGATGTAGTGCCCGATCGGACGGCGGCCGGCACCGTCGGGTGCACCGCACGTCTCGTCGCCCGCGTAGCCGATGCGTTCGAGTTCATCGCCGAGCGTGGTGCCGTCCACCCCAGGGGCTGCGAGGCCCTCGTCCAGGCTGAACGCGCCCGCATAGACGCCCGAGCCGATCATGGCGGGCGGGAACCGTGCCCCTTCCTCGTTCGTCCACGACACGACTTCTACTGGCGCCGCTGTCCTCACGTCGTTGTCGTGCAGCACTCGCAGCACCTCGAGGCCCACCATCACGCCGTAGGCGCCGTCGTACTTGCCACCGGTGGGCTGGCTGTCGAGGTGGCTGCCGATCACCACCGGCGCACGCTGCGGTTCGGTGCCCTCGCGGCGGGCGAACAGGTTGCCCATCTGGTCGATGTGGACGGTGCAGCGCAGCTCGTGCACCCACGCCACGAACCGGTCACGTCCCGCCCGGTCCTCGTCGGTGAGCGCCACCCGGGCTACTCCGCCCGCGGGCGTTGCGCCGATCTCTGCGAGTTCGTGCAGCGTTCGCCACAGGCGCTTGCCGTCCACTGTGTACGTGGATGAGTTCACCGTGTTCGCCTCCGTCGCTGGGCCGGCGATCTGCCGACGCTCAGCCGTAGTGTCGCTGGCCCCGACCGTCGGCGCTCAGCGGAGCGGTTCCAAGAGGTGAGCTCAGGCGGGGTGACGCCAAGGCGTCCAAGCTCGGGGAGCGGCAGCCGTACTGCGGGGAATCGTGTTGTACCCCCTCCCTACGGTGGCTGACATGACCCCGAGCACTCAAGACCAGCGAGCTGACGGTCGGCGTGAGTCGCGTGGTTTGGCTGGGGGAGCGTGTCTGTCGCAACTGCGTGTGCAGTTGGCGCGACGCTGCGACTCTGCCGGCGTTCGTGACGCGGTGGGCGGGGCGGTGGGGCCTTTACTTGGGGTTCCGCTGGTTGACGCCAAGATGGTGCGTGCCGCCGACGAAGCCGACTTGCTGTGGTCGGCGCAGCAGGTCCAGCGCGCGCTCAATGCGCTTGACGGCGCCCGCAGCACGCTCGCAGCCGAAGCAGCGCGACGCCAGTTGCATGTCGGCCGCGGGGAGGCGTCCGTCGCCGAGACGCTGGTGCGCGCTGCTGAAGCCGCGTGGCGCAGCGAGTCCGACGCTGAGCGGCGAGTCCGTCAGCGGGCCGCGAGGGGTGCGTCGATGTGGATCGATCGCCGTGACGGAATGTGGCACCTGCGTGCCAAGTTCGACCCCCTGACCGGAGATCGAATCAATCGCCGCCTGATGCAGATGATCCAGCGGAACTGGCGCAGCGACAAGGACTTGGCCGAATCCCAGTGCCGCAGCGTCGCCCATCGAGCCGCCGACGCGCTTGCCCACCTGCTCATGGCACATGGTGCCCAGCCAGCAAGCGCCCCAGCGGGCGATGCCGCCACAGGCGAGGCCACAAAGGCGAGGTCGCGACCGGCGGTCTGGACTCGAGCGGGGACACTGCCGGAGATGCCCCTTCAGAGGAAGCTGAGTCGGCGGGCCATGCCCCCAACAGCGTCGTCGGGGCGGTTGTGCTCGCAGCAGCGAAGAGCTCTCGTGGGACGGTTCCAACGCTGCCGGTGCGGACTGGGTCGTGCCCAGCTCCACGCAGATGATCGTGCTCACCAGCCTGACCAACCTCGCCCTGCTCTGCCACGACCACCACCATCGCCTCCACGAGCACAACCTGGTTCTGCACACCCAAGAGGACCAACCGAGCCCGGCACCAGCTGGACAACCACACCAGCGCCACCCAGCGACCAAGCTCAGCTACCCAGATCAACTGCTCAGCTCGGTTGCTCAGCTCAATTCAGCGGGCGGGCCGACGGCGGGATAGGGCGGGGGAGGGCGGTGTGGCCCATGAGTGCCGCGTCAACCGCAGCTGCGCACGCACGGCCTTCGGCGATGGCCCACACAATCAGGCTCTGGCCGCGGCCCATGTCGCCGCAGACCCAGACACCGTCCACCGAGGTCCGGTAGTCGTCATCGCGCATCACGTTCGAGCGAGCGTCGGTCTCGGTACCGAGCTGGGCCAGCAGTCCCTCTTGCTGAGGTCCGACAAAGCCCATCGCCAGCAACACCAGTTCGCACTCGAGTTCGAAGTCCGAGCCCTCGACTTGGGCGAAACGGCCGTCGGCGAAGACCACTTCGTGTGCTCGCAGGGCTCGCACCGCGCCCGAGCTGTCCCCGAGGAAATTCTCGGTGTTCACCGAGTACACCCGGTCGCCGCCTTCCTCGTGCGCTGAGGACGTCCGGTAGATCATCGGATACGTCGGCCACGGATTGGCGGCCGCACGTTCGGTCGGTGGCCTCGGCATGATCTCGAATTGATGCACCGACGCAGCGCCCTGGCGGTGTGCAGTGCCCAAGCAGTCCGCTCCGGTGTCGCCGCCGCCGATGATGACGACGCGCTTGCCCGCAGCGCTGATCGGGGTGTCACCGGGATCCAGGTCGCCCTCCTGAGCCTTGTTCGCCCACGGAAGGTATTCCATCGCCTGGTGTATGCCGTCGAACTCGCGGCCTGGAATCGGCAGGTCGCGCCATTGGGTGGCGCCCCCCGCCAGCACGAGAGCGTCAAAGCTGGCCTGCAGCTCGGAGGCCGGAATGTCGACACCCACCTCGACTCCGGTGCGGAACTTTGTCCCCTCGGCGCTCATCTGGTCGAGCCGCCGCTCGATGTGGCGCTTCTCCATCTTGAACTCAGGGATGCCGTAGCGCAGCAGGCCGCCGAGGCGGTCGGCACGCTCGAACACGGTGACGTCGTGCCCGGCCCGGGTGAGCTGCTGAGCGGCGGCGAGTCCGGCCGGACCTGAGCCGACGACGGCCGCCGTGCGGCCAGTCCGCTGAGCGGGCAGTTCGGGCTGCACCCAGCCTTCGTCCCATGCCTTGTCGATGATCGAGACTTCGACCTGCTTGATCGTCACCGGGTCAGAATTGATCCCGAGCACGCAGGCGCCCTCGCACGGTGCCGGGCACAGACGCCCGGTGAACTCGGGGAAATTGTTGGTGGCGTGCAGGCGTTCGATGGCATCGCGCCAGCGGTTGCGGTGCACGAGGTCGTTCCAGTCCGGGATGATGTTGCCCAGCGGGCAGCCGTCGTTGCAGAACGGGACGCCGCAGTCCATGCAACGGCTGGCCTGGGTGCGCAGATGACCGTCGGAGAACGGCTCGTACACCT
Source organism: Candidatus Poriferisodalis sp. (assembly GCF_965262965.1). Lineage (GTDB taxonomy): Bacteria > Actinomycetota > Acidimicrobiia > Acidimicrobiales > Poriferisodalaceae > Poriferisodalis. The sequence continues at coordinate 3,848,884 of NZ_OZ253573.1, forward strand.
CGCGCCAGTCGCGCAGGCGTACTGGCACCGGCCGACGCGTCGGCAGCTCTCGGCCATGGCGCATGAATCCTCGAATGTCACCCATGTGCCGCCCTTGTGCTGGCTCGTTGGCGGCTGCGAATCGGGACGTCCGCCGGTGTGTTCTCAGCCATGCGCAGCCCCCATCACTGCCTCATCGGGGTCGAGGCCTTGCTCTGCTGCAGCGGCGCGGGCTTCGGTGACCCGGCGGTAGTCCTTGGGCATCACTTTGCGGAAGTGCCGCACCTCGCGGTGCCACCTGCTCAAGATGCGCTCGGCCGGCGCCGAACCGGTCTCTGCGGAATGCTTGCGCACGATGGCGCGGACCGTCTCAGCATCGGCGTCGTCGAGCGGGGGCTCGAGGTCGACCATCTCGGAATTCAGATTGCGCCAGAACACGTCATCGGGGTCGTACACGTACGCCACGCCCCCCGACATTCCGGCGCCGAAGTTGCGCCCGACGCTGCCCAGCACCACGACCGTGCCGCCGGTCATGTATTCGCATGCATGGTCGCCGACACCTTCGACAACCGCCGTGGCGCCCGAGTTGCGAACACAGAATCGTTCGCCCACGCAGCCCCTGATGAACGCCTCGCCGCCGGTGGCGCCGTAGAGGATCACGTTTCCGGCGATGATGTTGTCTTCGGCGACGAAGTCCCGATGCGTGTGCGCAGGCGGTCGCACGATCAGCCGGCCGCCTGAGAGGCCCTTGCCCAAATAGTCGTTCGCATCGCCGATGAGCCGCATTGTGAGCCCCGCAGGGACGAACGCCCCGAAGCTCTGGCCCGCTGAGCCGTCGAAGGTGAACTCGATCGTGTCCGCAGGCAGGCCCTCGCCGCCGAAAGCCGATGTGATGCGGTGGCCCAGCATCGTGCCCGCGGTGCGGTTGACATTGGTGATCGGCACCTCGGCACGCACCCGTTCGCGGCGTTCCAGCGCGGGAGCGGCCAGCTCGATGAGGCGCTGGTCGAGCGCCCGGTCGAGGCCATGGTCCTGGGTTTGGGAGCAGAAGCGGTCCTGCGGCCACGGGGTCTCAGGTTCGACCAGGATCGGAGCGAGATTTAAGCCGTGTGCCTTCCAGTGCGCGATCGCGGTGGTCGCATCCAGCCGGTCGACACGGCCGATGGCCTCTTCGAGTGTCCGGAATCCCAACGTCGCCAAGTACTCGCGTACTTCCGCAGCGATGTACTCGAAGAAGTTCACGACAAATTCGGGCTGGCCGCTGAAGCGTTGTCGAAGCTCACGGTTCTGCGTCGCGACGCCGACCGGGCAGGTGTCGAGATGGCAGACGCGCATCATGATGCAGCCCGACACCACCAGCGGCGCCGTCGCGAATCCGAATTCCTCTGCGCCGAGCAGCGCCGCCACGATGACGTCACGGCCGGTCTTGAGCTGCCCGTCGGTCTGCACCACGATCCGGTCGCGCAGCCCGTTGAGCAGCAGCGTTTGCTGGGTTTCGGCAAGCCCGAGCTCCCATGGCGCTCCGGCGTGCTTGAGCGATGTCAGCGGCGATGCGCCGGTGCCGCCGTCGTGGCCGGAGATGAGCACCACGTCGGCCTTGGCCTTCGAGACGCCGGCGGCCACGGTGCCGACGCCCACCTCGGCGACCAGCTTTACGTGGATGCGGGCGACCGGGTTGGAGTTCTTCAGGTCGTGGATGAGCTGCTTGAGGTCCTCGATGGAGTAAATGTCATGATGCGGCGGCGGGCTGATGAGGCCCACGCCCGGTGTCGAGTGGCGCGTCTTGGCGATCCACGGCCAGACCTTCGGGCCGGGCAATTGCCCTCCCTCTCCCGGCTTGGCGCCCTGAGCCATCTTGATCTGCAGGTCGTCGGCATTGGTCAGGTACTCAGACGTCACCCCGAAGCGCCCTGATGCGACCTGCTTGATGGCCGAGCGGCGCAGGTCGCCATTGGCGTCGGGCACGAAGCGGTCCGGATCCTCGCCGCCTTCGCCCGTGTTGGACTTGCCGCCGATGCGATTCATCGCGATTGCCAGCGTCTCGTGCGCTTCGGCCGAGATCGAGCCGTAGCTCATCGCTCCAGTCGAGAAGCGTTTCACGATGGCCGAGACCGGTTCGACCTCGGAGATCGAGATCGGGTCGCCGGGTGCCGGCTTCAACTCGAACAGGCCTCGCAGCGTGGCCAATTCGGCGGACTGGTCGTCCACCAGGCTCGTGTATTCCTTGAAGACCTCGTAGCGGCCGGCTCTGGTCGAGTGCTGCAGCTTGTAGACGGTCTCGGGGTTGAACAGGTGGTACTCGCCCTCGCGTCGCCACTGGTATTCGCCCCCGGCCCAGAGATCACGGTGCGCTGCTTCAGTGGGATTGTCGAGGTAGGCGAAGCGGTGACGCTGCGCGACTTCCTCCGCAATGACGTCGAGGCCGACGCCGCCGAGCTTCGACGTGGTGCCGCTGAAATAGCGATCGATCACATCGGGGCCCAGCCCGACGGACTCGAACACCTGAGCGCCGGTGTAGCTCGCCACGGTGGAGATGCCCATCTTGGACATCACCTTGAGCACGCCCTTCGAGCAGGCCTTGATGTAATTGCGCTTGGCGGCCCGCTGGTCGACCTCGGTGATCACCCCATTGCCGACCATGTCGTCGACGGACTCGAACGCCAGGTAGGGATTGACTGCGCTGGCACCGTAGCCGAGCAGCAGCGCCATGTGATGGACCTCGCGGGCGTCTCCGCACTCGGTCACGAGGCCGACCTCAGTCCGGGTCTTGTTGCGCACCAGATGGTGATGCACCGCACCGGTGAGCAGCAACGACGGGATCGGCGCGTGCTCGGCGTCGCTGTATCGGTCCGACAGCACGATGATGCGGGCGCCCTGAGCGATGGCCTCGTCGACACGGGTGCACACGTCTGAGATGGCACGCTCCATGCCAGCTCCGCCGTCGGCGACCGCGTACAGGCCGTCCACGGCGAACGGCGCGAAGCCGGCTTGGTCCTCGTCGATGTAGAGGATCTTGGCGAGATCCTCGTTTGACAAGATGGGGTACGGCAGAACGATCTGGCGGCACGAATGCGAGCCAGGATCGAGCAGGTTCGCCTCGGGGCCGATCGTGGCCATCGTCGAGGTGACGAGTTCCTCGCGAATGGCGTCGAGCGGCGGATTGGTCACCTGAGCAAACAGCTGGCTGAAGTAGTCGAAGAGCAAGCGCGGGCGTCGTGAGAGCACGGCAATCGGGGTGTCGGTTCCCATCGACCCGATGGGCTCCGCCCCGGTGCGTGCCATGGGAACGATGAGAATGCGCAGCTCTTCGGTCGTGTAGCCGAAGGTGCGCTGCCGGCGAGTCACTGACGAGTGCTGCGGCGTCAGGCTGAAGCGGGGAGGCAGATCGTCGAGGTGGGCGAGACCATCGGCCAGCCAGTCCCCGTAGGGCTCTGCCGATACCAGGTCACGCTTGATTTCTTCGTCGGACACGATGCGGCCCGCGGCGGTGTCCACAAGAAACATGCGGCCGGGTTGCAGCCGGCCCTTCTGGACCACCTTGCTCTGCGGCACGTTGGCGACGCCCACCTCAGAGGCCATCACCACCAGGCCGTCGTCGGTCACCCAGTAGCGGGAGGGGCGCAGGCCGTTGCGGTCAAGAACCGCTCCGATGACCGTTCCGTCGGTGAAGGTGATGCTGGCGGGGCCGTCCCACGGCTCCATGAGCGACGCGTGGAACTGGTAGAAGTCCCGCTTGTCCTGCGGCATGCGGGCGTGGTTCTCCCACGCCTCGGGGATCATCATGAGCACGGCATGCGGCAGGCTGCGCCCGCCGAGGTGCAACAGCTCGAGCACCTCGTCGAAGCTGGCTGTGTCCGAGGCTGCCGGGGTACACACCGGGAACGTGCGCTCGAGGCGGTTGGTGCCGTCCACGTCGGTGAATACCGGACTCGCCAACGCCCCCTCGCGGGCCCGCATCCAATTGCGATTCCCCATGACCGTATTGATCTCGCCGTTGTGGGCCAGCATCCGATATGGATGCGCCAGCGGCCACGAGGGGAACGTGTTGGTGCTGAAGCGCGAGTGCAGCAGCGCGAGCGAAGACGCCAGGCGGGGATCGATGAGGTCGGGGTAGAACTCCGCGAACTGCCCGCACGTCAGCATCCCCTTGTAGACGAGCGTGCGGCACGACAGCGAACCGAAGTACGGGGCGGGATCGATCTCGTGCTCGGTGCGCTTGCGTGCGACGTACACGCGTCGCTCGAGGTCCATTCGGTCGAGGTGTTCAGCATCCGGAGCGGGTTGGGCGCCCCGGGCCAGCGCTGCGCTTGCCGGCGACGCAATGAACAGCATCCGAAAGACCGGCATGGGGTCGGTGGCGAACCTGCCTAGCGACGACGGGTCGGTCGGGACGTCGCGCCAGCCGAGGACGTCGAGTCCTTCGTCGGCCACGATTGCCTCGATTGCTGCCGCGGCAGCCTCAGGTTCTTGGCGCGGCAGGAAGGCGGTGCCGACGGCGTACTGGCCAGCCGGCGGCAGCTTGAAGCTGCACACCTCCCGCAGGAACGCATCGGGCACCTGGATCGTGATGCCGATGCCGTCGCCAACGTTGGCTTCGGCGCCTGTCGCGCTGCGATGATCCAGATTGACGAGGCATTTCAGGGCTTGGTCCACGACAGCGCGGCTTGGGACTCCGGACATGTCCGCCACGAAGCCGACGCCGCATGCATCGTGTTCGTAGGCCGGGTCGTACAGGCCGTGTGCCTGGGGCGGACCGTCGAGGGGCTGGGTGCGCACCGCTGGGCGATCAGCGCGAAGGCCCGTGTGTTCGTCGCGGGCGGGCAGTGCGTGCGCCGGTGAGTGCGCCGGTGAGTGCGCCGGTGAGTGCGATGGTGCGGCAGTCAAAGTCTTCGACGTCCCGGTGCGGCTGAGATGCAGGTGAACACGGCCGGGACGTCGTTGGCCCTGCCGAGGGACTGTCAGTGTATCCGCGAGGGGTTGATCTCGATTTCGTGATCTTGACGCCCGCGCGAGTTCGCAGCTGTGGCGCGGGGCCCACGCCAAACGTGATGAATAAACTTGCAATACAACGCATAAACTCGGCGCGAGCGTGGTATCGTGTTGTGGGTCGGATGTCGGCGGCCAACGCCGCAGGCCATTCGCGTCACTCCCTCGAAGCAGGATCAGGCCATGGAAAACGTACCGCTGCCGTCGAGCGCCGCTACGACAAACGAGTCGTCGTCGGGCGACTCCAGCCCAGTCCGGATCGGGATCGTCGGCGCGTCGGGTTTCACGGGCGCTGAATTGCTGCGGCTCGCGGCCGGCCACCCGCACTTCGAAGTCGCCGCTGTCGCCGGGGACACCCAGGCGGGCACCGCTGTGCGCGACCTCTATCCGAGCCTGGCGGCGCACTACGGAGGCCTGCGATATTGCGCCTACGAACCAGACGTGTTCGTGGGTCTCGATGCGGTGTTCCTCGGTCTTCCCCACATGGCGAGCGCTCCGGTCGTAGCCGATCTGTACAAGCGAGTGGGCTGCGTGCTTGATCTGGGATCCGATTTCAGGCTGCTCGATCCAGCGCTGTATCCGCAGTGGTATGGCGTCGAGCACCCGATGCCCGAGCTGCTCGGCGAGTTCCCCTATGGGCTGCCCGAGCTCGGTCGAGACGCGCTGCGCGGTGCCGCGGGCGTTGCGGTGCCCGGTTGCTATCCCAGCGCCGCGGCCCTGGCGCTCGCGCCATTCGCACGAGGTGGCCACATCGTCACCGACGGCGTGGTCGTTGACGCAGCGTCCGGGGTGAGCGGTGCAGGGCGCGCCCCGAAGCCGAACACGACGTTCGCGACCGTTGACGAGGACTTCGTCGCATACGGCCTGCTGAATCACCGCCACACGCCCGAGATCGAGCAGGTGACCGGCTGCAGCGTGTTGTTCACTCCCCATCTGGCGCCGATGGTCCGCGGCATCCTCGCGACGTGCTACGCCCGACCGACGGCTTCGGGCTTCACCTCGGCGGACGCATTGAGCGTGCTTGCCGACTTCTACGCGGGCGAGCCATTCATCGTTGTTGATGAGGCCTCCCCGCACACCAAGGCGACGTTGGGAGCCAACACTTGCCATCTCAGCGCTCGAGTCGACCCACGCACGGGTTGGCTGGTGGTGCTGAGCGCGCTGGACAACTTGGTGAAAGGGGCTTCGGGCGGTGCCGTCCAATGCGCCAACGTCGCGCTGGGATTGCCGGAAACGTGCGGCCTTCCGATCACGGGGCTCATGCCATGAGCGACCACGACGACGACGAGGCGACCGGCACGGGGCGCGTGATCGAGGCTGACTTCGGCATCGCGGCGCCGCCCGCCGAGCCCGACGACGAGCCAAGCGAGATCGACGACATGCGGCGCGCCGAGATGCTCGTCGAGATGCTCCCGTACATCAGCCGCTGGCGCGGAAAGATCGTGGTTGTCAAGTTCGGCGGCAACGCGATGGGCGACGCTGAGTTGACTGAACAATTTGCCGCTGACATCGTGCTGCTGCGCCAGATCGGCCTCGCCCCTGTTGTGGTGCACGGTGGGGGCCCCCAGATTGGCGACCTCATGGCCCGCCTCGGCAAGACGGCCGAGTTTCGTGACGGGCTTCGCGTGACCGACGCCGAGACACTCGACATTGCACGCATGGTGCTCGTGGGCAAGGTGAACCGTGACATCGTCGGCGCCATCAACGTGCATGGCCCGTTGGCGGTGGGCATTTCCGGCGAGGACGGCCGTGTGATCACAGCGACGGCTCGAAATCCGGAGCTGGGCTTCGTCGGCGTCGTCACCGACGTGAACACCGATCTGCTGGTGCGCCTGCTGGCCGAGGGGCTGATCCCGGTGATCTCCACCATCGGCGCCGACACGAAGGGACAGGCGTACAACATCAACGCCGACACCGTCGCCGGTGCGATTGCCGAGGCGCTCGAGGCGCAGAAGGTCGTGTACCTCACCGACGTCGCCGGCCTGTACGAGGACCTCGACGACCCTGATTCGCTCATCGGGCACACGACCGCAGATGCGCTCGCCGCACGCATGGCGAGCGGGCAGATCGAGGGCGGGATGATCCCCAAGATCGAAGCTTGCATCAGCGCGGTGCGAAATGGCGTCGAGAGTGCACACCTGCTCGATGGGCGAGTGCCGCATGTGGTGCTGCTCGAGCTGTTCACCGATTCCGGTATCGGCACCATGATCGAGAACTCCCGACCAAAGGCAGACAAGAATGGCTGAGAATCCCTCCGCGGGCGCGAACGCGGCGCACGTCGCGGCGATGGGCGGAGCGGGGCTCGACAACTGCCCGCTCATGCCGACCTATGGACCGCCGCCGGTGCAGTTCGTGCGAGGCAGCGGGTGCGAGCTGTTCGACCGCGACGGCAAGCGCTACTTGGACTTCTTGGCGGGGCTCGCGGTCACCTCACTCGGTCACGCGCATCCCGCGGTGGCCGAGGCGCTGAGCGAGCAGGCGCGCACGTTGTTGCACGTCTCGAACCTGTTCGGCACCGAGCCGCAAGTCGAAGTGGCCCAGACCATCGACCGGTTGCAGGGCGGCGGCGGGCAGGTCTTCTTCTGCAACAGCGGCGCCGAATCGCTCGAAGGAGCGATCAAGCTGGCCCGCAAGCTCGGGGGCCGCGGCCGGTACGTCGTGGTCAGCGCGCTTCGCTCGTTCCACGGGCGCACGCTGGCCACGCTGCACGCCACTGGACAGCCCGAGAAGCACGAGACGTTCCAGCCGCTGCCCGAGGGCTTCCGTCACGTCGAATACAACAACGCTGATGCCCTCGAAGCCGCGCTCGACCCGAGCTGTTGCGCCGTGCTGCTCGAGGTGGTGCAAGGCGAAGGCGGCGTGAACGTGGCCGACGGCGACTATCTGCGACGCGTTCGCGAGATCTGCGACGAGCGTGGACTGGCGCTCATCATCGACGAGGTCCAGACCGGCCTCGCCCGCACGGGCAAATGGTTCGCGTGGCAGCACCACTTCGAGCCGTCGGGCGGTCCGTCCGGCGCAGCTCGGCCCGACATCGTCACGATGGCCAAGGCGCTCGGCAACGGCGTGCCGATCGGAGCGGTCTGGGCACGTCGACCGATTGCCGCCGCCTTCTCGCCGGGTGATCACGCCACCACCTTCGGCGGCCAGCCGCTGGCCACGAGCGCGGCGCGTGCGGTGCTGCGCACCATGGAGGCAATCGACGCTCCGGCGCTCGCTGCGACCCGCGGCGAAGAGCTGGCCGGGAAGCTCATGGGTGTGCCGGGAGTGACCGACACACGGGGCATGGGCCTGCTGATCGCAGCCGAGCTCGACACCGACGCGATCGGCACGACCGGGCCGGAGGTCGCGGCCGCGTGTCTGCGAGCGGGCCTCGTCGTCAACGGCATCTCGCCGACCGCAGTGCGGTTCGCGCCGCCGTTGGTGGTGTCCAGCGAAGATATCGACGAGTGCCTGGAAATCTTCGCAGGCGTGCTCGCAGGCGGCGGGACCGACTGATGCGGCACTTCCTGGAAGTGGACGACTTGTCGGCGGACGAGCTGAGATACGTCCTGGATCTTGCGGGCCGTCCCGCCGCGTCGGCCCCGGCGGTGCTCGCGGGTGTCGGCGTCGCATTGGTCTTCGAGAAGGCTTCGAACCGGACACGCAACTCCATGGAGATGGCCGTCACCCAGCTGGGCGGGCACCCCGTCTACATCCGCCCCGAGGAAGTCGGCATCGACGTACGCGAGACGGCGGAGGATGTCGTGCGGACGCTCGCGTGCTACCACTCGATTGTCGCCGCGCGAGTGTTCCGCCACGACCATCTGGTCCGGATGGCCGCGTGCGAGGTGGCTCCCGTGGTGAACCTCCTTTCCGATGAGGCGCATCCGTGCCAAGCCCTCGCCGACCTGCTGACGATCGACCAGTGTCTCGGGCTCGAGGGCACCGAGCGAGTTGCTTTCGTGGGCGACGCCAACAACGTTTGGCGGTCGCTGGCGATCGGCTGCGCGTTGCTGGGAATCCCGAGCTCGCTCGCGGCACCTGACGGCTACGGCCCCTCTGAGGCAACCCTGGACCGGCTCGCCGCCCTTGGCGGCGAGTGCACGGTGACGACCGATCCCGTCGAGGCCGTCAAGAGTGCAGATGTCGTCTGCACCGACGTCTGGACCTCGATGGGCCAAGACGACCAGCGATCCGAACGGCTGGCGGCATTCGCCGATTACCAGGTCGACGGGGCGCTGATGGCGCAGGCAGGGGATCGGGCGGTGTTCCTGCACTGCCTGCCCGCGCATCGCGGCGAGGAGGTGGCCGCTGAGGTCATCGACGGATCATCGAGCCGCGTCTGGCACCAGGCCGCCAATCGCATGCATGCGGCGCGTGGTCTGCTCGCCTTCCTGGCCGGACCGGCGGGCATCCCGGCCGGCGAAGCGTCGACCCCTGCACTGGAGTCGGTTCGATGACGACCAAAGCGCAGCGACAGCACTTGGTCCGCGAGCTGCTCGCGGCGCACGAGATTGCCAGCCAGTCCCAGCTGGTCGACCGGCTGGCCGAGCGCTCGGTGGCCGTGACCCAGGCGACGGTGTGCCGCGACCTCGACGAGATGGGCGTCGCCAAGATGCGGACGGCCGGGCGGACGGTGTATGCCGTCCCCGAGGCCGACGCACCCGAGGCGCTGCCGGCCAACGCACTGCGTCGAGTGCTCGGCGACTGGGTACTCGATGTCCGCTGGTCGGACAACCTCGTCGTCCTTCGCACGCCGCCCGGCTCTGCGCATGTCGTGGCCTCGGCAATCGATCGCAGCAATCTCGACGGAGTCATCGGCACCATCGCCGGCGACGACACGCTGCTGGTCGTCGCCGACTCGGTGACCGGGGGCGCGGCGGTCGCCAGCCACTGCCGAGCGCTCGCAGATCTGTGAGCTCGTGCCTTCCGGGCTCTGCGCCGGCACTGTCTCTGCCGACATTGGTCGTCACCGATTGCCGCGACCAGAACCGCCCAGTGAGATGACATCGAAGCAGGAAACTCCGGCCACACCCTCGACCAAGAAGCCCGCGGCACTATGACCCCCGACGAAGCAACCGTTCCGGACGCGCCGGATCCACCGTCCGCAATGAGCCGCACGCTCTGGCACGGACGGTTCGCTGCCGAGCCGTCCGCGGCACTGGCAGCCCTCAACGACTCGCTGCCGTTCGATCAGCGCATGTTTGCCGAGGACATCGCCGCGTCGCGAGCCCATGTGGCGATGCTGGCCGATGTCGGTCTCCTCACCGACGCCGAGCGCGATGACATCGGCACTGCGCTCGATCAGGTCCATAGCGAGATCGCCGAAGGCCGGATGGACTGGCGCCAAACCGATGAGGACATCCACACCGCGGTCGAGCGGCGCGCCACCGAGCTGTGTCTCTCAGCCGCCAAGATGCATACCGGCCGCAGCCGCAACGATCAAGTTGCCACTGACCTGCGTTTGTGGACTCGCAATGCCATCGACGTCGTGGCCCCGCTCGTCGTCGACGTGGCGCAGACGTTGGCCGATCGTGCGCGCGAGGCCCACGATGCGGGGCTGCGGCTGCCCGGATACACGCACCTGCAGCAAGCTCAGCCCGTCGGGCTGGCACACCATCTCGCAGCCCACGCATGGGCGCTGCTGCGCGACGCCGAGCGGCTCGGCGAAGCGCGCCGACGTACTGACGTGTCCCCGCTGGGGGCGGGCGCGCTGGCGGGTTCGTCATTGCCGCTCGACCCTGCCGCCACAGCTGCGTCGCTGGGCTTCGCGTCAGTCTTCGAGAATTCGCTTGATGCGGTCAGCGATCGCGACTTCGTGGTCGACACGCTCTACGCCCTGACGATGACCGGGGTGCACCTGTCGCGGCTCGGCGAAGAGATTGTGCTGTGGTCGAGCGCCGAATTCGGCTTCGTGACGCTTGATGATGCCTTCGCTACCGGCTCGTCGATGATGCCGCAGAAGAAGAACCCGGACGTCGCCGAGCTTGCGCGCGGCAAGGCGGGGCGACTGATCGGCCATCTCGCCGGCTTTCTCGCGACCCTCAAGGGTCTGCCGCTGGCATACAACAAGGACCTTCAAGAGGACAAGGAACCGCTCTTCGACGCGGTCGACACGGTTCGCTTGACAGCGCTCGCGTTGAGCGGACTGCTGCGCACGCTCAGCTTCCGGGCCGACGCGATGGCGTCGGGCGCTGACGACCCGTTCGCAGCAGCGACCGACCTCGCAGAGTGGCTCGTCGCCGCTGGCATGTCGTTCAGACAGGCCCACGCAGTTGTTGCCGATGTCGTCCGGCAAGCGCTCGGCGACGGAGCGCCGTCGGCATCTGCGGCACAGCGACTTGTCGAACTCGTGTCCGCCCATCGGGATCTGGGACCAGCGGCCGCCGAACGTCTCGCACCCGGAGCGGCGCATCGAAGCCGCGTCACCCACGGCGCGGGCGGGCCTGCTGCGGTGGCTGTACAGCTCGACCGTCTCGCCGCGGCGCTCGCACAAGCAGCAGCCGCCGCGGACGGCCGCTGATGGCCTTCGCAGCCGAGACGTTGCCGACGTCGTTCTATGAGCGACGCGCACCCGACGTTGCGCCGGACTTGCTGGGCAAATTGCTCGTGCGCAGCGGCGGGACAGCGCGCACTGGGCGGATCGTGGAAGTCGAGGCCTACAGCGGTGACGGCGACCCCGCAGCCCACTCGCGCAGCGGCCCGACGGCTCGCAACGCCGCCATGTTCGGACCGCCTGGAACGCTGTACGTGTACCGGATCTACGGGCTGCATTGGTGCGCGAACGCCGTGTGCGCTCTCCCTGGCACCGGTGACGCGGTGCTGCTGCGAGCGGTCGAGCCGCTGTGCGGCCATGACGTCATGGCGGCCAGCCGCGGCAACGACGGGCGGCGGATCCAGTGCGTGGACCTGTGCTCGGGCCCCGCGAAGCTGACTCAAGCGTTCGGCATCGACGCAGCGCACAACGGAAGCGACATCACGGCCTCCAGCGATCTGAGCATCCGCGACGATGGCTGGGTGCCCTCGCACATCACCGCAACGCAGCGAATCGGTATCAGCCGCGGCACGGAACGACCATGGCGCTGGTATGTCACCGGCAATCCCCACGTCAGCGGAGGGCGGCGGTGAGTCACGAGGCAACCGAACTCGGCGTCCGGGGCGGCGCCGGCACCGCACCGGGCTGGACCCGATGGCAATCGCCCGAGGCCGATCCCGGTGCAGATGTGGCCGCTGTCGATGGCAGATGCAGATTGGCGGCCGCGATCGAAGTCGTCGAACGCTTCACGCCTGTGGAACAGATCCAAGCGCAGCATCGCGATCGCCTGCTCGAATTCGTCGAGCGCCATCGGGACGCGCTGCACCGCACGTGCGAGCAGGGCCACCTCACCGCGTCAGCCTGGGTTGTGAACCACGGTGCGACGCGGGGCCTCGTGCTGCTGCACGCCAAGATCGGTCGGTGGCTGCAGCCTGGCGGCCACGCGGACGGCGAGTCCTGCCTCGCGTCGGTTGCGGTACGCGAGGCCACCGAGGAGACGGGCATCGCGGGACTCGAGATCTGGTCCGAGCCGGTTGACATCGACGTGCACCTGTTCGTGAACCGCAAGCGCACCGAACCCGACCACCTGCACTTCGACGTGCGCTTTCTCATACGTGCGCCTCAGGCTGCGGTCGTGCGCGGCAACCATGAGTCTTTGGAGCTTCGGTGGGTCACGCCCGACGAGCTTGCCGATCCGGTGCTGGATCTCGATGTCAGTACTCGACGGCTCGCTCGGCACGCCTTCGCGCTGGCCCGATCGCTGCAGTAGCCGTTCTCGTCAGGTGCCGCATGGCGAGTTAGCGGTAACCGACGCAGGCGGCGCTCGAGCCGACGGGGCGGCGCCTCGTGTGCGCCTACCGTGATCGACGTGAGGACAGCGCTGCGACTCGTCGAGGACGTCGTCCTGTTCTTGTGCGGGCTCGTCGCCGGCTGGATCGCGGTTACCTACATGCCCTCGACGACACTGTCGGCGATTGCGGTGACGGTGGTGCTCGCCGCTGGCGGGCGGCTGATCTTCGACGGAACGCTCTGGTCGGTGGGTGCGGGACTCACTGTCGCGGGCATCGCAGCTGGCGGACTGCTGGCCATCAATCTGTTCTCGTCGGTCGGCTCCTGAACGCCGCGATGGCTTCCCTGCCGTCTACATCGCGGCCGGTAGCGTGACCCGGTGAGCCTCGGCCTCGGACAGGTCATCGCGGCCGCAGCAGCGACGCTCATCATGGCCCTCGGCATTGCAGATGTCACGCGGATCGGGCGCCAGCGATTCGCCGCAGCAAAGCGCCGACGCACCAATTGGATCCTGCTGATCGTCTTGTTCGGTCCACTGGCGGTGCTGCTCTACGCCGCCGCCGTTCGCCCGCAGGTGCTCCATCCTGAGCGATACGTCGACGATGACGATGACGATGACGTTGACGACCAGACGCCAGCGCGTCGGCGTCATCCCGATGGCGCCTCGCTGGCGGGGGCACAGCCCGAGGCGGTCGCATCGGGCGAGCAGGGGGGTTGATGGCCGGCACGGATCTCGCAATCGAGGTCACCGGTCTTCGCAAGAACTACGGCGACCTCGAAGCGGTAGCAGGCGTCGATCTTGAGGTCGCGGCCGGCGAAGTGCTGGCGTTCTTGGGTCCCAACGGGGCCGGAAAGACGACAACGGTCGAAATCCTCGAAGGCCTGCGCACGAGAAATTCCGGCGAGGTTCGTGTGCTGGGAGCCGACCCAGCCGACGCCAACCCAGCGTGGCGTGAACGCATCGGAATCGTGCTCCAGGGCGGAAATCTCGACGGCGACTTCACCGCAGCGGAAACCGTAGCGATGTGGGCGGCCTACTACCGCTCACCGCGTTCGACAGCCGAAGTGCTCGGGCTCGTCGGGCTCGCCGACGCCGCCCGCACCCGCGCCCGCCGGCTCTCGGGGGGTCAGCAGCAGCGGCTCGCGTTGGCGCTCGCGCTCGTGGGCGACCCCGAGCTGGTCTTCCTCGACGAGCCGACGACCGGATTCGATCCTGCAGCGCGACGCGAGGCCTGGAATACGATCGACGGCCTGCGCGCGCTCGGCGTGACGGTGTTCCTGACGACGCACTACATGGACGAAGCAGACCGCCTCGCCGACCGGATTGCCGTGATCTCGCACGGTCGCATCGTGGCCGACGGCACAGCTGCGGACCTCGCCGAGGTGACCGAGATGGCGACCCGCATCAGCTGGGATGCCGCCGAACTCGCAGCCAGCACGCTTCCAGACGTGCTCAGATCACGTTTGCACGCTGAGGGCCTCGTCGATACTGGTTCCGCCGTTCGGCTTGAGCTCACAACGGACGATGTCAGCGGCGTCGTGCGCGAGCTGCTCGCCGCGGCCGATGGCGCCGGCGCACGCTTGGACTCCCTGGCGGTTCGTCCGCCCACACTCGAAGACACCTATCTGGCCCTGACCGGAGAAGCGCCAGAGCACAGCGACGCAACTGTTGCGCACGAGTCCAACGCGGGCGGCCCCGATGACCAGTCTCGACGTCGCCGCCGAAGGGCTCGCACATGACGCGCCTTCGACAGCTGCGCAGCGAAACGTACTTCAACTTGCTCGGCTTCCGGCGAAGTCCCGCGGCCACGTTCTTCACGATCGTGCTGCCGATTATTTTCCTCGTGATCTTCACGTCGATCTTCGGCAACGAGCGCATGGGAACGACCGGCGCTCGCGTCGCGACCGTTTACGTGCCCGGCATCCTCGCGCTCTCGGTGGTGTCGGCCACGTTCGTCAATCAGGCGATCGTCACCACCATCAAGCGGGAGAACGGCCTCCTCAAGGCGGTGCGGGCGACGCCCTTGCCGCCTTGGGTCTTCCTCGGCGGCCAGATTGCCTCCTCGTTGGCGCTGACCGGCCTCATGACCGTGCTTGTCGTTGGCATCGGACGGATCGCCTACGGCGTCGAGATCCAGGTGGCGGCGCTGCCGAGCCTGATCATCACGCTGATCCTGGCCGGCGCAGCGTTCTCGGCCATGGGACTTGGCGTGTCGTGCATCTGCCCCAGCGAGAATGCCGCGCCAGCGGTCACCAACATGATCGTGCTGCCGCTCTACTTCCTCTCGGAAGTATTCATTCCCCCCTCGGTCGGCACACCGCGCTGGATGACGTTCATCGGCGACCTGTTTCCCATCAAGCACCTCGCTGTCGCCTTGGGACGCACATTCGACCCGCTCGTCGAAGGGGTCCCGATGCCCGCTGGACGCTGGGCTGTGATCGCCGCGTGGGGCCTGTTCGCGGCCTTGGCGACGGTGCGCGGTTTTCGTTGGACTCCGCGCCGCTAGAGCGCCGCAGTGCAGGGCCAACGGAATTGCGGGCAGAAACGCGTGCGGGCTGCGGCAGACTTGCGGCGTGGACGTCCTGGTTGACCTCGATGCGCGTGGGCTGATACATCAGACGACTGACCGGGCGGCGCTGGCGAAGCGGCTCGATTCCGGACCGGTCACCGTCTACTGCGGTTTCGATCCGACGGCTCCGAGCTTGCACATCGGGAACCTCATGGGGCTGCTGACCCTGCGGCGTCTGCAGATGGCGGGCCATTGCCCGATCGCGCTCGCCGGCGGGGCGACCGGCATGATCGGCGATCCGAGCGGTCGCTCGACCGAGCGGACGCTGCTCGACGACGATGCCCTGGCGCACAACCTCGAGGGCATCGTGCCGCAGCTTCGACAATTCCTGGACTTCGACGACGGGCCGTGCGCAGCTCGCTTGCTCGACAACCGCGCCTGGACCGTCGGTGTGGGCGTGCTGGACTTCCTGCGCGACGTCGGCAAGCACGTCACGATCCCGCAGATGATCGGCAAGGAATCGGTGCGCAACCGGTTGGCTGACGGCGACGGGCTGTCATACACCGAGTTCAGCTACATGCTGCTGCAGGCCTACGACTACCTGTGGCTCGCGGAGAACGTCGAATGCGAGCTACAGGTCGGTGGCTCGGACCAGTGGGGCAACATCGTGCTCGGCATCGATCTGATCCGGCGTCGTCTCGGTCGCGGCGCACATGCCCTGACTTGGCCGTTGCTGGCACGCAGCGACGGCACCAAGTACGGCAAGACGGCCGGCGGGGGAACGCTCTGGCTGAGTCCCGAGGCCATGAGTCCGTACCGCTTCTATCAGTCGTGGATCGGCGTCGACGACGCCGACGTCGGCAAACTGCTCAGCCAGCTCACGTTCCTGGACCTGTCCGAAGCACGCGAGATCGCGCAGGCCCACGAATCCGATCCCGGTCGGCGTGACGGCCAGCGGAGGTTGGCGGTCGAGATCACTCGCATCGTTCACGGCCCTGAGGCGGCGGCTGCGGCACAAGGCGCAAGTGATGTGCTCTTCGGCACCGGCACATCGCCACGCGCTGCATCCGCTACCGCGCTGGCGTTCGTGGCCGAGGAAGTGCCCTCAGGGCCGTTGCATTCGCTCGACGCGTCGGTGGTCGACGTTCTCGTCGATGCAGAGCTGGCCAGCAGTCGCAGCGAGGCGCGCCGGGCGCTTGCGGAGGGCAGCGTCTACATCAATGGCGAACGCACCTCTCGTGACGATCGGATCGTGGGTGCCCAAGACCTGCTGCACGGCCGGTACGTGCTGTTGCGACGCGGCAAGAAGCGCTGGCACGTTGCGATCGCGCCCTGAGCGCCACCCACCGGGGCCGAGAACAAGATCAATCGAATTTGACCGGTGATGTGGTTGCGGCTGTCGGTCCGCACCGGTAGTCTCATGCCTCCCCCTCAGGGCCAGCAATGCTGGTCAGAGGGGTCAGACACCTCCGGCGACGGCCTCTGCTGCGCTCCTCAATGAGGACAGCAGCAACCGTCGGCCAAGTGTCAGCTGTTGACAGCTTGTCGACAGCGCTCCTTGACAACAGAACAGAGGACGATTAACGCCAGTGCGGGCGATCGGCTGCTGAGTTTCAGTCGCCGGTCGAACCACAAAGCGGGTTCACGGCCATTTCATGGTCGGGAACCAACCAATCGCATCCGAGCATCTAGCTCGCCTCGTGCGGGCCGAATGCGAAGGTGCACAATTCCAGCCAGCTGCCGCAGGAGAGGGTATTTCCCCTTCAATGATCGCGGCAGGGGCTCTTCTGATCGTTCCTGCGATGTTCACCGTGTGGCCGCTTCGGCGGCTGCTACGAGACTCGCAGGCTCTGATCTTGACGGAGAGTTTGATCCTGGCTCAGGACGAACGCTGGCGGCGTGCTTAACACATGCAAGTCGAACGATCCCGAGGCTTCGGCCTCAATGGGAGAGTGGCGAACGGGTGAGTATCACGTGAGAAACCTACCCCGGAGATGGGAATAGCCCAGGGAAACCTGGATTAATACCCAATATCCTGTCTGCACCGCATGGTGCGTTCAGGAAATGCTCTGGTGCTCCGGGCGGGTCTCGCGGCCTATCAGCTTGTTGGTGAGGTAACGGCTCACCAAGGCATCGACGGGTAGCTGGTCTGAGAGGACGATCAGCCACACTGGGACTGAGACACGGCCCAGACTCCTACGGGAGGCAGCAGTGGGGAATCTTGCGCAATGGGCGAAAGCCTGACGCAGCAACGCCGCGTGGGGGAAGAAGGCCTTCGGGTCGTAAACCCCTTTCAGCAGGGACGAAATTGACGGTACCTGCAGAAGAAGCGCCGGCCAACTACGTGCCAGCAGCCGCGGTAATACGTAGGGCGCAAGCGTTGTCCGGATTCATTGGGCGTAAAGGGCTCGTAGGCGGTTTGGTAAGTCGGGTGTGAAAACTCAGGGCTCAACTCTGAGACGCCACTCGATACTGCCATGACTAGAGTCCGGTAGAGGAGTGTAGAATTCCTGGTGTAGCGGTGAAATGCGCAGATATCAGGAGGAATACCGATAGCGAAGGCAGCACTCTGGGCCGGTACTGACGCTGAGGAGCGAAAGCGTGGGGAGCAAACAGGATTAGATACCCTGGTAGTCCACGCCGTAAACGTTGGGCACTAGGTGTGGGTTCCATCCAACGGGATCCGTGCCGTAGCTAACGCATTAAGTGCCCCGCCTGGGGAGTACGGCCGCAAGGCTAAAACTCAAAGGAATTGACGGGGGCCCGCACAAGCGGCGGAGCATGTTGCTTAATTCGAGGCAACGCGAAGAACCTTACCTGGGTTTGACATGTTGGGGACAGCCGCAGAGATGCGGTCTCCTTATGGTCCCATCACAGGTGGTGCATGGCTGTCGTCAGCTCGTGTCGTGAGATGTTGGGTTAAGTCCCGCAACGAGCGCAACCCTTATCCTATGTTGCCAGCGCGTAATGGCGGGGACTCGTGGGAGACTGCCGGCGACAAGTCGGAGGAAGGTGGGGACGACGTCAAGTCATCATGCCCCTTATGCCCAGGGCTGCAAACATGCTACAATGGCCGGTACAATGGGCTGCGAAACCGCGAGGTCAAGCGAATCCCAAAAAGCCGGTCTCAGTTCGGATTGGAGTCTGCAACTCGACTCCATGAAGCTGGAGTCGCTAGTAATCCCGGATCAGCAACGCCGGGGTGAATACGTTCCCGGGCCTTGTACACACCGCCCGTCACACCACGAAAGTTGGCAACACCCGAAGCCAGTGGCCTAACCCTTTGGGGAGGGAGCTGTCGAAGGTGGGGTTGGCGATTGGGGTGAAGTCGTAACAAGGTAGCCGTACCGGAAGGTGCGGCTGGATCACCTCCTTTCTAAGGAGTCACCTCCGAGACAGAGGCCACTGTGGCCTCATTTCTCAGACGGAGATTCCCAGTTGGAGCACTGGTGCTGGCGTTCGTTCGATCGGCCTGACTGGACTCTGTCCGGTCCGCCTATCGCACCAACGCCAGCTCGTCCTCTGTTCTGCTGCCAGGGAGCGCTGCGCGAGTTCGCAGCTCTCTGACAACTGCATAGCGATGCACGAGCATCAAGCCCTCTGTGCAATCGACGACATTGTCATGAATGATTCATTGGCAGGTACATCCTGCCGGGAATCGGCACGTCGTCTCTGCCGCAGAGGGATTATGATTCTTCGAGACTGAGTATCGATATACCAAGCTACGAAGAGCCAATGGTGAATGCCTTGGCGCCGAACACCGAAGAAGGACGTGATAGGCTGCGATAAGCCACGGGGAGCCGCCGAATGGGCTTTGATCCGTGGATGTCCGAATGGGGAAACCCGGCACCTTTAATCGGGTGTCACGTCTGCCTGAATATATAGGGCAGGGCGAGGGAACGAGGGGAATTGAAACATCTCAGTACCCTAAGGAAAAGAAAGCAACAGCGATTCCCGGAGTAGCGGCGAGCGAAATGGGAACAGCCTAAACCGAATCCGGTGGTAAAGCCTGGTGGCGTTGCCGGATCGGTGTTGTGGGACGTCCCCGACCGAACACCAGATCGGTCAAGGAGTTACAAAACAAGCAGATAGCGGAACCGTACAGGAAAGGCGGGCCATAGAGGGTGACAGCCCCGTACGCGAAATCTGCTTGTCTCCTGGGAATGCTCCCGAGTAGCGCCGGTTCCGTGAAGGCCGGCGTGAATCTGCGAGGACCACCTCGTAAGGCTAAATATGTGTCGGCGACCGATAGTGAACTAGTACCGTGAGGGAAAGGTGAAAAGTACCCCGGGAGGGGAGTGAAATAGTACCTGCAACCATTGGTTTACAAGCAGTTGAAGCGCTACTGGACACTTGTGTCCAAGCGCGACAGCGTGCCTTTTGAAGAATGAGCCAGCGAGTTACGGTGTGTGGCAAGGTTAACCAGCGATGGGGAGCCGGAGCGAAAGCGAGTCCGAATAGGGCGTACAGTCGCATGCTGTAGACCCGAAGCCGTGTGATCTATCCATGGGCAGGGTGAAGCGGAGGTAAGACTCCGTGGAGGCCCGCACCGACCTAGGTTGAAAACTGGGCGGATGACCTGTGGATAGGGGTGAAAGGCCAATCAAACACGGTGATATCTGGTTCTCCCCGAAATGCATTTTGGTGCAGCGTCGCACGTTCAGCCATGGAGGTAGAGCACTGATTGGGTTAGGGGGCCTACAAGCTTACCGACCCCAGTCAAACTCCGAATGCCATGGCTCTAGAGTGCGGCAGTGAGTCCACGGGGGATGAGCTTCGTTGGACGAGAGGGAAACAGCCCAGAACGCCGGCTAAGGCCCCTAAGTGTGTATTAAGTGGCAAACGATGTGGGATTGCCCAGACAGCCAGGAGGTTGGCTTAGAAGCAGCCACCCTTGAAAGAGTGCGTAATAGCTCACTGGTCGAGTGGTCCTGCGCGGATAATGTAACGGGGCTAAATACACCGCCGAAGCCGCGTCTTTGAATATGCCTACGGGTGTATTTGAGGGGTAGGGGAGCGTCGTGCCTGCTGCGAAGCTGGAGCGTGAGCGCCAGTGGAGCGGGTCCGAGTGAGAATGCTGGCATGAGTAGCGAGAGAGGGGTGCGAATCCCCTCCGCCGTAAGCCCAAGGGTTCCTGGGGAAGGCTGGTCCTCCCAGGGTTAGTCGGGAGCTAAGGCGAGGCCGAGAGGCGTAGTCGATGCACAACCGGTTGATATTCCGGTACCACCACGTGCGCGTCCAGTCTGAAACATGGTTGCTAAGGGGCTGTCCTCCCTTCGGGGAGAGGCGAACCGACCCACCGCGTGGAGGACAGCAATGAGGGGACGCAGGAGGATAGGTGAACCCAGGCGATGGTTGTCCTGGGGCAAGCGAGTAGGACAGGGACTAGGTAAATCCGGGCCCTATGAAGTCTGAGACGCGACGCCGAGCCGCTACAGGCGAAGTCACTGATTCCATGCTGCCAAGAAAAGCCTCTAGCGAGTTCACGTGGTGCCCGTACCTAAACCAACACAGGTAGGCGGGTAGAGTATACTCAGGCGAACGGGAGAACTGTGGTTAAGGAACTCGGCAAATTGCATCCGTAACTTCGGGAGAAGGATGACCCTCTGAAGGTGACGGCACTAGCTGCCTGAGCCGGAAAGGGTGGCACAAAATAGGGGAAAGCGACTGTTTACTAAAAACACAGCAGCGTGCGAAGTCGTAAGACCATGTATACGCTGTGACGCCTGCCCGGTGCCGGAAGGTTACGGGGAACGGTTAGCTCTTCGGAGCGAAGCTGTGAACCTAAGCCCCGGTAAACGGCGGCCGTAACTATAACGGTCCTAAGGTAGCGAAATTCCTTGTCGGGTAAGTTCCGACCTGCACGAATGGCGTAACGACTTTCCCACTGTCTCAACCACAGACCCGGCGAAATTGAAGTACGAGTAAAGATGCTCGTTAGCTACAGAAGGACGGAAAGACCCCGTGGACCTTTACTATAACCTGGTATTGGGTTGTGGCACGTGTTGTGTAGGATAGGTCGGAGACTAGGAAGCGTGCGCGCCAGCGTGCGTGGAGTCAACCTTGAAATACGACCCTGCTCATGTCGGAACTCTAACCTAGGACCCTCAACGGGTCTGGGAACAGTGCCAGGCGGGTAGTTTGACTGGGGCGGTCGCCTCCCAAATGGTAACGGAGGCGCCCAAAGGTTCCCTCAGACTGGTTGGCAATCAGTCGTCGAGTGCAATGGCACAAGGGAGCTTGACTGTGAGACTTACAGGTCGAGCAGGTGCGAAAGCAGGGCATAGTGATCCAGCGATTGCGTGTGGAAGCGTCGTTGCTCAACGGATAAAAGGTACCCCGGGGATAACAGGCTCATCTTCCCCAAGAGTCCATATCGACGGGAAGGTTTGGCACCTCGATGTCGGCTCATCGCATCCTGGGGCTGAAGCAGGTCCCAAGGGTTGGGCTGTTCGCCCATTAAAGCGGTACGCGAGCTGGGTTTAGAACGTCGTGAGACAGTTCGGTCCCTATCCTCTGTGGCTGTAGGAGATTTGAGGAAAGCTGTCCGTAGTACGAGAGGACCCGGATGGACGCAGCTCTCGTGTGCCAGTTGTTCCGCCAGGAGCACGGCTGGTTGGCGACCTGCGGGAGGGATAAGCGCTGAAAGCATCTAAGCGCGAAGCCTGTTCCAAGACGAGATCTCCCACTGGTTTTAACCAGGTAAGGCCCGTGGTAGATAACCACGTTGATAGGCCGGATGTGTACGCACAGCAATGTGTTCAGCAGACCGGTACTAATCGGCCGAGGGCTTGGTATCGATACTCAGCCTCGAGGAAGCGCACCTCTAACTGCGCTGATCGTGCATCGCTGTGCAGACGTCATTGTGCACTACTGCACTTGTGCGGACGACCATGTCGACCGCATCTTGATCTCTGGTGGCTATGGCGGCAGGGCCACACCCGTTCCCATTCCGAACACGGAAGTTAAGCCTGCCCGCGCCGATGGTACTTGGGGGAAATTCCCTTGGGAGAGTAGGTCGCTGCCGGAGCCTTTCATCAAGAACCCCCGTCGCTGCTGCGGCGGGGGTTCTTCGTGTCTGGGGCCTAGCCTCGGGGAGTGACCGAGAACCGGCGCCCGCCTCGCAGCGGGCGCGCGCAACGTCCTGATCGCGGTCGCAGTGGACGCCCAGATCGCTCCGGTGGCGTTGGTTCGGGAGGTCGTCGAGACAGCGGCTCCGCTCGTGACGGCGGTCGCAGTGGCGATCGTCGCCGGCGCCGCGACGACAGCCCCGGTCGAGACTCGGATCGAGAAGGTGACCGCCGCCGCGACGGCCGCCCCGAGCGGCGCAACGATGGCGGACCGGCGCGAGGTCGGCGTCCTGATCGAGAGGGTGACCGCTCCCGCGATGATCGCCCCGAGCGGCGCAACGATGGCGGACCGGCGCGAGGTCGGCGTCCTGATCGAGAGGGTGACCGCCGCAACCGCGGCGAAGGCGAGTCTTCGCGTGGCGCCCGTGCACCGGATCGGTCTGCGCGGCGCTCGGGACCGCCGCGCCGGCCTGACAAGCCGGTCGACGAGGTGGCAGAGAAAGCCGCCCGCCGTACCGACTGGGGCGGCGTTGCGCGCAAGGGTGCATCAGTGCTGCGACCCATTCCCGGTGCGGATCGGGGAGATGCGTATGCAGCAGGTGTGCCGGCCCGCAACGAGCAACGTCCCGAGCCGTTGGCGGATCTTGAGCGAGTATCGCCTGAGGCTGGCGGCCCCCGCCGCAGCGGTGCCCAGGATGCACAGCGTCGGCGACGCCCGAAGGTGCGGCTGGATGTTCCGCAGCTGGACCCGGCCTCGGTGCGAGATATGCCGAAGTCCGAACGGGAGCGGCTGGCGCTGCGCCTACGCGACGCCGGGGAGGACTTCCTGGCGGAGCGCTTCGGCGACGCGCTGAGCACGCTGCGGCCGCTCGCGTCGCGGTTCGCTGCCGTTGCTGAGGTGCAGGAACTGTACGGACTGACGCTGTACCGGCTGGGCCGCTGGACTGCGGCTGCGCACCGGCTCGAGCAATACGAAGCGATGACGGGCGCAATCGATCAGCTTCCGGTCCTGGCGGATTGCTACAGAGCGCTCGGCCGCCTCAATGACGTCCACGACGTCTGGGATCGGCTTCGACTCTCGGGCCCGGATGCCGGCACGATCACAGAGGGTCGGATCGTGACGGCGGGCGCACTGGCTGATGAGGGCAGAACCCAAGACGCCATTCGACTCCTCGAAGCCGGACCGTTGCGCCCGAAGCGCCCCAAGGAACATCATCTGAGGCTGTGGTACGCGCTTGCCGACCTCTATGACCAGGTCGGCGATCTGCAACGGGCACGGCGGGGCTTCAGCCGGGTCCAGCAGGCAGAACCCGACTTTGTCGACGTGAACGACCGACTGGCATCGCTCAACGACGCAGCGTCGTGACGGGCTGCTGGACTCCTCCCGACTTCGAAAGTGCGCCGGTAGAGTGACGGTGTCAATTGGGCGACCGGGCGAATCCGTGAAACCGGCGAACGGATGCACCCTGCGAGCGCCAGGAGACGCCAGTGAGTGGTGCCCAATGAGTGGTGCCCAATGAGTCGTGCAAGGTGAGCGGCACAACGTGACGACGGACACCGACATCGAACGCCTGTTGGGCGACCGGGCCTCGTACTTGCTGGACCACAAGTGTGAGGGGATCAGTCGCGACATGCTGACCCTGCCAGGTCCCGATTTCGTCACTGACGTGGTCGCCGGCAGCGACAGGTCGCCACAGGTCATGCGCAGCCTGCAGTCGCTGTTCGATCACGGCCGGCTCGGCGGTACTGGGTACGTCTCGATCCTCCCCGTCGATCAGGGCATCGAGCACACCGCGGCAGCATCGTTCGCCCCCAACCCGATCTATTTCGACCCGGCCGCGATTGTGGAACTCGCCCTCGACGGCGGATGCAACGCCGTTGCAACGACTTTCGGTGTGCTGGGAGCAGTCTCCCGCCGCTTCGCGCACCGCATTCCGTTCATCGTGAAGCTCAATCACAACGAGCTCATGACCTACCCGACCACGTACGACCAGATCATGTTCGGATCCGTCGCCCGGGCCCACGAGCTCGGAGCAGCGGGTGTCGGCGCCACCATCTACTTCGGCTCGGCCGAAAGCGGTCGCCAGATCACCGAAGTCGCCGCCGCCTTCGAGGAGGCGCACCGCCGCGGGATGTTCACCGTGCTGTGGTGCTACCTGCGCAACTCGGCCATCAACCTGTCCAACGAAACAGGCGGCGTCGACAACCACGTCGCTGCCGATGCAACCGGGCAGGCCAACCACATCGGCGTCACGATCGAGGCCGACATCATCAAGCAGAAGCTGCCTGAGAACAACGGCGCGTTCAACTCGGTGCCAGGATTCGGCAAGACCCACGCCGCTGTGTACGACCGTCTGACCTCGCAGCACCCGGTTGACCTGTGCCGCTGGCAGGTGGCCAACTGCTATTTGGGGCGCGTGGGGCTCATCAACTCCGGCGGCGCCAGTTCGGGCGCTACCGATCTCGCAGAGGCCACCGAGACCGCCGTGGTGAACAAGCGCGCCGGCGGCGTCGGCTTGATCTCTGGCCGCAAAGCCTTCCAGCGACCGATGTCCGAGGGCATTGCGCTGCTCGGAGCCATCCAGGACGTATACCTCGACCCGGCGGTCACGATCGCCTGAGCAGCCGCCGCCCGGCGGTCGCTCCCAAACAGCCGTGCGACGACGGTTGCGGCTAGCGTGTTTGCTGGACTTCCGCCGCACCCCCACACAGAAGCCGACATCCCCCAGGAGGCAATGTGACCGACACCGCATCACGCGAATTGCCGCTGCAGGAGATCGACGAAGTCATCATTCGCTTCGCCGGCGACTCCGGCGACGGCATGCAGCTGACCGGCGATCAGTTCACCAGCATCTCTGCCGCGCTCGGCAACGACCTGTCGACGCTGCCGGATTTCCCCGCTGAGATCCGGGCGCCGCAGGGGACGCTCGCGGGCGTCTCGGCGTTCCAGGTCCGCGTCTCGGACTTCGACATCACCACGCCGGGCGATGCTCCGACCGTGCTGGTCGCAATGAACCCCGCCGCACTCAAGGCTCAGCTGCACCACCTCACCCAGGGCGGAGCGCTGATCGTCAACACCGACGCCTTCACCGACCGCAACCTCGACAAGGCCGGCTACAAGAGCAATCCGCTGGACGACGGCACGCTGGACGACTACCGCACCTATCCCGTCCCGATGAGCCAGATCACCCGTGACGCGGTGGCCGTGCACGGCGTCAAGCCACGTGACGCCGAGCGGTCCAAGAACTTCTTCGCGCTCGGGCTGATCTCGTGGATGTACACACGGCCGACTGAGCCCACCGTCGAATTCATCAACACGAAATTCCGCGGCCGTGAACAGGTCATCAACGCCAACACGGCCGCGTTCCGCGCCGGGTACAACTTCGGCGAGACGGCTGAAATCTTCGAGGCGCACTACGAGGTCAAGCCGGCTCCACTCCCACCTGGCGAATACACCAACGTCAATGGCAACACCGCGCTCGCGTGGGGCTGCATCTCGGCCGGCGAGCTGGCGCGCCTTCCGGTGTTCCTGGGCTCATACCCGATCACTCCGGCTTCGGACATCCTCCACGAGATGTCGCTCAAGAAGAACTTCGGCGTGCGGACCTTCCAGGCCGAGGACGAGATCGCGGCGGCGGCGTCCGCCGTCGGCGCGGCGTTCGGAGGAGCGCTGGCGTTCACCGCCACGTCGGGTCCTGGGCTGGCGCTCAAGGGCGAGACGCTGAGCCTGGCCGTCAGCCTTGAGCTGCCCTTGGTGGTGCTCGACATACAGCGAGGCGGACCGTCCACCGGCCTGCCGACTAAGCCCGAGCAGGCCGACCTGATGATGGCCATGTACGGCCGTCACTCCGAGTCGCCATTGCCGATTGTGGCGCCGCGCAGCCCGGCGGACTGCTTCGACATTGCCATCGAGGCATCACGCATCGCGTTGAAGTACCGCACGCCGGTCATCGTGCTCTCTGACGGCTACCTCGCCAACAGCTCCGAGCCATGGCTGCTGCCCAACGTCGACACGCTCCCCGACATCGGCGTCGAATTCGCAATCGGCTTCAACGGCACGAATGAGGACGGCGATGGCATCTTCCTGCCGTATCTGCGTGATCCCGAGACGCTGGCACGGCCTTGGGCCATCCCCGGCACACCCGAGTTGATGCACCGCATCGGCGGCATCGAAAAGGAAGACGGCACGGGCAATATCTCCTACGACCCCGAGAACCACCAGAAGATGGTCGACTTGCGTCAGGCGAAAGTTGACGGCGTCGATGTCCCCGATGCCGAGGTGGCCGGAGATGCCGACGCCGATCTGGTCGTGCTGGGCTGGGGTTCGACCTGGGGTGCCATCGACGCCGCCGCAGGACGACTGCGCGAGGCCGGTCACAAGGTCGCGCACGTGCATCTGCGGCACCTCAATCCGCTGCCCGCCAACCTCGGCGACACACTTCGGCGGTACCGCGCCGTGGTGTGCCCAGAGATGAACAAGGGCCAGCTCTGCAATCTGGTGCGGGCGAAGTACCTCGTCGACGTCGAGCACATCGGCAAGATCGACGGCGTGCCATTCACTACCGCAGAGGTGACCGAGGGCGTCCGCAAACGGCTCGAGACACTGGCATCGGCGTAGGCGCCGCGCCCGAGCACACCAACACACGACATTCGCGACAGCAACAACCCCACAGAGACGAGTTCGAAGATGACCGACACCTCCGCCGCTCCGACGACCGGGCCGGCCGACTGGGCGTCCGATCAGGAGGTCCGCTGGTGCCCTGGCTGCGGCGACTACTCCATCCTCACGGCGATGCGGATGCTGATGCCGAGCCTTGGGACAGAACCCCACAACACGGTGTTCATCTCGGGCATCGGCTGTGCGGCGCGCTTCCCGTACTACATGAACTCCTACGGCGTGCACGGCATCCATGGCCGAGCACCTGCGATCGCCACCGGCTTGGCAATGGCGCGCCCCGATCTCGATGTGTGGGTGATCGGCGGCGACGGCGACATGCTGTCGATCGGCGGCAATCACCTGATCCACTCGCTGCGACGCAACGTCAAGATCAAGGTGCTGCTGTTCAACAACATGATCTATGGGCTGACCAAGGGCCAGTTCAGCCCTACCAGCGAGGTCGGCAAGGTCACCAAGAGCTCGCCCATGGGCTCGCTGGACGCGCCGTTCAACCCGCTGGCGGTGGCACTCGGCGCCGAGGCCTCCTTCGTCGCCCGCACCCACGACATGGACCGCAAGCACATGATGGAGACGTTCCGGCGTGCGCATGCCCATGACGGCGCAGCGTTCGTCGAGGTACTCCAGAACTGCAACGTCTTCAACGACGGTGCGTTCGAGACCATCACGAAGAAGCAGAACCGCGACGCCAACCTCATCCCGCTCGTCAATGGCGAGCCGATTCGTTTCGGGGCCGACGGCGAGTTCGGCGTGATCGACGAGGCCGGCTGCGCCCGGGTCGTCCACACCGCTGATGTCGGCGATAGCGCCCTGTTGGTGCACAACGAGCGCAAGCACGACCCCTCGACGGCGTTCATGCTCGCTCGTCTCGCCCGCGGACCGTTCGAGCCGACTCCGATCGGCGTGCTCCGGGCAGTGGAGCGCAGCGAGTACGCAATGGCCTCGACCCGCCAACTGGCCGCCGCGCAGGAAAAGCAGGGATCTGCAGATATCGGTGCGATGCTCCGCTCACGGGGCACTTGGAACGTCTGATACCCACGTCCGGGGACGCCAAAGTTGCCAACGTCGTCGCATCAGGCGCGGCGCGCAAACCGCTACTGAGCCAGCTCGGCGCGCTGGTACGTTCGACAGCGTGACCGCAGTGCGCCGACGCCTGGACAGCGAGTTGGTGCGCCGCTGCATTGCGCCGTCACGGACCGCTGCAGCGGCACTCATCGACGAAGGCCGGGTTCATGTCGGCGGAGCGATCGCGTCCAAGTCCTCGCGGCTCGTCGCGCCATCAGAGGCGGTGTACCTGAGCGGGGAACCGCAGCTGTTCGTCTCGCGCGGCGGCTACAAGCTCGACGCCGCCCTCGACGCCTTCGGAATCGATGTCGAGGATCGGCGGGCGCTCGATGCGGGCGCTTCGACAGGCGGCTTCGTTGACTGTCTCCTGCAACGCGGTGCTGGCGAGGTCATTGCCGTCGATGTCGGCTGGGGCCAGCTCGATGCGAGATTGCGCGCCGACGAGCGTGTCATCGTTCGTGAGCGCTGCAACATTCGCGATCTCGGAGCGCAAGACATCGGCAGCGAGGTCGACATCGTCACCGCGGATCTCTCGTTCATCTCGTTGCGCACCGTGATGCCGAACCTCGCCGCGTGCGCCAAGCCGACGAGCGAAGCCGTGCTGCTGGTCAAGCCCCAATTCGAGGCTGGCAAGCGAGAGGCGTCGCGAGGCAAGGGCGTCGTGAGGGACCCTGCGGTCTGGCGACGCGTCCTCGACGACGTGGTGGCTTCGGCTTCGGAGCATGGACTGGGTCCCGCCGGCATCACGATCTCGCCGCTGCGCGGTGCGGCAGGCAACGTGGAGTTCCTCCTGTTTTGCCGCCGAAGAGCGGACATCGCTGTCGCTGCGACGCTGAGGGACGCCGATGTCGCCGATGTTGTGCGTCTGGCTGCAGACGAGACCGAAGCGACGAGGAGGCGGCCATGAGCGATGTGGCCGTGCTCGCGCACGTCGAGCGCGCCGAAGCGCTTGCAGCGGCGAAGCATCTGATCGAATGGCTTGAGCGCAACGGTCACTCGGTCGTTCTGCCTCCTGGCGAGGCTGCGGTACTCGGCCGGACGGAGCTCAGCGACGACGACCAATTGGTGAACGGGCGTGCGGCATTGGCTGTGAGCATCGGCGGCGACGGCACGATGCTGCGTTCGTTCGACATGGTGGCAGCGGCTGGCGTGCCGGTGCTCGGGGTCAACGTGGGACACCTCGGCTACCTGACAGAGTTTGAGCCCCCGCACCTCATCGAGACCGTGGCAGCGGCACTGGCCGGCGACCTCGGCATCTCTGAGCGGATGATGGTCAGTGCCAACGTCCAACGCGCGGGCGACAGGGACGCAGGCCGACGTGCCGGCGAGTCGGATGCCGCTCGCGGGGCGGGCGACGGCACCGACGAGGTGAGCATGTGGACGGGCCTCAATGAGGTGGTCGTCGAGAGGCGTGATCCTGGGCACACGATTCGGTTGGAAGTTTCCTTCGACGGCGACGTGTTCGCGACCTACGCCGCGGACGGTCTCATCGTGTCCACTCCGACTGGATCCACCGCATACAGCCTGTCCGCAGGCGGGGCCGTGGTGGCTCCGACGCACGAAGCCCTGCAGGTCACACCGGTTGCGCCGCACATGCTGTTCGACAGGTCCCTGTTGCTTCCGGCGGAGACTGAAATCGGGTTGCGTGTCATCGGCGAGCGCACAGCCCTCGCGGCGGTGGACGGGCGGTCGGCGACGAGGCTGCACACAGGTGACGAATTGATCGTGACCCGTGCGCCGTATCAGGCCCGACTGGTGACCGCGGGAGCGGACAGCTTTCATCGAGTCCTGAAGCACAAGTTCGGGCTCAAGGATCGATGATGCGCGCAGTGGGCCCTTCGTCGCCGCAGGGCCCAGGCTGCTGTCTCCGACGCATCGGAGGAAACTGATGCTGGTCGAGCTGGCCGTGCGCAACCTCGGTGTGATCGAAAGGGCCAGCCTGGTGCTGGGTCCGGGAATGACGGCGCTCACAGGCGAGACCGGCGCCGGCAAGACGATGATCGTGCAGGCCGTGCAGCTGTTGGTCGGCGGCCGGGCCGACCCTGCGATGGTTCGGACCGGGGCGGATGCCGCAGTCGTCGAGGGTCGGTTCGTGGTGTCCGACAGCACGGCCGACACCTCGCGGCCCAACGGCGCGTGGAGTCGTCGGGAGCCAAGCGACAGCTATGAAATTGTTCTGCGCCGGGTGATTCCCGCTGCGGGTCGCAGCCGTGCCTACGTGGACGGCGAGATGGCGTCGGCATCTCAACTTGCTGAGCTGGGCGCCGGGCTCATCGACCTGCACGGTCAGCATCAGCATCAATCGCTGCTGTCGGGCCGCACCCAGCGCGGCGCGTTGGACCGCTGGGGCAACGTCGATCTTCGCCCCTTGCGCGCGGCGCGTGACGAGCTCGTGGCGCTGCAGCGCAATCTTGCGGCGCTCGGCGGTGATGCCACGGCGCGTGCGCAGGAAATCGACGTGCTCCGGTATCAGGTCGACGAAATCTCCGAGGCCCAGCTCGACGATCCCGATGAACTGCAGCGCTTGACCGAACACGAAGATCTGCTGGCCGACGCTGCCGCCCACCTGGCGGCAGGCCATTCGGCCCACCACTCGCTTTCAGGCGACGACGGCGCGATCGACAAGCTCGGAGAGGCCGTTGCGGCGCTAGCGAGCCGGCAGCCCTTCGCCGCGGTCGGGGTGCGGCTGGGTGCGCTGGCAGTTGAGCTGGACGACACCGTCGAACAACTCCGCGGTGTGCTCGACTCGATCGATGAGGACCCGCGGGCACTCGCCGAGGTCCGGGCGCGGCATCAGCGTCTCCGGGAGTTGACGCGCAAGTACGGCGACACGCTGGCCGATGTTCTCGCCTTCGGAGCCGACGCGGCCCAACGCCTTTCGGGGCTCGAGCGTCACGACGAGTTGGCAGGCGAGTTCGAGACCCGAATCGCCGCAGCACAAGAACATGTCGCACGCGAAGCCGACGCTGTCGCGTGCGCACGCAGCGCGGCGGCACCGGGGCTCGCCGCAGCCGTCACCGAGCATCTGGGCTCGCTGGCGCTCGAGCACGGTCGCCTGGATGTGAATGTGTCGGGTCCCGCGCCGAGCGACGACGTGGAGTTTCGCTTCAGCGCGAATCGGGGTACTGGGACAGGTCCGCTCTCGAAGGTGGCGTCGGGAGGCGAGCTGGCACGCGTGATGCTCGCGTTGCGGCTTGTGCTCACCGCAGGTCCCCCCACGCTGGTATTCGACGAAGTTGACGCAGGCATCGGCGGTGAGACCGCTCTGGCCGTGGGTCGAGCATTGTCGTCGCTCGCCCCGGCTCATCAAGTGCTGGTCGTCACCCATCTTGCTCAGGTTGCGGCATTCGCGCACCATCAGGTGGCGGTGCGCAAGACTGACGACGGCGCCACGGTCGCCTCTGATGTTGTGTTGGTCACCGGTGGCGAACGCATCAGCGAACTCGCACGCATGCTGTCCGGACAGCCCGACTTGGCGAGCGGTCGCCAGCACGCCACCGAGTTGTTGGCCGGTGCGGCGTCACTCCGTCCACGGTTCGATTCCCCGAACGGAGCGACTGCTGAGAGCTCTGGGGCGGCAACGCCCCCGCACGTTTCGGGCGTCGCTGCGCCGTGAGAGTGTCCCGCCGGCGAATGCTGCGCCGCCGCCGACGCAACGGCCAGGCGGAAGTGGCGGCGCGATGCCGAGTGGACCGCAGAACCAAGAATCTCATCGGCCGACTCGACCGCGGAGAAATCGCGGTCGTGCATCACTCAGATCTGGACCGGGTAGCGGCCGACGGGCTGATCGCGGCCGGCGCCGCAGCGGTCATCAACGCGGTGCCGACGATGAGCGGCCGTTATCCGGCGCTAGGCGGGTTGACCCTCGCGCAGGCCGACATGCTGGTGTTGGATGACATCGGTGACGCGTCGTTCGACATGTTGCGTGATGGTGACGAGATCGCGATCAGCGGTGACGAAGTGCACCGCAACGGTGAATTTCTGGCCACCGGCTATCGACGCGACGCGCAGTATTTTGAGCAAGTTCTCGAGGCTGCGCGCGTCGCGGTGCGCAGCGAACTCGGCAGCTTTGCCCGCAACACGCTCGAGTACTTGGCCACTGAACCGCTGATCCTCACCGAAGAGCTGGACATTCCGCCGTTGCGCCACGAGCTGCGCCGACGACATGTCCTGGTGGTGGTGCGCGGCATCGATTACCGCGAGGACCTCGCGGCCCTGCGCCGCTCGGGTTACATGTCGGACATGCGGCCGATCCGCATCGGCGTGGACGGCGGTGCCGATGCGCTGCTCGAAGCCGGCATGGCCCCCCACATCATCATCGGCGACTTCGACTCAGTGTCGCCGCGGGCGCTCGGCTGCGGCGCGCAGCTGATCGTTCACGCGTACGCCGACGGCGACGCTCCGGGGGCGAAGCGCCTCTCCGACGCCGGTGTCGAATACGACGTGATCTCGGCGCCTGGCACCAGCGAGGACTTGGCGCTACGTCTGGCGTTCGAACAGCGAGCCGAGCAGATCGTCGAGGTCGGATCGCACACGTCGATGGTGGACTTCTTCGACAAGGGCCGCCGCGGCATGGCTTCCACGTTCCTCACCCGCATGCAGGTGTCCTCTGTGCTTGTCGATGCCAAGGGCGTGAGCCGCCTGTACCGGACGCAGATCCGCAAGCGCGACATGGCGATGCTCATCGTGTCGGCACTCGTCACTATCGGCGTCATTGCCGCGGTAACCGAGCCGGGCCGGCTGCTGCTGCGCACGTTGTGGATCAACATGGGCCTTTGAGATGATCAATCTGCGCTACCACATCGTCTCGATCGTGGCGGTGTTCTTGGCCCTCGCGATCGGTTTGGCCCTGGGTTCGACGTTCGTGGACTCAGTGCTGGTCAGCAACCTCGAATTCCAGGTCGACCAGCTCGAAGAGGACACGCTCGCGGCAATTGCCGAGCGAACCGAAGCCGTCGAGGCACGAGACGAAGCGCTCGCCAGCATCGATGCTGCGCGCGCCGAACGCGGCGAGATGGAGAACCTTGTACGTCCCTACCTGGCGCAGGGACGGCTGAGCGGGACAACAGCGCTGGTGGTCGCGCCAGAAGGCGCCGACACCGATGCAGTGGCGGCGATCCGCTCCCGACTGGTTGCCACTGACGCCGAGCTCGGCGGGGTGCTGTGGCTGAGCGACGGCCTCAGGCTCGACGACGCTGCAGTGCGCCGGCAGATTGCCGATGCGTTCTCGCTGGCCGGCGACAGTCGCGACGCCGTCCGGCGCGCCCTTCGCTTCTTGGTTCCCCAGGCGCTCTACCGGCCCGACGAAGCGGGATCGTCAACAGGCGAGGGAGCCGATGTTGAGGTTGTGCCTGACGCTGCGGCGCTGGACGGATTCAGCCCTGGGTTCGCGGCGGTGCCGACGACTCGCACGGCGCTCACCGTGCTGCGGGACCTCGGCCTCGTCACCCATGACGGCACGGGTGCGGTTGCACTGCATCGGCTCGGCGGCGAGACGCTTCGCCTCGTCGTGGTGACTGATGCGGCCTCGGCCGGCCTGAATACTGAATTCGTCTTCGACTTGCTCGATGTCATCGCAGCCGAGGGTCACGAGGGCACGGGCGTCATCGTGGAGATTCCGGCGCTCGCCACTGACGATTCCGCTGCGGGAGCGGGCTACGGATCGGTGCTTGCAGGCGTGCGATCCGATGAGGTGCTGTCATCAGCGTTCTCCACCGTCGATGCGGTGGACACCTTTTCGGGCGACCTGGCGCTGCTGGTGGCGCTGGAGAACCTGCCTGAGGTTGTGCACTTCTCGGCGATCGATCCTTCACACGGTCTGGGGACGCCGTGACCCACGTCGTGGCCATCGTGCCGGCGTACAACAGCGCGGCCACCGTGGGTGCCACCGTGACGGCACTTCGCTTGGTGCCTGATGTGCTCGACGTGATCGTGGTCGACGACGGCTCACGAGATCGCACCGCAGCAGTGGCGTCGAGCGCCGGAGCCAGGGTGGTCGAATTGGCTCGCAATCGCGGCAAAGGCGGTGCTGTGGCGGCCGGAGTGGCGGCCTCGGGCGCACCCGAGATCTACTTGCTCATCGATGCCGACCTTGGCCCCACAGCGGCACATGCAGGGAAGTTGCTCGGGCCGGTGGTGGCCTCACAGGCTGACATGACCGTCGCTGTGTTCGGAACGCACGACCGCGACGAGGCTGGCGCGACCCCGCGCCGCGGCGGCTTCGGGCTTGTCAAGCGTCTCGCAGCTCGCGTCCTGCGAATCGAGACGGGCACGGCGTTTGCAGAACCGCTGTCGGGCCAGCGGGCCGTGCGTGGGGCACTGCTCCGCTCGCTCGAACTCGCCGAGGGATTCGGGCTCGAGATCGGGCTGACACTGGATGCGACGATGCGGGGAGCGGTGATCGCCGAAGTCGAGGTTCCGTTCGCGCATCGCCCAACGGGACGCGACATCGGCGGGTTTGCGCACCGCGCTCGTATCGGCCGCCATGTGCTGCGTGCCGCGTCGGCCCGCATCGGCGGGCGCAGGTTGCTGTTTCACCTCGTTGCCGCCGCGATTGCGCGACGTCCGGTCCGGTTCGACGTCAAGCGTGCGCTGAGCTTGGAGGCACTGCGAAGTTCGCTGCGCAAGTTCGGCCAGGCACCGCTGTCTGCGGTTCGACGTCGATGGCGCCGCCCGAGGTCGCGTGGCGGCTGACGACGCACTTCGCACGGGCGCTGCGCTGGCGCTGGTCGCCGTCGCGGGGGCACTGGCGGCAGCGGTGCTGTGGCGCCTGGCAGGTTCGGTGATGCCGCGGAAGCGCTGGATGCGGCCCAACTACCGCGGTGAGCAAATAGTGGCGACCTCGGGCCTGCTCGTCGTCGCCGTGGGTGCGGCGGCCGCCGTTGCCCTGACGGTCCTCGTCTCCGCGTCCTGCGAGGGTGCTGGATGGTTTGCCTACGCCGCCGTTTCCGACACCGCTGCGGTCTCAGTCTCAGATGCCGGGCGTTCGGCTTCTTCGACGGTGCCCGAGTTCGACACAGACCCGGTCGAGCTGGCGGTTGCTGGAGCTGTGGCGACCGTGATCGCGCTGGTCGGCTTCGGTGCTCTGGGCTACCGAGACGACACCCGCGGGGACGCCAGGGTGGGTGGCATCGCGGCCCACTTCCGTCGCAGCTGGCATGAGCGCCGGCTCACGACCGGCACCCAGAAGGCGCTCGGCGGTGGCGCGGCGGCGCTGCTGTGCACCCAGATCGCGCTGTGGGGCAATCCGATCGCGCTGTGGGATCAGTGTGCGTCACGCGCCGGCGTTGGGTTCGGATTCCTGCGGTCGCTTCTGAGCGTCGTGACGGGTGCAGTCGACGGATGGAGCCCCGTGGCACTCGTGCGTGCGGCGCTGATCGTGGCACTCAGTGCCAACGTGCTGAATCTGTTGGACCGAGTGCCGGGCCGGGCCACGAAGGCTGCGCTGGCGTGGTGGCTGTGCGGACTGGTGCCTGTCGCACTGGCTGACGCGGCTTGGCAGCAAGGATTCCATTATGCGGGCGCTGATTGGGCGTGGTTGGCGTGGCAGTCTCCTGCTTTGTGGGCGGCCGGAGCCGTCGGGGCATCGGTCGGGCTGCTGCGCAGCGAGATGCGCGAGCAGCACATGCAAGGCGACACCGGCGTGAACGCCACAGGGGCAGCTCTGGGCCTCGCCACCGTGGCGATGGCGTCCGGCACGGTCGAGTGGGTAATGCTTGCGGTGCTCGTTGCGCTCAACCTGGCCAGTGAGCGCTGGTCGTTCAGCGCGGCCATCGACGCTGTTGCGCCGTTGCGTTGGCTCGATCGCCTCGGTTCGCCCTATCGCCGTCCCGGATCATGACCGCTGCATGGCAGCGCTGAGTCTCAAACCCGCTGCATGGCAGCGGCGGTGCGCCGGTGGGCTGCGAGGCGTTCGTCGAGCGCGGGATGCACGAGTCGACCGTCGCTGACGACCAAGCGCCCGGCGACGATCGTGTCGCGGGCGCCAAGCGGCCCGCAGCGCAGCCACGCCTCGATCGGGTCTGACAACGCGCCGGCGAACGCCGGGCCGTCGAGCTGCCACACCACGAGGTCGCCGCATGCGCCCACCGAGAGCTCTCCGATCTCGCCGGAACGGCCGAGGCAGCCGGCGCCGCCACGAGTGGCGATCTCGAGGGCATCTCGGGCCGTGAAGTACCTGCTCTCGCTCAGCTCGGCCGCAGTCTCGGGTTGGCTGGCGGGGCGTCCGCTGTCGAGCCCTCGCTCAGGACTCGAGTGGCGCAGGCCATCGCGCAGCCGTCCTACCAGCAGGGCGTTGCGGGCTTCGGTCCACATTGAGGCCGAGTCGGCGCTGGCCGAGCCGTCGACGCCGAGACCGACCTGAACCCCGGCGGCCCTCAGTTCTCGCACCGGGGCCAGACCGGTGCCCAGGATCAGGTTGGAGCTGGGGCAGTGCGCGACGCCGGTGCCCCACTGGCCGAGACGGACGATCTCGGCAGGGTTGGGCTGAACGCCGTGCGCGATCCAGGACCGATCACTGCCCCAGCCGCACTGTTCGAAGTAGTCCACCGGGCGCATGCCGAACATTTCGATGCAGAAACCGTCCTCGCCGGGGTCCTCGGCCAGATGGGTGTGCAGCCGTACATCGAGTCGCTCGGCCAGCTCCGCGGTGGCGGTCATCAGCTCGGTCCCCACCGAGAACGGCGAGCACGGCGCCAGCGCGATACGGACCATCGCGGTGGGTGAGCGGTCGTGGTGCGTTGCCACGAGCCGCTCGGACTCGGCCAAGATCTCGTCGGGCGGCTGGCACACCTCGTCTGGCGGGAGGCCGCCAGCGGACTGGCCCAGCGACATCGAGCCGCGCGTGGGATGGAACCGCATGCCGAGCTCAGTCGCCGCGGCGATCTCGGCGGCGATGAGATCGCCCCCGCCGTGGGGATGCACGTAGAGGTGATCCGTACTGGTCGTGCAGCCCCCGAGCGCAAGCTCGGCAAGCCCGACCCAGGCCGACAGGTACGCGCCCTGTTCGTCGAGCCGCGCCCACAGCGGGTACAGCGTCGTGAGCCACTCGAACAGGCCGCCGCCCAACGCGGGCGCGTAGGCCCGGGTGAGGTTTTGGTACATGTGGTGGTGAGTGTTCACGAGGCCCGGGGTCACCACGCAGCCGCTCGCGTCGATCGTGCGCTGGGCCGCTGGCGGCGGGTCCCCGGGCTCGCCGACCGCGCTCACAACGCCGCCGGAGACCGACACCCAGCCGCCCGCGATCTCACGCCGCTGTGCATCGCACGTCGCGACGAGTTCTGCACCTCTCACCAGCAGTTCTGCCGTTGTGTCGCTCATCTGGATGCTCCGTCGAGGTGGTCTGGCGTTGGGAAGGGTCAACCTTGCACCAACGCTGCGACGGTAGCTTGAGGCGAAACCTGAGGGAGCACTGAGTCAGCCCAATGGCAAAGCACATATTCGTCACTGGTGGTGTTGCAAGCTCCCTCGGCAAGGGACTCACCGCGGCCTCGCTCGGGCGGCTGCTCGTTGCGCGTGGCTACCGGGTCACCATGCAAAAGCTCGACCCGTATATCAACGTCGACCCCGGAACCCTGAATCCCTATGAGCACGGTGAGGTATTCGTCACCGACGACGGGGGAGAGACCGACCTCGATCTCGGCCACTACGAACGGTTTATCGACGAGTCGCTGACCCGGGATTCAAACGCCACGACTGGCTCGATCTACCAAAAGGTGCTCGCCGACGAGCGGCGCGGCGAGTACCTCGGCCGCACTGTCCAGGTCATCCCGCACATCACCGACGAGATCAAAGAACGCATCCGCAAGCTCGCCACTGCCGATGTGGACGTGGTGATCACTGAGGTCGGCGGCACAGTGGGCGACATCGAGATCCTGCCGTTCCTCGAGGCCATTCGCCAGATGCGCCTCGAAGTCGGTCGCCGCAATGTCTGCTACGTCCACGTCACTCTGGTGCCGTTCATCGGCCCCGCAGGCGAGCAGAAGACCAAGCCCACGCAGCACTCGGTGACCGAGTTGCGCAGCCGAGGCGTGCAGCCCGACGCGATCGTGCTGCGCAGCGAGAGTCCCATCGAGGACGGGCTGCGCAACAAGATCGCCAATCTCTGCGACGTCGAGCCGGCCGGCGTCGTCAATGCACCTGACGCCTCGATCCTGTACGAAATCCCGATGGTGCTGCGCGCTGAGGGCCTCGACAGCTTCCTGTGCGGGATTCTGGACCTGGAAGACGTCGAGCCGGACCTCGCCGACTGGGAAGCGATGCTGGAGCGGATCAAGTCCCCTCAGGCCAAGGTGCGCATCGGCATCATCGGCAAGTACGTGACGCTGCCCGACGCGTATCTCTCGGTGTGCGAATCGCTGCGCCACGCCGCCTCGTACCACCGTGTCGAGGTTGACATCGAGTGGATCCATTCCGAGGAGATCGAAGGGCTGCTGGCTGCGGGGCGGCTGCGGCACCTCGACGGCATGGTGATTCCCGGCGGCTTCGGTTCGCGCGGGATCGAAGGCAAGATCGCTGCGGCGGAATTCTCCCGCCGAATCGAGATTCCCTGTCTGGGATTGTGCCTGGGACTGCAGGTCATGGTGATCGAGTTCTGTCGCAACGAGCTCGGCCTGCTGGGCGCGAACTCGACAGAGTTCGACGCCAACACGCTCCACCCGGTGATCGACCTCATGCACGCCCAGCGGGGTGTCCAGGACAAGGGCGGCACCATGCGGCTTGGTGCCTACGTGGCCCGGCTCGCACCGCTCAGCCGGGTGGCGGCGATGTACGGCGACACGCTGGTGAACGAGCGTCACCGCCATCGCTATGAGGTCAACAGCGCCTACCGCAACAAGATGGCCGACGGCGGTCTTCAGTGCAGCGGCCTGTCGCCCGACGGCCGGCTGGCCGAGTTCATCGAACTTGACGACCATCCGTTCTGGGTCGGCACCCAGGCGCACCCCGAATTCAAGAGCAGGCCGGATCGGCCGGCGCCGCTGTTCTGCGGCCTCGTCGGAGCGGCTCTCGTGCGCGCTGAGGGTCGTAATCCGCAGCTGCTGCAAGCACCGCTGGGCACCGGCGGTCCCTCCCGCTGACGGTGGCGCCAGCGCTGGCAGTCGAAGCCGAGGACTACCTGGGCTGGCTGTCGAACGAGCGAGGACGCGCACCTCGCACCGTCGCGTCGTACCGCGCTGACCTCTCTTCGTTCTCCGCGTGGCTCGATGAGCGCGGAACTGATTTGCTGGGCGCTTCGTCCGCAGACGTGGCCGCCTACCTGTCGCACCTGCGCAGCGACCTCAAGCGCAGCTCATCGACCGTGGCGCGCGCGGCCGTCAGCCTGCGCGGCCTGTACCGGTTCTTGGTGGCCGAGGATCTGACCTCGAATGACCCGGCGGGAACGCTCGACGTGCCACGCGCTCCGGCGGGTTTGCCTCGTGCGCTGCGCCGGGACCAGATCGAGATGCTGCTGGCCTCGCCGGTCGGGGACGACCCGCTGGTGCGGCGCGATCGGGCAATGCTCGAAGTGCTGTACGGCATGGGCCTGCGAGCCAGCGAGCTGACGGCCCTGTCGCTCGGCGATATCGATCTCGATGAACGGCTGATGCGCGTGTGGGGCAAGGGCGGCAAGGAACGGATCGTGCCTGTGGGCCGCCACGCCGCGAATGCGGTGAAGGAGTGGCTGAGCGGTGCCGGCCGGGGAGCGCTGGAGCCCGATTCGTGGGCCACCCAGGACGACGCGCGGGCGTTGTTCCTCAACAACCGCGCCCGCCGCATCACCCGCCAGGGTGTCTGGCTGGTGGTGCGGCGCCACGGCGATCGCGTGGGTTTGGGGCGAGATCAGCTCTCTACGCATGTGCTGCGGCACTCATGTGCGACGCACATGCTCGACGGCGGTGCCGACATTCGCAGCGTGCAGGAGCTACTCGGCCACGCGTCGATCTCGAGCACCCAGCGCTACACCGCCGTGTCCCAGGAACGTCTTACCGAGGTGTACCGCCAGGCGCATCCGCGCGCCCGCTACTGAAGACGGCCTACGCAGGACTCATGCAGATGCCGTACTACCGGCGTGCCTGCTCTACAGCGTCCGCTCTCTTACCGATTACGAACAGATTCTCGCTGAGAGGCGCGCCTTGGTTTCGTATCCGATCACCGAGGCGGTCACTGCCCGGGCGTTCGAACTACAGCACGGGCTCACACGGAGAGGCCAGCACCGGGTTCCGTTGCCGGACTTGCTCGTCGCTGCAGTCGCCGAGGTCAACGATGTGACGGCCGTCCACTACGACGCTGACTTCGACCGTCTTGCTGCGGTGACTGGTCAGCCAACCGAGTGGGTGGTGCCCCAAGGTTCTCTCTGACGCCCGCGGCCGGATCACGTGACATGCGCAGTCATCCACCAGACCTCGCAGGACGCGAAGAGTTGCGGACGCGGGCTATTCGCGTTGGCGGCCGTAGGCGACGTCGAAGCTGGTTGATCCGGTTCGTTGGAGGTGGCTGGCGGTGTCGTGGAGTTCGCCGTGGCAGCGGTAGCACAGCAGGGCGAGGTTTTCGATGTCGGTGCGGCCGCGCGCGGGGGCCTTCCAGGGCACGATGTGGTGTCCTTCGCACCATGCGGGTGCGGCGCGGCACAGCGCGCAGCCTCGGTCGCGTGCGACCAGGGCTTGCCATTGGGCGTCGGTGATGGTGCGGACTTTGCGGCCGTGCCATACCATAGGGGCTGGCCGTTTCCGTCGAAGATGAGGCCGAAGATGTCTGCGCCGCAGGCGAGGCGTTCGAGCACTCGGGCGGGGACCGGGCCGGTGCCGGGGATTTCGCAGTCGGCCCATTCCTGGCCGAGCACGGCGCGGGTGTCGGCGACGATGAGCAGCTTGGTTGCGGCGCCGCAGCCCAGCGCTGCCCGGCAAGGTCGTGCCGCCGCCAGGCTGTCCGTGGCGAGCCTGGGCGGGAGAAGTGCCGGACTGGTGACGTCGCGACGATCATGCATGCGCGATGGCGGCATTGCCGGTCTTGGTGTCGATGGGCAGCGGCACGGGCGCCCGTACTCCGGCGAGATCGATGTCGGCAGGCAACTCGGCGAGGTGCTGGGCTGCGAGGGGCGGCAGCGGCTCAGGGCGCGGCGTGCCCCATCGCTGGGTGGAGAACTCTTCGTCGCGGTGGTCGACCTCGGTGTACCAGCGCAGCGCGGCGCGGCGCTCGTCGGTACCGATCAGCGCTGCGAGCGCATCGGCGCGGCATTGGGTGTAGGTGCGCGGCTCAGGCGCGTCGGGGCGCTTGTCGTCCCGGTCGGCGTCAGCGAAGCGCTGAGCTATGTCGTCGATGATCGCCTTGAACGCCGCGCCGGTGGCGGGATCCATCAGCGCGGTTGCCTTGGTGAGGCCCTCGGCGGTCTGGCTGATCCGCAGGCTGCGCAACGCCCGCTGACGGCGATATTCCTCTGTGGGCGTGAGGCCCTTGCGGAGATCACGCACCCGGTCATTGGCTGCACGGCGAGTGCTCTCCACGTTTGTCGAGGACGCGACCTCCAACAGCCGCGACGCATCATTCACCGCGTCTGTGCCAGCCAGCCCCGCCGCGCTTGCAAGCACGTCGGCGTGCTCGGCAGTGATGTGGCCCGCGCCGAGCGCCGACTCGACATTGGGCATCTGTGCCAGCACCGCCGCGCGCCCGGCCGAGCGCTTGGCTGCGGCCCCCGAACAGCCCGACACCCGCCGCAGCACCACAGCCGAACGGTCGCCGAAATCGTCGAGCCGGTCGATCTCGGCGGCGAACCGCGCCTCGCACGCATCCAAAGCCGAACGCACGCCGACCATCTCGCGCCAGCCCGCTTCGAGGTCATCACGCGACAGCCCGAACGCCACCGTCGAACGAATCACCTCAGCAGCTTCGCCCAACAGTTCTGCCGGGCCCAAACAAGCGCCCGCTGCGTCCAGATCGGCCGGGGTCTCGAATGGCATGACACCAGGCCGAGCAGCCCGCCGGGCATCACTCATCAGATGCGACCCATCGGACTGATGCGAAGCGCTGCCTCGATAATCATCCACTGCCATCACCCCCTTCGCTGAACTGTCGCAAGCATATCACTGTCTGCGAACGAATGTACGCCTATCAGCGTCTTTCCTCGTCGTCTTGTCTATTCGGGGCGTGTGACAGAGATGATGGAAGGGTTGCAAAGCGGCAGTTCTGCCGCCCTGCTGATACTTATGTACTTCGATCTTCGCGGAGGTCTCGGCGTGAGTCAGAGCCACAGGTGCGCTCGATTCCGCTCGGAAAACGTGCTTTCATCGCATCGGCACACGAGCTTCTGTCTCGAGCGACTTCGGCAGGAAGCCCATTGCCTCCTTGGCGCGCGCCAGCGTGACTGATGCAACGGCTTCGGCCTTGTCGGCGCCGGCAGCGATGATGCGCGCCAGCTCGGCGGGATCGGCGTCGAGCTCGGCCTTCTTGGCCGCGATCGGCTCCAGCAGCGCGACGATGGCATCGGCGGTGTCGGACTTCAGTGCCCCGTACTGGTGATAGCCCTCGGCGGCGTCAGCTGGGCTGCGGCCGGTGGCGGCACCCAGGATTGACAGCAGGTTCGACACGCCAGGTTTCTGGTCCGGGTCGTAGCGGACCTCGGACTCCGAGTCGGTCACCGCCCGGGCGAACTTGCGGGAGATGTCAGCTGGGTCGTCGAAGATGCCGACCGAGCCCTGGGGGCTCTCGGCGGACTTGGACATCTTCGCGGTGGGGTTCTGCAGGTCCATGACGCGAGCGCCCACCGTGGGGATGGCGGCGTCGGGGATCACGAACGTGTCGCCGTAGCGGCTATTGAACCGCTGCGCCACATCGCGTGTCAGCTCAAGGTGCTGACGCTGGTCGTCGCCCACCGGCACCCGGTCAGCGTCGTAGATCAAGATGTCCGCAGCCATCAAGGCCGGATAGGTGAACAGGCCCGCAGAGACGTGGTCGCCGCCCTGCCCGGCTTCCTCGCCACTCTCGGCGCGTGCCGACTTGTCCTTGAACTGGGTCATCCGTCGAAGCTCGCCGAGCGACACCGTGCATTCGAGCAGCCACGACAGCTCGGTGTGCTGGGGAACGTGGCTCTGCACGAACAGCGTGCAGACCGCAGGGTCGAGGCCGACCGAGATGAGCGTGGCCATGGTGCCCAGCGTCGAGACGCGCAGATGAGCCGGATCCTGCTGGACGGTCACGGCGTGCAAATCGACGGCGCAATAAAACGCATCGGCGTCGTGCTGGTCGATCGCCCACTGGCGCAGCGCCCCGAGGTAGTTGCCAAGGTGGACCTCGCCGGTGGGCTGGATGCCCGAGAGCACTCGTGTCATGGCGCATGAAGGTACCGGACCTCGGTGTTCGCACCGCAGTGGATTGGGGCGCATGGCTCGGCAGGTGCGGCGCGAACGCGGACTTCGTCAGGC
Organism: Candidatus Poriferisodalis sp.; assembly: GCF_965262965.1. Lineage (GTDB taxonomy): Bacteria > Actinomycetota > Acidimicrobiia > Acidimicrobiales > Poriferisodalaceae > Poriferisodalis. The sequence goes on from NZ_OZ253573.1 coordinate 3,892,368, forward strand.
ACTTGGTGCGCGCGAGGATGCTTGGACTTGACGAATGTGCGCGGTACCTTCGGCCGCGTGGCCTACGAGGTGCGCACAGTGGCCTTCACGGGCCCGCTCGACGTGCTGGTGAAGTTGATCGTCTCCCAAGAGGTGGACGTCTGGGAGGTGTCGCTGGCGCGGCTTGTCGACGACTTCGTCGCAGTGCTGGCGGATGTCGGCCGCGATGCCGGCGCCGGCGGCGAATCCAGTATCGACTTGGATGCCGTCACCGAGTTCGCAGTGTTGGCGGCCACGCTCATCGAGCTCAAATCTCGGCGCCTGCTGCCCAGCCCGCCCGTCGAACTCGACCTCGAAGAGGAGCTGGCGCCGTACGGACGCCGAGACGAGGTGCTCGCGCGGCTCCTCGAAGGCCGCACGTTCGCGGCAGCGGCGCGGCTGCTGCGCGAGCACTGGGCGGCTGCGGCGATGCAGTGGCCGCGAACCGCAGGCCCCGAAGACCGCTTCTCGACCGCCGTGCCGGACTTGCTCGAACGTGCGACAGCCCCAGATCTGGTGGCGGCGATGCAGCGCGTGCTTGCGCCCCGCCCGGTGCCGAAGGTGGACCTGTCGCACCTGCGTTCGGCGGGCATCACCGTGGACGAGGCCGCAGTACACATCGCCGGCCAGCTCGCAGAATGCGGCGCCGCGACGTTCCGCGAGCTGACCAACCATCTGGACGAGCGCATCGTGGTCGTCGTGCACTTCCTGGCGGTGCTCGAGCTGTTCAATTCGGGCCTCGTCGAGATGACTCAAGCCGAGCGGTTCGGCGACATCGGCGTCATTTGGATTGCAGGCGACGACGCAGTTCTGCCGACAATGGCCGGCGCCTACGGAGAGGACGCAGCGTGAGCACCGAGGACCCCCCGACCGGCGGCCTTCGCCTCGTCAGCGACGAGGGGCGTACGATCACACACCCGTCGATGCGAGGTCGCACACCGCACAACGGCGCCGCCGCGGTTGATTCGGCCGCACTCGACGACATGGGTCCCGACACTGAGAGCATCGATCCGGTCGCAACAGATGCTCTCGATGCCGACCTCAGCGCCCGCGACCAGCAAGCCGAGTTGTTCGCAGCCATCGAGGCGGTGCTGATGGTCGCCGAGGAACCCGTCAGTGCCGAAGTCCTGGCGACAGTGACGATTGAGCCGGTTCCGGCCGTGGAGCAAGCGTGTGCGCAGATTGCACGTGAGTATGCAGCAACAGGCCGCGGCTTCTCGATTGTGCGCGTCGCAGGCGGTTACCAGCTGCAGTCCGCGGTGGCGGCGGCTGACTATGTCGAGCGATTCCTCGGCGGTCGCCGGTCGGCTCGGCTGTCCGCAGCGGCCATGGAGACGCTCGCACTGGTGGCGTACAAGCAGCCGATCTCGCGAGCCCAGATCAGCGCGATCCGTGGCGTCAACGCCGACGGCGTGGTGCGTACGCTCAGCGATCAGGGCTACCTGACCGAAGTCGGGCGCGATCCGGGCCCCGGAACCGCGTCGCTGCTCGGCACGACCGACTTGCTGCTGCAGCGGCTCGGCCTCGACAGCCTCGACGACCTGCCGTCGCTGTGTGAGCTCAGCGTCGATCCCGACGCTGTGGAGGCGATGGATCGCATCGCAGCCGAACGCACTGGATAGCAGCGGCGAGCCGGTGACCGGGGGCTCCAGCGACGAGCCGGATCCCGAGCGGGTCCACAAAGTGATGGCGCGAGCGGGCGTTGCGAGTCGTCGCGCTTGCGAGGCGCTGATCGTCGAGGGGCGCGTCACTGTCAACGGCACCGTCGCACGCACCGGTGACCGTGTCGTTCCCACTGACTGCATCGAGCTCGACGGCGCCGTGGTGGCCTGGGATCCGGGCCTGGTGCACTACCTGTTGAACAAGCCGCGGGACGTGCTCAGCGCAGCATCCGACGACCGTGGACGGCGCTGCGTGACCGACCTGGTGCCCGCCGACGAACGCGTCTATCCCGTCGGGCGCCTTGACGCCGACAGCGAGGGGCTGATCATCGTCACGAACGACGGCGAGCTGACCCACCGGCTGACGCATCCGTCCTGGGGCGTCGACAAGGAATACCTGGCCCATGTCTGCGGCGTTCCGTCTCGGCGGGCGCTGGCGCAGCTGCGAAACGGGGTCGAGCTTGACGACGGGCCGACGGCGCCGGCGGTCGTGTCGATGCCGCAGCCGTCGATGGTGCGCATCGTGATCGGCGAGGGTCGCAATCGGCAGGTGCGTCGCATGTGCGAAGCCGTGGGCCATCCGGTGCTGCGACTCGTTCGCACCCGCATCGGCCCGCTGTCGGACTCGTCGCTGCGCCCGGGGGAAAACCGACCGCTGACGCCCGACGAAGTGCGGAAGCTCCACGGCGCTGCGAAAGCTGCGAATCGACGTTGACGGCTCCCGTACGACGAGGCGATGGTTCGGCCGCCTCGGCGGTGCTAGAGGTCAGTTGAAGCTGAAGCTGGTGAGTCGGGATCTGCTGCATGGATAGTAAGCCGCAGCTCCGACTCGTCCAACACGCTGAACTCCGGCTCGCGTCCCGAGAGCGCGACGCTGTTGTCAAGGATGATCGGAACCCCTTCGCCCCGCTTCTCCATGAAATGGGAACGACCGATTGCGAGCCACTCTTCGTCAGGTATTGGGCATCTCGTCAGGAGACTGCAGAGCGTCTCATTGCGTGCCGTCTGCCGGTAGCGCAGCGAGTCGACGGTCAGGGAGTTCGCAAGCGCGCCGGGCGAGTACAGCTCAAGTCGGTCAACGAAGAGGCGGAGTCTGATCTTCGAGCCGTGAACTGCGTAGTCCCGATGGGCGACGGCGTTAACCACCGCTTCGAAGACAGCGGCCATGTCGTACTGGGGGCGGTCGACGCGGCCGACAGTTTTCATTGCGGCGCGGTTCATGTTGCGCGCAACGAACCGGCAGGCGTCGATGATCTGGCGATCGAGTGGTCCGTAGATGTCTGCGGCGTCTAGCTGGTACGCATCAGTCCTCGAACCGGTCTGGACCGAGCTGCCGCGATAGGCGACGGCTTGGACGTACGCGTTCCGAATCCAACGGTGCGGTTCGTTGCTTCCCATGAGCACCCCGGTGACCGTCGGCCTCAATTCTCCGTCATCTACGGACGAAGCCATGCCGAGTTTCGTGAGGAAGATCTCCCGGATTGGCTCTGACCGAGGGGTCTGGAATCGCTGCCACAGCGATGGGGCGAGGTCATCGAGGCTCGCGGCGCCGACCACCTGCTCGTCGAAGCGAATCAGTCGGGCCTGGCTGCGCTGCTGGAAGAGGCGAGCGAGGAATTCGGACGACATGGCGCGCTTGGAATCCGCAACGCGGTGCAGGTAGCCGCCTGGACTGCGGTGCACGAACAAGCTTCGCGGCACCTCCACCTTGACCACGTCGACGGCCTGTCCTGTGCCGGTCGGCAGCGACAGTCGGTCTAGGACGTACTGCTCGAGCGGCGGAGTGATCTTGTCGTTGCAGACTTCCTTCACGAAGTCGACGACACTGTCGAGCCGGTCCCTAGGAATGCCCACAAGATCCCTTGATTTGTCCTCGACACCGAGCACCACAACGCCGCCGCGGCGGTTAGCGAATGCGGCGATCTCGTCAGCCAGATTGTCCCTCGCCGGCCCAGCGATCTTGGCACCAGAGAACCGCACTTCCTTCAGTTCGAGAAAGCTCGTCTCGCCGAGCCGAATGGCGTCGAGCAGTTCCTTGCGGGAATCAAACATCGCCAGACCCGGTCTCGAGTCTGCGATAGCGACGTTCGAGGGCGTCCCGGCCTCCCTCCATCACACGGCACACCTGGTCTCGCATTTGCGTGCCCTGCAGTGAACCCGAGTGCACGACCTGGCACTGGCCGGCAGCGAAGTCGAGAACATGGAGCATCTCGGCGTCGCCATTGACGACGATGTTGGGATTGTGCGTAACCGCGATGATTTGTCGACGCAGCTTGTTTTCCCGCATTTGCCGCACTACCAAGCTGTAGATCAACTGATTGTCGAGGTCATCCTCGGGCTGGTCGAGCACTAGGGGTTCGTCACCGTGCGCAAGCAGGAATGCGAGCATTGCCGCCGACCGCTGGCCAGCCGAACCTTGTCCAATCGGCACGAAGTCCGCGCCATTGCCGCCGCGGCTGTGTTCCACCTGGAGGCTGTCGGGAGGGAACCACGTCAGGAGTCGATCGAGAAACTCGGGGCTCTTGTCGCACTCGCGTTGGAAGTAGTTGTTGAAGTGTCCGCCGAAGACCACTTCTCCGCGACAGGCGCCGATGAACTGCTGACGAAGTGTGGCCAGCCGCCTCTCGATCTCGCTCTGGCGTTCGTCGAGCGCTTGGGGAAGACCTTCGAGCAGCCGATTGATGATTCCCTCGCCCGATGTCGTCTCGCTCGAGCCTCCGATGTCGGCGCTGAAGCGGTCATCCTCAACATTGATCGCTTCGCGCAACGAACGCTCGGCCGCGCGTAGGTCGTCTCCGTACGCGACAAGCCTGATTCGCACAAATTCGTTCTGCGCGAGTGCTTGTGCGAGAAAGTCGATCCGCGCCTCGCTGACGGTGCGTCGCGCCTGCGCCACGACACGCAGCTGAGCTACTTGCTGTTTCGCGAGGTCGTCCCGCTGTGCTCGCAGCGCAATGAGTCGGCCGACCTCCTCGGTCAATCGCTGGCGCTCTTGGACAAACTCCGCGTGCTGTGCAGGATCGCCGATGCCCTGATCGTCGAGCGTTGCGACAGTTTGGTCGTAGGCCTCACGAATCCGGTCAACCGCGACGCGCCATGCACTGTTCCTCAGTTCGGACCGCAGTCGCTCGACCTGCCGGCGCCCCCGCGCTGCTGCTTGCCGCAACTCCTCCGCTGCAGTGGTCACGATGGAGTCCAGTTGCTCGATGATCGCGACCGCGGTTTGGTCGTCCTCGGCGTCCGCATCGAACAGGTCGGCAGGTACGTCCTCCGTGCCTAATTGTCCAGCGATCTCGTCAACACGTGCGAGCGCTGCGTCGGCCACGTCGAAGTGCCGGTCGAGTTCGCGACGTTGACGTTCGGCCTCTCGGTGCGACTGCAAGGCCGCTGCATGACCAGCGCCTTCGAACGCCTCGAGCTTCCGGTCGGTGTCTTCGAGCGCGACGTCAACCTCGCCGCGGCGACTCAGTTGCCGATCGAGCTCGCGTAGCCTCGCTCGCGTCTCGTTGAAGCCTTGCTGCGCCGTGATCAGACTGTCCGCTCGGTCGGCGGTCCCGGCACCGTCATCAATGAGGTCGAGCAGTGCCCGCTGGTTGTCGCCCGCGAGTTCGGCGATCTGGCCTTGGCTGAAGATACGGACGGGGAAACGCTCTGGAGTGACGTGCTGCGCCGACGACTTGGTCCAGTCGCCGCCGTGTGAGCGGTCCTCCACCACCCGGTCAGCGTCACCGCCGTCTTGGTTCCAATGCACTCGATGATCGACGTGATCGCGGACCAACGTCCATTGAACGCGAGTTTTCTCTTCGAGACCTCCCTCGGCACCGCGATCGCGGGGGACTTGGGCAAATCGCTCAAAGGTGACGCGGGCTGAACTGCGCTCGTCGAGGTTCTTGAGCTCTGTTTCCCGGCGAGCTGCGAGACGCAGGCAATGAAGCACGGTGGATTTTCCCGTACCTCGACCTCCGATCAGAACGTTGAGCCACGGACTGAATCTCACCTCTGCCGTCTGGCCGCGGCCCATATAGCGCGCGTCGGCGATTTCGATCGCTCGGATGTGGTGGGCGGGTAGCAGCGGTGGCATCGCGGGTTCAGACACGTCGCTGCGCTGCACGGAGAATCTCTCGCCGTCGAGGAGAGCCAAGCGAAGCCCCTCAATGGACGGTTCTTCCATCTTGATCCACGTGTAGTGGGACCCCGGATGCTTGTGACCGTTGCCACCCGAGAGCCTGTGGGAATCCGAGCCCAACACCTCCGCCCACGCGAGACGGTGCTGCCGATAGAGATCGTGCTTCGCTGCCGAACTGTCCGCGACTTCGACGGCGAACAAGTAACCGCTGGTCAGCACTGGCTCCAACGTGTTGCCTGTCAGCTCCCAGAGACCCTTGTCTCGGTCAACGTGGGCTGGGATCGCAATTCCGCCGAGATCGACGATTTGTTTCACGACCTCGATGACGGACTTATCGGCCGCTTGCTTGTTAGCGCCTCGTTCGCCGTGGTATCCGACGGCGCCGAGCAGGCTGTCGATGTCGCTGGCCTGCTTGCTGGGATCGAAGATGGCGAGCACATGCGTGCCGCCGCTTGCGGTGACCTCGACGCCAGGGAACAGATAGAGAGGTCGATACTCAGCATGCGACTCGTCCTCCAAGCCGTGCACGGCCGACTTGAGCCGATCGATCCATTCGCCGGAATTGTGATCAGTGATCGCGACGCAGTCGATGCCCGCCCGCATGAAATCAAGCAGCCAGTCTCGTGGCGTTACCGTGTTTGGGTCGCGATAGTCAGACGATGCAGGGGTGTGGGTGTGGAAGTCGAACTTCCACCAGCGCGCCCCCGGGTAGCTCCAAGAACTGGCGTCGTGGGCTGGCATGTGCCCAAGGTAGCGAGCGCACGTGGTCGGACTGGTGCTGATGTGCGGATTGAAGCGACGGCGGGCTTCGAGACGCTGAATCGCGAAGTGTTGAGCGTTGACGGTCGGCAGGGGCAGATTGGCTGCTTCGGGTTGCACTGCCCAGCGGCCACAATGGGGTCATCGAAGTCACAGCTGCGCACTCAACCCCCGGAGTATCGTGATGAGCCTCGCAGAGACGTACCGGTTGTCGGGGCGCTATACCGACGACCACGGCATGTCGTTCATGACCGGGCTGCAGGCCTTGGCCCGGCTGCCGATCGAGCAGCTGCGGGCCGACCGTCGAGGCGGACTGCGCACCGCTGCGTTCGTGTCGGGATATCCCGGCTCGCCGCTGGGCGGCTACGACGCTGCGGTAGCGGCGGCGCGTGCAGCGACTGATCTGCCGATCGTCCATTCGCCCGCCGTGAACGAGGAGCAGGCCGCCACTGCGGTCATGGGCAGCCAGCTGGCCACGACACGCCCCGACGCCCGCTACGACGGCGTCGTCGGTATCTGGTACGGCAAGGCCCCTGGCGTGGACCGTGCCACAGATGCGCTGCGTCACGCGGTGTTTGCGGGTGCGGATCCACAGGGCGGCGCAGTGGCCATCGCCGGCGATGACCCGGCCGCCAAGAGCTCGACCATCCCGTCGAGCTCGGCGGGCACCATGGCCGACCTGCACATCCCGGTGCTGTATCCGGGCACCCCCGCCGAGGCGCTCGACCTGGGCCGCCATGCGATCACCATGTCGCGTGCCACCGGCTTGTGGACGAGCTTGAAGATTGTGGCCGACGTCGCCGACGGAGCGGCCACCGTGCTGCTCGACCCGGACCGCTTTGAACCGACCATTCCGACCATCGACGGCGAGCCGTACCGGCACGCACCCGACGGCTACCTGCTGACGCCGCACACGGTGGACATCGAGCGCGAGATCATCGAGGTCAGATATCCGCTGGCCATTGCCTATGCCGCGGCGAACCGGCTCAACGAAGCGACCGTCGACCCGCCAGACGCCTGGATCGGGATCGTGGCGTCAGGCATCACCTACCGCGAGGTACGCGAGGCCCTGCGACGGCTCGGGCTGACCGATGACGCGTCTGTGCACGGCGCGGGCATCCGGCTGGTCCGCATGGGCATGCCCATCCCCTTCAGCGCCGAGCGGGCACGACACTTCGCGCGAGGGCTGTCCGAGTTGTTCGTTGTCGAGGAGAAGAGCCCCAATATCGAGTCGCTGCTGACCGACGCGCTGTACAACCAGTCGCATCATCCCCGCATCGTCGGCAAGGCCGACGAACAGGATCGGATGCTGCTGGCATCCCATGGCGCACTCACCGCCGACGAGCTGATCGGACCGCTGCGCAGCCGCCTGCGCGAACGCATCGGCGACCGACTGGTGCCAGAGCCGCCGCAGCGGGTTCGTATCGAGTTGCCGCTCGCGCAGAGTCGCAGCCCGTATTTCTGCTCGGGATGCCCGCACAACCGCTCGACGGTGGTGCCGGACGGCTCGCTCGTGGGCGCCGGAATCGGCTGTCACACGATGGCGTTGCTGATGGACCCCGACCGGGTCGGCGACATCGTCGGACTGACATGCATGGGCCAGGAAGGCACCCAGTGGGTTGGGATGGAGCCCTTCGTCGAGACGCGGCACATCTTCCAGAACCTCGGCGACGGAACCTACTTCCATAGCGGCCAGCTCGCCATCACCGGAGCGGTCGCCGCCGGATCGAACATCACCTACAAGCTGCTGTGGAACCGTGCCGTTGCGATGACGGGCGGACAGGACCCCGCCGGCCAGCTGAGTGTGCCCGATGTCGCTGCGGCACTGCTCGCGGGCGGTGTCGCGAAGGTGCTGGTGACCACCGACGACCCGTCCGCCTACCGCACCCGGACCCTCCCCGCCGGCGTCGAGGTGTGGAGTCGCGACCGGCTCGACGAAGCTCAGGAATTGCTGGCGGGCATCGACGGCGTGACCGTGCTGATTCACGATCAGCAGTGCGCTGCAGAGGCGCGCCGGCATCGCAAACGAGGAACACAGCCCACGCCGACCCAGCGCGTCGTCATCAATGAACGCATCTGCGAGGGATGCGGGGACTGCGGCGACAAGAGCAATTGCCTGTCGGTGCAGCCCGTCGACACTCCCTTCGGGCGCAAGACGCGCATCGATCAGACGACCTGCAATCTGGATTACTCCTGCCTCGACGGCGACTGCCCGTCATTCATGACCGTGATCCAGGCGGGGCCGCTGCGCACCGCGGTGCGCGAGATGCTCGCACCGCTGCGTCGGCGCTCGTTGTCCGGCGACGACGCCTCAAGTTCCCGAGCCGAACCGCCCGCCGAGTTGCCGGCGCCTGTCCCCGTCGTGGGTCCTGACGCCGTGTCGGTGCGCATGTGCGGGATCGGCGGCACGGGCGTGGTGACGGTCAATCAGGTGCTCGGAACAGCGGCGATGTTCGACGGTTTCGAAGCGCGAGGCCTCGACCAGATCGGTCTTTCGCAAAAGGCCGGCACTGTTGTCGGCGATCTGCGATTCACCCGGCTCGACACGCCCACCACGGCGAGGCTAGGCAGCGGTCAGGCCGACGTGATCCTGGCCTTCGACCTGCTGGTCGCAGCCTCGGCGGCGGGCCTCGATGTGGCCGATCCGCAGCGCACTGTGGTCGTCGGCTCGATTTCGGCGACGCCGACGGGCGCAATGGTGGCGGACCCGACGATCGACATGCCCGCAGCCGACGAGCTGACCGAGCGTGTCGCTGCGGTCACACGAGCGGATTGCCGACACTGGGCCGACGTGAGCGCGATCGTGACGGCGCTGTGCGGCTCGGCAGTCACCGCCAACGTCTTCGTGGTTGGGATGGCCACCCAAGCCGGTGCGTTGCCGCTGACTCCGGCCAGCATCGAAGCCGCCATCGAGCTGAACGGCGTCGCGGTCGCTGCGAACCTCGCCGCGTTTCGCTGGGGTCGCACGATGGTCGCCGAGCCAGCACTGGTCGAAGCCGCCGTTGGCGCGGCGGTGCCTGGCACCGTCGACGATCCCGGCGCCAACGTGCCGGACGGCCTCGCGGAGCGCGTGGGATCACTGGCAGGCGGCAGCCTGGCAGCGGAGGATCTGACGCGTTTCGTGGCTGAGTTGTGCGCCTACCAGTCGTCCAGGCTCGCAATGCAGTACCTCGACGCCCTCGAGCCCGTGGCCCGGGCGGATCGTGGAGCCGGCGATGGCTCCCGCAGGCTGACAGCGGCCGCGGCAGCGGGGCTGTTCAAGCTGACCGCCTACAAGGACGAGTACGAAGTTGCCCGCCTCATGTGCGATCCCGCGGCGAACGCAGTGGCTGCCGATCTGGCGGCGTCGAGCGGCGGGGTCGTCGCATGGAAGCTGCACCCGCCGGTGCTGCGGGCGCTGGGCCGAACCACCAAGGTGCGCATCGGCATGGCATGGCGGCCGGTGTTCGCACTGCTTGGCCGCGGCAAGCGTTTTCGAGGCCGCTGGTTCGACCCGTTCGGGCACACCGAGGTACGCCGCACGGAGCGTGCGCTTCGAGGCGAGTACCTCGCGGGCGTGGGGGCCGCATGCGCAGCGCTGGAACGCGACCCGGGCGCCGCCCGCTATGAACAGGCGGTCGCCGTCGCCGGATTGGCCGACAAGGTGCGCGGCTACGAGGACATCAAGATGGCCTCCGTGGAACGATTCCGCACCGCGCTGGCCGAGCGAGTCGAGGAGCTGGCTGAGCCGGATTGAGGCGTCCGACCCCTTGCATGGGTGTTTCGGGGAGGCTCGGGCACCATCGGTACCCTTGCGTTCGTGGCCGTGGATTCGCCTTCCAACTCGCATGATGCAAGTTCACCGAAGCGCGCCCAAGTGGTCGGCACCGGGCTCATCGGCGGCTCCGTCGCCGCTGCGCTGCGAAAGTCCGGCTGGCACGTCACGGGTCGAGATGAAGTGGTTGCCCATGCGCAGCGAGCGCTCGAACTCGGCTGCTTGGATGCGGTCGGGACCGACACTGAGGCCTCGTTCTGGGTCGTCGCGGTGCCCACAGCGCGCTTGACCGCAGAAGTGAAACGCGCGTTGGCTCACAGCGCCGCGGCCGCAGCTGTGGTGACAGACACGGGCAGCGTCAAGACGGCAGTGTCGGAATCGGTCAGCGACCCTCGCTTCGTGCCTGGCCATCCCATGGCAGGCTCCGAGCAAGAAGGTGTCGACGGAGCGAACCCTGACATGTTCGCCGGAGCGGTGTGGACGCTCACGCCCACCGACGCCACCGACGATCACGCGCTGCGCACCTGCCAGCGGGTGCTCGCGGCATTCGGCTCCGATGTGGTCACGATGACTCCGCAGCGCCACGACGCGCTCGTTGCCGTTGTCAGCCATGTCCCGCACCTGACAGCGGCGTCGCTCATGTGCCTTGCGGACGACCGGGCGCTCGACGACGCACCCCTGCTGCGGCTCGCCGCTGGCGGCTTTCGCGACATGACCCGCATTGCAGCCGGCCACCCTGGTATCTGGCTCGACATCTGCGGGGAGAACCGCGACGCCATCGTGTCGGTGCTCGACGAGCTCGCCGAGCGTCTGGCGCAGGTCCGTGATGTCGTGGCAACTGCGGATCGCGATGGCCTGCGCGACGTGCTGACCCAGGCGCGCCGAGCCCGAACAAACCTGCCGTCTCGCTATGTCCGTCCCCAGGAGCTGCTCGAAGTGCGGGTGCCGATTCCGGATCGCAAGGGCCAGATTGCCGCCATCACCATGCTCGCAGCCGACTGCGATGTGAACGTCGCGGACATCGAGGTGGCGCACTCGCCCGAAGGCTCCGAAGGCGTGCTGGTGCTCGTGGTGGCACGCACCGAAGCCCAGCGCTTTCTGGCTGCGCTGGCGGGGCAGGGCTACCACCCGACGACGCGCGATCTGGCATGACCGCGGGGCGGATCATCACGCCCTTCGTGAGCGGTGCTGCCGGCACCGCGGCGGTGCCCGGATCGAAGAGCATCACGAACCGGGCGATACTGTGCGCTGCGTTGGCGCAGGGCCGCAGCACTCTGGACGGGGCGCTGTTCGCCGACGACACCGAGGCCATGATGGGTGCAGCTGTCGCCGTCGGCGCATCGGTGACACCGGATCGGTCCAGCGGCCGTGTCACTGTCGATGGCATTGCCGCTCGACCCGGTGCGCCCGCAGCGGGAGCCACCAACGACGAGCCGGGCCGGGTCGCAGCGCGGGCATCGGGCACCACGGCTCGCTTCGTGCTGCCAGTGCTTGCAGCACTCGGCGGTGGCTGGGTGCTCGACGGCGACGCGCAACTGCGTCGGCGTCCGTTCGCCGAGCTGATTGCAGCGTTGCGGACCATGGGCGTCGGTATCGGTGAACTCGGTGTCCCGGGTTGCCTGCCCATCGAGGTGTCGCCGCAACCGACTGGGGCTGGCCGCCGAGCCGCGAATGGCGGAGAATCAAGCGGGCCGCGGCATCGCTTGGAGTTGCGAGCCGATGTGAGCAGCCAGTTCACCAGCGGTCTGTTGCTCGCAGGTCCGCTGCTGGGCGGAATCGACGTGCAGATCCACGATGTCGCCGGCGCCGTTAGCGCGCCCTACATCGACATGACCGTGGCGGTGATGACTGCGTTCGGCGCCCAAGTCGCGACACCAAGTCCGGGCCGCTACGTGGTGCAGGCGCGGGACTACGTCGCTTGCCACTACGAGATCGAGCCGGATGCCTCGACAGCCAGCTACTTCTTCGCTGCCGCGGCGCTGTGCGGCGGCTGCGTGCGCGTCGACGGACTGGGCCAAAGCAGCATCCAGGGCGATGTGCGGTTTGCACAGGTCCTGGGGGAGATGGGTGCAAGGGTCGCGGTCGGTGACAGGTCAATCACGGTCGAAGCACCGCAGGGTGCAGCGTCACTTCGGGGCGGCCGGTTCGATCTGCGCGATTGCTCCGACACGGCCCAGACGCTGGCCGCCGTCGCTGCATTCGCCGAGGGCACGACGCACATTGGCGGGATCGGCTTCATCCGCTGCAAGGAGACCGATCGCATCGGCGACACGGTCGTCGAGCTGACTAAGCGAGGCGTCGAGGCCAGCGCGGAGCCTGACGGGATCATCATCCGTCCCAACGCTGCTGCGATGCGCGCTGGCCGGGTCGACTGCCATGACGATCACCGCATGGCGATGGCGATGTCGCTCGTGGGCCTGCGAGTCGCCGGAGTGGAGATCGACGATCCCGGTTGCGTCGCAAAGACCTTCCCGGGATTCTTCGAGGCGCTCGAGGCGCTGCGTGCAGCTCCGGGTGAGCGCGATGTTTCGACGAAGCCGGTGATCGCCATCGACGGCCCTGCCGCGTCGGGAAAGTCGAGCGTGGCACGGGCGGTTGCCGCCGAGCTGGGCGTCGACTATCTCGACACCGGAGCGATGTACCGCGCCGTGGCGTGGGCGGCCCTCGAAGCTGGCGTCGATCCCCATGACACCGACGGGGTCGCGGCGGTCGCACTCTGTGCGGGAATCGACATTGCCAACGAGTGCGGTGCGCAGCTCGTCACCGTGAACGGTTCTGACGTCACCGACGCCATCCGGAGTCCCGAGGTGGACCGCAGCGTCAGCGCGGTGGCCGCCAATCCTGCGGTGCGTCGCGTCCTCGTGCAGCGCCAGCGCGAGTGGGCGCGCCAGATCGGCGGCGGCGTCATGGAGGGCCGCGACATCGGCAGCGTCGTGTTCCCCGATGCAGAGCTCAAGGTGTTCCTCACGGCGACGCCGATCGTGCGAGCGGCGCGGCGTCTCACGCAGCACGACGGCGAATTCTCAGCATCTCGCGCGACCTCGGCGACCGACAGCGATGCCGTGCAGAATCTGGCGGCCGATCTGGACCGCCGCGACCGGCTCGACTCGGCACGAGCGGACTCCCCGCTGCGCGTCGCTGCCGGCGCGGTCGTCGTGGACACGAGCGACATGGCGTTCGAAGAGGTTGTCGCCGAGATCGTCGAGCTGCATCGTGTTGCGGTGACCCCCAGCACGCAAACGACGGAGGCGGTGCAGTGAGTGACGACGACGCAGCGGAGTTCGATCCCCGCAACGGGCTCGTGAACCGCATCACCTATCGCACGCTCAAGTACCCGGCCTGGGGGGCTTTCAAGGCTTGGAATCGCATCACGGTGGAGGGCTTGGAGAACCTGCCGTCGGGACCGTGTGTGTGGGTACCGAACCACCGCAGCTACATCGACACTCCGATTCATGCCGCGATTCCCGCCCAGATGCGGGTCATGGGCAAGGACTCCATGTGGAAGTACCGCCCGGTCGGCTGGGTGTTCACGACGGTGGGATGCTTCCCCGTCAAGCGTGACGCACCCGACCGGACAGCGCTGCGGACCGCGCTCGATGCGCTGCGCTACGGCGACTGCCCGGTGGTGATGTTCGGTGAGGGCGAGCGCAAGGACGGCCCGCGCGTGCACCCGCTGATGGACGGCCCGGCGTATCTCGCTGCGAGAGCCCAGGTGCCCATCGTTCCGGTCGGCATCGGCGGCTCGGCGGCGGCGATGCCGCGCGGCGCCAAGTTCATGTACCCACGCCGCATTCGCATCGTTGTGGGGGAGCCGATGGATCCGCCGCAGCTCGGCAGCTCCGGCCGGGTGTCTCGGCGTGCCATCACGGCTACAACCGAAGAGCTTCGAGAACGCATCCAAATCCTCTTCGACGAAGCCCAAGCCAGGGCCGGCACTCCCAATCAGCACTGAGACCGGGAGCGGGGCAGCCCCACTCGGCCACGCAGCACTCGGTCTCTCAGCCCGCCGTCGCCGCGAGGGAGGCGAGGACGTCGCTGGCTGCGGTGGTGCGATCTGCGGCTGCGGTTCGGGCACCGGCGGAAACCGCAAGGGTCGCGTGCACGGCGGTTTCCATCGCCCCCAGCAGCTCTCGCAGCTCTCGGGGTGGGGGGAAGTACTCGTCCTCGTCGGTGATGGAGATCTCAGTGGTGCCCTCGGAAGGCGCGAGCGCGGTGATGACCTCGGTGACGAGTTCTTCGGGTGCTGAGGCGCCGGCGGTCACGCCGACCGTGCCGCAGAGATCGTCGGGCAGCTCGGCGGCCGCGTTCACCCGGTGCACTCGCTCGCAGCCTGATTCGGCCGCCAGCTTGGCCAACGCCATGGTGTTCGAGGAATTCGCCGAGCCGATGACGACCACCGCGTCGCAGCGTCCCGAGATCTCCGACAGTGCCGACTGGCGGTTGGTGGTGGCGAAGCACAGGTCAGACCGGCCTGGCATCCACACGTCGGGAAAGCGATCCTTGGCAGCCTCGAGCACGTCGGACCAGTCGCGGTGACTGAGCGTCGTCTGTGCGAGCACGGCCACCGGGGCTTCGGTGTCTTCCAGGTTGGCAACGTCGGCCGGTTCGGACACGAGCGAGATTGAATCGGGCGCCACGGCCATGGTGCCGACTGCCTCCTCGTGACCCTCGTGACCGACATAGACGATGCGATAGCCCTTCGCAGAGCGCACCCGCACCTCGTGGTGCACTTTGGTGACCAAGGGACACACAGCGTCCACGACGTAGCCGCCTCGGCGACGTGCTTCGTCGACAACCTCGGGCGCAGAGCCGTGCGCAGACAGCATGATCGGGTGTCCGGGCGGCACCGCGGCGACATCGTCGACGAACACCACGCCTAGGCGTTCGAAGCGATCCACGACGAGGCGGTTGTGGACGATCTCGTGGTAGCAGTACACGGGCGGCGGGAAGGTGCGCACCATCCACGCCAAGGCCTTGATGGCCATCTCCACGCCGGCGCAAAAGCCGCGTGGTGCGGCCAGCAGCACCCGGTCCACGCGCACGGCGTTGACACTATCGAGCGCCCGCTGCCCCGAGGCCGGCGGCGCATGTGCGGCCGCTATTCGCTGCCCATCCGCTCGGCCTCGCCGCTTCCTATCCTGAACCCATGTCTCGGCCGGTCGTGGTCGCGGTGGAACCCGGCTCGGCGGCCGAAATGGCCGGACTCGCCGTCGGCGACGAAGTGGTGTCGATCGACGGTGTTGTGCCCACTGACGTCATCGCGTGGCAGCTCATGCTCGACGAGGCTGACCCGTGCGTTGAAGTCATGCGAGCGGGGCGCCAGGTCCGCCTCGACGTCGGCAAGGACGCCGGCGCGCCGCTCGGAGCGGAAGTTGACGCTGCCATCTTCGACCGGGTGCAGACATGTGACAACCACTGCGAGTTCTGTTTCATCTACCAGTTGCCGCCTGGGCTGCGCCGCAGCCTGTACCTCAAGGACGACGACTACCGGCTGTCGTTCCTGTACGGGAATTTCACAACGCTGACCCGATTCACCGAGCTCGATCTCGAACGCGTGCTCGACGAGCGATTGTCGCCGCTGTACGTATCGATTCACGCCACCGACCCCGATGTGCGCACGCGGATGCTCCGCAACCGGCGCGGTGCGTACAGCCTGAGGTGGCTCGGTGCCTTGCTTGACGGCGGCATCGAGGTGCACGGCCAGATCGTCGTCTGCCCTGGCGTCAACGATGGCGAGGTGCTGGCCGACACCCTGATTGGTGTGCTGGACCGCTTCCCGACGCTTTCGACGCTTGCGGTCGTGCCGCTGGGGGTGAGTGCACACCAGCGCGAAGCCGCCATGCGGCCCCACACCGAAGCTGAGGCGACCGCGGTGATCGACCTCTGCGAGCAGTGGCAGGAGCGCTACCTCGGGGTGCTGGGCCGACGCTTGGTGTACGCGGCCGACGAGTACTACCTGCTCGCCGGGCGGCCGTTCCCGGCAGCGGAGACTTACGGCGATTTTGCGATGCACGAAGATGGCATCGGCATGGCACGCGCCTTCGAGCAAGAGTTCTGGGCGGCCACGCCGGATGCGGCCCCCAACGGCGCTGCCGCTCCCCGGCAACGAGCGCCGGCAGCCGGATTCTTCTCATGGGTGGACGGAGCGCCCGCAGCGGGCTACCGGGCGGTACGGGTGCCGGGCCAAGGCGCCAACCGCAGCGGCGAATTGCCCCCAGCCGGCGTGCGGGTCGAGCTTGCGCCTGCGTCGCGGCGATCCCAGCCATCGAAACGGGGCGGGGCCAAGCCAGTGGGAATCCTGACCGGGTCATACGGCGCTGCGGTGCTGCGTCCGCTCGTCGCTCGGTGGCAATCGGGCGCTGCGGATCGAGTTCCGGTGCGCATCATTGAGATCGAGAACAGGTTCTTCGGCGGAAACATCGGCGTGACCGGCCTGCTTGCCGGAGCCGATATCGGCCGGGTGCTCGCCGACGAGCCGGACGCGGCCCGATACGTGCTGGCCGACGTGTGCCTGTCAGGCGGGAAGTTCCTTGACGGCACGACCCCTGCGGAACTGCCGCAGCCGGTTGAGATCATCCCAACCAACGGCGCTGCACTGCGCTGGCTTCTGGACGCAACGACTGCTCAGCCCATCGACGCGGGAACGGCTCGATGAACAACAGCGTGGTCGCCCGCGAATCGGTCCAGGGCGCGCCCGATGCCGGGGGGCCCCTCGGCAACGCCTTGCAGACCGTCGGCATTGTCGGGCGGCCCAACGTCGGCAAGTCGACGCTGTTCAATCGGCTCGTAGGCCGCCGCGAGGCCGTCGTGGCACCCCAGCCAGGAGTGACCCGGGATCGCAAGGCGGCCGAGGCCGCCTGGCGAGGCCATGCGTTCAACGTGATCGACACGGGCGGATGGTCCCAAAGCGGCGACACCCTTGATGACAAGGTGTCGGAGCAGAGCGAGCGAGCCATGGCTGACGCCGATGTGCTGCTTCTCGTGGTGGACGTGACGGTCGGGATCACCGAGCCCGACGCTCGCATCGCCTCACTGCTGCGTCGCAGCGGCAGACCGACGCTGGTGGTGGCCAATAAGGCAGACAGCGGCGCGCGAGATCACGGCGTCTGGGAGTTCAGCCGTCTCGGGCTCGGCGAGCCCTGGGCGGCCTCGGCGCTGCACGGCCGCAACGTCGGCGACTTGCTGGATCGGGTCATCGAGCTGCTGGAAACCGCCGGGGGCATGAGCATTCGTGACGACGGCGTTCAACCTGAGTCGGCACCGAGCTTGGAGCCCGCGCCGGGTCCCGAATCGCCAGTTCCCGACCCGGACGAGTCGATCCCGTCAGTGGCGATCGTCGGGCGGCCGAACGTCGGCAAGTCGACTCTGTTCAACCGGCTCATCGGAGATGAGCGGGCCGTGGTGCACGATCGTCCGGGCACGACACGCGACACCATCGATACCTTGGTCGAGACCGACGCAGGCCCGGTGCGCTTCGTGGACACTGCCGGCATGCGGCGCAAGGCCCGCGTCGACACCGACACCGAGTACTACGCCAATCTCAGGGCGCTGCGAGCCATTGACGCCTGCGACGTGGTGATGCTGGTTGTCGATGCCACCGAGGGCGTCACCACGCAGGACCAGCGCCTCGCAGAGCGCATCGACGCTGCAGGCTGTCCGATCGTCGTGCTCCTGAACAAGTGGGAAACCGTCGACACCGAGCATCGGGAGATGGTGCTCGCAGACCTGGCGCGCCGGTTGCACTTCGTCGGCGAGTCGCCTGTCCTGCGGATCAGCGCGCTCACCGGTCGTGGCGTCCATCGGCTGGTGCCCGCGATCGACGCCGCTATGGAGGCGTACGAATCGAGGGCTCCCACCAGCAAGGTGAACGACATCATCAAGCGTGCCCAGTCCGCGCAGCCTGCACCGGGTGGAGCCCGAGTGCTCTACGCGACCCAGGTCGCCACGCAGCCGCCGACCTTCACGCTGTTTGCGAACCGGGAAATGCCGGCCACCTACCTGCGCTATCTCGAGCGCCGCCTGCGCGAGGAGCTGGGTCTGGCGAAGACCCCGCTGAAGCTGCGAGTTCGGCGTCGATGAGACGTCGATCTGGCGACACCGGTCGACCGGCTCGAAAGCGGGCCGGGACCGTCGACCGCCGCCTTGGCCCCGGCGCGCGCAGCGAGGCTCGCCGGCAGCGGGACAGGCGAGGCGGAGCTCCGTGGCATTTCTGGCTCGTCGTGGTGATGGCGACGGTCTATTTGGGCTGGCGGGCCGTTGAGGGTGTGGTGTGGCTCGTCGAATGGATCGTCTGAGCGGGCATTCCGCCGGCAGCGACGCAGAAGTCGACGCAGCGCCAAATCGAAGAACTCGCTGCAGCACTGAGGCGGTATCGTGCCTGCCGAGACGGGCTGTGGCGCAGTCTGGTTAGCGCACTGGTCTGGGGGACCAGGGGTCGGAGGTTCAAATCCTCTCAGCCCGACCACAGCGGGGCCGCTGTGGCGCACTGCCACAGGATCGTCGCCGGCGCCGTCGCAGTCGTGCGTGTCCTGCCAAGATGTGTGCGGGTCCGATCGATGGGGGCGAACCGATGAGCAGCACGACGACAAATGAAGCCGGTGCCAAGCGCGAGCATCGTCGACCGGAGATCCTCGTCGAGCCCGTTAAAGGACGCTTGACGGTCCACGTCGACGGCGTGATCGTGGCGGACACGACCGCAGCGGTCGTGCTCACTGAGGGGCGACTGCCCCCGCGGCACTACCTGCCTGCGCCGGACGTGCACATGTCATTGCTGAGCTCCACTGACACCTCGACGCATTGCCCTTGGAAGGGCGATGCGAGCTACTGGTCAGTGACGGTGAACGGCAAGACGCACCCCGACATCGTGTGGTCGTATCCCGATCCGATTGCCGAGATCGCCGGGTTCATGAGCTTCTATGCCGAGCGCGACGAGGTGGATCTGGCAGTCACCTGAGCCATCGTCGTCGCGCCAGCTGGCGCATCGGTCGTTCGGAGCCGAACCGGCCGCTGACGAGGCTCATGCCAAAGTCGCGGCGAGCTCGAGTGCATCGTCCCAGCTTGGATGGCTCGCGAGCAACCGCCGGAAGCGAACAAACGGCCTGATGGCATTCACCGACATCACTGCGCTCAGACGACCATCGCGCCGGTAACCGGCCAGGAACGAGTCGTCCGCAGCGGATCCAACGAGTACCTCGACGTCGTCGCCGGCATCGGGGTGTCCGGCAATCTGGATCCGGGCGTCGTACTGATCGGACCACACAAACGGCACCGAGTCGTACGGAATCGCCCGCTGCGGGTCCACCACGTTTTGCCCCACGGTCATCCCGTGTTCCACGGCGGCGGTCCAGTGCTCGACACGGATGGCCCCCCCTCCGAGCCAGGCGTTCGGCGCGCGGACGACATCGCCCACCGCGTAGATCCCCGGCGGACCCGCGCACAGTGTCGCATCGCACACCACTCCGTTGTCGATGTGCAGTCCCGAGCCGGCCAGCCAGGCAGTGTTCGGGACGACGCCGATGCCCACGACCACCAGATCTGCTTCGATCCGTGTGCCGTCGGCCATGGTGACGGCCTCGACCCGGTCGGCGCCGAGCACTCCCTCGACGCCGACGCCGAGACGCAATTCGACGTTGTTGCGGCCATGCAGCGCGCCCACCAGCGAGCCCATTTCGGCGCCCAAGCCACGTACGAGCGGGGCTGACGCCGCCTCGATCACCGTGACCTCGCAACCGCGGGCCTTCGCAGACGCAGCGACCTCGGATCCGATGAAGCCTCCGCCGACAACCGCAACGCGCGCACCTGCGGTCAGCCCCTCGCGAATCGCGGTCGCGTCGTCCAGGGTGCGCAGCGTGTGCACGCCATCGAGGCCTTCGGTTCCCGGCAGCGGCCGCGCGGAGGCGCCCGTAGCAATGACGAGGGCATCGAAGGGCACTTGCTCGCCGCTGTTGGGGCCATCTGTTTCGACAGCGACCGTGCGTGCGTCGAGGTTGAGGCCCGTTGCGGTCGTCCCCAGCATGACTTTCGCGCCGATTTCGTCGTAGGCGCCCGGGGGGTCGAGCATCAGCGCGTCAGCGTCGCGCTCACCAGTCAGGAAATCCTTGGACAGCGGCGGGCGATCGTATGGCAGATGCGGCTCGGCGCCGATGAGCGTCAGCATTCCGTCATGGCCGGCGGACCGAATGCTGTGCACGGCCCGGGCGCCCGCAAGTGACGCTCCCACGACCACGATGCGATCCGGCCGGTTCGAATCAGGTGACACACGAGCAGTGTGGCATCCGGTGATCGGGCGCGGACGCTCGCGCGATCACGTCAGCACAATTTCCACGCTTGCGGCCTTGGAGCTAGGAGATCTGCGATTAGGGCGACGCTGCTTGAGTCGCGCGCTATAACTGTCTCTTACATCTCTGTAACTACGGCAATGTGATCCAGCGCAGCAACACTCCGTTGGATGACACCGAGCCGAGGTTGCGGGAAGTGAGGAGACCGAGGCCAAGGCCGTCCGCCCGGCACACCCGAGCGACGGCCTGCGAAGGGGCTAGGGAACATGAGCGTCACCGAGGTGTCGGCGACTGAGACACAGCAGCAGGCCGCAGACATACCGGGTATGCGCGTCCAGAAGCGCGATGGCTCGATGCAAGCCGTTGATGTCAACAAGATCGTGCGCGCTGTCGAGCGCTGCGCGACAGAGCTCGCTGGCGTCGACCCGATGCGTGTCGCGACACGCACCATTTCGGGCCTTCACGACGGTGCTACCACGACCGAACTGGACGAGCTGTCGATCCGCACCGCAGCAGCATTGATCTCTGAAGAGCCGAACTACTCGAAGCTGGCGGCTCGTCTGCTCGCCACCTACATCGACAAGGAAGTCCAGAACCAGAACATCTACTCGTTCAGCCAGTCCATCGACCTCGGCGGCGAGTGCGGGCTCATTCACCCTGAGGTCGTCGCGTTCGTCGGTGCGAACGCTCGCAAGCTGAACGACGCCGTGATGCCGCACCGCAACGGAGGCTTTGAGTTCTTCGGTCTGCGCACTGTCTACGACCGCTACCTCTTGCGCCATCCTCAGCGCCGCAGCGTGGTCGAGACGCCGCAGTACTTCCTCTTGCGAGTCGCCTGCGGGCTGTCGCGTTCCGCCGAAGAGGCCATTTCTTTCTACGAGCTGATCTCCAGCCTGCGGTATCTGCCGTCGTCGCCGACGCTGTTCAACTCCGGCACCGCGCACCCGCAGATGTCGTCGTGCTACCTGCTCGACAGCCCTGCGGACTCGCTCGAGGGCATCTACGGTCGCTACACCGACATTGCCAAGCTGTCGAAGTTCGCGGGCGGCATCGGCGTCGGCTGGCACCGGGTCCGATCCAAGGGTTCGCTGATCAGCGGGACGAACGGTTTGTCGAACGGCATCGTGCCGTGGCTCAAGACGCTTGACTCGTCCGTCGCAGCGGTGAACCAGGGCGGACGTCGCAAAGGCGCAGCGTGCGTCTATCTCGAGTCGTGGCACGCAGACATCGAAGACTTCCTCGAATTGAAGGAGTCCACTGGCGACCATGCCCGGCGCGCCCACAACCTGAATCTGGCGAACTGGGTGCCCGACGAGTTCATGCGCCGCGTCGAGAACGACTGGCAGTGGTCGCTGTTCGACCCGAAGGAGGTCCCGCACCTGACCGACCTGTACGGCGACGAGTTCACCACGGCGTACCAGGAGGCCGAAGCCGAGGGTTGCTACGAGCGGCAGGTCTCGGCTCGACAGCTCTACAGCCGAATGATGCGGACACTGGCGCAGACGGGCAATGGATGGATGACCTGGAAGGACGCATCCAATGCCAAGTCCAACCAGACCGGCGGCCCTGGCAATGTCATCCACCTCTCGAACCTGTGCACCGAGATCCTCGAGGTCACCAGCGACGACGAGACCGCCGTGTGCAATCTGGGATCGGTCAACCTCGCCAAGTTCGTGCGCGACGGCGCGGTCGACTTCGCCGGATTGGGCGAAGTCGTGCGCACAGCGGTGCCGTTCTTGGACCGTGTCGTCGACATCAACTACTACCCGACGCCCGAAGCTGCGCGGTCCAATGACCGGTGGCGCCCGGTCGGTCTCGGCGTCATGGGCTTGCAGGACGTGTTCTTCCAGCTGAATCTGGCATTCGACTCGCCCGAGGCTCTGGAGATCTCCACGCGTATTGCCGAAGAGATCTACTACTGGGCGCTGTGGTCGAGCTGTGAACTGGCCCGCGCCCACGGCCCTCACTCGGCGTTCGGCGACACGCGCGCCGCATCGGGCAACCTGCAATTCGACCTCTGGGGCGTCGAGCCCAGCGATCCGCAGCGATGGGCCGAGCTGCGCGAACGCATCGGCCAGCACGGGTTGCGCAACTCACTGCTCGTCGCCATCGCTCCTACCGCAACGATCGCCGCGATTGCCGGTTGCTGCGAGTGCATCGAGCCGCAGGTGTCGAACCTGTTCAAGCGCGAGACGCTCTCTGGCGAGTTCCTGCAGATCAATCGCTATCTGGTGCGCGAGCTGCGAGGGCGCGGCCTGTGGAATGACGCCATGGCGAACCGCATCAAGGTGGCAGAGGGCTCGGTACAAGACATCGCCGAGATCCCCGCCGAAATCCGCTCGATGTACCGCACCGCTTGGGAATTGCCCCAGCGTGCCCTCATCGACATGGCCGCAGCCCGCGGCGCCTACATCGATCAGAGCCAATCGCTGAACCTGTTCATGGAGAGCCCGAATATCGGGAAGCTCTCCTCGATGTACATGCACGCATGGAAGGCGGGTCTGAAGACGACCTACTACCTGCGGTCGCGACCGGCGACTCGCATCAATCAGACCACCACCGAGAGTGTGTCGCAGCCCGCCGGATCGGCCGCCGCAGCGCCGCAGCGTGATGCGGTCATCTCCACCATGCCCGACGCCGCCGCAGCGCAGGAAGCCGTTGCTTGCTCGTTGGAGAACCCAGAGACCTGCGAAGCCTGCGACTGAGGCTTCGCCATAAAGGACTGTCATGGCACTTGTTCAGCCAGAACCGGAATTCTCCTCTGAACCCCAACTCACGCCGTCGGAGATGCCGGCGGCGCCGGGTCGACACGGCACGATCTTGGACCCGGGTTTCGAGTTGACACTCCGGCCGATGCGGTACCCGGTGTTCTTCGAGATGTATCGCGATGCGATCCGCAACACCTGGACGGTGGAAGAGATCGACTTCTCCGACGACATCGTCGACTTGGACCACAAACTGCTGCCCGCCGAACGGCACCTGATCAACCGGCTTGTCGCCTTCTTCGCAACGGGCGATTCGATTGTCGCCAACAACCTCGTGCTGAATCTGTACCAGCACGTCAACAGTCCCGAAGCACGGATGTACCTGAGCCGTCAGCTGTACGAGGAAGCGCTGCACGTGCAGTTCTACCTGACACTGCTCGACAACTACATCCCAGATCACGACGAGCGTGCCGAGGCGTTCGCAGCCATCGAGAACATCCCCTCCATCGCTGCGAAAGCCGACTTCTGCTTCCGCTGGATGGAGAGCATCTCGTCACTCGATCGACTTTCGACAACTGATGATCGCAAGGCGTTCTTGCTGAACCTCATCTGCTTTGCAGCATGCATCGAAGGGCTGTTCTTCTTCGCCGCGTTCGCGTACGTCTACTTCCTGCGATCCAAGGGGCTGCTCAACGGCCTCGCTGCCGGCACGAATTGGGTCTTCCGCGACGAGTCCGCCCACATGAACTTCGCGTTCGAGGTGGTCCGCACCATTCGCTCCGAACAGCCCGAGCTGTTCGATGCCGACCTTGCGGACAAGATCCGGCTGATGCTCACCGAAGCCGTCGATGTGGAGACGAGGTTTGCCGAAGATGTGCTGTCAGGCGGCGTGGCCGGCATGTCCACCGCCGACACGCGCTTGTATCTGGAATTCATCGCAGACCAGCGCCTCGTGCAACTCGGCTTGCCGAAGCAATTCGGTTCGAAGAACCCGTTCTCGTTCATGGAACTGCAGGACGTGCAAGAGCTCACGAACTTCTTCGAGCGCACCGTCGCGAGCTACCAGATCGGCGTCGAGGGCGAGGTCGCGTTCGACGAAGAGTTCTAAGCCTCGTCGACCGCAGCGATCAGCTGGTCGACGGCGGCGACGGGCGTCACGCGGTCCGCTCGCACATCGGCCTCGAGCCGGGGCAGCAAGTCCCGAACGTCGGCAGCGAGGCGGGCACGCATGCGCTCGGACAACATTGCGTGCATCCAGCGGACCCTCTGGCCGGCTCTGCGGACTGCCAACTCACCGCTGGCGGTGGTCAGCCGACGGTGCTCGAGCACATGTGCCCACAGGTCCTCGAGGCCGTCGCCAGCCAGGCCCGAGCACGTGATGACCGGAGGCGACCATGTCGATGAGGCCGGTTGGGTCATGTGCAATGCCAACTCGTAATCGCGAGCGGCAATGTTGGCGCGCTCGTCGTTGTCCCCGTCGGCCTTGTTGACAGCGATCAGGTCGGCGATCTCGAGGATCCCTTTCTTGATGCCCTGGAGATCGTCTCCGGCGCCCGCCAGCATCAACACGACGAAGAAGTCCACCATGTCGGCGACCGCAGTCTCGGATTGTCCGACGCCGACGGTCTCGACGAGGACGACGTCAAAACCGGCTGCTTCGAGCACCAAGACGGACTCACGGGTCACGCGGGTCACCCCGCCCAGCTCGCCCGATGTCGGTGACGGTCGCACGAACGCCGCCGGATCGTTCGCGAGCGACGTCATCCGGGTCTTGTCACCCAGGATCGAACCGCCTGTGAGAGTGGACGTCGGGTCGACTGCCAGCACTGCAACACGGTGGCCGCGCTCGGTGAGCATCGTTCCCAACGACTCGATCAGAGTGCTCTTGCCGACGCCTGGCACCCCTGTGATGCCGACCCGGTGTGCGCCGCCGCTCGCGGGAAGCAGAGCCGCAAGCAACGCCTGTGCCGCAGAAGAGTCCTCGGCGCGCCCCGACTCCACGAGCGTGATTGCCTGGCCGATGGCGGCACGGTCCCCGTAGCGCACGTCGCGTGCGAGATCGCCGAGGCGCACCTCGAGCCCGTCGGGTGTGTCCGAGACCATTGCGCGCAGGGTACCCATCGCCATCCGGCCAATCGATATCTGAATCCGAGACACGTGACACGACGAGGCGGTTTGTTCCGGCAGAATGTCGGCGTGGGATTGCTGAGGCGCATTCGCAGGGGCGACCGGTCGCATCTGGTTGAGCAGTTCCTGCATCAGGGCGATCACGTGCGTGCAATCGTGCCCGCACAAGGCGGGCTGCATCCGTTCACTCTGCTAGTGATCGGAGTGACGGCGCTCATCGGCGTGGTATTCACCGTTGATCTGCCGTGGTTGCAGGTGACCTTGATGTCGACGGTCGCGTTCGCCGGCGCAGCGGTGCTCACGATCTCGCGTTACCGATTGCTGGCGATCACCGACGCCGATGTGGTCGTCATGCGAACCAGGGCGCTGCGGCCCGCGAAGCCGGTCGAACTGCTCGGCCGTGTCGAGCGCACCGCGCCGTTCGCCGTGCGAGGCACGACTTGGGGTCAGATCATCGTCGGTGCAGAGAAAGTCTGGGTGCATCGGCGGTACCACGCTCAACTTCATGACGCCGACACCCAGCTCGCTGCGGCGCCTCGCGGCATGCGCGCCGCGTCCAGCACGGCGTACCGCGGTACTCGGGCCAAGAAGAAGATCCGCAACGTCGGCAGCCGCCACCGCTGAGACGGGTGGCACTGTTCCGCTAGGCGGCGTTGTTCTTCTAGCTGGTGTTCTCCAGCAGATCGAGCATCTCGTTGGCGGCTTCGGCGATGACGGTCCCGGGTGGGTAGATCGCCGCTGCGCCTGAGGCGCGCAGCGCCTCGAAGTCCTGCTGAGGTATGACGCCGCCGACGACGACCAGAATGTCGGGCCGGCCGAGCTCGGTCAGCGCGGCACTGAGCTCGGGAACCAGCGTCAAGTGGCCTGCCGCCAGCGATGATGCTCCGACGACGTGGACGTCGTTCTCCACCGCTTGGCGGGCGGTCTCGGACGGCGTGCTGAACAGGGGCCCGATGTCGACGTCGAAGCCGAGGTCCGCGTACGCGGTCGCGACGACCTTCTGGCCACGGTCGTGGCCGTCCTGGCCCATCTTCGCGATGAGGATGCGCGGGCGGCGCCCGGTCCGCTCGCCGAAGGCGGCGACCCTGGCGCGCACGGCGGACACCGACGCTGCGGTCGAGCCGTCGCTGAGGTCGTCACGTTCCATCTCGCTCCCGTAGACCCCACTGATCGTTCGGATTTGCGCAGTGTGCCGTCCGAAGACGTCTTCCATTGCTTCGCTGATCTCTCCCACGGTGGCATGACAGCGTGCTGCATCGATTGATGCTGAGAGCAGGTTGCCGACGCCGCTGTCGGCGACATCGCGCAAACGGGCGAGCGAGCGCCGCACTGCATCACCGTCCCGCTCGGCGCGCAAGCGCTCAAGCTTGGCGAGCTGGGCAGCGCGAACCTGGGCGTTGTCCACCCGCAGGATGTCCACCTCGGACTCGAGGCCGGAGCGATAGCGGTTCACGCCCACCACGGTCCGCTGTCCGGAGTCGATGCGGGCTTGCGTGCGGGCCGCGGCCTCTTCGATGCGCATCTTGGGCATGCCCGCTTCGATGGCCCGTGCCATCCCGCCCAGCTGTTCGACCTCGGCGATGTGCTCGTTGGCCCGGTGGGCCAGCTCAGCCGTCAGCCGCTCGACGTAGTAGCTGCCGCCCCATGGGTCGATGACTCGGGTGGCGCCTGCTTCGTGCTGGAGGAACAACTGCGTATTGCGTGCGATGCGGGCGCTGAAGTCACTGGGCAGGGCCAAGGCCTCGTCGAACGCATTGGTGTGCAGGCTCTGGGTGTGCCCGTCAACGGCGGCCATGGCCTCGATGCACGTGCGCACGACGTTGTTGTACGGATCTTGAGCAGTCAGCGACCAGCCCGAGGTCTGGCAGTGGGTTCGAAGCGAGAGCGAACGGGGATTCTGCGGCTCGAATGCCGAGACCAGCTTGGCCCACAGCAGCCGGGCGGCCCGCAGCTTGGCGACCTCCATGAAGAAATCCATCCCGATGCCCCAAAAGAAGCTGAGCCGCGGTGCGAAGTCGTCGACGCCCATGCCGGCATCGATTCCGCAGCGCAGGTATTCGAGGCCGTCAGCGAGCGTGTAGCCCAATTCCAGGTCCGCAGTGGCTCCGGCCTCTTGCATGTGATAGCCGGAAATCGAGATGGAGTTGTACCGAGGCATCTCCGCGGACGTGAACTCGAAGATGTCGCCGATGATCCGCATCGAAGGCTGAGGCGGATAGATGTAGGTGTTGCGGACCATGAACTCCTTGAGAACGTCGTTCTGAATGGTCCCGGTCAGCTGCTGGGGCTTGACGCCCTGCTCTTGCGCAGCGACCACGTACAGCGCAAGGATCGGCAGCACGGCGCCGTTCATCGTCATGGACACGCTCATGCGATCGAGCGGGATGCCGTCGAACAGTGTGCGCATGTCGAGGATCGAGTCGATTGCGACGCCAGCCATGCCGACATCGGAAGCGACCCGGGGATGGTCGGAGTCGTAGCCGCGGTGCGTGGCGAGATCGAAGGCAACCGACAGGCCACGCTGGCCGGCCGCGAGATTGCGGCGGTAGAAGGCGTTGGAGTCTTCCGCAGTGGAGAACCCGGCGTACTGACGGATGGTCCACGGCTGGTTGGTGTACATCGTCGGGTAGGGACCCCGCAGGTACGGCGCGAAGCCCGGATAGCCGTCGAGGTAGGTGCGGCCCCCGCCCAGCGGATCGGCTCGAACGGTGTCGGATCCCCCGAACAGATCCTCGATGTCAGCAGCGGTGTAGAGGGGCGCGACGGCGATGCCCTCAGGCGTCTCGCCCGCAAGCGCGGTGGGGGAGGCACCGGCCTCTCGCTCGAATTGCGTCGCCCACCTCGACCGCTCGTCCGCCGAGCCGCTCGTTCCTGTCGTGGGCTCGACGAGATCGATTGTGGTGAAGTCCCCGATGGTTGCCATGCGCTTCGTCGCTACCTGTGTTCGTGGGAGCTGTTCTCGTAGGCGGCCGCCCAGCGATGCAGACCCCACCTTGGGGACGTCGCGTTCTGCGGCGGAGCCTCGGCGACGTGCTCGTCGTCGGCCACGAACTCGTTGACGCCGACGAGCACGCGCTGCCCGGCAGTGATCGCTTCGTCGCGCCGGGCTCGATCTGTGGCAACGTCGGAGTACAGCTGGCCGCTCGCGAGGGCATCGCACATGCCGCCTGCCGCTTCAATCGACTGAAACCGCTGCCACGCCTCGCGCGCCATCTGTGCGGTGAGCTCCTCGAGATACCAGCTGCCGCCGCCGGGATCGATCACGGCGCCGACTCGGCTCTCCTCGGCGAGCATCAACTGCGTATTCGCGGCGACGCGCAACCCCAGTGGGCCTCCGTCGGGGGTCACCGCGCCCGCGGCGTCGAACGGCTGCACGGTGATGGCATCCGCGCCGCCGATGATGGCGCCGAAGCACGCGGCTGTCGATCGCAGCATGTTGACCCACGGGTCGCGGCGAGCGAGCATCGCAGTCGAGGTCACGGCGTGCAGCTTGAGCGGCAGCTGACGGCCTTCCGCGGCGAGATCGACGCCACAGGCCTGCAGCACCCGCGTCCAGCAGACTCGAAGAGCCCGGCACTTCGCCGCAGTCACGAACGGATCAGGCCCGCCCGAGAGCGTGAAGCCGACGAGCCCGGATGCCGCAGCGACGCCCAGATCTCCTCTGTCGGCGACGTCGGACAGGGCGCGCAGCCACATCAGTCCGCCGGCGAGGGCCGCCCCCAGCTCACCGGCATCGCTTGCGCCCGCATCTGCGAAGACGCTGCCGTCGGATTCGAGCGGCGTGGTCGCGGGCCAGCGTTGCGACATTGAGACTGCGGCGTCGGCAGCGCCCGATACTTCGGCCGCGAAGCCCTCTGAGCGGTTGCTCGCATCGGAGGGGCCGATCCAGCCGGTGACGAACCTCGCCGCCGGATCAATGCCGAGCCATGAACTCGCGGCGCGCAGGTCTGTACCCGCTTCGTCCAGCACCGCTGCGAACGCCTCGGCATGGGCGGGTGTCGTCCCGGCCGCCAGATGGATGGTTGCCCCGGCGGCCGCGGCGCCGGCAATTCCGGCGGCCAGTGCTGCGGCGTGGAGTTCGACATCCCAGCCGCGTGCAACGGTGATGGCGTTGACGCCAGCGGTGGTGTCAACGGCGACTGCGTCGGGAGTCTCAGCACGGCGCACGTCGTGGGTCTGGCGTATCTCCCAACCCGCGCGGTTGCTCGTAGCCGCGGCGCCCCGTGCGAACGGGAACGATCCGGGCAAACCGGCGGGGTCATTCTCGGTGCCGTGCTCGCTGGGCGTGTACAGCGGAGAGGTCACGATGCCGTCGAGCAGCGTCGAGTCGAGCCCCGACAGCGGCTCACCCCCAAGCGCGGCGACGGCGGCCGATTCCCAATCCTGGTGGGAGGGCTCGTCGAATCTCACAACTCCCGCGGACCGCTCGGCTGCTGAGGCCGTCGCACTCGCCGCTGCGCCGATTTCGGTCCCCGTCTCCGACACGGCTCGCAGGGTAGCGGCGCCCCGAGCGCAGCTTCTGTCCGAGCTGTTCGCCATGTCGAGATTTTCCGTTGCCGTCGTATCCTTGCGCGGGTGAACGCCGACGTATCAGCTGCGGAGTCTGGCGTCACGTCAGACGTGGCTGCTGATTCGTGGTCCGCGTTTCCGCCCTATCGCTACAACGCTGCGATGGCCCAGGACATTGAGCTGCGCTGGCAGGAGCGCTGGCGACGCGACGGGACGTACCACACGCCCAACCCCAGCGGCCCGCTCGCGAACGGCCAACTCGGCGACGGCGCAGCACCTGAGGAAACGGGGCGGCCGAAGATCTTCATCATGGACATGTTTCCGTATCCGTCGGGGTCGGGGCTGCATGTCGGGCATCCGCTGGGCTACATCGGCACCGATGTCTTCGCTCGGTTCAAGCGCATGACCGGCTACGTCGTGCTGCACCCGATGGGATACGACGCATTCGGGCTGCCGGCCGAGGAGCACGCTCGTCAGACCGGCGAGCACCCCCGCACCAACAC
Source organism: Candidatus Poriferisodalis sp. (assembly GCF_965262965.1). Classification (GTDB taxonomy): domain Bacteria; phylum Actinomycetota; class Acidimicrobiia; order Acidimicrobiales; family Poriferisodalaceae; genus Poriferisodalis. The sequence continues at coordinate 3,922,807 of NZ_OZ253573.1, forward strand.
CGAGCGAAACATCGCCACGATGTCGCGCCAGTTGGCACGCCTGGGTCTCGGTCACGACGATCGGCGCACCGTCGCGACCACCGACGTCGAGTATTACCGCTGGACCCAGTGGATCTTCTTGCAGATCTTCAACTCGTGGTACGACGCCGAGGCTGACCGCGCCCGTCCGATCGCAGAGCTCATCGAGCGCTTCGAAAAAGGCGAAGCCGCCACCGTCGGCGCCATGTCGTGGGCCGAGATGGACGATGTGGCGCGGCGGATCGAACTCGACCACCACCGACTCGCATACTTGGGCGAGGCGCCCGTGAACTGGTGTCCGGCGCTGGGCACCGTCCTGGCAAATGAGGAAGTCACGGGCGACGCCAGGTCTGAGCGCGGCAACCATCCGGTGTTCCGCCGGCCGCTGCGGCAGTGGATGATGCGCATCACGGCATACGCCGACCGCCTCCTTGCAGATCTCGATCGCCTCGATTGGACCGATTCCATCAAGCTGATGCAGCGCAACTGGATCGGGCGCAGCGAAGGCGCGCTCATCCGTTTTGCGACAGATTCCGGCCCGGACGTCGAAGTGTTCACGACGCGTCCCGACACGATCTACGGGACCACCGCCATGCTGCTCGCGCCGGAGCATCCGCTCGCTGACGAGCTGGTCGCGAATGAGTGGCCGCATGGCACAAATCCGCGATGGACCAGTGGCGCCGCAACGCCGCGCGACGCACTTCGGGCGTACCGCGAGCGAGCATCGAACATGACCGACCTGCAGCGGCAGGAGAATCGCGACAAGACCGGCGTATGGCTGGGAGCGAACTGCCGCGTGCCGACCACGGGCGAGCCGGTGCCCGTGTTCATCGCCGACTATGTCCTGACCGACTACGGCACCGGCGCAGTCATGTCAGTGCCCGGAGAGGACCAGCGTGACTGGGACTTCTCCGTGCGGTTCGGCTTGCGGGTCGTGCGCACGGTGCAGCCCCCCGCCGATTATTCCGGCGAGGCCTATACGGGCCCCGGCCAGGCCATCAACAGCGGCTTCTTGGACGGCATGGAAATGGCCGAGGCCAAGGCGGCGATCAACGATTGGCTCGAGGCCAACGGCCACGGGAAGCGCACGGTGACCTACAAGCTGCGGGATTGGCTCTTCAGTCGGCAGCGATATTGGGGTGAGCCCTTTCCCATCGTCTACGACGAGACGGGTCTTCCCCTGGCGGTTCCCGACAGCGAGCTTCCGGTGAAGCTGCCCGAACTGAGCGACTGGGCGCCGAGAGCCCTGGACGAAGCGTCCGACCCGGAGCCTCCGCTGGGTCGAGCCGCCGAGTGGATCGAGGCTCGCTATGACCTCGGCGACGGCGAGCGGACCTACCGTCGTGAGCTGAACACGATGCCGCAGTGGGCAGGTTCGTGCTGGTACTACCTGCGCTACCTCGACCCCACCAATGACGACGTGTTGGTCGACCCCGATGTCGAGCGGTACTGGATGACCGATGCGGCGGGCGGCGTGGGCGGCGTAGATCTGTACGTCGGCGGCGTCGAGCACGCAGTGCTGCACCTGCTGTACGCCCGTTTCTGGCACAAGGTGCTGTACGACCTGGGCCACGTCAGCGGCCCCGAGCCATTCGGTCGGCTCTACAACCAGGGCTACATCCAGGCTGCCGCCTATCAGGACGAGCGGGGCTCCTACGTCGAAGCCTCCGAGGTCGCTGAACGCGATGGCGGCTTCTGGCACGGCGACGCACCGGTGACACGCCGCTACGGCAAGATGGGCAAGTCGCTGCGCAACGCGGTGACCCCCGATGACATCTACAGCGCCTATGGAGCGGACACGCTGCGGCTGTATGAGATGTTCATGGGACCGCTGGATCAGGGCCGGCCCTGGGAACCGCATTCGGTCATCGGGTCGCACCGGCTGCTGCAGCGTGTGTGGCGCAACCTTGTCGACGAGAACACCGGCAACCTCACGGTCACCGACACACACGCCGACGCCGAGCTCGAACGTCAGGTGCACCGCACGATCGCGGCCGTCACCGATGCGATGTCGGACCTGCGCTTCAATTCCGCCATCGCTCGGATCACCGAACTCAACAACGAGCTGACCGTCCGGTCCGGCCCGACGCCGCGGCCGGTCGCTGATGTGCTCGTGCGTCTGCTGGCGCCGCTGGCGCCGCACTTCGCCGAAGAGCTGTGGTCGATGCTGGGGCACAGCGATTCGGTGGTGTACGCGACGTTCCCACAGGCCGACCCCGCACTCGTGGCGGCGGACGTCATCGAGGTGGCGGTGCAGGTCAATGGCAAGGTGCGCAGTCGGATCGTCGTCGACGCAGATGCTTCGCCAGCGGATCTGGAGGCAGCGGCATTGGCCGACGGTCGCATCGCCCAGTTCGCAGACGGCGCCGAGATCCGGCGCGTGGTGACAGTTCCGGGCAAGCTGGTGAACATCGTGCTCGCGTAGGCGAGCGGCAGTAGGCACCACGTCGAGGCGAGATAGGGGGTCCGATGAGCGGCAAGAACAAGGGCGCGCTGGGCGTGACCGAGACCAAGGGCCACGGTGGGCAGCTGGCTGCCCGAGCACTCGCCGCCGCTGGCGTGGAGTGCGTCTTCACGCTCTCGGGTGGTCACGTCATGGGCATCTATGACGGCTGCCTTGACGAGGGCATCGAGGTTGTCGACGTCCGCCACGAGCAGGCGGCGGTTCACGCTGCCGATGCGTGGGCGCGATTGCATCCGGGAAAGGTCGGCGTCGCGATCCTCACGGCCGGACCGGGCGTGACTGACGGCGTGACAGGCGTCGCGAACGCCTGGCGGGCGAACTCCCCGATCCTCGTGTTCGGCGGACAGGGACCATTCCGCCAGGCAGGGCGCGGTTCGCTGCAGGAGATGGACCACGTGTCGCTCATGCGGCCGATCTCGAAGTGGGCCGGGTCATGCGGGGAAACCCGCCGCATCGCTGAGTACATCGAGCTCGCTGTGCGCACGGCCATGAGCGGTGTGCCGGGACCGGCATTCCTCGAGATCCCGATGGACATCTTGCACGGCTCTGTCGACCTCGACGCCGTGCCGGTGCCGCCGTTCCGGGACTACCGGGTGGCCTCCGCAGCGCCGATCGCCGTGGTTGAGCAAGCGGCCCAGATGATCGCCGGCGCTGCCCGGCCGGTCGTGATGGCCGGCACAGCGCTGAAGTGGAGCGAGGGCGGCGCTGCGCTAGCGGCCTTCCTCGATGCCACCTCGATGCCGTGTTATGTCAACGGCATGGCCCGCGGGGAGATCCCGTGGGATCACCCGTCATTCCTGTCCTTGACGCGCAAGGAAGCGCTTGAGGCTGCCGACTTGGTGATCCTGGCCGGCACACCGCTCGATTTCCGCATGAAGTTCGGCCGGGCGATCCCAGCGGATGCACGCATCGTGCAACTCGACTTGGATGAGACGCTCATCGGGCAGAATCGCTCGGCCGATGTGGGTCTGGCGGGCAATCTGGGCGCCAACTTCGAAGCGCTGCTGGAGGTGTTCAAGTCCACCGGCGTCTCGGTCGACGCCAGCTCGCAGCTCGCGGTACTCGCGCAACGCGAGGCCGAACTCGACGAGGCCCGCCGAGCCGAGCTCGACAGCGACGAGACGCCCATCGATCCACTGCGGCTGTGCCGTGAGATCGCTGAGGTCGTCACCGACGACATGATCGTGATCGGCGACGGCGGGGACATCGTGGCGCAAGCCTCCAAGGTGATCCGGGTCCCGCGTCGAGGCACCTGGATGGATCCCGGACCGCTGGGAACGCTGGGCGTGGGAATGCCGTTTGCCTTGGCCGCGCAGAAGGCCTTCCCCGACAAGCGAGTGCTGATCGTATACGGCGACGGCTCGTTCGGCCTGAACGGCTTCGAGTACGACACTGCGGTGCGCTTTGGCCTTCCCATCGTCGGTGTCGTCGGCAACGACGCTGCGTGGGGCCAGATGCTGCGCCCGCAGGCCAGCCTGTACGGCCAGGACCGCGTGGTGGCCACCGAGCTGAACTACACGCGCTACGACAAGGTCGTCGAAGCGATGGGCGGCCACGGCGAGCACGTCACTGCGCCGCACGACATCGCCCCTGCGTTGCAGCGCGCCTTCGACTCAGGACTGCCTGCCCTCGTGAACGTCGAGATCCGCCAGGATCGCGGCGCCATGAAGGGCTCGACGTACGTCTGAGAGGCTGGGCGACCCGTCAGGCTCCTACGCTCGACGTTATGTGCGGGCGGTTCGTGGCTGCTGCAGATCTCGAAGCCGTAGCAGCGTTCTTCGACACGCCATTGCCGGGTTTCGTCGCGCCGCGCAGCTACAACGTGAGCCCGACCACCGACATCGTCGCGGTGGTCGGTGACGCTCGGGGCTCGCGCCAGCTCGAGACATTTCGCTGGGGTCTGGTGCCGTCGTGGTCGACCGATCCGAACAAGGGCCCCCCACTATTCAATGCCCGCTCGGAGACGGCTGCGACGAAGAACTCATTTCGCGCTGCCTTGCGGCGACGCCGCTGCATTGTCCCTGCCGACGGCTTCTACGAATGGCCCAAGGGCGCCGCTGGCGCCAAGGCCGATGCGCGACCGTTGCCGCATTACATCACGAGATCGGATGGCGGCATGCTCGCCATGGCGGGGCTGTGGGAACGCTGGACCCCCAAAGGGGGAGCAAGCGGGGAGTCATTGCACTCCGCGACGGTGATGACGACGGCAGCCAATGCGTTCATGTCGCCGATTCACCACCGGATGCCCGTGCTGCTGGAGCGCTCAGCGTGGGACGCGTGGCTGGACCCTGACAACGATGACGTTGATGTCCTGGCGACGCTGCTGGTGCCCGCCGCGCCCGACGTACTGCGGTCCCATCAGGTTGGCCGCGAAGTGGGCAATGTGCGCAACCGCGACGCCAGCCTCATCGAACCCGCCGAGCCCGATGCGTTGTTCTGAACAATGGTGGGCCCAGGCACTCAGTCGCGCGCGCCGAGATGGGACAAGATGGCCTTCGCCGCTGCGGTGAGTTCGTCCGGCGAGACCATCGGGAGTGCTCGCGAGAAGTTCATGTCGGCCATTGAATTCACCGGGCACACGTGCAAGTGGCAGTGGGGGACCTCGAATCCGGCGATGACCAGACCGATGCGCTCAGGGGAGAACGCCCGCATCTGAGCCTGCCCGATCCGGGCGGCCACCTCGAACAGATGAGCTTGGAGATCCGGCGCCAGGTCCAGCCAATGGTCGACTTCGTCGATCGGCGCGACGAGGGTGTGACCCGGCTGCAGGGGATTGATGGACAAGAACGCCACGCAATGCTCGTCTCGCCACACGAACGTCCCGGGCAGTTCTCCGTCGATGATCTTCGTGAAGACCGTGCTCATGCGCGCAGCCTAAGCCTGAATCCACCGGTGTGGTGGGTGTGTGGGGGTTGCCGCGTCCGCGAAAAAGGCCTCCTGATCTGCGACGATTGTGATGTCGAAAGCCACGTTCGTCCCAAAAACAGGAGGCACTTTTTGTGTCTGGATCATCGCGCAGTCTGGACCGGTTCGCAACGACGGTTGACCATGAAGGCCTGGTGGCCAACGCGGGCCTGATCCTGGCGGGAACGCTGATGGACCGTCTGGGTCTGTTGGGGCTGATCGAGCGGTGGGTGCGCACCGGTTCCGCGAACCCGGGGCCCAAGATTCTCACGGTGGTCGCCGCGATGCTCGCTGGCGGCACTCACATCGATCATGTCGAGATGCTGCGCGCCGGGCGCACCGCGCGGGTGCTGGGGTTCGCCCCGATGGCGCCGTCCACGGTGGGGTCGTTCTTGCGGACGTTCACGTTCGGTCACGTCCGCCAGCTCGAAGCGGTGCTGTCGCGCACGCTTGCTCGCGCCTGGGCGCTGGGCGCAGGCCCCGGCAAGGCGCCGCTGGTGGTCGATGTGGACTCCACGATCTGCGAGGTCCACGGCAAACAAAAACAAGGCGCCGCGTACGGCTACACCAGCGTGCTCGGCTATCACCCGCTGCTCGCCGCACGCGCCGACACCCGCGAAGTGCTCGCCGCACGCATGCGCAAAGGCTCCGCGGGGTCCTCGCGAGGCGTGGCGCGCTTCGCCGACGAGCTCGTCGCCAGCCTGCGACGCGCCGGGGCGACCGGGCCGACCACGGTGCGCGCCGACTCGGGATTCTGGTCCCGCAAACTGATCGACCGTCTCGACGCCCACGACATCAAATGGTCGATCACCGTCACCCTCAGATCCTCTGTGCGCACAGCGATCCAAGCGATCAGCACCGACGCCTGGGCCGACATCGACTACACCAACAGCGGCCACGCCCAAGTCGCCGAGACGACCTATGCCACCGGCCGCGGCAAAGCCAAGCGCACCGTTCGTCTCGTGGTGCGCCGCACCCGCCTCACCAACAGCGCACAGCAACGGCTGCGGCCCGACTGGCGACACCACGCATTCAACGCCAACACCGAACACGACACCGCCGCCGCGGACGAGTTCCACCGCGGCCACGCCGTGGTCGAGCTCGCCATCCGCGACCTCAAAGAAGGCACCGGACTCGAACACGTCCCCTCAGGCCACTACGGCGCGAACTGCGCACCGCTCGCCTGCGCAGCGCTCGCCCACAACATCGGCCACTGGACCGACACGCTCGCCGGCGCGCCGGCGGCCACGAACCGCTCGCGCCGCACCCGACTCGTCGCCCTCGCCGCCGTGGCGGTCAACCGATCCGGCACACCCACCCTGCGATACCCCGCCCGCTGGCCCTGGGCACCACAATTCACAGCCACGCTCAACGCTCTCAGGGCTCTGCCCGGACCCTCCGGCTAAACGGCACAGCCCGGAACTGACGCCCCCACACAAACCCAGCGCCGACAACCCCAAACCACACCCGCACCCCCAGCCGAACACGCCCAAACACACCAAACCACACCCCCAACAACACCGCACCACCCCAACCCGCCACCGACCCGCGAAACCCACGCTCACCAACAACCAATCGGTGGATTCAGGCTAAGAGCGTTAGCGGATTGGGCGGTTGTGGGGTTGCCAGCGGTTGCGGTGGTCGATGAGTTTGATGGCGATGATCAAGGCGACGGCGAGGGCGAGTTGGGCGAGGCGGTGCTCGGGTTTGCGGTCGGTGTTTCGTCGCAGCTGGCCGTAGTTGGACAGCCATGAGTTGGTGCGCTCGACGCGCCAGCGCAGCCCCAGCGGCGCTGTGACCGGTTCGGCGGGGCCGTCGTTGCCGGGTCTGCGTTTGGGGGGCCGCACCAGATCGCAGATGCCCGCCGCGGCGGCTGACCGGTCGACGCGGGCGCCCCAGTAGCCGCGGTCGAGGTGCAAGGTCTCGGTGTCGTGATGCAGCCCCCGCCGTTCGATCTCGGCCACGGTCGGGTCGAACAGCATGATGTCGTTGCGGTTCGCGCCCGCGGCGGCCCACCCGACCGCGATCCCCGCCCCGTCGATCGCGATCGACCACTTCCAGCCGAGTTTTCGCCTGTCCACGGGGCTTTTGCCGGTCCCTTCCCCACCGCAGGGAGCTTTGTGGGTGGACCCGTCGATGCACACGTCATCGAGGTCGAGACCCACGATCCGGTCATAGGCGGCGATCGCTTCGGCCGCGATCCGCTCGAACACGCCCGCAGCGACCCACTCGTCGCGGCGCGACCGCAGCGTCGTGTCCGACACCTGCCATCCCAGCAGCGCCTCCGCGCACTGCCACGAGCAGCCCGTGGCCAGCCGCACCAGGATCCCCCAAAAGCACAGCCGGTCCGATATCCGGGGCCGATGCCCCCTGCCAAGGTCACGAACCGGCCGCACCGGCAGCATCGGCTCCACCGCCGCCCAGATCACATCCACCACCTCAGGCTCCAAAGCGCGCATGATGAAACCGGCCTCCACGGGTTGTCTTGTTCGGACAACCCGACCAATACACCGGGGAACCAGCCAACCCGTGGATGGCCAATCCGCGCGGCCTCTAAGAGGCCGAGCGGATAGGCAGCGAGTCGGTGGGCGGCGACGTCGTTCCCCTCCGGGGCACATCGGTACTGTGGCGCGGGTGACTCCCGCTGTTGGAGCACCGTCGGCGTCGGAGCCCGGATGGCGACCGTTCACGGTGCCAAATCTGATCAGCCTGGCTCGCCTGGGCTGCCTTCCGTGGTTCGTGTGGCTTGTGCTCGGAGCGCAGGATCGCTGGGCGGCTGCATTGCTGCTGGGGGCACTCGGCGCGACCGATTGGGTGGACGGTTGGGTGGCGCGCCGTTTCGATCAAGTGTCAGAGTTCGGCAAGATCCTCGATCCGACTGCGGACCGTCTGATGCTGTTGGTGGCACTCGTCGTGATGATCGCCGACGGCTCGCTGCCGCTGTGGGTTGCGGTGCTCGCTTTGTTTCGCGAGGCGGCGGTGGCGGTGGCAGCGCTCGTGATGGGGGCGCTGGGTGCCCGCAAGATCGATGTGACATGGTGGGGCAAGACCGGGACCTTTCTCATGATGTTCGCTGTGCCTTTCTTTCTTGCCGGTCACAGCGACATCGGCGTAGCGGATGCGTTCCGCGTCGGCGCATGGGTGTTCGTCGCGGTGGGCCTGCCGATCCACTACTGGTCGGCCGTGGGATACGTACCGCAGGCCTTCGCTGCGGTGCGGGAAGGACGAGCCGCCCGGTCGGCGTCGTGAGGCGTCGTGACGGTGGACGCATGCGCACGAGGTTGCGCAAATCAAGACGGCGAACCGGTCCACGATACGGCGCGTGCCGCGATTGGCGTCACACCGATCCGGTAGGTTCGCGAACATGGAGATTCCCGCCGAGCTTCGCTACTCCAGCGATCACGAATGGGTGCGCAGCGTCGATGCCGGGGTGCAGGTTGGCATCACCGATTTCGCGCAGGATGCCCTCGGCGATGTTGTCTTCGTCGAATTGCCCGAGGTCGGAGCGCAGGTCACCGCAGACGAAGCGATGTGCGAGATCGAGTCCACAAAGTCGGTCTCGGACCTCTTCGCTCCGCTGTCGGGGGAAGTCGTCGAGGTGAACGTGACGCTCGAAGACGAGCCGCAGCTCGTCAACGAGTCGCCGTACGGCGACGGCTGGATCTGCGTCATTGCGCTGCCGGGCGATGCCGACGCAGTACATGCCGAGATGGAAGCGCTGCTCGACGCCGACGGGTACGCCGCACTCATCGCCGAGGACAGTTGAGCGGGTTGAGATGGCTGTGAAGTGCGGTACGTGCGGATACGCGTGCGGTGACGACGCTCGCTTCTGCTCGAGTTGCGGGAACCGGCTGCCCCAGGACGATGAGGCACCGACAGAGGTCCTGTCTCCCGTTCGTGCAACCGATGCTCCGCCGTACAGCGGCGTGGCAGAACTGGTCGTGACCTCCGGGCATCGTTCCGGGATGCGCTTCGAGCTGGCGGGCGACCGCGTCACCGTCGGCCGTCATCCCGACAGCGACGTCTTCCTCAACGACATCACGGTGTCACGTCGACACGTCGTGCTCGAGCTGGGTCCGGCTGGTCACGTTGTGCGTGACGTGGGATCACTGAATGGCACGTACATCAACGGGGGCCGCATCGACGGCGAGGTCATCATGCGAGGCGGCGACGAGTTGCAGGTCGGCAAGTTCAAGCTGTTGTACCTGGTGTCCTCGGTCGGGCTGTGAGCGAGAGCGACGCGCCACAGTCGAGTACGCCTTCATCGAGCCACGACCCCGAAACAGTGTCGACGGACGCCCGGCGAACTGCCAGACCGGCAACGAGACGTCGAGGTCGCCCACGGTCCGGGCGGTTGTCGATCGGCGAGGTAGTCACGCTGCTGCGGCCCGAGTTCAGCGATCTCACGGATTCGAAGATCCGGTTCCTGGAGGACCGCCAGCTGATCTCTCCTGCCCGCACCGAATCGGGATATCGCAGTTTTGGTCCTCACGACATCGAAGTGCTGCGCTGGATACTGACGCGCCAGCGCGACCAGTACCTGCCGTTGAGCATCATCGGCGAGCGGATCGATCGCGGCGAGCACCTCGCCGACATCTGGGGCATCGGAACGGGTGATGCCGCGGCCGCGGGCCGAACGGTTGCCGCCGGGCCGACCGGCCAGCTCGATGACGACACTGGCGAGGGCCCGCCCGGCGCCCAGGCACCGCACGACGACGAGGGTCCGGCCGACGATGGTTCGGCCGACGACGTCGGCCGCCTGGCTCCAGAGGATGCAGCGACCGCGCAGAAACCGCCGTGGTCGGTGACCGACGTCGACGACGAACTGACCTACAGCGCCGAAGAACTCAGTGCGGCGAGCGGGTTGAGCCTCCCAGAAATCAAAGAGCTGACCGGATACGGCCTGCTGGTGCGCATCGACGATGCCGACCCGGGGCATTCTCAACTCGCTCGCGGTACCGCTGTCCAGACTTCGATGGCTTTGGGGCCGCCAGAGCCTCGCTATAGCGCGGCGGCGCTGCTCGTTGCTCGGATCGCGCGAGAGTTCTCCACGTATGGGCTGCAGGCCCGACACCTGCGGGTGATGCGCAATGCGGCCGCACGAGACGCGGCAACATTCGAGCAGGGAATCCAGCCGATCCTGCATGCCGGCGGGGCCGAGGCTCGATCTGACGTACGGCGCTCGCTGGAGCGGCTCGTTGCGCTGTGCGAGCGGTTGCGGGCCCAGGTCATCAGCGACGCGCTCGGCGATTACTGGCGCTCTTGAGCGGCCGCATCTCCGGTTCGCGGCTCACGGGGGCCGAAGTAATGTGCGGTCCATGGTCGAGATGGAACTGCTTGGCGTGCAGGTGGAGATGCCGTCGCAGAGCCCGCTGATGCTGCTTCGCGAAACCGCCGGCTCGGGGCGCGTGCTTCCTGTGGTGATCGACACACCCGAAGCGCAGGCCATCTACCGAGGAATCGAGCGCATTCGTGTTGCCCGCCCGCTCACGCACGACTTGATGGCCGCGATGCTTGACGTTCTGGGCGCAACGTTGGTGAAAGTCACGGTGACCGACTTGCGCGATCGCACGTTCTTCGCGGAAATGGAAGTCACCATCGGCAGCGCGACGCACACCATCTCCGCACGCCCCAGCGATGCGGTAGCACTCGCGGTCCGTGCAGAGACGCCGATCTTTGCCAGCGAAGAAGTTCTGGATGCGGCAGGCCAGATCATCGAAGTGCCTGAAGAATCGTCCGACGATGACGATGACGATGACGACGTCGAGGTCGATCCTGATGAGCTCCTCGACGAATTCAAGCAATTCCTCGACGAAGTGCAGCCGGACGACTTCGGCCCTGTCGCTGGCTCCAGCGACCCGGAGTGAACCCCAGCGTTGCCGTCCCCAGCGTTGCCGACTGGCACGGAGCCTGCCAGTTCGGCTCCGGAGACGTCGATGGTGGCCGAGCCGGCGGTCACCCAGCCCCCGGAAACGACGGAGCCTCAGCCGTGACGCGCCCGGCTGGTGTTCACCGGGGACATCTTCTCCCATGAGCCAGTCTCCCGCCAGGCCAGGGCCGACGGGTGCTCGACGGCATCGAATCACTCGCTGGACCGGGGTGTGGACGGGATCGCAGCGACGCTCGGCGTGCTGGAACGAGCAGGCCTCGGCCACGCCGGCATGGCCCGCACGGTCGACGAAGCCGCCGTGCCCACCCTCTACGACGTCGAAGGCGTCACTGTCGGGCATCTGTCGTACACCTACGGTCTCAACGAACTTCGTCTGCCGCCGGACCAGCAGTGGGCGGTGGATGTCATCGACCCTGACGCCATCGAGGCCGAAGCCCGAGCCGCGGTCGATGCCGGCGACAAGTACGTCATCTACGGGCTCGGGAATTTCCTGACGAACCAGTCTCCGCTGTCGTGCCGGTCGTGCCCGGAATCCACTACCGACGGAGTCATCGTCGGCGTCGATTTGGCCGAGGCTTCCGACGGGCGGATCGAGGTCGTGGGCGTGAATGCGATCCCGACGTGGGTCGACCGGCGCTCATTCACGATCACCGACATCGCAGCGGTGCTTGCCGGAGACCTCGGCCCCAACACCACACGGCACTTCGAGCGCTCGTGGAAGCGGACGGCGCCGGCGTAGCGTGCGCTCGATGTCGACATCGCCATCATGGGCGATCCCGCTGCTGGCCCCAAGGACGTCGAATCGGGCAGTTCTTCGAGTCCATGACCCCCTTGCGCAACCGAGCGTGTGCGCCGTACCCTCAAAGAACGCCACGGATCACAGCCGCGTAGTTCGCCGCTTGTCATTCGCGGGAGCCGGATCGCCCCGAAACGGCTGAGCCCACGGGAGGCACCGATGCCCGAACAGCAAGCCGCTGCGCCGGCAGTCCAGCCGGACCTCGAGGTGGACCCCAAGGCCACCGCCTCCCAGAACGTCTCCGAACCAGCGACGCAGCCCGATCCCTCCGCCGCAGACTCCTCGCCAGTGGCCGCGCTCGGGTTCTCCGCGACCGAAACCGCCGAGCTCGTCGGCATCACCTATCGCCAGCTCGATCATTGGGCCCGCGAGGGGCTGATCGTCCCATCGATGGCGAAAGCCCAGGGGAGCGGCTCTAGGCGGCGCTACACCTACAACGATCTGCTGGAACTCAAGATCGTCAAGAAGATGCGCGACGCCGGCATCGACCTCAAATCGATCAGCCGGTCATTCGACTACCTGCGCAATCAACTCGGCGCAGATGTGGCCTCATCGAACATTGTCATCAGCGGCGCCGACGCGCTGCTCGTCGATGAGGACACGGTCCTCAGCTTGCTGCGTGAGGGGCAAGGCACGATGCTGAACGTGCTGCCCGTGGCCGGGGTCAAGCGAGAACTCGATGCAGACGTCGTCAAGCTGTTCCCGGACGAGCCAATCGCTGTGCAGCTCAGCTTCGAGATCGACGCCGACGACTAGCGCGTCGGCAACGAGCTAGCCGGCGATGGGGGACGTGTCGGTGGCGTCCTCGTCGTCTGCGGAGATGAAGCACAGCGACGCTGAGTTCATGCAGAAACGGTCGCCTGTGGGCCGCGGGCCGTCTGGGAACACGTGCCCAAGGTGCGCCCCGCAACTGCGGCACATCACCTCGGTGCGGATCATGCCGAGAGAGCGATCGGACTCGGTCTCCACAGCGCCGCCATCGACGGGCTCGGTGAAGCTCGGCCATCCCGAGCCGCTCTCGAACTTCGTGTCAGAGCTGAACAGCTCGGCGTCGCACACGACGCAGCGGTATGCGCCCGCTTCGTGGTTGTCCCAGGTCTCTCCCGTGAACGGGCGCTCGGTGCCGGCTTCTTGGGTGACGTGAAACTGCATCGGAGTGAGCCGCTCCCGCAGCTCTTCGGGGGTGAAGGTGGCAGTGCGCTCGGTCATGGCTCCACGGTAGCCAGAGCGCGCGTGCGCGAACAGTCGCCCGTGCCCCCGTTGCACTCCGGATGCCGACAGCACTGGCGGGTGTGTCGCCGCGCTGAACTACGTCTCCGCGCTGACGTCGCGGACGATGTCGATCATCTGTGCGAGCGCGTCGAGGCGGTCGGTCAGGGTCGCGCCTTCGGGCTGGAGGCGCAGAACGTCGGCGCCGGCATCTCGATACGCGCGGACCTGGTCCGCAACCTGCGTGGGCGTGCCCGCGAAGTTGGTCTCGGTGATGAGCCTGTCGGGAACTGCGGCTGCTGCAGCGGCACGGTCGCCGGCCAGCCACAGCCGTTGCACTTCGAGGCACTCGTCCTCGAATCCGGCTCGGCGGTACGCCTCGTTGTAGAAGTTCGCCGTCGCCGACCCCATCGCCCCCAGCGTGAACGCGACGCCGGGGCGGCGCGGGGCCAGCAGCGCTTCGAGGTCGTCACCGAATTCGACGGTGCCGCCGACCTGGCAGGCCACCGAGCCCGGCGGCCGCCCGGCAGCTTCGGCGCCCTCGACCACATGACCCCATGTGGCCTCGGGGCAGCTCGGCACAAAGCAGACTCCGACCCAGCCGTCGGTCGCCTCGCCCGTGTACCGCAGCGACTTGGGGCCCAGAGTCGCGAGCCAGATCTCGATCGAGCCGTTCGCAGGCTGTGCCAGGCGCAGCGATTTGCCCTGGCCGTGTGGCAGTGGGAGCACGTGATGGCGGCCTTGGTGGGAAATCCGCTCGCCGGCAAATGCTTGACGGCAGATATCGACCGTTTCGCGCAGCCGGCCCAGCGGATCGGCGAAGCGCACGCCGTGCAGACCCTCCACCACCTGCGGCCCGCTGACACCGAGACCCAGGATGAAGCGGTCGCCGGTCATCGCAGCCATGGACAATGCCGTCATGGCCGTCATCACCGGCGTGCGAGCCGAGATCTGCAGGATGCCCGTGCCGAGCTGGCAGCGTTCGGTCACCGCAGCGACGTAGGCCAAAGTACTGACTCCGTCCATGCCCCATGCCTCCGCAGACCACAAGATGTCCACGCCGAGACGGTCGGCTTCTCGCAGGAACTCGACCTGTTCGTCCCAATCGCGGCGCTTGCCCGACGCCGGCCCGCCGAATCCGATGGCTGTGCGCATCAGCGCACCCTAGGTCCTGGGGTCCAGATCAGGCCGGGTGCAGGGTGACCAGACCACCGAGCTGGGCGAGATCTTGCAGGGCCTGGTCGTAGAAGAAGCGCGCCGAGCATGCGTCACGCGCCCAGGTCTCTTCGGCACGAGTCGGACGCTGCCCGACTGCGTCCACCCGCAAGCTCCCGGTCGCAGCGGAGGTGATGTCGGTGCGGTTGCCGATCAGCAGTTCTTCGAGCGCGTCGCTGCGGTCGCCTGGTTCGTCGAAGACGTACAGCCGTTCACCGTCGGTGACAAACGGTGTGACGTAGTAGGTCCGGTCACCGGTCGGCGTCCGAGCATCGAGACGCAGCATGAGGACGCCCTCGAACCGGGCAAAGGGGCCCTGTGAGACAATCGGCTGGTCCGCCACGCGGGGCAGCGTATCCACCGTGCGGGGGCGTCTGCCCCGCAGATGCGAGCAACGCATCGGCCGCTGCCGTTCGGGCGGTTCAGCCCCGAGAGGCCAGGTTCGTTAGGTTCGCGGCCGACACATCAGTGTGACGACAGGGGGACGTCCAATGGCACCGAATCAATCAGCAACGGGTCGCACCGACTATTTCGGCTTCGTGACATCGACCACAGACAACGGAGTCCTGACCGTCACGTTCAATCGGCCCGAGACCATGAACGCCTCGACCGCGCCGATGAAACGGGACCTCGTCGAGCTGCTCACCCAGGCACAGATGGACGACGACGTGCGTGTGCTGGTCTTCACCGGCCAGGGCCGGGCCTTCTGGGCCGGCGACGACTTGAAGGGCTACGAGCACACCCAGACTGCCGCCACGGCTCCCATCTTCGGAGGCCACCACAACGCGTCGGGCACCTACAACGGCCTGCGGACCATCTCCCAAGCGGTCAACACGGCGGTGCGGCATCTCGACAAGCTCACGATTGCAGCGATCAACGGCTTCGCCATCCAGACGGGCTTCAGCTTCGCGCTGGCCTGCGATTTCCGCATCGCCGCCCGATCGGCTCGGATGGGCTCGGCGACCCTGCGCTTCGGTCTGCTGCCCGACGAAGGCGGTCAATGGCTGCTGACCCAGCACATGGGCGTCGCCAAGGCCATGGACTTCATGATGCGCAAGCGGATCGTGGACGCCGACGCTGCGTGCGAACTGGGCCTCGTGCACGAGGTCGTCGAGGACGACCAGCTTCCGGCTGCGGCGGCGGCGTTGGCTTCGGAGCTGGCAGAGGGACCTCAGGTGGCGATGCGGATGCTCAAGCGTTCGATCCATCTCGCCGCACAGCTGACCTGGGACCAGTCGCTCGACGAGATTGCGTCCAAGACCGCAATCACCGATCATCTGCCCGACGCGGCCGAAGGCGTCAGCTCTTTCGTGGAGAAGCGTCAGCCTCAGTACAACGCCTGGCTCCGCTGACGCAGCGCAGGACCATCACATCTGCGGGCCGTTGGCTCCGTTCGCCGACGATGCTGGCGCTCGGATGGCATACTGCCGCGCATGGCTGCATATTTCATTGCTCAGTACGTCGTGAAGGACGCCGATGCGTATCGGCGGTACCAGAAGGCCGCGGCACCCACGGTACAGGCCGCCGGGGCCAAGCTGGTCGCGTTCGACGCGGCCTCCGAGGTGATCGAGGGCGCCCCGCCCGGACCCCAGACCATCATCCTGGAATTCCCCGACACCGAGGCCGCCAAGGCTTGGTACGACTCGCCTGAGTACCAGGAGATCCTCGGGCTACGCCTCGAGAACACCGACGGCTTCGCCGTCTTGGCACAGTCGTTCAACGCCGGCTGAGCCCGAGTTCCTGCGGTGGAGCGCTCAGAGGAGATCGATCAGATCAAGACCCTGCTCGCGCGTCTCGACTCAGGCACCAACGTCGATGCGGGCGGGGTGCGATACAACCCCACCTCGGCCTACACCGATCCGGACCTAGCCGCCGCCGAGCGCCGACAGTTCTTCGATCATCATCCGCAAATCGTCGGGTTGTCAGGCGACCTGCCCGAACCCGGGTCGTTCATGACCTTCGACGAGCTCGGCACGCCGATACTGCTGACACGGTCGGTATCAGGTGAATTCAAGGCGTTCGTGAATGTCTGCCGGCACCGTGGCGTTGTCGTAGAGACAGCAGAACGCGGCACCAAGCGACGTTTCGCCTGCCCGTTTCACAACTGGACCTACGACGGCGACGGCACGTTGGTCGGCTTGCCGAAGACCGATCACTTCGGTGAGCTGGACCGCTCCGAGCTGGGTTTGGTGCAGTTGCCCGCGGTTGAGAATCTTGGCCTGCTGTGGGTGCATCCGAGACCCGACGGCGTGATCGACCCTGACGAGCTGCTGGGCGCAGAATTGGCAGCCGACCTCGCGGATTGGAATCTCGGCGAGCTGAGGTGGCTCGGCGGCGACCGGTACGAGGTGGAATGCAACTGGAAGCTCGCCATGGACACGTTCGGCGAGACGTACCACTTCCCGGTGCTACACGCCGACACGCTGTATGGGGCCTTCTACGGCAACGTGCAGTGCTATGACACGTTCGGCCGAAATCACCGGATGCTGCTGTGCCGGCGCGAGATCGACGAAGTTCGCAATCTGCCGCCTGACGACTGGGACTTGTGCACCGCCACCTTGCCCGTGTACTGGCTGTTCCCGAATGTCCAGTTCATCCCATCGGGAAACGTCGTGTACGTGGTGCGTGCCTATCCCGACCCCGCAGATCCGGGCCGGCACACGAGCCGTATCTCGTTCTACCTGCGACCCCACGTCTCGGTCGACTCCGACGCCGCGCACTTCGCCGAAGAGGTAGCCCGCGGATTCGGCGGCGTCATCCGCGACGAGGACTACGTGATGAGCGCCAGCCAGCAGCGCTCAGCCAACAGCGGGGCGCTTGGCCATGTCATCTTCGGCCGCAACGAGCCGGCATTGCACCACTTCCACAACACCTATCGAGCCGCGCTCGGACAAGAACTGCTGCCGCTGCACCCCACAGGCTGAACGCGTCGAGCCGTCGCCAGCGCCAGCACCGTCGCCAGCGCTTCTGGCGGCCCAATGGGTTGATCAGGCGGCGAGAAGTTCTTCGAGGGCGCCCAACAGCATCCGGACGTTGCGCATGCGGGCCGTGTGGCCCATGCAGCCGATGCGCCACACCTTGCCCGCGACGGGACCGAGCCCGCCGCCGACTTCGATGCCGTAGCGCTCGAGCAGGGTCCGGCGGCCGGTGGCATCGTCGAACCCTTCAGGCAGCGTGACAGTCGTCAGCTCGGGCAAGCGGTGGCCCTCCTGGGCCCACAGCTCGAAGCCGAGTTCGGGCAGGCGGGCGTGCAATTCGTCACCGCAGGCTTGGTGGCGAGCCCACGCGTTCGAGAGTCCCTCGTCGAGAATCGTGCCGAGGCCGGCATGGAGCGCATACAGCATCGAGATCGGCGCGGTGTGGTGGTACGCGCGAGCACCTTCGCCGACGACGTAGGCGCGGATCATGTTGAGGTCCAGGTACCAGCTCTGCGGACGCTCGACGAGAGATTCCAGGGCGCGATCGCTGACAGTGAGCGGAGCGAGACCCGGCGGCACGCCGAGGCACTTCTGCGTTCCGCTGTAGGCGATGTCGACGCCCCAGCCGTCGATGTCGACCGGGATGCCTCCCAGCGAGGTGACGCAATCGGCCAGCAGTAGAGCGTCGCCCTTGGCTTGGCCGAGCGGAGCGATGTCGTTGCGCACGCCGGTGGATGTCTCTGCATGCACGACAGCGATGATTTTCGGCGCGTGATGGGCGTCGAGCAAGCGTTGCGGATCGATAGCGCGACCCCATTCGGCGTTCACTGCCACAACCTCGGCGCCGCAGCGCTCCGCTACGTCGCACATGCGTGTGCCGAACACGCCGTTCACGCCGATGACGACCGTGTCGCGTGGCTCAACGAAGTTGCAGAACGCAGCCTCCATGCCCGCCGAACCCGTTGCGCTGATCGGGAACGTCAGCAGGTTCTGCGTCTGCCAGACGGTTCGCAAGCGCTCATTGATCTCGTCCAGCAGTGCGATGAACTCAGGGTCGAGGTGGCCGAGCACTGGCCTCGTGAAGGCCTCGATGACTTCGGGATACGGATTCGAGGGGCCCGGCCCCATCAGGATGCGGTCGCTGTGGGTCACGGCCCGCACGGTACTGCCGCGACTAAGCGGCGGTACCGGATTCGGTCAGTCGCCGATGTTTGGTGGCCGCAACAGTGCGATAAGGCTGGAGGTGTCCCAGCGTCCGCCGCCGAGTTCTTGGACTCGCTTGTAGAACTGGTCGACGAGCGCTGTCACCGGCAGGGGAGCGCCATTGCGCTGCGCCTCGGCGAGCACGATGCCGAGGTCCTTGCGCATCCAGTCCACGGCGAAGCCGAAGTCGAACTCGTCGGCGGTCATCGTCGCGCCCCGGTTGGCCATCTGCCACGAGCCAGCGGCACCCTGCGAGATGGTTTCGAGCACCGTTGCGAGGTCGAGGCCTGCGCGGCGCCCGAACTCGAGCGCTTCGGACAGCGCCTGTACCAGTCCGGCGATGCAGACTTGATTGACCATCTTGGTGAGCTGGCCGGCACCCGCTTCGCCGATGAGCGTGACTGCGCGTGCGTATGAGTCCATGACAGGGCGCGCTCGCTCGAAGTGCTCAGCGGCGCCGCCGCACATGACGGTCAAGACGCCGTTCTTCGCGCCGGCCTCGCCGCCCGAGACAGGAGCGTCGATGAAGCCAACGTCGCGCTCAGCACAGGCCGCAGCCAGCTCGCGGGCCAGGTCTGCGGATGCGGTGGTGTGGTCGACGACGATCGATCCTGGTCGCGCCGCAGCCAGGACGCCGTCGGGGCCGTAGACCACCGATCGGACGTCGTCGTCGGCACCGACGCACATGAACACGATGTCGGCTCCTGCCGCTGCCGCAGCGGGTGTGGCGGCCACGGAGCCCGTGTGCTCGCCCCGCCAGCGTTGAGCGACGTGCGCCGTTCGGTTGAACACGGCAACCCGGTGTCCGGCCGATGTGAGATGTCCCGCCATCGGGTAGCCCATCACGCCGAGGCCGATGAAGGCGGCATCGACAATTCCGTCGGATGTCGAGGGCGCGTCGCTCGACGTGGTGTCATTCATGGTGCGGCCAGTCTCCTGTCGTGAGTGCTGTTGCCGGATGCGGACCCATTCGCAGGCTTGCAGCGGTGGACTCAGCGTGCCCCGCTGGACGCATCGCCCGTCTTGGCGCCGGCCCGGGCGAGCATCGCGAGCACCTCGTGCTTGCGGACCTTGCCGAGCGCAGTACGGGGCAGTTCATCCACCCACACGACTGCTCTGGGGTGTTTGAACCGGGCCAGCCGACCCTCGAAGTGCCGGAGCAATGCCGCGGCGACGGCTTCGTCGTCATGGGCTTGGACGGTGGGCGGCTCCAACCGCACGGCGACCACGATGGGCACCTTGCCCCAGCGGTCGTCGTGCGCGCCCACGACTGTGGACTCGGCAACGAGATCGAAGTCCGCGAGCACGGCTTCCAGCTCGGCGGGATAGATGTTCTCGCCACCGGAGATGATCATGTCCTTGCGACGGTCGTCGATGAAGATCCATCCGTCGTCGTCTGCGTGCCCGATGTCGCCTGTGCGAAACCAGCCGTCGGTGATCGCTTCGGCGGTGGCCGACGGATCCCGCCAGTACCGGCGCGCCACGCTGGGGCCGCGTACCCATACCTCGCCCGGCTCGTGAGGCTTCGCGTCGGCGCCGGCATCGGTGACGATGCGGACCTCGCACATCGTCGACGGCTTGCCGCAGGAGCCGGGGTGAGCCGCGGCTTCGTCGCAGCGGAGGTGAATGGCGATCGGAGCGGTCTCGGTCGAGCCGTAGATCTCGCCCACGGCCACGCCACGATCGAAGAACGGACGGGTGACCGCAGCGGGAACCAGCGAGGAGCCCGTCATGACGCCGCGCAGCGACCCCAAGTCTGCGCTGTCGAAGCGGGGGTGGGCTGCCACGGCCGCAAGCGCCGCTGGCACCAGCACGGTCCACGAGGGCTGCCACTGCTCGACATCGTCGAGAAACTGGCCTGGGTCGAAGACGCGGTGCAGCAGCACCGCACCTCCGCCGAGCAGGGTCGGCAGCGTCTGGATGTTCAGCCCTCCCACATGGAACAGCGGTATGGGCGTCAGGATCCGATCTGCTGAGGTGAGGTCGTGGGCATGGGTGGAGTTGACAGCGTTGGCGACCATCGCTGCCTGATCGAGGAGTGCGCCCTTCGGGTGACCTGTTGTTCCTGAGGTGTACGCGAGCAGCACCGGGTGCGACGGCGAGCCGCGCCGTGTCGGGACGCCGCTGCGGGCGGCGGGGCCCACAGCACCTGCGTCTTCGTCGGCCAGCACATGGGTCTCGCACGATGGGCCGATCTGCGAAGCGTGATCTTCGAATGCCCCGTCGCATGCCAGCAGGCACGGCTCAGCGTGGTCGAGGATCCAGCGATGCTCGGGTGGCGCGAGTCGTGAGTTCAGCGGCAGGTAGATCGCCCCCAGCCAGGAGCACCCGAACAGCAGCCGCAGCGCGGCGGGCCGGTTCGGACCCAGCCAACCCACGCGGTCACCCTCCCGAACGCCGGCTTCGGCCAACCATCGTGCAGTCGCGCCGATCTGGTCGGCGAACTCGCGATAGGTGTGCTCTGCGCCCTCGAAGGCGACCGCTGGGGCGCCCGGTTGGCGGCCCGCCCAACGCTCGATATGTGCCGCGAGGTCGGTGCCGTTCGCCAGCGGGGAGGACTCGCTCATTGCGCGGAAACGATTGGCGTCGGGCGCAGCGGTGGGCTCAGGCCAACTCGCCCTGGAGCACGCCGTCGATCACCACTGCCTCGCCGTCGAGATGCACGCTGTGGTTGCGCATCGGCAGGTCGAAGTGCCCGAGAGTGTGGCGACCAGCGTGCTCGTTGGCGCCCGTGGAATACAGGAAATTGCCGGCGAAGGCACGCTGCTCGGTGCCGTTGGTCTGGCTGCGGTCGTACAGCGTCAGTGTGTCCCAGCGTGCGCCCGGGTTCATGCCCCAGCCGACGTGACTGGTCGCGTACGCCTCACGGTCGCCCCAAGCGTCGGTGTAGCTGCGAAACAGAGCTGCGTCAGTCCCAACGCCCTCGACATCAACCACGAAGTCATCTTCGATGTGCAGCGTCACCGGCGACTCGATGTAGCGCTTGAACGTGAGATTCATGTCGCCTCGGTCCATGACGATGGTGCCGTCGACGGTTTGGGCTTTGGGGAACGCGAGACACAGCCCACCCGGCCAATGGCTGATGCTGCCAGGACGCGACGTATAGCCCCAGCCGCCGCCGCACGGGGCTCCGTCGACGTTCACGACCAGATCCGTGCCGGCGTCGGAGGTAACGCGCATCTCGGATGCGGCGATCAGCTTCTTGATGCCCGCCTTCACCTTGGGTTCGAGGTCGGGTGTCGGCACCAGGCGTTCGAGGGCCTCGGGATGCTCGTTGGAGACCATCAGCACTCGGGTGCCCTCGCCGAGCACCTGCGGCAGCTCGGATGCGTGCAGCAACCCCTCCACGGTGCAGTCCACGACGAAGTCGACGGCCGCGAGCGCGGCGATGACCGCTGTCGACCCCGCGATGGCGTCCGATGCGCCCGTCGAACGCACTGGGACAGGCGCGGATTGGCGCGGCGTCGGCACCACGATGTGAATTGCGGGAGTGCCGAGCCGATCGAGCGCCAGCTCGGCCAAGTTGACGTTGACTGACCTGCTCTGGCTCTCCGACAGGATCGCTGCCGTCTGGGGCGGCTCGACGCCGCACATTTCGAATACCGACACGAAGGTGTCGATCCACTTGGCTTCGATTCGCTCGACCAGCATCTGGTCCTCCAGTCTCCCGACAACGCCAAGCTAGAAGGTCGCAGTGCCTGTGTGTTCTGCGAAGCGGGAGCTATCGGTTCAGGCTGCTTCGACAGCGGTGAGATGGGCAGCGTCGTTGAAACGACGCACTTGCCAGCGTCGCCCTTTGTCGCCGTCGAGCAGCCCGTTGTCGCCGTCAAGCAGCTCGAGCTCGGTGATCGAGGTCACCGCAGTGACTACGCCGACGCCCGGTTGGGCGGGCGGGATGCCGAATGCCATCGCCATCGCTGCGGACACGATTCCGCCATGGCACCCCACGAACACCGTGGCGCCCGGATGCGATGCTGCAATGTCATTCAGCACTTGCGCAACTCTGTGACGGAACCCGGCTCGGCTCTCCCCACCGGGTACAACCGGTGTGTAGGGCTGCCCGTCAGAGCGGACGAAGGCGAATTGCTGACGTGCGGCCTCCCACGTCATGCCGTCGATGGGACCAAGACGCATTTCCTCGAGGTCGTCATGGATGCGAACGTCGAGGTTGTCCCGCTCGCCCCCGCCTAGTGCCGGCAGCACGATGTCGGTGGTCTCACGAGCTCGCGGCAATGGAGACGTGTACACAAAGTGCACCTGGGGTTCGCGCCCGGCCGCGAATCTGTCACGGAGTGCTGCAGCCTGAGCATGACCCCGGTCGGTGAGGCCGCGGCATCCCTTGGGTCCGCCGACGATTCCCTCAGCCATTGCCACTGATTCACCGTGCCGCACAACCAGCAGCCGCGAGAGCAACTGCTCGTCAGCCATTTCGCCTGCTGCCGACATCCACACCGGAGAACTCTAGGTCCGGTGCAAGGTGACGGCCGTGCGGTCGGCTTCAGGGAGTCCTGAAGTGGGTGCTGGGATGACGCAGGGAACCCGCGGAACCGAACGCTGGATTCGCGTGTGTGATCGGGGGATCGATCGGCAGGTCGTACTCGCACGCGGGCGCTTTTGCAGGTGGGGCAGACACCGGGCCGATGACGGTTGCATCGATGATCGTCACTTCGCCGCTGCGTGCGTGACGGGCAAAGCAGACGCCTTCGATTCGCTCGGCGGCGCTGACGGCTGCTTCGGCTGCCTCGGTGAGGCTCTCGGCGTCGCGAATGAAGGCGAGGGTCTGAATGAGACCGCGGGACCCGGGCCCAGGTCGGACGTAGCCGGCGCGCTCGAGCCCGGCGAGCGCCGGTCCAGATGCCAGATCTGCGCCTTCAGCAATCAAACAGAATTCGTATGTGTTCAACATGGCTCCACGGCCCTTCTCTTCCCAAATGCTTGACAGACTTGCTCGGACGGCTGCGGAAGCCTCCGCCGAGTCAGCGGGCACTGTAGCCCCAACAAGCCGGTTGTTGTCAAATCCATAAGTGTCGATCCATTTCATATCACTCCAGTGAGCTTCCATATACATCGCTGATCTCTTGTGTCACGTGTCGGCGAACGACATCGATTGGGCCGCGCTGCGAAGCGCCAAGAGCCGCGCCCTAGCCTGCTGAGGTCAGCGACACTGCGGCTCGAAACGACGGAGGCTGTGATGGAAGCGATCGAGGCGGAGGCTGAGCCCGGCGAACTCGGATTCGATGCGGCGCGGCTCGACCGGATCGGGCGGCATCTGAATCGCTACGTCGATAATGGCCGCCTGCCGGGCGTCTCGGTGCTGGTCACGCGTGGCGGCCAGATTGGGTACACCCACCGCTACGGACACCGTGATTGCGAGCGAGAGCTCCCGGTCACCGCCGACACGATCTACCGCATCTACTCGATGACCAAGCCGATCGTGTCGGTTGCAGCCATGCAGCTCTACGAGCAGGGTTGTTTCCAGCTCCAGGACCCGATCTCACGCTGGATCCCGTCCTTTGCCGGTGCTCGAGTCTTCGCCGGCGGCAACGTGATGCAGTACCAGACACGCGAGCCGGCCAGCGAGGTCACCGTCCACAGCCTGCTGACGCACATGTCGGGGTTGACCTACGACTTCCACTTTGCCAACGAAGTCGATGCGCTGTACCGGGCCAACGGTTTCAACTGGGGCGCTCCCGGCAACTTGACCGAGACCTGCGATGCGCTCGCAGGGCTGCCGCTGCTGTTCGATCCAGGCACCGAGTGGAACTACAGCTACTCCACCGATGTGCTGGGCCGCGTCGTCGAGCTGGTCTCTGGCCAATCCCTCGACGACTATCTCGTCGAGAACGTGACCGGACCGCTGGGCATGGCCGACACGGGCTTCGAAGTGCCCCCTGCCGACGTTGAGCGCTTTGCGGCCAACTACACGACGGCTGCGTTGGCGTCACGCACCATGGCGGGAAACACGGGCCCAGCGATGCCGGCGTACCGCCCCGACGACCCGAGCCTGCAACTCTCTCTCCTGGACGATCCGCGCACGTCTGCCTACTTGGCGCCGCCCAAGATCCTCTCCGGCGGCGGCGGCCTGGTGTCGACCATGGGCGACTACCACCGGTTCACCCAGATGCTTCGCAACGGCGGCGAGCTGGACGGGGCCCGTATCATCGGTCGGCGCACCCTCGAATTCATGGCCAGCAATCACCTGCCAGGCGGGACTGACCTCACCGAGTGCGGCCGGGCGCTGTTCTCCGAGGCGGTCTTCGATGGCGTGGGTTTCGGGCTGGGCTTCGCGGTCGTGCTCGATCCTGCGAAGGCCAAGGTCGTGTCCAGCAAGGGCGAATTCGCTTGGGGAGGGGCTGCGTCGACGGCCTTCTGGGTGGACCCGCTCGAGGACATCACCGTGGTGTTCCTGACGCAGCTGCTGCCCTCGAGCACTCATCCCATCGGGTCTGAGCTGAAGGCGCTCGTCTATCAGGCACTCGTGTGATGCCGGCTGCGTCCGATCCAAACAGTTTCGATCTCATCATCGTCGGCAGCGGTTCGGCAAATTCGATCCCGGGTCCCGAATTCGACGACTGGTCGATCGCACTCGTGGAGCGCAGCAGGTTCGGCGGCACCTGCCTGAACGTGGGGTGCATCCCGTCGAAGATGTTCGTATACGCGGCAGATGTGGCCGACACCATCCACACCGCCGCTGCCTATGGCATCTCGGCCACCTTCGAGGGCGCGGATTGGCCCGCCATCCGGGATCGAGTCTTCGGGCGCATCGACCCGATCGCCGAGGGCGGCAAGGTGTTCCGCTGCGGGACTGCCTGCCCGAACATCGACGTCTTTCTGGGCCAGGCGCACTTCGTGGGCGAACGTGAGCTCGAGGTCCGGCTGAACGACGGCGGGACGGAGCGCATCCGGGGCCGTCACGTCGTGCTGGGCGCGGGGGCACGGCCGTTCATACCGCCGTTCCCTGGCCTTGAACGCACGCCGTACCACACGTCCGACACCGTCATGCGGCTCGACGAGCTGCCGCAGCGGATGATCGTGTTGGGCGGGGGCTACATCGCTGCCGAGTTGGGCTACGTGTTCTCGGCGCTGGGCACCGAGGTCACAATGATCAACCGCAGCGAGCAGCTGTTGCGGGCCGAGGATGATGACGTTTCCGAGGCATATACCCGTGCAGCGCAGCGACACTTCGATCTGCGGCTCGGCGCGACGATCACCCAGGTGAGCCCAGAGCCGAGCGGCGGCGTCTCGGTGGAGCTGAGCATCGGCGGGGAGCACCAGCAGGTGAACGCTGATGTCCTGCTCGTGGCCACGGGCCGGGTTCCCAACGGCGATTTGCTGAACCTCGAAGCGGCGCGGGTGGCCCACGACGGCGGTCGCGTGCTTGTTGACGAGCATTTCCGTGCAAGCGCGCCGGGGGTGTGGTCCTTCGGCGATCTTGCCAGCGAGATCCAGCTCAAGCACCTCGCCAACGCTCAGGTGCGCGCAATTCGGCACAACCTGCTCGTGGCCGAGGGCGCCGCGGACGGTGCAATGCACACGGTGTCCGAACGGCTGGTGCCCCATGCAGTGTTCTCGCACCCGCAAGTCGCGTCGGTCGGCCTCACTGAGCGAGATGCTCGGGCAGCCGGTCTGCCGGTCTCAGTAGCGATCAAGCCGTTCGGACACACGGCCTACGGCTGGGCCATGGAAGACCACAGCAGCTTCGCCAAGCTGATTGCACATGCGCAGACCCGCGAGCTGCTGGGCGCCCACATCATCGGTCCGCAGGCTTCCACGTTGATCCAGCAGCTCATCTCGGGCATGACATTCGGCCACACCGTCGATCAGATGGCGCACGACCAGTTCTACATTCACCCTGCGCTGACTGAGGTGATCGAGAACGCGTTGCTCGATCTGTAGCCGGCGGGGCTACCCAACCCGGCGGCCGTCAGGCGAAAGAGCCTCACACAGCCTCAGGCGCAGCAGTGCCGATGGCAGGACTGGCCTTGTAGTCGTCGGAGCAATCTCGGGGAGCGGACGCTGCAAGCTCTTTCAGCTCCGCCAAGGTGAGCGCCTTGGCAGTCTTGGGAACCGGGGACTTGCGCATGGCGCGCTTGCGGTCAGTTCGCATCGGGACGCTCTCCTTCTTCCGACGGCCTCGGCACGCCTCCGTAGGCTTCCCGGTGCTCAATCGTAGCCTGAGCGAGGATTGCGACCAGATCGTCAGCCACTGCGGGCGTCAGCTTGAGCCTCCCCACGATGGTGCCATCGCAATCCACGAAGCTCGAAGGCATCACGACGAAATCGAGTGTGAACTCGTGGCGCGTGTAGGACGCTTGCACATAGTTCGAATACACCCCTCCGTCAGGGACGCCTTCCTCGAATCCGAAATAGCGTCCCTCTTGCTCTTCGTCGGCCACCCCGTGCCTCCCTCTCTCATCGCTCAGGAGCAGTTCGGGGCGCTCTGGCTCCCCCGGATCTCCTGCTCGGCCTCTCGTCTCAATCCCGACACGGCAAATAGACGCGCCCGAAACTGCTCGTCAATCATCGGCCTGACCCTTCAGCCACAAAGCACGCAGTGTCGCGCACTCCCTCGACGCATACGCGTCAGATTTTTCGGATGTACAGCAGCGGGCGCAGTTACTCGACGCGGCGGGCGTCGGGGACCAGGTTGATCTCCCAGATCACCTCTTCGAGCCGGTCTTCGGCCGAAACGGCCTCGTAGCGGCACGGCCGCTCGGCGGTGACCGTTGACGGTGCTGGTGTGAGCACTGTGGAGGGCCGGGGGTGGCAGAACTGCACCACGCTGAGCCGGTCGGCGCGCTGGTCAGGGTCGGCCTTCACTCGGTGCCAGCCGGCGCCGATCAGGCCGTTGGTGACGTGCTCCAGCATGATCCCCGAGTTGACGATGACGTGGTCGGCAGGCGGAGCTGCCTCCACCCATTCGCCGTCGATGCGCACCTGCAGGCCGCGGTCGCTCGCGCGTGGCAGTGCAGTGATGAGGTTGATGTCGGCGTGTTCGTCGGCCCAGATGTGACCCTCAGCACCGCCGTCTGGGGCGCTCGACATCGGCGGGTAGTGGATGGCCCGGCTGAGGTGCGTGCCGTAGTTGGTCATGTTGTCGAAATAGGTCTCGTGGGCTCCGATGCCCTCGGCGATGACCCGCAGGAATCGCCGTTGCAAGTCCACAAGCCTGCGGTGGAATTCGGTTAGCACCTCACCCGCGTCGGCAATGTCAGCGTCCGGGAAGACGGACGGTCGGTACCAGCGCGCGTACTTGACCGTGAGCGGATGGCCAGCCGGGGGCAGGTCGCTCCAGTTGAACATCTCCTTCCAGTCGGGCAGGTCGGAGACGGCGGCGGTCTCGGTGAGCGGTCCGGTGTAGCCGCGGGCACCAAACGACTCAGTATCGACATAGCGCGCCTTGGCGTCAGGTTCGAGCGCGAAGAACCTGCCGAGCACGCCGTAGGCGTCGTCGAGCGAGCCGCCCGACAGGTCGTGCGCTGTGTAGACGAAGCCGGTCCGCAGGCTTGTCATGACGCCGTCGGTGACCGCTCGGCGCTGCGTCGCCGAGCCTTGCTCGAATGCCAACAGGTCCACGTCGAGAATCTCGTCCATCGCGATCTCCGGAGTTTGATCCGCTTCGTTCAGCAGTGAGCCGTGTGGCTGCCACTGACCCTACGCGTGCTCGCTGCCAGGCTCCTGCTGGCGCACAAGCCACTTTTCGTAACGCGCTGGATCGGTCCACGCGCCGGTCTCGGCGTCGAAGCGCGCCGCCTCGGGGACC
Organism: Candidatus Poriferisodalis sp.; assembly: GCF_965262965.1. Taxonomy (GTDB): domain Bacteria; phylum Actinomycetota; class Acidimicrobiia; order Acidimicrobiales; family Poriferisodalaceae; genus Poriferisodalis. The sequence continues at coordinate 3,951,187 of NZ_OZ253573.1, forward strand.
ATCAGATCCGGATCGGTGGTGCGGGCCTGCGTGCTCGACACTGCGCCCACCCAGTCCGGCAGGTTGAGCACCAGATGGGCAGGACACTCATGCGGCGGACGAGCAGCGATCGCCACCGATGGCAGTGATGCGATCGATGCATCGCGGCGGGCGGAGTCGTTGCCGTAGAAGACCGAGTCGTGAATCTGGTGCCACTTGTCGGCACCCATCACGATGACGTCGAAGCCGGCGGAGATTTCCGACAGCAGTTGCACATCGGTCACGCTGACTTCCAGCCAGTCGAACCGTTCGGCAATCCAAGTGAGCACCCTGACCCGATCAACCAGTCGGGGACGCAACACCTCTTCCTTGGCAAGCGCTACCCGGCTTACCGACCACACGAGCACGTCGAGAGCATGCTGGGTGCGTACCGCCTCGCTGATCGCGAGGTGCGCGTTCGTCGGCGGATTGAAAGAGCCGGGAAACACACCACGGCGCAATGTTCGGCCGGCGGCGCGTGCCGGTGCTGCGGCTGGTCCCGACGACTCTGCGGTGCCGCCGGTCTGCTCCTGTGAAGCGACCATGTGTCAGCTTCAATCGGCGCCCGGGCCGACATTGCCGGTGATGGTGATGGTGCCGGTGTTTCCCTCAGTGAGTTCGCCGATCACCGCTGCGTCATGCCCGCAGTCGCGCAACTGGCGCATGGCGATGTCGGCTCGCCCCGGCTCGCAGCTGAACAGCAGGCCGCCCGAGGTCTGCGGGTCGCCCAGCACGGTTCGCGACAGCGTGTCGCCGCCGTCAAGCCGGCCGTCCAGATGATCAAGATTGCGCTGAGTGCCACCTGGCGCGAAGCCGCCCTTCGCGAGCCCAAGCACATCGGGCAGCAGCGGCACTGCCGGCGCGTCCACCACAGCACTGAGGCCGCTGCCCATGGCCAGCTCCGTCAGATGGCCGAGCAAGCCGAACCCGGTGATATCGGTTGCTGCCGTCGCACCCACCGACAGTGCGATGTCCGTCGCTGCAGCATTGAGCCGGCCCATCTCGACGATGCCGGCCTCGTAGGCGGCGTGCAGTTCGCCCCCTTGGGAGACCGATTCTGGTTCCGAGCGCATGAGCGCGGTCGCCAGCAGACCGGTACCGAGCGGCTTGGTGAGCACCAGCGCTTGGCCGGGCTGCCCGCCGGCATTCGTGAGCAGGCCTGTCCCGTGGGCACCTGCTGCGCAGACGCCGGTCACCGCCATGCCGTAGAGCGGTTCGGGTGCGTCGATGGTGTGGCCGCCGGCCACGACCCAGCCGCCGTCGGATGCGGCGTCGGCGCCGCCCGCTAGCACCTCGCCGAGCAGATCCAGCGGCAGTACGTCGCGGGGCCAAGCGGCCAAGTTGAGCGCGAACAACGGCTTGGCGCCCATGGCGTAGATGTCGCTGGCGGCGTTGGCTGCAGCGATGCGGCCCCAGGTGCGGGCGTCATCGATGATCGGTGCGAAGAAGTCCGCCGAGGTCACCAGCAGCTGGCCATCGGCGAGCCGCCACACGGCCGCGTCGTCGCTGGTTTCGGTGCCGACGACGAGGTCGGGGTGAGTCGGGGGAGTCAGATGGCGCAGCACCTGCGCCAGCTCGGAGGGACCGAGCTTGCATGCTCAGCCCGCACCGTGGCTGTACTGGCTCAGCCGGAATGCTGAGCTGTTCTCCGACACAGCGGCAACGGTACCGAGGCCCCCGGCCCGAGCGGCCGGCGAGCGAAGCGAACAAGAGCGGCAGATGCGGCCCGAGCGGAAGGCGGCGCTGGACTGGCCGTCAGTCGTAGCTGCACACAGCGTCGGCGATGAGTCCGAGGGCTGCTTCGGCATCGATGCGGTAGGCAACCTCGCTGTTGGGTACGGCATCGGTTCCTGGTCGCTCGTCGACCACCGTCATGCCGCGCGTGTGCCGGCCCTCGGTCTCCACGCCGACGTGACGGGCGCCGAATTCGAACAGAGCGGGATGGGTGACCGCCAGGACTGCGCAGGGATCATGCAGGGGCGCAGCTTCCAGGCCGGCCCGCTCGCGATAGCCAGCGAGGTAGAAATCGAACAGTCCGGCCACAAACGTCGCCGCCGTGCTGCCGTGGTCGCGGAGTTGAGCGATGACATCGGGCCCCACGCACAGCTGGTGGGTGAGGTTGAGCCCCGCCATGCGAACGAGCGGTGCGCCGCAGGCAAACACGATCTGCGCGGCGTGGGGGTCGGCCCAGATGTTGAACTCGGCTGTCGGCGTGACATTGCCTGGTCCCACCGCACCGCCCATGAGCGATATGCCTGCCACACGCTCGACGATGTCGGGAGCTTGCCGAACGGCGAGCGCCACGTTGGTCAGCGGTCCGACCGGGACGAGCCAGACGTCGTCGTGAGCCCGGACTGTCTCGATGATGCAGCTCACCGCATCGTTGCCCGCTGCGGTGCGGTGCACCTCCGGCCGGGGCGGGCCGTCCAATCCGGTGTGTCCATGGGCGCGCGGTGCATGGGCGGCCGGCACCACCAGGGGACGGTCCGCGCCGGAGTGCACCGGTACGTCGAGGCCCGCGATCTGGCACATGAGCAGTGCATTCGCCGTGGTCATGTGCAGCGGCGCATTCCCCGACACGGTCGTGATGGCCAGCAGTTCGCAATGACGAGCCGCCAGCAGGATGGCGACGGCGTCGTCATGACCGGGGTCGCAGTCGAGAATGATCTTCGGCGCCATGGCGGCTACAGCTTGGTGATGCTTGGGGCCGGCGCTTCGGTCTCACCCCAATAGTGGGGGAGGCGCAGGTAGCCGAAGCGCGTCATCTCGACAGCGGCCGGCAGTCCGTGGATCTCCTTGAGGCGCTGAATACTGCGGATGTGCGAGGACATCTCGTAGAAGAGCATCCAGATCGCGCACTCGAGCGTGTTCACGATGAGGCGCTCGTCGTCAGGGTCGTGCCAGGCACCCCGTGGCAGCACGGTGATGGCGTCGTCCCAGAAGAGCGTGCTGTGACGTGATTCGACCATCTCGCGGAAGGTCTCGATGGGGTGTTCCGCTACGACATGGCGCATCCAACTCAGGCCGAGATCCAGCTTGTCGAGCAGGTCACCCACGTCCCAGAACAGCGCTGGGTCGAGACGCAGGCCGTGCTTGTTGTCGGGGCCCTGGTGGTGCTCGGACCACATGATCGGCTCTGGGATGTCACCATCCCGCCACAGCAGGGAACCGCAGCGGCGTTTTGAGAAGATCAGCGACACCCAGGCAACGTGCGAGATCTGCCGCCGGATCGACCACCACATCAATTCCCGGTCGGGAGACTGGTCGTCGAGGTCGAGCTGGGAGTCGCTGAGACCGTCGATCTCAGCTCGCAGCCAGGTGTCGATGTGGGAGAAGTACGGCATCGTGCCGGGGCCGGCATCGGCCGGCATCTCCAGCACTGAAGGATCAACTCGAGCCATGAGCGAACGCTAGGCGAAGTGACGTCGATACGACGTTGTGAGAGCACCGACGCCCTCACTGCGTGGTTGCGAAGGACGGCCGAGTCTTGAGCGCTCTCATTGGTGCCAGATTCGTCAGCGCACACGGGGGAGCGTCCGGGGGGCCGTACTGTCTCATTGGTGCTTGGTGTTGCGCGGTTCCGGGTTCGTGGCAAGACGGGCTTGTCGTCGTTGGAGTGGCTGCTGGTGGCCGCGGCATCGGCTGCCTTGGCGGCTACGGCGGTGGTGGCGGTGCAGTCGGTGGTGCGTGACGTGGGTCTGGATGCGGGGAGTTTCAGTGCCCGTTTCCGGGCGGCGCGTGTCGCGGCGGACTCGGTCACGCGGGAATGGCGAGCCCATCACCCGGCGGACCAGTTTGAGGCCGATGTGCTGAATCGGCGCTACGGCGAGCGCTGCGCCCGTTTGGGGATCACTTTTGCTGACACGGAGGCGCTGCCGTTCTGGAAGCCGGGTGTGCTCGATGCGGGGGGCGGCTGGTTCGAGGTGCACAAGCTGCCGGTGTGCAGCCTGCAGAACGTTCGGGGTGAACGCGAGCGTTTCCGCCCGTTCGAGACGGCCCCCGTTGAGCCCGCACCGCCCGCGACTGGCGAGCGTCAGAACGAGTGATGTGGGATCAGGGTTTGCGTCGGCAGCTGGCTTGGGGCTTGCCGGTGCCTGGCACGTCTGTGTCGGCTTTGTTGAGCTCGGCGACGGAGGGAGGCGTAGCGCCGGTGGCGCCGGTGGGTCTCACGAAGACGGCCTCCACGTCGAGGCTGGTGTCGCTGTAGAGGATCTCGAGGCGTTCGCAGCGGGCGGTGAAGTAGAGCTCCCACCGCTGCCAGGTGTTGTAGCGGGCGTCGTCGGGCGATGCGGTGCGGGCTTCGCGGATGACGGTGTCGGCTGCGACGTTGGCGGCAGTTGCGCGTGCACTGCTGCCGCCGAGCTGTTCGGCGGTGTCGTCCACCACGTTCTGGACGAGCACAACGGCAAGCGCGGCGAGTCCGGCGACGGCGGCCACGATGAGCAGCCATTCCAGGGTGGTGAGGCCGTCTTCGTCTCGGCGCAACCGGCGCTTGGCGCGGGTTGTTGCGGCCAGGGGGATCGCCGGGCCCGGCGCATCAGGGTTGTCGGCCGAATGGCGGGCTGGGGAACGGTTGGTCATGTGTATGGGCCTTTCGTGTCGTTGTTCGGTGGGATGTGCCAGTGGGATGTGCCGCTGTCGCGTGTTGGCGCGGGCTTGGGCGGCGACCGGTGTTCGCGGTGTCACGGCGGGTCTCTCATGGGACAGGTCCGACTGTGGCCAGGCGTGTTCTCAGGGTGAGTGCGGTTCCCAGTGCGAGCGCCGGCGCGCATCGGACTGTTGCACCTCGCCCTTTGCGCAGCGTCACCATGAACGCGCGGGGCCATGCGGCGACAGCACCGGCCGCCAGCGCCCACCAGGGCCATGCGGGCCCCCACCAGCTCAGCAGCAGGCTGTTGACGATGATGAGCCGGATGTCGCCATAGCCGATTGCGTTCGGGCGGATGCGGTAGGCGATCTCAGTGACTGCGGCAATGGCGGCCGTGCTGGCGAGTGTGCGCAGGCATCGACCGGGCTCGCCGAGTGCAATGGTCGAGCACCCGAGCAGTGAGGCGATTGCGATGCCAGCGGCCCAGCAGGCTCGCCGGCTGATGATGGCGCTTCGCAGGTCTGTCCACGTTGCATGCGCGGCGAGCAGTGACCACGCCCCGATGGCGGCCCAGATCCCGATCCCGGCGCTCACGGCGTCTCGCTCTCGTCGTCTGGTGTGCCGCTCTTGGGGTCGTCGGGTGCCTTGCCGTCGGGTTTTGGTTCCTGCGTGAACACTGCGACATGGGCGCCGTGCCCGTGCAGTGTGCGGGTGCCGAACAGCCCGCGGACTGGGGCTGTGGCGCCGTCGGTCTCGCAGGTGACATGGGTGGCGACGACCAGCACTCGCCGGGCCATGCCGTCTGCTGATTGCTGGCCGGCGAGGTCGGCGGTGGCTTCGGTGACGAATCCGGCGCGACCAGGTGCGGGCCGGGGACCGTCCACGCAGAGGTAGTCGAGACCGGGCCGGGCGCCGAGCACGGCTTCGGCAATGAGTTCGCGGCGCGGCTCGCTGCTGGTGCCCTCGTTCGGCTCGCCGCCGCCGCCGGGTCCATTCGGGGGATCGTCGTTACAGCAAAGCGCGGCGGCCACGGCGGCCTCTTGCGCCGCGAGGCTCGTGACGAGTTCGGCCCGGGCGCCGCGCCCCGCCCACAGGATGAACAGCACCCCCAGGGCGAGCATCGGCGTGAGCGCCATCAGCTCCAGCGACGATGACGAGCCGTGTTCGCCTCGACTCGTTCGGCGTGGCCGGATCGCCTTGGACCCAGCACTGCACAGCAGGCGTCTTGGCTGGGGCCGGATCGGTGTCACGAAGCGCATCGGGTGCTCAGCCGCCGAACGCCGTACGCGTGGGCAGCGATTCGGCAAAGATCCGCGCCGCGTTGTCGTTTTCGGGGCGGGCATCGAGCGGCGCGAGGTCGAGCAGGTCCCCGCAGGCCGGCTGTGGGGTTGCTTCGGCGGCGGCGGGCAGGGGAAGAGTCCCGATGGCCTCTGTGCTGATCGGAAGCCCGCGTGGCCACACCTGCGACGCGGCCCAATCGGTTGTCGCCCAGTCCGCGGCGAGCCCGAGATGGACGGCATCGGCGACGACGGCTCGACCTCCCGCGTGACACGGCAGACTGGCAGGATGGTCGCCGTTGGGGGTCGTCGCATGCGCAGATGCGGCATACGCGCTGCTGTAGAAGCCCGCGACGGTCATCCCATCGAGACCGCTCCCCGACAGACCAGTGAGCAGAGACTCCGTGAGTGTTTCGCAGGCGTGCTGGAGTTCGTGTCCCAGCGCCGCGAGATCGCCGTCCCCGGTGTCATGGTCCAAGGGGGCACAGTCAGGGAAGAACCAGCCGACAGGCCCGTAGTCGCGGCCTTGGGCGTCGCGCCATGCGACGGCAAGCGATGCAAGGTTCTCGGCAGCGGCATCAGCTGCGGATTCAGCTGCGAGTCGTCGCGGTACGGCCGCAGCCACCACGGCTGCGAACACGCAGACCGGCACCATCAGCATCACCAGCAGGGTCACGGCGCCTCCCGCCTCGTCGCGGCTGCGCCTCGTCTGCGTCGCCCGCCGGGCGTGTGCGCTCACCGGCAGCCTCCTGACGCCCGCAGCGATGAGCGCGGCGAGGTCCTGCCGCTGCTGATTCTGTGGCCGGGGATAGTCGTGCTCCTGTTGCTCCTCGCGGCACAAGCGTTCTTGGTTGCCGGCGCGCGGGCGCAGGCCGACGCAGCGGCCTCGGAGGGCCTGCGCGCGGTCTGGGAGGCGGTCGGCGATGCGGGCTTGGCGTACGCCGACGACGGCAGCCTGCACACCGGCAGCGAGCCGCACCCGCGTGCGGCCGTGATGTCGGCGGCCGCCCACGACGCAGTCGCGCAGGCGGCGTCGGGCAGCGCCGGAGGGTGGCGCTGGTGGACACCGGGTACGGTGACGGTTCGCAGCGATTGGTGCCATAGCGGCGTCCGCTCGGTTCTGCGGCCGGGTCCGGGCGAGCCGGGCTGGGTTCGCGTGACGGTGTCGGGCGATGTGTTCGGGCCGTTCAGCGCCCTGTGGCCGGGCCGGCAGGATCGGGTCCATGCCGCAGCAGCCGGCCCAGCCGTGCTGGTGCCGCCGGCGGCCTCCGAGTCGATCGGTGTTGACGACGGCGGCCTGCCGTCGGTGCCCGTCGATCTGCCCGAGTGCTGAGCCACGGTCATGGTGCTCGATGGCGGATCTGGCACACCCAGCGCCCGGAAGTGTGCGTCGGGTCTTCGCCGTTTGCAGCAGGCGTCGTGTCGGGCGTTTGGGGGGACTGAGTGGTGACGTCGACCGCAGTGGTCGGCGACGGCTCGGTGACCGGCACTGCAGTCTGGACCGGAGCAGGGATCTCGACGGGCACCCTCAGCCAAGTCCATTCGGCGTCGCTGATCGCGTCGGCGTAGGCAGATTCGAGGGCTTCGCATTGCCGTTCGAGCGCGACCAGCGCTGCGGTCGCGGAAGCCGAACGTTCAGCATCGCCGTCTGAGGTTTCCAGCGCGATCAGTTGGGCCGCCCCATTGCCGGAGATGCGGGCCGCTGCGACGCCTGCATTGATGAGCCTTGCGTCGGCGTCTCGATTCACGTAGCTGGCGTCGTCGATGAGGCCCTGGAATCCGATGGCCATGACTGCGGCGAATCCGCCCGCGGCTGCAATGACGAGCAGCCATTCCAGCGTCACGAGTCCTGCTATGTCGCGGCCAGCAGCAGTCCGAGGTGCACCGGAGTGCTCGGCCTGCTGCGCCTTCGGGCGTTCGGTGAGCGGCACCATCGGTCAGGGAGCGTTCGCGACGATGCCGCCGGTGAGCGACACGAACGGGGGGTAGATGAGGATCGCCGCGAGCGCGAGCGCGACGGCAGTGGCGGGCAGGACGATGATCTGGTTGCGACGCTCGGCGGCTTCGCGTTCGCGCTGCATGGTGTCGCGCCACAGGTTGTCGGCTGCGGCTAGGACGGCGTCTGCCATGCGGGTGCCGCGGCGGGCAGCAAGCCCGAAGGCGCCGACCGCCTGGGTAAGACTCACCAGCCCGTAGCGCTCGACGAGTTCGCTCAAGCCGTCCGATGCCGGCCGGCGCTCGTTTTGGGCGCTGAGGAGGTGCCGATGCAGAAGTCGCCAAGTGGGACGCTTACCGGCTTGGGCGGCGATCAGCATCGCGTTGGCTGGCTCGGCGCCGGCAGCGACTTGCTGAGCGGCGAGCACGATCCACAGCCGGACGACTTGGTCGAGCTCGACGCGAGAGCGTTTGGCAGCGTCTTTGACCCCTTGGTAGGGCACCAGCCATCCCACCAGCGTGCATAGCGCCACAGCGGCGACCGCCGCGGTAGCGGTGCTGGTCCACCACGCTGCCGCAACGGCGCCCGCAGCCAGCCCTCCGGCCAGGCCGGCAACGCGCTGCGTCAAGTACGCCTGATACGTCACTCCCGCGAGCAGCAGATCGCTGGCCCGGCTCGGCTTGGGCTCGGGGAGCAGTCCCCACACGTCTGCTGACGCAGTGCGCAACGACCTGCGGGCCGGCTTTCCGGTGAGCGCAGCCACGACGAGCCCAAGCCCGCAGGCGAAGGCCGCTCCGTCGAGCACTGCTGCGATCGCGGCGTTCACAGCGGGTCAGGGGCGCGGCTGGCGCGTTTGGGGGCGACCAGTACCGACGGCTCGGCGCGCACGACCGAGTGGCGGACCAGGAATGCTGTGGCGCCGAGGAGCACGAATGCGATGAGCAGCAGCACTGCTTGGCCGGTGGGTGTGCGGTAGGGCTCGAAGTAGGCGGGGTTGTTGCGGTACATCAGCGTCACGACGCCGCCTGCCAGTGCGAGCAGCGCGATGGTCTGGGTCCACAGCTGCACCACGGCTTCGGTGCGTGCGCGGTGCAAAGCGACGATGTCGCCGATGCGTCCGGCGAGGTCGCTGAGCGGTCCGGCCAGCGGCCCGCCCGATGACGCTGCGATGCGCAGTCCGGCGGCCGCTTCGGGTTCCCACACCTGGCCGACGGCAGCAAGCTCATCGGTTGCGGCGCGCAGCCCGACCAGGCGCGCGGTTCGAGCAGCGCGGCTCACGGTGGCGGCGATCTGGGGCGGGGCGTGCTCGGTGCTGGCCGCCAGCGCGTCTCCGAGCCCCGCGCCCGAGCGGGCCAGCTCGGCGATCTGGCGTGTCCAGGCCTGCCATGCCAGTGCCTCTGCGGTTTGGCGCCGGCGCCGCGCGGGTGCTGCGATGAATGGCGGGAGCAGCATCCCCAGGCCCCCGGCGAGCACGGCCATGCCCCATAGCCGGGTCGCCCACAGGCCGCCGCCGATGCCGCCGGCTGCGGCGACGGCTTGGACAACCCACAGCCTCCCGAAGCCCACGACGTCCGTCATCGCCGCTCAGGCGTCCTGGGGCCAGGTTGTGACGTCGAGGCCGCCCTCTGTGAGGCGTTCGGCGAGTTCGGGGCTGCGGGGGCGGCCGACCGGCTCGAGCGGGCCGGTGCGCTGGCGGCGTGCGTAGATGTCGTGGGTCTCGAATCGGTCGTCGGGTGCGCCGAGCACTTCGGTGATCTGGCGGACGCCGCGGAAGCCGGTGTGGGGGTCGCTGCCCATGTGCACGACGAGGTGGACCACGTCGGCTGCTTCTTGGACCAGCGCGGACTGAGCCCCGGCCAGGCCCGATCCCATGCAGTAGCGCACGAGCCGCATGAGCGCCTGGCGGGGCGACGACGCGTGAATGGTGGCCATGGAGCCGTCCGAGCCAGTGCCGCACGCGGACAGGAACGTGGCTGCTTCGGGTCCGCGCAGCTCCCCGACGATCACGCGGTCGGCGCCCGAGCGCAGGGAGCGGCGGGCGAGCTCTTCCATGGTGATCTCGCCTTCGCCGTCGCTGTTGGGCTCACGGGTCTCGGCAGCGAACGTGTACGGGTGTGTCTCGTCGAGGAACAGCTCGAAGGTCTGCTCCAGAGTGCACACCACCTCATGGGCGCCGATCTCGCCCAGCAGCGCCCGCAGCAGCGTGGTCTTGCCCGACCCCAGCGCTCCGCAGACGAGCACATTGGCCGGGCCAGGGGGCCGCACCGCCGCCGCGAGGAAATCTGCCGCGTCTGCGCTCAGCGAGCCGCCCGCCGCCAGGTCGTTGAGGCGGATCAGCCGGTGGCGGTGGCACCGCACGGTGAGATACGGAGCGCCGCACACCTCCATCGCCGCGAACACCCGCTCTCCGGTGCGCAGGCGCAGGTCCAGCAGCGGCGCGGACGCATCGAAGCGCCGCCCGGTCTGGCCGTGGGTGACCGCCAGGTGGGCAATGAACCCGATCATCTCCTCCGCGTCCGCGAACGGCGGCTCCGCGATCGTTTCCTGGCGGCCTCCCGACAGGCCCAGCACGCCCAGGTGCGGGCCGAACAGCCAGATGTTCTCCACGTCGTCTTGGCGCAGGAAGCCTTCGAGCGGGCCGGTGCCCAGCAGCTCTTCGAGCCGGCTGTCCAGCCACGATGCGTCGTCGTCGCTCAGCGATTCGCCGCGCGCATCGAGCGCCTCGGCCTCGCGCCCTCGGGCGATGCCCGCCGCGATCTGCCGGCACGCGTCGGCGACTTCGGGCAGCGGCTCGGCCGCGTCCAGCCGGTAGCTCTGCACCTCGGCGAGCACCTCGCTCCAGATCGACGCCGTCAAGGTCACGAGCCCGCCTCAGATGGCGATCTGTCCGGTGTCCGGCCGCCGCCGGCCGCCGTGTCCGCGGCGACGCATCGCCCCGCTGGTTCCTCCACGCGATCGGCCGCGGCCCCCAGGCGCCCGGCGACGCCTGCGAGCGCTTCGAGCAGCACCCGGTCTCGCTGCCGCGGCCGTGCGCCCAGCAGTGCCGCCGGGCGCACCCGGCGGATGCCGCCGATGAGCGGCGCGCTCGTCCCCAGGGTCGGCGTATTCGCGCTCAGGCTGTGCGGGCCGGTCCCTTCGACCTCAGCGGTGAGCAGCCTGGTTTCGGGGTCGGGCGCGAAGCGCAGCCAGAATGCGGCCCCCACGGCACGCAGCCCGCCCGCAGGGGCGGTGCCCGGCGCCACGGCCAGCGTCAGGCGCTGCGAAGCAGCCTGCATCAGCGGCTCATATGAGGGCGCCGTCGGCCCGGGCATCGACACGATGACCGCCCAGCGGTCTGCCAGCGCGGCCAGCTCCCCGCAGCGGTCCGCCAGCCAGCCCGCCGTGCGACGTGCCCCGTCGGGATGAGCCGGCGCTCCCAGCAGATGCACCGAGCCGCCGCCCTCGGTCGGCAGCAGCCAGCAATGTCGGACGACGGTGTCGGCGCTGAGCGATGCACGCGAGGCGATGAGCGACGGCAGGCCCCGCTGCGCGGGTTGCAGCGCCAAGCGGGCCGCGGCGCCGATGCGCCCGCTGAGGCCGGTGCCGTGCGCGTCTGCGTCCACCAGCAGCACGTCGCGGCCGGTGTGCGCCCACGAGCGGGCGACGGCCGTCGCGACTGCTCCGGCATCGAGCCCGGGCGCAGCCAGGCTCGCCCCGTGGGTGTCGCGCACGGCCAGCATCAGCCCTGTTCCCATGCCTGCTGCCATCGGTTGTTGAGCTGCTCGGCGACAGCGTCGGTGTCGGTGCCGGGGGGGACCCTCAGCACCATGGGCGCTGCGCCGAGCTGTTGAGGCAGCGACTTCCACCACACCCATTCGGCGGGTTGGGCCCAGACGCCCAGCACACCGTCCTCGTAGTGCTCCAGTCGCACGGCGCGTATCACCGAGCGGGGCCGCCCGCCGTCTGCGCTGCCGCGGGGCGCACCAGGATCGATCAGCAGCGCCAAGTCGCCCTGCGCGATGCCCGAAGGAGCAAGGCTCAGATCCACCGGCGTCAGCACTTCGAGCTCGCCGGGTGCAGCCTGGTCGCGCCATTGCCCGCCGAAGGGCTGCAGGGCTGCGGTTTCCTGGGAGTAGGAGGCTGCCCACAGCTCGTCGAGATCTGCAGCCAACGCTGCGGCGTCGCCGCCCAGTGGCACCGGCAGCGCCATCGGCGGTGCGCCCAGCTCGCCGGGCAGCGCCCGCCACCACACCCATTGCGCAGGCGGCACGAACAGGCGCATCGCCGAGCCGTCGAAGGCGGCGAGGTCGAGCGTGCGGATCACTGATCGGGGCCGTCCCGCCCGTTCGCGCGACGGCGCCGCACCGGGGTCCACCAGCAGCACCACGTCGCCCTCGCGCACACCAGAAGGCGCCAGGCTGGTGTCGAGCGGCACCACGACTTCGAGTGCGTCCCCGAACGCGCGGATCGACGGCTCGACCAGCAGGTGGGTGCCCACCAGCGACCCGGCAGGCAATGCGTGCCCGACGGCGAGCCCGGCCAGCGTCTCGGGCGCGCTGGGGGTCCACGCGATGTGCGGAACGTCGCCCAGCATCACCTGCGCCGGCGCCAGATCGGTGGCGCTGAGCACATGGCCCCGGGGGAGATCCCGGGCTGTCACCACCACCGCGATGCGCTCGTCGAACGCCGCTGCGGTCGCCCAGAACCCCGCGATGCTGGCTGCCATCAGCGCCGATCCGCCGAGCCCGACAAGGACGCGTTTGGCCGCACGGGGCAGCCGCCGACGCGTCCTCGCCGGCGTGGCGGCCCCGCCGGTCCCTGCCGAGGCAGACGGCGCTTGGGCCTCCTCACGCATCGCAAGAAGCCGCCGCCCAGACGCAGCCGAAGCCGAATCCGCGGAGATCCGGGTTGTTGACAGCGACGTTGTCGAGGGTTACGTTGCCCCGCTCATGGCCCCGACCCGCCCCACGACCGACGGAATTGCGAGGGGGGGGGGGTAAAAGCAATTCCCCACCGCGCCGCGCGACCCGCGCGCGACAGCGGAGAGTCGGCCGGCTGGGCTGGGCGTCGCGGCTGGTAGTTGCGACCCTCGTCGCGACCTCGGTCGTTTCCGGCGTCGGCGCCGTGCCGTGGCTCGAACGAGCAGAAGACTCCAACGGTGACCTTGGCCCGCTGGAGATCACTTGGGGCAGCCTGGCCGGCGAAGCCGGGGCTGCTGTGTCGTCGGGGACGCCTGGGCTGAGCTGCCCGGCGGGCATGGTGGTCGACGGGAACCTGTGCAAGACCCCCGCCACCGAGACCGTGCCGCTCACGCGGGTGTGCGCCCAGGAGGGCTATGAGCTGGTCACTGACACCGGCGAGCTGGGGACGTCTCATAGCTGCCAGAAGACGGTACCGGCGTACTGCACGGACGGCAAGGTGCTGCACCAAGGTCAGTGCCAGACCGAGACCACCAGCGAGACCACCGAGCAGCGGGACGCGGATTGGACCTGCAGCGAGGGCACGCTCGTGTCGGCGTTCGTGGACCCGGGCTACACCTATTCGTGCCGGGTGACGCTGGATCCGCCCGAGTGCCCCGCCGCGGAGTCCTATCGCACGACTCCCAGCAATGGCTGCTATCGGTCCGAGTCGTACCACCAGACCGCGGGGTATGTGTATTCGTGCCCGTCGGGGTACACGCTGGCGAACGCGGGCGAGGGCCAGTACTGCGAGAAGTCGGTGTCGCCGTACTGCCCGGGGTCGCTGACCTATCGCAACGGTGCCTGCTACAGCACGTCGTCGTACTACCAGACCGCGGGGTATGTGTATTCGTGCCCGTCGGGGTACACGCTGGCGAACGCGGGCGAGGGCCAGTACTGCGAGAAGTCGGTGTCGCCGTACTGCCCGGGGTCGCTGACCTATCGCAACGGTGCCTGCTACAGCACGTCGTCGTACTACCAGACCGCGGGGTATGTGTATTCGTGCCCGTCCGACTACACGCTGACGAACGCGGGCGAAGGGGAGTACTGCTCCAAGACCGAGACGTACCGGCAGCGGGTGTGCAGCTTCGACCCGATAGCGGGCCAGCAGTGCTGGTACGAGACCCGCACCCGCACCGTGACAACGGACGCGACGCGTTCGTGCCCGTCGGGGCATTCCGCGAACGGGGCGAACTGCCGTGCGGACAGCCCCACCACGACGTACACGCTGAGTTCGACGTCGCCGATCACGACGGCGACGACGAGCGCGACGCGTTCGTGCCCGTCGGGGCACTCGGCGAACGGGGCGAACTGCCGTGCGGACAGCCCCACCACGACGTACACGCTGAGTTCGACGTCGCCGATCACGACGGCGACGACGAGCGCGACGCGTTCGTGCCCGTCGGGGTACACAGCGAACGGGGGTCTCTGCCGCGCCGACACGGCGTCGACGCGGTGGGCGGCCGCCGGCAGCACCCCCGCCACGAGCCGTACTGATGACGCCCAGCGGTCGTGCGCGACGGACTACGCGTGGAACGACACCAGCGGCAAGTGCGAGAAGACGACCACCACCACGACCTATTCGAATCCGACTGCGCCGCTCACCACGGTGGTGGGCGACCCGCCGGCGGTGTCGTGCCCCGACACCTATGCGCCCGCTGGGGGTGGCCGCTGCTCGCGCACCACCCTGGGCCCGCCCACCGCCACGCCGACCGGCGCGGGCTGCATCGAGGACTTGGGCACGCTCGGCGCGGGCGCCGTGTCTCGCAGCGGCACATTGGCTGCGGGCTGTGTGTCGCTGCGCAAGGGCGACGCGCAGTCGCCGTACTACGCGCGCCGGTTCTCGCTGCGAGTGTCGGCGGCGTCCACCGCGGCGTTCGCGGTGTCGTCGGCGGCGGCTGATGTGTTCGTCTATGTGCTGTCGGGCTCGGGCTCGAACGTCACCGAGGTGGATTCCGACGACGACTCGGGCGTCGGCACCGACGCGAAGGTCACCGACGTCGCGCTGGCGGCCGGCACCGTCTACACGATCGAGGTCACCACGTCGACGGCGAGCGTCACCGGCGCGTTCACGCTGTCGGGCACGATCGCTGCTGTCGAGCCGCCGGTGGTGATCACCGATCTCGCGGACCACACGGGCTACGGCTTGGCGGGAGCGACGGTGACTGCCTCCGACGAGTTCGCCGTGGAGCCGGCGGGTGCGGTGTGCACCGCTACCACCGTGACTGTCGGGGTCACGCCTTCGGTGTCGGCGGGCACAGCCGCGGACAAGCGCAAGGTGAGCCTCGCGCTCGCGGCGCCGTTCAGCCACGAGGTCACCGTCAGCTGCGACGCGGCGGGCCGCACAGCCGCCCAAGACACAGCCACCCTGGCGGGCAAGGCGGCGATCGGCTCGGTCACGGTCGCATCGGGCACAGCATGCACCGGCACCGCCGCTGCGCGCTATACGTGCACAGTGCCCCAGGGCGGCGCCTTGTCGGTGACCGTCACGGCGCAGGGCGCTCACGACGGGCTGTCGCTGGGGTGGGCGGGTTCGGGGGGAGCGTCGGTGGGAACGCCGACCCAAGCACCCGCAGCGACGGTGCCGTCGGTGGGGTACTCGCGCACCTCGGTCGCGACGCTGTCGTGCACTGCCGACGGCACCGTCACAGTGACGATCACCGCTGGCGCGGTCGCCAGGACTGTCGCCGTCGGCGTGGACTGCGCCGTTGCGGCCGACCCGTGCGACGACCCGCTGGGCAGCCTCGCCGACGGCGTCACGACCCGCAGCGGGACGATTGCTGCCGACGTGTCGTGCATATCGCCTCAGCGTCGTTCGGGCAGCACGAGCACGTATTACGCGCGCCGGCACGCGTTCTCTCTCGACGCTGCGGCGACGGTCACGATCGACTTGGGCTCGGCCTCGTCGAACGCATCCAGCCTCGACACCTACCTGCTTCTGCTGGGGGGCCACAACGCAGGCACCGGCACCGTGGAGGGCCGCAACGACGACCGAGGCGGCGGCATCCGGGATTCGCGCATCGCCGACAGGCGGCTCGCCGCCGGCGACTACACGATCGAGGCCACCACCTTCCGCAGCCGCCGCACGGGCGACTACGACCTGAGCGTCACCGTTGTGTTCGATCCGGCGGTCGAGTCGGTCACGGTGGCGTCGCGGGGCGCGTGTGAGCCTGATGCGGGCGCTGCGCCCCATGGCGTCGACGTCGCGCTGGAGTGCGAGATCGTCAATGGCCAGACCGCAGCCGTGGCCGCTACCGCGGTAGCGAACCACGCCACGATCGGCTTGGCGTGGGCCGCGGCTGGCAGCGCGTCGGTCGCCGCTGCGGCGACGCCGGCAGCCACTGCGATCTTGGGGCCCGACAGCGTTGCGGCCGGCGACTGGCAGACCACCGCATCTGCGGACCTGTCGTGCACCGCGGACGGCACTGTGACCTTGACGGCCACGGCGGGACCCGCGGGCAGCGCCGACAGCCACATCACCCGGCTGGAGGTGGACTGCGTCGACCCGGTCACGATCACCGGCCTCGACGGCGCTACCGAGTCCGGCACAAGCGCTGTTACCGTCAGCGACACCTTCACCGTCAGCCCCGCTACCGCCGGGTGCACCGCATCACCGGTCGGCACCATCACCAGTCCCGCCGGCGGCGCGGCGGGCGACCGCGTCCTCAGCGCCGGCCTTGCCGCGCCCGCAGCGGCGACGATCACCGTCACCTGCACGAACGACGGCCGGGCCGACGGCGTCGAGGATGTGGTGTTCACCCACGCAGGCGCCGTGACATCGCTTGGCGTGCGGGCGGTTGAGGGCGGCCGCTGCGAGCGAGAGTCGACTACGCCACCGGGTGTTGACGTTGGGTATACGTGCGTGACGGCTCCGGGCCGTGCCTTCCGGGTAGCGGCGGATGCCTCGGCCACTGCGAGCGGGTTGGCCGTGGCGTGGTCGGTGAGCGGCAGTGTGACGGTGAGCGGCGAGGAACCGGTCACGGTCACGCCGAGCTTGGGGCCGGACGGCTCAACGACGTGGCATCGTGCATCGACGGCGATTCTGGCGTGCACGGGCACGGGCACGGGCACGGTGACTGCGACTGCGACGCTGCCCGACGCTGCGTCCCAGACTGCGCGTGTGTCGGTGTCGTGCCTCGACGCCGTGGAGATCGCCGGCCTGCAGGACACGACCCGTGCCGGCGTCGGCACGTCAAACGTGGCTGACAGCTTCGATGTCACGCCGGCGACTGCTATGTGCTTGCCGACTGTTGGAACTGTCACGACCGACACGACTGGCACGCCCGGCAACCGGATTCTGACGGTGCCGCTGACGGCGCCCGATTCGGAAGAAGTCACTGTCACGTGTACTGCTGCAACTCGCGCAGACGCCGTGCAGACCGTGACATTCGCTGCCGTGAAGCCCTGCAGTGATCACTTGGGGACGCTGCAGCCCGGCGCGGTGACGCGCTCGGGCACGATCACGGCCGACTCAGGGTGCACTTCGCCCCAGCGCTGGCGTGACGGGGGCAGCTCCACGAGCCGCTACGCGCGCCGCCACACCTTCACGCTCACCCAGCGGGCCCGGGTGACGATCGAGCTCGGATCCGCAGCGTCGAACGCGTCCAGGCTGGACACCTACCTGCTGCTGCTGGAAGGCCACAGCAGCGACGGCACCGGCACAGTGCTGGGCCGCAACGACGACGTCGGCTCCGGGCACGGCACCCACCGCTACAACTCGCGGCTGTCCGGGGTGGAGCTCGCTCCGGGGGACTACACGATCGAGGCCACCACTTACGGCACCCGCCGCACCGGCGCATATGACCTGGCGGTGTCAGTCACGACCGTGAACGGCATCAGCAACAAGATGCATGTGGTGCAGGGCGAGGCCACCCGGTTCGAGTTCGGCTATGCACCGGCCAACGCTGTCCTCACCGTGCCTGCGGACGCCCAGACTCGCGCGAGTGCAACCCTCGCCTACGGTGGCGGCTCAGGCACTCTCACCATCACCGGCACCGCCACGGGGACCTATGCGGTTCGGCTCGACGTCGCCGTGCCCCGCACCGCAGCTGCGACAAGCGGCGCCAACGGCGCGAGGGCCGCGGCACCCACTGTCGCGACGCACGCCGCAGCCGGCCATGCCGCCAAGGGCACAGTGTGCCCGGCGGGCAACACCGTGGTCATCGGCGGCTCCAGCGTTTGCGCCAGTGGTGCAGGGCCGTCGCTGACGATCCGCAAGAGTTCCACCGTCACGATTCCACAGAGCTGCATCACCAGCGTCCCGCTCGGACGCTGGTACCTCACCACTCAAGCATGGCCCACAGACACCGCCTGCGTCGTGCCCGTAGGTGGGACAGACCGTCGAGCTCGGTACTACGCGTTCGAGGTGCGCGAACTCACCGCCGAGGTCACCATTCGACTGTCCTCCGGCGACCAAGACACCCACCTCGCCCTGTATGCCAATGATCCCGTCGTCGACGGCCTCAACGCGGTTGACGTCAGCGGTGACGTGCGGGCGTCCAACGACAACGCATACGACCCCGCAACCATGACCGGATATTTGTATCTGGACGGCAAAGCCACCGACTCTCGCATCCATGCGACGCCCAGCCGAGGCGTCTACGCCATCGTCGTCACCTTGGCAGCCGGCGCCACTCCTGGCGTCGGCGACCAGTACACGCTCAACATCAAGGTCCCCTATCCGCGGCCTGGCTCCTAGAGCCGCAACGACGCGCCCACGCGCTTTGGCGCACGGAGGCCACATGACCAACAACACACCGATGAACCGCCGACGGTTCCTCGCCGTCGTAGCGGGCACCAGCGGCGCCGTTGCCGCCGCGGGATTCGGCGGCTGGCGACTCTTGGGCGGCCATGGCACCTCGAAACGTGCGGTCACGGCATTCAACGTTGACCCCGGTGTAGACGTTGTCCAGGTCGAAGCGGGATTTGCCGATGCCGCCACTTGGAAGAACGAACTGCTCACCCTGAGACCTGGCCCACCGGGCACAGGGATCACTGTGCGGTCAGAAACCACCGGCGAAGACCACGCAGTTCAAGCACCAGACGACTTCGAAGCACGCTGCATCGGAGTCATTGACGACACCATCGTCATCGGCGGACATCGGTTAACAGAGACCAGTTCACTTGAGTTCGAAGCGGGTGTCGACTATGACACGTTGATCGCTCAAGCAGGGCCCGAGTCGGAACGTCTCGCATCGCAGCCGGGACGACCGATTGGAACAACACATAGGCACACTTTTGCTGAGCATTTTCCGACCGTGGTTGCGACACACAATCTGGCAAGTTGGGCAAGTAGAGAATTCGAAGTCGGTGTTGGCACCGGCGGTTCGGTCGGTGCTGTTGTCGGAGACGGAAGTTATCTTGCCGTTGATCACTACGCATTCGCCGAGATTCAAGATTCAATCATTGAGGTAGCAGTGGTCAATGCTCACGATGCGTTCAAGGGAGTGTCATCCATACACAGGTCGATTCCGCTCGATCACGGAGCACTTCGAGGAATGTCCAGCACGACGCATGAGGAAATACTCATCGTGGAGGACCGCTTAGGCACACGCGGCTATGGAGCAGACGGCCGAGTCATCTTCGATATCGGAACAGACCGTGCATTACTGGGAGTCACTTCAGCGGGTCATCACACTTATGTATCTACTGCCGATATGGCCGGGCAGCGACGACTCCTGACGTATGTTGATGGCTTGCACATAGCTACTCGATTAGAGAACATTGGCCTTCCAATAATCCACCGACTGTCAAAGGATATCGCGATATCAAACCCGTCACCAATGGAAGAGATAATACGCCGTTCTTAGGCGACGGCGTTGTTTGTCTATCTGCCGCAGCTACGTGTGCATAGGCGGCCTTTGGCCACCCGGAACCAAAAGGTTCCAGATGAGATTGCAGAGATGCAGCTATAAATTTGAGGAGCATGAGTGATATGGCCGATGCAAATGATTGCATTTATGGTGCACCCACAGCCATTAATACCAAAGGGAATGTCAGACTCGCGATGGATGGCCAGTATTCACTGGGTGTCGAGCTGAGGCTCGTTCGGGATTGGACTGGCTGGGATTCTTCTTCGAATGGGCCCGTGTGCCGTCTTACATCACCGACCATTGATGAGATTCGCAATCGAAGCGGGAATGCGATATATGCTGGCACTTCAGGCGATCTGTATTGCCATCTATCTCTGTACTCGCCGCTCCGCTCATTTGTTGAGAACACGAGCTATTTTTCTCGTACCTATGGTCCGCAGCATGGTCCGATAGTCATTCTTGGTCTTGACAAGGCTCAACGTGATACGCTACGTTACAGAACAACAGAGAATCCCGATGGTACGAAAGGCAAACGAGTTCGAGGCAGTTATCACTATGAAGGCAAGGCATTGGATATTCATTGGATTGAATGGAATGGCGTCGGTGGGGCCATAGCAGCGAGGCCTTGTAACGGCGCTGGTGATGCATTAGACACTGTGACTCGTCGCCGTCTGATCGCGGTCGAGGCAGGATTACGTAAGTGGTTCGGCTACGTACTGAACCGAAACATTGGAGGCCACCAGAATCATTTTCACGTCGGCAACGGTTGCCCGGAAATAGCGCTCCGCATCAAGCGCGATAGTGCCAAGTGGCAACACACTTCTTGCCACTTCTTTATCCAAGACTGCATTGCGGCATTTAGTGATGTTGTAGTCGACTACGACGGTTCTTGGAATCCTGACACTCTCAATGGACGTGCAACGGTCGAAGGCTATCACACGCTGTTGTCAGATCTCGGTATGGAACGGCTCGACCCGAGAACCAACTGTAATGAATACATCATGTTTCTAGATTACATCATGATGCACGGCTTCGCGAACGCGCGAGCTGGCAAGTACCGTTGGGAAGGCGGGGCACTGCCCCGCTAGCGTGGAATACGGAGATGCGCAGGGACCATATTGTCAGCCGATCTTTATTAGCACTTGTGTTCGCGTGTGCAATGATTGTTGCGAGCGCGGACGCGGAAGCACGAGCCGAAACGGAACAGTATGATGATACAAGTAGCGTCGATAGTCTAGCACCCGGCTCGCCATTCAGGGGAATCGTTAACGTCGCTTCTGGTGATCGACCGACATGGCCCGCTGATGATCCTGCTGCGCGCGGGTATTCGCACATATTCCAATATTGGAACGTGACACATGCTCGTTATAGGGAAGTTCCGTTGGGTGATGTGACGGGATGTCTATTGGCTCCGACCGTTCATAGGGATCGGATAGATTTTGTTTCTGCTAATGGTGCGGCGGGGAACGCACTCTATAGTATTCCGTGGGGCGATGAGGCGTATCCTCAGTTCTGGTTCGATAGCGAATATCTGACAGATAGAACGTTGGAATTCCCGGAATGGTTGCAGATTGACCTGGTGTCAACGAATTCCGGCAGCGACGCGGAGCGCTATTGGATGAGAGTCTCGATTGCGGATCAAACGCGTTGGTATGGCATATATCGTGGTGGTTTGAGAGCTGTCGACGCGGCGGATCTCGTGGAGGACGACACTGCAATCGAACAGGAGCGGATGCATGGCGGACCGACACCGCTTTTCGACGGGAGTGATGGCCAGCACTACGCATTTCGCGTCCGCGAACCTAGTGATACATCCTGCCCGTTCGAATACGGTTTCGTGGTGGATGGCGTCACTGGAAATGTCATCACCTGTGGTGAGGCGTTTGGCGGGCCGGTACTTGTCAATCAAGCGGTTGATCGCGTGGACGGTTCCCGATTCATGCTGCCACGCCCGGTGCGCTGGCAGGTGTGCGAAGACGGTATCGATCTTCGGCTAATGCAAGAGCCGCGGCAATGATGCGCGGTTGCGGGCTCTTCGACGGGCCTTGGTCGCTTCCTGCTGTAGTACTAGTGGCGCTATTCGGGTGTGTCACTGGCAGCTGCGCAGTTGATGACGCGGACCCGCCGCAAATGACAGCCACACCGCCTTGGACAACGCGCAGCGCTGTTGTACCAGGCACCTCTTCGCCGACGATCGCCAGACCGTTAGCCCTGATTATTCACGAGCCGGGCGGACTGGGCTGTCGGGGTCCGCGGAAAAGCCCCTCTGACCTGCAACGATGCATGTCCGCGAAGAACGCATCTGGCAGTTCAGGGGGGCATCTCCGAGGTGAAACTTAGCCTGAATCCACCGATTGGCTGTTGGTGAGCGTGGGGTTTCTGGGCTGGTGGCGGGTTGGGGTGGTGCGGTGTTGTTGGGGGTGTGGTTTGGTGTGTTTGGGCGTGTTCTGCTAGGGGTGCGGGTGTGGTTCGGGGTTGTCGACGCTGGGTTTGTGTGGGGGCGTCAGTTCCGGGCTGTGCTGTTTAGCCGGAGGGTCCGGGCAGAGCCCTGAGAGCGTTGAGCGTGGCTGTGAATTGTGTTTCCCAGGGCCAGCGGGCGGGGTATCGCAGGGTGGGTGTGCCTGATCGGTTCACCAGCACGGCGGCGAGTGCGACGAGTCGGGTGCGGCGGGAGCGGTTGGTGGCCGCCGGCGCGCCGGCGAGCGTGGCGCTCCAGTGGCCGATGTTGTGGGCGAGCGCTGCGCAGGCGAGCCATGCGCAGTTCGCGCCGTAGTGGCCTGAGGGGACGTGTTCGAGGCCGGAGCCTTCTTTGAGGTCGCGGATGGCGAGCTCGACCACGGCGTGGCCGCGGTGGAACTCATCCGCGGCGGCGGTGTCGTGGTCGGTGTTGGTGATGAATGCGTGGTGCCGCCAGTCGGGCCACAGTCGTTGCTGTGCGCCCTCGGCGAGGCGGGTGCGGCGCACCACGAGACGAACGGTGCGCTTGGCTTTGCCGCGGCCGGTGGTGTATTGGGTCTCGGCGACCTGGGCGCGGCCGTCTTTGGTGTAAGCGATGTCGGCCCACGCGTCGTCGCGGATCGCTTGGATCGCTGTGCGCACAGAGGATCTGAGGGCGACGGTGATCGACCATTTGATGTCGTGGGCGTCGAGACGGTCGATCAGCTTCCATGACCAGAACCCCGAGTCCCCGCGCACCGTGACCGGCCCGCTCGCCCCGGCCCGCCGCAGGCTGGCGACGAGCTCGTCGGCGAAGCGCACCACGCCTCGCGAGGACCCCGCGGAGCCTTTGCGCATGCGTGCGCCGAGCACCTCGCGGGTGTCGGCGCGTGCAGCGAGCAGCGGGTGATAGCCGAGCACGCTGGTGTAGCCGTACGCGGCGCCCTGTTTCTGCTTGCCGTGGACCTCGCAGATCGTGGAGTCCAGATCGACCACCAGCGGCGCCTTGCCGGGGCCTGCGCCCAGCGCCCAGGCGCGAGCCAGCGTGCGCGACGCCACCGCTTCGAGCTGGCGGACGTGACCGAACGTGAACGTCCGCAAAAACGACCCCACCGTCGAGGGCGCCATCGGGGCGAACCCCAGCACCCGCCCGGTGCGTCCGGCGCGCAGCATCTCGACGTGATCGATGTGGGTGCCGCCAGCGAGCATCGCGGCGACCACGGTGCAGATCTTGGGACCCGGGTTCGCGGAACCGGTGCGCACCCACCGCTCGATCAGCCCCAACAGGCCCAGACGGGCCATCAGCGTTCCCGCCAGGATCAGGCCCGCGTTGGCCACCAGGCCCTCATGATCGAACGTCGTTGCGAACCGGTCCAGACTGCGCGATGATCCAGACACAAAAAGTGCCTCCTGTTTTTGAGACGAATGTGACAACGAACATCACAATCGTCGCAGATCAGGAGGCCTTTTTCGCGGACGCGGCAACCCACACACACCCACCGAATCGGTGGATTCAGGCTTAGCAGTGTCACAAACGCGCGTCTGGCAGGCGGCGGGGACCGTGTGGTGTGGGGCGTCGGGCTGTTCGCTTTGGGCGGGTTCGCGGACCGTGTCGGGCTGACCGAGGCGCTGTCGGCCGCGGTGCCCCCACGCGGCGAGCGGGCCCCGGTTCATGACCGGGGCCGGGTGCTGGTCCATGGGCTGTTGATGCTGGCCGGCGGCGGTGAGGCGTGCACCGACATCGAGCATCTGCGTGCTCAGCGGGAGCTGTTCGGCGACGTCGCGTCGGACTCGACGCTGTACCGCACCGTCACGGGCCTGGGCGAAGGCGGCGCCGCGGCGCTTTTGGGCGCGGCCGCAGCGGTGCGCGAGCCGTTGTGGGCCGATCATGACCGCAGCGGGCCGCTGGTGGTCGACATCGACTCGACGCTGGTGGAGGTCCATTCGGAGAACAAGGCGGGAGCTGCGCCGCATTACAAGGGCGGGTTCGGGTTCCATCCGATGGTGTGCTCCACTGCGGACGGGGAGCCTCTGTGGATCAAGCAGCGGCCCGGCAACGCCGCCGCGAACGACATCGCCGATCACCTCGAGGTGATCGACGCCGCTGTGGCGACGCTGCCCGAGCCCGACGCCGTGGGTCACCGCGAAGGCGACGGCGAAAGTCTCGTGGGGCGTCCGCTTGTGGTGCGCATCGACGCCGCGGGCTGCTCGCCCAGACTCGCCGCAAAGCTGCGGGACCGCAACATCGGCTATGCGGTGTCAGCGCGGTCGGCTCCGGGCGTCGAAGCAGCGATCCGCTGCGGCCTGGGCGACCCGGACCGCTGGCACAACGTTCCGAAGCGGCCCGGCCAGCGCAAGCGGCGCGGTGCTCAGGTCGCGGACCTCACCGACCTCGCGGACCTGTCGGGCTGGCCCGAGCGCACCCGGCTGGTGGTGCGCCGCGAGCCGCGCCACCCCGGCGCGCAGCGCAGCCTGTTCCCCAGCGAGAACTTCCGCTACTGGGGATTCCTCACCGACCAGCCCCGCAGCGCCGTGCAACTGGACAAGCTGATGCGCTCACACGCCGACATCGAGAACGCCGTGTGCCGGCTCAAAGACAGCGGCCTGACGCGCATGCCGTTCACCGACTGGCACGCGAACAGCGCCTGGGCCGCCATGTGCATCATCGGCCTCGCGCTCGTCGGCTGGTTCCAGAACGCCTGCCTCACCGGAGCGCTGCGCCGCGCAGCCCCCAAACGGCTCCGCTGGCAGCTATGGCACCTGCCCGCCCTGATGTGCCACAGCGCACGGCGCGTCCTTTTGCGCCTGCCCGAACAGCACCCCGGCGCCAAAGCGCTCCTCGCCATCGCCCACCCCCGCTGACCCCCCAGCCAACCGGTCCCGCGCGACGCCTGCCCCCGGCGGGACAGCCCCGCCACGCACCCACACCCACCCGACACCGCCTGAGCACCAACACCGAGGCCACCGGCTCCGCCGCGACGCTCCCGTCGGCGCCCCAACAGCCCCACACCACCAAACCAGACGAAAAGCACACCGAAAATACGATCAGCAGCATTCTCGTGAATAATCAGGGTTAGAGACGGTGGAAACGGATCGTGAAGCCGTCAGCATCGAAGTGCCCGGGTCTCGACACCAGTCGGCCGAGGTCACGTCGACGACGCAGCCGTGGCTGACACTCGAGCGCGATGATGACGCGTGGCGCCGTTTCGAGAATGGTGCCGCACCACAGTGGCCCTTCGTGGGTCTGGTTCAGCTGTGGGTTGATGCCATTGATACCAGCGCTTATCCCAACGGCCGTCAAGCAGTTTGGCGTCTGCGCTATTGGGACTTACGTCAGGCTGATGCAGTTGGTACGGAAGTACCGCTGCGCGGATTTAGTCCCGTATGCCCGGGTCGCATTGCATTGGTCTCGAGCGGACCTGATGGCATAGAGATTGGCGAGGCAGGCAGCTTGGGTAAGGTTTCATATTTGGTGCCATGGGGTGAGACCGCGCGACGAATAGACAAGCCATCGGAAGCACTTGTTGCAGAGGTGCATTTGCGTCCCTCCAATGTGGCGGCGGCGTTGAGCGGCGATGTGTTGTCGCTTGAGTCAGGCGGATCCAGCACGACTCATGTGATACGTCAGCCGAGACGACTTGATGGCCACAGATGGTCGGTACAAGCCCGCCATGATGGAGACTTATTCGTAGTAACGGTGCATCCGGCCCATCTGGGATGCTATTCTGGTGTGACGTGGCTGAGCTTGGCCTCGACCGGTGAAGTATTGGTCTGCGGGGCGAACACATGGGCCACGAAATTCATCGCGCCAACTGATCAACGTATCGGTGAACTTGTGCTGCCGGATTCGAACAGTTTCGGCACCGTTCTTGACTGTGCCCCCAAGCTTGACGTGGCGTACCTACCGCTTGCAGTCAAGACCCGAAGTTCCCGTTGAGGACGACGATTCGGTCACGGTCACCGCAGGCACGGTGACCAGAACCGTCGCCGTCGGCGTGGACTGCGCCGTCCCCTCGGACCCGTGCGACGACCCATTGGGCAGCCTCGCTGAGGGCGTCACGGCTCGCAGCGGGACGATCACCGCCGACGCGTCGTGCACATCGGCTCAGCGCCGCGTCCCCATCGCACGGCGCGTGTACTACGCGCGCCGACACACGTTCACCCTCGACGCCCCCGCCACGGTCACCGTCGATATGGGCTCGACGTCGTCGATCGCCTCGCGGCTCGATACCGACCTGCTTCTGCTGGGGGGCCACAACGCAGGCGCCGGCACCGTGGAGGGCCGCAACGACAACGTCGGCGGCGGGCACGGCACCGACTATCGCAACAGCCGCTCGGGGAGTTCGGCAGCCTCGACGAAGAGGATTCCGAGCCCGGGGATCTGGAGATCGATCCGCGCATGTGGCCTGCGTCGGCGTTCTACAACCCGGGCGTGGGCATGTGGCAGATCGACGACGCCGGGCTGTATCCGTACCTGAATCACGGCGAGCGGGCCTCCACGGTGATCGGCGGCCGCAACGTCGCTGACCAGTTCCGCGACGCGGCCTGCGGTGTCGCTGATGCGGCTGAGCGGCTAGTCGCAATCAAGAATGAGCTCAACCATTGGCATGCGTGCACGAGCGGCACCAGGAACACAGCCACGATGCGGCATCCCAGCTATCCGTGCCTCGAGGCCGACGACAATCGCGCCTCCTACAGCCGCCTGTATGTTGAGCCGCAGGTGGAGGTCGGCGTCGACGGCTTGCACGTCACGACCGACCATAATCCGGGCGAGTATCAGATCGCCGGCGGAGTGCATGCTTGGAGGTGCCGCTGGGGCAGCAGCGGCGAGATATTTGACTGCTGGTTCTATGACACGACGTCGCCGGAAGGGTGGCTCGACGCGTACGACCCGCAGGCGAACAACAACGACTCGTGGAAGTACTCTGCCTTCGACAGAACAGACAAAGACGACATCAGGCTGGCCAGAGCACGCTGTCCTGATGAAGTGGTCGTCTCGCTGAGCGAGGACGGCGACGAGGACGAGGACCGGGTCATGATGGCGTGGTGCCGGATCCGCAACCCGCTGGCGGCGCCGTTCTTCGCGTTCACCGAGGGCGGGTTCCGGTTCGTGGTGTTCCCCAAGTCGGTGCTCGCGTCGCTCAGGGTCGGCTCGGGCTCGACGGCGCACACGCTGATCAAGCGCGTGCAGGAGAACCGAAACGTGCGTCTTGCGGCAACTTTGGCCACGGCGGTGCCGTCGTGGGAGCGCAATACGCACGGTGGACAGGAATTGCAGGTGCAGGTCTGCGACGGCGCATCAGCGGAACTCGGCCAGTCGCCGTCGGAATGCCCGTGGGTGAGCGCTAACGACGCCGGGCTGGCTCGCAGGCTGGGGGTGAGCGATGGCCCGTCATTCCGCTGAACGATCGCGCACAGCCGCCCTCGGGGCGGGTCTGGGCTGCGTGCTGGTCGCGTTGTGGCTGATGGCGGCCGGGTGCGACGGGCAGACCGTCGGTGAAGGCTCGGGTGACCCTGCGGGACCCGAGGAGACGGTCCGAGCTTCGGATGCAGCGGACGGCGGAAATCGGGGTGGCGAGCCTGAGCCGCCCACACAGGAGTCGGCTCCGCGGCCGGCGGCGGGCCCGAGTCGGGTCGGGGCCACGTTCTCAGCAGCAGCGGTGCCATTCGGGGACGCGGATCTGCATTTGGGGGCGCGCGACGAGCCGGGAGCGGTCGTGATCTGGCCCGGGCTCGGGGATGCTCGGGGTGCGCTGGGCAGCGATCAGGGTGCAAAGCCCCATTTCGAGCCCGATGCGCTGGGGCGGGTGCTGGATCTGTGCGTGCGCGAGGAAGCCCACGCAGGGCTCAGGGGCACCATCTTGGAGCCGGGCGAGCCGATGGACTATGAGGCGCTGATCTGGGTCCGCAACAGTCAGTCTGGGCTCGGCTGTTATGGCGAGCCCAAGAGCGAGGACCCCGGCGGCCGCTGGTTCTACCTGACTCCGGGCGGGTCCAGCGGGTATTTCGAGACCCGCGAGCAGGCACTGCAGTGGCGTCAGGACCAGCGCGAGGAGTACCGCAACACGCTGTCGCCATGGGAATACCCGATGGGTTTCATCAACAATGCAGTAGTCGAGTTCATCGACAAGCCCGGCGACAGCGTTCATGGGATCCGGTACTCCGATGCGGACGACCCGATCGACGAGGTGCGGCTGCTGGCCGAGTCGGTCGCGGTGCGCGACGGGGTGCTGCGGGGGCTGGTGCGGAACTGGTCGCGCGCTTTGTGGGCGTACGGAGTGACGGTCAGCGCTGGCGGCAAGTCGTGGCGGTGGCCGCTGTCAATCCAGCCCGGCGGGGTCGCCCCCTTCGAGATCGAGGGCTGGGACGGCCCACAGGACCCCGACCAGATCGACCTCGCGGTCGCTGCGCAGATGTCGCCCAAGGCGGACCTGTCGCGCTCGTACGAGTGGTACAACCAGAAGCCGTTGCCTCCAGAGAGGATGCCCGACCTCGAGCAGTTCGAACGCGATCACGGGTATGAGCCCGGCATCGTGCGGCTGGTCGACGCAGAGCGCTGGATGACCTCCACCGCGAAGTTCCGGGTGCCGGCATCCCATCCCAGCTTCGCGGATCACATCGGGCCCGACGAGCGAGGACGCATGGCGAGCGTCGGGCAGGCGTTCACCGCCGACGAGCTCGTCAGCTACCTCGCCTACATGCAATTGCAGGTCCCCGAAGGTGGTGACCTTTACGAGGACGGCCGCTCCGTGGTGTTCGAGGTCGTCGAGCAGCCCGTGTTCTGGTCACCCGACGACATGGACGTCCATGTGATTTGGTTCGGTTCAGGCTACGTGAGCGACCTCGCGTGGCTCGGGCTTCCCGACCCTCACACCCGCTAAGCCTGAATCCACCGATTGGCTGTTGGTGGGTGGGGGTGGCTCGGCTGGTGTGGGGTTGCGTCGTTGTGGTGGCGGCGGGCGGTGTGGCGGGGCGTGCGTGGTCCGGGTTGGCGTGTGGGGGCTGGGTTGTGTGCTGGGCCTTGGGGTGTGGTGCGCGGCGCGGCTTGGCGCGTGTTGGCGGTTCAGCAGTGCTGGGCCAGGTTGCGGATCTGGTGCAGTGCTGTGGTGAACTGGGTGGCCCAGGGCCATCGGGCGGGCAGCCGCAGGGTCGCTTGGCCGCTGCGGTTGACGATTCGTCCGGGGATGGTGAGCAGGCGTCGGGCGATGGTGGCTGCGACGGTGAGCTTTGGGGGTTCGTGGATGTGGCCGATGCGGGCGGTCCAGCGTGCGATGTTGTGGGCGAGGGCGGCGAACGCGAGCCAGGCGGCGTTGGCCGCGAATCTGCCTGAGGGGCTGTGCGCGAGGTCGCCGGCTTTGAGGTCTTTGATGGCCAGTTCGACGCGTGCGTGGCAGCGGTATCGGGCGTCGGCTGCTTTGGCGTCGAGGTCGCGCTCGGCGATGTCGGTGACGACGGCGTGGTGGCGCCAGTTGGGCCACAGATCGGCTTGTGCGCCGACGATGCGGGTGCGGCGCGCCACCAGGTGCACTGTGCGTGCCGGCTTGTCGGCGCGGCGGCGACCGCTGGTCAGCGTCGTGGCGGCGACCTGGGCCTCGCCGTCGGGGGTGTAGCCGATCGGGGACCAGTCTGGCTCGCCGATCGCCGCGATTGCCCTGTCGATGGCGGGGTTCGGGGCGACCGCGATCAAAAGGCGCGTGTCGAGCCTGCCGAGAGTGTCGATCAGGTCCCAGCTGAAGAACCCCGAATCGGCGCGCAGCGTCAGGGCCGCGTCGGGCGCCAATCGGCGCACCCTGTTCACGGTCTCAGAGACGAAGCGCGCACGGCCCCGCTGGGAGGACCCTTTGCGCATCCGGGAGTGCACGATCTCGCCGGTGTCGTCGCGGGCCGCGACCAGCGGGTGATAGCCCAGCGTGGCGGTGTGACCATAGGCGGCGCCGTGCTTCGCGTCGCTGTGCACCTCACAGATTGTGGAGTCGATGTCGATCGTGACGGGAGTGTCAGACGCTCCCTTGTCAAGCGGCGAGTGTGTGGGTGGGGTTTCTGGCGGTTTCGCCGCGCCACATTCGGCGGATGACCCGGTTGGCGAGCTGTCGTTTGTGGGCTCGTCGTGCCTCTCGCCGGGTCTTGCCTTCGGTGGCTTTGCGGGCGAGGTAGGCGGCGGCTTCGGGCTGGCTGCGCTGCTGGGTGACCGACGCGATGTAGAGGACGCTGTTGATGCGTCGGTTGCCTCTGAAGTCGAGCCGGTGCTTGACCGGGTTGCCTTGGCCTTCGCCTGAGGACAGCGCGACGGCACCGGTGCCGCTCCAGCGGGCGAACTTGGACTCGCGGTCGAACCGGCGGGGGTCGCCGACCTCGCACAGCAGGGTGGCGGCTGCGATCGGGCCGATGCCGGTTTCGTCGCGCAGGGTGGTGCCGTGGCGGTCTGCCAGCCCGTCGATGAGACGCTCAAGGCGGCGGATCTCGCGACGCGCTGTGCGGTCCTGATCGATGAAGGCTTGTAGCCATTCGAGGCGGTACGCGCCGGCGGGCGTCGTGTCGATGTCGGGGTCGATGTGGGCGAGGCGGCACAGCCTGCTCTCGATCTTGCCGTCGCTGGTGAGCTGGTCACGGATCTCGGTGGGCAGCTTCGCGGTCTGGTCGGCGACATGGTGCAAACCCAGTGTGCGGCCCACTCCCCGCACACATCTTCACTGTTTGGTGGAGGCTCTGTTCCTTGAGAGGATGGAGCAATGCCAGGAAATCGGAGATATCCCGCCGAGCTGGGTGGACGTGCGGTGCGGATGGTGCTCGACAATGAGCGCCTGTACGGGTCGCAGTGGGAGGCGATCTGGTCGGTCGCGGAGAAGCTGGGGCCGACGCCTGAGACGGTGCGGCTGTGGGTTCGCCGAGCTGAGATCGACGGCGGGACCCGCCCGGGCGTGACGACACTGGAGCGTGCTCGGATCAAAGAGCTCGAAGGCGAGAACCGTGAGCTGCGCCGAGCGAACGAGATATTGAAGGCGGCGTCGGCTTTCTTCGGGGCGCAGCTCGACCGCCAGTCGAAGCGATAGCGGCGTTCATCGGCGCCCATCGGCACCGGTTCGGGGTCGAGCCGATCTGCGCTGTGGTGTGCGAGCACAGCGTCGGGATCGCCCCGTGCGCCTATTACGCAGCCAGGTGCCGGCCGCCGTCGGCGCGGGCGCAGCGCGACGCCTGGTTGCGCGCAGAGATCGCTCGTGTGCACCGGGACAATTACGACGCGTACGGGGCGGCCAAGGTGTGGGACCACCTCAACCGCGTCGAGCACATCACGGTGGCTCGCTGCACTGTGGAGCGGCTGATGCGCCAGCTGGGCCTCGAAGGGACCCGCCGAGGCGCCACGGTGCGCACCACCGACCCCGACCCCGACGCCGACCGGCCAGCGGACCTGGTGAACCGCGACTTCACAGTGCGGGCCCCGAACCGGCTGTGGCTCGCGGACCTCACCTACGTGCGCACCCGCAGCGGACCGGTGTACGTGTCGTTCGTGATCGACGCCTATTCGCGGCGGGTGCTGGGCTGGCAGGCCTCGCGGTCGATGCGCACCGAGCTGGCGCTCGACGCCCCCGAGACGGCCGTCTCGGGGCGCCGCCGCGACGGCCGCAGCACCGAGGGGGTCACCCATCACAGCGACCGCGGATCGCAATATCTGTCCATCCGCTACAGCCAGCGGCTCGACGACAACGACATCGTCGCCTCGGTCCGCAGCCAGGGCGATCCGTATGACAACGCCATGATCGAGAGCTCCAACGGCCTCTACAAGTGGGAGCTGATCTACCCCCGAGGACCGTGGCAAGGACTGCGCGATGTCGAGTTCGCCACCCTCGAATACGTCGACTGGTACAACCACCGACGCAGCCACAGCGCCCTGCTCGCCGGCCGCGGCAACTACACCACACCCGCCGAACACCAAACCGCCTACTACCGCCAAACCGTCACAGCCACCCCGGCCGTGACTCAACAACCCGAATCTCTACTCAACAGTGAAGATGTGTGCGGGGAGTGGGCCGTCGACGTCTGACTTGCTACTGAACTGGCCCTGCGCGTTGTGGGTGCCTTGCCTGGGACTCGTCGATGTCGCCGGCCCGCTTCTTGGACTTGTCAGCTGCGGCCGGTCCGGAACGAGCGACGTGACCTCATAGGAACCTGTGCCACAGATGCCTCATCACTGTTATGTCCGTCCCGTTCCGGCACGCGAGCCGCTCCGAGATGAAGGACTTCAGCATGCCAGATCCACACCAGGCGGTGATCGGCGGGATTGACTGCCACACCGACTTCCACGTCGCCGCGGCGCTCGACCCGCTCGGCCGAGTACTGGGCACAGAATCGTTCCCTGCGACCCGCGCCGGCTACCGCTTGACCCACACATGGCTCGCGTCGTTCGGCCAGATCACCACGGTCGGTGTCGAGTCCACCGGATCTTTTGGTGCGGCTCTGACGCGGTCGCTGGTCGATCAGGGCTGTCGAGTGATCGAGGTCAACCAGCCGCACCCGCATCTGCGTTCGCGTCGCGGCAAGAACGACGCCATCGACGCTGAGGCCGCTGCCCGCAAGGTGCTCTCGGGCGAAGCGACCGCAGCCGCCACCGACACCACCGGCATCGTCGAGGCGATCCGCCAGCTCAGCGTGACCCGCAACAGCGCCGTCAAGGCCCGCTCCGCCGCGTTGTGTCAGCTCGGCGACCTGCTCGTCACCGCTCCCGCTGCGTTGCGCGAGCAGCTCGACACCCGCCGGACCCTCGAGGGCAAGGCCGCCGTGTGCGCTCGACTGCGGCCCGATCCGAACCGTCTCGCCGATCCCGCCCAGGCCGCCAAAGCAGCACTGCGCAGCCTCGGGCGCCGCGTCGCCCAGCTCGGCGCTGAGGCCGACGAGCTCGGTCGCCGGCTCGACCGGCTGGTCGCTACCGCAGCACCCACAACTCTGTCGCGCCTCGGGTGCGGCACTCACCACACCGCGACCCTGCTCGTCGCCGCGGGCGAGAACATCGACCGGTTCGGCTCTGAGGCGTCCTTCGCTCACCTGTGCGCAGCCGCGCCGGTCCCCGCATCGAGCGGGCGCACCCAGCGTCACCGACTCAACTTCGCCGGCAACCGCGACGCCAACCGAGCCCTGCACATGATCGTCATCGTCCGGCTCCGCTACTGCGAACGAACCCGCAGCTACATGGACCGCCGCCTCGCCGAAGGCAAGACCAAAAAAGAAGCCATCCGCTGCCTCAAACGCTTCGTCGCCCGAGAGCTCTACCGCACCCTCCGAGCCGACCTCTCCACCCTCACAACCCGCACTTGACATCTATAGGAACGTCCCAAGCGTGCATCCACATGACGCGATGACCATCGGCAGCCCTGAAGCCACCTCAACTGGCCTCAGAGCACTCGGACAATGCCCAAAACAGCCCAAAATGGCTATAACTGGCCGATACAAGGATACGCAACTCGCCTATATCCCTCTGTGGGATGTCGGCCAGTTAGTTTCCGCAGGTCAGACGGTGCGTATTGGTTTCAAGCCAGATAGCTCCACAAAATAATTCGCATAGCTCCACAAGCGATTTTGCATCGTAGCAGGTCAGAAGGGGTTTTCGGTCGCAGAGATTGCGCCTCCGTGGCCACCAAAGGTTCCCGGCAGCACCGCAAGCGAATCGGCTGCACCAATCTGCACACAGTGGTCGGCGACGACGGTCGGGTCGTGTACGTCGGGGACCACGATGAGGATCAAGCCGACACGCACTGCGGGTTCTGGCGGCGAGCCCAGGACTGGTTCTGGTCCAACCAGATGCCCGTCGACGAGGTCCTCACCGACATCGGCCCGAACTTCATCTCGGCCAAGTTCGCCGAGCTTTTCGCCCAACGCTGGATCGGCACCCTGCGCCGAGAGCTCCTCGACCGCACCATCATCTGGAACCAACGGCAACTCAACAGGCTCGTCGTCGACTACATCGATCACTACAACACCCACCGGCCCCACCGCTCACTAAACCAGCTACCACCCGTCGCCACCGACGCTGCAGACCAGCCAGACGGGAACCTCCAAGTCGTGAAGACAGCACGCTGTGGCGAACTCATCAACGAGTACCGCAATGCCGCCTGACCAGCCACGACACAGTTCGGGGCACCCACAGGTTTGGCAACATAGTGACGCTCGGGTCAGGTGAGGTGCGATGTCAATTCGACGCTGAAGAGCCGTCTTTGCACGGCTTGAGTCCTGGCCCAATAGCACTGAGGGCTGCGGCGTAACCGAGGGGCATCGTGACGGCGTCCCCGATCCACTTGGCGAGCGCTGCTTTGCCGGGTGGTGCGCTGGGGTCGGTGGTGAAGCGGAATGTGTCGGGGAAGCCTTGCAGTCGCGCTGCTTCGGCAGGCGTCATTGTGCGCGGCTCGTTTGGGTGTATGAAGCGGCCTCGGCCGGGCGTGTTGAATCCAGTCGTGATCGTGGGAGCGGGGCGGTCGGCGTGCATGCGTCCGTACACAGCTCCGTAGGTGGTGCCCGCTTGATGGCTCTTGGGTCTGTGTTGGAGCGCTAGGTCATATTCGTCGTTGTCAAACAGCCACTCGATGCGTTCGAGGTTCTCTGCCGTGTATTCCGCGGTGACATGCAGGGCGGGATCTGTCGACAGCGATTCCGTCGATCCGATTGCCCATGTCACGGTGCGTGCTGATGGCGCGGCCAGCATCGTTGCGACATCTGAGATGGGCAGCGGAAAGGCTGCTTCAGCGGCATCGCCGATTCGGCGGGCGACCAAGAAATGGCGTTTGCGCGTCTGCGGCCAGCCCATCGCGTCTGCGGCGATCACACCTTCGTCGGTGGCGTATCCGTTGGTTTCAAAGAGACGACGCGCCGTTCGTACGACCTCGGCGCCATCGTGCACGACCGAGGTGACATTCTCAATGATGACGGCGCGTGCCCGACAGGCCACTGCGAATGCGGGGACCGCGAGGTAGAGGTAGTTGCGCCGATCGTTGCGCCGCGAGTGGTTGTTGAGATTCGAGTGGCCTTGGCAGGGCGGTCCGGCGATGAGCAGGTCGACATCGGCGCATGCGTGCTGGAGACGCTCCCCGATCAGTTCGGGTTCGTAGACGAATTCGGCGCTGTCGCCGTCGCCGCGGATGCGATAGTCCACCAGTGACGCGACGGACTCGGCCGAGCGTCTGCGGGTGCCGTGGTTTCGCGCATGCACGGCAAGAGCGGCTTCGTCGGTGTCCACGGCAAGCTCGCACACGAGTCGCTTGCCGGCTTCCGCTGCCAAGAGCTTGACCCCCAGCACGAACCCGCCGACGCCCGAGAACAGGTCCACGATGCGCAGCGGTTGGCCGCCGGCATCGGGTTGACCTCGTTCGGGGATTGGCAGCGAACCACGGAGGATTGCTTTCCACCACCTGTCGAGCAGCGCCGCGTCTTCGCCATCGACATCTGCCGCGAGGTCGGCAGGCAGCTCAAGTTGCGAGCGCATCTGGCGGCCGTCGACCTCAAGCACATGCGTGAGCCGGCCCTGTCGGAGCGTGAAGCGCTGCATTGGAGGGTCCGATTCGATCCGTGGCTGGAAGTTGACCCTCGGCGGGGCGGCGTTGGCGGTGTGCGGTGGGTTCACCGGCTTTCCCGAGATCGCGGCATCTGGGTCTTCACTCTCTCACGCTTCGGCTGGGGCCTCGCGCAGTCGCCGCTCCCACAATTCCCGGACGAACCGGTCGGCGTCTTCGTCGTCGAGCAGCGACGGGACCAGATTCGTGAGCGTGCGGTTGAGCTCTTTCGCGAATGTCCTCAACGGAAGAGTCGAGAGCCTCGTCTCCTCAGCAGATTGGCGCCTCACCATCGCTCGCACGATGGCTGGATGCTCGCCGACCCTGACGCGATGGATGTGGCTGCGCCAGAAATCCGTGCCGCCCCGGACGGCCCATGCCAAACCGTCGCGTTGGGCATGGTCGCGGCCGCCGAGAGCGGTGACCCTCAGATACATGCGGGACGGCACGCACAGGTACGAAATCTCGCCGTCGATGTACTGCTTGTGGCTCTCCCTCGGCTCCGGTGTTGCCTTGAACGCGCTGGGCTGCCGGAAGACACAGAAGTTCCACATGTGTACGAGCGACACATACCGCCAGAACCCCGCCTCGGAGAGCGCCTCGGTGGGTGTGCCAGCTTCAACGAGGGCCTCGTACAGCACGCACGCTGCTTTGCCTTCGATCTGGTCAAGATCGAGCTGACCGGCCTCGTCCTCGGCCATCTGCTCGATCCGGAGCTGTGCATGACGAAGCCTGTCCACATCGAGTTCGGGCGCGTCCCCCAGCCATGACACGGTGTCGTCAAGGTCGGCTTCGAGGTCGTGGAGCCTTGCTCGGTCCGGTTGCGCTGCCGCTTCGGTGATGCGCTGGTCGGCGATGCGCAGAGCTGCGGCATCGGACATATAGGGGTAGGTCAATCCGTTCCCTCCAGCATCGTTCGGACAGTTGACCGGAGAGCGATCCTGTCCTCAGCCCACGCAAAGGCGCGTGCTGGTTCCGTCCGGCACATGTGCAGCGCTGTCTCACACGCCGATTTCGAGTTGGTTCCGCCCGCGACCAAGCGAGCGATGCGCCCGATCAGGCTGTCTCGAATTCCTTCGTAGTCAGCGTGAGCGAGTTCTTCAGCTTGAGGCTGGCTGGAGTCCGAGGCCTGCCGGGCGTACTCGTGAATCGCGGCGCCGATCACATCAAGAGCGAGCTGCTTTTGCAGCTGGACGCCTGCCGGGGTGTTGCGGTGGTTGTCAAGAGTCGTCAGCAGATGCTCGTCAACCCACAGGATCGGGCGTTCTGTCTCGCTCAGCGGCTCGGTCAGCTCGCAGTTGTCGAATTCAACGAAATGCACTGTTCCCGGACGCAGCCTCAGTCGATCGCGCTGAGCGTCGCTCAGAGGCAGCGGCTTGAACAGCGACGCGCTGCTCTCGCACTCAATCCGGAACGATGCGCGAGTGAGCCAAGTGCCCTGATGCGAAGGCCTGAGCGGTGTCTTCTCGACATCCTCGCCGAGAGCGATGAACGCATCGATGACGACATTGTGACTGCCCCCGCGGAACACTTCGCGGCGGTTGCCGTCGGGTGCCGCTCCCAGCGCGACGACTCGCTCAAGCGACGCCGATGCCGACAGGTCGCTCCTGAAGACGACCTCGGTGTGCTTCAGATAACTCGATCGTGCCGTCACGATCAGGGACACCTGGATGGCCTCAAGGCCCATCCCGACCGTGCCACCGTCCAAGTCTTTCTTGAAGTCCTCGAATGCGTCCTCAGTGCTCCATGCAAGGCTCGGGGCGCGAAATCCGAATGACTGATCCTCAACGAGTATTCGACCGCCGGGGACACAGTTTTGGTCGCCGAACGAGAACATCGTGCCATCGAACGCGTGAACCAGCCTCTCGTCGAGGTCGAACGGGCGGAACTCTCGCGATTCGCGGCTCACGGCACTGCCCGTTCGGTCGCATCGTCGCGCGGTACCAGATTCGCGGTGACGAACAGCTTGCCGGTCCAGTTCGGGTCGTAGTACTCGCTCAGATACTCGAACTCAGCCGGAGTGCCTGGGAACAACAACCCGCGGTAGAGGTCGGTTCGGCCGGGAACGAGCGTGAATCCTGACGGAGGCTGTATGGCCATTTCGACGAATCCGCGGGGATGGTCTTCCTCCATGAATCGGTAGGTCACGCTGACCTCGATCTCGTCGCCCAGCTCAGGATCGACTTCGTGGTGAGGGCTGAATTCGATCCGCGCTGCGCCTTCCAGAAACAGCAAACCGTCGTCGCGGGCCGCCAACTGGCCGCCTGGGCGAATGGAGAACGGTCGCTCATCGGCCGGGGGAGGCGTCGGGTCGCCTCCCCCGCCGCCGCGCATCAGCAATCGCATTATCCGGTCGAACTCCGGCATCCTCAAGTCCTCGGCCGGCTTCGGAATCGGTGTGAGGTCATTCTTGAACCCTGCGACGGCCTGCTTGATCCGACGTGTCAGCGTCTTCGCAAGATCAGCGAACCGCGCAGGCACATCGCTCGACGCAACCGTCTGCCATGCGTCGTGCGCCTTCGGCTCGGTCAGCCGCAACGGTTCATTGACCGACTCGTCCGCCACGAATACGCCGCGGACGAAGGGGGCAGATACGCCAGCTTCAAGGTATTCGACAACCATACGCGGCTCCCTGACGAGAGCCACAAGGCTGCGGTGCTCAACGCCTGACTCGCCCTCGCTGTACTCGGGATGCGACCAACTCGTCAGATCGGCAACCAATCCCAGTACTCCCGGCGATTCGAACTCACCGAGCTTGCGAAGCGGGCGGCGCCGGATGTTCTTGCGCCGGCTGTCCTGGGCGGTGGTCGCGACCTCATAGGCGGCTATGAACGGCCGGATCGCCTCGCTGGACTGAGGACGCGGATGATGCTCGTCGCCTGCAGTGTCCTCGACGACTGCTTCGAAGTTCAGCGACTGCTCACAAAGCGCAGGCCACCAATATCGCTCGATAGCCGACACCACATCGTTGACGGTCACCGTGGGCTCAACCAACAAAAAGGTGCTCCCGCGGTCAGCATCAACGCCGGGATCGCGCACCCTCAGGCCCAAGCTCGCGGCGACGGCATCGGCTTCGTCGTTCTCAAACGGCACGATGCCAAGTTCCTCTCGGGGCACCCCGAATCTCGCCGATCCGGTGCAGCTCACGCCGTCGAACAGGTGGCGATCCCAATAGGTCATCCCAAGCAGCCGGCGCGTCACCCCAGGCTCGTCGGGCTGCTCAGCGAAGCAGGTGTACGCCACGACCGTCCGGATCGCCGACCCTCTGATCAGCCCTGCCTTGCCGTAGCCGTACGAACCGCCGCGGCCTGCCACATCTGGAGTGATGCCGATGCTGCACAGAGCCAGATACAGCTTCGACTGGTCACCGATCCACGGCCCGTGCATGCCGCCGCCAGCCCGTTCGCTGATCTCCAACAGCGTGAGATCGTCGTCCTCGTCCAAATTCACGAGGCAGTCCATGTCATCGAGGCCGAGACTGCGACGATTTCCCACCCGCTCGGCTCGATAGGCGAGTTCCCACAGCCCAAGCCGCTCCGCAATCTCCTGCCGTCGGGTATTCGATTCCCGCCGGAGCTTGAAGCGGATCTCGAACGGCTCGCTCTCGCCCTCCAACTCTCGGCGTTCCAAAGCGGCGTCCCACGAGTTTTGGATCACTTCGCGCACCAGCAGTGCCGCCGCCGCATCCGGAGCGTCAATGGAAAACACCCCAGGTGCCTTGACAGGCTCGTTCTTGAACATCTTGGACAAGTTGTTGTGCGTCTGACTTTGCCGCGGAGGGTCCACCGAGGAATGAACCAAGTCTGATCGTGTTCTCGCTGACGCGTGAAGGAGCATCAGATGACTGTCAGCGAGGGTCGGCGTCGACCGAAGAAGCTGTCCGCGGAGACGAAGTGGGAGATCTACTTGCAGGTCGCGGGCGGAGAGATCACCCAGGCCGACGCCGCCCGGAAGTGGGGGGTCGATGTGTCGACGATCATCTCCATCCGCCGGACGGTGAAGGACGCGGCGCTGGCTGCGCTGGCCCGCAAACCGGGTCGCCCGGCCACCGAACGGAACTGGGAGCTCGAAGCGGCCCGGGCAGAGATCGGTCAGCTCACCGAGGCGATCAAGGTCCAAGCGATCGAGTTGGCCATTGTCCGGGGAAAATCCGGCTGGGACTGAACGGACCGGTCCCGGCGAGAGTCCCCGCCGAGGCCAAAGAGCTGGTCCTCAACACCGTCGACGACGCCGTTGCCGCCGGGTTCTGGCACACATGGGCCACCGGTGTGTGGCAGGTCTCCGACGACCGGGTGCACCGCTGGCGGGCCCGCCGACGCGAGCTGGGCACGCTCAGCGACCTCGCCCCGGGCGGCGCGCCGGTGCATGCGGTGCTGGCCGACGAAGTCGCGGAGGTCCTCGCTGTCGCTGAAGAGTGGGGACCGGTCGACCGGTCGCACCGCAAGCTCGCCCACCGCGGTTCCTATGTGGGCCGGGTGTGGGTGGCCCCCTCGACGTTTCGGCGCGTTCTGGCTGCCCACGGGCTTGTGCTGCCCGAACAGCCGCCGACACCACGGCGGCCCAAGACGCCGTGGCCCCACTGGCTGGTCTGGGAACCGAACAGGATCTGGATCTGGGACGTCACCCACTTCGGGCGGGCCCGGCGCTGCGTGTTCGCCATCGTCGACATGGTCTCCCGCTACTGGATCACCACCCTGGTCTCGACCGAGGAGACCTCCACCCAAGTGCGCGTCATCTTCGACCAGGCGCTGCTAGCCCAAGATCTCGACGAGCTGCTCACCGACGACCGCCTCGATCTCGACATCGACGACCCCGACCGGCCGATCCTGCTCGCCGTGTCCGACAACGGCCCGGCCATGACCAGCCACGACACCCGCGCCTACATGGCGATGATGGCCATCGCCCAACACCACGGCCGACCCCACACCCCCACCGACCAAGCCTGGATCGAGAGTTTCTTCGGGCACATCAAGCACGAATGGCCCCACCTCGACGAGATCACCGACCCGGCGTTGCTCGACACAGAGCTGGCACGCATCCGGATCGACTACAACGAAGTCCGGCTGCACGAAGCGCTCGGCTACGTCACCCCCGACGACGAACACCACCAACGAGGAGAACCGATCCGCGAGGCCCGCCGGCAAGGCCTCCAACGAGCCCGCACACGACGGCTCGACCACAACCGCCGGACCACCACCAACAACCCCGAGAACACAGCATGACTTGGTTCATTTCTCAGCCGATCTCCGCGGAAGACTCAGACACACCTCAAAGTCGCCGCTGGCCCCGGTCCGAGCCGGATCGATGTCCTCCCAGTGCCACTTCAGGCCGTCCGATGCCACACCACCTCCAAGAGCCGGCGCGACACTAGGTCAAGCGCGAACGACGCGGCTATCCGCGTTGATCGCCTTGGCCATCAGCGCGGATAGCCAGTCGTACATCAAGACATCCGCATACAGGTAGTCGCCGAAGATCATTCGGACGCGCCCGTCATCAGTCGAATACGAGAATCGGCCCGGCTGAATGTCGACCCAGCCGTTGCCGTAGACGGATTCCTCGGTGCCGTCCCAGAACCGCACGAAGGCGGGCCTGCGAGTGTCGCAGCCGATGGCTGACACGACGCGGAGCACCTCCGAAGGGGTGCGGGCATCCAACAGTCCTGAACTCACCGCGGCGCTAACCGAACTCGCCAACCGCTTCGACCAACGAGGCATCCGAGCACCGGTCTGCGGCCGGGGCGGGATGATGATCGCCGTGACTCACCGGAGCGGCAACACCAAGGCCGCGATCAACGGGTCGCAGGGCGAGGGGAACGAGAACACCGGTGAGCTGGCTGCTGAGATCGCCAGCGAACGAGGGCTGCCTCAGGACTGGTTGGCTTGCTTGGTTAACGAGGCGCCCACCCCGGCTCGGAGTCGCCCCTTGTCAGTCCGTGAGCGGTTGCTGTGCATCGCCGTGAGCGCTGTGGATCGTGTCGCCGAGCGCTGCTGGCATCGCAGGGCAGCCCCACGCGAGCACCCCCACGAGGCGCTTGGCACCTGCTGGCATCAGGGCAGCGGGACTCGTCGTGGAGCTGGCGCGCAGGATGCCGTCGGCTGTTGCCGTGGGCAGCTGGCGGACATTCCGTCGAAACTCCTGGGTCGGTAGCCGCGTCCGCGACCCGCAGCACAGCGTCGGTGGTGCTGTGTCCAGGTTCAGGCAGAAGTGTGGCGTAGTTGCGCGCTTCGGCGTGCCCGATTGCCGGTCTTGAGCCATTCGTCGGCGATTCTGTGGCTGGCGACTGCCAAGTCGTCGTTGATGCGAGCCAGAGCTATGTCACCGCTGCGCTGGCATTCAAGGGCTTGGGCAGATTTGGTGTCAGCCAGAGCGTCCCGTTCGTCGGCTAGCTGGTCCGGATCATGGGGTGGTGTTGCCCCGTTCTCGCTGATGTCAGCCAACAACGAGAACATGTCGACGATTCTTGTCATGTCGTCGGTGTAGGCCGACTGAGTGGACCGTCTGCGGGTTCTCCAGTATTCGGCAGCCGAATGGTGCTGCGTTGCGCTCAATGCTGCGCGGGCACTGTCGGTCGTGGTGTCACATGCGGGGAGCCGCAGCGCAGTCTGCGGCTTTGCCATCGCTGATTTGACTTGCGCGTCGAAGTGGGGTCGCGTTTGCGCCAGCGGTTCAGGGTGCTTGGGGCGAGTCTTGCCGCCGCAGCTGCCTGCTGAAGTGTCGATCCGTGACGCAGCCGCGAGAGGATCATCTGCTGTTTGTCGCCGCCATCCGATTTCTGAGCCATCCTTTCTCCCGCATTGTGTTCCGAGTGTGAGAATGCCCACAATCGGAACGGGAAGATGCTCAAAAGGAGCGTTGAGGCGCTTTGGCTTCCCGAAGCCCCGAGCAGTGCCTGCCTTAATTCCTTGCTCTTGCGATGCCGGGACGCCAAGATCCGATGTCATGCAGACGAGACGGGATTGGCGATCGCTGGCATCCAGACTCCTGGGCTCATTGTCAAGCTGGTGCGGCGGGTACCGTCGGTTGTAGCCGGGGAACTGCCATGAGTGGTTCGCGTCGCGCTGTCGCAGCGAGGTCGCTGCAGTGCGTCCGGACATCATCGGCCCCGAGCATGCTCGTGAGAAGACGCACCGTGCCGGTACTGTTCCAGTGGTTTGATCTGCTGACGGCCCGTGTCGTCGCTACGCGTACCCCGACCTCAAGTGACACGCCCCTCCTACGCTTGGCGCCAGGCGCCCTGTACATCCCGAGGAGCTAGCGACCGCTGACTATCTCGCATGAAACCAACGCAGTATGCGATGACCGCCGCCTCGCCTCCGTTCCGATGCCCGCCGCGTCAGCAGGCCGACGAAGCTTCATAGAGCCGCGCCTCGTCGGCGTTGACCTCTTTTGCGGGGCGGGCGGCCTGACGCACGGTCTCATCGCGGCCGGCATACCGGTCGTCGCCGGGATCGACATCGATCCTGCTTGCAGGTTCCCCTTCGAGTCGAACAACTCTGGGGTCATCTTTCACCAGCGCAGCGTCGAAGACCTCACCGCTGATGAGCTTTGCGAATGGTTCGACGGCGCCACGACACGGGTGCTGGCGGGATGTGCACCCTGCCAGCCATTCTCCACCTACACCAACGGG
This sequence comes from Candidatus Poriferisodalis sp., assembly GCF_965262965.1. Taxonomy (GTDB): domain Bacteria; phylum Actinomycetota; class Acidimicrobiia; order Acidimicrobiales; family Poriferisodalaceae; genus Poriferisodalis. Next base: position 3,994,350 of record NZ_OZ253573.1, read on the forward strand.
CAGTGGACACGAGACAGCGCCCGTTGGAGGCTGCTGTACGAGTTTGAGCGATTGGCAACAGAGGTGCGCCCGGAAGTCGTCACCATGGAGAATGTGCCGACGATCCGGCGGCACCGAGTCTTCAGCGATTTCGTCAAGGCGCTCACTGATGCCGGGTACTGGGTCCATCATGAGACAGTCGACGCAGCTGACTACGGACTGCCGCAGCGCCGCCGACGAATTGTGCTGCTCGCATCACTCAACGGACCGCTCACGCTCGGCGCACCGACGCATGATGCCCCCCGGTCGGTCCAAGACGCCATAGGCGGGCTTCCTCGGTTGGACTCCGGCGAATACTGTCTGGACGACCCGTTGCACATCGCCCCTTATCTGTCTCCGTTGAACCTGGCACGAATCCGAGAATCGAAGCCAGGAGGGACATGGCGCGACTGGCCAGAGCGACTGCGCGCACCTTGCCACCGGCGTCGTACAGGAGCGAGCTATGACGCCGTGTACGGCCGCATGGAATGGGAAAAGCTGGCACCGACCCTCACCACCCAGTTCTTCAGATACGGGACAGGCAGATTCGGCCACCCGGACCAAGAGCGGGCACTCTCGCTGCGCGAAGGCGCCCTTCTGCAAGGCTTCCCGTCTTCATACCAGTTCGTGCCCGATGGCACGATGCCAGCGATCACAACAGCCGGCCGGCTAATCGGAAACGCCGTACCCCTGCCACTCGCCGAAGCAATCGGCCAAGCGATAACCGCTGCGTACTAGACGGACACGAACAGCCTCTCGGTGCTGCGTCTCTGCAAAACAACCAGACAGCCTCGCACCATGTCTTGCAGTGCCTAGACTTGGTCGACAATAGCTTGGACAACGGCGAATTCTCGGTTCTTGCCCAAGAACTCGCTGTACGCATCTTGAGCTTGTGCAATGAGTGTCTCGTAGTACACGACACGAGAACCGGGGGCAATAGAATCCAGAAGGCTTCGTAGGCGATCGGGGTTTTCGCTCTCTTCTGCGAGAACCGTGCCAAGTACGAACACCACCTCTACCCGCGGATTGGATTCGCCTTGAGCCCGAGCGATCTTGGTGACCTTGTCGACATAAGTTGTGCCCTGATCATAGAGATCCGAAATCTTCATCTTGCGATCCGCGCGCTTTAACTCAACGATGATGTGCTTCCCGGCGATCGTCTTGTAGCAGATGTCAACTCGTCCCAGTTTTTCCTTCTTGGAAAGATCGGAGACAATCACTCGCTCCTTGAGCAATTGCGTCTCCATGCGTTCGCTTCCGGATGCCCGCTCCCAAGCAGGGTCCAAGAGCCAGAGATGGTTGAACAAATATTCTTGGAGGGCGCGCTCGCGCAAGTTGTTGTCAACTGCATCAATGAGGCCCTTGATGGCCTGCAGTCTGGATGTCACGATGTCGTAGTACAGCGCTGCCTCATAGCTGTCTTGATCTGACAAGAGTCGAAGAAGGGTGTCGGCATCTTCAACGCCTTCCGCAAGTTCCGCCGTCAAGCCGCGAAGTTTCATGCGCTCAAAGGCATAGATGCAGTGTTTCAGCAGTTCGTTGCGGTCGGACTCATTGTCGAAGTGGGTTCTGCCGACGCGCCGAATCATTGATTCAGCCTGCTTGCGTGGGCCGCGACCAAGAGTGTTCAACCATTCCCTTACTGCGGGTGTCTTGTCGACAATGTCCTCTAGTTTTTGGGCGCCACGCCACTCGGTCCAATCGGATTCGACCTCATTCAATATTCGCTTGAGATACTTCTTGAGTTTTATAACCCGTTCATCGTCTTCTTGTACACGCTGGCGATCGCTTGTCGCGAGGTCGACATCACCCTCGGCATCAAGGAAGTCTGCGTTGATTCGTCCTGTGATGTACTTGGTGTAGAGACGGCCATCGCTAAGGCTCTCGAGTATGTTCTCGTGAAATAGGCGCCCACGGGCAAACAGCACGACTCCGTTGAGGTTGCCAATTTTCTTCACGTTCAGGTCGGCTGGTTTCCGTGCAGTTCCTATCCAGCCTTCAACACGCCACCCTGGGTCCTCCGCGACATATTCGGTGGGAATCTGTTTGTGGTTCTTGAAGTAAGGAAGACGCGACAGGTCTTCGTTGAACTCTCCGATCGTCCAGATGTACTCGGTGGCACGCAGGTCACCGCGATCGTCAGGGGTGACGGCTTTTCCATTGATGACCATGTCGAAGTCATGCGCCATGCCGAGAATCGAAAAACGTCGGCTCAGCCTCTTCCGAAGTGCTGCGGCCGAGACGCCGAGGCGCTCGCTCTTGAGGTCATTTAGAATGATCTTGGTCCCGACCTGAATCTCGACTTCGTCAGATGGCAGTGCTTGAGGGAAGTACTGTGATCTTGCTTTGCTCGCTTCGCGAATGCCCTTGCTGGTAAGAAGGCAACCGTGCCGTTCGCCGTCTCTCGCAGACTGAATGCTGATGGTGTCAGCGATTGAAAATAGCGACAGCTTTCCGAGACCTTTGCGACCCATGACGGGTCTGCCTAGCGCAGTCGTGTTTCCTGTCTGTTCGTCATCTTCGCGCCTCGCGTAACCCACGCGGAGGTAGCGATCGTTCATGTCATCCACGGTCATCCCGACGCCGTTGTCGCTGATCACAATGGCGTCATTGTCTTGATCAAGTCGAACGCTGACGCTCGTTGCGTCTGCATCCCACGCATTCGCGACAGCTTCAGCCAAGACCGCGGCGATGTTGCTGTAGAGGTTGATGCCAAGGTGCTCAAGGACGGCAAGATCAACCGTCATCTCGTATGTAGCCATGGCGCGGAACCATAGCGGTGGAGTCGACGGACGGGTCTAGATCACCGCTGTAGAGCCGCGGCTGCGTCCCAGTCCGTTCGGCTTCGCTGGCGCGAGAGGACGGGGCTGCGACAGCAACAACGCCTGGCAGGGCAGCGTGGAACAGCGACGCGGGGTTCCGCGAGTATGTGCTGCTGCCCGAGAAGCCCTGCAGTTTCCAGTGCGTTCTCCGTCCTGGCCGCCCGTGGCGACTCGTCCGGACAGACATCCGGCTGAGCGGGAACGATCTTGGCAGCTCACACGCCGATGCGCGACACGGGCTGTCAGGCGTCCATCAAGGCATCGACATACAGATAGTCGCTGAGGATCATACGGACGCGTCCGTCGTCAGTCGAGTAGGAGAATCTGCCCTCTTGAAGCTCTAGCCAGCCGCTGCTGTGAGTGGAATCCACGAGTCCCCGGCACGCACGCACGAATGCGCGACTTCCGATTTCTGGCCAGCCTTGCAGCGACGAGGTTCGGAAGAACTCGGCCTCTGCCGCAGGCGACAGCGGTGCCGTCCACCACCTGCAGATCGTCTCCATGTCGGTCGGGGCTTCTGCATGCTCGAAGTACCACAGACCGCGAGCCATCTTGGTCAGGACCCGGCTGACTCGATCGCTCTCCGGCTGAAACGCGATGTAGCCGTCGACATCGAACTTCGCTCGGGCAAGCTTCGACCGCAGAGCCGGGTCGCGTCTGAGTGTCCTGGCGATCTTGGATCGCTGCAGATCGTCTGGGTCGGTGCTGCCGCGCAGCGTCGCCTCGATCAAACAGGCGACATATTGCTCATCCAACGATGCCGATTCGTTGCACGCGGCGCAGCTTGCGACCTTGATGATGTTGTCGGGATAGGGCTCGTCCAAGAACACCTTCGGCGGAGCATGATCGCGGGTCGACGCGACTGATCCGCAGTTGAAGCCGCCGCCGCCGAGCCGCACGTCCGCGAAGGTCTCGTATCTCAGCACCGGGTCCCTCCATAGTGAGCTGCTTGACACCCGAGGAGGCACCATAGACCCAAGGTTTACGCGGACTGCACTGGCTTTAGGGCACCTCGGTGCCATTCGTTCGGCTCGGGCTGCAGACCCAGAATCGGAGATCGCGCCAACCGCGGCGTTCCGCTGGGTGAGTCCTGCAGCAATCTGACCAGCGAAAATGAAATCCTCGCAATGGCCATCGCCGTCGCAGACAGCGGCATACGCTGCGAGCTTCAGGAGCGCTGCACGAACGAGACACAGGCCAAGCTCAGGGTGCCCGACGTTGGAGCAACAGTGATTCCGATCATGTTCTCGAATCGACGCCCGCTAGCTCCACATTTGACATTGCGATGCTGTGACCAGCACAAACGCCTGCTGCCGCCTGCGGCCATAGGCACGGAATTCAGCACGAATTGGCCTACAGAGGGCATCGACGCCGTTGCGTAACGGCGAGATGACGCCGCTCAGCACAGCAAGGCGCTGGAAATTATGGGTCTGACCTGCACAAATGACGCACCAGATACGTAGATTGGCAGCGCGACCGGGCCGATCCAAATGTGGAGTATCCCCCATTTCAAATGTGGAGCCTCCATTTGGAGGCTCAGCAGGGCCAGCAAAGCCGCAGGTCAGAGGCACCAAGCGCTAACTCGCAAACAAGCCACGCCAGGCTTGTTTGTGACTTAGGGCCCGCCAGAAGTCAAGTCGCGTGGTCTGCGCTCGGGAACTGTGCGTAACTCTTGGTAATCCCACGGATCGTTCGCGCGCCTTGACCCGCGGCGGACCCTTAGATGGCCTGATGTTTGCGACTTAGAGGCCGCGCGGATTGGCCATCCACGGGTTGGCTGGTTCCCCGGTGTATTGGTCGGGTTGTCCGAACAAGACAACCCGTGGAGGCCGGTTTCATCATGCGCGCTTTGGAGCCTGAGGTGGTGGATGTGATCTGGGCGGCGGTGGAGCCGATGCTGCCGGTGCGGCCGGTTCGTGACCTTGGCAGGGGGCATCGGCCCCGGATATCGGACCGGCTGTGCTTTTGGGGGATCCTGGTGCGGCTGGCCACGGGCTGCTCGTGGCAGTGCGCGGAGGCGCTGCTGGGATGGCAGGTGTCGGACACGACGCTGCGGTCGCGCCGCGACGAGTGGGTCGCTGCGGGCGTGTTCGAGCGGATCGCGGCCGAAGCGATCGCCGCCTATGACCGGATCGTGGGTCTCGACCTCGATGACGTGTGCATCGACGGGTCCACCCACAAAGCTCCCTGCGGTGGGGAAGGGACCGGCAAAAGCCCCGTGGACAGGCGAAAACTCGGCTGGAAGTGGTCGATCGCGATCGACGGGGCGGGGATCCCGCTCGGGTGGGCCGCCGCGGGCGCGAACCGCAACGACATCATGCTGTTCGACCCGACCGTGGCCGAGATCGAACGACGGGGGCTGCATCACGACACCGAGACCTTGCACCTCGACCGCGGCTACTGGGGCGCCCGCGTCGACCGGTCAGCCGCCGCGGCGGGCATCTGCGATCTGGTGCGGCCCCCCAAACGCAGACCCGGCCACGACGGCCCCGCAGAACCGGTCACAGCGCCGCTGGGGCTGCGCTGGCGCGTCGAGCGAACCAACTCATGGCTGTCCAACTACGGCCAGCTTCTGTTGTGCGTCTGACTTTGCCGCGGAGGGTCCACCGAGGAATGAACCAAGTCTGATCGTGTTCTCGCTGACGCGTGAAGGAGCATCAGATGACTGTCAGCGAGGGTCGGCGTCGACCGAAGAAGCTGTCCGCGGAGACGAAGTGGGAGATCTACTTGCAGGTCGCGGGCGGAGAGATCACCCAGGCCGACGCCGCCCGGAAGTGGGGGGTCGATGTGTCGACGATCATCTCCATCCGCCGGACGGTGAAGGACGCGGCGCTGGCTGCGCTGGCCCGCAAACCGGGTCGCCCGGCCACCGAACGGAACTGGGAGCTCGAAGCGGCCCGGGCAGAGATCGGTCAGCTCACCGAGGCGATCAAGGTCCAAGCGATCGAGTTGGCCATTGTCCGGGGAAAATCCGGCTGGGACTGAACGGACCGGTCCCGGCGAGAGTCCCCGCCGAGGCCAAAGAGCTGGTCCTCAACACCGTCGACGACGCCGTTGCCGCCGGGTTCTGGCACACATGGGCCACCGGTGTGTGGCAGGTCTCCGACGACCGGGTGCACCGCTGGCGGGCCCGCCGACGCGAGCTGGGCACGCTCAGCGACCTCGCCCCGGGCGGCGCGCCGGTGCATGCGGTGCTGGCCGACGAAGTCGCGGAGGTCCTCGCTGTCGCTGAAGAGTGGGGACCGGTCGACCGGTCGCACCGCAAGCTCGCCCACCGCGGTTCCTATGTGGGCCGGGTGTGGGTGGCCCCCTCGACGTTTCGGCGCGTTCTGGCTGCCCACGGGCTTGTGCTGCCCGAACAGCCGCCGACACCACGGCGGCCCAAGACGCCGTGGCCCCACTGGCTGGTCTGGGAACCGAACAGGATCTGGATCTGGGACGTCACCCACTTCGGGCGGGCCCGGCGCTGCGTGTTCGCCATCGTCGACATGGTCTCCCGCTACTGGATCACCACCCTGGTCTCGACCGAGGAGACCTCCACCCAAGTGCGCGTCATCTTCGACCAGGCGCTGCTAGCCCAAGATCTCGACGAGCTGCTCACCGACGACCGCCTCGATCTCGACATCGACGACCCCGACCGGCCGATCCTGCTCGCCGTGTCCGACAACGGCCCGGCCATGACCAGCCACGACACCCGCGCCTACATGGCGATGATGGCCATCGCCCAACACCACGGCCGACCCCACACCCCCACCGACCAAGCCTGGATCGAGAGTTTCTTCGGGCACATCAAGCACGAATGGCCCCACCTCGACGAGATCACCGACCCGGCGTTGCTCGACACAGAGCTGGCACGCATCCGGATCGACTACAACGAAGTCCGGCTGCACGAAGCGCTCGGCTACGTCACCCCCGACGACGAACACCACCAACGAGGAGAACCGATCCGCGAGGCCCGCCGGCAAGGCCTCCAACGAGCCCGCACACGACGGCTCGACCACAACCGCCGGACCACCACCAACAACCCCGAGAACACAGCATGACTTGGTTCATTTCTCAGCCGATCTCCGCGGAAGACTCAGACACACCTCACTTCGACGAAACACCGACCGCAAACCCGAGCACCGCCTCGCCCAACTCGCCCTCGCCGTCGCCTTGATCATCGCCATCAAACTCATCGACCACCGCAACCGCTGGCAACCCCACAACCGCCCAATCCGCTAACGCTCTTAGCCTGAATCCACCGATTGGTTGTTGGTGAGCGCGGGTTTCGCGGGCTGGTGGCGGGTTGGGGTCGCGTCGGGTTGTTGGGGGTGTGGTTTGGTGTGTTTGGGCGTGTTCGGCTAGGGGTGCGGGTGTGGTTTGGGGTTGTCGACGCTGGGTTTGTGTGGGGGCGTCAGTTCCGGGCTGTGCTGTTTAGCCGGAGGGTCCGGGCAGAGCCCTGAGAGCGTTGAGTGTGGCTGTGAATTGTGTTTCCCAGGGCCAGCGGGCGGGGTATCGCAGGGTGGGTGTGCCTGATCGGTTGACCAGCACGGCGGCGAGTGCGACGAGTCGGGTGCGGCGCGAGCGGTTCGTGGCCGCCGGCGCGCCGGCGAGCGTGTCGGTCCAGTGGCCGATGTTGTGGGCGGGTGCGGCGCAGGCGAGCGGTGCGCAGTTCGCTGCGTAGTGGCCTGAGGGGACGTGTTCGAGTCCGGTGCCTTCTTTGAGGTCGCGGATGGCGAGCTCGACCACGGCGTGGCCGCGGTGGAACTCGTCCGCGGCGGCGGTGTCGTGTTCGGTGTTGGCGTTGAATGCGTGGTGCCGCCAGTCGGGCCACAGCCGTCGCTGTGCGCTGTTGGCGAGGCGGGTGCGGCGCACCACGAGACGAACGGTGCGCTTGGCTTTGCCGCGGCCGGTGGCATAGGTCGTCTCGGCGACTTGGGCGTGGCCGTCTTTGGTGTAGTCGATGTCGGCCCACGCGTCGTCGCTGATCGCTTGGATCGCTGTGCGCACAGAGGATCTGAGGGCGACGGTGATCGACCATTTGATGTCGTGGGCGTCGAGACGGTCGATCAGTTTGCGGGACCAGAATCCCGAGTCGGCGCGCACCGTGGTCGGCCCGGTCGCCCCGGCGCGTCGCAGGTTCGCGACGAGCTCGTCGACGAAGCGCGCCACGCCTCGCGACGACCCCGCGGAGCCTTTGCGCATGCGTGCGCCGAGCACCTCGCGGGTGTCGGCGCGTGCAGCGAGCAGCGGGTGATAGCCGAGCATGCTGGTGTAGCCGTACGCGGCTCCTTGTTTTTGTTTGCCGTGGACCTCGCAGACCGTGGAGTCCACATCGACCGTCAGCGGCGCACGGCCCGGGCCTGCTCCCAACTGCCATGCGCGAGCGAGCGTGCGCGACGCCACCGCTTCGAGCTGGCGGACGTGACCGAACGTGAACGTCCGCAAGAACGACCCCACCGTGGACGGCGCCATCGGGGCGAACCCCAGCACCCTCCCGGTGCGCCCGGCGCGCAGCATCTCGACATGATCGATGTGAGTGCCGCCAGCGAGCATCGCGGCGACCACCGTGCAGATCTTCGGGCCTGGGTTCGCGGAACCGGTGCGTACCCACCGCTCGATCAGCCCCAACAGACCCAGACGGTCCATCAGCGTTCCCGCCAGGATCAGGCCCGCGTTGGCCACCAGGCCTTCATGGTCGAACGTCGTTGCGAACCGGTCCAGCCTGCGCGATGATCCAGACACAAAAAGTGCCTCCTGTTTTTGAGACGAATGTGGCTTTCGACATCACAATCGTCGCAGATCAGGAGGCCTTTTTCGCGGACGCGGCAACCCCCACACACCCACCACACCGGTGGATTCAGGCTTAGAGCGTTAGCGGGTTGGGCGGTTGTGGGGTTGCCAGCGGTTGCGGTGGTCGATGAGTTTGATGGTGATGATCAAGGCGACGGCGAGGGCGAGTTGGGCGAGGCGGTGCTCGGGTTTGCGGTCGGTGTTTCGTCGCAGTTGGCCGTAGTTGGACAGCCATGAGTTGGTTCGCTCGACGCGCCAGCGCAGCCCCAGCGGCGCTGTGACCGGTTCTGCGGGGCCGTCGTGGCCGGGTCTGCGTTTGGGGGGCCGCACCAGATCGCAGATGCCCGCCGCGGCGGCTGACCGGTCGACGCGGGCGCCCCAGTAGCCGCGGTCGAGGTGCAAGGTCTCGGTGTCGTGATGCAGCCCCCGCCGTTCGATCTCGGCCACGGTCGGGTCGAACAGCATGATGTCGTTGCGGTTCGCGCCCGCGGCGGCCCACCCGACCGCGATCCCCGCCCCGTCGATCGCGATCGACCACTTCCAGCCTGATTTGCGCCGGTCAACGGGGCTTTTGCCGGTCCCTTCCCCACCGCAGGGAGCTTTGTGGGTGGACCCGTCGATGCACACGTCATCGAGGTCGAGACCCACGATCCGGTCATAGGCGGCGATCGCTTCGGCCGCGATCCGCTCGAACACGCCCGCAGCGACCCACTCGTCGCGGCGCGACCGCAGCGTCGTGTCCGACACCTGCCATCCCAGCAGCGCCTCCGCGCACTGCCACGAGCAGCCCGTGGCCAGCCGCACCAGGATCCCCCAAAAGCACAGCCGGTCCGGTATCCGGGGCCGATGCCCCCTGCCAGGGCCGCCCACCGGCCGCACAGGCAGCATCGGCTCCACCGCCGCCCAGATCACATCCACCACCTCAGGCTCCAAAGCGCGCATGATGAAACCGGCCTCCACGGGTTGTCTTGTTCGGACAACCCGACCAATACACCGGGGAACCAGCCAACCCGTGGATGGCCAATCCGCGCGGCCTCTTAATTCCGCACCGTATTCCGTACTACATTTCGCACACACCCCGCCCTCGTGGGGTTGGCGCGAAACTGTGTTCTCGCAGGTCAGCGAGTTGCTTCTGAGTGACCGCGGAACGCGTTTGGTCGATTCGCGGAACGCGTTGTGGCCAGGACCGGAGGCCAGAGCATCACCTCGTCTTGCTCGAGCCACCGACCAGCGAGAACCACATCGCCATCGACGCCCAGCAGTCGAGCGATGAGCAGATGGCCTGCCTCGGGGACGGTCTCAGGATGACGCAGCGGCCTTGCTTGGGGCACCTAGCTGTCGTTGTCCCGTGTCAGGCTTTTTGAGACAGGTCGTTGTTTGGTGCTGACCTGAAGGAGAACCCTGATGGGCCGTCAGCCCGCCAAGTCCGTGGAAGACAAGACGAGAATCGTGCTGGCTGTGTTGCGCGGCGAGATCACGATCGCGGCGGTGAGGTTCGCTTTGCCGACGATGAGGTCGCGGTCCCAGTGGCCGGGCTCTATACGGTCCTCGACGTCGGCGGGCCGGTCGGCTATCGGCCGGTATTCCCCCAGCGGGCTGGGCTTTTGGGCCTGCGCGACGCTGCGCGGCCGACGGCGCCGGGCGCGCCGCGGCAGCTTCGCCCAGGAGCCGGCGGGCAAGCCGCTGCGCGCGTCGTTCGCGTAGCACGCCCGGTAGATGGTCTCCGGGCACACGCTCATGCCCGACTCGCGCAGGTCCGCCGCGGTCGCGTGCGGGGACCAACGCAGCCCCAAGCGCTCATTGACCGCAGCGGCCAGCACCGCATCGTCCGCAAGCTTCGAGGCCCGAACGCGCCGCGCCCTCGCACACGCCCACGCGTGCGCCGAGCGGGCGTCATAGCCCGCCCGCCCGGCGCAGCGCGCCAGCTCGCGATGCACCGTCGACGGATCACGGCCCAGCCGCTGCGCTACGTCCGCGACGCCGCGGCCCGCCCCGAGCGACGACTCGATGAACACCCGCTCATCCAAACTCAGCCTCGCTGCCATACTGGACACCTCCATCGGTCGGCTGCATGTGTTGGCAACGGTCATCATGACCGTTCACTTGCAACCACCGATGGAGTTCGCCGACGGTCCGACACTGGGTTGGATTTTGGACCGGTTCGAGCCGGTTTGGGGTGGCTCTCCTGGCCGGGAGACTCCCGACGCACCGGAAGAGACAGAGCCTCCGTCAGCCGTCGAAGCTGCTTTACTGGTCTCGTGGAGCGTGTCCTATCGGCGGACGATGTCGCCTCAGCTTTCCCGAGCCTTTTCGACATCGAGCCGCTCGGAGAGCCGGGAGGGTCGGGCGAGTGTTGGCGAGCCACGTCCGAGGAATTCGGCGACGTCGCTTTGAAGGTGCTCGTCCGGCCTCACGATCCACGACGATTCGTCCGCGAGGTTGAGGGCCTGAAGCGCGTCGATTCGCCACACGTGATGAGACTCCATCAGTCCGGGGTCGTTGGGTGCGGCGGCGCGGAGCGTCCATTCCTGCTTGGTGGGCTCGTTGAAGGACCCAATCTCCGCACCGCGCTGCCGCCGGAAGGGCTGGGGCCAGCTCGTGGGGCTGAGCTACTCGCTGGACTCCTGCGGGGCCTGCGTGCGTTGGCTGACGCACACGTCGTTCATCGAGACATGAAGCCTGAGAATGTTGTCCTCGTTGACGGGGATCCTTCGACCCCCGTGATTATCGATCTGGGGCTGTGCCGCCTCGGGCCGGACAGCTCGTTGACGCAGTACCCGTGGTACGGAGGGACAGTCAGATATTCAGCTCCGGAACAGCTCAGATCGGAACCCGCGCTCGATCGAAGCGATGTGTGGGCCGTGGGCCTGATCGCGGTGGAGGCCGTTGCTGGCGTTCACCCATACCTCGGAACTGGTGGCACGCTGCCCGACGACTATCTGGAGATCTTGCGTTCAGAGATGGGAATCCCTCCCTCGATCCGTGGGGGCATTCGGGATCTTCTCTTGCGAATGACCGAGTACGCAGCATACAAGCGACCGGCCGCGCGCTCAGCGCTCGCCGATCTAGCGAAGGAGCAGAGTGGTGAATCTTCCTGAAGGGCTCTGGCTACAACTCTCGGCGAACTATCGGGAAGAGCTTCTGTCACTTCATCAGGAGTGGGGGGAGTCTCCGGAAGGCGCGCCAGGCATTGTTCTTGCGCCGGTTACGACGCACGAGAACTTGGTCGAGACGGCGCGCGCTTGCACAGATGGTCGCGTGTACCTCGACCCGTGTGGCTACTTGTTGGATCGTCAACCGACAGCCCGCGCCCGCCGCTACTTTCCTTGGCTCGCCGGCCTCCACGAAGATGATGAGAGCGAGCCCTCCCCGGCTGACTCTGTTGCCGAACCTGGAGGGGAGAGCGTCGAGGCCGCCGACCCTCCAGCTCAGCGGCGGCCCGAGTCACAAGATGAGTGGCTGTCGTGGATGCGTCGTTCGATCGACCACGCGGCCGCCCTGTTCGTACAAGCTAAGCGCACCCCGAGTGTCTTGGTCTCGCCCTGTCCGATGATCGAGTCCATGGTCACTGATCGAGACATCGATGCAGTCTGCGAGACCTATACCACGCTCGCGGCGGACTACAGCTTACTGATCCCGAGCTTCTGTGTCGGTTCGGAGTTCACCCGGACCGAGCAAGGCATCACCCGGTTGGCCAATGCGTTGATTGGACTTGCGCCGCCGGCAGTGCTTCTTCGCTGCTTCCAGTCTCAACTCCCGCCGATCACAGATCGACTCTACCTAGAGGGCCTAAGGGAGATCGTCCAGGCATGTTCCTCGAACGGCATCACAGTCCTGCTACCGAATAGCGGCTGGGTCGGCTGGCTCGCCCGAAGTTGGGGTGATGTTCACTACTCCTGCGGTGCCACGCAGTCCTCATGGTTCGATCGCGTGCCGACCCCGATGAACCCACCGCCTCAGATCGACCGGATCCACGATGTGCAGCTGATCACGCGACGGGAGTACGACCTGGGCCCGTCCCTCGAAGAGGTTGACGGGTACGCGGCCTGTGGTTGCGAATCTTGCGTGGAGATGGCCGGGGTGTTCACCAAGCCCCTCGCCCGGATGCACCAGTTGCGGGCCGCGAGGGCGGAGGATCTGGCGCTCTCCGGCGTCCCAGCCGGAACGCGGCGTCTATTGATCAAGGGGCGCCTAGCCGACGCGAGCCAGATGTGGGAGCGGCTTCCCGCGCCGCTCCGCCAAGACATCGACGGGGGACACCTCGCGCTCTGGGCAGGACTGGCCTAGCGGTCCCAGGTCCTGGATCAAGCATTCCGCGAAGTAGTGCCGCAGCCACTTGGTTCTGTGGCGGATCAACCTTGCTCTGCACACCACTTCAAGTTCCCCGCTCCCTGCCTGGAGCGTTGCAAGTCCGACACCCAACTCGCGGAAGCGGTCCAGATTGTCTCGCGCGGCCGCTGATCGCGCGGCATCCATCACGACCCAGCTGTAGTCGACGCTCCGCTGTATCCGGAACGCCTGGTGGAGTGCTCGTCGCCAGTCCCTCAGCTTGAGTTCAACCGTGGTGAGCCTCCTTGCCGCTGGCGTCCATGCGCCTGAGCCGCAAACGAGTCCGTCCGGGCGGTTCTCCAGGAGTCCAAGATCGACCAAGCCCGGTAATACCGAGTCGCGCAAGGTCTTGGTGGGGATTCCACTTCGTCTAGCGAGGGTCTCCTGCCGGATCGGCCTTGAGGAATGGACCGCAGTTAGCACCCGGATGTGACCTTGTCCTAGAACCAGCGAGGAACGCTGATGCAGCGCGTCGATCACCGACGGAGAAAGAGTCGCTGCGACGAGATCGGGGACCTTGAGCCCGCCTCGCTGCTCCAGTGTCACGGCGTCGATCGATCCTCCTGTGTGAAGCCGAGGGATCGCCTCCGTCATTGGCTCGGTCATCTGAGCTTCTGACGCAAAGACGCGCTGAGCCGACATCAGTAGCTTCTCCGCCGAGCTATCGGGCCCACTGCGCGAAGACTACTGGACGCGGTAGGCCTCGACAGTACTACGGTCCAAACACGGCGGCGCCGAAGGTGGCGGCGGCTTCGGCTTGCATGCCGGGCATGACGTGTTGGTAGACGGTCATGGTGAAGGCGATGCTGGAGTGGCCGAGGCGTCCGCTGACGACCTTGGGGTGGACGTTCTCCTGTAGCAGGGCAAGCTCTACCGGTGGTTGCAAGTGAGTTGAGTGTAGATGTCGGCGGCTGATTGCCAGTCGTGGAGTCGGCGTGGCATGTGGTTGAGTTTGTCCTCGATGACCGCAAGGCGCAGTTGTCCGATGTCGAGGCTGGTGCCTTTGGGGAGCCATCGGCGCAGCAGCCCGTTGGTGTGCTCGTTGGTGGGCCGTTGCCACGGCGAGCGCGCCTCGCAGAAGAACACCTCGATGCCGAGCGCGGCCTCGACGTCGGCCCAGCGGGCCATCTCGCGGCCTTGGTCCCAGGTGAGCGTGCGCACCGGCCCGCCAGGCTGGCAGCCCAGAGCCGCGGTGACCACCGCGGCGACTTGGGGCGCGCTGTAGCCGTCGGGCAGCGCTGCGGTGACCGTGTAGCGGCTGGTGCGCTCGGCGAGCGTGACCGCAGCGGTGCGGTTCGCTTTGCCGACGATGAGGTCGCGGTCCCAGTGGCCGGGCTCTGCACGGTCCTCGACGTCGGCGGGCCGGTCGGCTATCGGCCGGTATTCCCCCAGCGGGCTGGGCTTTTGGGCCTGCGCGACGCTGCGCGGCCGACGGCGCCGGGCGCGCCGCGGCAGCTTCGCCCAGGAGCCGGCGGGCAAGCCGCTGCGCGCGTCGTTCGCGTAGCACGCCCGGTAGATGGTCTCCGCGCACACGCTCATGCCCGACTCGCGCAGGTCCGCCGCCGCGGCATGCGGTGACCAGCGCAGCCTCAAGCGCTCATCGACCGCGGCGGCCAGCACCCGATCAACCGCCAGCTTGGGCATCCGCGCCCGTCTCGCCCTCGCACACGCCGACGCGTGCGCCGCGCGGGCGTCATAGCCCGCCCGCCCGCTGCAGCGGGCCAGCTCGCGATGCACCGCCGACGGGTCACGACCCAGCCGCCGCGCTGCGTCCGCGACGCTGCGGCCCGCCCCGAACGACGACTCGACGAACACCCGCTCATCCAAACTCAGCCTCGCTGCCATACTGGACACCTCCATCGGTCGGCTGCACGTGTTGGCAACGGTCATCATGACCGTTCACTTGCAACCACCGATGGAGTTCGCGCACCTTTGATGAATACAACTTTAAGCACTATTGAATTCAAGCGCCGATGACAACAATTGGCCCATTGGCTACAATCAATCCCGGGCCGTTTGAAATCACACCGTTGATTGAGTGGAGCAATGAACCCTGAGCGAGATGATTGGCTCAATGTGAAGCTCGCGCAACGTCTACGTAAGCTTGGACTTCTCGAAGACCAGCGAACGCTTGGCGAGTTGGACGCTATCTCGATGCCACTCGAAATCCAGCACTCAATCTTGCGGCATGCAGGAACGCGTGATGCTATTCGGTATTGGATCAACAAGCCCAAGTCACGAACACGGCATACAACTACAGAATTGATAGTAATCCTGGAACAAATGCGGTCTAGTTTGGCGCAGGCAGCTCCGCTTCTCAATAGCCATCTAAATGAAGACTACAGCGTTGTCTTGGCGCGATGCTCTCTGAATACTGCGCGCGAGCTCTATGATGGCGGTCGGCAACACTACGCACACGCCCGCATCGATAACGCCGTCAACTACATGTTGGATGCACAACAAGAATTCTTGTTCGCGCTTTCCACAGGACATCTAGGCAGAACTGAGCAAATGGAAGCTCTGGGAAAATACGCGGTTGCGGTTGCCTTTTCCTCAAGATGGAGAAGAACTGATGCCCGGATTCTGGCTCGAGCACTTCAGTTTCAACATAAATCGATCACGGTTGGCAATACCGACCCCGAAGCGCAACTGTACTTGACGGAGCTGTACGCACAGCAATTTGATGCTACGGGAGACGATGATAACCTTGAAGCAGCTATTAACACGATTGTGGGGCGTCACGCGTTCTTCGCGAACTGCGAACCCAGTCTAGAACACCGCGCCAATCTCAAACTCGCCGAGCTATATCTGAAACGAAGTACATTCCGCAAAGAGACAGATGCGATAGGCTCTAACGAGGATCTGAATGCAGCCCGCGCCTATGCTGACCATACGCAGCCTCAAACGGGCGTAGAATGGGTACAAAAAGCGCTAGTCGAGAATCTTGCCCTCGCGTCGTACTTGGAACCTTGCCCTTTGCATAGCAGACAAATCCGGCTTCCGTATGGATTTCTTACTGAACTGGTTCAGATGACGGATGCGAATCGCGACAAGCTTCGCGGGATAGTCACCGACACGCTCGGTGCAATGCAACGAGATCTGAAAGCAGAAAATCAGCGGCCCAATATCGTTGCACAACAGGTACTCTTTGGCGTCTTACGCGATAGTGCTCTTCGTAATGATGAGTACGCTCGCGGGGACGCTTCGTGGGCTGTGCACATCGCACGCGAGGCTATGGACCTGACCGCAGACCGCTATCTTGAATTCGGCTATGCAGAAGCACTCCTCTTACGTGCGTCGGCTTCACGAGATAGCGAGTTCATGACCGAGGCGGTCAAAGAGTCTGAGCGGCTAGTTGAGACTTACCCCGAATGGCCACTGCCGCGGGTGAATTTAGCTCGAGCGCTCACTCTCGCGTCAGAATTGGGATTCAACGAAGCGCGCGCGTATGATGAAATCGAACCGTGGCATGACGCTGCGACGCAAGTCGTCCAAGCTGCCGAATATCGTCGAACTGACCTCGGCGGCCGAAGTAGCGTCTTTGCGATCGAAGATGCCCGTGGAGATCTTGCGGTTTCACTCGTCTTCAAACCCACAGTGCAAAAGGCGAGTGCAATTAGAGAAGCTGAAGTGCTCCACGCTCTAGATACTGCAGTTGCTCAAGCGAACGTTGCAGATCGCTTTCTGGTGCCTCAGTCTCTCGCTATCGTGCAACTCCAAACCGGTGAATATGTCCACGTAATCGAACGACAAATGGGCACTTTGTTGTCTGATCTAGATCGCGTGTCCGCTGCGGGACACTTGAATGATTGTGTACAACTATTAGCTATTTTCCACCGCACCATCGGCCTCGGTGAGAGAGGTCGCTCCGCGTGGCGAAAACTCAAGGAAGGAGTAAAACTGTGGAGCCGCACGCTTTTTCGCAATTTAGAGGAAGCGGAAGCCTTCGTTAACTTGATGCACCGAGGGTTGCCAGACGACCTGCCACTCGTCAGAAAACGCGACGCCCACGCGAGCAATTGGTCCGTGGACAGCATGGATCGCCTTATCGCTTTCGACTTAGAAGCTGCGTCGTATCTTCCCGTAGGGCACGACCTCGCCCAGCTCATTGAAGACTGCGCGCTCTTGCCTGTTGATGAAGGCGGTTTTGCCGTTCGGCGCGACCTTGTGCGGCGGTACGTCTCGTTCCTGGAATGCGAGATCTCGTCGCGACGCGTTATACAAGCTTATGACTGGTTTGCACTCTTGCGAGCCACTTGGGTCGCATCCTCCGCGAGTGCTTCAAAAGCGCGGCATTCACATGCTCGTCAACTTGCTCGGCATCTCGCGACGCGTTCGAGTGACGAAGATGTGGTGCTGCCAGCAGAAGCCTTGGTCGAGGCCTTAGGACAACCGCTTCATGTCGGTTCGGGCGACTTGGATGCCACCCACCGTCGACGAAGTAAACGCCTATCTACAATTCTTCGGCATCGTGCGCTTGAAGTGGGCTTGGAAATCGATGATGGTGGGTTTGTGGATATTTCCGAGCTGGAAGCTACGGTCGGGTTTTCGGCGGATGAAGTGCGGGCGACTGCTACCCATCCGGCTGAACCACGATTTGAAGTTGATGGTAACCGAATTCGAGCTCTGTACGGTCACTCTATTCCAGTATTGGACCTACCAGATCTAGATGTCGAGATCCCAGAACTATTATTCCATGGAACGTCGTGGACGGCACTCGACGATATCTCGGTTGACGGCCTTCGGCCCATGGGTCGTGAGAAGGTTCACTTAACGGTCAACCCGATCGAGGCCCTCGAAGTTGCCAATCGCCACGAGAGACCTGCGTTACTCGCAATAAGGACGGGTGAGATCGAATCGCTGCAAAGTGTCGCGGACGCGATTTGGACGGCGGACGAAGCACCTTCGGAAACGATAGAAGTCCTTAATCCGTTTGCGGCGATCGCGGAACCGCCAGATTGGCTCACCGACGTTTTGGTCAAATGAATCTGGCAGAAGCCTAGTTTCTTGAGATCTGATGTCTTTGATTGTCGTGCCTGTTTGGCACCCAGTCTTTCACGCAGGTGGCGACGTCGTAGATGAGCTTTGCGGGCCCTTCGCGTTTTTTTGGGATTGGGGCTGCTGGATTCGGCGGGGTTCATGTTAGGAGGAGGCCGCGGGCTTCGAAGTTGGCGTAGTTGGTGAAGCCGTGGGCTCGGCGTCGCAGGACTTGGAGCAGGTTGTTGGTTCGGTCGATGCGTCCGTTGCTGGGCCGCCCTGTGTGGTGCCAGTCGAGGATCTGGTTGTGCCAAGTGAGGAACGTGTCGACGATGCTGCTGAACTCGGGGATGTCGCCGGTGCCGTAGATGTCAGCGAACCGCTCGAGCGCCTCGAGGGCGCCCTTGCGGTCGGTGGCGAGATAGAGGTTGTGCAGCTCGCCGAGCGCGTCCCAGGCTGCTTTGAGCCGCGGATGGGCGGCGAACAACGCGTCGAGGCGTGCCCGCTCGCCGGCGTCGAGCTTGTCGGGCCGGCGCATCAGCAAGAACCGCGCTCGGAACACCTCGGGATCGAACGCTGGCACCGAGCCTTCGGGGCGGCGCTGGATGTCGCGGCGCACCGCGGTCAGGCCGGCTTGGAACCATCTGACGACGTGGAACCGGTCCAGCACATGGCGGGCGTGGCCGAGCCGCGCCTCTATCGCTGCTTTGTACGCCGCCGAGCCGTCGGAGACGACGACCTTCACGGCTTTGCACCATCGGGGCCCTTGGGCGGCCAGAAAGCCGCTGAGCGCCTGGGTGTCGCGGTGGGGCACCATGGCGAGCACCTCGCCGGTGTCGCCGTTGACGATCACCGTCACGTAGCGGTGCCGCTTGCGGATCGAGGTCTCGTCCACCCCCAGCACCCGGCATCTTTGCCGGCGGCGGTGCTCGCCGACCAGCCCCGCCCATGCGACCACCAGCGCATTCACCAGCTTCCAGCCCACCTGGTGGCGTTTCGCTGCCGCGTTGACCGTCATCGCACGGGCGTCTTTGACCAGCCGGCGGGCCAGACGCGCCGTGACGCGGCCCTCGAACCCCTGATGGTCCTCGACGAAGCGGCTGGCGCACGGCTCGCACACCAGCCGCCGCCGCTCCCAGACCAGCGTGGCCGGCCGCCCCGACACCTCCAAGTCCCGCACCTTGTTGTCCCGGCGGTCGTGGACCTTGCCGCTCGGGGTCCCCCAATCGGGACACCTCGGTCGGCGAACAGTCGAGGCCACCCGCACCACCAGCTCCCCGGGCGCGTCGACGATCACCCCCAGCACCTCGGTCCGCGGCAGCCACAGCCGCACCGACATAACATCACGCTTCATCGAGGCCCTCCAGGGTTCGGCGTCCAACAACACCGATCCCCCCAGGGCCTCGACCCCTACAAGCGGACCCTCAACCCACCCTCATCCCAACAAAAGACGAAGAGCCGACTAATCGTCGATTCCGTCCTCGAATCCGTCGTCGCTGATGTAGCGATCCCAGTCGGATGCCCATTCCAAGAAATCGTTCCGGCGCTCGACTTCGAGCCTCTCAAGCTCGCGGTGTTCCAGGTCGTCCATGTCGCCCGCTCTGTAGTCCTCGTAGCGCTCGGAACGGACGGACACACGCTCGAACTGACTCTCTCGACCTCTCTGCTCCAGTTCGAGGTGCATTTGCCGGATGGTCTCGCGGCTCATGTGGTCGGTGTTTGAGGCTGTTGGGTCATTCGATGCGTGCCACATGGATCGTTGGCGCGGCTCATCGTGAAATCGTGCTCTGATCGGTGCCAACCACGATGCCAATCGGTCTTGCGGCACGCTTCGACGTGCGCGAACGCACGCCGAGGGCATCTCGATGCCTTCGAGCCACACGGCTATCGGCGTCCACCCTCCGAACAGCCGAGCGCCGCCTTGGCGCTCCAGCGGATAGCTCAGCGCGCGCATTGCGTCTTCGCCCTCGTCGATTGCACCGTGAGCGGTGATAACAACCGGGCGCGACCCTATGTGTGTGGTGTGACGCGTTTGCGGATCGGTGTCGGCGGCGGGGTCCGGCGGCGGGCGGATCGGTGTCGGTCGGGTTCAGGGTTTGGTTCGGTGCGGGATCCACAGCCGGGGTGTGCCGCGCGGCGGGGAGCGCCGTTTGGGGTGCCGGGTGCAAGAGGCGAGTCGGGGCTGGGCCATGCGACGCGAGTGTCGCGATCTGAGGTGACGCTCGCAAGGAGGTTTCTGCGGGTCCGATGACCTGTGTGTTGTGCGGGGTGCGGTCGACGTCGCTGGGGCGGGGGTCAGTTGATGTGGATGGTTTGGATCCAGTGGGGGATGTCGAGGGTGGGTGCGTCGTCGCCGATGAGGACGGCGATGGTGGTGGGTCGGCCGGGTGGTGGCTGGTCAGGCCAGGGTGTGTGTCCGTCGGTGAGCACGATGATGGCGGTGGGTTTGGTTTGGGCGGCTGTGTTGATGCCGGCGGCCATGTCGGTGCCGCCGCCTCCGTGGAGGGGGAGTTGGCGGGTGTTGGTGATGCGTTGGCGGGCTCGGGTTTTGGTGTCGACGGCGTAGTAGTCGATGTGGTGTCCGGGTGTGACGCGGGTGCAGATGGCGTCGATCTCGGCGATGGCTGTGTTGTGGTCGTCGGGGTCCATGGACCCGGAGGTGTCCATGATGACGGCGAGGTCGGGTATGGGGCGGCTGGTGGCGGGTCGCAGGATCTCGCCGTGGGGGGTGTGGGGGTTGGGGCGTCGTGGGGGTCGGGTCCAGGTGTAGTCGTTGTCGCCGGTTCGGTGGTGGGCGGCGCGGCGCAGAGCGGCGGCGAGAGCTCGGCGCCAGTCGATTTGGGGGTCGAGCTGTTCGTGGGCCCATCGCAGGAGTACTTCGGGGACGGTGTCGGGGTCTTGTTGGTCGTGGTCGAGGGCGTGTTGGGCTGTTCGTCGGCGCAGCATGCGTGCTTGTGTGTCGCTGGGGGTGTGGGGGTCGGTGGGGGGTGATGCCGGTGGCGGCTGATCCGCAGTCGTTGCTGTGGCGGTGGACGTCGCCCGAGCCTTGGTCGAGCCAGGCGACGGCGCCGGTGTCGGGGTCGATGCGGTCGCCGCCGAGGATGCGCCGGTAGTAGGTCTCGGCTGTTTGGGAATCGCCCATGTGCAGCTTCCACGGCGTGAGCCAGTGGTCGGGTAGTTCGGCTGTTTTGTAGGGGAGGCCGTCGAGGAGGTCGTCGTTGATTTCGCAGTCCGCGGCGGCGTTCCATGCCAGCGCCAGGAATGGGTCGGCAATGGTGTGTTGGGCGCGTTGGTGGTGGCCGCGCAGGGCGTGGTTGAGGACGTGCATGAGCTCGACTGCGGTCTGTTTGACGGTGAGGGTGTTGATGTTGGCCGGGTTGGCCCAGATGCGCCAGTGGCGGTCGATGACGACGGTGGCGACGTGGTTGGTGGTGCGCAGCGGGCAGCGGAACAGCGCTGTCATGTAGTAGGGGCAGTGGGTCGCGATCCAGTAGCGGGCGGCGCGCATGCGCCGCAGGGCGGCCTGCTGCACTGCCGCCTCGGCGTCGGGGCCGTCGCCGTCGTCGTCGTTGTTGTTGTCGTTGTGGTGTGGGGTCATTGGTCTGCTTCGGGGTCGAGGTCGGGGTCGAGTTGTTCGAGGAACACGTCGTTGAGGACGTCGTGGTCTTGGGGCAGGCGTGCGCGTGGGGGCCGGATGGCTGCGAACGTGCGGGCTGCGGTCATGGCGATGTCGGGTGCGTCTTGTTGGGCTGCGGCGATGCACACTTCGAAGCCTTTGGCCCAGCGGGCGGGTGTGTTGTGCTCAGTCACGGCGGCGACGGCGTGCAGGCATGCGAGCTGCTGGTCGGGCCGTTCGGGCAGCACCAGCGATGCAGGATCGGCGAGCAGCGCTTCGGGGTCGGGCAGGTCGAGGTCGGCGAGGAACGCGAGGTATTCCGCTGCGGTGGCGGTGCCCAGCAGCGCTTCGGCGACCAGGGTGCTCACGTCGGGTTGCGCTCCGGCGGCGTCGGCTGCGGCGAGGCAGGTGGCGGTGCGTTCCCAGGTGCGCGGAGACGGCCATCCCTGTGCGCCGCTGTCGGCTGCGAGGCCGGTCCCGTCGGGCGGTGCGCACAGCACCCCGGCGCGGCGCCGCACGAACGCGGTCTGCATCACCCGGTGGAACGACACTCGGCTCGGGTCCGGGTCGGGGGTCTTGAGCGGTTCGGGTGCGGGCCAGCCGCCGAGGTAGGCGGCGGCCCATTCGTCGACGCCGAGCGGCCAACGCAGGTGCGCGAACCGGTTCGCGAGCGGCGCGGACAGCTCCCACGCCCCGGAATTCTGCTCGGGCGGGTTTGCTGCTGCTGCGAACCGGGCTTTGGCGCCGAGGTCGAGGTCGCCGACGTGTCCCGACAGCACGACTCGCATGAGGGCGTTCTGTGTTGCGGGGGTGGCGGTGTTGATCTCGTCGAAGAACACCAGCGTGTCGGTGTCCCTGCCGGCGACGCGTCGCGCCCACGCGGGGGGTTCGAGGACGACGCCTTGGGGGGTGCGCACCGGCAGGCCGCCGATGTCGGTGGGGTCATACAGCGACGCCACCACCGTTTCGACTCCCCACCCGGCCGCTTCGGCGAACTTCTCGATCGTGGTGGTCTTGCCGGTGCCCGGGTCGCCCCACAAAAGCACCGGCACGCGTGCGGCGAGCAGGATCTGCATTGCTTCGAGGGTGAGCCGCT
This sequence comes from Candidatus Poriferisodalis sp., assembly GCF_965262965.1. Classification (GTDB taxonomy): domain Bacteria; phylum Actinomycetota; class Acidimicrobiia; order Acidimicrobiales; family Poriferisodalaceae; genus Poriferisodalis. Next base: position 4,016,983 of record NZ_OZ253573.1, read on the forward strand.
GAGTCGTTTCACTCATCGTTGTCTCCTTGTGTCCTGGTTCGGCTGGGGAAGCCGCGAACGCTTCCACAGGGGTGTGACAGTCATGATGGGAGGGTCAGCGGTCGGCCTTGGCGCGCCGCGCGAGCGCCCACAGCGCCTGCGGGGGTGTACGTGGATTCCCCGCGGCGCCCTCGCGGACCTCGCGACGAGGATCGGCTGCGAGCAGCCCCAGCACCGCAGCGGGGGTCTCGGGAAGGTCCGCGGCGATCGCGCGGGCCAGCCACACATCGGCGCGGGCGAGCCGCTCAGCGATCGGGCCCATGGCGGTGCGGTGGGTACTGGGATTGGCTGCGGCCGCGGCCGCCGTGAGCACGTCAGCGTCATCGCACAACACGCGCAGCGTCCCCGGCGGCGTCGCCTCGTTCATGGCGGCTTCTGCCCGCACCGCTGCCACAGCGTCCCCGGCGAGCCATCTCAGCGCCCCCGGCGGCGCAGCGGGGTTCGCAGCGACTGCGGCGCGCACCGTTCGGTGCCGGTCTGCGGCCAGCGCCTCGAGCAGCCTCGCCGACGCGCGCAGGTTCTGTGCCACCCCCGCACGCACCTCGGTGTCCAAGCTCGGGGCGAGCGCCTCGAGCACCCTGATCGGCGTGCGCGGTGTGCGTGCGACCGTGGCGCGCACCGTCGGGTCGCTGTGCGAAGCCAGACCGCGCAACAGCGACATCGGAGCACGCGGATGCAGCGCACCCCACACTCGCTGGAACACCTCGGCGCGCCCGTAGCGCCAATCCGGCTCGCGGTAGTGCACATCGACGGGACCGAGCGCGGCTAGGGCGACCAGCCATGCAGGCGTCGACGGGTTCTGCAGCACCCTCAGCCGCACGAACGCGTCGGAGAAGCTCCGAACCGGCGCGCTGCTGAGCTGTTGGAGCGCTTCGACCGGCGTGGCGGGGTTCACCGCCACCAGATCGCGCAGCTGCGCGTCCCCGTCGGCGGACAGCTCGCCCAGCCGCTGGGGATCCGCGTCGGGATCGGTTGCGACCGCCAGGTCCCCGAAACGACGGTCCCCATGCGCGGCCATCGCGTCGAAGAACCCCGATCCCAGCCGTTGCGCGATCGTTCGGTCGAACTCCCAGCGGGCCGCGCTGTTCCAGCTGTGCCAGCCCGGCGGCATCCACGGCGTGCGACCCAGTGCCGGTTCGAGCCGCTTGGCGAGCACCCACGACAAGAACCCGAACGCAGCGTCGCTGGACAGATGTGCGCACGCCACCGCCAGCGCGTCACGCTCATCGGCGCCAAGCCGCGAATAGCCGTGCGGCCCCATCATCCACAAACACGCCAAACGGCGAGCCAGACCCCCGACCTGATCGGGGCGCACCAGATCCGCGTTCAGCGCCCCAACAACCCCCCGCGCACGCTCCAGCGCCTCGTTCGGCTGACCGAGAGCGTCCAGCAGCCTCGCCTCCGACGCCAGCCGCTCCTCGTCGCTCACACCCCACGCACCGTCGCGGCGTACCAACGTGACCTCGGTGCCGTCGAGGACCACCCCACGGCGCAGATCGCCCTCGGGCCACACCACCACGGCGTCGCGCTTGTCCTTCTTTGCCATGGGCGCGACGCTCGCGTGGGGGTGTCACACGCAGCCACCGCAGCAAGGTGCGACACGCGGGAGGCGCCACCAACGTCAGTGCGCTCCCCAAAGAAATCGTGCTGTTCGTGTCGCACGCCCCGTCTGCGTTGCCGATGAGGCCGCAACGACACCATTTTGGGCACCCACAGGACAGGGATCAGACAGCTGGCCCAGTCGTTGTGCGCGTTGGGCGAATCGAGAGCTGGCACACCTCCAACGAGCTACCCGCTCGCTATGCACCACGCGCGGTGAGGTAATCAAGGTCGAGGGGGTCGCTTGCGCGGTACTCGAGCGCCGTCATCTCATCGAGCGGCGCGAGGATTCCGTCAACCGAGACAACGATTCCCGTACGTCGCGTACGGGTCACCCACGCAGCGATCTGTTCCTGAAGTTCGCTGTGTCTCGGCCTGGATTCTTCCGAAGGTCGGCTCTCAGGACAGAACAAGACCGTTATCCGAATCTTGTGCGCTTCGTCCGCGGATTCGACAACGACGCGGATCTCCTGGAGGCTCTCAAGTGCTTGACCTTCAGGGCTGTTCCTGTTGTGCTTCGCCCTGATGCGTTCAAGCAGACCTCGAAGTGCTTCGTTCAAGTCATCAGGGAACGCCGGACGCTCGAACACACGTCCCACTGCCCGTGCGAAGTGACGTTGGCCCTCCGAGTTCTCCAACCCACGAATGGGCTCCAGCCCCAGCAAGGTGGACTTTTCGGCGCCGACCAGCAGGTTCATATCGGCAAAAGAGCTCGCCCCGATGTCCGGAAGCGGCAGCAGCCGGGGCCGGTGCCCGCGTCTCGCCTGGCTGGCGATCGGTTCGTCAAGCTCGATGACGGCTGCGAGCGTGATGAAAGGATGCTCACGACAACTTCGGACGATGTCGCAGGTCTGCGACACAATGACTAAGCGTTCTGCGGACGCCACTACCCAGCCAAGCTCACCTGAGTCCATTTGCTCGCTCGCTAGCGTCAGCGGTGCATCAGGAACCGCCATCCATGCCCGTTGCGTCGTCGGCAACGTGAGGACATCGCCCTGCTGCCACGTCTGCGTGGCAGCATCGACGCGATCAGACAGCTGCCTCTCGACGGAGAACGACACGCTTACCCCGATGGGTCGGTGCGGCGTATCGTCTTGACGTACTCGCCTTCCATCGATCCGACTTCATCGTGTCGCGCGTCGATGAGTTGTGACGGTCGGAAGACAGGCCGACGACGCGGATCATCATCGTCAACTCTGATTCCAAGCGAACCGGGTTTCCGGATCTTCGCATACTCGCTTCGCTGACAGAAATCCATGTACACCGACGGTTCAGCATCTCGCGGCGCGAGCAAGCGGTTTGTCGTCTCGGCTGGGTCGTCTGTTGCGAGCCGGTTGATCTCCCTCGCCAGCTCCATAATGCGCTCGACATTTCCACTGTTCGCCGGTCGCCCTTCCGCCCAGTAGTGCAGCGAGCGTGGCTGAACATCCAGCGCATTGGCGATCTGAGACCAAGTGAGATTTGTCTTGTACCGGATCTCATGAACGATTTGTTGAATGCTGGTCTGTCGTGGCGTGGAGTGTTCGGCACCGAGTACAGATCCGTGGGTGTGGAGGGCAACGTGTCGTTGATCCCCATGAGCTATTCGAATGTTCGTATCGGCGATCTGCGTGAGCACAAACAGGTATGGGGCGCGCTTCTCGTCGTGGAACTCGTGATTCGGTAGCCACTGATGCGGAATGGATACCACACCGCCCACGGGCGGAAGGCAAGTGGCAAAGAAGTTATGCACCGAGACTTCGTCGAGAAACGCCGCCGATGATGCAGTCCCCCGCAAAATCCACGCGTCCCACTGCGACGCTGACGAATCTGCCTCAGCGGAGACCGAGGTTTCAAACCCAGCAGCGCTCTGACCTGTTGCCTCCGTCATATCCGACCGCCACATCTGCGCAACAGCTCGGGCGTAACTGCCCATCGGAAGAACCGGTAGATATCTTCCGCAAATCCCCTTGACATATCCAGCAATCGATCGACGTCAAACGCTCCGTCGATGTCATCAGCGTACATGTCAAGATCGAGAAGCCACGAAGGCGTGGCAACTGAGCTTCCGTACAGGCTGTCCAGAACGGCGCGAGGCGGCAACAGGCCCCAACGCCCGTGGAGAGTGGCTGAGGGACAGTTGAACTGTGCATCCGTGAGTGCGTGCTGAAGCTCAAGCTCATCGCCGCCCTCAGCACTGACGACTCCGAGCATCTCGGACCTGACGAGCTGCGGAAGGTCAGAGTCGGCCGCGATGCGGTCGACGTACCGAATTCCGAGGCGAGTGCAGCTAGCGGGCCCCATCGTCGCGTGGATCGCCGTTAGCACCTCGCGAAGACGCCTCAGGAACTCTGCGTGGCTCGGATAATCGACTGTGTCGAGCGCCACGAACGATGTCCCTAGCGATACTTTCCACACAGGATCCTGTGCGCGATCACAAAACCGCCAAACAGGTGACCCGCTCGTTTGAGCCCGCACGTCCCCCTCGTCGAACTGAACGCTGACCGTTTCTCGTTCCTCGTGCAGGAATGGATACTCGTCACGGATGTGCTCTTGGAACGGCCCGATGAAATCTTCGCGGGCGATCGAGGCGACAGCGGGAAACCGAATCTGTGCGACGGCCACGATGAGCGGAGGGTCGGAGAGGAACAGCTCGTCGACGGGTTCCCCGAATGGCGTCGGCACGAGACCCACCTCAGACATATTTCACCTTTAGTTTCACATACGGGAGGTTGCAACATAGCCCACCCTGAATCAGGCCGCGACCGATTCAGGGTTTCGTCGTCGTCAAATGACATTCGGCCTCGCGGCCACGGCAGCCGCTGGACGACAGCGGGCTCAAGCGAGTGGGGTGCCTTAGCCTGAATCCACCGATTGGCTGTTGGTGAGCGCGGGATTCCCGGGTCGGTGAATCGCCCTGGGTTGGTTGAAGGCTCCTGATCTTGGATACGAGGATGGAGTCATGCCACATGAGATGTCGCCTGGGAAGCCGACGACGCGTCGGTACAGCGAGGCGGAAAAGGAGCGTGCTGTGCGTGCTGTGCGTCAGCTCCGCAAGGAGCTGGGCACCGATCACGGGACGGTGAAGCGGGTCGCGGCCCAGTTGGGGATCGGGGTGGAGTCGCTGCGGTCGTGGGTGCGCCAGGCCGGGGTCGATGCTGGGTTGCGCCCTGGTGTGAACAGCGAGCAGGCTGAGCGGATCAAGGCGCTGGAGGCCGAGAACCGGGAGCTGCGTCGGGCGAACGAGATCTTGCGCAAGGCGTCGGCTTTTTTCGCGTAAGGGGCTCGACCGCCCACTGAGGTGACGGTGTCGTTCGTCGACGCTCATCGTGGCGAGCTCGGGGTCGAGCCCATCTGCACTGCGCTGGGGGTGGCCCCGAGCACGTACTACGCGGCCAAGCGCCGTGAGCGCGAGCCGTCCGCGCGGGCGGTCTCGGACGCGGTGTGGATGCGGGTCTTGTTGGCGTTGTGGGTCGCGAACCGCAAGGTCTACGGGGCACGCAAGCTGTGGAAGGCCGCCCGGCGCGCGGGTCACGAGATCGGCCGGGACCAGGTTGCCCGGCTGATGCGTGAGCTGGGCGTACGCGGCGTCAGCCGGCGGCGCAAGATGTTCACCACGCGTCAGGATCCTGACGCGGTTCGCGCTCCCGACCTGGTCAACCGCGACTTCACCGCGGATCGGCCCGACGCGTTGTGGGTGACCGATCTCACCTATGTCGCGACCCGGGCAGGCATGGCCTATGTGTGCTTCATCGTGGACGCGTTCTCCCGCCGCATCGTGGGCTGGCGCGTCGCTTCGCACATGCGCACCGAGATGGTCCTCGACGCATTGGAGACGGCCCGCCGCTCACGCGGCAACCGCCGCCTGGTCGGGCTCGTGGCCCACTCCGACGCGGGATCGCAATTCACCGAACGCCTCGACGAGATCGGCGCCCGCCCCAGCATCGGCACCGTCGCCGATTCCTATGACAACGCCTTGGCCGAGACGACCAACGGTCTCTACAAGGCCGAATGCGCCTACGGGCCCGACACACACGGCTGGCACGACGTCGACCAGCTCGAACTCGCCACCCTGGGCTGGGTGCACTGGTTCAACCAGCAACGGCTCCACGGCCACTGCAACGACACCCCGCCCGCAGAATTCGAATCAGCGTTCTACGCTGCCCACAAGACCACCCCAGCCGGGGCTGGAAAACCAAACCAATGAGTCTCCAACAAAGCCAGAGCGGTTCAGATCTCAAATGTGGAGTCCGTTTGTTCGGGCTGCTTCGGGCGAACAAAGCCGCAGGTCAGAGGCACCGGGCCCTAACTCGCAAACAAGCCACCAGCGGCTTGTTTGGGAGTTTCCGGATCTGATGTTTGCGAGTTAGCCCGAGAAGAGCGTTTGGTGGGCGTTCGGGGGCGCCCGCGTTGAAATTCTGGGCGTTTTGGTTCCAGCAGCCGGCAGATCCGCTGCGCGTCCCTTGGCATCGAGATCCTCGATGCGAGACAAGCGGCCCTTCAGCTTCGGTCGTATCTCAATGCTCCACGACCCGAACAACTTCATCGGTGAACGAGAACGTTGGCGCGAAGAAGAGCCCGAAAGCGATGCCGAACACCACCACGATGGCGGTCCTGACCCAACGCTTGATCGGTTTGCCGCTTTTCTTTGCGGCGTAGCCGAGCAGCCAGTACATCCCCCCGCCGAAAACGGCCAGCAGGATTAGGAACAGGAAGGCGGTGCCGATCAGTTCGGAGGCATCAGGGACGATGGTGTTGTTCTACGCGGTGGGGTCGACGAGGCGGCCGATGAACAGCACGGCCTGTGTTTGCTGGTGGATGATCGCCCATAGGAAGGGGCGGTCGGCGACAACGGTGAGATCAGGGGGTGGCGGCGCGGACAGTTCGAAGCCCATGGAGGTGGCTGCTGCTGCTTCGGTGCCTTTCTCGTCGACGATCACTTTGGCGCTGTGGAGCGCTGAGGTGATGAAGATGCCTGGAGCGATGCCGTCGAACCCCGCACCGGGGCAGAACCCCAGGGGCACAGCCATTCGAAGAGATCCGCAGGCGGCGCCAGTGTCTGTTCCCACTTGGGCATGGTGAGATCGACGGTGCCCTGTCGGGCAGCGCCGGACAGCCCGACCAAAGCCGCGGCGTCGAGCGATTCCTCGACGGCTGCGAGGCCGTCGCGCTCGTGAGGCACGATCAGCCACATCGCCAGGTCGCGGCCGACATAGGGCAGTTCCACGGCGTCGGCGCCGTCCATCCGGACGTAACGGCGATCGACCGCTTCTGGGTCGCGCATGAATGGCACGATCACTGAGTGGCCGGTGTCGGTGGTGAACTTGCCGTCGCTGGTCAGGTCGGCCAAGAACGGCTCCAGCCAGTCGGCCTTGAGGTACACGGTGTTCACCAGGATGAGTTCTTGGTCTTGGACCACGGCCTCGTTGACGATCACCGGGATGAGGCCGCGGGTGCGTCCCGAGACCCATTGGTTGATGACTTCGGCAGCGGCGGCGCCGTCGGCGGTGTCGACCGGTTGGATCGTGGCTCCGTAGTGCGCGGCGGCGGTGTCGAGGAACTCGGGCCGGGGAGAGAATCCGTCGTCGGGGAAGAGCCGGTTGGCCACTTCCACGGTGTTGGGCTCTGCCGACGCCTTGGCCAGCATGAGACCGACGGCGTTGGCGGCGCTGTGGCTGCCCTGCTCTGCGAACCCGAAGATCTCATCGAGCATCGCTGCGGTGTCGGACGACGCCCCGGCTCGGCTCAGGCTGAAAGCGACGCCGATGCTGATGGGGCTGGACACGGCGTTGCCGCCCAGGTGCCGGTGGAAGTCCCACCCTGCTGCGTTGACTCCCGCGACCCACTCGGCCATCGGAGCGTCGGGATCTGCCGGCAGGCGATCAGTGACCGGCTCTATCGCTGCAGGGACTGTCTCTATTGCTGCAGGGACTGCGGGCTCGGCTGCCGTCACTCCAATGGACGTTGCCGTGGTGGCGGCTGTCGCGCCGGTGGCGGGGACGGTGGTGTCCGCTGAGGTGCCGCAGGCCGCTGCAACCCAGCACAACACGACCAGGAACCCGAGCAACCTGTTCACGGCCATTCGACGCTACAGCGGCGACTGAAATAGTCGCGCCATGAAGTTCACGGTTACTGGTCACCTCGGCGCGGTCCAGCGCTCACTGTCCACAAGAACCCGTGTGGGCCGGCCGATGCGGGTGCTTGCTGCGGTTCGGACGTTCGACGCTGCGCCCGAAGAGTTGTGGGACGCGCTCACTGCGCCCGAGCGGATCCAGGTCTGGCTCGGCCCGACGAGTGGGGACTTGCGAGTCGGTGGCCGGTTCGACATCGAGGACAACGCCAGCGGCGACATCGTCACCTGCGACAAGCCACGACTCATCGGAGTGACTTGGGAATTCGACGGAGACATCAGCTGGGTGCACGCAACCCTGACTCCGTCCGGGGACGGCACCGGCCTCACCGTTGAGCACACCGCTGCGATACCGCCAGAGTTTTGGGAGCAGTACGGCCCAGGAGCAACCGGAATCGGTTGGGAAATGGCGCTCCTGGCCATTGCCGAATACCTCGCAGCACCGGATGCGCCGCCGCTTGATCCAGCGGACCCCTAACTCCAGGGCCCGTTCAACGAATTCATGGCCGCAAGCAGCGTTGGGTGGGCCGACGCTGACATCGCCGACGGAGGCGACCCCGACCAAGCGCGTGCCGCTGCAGAGCGCACCCTCGCCTTCTATACCGGCAGCGACGGCCCCGAAGCCTGAGGCCAGGCACTCCTTCGAAGTTCTCGGCGATCTGGTGGTGCTCCGGCAGTCTCAGGCCGATGGTGTTCGGCGTCGGACCTCCTCTCTGGTTCGCATTGGAAACAAAACTGCCCACCAGCGAGTATCATGGCCATATGGCGATCACTGAACGCGAGCGTGCCGAACAGCTCCTGATCGATGCGAGATGGCAAGGGTCTGCGACTTGCCCCGTGTGCGGCAGCGTGCGCTGTTCGGACCAGAGCGTTGGTGCCGGCGCCATGTGGTCCATCTGGCGTTGCGGCGACTGCCGCAGACGATTCACCGTCACCTCCAGTACCGCGATCCATTCCACGAAACTCTCCCCCTCGGCCTGGGTCGCTGTCGCCGAGCTGCAGGATCCTTCGGCTTCGAGCGTCGCAGAGGAGATCGGCGTCTCACGGGTCACCGCACGCAAGATCGCCGCCTTGCTCGGGCCCGTGAAATCCCGCTCCTTCAAGGAGCGGCTGCGCCATCTTCTGTGCAACGGGCCGCAGCGTCACCCGACGCGAGACCCGTGGCAGATCGACCCGCTGCCGGCCACGCTGCGGGCCACCGACAGCCCGCTTCCGACGCTGAGCCACGGGTCCAAGTCGGTTCTCAACGCGCTGAGGGCCAGGCCGTTCGGCGCGACCGCGGCCAAGATCGCTCAGCTCGCCGGTGTGTCGTATTCCCAGACGCTGCGCTGCCTCGCCGCCCTAGAGCAACGCGGCTGGGTTGAGAGCACCAAGTCGACAATCCAGCACGGTTACGAACTGCGACAGGCAACGGTGTGGTCACTGTCGTGGTCGGACGGCGCCATGGTGGTCTTGTCGTTTCTGCGTGACGTGCCGACGCAGCGGCCTAGGGAGACCGACGACGAGGTTCCCCAACGCTTCTGGCGGAGTTTCTGGTCGGGTGCCTCCGCTGACACGCTGAGAATCTCGCAGCACGGTCTGCACATCGCCGAGACGCTGGTCGGCGGACGCGATCCGTGCGCGCGAGCGTGGGCGCTCTCAGCCTTGCCGACCGGGGTGCTGCAAGAGTGCCGCGCACTGCGGGGCTTCGACACCGGCTTGAGGGCCGAACTGCTCGACGGCGAGATCGCCCGACGCGCAGTTGCTCCATGAGCGGACTCGACGCGTGGGCCGACGTGCTGCCCGAGAACCTGAGACGTGTGTGGCCTCATGTTGCGGACTGCGCGAACCGCGTCGGCGGTGCCCTCATGGGAGGCACAGCTGTCGCGATCCATTTGCGCCACCGAGTCTCCGAGGATCTCGATGTCATCACACTGCGCAAGTTCTCAGGCACAGCGCAAGAGAAGCGCCTGCGCAGAGCGGCCTCCAGCGTGGTGATCGACGAGGTCTCCGACAACATGTTCCATGGCTTCGTCGACGGAGTGAAAGTCGACATATTCCGCGCTCTGCCCTCGAACGGTGTGGAGCCCTCACGGATGCGATGGGTTGCTGCGGGCACAACTATCGAAGGCATGAAGGTGGGGTCCATTCCGGACCTGATGGCCGCCAAGCTCGACGTGATCAGATTCCGGCCCAAGCTACGCGACTACTTGGATCTTGCCGCGATGGATCAGTCCGGGGCGTGCAGCCTCGAGGCCGGGCTCGGGTACTACTGCAAGCGGTTCGGATACACCCACCCGCCCCGCGCTCTCGAAGAGATGACCCGCCTGCTAGAGAGTCCTGGCACCCTGCCGAGCGACCCCGACTACGAAGACCGGCGTAACGACGCATTGAACCACCTACAAGCTCGGGTGCCCGCGCTTCGCGACCGCATCGCTGAGATGCGCGACCAGACGGTCAGCGCTTCGGCGGCCGCCTCAGCTCAGCGCGTTAGCAACTAGCCCGACCGAGGCCTCCACCGAACTCGGGCACTCGGTTCGAATTCGATCCGGATCTGAAATGCGCTGGCCTGCCGTGCCAGACTTCGCAGCGCAATGGCGGAATCGGGTGCGAACGGCGCTGATCAGCGGCCCTTGGAGGGCATCCGGGTGCTGGACTTCACCCGCGTCGTGGCCGGGCCGCTCGCGACACGGGTGATGGCCGACCTCGGCGCTGACGTCATCAAGATTGAGCCCGCTGACGGCGACCTGTGCCGGACGTTCCCGCCGTACGCACCGGGAGGCCAGAACCCCTACTTCTCCCAGCAGAACGCTGGCAAGCGCTTCTGCTCGGTTGATCTCACCGCACCTGGGGCGCCGGAGCTTGTCCGCGAGCTGGTGGGTCACTGCGACGTGGTCGTGGAGAATTACCGGCCGGGGGTGATGTCCAAGTTCGGCCTGGGCCGCGACGTCCTGTGCGAAGCGCACCCGGCGCTCGTGTACTGCTCGGTGACGGGTTTCGGGCAGACAGGGCCGTGGGCCGATCGGCGTGCGTATGCGCCCGTGGGGCACATGGAGTCGGGGTACATCGAGCACAACATGCGCAAGGCAGGCTCGGGCCCGCAGCAGCCGGCGCTGGTGCTCGGCGACATCGTGACGGCGCTGCTTGCCGCGAGCTCGATCAACGGCATGCTCGTCAAGGCGCTGCGCACAGGGCGCGGCGGCCATCTCGACGTGTGCATGGTGGAGTCGATGGTGTACATCCAAGAGTGGGTTGCGACTGAATTGGCGGGCGGTTGGGACGGTCCCAACGCAGGCAATTGCCAGGAATGCCCGATCCTCGTCCTTCCTGACGGACGGGTCTGGGGCCTCGCGGGCAACCCTGCGGCATGGTTCGACGATGCGGTGGCGGTCATGGAGCGCTCCGACCTCGCAGACGACCCGCGTTTTGCCACTCCCGAGGCTCGCATGGCCAACCGGCACGAGCTGTACGCCGAGATGACCCAGTGGGCAGCGGGCTTCGCCGACTTCGACGACTTTCGCCGAACCCTCGAAGCCGGCTCGCCGTTCAGCGTGTCGGAGATGCGCTCGATCTCGGAGCTGGCTCGCACCGACTGGGCCCAGCATCGGGGTCTGTTGGCCCAAGCCGAGAGCGGCTACGCGGTGCCGGCACGCCCGGCGCTCGGTTCGGGCATCGGCACTGACGGTCACATTGCGGCCCGTGGCGCCGACAACCGCGAGACCATCGGCGGCCTGCTGGATCTTGACGACGCCCGGCTCGACGAGCTCGAGAGCGCTGGAGTGCTGGTCGCTGATTGACGGCGACGTGTGATGCGGGCCGATTGACGGCGACGTGTGACTCCGGCTGCTCGCGACGCCTCACGTAGCCTGAGCGCGTGCAAATCGGGGTGCTTACTGGCGGCGGCGACTGTGCTGGCCTGAATGCCGCCATTCGAGCCGTGGTGAGGACCGCCGGACACGAGCTGGATCGCAGCGTCGTCGGCTACCGCCGTGGCTGGAACGGCGTGCTCGACGGCGACAGCGTCGAGCTCGATCCCGACGCCGTACGCGGCACGCTGCCCCGCGGCGGCACCATGCTCGGCACCTCGCGCAGCAGTCGACGCCTTCAGACCGAGGGCCCTGCACCGCTGATCGCCCAGCTCGAACGCGACGGCGTCGAAGCGCTGGTGACGATCGGGGGTGACGGCACACTCATCACGTCACATCGGCTGTCCGAGGCCGGCTTTGCGGTGGTCGCTGTGCCCAAGACGATCGACAACGACGTCTTTGGCACAGACGTGTGCATCGGCTTCGACACTGCGCTGGGCGTGGCCACCGAAGCCGTCGACCGGCTCCACACCACCGCCCAGTCACACGACCGCATCATGGTGCTGGAGGTGATGGGCCGCGAAACGGGGCACATTGCCGCGGGCGCTGGCATCGCCGGCGGGGCGGCAGCGATCCTCGTGCCGGAGTCGCCGTTCAACATCGACGAGATCGCCGAACGCCTCATCGCCAGGCATCACCGCGATCGCAATGCGTCCATCATCGTCGTTGCAGAGGGAGCGATTCCCGACGGCAGCGTGGCAGTCCCCGATACGGGCACCGATGAGTGGGGCAACCGCGTCCTCGACGGCATGGGCCAGTTCGTCGGCGACCTGCTTGGGCAGCGAACCGGCTTCGAGACCCGCACGACCGTGTTGGGCTACATCCAGCGCGGAGGTCCGCCGTCGCCATCGGATCGGCTGCTCGGCAGCAGGTTGGGCGCTCGAGCGGTGGAGGTCCTCATGGAGGGCTGCACAGGGCATCTCGTCGGCGTGCACTCCACCGAGATTGCGCTGCGACCGCTCGGCGAGGTCGCTGGCCACACCCGCTATCTCACCGGCGACCAGCTCGAGCTTCTGGACCTCATCACGACCGCGCCGGTGCTCACCCGCGTGACCTCGTCGCGCCGCTGGTTCTGAGCTCGGCGAGCGGCACGGGCGGGTTCATCGCCCAGGCAGCGTGAACCCTGCGGGGCGGTAGGGTGAATCGCACAACACACACCGGGGAGCCCGCAGGGCTGAGAGGGCGTGGCGCATGGGATGCGCTGGCGCCGACCCGAGAACCTGATCTGGGTAATGCCAGCGGAGGAAGCACATGAAGTCACCTTTCACCCTCAGACTCATCGTCGCGCTGGGCGCGGTGGTGCTGATCGCTGCCGCGTGCGGCAGCGACACGGGCACCGCCACTGGTGACACCGACTTTGACGACGATTTTGTGACGGCGTCTCCGGCGCCGCCCGAGACTGAGTCGCCGAGTGCTGCGTCCAACGCTGAAGACGTCCCCGTCGAGGGCACGACGGTGACGCTGTTGAGCCACGACTCGTTCACCCTGTCTGACGGGACACTCGAGACGTTCACCGAACTGACCGGGGTGAGGGTGGAGCTGCTCGAAGTGGGCGACGCGGGCACGCTCGTCGCAGAAGCGATCCTGACGAAAGACACGCCGCTCGGCGACGTGATGTTCGGGATCGACAACACGTTTCTCCAGCGAGGTCTCGACGCGGGCATCTTCGTGCCGTACGAGTCGCCACGGCTTGTCGATGTGGCGGCCGACCTCCAGCTCGATCCTTCCCATCGCGTTACTCCAGTGGATTACGGCGACGTGTGTGTCAACTACTGGAAAGACGCGTTGCCGCGTGAGCCTGTCGGCCTCGCAGACCTCACCCACGCAGACTTCGCCGACGAACTGGTGGTGCAGCATCCCGAGACGTCATCTGTGGGCCTGGCGTTCCTGCTTGCGACCATCGCTGCGTTCGGTGACGGCTGGGAGCAGTACTGGGCGGACCTGCGGGCGAATGGCGTTGCGGTAACAGCCGGCTGGGAGGACGCCTACTACGGCGAGTTCATCGCCGGCGGCGGCGAGCGCTCGATGGTCGTCTCCTATGCGTCAAGTCCGCCAGCCGAGGTGATCTACGCCGACCCGCCGACCGATGTGGCGCCGACGGGAGTCATCACCGACTCGTGCTACCGCCAGATCGAGTTCGCCGGGATCCTTTCGGGGACCGACAACGAAGCCGGTGCGCAGGCGCTCATCGACTTCATGCTCAGTGAGACGTGGCAGAACGATGTGCCGCTCAACATGTTCGTCTACCCGGTCATCTCCAGTGCCGCGCTGCCACCGGAATTCGTCGAGCACACCGCAGTTCCCGCCGCACCGCTCATGCTCGACCCGGCTGAGATCGAGGCCAATCGCGACGCCTGGACCGAGCGCTGGGTGGAGATCGTTCTGCGCTGACCGTTGAACGGCTGACCGAGGTGTCACCGACGCGTCGCCGATGGGGTGCTGCGACGGTCGCTTGGGCCGTCGCAGCAGCGTTGCCGCTGGGATTCCTCTCGATCTTCTTCGCGTACCCCGTGCTGACCGTGGTGGGCGACGGGCTGAGCGGGCTGCGCGACCTATTGGGGAGCGCCCCGATTCGCGGCGTGCTCTGGTTCACGCTCTGGCAAGCGGTCGCGTCGACGGCGCTGACACTGGCTGTCGGATTGCCGGGCGCGGCGATGCTGGCACGGCTCGGGCCAAGGGCGCGTCGAGTCGTGCGAGCGTTGATCACCGTGCCGTTCGTGCTGCCGACAGTGGTGGTGGCTGGCGCGTTCGAGGCGGTTTTCGACCGCTTCGGGCTCGATGCGGGCGCTTTGTCGCTGCACCACACCGTGTGGGCAATCTTGCTGGCGCACGTGTTCTTCAACTACGCCGTCGTCGTGCGCACGGTCGGCTCGTGGTGGGCGGGCCTCGACGGCCGCAGTGCCGACGCAGCGGCGATTCTGGGCGCCACTCCGGCGCGGGCGTTCTGGCACGTCACCTGGCCGCTGCTGCGCCCCGCGGTGGCGGCAGCGGCGGCGGTCACGTTCCTGTTCTCGTTCACCTCATTCGGGGTGATCTTGATCTTGGGCGGCCCGACGCGCGCCACGGTCGAGACCGAGATCTACCGGTACGCGGTGACGCGGCTGGACTTCGACACAGCGGCAGCGCTGGCGCTCTGCCAACTCGTGGCGGTAGCGACGCTGGTGGCGCTCGCGGGGATTGCCGAGCGCCGCCGCGCTGTGGCCCGACGTTCAGCAGGCCGGACAGCCCCGCGCCGTAGCCGGGCCGTGATCGGGGTGAATGCGATCGTGGCAATTGCGCTGCTGGGCGTGCCGATCGCGACGCTTGTGGAGCGTGCCCTGTCGACGGGAGACGGCTACGGCTGGGCCAACTTCGCGGCACTTGCCGAGCGTGTGCCCATGCTGCCCACTACGGCCGTCGCGGCGTTGTGGCATTCGCTTGGATTCGCCGCGCTCGCGACTGGCATTGCCGCTGTCATCGGCGTGCTGGCGTCGATTGTCGTCGTAGGGGGTTCGGTCCGCCGCAGCGCAGCGTCGCGTGGTGCAGCATGGCTGAGGCGCCTCTTTGACGTCGGGCTGACGCTGCCGCTGGGAGTCTCCGCCGTCACCGTCGGGCTTGGCATGCTCCTGGCCTTGGATCGGCCGCCGCTCGATTTCCGAACCGCGTGGTGGATCATTCCCGTCGCGCATGCACTGGTGGGCATGCCGTTCGTCGTGCGGACCTTGGTGCCGACACTGCGCTCGATCGACCATCGCCTGCGCGAAGCGGCTGCTGTGCTGGGCGCGGCGCCACTGCGCTCGCGCCGAGAGGTTGACATACCCATCGCCTCGCGGGCCGTCGCCGTGGGTGCCGCGTTCGCGTTCGCCGTCTCGCTCGGCGAATTCGGTGCGACCGCCTTCTTGCCGCGCCGGCCCGACACGCTGACCGCGCCGCTGGCGCTGTTTCGCCTGCTCGGAACGCCCGGCGAGAGCCTGCGGGGTCAGGCGATGGCGCTTGCCGTGGTGCTCATGGCGGCGACCGCGCTGTCGGTGCTGGTCATCGAGGGGTTGCGCCGCACCGACGAGTCCCTGTTCTGAATGGACCCTTACGCCCGCTTCCAGAGCCGGTGTCCTTCGGTCCACAGCACGATGGGCAGCGCGGTGTCGATGAGATGCCAGATCGTGAAGTCGCCGCCGTCGTTCACCATTGCGTTGAACCAGTTCGGCACAAACGCGATGGTGAGCGCAACGGCTGCGTAGAACATCCGCCGTGCGCCGGGGTCGCTGCCGTTTGCGCTGCGACGCTGCCATGTCGTGAGGAGCAGCAGCAGCAGAGCTGCGGCCATGAACCAATCCAGCACATTCCAGATGTCGAGGTTGGCGGCCTCACCGTTGTCGCCGGGTCCGTAGAACGGGTAGGCGAAGAAGTTCGCGACCACGGCTGCGGCGACCAGCTTCATGTAGATGGCTACGGGCTTGCTGTAGGCCATGTCTCAAGGCTCCTTGATGGTCATCCTGCTAGCGGTGCTCGCTGGGTTCATCTGGCTCGCGGTGCTCGCAGTGCGGGGTGATCGGCGAAATGGGCGAGTGCACCCGGGTCGTCGATGGCCTCGGCGTTGGCAACCTTCCGGCCCTCGACGACGTCGCGAACGGCGAGTTCCACCAGCTTGCCAGACCGGGTACGGGGGATAGTGGGCACTTGTGCGACCACTGCGGGGACATGGCGCGGCGACGCCCCCGAACGGATCTGCGCACGTATGCGGCCGGTCAGCTCGTCGTCGAGCGTCAACCCATCGCGCAGTTTTACGAACAGCACGACGCGTGTGTCGCTGCTGGAAGGCGCAGCCTCGCCGGCCGGGACGCGCTGGCCGATCACGACGCTCTCGAGGACCTCGTCAATCTGGTCGACCTGTCGGTAGATCTCGGCGGTGCCGATGCGCACGCCGCCAGGATTCAGCGTGGCGTCGGAACGGCCGCTGATGATCATGCCGCCGCTGGTCGTCCACTCTGCGAAGTCGCCGTGGTGCCACACGCCGGGGTACCGATCGAAATATGCGGCACGGTAGCGATCGTGGCCGGGGTCGTCCCAGAAACGCAGCGGCATGGACACAAAGGCATTGCGGCACACCAGCTCGCCCTGCTGGCCCGTAGCGGCAGTCGCGCCGTCGCCTCCGGCAACGTCGACGTCGAGACCCAGCGCAGGCACCTGTATCTCGCCACGGCGGACCGGACCCGTCGGGTCGCCGATCACAAAGCCGCCGCAGATGTCGGTGCCGCCCGAGAACGACGCCAAGTGCACGTCTGCGGACATCTTCTCGTACACCCAGTCGAAGCCCTCGGGGGCGAGTGGCGAACCCGTTGAGGCGACGGCGCGCACGGTGTCCAACGAATGAGTCTGCGCGGGCCGCAGGCCTGCCTTCAC
Source organism: Candidatus Poriferisodalis sp. (assembly GCF_965262965.1). Classification (GTDB taxonomy): domain Bacteria; phylum Actinomycetota; class Acidimicrobiia; order Acidimicrobiales; family Poriferisodalaceae; genus Poriferisodalis. Next base: position 4,033,954 of record NZ_OZ253573.1, read on the forward strand.
GGCGCTCTCGATGAACTTGGCGCTGACGCCCAACAGCGTTACGCCGGTCTCGTCGGCCACATCGAACAGCCGCGACCCACTGGGGTGAAACGGCGAACCGTCGTAGAGCACAAGCGAGGCGTCGCTGGCCAGCCCGGCGACCAGCCAATTCCACATCATCCAGCCGGTGGTGGTGAAGTACAGGAGCCGATCGCGGGGGCGCACGTCGAAGTGCAGCCGATGCTCGCTCCAGAGCTTGAGCAACGCGCCCCCCGCCCGGTGGACGATGCACTTGGGTTTTCCGGTCGTCCCTGACGAGAACAGGATGTACACGGGCTGGTCAAAGCCCAGCCGCTCGAACGAGATGTCCGTGCCGGTGCCGGACCGATGCGGATCGAGCCACTCGGACCAATTGGTGCTGCCCAGGGCGGCGGCGTCGCCAGCGCCCTCGACGTCGTAGGGAGCGATCACCAGCCGGTGCAGGGGCGAACCGGAGCCAGCGAGCCCGTCGGCCACCTCGGACGCTTTGCCGAGGGTGCGGTGCCAGATGCCGTTGTAGTAGTAGCCGTCGACGGTGACGAGCACTTTGGGCGCGATCTGGCCGAATCGGTCGAGCACGCCGTCGGTCCCGAAGTCTGGGCTGACCGAGGAGTACACGGCGCCGAGCGAGGATGCGGCGAGGAACACGATGAGCGCGTGGGGACCGTTGGGGAGCATGGTCGCCACGCGGTCGCCGACGCCGACACCGTCGTTCGCCAATGCCCGTTGGCACGCGGCGACCTCGGCTCGCAGCTGCTCGTGCGACATCGTCGCCCGTACTTGGTCTTCGCCGAAGAAAAAGAGCGCTGCATCGCTTGGGGCCGGTCCGTCGCCGCCGAGCGGCCGCAGGTAGTTCTCGGCAATGTTCAGCTGCGAGCCTGCGAAGAGTTCAAGGCCGGGTCGCGGCGCGGTCGTCCGGTCGCCGGCGGCGCTGAATTGCTCCCCGAGGTGGCCGATGCCGCCACTGAATTCCCACACGGCACGCCAGAACTGCGTCGGGTGTCGTACCGACCATGCGTGCAGGTCGCGATAGGAGTGCTGGTGGAGCCCGAGGCCGACCCGCTCTGCAAATTGCCAGAGCTGTGTGGCTTCGCGGCGCCGTGTGTCAGGGCGCCACAGCACTGCGGGGTCGTGGCTACCAAACTCCGGAACTGCGTTGCTGGGTGCATCGGTCATCGATGGCAAGTTACTCAGCGCCTGTGACACACATCGGCCAGATCCGACAGTGCTGCGGGCCGCGGGACCGTGTCGCGCGGTACGGGTAGTGTCCCCCGTCATGCAAGGCATCTGCGACGACCTTCAGGCGGAAACCGACGCTCTCGGCGAAGTTGTGAGCGGCATCACTGAGGAGCAATGGCGCCTGCCCACCCCCGCGCAGGGCTGGGACAGCCGCGAAACCATGGTGCACCTCGGCATGACCGATTGGGTGGCGACGGTGGCCGTCGTCGATCCTGACGGCTTTGCTGGATTCACGGCCGCTGCCGCTCGGGGCGAGATGGATCTGCACACGGCGGCGGGGTTCGACTTTGCCTCCATGTCCGGTGCGGAGATCTGGGACTGGCTGCGCACCGAGCGAGCCAAGATGGTGGCGGCGGTTCGGCCTCTTGACCCCAAGGACCGAATTCCCTGGTTCGGCCCGAGCATGGGAGCACTGTCGTTTGTTACCGCCCGGCTCATGGAGACGTGGTCGCACGGACACGACGTGGCAGACACGCACGGTCGAGAGCTTCCCCGCACTGATCGGCTGCGACACGTCGCCCACATCGGGGTCAGCACCAGAGGCTGGAGCTATGCGAACCGGGGCCTTGAGGTGCCCGCCGGGCCGGTACGGGTGGAACTGGGTGCCCCGAGCGGGGCTGTGTGGACTTGGGGGCCCGAGGACGCGGCCGACAAGGTCAGCGGCGACGCCTACGAGTTCTGCCTGGCGGTGACCCAGCGTCGTCACCACATCGAGACCGGGCTGTCGATCAAGGGGTCGCTTGCGCTGGCATGGATGGACATCGCCCAGGCATTCGCTGGCCCGCCGACCGACACCCAACACCGCCGCGCCGCCTAGCACGGTGTCGAGAAGTGCGCGGGAGGCGCGGTGCTGATCGTCGGGCTGACGGGAGGGATCGGTGCCGGAAAAAGCACCGTTGCGCAGCTGCTGGCCTCCCATGGAGCGGCGGTGGTGGATGTCGACGCGCTCGGACGCGAGATCATCGCCCCAGAGGGATCGGCGGTAAAGCCGGTACTCGAGCGATTCGGCAGTCACCTGCGCGGATCTGACGGCGGCATCGACCGGCCGGCGCTCGCAACGGTCGTGTTCAACAATCCGGACGAGCTCGCCGCTCTCAACGAGATCAGCCACCCGGCCATCAACAACCTCCTCGACGAGCGGATCGAAGCGATTGCGGCGACGCGTGCAACTGATGTCGTCGTGCTCGACATGGCGGTCTTGGTGGAGAGCACCTTGGGCCGCGACACTCGGTTTCCCTATGAAGTGGTGGTGACGGTCGAAGCGCCGCCCGATGTACGACTGCAACGGCTCACCGGCCGCGGCATGACGACCGACGACGCCAAGGCCCGCCTGACCTCTCAAGCCACCGATGACCAACGGCGCGAAGCGTCGAACTTCGTCATCGGCAACGGTGGCGGCACCGACGACTTGGCTGATGCGGCAGGGCAACTCTGGGACGCGCTGCGCAATCTGGCTGACGAGCGTGCCGCATGACCACAGCAGCGACGCCGTCCGGTGGCCGGCCAGCTGACACCGGTGAGCTTGGCGTTCCACCACAACGCGACGATCTAACTGTCGACGGCCCCCGGAGCGACCAGCCGGTGCGCTATCCGCCTCAGAACCACGTCTTGCGGCACTTGCAGCTCAGCCATCAGATGTCATCCGATGGGTCGCTGACCGCGACGATGCCGATCCTCGACGATCTGGCTGACGGTCCGCTGACCGAGGGCGGGTGGCTGCGGCTCGGCGCCGTCGCCACCTTGGTGGACTCGGTGGCGGGCCACCACGCGGTCCTGGTCGTGTCCCCGGACTGGTCGGCCACGCTGCACCTGTCGACGGTGCTCGCAGCACGAGCTGAGGGTTCGGTGGTGACGGCCCGGTGCTCGCCGCTGCGAATCGGGCGGAATCAAGTCGTCACCGAGACCTCGGTGACGGACGAGGCGGGCACCGAGATTGCCCGCTCGACCTGCACGTACGCGCGCCTGCCCCGCCGTGACGACACGCCGGTCGTGGACTCCACGGCACGCGACAACACCGTCCACTACCGCGAAGATCACGAGCTGGATCCCCGGCCGCCGCTGGAGGACTACTTGCGCATCTCACCTGTGCCCGGCGAGCCGCGCATCGAGTTGCCGATGCACAACCGCATCCGCAACTCGTTCGGCTCGTTGCAGGGCGGGGCTTCGATCGTGGTTGCCGAGGTCATGGCAACACATCTGGCTGGGATGTGCGATGGGGGCGAGCGCCGGGCCCGTTGTGTGTTCGCAGACATGCACTACTTGGCGCCGGCTCGTGGCGGACCGTTTCGCGTCGACGGCGAGGTGTTGGCCCAAACCGGACATGTGGTGACCAGCCGCACCCGCATCTTCGAGACCGCAGGCGAGTCCGACCGGCTGCTGCAGACCGCTACTGCAACTGCCGAATACCTGGACTGAGAACTTGGGGCTCGCCGGGCTGCCGGCCCCCATCCCGTGACAGTCACGCACTCGAACTAAGCACCCTCATCTAAACATGCCGGCAGCATTGAGCCGGCTGAGCGATTGGCGACGGGCGACGGGCGAGACAGTTCGTTTGTGGCCCGGGCTTCGGCGTATCGCGGGGTTGCACGCCGGTGAACCTGTCACGGCCGGATTCACCGTCGCAATTCTCGAAGATTCCCGGAAAGACGTGCAAGCTGAGGTCCTCGAGCGCGTGAAGCGACCGTTCGCGCCGCGATTCTCGGAGATTTCTGGAAATTGATGCGCACGAACGATTGCAACCGGCAGCGAACATATGTATGTTTTACCTATGTTCATCGACCCGCCCGCGTACCGCACCTGCGGCGACGGATCGGCTGCGAGCACGACCGGTTCAACCGGCTGCGCCGCCGTCGCTGAGCACGAGGCCGGCGCGGCCGTGACTGCGCTTGATGCCGTTGCCGGTGTCGATCTTGGGGCGTTGAGCAACAGCGATCTGGAGGACCGGGTCGTGGGCCTGGTGGCTTTGCGGGCCCGTGTCGAGGGCGAGTATCTGGCTGCTTTGGGCGAGATGACGTCGCGTTGCGGCGCGCAGTCCGCGGCATATCAGCTGCGCGAGTTCACCCGCATGAACGCCGCCCAGGCACGCACGGAGTCCCGGCTCGCAGAAAGCCTTGTCGAGCACGACCTGTCTGCCACACTCGACGCGCTGAAGTGCGGGCAGATCCAGACGTCGCATGCGAAGGTGATCGCACGCGAGGCTCCCCAAAAGCACCGCCGCAGCGAAGACGAGTTCTTGGAGCTGTGCCGCACGTATCCCTGCGACACCGTTGCCCGCAACCCGTTGGCGTATGAGAGCTTGGCGGTGTACGCCGATCTCGAAGCCGAGGCCGCCGCGGCGGGGCTCAGCCCCATCGACGCGGAGCTGGCGTTGCAGCGCTTTGAGCGTTCGGGGTCGATGCGCATGGGCGACGACGGCACCCCCCTATCAGCACGACAGCTCGCCGACTACGCCGTCGACGCCAACGTGCTCCCCGCAGTGTTCAGCGCCGACTGGTCCCAGCTTGCCTTGGGCCGCACACGCAACGCCAGCGACGCCCAACGGCTCATCCTCGCCGTACGCGACGGCGGCTGCATCGGCTGCGAGCTCACCAGCGAGCCCACCCGAGCCCACCACATCCAATACTTCGAGAACAACGGCCTCACCGAAATCCCCAATCTGGCGTCGCTGTGCGAACCCTGCCACCACGACCTGCACCAGCACGACACCAAGATCGACACCCCACCCGACGGCCGCCCCCGCCTGCTGCCACCCGAGCACGACCACTCCAGTCCGCCCGCCCGAGCACCAGCCACAGCCCGCAGCCCATAACCACACTCCGGGCAGACGCAGCCCCGATCACGATCACGACGAAGGACTAGGGAGAGGGGTTCGGCTGCCCCAATATCTCGAGTCCGTGCTGTTTCGCGGCTGCTGCGACTCTTGCGTCGAAGGTGGCGATCGCCCGTGCATTGTGATTCAGGGCGATGTCGAGGACGATTGCATCGGGGAGTCGCAGGCCGGTCTCGGCTCGTAGCGATGCCCAGCGTTCTGGTGCTTCTCGGTCCATGTCGGGCACTTCAAGCGAGGCGCGGAGCCTCGACGTCGCATCGGAGAGCGCACCGAGTCGGGCTGGCGCGACGAGGCATTCGGCAAGCGTTACCGGGTGCAGCAGGGCGTCTTCGTCGGCGATCTCACGATTGATCTCGACGGCTGCGTCATGGTGACCGTCGTTCGGGTCGCGTAGCGCGGCGATCCAGCTCGCATCGGCGACGATCACTCAGGCCAATCCTGGGATCGGTCATACAGTGCCGACGAGCCGGGCAGCGAGCCTGCCAGCATCGCCCGGGCATCGGCGCGAGACGTCGGCGACTGCCCGCCCCGTGCCCAGTCGGCCAGGACGAGGGGAATGAGCTTCGCTCGGGGCGTGGGCATCGACCAGAGTGGAGCACTAGGTGTTGCACCTGAACCGTTCCAGGGCGATGTCCGGCATGTCACACCTGCCCTCTACGGTTCTGGTCATGACGACTCCACCGACTCACACAGCGGGGGACACGCCAGCAGCGCTGCCCAAGCTCGCGGCGTTTGATGTCGACGGCACACTGATCACCCGCGACGGCGTGCTCACCGACCGCACCGCTGCCGCGCTCGAAGAGCTTGCTGACGCCGGTGTCATGACGGTGCTCGCCACAGGCCGACCATGGCCGCAAACGACCACTGTCGTGCGTCGTGCCCGCCGTTTGACGTACGCGGTGTGCCTGAACGGCGCGGTCGTGATGGACATCGCCACCGGCGAGCGGATCGCAGACCGTTCCATGACGCACACCGAGGCCATCGAGGCAGCCGAGATCACCCGCAAGCTGCTGCCCGACGTGCATCTCGCGGTCGACCTAGCGGACGGGCGGCACCTGTGGGAACACGAATTCGCGCCTGGCATGCCATCGGACTTGCTCGCCGATCTTCAGGTTTCGCGCGTCGACGACGCCATCGCCGCTGTCAACGGCGCGGTGCTCACGTGGCTGGTGCACGCACCGAGCACCGACACGCTCACCGTCGTGAGCGAGTTGGCGTCGGAGATGCCGCTCGGTACCGAGATCCGTCCGTCAGGGCTGGAAATGGCAGAGATCGCAGCGGCCGGCGTCAGCAAATCGACGGGGCTCGAAATCGTGTGCCAACGCTACGGAATCGCCCCGTCCGAAGTCATCGCATTCGGCGACGGGCTCAACGACATCGAGATGCTGCGGTGGGCGGGGCACTCGGTCGCGATGTCGAATGCCCCGGATTCGGTGCGTGCGGCGGCCGATGTCATTGCGCCCAGCAACTCCGAAGACGGCGTTGCAGTTGTGCTCGAGGCATTGCTGGCCGGTCGGTCTCGCAACATCGCAACGGCTCCCCGGTGAGCGGAGGATCGAATGGCTGAACATCGGGACGCAGTCGGAGGCAGCGGCGCAGCCTCGGCGAGCCCGTCGATCTGGGAGCGAGCCCGTCGAAAGATGGCTGATCACAACGCCACCGCTCCGAGTAGGCCGATGGGCATCCCTGAAATGCCAGAGGCGGAGTCCGAGGCGGAGTCCGAACCGCAGGACTACGACGGCCCGACCTCCGAGATCGTGCTCGAGCGCATCCACCACTACCGGGACACCATTCGCAGCTACCACGTCCTCATCGAAGGGCAGCGCGTGGGCCGAATCCGCGACGACGGCACCGAGTCGTACGTGCTGCGTCCGGGCAGCTACACGCTCCGGCTCCAGCTGCTGTGGATCTTCAGCCCGAAGGTTGTCGTAGAGCTCTCGGCCGGCGCGACAACCCAACTTGTCTGCGGTCCCAATGGCGGCATCCTGCAGGCATGGCGTCTGTTCTTCGCCCCGACGACAGCGATCTTCTTGCGCTTTGGGCAGCAAGCGTGATCCTCAGCTTGCTTCGGCAGCCGAACGCCCGGGTATCGGGTCGCAGGTAGCGTTCGGCGCCATGAGCGGGCGGCAAACGGTGGGCGGTGCAACGTCGGCAGACGGGCTTCGGGCCGAACTGGACGCGTGGATGGCAGACAACTGGGACCCGGCAATGAGCGTCCGGGAGTGGTGGCAGCGGCTCGCCTCCGCCGGTTTGTCAAATCCCACGCTCGGTGAACCGTTTGGTCGCGGCTGGAGCCGCAACGAGACACGCGTGCTGGTAGAGGCCATCCGTGCCGCAGGTGCAATCGGTTCCCCGGCTGGGCTGGGAATGCTGCTGGCCGCCCCGACGATCTTGGAGCACGGCACCCCGGAGCAAATCGAACGGTATGTCCCGTCGATCCTCAACGGCACCGACTCGTGGTGTCAGCTGTTCTCCGAGCCAGGTGCGGGCAGCGACCTTGCCGGCCTCCAGGCCAAAGCGATCCGAGACGGCGACGAGTGGATTGTCTCTGGCCAGAAGGTGTGGACCTCTGAAGGCGCCCACGCGGACCTCGGCATGCTCGTCGCCCGCACCGACCCCACTGCGCCGAAGCATCGAGGACTCAGCTGGTTCGCCTTCGACATGGCCGCCGACGGCGTCGAGGTGCGCCCGCTTCGTGAGATGACGGGCCGATCGCTGTTCAACGAGGTCTTCCTCGACGAGGCACGCGTGCCCCACGCGAATGTCATCGGCGAACTGAACGACGGCTGGCGCGTGACCAACACCACGCTCGCGGTCGAGCGAGCCGGCATCGGAGGCAGCCACGGCCTCGCGTACGCAGCCGCTCACCCTGGCTCGATCGCGGGTCACCTGGACCGACCGGCGGGTCCCTTCCGCGGCAAGCGCTTGCCGCTGGCCGCAGGAGGTGTGGGTCCGGGCACGCTCGGCCAGCTCACCGCGCAGGCCCGCCAACGGGGCCGAGCCGACGATCCGGTTGTCCGCCAAGAGCTCGCAGCGCTGCACACCGACCTCGAGCTGATGCGACTGTCGGCTGTTCGCGGGCGCCACCGCTCGCAGCGCACCGGCGGCGAGGGCAACCTCGCGAAGCTTCGCATGACTGCCGCGCTGCGGCGTGCCAGATCGCTGGCCGGCTCCATCCTCGGCGCAGACATGACGCTGTGGGGAGCGGACGCGGCGACCGACGGCGTGCTGCAGGAGATGACGGTGTTCTCGCCCGCTCCGTCCATCTACGGCGGCACCGACGAGATCCAACGCAACATCATCGGCGAACGCGTGCTGGGATTGCCGAGAGAGCCCGGTCCCGATCCCGCAACGCCGTTTCGCGAGCTGCCTCAGAACGCCACATCCTGGTGACGGTTCCCGATTCGCACACTCCGTGCGCAGACGCCATTCGAACGCGAGCCCCCACGCTGGCGCCCACTGGATGAGACGGATGTAAGACGGTGAGCGTTCCTGACCCGCCACGGGGCTTGGAGATTCTGCCCGAGGGCGGTGCCGAATTTGGCGGTGTCCAGGAATCGCTGATCGAACGGCAGCCATCGCCGGTGCCGCCGCGACTCGTCGCGGGGCTGGCGCTGGTCGCCGCGTTGGGCATTGCGGCAATCGCCGTGGCCTGGCTCCGCGGCGGCGACGAGCTTGCCGAAGCGGAAACAGCGCCGACGACCACCAGCGAGCCCCCAGCCGCCACCTCCACGACGGTGCCGTCACGCCCGCCGCGCACGACGCTTCCGCCGCCGTCGGAGCTGGATACTCCCGTCGGCGATCTGCCGCCCGTGCGGCCGGCAGCAGAACTGATCGGCACGCTCGCCGCAGACCCGACGGACAGCCCGCCGGCGTGGCTCTACCAGCTCGACCTGGTTTCGGGCAAGGTGACGTTCGTGCCGCTGCCCGGACTGCCGCACACGCTCACCGAGCTCGACGGCGTTGTTGTCGTCGGCATCCGTCGCGATGTGATGCGAGTTGATCTGGCGAGCGGTGATCTCGTGCTGCTCGCCGAGGATGTCGAGCAGCTTCTTCCTGCCTACTCTCCGTCGGGCATTGTCGCCGTTGTACGCGGCACCGAGCATCTGTTTGCTCGCGTCGTCGGTCCCGACGGGGTGTTCCGCTCCGCGGTGCAGCTGCCGAACGAAGCCGTCGTGCACGGCGCGCTGGGCGACCATGTGGTGGTCACGCTGGCCGGGCGCGTGATGGCAGTCGACGGGCGCAACGCAGCGCTTCAGCTCGGCGCCGGGCGGGTCCTGGCCGTGGGTCCCGGAAACGTGGTGCGGCTGCACTGCGAGGAGTACGGCTGTCAGGTCATCGCTACGGCGTTCAGCGCGACGGTGGGGGTCGAGCGACGCGACGAATGGTGCGATGAGATCTGCGGCGAGCTCGCTGGCGACTCTTCGGCAGACGGCACCGAGGGCGCCTCCGCCGAGGACTGCGAGACGGTCTGCGAGGGCTACCCCATCGCCACGGGCAACATCGCCGAGCGCTACGTGGACCTGCCCGATGAACTGCTGGCGTCGTCGCCGGATCGCTGGAGCGAGCAGGGGCTGCTCTCACCCGATGGCAGTCGGCTCGCGGTGCGACTGCAGCACGGCAACGGCAGCCCGGTCGGGATCATGGTCATCGACCTTGACGAGGAATGGGGCCGCCACTCGCCTGAGCTCGGGGTCGATCTCGGTCAGATGGCGTGGGCGCCACACAGCCGCTTCCTGCTGTACACGCTCGCCGATGACGTCATGGTCTGGGACGTCGAAGCCGGCCCGGACGAGGTGCCCTCTGGCCGGGCGCACGTCGGTGAACCACTCGAAGGGATCATCCTCCGCCTGCCGTGAGAGGCCGCGCGGAGAGGGCCCTGGCGCCCGGTTGCGTCAGCTGTCGCTCGCGAGCTGCTCGGCCGTCACGATGACGAACAGGCCGGAGGCTTCGATGAGCGGTGGGGCGTCGGCGGCAGCGTCGGCGGGACGCACGGTCAGCGCAACATGGCACTTGCGGCCTTCGCGGTGAGCCTCGTGCGCTTCGAACACGACGGGCTCGTCGATCGGAACGCCGCCGCGGTAATCGATCTCGAGCCGGGCTGTGTACGCCGCGATGCCCAAGCAGACCATCAGGTAGCCCAGCACGTCGTCGGTGACCGCGCACACAGCGCCTCCGTGCGCTCGGCCCGGGGCGCTCTCGAACGCGGCGCCAAAGGTGACGCTGGCACGGACCCCCTCGCCCTGACGCCGCATGTCGACGTCCATGGCTGTCGGGTTGGCCGGCCCGCTGAAAGCGCGGTCGCTGAAGGCCATCACTTCGGCCCCGTCGGGCGGGCGCGGATCGCTGTAGCGGCGGGCGAAGTAGTCGGCAGGCCTCGGCACAGGATCCGAGGCGGATTCCAGGCGTGCAGCGGTTTCGTGCGCCCATGCGGCGATCTCGGCCAGCGTGGCCTCGTCGGTGCGATACCGGACGAATGCGTTGGCCAGCCGGCGTAAGGCACCCGCGGCCTGGCTTCGTTCGGAGAACTGCGGGTCCGGGTAGATCAGGTGAACGTCGGCGCTGCCGCCGGCCCAAGCAGCCTGCGGGCTCTCGCTGGCTGCTGCCCCGCTGTTCATCTCGTCTCAGGCCATCTCGTCTCAGGCGCCGAGGCGGCCCGGCTCGCCGTACGGGTACTCGACGAGCTCACTGGAGGGCTGGCTGGGATCGAATGTCCAGTACTGCCGGATCTCGGCGATGAGCAGCTCGCCCGTCTCGTTGCTTTGAGCGAAGTCGTAGTGCTCGCTTCCCCGCACTGCGAACGCTGCGTCGCTGCCGTCAGGAGTCGGTGCGGTTCCGGTCATCACCCACTCGATGGCGGCGGTGTCACCGTCGGTCACGAGTCGCTCGACGTGCCACGCGGCGCCTTGCCATTTGGCTGCGATGCGCGACCAGAACTGCCCGATCGTCGCGGCGCTCGCGATCGGCACATGGTTGGTGTCGAAAATGACTGCGTCGTCGGTGAAATGCTCAGCAACCGCAGCCGCCTGCCCTGATGTGCACGCGTCGAAGTAGCCCGTGATCGTCTGCTCGATATCGGCCGTGATGTCGACAGCCATCGCCACGTCGCTTCGGGAGTGCTTGCCCATGCTGGCAGTCTCGCAGGCTCCGGGGCGCTGGCTCACGACGAGCCGGACCGAACCTGCTCGGCGAGTTCGGTGTCGTTGTTGACTGCCCACGAGAGCCACCGGCCGTCGCGCTGCTCGAGGCGCAGACGGTGGGCGAAACACTCCGAGAGTGACTCGGCGGTCAGCACCTCGCTGAGCGGACCGCACGCAAGCGGCACCCCATGGCGCAGCAGCAGCACGTGGGTGAACGAAGGTGGGATCTCGTCGGTGTGGTGCGTCACCAGCACCGTCGCGGGTGTTGCCGGATCGTTTGCGAGCGATTCGAGGCTGGCCACCAGCTGTTCGCGTCCGGCGAGATCGAGGCCAGCGGTCGGCTCGTCAAGCAGCAGCAGCTCCGGGCGCCCCATGAGCGTTCGAGCCAGCTGCACACGCTGTTGCTCCCCCGACGACAGGGTCCCGAACGCGCGCTCGGACAACTGCGCAGCGCCGACTCGCCGCAGGCACGACTTCGCGCTGTCACGATCGTCATCGGAATAGGTGTGCCACCAGGTCTCGAGCGCGGCATAGCGAGCCGTCATCACAATGTCGAGTGCTGTGATGTTGCGGCGGAACTGGTCCCGCAGCGACGAGCTGGCCAGTCCGATGCGACGCCGGTGCTCGCGCACGTCGACTGCGCCCCAGCGCTCACCGAGCACCTCCACGGTGCCCGTGGTCGGGAAGCGGTAGAGCGACAGGACCTTCACCAAGCTGGTCTTGCCTGAGCCGTTGGGGCCGAGCACGATCCATCGCTCGTGCGGGGCAATGTCCCAGTCGAGCGGTCCGAGCACTGTTGTTTCGTCGTACACCACTGAGACGTTGCGCAGCGAGACCGTCGGCGCTTCCGTCGACGCATCAAGCGCAGACGGCAGCTCCGAAACGAGGTCCGCCGAACCCAACCCCTTGCTCACGAGTCCGCCTGTCGGTCATTGCTCGTGTGCGACACCCACGTCGCGTACATCAGCGCGTAGCGACCGCCGAGTGCGACCAGCTCGTCATGGGTGCCGAGCTCGACCATGCCGCCGTCGTCGATCACAGCAATGCGGTCGGCGCGCATCGCCGTGGCGAGCCGGTGGGCGATGAGCACGGCGGTGCGACCCTCCAGCAACAGGTCGAGCGCGCCCTCGATCTCGGCCTCGGTGCTGAGGTCGACGCTCGAGGTGGCCTCGTCGAGCACGATCACCCGCGGACGGGCCACGAACGCGCGAGCGAGCGCCAGCAGCTGGCGCTCGCCGGCCGAAAGGGACACGCCGCGCTCGTGAACTTGGGTGTCTGCGCCGTCGGGAAGGCTCTCGATGAGCTTGCGCAGCCCGACCAGGTCGAGCGCAGCGTCGATGTCCGCATCGAGTTGTTCGCCCCGGGCCGCGCCGCCGCTGCGATGGCGCAGCCCGAACGCCACGTTGTCGCGGATGGTGCCGTGAAACAGGAACGGCTCCTGGGGCACAACGCCAAGTTGGTTGCGCAGCGATGCAAACGTGACATCGCGCAGGTCCCAGCCGTCGATGGTGACCTTGCCGACGGTGGGGTCATAGAAGCGAGTGATGAGCTTTGCGATAGTGCTCTTGCCGGCACCGGTCGGGCCCACGAGCGCGAACGTTTCGCCGGGCCGGATGTCCAAGCTGACGTCGCGCAGCACCGCGGGGCGGTCCTCGGGCTCAGCCGCAGCGCCGTTGTGGCCCGGGTTCAGCCCGACCACAGGCGCCGCCGCGTTTGACAGCGCCTGCAGGCTTGCATCAGGCGCCATCGGGTCGGCCGTCAAGCGGATGCTGCCTGATTCGCCGTTGGGCGAGCCGTCGATCTCGGGATCCGCATCGTCGTAGGAGAACGACACGCTCTCGAGCCGGATACGGCCCTCGATCTGCGGCAGCTCGACTGCATCGGGCCGTTCGGCGACCGACGGATGCCGGGCCAGGATCTGGCCGATCTTGGCAAGACCTGACTGACCTTGCTGGTAGGTGCTGTAGAGCTGCACGAGCTGCTGGATGGGTGCGAAGAACGTCGTGACGAACAGCACGAATGCCGTCAGCTCGCCGACGGCGAGTCCTCCTCGCAGCACCATCGCGCCGCCGACTGCGAGCACCAGGCCCTGCGCCGCGATGCCGATCGCCTCGGTCGTGGGACCGTAGATCGCCGAAGCCTTCGCCATTTCCAAGTTGGCGTCGCGGTAGCGGGCCGCCACGTGCCGGTGGCGGGCCACGTTCATCTTGCGGCGGTTGAGCGCAGCGATGACCCGGATGCCGGCGAGGTTCTCGGACAGGTCCGCGAGCAGGTCAGCGATGCGGTCGCGCACTTCGCCGTAGCCGGCTTCGCTGCGAGCCCGGAACCACAGCGTCAGCGCTGCGAGCGGCGGGACGATGCCGACGAGCAGCACGACCGCCAGCAGAGGGTTGTACACGAACAGCACGACGGTTACCACCGCGACCGTCAGCGCCTGGATCATCAGGTTGACGAAGCCCTCGTTGACGAGCAGCCCCACGTACTCCATGTCGGAGGTCATGCGGCTGAGCAGCACGCCGGACTTGGCGCTGGTGTACCAGTCCAGCGACAGGCGCTGGTAGTGGCTGAACAGGCGCAGGCGCAGGTCGTACATCATCTGCTCTGCGATGCGGCCGTTGTGCCGTTGGCGGACTCGACTGAGCACGATGCTGGTCGCCACGATGCCGAGGTAGATGAGCACGACTCGGTTCAGCGTGGAGCGGTTGCCGGCGATGATGCCGTGGTCGATGCCTTGCTGAACCAGCACCGGCCCCGCCAGCATCGCTGCGGTCTCTGCGCACAGCAGCGCCAGGCCGCCGATCACGCCAAGGCGGTGCGGCACCAGCATGTCCCGAAGTCCGAATCGTCGCACAGCGCCGTTGGGGGATCTGTCGGCGACGGGGTCGAAATCGATGTGCGGCGGTGGGTGCTCGGGCTCATGTGCAAGGAGCCGGTTCGCGCCCTCCTGCAACTCCGAGGGCACGCCTGCGAACGGCAGCCCTGCGGCTGCGCTGGACTGCGACGCGCTCGGTGCCATGCCGCCGTGGCCGCCGACCATCACCATCGCGTTGTGGCCTCCGGCGCGGACGGGCCGTCGGGGGGCTGCACGTCGTCGTTGTCGGTCTCGTCGCTCGCTCCTGCGGCCAAGACTTCGGTGTAGCGAGGCTCGTTGGCCAGCAGTTCGGCGTGGGTTCCGTCGGCCACGATCCTGCCGTGCTCGATCAGCACTACTCGCTCGGCGAGGCTGATGGTCGAGAGCCGGTGCGCGATGACGATGGTGGTGCGGTCGGCCAGCAGGTCGACGAGGGCTTCGTGGATGGCGGCCTCGTGCGCGACATCGATGGAGCTGGTGGCGTCGTCGAGGATCAGCACCGAAGGGTCGGCGACGAACGCGCGCGCGATGGCGATTCGCTGTCGCTGTCCGCCCGAGAGGTCGTAGCCCCGTTCGCCGACAACAGTGTCGTAGCCTTCGTCGAGTTCGGAGATGAAACCGTGGGCCTGCGCGGCGACCGCAGCAGCGACGACATCGGCCCGATCCGCGTCAGGCCTCCCGTAGGCGATGTTGTCGTGAATGCTGGCGGAGAACAAGAACGGCTCATCGGGCACGAACCCGACGGTGCGACGCAGGCTGTCGGCAGTGATGTCGGTGATGTCGTGTCCGTCGACGGTGATGGCACCGCCTTGACGGTCGTAGAACCGCAGCAGCAGTCGCGCGAGCGTCGTCTTTCCGCAACCGGTGCGGCCCACCACAGCGACTCGCTCGCCGGCGCCGATGCGCAAACTCATGCCGTCGAACACCAGCGGCGCCGACCGCTCGGGCGCATCCACGCCGCCCACGGTCTCGGTGCCGTAGGCGAATCGCACGTCGTTGAACTCGACTTCGACGCCTGCCGTGTCGCCCGCGGCTGTCGTGCGTCGCGGCAAGCAGACTGCGCCGAGGCGATCCGCTGCGAGCACCGGCTCGTCGAGTACTTCGAAGATGCGCTCGGAGGACGCTTTCGCGCGCTGACCCATGATGAACAGCATCCCGATGAATCGGAACGGCGCCTGCAGGAGCACGATGTAGAGGTTGAAGGTGACGATGTCGCCGACGGTGAGCGAGCCGTTGATCACCTGATGCCCGCCGACCAGCAGCACGAGCGTCAGCGCGAGGCGCGGCAGATTCTCGATCACCGGTGTGTACGACGCCCGGGAGTTGTGCTGCACCAGGTTGGCCCAGCGCAGTCGTTGGGCTGCGGTCGCCATCGCTTCGACCTGGCGGGCCTCCGCGGCGAATGCCTTCACGACACGCACCCCGCTCACGCTCTCGTCGGTCACCGTGGCGACTTCGGCGTTACGGGACTGGATGATCCACGACAGCGGGAACATAATCTTGCGCAGGCGCTGCCCCAGCACATAGACCGCGGGCATGGCCAGCATCGTGATGGCCGTCAGCGTCAGGCTGATCCACGCCATCAGCGAGATCGCCACCACGAAGCTCAGTAGCTGGACTGCGACGATGGGGGCAAAGGCCAGGAACATCTGGACTGAGCGGATGTCAGAGTTCGAGCGGGAGATGATCTCGCCGGTCTGCACCCGGTCGTAGAACGCGAACGACAAGCGGCTGAGGTGGTCGAACAGCAGGGCGCGCAGCTGGAACTCGACGCGGTAGCCCATCGAGAACAGGCCGTTGCGGTAGGCGTAGGTGAACACGCCGCGTGCCACTCCGAGCGCGACGAGCGCGGCGACGTACGGCCACAATGTGCCCGACTCGCCGCCGACCTCTATCGGCAGCGCTGCATCGATGGCGTACCCCGCGACGCGGGGTGCCACGACCTGGGTGGTCATCGCGGCGATCGCAGCAAGCACGGCGATGACGATGCGCATCCGATGTCGTGCCAGCAGCGGTCCCAGGCGCCGGATCCAGCTCAGCGACCTGTCGGCCCGAATTGCATCCGCAGGTCCCGAGTCGGCCGACAGGTCGTCGAACGGCTCGGCGGGGGATGCATCGGTTCCCGCAGGCGCCAGCCGTGGCTGCGGCCCTGGCTTTGC
Organism: Candidatus Poriferisodalis sp.; assembly: GCF_965262965.1. GTDB lineage: Bacteria > Actinomycetota > Acidimicrobiia > Acidimicrobiales > Poriferisodalaceae > Poriferisodalis. The sequence continues at coordinate 4,050,190 of NZ_OZ253573.1, forward strand.
GGGCGCAGAGGTCCCAGCTACCCGCATCGAAGCGAGGCTACCGGCGCCCCCATTCAGCGAGCCGGAATCCGGCCCCGGAGTGTCACCGCGCGAAGAGACCTCTCGACCTTGGCGACGAACTTGTCAATGCCACCGCCGTCGAGGATCAATCCGACCGAACGCGGCCATCGCGAGGACCACCGATACGGTTGCGGTACCCATCAGGCGATTCGGAGGTGAACGCAACCGGCATGACGCTGGCAACCGCAGCAGGGCTGGCGCTGGTCGTCGTGCTCATTGCGCTGAACGGGGTATTTGTGGCAGGGGAGTTCTCTCTGCTCGCGGTGGACACGTCCGAGGTGGATGTGAAGGCGGGAGCGGGCAATCGCCGGGCACGTGCCGTTCGAGCGCTGCTGCGACGGCTCAGCTTCCATCTCGGCGGGGCGCAACTCGGCATCACGCTGACGTCGCTGGTGCTGGGCATCATCGCCGAGGGCACCATCGGCGAACTGCTCGTTCGGGCGCTTGGTTCGTGGGCCGAGCCGGCCGTTGCTGCCGCAGCAATCTCGGTGGTCGCCATTGCGCTGGTTGCAGTTACGCAGATGGTGTTCGGCGAGCTGCTGCCCAAGAACTTGGCGGTGTCGCGCCCACTCGGTGTCAGTACTGCGCTGGCGCCCGTGCTTCGGCTGTACGGGATCATCGCTGCACCGGTGACGCTGCTGTTCAACGGGATCGCCAACGCCACCGTGCGGGCGCTGGGCTTGCGGCCGACCGAGGAGCTGCGGATCGTTCGGACCCGCACGAGCTCGAGTACGTGGTGCGCTCGTCGAGGCACCGAACGCTCAGTGACGCGCAGGCCGCGTTGCTCGTGCGGACACTGCGGCTGGGCCGCAAGGACGCGGCGGATGCGCTCACGCCCCGTACGGCCATGTCGTCGCTGGCCGCCGGTGCCACTCTCGACGATCTCGTCGAGTTGGCGCGCTCGAGCGGCCATTCGCGGTTTCCGGTGCTGGGCACCAGCAGTGACGACGTGCTCGGTATCGCCGAGGTGCGCGATGTCTTCCAGATAGCGCCCCCTGACCGCCCGGGCACCACCGTCGAAGCCATCATGCGCCCTGTTGTCGTCGTGGCGGAGAGCCGCAAGCTCGACGGCGTCATGGCCGACATGACTACGGCGGGCTCCCGGCTGTGCGTTGTCGTGGACGAGCACGGTGGCACCGCAGGGATCCTGACGCGCGAGGACATCGCCGAGGAGCTGGTGGGCGACATCGCCGACGAGTTCGACGAACCAGCCATGCTCACGCCGCGCCGGCGCGGCCGGGCGATCGTGCTGTCCGGCACCACGACGCTCGACGAGCTCGAGGAGGCAACCGGCCTCGCGGCGCCCGAAGGCCCTTACGAAACGCTGGCCGGTTTCACCCTTCAGTGCTTCGGCGAGATACCGCCGATTGGCGCCGTTGCTGAGTGGGATGGCTGGCGATTGCAGATCACCGACCGCGACCGCCTCCGCATCGCCGGTGTGCTGGTGAAGGCGCCCGAGCCCGATGGCGTCGAGGGTCTGGGGCTTGGAGGGCAGACATCGTGACCGTGCTGGCGATCATCGTGAGCCTCGTGCTCATCGTGTTCAACGGCGGATTCGTCGCGGCCGAGTTCGGCCTCATTGGCGCGAAGCGAGCCGTTGTCGATGCGCGGGCGGCAGATCGCAAGCCTGCTGCGCTGGCTGCACAGCGCATGCAGTCCGATGTGCTCACCACGCTCGGGGGAGCGCAGCTGGGCATCACGTTGTGCTCGCTCGCCGTCGGTCGCCTTGCCGAGCCAGCGATCTCAGCGCTGATCGAGAGCGCTTTGGAGGGCATTGTCGAGCTTCCCGACACCGTTCTGCACTCGGTGGGCTTCGGCGTCGCGCTCGGCGCGGTGGCAATGGTGCACATGGTGGTCGGCGAGATGGTTCCAAAGAATCTGGCGCTGATCGGGCCCGAGCGGACGCTGTTCGTGCTCGCCCGCCCGATGGCGGCCTACCTGGTGCTCGCCCGGCCAGTGGTGCGCTCGCTGCTTGCGGTGTCCAACGGTGTCTTGCGGGCGCTGCGAATCGAGCCGACGACCGAACTCGCTGACACTGCCACCCCCGCAGAGCTGGGGTACATGGTTCGCGACTCGTACGACGAGGGACATATCGCTGCGGCCGAACGCGAGCTCATCGAACGAGCGCTTCGCTTCGGCGCGGCCACCGTGAGCGAGGCGATGGCGCCCGTCAGCGACGTGGCGGCCGTGCGGCTCGCCGACACGGTCACCGATACAGAGCAGCAGTTCGCGAGAACAGGCCGTACGCGGCTGGTCGTGTTCGGAGACAGCGCCGACGACGTCCGCGGGATGCTGCACAGCAACGATCTTGCAGTGGCGTCCCCCACGGGTGCCGCCGATCTGGCTGACGCCGACCGTCGCGCCACAGCCCGGCCGCCGATCGGCCGGGGGCTCGTGCGTCAGATGCTGCGATTCGAACCGACGACGACGCTCGACGAGGCGCTGCGCCGCATGCAGCGCACGCGGATCCATCTAGCGGTCGTCGCGGACGAGTCGCGACGGACGTTGGGCGTGGTGACACTCGACGACGTGCTGCGCGGCCTCCTCGGCGATCCGCCCGCGACCGTCACATCGCCCGAGAGCTCAGGTACGGCTGGCTAGGCGCCTATGGCGTGGTAGCCGCCGTCGACGTGAAGAATCTCGCCGGTGGTGCTGGCGAACCAGTCCGACATGAGCGCGAGCGTGCTGCGTGCCACGGGCTCGCTGTCACCGATGTCCCAGCCCAGCGGAGCGCGTGCTTCCCACGCTTCCTCGAATTCGGCGAACCCAGGGATCGACTTGGCTGCCATGGTGCGGATGGGCCCGGCCGAGACCAGATTCACCCGGATGCCCTGCGGTCCGAGTGACTTTGCCAGGTACCGCGCCGTCGACTCGAAGGCGGCCTTCGCCACGCCCATCCAGTCGTAGACGGGCCACGCCACGCTCGCATCGAACGTCAGGCCCACCACCGAGCCCTTCGCCTCGGCCAGCAGCGGTGCCATTGGTGACGCCAGCGCGGCGAGGCTGTACGCAGAGATGTGCATCGCGGTGGACACGTCCTCCCACGGTGCGTTGAGGAAGTTCCCGCCCAGACAGCTCGCCGGGGCGAAGCCGATGGCGTGCAGCAGCCCGTCCAAGCGGCCCCAGCGCTGCGTCAGGTCGTCGCGCACCGAGGAGATCTCGTCGGGAGAGGTGACGTCGAGCGGCAGCACATCGCATGCGGAAGGCAGCTTGCGGGCGGTGCGCTCGGTCAGACGCAAGCCCCGACCAGCGCCGGTCAGCACGATCTCCGCGCCTTGCTCCTGGGCCAGCCGGGCCACGTTGAACGCCAGCGACGCGTCCGTCAGCACGCCCGTGATGAGCAGCTTCTTGCCCTCCACGATGCCTTTGCCAGCTCTGGCGCCATCAGCCATGTGCACGCTCCCGTTCGGTGGCACGCGGGCCACCCTCGTGGGATGCCCATTGCCGGAAGCTAGCGCTCGGCCGCAGGCCCGCTCGTGCTGCGGACCCATGCGCTCATTGTCGGATCCGCCGACTGCCCATACCGTTGCACCCGTGGCACCAGACACGACGGGCAACGGGACCGCTGAGGGCATCGGCGTGTCTTCGATCGCACCCATCGACACCGAGCCGACGCGCATCGGCATTATCGGCGGCACCGGCCCTGCCGGAGCAGCGCTGGCCGCTCGGCTCGCCGACATCGGCTGCGTCATCACGCTGGGATCGCGTTCGAAGTACCGCTCGATGGAAGTGGTCGACAACATCATCGACCTCTGGCCCGATCGGCACCTGCGCATCCACCCGGGCGACAACAGCGCGGCGGCGGCCGAGCCGACAGTGGCGATCGCCACACCTTGGGACGCCGCCGCGATCACCGCGAGAGGCGTCGGTGATCAACTGCGGGGCAAGATCGTCGCGACCATGTCGAACGCGCTCGCGCGAGTCGACGACGAATTCGTGCCGCTCATCCCGCCGCGTGGCTCGGTAGCGGCCTCGGTGCAGGCAACGCTGCCCGATTCACGGGTGGCGGCTGCGCTGCAGCATGTGCCGGCCACCGAACTCGGAAACCTTGACGAGCCCCTCCACGGTGACATCCTCATCTGCAGCGACTACCGGGAAGCCACCTGGCACATCGCCGAGATCGTCGACCGCATTCCGGGAGCGCGGGCGCTGGACTGCGGGAACCTCTCGAACGCCACCGCGATCGAGGCCTTCACGGCAGTGTTGTTGCAGCTAAACACGCGGTACCGCTCGCGGGTGGCGCTGCGCCTCGTGGGCCTGGACCACGTTCCGATCAGCGAGCTCGGCGGCGGGCCGAGCCCCGAACCGGTCGCCGACGAGACCGCCGGGGCCCCACGGCGCTGAACCTCCGCAGGGAGGATCGACGCCTCGTTCGACCGGTGGACGACGTCGGGGCGGTGTTGGCGGGGTGATCCCCATACGCGAATTGAGCGTCTGATGCGGCTCTATGAGACTCGGCAACGCCGCATCGTGGAGTTGCGCGCTGGGGCCGGTGACACCGTGCGCATGTACGTCTGCGGCATCACGCCCTACGACGCGACGCATGTGGGCCACGCCGCGACGTTCCTGGCGTACGACGTGTTGCGGCGTCGGCTGCACGATCAAGGCTGCCGAACGCACTGCGTGCGAAACATCACCGACGTGGACGACGATCTTCTGGCCCGCGCCCGTGCCATGGGCGTTCACTACCTGGATCTGGCAGCTGGCTCGCTCGCGGCATTCGACGCGGACATGTCCGCACTCGGGTTGCTGCGGGCCGACAGCGAGCCCCGGGCGACTTCGGCGATCTCGGAGATTCGACGTCTGATCGGCCAGTTGGCGGACAAAGGGCACGCGTATCGCAGCGGCGACGCGGTCTACTTCGATGTCTCGACAGCGGCCCGCTTCGGAGAGCTCTGCGGCCTCGACCGCGCCCAGATGCTGGAGGTGGCGCTCGGGCAAGGCGGCCGGCCTGAAGACCCCCACAAGCGAGACCCGCTGGATTTCGTTCTCTGGCAGCGCTCGGCGCCAGGCGAGCCGGAATGGTCGTCGCTGTGGGGCCCCGGGCGGCCGGGCTGGCACGTGGAATGCTCAGCGCTTGCCTTGGCGCATCTCGGGCACACGATCGATGTTCACGGCGGCGGGAGCGACCTCGTGTTCCCGCATCACGAATGCTCCAAGGCTCAATCAGAAGCCGCAACCGGCCAGCCGTTCGTGCGGCATTGGATGCACGCCGCGATGGTGCGCAACGAGGGCCACAAGATGTCCAAGTCGGCCGGAAACCTCGTGTTCGTGTCCGATCTTCGGGAACGCACCGAGCCGATGGCGCTGCGTCTGGCATTGCTCGATGAGCACTACCGCACCGACTGGGACTGGTCCGAACGCCGGATTGCCGAGGCTGCGAAGCGCCTTGAGCGCTGGCGGGCAGCGGGCCGGGGCGATGGTGCGCTGGCCAGCGTGCGTCAGTGTCTTGACGACGACCTCGACACGCCCGGTGCGCTCGCAGCAATCGACGCGGCAGCCCAAGCCTGCGAGGGTGTCAGTGACGCAGCGGCGCTGCTGGGAGTGGTGCTCTGAGGCATCGCGTCGTTCGTCGCAGGCCCCAGCAGGCACCCCGGTAGCCTCAGCTCAAATGCCCGAGCCGTCGGAATCAGGGGCCGATGCGGCCGATCTCGGCACTGTCGGTCGTGACGATGTTGGCCCTTCGGGTGACCTTGGGTTGGCCGATGTCCGAGACGAGCTTCCCGCCGAGGGGGACCGCGGATTTGTCGGCGCCTACAAGTTCCCCGACAATTCGCGACGCCGCATCACCGGCGCGCTGTGCTTCGCGGTCGGGGTGTGGGCGGCCACAGCCGCCTTTGCAGCGGACTCCGATGCCGTCCTGCTCAATGGAGGGGTCGCCGTCGGAGGGATCGCGCTGGCGCTGGCGGGGCTGTACCAATTCGCCGCCGGACGCCGCTTTGGCGTCAACGAGAACGAAGCGCTTGTCGCGGCAGTGACCGACGTCGGCTTCGCCGTCGGACATGCGAGCGCGCAGCTCGGATGGCGAGGCTGGCTCAGCCGTCCGACGTGGCGAGTGCTCGTGTATTCCGCGGAGGACCCGCCGGAACGCCGCGGCTTGGTCATGGTGGATGCGCTCAATGGAGCGGTACTCGAGCGCTGGGTCGAGGACAATCCCGAGGACTGGATCGAGACGGCGCCGCAGTCCCCATCGTCGGACGAGCCAACCGCAGTGCAGCCCGAGGCCGCGACGGCGATGCCGGATGAACCTGGCGGTGGTGTGTAGCCGTGTTTGACGGCATGTTCCGCAAGGGCGTCGACGGCGTCACAGCGCCGATCGGGCGCGGACTCGCCGCGATCGGCCTGAGTGCCGACATGCTCACCGCCGGCGGCTTGGTGATGTCGGGTGCCAGCGCTGTCGCGATCGGCTCGGGTCGTCTGGGCCTCGGCACGGCGTTTCTCGTGGTAACCGCGCTCGCCGACCTCTTCGACGGCCCGGTAGCGGTCGCACGCGGCACCTCGTCGAGCCGCGGCGCCTTCTTCGACTCGACTGCAGACCGAGTGACCGACGGCTTGCTGCTGGGCGGCATCGCCTGGTACCTCGCCTCCGAGCACGGCGGGCACATCGCTGTGCTGCCAATGGCCGTGCTGGGTGTCAGCGCAGTCATTTCCTACGAGCGCGCAAAGGCCGAGCTGCTGGGCTTCGTCGCAAAGGGCGGCCTCATGGAGCGCGCTGAGCGCACAGTGGTGCTTGCGGTGGCGGTGGCGTTCGAAGTGCTGCTGATCCCGCTGCTGTGGGTGCTGCTGGTGCTCTCTGTGGTGACTGCCGTGACGCGCTTCGCGAAGGTGTGGCGCCAGGCCAGCGCTTCGCCGTCGAAGTGATCGGGGCGCAGCGCTCGCGATGGAGTGACCGAGCGACACTGCTGATGTATCAGGCGGGGGCTACCGCGGCTCGCGCCGTGCCGTTGTGGCTCGGCGAACGGCTTGCGGCGCTCGCGGGACCGCCGCTTTCCCGCCTCATGCCCGAGCGGCGAGCGCTCGTCGAACGACACCAGGCGAGGGCACGTCGATGGGCAATCGAACGCAGCGACGACAGCTCGGCTGGATCGAACGTCGTTGACGCGGCCGATGTGCGACGTGCGACCGATGCGGCATTCAGTTCGTACGCGCGCTACTGGCTCGAGTCATTCCGGCTGCCCGCGCTGAGCGAGGCGGCGCTGGACCGCGGTATCGAGGTGCCCGCGTATCAGCACGTGGAAGCGGCGCTCGAGCGCGGCAACGGCGTCATCTTGGCGTTGCCGCATCTCGGCGGCTGGGAATGGGCGGGATTCTGGATGGCCTCGGTGAACCGGCTGCCGATCACCGTGGTTGTCGAGCCGCTGGATCCTCCGGAGATGTTCGCCTGGTTCGCGCAATTCCGTGAGCGCCTCGGGATGCGGGTGGTGCCGCTTGGCCCGCAAGCGGGTCGGGAAGTGCTCGCAGCGCTGCGACGCAACGAGATCGTCTGCTTGCTGTGCGACCGCGACCTCACGAATGACGGTATCGAGGTCACTTTCGGGGACGAGCGCACGACACTGCCAGCGGGTCCCGCCGTGCTGGCGCTTCGCTCTGGGGCGGCCCTGCTTCCGACCGCGGTGTATTTCCGGCGCGGCGGCGGGCATCTCGGTGTCGTGCGGCCGCCGTTGGACACGCAGCGACACGGTCGCTTCCGCGACAACGTTGCCGAGCTCACCCAGCAGCTCGCGGACGAGCTCGTCGAGCTGATCGTGTCGGAGCCGCATCAATGGCACCTGTTCAACCCCAACTGGCCGTCGGACGAGCCCGAGGGCGCATCAGGCTCCTGACCGCAACGACCACGCTGGCCCAGCGCGAGGGCACCACCTCTGCCGAGACGCGCCTAGCGTTTGCGGCTGTGAGGTTCGTCTCGCAAGGCTCGCTGTGCGTGTGCGGCTCCCCAGGCTCGCTGTGCTGATGCGGCTCCCCAGGCTCGTTGTGCTGATGCGGCTCCCCAGGCTCGTTGTGCTGATGCGGCTCCCCAGGCTCGTTGTGCTGATGCGGCTCCCCAGGCTCGCCCGATGAGAATCGGCATCATTTCGCCGTACAGCCTGACGAGCGCCGGAGGGGTCCAGGTGCAAGTGCTGGGCTTAGCACGCTCGCTGGCCGACCGAGGTCACGCGGTGCGGGTGCTGGCACCGTGTGACGGCGCCCCACCCCAGACCGGCGTCACGCCGCTCGGTGCGAGCATTCCGACCTTCACAAACGGGTCCGTCGCACCCATCGCCCCGGACTTCGCATGCACGCTGCGCACGGTGCGAGCGCTGCGCGACGAGGAATTCGATGTCTTGCACCTGCACGAGCCGCTGTGTCCAGGACCGACCCAGACCGCATTGTTCCTGCGTTCAGCGCCGATCGTTGGCACCTGGCATGCAGCGGGCGAGAGCATGGCGTACTTGGTGCCGGGGACTCGTTGGCTGGCGTCCCGCATAGCAGTGCGGGCGGCGGTGTCTGCCGAAGCTGCGCAGATGGCCACCGACGGTGTCGGAGGCACGTACGAGGTCGTGTTCAACGGCGTCGAGCTGGATCGATTCGACGAAGCCACGGCGATGCGCGTCGGTGGGCCGACGATCGCCTACATCGGCCGACACGAGCCGCGCAAGGGCCTCACGGTGTTGCTCGACGCCATGTCGAAGCTCCCCGAGGGAGTGCGACTGTGGGTGATGTCGCGCGGACCCCAGACCGAGGAGTTGCAGCGCCGGTACCAGCACGATCACCGCATCGAATGGCTAGGTCCGGTCAGCGATGCCGAAAAGCTCGCGCGCATCAAGGGCGCTGACGTGTTCTGCGTGCCGTCGCTGCACGGCGAGAGCTTCGGCGTGGTGCTGCTGGAAGCCATGGCCGCCGGCACACCCGTCGTGGCGAGCGATCTGGCGGGCTATCGAAATGTGGCCCGCGTCGGCGACGAGGCCGAGCTCGTGCCGCCCGGCGATTCCGCCGTGCTGGCCAAGGCGCTCACGCGAGTGCTGGCTCAGCCCGACCGCGCAGCTGATCTCGTGGCCGCAGGCCGACAGCGTGCCGAGCAGTTCTCGATGGCACGTCTGGCGCAGACCTACCTCGACATCTACGAACGAGCAATCGACGGCCGCTCGGCCGCGTCGGGCGCCCAATTTTCCCGTCGCGGTTTCGATCATGGCGGTCCAATGGGTTGAATGGGCGGCGTGGACCCGCTGTTCGTCATTTACCGAAGCCGCGCCGATCGCCTTGTGGCCGAGCTGTGGGCGGTCCACTTGGGGGCGGGAGCGATCCTCGGCGTCTTAGTTGCGGTTCTCAGCCCGCTCGACTGGTGGTCGATGCCGCTGGCGCTTGCGCTGGCGGGTGCCGTCGCGTTGTGGGGACACCGCGCAGGCGAGAAACGGCTTGCGACCGCACTGTGTCCCGAGGATTCGACGATGCTCGGGTCTGCTGGGGCACCGCGGTTGGCCAACATCGTCGACGGCTTGTGCCTGCTTGTCGGCGTCGAGGCACCTTCGCTGGTCGTCTCCGAGAGCCCAGCAGCCAACATCGCTGCGGTCGGCCGTCGATCCGATCAATCCACACTTGTCGTGACGCGCGGTCTCCTCGACTCGTTGAATCTCATCGAGCTTGAGGCCGCCGTCGCTCGTGTGCTGACACAGATCCGCGATGGCCGCACCGCTTACATGACCACGGCGGTGACGACAGTGGGCCTGCCCGCACTCTGGTCGGTCGGCTTGCGGGGCATCGTGCGCTCTCGGCTGGAACGCGAGGCCAGCACCGGCAGCGATTTCGACGCCGATGCTGAGGCTGTGCGGCTGACCCGCTATCCGCCTGGGCTCGCCAACGCGCTCGAGTCGATGTCTGGGGTCGGTGTCGGGGTCGATGCGCCGGCGGTCACGTGGCCGCTGTGGCTGGCTGACCCGAGAGCCGCCACCAGCGCGGCACCCGACGCACTGCCCGACTGCCGCGCAGACCTCGAGGCACGCGTCGCAGTGTTGCGCGAGTTCTGAGACCACCGCAGCGCTCGTACCGACCGGCATTGACGCGCAAGCTGGCTCTTGCGCACTGTTGCGGTGTGGGCCGCGCATGTCCTGCGGCATTGCAACCGGGCAAGCGGCGTTCGGGACGGACAATCCCGTCTGCGCTTCGAGAACCGGCTCGTACACTGACCCCATGAGCACAGGGTCCGCCGAAACCCCAACGCACGCCGCCGCGCCACAGGCGCCCGACGCCGCGCAGAACGCAGGCCTGACGGGGACAGTGCGCGTCAAGCGCGGTCTCGCCGACATGCTCCGCGGCGGCGTCATCATGGACGTCGTCACGCCCGAGCAGGCGAAGATTGCCGAAGATGCCGGGGCCGTCGCCGTCATGGCGCTCGAACGGGTGCCTGCCGACATCCGCCGAGACGGCGGTGTGGCCCGAATGAGCGACCCCGCGATGATCGAGGGCATCCAGGCCATGGTCACGATTCCCGTCATGGCCAAGGCGCGCATCGGCCATTTCGCAGAGGCACAGGTGCTCGAAGCCCTCGGCGTCGACTACATCGACGAGTCCGAAGTGCTCACGCCTGCAGACGAAGCCCACCACATCGACAAGTGGGCGTTCACTGTGCCGTTTGTGTGCGGCGCCACGAACCTGGGCGAGGCGCTTCGGCGCATCTCCGAAGGCGCGTGCATGATCCGCTCGAAGGGCGAGGCAGGCACCGGCAACATCGTCGAAGCCGTCCGGCACCTGCGCTCCATCTGCGGCGACATCCGCAAGATCACCCAGGCAGATTCGGCCGAGCTGTTCGACTGGGCCAAGCAGCTGCGGTCGCCGCTTGGGCTGGTGCAAGAGATTGCCGAGACCGGGCGTTTGCCGGTGCCGATGTTCTGTGCGGGCGGCATTGCCACGCCAGCGGATGCCTCGCTGGTCATGCAGCTCGGCGCGGAAGCCGTGTTCGTCGGCTCGGGCATCTTCAAGAGCGAGGACCCGGGTCCGCGCGCCGAAGCGATCGTTGAGGCGACCACGCACTTCCGCGATGCCTCGGTGGTGGCCAAGGTGAGCCGCGGCCTCGGAACACCGATGAAGGGCCTCGAGATCGACACGCTCGAGACCAAGCTGGCCGAGCGCGGCTGGTAGACGCTGAGCACAGCGACGCCGCAAGGCGTGCCGACAAGCCCGGCGACGCCGCAAGGCGTGCCGACTAGCCCGGCGACGCCGCAAGGCGTGCCGCTTGTCGGAGTCGTAGCGTTGCAGGGTGCTGCGGCTGAGCACGTTGCGGTACTTCGAAGCCTCGGCGCGGGCGCGATCGAAGTTCGCACACCAGCTGATCTCGACGGCGTCGACGCTGTCGTGCTGCCCGGCGGCGAGTCGACCACGATGTCGCACCTGCTGCGGACCAGCGGCCTCTTTGATGCGCTCGAGCAGCGTCTGGCGGCGGGCATGCCCGCCTTCGGGACGTGCGCGGGCATGATCCTGTTGGCCGCCGAGGTGCTCGACGGCCGGCCGGATCAGCGTTCCTTCGGTGCCATCGACATTTCAGTGCGCCGAAACGCCTTCGGCCGCCAGGTAGCGAGCTTCGAAGCCGATGTGCCCACGGCTGGGTTGGACGAGCCGTTTCATGCCGTCTTCATCCGGGCGCCGTGGGTCGAGCGCACCGGCGACGATGTCGAGGTGCTCGCCATCGTTGTGCCCTCGAATTCGGCATCCGGCGCAGACGTGGTTCCTGTCTTGTGCCGATCCGGTCCGATCTTGGTCTCCAGCTTTCATCCCGAGCTGACCGCAGACGACCGCATCCACAGGATCTTCTTGGAAATGGTCGCCACCGCAGGCACATAACGGGTGTGATGGTTGCGGTTGTCGCGGCCGCCGCCGTTCAGCGAGTGCGCGTCAGGCAGAATGTCCGGGCCAGCGCAGGTCACGAGGGAGGCCGGCCGTGTCAGGTCATTCCAAGTGGGCGACGATCAAGCATCGCAAGGGCGCTGTCGACAAGGCACGCGGGAAGCTCTTCGCGAAGCTGATCCGCCAGGTCGAAGTGGCAGCGCGCGAAGGCGGCGGCGACCTCGATTCCAACGCCACGTTGCGCACCATGTACTACAAGGCCCGCGACAACTCCGTGCCGCTGGACACCATCGAGCGGGCGATCAAGCGAGGCACCGGCGAGTTGGAAGGCGTTTCGTACGAGCAGGTCCACTACGAGGGCTATGCGCCCGGCGGTGTCGCCATGTTCGTGGATGTGCTGACCGACAATCGCAATCGGACCGGTTCTGAGATCCGCAGCGTCTTTACGCGCGCGGGCGGCACGCTGGCCGAGCCAGGTGCAGTCGCGTGGCAGTTCCAGCGCACCGGCGTCGTCGTTGTGCCGGCCGAGCCTGACGGCGTCGCAGTCGACGAGGACGATTTGATGCTCGTTGCGCTCGACGCCGGGGCAGAGGACCTCGAGCGCGAAGGCGACATCTGGAGGGTCACGACCGTCCCCGGCGACACGATGGCGGTGCGCGAGGCCATCGAGGCCGCAGGCATCACGGTGAGCTCTGCCGACCTGACCTATGTCCCGCAGAACCTGATCGAGCTCACCGAGGCATCGGCGGCCAAGCAGGTCATGGCGGTGCTCGACGCACTCGACGATCACGACGACGTGCAGGGCGTCTACGCCAACTTCGACATCAGCGAGTCATTGCTCGAAACCATCGCAGGCTGACCGCCGTGACGCCGGACCGCCCGGCGGAGGGCGGGCCATGTCTGGCGTGTGCGGGCCGGGTGCCATACACGAGCTGAGCCGCAGCGCTGGGTACGGTGGTACCGATGTTCGTACTGGGGATCGACCCGGGCCTCTCACGCTGCGGGTATGGCGTCGTCGAGCAGGTACGAGCGACGGGTCCCGTCGCCAGCAGAACCGAAGCCGTGGCGCTCGGAGTGATCCGCACGCCGCCTGATCAGCCGGTGCCCGAGCGACTCGCTTCCCATCAGCGCGAGATACAGGCGTTGATTGCGGAATTCGAACCGTCCGTCGTGGCCGTCGAGCGGGTGTTCTTTCAGTCGAATGCTCGGACCGCTATCGGCGTGGCGCAGGTGGCAGGGCTCGCAATGGCCGCAGCCGCCGCAGTCGGTGTCGAGGTCGTCGAGTACACGCCAACGCAGATCAAGCGGGCGGTTGCGGGATGGGGCGGCGCCGACAAGGACCAGATGCAGCGCATGGTCCAAGAACTGTTGCGCCTGCGGGAGCCGCCCCGGCCCGCCGACGCCGCTGACGCTGCGGCAGTGGCCCTCTGCCACCTGGCGCAGGCCCCGCTGCACGAGTTGGCTGCGCGCGGTGGCCCTCGCGTGCCCCAGGCCACACCCCGGTGAGCTGCGTGCATCGTCGGCCTAACGACGAGAGCTCCGGGGCGAGACAGCGACCATGATCGGCTCGCTGCGCGGTGCGCTGCTCGACAAGGATCCCTCTGGCGAACTGCTCATTGAGGTTGGCGGGGTGGGGTATCGCGTCACGGTTGCCCCGTCGACGCTGGCTGGCGCCGGAGCGATCGGCGAGGAGTGCTTCGTTCACGTGCACCATCACGTGCGCGAGGACACCTCAGATCTCTACGGCTTCCCCCAGCTGGACGAGCGGCACTGTTTCGAGGCGCTGCTCACCGCGCACGGTGTCGGTCCTGCCCTCGCCCTTGCGGTGCTCAGCCACCTCCCGCCCGACGAGCTTCGCCGTGCCGTCGCCGCTGACGACGCAGCGGCGCTCGAGCTGGTGCCCGGCATCGGCGCGAAGACGTCCAAGCGCATGGTGCTCGACCTCAAGAACCGGTTGGGCGTGCCTGAATTGGCGATCACGGGCACGCCCGCGGGGTCGGGGGGCGGAGCGGCCTCTGCTGCCGCCGAAGTCCGCACGGCGCTCGCACAGATGGGCTTCGGGCCCGCCGAGGTGCGAGATGCAATGGCAGCCGTGACCGCCGCCGCCGCAGCCGACGCGGACGCCGACGTCGCTGCTCTGCTGCGTGTGGCGCTGCGGGAGCTCGGTCCCCGATGAGCGCCGAGACAGCGCGAACCGAGGCGTACCGACGCGAGGACCGCGTCGATCGATCAGAGCTGACGGACCCCGTGCGCACTCCAGAGGACGACCGCAGTCCCGACGAGGAGGCCAGCCTGCGGCCGCGCACGCTTGACGAGTTCATCGGTCAGCCTGAACTGCGCGAACACATCACCATCACCTTGCACGCCGCGGTCGCTCGCGCTCAGCCCCCCGACCATCTGCTGTTCGCCGGACCGCCGGGCCTCGGCAAGACGACCCTCGCCGGAATCATCGCGGCAGAGCTGGGCGCAGTACTGCACATCACCTCGGGGCCGGCGATCGAGCGTGCCGGCGACCTCGCTGCGATGCTGACGAACCTCGCCGACGGCGATGTGCTGTTCATCGACGAGATCCATCGCCTGCCCAAGGTGGTCGAAGAGGTCCTGTATCCGGCGATGGAGGATTTCGCAATCGACATCGTGCTCGGCAAGGGACCTGCTGCGCGTTCAATCCGCTTTGATCTGCCGCGTTTCACGCTGGTGGGTGCCACCACCCGGACGGGTCTCATCTCTGGCCCGCTGCGTGATCGCTTCGGTCTCGTCGAGCGGCTCGACTACTACTCCGCCGATGATCTGGCCGCCATCGTGCGACGGGCGGCATCCATCTTGGGCGTGCGCATCGATTCCGAAGGTGGCGCAGAGATTGCGACGCGCAGCCGGGGCACGCCGCGTATCGCGAATCGGCTGCTGCGCCGAGTCCGTGACTACGCCGAGGTGCGTGCTGACGGAGCCGTCGACGCCGCTGTGGCCAAAGCAGGCCTGGCGGTATTCGGAGTGGACGACCTCGGTCTCGACAAGGTGGACCGGGCGATCCTCGACGCTCTCGCAATCACCCACGCAGGCCGGCCGCTGGGACTGTCCACGCTGTCGATCACGGTGGGCGAGCAGGCCGAGACCGTCGAGGACGTCTATGAGCCGTTCCTCATCCAGCAGGGACTCGTTCAGCGCACCCCCCGCGGACGCATCGCCACCGCTGCGGCATATGCCCACCTTGGCGTCGCCGTTCCACTGTCGCTCGAAGCGCTCGCGGAGCCGCGCGACGAGCGAATCGAGGCCACCCTGTTTGAGCAAGCTTCGCCGCAGCCCGAATCCCAAGCTGCGTCCGGTGGCGAGCCCGAATCGGGGTCCCCCGATGAGCCAGCGCAGGCGTCTGGGGCCAAGTCGGAGTCCGCGCCCGAGCGTCCGCAGACCGACGAAACGCCTTGGTGACGTTCCGACATATCTGGACCGCGCTTGCGCAGGTGCCGCGAGGCCCGACGTAGCCTCGCCGGGCGATGACTGCGCCGCGGCTTGCGATGTGCCAGTTCGACTACGAGCTGCCGGCTTCGGCGATCGCCCAGGTGCCGATCGAGCCTCGAGACGCGGCCCGCCTGCTCGTAGATCGCGGTGCTGACGCAGCGCCGGATCATCTGACGGTGTCGGATCTGCCTTCACTGCTGCGCGACGGGGACGTCGTCGTGCTGAACGAGACGCGTGTGATGGCGGCCCGCCTTCCGCTGCGCAAGTCCAGTGGCGGCGCTGTCGAGGTGCTCCTGCTGGAGCCGCTCCCCGCCGCGGAGACAGATGCGGTTGGCGCAGGTGAGGGTGCGTGGTCAGCATTGGTGCGGCCGTCTCGACGCGTTCGCGACGGGGCCGAGCTGAGATCGGACCGCGATCCGTCGCTGCGAGTGCTGATGGGGGCGCGGCTCGACGATCAGCGGCGAGCAGTGACCGTTGTCGTGGGCGACGCACCGCTCGTCGACGCGTCCGACGCCGCAAAGCTGGACCGAGCGGGCGAACCGCCGCTGCCGCCCTACATCGACGCTGCGATTGCTCGACGCGGTGTGGCCGATCTCGCCTCGGCGAGCTCGGCAGTCGACGTCTCGCCACACGAGGCGCTGCTGGCGCGGTACCAGACGGTGTACGCGCGCACGGGTGCGTCTGCAGCCGCGCCCACGGCTGGACTTCACCTGACCGAGTCATTGCTGGCAGACGTGCGCCAGCAGGGCATCGAAGTGGTCACCGTTGATCTGACCGTCGGCCTGGGCACCTTCGCTCCGGTTATCGCCGAGCACGCTTCGCAGCACACGATGCACGCCGAACACTTCAGCGTGCCGTCGGCGACCTTGCGAGCCTGCGGGGCAGCGAAGCGAGTGGTGGCGGTCGGCACGACGACGGTGCGGGCGCTCGAATCGGCAGCGAGGATGCGCTGCGATGCAGGTTTGGGGGCGTCGTCGGGTGCAGTGTCGGGCCGCACCGATCTGTTCCTGCGGCGCGGCGACGAGTTCAGGGTGGTGGACGCACTGCTCACCAACTTCCATCTGCCTCGCTCGTCACTGCTGTTGCTGATCGATGCCTTCATCGGGCCCCGGTGGCGTGGGTTGTACGAGTCGGCATTGGCGCAGGGCTACCGCGTCCTGTCTTTCGGCGACGCCATGTTGCTCGAGCGAAGCGGGCGGTCATGAGCGAGGGGGCACGGCCGGCGGCCCGCTTCGAGCTGCTCGCTTGCGACGGTGCGGCCCGGCGAGGGCAGGTAACGACAGCGCGCGGCACGTTCCAGACACCCGTGTTCATGCCGGTCGGAACCCGAGGTGCGGTCATTCATCTCGATGCCGGCGACTACGAATCGCTGGGGCTCGAAATCGTGCTGGCCAACACGTACCACCTCATGCTGCGTCCGGGTGTGGATACCGTCGCCGCGCTCGGTGGCCTTGAGGGCTTCACGGGCTGGGGCGGCCATTTCCTCACCGACTCGGGCGGCTTTCAGGTGATGTCACTGGGTCGCCGGCCTCGCTCGGGTGCCGCCCCAAGCGGTCGCTTGGCCAAGTCCCGAGTGGACGACGAGGGCGTCACGTTCCGGTCGGTGTACGACGGCTCGAAGGTCCGGCTGACCCCCGAGAACGCCGTCGACGCGCAGCGCCGATTGGCGTCGGACATCCAGATGGCGCTCGACGTGTGCCCCGAACTGCCGGCGCCGCCCGAAGACGTGCGGCTGGCAATGGAGCGCACGCATGCGTGGGCGGCTCGTGCCAAGGCCGCCATGGAGGCGGCTCGGAGTGATGCTGTCGCCATGGAGGCGGCTCGCGGTGACGCCACCCTCGGCGGTCAGGCGCTGTTCGGCATTGTGCAGGGAGGCAGCGACCCGCAGATGCGCCGCCACAGTGCGGAGACCCTGGCGGGCATCGGCTTCGACGGCTACGGCATCGGGGGCCTGTCGGTCGGGGAGACGCGCACCGAGATGGAACCTGCGTTGCGGGCTGCGACCGACGTCCTGCCGACAGATCGACCGCGGTATCTCATGGGCGTCGGCGACCCGGCACGGATCACCGACGCCATAGCGGCGGGGGTGGACATGTTCGACTGCGTCCTGCCGAGCCGCCTGGCTCGCCACGGCACGGCGTTGACGCCGAAGGGCCGGATCAACATCCGCAATGCACGGTTCGCCCGCGACGACACACCGCTGGATCCGGCGCCAGAGCGCCCGGGCGGGCGCTTTTCCCGCGGCTACCTGCGCCATCTCATGAGCGTGAACGAGCCGACCGCGGCCCGCATCCTCACGCTGCACAACATCGCCTACCTCGTTAGCTTGGTAGCGGAAGCTCGTGCTGCCGTCACAGCGGGCAGCTTCGAGACCTTCCGACGCCAGGTCAACGAAGTCTGGTCCTGAGACGCTCGCAGGGGCGACAGGCCGGTACGCTGGCCCGCCGTGCTGGCCGCTGGCCGGCCGCAGCCGAGTGCAATCCATCCCGGAGCGGCTCGGTGAGCGAGAACCTCACGTACCTCTCGGTGCCACTGCCGACACCGCAGCCCTGTGGAGCAACTGATGAACGCCGGACTTCTGCTGCCGATCCTGCTGATCGTCGTCCTCTACTTCATCATGATCCGGCCGCAGCAGAGGAAGATGAAGGCACGCGAGGCCATGATCCGCAGCGCGGACGTCGGCGATGTGATTGCCACCGCTGGCGGAGTGATCGGCAAGATTGTCGCCATCGAGGAGCCCGGCGACGTCGTGTACCTCGAGGTGGACAGTGACGTCGAGCTGCGGGTGCAGCGTCGAGCCATCGGCGAGATTCTCGCCCCCGCGCCGGGGGTCGCCGACGCTGACTCGCAGGACATCGCCGACGCCGACGACGCGGACTGAGTCCCGCACGCTCGCTTGAAGGCAACGATCCCGGCTCGCCGTCCATTCTGAGATGCGACGATCGCAGATTATTTCGCTTCTCTTGGCGATCTTGATTGGCTTCGGCGCGCTCGCCGGGGTCTTGGCCGCGGGCTGGACTCCGGTTCTGGGAGTGCAGCTGCAGGGCGGTGTCGAGGTGCTGCTGCGACCGACGTCACCGGCCGACGACGAACAGTTGGACCGGGCGATCGAGATCATTCGCTCCCGCGTCGACGCGCTCGGCGTCGCCGAGCCCGACATCACCCGCCAGGGCGAGCAAGTCGTGATTCAGCTGCCCGGCGTCAAGGACAAGCAGCGCGCGGTGGACCTCGTCGGGCAGACAGCCGAACTGCGCTTCCGGCCGGTGCTGCACACGTTCGGCCGCTTCGACGAGGCCGAATTCGGATCTGCGCGGGATTTTGCGGATGCCTACAACGAATCGCTCCAACCCGAGTCCACCGAGGATGCTGTCGAAGACATCGAGCTCGATCAGATTCCGACTTTCACGCTTCCCGAAGATGACGTCGCCGACTCGGCGGTTGTCTTACCCGGGCGTGGCGAGCCCGTCGGTTACGTGCTCGGTCCGGCCGAGCTCACCGGCGAGGCAGTGGCCGAGGCGGCGGCCACGTTCAACAACGAGTGGGTCGTCAATGTCGACCTCACCGACGAGGGCTCGGTCGGCTTCGACGCGATGGCAGCTCGCTACTTCGGCCAGCAAATCGCCATCGTGCTTGACGGCGTCGTCGAATCGGCCCCGGCCATACGAGCCACCGAGTTCGAGGGCCGTGCGGTCATCTCGGGGACCTTCGGCGAGGAAGAGGCCCGCGACCTCGCGGTCGCGCTGCGATTCGGCGCATTGCCGGTCGAGTTCGAGCAGGACGACGTGCGGACGGTATCGGCCACCCTCGGCGAGGGGACGCTTCGAGCTGGTGTGATCGCCGGCATCGTCGGGCTGATCCTCGTCGGTCTGTACATGCTGGCCTACTACCGGCTGCTCGGCGTGGTTGCCATTATGAGCCTGGCCATCAGCGGCTCGGTTCTGTGGTCGCTCATCAGCTGGCTGGGCGAGAGCCGCGGCCTCGCGCTCACGCTTGCAGGCACCACGGGCATCATCGTGTCGATCGGTGTCCAGGTCGACTCGAACATCGTCTACTACGAGCGCATCAAGGAAGAAGTGCGCCGCGGCCGGGCGGTGCGCTCGGCGGCCGACGCCAGCTTCAAGGCCGCGTTCTCCACGATCGTGTGGGCCGACCTCGCCTCGCTCATCGGCGCTGGTGTGCTGTACCAGCTGACCAGCGGCACGGTGCGGGGCTTCGCGCTCTACCTGGGCTTGGCCACGCTCATCGACCTGGCGGTGTCGTACTTCTTCATGCGACCGCTGGTGGTGTTCGTGGCTCGCAAGCTTGTCGCCGAGCGGCCCCGCCGCTTGGGCGTTTCGCCGCGCGAGCCAGACCTCCCGGTAGCTGTTCCGACAGGAGGATCATTGTGATGGCGGCGCTGAGGACCCTGTATCGGGGTGAGAACAGCTGGGACTTCCTGCGTGTGTCGCGCAAGGTGCTCATCGGCTCCGCGGTGGCGGTGCTGATCTGTGTCGTCGCATTGTTGGCACGCGGACTGAATCTGGGCATCGAATTCGAAGGCGGCTCGGTGTGGGAGGTGCCGGTGCCGGCGAGCGCGGACGGGGCCGATGTGCCCGCCAGCGATCTGCCGACGACCGAGGACATCGCCGAGGCCGCTGACGCTGCCGGTGTGCCCGATGCACGGGTGCAATTCGTCACGGTCACCGGCGCGTCGGACATCTTCCGGATTCGCGGTGTGCTCGGACCGGGCGCGAACGCGGCCGACATCGCGGATGCGTTGTCTTCCGTTGTCGGCGTCGATGTCGGGAGCCTTTCCACCCGGCAGGTGAGTCCGTCGTTCGGCGACGAGGTGGCGGGCAAGGCTCGCCGTGCGCTGGTCGTGTTCTTCGTGCTGATCGCGCTGTACCTGTGGTTCCGCTTCGAATGGAAGATGTCGGTGGGAGCGCTCGTCGCTGTCACCCACGACATCCTGCTCACCGTCGGCGCCTATGCGGTGTTCGGCTTCGAGGTGACGCCGGCGACGGTGGTCGCGTTCCTCACGATCATGGGCTACTCGCTGTACGACACGATCGTCGTGTTCGATCGGGTCAAGTCCAATGAGCGATCGCTGCCGGCTCGCAGCCACTTCACGTACCCGGCACTTGCGAATGTCTCGCTCAATCAGGTGCTCACTCGTTCGATCAACACCACGGTGACGTCGGTGCTGCCGGTTGTCTCACTGCTGATCGTCGGCGCGGGCATCTTGGGCGCAGGCACGCTGGCAGAGTTCGCAAACGCGCTGCTCATCGGATTGCTCGTCGGCTCGTACAGCTCGCTGTTCGTGGCGATGCCGATGGTTGCGTGGCTGAAGAGCTACGAACCGCAGTGGGCTTCTGCACGCACTGCCGCCGAGGCCGCAGGCCGCCACGACACGATGGAATCCGCCGCACAGGCGCTCGCAGCCGAGAGCTATACCCGCACAGCCCAGCCTCGCCCCCGCAAATTGGGCCGCCGCCGCTGAGCCTTCGCCGGCTCATGCACTGCCCGCGCTGCGTGACGCAGCCGCCGGGTTGACAAGTCGGCGAGCATACAGTCGATTGGCGACGAGTATGAACCGAATAGATTAGTGCCACGCGCCGTCGGCTAGCGGCGTGGGTTTCGGGTCGCCGGTTCGGAAGCAGGCACAACATGACGATGACGGATCGTCCACCGCAGCGTCGCACCGGTGCGCGGCCTCGGCGAGATGGTCCGTCCCGACCCATTCCCAGTGCGTCGCTTCGAAGCGGCGACACGGGGCCGCCCGTCGCGAGCTTCTTGGCCGTGGTTGCCACATTGGTATTCGTTGCTATCAGTTTCTGGCTTGGCAGCCGAGTCGAGATCGGGATACTTGACACCGGACGCGAGGTTGACTTCAACACGCTCGGCTACATCGTCGGCTGTTTCGTCAACATCGCAGTGCTTTACCGATTCTTGAAGGCCGACGGCAGAGCGCGTGCCACTCGGCGGTATTCGGAATGGCGCTACTTCGGGGCCAGAAAGGCCGTCAATATTCTTGCGTTTGGGAGCTGGTCGCTCGGGGCGCTGCACTTGCTCTTCTGGGCACGGGATCTGACGAGACCGTGACGATAGAAAGCTGGGCGCGTGGCCGCGGCGGCACCGTTGTCGTCACCGTGATGCTCGGCCTGCTGGTGTCAATTGTGCCTCTGAGCTCGAAGGCTGCGGCGCAAGGGACTGACGCATCCGGGTATTCGCCGTGCCAACCGGGCCAATCGATCGATTTGCTGGTGATGATGGACGCCTCCGGCTCCCTCCACGAAAGCGCTGGGGTCGACCGCGACGGCACCAAGCGCAGAACGGCCTTGCGCGACTTCCGTGCACGGTTGACGGACCTTGTGGCGGGTCTGCATGGCGGCGACGCCCCAGAGATACGGCTGGGGCTGTGGAGGTTCGACACAGCGGCTCAACAAATCGTGGGTTTCGAAGCTCCATCGCCTCAGCACCCATCGAATTCCGAGATCGAGAACTCGCTCGGCGACCCAAACGATCTCGGTGGCTTCCTCGTTAAGGGTCGGCACACCGACTACCTGACAGCGCTGCGGGGGGCAGAGGCAGCATTCGGGGACAGTGCCCCGGGTGCGTGCCGGCTGTTGTTGTTCTTCACTGACGGCATCTACGACCCGACTGGCGACCCTTCGCTGCAACAGGCCGATCAGCTTCGTACCGAAATCTGCGCAGACATCAAGCGGTCGTTCGAGACATCAAATGTCGACACTTACACGATCCTGCTGGGGGATCAGTTCCGCAGCGCCGGACGTCCCTCGGATCCTGATGAGCCAGATGCCATCGGCCGCGAGATGGCGGCGGCTTCAATGCAGATCTTGCGCGCTCTCACAGGTGACGCTGATTCGCAGCTTGTACGCGGCCTGCCCTATGCGAGTGGGTTCGACTGTGCCCAATGGAGCGACGAACAGCCTGCCGACCGTGACGGCGCGATCATCGCAATTGACGATCTCGACCGGCTTGCCATCCAGCTGCTTGAGGTGGCTGATGTCGCCGCCAACAGCCTCGTCGAATGGTCGAACTGCGGGCTTGCCTCCATTGACGACCGCCGTTCGGCGCCTCTTCCGGCGGGCAGATTCATCGATTCGATCGTGGCGTATCCGCGCGCCACCTCGATCGAGGAGTACGAGATCGTGACGGTTGGTGGTGTGACCCGTCGTGGTGCTGGCAACGGAAGCGAGCCGCTCCGCCTCGCTAACGCAGATCTCGCAGGTCTCGAATCGGGCTGGACAATTGAATTCGTCACGAGCGGAGGAGACGGCGGAATCGACGTCGCTTGCTACATCAAGCAAGCTCGCAGCGACGTTCCGAGCGAGACCGGCCAAGTAACCAATAGCGAGGGACAGCTGCTGGAGCAGGTGGAGCGCAGCGAGTTCGGACCTGACTCGCCGCCGCTGGAAGTGCTCGTGGTTGCAGAGGCGCCGCTCGAGCTTTGTGGAGCGGCCAGCATGGAGCACTTCGCTTGGCCTGATGAGCGAGTGCAAGATTGGTTCTGCCGTGACGACGGCACCGTGGTATTCGAGCTCGAGCCGCTGCAGTGCCAAGAATCCCATGACCTAGCGGCGCCGCTGCTGGCCGAATTCGAACCGAAGCACGCCGGCACACTCTTCGGTCCGCGGCAGCTCATTGTCGTGTCCCAAATCGACATCGATGGTCCCTCATCCGTGCTCTATGACTGTCTCGGCGCGCCGGTGTTGTCGTGCGCCGGAGCGGACGCACAAGAGGCGTTCATTGCATCGGACGGTGACGGCACGCAGGGCGAGCTCGATGCGCAGGAATCGCCGACTCGACCGCGGCGTATGCGCGTCGAGCCCGTCAGTCTGGAGGTGCCGCGCGAGCGCCTGAGGGGCGATGCCGGTTGTGTCGTGTTCCCGCCGACCCGCGGCACCGCGGAGGTGGAATTGTTCTGGCGCCACGACGGCTCGGCAGGTCTTCCGGGCGACCTCGACTGGCGCTTCGACGGGGAGTTCCATGGCGAATCGAGCAGCGGCACGGTGCACGGCGACGGCGCCACTCTGTTGCTCGGTGTCGAGGGCGAAGCCCAGGGCGTGACATTGCACTTCGTGACTACGGACGAGCTAGAGAACGGTGATTGGGAAATCGGAGGCGTGATCACGCTGGTGCCGTCCTGGGATCTCGGTGACAGCGATCTCCAGGCCGGAGCAGATCGCCAAATGGCTGAACAGACTGTCGAGCTACGTGTCGATCAGAATTACTTGGCGCGGAGCAATTCAGCATTGGCCTTCTGGCTGACGCTATTGCTGCTTGTGCTCAGCATCGTTGTCAGCTACCTCCTCTTCTGTGGCGCACTCGTGCTGAACATGAGCCTTCCGGACCCGATGGGTTTCTGGATGTACCGAGCCGACGTCCCCGTGGACACGGATGCGAGGGGAAGACCCTCCCTCGGCTCGGGCGCCCGCAGTGCAATAACCGCTGCGGACGGCCAGCGAATCGGCGGCTTCGCCAGCCGGGGCGGACGCGGAAGACGCTGGATGGCGTGGGAGTGCGCTGGACTGCGAATCACACTCCGTCGTTCTCCTTGGCTCTGGCTGCCTGGGCTCCTGCGGGGCGCTTGGAGTGAGGTGCGCTCCGACTTGAACGAGCCCATGGCCGTACGGCCTGCGACGAGCCGTCGTTCCCGACGGACGGTAACAGCAGCAGCTGAATTCCCGGCCCTCATTGCCGTCGGCACGCCTCGCCGATCCCCCGATGGAGAGCATGTCGCGTCGAGCTGGATTGCCCTGCCACGGCACGGCCCGAGCGCAGACATCGAACGGGTCGATGCTCGAGAGGTTGAGGGGCTCTTGGTGCAATCGGCATCCGGAGCGCCGGGCGATGGCCCTGGCGAACCGCCCGGTCCCGCCGAGGGAAGCGAGGGTCCCGATGCGGGCGGGACGCCCCCGCCCCGAAGTCCGCTTCGATCAGGTCCGACGCGAGGTTCGACTACCGCAAGCGACGCAGAATCTCGGTCGTCGCGATCTCCGTCAGGCGGCGCAACCGATCGTCGCGGTGAACGGTCGCCGCCCCCCCAACGCCCAGACCGGCCGCCGCCGCGGCCGCGCTAGCCCGATGATCGATCCAAACGCTCGAACGCTGTGTAGTCCGTCGCTGCACAAGGCGACGGCCAGCAACACCACAACGGTGAAACCGAACCATATCCACCTTTCAAACGAGGACTGAGATGTACAGCAAGTTTCTGTTCGTGGGTTTAGGCGGATCCGGCGGTAAGACGCTGCGATTCCTGAAGCGCGAAATTCTGCGTTGGATGGCAGCACACGACGCAGATCGCGGGATTCCCAACGGCTGGCAGTTCCTGCACATCGACACACCGGTTAGGCCCGACGGCGACGAGATCGACGATGTGGCTGAGCCGCTGGCTGCCGATGAATATCTCGGGCTGATCAGCGCGGGCATGGATTTCAGGGCGTTGCAGAACATTCTGGATGGCAACCCGAGACTGTGGCCCGAAATGCAGACGTGGCGAGTCGAGCCTGCGGGGCTCAATGTCGGCGTGCAGCTTGGAGCGGGCCAAATGAGGGCCGTGGGTCAGACGGTCGCGATGGCGTACGCCTTGCGCATCCGGCAGAAGCTCGAAGAGCGAGTGCGTCGCATCACCGCGCCTGGAGCACGTGGCGAGATCGGCGAGCTCTACAAAACCGTCACGGGGCAACAAGCCGACCCGGACTCAAACATGTACGTCGTTGTCGTGAGTTCGCTCGCGGGTGGAACCGGCGCGGGGCTGCTCAATCTCGTTTGTGACATCCTGCGCGGTCTTGA
The DNA here is from genome assembly GCF_965262965.1 of Candidatus Poriferisodalis sp. GTDB lineage: Bacteria > Actinomycetota > Acidimicrobiia > Acidimicrobiales > Poriferisodalaceae > Poriferisodalis. Next base: position 4,075,315 of record NZ_OZ253573.1, read on the forward strand.
GACCCCGGCGGGGGACAACATTTTCGCGCTGCTCTACACGCCCGAGGTTTTCCATTCGCTCGGAGGCGCCGCCGTCGGCGGCGTGTACCCAAACAGTCTCGCCGCCATTTGCGAGATGCTCAGTGGCCAGTGGTGGCAGGGCAGCGACATCGGTTCACCGAATATCGCTGCGCCCAAAGAAAGTGAGGTCTTGCGGCAGGCAGGCTTGCCCAATGCTCAGGTCCGCAGCGGGCCAACGTACCCCTTCCTCGTCGGGCGAGTGGGCCAGGGCGGCGTCGACTATGGCACCCCTGACCGCCTCTTTGAGATGACTGGCCGCTCGTTGCTGTCGTGGGTCAGTGACAAGGTCGTTCAGGCACGGTTTGTTGCGTATACGGCGGGCAACTGGGCGAATTCGGCTTCCTCGCAGCAGCAGGGTGAGATCCTGGTCGACCAGGGCGAGCTTCACGAGAGGGGTTTGCCCTGCTTTTCTGCGCTCGGATTCTCGCGTCTGTCGGTCGGAACGGAGTATCTCGAGTGCTATGCGCTGCAGCGGATCGTCAAGGACGCGCTCGGGCACCTGTCGAGGTACCACAGCGATTCCGACGAAGCGGTCCAGGTCGGGCGCGAACTCGCGACCGAGGACCCCGACGTGATCCTCACTCAGCTTGCAAAGCACCATCTACCGGCGTTCTTGCGGCAGGCCAGCTTGACCGAACTTGGACCTGACGACAACGAGATCGTTGACGATTTGCGTCCGCCGGAGCACGCGCAGCTCCGAGAAGAATTCGAACGCGAAGCAAGAGAGAGGTGTGGCCTTGACGAGAGCCATCACCTCGAAGCCGAACGATGGCGATCGACGCTGAGCGAGGCGATTGTTGCGGCTCAGCAGTCGTACGAGCGCAAGTACCAGACAAGCCTCGCTGCGTCGACGTTGGAGTGGATTCCCAAAGTCAGCCAACAAGTCGTCGGCAGCGTGGAACGATGGGTTGCCTCCCACGGGCTGCTTGTTGTAGCGGAGTTGTGTCGCCATGCGGCCTCGTACTTGGCGGACGAAGTTCATCAGGACCTGACGGACAACGATGTTGATCGGCAGCGGACGTGGTCCCGTGACTGGGGGACGGCGATCAACGAGGCGCTCGACGGGATGCGAGGCAAGGTCGCCAATAACGACGCCCGACTCGAAGAGGCCTTGCTCGACGGGATTCACTGGGCCGCCTTCGCAGGTGAAGCGCTTGTGAGCGAACGTGCTGCGGCATTGGCTAGTGATGTTGCCGAGCGAGTGCTGCGGCCCATCGCTCGTGCATTGCGCGAGGCGCATGCGAGCGCAGAGATCGACGCGGCGAACATCGCGACGTGGGTTTCCTGGGACAACGAGCCGCCGCCAGACAGCGTGCGCCCTCCGGTTGGTGATTTCCCGCTCGTTGACCCTGATGACTATCCCCAGACATTCGCCGACCTGTTGTCACGCGATGTGGGGACGACCGATCGCATCCAGGAGCAGCGCGAGAGAGCCCGGAGCATCGTTATCTCTGGCAATTTCCGCGAAGGTTCGGCGATGGGCGCTGACGCGGAACTACTCAAGTGTGCTCGGATCGAACGAGACTGGTGGCCTTCCGCTGCAACAGCAATTGGCGGCTCGCACTCGCCAACCGAGATCCGCATTTCACTGGGAACATCGCGCGGGGAACTGCTGACGAGAACTAGAGCGTGGTTGCGACGTCCCGGCTCGGCATGGGCTCGATACCTAGGAATGACGATTCGGAGCTTCGTGGGCACCACTGATGCCCACGACCCGCTGGGCCTCAGTGAGTCGGAGGTTGGCAAGAATCGCAGCAGACTGCTCAATCAGCTCGGCGAAGCTGTGTCGGCCGCGGCACCACTCGTCAACCTCGACGCGAACCTCGTGGGCCTCGTCCACCCCAACGCTGCTCAGGCTTCGCCGCGACTCCAACTCAGCTCGGTTCCGCTCGAAGCACACGCGGTTGAAACGGATATTCGCGCTCGACTGGCCAGATCAGGTCTGAATGACGACGACATCGACGGGTTGCTCTCCAGCGACGCCTCGATTAAGCACATCGACATCACGAGCGCGCTCGCCGCACCAGTCTCAGTACTTGTTGTTGAGTCTCTGCTGCGGCCCATCGCCGAGCGGTGGTACCAGTGCGACACACCGACCCGGCGCAAGGACTTCTGGACGCGCCGCCGCGCGCAGCCGCTCGACTCATTTGTACCGGTTCCGCAGGCGCTGTTGCGCTGCATGGTGCGGGGTTGGTTCACGGGTCGCCTGCTCGGTCGGATCACAAGCGACGGCGACAGTTACATGATCTACAGCACTCGCACGCGGGGACCAGCCGCGTTTCCGTCCAATTTCCTGTCGGTCGCCCGCGCAAGTGGCGAGCAAGACAGTCTCGCCTTGGTCTTGGAATCGCTTGCATTGGCGTACGTCGATGTCTGTCGCACCGGGACATTGGACCCACTCCTGCCCTATGTCGCACTGCGAGAGTTGGGCACGGCCGTCCCAAATGGCGCGCTGCACAGCTACGAGTCGTTGGCGCCCGCGCTGGCTGACTGGGCCAGCACCGGGCGAAGCGTCTTCGTGCTTGACGGCGACATGCCGCTCCTCGAGCACGTTGACTCTCCGTACGACACCGACTCCGAAGTCGGCCGGCTGAGGCGCATCGCAGACATCTGCCGGAGGACATTGGAGAGTTACGGGTCTAGGCACAGTGAGCATCTCCAGCGCTGCGAAGCATCTCCCCATGCGCTCTCAAGCGCACCGCATTGGGTCGGTTTGTGGGACAGATTCATGAGGCCGGCACTCAATGACCTGATCCAGGCCTCCGAATTGCAGGCGGACGGGTTGGAGCATCGCGAGCCGGAGCCGTTGATGTGAATCGCTCGGACGTTGTCCTTCCGACTGGAGGGGGCCACCGCAGGGTCGTCGTCGTCATGAGCCACCGTGAGGATCAGGGCATTGCCGGAGCGCTCGCTGCATGGACTGGTCTCTCTGCCGCGTCACACCTGCGGCCGATCGTGCACGTGGAGTACGCGCGATCGTCGGGCTTGGGGTCTCAGCCACTCGACCTGGGCCGCCGTACGCAAGTGCTCAACGGCGGTGATTGGTCGAGCGAAGCGCTGATGTACACGTTGCATGGCGCTGGCGAACTGGACCGAATCGACATTGTGAGCGTGGCAACAGGGGTCCTGTCTATCGAGCAACAAGGAGATCTCGCCGAGGCCGATGCCATGCTGCGAAGCGACTTGCGCCGGATTGCACCCGCGGACACCGGCGTGTTCCTTCAGCGGGTTTGGGTGCCCGACTACGGCGATGAACGACTCTCGCCGCCGGCCGCCTTCATCAACGCCGAAACGGACGGTGCCTTCGTAGTTCTGCCCACGGATCGCCAATTCGAACGCTCAATGGCGATGCCGGTGTCGAGCTCCGAATCGGGTGACGCGCACGCGTGGCACGTCGCGGTTGAGATTGCCTCGCTCGCGGGCTTGTGGTCGACGATGGTCGGCTCGCCCTTGGAGTTCGTCGAGTATGCACCCGGTGGCTTGGGCAAGCCGTTGGTCCGCCTAGTGAGGTCGACTTGCCGCGCAGCACGCATTCGGGCTCCTTCGCCGGAACATACGTTGGAGAGCGACGGAGTGCTGCCACTTCCTCCGGGGTTGTTGCCCGCTCCCGATCCGTCGCACATCGTCCGTGCTGCGCCGCCGCTGATTTACCCCGACGAATTCCGGGTACCCGACGAAGACGATCCCGATGACGATGCAGCGCACGACACTCTCGGCGCGATTGGAGATGGTGCAACGGCGCGTCGACTGGCCATCGAAACCGTCGGCGGCGCACTGAACCGCTACGACGACATCGGTGCTGCGGCGCAGCAACTCAACGAATTCGCTCTCGACACGGCGCGAATTGCGCCATGGACTGCTCCGATAGTTGGCGAAGACGGCTTGGGTGCCGACTCAGATGACGCGCTCGATGACGCCTATTGGCTTCTGGAGGAAATGCGCCCGCCTGTTTCTCTCGAGGGTGTGCCGACGAGCGGCTGGGACAAGATGTTGCGGCGGGTGCTGGGGGTGGTCGATGCCTCGATGCTTGACGACGGCGTCAGGGCTGCAGTGGGCAGCGAACGTTACGTCGTGCTCGATCCAGCTGCGCTTGCCCCAGCCGACGGTGACTTGCTCGACGTGCTCGCTGCGCTCGACCCATCCGCACATGCGGTCTCTTCGCTCCACGACGACCCTGATTCGGGGGCATTCGATAAAGGTGTTCCCGCTAGGCCGATGACTACCGATGCCGATTCGGCGGCGCGTGACGACGCGGACGATGTATCGGCGACCGGTGATTCGGTGAATGAACACGTCGAAGCCACCGACAACGACGGAATGCCCGCCCGAAGGTCGGGAAGCGGAGGCAGGGGAATGAAGCGCCGTTGGCGTCAACGCCGCACGGCGCAGCAGGCTGACTTGGTGGCCGACTCGACACTGCTCACTGGCGTCACCGGTCGATTCGATATCGAGATTGAACGTTGCGATGACCGGATCGACAGTTTGTTCGAGGAGCTTCGGGATCACTTGCGCCGGGAGAGCCGCCCGGAGCCAGGCGTCACCGCATTTGTGGCGCTTGCGTCTCTGACAGCCGTGCTCATCGGCGCTGGCGCGCTTTTGACGCTGACTGGATTGCGAGAGGTGTTCACACCCGACCACCTGTCGGACTCAGTGCGCGTGGCCACATTCGGGCTGTTGTCGATTCTGGTGACAGTGCCGCCAGTGCTGCGGTTGACACCGAGCCGCAGCCTCTCGGCCCAGGTGCGTCTCACTCTCCTGGCCGCGGTGTATACGGCTGTTGCGGCGACTTTGCTTGTTCTGGCGAAACCCGTGTCGCAGAGTTTCCTTGACGAGCCAGGTCACTGGTTTCCGGCCATGGCCGTGATCGCAGGCGTTGTGGCGCTGACGCTGTTGGGCCGACTGCGCGAGTTTTCTGGCGATCAATCTCTGATGGGCCCGCTCGCACCGCTCGTGTCCAATTCCGCCGTCAGCGTTGCGACGCTGTCGTACATGTTCGTCATGGCGGTCGCGGCACTGAACTATGAGGCCACTGCCCCGCAGATCTTCGAGGACCGCAATTGGCGCTTACTGACTGTCCTGCTGGCGACCGCGGTGGCCGTGGCAGCAGTGACTGGTGGTCTGGTCCGCCTCATCCGTCGTCGCGACCGTCGGCAAGTGCGCGCTTGGAAAAGCGGCCTTGATGCTCTCGTCGACCAGCTGGAATTGACCACAGCCCGCAAGTCGTTGCTGGCAACGCTGAAAGTGCATTGGCTGGCTTCCGCATCTGTAGTGACACGGCTGATTCACCGGCCGTTTGGCGTCGAGATTCGCCACATGGATGTCCAAGATCCTGACTCGCCGGTGCGCAAACTGCTGATCCTCGATCTGGATCTCACTGACGACACGCGTGACGACTATCTCGCCGAATTGCTGCCGCTCGTCGCTCCGAGGGGATGGATGGGAGAGCAATATCGTCGAATGGCCAAGCGATTCACCGAGGCCGAACGAGCGCGATACGGCATTAGCGCTGAGAGAGACACGCCGCCGCCCGAGCATTGCACCTATCCGATTGCTCTCGAGGCAGCGCGAAGTGGCGAAGGTATCGGACCGCGATGGAAGTTCGCCCGCAGTGTCTACGACGGCGCATACGACGGGCTGTTGCGCCACGCTGCCGATGATGCTCTGGCTCAGGCGATGCGGGCCACCTTTGTGAACGAGCGTGTCGCAGTCAAGCTTGACCATGAATCCGGTGAGGAAGCGATGCTGCCCGCACTGCTGGGCGAACTCTTGCCGTCCGGGGAGACGCGGCTGCCGACAGGTTCGCTGCCGCCGCGTCCCGAAGCGCCGCCCGAGTACACGCCCTACGTGTGGTGGCCCGCTGAGGTATCAACGCCGGCAGCAAATGTGCCCCCCGATCAGACGTGCGGATACTTACGTGACCGCGGCACGTTGCTGTTCCACGCCATTCGGGTTGATATCTCTGAGCCCGTCGAAGTCGACCGGCTGCTGCCAATTCCCGGACCGCCACGCAATGCGGAGCGCCTCGAGACCGATGTCGCCGACCACGTCTCGTCGGTCGCCGAGCCGCTCATGTGACTCATTCGGTGTCGGCCGAATTCCGGGCGCGCAGTCGTGTGCGTGGCGGGTGCCAGCCCGGGAGCTACGTTGCCTGAGCCTGCCCACGGCAACTCGCGCAACCCACTGCGTAGGAGGCCGGCTGCACGCCGGCCACCGACGCGGGCCCCCGCGCAGGATGCACCCTCGCCAGACCGGCCGCCACCAAGACCCCAGTCCGCCGAGAGCGCTGGTGACCGGCCTCTCACGTCTGTGGCGAGGCCGAGTCGCAAGCTTCTCCCTTTCCCGATCCGCCGTTGGGCAGTGGTGGCCGCCGCGCTGGTGTTCATCGGTGTCGCGGCCGTGGTCGTAGCGAGCATGCGTCCCAGTGAGCTGCCAAGTGACCGGTCGGGGATTGTCACGAATACTCCGATCCCCAGCGACGCGGCCATCGCCACGTCGCCAGCCGCGGGCACCGAGCCGGTTGCCCCCCACGACCGGGAGACCGCCGGCGCCGGGTCAGCCGAGACCACCGACGTTGATGAAATCGGAGTTACTGCGCCCGAGTCGCTGGCACCACAGTCCGTTCCTGCCCCTAGCGACGGCACCCCTGACTGGGAGCAGCTCGCCCGTTCGGTTGTGCAGCTTTGGGCACCAGGCTGCGAGCAGGTCGGCTCGGGCACGATCATTGGCGACGGCAGCCTTGTGCTCACCAATTCCCACGTGCTCCATGCAGGCGGGGAACGCGGCGGGCAACTCTGTGAAGTGAATGTCGGCATCACCCGCAGTTTCTCCGAACCACCAGCTGGCTGGCGTCGTGCAGAAGTCGTTGACGACGACCCGGTCCGCGATCTTGCGCTCGTGCGCCTCGCTAGCGCCGCTGGCGACGCGCACCTGCCTCTGGAAGTCGTCCTCGGCGAACTCTCACTCGGGGACGAACTCACAATTCTGGGCTACCCAGGATTCGGCCAAAGCCAGGACACGCTCACCTTCACCAGTGGCAGGTTTTCCGGTACGACCACATTTGCCGACGGACTCGATTTTTACAAGACCGACGCCCTGCTGGATTCAGGTGTCAGCGGGGGAGCGGTCTTCGACGACAGAGGCCAACTCATCGGCGTCGCAACCGGCGGCATAGAAGGCGAAGGCGGCCACCTCGGCCTCGTGATCCCCGGCAGCGAGGTCCTGCGATTCCTCAGTCGAAGCGACTTCGGGCAGATGAGCTGATGGACGCAGCGGCTTACGGACGATAGTCGCACACCTCACCGCGGACCGGTGACGTACACGCGGCAAAAGTTCACTTGCAACCACCGGTGGAGTTCGCCGGTCGCCGGCAGAGTCGATGATGAGCAATCGGCCGCTGTAGATGCGTTCGGGCTCCATTGGCAGGTTGACGCGCTTGAGCTTTGCGCCATCGTTCAGCCAATCCGGCCTCAGTCCGCGATGACGTCGGCTCAATGCCTCCGCGGCACGCCGAAGCTCGGGCGTCATGCCTTCGGAGACGACATCGACGTCGTTGGTGATCCGTGAGTCGGATTTGGTGGCAATGACTGCGCCGCCGCAGACGTACAGGTGCAGCGGGGCGCTGACCCCGGCATCTATCAGTAACTCGTCGAGCTCCTCGAAGTACTGCAGCATCTCGCGGGCGGAAAACGGGACTTGCCCCGAAGCTGGCTGGATCTCAGCGGAAGCCATGCACGCGGTAGTCGTCCAGGTCGGATGGCACGAACCAGACGTTGTGATGCGAGCACGCAGGCGGTGCCACCACCGATGCCGCTGCGGCGCCACATTGGACATCTGTGCTCGCCGGTCATCGTCGGACACTGCCCAGTCCTTGACGAATTGGCGAATTGCGACGACTCGCCCTCGGCCGTCGTCGTCAGCGATGAGGCCGGGCAGGTCACAGGCGCGCAATAGCTGCGAGGGAGCCCTCACCGCTTGTGCATCGCCGGTTCTCGTCACAGGCGAAGCGTAACCGGCGAGGTTTCGTTGGCCGGCGACGTCGACGTTGCACAAACTGCGACATCCCCAGTTTCGACGCCCACCGCGTAGCCGCTCGCGCTAGATGATTAGTTCCAAGGGGTTAGTGGTCGTAAGCGGTGAGTGAGCGTGCTGGTCGGGTGTGTCGGTGGGTCTCGTTGTGCCAGATGGCGGCGGTGAGGGCGAGGAGCCGTGTCGCGATGCGCACGGCGACGCCGGAGCGGGTGCGGCCTTTGTGGCGTTCGAGGCTGAGCTGGCCTTTGAGGGTGTGGTTGATCGATTCGATGATCTGGCGGAAGGGCCGCAGGAATCTTGCGCCGGGCCGCGGGGCCTCGGATCGGGTGGCGGGGCGGAGCAGGGTGATGCCAGATGTGTTGAGCTGGGCTTCGAACGCCGCGCGTCTGTAGCGGTTGTCGGCGATGAGGGTCTGGCCCGGCCTGGCGATCCCGGCCGCGTCGATCATGGCTGCGCAGACTTCGCGTTCGTCGGCTTTCGCGCCGGCGAGCGCGAACGCGACCGGCAGTCCCGAGGGCGTGGCGACAAGGTGCAGCCGCAAGCCCCAGAAGTACCGCGAATGCGACGCGCACCAGCCGTATTGGGCCCATCCCGCGAGGCCGGAGCGCTTTTGGGTCTCGCGGCTGGTGCCGCACTCGATCGGCGCGGGGTCCACCAGCCACACGTCGTCGTGCCACGACTCGCACTCGCGTGCGAGACGCTCCCTCACCCGAGCGATCATCTCGCCGCTGCGCCGCAGCCGCTTGTTGTAGCCGTCGCGGTTCGCCAGATACGGGAACCACGACCGCAGATGCGCTCTCGCGAACCGCACGAACAGCGACTCGTTGTCGTACCCCAACAACGCCGAGACCACCGCCAAGGTGACCAGCTCCGCGTCGGCAGGCTTCGAAGCGAATCCCACCGCAGGCCGCCGCGGCACCCAATGGGGATTCTCGGCCAACAGATCATCGATCCGCACATACAGTGCGGTCACGAGGGTGTCCAAGGCCGGGTTCATACCACGGTCCTCCAAGATCGAGGTGTTGTTTCACACCCCGAGCTTGGACACCCTCACCCCACCACCGGTGGACCCCGCCACCCCTTGGAACTAATCATCTAGGCGACGTGTGTTACCTCCACGGTGAGGCGACAGCCACATGCCCTGAGCGCCGCGTCCATCTGGTCCAATCGGGAATGATGGTTGATGTCCAGGACTCGATCGACTTGAGGCATGTGCCACCCGAGGCGGCGAGCGAACTCGGCCTTGCCCACACCCTGCGCCCGCATGCTTTGGTGAAGCAGCACCTTGACGGCCGTGAGCGTCGGCAATTCTGCGTGGATCTGCCCTCCCGATGGCGTCGGAATGTCCTGTCGGCCGTGAATCCGCGCAGCGATCGCCTCCTCGAGGGCATCCACAGCCCGTGCGATTCCTTCGGCGCGATCTTCGCCGAACGTGTTCAGCTCGGGAAAGTCGGGAGATGTAACCAGCACCGTGCCATCGTCATCTGCCAATTCGATCGGATATGCAAGCATCAGTTCAACCCCAGGTCCTTCTTGATCTTGAATCACCCCGGGTTGAGTAGAGACTCGGGTTGTTGAGTCACGGCCGGGGTGGCTGTGACGGTTTGACGGTAGTAGGCGGTTTCGTGTTCGGCGGGTGTGGTGTAGTTGCCGCGGCCGGCGAGCAGGGCGCTGTGGCTGCGTCGGTGGTTGTACCAGTCGATGTATTCGAGGGTGGCGAACTCGACATCGCGCAGTCCTTGCCACGGTCCTCGTGAGTAGATCAGCTCCCATTTGAACAGGCCGTTGAAGCTCTCGATCATCGCGTTGTCATACGAATCGCCCTTGCTGCCGACCGAGGCGACGATGTCGTTGTCGTCGAGCCGCTGGCTGTAGCGGATGGACAGATATTGCGATCCGCGGTCGCTGTGATGGGTGACCCCCTCGGTGCTGCGGCCGTCGCGGCGGCGCCCCGAGACGGCCATCTCCAGGGCGTCGAGCGCCAGCTCGGTGCGCATCGACCGCGAGGCCTGCCAGCCCAGCACCCGCCGCGAATAGGCGTCGATCACGAACGACACGTACACCCAGCCGCTGTGGGTGCGCACGTAGGTGAGGTCCGCGAGCCACAGCCGGTTCGGGGCCGGCACTGTGAAATCGCGGTTCACCAGGTCCGCTGGCCGGTCGGCGTCGGGGTCGCTGGTGGTGGTGCGCACCGTGGCGCCTCGGCGGGTCCCTTCGAGGCCCAGCTGGCGCATCAGCCGCTCCACAGTGCAGCGAGCCACCGTGATGTGCTCGACGCGGTTGAGGTGGTCCCACACCTTGGCCGCCCCGTACGCGTCGTAATTGTCCCGGTGCACACGAGCGATCTCTGCGCGCAACCAGGCGTCGCGCTGCGCCCGCGCCGACGGCGGCCGGCACCTGGCTGCGTAATAGGTGGACGGGGCGATCCCGACGCTGTGCTCGCACAGCACAGCGCAGATCGGCTCGACCCCGAACCGGCCTCGATGGGCGTCGATGAACGCCACTATCGCTTCGACTGGCGGTCGAGCTCCGCCCCGAAGAAAGCCGACGCCGCCTTCAATATCTCGTTCGCTCGGCGCAGCTCACGGTTCTCGCCTTCGAGCTCTTTGATCCGAGCACGCTCCAGTGTCGTCACGCCCGGGCGGGTCCCGCCGTCGATCTCAGCTCGGCGAACCCACAGCCGCACCGTCTCAGGCGTCGGCCCCAGCTTCTCCGCGACCGAGCAGATCGCCTCCCACTGCGACCCGTACAGGCGCTCATTGTCCAACACCATCCGCACCGCACGTTCACGCAGCTCGGCGGGATATCTCCGATTTCCTGGCATTGCTCCATCCTCTCAAGGAACAGAGCCTCCACGAAACTCGGGGTGATTCATCTTGGCAACGAGTCCGCTTCCCAATTCCTTGCGTCCACCATGCATCGGCAGCTAGCTCGCGCGAGATCCACGTCTCACCGTGAGGTGTCCGCTGCCTCCCTTATGCGTCTCGAAGGTGCAGCCGTGCTGCTTCAGCCAGTGCCGCAACTCGCCAGCGTTCACACCCACGCACGTTACACAACATATCTGTTGCGCGTTGCGGTGGGAGCGGCTTCCTTGCATGGCGGGACTCGGATCAGTCAGCCCAGAGCGATGAGATGGGCCACATGGCGAGGTGGTCCCCGAGGCTGACTTCGTGTTCGCCCATGTGCAATACGACCCCGCCGATGAATGCGCCGGGGGCCACCGCATCGAGCCGGTCTCGCAGCCAGCGGAGGTGATCCGCTGCTCGGGGCGAGGGAGAACTGCTTGCCTTGACTTCGATCGCGGACACCGAGCCGTCGGGCCGTTCGAGTATCACGTCCGCTTCGCGGCGGGCGTCACGGTAGTGCCAGAGGCTGATGCGGGTGCTGGCGCTTGTCGCTTGGCGGGCTATCTCGCTCACGACGAACGACTCGGCCAGTGGTCCGAGCGTCTGCGACATCGGCGCCAGCGCTGCGTCGGGCCCGATGCCGAGCAAGTGGGCAGCGAGGTTCATCTCCTGCGAGGTCTGGGCTGCGGTCCAGCGCAGCAACGGTCCGAGTGCAGTTACCCGTCGGATGTCGGCGAGGGCTGCGAGGTCGCGCTCGACGATGGTCTCGACATAGCTCTCGAACCATCCGGACCGAAGTTCGCTCTGCAGCCGCAGCACCTCGGGATATCCGCCGGTGCACATCAACCGGGCGTAGTCGTGGCGTGCAAGCGACGGCGCTGTGCTGCGGCGGCGCGGTGGGTCCATCTGGCCTGCCCGATTCAGCCATCTCTCGATGGGCGGGGCCGCGGCGCCGACAGTCTCGGCTTGGGACAGCGGTGTGAGGCGCATCAGGCGGGCTCACCCGGCCAAGGACTCGCTGACAGTCGGCACCGACAGGAAGTTGGTGGAACCCGTGAGCAGAAAGCGGCCCGGCGTTTGCTCGGTGTCCACAAGGCGCTTGACCGCCTTGATCGCACGATCACCTGTGAGATCTGCACAGCAGTTAGTTGCTGATTTGCATCCTCATTAATTCTAGATCTGTACAACCACTACTTACAGAATTGCACCAGTGCTGATTTGAGAATGGCACGGCTGCTGCCGCCCTGAATGCACGCGTGGCGTCGGTCTGGGCCGAACTGCCGGCCGCCGTCGTGGGCGCGGGGCACAATGAGGGGGTGAGCTTCAGTCCGTTTGGCCCGGCGTCGGCTGAGCCGCCTCGCGAGCGGCGGAGATAGCGCTATGCCGGCGGTGAAGCGCGTCCTTCCGTGGCGACGCTCGTCGAACGCGATCGCAGCAGACATCTCGCCGGTTGTCGAGCGATACAAGCAGCGTTGGCCCAAGCGCTCGCCCGACCTTGTGTTGCGTGCCTACGAGGCGGCTGCTCGGGCGCACGAGGGGCAGCGTCGACGCACCGGGGAGGCGTACATCACCCACCCCGTCGCGGTGGCGAGAGTGGTGGCCGATCTGGGCCTTGACGACACGTCGATCGCCGCGGCACTGCTGCATGACGCCGTGGAGGACACCAGCGTCGAGCTGGTCGCGCTGTCCGATGAGTTCGGCCCCGAGGTCGCGGCCATCGTCGACGGCGTCACCAAGCTCGAACGGGTGCGGTTCGCTTCCAAGCAGGCACAACAGGCCGCCACGCTGCGCAAGATGCTGGTGGCGATCGCCAACGATCCGCGTGTGCTGATGATCAAGCTGTCCGACCGGCTGCACAACATGCGCACGTTGGGGGCACTGAGCGGTGCCAAGCAAGCCGATGTGGCTCGCGAAACGCTGGACATCTATGCCCCGCTGGCCAACCGGCTCGGCATGCAGCAGGTGCGTGACGAACTCGAAGACCTTGCGTTCGCTGCGCTGTATCCGAAGCGTTACGCGGAGATCGATCGGATGCTGGCCGAACGCACGCCCGAGCAGGAGCGTTACGTGGACCGGGTGCTCGAAGAGGTGCGCAAACAGCTCTCCCGGATGAAGATCGACGCGACGGTCACGGGGCGCAAGAAGCACCACTGGAGCGTCTACGAGAAGATGGTCATCAAGAACCGCTCGTTCGACGAGATCTTCGACTTGGTCGGCATCCGCGTGGTCGTTCCGACGATCCGTGATTCGTACGCGGCGCTCGGCTCCATCCACGCGACCTGGAAACCGGTGACGGGCCGTTTCAAGGACTACATCGCAATGCCGAAGTTCAACCTCTACCAGTCGCTGCACACCACGGTGGTCGGGCCGTCGGGCACCGCCGTCGAGGTGCAGATCCGAACTGACGAGATGAATCAGCGGGCCGAGTTCGGCGTCGCCGCCCACTGGCGCTACAAGGCCGAGCGCAACGGCGCGCCAGCAGAGGCGGACATGCCGTGGCTGACCCGACTGGTCGAGCTGCAGGCCGAAACCGACGACCCCGCTGAATTCATGCGGACGATCGCCAGTGATCTCGGTCACGACGAGGTGTACGTGTTCACGCCGAAAGGCGAGGTCATCACGCTGCCGGCCGGTGCCACGCCGATCGACTTCGCCTACGCCATTCACACCGACATCGGCGATTCGCTGATCGGGGCCAAGATCGACGGGCGGCTGGTGCCACTGGACAGGCCGCTCGAGTCGGGGGACACGGTCGAGGCGTTCACCTCCAAGGACCCGGGTGCGCGGCCATCGCGCGACTGGTTGGAGACTGCGATCACTCCCCGCGCCACTGCCAGCATCCGGCGCTGGTTCGCCCGCTCGGATCGCTCTGAATCGGTAGCCGCAGGCCGCGAGGCGGTCGAGACCGAGATGCGCAATGAGGGCCTCAAGGCCTCGCTGCTCGTCGACAGCGATGAGATGCGCACGGTGGCCGAGCAGTTCAGCCGGGCCGGGCTGGAGCTGCTCTTCGAGGCCGTCGGCAAGGGCGACGTGAATGCACATTCGGTCGCGAAGCGACTGATCAGCAACCTGCGCGGCGATGGTGGCGGGGCGCAGCTGCCGGCTCGGCCGGCCCGCCAACGTGGCTCACGCCGACGCCGCTCTGCCGGAGTGCATGTCGACGGCCATGACGACTCGCTGGTGCGCCTGGCCCGGTGCTGCAGCCCGGTGCGCGGCGACGAGGTCCTCGGATTCGCCACGAGCGGCCGGGGCATCTCGGTGCACCGCGCGGACTGCGCCAATGCCGTCGAGCTGGCGACGTCGTCGAACGCCCGTCAGGTCGAGGTGGAGTGGGATCTCAGCTGGGGCGGCGAGTTCGCCGCAGCGTTGGAGGTGCGGGGACTTGACCGCAATCGGCTGCTTCTCGACGTTGTCAACGTCGTCTCGGGCCGACACGATCTGTCGATCGCGAGCTGTGACACGTTCGTCGGCGACGATCAGGTCGCCGTGATGCAATTCGAGGTCGAGGTCGGCGATCCTGTGCTGCTCGACCAGCTGCTCGCAGCGCTGCGAGAGGTCAATGGCGTGTTCGACGCCTACCGCACCGTCGAAGGCCTCGCCCGCACCGAGTACTGATCTTCTGCGGGTCGGCTATCGGGCGGTTGGCTGACACCTCGACATGAAGGTCCAGTCCCCGATATGTCGTGGTCAGCGGCGCGACGAACGCGATCGGGAATTCGGAGCCGAAGAAGTCCGGCGGGCCGAGTACGAGGGCGGGGCGTCGTCCGCTCGGTTCGCTGGGATACGGCGTGCCGAAGTCGGCAAGCCAGAGTTCGTCAATCGATGCCATCGGTGACGTGAGTCGCCTCCGCCTCTGCCAAGTAGTCAGCCCACACACCAGGGTCGCTGCGCAATTGGGTGTACTGCTGGCGCACTCGCAGGCCGAGTCGAACGCGCCGCAGGGCATCGGCGGCTTGGCGGACCGTCTCGGTGAGGCTGTCACCGCTTGAACGACTCATCTCGATGAGCCGGGCGTGAGTGTGACGGTCGACACGGATAGTGGTCGTGCTCATGCACGCACGTTACATCCGCTGACTTCGAAAATGTCTACAAAATATCTACATGCGCGGGCGAGCCGCGGAGTCGTATCGGACTGGGCAATTGTGTTGCCCGTCATCGGGTCGCAACGGCGCAGGGCCAGCTAGGACCGGCGTACGCGGGGCCGTAGCCTGCGCTGGTCATGTCCGGGTCGCCGCCAACCACGCCTGCACGCCGTTCGGGCGGCGCTGCTGCGTCGTCGGGCGGGGGAGCGTCGTACCGAACGCCGATCGGCACGCACGACCTGGCTCCGCCCGAATCGGGCCGCTGGGTGGCGTTGCTGGGTGCATTCATCGGAGCAGCGGAAAGGGCCGGATTCGGCTACCTGCAGACGCCGATCTTTGAGGACATCGACGTGTTTGCACGCATCGGTGAGGGCACCGATGTGGTGGGCAAGGAGATGTACGAGTTCGCCGATCGCAGCGATCGGCGCCTGGCGCTGCGGCCCGAGGGCACGGCATCGGTGTGCCGGGCGTTCGCGCAGCACCGACCGACCACGCCGTGGAAGGTCTGGTATCAGGGGCCGTTCTTCCGCTACGAGGCGCCCCAAGCCGGCCGTTACCGCCAGTTTCACCAGATCGGCGCTGAGACGCTGGGCACCGATGATGCCGATGCCGATGCCGAGATCATCGCTCTGGCAGCCGGGTTCTTCGACGCGATCGGTCTGCAGCGAGTCCCGCTGCTCATCAACTCGATGGGCGACGGAGACACCCGTGCTGCCTACGCCGATGCGCTGTCGGCGTACCTGCGTCAGCATGCCGATGACATCGATCCCCAGGACTGCGACAAGATCGACCGGCACCCGCTGCGAGTGCTGGATTCCAAACGCCGCGCAACGGCTGTGGTCGCAGCCGACGCGCCAAGAATCACTGATTTCTTGTCGGGCGAATCGGGCGCGCACTTCGAGCGTGTGCGCGAGGGCCTCACGGCGCTCGGCATCGACTACGAGGTCGAGCCCAAGCTGGTGCGCGGACTCGACTACTACACCCGCACAACATTCGAGTTCCGGGCCGCCAGCCTCGACGCGGCCCAGGACACGATCTGCGGTGGCGGTCGCTACAACGGCTTGGTAGAGGCCCTGGGAGGGCCGCCAACCCCGGGCATCGGCTTCGCCTTGGGCATCGAACGGCTGTTGCTGGCCTGCGACGCCGAGGGCGTCTTCGACGTGCCAGCGCAACGAGCTGAGGTGTGGGTGATCGACACCGCTGGAGGGGCTGAGGCACGTGACCTCACGCACCAATTGCGATCCATCGGCGTGCGGGCCGACCGAGCCTTCGACGACCGGTCCATACGAGCGCAGATGCGCGCCGCGGACCGCTCCGGTGCCGAGATCGCGCTCATCGTGGGGACCGACGAGATTGACGCCGGCACGGTCACCGTCCGTCCGCTGCGACGCTCCGACGGCGGCAGCGTCGATGTGCCGCAGCAGACCGTGCCGCGGTCTGAATTGCTTGGCACGCTGCGAGCTCTATTTGACACGCTGAATGCGCCGGCGCCCGCTTCGGGCGACAGCTCGAACCCAGCTTGAATACCAAAGGACCGACCGAGTGATCACTGGCATGCGTACCGACTATTGCGGGCGGCTCAGCCGCGCCGATATCGGCCGGGAAGTCACCGTATGCGGCTGGGTTTCACGGCGTCGTGAGCATGGCGAGCACCTGGCCTTCGTCGACCTGCGTGATCGGACCGGCATCGTGCAATGCGTCGTGGATCACGCGCACGATCTGCGCTCGGAATACGTGCTGGCGGTGACCGGGACGGTACGAGAGCGGCCCGAGGACACGGCGAATCTCGACTTGGCAACGGGCGAGATCGAGATCGGCGATGCCACCGTCGAGGTGCTGTCGCGCTCGGAGCCGCCGCCGTTTCAGATCGACGGTCGCACCGACGTAGACGAGATGCTGCGCATCCGCCATCGCTACTTGGATCTGCGCAACCCCCGCATGCATTCGAATCTGGTGAAGCGGGCGCGCATCAACGCCGCGATTCGACGCTCAATGGAGGCCGCCGAGTTCATCGAGATTGAGACGCCCACGCTGGTGGCTTCGACGCCGGAAGGCGCCCGTGACTTCGTGGTGCCCAGCCGGCTGCACCGAGGCCGCTTCTATGCACTGCCGCAGAGCCCGCAGCTGTTCAAGCAGCTCGCCATGGTGGGCGGGATCGACCGCTATTACCAGATCGCCCGCTGCCTGCGAGACGAGGACTTGCGGGCGGATCGCCAGTTCGAGTTCACCCAGCTCGACTTGGAGATGAGCTTCGCCACCGGCGCCGAGGTGCGAGCCGTGATCAGCACCGCAGTGGCGGAGGCCACCGAAGAGATCACCGGTGTCCGCCCCGCAGCGATGCCCGAGATCTCCTGGCACGAAGCGATTGACCGCTTCGGATCCGACAAGCCGGACCTGCGTTTCGGGCTGGAGCTCGTCGAGCTCAGCGACCTGTTCACCGACACGGGATTCAATGCGTTCAATGCGCCCGCCGTGCGGGGCATTCGAGTGCCTGGTGGCAGCGACATCAGCCGAAACGCGGTCGACGATCTCACCAAGCAGTGCCAGCGCTGGGGCGCCAAGGGCCTCGTCTGGATGCGAGTCAGCGCCGGCGAGCCGCCGGCGGATGGCGCCCGAAGCGCCGCCGGCGGACGTTTGGCCGTCGTGTCGCCCGTAGCGAAGTTCATGTCCGACGCCGAGATTGACGGCGTGCTGCAGCATCTGGCAGCCGAGCCGGGAGACATGTGCTACCTGGTGGCCGACACATGGCGCAGAGCCAGCGGAGTGCTCGGCCTGCTGCGACTGGAGTTGGGCCGTCCGCCAGTGAACGAGGGCGGCCTGCATTTCCTGTGGGTCGTGGACTTCCCACTATTTGAGGACGTGAACGCCGACGGGTGGCCGATCCCGGCGCATCATCCGTTCACGATGCCCCACACCGACGACCTCAACACTGTCGAAGAAGCAGCGGGAGCTACTAGACCTCCATTGATGTCCGAGTTCGTTAATAGAGGTAGTCACGACCACGAGGACACCGTCATTGCACTTAGAAAGTTCCTTGAGGGTCCGTTGTGGGCCAAGCACGTCAAGGACTTGCTCGGGGACGAATCACAGGTTGGCGTCCGCTCACAACATGGCGTTCGCTCGCAGGCTTACGACTTGGTGCTGAACGGCTGGGAGCTCGGCTCGGGCAGCGTCCGAATCCACGACCGCAAGATTCAGGAGCAGATCTTCTCCGTGCTGGGCATCGACCCAGGCGCTCAGAGCGAACGGTTCGGCTTCCTGCTCGACGCCTTCCGGTTCGGCGCTCCACCGCACGCCGGCTTCGCCTTCGGCATCGACCGTCTGGCGGCGCTGCTGTGCGGCGAGGAGAACATCCGCGAAGTCATCGCATTCCCCAAGAGCCAGTCCGGCACCGACCCGCTCACCAATGCCCCGTCCGCAATCTCCGATGTCCAGCTTGACGAGTTGGGGCTGGCCCTCGTCGCCGGAGACGGCGACGAGGTTGCCGGTGACGACCACGACAGCCAAGATTGACCATGAGCGGAGGCGACCTCGCGGCGGTCATCGTGACCGTGTGCGTCGTGGTGGCGCTGGTGGCGCTGATTGCCGTGCTGACGCAGGCGTTCGCATTGATGCGAGAGCTGCGGCGCAAGCTCGAGGACTTCGATCGCAAGGCCGGCCCGGCGCTCGGTCAGCTCGCCGAAACTGCTGAGATGGCCAACACCGAGATCAAGCGACTGCGCGACATTCTCAACGTGGTGCAAAAGGTCACTGGTCTGGCCGAGTCCGCTGGCGCTGCCACGGCGAAAGCTGCAGCAGTCCCCGTCGACAAGGTGCGCTCGGCGTTCTCCGTGCTGCGGGGAGCGCGGGCAGAAGGCACCGGGCCACGAGACAGCGGCACCACCCAAAGCGAGGAGAGCTGACGTGTTCAAGCGCTTGCGCTGGCTGACAGTTGGCGCCGGATTGGGCGCCGGAGCGTCGCTCTGGCTGCAACGCCGTTTCCGGCAATTCGTCGACCGCTATGCACCCGTACGCGGAACCGCCACCGTGCTCGGAACCGCACGCCAGGTTCGCCGCGACCTGCGTTCGACCTGGAAAGACGGCAAGCGGCAGATGCGCGACGCCGAGCAGCGCCTGCGAGACGAGCGCGACCGCCGCTGGACTCAACGCCGTCACCGCCGTGGGGCTGCCCAAGGCTGGACCCACTCAGAGTCCGACCTGCCGAGCTAGCGCTCCAGCGGTCGGCAAACGCTTACGCTGCCGTCGGCGAGCCGGGTGCTGGCGTCCCGCTGTCCTCGCAAGCTGCGTCAGCGGGGCCTGAAGGTGTTTGCGCACGCACAGCAAGATCAGCGGTGCCACGCGACCTTTTGATCCGGCGCTGATGATCGCGCAGCGCACACGCCCGCGACAAGTGCGCTGCGTTGCGGTGTTCGGGGTGGTGCTGGTGTCGGTTTGGGTGCGGTGATGTCGTTGTGGGTTGATCCGGGTGTGGTGATGTCGTTGGGGGGTCGTTGCGAGGCTTTTGTATGACATCCCTGTTTTACAGTCTTTGTCATGAAGCGCTGAGATGTTCGCAGCGATTCGGCGGCGGGAATGCCGACTGGCTCCGTGGCGCCTGCGCTGTTGTCGCCGGCTGAGCGGGTGTCGCTTCGGGCCGAGCCGACATCGCTTCGGGTCGATCCGGTGTTGCCGGTTGGGCCGGTGTCGTTTTCGGTGGAGGGTGTGTTGTCGGTGCTGCGCGGGGCGCGTGACGTGGTCACTCGGGCGTCGCGGGTGCCGCTGGGCGACACCGGCTGCGAAACCCTCGCCGATGTCGTCGCCGTCGCGGCACGGTTGCGGTCAGCAACAGACGCTGTGCTGCTCGCAGCGACCGCCGCACTCGAAGCCGCGCGTGCGGGTTCGGGCCGTTCGGCGTTGCGTGAGCGGGCGCGTGTGAGCAAGCGCGACGCCAGGCGCACCGCCGAGGTCGGCGAGCAGGTCGCACAGATGCCGAATGTTGCGCGGGGCCTCGCAGTCGGCGAGTTGAACGTCGAGCACGCGGCTGTGCTTGCCGACGCTGCGCGGCGCACGAGCCCTGACGCGGTCGATTCCGCTGCCGGCCTGCTCGAAGCCGCTGCTCAGGTCTCGCCTGAGACGCTGCGCTTCGTTGTTTGTCGATGAGTCCACCGGGATGGGTGTGCTGCACGCCGAGTTCGACCCGGTCAGCTTCGCGTTGGTGCGCCAGGCACTCGAGAACTACAACGACGCCCTGTGGCGTCTCGACGGCGGACGCGACGCAACACCAAACCAGATCCGCGACAACCGCCAGTGCCTCGCCGGCAGCCTCTTCGAGATGGTCACCGACCGCAACGCCCTGGCCACCATCGGTCGCCCCGCCGCACACCCCCCCAACCGCGGGCCTCGCCCACAAACCGACGACGAACACCGCGGGCGCAGCGATGACAGG